>CABHOK010000005.1 GCA_902168205.1 uncultured Chitinophaga sp. | reverse complement strand
CCTGTTATATGGCAAGGCGATCTGTATCGTTTGGCTGATCCGAAAGAGCAAAGTATAGCATCTTTACTATATGTGCAGAACGACAAGCGAAAGGCTGTGCTGTTCAACTACCTGGTGAAGAACCGCTTTGGCGAATGGAGTAAGCTTCCGGTAAAACTGAAAGGTCTGGACGCAACCAAACGCTATAAAATACAGGAGACGAATCTATATCCCGGCACACAATCGTCAATCAATCCGGAGCAGATCTATTCCGGAGATTTCCTGATGAAAGTCGGTTTCAACCCTGATGTTAACGGTGGAAGAAAAAGTGTAGTGCTGGTGATCGAAGAAGTTCGCTAGGTAAAAGCTGAAAACAACAGATATAGTATACCTGCCATGGGTATACTATATCTGCTATCGGGCTCGCGGTTACTTTTCACAGCACCTCGAGTATCTCCACCACTTCTTAAATTTTCACATTTAACGCGAGATTAAACATACTGCCCAGTTGACTAAAATGATAACCATCGTATGTCATTCGGGAATATCGCTGATTAAAAGTAACCAGGTTAGACTGAACCTTGATCGCTGCAGGGTCATTCAAAATTGCATTGCCTTCCGCATTGAGCGCAACAAATTTCCATTCAGGCAAAACGTTGAAAATATTGTTGGCATTAAACGTTACAGAAACAGCATCATCAAACTGGTAGCTTATGCCGAGGTCAGTAACCACTTTTGTTAAAAACTCTATTTGAAGATTATTATTCATACCGGCATTTCTGAATTTGGTTGGTCCGAATGCTGTATTTGTCAACGTGAAATTAAACTTGCCAAGTGTATAGTCTGCGCCAAGTATCGCCTTGTATTTTGGACGCGATGTAAACATCAATGCTTCCTGTGTAGCATTCAATACGGTCTGTCCCGCTTCAGCAATTATCGCAGGATTTTTTACACGGCCTTCTCTTTTGTTTTCCAACGTATAGTTACCGGCCAGGTTCAATCTCAAAGTACCATTTCCAACAGCAATGCTCTTATAGCTTGCAACGAAATCAATACCAGCGGTGCGTGTATCCAGGGCGTTGGCAAAGAAACTAAGTCCTACAATATTATTACTCGCCAATACTTGATCTAAACGGGCATCCGGATTACCACTTGGACCTATATTATTACCCAATACAATTCTGTTTTTTACTTTTATGTTGTAATAATCAATAGTAAAATTGAAATTCTCACCGGGCTTTGCTCCTATACCTATTGTCAGGTTGGTAGACTTCTCTGCGTCAAGCCTGGGAACGCCAACGAGTTTAGCCTGAGGCGACACGTTGTTAACAAGACCGGAAACCTGGATACCCTGGCCCGGGACAAAACCATACTGCGTTTTCTGAACATTTATCTGGTGTAATGACGGAGCCCTGAAGCCCGTTGAAATGGAACCTCGCAGTGTAATCTTGTCATCCAGCAATTTATAGCGTGAGCTGAACTTGTACACAAAGGCATCACCGAAGTCGCTATAATCTTCATAACGTCCGGCAGCGTTCACCAGGAAATTTTCGGTTAAGTCGACACCAACATCCACATAGCCTCCAAAGTTATATCGGTCTGACTTGAAAGAATTTTCTGCACTGTTCCCCGCGAACGAGTCTGCGCCACCGCCTTCATAAGATGCACGATCACCTTCGATGATCTCAAAATTTTCGGATCTGAATTCAGAACCGAATGCTATATGTACTTTCTCAGCCACTGTTCTCGATATATCTACATTGCCTACATAGTGAGAAAAACTATACCCGCCCGCTCTGAATATGATCGGACTCTTTTCTCTATACAATACATTTCCCTGTGAATCAGTAAGCCCTGCTGTATTTCTGTTAACGGAATTGGAGACCGTATATAATTGTTTGTTCCCACCGGTTGTAAAACTCACATCGGTGTTCCATCCGTTTTTGTTCGTTCTGAAACCAACGGTACTATTATAATCATTCAGGTCGCCATCAAATGTAGGAAGGTAACCCGCGTATTGTTCTCCTGCAGGCGTTAGCAAACCATAATCTGTAGGTCGCCAATACGGGGTTCGATAATTGGCGAAGCTATTTACCTTTTTGTAAATATAGGCTGCATTGAAATATAGCTCTGCATGTTCGTTGATATCAAATCCTCCGTTCACCAGGAATTTGGAAGCTGCCGTTGCCGGTGATCCGTTGATGTTACCGGCATCCGGTTTAACAGCAAGGAAAGTTTTTACCTGGTTTATATCAGCACCAAAGTCAGACGCTTCACCTTCTGCATCTACTGTACCCGGGCGATTGGCAAGACCTACTTTTGACAGATCGATTGTATAGTTAATGTATCCTTTGCCGGAGAGATTTATACCATTATTCAAACTCAACCCGATCATTTTACCATCGCCTTTTGATGTTATCCCGGTTCTGAATGTGAACGAACCTCCATCGGTATTGTCTTTCAGAACCACATTCATAACACCTGCAATGGCGTCTGATCCGTATTGGGCAGATGCTCCATCCCGAAGTACTTCAACGCGCTTAATGGCATCTATTGGTATAGCGGATATATCGGCACCACTTTCTCCACGCCCTGGAGATGTTTGGGTATATATCAGGGCACTTGCATTTTTCCGCTTACCGTTAATAAGAACGAGCGTTCGACTCGGCCCCATATTCCTGATCTCATACGGATCTAATAGCGAGGTCGCATCGTTTACCGGTGTCTGCACGGTATTGAAAGACGGCACTCTATATTGTAACGCTTTATCAAACGTAAGCTGCCCCGTACCGAGAAGTTCTTTAACGGATATATTATCAATAGGGAGTGGTGAATCCGTAACGGTACGCTGTGCAGCGCGGCTTCCTACTGCTATAACAACTTCATCGAGTTGACCAGCCGCTTCTTCCATCACAATGGTCATACTGCCAGACTCCGGTATAGCAGTTTCAATGGTAGCAAAACCAATAAATGAAAAAGACAGATGCGTGGTTGTTTTACGAACCTGCATCGAAAACTTGCCATCGGAGTCAGTATATGTTCCTGCTTGTTTGCTCTTGAAAGCAACGGCAACACCGGGCAAAGGAACGCCTGCAGTATCTTTTACTATGCCGGAAACCAATCGGGAACTTTGTGCTACACTTAGCTGACATGATAAAATTGCCAGTATAGAAAAAATAAACATCCGGAACTTGACGTGTGTCCGAAATAAGGCCGCGTGCTGTTGCCAGCGAATGGCAATAGACGTGCACTCTGTACATTTAGTAGAAAAAGCCATAATTAAAATTTAAATGATTACCTGATCTTTAAACAAGCCACTATGGCAACCGGGCATCATCGTCCAGTCAATTGTTATTACGAGTGACGTATACCTATATATAGTTGCCATAACACCCTTGATTTATGACCGAAGATAATTTGCGGCTATAAACTTGAATCTCCGTAATACTACTGATATCAAAATGCATCGAACACGCAGATATCTCTCCTAAGGCTGTGTGCATAGATATTCCAACGCCTCAATTGTTACAATGAGACTATTTATATACATGATTGAGATGTCTTATAAAGTGGTTAAAAACCTGAATTGGGTGTAGCACCTGGCAAAAAAAATAAACCGTAATTAAAACGCGAGCGGTGAGTCTGTACAAACAGAAATTATTAGATCAATCGCAGTCGTATCCTTTATAGAATTATTGGAAGGATACAGTGTCGTGTAACATAAAATATAGCCGGCAGCCTATATATAGATTTATACAATCCTGTGTAATTATAAGTAGTATGGTCGTGTAAAAATACCTTCGCACAACCATACCCATCCCTGATATATATTAAAAATTATCTATTTTTCAGTAACCCCTTTCCACTCATCGGTTCTAAAAGGGACAGCTGGTAAATGCTCTGAATTGATGAGATTGCATTCGGGATTATCCGCCCAGGCATATCGCACCGCTACAGGATCGGCAACTTTATCAGAATATACTATAACTTCATTCCCTTCAACAATTCCGTTGGCCCAATAAAACTGCTTGTCTTTACCGGCTATTGCCAAACCTGTTACTCCCTTTCCATCTCTTGTAGAAAGACCTGAACCAGTATTTGTAAAGCTGATGCGAATGCGATTGCCTTCCTTTCTGTAATTTTTATACACCGGGCCGCACGCAACCCCCTCGTGCTTATAGGCAATGTTGTTGGCTACTAAAGCAAGTCGGTATCCTACATCCTGTTTATTTTTCGGATGGATATCATTCGCTTCGCCTATATCAATGGCACAAGCCATACCTGTATTAGATTGTGAGAGCGTCAGCGTTTGTGCCTCCCGTAATTCAGCCCAGGAGCTTTCCGATGGAAGTGGATTTGTTTTCATATAGTTTGCCAGCTGAACAAACAGGAATGGAAGATTACCCTGCTGCCAGCGTTGCCGCCAGTCTGTAATCAGCATCGGAAATAACGTTCTATAGTCATAAGCTGCGTAAGCATTCGACTCGCCTTGATACCAGATAAATCCCTTGATGCCGTACGGGATCAGCGGGTATATCATTGCATTGAAAAGCACGGTAGGGTAATATTGATAGTTGAGCATTTTCGGAAAGGCAGGTTCAAGGTCTTTTTTATACAACCATTTTCCCGCCAAAGAAAATTTAGAAGTGCCATCGGTAATATATAGATCCTCTGCCGGAGGATTCAAGCCACCACCACCCCATAGCATCGCTATTCTCACAGCTATCGTATTCTCGCCTTGTTGCACCAAATGTGCCGGTATAGTAAAAGAATGAGTAGCATGAGCATTCCATATATTCTTGCAAATCTCCTGTCCGTTGAAATACAATGAATAGTTCATCTCAGGATGTCCCAGACTGATCGTTAGATCTTTCTTCGTGAATGATTCAGGCAACGTGACTTTTTTTCGCAACCAAATCATTCCTTCATAACTACCAATTCCAAAATCTTTTACCACCTTGGGCATGTCAACCGTTGGCCAGTTAGCATCATTATAGTCAATAGTCGGAACTGTTTTATCCGTATTATTCTGAGGGTTGTAAACTATATCCCAGATACGAATCCAATTCAAGCTATCGGCCAGAAGATCCTCGCGATCCAAATGAAGTGTATCATTACTGAGCGTTTTTGCTTTGGTAATTGGTGATGTCAGCAACATGTCGCGGCTCGTCCAGGCCTCTACCGGTGTGCCACCCCACGTACTTTGAATAATTCCTATCGGAACTTTCTCATCGGCATGAATCTTACGAGCGAAGTAGTAAGCCACCGCTGACCACTCCTTCACATTTACAGAATCACAAGTCTTCCATTTACCAGCATGAATGTCGGATTGAGGTTTTAATTGTTTATCGTGTTCAACAACCAGGAAACGAATTTGTGGAAAGTCGGCATTTGCAATTTCCTTCTTTGCATCGCGTGCCTGTTGTACCTGCCACTCCATGTTCGACTGACCTGAGGCAACCCAGACATCACCAATAAGAATTCCTTTCAGACTAATTTTAGAATCGGTTTTGCCCGACTCTGCAACCTCAAGTATATAGGGGCCGCCTGCTTTAAATACTGGAAATTTAATTTGCCATTTTCCCTCTTTGCTTGCTGTTGTGGTTGCCTGTACGTTGCCAAGTTTGGCAATGATGTGTGCACCCGGAGTTGAATTTCCCCACACCGGAATTCTTATACCTCTTTGCAACACCATACCATCGCCAAACACTTTAGCCAAACTAATTTGAGCGTGAGTATATCCGGGAAGAAAAAAAATTAGTAACGAAAGCAAAATCTGTACGGGCAATCTCATTGATTTATATTGTCTTTTTATACGTTAAAAAAAATTCACACCAGGATTTTAGGAACCTGACAACCTATATTTCCTATTCTTATTTGATGATCACTTCTTAACGGCTCTTCTGATCGTTGTAGAGCCCTGCTGATCAACCAACTCGATAAGATATATTCCTGCAGGCAAATCTTTCAGGGATACTATTGCATTATCTCCCTGAATAAGAATACTGCTTAACCGTTTACCCCGCTCATCGAGAAGTGTAACGCTACGCAACGTACCGGCATTCGGAATGGTAATGGTTGATGTTGTTGGATTCGGATACATCAGTAAACCCTGGCCTTCATCATGAATGCTCGTAACAGTTTCCGGCTCTGGTTCCGGCTTGGCATTTACATCATACCAGTAAATTATACCTCTTCCACCGCCCGCACTCATATATACTCTTCCGGCAACGTTCATATCTCCGATCAGAAATGGTGCACCTGCAAATTCATTTGCATCATCGTTCATCCTGAGCCATGTAGTGCCTTGATCTGTTGATCTGAAAAGGCCCGTTACACCTGATACCGTTCCCCAGATAAAAATGGTGGGATAGTTAGCGGCCTGCATGGTTTTTCCGATACCAATCGATTTGCAGTACGTTACATTCGCTATCGTTGTATAGGTCACACCATGGTCGGTGGAGTACTTTAATCCATTGAAAGCAAGAGGCACCCACACATGCCCTTCAAAACCCGGCACGGTTCGGATCAACGTTGCTTCCCAAGGATGATTCGCAGTTGTTCGGCCCGGTGTACCTGCGAGTGTAAACGTGACTCCTTTATTAGAACTTTGGAGCATTTGACCATTCGTTGGATTATATATATAGAAGTAATTGGCGTTTACCGGGTCTGCCACCGGAATAGCATCTCCCAGCGATACGCCCGAACAGCTTGACCAGCTTCCTCCATTATTGGTAGTATAGTATGTTGTGGATGACCACGCAGGACAATGCAGTATAGTAACTCCATCTGCACTGATCGCTACCCTTCCTGCAGAGCCCTTGTTCGTAGCAGCCCCGGTCCATGAGGAACCTTTATCAGAGGAATAGTATATAACGTTGCCTCCGTTAGAAGCTCTTACCACCTTGTTTGTGTTGTTGCCTGCATACGCGATGCTATGGTTATTCCCATCGGAAGGTGTAAGTTTTTTTGACGGATACGAAGTGAGCGGCTCATGCACAAAGCCCGTTACATCTCCGAAAGAAGAAATAAGCGGACCTCCGGGAATGCTTATTCCGTCTATGAAAGCTGTCTCTTCAATTCCTATCACATCATATTTCCAGGATGGATTTGTTGCTGCAATATTGGAGCAAGTATATACTCCGCCCCCTCCTATCACACGCACTTTTAACGGATCAGCATGATCGAACTCAATACAGTCCATCCAGTTGACCGCTCCTCCCTCTGTCCATCCCATACCGTTGGCATCATAAGTGGCATTGGTTCCGTTTTTAAGTGTCCAGGTTAATCCTCCATCGGTAGAGAGAAAAATAAAATCTCCCCAGCCCGTACCGAACTGGTTGTTCCAATACATGCCACACGTGGACACCAATACCCTGTTAACATTATTAGGATCTATACTTACACCTCCGTATGGATAGTCCTGCCAATGAGCAGGCGTAACGTTGGTCCACGCGCCTGTTGATGTGTTGAGTTTATATACCTTGCCTAGTCCACCACTGGATGCCGGACCAGCATCATCAGCATGAGTAACATACAGGGTAGTTCCCTGCAGTGCGGCCCGGTGCGGCATAAAGCCGGTAGTTGCCGAAATGTCGGTAAAGGTTGCGCCTCCGTTGGTGCTCTTGTAAATATTTGCGCCCCCTGTACGTGAAACACCTATATATATAGTTTGAGTTGCTCCACCTGCTATGTTGCCGGAGGGATCAAAAATGACAAAGCATATTCCGTTTTCATTCGGCGTAGTCGTTACACCACTCCAGGCAAGGTTCCAGGTAACACCGGCATCTATACTCTTCCATAATCCGTTGGCCCTGGTTCCACAGAATAGTATATTACTGTTTTTCGGATCTACGGCAAGACGTTCTCCGTTACCACGACCACTGCCATTTCCATGTGCTTTAAATTTAGAAGTAACATCGGTATACGTGAATGTATTCCCCTTGTCGGTGGATTTCAATATAGCCGTTCTTCCGTTGTTGATATAGGAGGTACCGCAGAGCATATATATATTATTGGGATTCTGCGGATCCAATGCCAGAGCCTCAACGCCAATAAATCCGTTCTCCGACTCATTGATCCAGTCCATCAGTTGAACCCATTTACTGTTGGCGGCATCCCAGCGGTAAGCTCCGCCTACATCGGTACGGCAATACATATCGCCTGATGCTTTGTGGGTAATGATTCCGGTCACAAATCCACCACCTCCAATCGGTGCATTCTTCCAGCTATAGGTTTCGGTTTGAGATCGTCCTTCTATCGAAGCAACTAAAAAGAGTAAAATTGCTGCGAAGGTCTTCAACATGGTTGTAAAAATCAGGCGCATGATGTCTGGGTTAAAAAGTCTTCAACATCCTCCGTGCTCACGGAAAACGAATTCGCAATGTATGTTCCGGACACCAGTCTGATGGACATCGAAAGTCCCAAAGAACTGGTGCAAGAGTATAAAAACCAGCGAAAATCTGCGTGTTCGACCGGGAACACGCTTGATATAGTATAAAGTTTACAGCTAAAATCAAGACGATTGTATTATCCGTTTAAACAGTTTGTTCCCAATAGCTATACCATGGCATGGTATATTTCAATGCCCCGGGCAAGCTGATAGTACACGCGCTCAACCAAGTTTAAAAGACAGGTAAAAACAAGTACCTTCACCCGGACTACTCATTACATCAATCTTACCACCCATAGCAGAAACCTGCGTCTTTACCAGGAATAATCCAATACCCTTTCCTTCCACATGTAAATGAAATCGCCTATAGAGCATAAAGAGTTTGTCTTTATATAAATTCAAATCCATACCCAAACCATTATCCTGAATGGTTAAGCTAAACTGATTGCCAACTACTTCAGAATGTATCGCTATAACAGGTCTTCGGTTGGGATGGCGATACTTGATTGCATTACTGACCAGGTTCATTAGTATACTGTGCACATAGGGTCTAACAGCAAGCATCGTACTGCCCTTCGAAAAATTTTCAATGACAGTTGTCTTGGTGTCCTGTATCTCCTTCTCGAGTTCCATCTTTATAAGATGTAATTCTTCCTGAAGGTCAACCGGCACGATCACGGATGTAGAATCTCTACGGATCTCCAAAACGGTATTTAAATCTTTAACGACCCTGTCTAGCTCCCGTGCGGTGAATACAAGTTTTTCAGTAATCATTCGTGTCTCCTGCAGATCGCTCTTGCACATCTCCAGTACATTGCCAAGGCCTAGTATTCTGGCTACCGGAGCACGTAAATTGTGCGCAGAGATAAATGCGAACTGCTCGAGTTGCTGATTATACTCCACTATATCACGTGTGCGTTCTTCAACCTCAGCCTCTAACGTTTCATTTCGAATCATTATCTCCCGATTCTGTTTCTCAATGATCAGTCGCGCTTCCTGCAATTCAACAATCTGTGCTGATACTATATCCCGTTGCGCAGAGATCTCTTCCTGACTCTGCAGGAGTTCTTCCTGACTATGCAGCAGATTTCTGTTTTGATGCTCCAGTTGCTCGGTTCGTCTCTTTACCTGGTGCTCCAGTATCGCATTCCGATTCTCGATGCTCCGAACCCGCAATTTATAGAATGACATAAGTCCCGTGATCAATAATACTATACCGATCAGCATGGCCCACCAGGTGCGCCACCACGGTGGCTGGATATGAATTGTTAATGTTGCTCCTCGTTCATTCGACACGCCATCTTTATTCCGGGCTTTTACTTTAAAAGTATATGTACCCGGATCGAGGTTTGTGAACATCATCGTTCTTTGGCCGTCAACATAATTCCAATCGGTATGAAAACCTTCCAGCATAAAAGCGTATTGGTTTCTATCGGTAGCCGTAAAGTTTAATGCTACATACTTTAGTGAAAAGAAATTATAGTCAGAAGGCAACGTTATCGTACTGGTTTCGAGGATCTGCCGCTTTAATATGCCATCAAAATTTCCCGGTTTCACCGGCTGGTTGCCGATGCGCAGTTCTGTAATAAAAACTTCGGGTATAAATGAATTGCTCCGTATACTATCAGGATTAAAGGCGCAGATACCTTTACCACCAAAAAAAATATTCCCCGCCTCATCTTGAAGACAAACCCCTGGTCTAAAATTATTTTCGGAGAGACCATCTGCTGCATCGAAGTTTTTAAACGCTCCACCGGCTGGATTAAACCTTGATATCCCGGTCTGCGTACTTAGCCACAGGTTGCCTGCCTTATCTTCCTCTATACCTTGCACTATATTATCCGGCAATCCATCGTCAATGGTATATCTTCTCCGGAATTTGCCTTCCTCAATAAGGTGTAAACCTTTCTGCGTACCTACCCAGAGTCGCCCCTTACTATCTTCCAGCATGGTATTACACAAACCGCCTACTTGTATGGAGTCGTAATCCGTAGTAGTTTCGAACCGGACCATTTCCTTCCGTGCAGGATCATATCGCAACAGCTCTTCAATAGTTCCCACCCATATATTTCCCTTTTTATCTTGGTATATCTTGCGCGTATAGTTATTAAACCCAAACCGTTTCTCATAAACGTGCTTGAATGATCCGGAATTTACATCCGAGAGTATATTCAGTCCTCCGTAGGTAGCTACCAGCAACTCCTGCGTTTTAGCTGATTGAGATATTGAAAATACATTTGGATTGGAAAGAGCGTCTTTACGTTTCACATCCGGCATATAGTGGATGAAATGATCGTGAACCTCATCATAACGGTCGAGTCCGCCTCCCCACGTACCAATCCATACACGATGTTGCCTGTCTTCATAAACTGCCAGTACCGGATTCGCTCCGAGGCTTTCTTTAGCAGCTGTATGTTTGTAACGCTTTACACCTTGCGCTGACTTCACAATAAGACCATCTTCTGTACCAACCCACAACCGTTTTTTCGAATCCAGCAGAATCGCATTAACGACATCATTCTTCAAGGGTATATCTATTCGCATAAATTTCTGATTCAAACGGTCCATTACAGCTATACCGTTGGAATAAGTCCCAATCCATACCCGTCCCTGCCGGTCGCTATAGAGCGCATGAATAGAATTATCCACAAATGATTCCTGGTCATTCGTGTTTGCCTGGAAGGTTAACAATTCATTGGTAATGGTATTCAATCTGCACAGCCCGCCATTCTCGGTACCGATCCAGAGATAATTACGTTCCTTCGAAAGATGTAGTATATTATTTACCGGCAATGCGGGAATAGTGTGTGTATTATAAACTATATATTTATTGGTGTATACATCATAGTTATATAGGCCGGCATCAGTAGCGATCCATAGATCACGGGGCCCGCCTTTTATTACCTCGCGCAATTTTAACGAAGGGCCTTTCCTGCTGAGTGTATTCTTATTCAAATCCCAGCGAAAAAGACCATTTTCATGAATACCTACCCAGAACTCGTGATCGGATATCCGAATAAGTGACCGAACAGGATGACAGGAATCAAAGAAATTATAGTATTGCCTACGTCCATTGGCCTTGTCTATTCGCTCCACAAAAGCTTTATGATTGCGTACACCGCCAAGCCATACACTCGTGCTATCTTCATGAAACTCCGTAATTTCACAATTGAATGAATATTGCGATAGTCTTCTAAAATTATCCTGTTCGCGATTATAGACGTGAAGTCCACCGTTACCTGTGCTTACCCATAACAAACCACGACTGTCTTCATATATTTTGATAATGGCATTCTTCAAAAGGCTTGTTGTGTCGCTGGTGTTATTCCTATATACAGTAACATCATAGCCATCAAATCGGTTAAGTCCATCTTCAGTGCCGATCCACAGAAAGCCACGGGAGTCCTGGAGTATACATGATACATGAGGATTTGACAATGCTGCCGTTATCGTTGAGAATTTAACTTTCTCCACTGGC
Organism: uncultured Chitinophaga sp.; assembly: GCA_902168205.1. Classification (GTDB taxonomy): domain Bacteria; phylum Bacteroidota; class Bacteroidia; order Cytophagales; family Cyclobacteriaceae; genus Ohtaekwangia; species Ohtaekwangia kribbensis. The sequence goes on along the minus strand of CABHOK010000005.1, from coordinate 104,592 downwards.
GACTGTGTGAAAGCCTCCGTGCTCCGGAACAATGACAGTAGTAGAATACCAACAACACAAATCCTGAACATGTTTTGTACGCTGACATGCACGAAGATCTGGTAAGCCCATACTCTTACAGAAGAATATAGGTATACATCTTTCCGCAATGATAAAATCTTGTCTGCTGCAATCTTTCTTATCATCCAACCCATTGTTATTAGCAATGATGTACACATTGAGCTGCCTTGGCAACTGATAATTTACTGCCGAAGATAGACTGCGGTTATAGACTTGCGACTCCGTAATAATACTGACATAGAAATGCGTCCAACACGCATATCTGCTTCCAAATGCACAGTTTATTGATATTTTAATGCACCCGTGATACCGGTGAGACGATTTATATATATGAATGAGACGCTGTATGGCGTGTCTCAAATCAAGCATGGCAAATTTTCGAACATGGCGATTGAATTACTCACTCAACACCTTGCTGCAGATTGGCAATTTCTTCAAACTCTTCCTCTAACTTAACACTCAGTTTTTCGAAGATCTTAAAGTAACGGGCATATACCTGGTGATCCTGCTGTCTCGGCTGGATCGTTTCCTGGAAAGGTGTACTACCGGCTGCAGCCTCGAGGTTCGGATAGATGCCCATGTCAATCGCGTTCAGCAGGAACGCTCCTCTTGCTGCGCTGCTAAAATTCGCAACGGTATGTACAGGCTTGTTAAAGATATCGGCCATAAGCTGAGTACAGAAAGGTATTGTTGCAAAACTACCGTTAACCGAAAGGCTGTTGATCTCACGATGCTCCTGCAATATTTTTCCTATACTATAGATCTCGTATAGTATACCTTCGATCGTTGCACGAATGAAATGTGACCGTTCGTGTTTGATGTTTATACCGAAGTAAGATCCGCGCGCATTGGCATTCCAAAGGGGTGCGCGCTCGCCTAGAAGATACGGTAAATATAGTAGTCCATTAGAGCCTGCGCTTACATTGGATGCATCGCGGATCAATCCCTCTATGATTTGTTCCGTATCGAAAGGCACACTGAAGTCACCGAATTGTTTGGCAAACCACTCGAATACAACGCCACCGTTATTGGTCGGTCCACCGGAAACATAGCAGTTGTTTGTAATCAGGTAGTTAAAGAAACGTTGCTTCTCATCTTTCAATACTTCCTTGCCCACAATACGCACGGCTCCGCTGTCTTCTATCGTTACAGTCGCTTTGTCTTCACGCCATATACCAGCCCCGAGTGTTGCCATACAACCATCGCTTGAACCAATCATGATTCGTGTATCAGGCGACAATCCTAACGAAGTCTGAAACTCCTTTCGAAGTTTACCCGGCGAGCTGAACACAGACATAAGCTGCGGCAACCGTTCTGATGTGATGCCTGCAAAGTCAAGCGACTGCGATTCCCACGCGATGGTATGAATATTTAATAATCCCGTTGCTGAAGCCAGGCTATAGTCAATCACATATTCGCCCGTGAGTTGTTGCACTATATAGCTCTTCATCGACAGGAATTTATATGCCTTATTGAATCGTTCCGGATCATGATTTTTCAGCCATGCAATCTTTACCAGCGGAGACATCGGGTGTATAGGTGTACCCGTTGCATTGTAAATCACTTTACCAAAATCAGAATTCTTCAGATCATTGGCTTCTCTCTTGCCGCGGTTATCAGCCCACGTAATAAGATTTCCAAGCGGAACTCCGTGTTTGTCTATGGCGAGCAGACTGTGCATCGAAGCTAAGAAGCAGATCGAACGGATATCATATTTCTTTGGATGCAATTTCTCGGTGATCAGATTCTTGAGTACATATAGCATGGTGATGAAAATCTGCTCGGGATCCTGCTCGCTATAATCGGGCTGACTATGAAACGTTGGATAGGATCCCTTCGATGATGCTACTACATTTCCTGCCAGATCAAACGCAAAGACACGCACTGCATTTGTTCCCAGCTCTATAGTAATTATACATTCCATGTTCGATCGAGTTAGTGTTGTCATGTCTTCTTTCTGAATTCTATAGGTGTATAGCCCGTAAGCTTTTTAAACGTTGTTGAAAAATGCTGTGATGAATAAAAACCAGTCTCCAATGCAATGGTTGTTATACTCATCTCCTGTCGCCTTAATAATTTTATGGCTTCTGAAATACGAATGTTGATCAGGTAGTTCAGGGGAGAAAAGCCGGTATAGTTCTTTACTTTCTCCGAGAACGCTGTTGTGCCCAAGCCGATCAGTGCAGCCATCTCTTCTACCGTCCATTGGCGCGCCAGGTCCTCGCGTAAAGTCTGTTCCAGCTTCGTGAATGTTTGAGGGAAGTCTCTTCTCAAATTCATCTGGTAGGTTGACTGTCTCACAATCAATATCAGGAGTTCATCAATAAGATGATTCACGCGCGTTGCATAAGCGACTTCTTGCTGGGATAATTCATCTTTGATCGTCTGAAGAATCGTATGTGCATCCTTCACTCTCACCAGAACGGAGGTGTTATTAAGTTGCAAAATTTTACTGATGGTTAGTCGCTCTGTTTTGGATAAGCCACTCCAGTTACCAACAATCATTTTTTTATGCTGATCCGTTTGATTAACCTCCAGCGAGAGCCAGCACACGGTGCCTATATCCATAAAACCTCTTGCCCCCCCGAACTTCTGACCGGGAAGTATAATGGCCAGATCACCGGGATAAAGAACATAGCAACGATCATTGATACTCCATTCAAACTTACCATCCAGAATATAGTATATCCGTATGCTCGTGGTGGTGGTGGTGACGAGTGAGTCGAGTTGAATGTTTGTTATTTTCCGAATTCCGATTTCACTGATGTGTGGGAAACCTGCCAGTTCCGATGAATGTTCGTGATGAAAGTAAAACTGGTTCATTTAAAAGTTGACTGTTAGAAATCGGATTTTCTCTTTAGTTCATGACAGGCTCCACAACAAATCTTAAAAAAACATTGCTCTTAACAAGCATTGTGAGGTGTAATTTTTATAAATAATATCGTTGTCGCAATCGGTGTTTAAAATTCAACAGTGGCGATTTTTGGTAGTTTGCGGACAACGGTCTGAACAGTTTGCACGAACAAGCCAGTAAACCTGTGAGTCGCCTGTATATAAAACACCCTGTCACTGTTCTCATCCTATCCTGCTTATTGGCGACTGATTGTCGTCCACAAAAATCAGCAGACACATATCCATTCCTCGATACCAGGTTATCCATCGACCAACGCGTCAATGATCTTGTAGCACGCATGACATTAGATGAAAAGATCGGGCAGATGATGAACGATGCCCCGGCCGTTGAACGACTTGGTATACCACGGTATAACTGGTGGTCTGAAGGATTGCACGGTGTTGCACGTGCGGGTCTGGCTACCGTTTTTCCGCAAGCTATAGGCCTGGGTGCAACCTGGGATGATGCGTTGATATACCGCGTGTCAACGTCAATTGCGGATGAAGCGCGCGCCAAACATCACAACTTTGTTGAGAAAGATAAACGGTTCATTTACCAGGGCCTTACGTTGTGGTGTCCTAACATTAACCTGTTTCGTGATCCGCGCTGGGGTCGTGGTCAGGAAACCTACGGTGAAGACCCGCTTCTTACCGGAACACTGGCGACTGAATTCATTAAAGGTTTGCAAGGCAACGATCCGACTTATTTCAAGACTATAGCTACGGTAAAACACTTCGCAGTACACAGTGGACCAGAGCCGGAACGTCACTCCTTCAATGCCGAGACGAACGAGCAGGATCTGCGCGATACCTACCTCCCGCATTTTGAGATGGCCATCAAAAATGGAAAACCTTACTCGGTGATGTGTGCCTATAACCGATACAATGGCGAAGCCTGTTGTGGCAGTCCGCGATTACTCAGTGATATACTTCGTAACGAATGGGGCTTTACCGGTTTCATCGTGTCCGACTGCGAAGCCATCACCGATATATATAAATACCACAAAATTGTTCCTACACCGGAAGAAGCTGCCAGCATCGCAGTGAAGGCAGGCACTGATCTTGAATGCGGAAAGGTATATCAAAATTTAAAAGAAGCAGTACATAAAAACTTTATTACCGAAGCAGACATTGATATAGCTGTAAAGAGACTTTTCACAGCAAGGTTTAAACTTGGTATGTTTGATCCGAAAGAGAAAGTAAAATTTGCGCAGATCCCCTATTCCGTTGTTGACAGCAAAGAACACCAGGTACTCGCACTGGAAGCCGCACGTAAATCAATGGTGCTGCTGAAGAATAAAGACAACATTCTTCCGCTTAAAAAAGATATTCGCTCCATGGCTGTGATCGGACCCAATGCAGACCAATGGTTGATGCTACTCGGAAATTACAACGGTGTACCCTCACAACCTATAACACCACTGAAAGGTATAAAAGAAAAAGTCTCTGCCAACACGAAGGTATTGTTTGAGCAGGGATCAGAGCTTGCTACCGGGATGCCGATGTTCTATCCCATCCCTGGAAATATACTTTTCACAAATGACAACAAGCCTGGACTGAAAGCAGACTTCTTCGACAACATTACATTAACAGGATCACCACTCTTTTCCAACGTAACACCTACACTCGATGCAAACTGGTTTGATAAAGCACCACGACAAGGAATGAACGATGACAACTTCAGTGTTCGCTGGACGGGCGAACTACGACCTACCCTGTCGGGAACGTATCAGCTTGGCATTATATCTACCTGTAACACGAAGCTATATTTGAATGACAGCGTTGTCGCTAAAACAGTATACCACTTTCGTGACGAGTATGGCGATCCGAGACTTCGAAAGTCTGTTCCTGTTACACTCGAGGCTGGAAAAAGATATAGGATCGTTGTTGAAGCTATTGAAACATTTGCGGATGCGCAGGTTCAACTTGTGTGGGCAGCTCCAAAACCTGATCTCAAACAAAATGCACTCAACGCAGCACGGCAGGCAGATGTAGTAATTATGTGTATGGGACTTACACCCAACATGGAAGGCGAAGAGATGGATGTAAAGATTGACGGCTTCCGTGGTGGCGACCGAACGAAGATTGATCTTCCGCTCGCTCAACAAGAATTGATTAAGGAAGTTACCGCGCTCGGCAAACCGGTTATACTTGTATTGTTAAACGGAAGTGCACTCGCAGTCAATTGGGAAAACGACCATGTTGCAGCGATCCTGGAAGCATGGTATCCCGGGCAAGCCGCAGGTCGTGCTATAGCAGATGTTTTATTTGGTGACTATAATCCCGGAGGAAGACTGCCTGTAACGTTTTATAAATCCACCGATCAACTTCCCGGTTTTGATGATTATCATATTACGACTCAAACCTATCGATACTTTCCAGGTACGCCACTCTATCCGTTTGGCTATGGGCTGAGCTATACTACATTTCAGTATTCCAATCTAAGTATTGAAAAATTTGCAGGCGATTCACTTCGCATCGTAGCAAAAGTAACAAACACCGGTAATCGTGAAGGAGATGAAGTAGCACAGGTTTATACTTCATCAAAATATACAGTTGGTAAAAAGTCTACCATACGATCTTTAGCGGCATTCAAACGAATTCATCTGAACGCTGGTGAATCGCGCGACATAGCGTTCAAGGTAAAGCTCCCTGCAATAGCGGGGCCTGTCAGCATCAGCATTGGCGGTGGACAGCCCGATGCACTGCTGAAGACAACCTCCAATGTACTAACGCAAAATATATCCAACCCGTAATATCACGTATGAAACTATATAATACAAAAAAGGGAATTATCATTGAACACTTAGGCGCTTACTTCCTTTCTGAAAAAACAGATTGGGATGCCGTTGTCAATCGTTCGAACCTGTTCGCACAGTTACTCGAAGAAATCAGATCGCTTGATGCTGATGCTTCGCTTGTAAGTATAACTGAAGCAAACTTATTTCCGCCCATTTCCCAACAGGAAGTATGGGCATCAGGTGTTACGTATCAGCGAAGTCGCGAAGCGCGAATGGAAGAATCAAAAGACGCTGGCGGTGGAGATTTTTATGCACGTGTTTATGAAGCACCGCGTCCGGAATTGTTCTTCAAATCAGCACCTTACCGAGCCGTGGGCACCGGTGGAAAGGTAAGAATCCGCAAAGACTCTCAATGGAATGTACCGGAGCCCGAGCTTGTATTGTTCATTTGTTCATCCGGAACTATTGAAGGCTATACCATTGGCAATGATATGTCATCACGAGATATTGAAGGTGAGAATCCACTATATCTGCCACAGGCGAAGTGCTACGATGGAGCGGCTGCGATCGGGCCTTGCCTATATATACCCGAGCATCCGATTGATCCGAACACGATGATTCGTATATCTATTCATCGGGCCGGTGAAGTTGTTTTCTCCGGTGAGATATCGATCAACCGCATGAAACGAAAACATACTGAACTCGCGAGTTATCTCTTTCAGGAGCTGAGCTTTCCGCATGGTGCATTACTCATGACGGGCACGGGTGTTGTTCCTCCCGACAACTTCACGTTGCGCGCAGGAGATGTCATCAAAATAATGATCGATCACATTGGTACACTTGAAAACACGGTAGCTTAAAATATACCATGGTACAAATAGAAGGAAAACAATTCATCGGGTTTGATGAGCATGCAGGAGGAACCGAAACGTTTCGCTCAACACACGCTGCTACCGGGGAACAACTCAACTATATATTTCATAAAGCAACACAAGCCGAAGTAGAACTTGCTTGCGAAAAAGCAGGCGATGCGTTCCAGGTATATCGCAAAAAATCAGGAGTTGAAAAAGCTGTCTTTCTCGAGACGATCGCGAAAGAGATTGAAACATTAGGCGATCAACTGATTGACATTTGTTGCCAGGAAACCGCCTTGCCGAAAGGCAGAATTGAAGGTGAGCGAAGTCGCACCATCAATCAGTTGCTGATGTTTGCATCTCTGCTTCGTGAAGGCTCGTGGCTGGATGCACGAATAGAACTTGCAGATCCTCTCCGTACACCGTTGCCTAAACCCGACATCCGCTATATGCATGTCGGCTTAGGACCGGTTGTTGTTTTTGGTGCAAGTAATTTTCCGCTTGCATTTTCAGTTGCCGGTGGAGACACTGCGTCTGCTCTCGCTGCCGGCTGCCCGGTAATTTTCAAAGCACATTCTGCACACCCGGCAACGGCCGAGCTGGTGGCCCGGGCCATTCGTGAAGCTGCCAGGAAAACAAAAATGCCGGACGGTGTCTTTTCGCTCTTGCATGGTGAAGGAAGTATAGTGGGGATGCAACTGGTGAAGCACAAGCTGATCAAAGCTGTCGGATTAACAGGTTCCTTTACTGCCGGTAAAGCACTCTTCGATGCCGCAGTAAAACGGGATCAACCTATACCGGTATATGCAGAGATGGGAAGTACCAATCCTGTATTTGTATTACCACAAGCAATGAAGAAGAACTACGAAGCTATAGCAAAAGGTTTTGCGGCCTCCGTTACACTTGGTATTGGACAGTTCTGTACAAACCCCGGCATGATGATGTATCAGCGTGACGGTGTATCCGACAACTTTATAGCATCTGTCAAAACAGAATTTGAAAATACTTCGGGAGGTGCCATGCTCACCGATACTATCTTCAAGTCATACACACAAGGTATATCCCGGCATAAAGCTGAGATGGACGTACTGGCACTTGGTAAAGAAGTCGAAATGAATAACAGTGCACATCCTGTACTGTTCAAAACAACTGCTGACGTTCTCGAACGTCATCCGCAACTCGCAGAGGAAATCTTTGGTCCTACAAGCACACTCATTGAGATGAAGAGTAAAGATGAAATGCTTTCTGCGGCGAGAAATCTTTCCGGTCATTTAACCGCTACGGTACAGGGTACAGAGGAAGACCTGGTCGCACATCAGGATCTGCTGGATATATTGTCTCAAAAAGTCGGAAGGATTGTAATCAACGGATTCCCTACAGGTGTAGAGGTTTGCAGCGCAATGGTGCATGGCGGGCCTTTTCCGGCTACTACAGATGGAAGAAGTACATCGGTGGGCACGGCCGCTATATTTCGCTTTACACGCGCGGTATGTCTTCAGAATATGCCGCAGGCTCTGCTGCCACCCGAACTCAGAGATGAAAATCCACTGGGCATCTGGCGACTCGTTAACGGGACACGAACAAAAGAAACTATACACTAACTATACTAACCAGGTATCATTATCATCATTATACATGACACCTGGCAAATACACTCACCTCTAAGTTGACCACTATGACCTATAGAAGTTCCGAATGGTTCGGTAAAAAAGACAAGATGGGTTTCATCTACAGAAGCTGGATGAAGAACCAGGGATTTCCCGAAGACCTCTTTGATGGCAGGCCCGTCATTGGTATCTGTAACACATGGTCTGAACTCACGCCATGTAACGCGCACCTTCGTGATATAGCGGAATATGTAAAACGCGGAGTATATGAAGCCGGTGGATTTCCGCTCGAGTTCCCGATCATGTCATTGGGAGAAACACTGCTGAAGCCTACTGCCATGTTGTTCCGGAATCTCGCGAGTATGGATGCTGAAGAATCCATTCGCGGTAATCCGCTTGATGGTGTTGTGCTGCTTACCGGTTGCGATAAAACAACGCCATCTACCATGATGGGGGCTGCCAGTGTAGATATACCTACACTGGTTGTGCCGGGCGGCCCGATGTTGAACGGCAAGCATCGCGGTAAAGATATAGGATCGGGAACGGCAGTCTGGAAATTTACCGATGAACTCAAGACAGGAAAAATGACGTATGACGAATTCTCGCATGCCGAAAGTTGTATGTCGCGCAGCCCGGGTCATTGCATGACGATGGGTACTGCATCAACGATGGCGTGCATGGTTGAATCACTGGGAATGACGCTGCCAGGTGCGGCCGCTATACCTGCCGTTGACTCCCGCAGAAAAGTACTGGCGCAGTTATCCGGAAGACGCATTGTAGAAATGGTAAAGGAAGATCTGAAGATCTCCAAGATATTAACGCGCGAAGCATTCGAAAATGCAATCAAAGTAAATGCTGCTATAGGAGGATCATCTAATTTCATCATTCACCTTACGGCTATAGCAGGAAGAATCGGGGTTGAACTCAACCTGGAAGATTTCGACAAGATCGGAAGTAAAATTCCCCTGTTACTAAACCTCATGCCTTCCGGAAAATTTCTGATGGAAGACTTCTACTATGCCGGTGGATTACCTATGATCATGAAAGAACTTCAATCGGTGCTGCACATGAACACGATGACAGTAAACGGAAAAACGCATCGTGAAAATATACACGACAAGATCGAATGCTACAACAACGAAGTGATTGCTTGCTTTGATAGTCCACTGATAAAAGAAGCAGGAATCGTAGTACTCAAAGGTAATCTTGCATTGAACGGTGCCGTCATCAAACCTTCTGCTGCAACACCTTCATTGATGAAACATAAAGGACGTGCTGTTGTGTTTGAGAATATAGAAGATTACCATGCGCGCGTAGACGATCCCAACCTCGACATTGATGAGACATGTGTTATGGTATTGAAGAGTGTAGGTCCCGTTGGTTATCCGGGTATGCCTGAAGTCGGTAACATGCCTTTACCAACGAAACTTCTCGATAAAGGTGTTACGGATATGGTGCGAATTTCCGATGGCAGAATGAGTGGCACTGCCTATGGAACTGTAGTGCTACATGTATCGCCCGAATCAGCCATTGGTGGAAATTTAGCTTTGGTTGAGAATGGTGATATCATTGAGCTGGATGTAGAAGCAAGACGTATACACTTGCATGTGTCTGATGAAGTGCTCGCTAGAAGACGGCAACACTGGAAACAACCTTCCGCGATTGCAGAACGTGGCTACGTCAATCTATATGTTAACCATGTTCAACAGGCAGACAAGGGAGCTGATCTTGATTTCCTGGTGGGCAAGTCCGGGTCGAAGGTGACAAGAGATTCTCATTGATCGCCCGTCTCAAATGACATTCATCATTCTTGTTGCGTGTATTGTAAGCCTGGTTGTGCTCACTACCTGGGCGAAGGTAAATCCTTTTCTTGCATTTCTCACGGTAGGTACTGCAGCTGCCCTGCTCTTGAGAATGCCGGTTGAAGATATATCGAAGTCGGTAAACAAAGGGATTGGTGATACGCTGGGCTCGCTCGTGATTGTTATTATACTCGGAGCGATGCTCGGGAAACTTGTTGCCGAGAGTGGCGCAGCACAACGCATCACACTTATGATGCAACAGTTCTTCGGCACACGGCATTTGGTGTGGGCCATGAGCATCACAGGTTTTCTCGTAGGCATTCCGCTATACTATAATGTTGGCTTCGTGCTCATGATTCCGATTATATTTTCAGTAGCCTATCAATACAAGCTGCCGCTGATCTATGTAGGACTTCCGATGTTAGCTTCTCTTTCGGTGATGCATGGTTTCCTTCCCCCTCACCCATCGCCCATTGCGCTTGTCGTTCAGTTCAATGCCGATATAGCAACAACCTTCGGTTATGGAATTATCATTGCTATACCGGCCATCATTCTTGCAGGTCCGTTGTTTGCAACAACCATCCGCAACATTCCTGCGAGACCTGCAACGGTATCACTATGCGTAGAGAGACCACACCATGAATTACCTGGCGCAGTAAATAGTTTAGTTTCATCACTTTTACCGGTTTTACTGATTGGTATAACTACACTCCTGTCGCGTATCTTTTCTGAGCATGCTATAGCGCAACGCGTTTTTTCGTTTGTTGCTGAACCTAATCAAGCCATGCTGTTAACCATTGTAATTGTGACGTATAGCCTCGGCATTGGCATGGGTAAGAAATTATCATCGATCATGAGCATCTATGGAGAAGCGGTGAAAGATATAGCGATGGTCTTGCTGATCATCGGAAGTGCGGGTATCCTGAAACAAATCTTTTTTGATAGTGGCGTAAGTAAAGATATTGCCGATGCATTCAAACAACTGGACTTCCCGCCTCTCATTTTAGCGTGGACGATAACAGCTGTACTAAGACTTGCGCTTGGTTCCGCTACGATAGCAGGACTAACGGCTGCCGGTGTGGTATATCCGCTAACACAACAAACCTACGTTGATCCCAATTTACTTGTGCTCTCGATCGGGGCAGGAAGTTTATTCTGCTCGCATGTAAATGATACAGCCTTCTGGCTTTTCAAAGAATACTTCGGATTAACGATTAAAGACACCTTTCGCTCCTGGACGATGATGGAGACACTTGTTTCAATCATCGGATTGATTGGTGTATTATTACTTGACTATATGATACGATAACTGACGTTGATGGCGATTACTATCAACGTCAGTTATTCGTAAACCTGTTACTTAAAGAATGGATAACCGGGCGCAGCATATTTCTTCATTCCTTCTTCGTTAATATCAACTCCTATACCCGGTTTCTCCGAGAGTGTAATGAATCCATTTTCTACCATCGGTCCATCATACTTCACAATTTCTTTATACATCGGATCGGTATGAAAATACATTTGCCATTCGAGGATCATGAAATTCGGAACGGACGCACAAACATGACATGACGCCATCGCCCCGAGAAACGATGCAACCATGTGTGGTGCAAAAGGAACATAATATAGACTCGCGAGGTTTGCAATGCGTTGGCCCTCTCCCAGTCCGCCTGCTTTCTGCAAGTCTGGCATAATGATATCGACTGCGCCTAGTTCAAGTAATCGCCTGAAGCCATACGCGAGGTATAAATTTTCACCGGCACAAATCGGTGTACTGGTTGAATCTGAAATTATTTTATAGGCCTCTGCATTCTCGGCAGGTATAGGTTCTTCCAGCCACATCAGGTTAAGTGGTTCAAGTCGCTTGGCTATCTGCTGGCCGGTTACGGCATCGTATCGTCCGTGCATATCACAACATATATCGATGTCCGGTCCAACGGCTTCACGTGCGGCTGTAACCTGGTCGACCATGCGTTTCAATTCTCCGGGGCTTGCCGTCCAATTGTAGCTATCATATTTCGTGGGGTCGTTTCGTTGGTCAAGATCAAACTTGATGGCGTTAAACCCCATCTTCTTTGCTTCCAATGCTGACTTGGCAAAGTCTTGTGGTGTTGGAAGATTTCGTTGATACAACGCGGTGTCGCAATATACCCTGATCTTGTCACGGAACTTTCCACCCAGCAATTGATATACCGGTACACCCAATGCTTTTCCGGCAATGTCCCAAAGCGCGGTCTCAACGGCAGAGAGCACGGCAATGTACATTCCGGCTTGTGCGCCCTGAAATATACCGGACTTCCGAAGATCATCAAAGATGCGATGAACGTTCAGCGGGTTCTTACCTTTTAACCGAAACTCCAACGCTTTCACAAAGTGATACGTGCCTGCCACGGCATCAACACCTTCCCCACATCCATATATACCCTGATCGGTATATATCTTCACAAACAAGCTGCTTCCATATTTGATAAAAGCGCATTGGACTTCCGTGATTTTTAAGTCTGCAGGTTTTGAATATGTATTACTTCGGTCTACAGCCTGCAGAAGGCTGTTACCAAACGTTGTACCCAAGGGCGCCAGCATGGCACCAGCGGTCACGGCACTCTTGAAGAATGCGCGTCTTGATTTTGTAGTTGACATCTATAGCATTGTTTATTTTATCTACCAGGTACGTTGCTTCAATAATTCCTGTATCTGTTCTTTCGGCACCGGGAGCTTGTCTGAATTAGCGCGAAGCCACTGCGAAAAATCCTTTTCAATTTCATCCGACCAACGTGTATCGATTTGACCTGGGGTATACTTCTGCTCGCGAAGCCGCTGGTGTCCGAACATATCACGAAGACGAACAACTTCCGATGTCTTCACGACTTTCTCTGCAAGGTGAGCGGGAATGAAGATGACACCACCATTACGGCCGAGCACAACATCGCCCGGCATAACGGTAGCTTTACCGATGCGCGTGGGTGTATTGATGCCTACCAGGGTTGTGTTCAGTTGTCCCTTCGGATCATTCAGGTGATGAGATGGATGGTAGCTGCGAAAGAAAGATGTAAATGAACCGATCTCTTTTAAACCGTTGACGTCTCTCACAGCACCGTTATATACTATGCCATTACCCGTCTTGGCGAAAATCGAGTTACCCAGGTTATCTCCTATAGTCGGGCCATCTTCATGGGCACCAAACTGATCAACCACATATACATCACGCTTTGTCAGCATATCTATAGGCCATGAGTTCTGCGATTTGATTCGTCCATCGCGCGTGTGGCCACGGTCATCAATGGCCCGATGTATATCCGGGCGGCCGGGCATAAAAGTCGCTGTTACAGCTCTCCCTACTAACACACTATCCGGATTGATGGTCATCCAATCGCCTTCGAACTGAAATTTGTAGTTCTCGTTACGCAACACGGCCCACGCTTCTTCCAGCGTCACAAGCTTCATGCGATCCAGTATAGCATCCGGCACTTTCGGCCGGCCATCAGCGTAACGCTCACCTTTCCATTCGGGAGTCAGGAAAATGAGTTCATCTTTCGATATCTGTTGTGTATATCCGGGTAAAAGATGAGTAAGAATTAAAAAGACAGCAAGTATATATTTTGTATTCGTCATAGTTGTCTCATTATGTTTTGGCATGTTGAATTTGATTGTCGTCTGCGGTCTCTTCAACTTTATTCGTATCCGGCAGAGGTCGTCCGCGCCACCAGAGTGCCAGCGAAGATCCCGTGATGTTCATGATCGGAGCAAACACGGCAGGCGCCAGCCCTACCGTTGCGAGCTTACCCATTGCCAGGGCCAGGCTTGAACCAAGTCCTGCATTCTGAAGACCAACTTCAATCGCGATCGTGCGACAATCCTTTTCCTCCATGCGCAGCATCCGCGCAGACCAATAGCCGAAGAAGTATCCGCTCAGGTTATGGATCAGTACCGCGAGTATCAGATAGCCACCAACGACCAGCAGTGCATCGCGACCTGCGGCCGTGATCACCACAATGATCAACCCGATTCCAATCATGGAAATGGTTGGCATGATATCGTCCAGTACCTTGAATCGTCCGTGCAGAAATTTATTGAAAGCAAGTCCGGCACAAACCGGTATAATTACAATTTTGGTGATGTCCCATACCATCGCCCAGAAATCTATATGTATATATTGGCCTGCAAACACTTGCATGAACAGTGGCGTTACCAACGGTGAGATGAAAGTAGATATAGCCGTAAGCGTGACGGATAAAGCTAGGTTGGCTCGTGCCAGGTAAGTCATTACATTCGATGCCAGTCCATTCGGACAACTGCCGATCAGAATTATACCTGCGGCTACTTCATCTTCAAATGCAAAGATCCGCGTAATGAGAAAAGCAACAAACGGCATGATGAGGTAGTGACACGATACACCTGCAATAACACCCTTCGGCATTTTGATCACAGCAACAAAATCGCGCACGCTTAAACCGGTGCCCATACCGAACATGATGATCTGCATAAGCGGAACAATGAGTATAGAAAGCTTGACATTACCTACTGACACGAAGTACTGCGGGTAGTACATCGCTAAACTTACCGCGGCAAGAATCATTACGGTAAATGCGTAACCTTTTAAAAGTTCATAACGCCTGAGTATAGCAGCAACGGAAACGAAAAATACCATCAGCAACCATCCTGCATAGGTATGTGCATCAATGAGTGTGACCACCATGAAACCCATGGCCAACACTATAGAAAACAAAATCAATAAAAAATTCCTGGACATGCTATTCTTAAAAGTTAACGTCTGTGATTTGTATATGGAGTAAAGCAATAACGACTGAGAACGTAACGAATGCTTCTAATAAAAGTCAGCGGAGAATTTTATACAACCGACTTCCCAGGACTGATTCGATCTCTCAGAATTTTTCAACGCCTTTTACATTCATCTTCAGTCCATTTACTTTATCGATAGGGCCTGTGATGAAAAGTGTTTTGCCATCGCTTCCGCCAAATACATTATTGGTTGCACCACCGCCTGTAAAAATCCTGACGAGTTCTTTGCCGGATGAATCGAATACAACCACACCAAATCCATTGCTGATGTATATATTTCCGCGATCATCCATCGACATACCATCTCCACCCATGTCCGTAAACTCTTTCATGTTTGACAGTGATCCGTCTGCATTGATATCGAACACCCACGTGCCCCCCATGTTATCGCCTGCCCATTTGTTTATATATAACTTTTTTCCGTCAGGAGTTCCTACTACACCGTTGGGCCAGGAGTCTGCATCCCATTCTGATTGCGTTGTTACGCGCACCAATTCGGTCGCGCCCGGTGCGAGGTAGTATACATGTCCTCCTTTACCTTCATCGGCTTGTTCAGAATGCGTTGGTGGCCACGCGGGGTTATTGAACTTGCGCGGATCATCTTCGTCCCAATAGTCGCGCGGGAACATCGGATCAGTGATATACATACCACCTGTTACCGGGTTGATCCAAACATCGTTGGGACCATTCAGGAGTTTACCATTGTAATTATCGGCAAGAACTGTATGACTTCCATTGGGTGCAATTTTCCAAATCTCACCGTGCATATCTGCGCAAGCAATCAGGTTGCCGTCTTTATCGAAGGCCATTCCATTGGCGCGACCTGTCTCTTCCAGGAAAGGTGATACCACGCGGGTATTTGCATCCCACTTGTAAATGATGTCGTTGGGTTGATCCGTAAAGAAAACATTCCCGCTCTTGTCAACAGCAGGACCTTCCGTGAACGAGTAGCCGGTACCATAGTTCACGAGTTGAGCATCGGTTGCAATTATACCTTGCGTATCGTCACCTGAATCATCATCGGAGCACGATATCAAAATCAAAGAAGACCATAACAGTGTAATTATGATGAAGGTATTTTGTTTCATATGTTGGTGGTTTAAGAGTCTTGATTGCAGGGGAAAGCAGTATCATGTTAACATGAAGTGAAGAAAAGGCAACTGACATACATCAGTCGCCTTCAACCAAACCTAAATGAAAGAAACCTGTTTTATAGCTATATCTATATATACTCAGGATATATATATATCTATTGGATGTCCCAAAAGACCCGTGAGAGTAAATTATCTCCACCGATAGCAGCCGCACCACCTGCGTAGCTTTCTGCATTGGCAGAGGCTTCACGATCAGGGAAAGACATTCTTCTGGCAAAGCCGCCATTCAACTTGGTGTTAAAGAGATTCGGACTTAAAACCGGATAACCGCTTCTTCTGAAATTGGCATACGCTTCCGTACCGTTTCTAAGATTGACCACCCAGTATTGTGTGTTGATGAGTTCAAGTGCGTTGGCTTCATCAAAGGCTACTCCGGGTTCAGCCAGGTATATATCGATTGCCTCTTCGGCAATGGGTGTGGCTTGCGGATAGAATGAATATGTATCTATATCTGCTTTTATACCTTCTTCATAATACGTCTGTGCATCTCCATCAACCCATCCTCTTGCTGCGGCCTCTGCTAACAGTAAAGATGTTTGCGCATAGGTTACATAGAACTCCGGTGCTGATGGTGACGCTACGATCCAGATGTTCATTTGAGAGTAATTGAGTCCGGCACCTCTGGCACCCCGATAAGGTCCGTTCGGATCACCGAGCTCTATACTTGTTTTACCAATGGGAACACCAAACTGGTTGGCAAGCTCAGTATCCGGATCTGTGTCGTTTACTACTGCACCGGGATCCTGGAAAGTGGCGAGTATATATTGTGCGCGCGGGTCGTTGGTTGTCTTAAGTTGATCAACAAATGGTTCTGCTGCATAGTTGAATTGCGAAAAATTCCGAAGGTTATTATTATCAGCATGCACAGCTCCGTTTCCATATTTTACATAGGCGTTGTCTGCATTAGAAGTCATCACTCCGCCTGCAACAGCTTCCTTAACTATACTTTCTGCTTTGCCTGGATTTACTTTGGTATATCGCATTCCCAACCGGAGCAACAATGAGTTGCCAAGCTTTTTCCATTTCGCTATTTGCGCAGGTGCATCAGCAGCGGGGCTTAGACTGTTCTTGCCATAAAATAAATCTTCCGGAACATAATCGGCACTGGTATTAAATGCAGCCAATGCTTCTTTGATCTCTTTGTACAAGTCTTCATAGATTGCAGCATCGTCATCGTAAGCCGGAAAGTATTCTAACTGTACAGCTTTGCCTGCGTTGAAGTATGGTACATCGCCATATTCATCTACTACACCCATGAACGTTTGCGCCTTCCAGATGCGAATCATACTCATCAGGTTAATACGCTCGGTATCGTCTCCGAGAATGTTCATGGCCTGAACCAGGTTTCGGATCGTAGTCGGATAGGACTGATCCCACTTCGGATTACAGATGAGATCTATATCTTCATTAAAGTTGAAGCCAAGATTTGCACCGGTGTTATACGGACAAACAAAATGCTGAACGATGGTGTGCTCGGCTGACCATGTACCCAGGTGTGTACGTTGTGCCCCCGCGAACAGAAGTGCAGGATCTATTTCGGAGACAGCATAAGGATTCGTGTTCACCTCGATGAAATCTTTGTCGCATCCTGTAGCGAACAAAAGTGCTGCGCTGAAAAATATACTATACTTTATGATTTTCATAGTATTAAAATCTGGCGTTTAAGGTAAGGTTATAGTTGCGCGTTGTAGGAAGCGCTGTGTTTTCGTAACCGGCGCGGAAATCACCGGAAGACTGAACCGATTCCGGATCGAGGCCCGGCAGATCTTTATAGAGTATGGCTACATTTCGGCACCCTGCTGTGAGCGTAAGTCCTTTAATGAAACTCATGGCAGGAATTTTACGCAGCGCACTCGTAAAGTTGTAAGACACTGAAATATTCCGAAGCTTTACAAAATCAGATTTGAAGGTAAAGGGATCGCCGATCTGTTTGTTGCGATAATCCGCATAGAAGCCTTGAAGATCGGTAACAACCGTTGTATTGGCTTCGCCCGAATTTTCATATACCGCAGGATATACTATACCGTTCTCTCCTTCTCTCCGGCCTTCAAGCGAAAGCTTGGAATGTCCCTGTCTCAGCATATTCAAATGCGTTGACGACAACACGGTGCCTCCGAACTTGTAGTCGATGTGAATACCCAGTGAGAGGTTCTTATAGCGGAAGGTGTTGTTCCACCCCCCTACATGTTTTGGAATAGAGCTGCCGACCGGGAGAAAGCCGTTTGTCTTTTCGGCACCAGGTGTTGCGCTGGTTGTCTCAAGCAGTCTTCCGTTATTATCAACAACGACTTGCCCGTTTGCATTTCTGCGATACGTTCGGGTATATAGTTGGTTCATGGCCATCCCTTCGGTATATCTTAGCTCACCGAGGAATTCATTTCCGGTTCCATTGAAATATAGTACTAACAATGTACCGCTGGCGTTTCCAACATCCAGTACTTCTGTCTTCAGGTAAGCATTATTCCAGGAAGTTGTCCAACTGAAATCCTGCGTCTGGATAGGTGTTCCTTCGATCAGCGTTTCCAAACCACGGTTTTGCAGGGAGGCCTTATTCTGTTTGGTGTTGTTATAGCCTGATGCACTTGATATAGCAACTTCCAGTATCTGGTCCGTTGTAACTTTATCAAACGCTCCTATATCCAACAACAACCTGTTGTTAAACAGTCTCATCTCAACGCCAATCTCTTTCTCTTCTACTGTGAAAGGTCTTAGCGTTGGATTCGGTGCTAGCGTACCCGATATACCCGCTGTAGTCTGTCCGTTAAAAGGCGGATTGATAATATAGTTCAGTACACCATCGTACGGATTTACGCCATTGGCACTTCCTACTTCCGCCCACGATGCGCGGAGTTTACCGTAAGAGAGCCAGTTCTGATCGCCTAACAATTCCGAGAAAATGAGACTTCCTGATACCGATGGATAAAACACACTGTTGTCGTCCGGGTTCAATACCGAGAACCAGTCTTTTCGTCCGGTGAAGTTGATATATACTAATCCGTTGTATCCGAATTCAGCCCAGCCATAGAGTGAGTTGATACGCGACTTGCTAAAGTTATAGGGTGAGAAACCCTGCAGCAGTGGGTCGGGTTCATTGAGCCAGGTGATCGTTCCATTCTTCAATGCATATAGATCGGGCACCGTAAAGCTTCGTGAGTACTGCGAATGTTGCTGGAATCGTGTTCTCCAGGTGTTACCACCGAAGCTCGCATCGACCGAGAATTTTCCAAATTCTTTGTTACCACCAATGAGAAAGTCTGCGTTGATATCCTGAGTTTCGTCTTGCTGAATATCATAGCGGCCTCTGTACTTGCCGAACTCATCAAGGGTCGATGTGGCTCCTGAACCATTCAATTGATTCCACTCCATGAAGCTCGAGCCGCGATCATAGTTATACCTGCCCTGTATATATAGCCAGTCGGTGAGCTTGTAACGTAGTGTTGCTGTTGCCAACAGGCGATTTCTGTCGTCATTAAAGAACTGACGTCTTTTGATCTGGAAGTATGGATTGTTTATCGTTCCCAGAAATCCATTTGTACGATATTCAGCATTGGTAGCCGGGTTGATGGCACTCTCGTCAAAAGCGCTGAGCGGTGTAGATATAGACATCCTTCCGAAGAAGTTAATGGCTCCGTCACCTTGCGTTCCGATCTGGGGTGGATTGATGTTCTCTTCGGAAGCATAGTTTACATTCAATTGTACACTAAGTTTGCTGGATAGATTATGATTGATACCAACATTGAAAATTCTCTTTTTATACTCATTGGTTGGCACGATACCTTTCGCATCTGTATTGGAGAAAGACATCCGGAAACTTCCATTGGGTCCGCCACCTGAAATCCCTAATGTGTTAGTCCAATTCGATCCGGTCTGAAGAAAATCAAACAGCCGGTCTTCGTATGCCGAATAAGGACGCATCACACCATCAAAATTTATAGTGGGCTTTCCATCCAGTCGCTCACCAAAACCAAATTGACCATTCGACTGTGCTTCACCTTGTGTCTGTGGTCTTACGCCACCTCTTCCCATACCGTATTCGGTTTGCGTAATCTCACCCAGAAAATTAAGCGCGTGCGAACTGGTATAGCTTGAAGTATAATCCACACCTATACCCTGGTCTTTGCTTCCTGATTTTGTGGTAATGATAATAGCACCATTCGCAGCACGCGCACCATATATAGCAGCAGCGGTTGAACCTTTCAACACCGTCATACTTTCTATGTCATCGGGATTTATGTTTTGCAGGTTGTCACCGCGATCGCGCTGGTTTACTGCTCCATTTCCATTGGCACCTCGCGCGCCCTGATCGATCGGCAATCCGTTGATCACGATGAGCGGTGCATTGTTCGCACCGGCAAAAGCAGCTTGTCCGCGCAGGCGTATCTGCATACTCGAACCTGCACCGGCAGCAGGAGGCGTGATGTTCAAGCCAGCAACTTTACCTTCGAGCGACTCCATTACATTGGTTGTTCTGTTATTGAGAAGCTCATCTGTTTTTACCGATGTTACGGCATACCCCAGCTTCTTGGATTCCTTCTGAACGCCCAGTGCTGTGACTACGACTTCATTCAGGGAAACAACATCCGCTTCGAGCGTGACGCTGATAACCGTCTGTCCATTGACATTTACTTCTTTTGATTTGTACCCAATGAACGAGAACACCAGGACATCATCGCTGCTTACGCTGGTCAAAGAAAAATTTCCATCAGCATCTGTGACAGTGCCCCCAGTTGAGCCACGCACCAGCACATTTACTCCGGGCAGTGGTGTACTGGTTTCATCGAGTACTTGCCCCTTGATAGTTTGCTGTTGAAGGTTCGTGAAATAAAGTCCACCACTCCCCGCCCACGCATCCGTACATGCCAGTGAAAGCATGCTCATTAATAGTGCATAAAGTTTTCTCATAGAGTTGTTAGTTTGGTGATGTTTTGCTCAGATCGACCGTCAGTTTATTAAGTGTTCAACCGACATTTAAGGATCGAAGTTGGAGAATCCTAAAAGCTGGAACTTCCAATTAAAGCCACCGATGAATTTTGCACACGTTTGCAAAAGCAGAATTTACCCGCTTATTAAAATAGGCTGGTTCCAACCGCTCACCACCGCTCTCAGGCAGTTCAGATAACTGGTCGTTGTTTAATTGTATTTACAACACTTTATTTTCAAATTCTTGATGCAACCGAAATCGAATTTGTGATGCCACACAACGATGAAGTCTGAATCTGGAATGAACTCAACAAAACACCAACCCAATAAAATGTTATGAAAAAAATCACGCTTCTGATTTTTCTGTTACCCATCATGTTCACGCGAGTCAGCGCACAACAGCAGGCTTTGCGGGCACCCGATGGTTTTGATGTTCCGCAGCATCAAACTGCACAGGGTAGAATTGATTCGATATCGTATCCCTCAACAACTGTAGGTGCTTCGCGAAAAGCCCTGGTATATACACCACCCGGCTATAGCAAAAAGAAAAAGTACCCGGTGCTATACCTGTTACATGGTATAGGTGGCGATGAAAAAGAATGGTTAAAGGGCGGAGCTCCACAAGTCATTCTGGACAACCTATATGCAGCCAATAAACTAGCTCCCATGATCGTTGTGCTGCCCAACGGACGTGCGATGAAAGATGATCGTGCAGTCGGGAATGTTTTTGACAGCGCGAAGGTAAAAGCGTTTTCAACCTTTGAAAAAGACTTGCTGCACGACTTGATTCCATTCGTGGAAAAGAAGTATGCTGTACTGAAAGACCGGGAGCATCGTGCTATTGCCGGCCTCTCTATGGGCGGTGGACAATCGCTTAACTTTGGTCTAGGCAACCTCGACACGTTCGCGTGGGTAGGTGGTTTCTCTTCTGCGCCCAATACGAAAGTTCCGGAAGCTCTCTTCCCTGTTCCCAATAAAGCGAAGGCACAATTGAAGCTCCTATGGATCTCCTGTGGAATTGATGATAACCTGATGCTCTTCAGCCAGCGCACGCATGACTATGCAAAGGCTATAAATATACCGCACATCTTTTACGTTGAGCCTGGCGGACATGACTTCAAGGTTTGGAAAAACGATCTATACATGTTTTCGCAGTTGCTTTTCAAAACGCCTGATCCGCAGTCATTCGAGAAATATACCGTGTTGGGAACAGCTGCCACTACCAATGTACGATCTGCAAAATATCCGCGTATACTTCCGGGCAGTCGCGTGTTGTTTCGACTCAAGGCACCAGACGCCAGGAAGGTGCAGATCGATCTTGGAAAAAAATATGACCTGGTAAAAGATGCCAATGATTTTTGGGAAGTTACAACCGACTCGATCTCGGAAGGATTCCATTATTACTCGCTGTTGATTGATGGCGTGGCTGTGGCTGATCCTTCGAGCCAGACATTTTATGGAATGGGCCGGATGGCGAGCGGACTCGAAATGCCTTTTGCCGGTGATGACTATTACGCTGTGAAAGACGTGCCTCACGGTAATATACATACCAGGCGATATTACTCCACGGTAACCGGTTCCTGGCGCAGGATGTATATATATACTCCTCCCGGGTACGACCACACCACCGAAAAATACCCGGTGCTATATATACTTCATGGTGGTGGCGAAGACGAAACGGGTTGGGCAACGCAAGGCAAAACTGATCTCATCCTGGATAACCTCATCGCTGAAAAGAAAGCAAAGCCAATGCTCATTGTGATGATGGATGGTAATCTCGGCACCGGTGGTATCGCTAATTTCGGAGAGCAATCGCTGCGCATGTTCGAAGATGAATTAAAGCAGGTTGCTATTCCGTTTGTTGAGAAAAATTATCGTGCAGAAACGGAACAGAAAAAAAGAGCGCTCGCAGGTCTTTCCATGGGCGGACTACAAACTTTGCATGCCGGTGTTCGAAACACAAACCTGTTTTCATACCTCGGTGTATTCAGTTCAGGATGGTTTGCCAATCAACCAAACTTGTCTCAACCACAATATGATTACATGAAAGACAACGCTACTTCCATCAACACGAATGTGAAAACCTTTTGGATCGCGATGGGCGGCAAAGAAGACATTGCCTATAACAACTGTAAAGCGATGTGCAGCAAGTTCGATGAGCTGGGCATAAAATATACCTATAGCGAATATCCGGGAGGACACACATGGCCGGTATGGCGGAATAACCTGTATAACTTTTCGCAGCTGCTGTTCAGGTAACCAGTGTTAAGTCGAATCACCATCGGACTATATATATGCTCTATACGTAAGTAATATTATTTCAAATCATATATACCCAATTTTAAATCATATATACCCAAACCCAATCTTACCATGCACAACACATTACATAAGCTGACTAAAATTGTCATGCTGATCGCTTTATTCGCCATCACTACGTTTGCTATGGCGCAGGACGGCACTATATATCCGCTGGCAACGCCTGCTGAACCTAACGCTATACCGCTCGGCACCGGTGGTGTTCAGGGACAACCTGCACAGGAAACGTGGTTTCGTCAATGGGGCGACCCGATGGCTCGAAACATTACCAAAGCTACCCTTACGCCTTTCCTGCCCAAACCAGGAAAGGCCAATGGCGCAGCTGTTATTGTAGCACCCGGTGGTGGCTTCCGATGGCTGTCGTTGGGTAATGAAGGCTGGGAAGTAGCACAGGCGCTTGCGGATCAGGGTATCGCTGCGTTCGTACTCAAGTATAGACTCTTTCCAACGCCGGAGTCATTGGACGGTTTCAAGGAATCAATGAACAGAACTTTCGCTGCTGCTACACCACCTTCCAACGATGGTAAAAAAGAAGCGGCTCCCGCGAGTCCGCCACGTATGGATTTATCGAATCAGCTTCAGGATGCAGAGGCCGCCTATGCAATGATTGTGAAGCGAGCTTCCGAATGGGGAGTTGATACAGCGCGATTAGGCATGATCGGTTTTTCAGCAGGCGCTGGTCTTACGATGCATTGTACACTTAACTCGAAGACTATGAAACTGCACTTCATCGGTCCTATATATGGCGGTATGGGGCCGGTAGATGTACCCAAGAATGCTCCGCCTATGTTCAGTGTTATAGCTACCGATGACTTCCTTTTCCGCGGACAATTTGGTGTCATTGATTCGTGGTATAAGGCGGGGCGCCCTGTGGAGTTTCATTTATACCAGAATGGCGGACACGGCTTCGGACTTGGAAATCCCGGCCGGACAAGTAATCGCTGGTTTGATGCATTTATACACTGGCTGGACGTTAACCAATTTCTGGTAGCCAAGGCTAAGAAGTAACGTTACTCACCAGAGAAATGACTAGTCGACATTTAAGATGTCGACCAGTTTATTTTACATCAATCGTTCTGATACCAGGCAAAATATACCGACCCTTATTCACAAAGCGGAATTTCCGGAGTTGGATTTGAAGTATCAAATACCCGATATGAATGCTGATGTGAATGACCGGAATTAAATTGAAACTCTTTGGAAGGTATATATTCTATTGCATCTTTACCTTCAACAATACGGAGAAAATGATTCGGTTCAATATTCCGGCAAATCTGCTTGTTGCCCGGATGCCATTGAATTTCTATTTCATCAATCTTCGTTGCTCGACCAATGCCAATTTCTCTTCGGAGCGGAGAAGCACCGAAGCTTCCGCCTGAATTAACATCGCGATATATACTCCGCTTTACTCCATTTTCAGTAACCGTAATTTTGATGCGCGTGCCAATTGCACTACGATTTGATTTTGTACCTACCAGATCAAGGACGATCCAACGGTTTCGTTCATCCTGGTTGGGGTTAGCATAGAAAGCATTATGAAATGCATCGCCTTTATACGCACCGCCCAGCTCGATATATATATCCTGATCACCATCGTTATCTACATCGCCAAATGAAATGGCGTGTCCTTTCTGAAGGTGTCCTACACGTGCAGGTGCCGTAACATCCACAAATCTTTTTCCGCCTATATTTTTAAAGAGCTTATTCGGCACGATCGATTCGAGTTCAGGATTACCGGTACCTAAATACATATCAAGGTATCCGTCATTATCTATATCACCAAAGTTAGCGCCCATCGCGAATGCTTTTTTCGCCAGTCCTGTTTCTTTCGAAACGTTGGTGAACGTTCCGTCCCGGTTGTTCCTATATACTATACTCGCACCGGAAGTGCCTGTTGAAATATGTAATGCTTCAGCGGCTGAATAGGAAGCGATTGGCATATCGAATGTAAAATCTCCTACGAAGAGATCGAGCCACCCATCGTTGTTATAGTCCCAGAACCAGGTAGGAAATGTTCTGCTTACGCTGTCAGCAGCAACACCGGCTTGTTTAGTCACATCTTCAAACAAGGGTATATTTCCGGATGCGCCTTTGTTCTTTAGCAGAAAGCGCTCACCGGATAGTGAGGTTACAAATATATCTTTCCAACCATCGTTGTTATAGTCGCCTGATGTAACGCCTTTTACAAACCCGATTACGTCAACACAAGACTGTGCAGCTGCATTGGTAAATGTTCCGTCCTGATTGCTCAAAAACAATTCTGCCGGATGTGAGCCGGAGCTTGCATTACCTTCCCACGATTCGTTGCCGATGAATACATCTAACCAGCCATCGTTGTTGAAGTCGTTCCACGTTGCTGTTTGTGTTGGGTGAAACGATATTATACCGCTCTCGATCGTAACATCGATAAATGTACCATCACCATTATTTTTAAGAAGAGAATTAGGTTGTTTGCCATAGTTACCGCGAAGCCACGCGCCCCGCAAAACAAAAATATCTTTGAAGCCATCGTTATTATAGTCCATCTGCATCAGGTTCAAACCACCGGTTAATTGATCTAATCTTGTCTGCTCGGATCGGTCTGTAAAAGTACCATCACCATTATTCCGGAAGTAGTGCATTGACTCATCTATACCCCACGCGGATGTTACGATGTCCAGTAATTCATCATTATCAAAATCATCAATGATGCATCCACCGGCCATGTTATTTATATCCAGTGAAAGCGGAGACGCTATATCCTGAAACGGTTTTATGGAAATGCAGGAGTCAATCTGTGCCGTTGAGACATCGAGCCCCGGAACTACCATGGATGGAGGAACACCGTCAGGATATTCGCCAAGCGTCATATAGGCTATATTAACAAGCCAACGGTATTCCAGGTTCTGCGGATTGTCTCGGAGTAATTCTTCATAGATACGCGCGGCATTACGCGAACCGTCCGGCAATGTATGAATGCCGCTGCCTTGAATGGGCAGGATGCATGTCTCCGCAGAATGATTGCGGATACAATTCATTCTTTCGCCACCGCGCAGATACGCCAGTGCCAAAAGTACTTTCATGCGATCCATGCCCTGAATATTTTCAGCGTTGATCTTTCGGACTTGTGGTTCGAGAATCTGCACAGCTTCATCTTCACGTCCCAAGGCAATTAATGCCCTCGCTTTGCTGTGCGTAAGGAACATAATATCCTGAGCACTGCCCGATGCGTTGATCAATGAATCATAGTAACGCACATGCGCTTCCGAAGCATAGTAATTATCAAAGCGACTATAGTCTGTCTGTAACTGTTTCAGGATATTCAACATCTCTTCATGAGAAGCATCTTCCTTTCCGCAGGAAATAATCAGGCAGCAGAGAAGTATACATCCGATGCCTGTAATTTTTTTCATGATATTTTCAGTGTTCGTTCAAATGATCACGCTTTTCACTTACTTCTCCCGGAGGTTGTCACCTTTGAGACAGTTCTATTTTTAACGAAAGCCCTGCCCGAAGATGAAAGATACCCACTCCCTATATATAGCTCTTCCTTCCTCTTTTTTCCATTGGCAAGTTCAACGATAGCATATTCATCGCCTGGTTTTGGTCGGACAACCGACTCACCTGCACTTATGGCGGGCTTCCTGAATACTTTAAGGCTATCCCTGTTTTGGGTAACGAGGAATAATTCTCTTCCCTCAGTTGAGATCAACCTCGCTATAGCTTTCGCATCGCCATCAACAAAAAAACCGGATTGTGTAACGGGAACTGCTTTAAAATTCCCTTTACCATCGCCCCGGAGATAATTACCGATGCCTGCATCATAATAACCGGATAAGACTTCGCATGCATACGAATTACCAACGGAGAGTATATCCAGATTACCATCTTCATCCAGGTCTGTTATCAGCGTGCCAAACATGGGTGTAAACTGCGCTTCCGATGGCAGCGGTTTTACTTCGAATTTATGACTCCCGTTGTTTTGAATATATACCGATGACAGCATCGTACTTTTCAACACCATCGCATTCTGAAGTTTCTCGTTGGAGAATAGATCACGTATACCCATGCCGCCATATAGCGAATAACGGGTTGCAACACCGCGCAGACCTGGAATCTGGCCGGTAAGTGCTTCACGCGGGTGCACCGGGTATTCCTTTCCCTGGGTATACCGGCAATGAATTGGATCAACGGATCCGTTGTTATCAAAGTCTTTTGCATATACCGTTACGGGTTCTTCAACAGAAGCTTTATAGATTGAATTACGTCCGAGGTTGCCCGCTATATAGTCTATATCACCATCGTTATCAAAGTCGCCACCGGATATACTGTTCCACCATCCGGCCGAGTTCTCCAATGTTACAGGTGTAAATGATTTACCTTTTTCGTTGATAAAAAAAGTTATTGGCATCCACTCTCCCACCACGATCAAATCGGTCCAGTCATCATTGTTTACATCAGACCAAATTGCCGAAGTTACCATACCAACGTTGCCAAGTTCTGAAGAGAATATTGATGTCTTATTCTCAAATTTACCATCGCCTGTATTGACCAGAAGATAACTGTCCGGTGTTTCCGGATAGCGCATGGGAACAACTCTTCCTCCTACAAAGAGGTCGAGATCTCCATCACGATCAAAGTCATTTGCTACTACACAACTTCCGCTGCTGGTAAGTTCTGGTAAAGCGTTTGCTTCATACACGAATTTACCTTTGCCTGAATTTCTGTAGAACCGATCCTGGTAATTTACTTTGTCGTGTTTAAATTCAGAGCTTCCGCTAACACAGTATAAATCCTCGTCTCCATCATTGTCTGCATCAAAAAGAAGTATACCCACGTCTTCTGCTACTTTTACCTGAAGAGAGTCCGTTTTGAATGAACCATTCTGCTGCTGCAGGTATATTTTAGCGCGTTTTCCGGCCGATCCTCCCAGTATAAAATCATCAAGCCCATCACCATCAACATCCCCTACGGTTATACCGGGTCCGTCCTGTGAATGCTTGTGCGGCAACAAAAACTGACCTTCCAGAAAATCAACAAATTCGTCCTCCCGATGTTGATAGTGTATCCCTACGGCCTTATGAGACTCCGTTACTATAGTTACCAAAGGAGCACGCTGCTCGCGCGTTGCAACGGCATCGCGCTGCTTCACCGTGATGACCTGGTTGACGGGAACATTCCGCAAGATCTGACGCTTCCCTCCTGCCCACGTTATTTTAATGGAATCAACTTTACCCGAAGGTACTTTACCAAGACCAATGTGCTCGATGTTCTCGACTGTAGATTTATAACCGCGTATAGTCTGATGTTCGGCATAATGCACCGCTCCATTTGCGTATAGGGTTATCGTTGTTCCATACCCTGCCAGGTTGCCTTTTTCTCCCTGCAGTTTGATTCTCAGATAATGATAATCACTTTTCGCCTTGTCGGTGATGAGATCATTGCGATAAACAAATGCTTCATCGTTAATGTTGTTGGTAACCAGGTCAAGATCCCCATCATTATCCAGGTCAGCATAAGCAGCACCATTGGAATACGATGGTTGATCGAGCCCCCATGCTTTAGCCTTATCGGTAAATGTCAGATCGCCATTGTTACGAAAGAGGAAATTAGGCTTTCGCACACCGGGTAACTTTTCCACTTCTTCGCGAATGTGTTTCATTCTGTTTCTGTCGGTGCTGAACATGGCAAGCTCTTTACCGTATGCAATAAAATCCTGATCGGTAACATCCTTGCGATACCCGTTGCCCACAAACAGATCGCGATAACCATCGTTGTCGAAATCAGCAAACAAGCTGCTCCAGCTCCAGTCGGTTGCATATATACCGGATAAATATCCGATATCACTGAACGAGTTGTTGCCGTTGTTAAGCTGCAGTACATTCCGGATGTATTGATACTCGTATCCCTTCTCACGAAAAAGGCGGAAGCGATCGTAGCCGACTGTTGAGAACATTGTTTTTTGACGCAGGTTGTCATCGGGCAACATATCCAACACCACGATGTCATTTAATGCATCGTTGTTGATGTCGGCTATATCGATGCCCATTCCGTTCTGCTCCTGGTGCTTGAGCATTGCCCCTATGTTATTAACAAACTTACCATCACCTGTATTGATATATAGATGATCGTTAGACATGAAATCATTCGCGATATATAGGTCTGGATAGCCATCGCGGTTAATATCGTTCACTACAATGCCGAGTCCCCACCCTTCAGCCTGTACACCAACCTCGCGGGATATATCTTTAAAAACGGGTAAACCATTCACCACTCCTTCATTGCGATAGAACTTATCGACACTCTTTCCGGTACCATCGTTCCGCAGTCCCATGATCTGGTTTCGGTTATACGACTCAAGCGCGTTGGTTAACATATACATGTCGAGATCGCCATCCAGATCGTAATCGAGGAAAGCGGCCTGCGTTGCATAGCTCGAATCAGCCAGTCCTACTTTGGCTGCAACTTCTTCAAATACCGGAATGCCTTCCTGGTTGACACCTTTGTTGAGGTATAAAAGATTCGGCACAGCTGCCTTGCTGGCATGAGGCTGAATCGTAGATATATATACATCGAGTAATCCATCCTGGTTTATATCAACCATGGACACGCCTGTACACCATACGTTGGTTTTTATAGAAGCGCTTTCGCTGATATCGTCAAATTCGAAATTACCTTTATTCAGGTATAGCGTACTCGGCACCATATTACCGGCAAAGAATATATCCGTCAGTCCATCGTTGTTTACATCGCCAACACCTACCCCTGCACCGTTGTAGATATATTCAAAACTTAGCACATTGAAACTATCGGTTTCGGTAAGCCGGTTATTAAAAGTGATACCGGTATCCGATGATGACAGCAATTGAAATAATGTTTTCTCTTCCTGTCGACTACAAGTTATCAATAGGAAACCAAGCATTGCTATAGCAAGCAGGCGAATACAAGCGCCATTCAAAACGCTCATTGTCTTACATATTTTCTCTACAGGCATCATACGCTAGGGTATATATTCAATTGACTTTAACACGAAAAGGAGCGAGAAAAAACTCGCTCCTTTCCATGACTATAACTGACTTGGCAACAGACTACCAACCGGGGTTTTGGTCGGCCTCCGTTAACACAGCATTACTGTTAATTTCCTGCTGCGGTATAGGAGCCAATGCATGTTTTTCCGAATAATATGCGAGCGGCTCTGAGGGTAATTTTCCAAGCGCGCGCCAGCGAAGTATATCTCTGTTCCGGATCTGCTCGCCTGCCAGTTCAACTCTTCGCTCATGAATAATTGCCCTGAAAACTTCTGCAGGCGTATTCACCGGGTAATTGGCCGTTGGGTATGGCGGCATTTCAACACCTTCTCGTGATCTCACTTCGTTGAGGTACGCTATAGCATCGGCATCATTACCCAGGGCATTCTGAACTTCAGCCATGTTCAGCAACACTTCAGCATACCGCATAACCCGCATGTTGATGCCTGATCGTTGATCTTCATTATCGGCCTTGTATATTTTCTGATACTTTTTCCAGCCCCAGTTTTCAAGCACTTTGGTATCGTTCGAGTATTTATCACCTATGAAATAGAAAGAGTAATTATAGCGGGGGTCATCCTTCGGATCACCGTCTGCTACTTTCTCATACTCTTCCATTAAAGAGGTTGATGGAATCAGGTTTCGCCATGCGTTCGGTCCGTACTCTTGTCCACGGAACGTAACTTCGGTGCTCGTTCCTTGTCCGGAAGCATCCCAGCTAGACCCACCGTTGGCTTCTGTGAAAGCAACTTCGAACAGTGACTCGGCATTGAACTCATTTTCCTCTCTGAAGTTCTCGATGTATGATACATCTACCCAGCTATCAAAGGCCCCACCTGTGATGATGGACTCTAAGAGCGGTTCAGCCAAATTATACTGTCCTCGCTGCATATATACCCGGGCCAGCAGATTCTGAGCAGCTTCCTTATTAGCCCTTCCTACGTTGCTGGCATTGTATGCTGACTTCACCGGAAGGTTTGCTATAGCGTTCTCCAGATCAGAGATGATCAGGGTATATACTTGTTCTACGGATGCACGAGGTTTATCTTCACCGATTGCTTTCGCGTAGGTTTCCATTAAAGGCACTCCGCCCCATACCGTTACAAGATCGAAGTAAGCCAATGCTCTCAAAAATTTGGCTTCACCTACCACACGTAATTTCAATTCTTCGGTAACATTTTCAGTAGCCTTCGGTGCGTTATCAATTACCTGGTTGGCTTGATGAATAAGTCTATACCATCCGCGCCAAACCTGCATGAGCACTCCGTTGGATGCATCGTGTGTTCCGGTCAGTAATTGTCCACGATGTGTTTCAAGCTGGCCACCGCCCGATGCTACATCATCACCGCGCATGTCGTGCAGGAAGAAATACTCGCGGCAAAAAAGATCAAGGCTTTGCAGGCTTGAGTAAACTGCATTTACACCGCCTACGATCTGATCACCATTTTTGTAGAATGAATCCGGTGTGAATTCATTGGGATTACTCTTGTCCAGTATACTGTCGTTACACGAAAACGCGAACGCCAATGTCCCGATCAGTGATAGTATTAATTTTCTTTTCATTGTAATGCTTATTAATGGATCAAATGAAAACCGATTTTAAAACCCTACTTGTATTCCGACTACAATGCTTCTTGCCTGCGGAAACTGGCCGTAGTCAATTCCGGCTGTCAGACCGTTGGTGCTCAGGTTCCGGTTACCAATCTCAGGATCGTAACCGCTCTTATACTTTGTAATGGTGAGCAGGTTTTGCATGGTGGTATATATTCTTAGTCTTGTTACAGCTCCGGCTGTGAAAGAACCGGGAGATGAAAAATTATACCCCAGTGTCAGGTTCTTGATTCTGAAATACGAACCGTTCTCTACAAAGCGATCGGAAGCTCTTGCATTCTGATTCGGGTCACCGGATATAGCTCTTGGTACATTTGTATTGGGGTTTTCGGGAGTCCATCGGTCTAACACTGCTGTTCCTGCATTGAACAACCTGGTCATACCTTCCAGATCATACTTTACGATACTATATATTTCATTTCCGGAAACGCCTTGTAAAAAGAGTGCAGCATCAAATCCTTTCCAGTTGGCAGAGAAATTTACACCGTACGAAAAATCGGGAAGGAAGTGCCCAACATTCATTTTATCCTCAGCGTTCAGTATACCATCACCGGTAACGTCCTTAAAGCGAATATCTCCGGCTCTTGCATTGGGTTGCATCGGGTGAGCTTCTCCTTCCTGAAATATACCATCCACTACATAGCCGTTGAAATAGCCTATAGGCTCTCCCACTTTTGTGAGCGTGAGGTTATCGCCATACCAATCGCCTTGCGCGATGGTGGTACCTTTCTCACCCAGGCTCAGCACTTCATTTTTGATGAAGGATATATTTCCGGAAACACCGAAGGTTAAATTACCGGATGACTTCTCATAACCGAGTTCAACTTCAACACCTTTGTTCTCAACTTCACCAACGTTGTCAAACGGATTTACATCATAGCCGAAGGACAACGGAATCGGGCGTGATATAATCATGTCTTTTGTTTTGTTGTTGAAGTACTCAACTGACAAGGTCAATTGATTATTGAGTACGCCCATATCCAAACCTATATTTGTCATATAGGTTGACTCCCACGTGAGATTGGAGTTAGCAAGTGCGCGGATTGTATACCCGGTTACAGCAGCGCCTCCGATTTGATAGATCTGGTTGCTGGATATAGTGGATATCCATGCATAGTCTCCACTGCTATTATTACCGGTCACGCCATAGCTGGCACGAAGTTTAAGATCACTTACGATATCATTGTTCACCAGGAATGGTTCTTCACTGATGCGCCAGCCGGCAGACACAGCTGGAAAGTTACCCCAGCGGTTCGCAGGACTGAAGCGTGAAGATCCATCGCGTCTGAACGAAGCACCGAGTAAATATTTACCTGCATATTCATAGTTTACTCTTCCGATATAGGAGATCAACGCAGACTCCGACTTATCTCCGTTAAAACTTATTTTCGATAAGCCAACGGGTTGATATATATCATTCGAGATCGCATTCTCTCCGGCTCCTGTAATCTGTGAGAATTTGTTAGTCTGTTGCTCGGCAACCACCGTTGCATTGATGGAATGCTTTCCAAAACTTTTATCGAATGTTAACTGGTTAGTAAGAAGTACAGATGTAAAGTCCTGGCGATTCTGATTTACCAATGCTGCTGCGCGGTTTGAATATCCTCCTGTATTATAAGCTGCCGAGTGACTTCGCTGTGTATACGCAACATAGTCAACACCTGCCTTGAAGCGGTACGTCAGGAAATCGAATATCTTCACATCTACATACGCATTACCCAGGATCTTTAATCGTTGTTGATTTTGCTGATCCTGTAAAGCAATTCTTACGGGGTTTTCCGGATCGGAACCATCTACACTCTGCGCACCAAAAAATCCACCGAAGTTATCCGGATTATATACCGGGAAATAAGGCGAGCTTCTGAACATGTGCTGCAGCTGCGTTCTTCCACCCGACTGCTGTTCTACTTTACGCTCGTCATAAGCGACATAAAAATTCTGACCCACCTTTACTCGCTTCGACACGTTGTGATCTGTATTTAATCTCACATCACCGCGTTGATAGCCTGTACCCAGCATAATACCTTCCTGTTCGAAGTAGCCGAAGGATGCAAACATTTTTGATGCCGCGGAGCCTCCTGATAATTCTACTTTATGCTGCTGAATGCGGCCAGTTCGGAACATCTCATCCTGCCAGTCGGTGTTGGTTTGTCTGAAGGTCTGCGAGGTCTGTGAGTTGATGGGTTGATCCAATCCTCCCAACTCAATTCTGTCAGGCACACCCGAGCCAACCACTACATCCGGATCGCTGCCGTTGGTTTCATTCTTATAGATATCTGCATTGGTCATTAATTCTGTAGCGAAGTCTATATATTGATTTGTGTTCAGCAAATCCAGCTTTCGCCACGCCTGCTCTACTCCGTAGTAACTATCAAAATTTACCGTGAGCTTTTTATTGAGTGATCCGCTTTTGGTTGTAATCAACACAACACCGTTGGATGCCCTGGAACCATAGATCGCAGCAGCGCTTGCATCTTTCAATACATCTACTGACTCTATATCCTTCGGGTTAAAACTATTCAGATCGGATGTTGGAAATCCATCTACCACAAATAAAGGATTGGCGTTGTTAATGGTACCTACACCTCTTACGCGAATGATCGGAGCTTCACCCGGTGCACCATTGTTGGTAACGGAAACACCGGCTATACGACCTTGCAGAGCCTGCCCTACGTTTACTACGGGTTGCGCACTGATCTCTTTCGCAGAGACAGATGATATAGCCCCGGTTAACGATGCTTTCTTTTGTGTACCATAACCCACAACAACAACTTCACCCAGTTGCTGAACATCGGGTTTCAAAGCTATAGCGATGTTCGTTTGATTACCGACTACAATTTCCTGTGATACAAAACCGATAAAGCTTACCACCAGTATAGCAGCAGCATCGGGAACTTCGAGCGAAAACCTGCCATCGGTGTCCGTTGTAGTTCCTACAGCTGTTCCCTTTATCAGGATATTGGCTCCCGGTATAGCGCTGTCGTTCTCATCGGTTACACGACCGTTAACAAGTATAGCTATATCTGTATCCGGATTTGAATTACGGGTTTGTTCTGTATAAGCTTCCAGAACAAGGTCACTATCACTGCTGTTGGTCTTCACTGTATCCGTTTCTTTTCGGATACCTGGCGAAGTGGAAGTGGGCACAATGGAGTATGTAGATTTGTTGATCTTCCTATACTTTAATCCAACAGGTGCCAACACGGCACTTAGCGTCTTTTCAAGATTGTTGCTATATGTAATTTTACCGACTATCTCCTTGCCATCAATCACGGTTGACTCATATACAAAAGAGACTTTAAAATGCGCCTGGATTTCCGAAAGTACTTCGTGCAAAGAGCGCTTTGCCTGGGGAGAAAGACTATTTGTTCTTTTCGCGTCAGCGTACAAATGTCCCTGGGCATTCATCACGTGTGCAGAACTTAGAAGTGCTATACTAAGACAGCACCATCTTAAGTAACGGTTAATAAAGTAGTGTCTCATCATGGTTTGGGTTGTTTAGTTATTCAATAGATATACTACTGGTGTTTTGGTGTTATCGTGACCTGTTGTCCCTTTTTCTCAATTGTGAGATCCAGGGTTTCTCCAATGGCGTATAATATCTCGTCTACCGAAGCGGCTGATATTTCTCCAGAGAGTTCTCTGGTCTCCAGAGAAGGATCTGAAAATGTAACTTTCAGACCATAGGTGTCTTTTAATATACCGGATATATCACGCAGCGGTGTGCGTTCAAAAAACAGTTTATTTTCGAGCCACGATGTATAGCGTTGCTTATTCACGCTCTGTGAAGACAACTCCTTATCGGTTACCGTGGCCAGTTCACCCGGCTTCAAAAAAAGTGGTTGTTTATTATCGGCTCCCGCAAGTTCAAGCTTTACTTTTCCTTCGGTGAGCATCACTTCAGAGGAGCAATGGCGCGTGTTTACATTGAACTTCGTTCCTAATACTTCAACGTTGAGTTGGTTAACGCCATGCACTATAAATTTCTGATGATTCTTTGTGTGGATTACCG
Source organism: uncultured Chitinophaga sp. (assembly GCA_902168205.1). Classification (GTDB taxonomy): domain Bacteria; phylum Bacteroidota; class Bacteroidia; order Cytophagales; family Cyclobacteriaceae; genus Ohtaekwangia; species Ohtaekwangia kribbensis. The sequence goes on along the minus strand of CABHOK010000005.1, from coordinate 68,813 downwards.
AGAAAAAGCCTTCACCTTCAATCCATACTTCTCTGGAAGTATTGTCATCCCAGCCGGGTGTATATCGTAATACAGAGTTTCCATTGAGTATTACCTTGGATTGATCGGGAAGCATGACAATGCGTTGCTCTCCGAAACCCGTACGAATTTCATGCAGGCGATTGGATGCACTATACCACCAGAATGAAACCGCCATAACAAGCAGTATAGATGCAGCAACTTTATAGAGTAATGGTATATAAGAAACCGATTTAGCCCGGGCGCGTTCCTTCTTTCGGATCTCATTTTTTATAGCGGAAAACATCTGCCCCTGGATTTCCTGCAACTGTTCTTCTGTATGATCAGAAGTAATAGAAGTATCTGTCTGGGATTCAGACCAGATTTTATCGAGTAAGGCTATCTCTTCAGGTGTGGCGGTTCCGGATCTATAACGTTTAATAAGTTCTGCTAATTCTTCGTGATTCATAGGTAGAGGTTGATTGAGAAATCGGCTTCTCAAAACAAAGACGGCTGCCGTAACGGGTATCCCTAAATATGTTTATGAAAAACGAATTGAAAGCAGAAATGCCAAATAGGTTTTACTGGGTATGCAACAGGGAGTTGTATTCTTTAATAGAAAGTTTGTACTCTTTAAATAAAGAGCAATAAGAAAAAATGCTACGAGAGAAACATAGCCAGGCGCGTGCGTAATTTTTTCATAGCCTGCGTGATGTGGTACTCTACTGCTTTGGAGGACAACTGTGTCTTTTCTGCAATTTCATCGTTGGAGTATTTATGAAATTTGCTCAATCGAAAAACTGCTTCTGTTTTTTCGGGCATTTTTTTCAACTCATCCAGAATAACACTCATCCCCTCGTTGAATATAATGATGTCGTCTACAGCATTACGTTCTTCTGAAAAATCTTCGAGTGCGCGTTGGTAGTGTTTCTTGCGGCAGGCAACACTATCAAAGTGATCATAAATTTTATTCCGTATTGCTGTTAACAAGTAGGCATCTGCATTCTCTACCTGCTTGACTTTATCTCTGTTTAACCACAACTTCACAAATACATCCTGCACAATTTCCTGCGCGAGCGCTTTATCTCGCAGGTGATTATAGGCTACGCTATACAGCTTCTTCCAGAAAGCCTGGTAGATCTCTGCGAACTTTGCTTCAGATAATATTTCGAATGACCTTATCTCCCCCATACTAAAATTGCTAAATGCGGAAGTGGAACAAATTCAGGCGTGGTTGCACAGTGCCGGATAAATCCAAGACATACTCCAGCAACCAGCCCGTATATATATTCTACATAAGACTATATATTTCAATCCTTTTGCCGGGCAACAAAAAATGTTACCCGGAAATTTCTGACCAGATCACTTGGGCGTCTCGTCCACAAAAGCACTCACCGGCTGGATTGTACCATCCGCGTTGTGCTTGATTTCAGTTACTTTGATATTACGAAGATGAGTCTTGCCTGAAAGTTCAACATCGTGATAGAAGATATACCACTTCCCTTTGAACTCTACGATCGAGTGATGGTTTGTCCATCCCTTCACCGGATTAAGCACTATACCTTTATAGGTAAAGGGACCATAGGGAGAATCGCCAACCGCGTAACAAATATTATGTGTATCGCCTGTTGAATAAGAGAAGTAATATTTACCATTGTACTTGTGTACCCATGATGCTTCAAAGAAACGTTTATCGTTTTGTTTCTCCGTGAATGTCTTTCCGTTCTCATCCACCAGCTTGATCTCTTTTACTTCGCCCGCGAAGCTTTTCATATCCTTTGCCAACTTGGCTACACGAGGCAGAACAGCTTGCTCTTCGGGACGTCTTAACGGCCCGGCTGCGTTATACTTGTTGTTATTCCACCGTTGAAGTTGTCCGCCCCAAATACCACCGAAGTACATATAAAAGGAGCCATCGTCATCGCGGAATACAGCCGGGTCAATACTATAGCTGCCGGCAATGGGTTGCTTCTCGGCAACAAACGGTCCTTCCGGTTTATCGCTGGTAGCAACACCAATCCGGAAAACATCGCTTTTGTCTTTTACAGGGAAGTATAGATAGTATTTGCTATTTGCATAGGCAGCGTCTGGTGCCCACAGCTGGCGGCCGGCCCAGGGAATATCTTTTATATCAAGCGCAACACCGTGATCCGTTACCTTTCCACCTATTGCGTCCATGGATAGAATGTGATAGTCTTTCATATCAAAGTGTCCGCCTTCATCGTCTTCTGCTGTACCGCTTTCTATATCATGCGAAGGATATATATAAATCCTGCCATTGAATACATGCGCGGAGGGATCAGCCGTGTAGATATGATTTACTAAGGGAGTTGTGGCAAACTTTTGAGCCGTTGCTGCCAGAGAGAATGCCAAAAGCATGACTAACGAGAATACCGTTCTCATAATACTGGTTTGGGTTAAGTTGTTGTTTATAGTCATTATGACTATAAGTTATTCAGACACAAAAATACCCGAAGGAAGCTTCCCACGTGTCGTTCCCATCGCCTCAAAAAGCTTTTGCAATCGGTTGTGTAAAAATAATTGTATTAACCACAATTGCAATATCCGATCGTATTTATTCTGCAAGGCATGGCAATCTGTACCCCGCGGCAGGCCAAAATTCACCCATTCATGAGGTTCTTTTACGCATTGAGCATTGAAAACAGACAGCTCGTTATAAATGTGATCGACAACGGAACGGGCATCCCTCCTTCTGCGATCGATCGAATATCAAACATGTTTTATCGCGGCTCGGAAAAATCAATTGGAAATAGGCTCGGTCTATATCATGGTTAAGAAAGCCCTTGGAGATACTGGAAGGCACGATGGAAATTAACAGTAAACCTGATGTAATGACAACGGTTACTGTCAGGATCCCCTACGAGTAATATATATACTTGCAGTTCATCACAAGAATAGTGTCATCGGTAAAGTGATCAACTATACTCTATTCTGTTTTTTATACTCCCCTGGCGTGAGATTGGTGACCTTTTTAAAGACCTTTGAAAAATGAGATAAGGTTTCAAACCCTGTTTCTTCCGCTATCGCTGCATAGGACAAATCCGTAGTGGCAATCAGATATTGAGCACGTTCAATTCGCTTTTCATGTATATAACTTAACGGCCGTTGTCCTGCATACCGTAAAAATAGTCTTGAAAAATAATCCTGATGTAAATTAGCTCGTTCAGCCAGGTAACTAACGGTTAGATTTTCCCTGGTCATCTGAATGTATCGCATCGCCTCCAGGATTTTGGATGCGATCGGATCCGGGGCGCTGCTTTTAAATTCACGCTCATTTAAAAAACGCGAAATAAATTGAAGTATTATACCTTGTGTTTCGAAGAAGGTTGAATCACTGGTCGTCTTATTAAGTTGTTGGTAGCTTTTGTAATAAGTATACTTCTCATATTCCTTCGGATTATCTGAACGGTTTATACCTCGCCCGGGATTAATTTCAAGTAACCTTTTAAAATTGGCAATGTCTGTATCGCTGGCTGATACTTTGATCACTCTCCGGTTATTTTCAAATAGTGAAAGACCTTCCACCGATTCTTCAAAAAAATGAAGGAAGTATTGGCTCAGATATACCTTGCAAAACAGGTTGCACAAGGTGAAGCTTGGCAGAAGGTAGAAATAACCCGGTTCAAGTTTTACCTTATCCTGTTTACTTACAATAAATCCCTCGCCTTCATCGATATAGTATATTCTATAGTATGGACTTATCACGTTGGTGTAGTTCCACTTTTTATTCAGCTTCACATAGTCAGCGTGCAAAAGCGAGAACTTATAATTCAACAGGTTTTTCTCCACGAACCAGAATAGTTTACAAAAGTCGGATTTTGACAAATTAAAGTCTTTTTAATGCAATGACAAACTTTAATACCAACACTAAGTTTGTTATTGCGCAAACGAAATCTCAAGTGCTCGGATAAATGATTAAAATTCATTCGCAAGGTCGGAATTGTAACAACGTAAGATGGCAATAAAAAAATCTCATAAGCTGCAGCGCGATACAGTAATTACTGATCTTCCACGTGTAGTATTTGGAACCAGTGGTTTGGGTAACTTATTTGTTGCTCTTGAAGAACAGGAAAAATTGAATATCGTAAGCGAATGTCTCCGCTTGTCAGGTGGAAAAGCCGTGTTTGATTCTGCTGGTAAATATGGTGCAGGCCTGGCGCTTGAGGTACTTGGCAAATGTCTAAAGCAATTGAATGCCCGCCCGGAAGATGTAATCATTAGCAATAAACTTGGTTGGCTTCGTACCGAACTGACCGCTGATGAACCAACGTTCGAGCCGGGTGTATGGAAAAATTTAAACCATGATGCTGTTCAAAAAATAAGCTACGAAGGTATACTGGAATGTTTTGAACAAGGTAACACATTGCTGGATGCTTATCCGGCTCAAATGGTTTCTGTACATGATCCTGATGAATATATAGCTGCCGCGAGCAGCGCCCGGCATTCAGAGCAATTATATAACGATGTTCTTGAAGCTTACAAGGCATTGCACGATTTGAAGAGACAGGGTAAAGTACAATCTGTTGGCGTTGGTGCTAAAGATTGGAAAATCATTGAACGAATAACAAAGGATGTGGAATTGGATTGGATTATGATTGCGAACAGCATGACAATAAAGAGCCATCCCGAAGAACTCCTGCGTTTTATAGCCGAAGCGAGTCGCCAGGGTATATATGTTATCAACTCAGCGGTATTTCATTCAGGCTTTCTCGTAGGAAGTAATTATTTCGACTATCGTCTCGTTGAAAAAGGTAGTATGCAAAGTGATGCACTTTTCAAATGGCGCGAAGATTTCTTTGCCGTATGCAATCAATTCGGTGTAAGTCCCGCGCAAGCCTGTGTACAGTTTGCACTCAATGTTCCGGGAGTAAAAAGTATAGCATTGAATACCACCAATGCTTCGCGCGTGCGGTCCAATCTGGCCATGGCAGAAACAACTATTCCAACGTCATTTTGGAGCGAACTAAAAAACAGGAATCTGACCGCAGTGAATTTTTCTTTCCCGGAGCAGTAGCCATATATATACTTAAGACAATACAACAACCATGATGAAAACATTAGTCTGCACCCAACCCGGTGAGTTCAACTATATAAATGCAGCGCAGCCAACGCCCGCACCAGGACATGCCATTGTAAAAATCCGGAGGATCGGGATATGTGGCACTGACTTACATGCCTTTGAAGGCACGCAACCCTATTTCGAATATCCTCGCATTTTAGGTCATGAACTAGCAGGCGAGATAGTTTCAGCGGAAGATTGCCCGGACTTTGCAATTGGAGAAATCGTCACATTTATACCTTACTTCTCTTGTGGTGAGTGCATCGCCTGCCGTAAAGGGAAACAAAATGCATGCGTCAGGATCAAGGTGTGTGGTGTTCACGAACATGGCGGCATGGTGGAATATTATTCCGTGCCGGCATACGCGCTGGTTCATGGGGAAGGACTGAGCCTGGACGCCTTAGCTTTAGTTGAACCACTAGCCATTGGTGCACATGCCGTACGGAGAGCAGCGGTAGCGAAAGATGAATTTGTTTTAGTAGTCGGTGCAGGACCTATAGGACTAGGCGCGATGGAGTTTGTACGTGCCGCAGGAGGACATGTAATTGCGCTCGACACCAATAATGATCGATTACGATTCTGCAAAGAAACGCTGAAGGTAGAGCACGTCATCAACGCCATAGACGATGATGTTATGGAGAAGCTAAAAGCAATTACGAATGGTGATATGCCAACCGTTGTTATGGATGCAACCGGAAATCTGAAAGCGATCAATAATGCCTTTCGTTACATGTCGCATGGAGCACGCTATATTTTGATCGGTTTGCAAAAGGGCGATATATCTTTCAGTCACCCGGAGTTTCACAAAAGGGAAGCAACGCTCATGAGCAGCAGAAATGCAACACGAACTGATTTTGAGTATGTGATCTCTCTGATTAAAAGAAAAGAAATCGATCCAACCATTTTTATAACCCATCGGGTAAATTTTGATCAGGTTAAAGATGAATTTCAAAATTGGTTGAACCCTGATTATCGCGTAATAAAAGCAATGGTGGAAATAGCTTGAACTGAATAAAAATGAAAAAATACTGTCTTGCTCTGGACCTGGTAGATGATCCGGAATTAATTGCCCAATATGAAGATTGGCACAGAAAAGAAAATGCATGGCCTGCCATCACCAAAAGTATAACTGACTCAGGCATCAGCAACATGGAGATTTATAGAACCGGGAATCGGTTGTTCATGATCATGGAGACCGAAGATAGCTTTAGCTTCGAAGGTAAAGCAGCTATGGATAATAACAATCCTAAAGTTCAGGAGTGGGAACAGCTGATGTGGAAATTTCAGAAACCACTGCCGTGGGCAAAAAATGGCCAAAAGTGGATTGTCATGGACCAGATCTTCTATTTATAAGTATATATATACTGACAGCTAAAAACGTAACGCATTATGATAAAAGTAAATCGTCTGTTTTTAATTTTAGTCTTAGGCACTGCTCTTGTTTCGTGCAAGAAAGAATCAGCAGATACAAAAGCAACTGACGCGCAAGCAAAGTTTGAAGAAACATGGGAGTCACTCGCGAAGATTGAGAGAGAACCCGAATGGTTCAAGGATGCAAAGTTTGGTATATATTTTCATTGGGGTGTTTACAGTGTACCTGCTTACGGTTCCGAGTGGTATCCCCGATGGATGTATGTGCCGGGCCGAAAAGACTGGGGCGGAGATATATTTGAACACCACCAGAAAACTTTTGGACCAGTCGCACAATTCAACTACCATGATTTTATACCGATGTTTACCGGGGAGCACTTCGATGCTAAAGAATGGGCTGAGTTGTTCAGGAATTCCGGAGCGCAATTTGCCGGACCTGTCGCGCAACATCATGATGGATTTGCTATGTGGGATAGTAAACTAAACCCGTGGAATTCAAAAGTGATGGGCCCGAAGAAAGATATACTCGGTGATTTGTTTGTTGAACTTAAAAAGAACAACATGAAGACCATCGCGACCTTTCACCACGAAAGATTACTTCAGCGGTATGCGCAGGACTCTTCTAAGTGGGCGCAGAACACACCGGATCCCGGAGACGATAGTCATTTCCCATATCATCCTGACTATATCACATCAACAACAGATCCCAAGCTAAGGCTATTGTATGGCAACATGCCTGAAGACGAATTTCTTGATTACTGGCTGAACCAGATAAACGAGGTAGTTGACAACTATGCACCGGACATCATCTGGTTTGATTCATGGCTGGATCGCATCCCGGAGAACTACCGACAGAAAATGGTGGCGCATCATTTCAACGCAGCCACTGCACGCGGTCAGCATCCTATTGTTGCCTATAAACAGGAAGACTTGCCGGCAAATGTAGGTATACTGGATATTGAGCAAGGCGGAAAGACAGACATCTCTGAAGATTACTGGCTAACCGATATTACTTTAAGTCATGATAGCTGGTGTTACATCAACGGACAAACTTATAAAGAACCTTCACTCGTTATCCGAAACATGATCGATGTCTGGAGCAAGAAAGGTATCGTATTACTGAATATATCTCCTATGGCTGATGGCACGATCAACAACGAACAGCGTAGCATTCTGGCCTCTATAGGAAAATGGATCAGCAAGCATAAAGAGGCCGTGTATGAGACACGGGCTTACTCAATCTACGGTTATGGAGACGCTACAATTGACAAAGGTCACTTCGGTGGACAATCGGCAACCATAAAATATGGCAAGAGTGATATTCGCTTTACCGTGTCGAAAGATAAGAAGTATATGTATGTATACTCCCTAGGACTCCCAACACCTAATGCTTCTCTTGAAATCCGGACAGACATAGATCGAACTATAAAACGTGTCTCGATAGTAGGCAGCGATGCAGAACTGAAATGGTCGCTAGCAGGAAATAAACTCACGTTGCAAACACCAGACGCAACGAAAATGGATGAGCTCGCAACAGTATTCAGGATTGAGTTCGAATAATATAAGTAGTACAACATTCCTAAAGCACGGAGTGAGTATATCTGATCTTCCCTGTACCTTACGTATAGGGAAGATTATTTATTTTTAGTGCAGTTTGATTTTCAGAAAAAATCATTCGTGCTTACTGTCCGATCTCTCTTGAGTCTATTCATTCTCTTTTATCCTTACATCAGAACTCAATCTCGGATCTATTCAACTCAATTTTCAATCCATTGTCAATGGCGCTTAGCAGCACATTGCTATATTCTTCAGAAGGTGATATGCTTTTTTACCTCTCTGAAAAAGTTTTTCAATGGACTAGTCAGTATATCAACAGGCCTAGGAGTCGGATTAATAAATACAGACTTTGGTTTCATGATCTGTCTGGTCTTTGTATAACGTATTCTTCCCGATAGATCAATCATGGCATCATAAAATACTTTTTTTGGAGAAGCCATCTTCCTTCTTATAATCGATCACAGACGTTGCTCCCCATTCCATAGCCACTGCTATTGCATTTGTGCAAACTACTGCTGTGGTGTTTGCTCCTGTGCTTTTAAGCAGCTGCAACAAGAACATACCAAAGCCACCCGCGGGCACCGTTAACCAGGATGTGTAAATCAGTCGTGATATTGCCGATCTTTTCCTAAGCCATGGCTGCAGCAAAGCCTGGAGCAGGAATCAAAGCAGCCTGAACGAAAGTTAATAGCAAGCATGCATATGACATGGCAAATCATCTGAAACCCTATACATCTCCACCAACGACCCTGTCAATTTTTCGGACATCAACTTTTATGCCGATGCGTATAACGCTGTCAATCCTGCCAGTCTTGACAGAATCGGGGGCGACTAATTAGCACGATTCGTATACTATATATATACTATACCTACTTTTTTCATCGAATGTTTTTGATTTTTATAACAATTTTTAAATTTGCCGCCTGTACAAAAGTCATTAAAAATTATGAAGCAATTTTTCATGCCATTGCGTACAATACTGCTTGGCATATTATCCCTGGCGGGGACGATGCTCTCCAGTCACGTAGCCGGTAAAGGAACAGGCGTGACATTATATACCCCTTACACAAAAATATCTGTTCCACCCGGCCAATCGATCGACTATACAATCGACATCATCAACAACACATCGCTAGTAAAAAACGTATCCGTATCGCTCAACAATCTCCCCAAGGGGTGGAGCTATGATTTAAAATCCGGAGGCTGGGCTATTGGCGAGCTGTCGGTGTTGCCGGGTGAGAAAAAGAACGTTAACCTTCATATTGATGTGCCTTATAAAGTAGACAAAGGTATATATCACTTTACGGTGGCAGCCCCTGGTATAGCTTTGCTCCCATTAACGGTCATCGTATCCGAGCAGGGAACTTACCGCACGGAGTTCACTACCAAACAACCTAACATGGAAGGTAATGCCAACGCTGCATTTACCTTTAGTGCGGAATTAAAAAACCGCACCGGAGAAAAACAATTGTATGCGTTGCGTGCGCAAACTCCGCCGGGCTGGAATATAGCTTTCAAGGTAAGTGGTCGCCAGGTAACTTCCGTACAGGCCGAGCCTAATCACACCGAAAGTGTCACCATCGAGGTTGATCCACCGGATGCCATTGAAGCCGGCACGTATAAGATTCCAGTAGCCGCTGTTACCAGCTCTACGTCAGCTAATCTTGATCTTGAAGTAGTTGTAACGGGGTCCTATAGCCTGGAGATGACTACTCCCAGCGGATTACTCAGCACTGCTATAACAGTTGGTGACACCAGGCGTATAGCCCTGCAGTTGCGCAACAACGGTTCTTCACCCCTGAAGAATATCAAATTGTCGCATGCGGCCCCCACCAACTGGGATGTTGTTTTCGAGCCAGCCCAGGTAGAAGTAATTGAACCCGGAAAGACAGCCGAAGTATATGCCACCATCCAGGCCGATGATAAGGCCATTGCAGGCGACTATGTTACCAACCTCGAAGCTAAAACGCCCGAAGTATCATCCAAGGTTTCGTTGCGTGTTTCGGTCCAAACGTCCATGGTATATGGTTGGCTTGGGGTGCTCATTATGGGCGGTGCTGTCGGCACGGTATATAGCCTGTTCCGCAAATACGGAAGGAGGTGAGCCGTGAACGAGTACATTATAGAATTAGCCGATCTGACCAAACAGTACGGCAATTATACTGCGGTTGATCACCTGAATCTTACCATTCGCAAAGGAGAAATTTTCGGATTGCTGGGACCAAACGGTGCAGGCAAATCTACTACGATCCTGATGATGTTAGGTCTGACGGAACCAACCTCCGGCAGGGTACGTGTCTGCAACTGGGACGCTACACGTTATCCGATTGAAGTAAAGAAGCGAGTAGGCTATTTACCGGAAGACGTTGGTTTCTACGAAGACTATACCGGTTTTGAAAATATAGTATATACAGCACAACTGAACGGCATAGGCCGCGGTGAAGCCGCACAACGCGCGCAACAGTTACTGAACCGCGTAGGACTGGCAGACGCAGCGCATAAAAAAGCTGGTAAATACTCACGCGGCATGCGCCAGCGTTTAGGACTTGCTGATGTACTCATTAAAAATCCGGAAGTAATTATACTTGACGAGCCTACACTCGGTATCGATCCGAAAGGCGTGCAGGAATTTTTGTCGCTGATTGTGCAGCTTAGTCGTGAAGAAGGTCTTACCGTGTTATTGTCTTCGCATCACCTTGAACAGATACAAGCTATATGCGACCGGGTAGGACTGTTTGTTAAAGGGAAGCTTTTGGCAGAAGGGAATGTACATACACTGGCCGGAAATCTGTTTACAAGCGAACCGCTTACCATTGAAGCCCGTATTACCATCCCGGTAACGTCCGTTGTTACCGTCAATGACTTGCAACGCATGTTACAGGATATCGAAGGAGTGCTAACCGTAGCGATTCAGGGGAACACATTCCAGATAGATTGTGCGCGTGATGTTACTTCACAAATAGCACGTAAAGTTATAATGGCAGGAGCCGATTTGAACTACCTGCACAAAAAAGAATACGGACTCGAAGACATCTATCATCATTACTTCAAAGAATATGAAAGCTATGCATGATGTTATTGCTATTGCCGACCCGATCATGATGAAGGCAAAGACTATCATTACGACTGTCAGAAATACAACTACGCCCCTGCGTGCAGAAAAGCGTATACATCCTTTCTGGGTCATTGTGCACAAGGAAATAGCCGATCATGTACGAAGCTGGCGTTTTAATATACTCGTTGTGCTGATAGCACTTACCTGTTTCGGATCACTCTATACTTCGCTTACCGCTCTGACACGTGGCTCAAAACCAGATGCCGTGACCGATGCATTTCTGTTTCTTAAACTATTCACACTTACCGATGGTACACTCCCATCCTTCACGGTGTTCATCAGTTTTTTAGGACCACTCCTGGGCATCAGCCTGGGCTTTGATGCGATCAATTCAGAACAGAATCGCGGGACGCTTAGCCGTCTGGTGGCGCAACCCATTCATCGCGACTATGTGATCAATGCCAAATTTACAGCAGCGCTGATTGTTATCAGTGTCATGCTGTTTACCCTGAGTCTCCTGGTCACTGGGATCGGTCTCATTCGCATCGGTATACCTCCTACCCCGGAAGAATTCTGGCGTATACTATGCTTCGTACTGATCAGCATTTGTTATGTGGCGTTCTGGCTCAACCTGTCGATTCTATTCTCCATCCGTTTCCGCCAGCCTGCAACGGCTGCCCTATGCGGTATAGCAGTGTGGCTATTCTTTACTATATTCTACCAGCTGCTGGTAAACATGATCGCCAAAAACATGGAGCCTTCTATAATGGCCACGTCCGAGCAAGTGATCCGTTATCAGCAGTTCATATTCAACCTCCTGCGTATTGTGCCGAGCCAGCTGTTTAACGAAGCTACTACTACCCTGCTAATGCCTTCCGTACGCAGCCTCAGTCCTCTAACGATGGAACAAGTATATGGTACAATACCCAGCCCGCTCCCACTGGGGCAAAGTTTGCTGGTGGTGTGGCCACAGCTTACGGGTTTGGCAGCAGCAACCGTGTTGTGCTTTGCATTGTCGTATGCATCCTTCATGCGCAGGGAAATCCGCTCGCGATAATTGCATGCTATAGCTATAGTATACATGTGACAACCTGAAAGAAAACTTAAAAATATACCAACACTGATTTTTTTTCACTCTCCACAGACAGCCTGACATAATTCCTGACGGATATACATGTCAGGCTGTTCTATTTTACTCCTTTTCCGGGATATATATATCCCCGCACAGAAATTGCTTGCATTTTTTTAAAGTGCTAAATTCTTAAAGGCCATGAAATTTGATCGTAATGACAGTGGTCTTTCTGCCAGGCAGAGGACCATCACAAAAAAAGTAATGAACTTTATACCACAAGCGCATACATGGTGTATATACGTGCTGACGGTTGGTCTGGCTCTTTCAGGATGCAATGAAAAATCTAACGGACAAACCAGTGCCGACACGAAAACAGCATCTGCCGATAGCGCCAATAAGCCGCAGGTAAACATCAAGGTAAACCGCCACTACGATGATCAGGGAAATGTAGTGAGCTTTGATTCAACCTATACTTCCTATTACTCCAACGTAAAAGGCGACACCATGCAGATGGACAGTCTGATACATCGCTTTGATCACTATTTCGACCGAAATCATTTTTCATTCTTCAGACAACAGTTCGATCCATTGTTCTTTAACGACTCAACGCGTTATCCGGATTTCTTTCATAAAGATTATTTCCTGAGACGGTATGAGTTGAACGATGCCTACATGCGAAGTATGATGCAACGTATGGATTCGATCAAAAACAAATTCTACAAAGAGAACAGCGACAAAAATAAAAACAGAATTAGCAGTCGCTAGGTATATATAGGAATCGTAAGAAAGGAGGAACAGTATGCTATTGATTAGAAAAAGAAGAGCTTATCGAAACGAAATACCTGAATGGGTAGAGTACGGATTTAGTGTACCTACTTTGTTCGACAACTTCGTTACACAAAAAGTAAGGCAGCCTTCATTCAGCCATACCGGAGTATCGACACCGGCAGTAAACATTATAGAAACCAATGATGATTTCCGGCTGGAGATGGTAGCCCCGGGTATGCGCAAGGAAAACTTCCGGGTAGAACTGCAGGATGCTGTACTCACTATTGCCTACGACCACGAGGATAATCGCACGGAAGAAGGCAGCGATTGGAAGTACAGAACGCACGAGTATAATTATCATTCTTTTAGCCGGAGTTTCGCTGTACCACAAACCGTAGATGTTGAAAAAATTGAGGCACATTATGAAAGAGGTATATTAAACCTTACCCTACCTAAAAAAGAAGAAGCACGTACAAAGCCGGCAAGGCAAATTCCGGTTTCTTAATGAACCGGCTGATATTTTTTCTACAGATGAAATATAGTATATGTTCAGCTTAAAATTAGAAGTAGGATTGCGCTATGAAAACTTTAGTAAAAAATAACAAAAATCTATTTCCTTCCGATTCATCCTATACCATAAGTCCAGTGAACACTAAAATAAACAGCACCAAGCATTTTGCCGTACTTTCGCTACCTTGACTGAACCTAACCAAAATCTGAGTTCGCTTTTGACTCTCCACAACAGAAGATGATGCAACAATTAGTTCACCGAACTCCTATACTCCAGCGGAGTAACTTCTGTATGTTGCTTAAAGACTCGCGTGAAATGCTGTGGATTTAAAACAAGTTCATAAGCAATTTCACTCACAGATTTGTTTGCAACGAAGATCTTTGCGTTCGCTGCATCCTGTCTTCGCAGCTGTAGCGAACGCGTTATATAAAGCAACGGGAAAACGAAGCGAAGAACAAAGTAGCCGGGACTATATAGCTCATTCCTTCAACATGCATATTGGGCAGACGTTGTATTTTGCTATGTACAATTATTCCAAACACTTGGCATGTGTCAGTTTCGTTCTATCAGGTCCTTGAAACTAACGTCAATATCAAGTCTGAAGAGCTCTCGTGCCTTATCGTTAAAAATCGCTATAGCCCGCTCTCCAAAATTTATTTTCTCTATTATTTCAGCGGGATTGATAGTCGCCTGCCCATGATATATTTCGTCCGTCAGTTCAGCAGAAAGAAGTTCCTTCAACAACACCATCACTGCATCGTCTACTGATGCATAAACAGAAAGATTCTCCCAATTACCCAGACCATCATCTTTTAATCTATATAACTGAAATGGATGCGCCTCAACTCCACTTGCACCAATCTTAAATGTGTAAACCGTACTTGCATCTTCGGCATCAAAAAAACGGCATTTCAAATATATTGGGAGTGTTGTCATGATTTGATGTTTTATACGGAATAATGCATCGTAATGTCTGAACAAATGAACTATCAAACATCAACGCATCAAATTTCGGGTACATTATAGTTATCAACAGGCAAAGATTGTAGCAGCGTCTACTCATCAAATAACCTGTCACTATTCCTACAACAATATAAAATTCCTTTTGGTTTGCAAATCAACACTGTCTCAGTGTTGAAGTATATATTCCGTAAATAGAAGCAACTAAAGGACAGGCGTTGAAAACTTTCCCAACACGCACTGTTGTCCAACAATTATGTGTACATTCAACTATTAATCGTACAAGACAAAATACCACGCGAGTCAAAAGCTACCTGGTGATTGTTTCCGGTTCACTTTGGCAGCCAATCGTTGCCCCTGATTGATTTATAAACCCTCACACTAGTATATAAATTTATGAATAAAGCAGGACCAATAGTAGTAATTGAAGACGATATGGACGACCAGGCAATCTTGGTCGAGATATTCAGCGAACTGGGATATGAAAACGAGATTATTTATTTCGTTGATGGTGATGAAGCGCTTCACTATTTAAACCGAACGGATGTGCAACCTTTTCTCATTCTTTCAGACATCAATATGCCGAAGATAAACGGGTTTGAATTGAGAAGTAAGATCTTCACGAATGAGCAACTTCAAACGAAGTGTATTCCCTACCTGTTTTTTACTACCGGTGGAACAAAGAAGGCAGTCCTTGACGCTTATGCAATGTCGATACAGGGATTTTTCATAAAGCCTAACACAATGGATAAACTAAAAGGGACCTTAAAAAAAATTATTGAATATTGGCAGGAATGTATAGCTCCCAGTCACTATGAATAGATAAAAAAAAACAAAACCGGGCGTCACAAAATTTGCGTCACGTCCTTCGGATTAGGAACCCGACTTCTCACATATTCGAGAGCATCAACGTGAAAGTCCTGTCGAACAGGCTTTCCCTTTGCATTAAACCAGATACATTCAACATAGTTATTATTGGCAGCTTCGGAATTAATCGTCATCATCACATCAGCCGATGAAAGTTTAACTACATCGCCTATTGCAAATGTATTCATTACTAAAATAATTTAGTTCAAATCATAAACAAGCTATGCCATCGTGGCAATGGTTCTCGTGAACGTGTGCCTATAAGTAGCTAATCGTTCCCTTCGTGCTCAACGCATGCATTGTATAAACCTGCCGGAAAAGAACTTTATATCACTCGTAAAAGATTATTAGTGATCTTATATATATACGTTCTGTTCAACAGTAAGCAGTGCTCCTAGAAAATACCTTCTTGCGAAGGATCTTCTATGAGCACGCCTCTCCAGCATAGTAATTTCAGTAGTCTCTGCGTTTACCGCTAAACGCCCAAAGCCAGTATATAAACTGACATTGGATTATATTTTGTGCTTAAGAGGGCGAAGATACCGATCTGCAGCATCAAATTTCTCAACAACCCGTGTAAATGTTAACGGAGCTGGAGTGGATGTAAAAGGCCAGATAAGCCCGATTTCATCAAGAAACTTTCTTATTATTTGTATCATTTTTTTCAGTTGGTTATATATATACTATTTCACATTTATCGAATTCTAGAGACGGGCATCCATCAAACCAACAGATGCGTTTACCATCACCTCTCTTTACCGACAAGCGGATAGATCTTTAGATTCGATCATTAACACAAAGATGACTCACTTTATTCTTATTTGTTTTACATTGAAGCAGGTAAAAGTTATATATATCACGGACGCTTTTCTGACTACTGGGATATATGTAACAAAATCACACTCCGATATAACACAGTTCCGCAGCGTTTCCGGACCTTTGTAAAGAGATTATCTAAGAGACAGTGCAAATCCAGAGATGTTTCCTAGCATAGAAATATCAATGGATTTCTCTGTTTGTAGATAACACCACGCATTGAATATATCATCTTAGAATATATCATCTTATGAAAAAGGCACTACTTATAATACTGGCATGTACAACGTTACTACCAGCCGGAAAAGCACAAACCGATAGCACACTATACTCGTTCTCTTTCGCCAATTCACCATGGTCGATCGGAATACAGGCAGGTATGAATATAGCAAGTGCTTACAGTACAGAAGGCGAAGTATTTAACGTAGAGCCTAAGGTTGGGCTTGCTATCGCTGTGTTTGCAGATATACCTTTGGGCAAATATATTTTACTGCGTCCGGAGGTGCACCTATCACAACGCAGTGTGCAGGCTAGTGGTCTGCTCTTTGCAGAGAACTACAACCTGAAACGTACAACAACATACCTTGATGTACCTGTGCTTGTAGCATTCAAGCCCACAAGCTTTTTCAAAGTTATGGCCGGCCCCCAGTATTCGTACCTCCTAAAACAGCGCGACCAGTTCTCAGGAGAACCTTCCCAATCGACACGGGACGAATTCAATCTTGACGCACTTCGTACACACACGATATCTGCTATAATTGGCTTCGAGATTACTAAAAAGCAATTTACCTTTAGCCCAAGATTGGCGTTCGATTTACTGGACAACAGACAAAATGAAACCAGCGCCACACCTCGGTATCGGTTAGTCTATTATCAATTTATGATTGGATACAAATTCTTCTAACCAACCCACATCCGATATATATTAACCTATATCCGTTAAGCCTAAGAACACAGACGTAACTCACATTGCACTATAATCCCAACAGCAGTTGCTCAAGTTCTTCTCTTGATTTACCTAGCTTTAATTCAAGATTCTTTAACATTACATCTTTCTTTCCATAATCGTATTGAAAGTCGTCCTCATGAAGATGAGCAAATATCAATTTCAGTTTCGCTTTTTGCATTGCCCACAATTCCTCCGGATTTTTTTTATCATTCATAAGATTCGTTTTGAAGGTTTATTACTAAACTTTACTTCTTGTACATCACCCTACCCATTTTTTGTGAAGAACCCGATGCATGCATCAACTTCGCTGTCATCGTGTTCACGGCTCAGGCGGAGTTTATATAGTTAAATCACCTATAGACACTAATGATTTCTAATTAATGACTTCTAATCTCAGAAAAACCCGCAGGCGGTATCAACTCACGCTCGAAGTACGCCAGTTGCTTTTGTGTCTCTTTCCCAACAATAGCGCAGTAATAAATGCGCTGGTAGTACTTCATAATCTTCAACTGCAAAGCAGGATTGACAAGTGCAGTGATTAGTGTACCCTCTGGATAAATGTTGTCTGAGTTGGTTCTATAGCTCATAATTTTATGGTCACATTGATTCTCCCACAGCTGAATGTTTACGGGTAACGTATACCGGATATTGGCACACCGGCAATACTGGAATAAAGAAGGCATATCAACGCATATACGTGTTCGTGCATCGCGCCATATTTACTTCAATATCTTCAACCTGATTTGCGTTTTTGTCCGCACAGGTATATACGCAGTTCCGCTAAATACATTGTAATGCAAATAAGGTTCAAATTGTCCCCAGCTATCGTCTAATTCAAATTGGGCAATCGCAGAAAGATTCGGAATAAATAAAAGCCTGCTACCATGGTCTGTTTCCAGCATTACACCTCTTTCGGTGAGTTGGTTCACTTTCATAAAATCAGGTCTCCACACATCATCAATGAGCCTATATCGGAACCCTACGGCTGCACTGTATTTAAATATACTTGTTAAAAGTTGCTTTAGCTCAATGCGGGATACAACATGTATCACCTTAACCAATGGTGCTTGCTCTATCTTCATATCTCTTTGTTCTTATAGTATCCGCGAAATACTATACTAGTCAGACAAAAACGTGCCACCACTCATCCCATCGGTACATCCTTGTCTCTCGGGCCTATCAGGCGTGGTGTATTTATCAAGTTAACGCCTATACCATCACCTCACTCCAACGCGCATTATATGAGAGCGCTGCATTAAACGCAGCACAGGCATATAAAAAAAATAAAAAGGCTTAAACTCTTTCCCAAAAACTAAACAACAATTTCATCTGACATATATATATAATATACAAAGACCAGCACGAACAGTGCTGAGAACACATAACCGATAGAGGTGTGAAATCACCATTCAATATATTGTATATAAATATGCTCATAATAAGGCATCAAATACCCGTATCTAAATCATTCCTGTAAATAGTATATATATTAATAATATATCGAACTATTGCAACGTTACGTTGACCGTCCTTGTTGTATATATGTCAATGCTCTTATGCATGGCAAAACATTATGAAAACACAAAAAATTATCTTGACATTAGCCTTAGCAAGCTCACTTCTTTTAACTACTAGGGTATTTGCTCAAGAGCCTCCGTTGATGAGCAAAGAGGAGCATGAAAGAATGGACAGCCTGGCGCAGGTTGATAAAAACGACCAGGTAAAAAAACAGAATACCAAAAACCAGGAGAAGATGTCCGATCTTAAAACTAAAAAATCTGACGCCCAGGTAAAGGCGAAAGAAGCAAGCCGCGTAGAGCGTGATGCGAATAGCGCAGCGAAAGAATCGAAGAACGCTTACCGAGCCGAAAAAAAAGCACAGAAGTCCCGTAAAGCAGCAGATGCACAAAAAAAGAAAGCAGCCGCTGCGAAAGAGAAATCAGATAACAACTAGTTACTTTGAGATAGAGTTGATGGAAGGTGTCGGAAGGCCTTCCATTTTTTTATTCCTGTCAGAAATATACTTACTTGTTGGATATCACGGCATGAATTCAACGTTCGCACGTACGAAATCTCGCTACTCATCATACTTTTTACAATGTTAACCACAATGCCGGGCAACATGAGATGTATGCAACAATCTCGAAATATATTGTAACGATATCGTTGTTCAAAAGCCAGTCCTTTGTAGTAAATCCTTTATCAAAAAAGACAGATGGAAAATAGTGAAGTTGAAAAATCGAAATTCTTTATTATCGTTGAAATCATTGAATATGTTCCCAATTCAGTAGTCATCAAAACGATCATTAAAAAGACCACCGGCAACGTCAGTGTAGTTTCATTTGATTCAGGAGAAGTATTGAGTGAAAAAACATCTCCTTTCGACACCTTTATCCAGGTAATTGACGGGCAAGCTGAAATTGTCATCAACGATGAGTCAACTATACTTGAAATAGGTCAAGCTATTATCATTCCTGCGCATGCGCGAAACTCCATAAAGGCCAACGTACGTTTTAAGATGATCTCTACTATTATAAAAAGCGGCTACGAAGATATGAGTCTAAATACATTTTGATTTATTCACACAGACGCAGACTGCACCGGCAAGAATATTTTAAACATACTTCCTTCCCCTAACGTGCTTTGCACCTCTACCCGTCCGCCCAAGAACTCAACCTGAGTTTTTACCAAGTGCAGTCCTATACCTTTTCCTTCAATTTTACTTCCATGGAATCTATTATACAATCCAAATAATTGTTTGCCGCTCTTCGTCAAATCTATTCCCATCCCGTTGTCTTTTACGGTGAGAAGAATAAAATGATCCAATCGTTGCGTGTGCAGGTCGATCAACAAGGGTATATCGGGGAGCCTATATTTCAATGCGTTTGAGAGGAGGTTATACATAATACTATGCAGGTAACTTTTTACTGTTACAAGCCCTTCGGCATTCTGAAAGGAAGAAGTAATAACGGCACTGGCTTCTGCAATTTCATGTTCAAGTACTTTCCTGATCAGAACCAGTTCATCTTCAAACATCACGTAGTAAGCATTCTTAGCATCACGTAATGCAATGGTAGCATTCATATCTTTTATCACGTTATCCAAATCGATGATCTGTTCACGTATGGTTTCCAGAATAGTTTTATTCTTGATTTTAAACGATGCATCTACGTCAGATATAGATACAAGTCCCAATATTCTGCTGATGGGCGTACGAAGATCATGAGAAAGAGAATACGCAAACTGTTGAAGCTCCTCATTACGAGTCTCGAGCTTTTCAGTAAGGGAACGCGCTTTCTCTTCTGCCTGTTTGTGGGGTGTTACATCCTGCAGCAAAATTGCTATCCCTTTCGGCGTTCGATATATATTCACTTGAAAGATGTACACATTGCCATGACTCGCAAAATCCACAGTAAAATCTTTGTCAACACCGGTCCGCTTTACCTCATGGTATACTTTCAAAAAAGTTGATCCTATACCCGCAAAGACATCGTCCAGTTTTTTTCCAAGCATTTGCTCGGCCGACTTCCCTGTAAATTTCTCACAGGCTTCATTAAAGCTGGTGATGTTGGAGTGACGATCCAAAGTGAAGAACATACAAGGAAGACTCCGGATAAGTTCGCCATTATATACTCCACTCTCAAGCGCGATTTCCTGTTTTATCAAACGACTATACATTTCGATGCTTTTCTTCCGATCCGTCACTTCAATATATACTGTGCATACCGCGCGAATTTCATTTTGTTCATTGTGTAGCGGAAACTTGGCAGTCTGATAACTACGAACGGTTCCATCGGCATGATGTATTCGTTGTTCATATCCAATCAACCGATTTAACTTTACGACCTGAAGATCTATCCTGTCAGAGGCGGCAGCTTGTTCACCATGGTAATGATTCGTATGATTCCTGCCCGTTAGTTCAACATCTTCAGCATTAAAAACTTCTTTAAACCGGTGATTAGCATGGAGAAACTTTCCCTCCAGGTCCTTCACTGTGAATAGTAATGGAGTGTTTTCAATAATGCCATTTAACATTTCTTCCATTTCCACTAATGTCCGCTGGCTCATCGTTAATTCCGTAATGTCGCGGAAGATCAACACACCTCCTATAACAGATGAATGCTTATCATGGATCGGGATAGCGCTATCAACAATATAGTGCTGTGTCTTATCTTTTTTGATGAGTATAGTATGATTGGCAAGCGGTGCAATGCAGTTATTTTTCAGAACTGTGTTGAGCGGACTCTCCACACGAAGTTTGGTGTGATCGTTAACAATATCGAAGATCATATCGATTGGCTTGCCTATCGATTCTACGGATGTCCACCCGGTAAGCTCTTCTGCTCTTCCATTCATAGACGTAACGGAGCCCGCCTTATCTGTAACAATGATAGCCTCGTCCATGCCTACCATCATTTTGGTGAACCACTCCTGGCTGATAAAAACCTTGTCATGAAAACGAAGGCTTTTCATGACAATTCTTCCCAATATATACACATTCAGTACAGTAAAAATAACAAGTAGCGTAATGACAAACGCCCGGAACAGAAGCGGATACGGACCCGTTGTAAGCATGCTATACCGGATTACCAAGTAGAATAGAAAAACCGTTACAATTACCGCTGTACTGGCAAATACAATGATTGTGGAAGATATACCTCTTATCATAACACTCAATCCATTTTACTACCAAACTACCTGGACCGCGTTAGATTCCTGCTACAGGAATGTCAGAAAAAATTGCATTTATTACAGATAATTGTTGACACATATATATCCTGTAAAAAAAAATACGAATTAATGAAAGCACCCGTGAATCGTGCAACAAATCGTCAAAACTATATAAAATTACGGAGTATATATTATGCGAACTTTAGCGTGCGACTGATACCATCTAAACTTTAAAAAATGAAAATCTATAAAAAATTCTGGTTCCAGTGGGTGATGAACTATTCCATTGGTGAATTGATGGGCATCGCTGCAGCGGCTGCGATCGGAAGAATTATGTTTATGAATTTATCCAACGACAACGGTGATTACACCTCCTTATTTCCGTTTACCATCCTGCTTATTGCAGGCGCTGCGGAAGGTTTCATCATTGGGTACACACAATGGAAATCCATTTCACTACTGGTCACGAACTTTAAACCTGTTGCCTGGATATTGACAACGACCATCGCTGTGATCGTTGGGTGGCTTTCGATACTGCCTCCTTCTGTAGTATTTATTGCTTTCCTTTCCAGCTTCGACCTGATTGGTGATTATCATTCGATGCTTTATACGGGACTTGCGGGTCTGGCCTTTGGCGGCATAATCAGCACGCCACAGTTTTTCATAATCCGAAAACACTACCGCCATGCCGAAACATGGATCATGGCCAACGCCATCGGGTGGATGCTTTCGTTCATGGTTCTTTACGCTGCCTTATCTGTATTTACACATACTACTTCATTTACTTTTAATGTACTCGTAATTATACTTTCCTGTATAGTATCGGGTGCTATACAGGGCATTATTACCGGTACATTTCTGCATTTGGTAATGGTCACAAAAACGGACGCTGGCAAAATGAATGAAACGGTACTCGGCAAAGTATAGATATATATTCAGAGATCTTCCAGGTTGCCCTGACGCCTCTTCCGCAGTTTCCTAAAAAATGAAGGCGTGAGTCCGGTTATTTTTTTAAACTGATTCGACAAATGAGCAACACTGCTATAATGAAGCTTGTATGAAATTTCGGTAAGGTTTAACTCATCGTACAACAACAACTCTTTTACTCGTTCAATTTTATGGATAATGATAAAATGCTGGATCGTCATTCCTTTTACTTCCGAGAATATATTCGACAAGTACGTATAGTCGTAGTTCAGTTTTTGACTGAGGTAAATTGAAAAGTTTACTTTGGGTATTTCTTCGGAGTAATGTATCATTTCGATAATAACGGTTTTGATACGATCGATCAGAATGCTCTTTTTATCATCCAGCAATTCTAATCCGGCATAGGACAGTTTCTGCTTAAATTTTAAAAGCTGTTCGGGGGTAAGATCTTCCAGGGTTTCCACTACTCCCAAGTCAAGTGAGGTATACCGCAGGCCCATTGCTTCCAATGCATCCTTTACAATCATCTTACACCGAAGACTCACCATATATTTAATATAAAGCTTCATTCAACTGTGTCCGGTAAATTCATTTTTTGAGTCTCAATGATGTAGCAGCAGGTATAATAGTAGAAACAGATGTATATCCCCTTAAACATCCTCCATACCGTTTCGGTCCAGGCAGCTTCCTGCCGATATGCTTTCTGCAAGACGCTCCCCGGAAAAATTGTAAACGGGAAGAAATATGGTAAATACAGCGCCCTTGTTTGCTATGCCGTTGGCAAAAATAAAACCGCCATGATCTTCCACTATTTTTTTGCAGATAGCCAGCCCGGCACCTGTTCCATGCAAATCGCACGGTGTATGTATTTGTTGAAAAAGCATGAACATTTTCGCTTTATATTTCTCATCGAATCCGATACCATTGTCACAGATACGTATACAGAAATATTGATGATCCGTTAGTTCCGGATGCCTGTAGTAATCATCTTGCGCTGCCCTTCGGGAGAAAATACTAATTGTGGGACGTTCTCTGGAAAACTTCAACGCATTACTCAACAAGTTATAAAAAAGACAACGTATCTGAATTGGATTTCCAAAAATAGTCGGCAGTATATTACCAGACACAATTGCTTTCTTCTCGCGAATCACCGCTGCACAGTCGGCAATAACATCCTCCAACATTTCACTAAGGTTTATACTGGCTATTGTAGCATCATCGCGTTTAAGGTTTAAAAAGCGTACCAGGTCTTTTACGAGGGCAGACATGCGCAGGCTGGACGTATTAATCTTTTGCACATAGAGCCTGGCGAATTCGCTCATTTTCACGCCTGGTGCCAGCAACCTATTGGAAAACGTTACAATTTTACGCAATGGCTCCTGCAAATTATGATTTGAAATAAAAATAAGCTGTTCCAAATAGTCCCGCGATCTCTTTACATCCTCCTGTAAATATCGCAGCTCAAGATCTCTTTTTCTCAATTCTGCATGCGCACTAACAAGCTCCTGCTTGAGGCGTTCAAGTTCCGGCAGCCTTGTATTTGATGATTCTTCAGAATTCATAATTTCATTTACCCTCACTGCTGCTCTATCCTTTATAGGAAAAGCAAATAAGTACATAGACTTGTGGTCATGTGAAGTTTTGATCACAATCGAGAGCTGCTTATTATTTCATTTATAAAGCCATTATAAACTCAGAATAACCTAATCGTCCGCGGACAAGAAGGGTTGTATGCTACTAATTGCGCATAATTTTGAGCTTCCGTTGAGCTAATCCCTATAAGATGGCACGCGTTCGTTTCAGCGTTCGTAGGGATACTATCTTTTTAAAACAACACAAAAATACCCAATCGTTGCCTCGCTGCATTTACACGTATACGGATACATATTATAAAATTTACTGATTCAGGGCGTAAATGCTTCCCGATCAAACATCTGTAAATATTGTAACTTCTTCTGCTTCGCGTATAACGTTAAGCACAGATGCAATCTCCATCTTTACATTGCTTCCTGTTAAAAAAGTAAACACCATCGTATGAATAACCCCATATATTTCAATTGTTTCTTCACGGATGATGATGCTGAAGATGCTGTCTGTACGTACAAAATTGTGTCCTTTAAAAATGCTATATATCCCTTTGTGCTATACAGGCTAAAAAATATAGTCGCTGACCAATGGGAAAAACTTGCAGGTTTTGCATCGGCAAATGATGCCGTAAAAAATCTCGCCCACGAATTGTTCAGGGGAGATACGCTGAAGGCGATTGATCTGGGGCAGGTTTTTTTAAACACCGAAGACATAATGGCAAAAATAAACCAGGGAAGTATCTCTATATCTATTGGTGCTGTACGTCATCGGGCATTCCTGATTCCTCGATTTGATATTAATCTAGATGACCTGGTACAGGTTCGAAAATCGATGTTGCGGTAGTAATCATGGCCATCCCGGAAGCTACCCTATAAAATAGATGAATCTGTAATATATACTATTCTGTATGGGTACTGGATTGAAGGCAGGTGTGTCTTAAACCATGGTATATATGTTAACGGAACAATCGATATTCGCTTTCAAAAAAAGTCCCGCGGTCCCTGCTGAGAAGTTCTTTTGGATGCCACTGGATAACGCAGCAAAAATATACCCGGCCGTTCTAAATGAGGAGTTCACCGCTGTATTCCGATTGTCGTGCGTATTAAAAGATCGCATCAGAATCAAACCTTTCCTAGACGCTATTAACAGAATTGAGGATCGATTCCCCTACTACAAAGTAAAACCCAAAAAAGGGTTCTTCTGGTATTACCTTGATTTTCATAATGAAGCGATTCCGCTGCAGCCGGATGTATCTATACCATGCCGTGCGTTTGAAAAAGACGATTTGATATTCAGAGTGTTAGTGAGTGACAATCGCGTTAGTGTAGAGTTTTCGCATATATTAACCGATGGTGGTGGCGGGTTGGAGTTTCTGAAAACACTCGTGCTTGCCTATTTCGATGCTTGCGGTCAGTCCGTTGAGACTAATATTACAGCCCTCCATCCCGATGATATGCCAGCGTTAGAGGAATTTGAAGACGGATACGCTAAATATTTCCGAAGAAATATACCGTCACCTAACAAGAAGCCCCGGTCATTCCATCTTCCTTTTCAGCTTCGCGTGCCTGCGCATTTTAATGTACTGGTGAGCAAGGTGTCTTTAAGCGAAGTCACCCGCAAGGCAAAGACCTATGGGATTTCAGTTACCGAATATCTTGTGGCTATATATCTATACTCCCTGCAAAGTATATTTAATCGTCTCTCAAATGTTCAAAAACAGCGTTCGAGAAAAATCCTCAGAATACAAGTGCCTGTGAACCTGAGAAGGCTCTATCCATCGCAGACGATGCGAAACTTCTCGCTTTTCGTTACGCCCGAAATAGACGTAGCCTTGGGAGAATATACATTTGAGGAAGTCGTAAAAACGGTACACCATTTCATGCAGCTGGAGACGGATAAAAAACTAATCAATAAAATAATCGCCAGGAATGTCGGTGCTGAACGAAATGTCTGGCTAAAAAATACGCCGCTATTTATAAAATCACTGATCCTGAATATGACATATAAAATTGCGGGAACAAGCCGCTATAGTGGAGTTATTACGAACCTTGGAAAAGTTTCCCTGGCGGAAGCAGATCACCTGATCGACTACTTTGTTTTTATTCCACCACCACCCAATAAAGCGCTCAAGGTAAATTGCGGAGTTCTTGGCTTCGGGAACAACCTGGTTATCTGCTTTGGCAATATTACGAATTCAAAAGAATTAGAAAGGGAATTCTTTAGTTTCCTTGTTCGCGAATCTATACCCGTCAGACTAATCCGATACTAAGTCATGATACCAGTCATTTGCAATGTATGTGGTGTTGAACTGGATGACACGATGAGCGTCTGTCCGCTATGCAATACTCCCGTAACGATGGATAGCGCAACACCAAGAATGTGGTCGAGCAATAAGCAAACGCAGGGAACTGGCGGTAAAAAAAAACATCTATTACAACATATACTCTGGCAGATCACTTCCGTATTATTATTATCCGGTGTATTGGCAACATTAGCTATAAATGTGGCCATTCACGGTACTGTTACCTGGTCTATATACCCTGTGTGTATATGTTTGATTATTTTTTCCTACACTACGCTAACGGCACTCTGGCATGTAACCATACCACTTCAGGTATTGGCAGGATGGTCTATTTCTACCCTGATACTGATAGGTGTGAGTGAATACACACATGAAAGATGGCCTTTACAGCTTGCTCTTCCGACATTGTGTATGGTAAACATCATCGGTTTGTTGCTTTATTTTGTGATAAGACAAATAAAGCTTCGGGGTCTGAATACAGTGGCTATACTTTTTGCGGGTATTGCTGTGTTCTGCATTTCTATTGACGCGATCATTTCCCTTTTTTTCAATGGCTATATTAAATTACAATGGAGCATAATTGTTGCGGCCTGTCTGTTACCGGTCACTACCACTATACTTTTCATGTATTCCAGAACCAGAAACAATAAAGAGTTACAAAAGATATTTCATACCTAGAAAGCAAATGCATCCTGCAAGATCTGCTTATAAACAAAACTGCGAATGGTCAGTATTGAAAGTAAATTATTCTGTTTTCTTTTAAGGCTTATCAAGAAGAAAAAATTCCTTGACATGCAGTTTGCTTTCGGCAGATTTAATTTTAATACCAGCCAGGAACCCACGCGTAAAACAAGTAAAATTTGTCACGTTGAAAAACGCCAGATTAACGGTCACAATACCTTCACCTTAACGCCCAAAGGTCAAAAGTCCAATACCTATATACTATATCTGCACGGTGGGGCTTATGTACAGAGTTTCGTAAAACAACATTGGAAATTTTTATCATTCCTGGTAAAGCATACGCGTTGCACCGTTACCGCTCCCGATTATCCGCTCGCACCCGAATATACCTATCGGCAAGCATTTGAATTTGTCGTACCACTATATCTAGAAATTATAGCAAAGTCGGAAGCTTCTCAAACGATCCTCATGGGAGATTCCGCCGGAGGCGGCTTTGCCCTGGCCCTGGCTCAAAAACTCAGACGTGATTCGCTGCCACAACCAGACAAAATAATATTACTTTCTCCCTGGCTTGATATTACCCTGAAGAATCCGGCTATCCGAAGGATCGACCGTGTTGATCCCTTTCTAGGAATTGCAGGTTTAAAAAAGGCTGGGTTGCTATATGCGGGAACATCGGATCCGAACACGAATATGGTAAGCCCGATCAACGGGTCTCTTGAAGGCCTTGGCAAGATATCTATATTTATAGGCACGCATGATATTTTAGTGGCTGACACCAGGAAATTAAAGTCGCAGGCAAACCAACAAGGTATACTTATCAATTATCGCGAATATAAAAATATGATTCACGTATGGATGCTACTGGACTTTCCGGAATCCAAACAGGCTAAAAATGAAATCATCGAAATTATACTAAATAACAAAATCATTTTATAAACCTTGCCTCGCACTATATATATACTATACGATTATCGCTTTTTCCTTTTGTGAGCCCTGTCAAATTGCAGCTTGGTTGTATCAAGCTCCTGTTCTATACGCCTGATAACAGATTGGTTAAATGTTCCGTCCTTGTGAAGCTGAGCCAGTAATGTTCGTTCGAATTTCTGCACTTCCAGTTGTGCACTTGAAAATTCAGATATCTTCGGCAGTCGTTGAGCCAGCGCGTGTTGCTCGTTACCATTTTTAGCGAGTGCATCGATCAATACTATATACCTGTCTTTCAGGCGCTGCTTTAATTCGGTGGTTATCTCATACGGAAATTCTTCCTCTATAAAGCGTATTACGTTGTTGGCCATTAACAGGCGCAAAGCATGCTCTTCCTGGTCTGGGTCCGAAAGATTCTTAACGCCAAGAACCTTTACCAGTAACGGTAGTGACAGCCCTTGAACTACCAGGGTTGCAAAGATCACCGTAAAGGCCAGGAAAAGAATCAGCGATCGATGCGGAAACGGTGCACTGTCTACTGTAAGTGGTAAAGCCAGTGCCGTTGCCAGCGACACGACTCCACGAGTTCCGGTCCAGGCCACAATCATCACATTCTTCCAGGTGTTACTTTGTGTGTCAATACTTCTCTTTTTTCCTGATGAGGCAAAAGGCGAAAAGGCAGCCGCGAAAACCCATAGTATACGAACGAGTATAGTAACTATACTCACTGCCAGGGCATATATCGTTAATTGTCCAACGCTATAGGTTTCAAGGTCATTAAGTGTCAAGGGAAACTGCAGGCCGATGAGAATAAAAATAAAACCATTAAGCAGGAAGATGAGGGTATCCCAAACGGCTTTATTGCGAATTCGTGTTTGGTAAGAATATACTTCGGATGCACGCCATGACATCATCAGTCCAACAGTCACTACGGCGAGTACGCCCGAAGTATGAAGCCGCTCGGCCGCTAAATATACAAGGAATGGTACAAGTAAGGTAAGCGATGTCGCTATAATAGAATTATCAGCTACTTTCTTCAGAATAGTCATGAATATATAGCCTGTCAGTAGTCCGACAACTATACCACCAAGCACGATAAAGGAAAAATTCAGGGCAGCATCCCACATCACAAATGCGCCCGTACCTATTGCTGCAATAGCCATCCTATAGGCTATCAATGCGGATGCATCATTTACCAGACTCTCTCCTTCCAGAATTGTAACCACTCTTCGGTTTAAGCCAAGTCCTTTGGTGATGCTTGTAGCGGCTACTGCGTCCGGTGGAGACACAATGGCACCGAGCACAAAAGCAAAAGCCCAGGGAAAACCGGGTATCAACAGGTGTGTGGTTATAGCAACGGTAATGGTAGTAAAAAAGACCAATGCAATAGCCAATGTAGAAATGGGTTTGATCTCCATTCGAAAATCACGCCACGACATATGCGAAGAAGCATCGAAGAGTATTGGTGGCAAAAAAATAAAAAACACAACCTCGGGGTTAAGCGTGACTTGGGGAATGGAGGGTATAAATCCAATGGCCAGCCCGGACAAAACCAATAAGACGGACTGTGGAAGCCGGAAGTGTTCTGCGATTGCCAGCAGGGCAACCAGAATAGCAATGATAATTATTAAAATCTCGAAGTTCCCCATACAAGTCATTTAATAAGGCGAGTAACAACAGCCATGACAGCAGGAGACAATTTCCTTATATATATATACTGGCAGCCGCAAACCAGTGCGCTTTAATATACTTCTTCCAGCAGTTTGTGTTTCTTTAATCCAACCGGATTATAGTTTTTCTCCATTACCATACGTGACAGCAAATAGCTTACCGTTGATTCAGCGCCCTGATTAAGATTGATATGATGCTCTTCGAGTCCGTCATAGCACCCTCCCGTTGAAGGATTATACATGATCTGATTGAGATGATTTTTTCCGAGAAACCAATTAAAGCTCGCCTGCATTTTTCCCTGATAACCATCGCCGGGAAATACTTCGTGAAATCTGTCAAGGGCCAGGATGCTATAGGCTATATCAATAGGTTGCTCGCCATAACGTTGAGC
Source organism: uncultured Chitinophaga sp. (assembly GCA_902168205.1). Taxonomy (GTDB): domain Bacteria; phylum Bacteroidota; class Bacteroidia; order Cytophagales; family Cyclobacteriaceae; genus Ohtaekwangia; species Ohtaekwangia kribbensis. The sequence continues at coordinate 38,653 of CABHOK010000005.1, read as the reverse complement.
AGGCTGTCCTTTCTGAAGCCATCCCTGATTAGATACAACTTTTATTTCATCGTTTTGAAAAATTATACTTAACAAGAAGTCAAAACTTAGCTTAGCAATAATTTTATAAGAAGGATTGCCGGTAGCCAGGTATGCACACAACATCGCCTCCGGAATAACAGCATTGCCATAGGTGAGATACGATTCAAACCATTTCCAGTTATTATCCGCTACGCGCCTGTATTTTGCAATCAGGTCATCGGCCAGCAGCGCAATCTGTTCTTTTAGAATAGAACTCTTCTTACTGACATTATATAGGTATAGCGCTTTCAGTACAAAAGACATGGCGCGGGGCGATCGCATTTTTATTAATGGGTAGACCGCTGTGAGAAATGATAATTCTGCCTGTGCTATTAATGCCGGATCAAAAAGGTCTTCTCGTGTAATGAACTCACTAAGCGCCCATAATGCCCTTCCATTGGCATCCTCCAGATTTTCGTCCTGGTTTTTGGCATCAAAGGTTCCATCAGCGCGAACATAATTCATAAACCTCCCGTCCTTACCCTGGCACGACACTATAAAACCGAGGTAATTCTCCACGAGCGCACTATGATCGCGTGTAACTTCATAGTACTTACACATGGCGATCAGCGCTCGAGCGTTGTCATCCAAGGCATAGCCCGAGTTAATATCCGGGCTGGCGAGTTTGCTGAACTGGATGATGCCTGTGTCAGTTGTTAGCCTGATCATATGCGACAATGAAACAGGCGGTAAAGTATAGCGCTGTTCAATTCGTTTCCCTGTGTGCCTGAGGAGCAGCGCTACATGCGCCAGGGCAGCGTTGGGCCATGCGGTCGGACTTATTTTATGCAGTGCGTTGAGCTTCATTTCGTGGCGAAGCGTTGTATCCGATAATAGTTTTATAGTCAACTCTGCCAGTTGATCCGGACGCTGAAAATCAACCATAAGTCCGGCACCTGCCAACAATTCTTTTGCATGTGGTATCGGTGTGGAGATCACCGGACAGCCACAGCTCATGGCATAAGCAAATGTACCACTTACAGCTTGAAAGGGATCGCTTGAGGTGAACAGGTAAATATCGGTACGCTGCAGATACGTCAGCAAGTCGGCAAGCGGCATATACCGGTTGATAAAACGAACGTGACCTTGAAGACTCAGATCTTGTACTTTTTGCTCCAGGTAATTGCGATAACGCTCCCCTTCCTGCTGGATTACACCAGGATGCGTTTTTCCAATAATCAGGTATAGTACATTGGGAAACTCCCGGATGATTTGGGGCATTGCATCCAAGGCAGTTTCAATGTTTTTACCGGGACTTAACAGGCCAAAAGTTGTGAGCACCAATCTGTTTCCCAAATGATTTCGCGCCTTTTTTTCACGACTAGCAAAAGACGAAACCAGGTGCGTACCGTGTGGTATAATGGTGATTTTTTCTTTGGCTATAGCATACTCTTTTTCCAAAATCTTCGCAGCATTTAAAGTCATCACCACTAGCGATACAGAATTGTCTGCTATACCCTGCACGACTTTTTTACGTTCCGGATCTGGATCCGGAAGGATGGTATGAAATGTAGTAATGACCGGTTTATTCAACCGGCAAAGCAAGGACAACAGATGTTGTCCATAGTCACCGCCAAAAAGTCCAAACTCATGCTCCACAAAAACCAGGCACAGATTCTTGTTCAAATTCAGATTGAGGGCGAGGTCTTCATATGCCGTATACTCGAATGCCGGAAGTATATACTTTACTTGTTGCCCATATAGATATGAAGTACACCCTTCCAGTGCACATATCTTTATTGAAAAAGAAGCGCTGAATTTTTCAGTGATGGCTTCGATCAGATCGCGCGTATAGGTGGCTATACCACACTCTCGAGGCGGATAAGACGCGATAAACAAGACCTCGGGTAAATCCAGGTTTATAGGTTGCAATTCATCCGACTCGAAATATCGAGTTGAAACAGATGATCTTGTCTTCGTATCAGTTATTGAGCTCATGATGGCTACCTCTTAAAGTGTTGTTTCAGTTCATCCAGCAGTTCTTTGAGATTCAAGGACACACATCCAATCTGTTCATCAGCGGCTCCGTAGTATATATATAGTGTATCATCAAACAACGCTGCACCCGTGGGAAATACCACGTTGTTTACTTCTCCTTTAAGCTCCCAATCCAATTCCGGAACGAACAGAGGATACGGGAGTCTGGCAAGTTCTTTCTGAGGATTTTGCAAATCCATCAGGGCGGCCGAGGCTGTATATACATACCCGTCCATGGTATCATGTACACTGTGGTATATCAGCAACCATCCATGGGGAGTCTCAATAGGTGGACACCCCGCACCGATATAGCTTACCTCGTGGTCATATAGAGGTGAAAGTGCAATGTAGTCTTCCAAGTTCTCAAGGTAATCACGCCAAAAATCTGGAGTGAGTTCATCCAGGGAGTATACCGAAGCAACCTGAATATCGGGTTTTATCCGGTGAAGAAACCAGAGTTTACCATCAATTCTCCTTGGAAAAAATACTACATTCTTATCCCATACTAATTTCTTTTGACCTGCCGTGGTCCATGATTCGTGGTGAACATTATACCGCTTGTATTTTTCATTAAGGCCTGCTTTCGAGTGAATGATTGCTTTCATCTCTTCATATGAAAACTGCGGAACAATAAGCCCGTGCCGTTCAAAGTGCACCAGGTCGTCTGAGGTAGCCAAGGCACCCATAGCGTTAACACCATCATATGCGCAATAGGAAAGAAAGTATAGATCGTCAATTTTTACCAGCCGCGGGTCTTCAATACCATGCGACTCATAGGGAAACGCGGGCGAAAGCATAGGCACTTCGCTTCTTCTCTTCACCCGTTGTGTTCCCTGGAGTTGGCAATATCCAATCGTTGAATGATTACCTTTGCGCACCGCCCTATAAAGGAGATGCACATCGTCACCAATACGGGTAGCTGCCGGGTTAAGTACACCGGCATCTTCAAACGCATGTGATGTTTTTCCAAGCACCACTCCTTCTTTGCGAACAGAAATCATAAATTTGATTATATATATATATTATTGTTTTTGACTCGCTTGCCTTTGATGTTCATCACCAGACAAATCGTGGAAATGAAAAGGACAGGCGTTTCAAGTCCTGTCCAATTACATTTCGCCAATTATATTTAGACTAAAAATTATATCCTATCTAAGTCTTCAACATCGACTCGACAAAATCAAATATCATGTTTTATTCCAACCAGAATGTTACAGATAGAAAGCAGACATTTGCATAATTCACGCATAAGCTCATCTATTTATACTTAGTCCCGTATAGCATCAATGATCCGTGCCGGTGTTAGGCCCCATAAACCCACTATACGATCGCGAAAGCTGGCTATGAAAGTTTGCTAACGGCCAATGCTTTTTGTTAAACCCCGGATGATTTTCGAACGACTCTCTGCTTTGATCAAAGATAAATGCTCTTTGCTCGGGTACAATTGTTAACACATCGAAGGGAACAGCAAAATACTTTCGATACATACCCATAAATCCTCCAAAAGCGATGACAACGTATTGAATATTGCCATTATCGAGATTGACCATCAAGTCAATTATTTTTCCTAAGTCTTCGCCTTGCTTATTAAGCACCCTATCTCCCACGATGGAAGATGCTGTCAGTAGTTTTACTGGTTCATTGGCATGATTGCCAGCATGATTACTGCCCGTCTCATTGTCCAGTTCGTTTTCTTTCATAATAATTTGTTTACAGGTTGCCATGCATATTGCACCAGAAGTTAATCTATACCACAGAATAGTACACGAAAGTACATGTATATAGCGTGACGATACTTACAGATACTGTCAATTCTTTTGCATGTATCTCACATCTATTCTTTACGATGCCGATATTTACGAGGTGGGAAAAGATATAGGCCCAATTACTACTATTCTCATCGGTAAGCAGAGACATTCGCCGATGTTAGTTTCTTTTATATTTGGCACCGATTAACGGTATTATGTGCACACGCTTGTTGAGTCTTCAGGAAAAGCTCAAATTCAACTATAAATGCGTAATTCAATTTTGATAATGGGATATCGTCTTCGTGATACTTCTGTTTAACAAAGCTTTCTAAAGTGGACAAACATGCGTTATACTTGATGAGGTAACAGCTGCATAGTCTTTGCCAATCAGTTTTTCAACCGCCTTATTGTGCTCGTTAAACGCTTGGATGAACATCGGCTTTCTGTCATGCCTAAAAATTTATTGATGATTATCTGACAACTTACCTCTTCATCTTTTGTTATCAGCTCTATATATTTCAAAAATCTTCAATCGTACTATATCTATATACTTGTTGAGTTCCTTGCACTCCCTGGAGCTACCGCTGGCCCCACCGACCGTTGATCTACGTGTACTTTCCGCTTTAGAGAAAGTTCTTTCGATTACCTCCAACGGTTAGGTGCAGATATACTGTTGCACTCCTTACGTCTGTTTTTACGAATGAGAAGAGTTTGCTTTAAATGAATTTCATAAAACAGCGTTACGTGTTTGAAATTGATACTTCGTGCTGATGAAATCCGGATATTAATTTAGGGAACAAGCTATATAGCAATCATTGGTATGAAAATCGGGAATCAAAATGAACGGGCATTTTTGACTCCCGATTTTTCACCCAACCGTTTGATTTTAGATGAATAAAACGAGGAGATATAAAAGCAAAAAACCTCTTAAACGATCTCCTGCGCCATTAAAACGGCATCAGCGTATAGGCCTACCGTGGTGAGTTCTTCTTTCACCAGTAGATAAGATAGGCTCTACCAGCCATGACGTTCTCGTCATACACTTGAAATTAGCATGGTAATTTTCCATAAGCTCCACACTAAGTGGGTAAGTCATGGAGTTATCTCCATTGTCCATTCCGGTCTCCATAAGCTGGCCAATCTTCGAATAGTTTGTATGATATTTGTTAAAGGATATCTCATCCCATATCCACAGACCGTTCAAAATAGCGATCATCATACCGATAGCCAGACCACCAATATTAGTAACAGACTACCCGATGTTCTTTACAAACGAAATCTTTAGTGTATACCCTTCGGGTCCTTCGTTTAACCTTCATTTAATTGGAGTTCCGATCCTGACAGCTGTATTAACCGCCACCGACGATAAGAGCATCAATAGTTCGTTGATCTTTTACCGTATAGTTGGTGCGGTCAAGTGCACCGCCTGTATCCCACCAGAACGGTACAATACCACGTGCGCGGGCCTGCTTGGTTACATACGTTATCCAATAGTCAACGGCATCATTATGTGTAACCAAATCCAAAGGAACATGCTCGCTGCCATCTCTCCTGTATGCGCCATACTCGCCCATGAGCACGGGAATCCCCTTATCTACAAACTGCTCTTTGAGTAAGTTGAAACCCTTCAGTTGTTCATCCTCTTCGCCCCAGGTAGGATTACGGTCTGGTTCAATGGTGGAATGATGTCCGGCTCCCCAATAGTAAAACATTTTACCCCAGCTTGCATCGCCATTAAGAAACGTAAACTGGGAAGGTGTATAATTATGCGATTCATACATCATGCGATTGGGAGTCGGATCTTTTGGAAACGCAGAGACACTCAATAGCTCGGCTGCACCCTGTATTACAAGTGTTCTGTATGCATTACGGCCACCGGTTGAGCGAACTGCATTTACAAAAGTCTGATGATAGGAAAGTAACACAGTCATTTCCGTTGCATCATCGGCGTTTGGCTCGTTCGCGCTTGCAAACATAAGATGTTCGTCAAAGTCGCGCATGGTGGTCGCTATCTGCTCCCAATAGGCCTTCTGTTTGGCGTTGACAGAATCTTTTTTATTCGGAGTGCAGTTATTCTCCAGCCAGCCACCGTCCCAATGAACGTTGAGTAAAACATAGATGTCATTGTTCACACAATAGCCCACAACTTCTTTTACCCGGTTGAGCCAGTTCTCATCTATATGCGCCGTTGCTTTGTTGTCGACATGATGCCAGTCCCAGGCACATGGAATTCGAATCGCATTGAAACCTTTCTGCTTCACGAATTTTATAAAGTCTTCCGTAATAACAGGACTGCCCCACCCTTGTTCTCCGCCCGGAGCTTCAAAGGTGTTCCCAAGATTCCAGCCCAGTTTCATCTTTGCGGCAAGCTCAATAGCCGTACTGCTCATACCGATGGCATCGGATGGTTTAGGTGACGTGTTATAGGATGGATATAGTTGAGGTTGCTGCGATACCTTAATGCGTCTAGCCTGCCCGTTGTCTGAGCTTACATTCAATATAGCCGTGCGCGTGTTGCCTGTATTATTAACGCCTGTTGACAGTTCAATAGAGTTTGTACCGCTGCCTCCGCTTGTCTGACTGATCTGCAGCCAAGCTAAACCGGGATTAGCGATTCGCCAATTATCATTACTCGTAATTTTAATTTCCGATTTACTTCCCTCTGCAGGGATCGTAAGCTCGGATACAGAAACTGAAAGCTCAGGCACGGCATCATCATTATCATCTTCCCTGCAGCCGGCAAGAAAGATCATAACGAATAGTATAATAACAAGAGCACCAGTGCCGCACCTCTTGTTTGAAGTCAAGGCCTCTGTCTTTCCGGGAAGCGATTTCATGAAGATCATTATTCAGCCCCCGCGTTCAGTGCATCAATCGTAGCCTGATCCTTTACAGTCAGCTTCGCCCGATCCAGCGCACCTCCGGTATCCCACCAGAAGGGTATAACGCCGTGGGCAATGGCTTCCCGGGTAACAAATGTTGTCCAATGTTCAACTGACTTATTGTGCTTTTCCAAATCCTTCGGAACATGGGTACTGCCACCGCGCTTGTAAGCTCCATACTCTCCCATCACCACAGGAATACCTTTGTCAACAAACTTTTCCTTCATCTTCTGGAAATATGAAATCTGGTCGGCCTCTTCTCCCCAGGTAGCATTGCGATCCGGTTCAATAGTAGAATGGTTGTCGCTCCCCCAGTAGTAAAACATGTCGCCCCAGCTTGCATCACCATCCAACAAGGTGAATTGAAACGGAGTATAATTATGAATTTCAACCATCATTCTACCTTCTGTTTTATCGACCGGTAAAATATTCATGAGGTCGTATGTTTTTAGTATATCTGTACTCGGTCCCTGGATCACCAGAACGCGATAGGTATTCTTTCCACCGGTCGAACGAACTGCGTTAATAAACGTCTGATGATAGCTGGTAAGAATAGCCATTTGCTCGAGGTTGCCATCATCTATAGGAGGCTCGTTGGCGCTGGCAAACATGAGGTGCTCATCAAAATCACGCATGGCCGTAGCAATTTGCTCCCAGTAAGCCTTCTGCTTCGCATTTACAGAGTCCTTTTTCAAGCTGTTAATGTTATGATCCAGCCAGCCGCCATCCCAATGTATATTTAGTAAAACGTATACATCGTTCTTTACACAATATCCGACTACTTCTTTCACGCGGTTCATCCAGTCCTGATTGATCTTTGCAGTTGCTTTATTGTCGACATGATGCCAATCCCAGGCACATGGAATTCTGATGGCATTGAATCCGCATTGCTTTACAAACTTTATGAAGTCTTCCGTAATCACGGGGCTGCCCCAGCCTTGTTCTCCGCCAGGTGCTTCGAAGGTATTTCCAATGTTCCAGCCCAGTTTCATTTTGGCTGCAAGTTCTACTGCAGTGCTACTCATTCCTGTCATGTCGGGCGGCTTAGGAGATGTGTTGTAGGTTGGAAAAAACTGCGCTGCCTGCGAAATGGTAATGCGTCTGTCCTGACCGTTGTCTGAATGAACATTCAGAATTGCAGACCTGGACGTACCGGAGACATTGATACTGGCTATAATTTTAATAACAGCACTACCGCTGTTGCCATTGACCTGGCTCAATTGCAACCATGTTGGCGCAGGATTAGAGATCGTCCAACTGTCATTACTGGTTATGGAAACCTCCGATGTATCTCCTTCGGCATTGAAGGAAAATGCCTTTTCAGAAACGGAAAGTTCGGGATCAACATCATCCTTTTTGCAGGACATAAAAAGTACCATGGTGGTAAAAAATACCAGCACTCGGAATCGACACGTAATCTTCATGTATTATAATCTTTAGTAAAAAATTTCTTATTGATAAAGAAGCCTGCAGGCATATACTATATATATATACCTGTATACCCGCAGGTTCTTTTATGGAGGGCATTAAATCGTTATTATCTGGCTACTGAATTAAAAGAGGCATTACTCCTTCAGGATAAAGTTATAAAGCTCAAGTTCCGTCTTGCTTTTATGTTTAAAACCAAGCTGCATACCATCTTCTGTAAGGGTAATAATATACGCTTTCGACCATTCTGCATTTTCCCAACCCATGTTGAGCGGAACAATGCCGGTAAATGTTATCGTCTTCTTATCAACATCTAAAAAATAGTCGCCGGTGAAGGTTCCATTTTTACTATCGGCCAGTCCCGCTTGATTGACCGTGACACTCGGCACTACCGGTACGCCTTTAATCTTAAACGTCATGGTACCGTAGTTTTTCGGGCCCGGCATCCAGGTTTGCCAAGCAGGTTCGTACGTCCAGCAGTTACCACCGGGCTTAGCACATTCCTTGCTCCAACGCAATTCGTCTCCGGAAAACCACATCGGACCTGCGAACTTTTGAGAAACTCCTTCAGCATTGAAATCAATCATCCAGTTCTTTTCATTCCCTATACCTCCCGAAAGCAACGTCCATAATGGGTCTTTGTAATATTCCAGAATAGCCGGATCAAAAATTGGAATGCCATATATACTACTGCCTATGCGGGTGGTATATGTAATCCGGTTTGCCCGTGAAGCATCTCCACCCGAAAAATCATCAGGCACTTTCACAATAGCACTTGAATCGGTATAAATAACATTCGCCAAATCAGCGTCTACACCTTGAAAATTTATACTGGTAGCGCCTTCCAGGTTAAATCCAACTAAATTTATAAACTGACCGGGCGCTACTGAGTTTAAAATTGTATCATTCGGTGAGTCGGCATAATTCCTGACATGAGAAATTATAGGATTGCCTGTGATCTTAATTTCAACAGAAGCCGAGCCGCTGCCATTCACAACGGTAACAACATTCAACTTGTCTCTGGGCACTGTTTGAAACGGAATCGATGGAATCTGTACAACTATACTTTCATCGGTAGTTAAAGCTCCGTTCACGGTAGCAGGTATACCTCCAAAATAAATTCCAGAGACCTCGTGCAGATTTTTACCGATTAGCACTATCCATTGATCCGAGTTCAAGGTATGCACAATGGTATCGTTGGGTGATGCAGCATAATTTCGTATTTCGGTAATCACCGGGAGTTCTACTTCATCATCTTTGCATGCAGATAACAGCGCAATGGCCGAGACTATGCAAAACAGTTGAAGAAAATAAATAGGATTGTATAATATCTTTTTCATGTGCAAAGTGCTTATCTGTTTTTAGAATGAATAAGGTACCGCAGGTTCCAACAATAATGGATTGGCAGTTACTTCAGAAGATGGTACGGGCAACTTAAATGAATTGATAGTTGCAGGTGTAATTACTCCATAAGAATCGCCGGGCGTTACCTCGCGCGTTTCACTATCAATTTCAATGGGGGCACGTCTGTTCTCACCACCATTAAGGAGTTCCAGCGCTTTTGAAGGATTGTAATATGAGAGCCTCACAACATCAAACCAGTATTCGCCTTCCGCTGCCAGCTCTATTCTTCTTTCTTTGAATAACGAAGTCTCGGTGACGGAGCTAACCGGATCGAGACCTGCGCGAGTCCTTATCTGATTAAAATATCCCAGTGCTTTACCATCGGAAGTTGCAGCATTATTTCCCAGAACAGATTCAACATAAACCAGGTATATATCAGCAAGTCTTAAGAGTATAGTATGCTCCGGCGAAGCGGTATTGGTCATGAGCGGCAGATTGAGATCCTTCTCGTTCCCTATAATATGCTTCTTCAAACCACTATTGCCGGTAAATTTCAGGCCGTTCAAATTTGTATTTAGTTCAGGATATACATCATCCTTATACATGAAAGTAGCCTTGCGTCTCAAGTCATTCTCATCGTATTGAAGATACATGTCATACGTGACTTCAATACCAAAATATCCTCCACCTCCGTTTATTATTAATGCATTGCTATAAAGCTGAAGCATATTACCATTGTACCAGCCTCCGCCATTCGTTGGCCATTGCAGAGCAAACAAGGACTCTTCATTATCGTTGTTTTCATATTTAAAAACATCGGCATAGTCAGTCAGCAATGATAAACCACTCTCACATACATTGCCTGCATATAGTTTGGCGCTGTCCAGAAGTGCCTGATCACGCGTACCACTCTGATTCAAGCCTGCCCATGTTAAATATACTTTAGACAACAACCCCTGAGCCGACCATGTAGTAACTCTGCCTTTGGTCCATGCATCGCCAGTTACCGGTAAATTTTTTCGTGCGAACGTCAGATCATTCGCAATGAATGTATATACATCAGTAGCATGATTTCTATATACCAACGGATTGTCGAATAAATCTCTGCTGTCTGCAATAATCGGAACATCTCCCCATAGTCTTGTGAGGGCGAAGTAGGCATAGGCGCGCATAAATTTTGCCTCTGCCAGGGCAGCATTTACATCCCTTTTCGGAATATCATCTGCTGCTAGTTCTTCTATGGCATGAATGGTAGTGTTGGCATGTGCAATCAAATTATACATCGTTCTCCATTCTGTAATCAGATTACCGTTATAGCCATTCAGCGAAAAAGTATTTAGCTCAACAGCACCACCATTGTATCCCAGCACCATGTTACCACCTAAAACTTCACCGATCGGCAAATAGCACTCCGAAGTCCACGCTCCCCATATACCACCGCTATATAAGGAGGCTGTCGCCTTCTGCAAATCGGCAGAAGTCTTATAAAAGTTATTGCTCGATACTACTGACAACGCAGGACGATCTAAGAATGAATCCGAGCACGATGCCAACAGACCAGATGCAGCAAGCGTTAAATAGATTATTATAGATTTTGTTTTCATAGTTTCTATAATGATAAGTTTAAACCAAACGTGATTATTCTTGGCTGAGGATAGTAGCCATCATCAATACCTGCACTCAGCGGGTCCCAGGATCCGATTTCAGGATCCATGCCCGAATATTTGGTTATCGTAAAAAGGTTTGTAGCGCTTGCATATACCTTTAAAGATTTTAAGTGTAGCTTTTGCGTAAGACTATTTGAGAATGTATACCCTAACGAAATGTTTTTACACTTTACAAATGAACCGTCTTCCACGTATACATCCGTTACTCTCTGGTTTCCATTTGTCTTATCATTCCGCAACCCGGATATCTTCGTATCGGGATTGCTCACATATACATTGTTGATATCGGAAGCTGATCCGTTGGGATCAACTAAGGCAAGCTTTGCGTAATTATTCAGATTGGTAAAGTAGGCAGAATTTCCCTGTGGGTCTTCGTGATTTTTCCGCGTTGCGTTATATACTTTGTTACCAAGGTTAGAAGTAAAAAATATAGTCAGATCAAAATTCTTATAGGTAACGGTGTTATTCAACCCTATTTGAACTTTCGGAATTGGCGATCCCAAAAACTTCTGATCACGTTCATCAATAATTCCGTCTCCATTCAAATCCTTGAACTTAAGGTCACCATACCAAATGCTACCGGCTGCGTTGGCAAAAGGCAGTGGTTCATTGTTCCTCACCGGCCTTGGATGTGGTGCAATACCATTTGCTTCATCACCCAGCACATCGGTCGGGGTTGCAAAAACACCTTCTACTATATATCCATAAAATTCTCCCAATGACCTGCCCGGTACAGTTTTGCTATACGTCCTGTCAATTGAAGCGCCTTCTGCATTTAGAGCAGTTATTTTATTTCTGTTGTGAGATACGGTAACATCTGTTCTCCAGGTAAAAGCTTTACCTCTGACGTTTTCAGAACTTATTCTAAAATCGAATCCCTGATTCTCCATGGAACCTATATTTACATAGGGGGCTCTTAATGAACCGGGAGGCCAGGTACCCAATGCTGTTCCTGAGTACATTGGCAACGTGATTTGCATGGCAAGATCATTGGTCTTGCGTTTGTAAAAATCAACTGAGAAACTTATGCGCCAGTTAAAAAAGGCTCCATCGAGACCGATGTTGTTATAGGTAGTTTGTTCCCATTTCAAATCCGGGTTTCCTATTTCATCATTCACCAACGCAACACCTCCAAGGCCTGTTGATGCGGTGGTAAGCGTACTTGCGTATGAATAATCTCTGCCACCTGCACGGTTAGTCAAACCGGAACTCACACGCAGTTTCAATTCATCAACGCTATTTATACCATCGAAAAATGCTTCATTATTTATCTTCCAGGCTACGACACCTGAATAGGACATTATCCAACGATTTTGTTCAGCATACATTGAATTGCCATCATACCGTGCATTACCGGTAAACAGGTATCGATCATTAAAACCAAAATCCAGGCGACCGAAATACGACTCGATAGCAGATTGACCTTTACTGCCTCCGTTTGTAGCCGTTGCAGGATCACCTCCTCCGATGGTCTGAACTGTATTGGTGGGGTAATCTTTGCGTGCTGCACTTAATTGTCTAGAATAATTTAACTGCCACTCGTGTCCCCCCATGGCCGTCAATTTATACTTGTCTCCAAAGGAATGATTGTAGGTAAGGACTGTACTCATTTCTGTGTGATTATAGTCGCTATACTCAGCACTGGCATCGCTTTGATCCTTTATAAGGTTGCCCATTATATAGGATGGATTAAAACGGTCTCTGTTATAGGTTGAGAAATTTCCCCCTATAACATTTTTTAAGACCAGGCCTTTCGCAATGTCAACTTCCGCATAGGCATTTGCATACACTTGCTTCCGGTTAGCTTCATCCTTGTTAATCAATGCAAGCGCCAATGGATTTTCCGTTCTTGGTACCCATGGATTTTCATTATGTGCACCACCCCAGGAGCCATCGGAATTCTGTACAGCTATATCAGGGGTCATGGTAAGAGCTTTCGAGATTACACTCGAAGTAGTCGCGTTAACCCTTTCATCAATGTTTACGAACTGGAGACTGGTACCAATCTTTAACCACTTGGTGGTTTTATTGTCCAGGTTTAAACGGAGTGATGTCCTGTCGAATTTAGATCCGAAAGCAATACCATCGTTTTGATAGTATGTTCCAGATAAATAGTAGCGCGTTTTTTCATCTCCCCCACTTAACGAAATTGAATGTTCGCTTACCTGCGAAGTTTTAAATAGTGCATCCTGCCAATCAGTTCCTTCACCTAAATATTCTGGATTCTGAAATTCTGGGCGAGCATCAAAATTCCACGTTGGCTCTGCAGCCCTTGCGTTTAAGAACGTTGCATGCTCACGCAAATCCATAACAGGAAGTCTTTGTATCAGTCGTTGAAACCCGGTATAAAACTGATAGGAAACTGTTGGAGCTGACTGCTTTCCTCTTTTGGTAGTAATTAAAACAACGCCATCGGATGCTTGTGCACCATAGATCGCTGTGGCAGAAGCATCCTTTAATACTTCGATCGACTCAATCTCAGAAGCATTAATACCGGCTAAAGGATTCATACCTCCATCTGTTGATCCGGCAACGCTAACTCTTACACCGTCTATTACATATAGCGGAGAACTGCCACCCAAAGAAGTTATACCTCGAATCTGAACAGAGACACCACCACCGGGTTGACCGGAGACTTGCTGAATCACCATGCCTGGTACCCGACCTTGCAGGGCCTGCTCCAGGGTGGTGACGTTCGTTCTTTTTATATCCTCACCTTTAACAGAAGATATAGAACCTGTAACATCTTTTCGTTGTACTTCGCCGTAGCCGATTACAACTATTTCATTAAGCGTCTCTACATCTTCATTCAGAAACACTTCAACGCGCGTCTGTTCTCCTACAGTGAACTCGTGACTCTTATAGCCTATAAATGAAAATGTAAGAACTTGCCCCGTTTGGGCTTCGATGGCAAATTCACCATTCGAGTCGGTGGTTGTGCCTGTAGAAGTGCCTTTCACGTACACGTTAACTCCGGGCATAATAGATCCCGGTGTGTCTTTTACAATTCCTGTAATTTTGTGCTGCTGCGCTGCCACGGTCTGGCACACCAGGAACGAACATGTGACAAGGACTAACCATCTGTAAAGGTTTTTCTTCATAAGTTGATTTGGTTAGAGGTTATTGGGAACCGACTTTAGCTGTTGAAAAGGATCGATATTTTGTAATACAGGGGTATGCAATCGATTTTGCTTCTGAACAGCTGTAATCGTTTGCAGTAAAGATGTGTCAGTTGGAATTGGAGCTAGTCCAATTGAGCAGCACAACGAGTCTAATTATTATGACTGTCGATTTTTCGTGAGCTCTTTTAAGACGTTTAAGCCACGACCGACTTGCATTGAAAAGAAAACTGGCAAGTGAAAACGGATAAGCTATTAAGCTGATCTTAATTGACCGCTTTAAGAGAACACATCTATCGATGGTAAAGCAATTCTACGGGTATAGGCATAGGTAAATAAAAGCCAACACGCTTACAAGGGCGAAAGTTAAAAACAACAGCTCGGTCATTGTAAGCCACTTCAAACGCTTCCTGGAATGATGTTTCATAATAGTAAGGATGCTCAAATGTAAATGCGTCCCTACTGCCGGCAAGGTTGAAAAATCTAAATGATAGGTGCTATTCGTATACTTGAAAGAAATGAAGACGACAGTGAATCATTTATACCCCTTGAGAAAGAGTCTGCAGTATAACGAGGGTTCATTTCGGACTCTCAGGATTTTCGTCTTCTTGTTTTTTTGACGCAACATAATCGGATGGCAACACGCCATATTGTTCCTTAAAGTACTTTGTAAAATACTTTGGCGTATTGAAACCTACTTTATAGGCAACTTCCCGAACCGATAATTGGCTTCGTTCGAGTAACTGTGCAGCATGTTGTAACCGAATTGTTCGAATGAACTCGAGTGGTGTCTTTCCGCTCAAGGCAAGAATTTTCTTGAAAACATATGCCCTGCTAATTCCAAGCTCCATACCAAGATCCTGAATGGAGAAGGATGGCGAGGATATATTTGCCTCGACAATTTTAATTGCCTTCTCCATAAATTTCACATCCAACGGAGTTATCTGGAGTTCGCTTGATTTGATATCCAACGTCTTCCGAAATGCTTTTTGAAACTTCTCTCGCTGGCATAATAGATTATTGATTCTTGCTTCAAGCACTTCAAAGTTGAAGGGTTTGGTAATATAGTCGTCAGCACCTGCTTTCAATCCTTCGATGCGTTGGTCTTCGTTACTCCTCGCGGTGAGCAGGATCACCGGAATATGAGACACACGTTCATCCGATTTAATCTTTATACACAATTCAATTCCATCCATTTCAGGCATAGCAATATCACTCACAATTAAATCAGGCTGCAGTGATAGAACAAGACCCCAGCCATCTTTACCGTTGCCTGCTTCATGTATTGTATAAGAGAATTTTAAGTTATCCCTCAGGTAAAAACGAAAATCATCGTTGTCATCAATGAGAAGCAACGACTTCTTTTCGGTTTTAGCCGGAAGCTTTTCTGAATTTACTACACCATCCACCTCGTGCAACACCATCGTTTCATTGTCGTGCGAATCAGTAATATTTACTTCTTCCTTGTGAGCAGAGGCTTCTTCCGATTCGCGTAGCGGCAACATCACCGTAAAGGAGCTCCCGACACCTACCTCGCTTTTAACTTGTATGTGCCCACCATGTATCCGTACAAATTCTTTAGTGATAGCCAGTCCAATTCCACTGCCTTGATTTACGATGCTCCGGGGTATATCGCTTTGAAAAAATGGTTCGAAGATTTTATCCAGCTTATCCTTCGGAATGCCTATACCGGTGTCACTTACGTCTATTTGTATTAATTGTTCATTCGCTTCCCGTAGTATATCAACCGTTACAGTAACACTACCATTCTCAAGTGTAAACTTGAAGGCATTGCTGAGAAGATTGAAAAGAATCTTCTCGAGTTTATCATGATCAAAAGATATTTCATAACCATTAACAACACTATCAAATGAGAGCTTGATGTTTTTCTTCTCTGCAAGATCTGAAAACGAAAATACAGTATCCTTTATAAAGGCTATAACATCGCCTTGGGATGGGCTGAATTGTATCTCATGCACTTCTAATTTCTTAAAGTCCAGCAATTGATTTACTAAATTCATCAAGCGCTTTCCATTTCGAAGAACGAGTTGAAATTGCGCCAGCTGCTCGGGATCTTTCGCTTTCTTAATCAATCTTTCTACCGGTGTAAGTATAAGCGTCAGCGGGGTTCTGAATTCATGGCTTACGTTCGTAAAAAACTTCACTTTCAACATATCCAGTTCATGCAGTCTTTGCATCTCACGCCGTTCCTGTTCAATTGAAAATTTCATTTGCTCACGCTGCTGAATGATTTTGCGTGTAAAGAAGAGAACAACAACCACGATCAATCCATATAGTATAAATGCAACCCTGCTTTTCCAAAAAGGAGGTTGAATCGTGATGACTAAAATCGCATCATTTTTACTCGGCACTCCGTCCCCGTTTAACGCTCGTACCCGTAACAGGTAGTTACCAGGGTTTAGGCTGTTAAATATGATCTCGTGATTTTTCGAATCCACGGGCAGCCAATCTTCATTTAATCCCTCAAGCTGATATATATATTGATCACGTTCGGGATTGAGATAGTTTAATGCGGATAACTTTAATGAAAAGAAATTCTTATTGTATGGAAGCGTGATCTTCCCAATTTCTGAGATTGACTTATTTAAGATAGTTGCACCCTCGATTTTCTCTCCGATGTCAACACGTTTTTCATATAGCTCGAGGTCAGAAAAAATAACTTTATCTATCAAGAAGTCTTTGCCTTGCTGATTTCCGCGAAAAATATTAAAACCAGTAGGTCCACCGAATATCAACTCACCTCGGTGTGTTTTGAAACTTGCATTTGAGTTAAATTGCCGGCCCTGCAATCCATCCAGTTCAGTATAGTGCTTCACCGATGCACCCTGTAACGAACCAGCCGCAAGTGTGATTTTGGAGAGCCCGTGCAATGCGCTGATCCAGATATCACCGATGTTATCTTCCTGTATTGTTAACACAGCATTGTCCCTGCGGTTATTTTCTTTAAATGCTGAGAAGCCCTTCGTGGACTCATCAAAAAGATTTAAACCATTAGAAGTTCCAATCCACATACGTCCCTTGGAATCCTTCATGATATCTAAAATGACATTGCTGCTAAGGGAATTTGGCTTGGAAGAATATTCGAAATGACTAAATGTTTGGTCCTTCACAGAAAGCACGTCAATGCCAGAGAAGGTACCAAACCATATATTGCCGTAACGATCCTCGTTAATCGCTTCGACCGTATTGGATTGCATTCCATTGGGTCCCCATAATTTTATTCTATGAAATTTCTCCATCTTTTTATCGAAGAGTGCAGCCCCGGCATCGGTCGTTCCAATCCAAATACGTTTTTGAGAGTCTTCAAAAATCTCCCAAACATCAACACTGGGTAGTGACGTGGTGTCGCCCGGAGTATGGGTAAACCGTGTGAAATTTTTACCATCGAACTTGTTGAGTCCATCCTTATATGTTCCTATCCAGAGGTTATCGTCTGCGTCCAGGCACAAGCTCACAACCACATTTCCGCTGAGGCTGTTTTTATTGGCGGGTTCATGCAGGTACTGCCTGAATGTTCCCTTCTGTCTGTCAAAATATAGTAGCCCACCTCCATTCGTTCCGATCCATAGGTTTCCCTTCTTGTCTTCTTCAAACCGATTTATATCCTCAAAAGGCAGGCTGTGCGGATCGGTAGCATAGTGCTTGTAAATATCAAACTGGTAAATATTGGGATGATAATAACTTACACCACGTTTATAGGTACCGATCCAAACAACACCCTGGTCATCTTTATATAAGTAAGTGATTGAATTTGCTGCAAGGCTGGTTTGATCACCATCGGCATGAAAAAGATATCGAACAGCGCCTGTCCTCTTGTCCAGAAGAATGATACCTCCGTGATCTGTTCCAATCCACATCAGGCCATTTTCGTCCTCCAGCATACCGGTCACGAAATTTGCATTGAGTCGCAATGCAACACTCTTCTCGATCAACTTCTTCTTTTTAACATCATAAACAAAGACACGGTTACTCGCCCCCGCTCCATACAGCCAAAGGTCTCCATCGGAGTCCGCAAGGATTCGATATGCGCGTAATATACCTGCATCGTCAGGAACAGTAATTCGTTCGGCTACTACTCCTTTTTTGTTGTGGATTTGTATTCTTTCTACTTTGCCATTGGCATGTATCAACCAATAATTTCTGTTCTTATCTATGCAGAAATCTGTGATTTCTTCTTTAGTGATTGATAATGGATCGGCTGCGTTATTCTCAATGACTATATATCCATCCTGTCTCGGATGATATTTTATCAGCTTGTCGCGTTCTACAAACCAGTAAGAACCATCGGTATCCTGTACGATCTTAAAGAGACGGTCTGAAGTGCCATACTTTTCAAAGAAAGCCTTCGGATGACGATCAAACGTTTCACTTTCCGGATCATAAAGCGTGAGGCCGATTGAAGTCATACATGCTAACATCCGCTCAGGAGTCTCAAAGATTTTGTAGACGTAATAGTTTGGCAGAGAGGTTGTATCGAGTGGATCGTTGACGAACGATTTTATAGAGTAACCATCAAAACGGTTTAAACCAGAGGCAGTACCAAGCCAAACAAACCCGCGACTATCCTTATATATTGTTGCAATATCGGGATGTGACAGACCGTCCTTCAAGTCAAGTTGCTTGAATCTAAACTGCTCACTTTGAGCAAACAGGCAAGCCGATGTCAAGCTAAAAAGACAGAGAAAATATATAGTACCGTTTTTCCCAGTGAAAAATTTGGACAAAGTTTCCATGCTTCTTAAAGTTGCTTCACAATTACTTTTACCCACGTGCTGAGCACATGATGATTGTGTGTTCGTGAACTATACCTCGCATTTTACATGTAGCCGCCCGTGCGGCAGCAGTTCAATTTTCTTAAATGCAAAAAGTCAAATCAAGCTAAAATCCGGGAATCGACTGGGACAATAAGTATAATTTACATTATATTTTTCATCCATTATACCGTATAACCTTCTTAAATTCGGCAGAACGGCATTAGAAATTCATACTTACCTTTTATCGGGTTTTACATTCATTTAATCCAGTACCATTGTTGGTAGTAATAAAGTCGAAAAGATATACTCGGAAGTGAAAATCACGTTGTCGCTACGGAAGGAATAACGGTTGTATGAATTCGGAAAGGAGACTTTTTGAACCCTTCTTTTAGTCAATCTGTGCTATTGTAGCGTCAAGGATTACCTAATTCGCCATTTCCAGCTATTACAGAAGACATTCGCTTCAACCGACTACTTTAATCTCGTTCCTCAATCGTTGTCGTATATTCTTTATGCCTCTTTCTTAGACTCTCCACTGTTTTCAAAGAGTTTATTTTATTCTCAAACGCCCATCGCCAGAGTCTGCGGGCAGACACTGGCACAAACGGATTACTGCGTCAAATTAAACGCAGTTCCACAATAAAAAGGACAAACACACTATAACCAACTAACTATGAAAAAACCAATACTTCAGTTTACAAAACTGTGCTGGACTTTAGCATTGATGTGTTGTTTAATACTTTCAACGTTCGCACAAAATGTATCTATTACAGTTAATACAACTCAAAACAAACGCTTGATTTCACCACTCATATACGGACGAAATGAAAGCCTTGACAAACCAGATCAATTTTACAAAGATGCAGGGCTGCGCTTTGCTCGGATCGGTGGAGGCAATAACATGTCGGCCTATAACTGGCGTGCAAAACTTGCTGTTCACCCTGACTGGTTCAACAACGTTTATGGTGCTGACTGGGATGTTTATGCAAAAAAGATCAATACCAATTTTTCGAATGTGCAGAGCATGTTTGCCTTTCAATTACTGGGCAGAGTGGCATCCAGCGGCCAGCACAACTTCCCTGACTGGGAGTATATGCAGGCTCATCCGGGTTGGTTTGGCAATCATCAAAATTTAGCCGGTGGCGGCACTCCTAATCCAAACGATGACGCTCCTGCCCTGATTGAAGGAAACAAGGAATTGTTCAGTAAGCCATGGCCGGCCGATTCTTCGGTGGCAATTCTTAATCATTGGTTTGGTGCCAATGGCTTAGGACTTAACAAGAACAAGTTTTTATACTGGAGTATGGACAATGAAGTGGATATCTGGAGTGGCACGCATGACTGGGCTATGCCCACACAGCTATCTGCCGCTGCCTTCATGGATCGCTATATAGAATTAGCCAAGAAAGCGAAAGCTATATATCCGGGTATCAAGCTTTGCGGACCTGTTAACACTTCTGAATGGCACTGGTATAAATGGGCAAATGAAAGTATATATATTAACGGCAGATATTATCCCTGGCTTGAGTACTTCATCAAACGCCTGGCCGATGAATATAAAGCAACCGGCATTAAACTGGTGGATGTTGTCGATATTCATAACTACCCCTGGTATAATGGTGATGATGCTGCGGCATTGCAGGGACACCGGATTTATTTTGATGAGACATACGACTATCCCGGCTCAAATGGTATACGAACAAGTACGGGCGGATGGGACACCTCGCTCACCAAACAATATATATTCAAGCGTGTCAACGACTGGTTAACAGAACATTTCGGTGCCAACCACGGTATAACGACAGGAGTAAGTGAATGGGGTACCATGTCTGGTAGCAACCCAAGCCTTGAGTCGGTCATCTATGCTTCACATCTCGGTACATTTGCAAACCATGGCGTTGAATTGTTCTCGCCCTGGAATTGGTCTATCGGTATGTGGGAAACCTTGCACCTCTTTAGCAGGAACGCAAAAAAATATAGTGTATCCAGTACTTCGTCTCTTGAAAATATAGTTTCTGCTTACTCATCAGTAAATGAAAATTCTGATTCATTAACGGTGGTACTCGTCAATCGAGACATGGGTGCTTCCCGCACGGTAACAATCAGCTTAAGTAATTTTACGGTTGCCGATGGAAACTATAAAACATTGCAGTTGTCATCTTTACCGGCGACAGAGACCTTCGTATCGCATACGCAAAATGCACTGAAGGCAAATACAGTATCGGTAAATTCAAACTCGCTCACGATAACCGTTCCATCACTCTCCACGACAGCAATTTTACTTACCAGGGCAGCATCTCCAATAACCTATGTTGCCTTCACAAACAGGGCTACAGGAATGATGATGGATGGACTATACCTTGCCAACGATGGAAGCGAAGCCAGCCAATGGAGCTCCAGCGGAAGTACAGCGCAGCAATGGATTATTGAGCCTACAGGAAGTTATGTGAAAATAAAAAATCGTGCTACAGGCTTGTATCTTGACGGCAACGGCAGCACCAGTAATCGCGCAAGTGTACGTCAAAAAATTGCAAGCAACAGTCCCAACCAACAATGGTTGCAGGTAGTTACCGGAAGCTATGTAAAGTTTAAGAATCGTGCTACCGGGCTATATATAGATGGCTTGGGGTTAAAGGCCAATCCCTCGTTGTTAGGTCAATGGCAAACCAGCAACCACTTTAACCAACAATGGTCAATCACCACTGTGGGAAGTTCCAACGGAAGAGAAAGTTCTACAGAGCTTAGCACCGACAAACTCGGCATTAAAGTATATCCGAATCCTTTTGTAAAGACTTTTACACTTGAAGTGCCTGAATCGGACAAACAATTACAAATCACAATACTGGATGCAACAGGAAAGATAGTAGAAACTGTTGTCCATTCAGGCAGTTCAAAAAAACTGTCGCTGGGATCTACTCTTAAACCTGGATTGTATTTAGTTCGCGTCAATAGCAGCAACGGCTCACAATCTTTCAAAGTTTTGAAAGAGTAATTGTTTCGGCAATGACAGAAGTCATCTCTGGATACTCTACTATCATATTGAGTCTAAGCCTTGCGAAAAAAAAATCAGTCGCATCAGAGATGACTTCTTATTGATAAAGCTATCAGCTGAAGCACCTGCTGTCTTTCTATTCACCCAGTGATGGAAAGATGCTATAGATTCCAAAACGAAATTTGAATAGGAGTCTTGCGGAATAGAAACCACCCAAGTGGTTATACTCTTTCAATATATAATTTCACTGACGCCAGCCCTTTATAATGAGATTACGATTAAAGTCAAATAATAATCTGTATTTATGCAACCGGTACGCACATATTGCTAATACTTAATTTATACTTTCAATTCAAGCATGAAAAAATCAAACGCAATGATCAGGTATTTTTCGTACGGAATCATCTTTTCCATTTTCGTCTGCTGTAGCAAGACGTTAGCTCCAGGTCATGTTGGACCAATTCCCTCTGAAAATCAAATGCGATGGCAGGAAATGGAGTATTATGCTTTCGTTCATTTCTCATTGAATACCTATACAGATCAATCGTGGGGATACGGTAATGAAGATATTAATTTGTTTAATCCGCAGAAGCTGGATTGCCGCCAGTGGGCACGTATCTGCAAGGAAGCGGGTATGAAAGGGATCATACTAACAGCCAAGCACCATTCCGGCTTTTGTCTATGGCCCTCTCAATACACGGAGTACTCTGTAAAAAACGCACCTTGGAAAAACGGTAAGGGAGATATAGTCCGTGAAATGGCTGATGCCTGTAAAGAATACGGGCTAAAGTTAGGTATATATGTATCGCCATGGGACCGCAACCACGCTGAGTACGGCAAGCCTGAATACATTACTTATTTCAGAAATCAAATCAAGGAATTGCTGACAAACTATGGCCCCGTTTTCGAAATATGGTTCGATGGCGCGAACGGAGGAACAGGATATTATGGGGGTGCCAATGAAAATCGCACCATTGACCGCACTACCTATTATGACTGGAAGAACACTTACAAGATGATACGCGAATTACAGCCTAACATTGTGATCTGGAATGATGGCGGTGACCGGGCAGACCTTCGCTGGGTTGGAACGGAAGCCGGCTATGTAGGTGAAACCAATTGGAGTTTGTTAAACGGCACCGGAGAAGTTGAATGGAAGATGCTGCATTTCGGACTGGAAGATGGCGACTCGTGGGTACCAGCCGAGGTAAATACTTCTATTCGACCGGAGTGGTTTTACCATCCCAGTGAGGACAGCAAGGTAAAGACAGTACCTCAGTTAATGGAAACGTACTATAGTTCCATTGGTCGCAACGGGACTTTGCTTCTCAATTTTCCAATAATGCCAAACGGTTTAATTCATGAAGCAGATGAAAAAGCAGCGTTGGGATTAGCCACAATGGTAAGAACTTCATTTGCCGAAAACCTGGCCGAAAAAAAGACGGCAACTGCCTCGAATGTACGCGGTGAGAAGAAAGAATTTGGCGCAGCGAACGTAACCGATAACAATAGCGATACATATTGGGCAACGGATGATAATGTCACCACGGCTTCGTTAACCATAGACTTCGAAAGCCCTACAATGTTTAATCGTTTCCTGGCGCAGGAGTATATTCGTTTGGGACAACGCGTGAAGTCTTTCAAAGTAGAAGTGTTCACGGATGGAATCTGGAGAGAATTATGCCAGGGAACAACCATCGGGTACAAACGCATCCTTCGTTTTCCGGGTGTAAAAGCAACAAAGGTACGCTTCACTATTACAGGTTCGAAGGGAAGTCCGCTGATCTCCAACATCGGAATTTATAATGCACCTGTGTTCCTGAATGCTCCCGCTATTATGCGAAATCAATCTGGTGAAATAACGATCACCACGGATGATGTAGGCCCATATTTTTATTACACGTTGGATGGCAGCGAACCAACCCCGCAGTCGAAAAAATATACTGCGCCTGTTCAGCGTGACGGGAAAGTAGATGTTAAAGCTATTGCCTATGATCCTGCCTCGAGTAAAAGCAGTCCCGTAGCCGTGGAGAACTTTGGTGTTTCTCGAAAAGATTGGAAGATCGTTGGGACAGATGATGATAAAGCTTACGCAATCCTGGACGGAAACACTTCTACTGCGTGGCATCATCAGGGTAAAGACAAAACAACTCCGGTTGATCTTGAAATTGATCTGGGAAGTGAACAAAATCTTAGTGGCTTCCGATATCATCCCGACCAGGGCATGTGGGGTCCTGGAATCATTACGCATTACGAGTTTTATGTGTCACCTGACAACAAAAATTGGAAACTGGTAAATCAAGGTGAATTCTCGAATATTAAAAACAACCCACTGTGGCAAATCAAAAAATTTACACCACTAAGGGCTCGTTTCATCAGGCTCCGGGCCTTGAAGAATACAGAAGGCACCGATCGCATCGGGTACGCTGAAATAGATGTGATCACCGATTGATTAAAACTGAAGAACACAAATAGTATTGTACGACCAAAACGAAGTAAGAAAATGAATAACATCGGATAGCAAGAAGTATATATACTAAAAGCGTGTTTTAAAATACAATTAATATACCTACAGAAATTACGAACCAAAACATAACCCGTAATCAATTTTAACTTGTCAACATTTTTTTATGAGTAGAACTCCATTCTTAACATTGATGCGTCATCAATTAATTCTATTTATAGCCTGCCTGATGGCGATCACTGTCACTGCACAAAGGAAAAAAATATCATCACCTCCAGCACGGGCGATCAGCGTAGATTTTAACGCAGTTGCCGGTCCGTTAAATACCATGTTTAAAGAATGCGTCGGAGCAGGTCGCGCCAATGAGGGTCTTCGCGCAGATTGGCAACAACAATTGGCCTATGTTAAGAAAGAATGCGACTTTAAGTTTATCCGCATGCATGGTCTGTTAACGGATGACATGGCCGTATACTCGCAGGATAAAAACGGAAATCCCGTTTACAATTATATGTACATTGATGTACTCTTTGATTTCCTCCATTCAATAGGTATGAAACCATTTGTTGAATTGGGATTTATGCCTTCTGCGCTTGCCAGCGGAAACAAGACTATATTTTGGTGGCGTGGTAATGTTACTCCTCCCCGGGACTATGAAAAATGGGAAGCGCTTATTCAGAATCTTGTTCAGCATTTTACGGAGCGCTATGGGGAGGAAGAAGTAAAGACCTGGTATTTTGAAGTATGGAATGAACCTAATCTCGATGGCTTCTGGGCCGGAACCCAGGAGGAGTATTTCAAATTATACAAGCACGCGGCACGTGCAATCAAGAACGTAAATCAGTCGTATCGTGTTGGCGGACCCGGAACAGCCGGGGCAGCATGGGAGCCGGAGATGATCGATTTCTGCGTTAAGAATAATATACCTATAGATTTTGTGAGCACGCATGCGTACGGTGTAAAGCAAGGTTTCCTCGATGAGTACGGTGAATCAGGTACCGTGCTTGATAAAAATCCAATGAGTGTTAGCGGGGATGTTCTCCAATCACGAAAAGAAATTTCTGCTTCTGCCAAACCAAATCTTGAGCTCCATTATACCGAGTGGAGTGCATCCTATACACCCGCAGATCCGATCCACGACAGTTACCATGAAGCAGCCTATGTATTACAAAAAATGAAACAAGTAGGCGCTGCTGCCAACTCCATGTCCTATTGGGTATTCAGCGATATATTTGAAGAACCGGGGCCACGGTTCACTCCTTTTCACGGAGGCTTCGGAATGCTAACAACCCAGGGAATAAACAAGCCGGTCTTCTACGCCTATCAATTTCTGAATCGTATGGGAAATATTGAACTTGTTAACAAGGATGAATCGTCTATCATAACGAAAGACAACAACGGTGGTATTCAGGCTTTGCTGTGGGACTTCACGAACACGCATCCGGGAGACTCTGTTCACAACCAGAAGTACTACATCCGCGATTTGCCATCGAAAGCAAAAGGCGTATTGAATGTACAAATCAATAATGTACCCGAAGGTAATTATGCACTCGAGATTTATAAAGTCGGCTATAGAAGCAACGATGCATACACAACGTATTTGTCCATGGGCAGACCGTCACAACTAACCAAGCAACAGGTAGAGCAAATCAAAAGACAAAATGATGGTTCACCTTTTCTGAAAGAAATTATTCATATAAAGGCAGCCGGAAATTTTTCACGCCAATTAGACATTCGTGAAAACGATGTACTTCTTTTAAAAATGGTAAAGCTTTAAGTACCGTATGACGGGTAAAGTTAAGTGTTGGTGCAGCGCAGGATCTGATATTCACGCACGCACCAACATTTACTTTATTATCTCAAGATTATATATAGTACCACGTGCGAATATTAATCACCAGGCACACTCCTCTCCTGCCAATCTACCCTTAGGATGAGCCTTTTGCAAATGGAGACTTAAATAACAGCAATCCAAACCAGCAACTGATTTTAAAGACATCTGTGTAAACAAAAACTACATCCAGTCCTGCCTTAAGTATTTACCATTGCCTGGCATCCCCTTCATCGGAAAAATACTTTCGTTCAATTTTCCTGATAAGCTGCCCCGGCGTGAACAACGGGCGCATACATTACACATGCATTCTCAGTAACAAGGTCAGTCATTTTTTTATTTTCCTGGCGACATGAACTCTTGAAATATACTGGACTTCATTCAACCCCGCCTTACCCTACTACGTTTTGCTGTGCTTATCGAAACACCCGGCTTCCAAATTATTATTATCCACCTCGTGACTTCATAAACTCTTACTGTCAACGTAACAGATGTTGTATATGACTATGTATTGATTCTCTTCCTAATAACTGCGTAATGATTACGTCAAGGCAATAAGCCATCCTACAACCAGGAAAATCACCATATACATCGTCAATTCAAGAACGACAAGTACTCTCATTTTTCGATTCACCCTAAGTAATTTTTATTATGTAAAAATAGGCAAGCGCCATTTACGGGAGCATACCAGATAATCCAAATTAAGGGTAGCAATTGTCTAACCGAAAAATCTACTATCAACGAGACACTCAAAGCAGTTAAACTTTTAATCATTCAATGCTGATAATCCATGTATCACGAAACGTATAGCGTGACATGCGTCTGTATTCGTTGCAGAGCTTCTGTGCTTCTTCCTTTGTAGGAGGCGCATTGTTCATATGAACTATATAGTAGTCCCGTTCAGGATGATATGCCACATCGGCTGGGTAATTTGCACGCCTGAGTTTCTGCGCATAGTTCCGGGCATATACCGATGAGCGGAAAACTCCCACTACGACATAATGCCCGGGGCCTAATCCGTTTCCGGAAAGTGATCGTATAGCATCCTTACGTTGACTGTCGGAAACCACCGGTACATTTATCGCAGATGTATCGGAAGCATGCTGCGGTTGTTTGGCCATCTGCTGATGTTGAACCGTTTGAGCCGGAGATGTGAGCTTTTGCGTTGTCGCATTTTCCTCCTGCTTTGCTATACCTTCATCAAAATCCGACACTGAAGAGGGCGCATCTATGATTTTTATTTTGGTCTTTACCTGCGGATCTCTCTTTTTCCCGAGTCGCAAAATTAATTGTATTTCGTGTGTCCCACCACCCAACGAACTTTTCCGGTCTGTTGCAAATTCGTAGGCATATCCCACTTTTAATTTGTCTTTGATATTCACTCCGGCAAAAGCAGAAGCACCATTGTTCTGGCCGTAGGATGCGCCAACCCAGGCTATCGTACTAATCTGAAGTGACCCCAGACCTTCAAACTGAGCAGGTGTATTTTCATGGGTCCGGTATATAACCATCGGTTCAAAAGATATCCGTTCGCTAAAATATACTCTATAGCTTACGGATGAGACAGTATTACGAACCGGGCTGACGTCTGCTTTATTGAAGTTGTTTTCTGAAGCAACGTATGTGTTTAAAAGATGTGGCATCGCAAAAGCAATTTTGAAATTATTGCGTTGATAGTGCACGCCAAACTGTGCTGCCAACGATGATGTTGTTCCAACTACAGGGTCGTTTGCATAACCATCGTCACCGTGGATGGAAACGCTGGTTACACCGGCCGACAGCCCAAAGGCAATCTTATGATTATCGTTAACATTATTTCCAAGGTATACCTGGTAAGCAAAAGTAGCCAGCCCGGTAGTGTTTTTTAATACACCAGCTTTATCCTGATAACCCGTAAATGCAATACCTGATTTATAGCTCAGCGGCAAATGGACACTTAGTATGCCCGTAGTGGGTGCGCCTTCAACACCTGCCCACTGACTTCTATAGTTCAGGTATACTTCGGTATACCCGTTAGGAGCCACAAATGACGGATTATACAAAAACGGATTAAGAAAGTAATGACTATATACCGGGGTTTGCTGTGCGTGTAGCCGACTCGTTACAACCAGTGTCATAACAAAAACCAAAGTTCTGAAAAGTAATCTCATTTGAGTCGGGCAATGGTTACGCTACCAGTTTGTTTTGAATTATCACGATGTCGGATGATATAGTAGTAGGCACCATCCGGAAGCGGTTTGCCATTTGACGTTCCATCCCAGGGAGTAGAATAACCGGTAGAAGAATATACTTTTTGTCCTTGTCGGTTATAGATCACAATTTCGCAACCATCGAGCAGGTAAGCATTTTCAATATTCCAGGCTTCGGTGCTCATGTCACCGCGATTGTCCGGGGAAAACAGTTTGGGAATTCTTAAAACAACGTTAGTCTTTTGTATCTGGAAGTTAGCCCGAACCGCTATATCCTTGTTCACGGTTACGATTTGTGATGCCTCCGTACCTGCTATATCTCCGCTCCAGCCCGTGAAGGTATAACCGGCGGCTGCCACGGCTTCCAGGGTTACGACACTACCCGATGGATAGGTGCCAGTTCCTGTTACTGCCCCCCCGGCTGCCGGCACAACGGTAGCGCTAAGCGTAAAGGTTGTTATACTGAAATTAGCTGCAACACTTTTGCTGCTGTTCATGGTCACTATCATAGAAGCGGCAGTTCCCGTTACATCACCACTCCAGCCCATAAAAGTATAGCCTGCAGCAGGAGTCGCTGTGAGGGTTGCTGTACTGCCCGCATCGTATATTCCTGCGCCACTTATACTACCTCCGTCTGAAGGTGATGCTGTAGTTGTTAAAGTATATTTCGTTGTATTGGACTGAAGCTGAAAGTTAGCTGTAACATTCTTGTTGCCGTTCATTGTTACACTAACACTAGTTGTACTTCCCGATGCATCTCCACTCCAGCCGGTAAAAGTATAGCCTGCAGCTGGTGTTGCTGTGAGGGTTGCCGCACTACCTGCATTATACATTCCGGCTCCGCTTATACTACCGCCGGCAGCGGGCGATGCTGTGGCAGTTAAGGTATATTTCTGTAGCTGAAAGTTTGCTGTAACAGTTTTACTACCGTTCACGTCTACAGTAACTGATGTAGCAGTTCCGGATGCATCACCACTCCATCCGGTAAATATATATCCGGGTGCGGGTATCGCCGTTAGTGCTGCTGTAGTCCCTATAGCATACGTTCCCGCTCCATTTACAACGCCTCCGGGAGCAGGTGAAGCTGTCGTGGTAACGGTATATTTTGTCAGGTCATCCCAATATACAATACCCCGGGCGATACCCGTACCCAGGTAGACCCTTCCGAAGACGTTGATGTCGCCTAATATTAGTCCGGCTCCACCATATTGGTGCGCGTCATCATTTATCTTAATCCAACTTACTCCTTTGTCAGTGGATCTGAAAAGTCCCCGAACGCCACCTACTGTTCCCCATATGAATATCGTCGGATACGAAGTGGGTGTTATCGCTTTCCCCAAGCCTACCGCTCTGCAATAGGTTACATTAGGAACGGTTGTGTATGTGGTTCCATGATCGGTAGAATAGCGAAGCCCGTTGTCAACCAGGGGAATCCACAAGTGTCCTTCATATCCAGGCACGGTACGGATAACGGTAGCTGTCCATGGTGTTGATGTTGCTCCCGGAGTGCCTGCCGCAGAAAAGCTGACTCCTTTATTGGAACTCACCAACATCTTTCCATTGGATGCATCGAAAGTATAAAAGTAATTACTGTTAACCGGGTCGCCTACTGCAATTGCGTTTGTAATGCTAACTCCGCTTGAGGCTGTCCAGCTAGCCCCGTTGTTGTTAGAATAGTACGTAACCAACGAGTTATCCGGACAGTGAAGTATAGTGCTACCATCTGCGTTAATAGCGGCAAGTCCACCATAGCCTGTCGCTTTCGAAGTTGGACAAGGAATCCATGAAACACCCTGATCATTGGAATAGTAGACGTGTGCACCGCCATCGCTCGAGCGCACAAGCTTGTTGGGATTTTTGCCTGCATAAGCTATACTTCTGTTTGTTCCGACACTGGGTTGATGAAACTGCATGGGATAAGTATTGATATCAGCATGCACAAAGCCATCCATATCGCCCATAGCAGACATGAGCGGACCACCTGGTATACTTACACCATCGAGCCAGGCTGTCTCTTCTATTCCCCGCACATCATAAAACCAGGTGTTCTGTGCTACATCAATATCTGCGCAGGTAAAAATTCCACCGCCTCCAACTACGCGCACTTTCTTGTTGTCAAGCGGATCAAACGAAATACTCTCCGCCCAGTTTACCTGGCCACTTGCTACTCCTATACCATTTTTATCAAACTTGCTGATGTTTCCATTTTTTAATGTCCAATTCACCCCGCCATCAGTTGAGAGGTATACAAAATCCCCCCATGTAGTACCATACTGATTATTCTGGTACATTCCGGTTGTAGAAAGAGCAACTCTGCTTATATCTGAATGATCGATTGCTACCCCCCCGTACGAGAAATTATTTCCGAACGGAGTAACATTCGTCCATACGCCGGTTGAAGTATTCAGTTTATATACTCCGCCTTTGCCACCGGTTCCGGGGCCATCGCTATCGGCAAGCGTAACATACATTGTATTGCCCTGTAATGTAGCACGGTGCGGCATGTATCCTGTATCTGGCGAGATATCAGCAAACGTTGCTCCGCCATCCGTGCTTTTGTAGATGTTTGCGCTTCCAACTCTTGAAACGCCTATATATATAGTCGCGCTAATACCACCGGAAGCACTGGCCGGATCGAACAAAACGAAGCATATACCATTGTCATTCGTAGTTGTTGTTACGCCACTCCAGGCAAGTGTCCAACTACTTCCTCCATCAGAGCTTTTCCATAATCCATTCCTTCGTGTCCCACAGAAAAGAATGTTGCTATTGTTAGGATCCACCGCCAGGCGCTCACCGTTCCCGCGTCCGTATCCATTTCCATTAGCCTTGAACTTCGATGTCACGTCTGTGATCGTGAATGTGTTTCCCTTGTCCGTAGATTTCAATATAGCGGTCGCTCCACTAGCCATATATGAAATTCCGCAGACCATATATATAGTACTCGGATCCTGCGGATCGATTGCCAAAGACTCAACGCCAGAGAAGTATCCCTGCGCATCGGAAGCCCAGTCAAGAAGTTGTATCCATTTGTTACTTGCCGCGTCCCACCTATACGCTCCGCCCACATCTGTGCGACAGTACACGTCACCCGTTGCGGGATGTGAGACAATACCCGTCACAAAACCACCGCCACCAATTGCTACTGTACCTGATTTAAACTGACTATATATTTCCCGACTGTAAAGGATACAAATCCATACAAAAATATAAGCGAAGATTTTTCTGATCATGGTTCCGTTATGTTATTTGCTTTGCTCTATGTTATTTACTCAACCTCTTAGGAGTGAACACTGTGTATACGGCTTTTTACGATTGTGATTGGTTAATATATTAGCGTCTCTATGACCGCTACATCCCATGCCTTTAATGTCAGGTCTTTGCCCCTTCCAAGCGGAACGTTTGTTAACAGGTTAACACCATCTCTATAGGTATATGGAAATGTCTTTTCAGTGGAAGAAAAATTATAGTAGAAGTGAAGATTCTTCCCGCTATTACTGACACCGTGTTTTACTTTTATACTCGCCGGTAACAGATAATCTACTCCAAGAATGTTGCGTTCAGCAAGCGCGGTCATTACTATATTCTTCATGATACTTTCAGAAGGTATAGTTCCCATATAGGTCATCATTCCTTTACCACTATGATTTTGTACTATAGCCGGATATATATCATACACAGGGTGATTGTAGAAAGCAAGTGGCCTGGCCGTTGTGGGCTGCAGAAATTCAACCCATTGCTCCGTATAGTTCTGATCTTTTGTATGAAAGGGATCTCCTTTCAACGGAACCGGCGAACGCAACGTTGAGAATTCCTGGTAAGTAAATCCTCCCACATCGGTAAGACCAGCAGGCATTGTCGCATGGCGCACAGCGGAGTGCTCATTACAAAAACCACTTTTCATGGTTACAATGAGATGTCCGCCATTTTTTACAAAAGCGCTGAGTCTGCTCAACATACCATCGCTCGCTATATATAGAGACGGTACGATCAATACCTGGTATTGACTCAGATCTTCCGTGTTATCAAACACGAAGTCAGCTTCAACATTTAAATCGTATAGGGCTTTATAGAACCGGGTGAGTATCTTTTGGTAAGCTCCGTCTGCATCCCACGGACCGGTTTCCGGGCCTTTAAAATTGTTATCGAAGCGTTGCAGGCTGAGCGCAACATCCGAATCTTCGCTGAAGAGAATTGCTACTTTATTATTCTTTTTTATGTTGACCAGCTTTTTACCAAGCTTTTCACGTTCATGGCCTATTGTACTGACTTCTTTATATATTCTTCCGGGTTTTAAATCATGCGGTAAAACTCCCCGCCAGTATTGTTCAATGCCATTATGCAACGAGTGCCAATGCCAGTACGAAATCAAGTTTGCACCCGAACCTATATGTGCGTAGTAATTTAGCCGGAGCTGTCCATCATACGGAGGAAACTGTTCTTTTGAATTCCACCCAATAGACGCGGCATTGGTCTCCGGAACAATGTAGTTCTTCATTTTCAGCGAACGAGTAAAGTCACCCTGCATGGCAATACGCAGTCCATCAGACTTATCCTGGTCATAGTGGTATATATTTACACCCGCATAGTCTAATGTCTCTGAAATTGCCTTTTGGTCTATATCACTGCGAAGAGCACCGGCAAAGTCATGCATAACAAATTGAGAAGCACCTTTATACTTTCTTACGATAGATGCTTGCCACAAGAGAAAGTCCGTTACCGCAGCGCGTTGATACCGAGCCCACTCGAGCCTATATCCCGGATGGTTAAAGCCACTGGCCGGATGCAACTCATTCCAGTCATTTATAGCCTGCCCCCAATAGTTAAAGCCCCATACTTTGTTAATCGTATCAACGCTATGAAACTTTCCTTTTAAATACTCTATGTACTTAATGTGATTGTCCTTATCATCGGGCCACTTCGAATGTGTTTCGTTATCGATCTGATATCCTATAACTGCCGGATTTTCTTTATAGTGCTCTACAATTCTTTTAATAACCCTTTGACTATAGTATAGATATACAGCATTCGTGAGGTCTGCGTTTTGCCGTATGCCATACTTCAATCGCTGTCCATCGCTCTGCATGGCCGTAATTCCCGGATGCTTGTGGTATAACCATGCCGGAACAGAATACGTGGGCGTGCCCATGATCACTTTTATACCTGCTTTATGCATAGCCGCTACCACTCGGTCCATCCATGCGAATTCAAATTCTCCGTCACGCGGCTCCCATAGTTGCCAGGTAGACTCGCCTAGCCGAACATAGTTAATACCAGCTTCTTTCATCAGCCGCACATCTTCATCCAGTCGTTCATAGGGCATGTACTCATGATAATAGGCTACCCCGAACAATATATCATCAAAGACATAAGGCTGCGCACTAATCTCAGAGTCTGCTGTAATAAAGCAGATTGTAAAAAAAAAGCTAATTATAAATTTTCCGGGTGGACTTATAGTCATCATCTGGCCACAAAGTAAAAAGGTATTGACCTCATTGAAGAGCCAAAACATCGCATAATGCACCACGAAAAGTCTACCATCGCAATAACACGATGTTTTTAGATGAATTATCTTTCTTTTCCTATACCTGAACAGGATTGCTATTGCAGGTTGGCCCAGATCGAAAAAGTAATTTACCCTTGAATAGCGGATTGTTGACTCAGTCTATATATACATATAGTGCTTGAATTGCATGAAAGCAACGTTCTTTGAATCCAACCTTACATTTTCCGGTTATAGGATAGCAAGAGTAGCACAAAACAAGGAGACAAAAGTATATCTACCCCCACAAGAATTAACGTACATTTGAAAGGCCTTATCGGCGTTTCGTATCTGCGTTTATGTTCCGCGTCTATCATGTAAGATTAACCTCGATTTTATAGCATGACAGCAAACTGTAGTATACGGGTGCTTGTCATTCGAAACTTTACGTGGGATAAATAATCTAAAGTCAATGCATCATTTATGTTTAAGCGGCAATCGGTCACCTTTTTGTACCCGACATGTTTTCGATTTGCTTACGCTGATTCTGATGTTTTCAATGTATTGTTCAGATCGTATGCTAAAGCATTATGAAAAAAAGTTTACTGATTATAAAGATCAGGGCAGGATAAAGTATTCACTCTTTCCGGCAATAAAACTTTTACCTACTATATCGGTTGTGACGGTGCTCTCTTAAACTAAAATTTTATTTAACATTTCAGCTGCGATGCCCCAGTGAGCCAGGTCAAAAAATCGGTGACCTTCCATACCAAATTTCAGACTTCGTTAAAAGTATATTGCCTTCAAAGCATACTCCGAAGCCTGTGCAATAAACATTCCCGACAGGTATACGGAGATCACATAATTGGCAGCTTGATGTTGAAGCATAGCTCTCCAGCAGGTCTTCTTCATCAATATATATAGTTAAGCGGATTTGCAGCGCAGGTACGTACCTGGCTCCATTAGCCTGTCCTGATCGAAGTTTCCCAGCTTTGCTTCAGCTTCAGAACATCTGCAAAAACCTATCACATTTAGATTAATAGCGGTGCCAGGTGCCCTTGAATTCTGATCAGCGTATAGACCCAGCGTTGATTGCATAAGGAAAATTCGACCTATCGCCTTGATTGAAATTGACAATAATACCGCAAGTGCTACGAACACCACAGCCGATAAAGGCTCATCGATTGTTTGTTTAGGTTTGAAATAGAAATCGAACTAAAGATGAGTAACACGATCGTTTTCTGTTACTCTAATCGACAGGAGCGATGTTTTTATATAGCAATCAATTGATTGCTACAACTGTCCCGGGATATAGGTATATATGCAGCGATAGTTAGCAATGAACAGTCCTAAAAAAGAAATTGACATTTCGCTTTATCAGCAAATAAATACCGACATCCCGTGATTAATCATCGACCAGTATTAGTTTTCACACCAACCAAATCAAATAATTGATTTTCAGCATCCACAACATAGGCGCTTATATATTTTCTTTTCTGATTGACTTTGAATAGTCATCAATATGCATCTTTTCATAGTCACCAAAAAAAGCACTCAAATTGGTCATTGTATCCTGTCCCCCATTTAATAAAAATACAAAACAATGATAACGACTTTAGGCTGACATGATTTTCATCGTTGACTGGAAGATCGTATGATGAGTAAGTTCGGCATAGCAGCAGCAACCTAAAGCAACGAGTTCCAACAAATATTAGTAAAGAAAAAAATACTAACCTAAAGCTATTTAAAGACATACTAAAAAATCATAGATGGTTGGTTGTAGGTAAAAGTGCAGGTAGCTCTATATCGAGTTATCCGAATATTCAAGATTAGTCAAGGCTAAGTTAGATCGAGACAACATCGCTTTCCGCACGCTCTTAAAACGATATATTATCGTAACATACATTTCTAGTATAACATTTTAGAAATATGAAAAGCATCTCCCTCCAACCCGATGTGCAAACCGTTAACCAGGCTTCGCAATGTGGTATTCAAATAATATTTCATGGGGCCACTGTCCAATGCCGGATATGGTTCTTGTTCTTTTTACTCTTCAATATAGTTTATACTGCCCATTCACAACAAGATCAGGGCCTTTTATCAAAAGATGATACCTGTCAGTTACGGCCACCTCAAATCATCACTCCCTTGCAAACCGCTAGCATTGTCCCTGCCATTGTTCGACTGGCCTATGTAATTCCCTCCAATCGGACACCACAGGTAAACGGTGTGGCGAATTTTCAAAATATAGTAAAGCAGGGACAACGATGGTTTGCAACGCAAATGAAACGAAATGGAATGGAGGCAAAGAGTTTTAACCTTGAACTCGAAGCTGATGGTATAACGCCACGAGTTCATGTCATATATATAGCAGAAACAGATGAGCAACTCCGGGGCAGTGGTGATGGTCTGGACATTTGGAATAGAACCATCAATGCGGCCAGTACCGCGGGTGTATCCGTGTGGGCTAATGGTGAAATATGGGTGTTGATTCCTGAAATTCATCTGATGCATCCTGATGGCACCGTAACTGGTGATGTTGCTCTCGGTGCGGGTTGGGGTAACGGCAGTCTGCCTGGAGTGACGATGATCGGAAGCAAAGCGTTAGCCTTGTTTGATCCATCTGTCATCTCAGATGACACTTCCTATGACGGCGAGATTTTTCCTGCCATTGGTCCTTATCCGATGCGACAAGACTACACATTTCCATGGTTTGAAGGGACTTCATTAAGTTCTGCTGCCTCTTCATGGGTTGGTGCGTTATTTCATGAAATGGGTCATGCCTTTGGACTTGCACATGACTTCCGTAACGATGATAATTTTCATGGCAATTTGATGGGTAATGGTTTGCGAGGGATGCGAGGTAGTCTGTATCCGGACCGGTATCCTAATGACTATACTCGGTTGGAATATACTTCAGCGCTGATCCTCGATGTAAATCATTTTTTCAATCAAGGATTCATTGATGCACCTGCACCTATGGTCGTTTCGAATGTTCCGGCGACTATACTTCCGCAGCAAGGTCTTGTACATATTGTATTTCAAGCATCCGATAATGATTCACTTAGCGTGGCACACCTTCGGTACAACGGAGACGCTGTATCAGAGTTGGTGTTAGAAGGTACTACCACAGACACCGTATTTGTGACTCCGTACTTTACGCCCGGTGTAAATAACCGGTACACTATCGCTGTTCACGACAAACAGGGGAATACAACGTATACTGATATAGCAACAGATATAGTATCGGGGTATAATCAAGCTCCATTTCCCTATATTAAAATATACCCACCTGAACCCGGGCCGAACCAGGAAATTCTCTTGGATGCATCAAGATCAACGGACACAGACGATGAAGAGTCTGCGTTACAGGTCATGTGGGACATTGACAATGACGGTCGATTTGATACGCAGCCAACCACGAATAAAGTGTTGTCATTTCAGTATAATGTTCCAAACAATTACTTGGTACGACTCAAGGTGATAGACTCAAAAGGTGCCGAAAGTTTTTCTACACCAGTAAGTATTGCTATACCGGGGGCAATAACGCTGACGTTGTTGGATGGCCACACCGGCAAGGATATTCAAGTCCTAAAAGACGGCGATACTATTCGGCTCTTGCAAACCGGAAGCTTACTTGATATTCGCGCCAACATCGCCAGTGGCGTTATAGAAAGAGTTGCTTTTGACCTCACTGGTCCGATTAGCCATCACCATGTTGACAAACGATATCCTTACAGGCTCTTTGATCGCCATCACGGAAAAACCAAAGCCGGATATTTCTTACCTGGTACATATACATTAACCGTACGGGCCTATAACAAACGAATGCTGATTGCCACACATACCATTTCGTTTAAAATTATTGACGGGTTTACGATTAATTCACTTATGCTCATTGACGCCTCAACAGACACGGATAGAGGTATACTTTCGGACGGTGATATCATTGACTTGTCTTTGCTCGACTGTGACAAGCTCAGTATCCGGGCCGATGCAACGCCACACCTGTTAGACAAAGTACTGTTCAACCTAAACGGCCCGATTGATTATTTCAGAGTCGAACGCTTCTTCCCATATTCATTATTCGGCGATATAGTTAACCCCGACCATACAACCGATTATCGAGGCTGGAAGTTGAGTCCGGGAACCTATACACTGACAGCAACTCCGTATGCTGGCAACGTGCGCGGTGAGCCATATTCGATCTCCTTTACGGTCGTCCTCTCAACCACAACCGACGAAGCGACCTTAAAAGTATCTGTATATCCTATACCCGCTTTAGAGAAAATTGGCATAGTACACTCAGGTAACATCCACAACGCTTACATGACGCTTCTGAATTCTACCGGAGAAGCATTGGTGCATAAACCGTTAAGCTCGTTAACTGCTGAAGAATTGGACATTAGTGATTTCGAAAAGGGAATATACTATCTAAAAATTACAAGTGGTGAAGGTGTGCAGATAATTCGATTGATCTTCAAATAGCACGTTGAGGCATTGATGTGAATACACCTGTGATTTATCCAACGCCTACAGAGATATACCATATAGACAAAATCGTCAAAGTAGAAACGTTAATTTTTAAAATACATTAGAACAGAAGTAACATTTTTCCATTTCAGCTGGCCTATATTTCAAAATATTATATATATATAATATCATTTTTCATTGCAAACTATGTTTTTATACAAATAT
>CABHOK010000004.1 GCA_902168205.1 uncultured Chitinophaga sp. | reverse complement strand
CTGGCCACGTTCATAATCTTGAACGACTGTCTGTTTAAATTCTTCGCTAAAAAGACGTCTGTTCGCTAATGTAATTCGCTTTGTCATAAGTTAACCTTTTGTGGTCAACCTATTTCAGGGACTGACAAGCTGCAAGTTTATTTGAGCAAGCGAAACGTTACTTTGCTACTCTAGTGAAACGCTATATACAGACAATCGTCTGGCAGCTCGCAGCTATTTAAGATTTGGTCGCAGAGAGGTACGGCTTTATCTCCAGGTATATGCGCTTGTACTCGCGCCTGGTGTCTTGTATCGCGTTTTTGATGCGCATCATGGAATTTGTATTCCAGTTTTTACCGGACTGTACAAATTCTTCAATGCTTTTTTCAATGCGATCCCGGTGCTGCAACAACTCACGTGTTGCTTTATCGATAGGGTGTTTGGACTTGGGCGATACGATCATCCGTTTTTCATCGAGCGTGCGTATCGTCTGGTTAATGGTGTCGCGAATCTGGATAAGCGATTTTGAAATCACCTCACGTTCCAACGCTATATCAACGGAATCTCTCTTGTGTATTTTATCAGTCTGGCTATAGCTCACAGCAGTAAGCAAAACCATTGCAACTACCAATGTGGTTTTAACTGTTTTCATACCATACTGTAGAATAAATTACAGTGCCTGAGCAAGGGGTTGTTTCAGCAGATATGATGTGGTTTTCATGAGCAACGTATTCTACAGTTTTATACATTCTAGCGGTCAAAACTAAATATAGCTGCGTCTTTATTTTTTCGGTCGCTCAGCAGGTCGGTAATGATCTCCGCGGCAATTTCACTGAAGGTTATTCCATTGCCTCCGAATCCCAAAGCAAAATAGGTGTTGGACCGCTGCCGGATGGAGCCGATATAGGGTAAACCATCTTTCGTGTTGCAAAATGTACCAGCCCATTCAAAGTCTGGCTTGAAATTTATATCCGGAAAGAGCTTACCAAAGGCCTGCTGTAGTTGTTTCGTTTTCAAAGGCAATTTGGCATCGCGCTTATCGGGGTTGTAGAACTTATCGTCTTTGCCGCCAATAAGTATGCGATTATCGGATGTCGTGCGCAGATACAGATACGGCTGTGCTGTTTCCCAGATAAGACTGTTCTTATACCAGAATTTACCTTTTTCGAATGGCTCGCTGATAACTGCATACGTTGAATATAGTGTCTCAACTTTCTTTGGAATGTAGTTCTGTGATTCATAGCCGCAGCAAATAATCAGTTTACGGGCTGTGATGGTGTAGCCGGTATGCGTCAGCAACTGTACCGATCGTTTACGGTGTTTTATGCCCGTCACTTCCGTACCGTCATATACCTGTAATCCTTTTCGCATGGCCGAGTGGATTAATGAATGCGTAAGTCTGTAAGCATCCATCTGTGCACCATCGCGCGACAGTATACCGGCCGGGGCACGGAAAGTATATTTATCACGGATATCATTTTCCGCAAGCAGTTCTACTTCGGAAATACCGTATTGCTTTCGGAGTATATACTCTTTCTCCAGATCGGCTACATCACTTTTATACGATGCAAACTGAAAGCTTGGTTTGGTAATAAACTCCACGTGTTTAAAGTTTGAGGCAATTTTGTGAAGCTTGGTGATGGATAGCAGACAAAGCTCATAACTGCGCACGGCATTTCGCTCGCCCACCATACCGATAAGCTTATGCATCGGAGTATCAATTTCATATTGAAGCAGGCACGTGCTCGCGGCTGTACTTCCCTGCCCTACATGTCGCTTGTCAACAATGGCCACTTTAAATCCGGCCTTGCACAAATAGTAAGCGACAATAGCACCGGTTATGCCGGCTCCCATTACTACCACATCAGTATGAACAGATTCATTCAGAGACGGATATGTTTTTACTATCCCATGTTTTAGCAGCCAGAACGGGTAGTGCGATCGCAGGTCCATAAAGTATAGTATAGCAAAAAGCTTAGTGTGATATCGGTGAAAAGATCTGTTGATCAGTCGGCAATTCCTTTGCCTCACGTTTTATAATAAATACAGCTGTATCGTCGGGGATTATACCCGAGCCATGATTGAGTGTATATACTTTCGTAAACTCTGCTCCATAAAAGAGTATAATGGATGTATAGTATACCCACAGCAGCAGAATAATAATGGAAGCGGCTGTTCCGTAGGTTACGCCTATGCTGGAATTTGCCACATAAAAACTGATCAGTGATTTACCAATCAAAAAGAGTAAGGAAGTAAAGCCCGCCCCTACAAATGAATCGCGCCATCGAATGGTAGCATCGGGTAATACTTTAAAGATAATAGCAAACAAACAGGTAATCACCGCCAGTATGGATAGGAGGTTAAGTCCCTGGAATATATACACCGAGAGATCACTAAAGTAATGCTCCATCTTCTCATGCAGCAGATCCAGCACAGCATTGATTATGAGCGATACCATCAACAGGAAGCCCAAACCAATCAGCAATGAAAATGAAATGAGACGATTGATAATGAGTTTCACGAAGCCGCGCTTGGGCTTTGCGCGGATAGACCATATATAGTTAATGGAATCCTGCATCTCGGTAAATACACCCGTTGCTCCTACCAGCAGTACAGCAAACCCGATCAGTGCTCCGGAAGTACCTAACTGCGACTTCTCTATATTCTGGATAATCTCCTGTATCTGCAAAGCTGCAGAATTACCTACCAGGCCGTTGATCTCACCATATATCTTTCCCTGAACAGCCTCACGCCCCCAGAATATACCGGCCAGCGAAATAATGATGATCAATATAGGGCCCATCGAAAATATAGTATAGTACGAAAGCGAAGCGCTTAACTTCATGCCGTTGTCCTGAATAAATTCAGTGCCGGCCCGTTTAAGTACATTCCATATTTTAATGAGCAGTTTCACCTGAAACCAGCTTTACTTTTTAGAAATATCGAGTTGCTTGTGTATCTCCTCAACATCGACAATAAGTTTTGCTACGGCCGGATCAGCGTATGCTCCATAGGCATCCATCAATGTTCCTTTTGCACCGTCATTGGCTTCTATTACATAGAGTATAGAGTTATCGTCCGGGTTGCTGATACCTTCGAACCGATAGAAATTAACCACCTTCAAATCGCGTGGCGAATAAATTTTCTCTGTCTCCAATGATTTCAGGCCACCATCCTGTGCCTTGAAATTTTCAACATAACCCTGCTCTATCATTTTATCGAGGCAAGCCTTCAGGGTTCGCATCTGTGGTATAGGAGTTGTCTGTGCCATAATATTTTCTTTTTAGTTTTTAGAAATCTGATTATCGAAATCAACAAGATTATCCTGTATCGCACGGGCATGTGGTAGTGCACCGTTGAGCCAGGTCTTAATATTCATGTCGTTCGTTCGCGAGCCATACGATTCCATTTCGCTGATCAGTTTTTTATTCCTGTCGCGAATCTCCTTGCTCCATTTCGAATCGAACTCACTTGGTTTTTCATCGAGCAGTCTGCGAACATCCTGGGTAGCATTTACAGTCGCTTCTTCCGGTATACTAATCACATGTGCCGAAGC
Source organism: uncultured Chitinophaga sp. (assembly GCA_902168205.1). Classification (GTDB taxonomy): domain Bacteria; phylum Bacteroidota; class Bacteroidia; order Cytophagales; family Cyclobacteriaceae; genus Ohtaekwangia; species Ohtaekwangia kribbensis. The sequence goes on along the minus strand of CABHOK010000004.1, from coordinate 186,375 downwards.
ATACGATTCAACTTCATCCAATAAATTCTGTAACTCGGGCTTCACTCGTTTTGCTGTAACCGCTGCGCTCTTCGAATTCTTCTCTACCGCTACATCGGCAAGTGCTATCAATGTATGCAGCGCATTTACTGTTTCGAGTACAAACTGCGCGTCTTTTTCGTCAGCTGCATTCTCGAATTTTTCCTTGTTCTTTTCTTCTGCAATTTCTTTGCTTTCCTTGGGCTGATTGCAGGCATTAAATAGTGTAGCCAGGCAAGCCAGCGTCAGTATCGTTACTGTATTTCTCATAACTATAACATCAATATGCGTATGTATTTGTAATGGATCGGTAGGTGTTCAACGAAGCATGTGAAGACTCCAGCGCTATGCGATGATCGAGTAAACGCTGGCGTGTGTCATCAGAAATTGTTTTTGCCGTATTGATCACCTGGTTGCAACCGTTGATTACCATTTCATCCATGGCTTTGCAACAGGACACTATACTATCAACAGGCTTGGCGGAAAATATGGACCGGAAGTGCATCCAGATCAGAAACGTCTTGCCCACAAAAGATGTACATCCGTGCAGCAAGGTACCAACCGGTTGATGGGTGCCGAGTTCGTTTACCAGCTCACGGATATTTTTTCGGCTTTGCTGTACATGCATCGCCAGAAACGTAGCCGCATTCAATGAGAGTTTTAACTGATTTAGTAAATATATAGCCAGCTCGTAACAAGCAATGCGATCGTAATTTAACCTGATGAGTTTGTTCAGGTATTGTATATATCCGGCATTCTTCATAATCCAGTTCCTCCCTTCTACTTCGAAAAGAACTATGCCCTGCCACACCTTGTACGCCACCCTGTTCAGTGTAGAAACGATTCCTCAAAAAACGCTTTAAAAAGTCCGTTAGCTAAAAAATACCAGTTGGTAATCGCAACATATAGGGGCATAAATTTTACAGTACATACAGCATTTATATATTATGACTATACAAAGCGACAAGCACCCCTTTTATCAGCGTCTGTGCCTGAACCTGATTACTGTTACGCTATTCGGCACCCTTTTATATATCGGGCAAGATATATTGTTACCCTTATTTTTTTCCATGCTGCTGGCCGCCCTGCTGTTGCCGGTAGTGAATTTTCTGAAGCGAAAAAAGTTAGGGCACACGCTTGCCATTACGCTTTCGCTTACCGTTTCGCTTGTGCTCATCTTCGGTATATTTTACTTTCTTACTACGCAAGTGTTGAATTTCCTCGATGATTTCGAGATGATCAAGAAAAAAATAACCGAGCTCGCATTAGGCATGAAGCAATGGGTGTCCAAAAATTTCCATGTGGGTATACGTAAACAAAATGAATACTTGCAGGATACCGCCAAAGAGATTACTACGTCCGGTCCCAAACTGGTGAGTCAAACCTTTCTATCGCTTACCGAACTAGGTTCATACCTGCTGTTTATACCGATATATACCTTTCTGTTATTATACTATAAAACGTTGATTCGAAAATTTCTGATCGAACTTTTCAAGAACGGTAGCGAAGAAAAAGTTATATCGGTGGTGCATAATTGCCAGGCGGTGGCGCAGTATTATGTAACCGGACTTTTAATTGAGATGACTATTGTGTTTGGACTGAATGCCGCGGGGTTTCTTATTCTCGGAATCAAGTATGCTATTTTTCTGGCGTTGATTTCGGCACTGCTTAACCTGATACCCTACGTGGGGATGCTCATCGCCAATTTATTCTGCATACTCATTACGCTTATATCTTCACCGGACATGAGCGATATTTTTTGGGTTGCCGCGATTCTGAGTGGCGTTCAATTGATCGATAACAATGTATTGCTACCATGGATCGTAGGCTCGAAAGTACGCATCAATGCACTGGTAACTATTCTCGGTATATTGATAGGAGGAGCGCTGTGCGGTGTGCAGGGTATGTTTCTCGCTATACCGGGTGTGGCCGTACTGAAAGTAATATCAGACCACGTTGATTCTCTGAAACCGTGGGGAATTGTAATGGGCGACAACGAGAAATCGAAGAAAGAAGGAGGCAGACTAATTAAGTAGCTGCAAATGAGACATACTTGCCCTGAGCTGTGAGATGCGAGCTACGAACTGTGAGAGGAAAGGCAGCTGATTACTGGCTACAAGAAAGAGTGTAGCTGCGCCCAAGTACCTACAAACGTATCGAAGGATGGTGCACGAACCGCATCATCCTTTTATTTTATATAGCATAAGAATGAACACAGTATATGCGCGTTATACGCTGATGGAGGACATTGATAACTAAACATTACGCGATACAAATCATACAGCCGTATTGCCGATCGGTATATACACACAGCATTCAGTACATCTATATACTTGACTATTGCAATTATCAACAAAACATCACGTATACTAACAAAAAAAAAGAAAAGCCCAGGTTGTTAGGCCCGGGCTTTACCGCTTTAAATTAACCTCATCTTATGGATGATGATTCAGATTGAACGCCAGGTATAACTGGGCAAATGAGTTTTTAGAATCGCCCACCAATGCCTCCGCAGCATCGCTGTCGGCAATTTTTGCAAGACCGTAATTATAGCGTGCACCAACTTGTGCAGGGCCGAAATTAAAACCTATACCACCCACAAGACCGTAGTCAAAAGATCTGAAGTTATCTTTGTCAAGATCGTCACTACCGTTTCCAAGATCACCCTCTGTTGTAATGTTCGCACCCAGCAGGTATGATCCGTATGCACCGAGGTGTATATCTACCGATTCGCCCAGTTTAAATACAGCGAGTACAGGTAAATCCAGGTAATTTAAATTGAATTTTGTTTCCTGATCAACAAATCCGTCTGTTACGAATTTTGAACCTTTTGTGGAGTACAGCAATTCTGCCTGCAGACCAAAAGCTTCTGTAGATATGATCTCACCAAACAGACCTACGTTAAAGCCATATCTTGCATTTTCATCGTCCACATCATCCACGTACATGTTACTTACGTTCAAACCACCCTTAATACCAGCTCTTCTATCCTGAGCGAAGGAGGTAACGGTAGATGCTATTGTAAATATCCCCGCAACCAACAAGATGTGTCTTAGTTTTGTTTTCATAATGTTTCAAAGTTTACTAGTCAGGTAAAAATTACTGTGCCATGAAGGGTTTTACATGAGCGTTAGCTACATAGCTTGAAAGTCTCGTACAAACCCATCCACACATATACCCCATGTGTGGAGTATTCTTACGAATTATACCGGTATAAATAAAAAATCCACGGCATGTCAGTATACAGTGGATTTTATTTGAACGGAACATCTGCCTCTAATTTCGTCTGAAGCCGCCCGCAATGAGCGACACGAGGAAGATAACGATCGCAATAAAGAAAATGATTTTAGCTGCATACGCGGCACTCGCTGCTATGCCACCAAAACCAAAAATAGCCGCAATTATGGCTATTATTAAAAAGATGATTGTCCAGCGTATCATAATATTATAGTTTAATTGTGCAATGTATTGGTAGTATGAAATCGTGCCTGCGCATATACTTCGTACTAAGCGTTACCTGCTACACACCTTAATTTATAGTATACATCAAAAAATTGCTGTAGATGTTTATACCCAAAGCCTCGCCCCGTTCAACATATATAGCTATACTTTACTTGTACAGACCATGCAATTACATGGTGGCATAACCTTTTCTGTAGCTAAGGCATAATTTAAACACTACTATTATGGCAACGAAACTTGATATAAAAGGTAAATGGAATGAGGTTAAGGGAAAGCTGAAACAAAAATACGGAGAGCTTACGGATGACGACCTGATGTTTACATCCGGCAAAGAAGATGAGCTTTACGGCCGTCTGCAGCAAAAGCTAGGCAAGACAAAAGAAGAGGTGAGAAAACTTATTGAGGATATCTAATTTGTTACCCCAACACACGTTCTCAATTTTACACACACGAGTGGAACAGTTTGTCTAGGTCATTTTTGGGAAGTTATAGGTTACTCATGTGTCACCACAGCATGATGAACCGGTAACTCCCAAAAGTGCACCTTCATCGGAAATATATCTGTAGGCAATGGCAGAGCAATGTGCAGCATGAGATACGCTTACGGATAGATCTATGAATTTTACTTCGTCATGTCGCTATAGTTGAAAAAGTAAAGATCCGGGCTGTTGCTAACACGTTAGTAGCGGCCCTTTTAATGAACGGTTTATGAAAGGTAGAATTATAACAATGCTGATTGCTCTGTCTATGCTTGGGGTAATCCTCGGCCTGCAGTTTGTACATACCTGATACCTGGTCGCACAATCATTAACTATATATATAACAGAGGTTGCCCTTTTACAAAGGCAACCTCCCGTTTTTATAAGCGCTGTGTAAATTCAGGTTTTAGAAAATATAGTCTGTACTTAAAAAGGCAGACTCACGGTTCCGAATAATGTTACTGATAATTTGCTTGTTGCTGTCGGTGTTCTTGGTGGCAACCAGGGTTCGCATGGAGAATACACGTAAAGCATCCGCGATGGAAAGTGTTCCTTCTGCAGAATCTTTTCTTCCATTGAACGGGAATGTATCCGGTCCGCGCTGACTCTGTGCATTGATATTGATACGACCAAGCTGATTCACAAACGCATCAATAAACTTGGCTATATTTCTGGAATCCGTTCCAAATATACTTACCTGCTGGCCATAGTTGGAGTTTATCACATAGTCGATAGCTTCATCGTCATCATCAAACGGAACGATCGGCACTACCGGACCAAACTGCTCTTCACTATACAAGCGCATCTTGCTGTTAACCGGATATACCACTGCCGGATAGAAGAATGAGTTCATTGACTCGCCACCATTTTCATTTATAACAGTAGCGCCATGTTTCTTAGCATCTTCTACCAGTTCGCGCAAGTACTCTACTTTACCAGGTTCCGGCAGCGGTGTAAGAGAAGCGCCATTGTCCCAAGGCATGCCCGGCTTCAATTTCTTTATAGCAGCATTGAATTTTTCGAGAAACGAATCAAGTATAGAACGATGTACAAAAAGAATTTTCAGTGCCGTACAACGTTGTCCGTTAAAGGAAAGACTTCCGGTTATACATTCACTCACCGCATTATCTATATCAGCATCGTGTAGTACAATGGCCGGGTTCTTGGCATCAAGTCCCAATATAGATTTGAGGCGATGTGGCTTCGGATGTAATCGTTTCAGATCGTTCGCACCTTTATTGGTACCTATAAATGCAAACACATCGATCTTACCAGTTTCCATCAAGGCTCCTACTGTCTCGCGACCTTTTCCATATATAATATTAATAACGCCTGGAGGAAAATTATCGCGGAATGCTTCGATGAGCGGGCGAATCAGCAACACACCAAATTTAGCGGGCTTAAATACTACGGTGTTACCCATAATCAACGCAGGTATAAGCGTTGTGAATGTCTCATTGAGCGGGTAATTATAGGGCCCCATGCAAAGCGAAACACCGAGCGGCACACGTCTTATCTGCGCCATGAAACCCTGCTCTTCAATAAGCTTGGCCGAATTACGATCAAGATCTTTATAGGCTTTTATCGTATCTACTATATAATCGCAGGTGCGATCAAATTCTTTTTCAGAATCTTTTAGTGTTTTACCAATCTCCCACATCAGTAATTTTACAACAGCAGTACGCTGTTCGCGCATGGCCGCCAGAAATTTTTCAACGTGTTCAATACGCTCCGTTACACTCATGGTTGGCCACAGGCCTTGTCCTAAATCGTAAGCTTTTACAGCAGCATCCAATGCTTCAAGTGCTTCGGTTGATGTTAACAGCGGTGTACTGCCTATTATTTTTTGTTTATAACTGCCGTTCTCTTTTATAAACACAGGGCTCAGCACGGGATTAAGACTGCCTGCCCACGTTTTCATTTCACCATTGATCAGGTATTCGCGTTGTTCAATCGTTTCAGAAATTTTGTACGCATCCGGAATAACATCCTCTTCCGGAAAAACATTTGCTAAGATTTGACTCATTATACTTATAGGGTTGGTTGGACTATATTTACTGCTGATGACGTACCGATGCGTGTTGCACCCGCATCGATCATACGTTTGGCATCATCAAAAGTTTTTATACCACCTGATGCTTTTATACCTACAGCAGGCGGTAAATTTTCACGCATTAAAGCTATATGTTCGGCTTTGGCACCCGATGGCGCAAACCCGGTTGATGTTTTAACAAAATCGGCACCGGCATCAGCACATAGCTTACACGCTTTTTTTATTTCTTCATCAGAAAGATACGCAGTCTCAATGATTACTTTCAAAAGTTTATGATTGTCGTGTGCCAGTTTACTGCATTTGGCTACTTCAATTTTTGTCCATGGTAAATTCGTTTTAAAAGATGTCACATTCCACACTACATCGATTTCATCAGCACCGTTATCGACTGCGCGCTGCATCTCATCTAATTTAGTCTCGGTCATATTATACCCTAACGGGAAGCCCGCTACCGTTACCAGTAAAATTTTTGCAGTTCCTATTTCACGTTTGGCTCGCTTTACCCAGAAAGGTGGAACACAGATTCCCAGAAGGCTAAGTCGTTTAGCATCTTCAACAAGTTTATCTATATCACCGATGGTAAGTGTTGGACTTAAGTTGGTGTGCTCTATATAACTGGCGAGGTTCATTACTGCAAGTACTCGCTAAAAAAATCAAATCACAAGCTGATTAGTTCCACAACGGTGCAACATTATTATTTATAGGGCCCTATATAAAACAAAACAACCCATAGCGAATGGGTTGTTTATCATAGATATACCTGTAAATTTAGTGGCGGATACCACACACTTTGCAATACTTCATTTTTCCGGGTGGTCTCTTTTTAGGCGGACGTTTATGACCAAAATACATGGGGTTTGTATACTGTGGCTTCATGAGATTCTTTTCATTCTTACGAATGGTCTTTACCGTTTCGCGCATGCGTGCTTCAAACTCATCCTGCGACTCGTATGTAGGACCACCACCTTTCTTTCTGCTCTTGCGCGATTTCTTCGGCCCGTATTCTTTCTTGGGATAATAAGGCTCTTCGCCTGGTTCAAGCGTGGTAGGTGCGTTCTGCTCGGTATTGGCAGACCTTCTGCGCTTCTTTTTCGACTGTGCGAATGTTGAGAATGCTAATGCAAGCAGAAGCAAAGTGATTAGTATACGCATAAAATGGATTACAAAGATATAACTGTTAATGGTACCTGAATCGTATTCAGCAACCGACTGAAGGTCTTTTAAGGCGATCAAACGAAATGCCTAACCGGTAAATTTTAAGGAGACACTCTTCTATTCGACAAAAATAACTTTTAATTAACTTTAAGATACTTAAAACAAACAACCCTTTCGCCATGAAGTCCCTGTTTTTACTCATTCTGGGTCTTTTTTCCCGGCTGGCATTGGCCGCAGACCCCACCCCGCTGGAAATAGGAGCCAAAGCTCCTGCATTTTCGTTGCCGGCAACCGATGGTAAAACGTACACCCTCGATGATTTCGCCCGCTACAAAATACTCGCTATAGTCTTCACGTGTAACCACTGTCCTACGGCACAAGCATATGAAGACCGCATCAAGCAGCTTGTTACAGACTATAGCAGCAAGGGCGTAGGTATTGTTGCTATATCACCCAACGACCCGCAGTCGGTGCGTCTGGATGAACTGGGCTATACCGACCTGAGCGATTCATTCGAAGAGATGAAAATTCGTGCGAAGAATAAGCAGTATAATTTTCCGTATCTCTACGATGGAGAGACCTCAGCTATATCCCGTCAATATGGTCCGCAGGCCACACCTCACGTATTTATATTCGATGATAAACGCACGCTTCGCTATACAGGCCGCATCGATGATGGTGAAAAGCCGGGCACTGCCAAAACACATGACACGCGTAATGCATTGGATGCTTTACTGGCAGATAAACCTGTGCCGGTAGAAAAAACAAAAACATTTGGCTGCTCCATTAAGTGGCCTGATAAACGAGACTATGCTAACAAGGCAACCGAGGAGTGGGCTAAAGAAAAAATAGCAATTGATGAGCTGGATATAGCCGGTATAAAACAACTGCTTAAGAACGATGGTATAAATTACAAGCTCATCAACGTATGGGCTACCTGGTGCGGACCCTGCGTTACGGAGTTTCCGGAATTTGTAAACATGAACCGCATGTATCGTAACCGTGAATTTGAATTGGTGACGATAAGTCTGGATGACATTAACCGAAAGCCGAATGCCCTTAATTTCCTAACTAAGAAGCAAGCCTCCATGAAGAACTATATCTTTAAAGGTGACAAGTATGCTTTTATGGAAGCACTTGACAAGAAGTGGGAGGGTTCGCTTCCGTATACTTTATTTGTTGCCCCGGGCGGCAAAATTATTTATGGCAAACAAGGATTGATCGAGCCGCTTGAACTGAAAAAAATTATTGTTGAAAATATAGGTCGTATTTACTAATATTATAGATAGTGCCTCTGTTATCATTGACAGAGGCACTATCTATTTTATTTATCAAACAGATCAGCCTGATCTTCGGAGCGTTTCAGCAGGTTTGAATCTATAGTCTTGCTGGCCTTTGCACCAAGCTTTTTCAAGTCTTCTACTCTGCGCACCAGGTTTCCGCTTCCTACCGATAATTTTTTCATCGACTCTTCGTAGAATTTTTTGGAAGTCTCCAGGTGACGACCGAGAGTGATCAGGTCTTCCGAGAAGCCTACAAATTTATCGTATAAGTCACCGGCTTTATTGGCTATATCCAGCACGTGGCGTGTCTGGTACTCCTGCTTCCATGTATTCTTGATGAGTTGCAACGATGGTATCAGCAATGTAGGACTCACAAATACAATTCGCTTCTCAAGTGCTTCTTCGTACAATGTCTTTTCGCTTTGTATCGCGAGTATATAGGCAGGTTCAATCGGAATGAACATGATCACAAAATCAAGACTGCCATTACCTTCACCCCCTATATTCTTATGATAGTTTTTATCACCCAACAATTTCATGTGCTGACGGATGGAGGTAAGATGGCTCTTGAGGTGAACGATCTTCTCTTCTTCCGTTTCCGCATTCACAAAATTGTTATACGCCGTAAGACTAACTTTCGAGTCGATGATAACGTGTTTGTTTTCCGGCAAACGTATAATTACATCGGGGCGTAATCTGCCTTCTACCGTTGTGAATGACTCCTGTATAAAATATTCGCGATCTCTTTCGAGTCCTGATTTCTCCAATATACTTTCCAGTATAAATTCACCCCAGGCACCTTGTGTTTTAGAATCACCGCGTAATGCGCGCGTCAGGTTCTCCGCTTCGCGCGTCATCTGCACATTCAGTTTCTGCAGGTTCTCGAGCTGCTCACGCAAGGCAGAACTTCGCGAGATTGTATCTTTATGTGTTTCCTCTACGCGCTTCTCAAACTCGGTGATCTTTTCACCGAGTGGTTTTAACAGATCATACAGGTTTGTTTTATTCTGATCGGTAAATTTTTTACTCTTCTCTTCAAAAATTTCATTCGCCAGGTTCTTGAATTGGAGTGTAAATTTTTCATTCAGTGTTTCAAGCTCCTTGCGCTGGTCCTGTAATTTTTCCTGCAGGTTCCGGTAATCTGCTTCCGATGCAGCAAGACTGTTATTCACTTCCAGTACTTTGTGGCGTTCGCCTTCAAGCTCGTGCTTAAGCTCCTGTACCTGGTGCTGAAGTGTTTTATTTTTTTCCTGTTCCAGTACTATAGCAGAGCCGGCTGATTGCGCTTCTGCCGAAGATTTGAATTTAAAAACGAGCCACGCGGCTACCACACCGACACTAACCCCTACCAATAAAAAAAGAATTTCCATTTGCTGTAAATATATGTTTAACAACCAACAGCGGGCAACTAGAATTCATTCTTTATCACGACTTGTTCGAAAACCAATCGGGCGCTGATACTTCACTGCAGGTTCCAAAAGTTCTTTAATGACATCGTAAATGTTTCGGATATCCTCATTCTGCTGCAAGTCAGATGCTTCAAGTTTTTCAATTTTTGTTAGCAGGTCGTGATACGAGTTGATCCTCTGGCGCATCTTTACAAAATACACGGCATGATCTGAATATTTACATCTACAGCACGTTACTCTCCAGCACAGACGAAAGCATGGGCAACCACCTGCTCGGTAAATGCCATGGGCAAATACTTGGTATGCTTACCTCTTTTGATTGTGAATGCTCAACATCGAGTTCATGATCGTTTAAGGCCACAAATTGTGACCTTAAAGAATTCCATTCTTCTGAAGACAACTCGAACATAAAATCATGTGGGAACCGATCTGCGTTCCTTTTTACGGCTTGCTTCAACGCTTTTGTGGGAACTCCACACAACTCTGCCAGATCAGCATCCAAGTAAAATTTTCTGATCTCGTACAACATAAATTTTGCGAAAGATCTGCTCTTCCGGGCGTAAAACGGTTTTGCTCATAACGAAATAACTTTAGCTATACTCTAATCGTGTAGGCTTTACCATACCTATTTGATAGATTTGCAATAATACAAATTCTAAGTTCTATGATCGAAACAATTAACTCCAGCCAGCAGGCAATTCTATTGGAAGACAAGTATGGTGCGCATAATTATCACCCGCTTCCCGTAGTGTTATGCAAAGGCGAAGGAGTGTTTGTTTGGGATGTTGAAGGAAAACGTTACTACGATTTTCTTTCCGCATACAGTGCCGTTAACCAGGGCCACTGCCACCCGCGCATCATCAATTCTTTAATAAACCAGGCAAAAGAACTTACGCTTACATCGCGCGCTTTCTATAATGATAAACTTGGTGTTGCCGAGAAGTATATCTGCGAAACCTTCGGGTATCAGAAAGCATTGTTCATGAACAGCGGTGCCGAAGCCAATGAAAGTGCCATCAAACTCGCACGCAAGTGGGGCTATACAAAAAAAGGTATACCGGATAATGAAGCGGTAATTATAGCCGTAAAGAAAAATTTTCATGGCCGTACTACAACTATTATATCGGCCTCTACGGATCCTGATTCACGCAAAGGTTTCGGACCTTTTATGCCCGGCTTTGAAGTAGTGGCATACGATGATGTTGATGCCTTGGCAAAAGCACTTGCCAATCCGAATGTATGTGCGCTCTGGATCGAACCCATACAAGGTGAAGCCGGAGTATATTTACCAGCTGATGGTTATCTGAAAGCAGCTGAACAACTTTGTCGCAAGCACAATGTTTTGTTGATGATGGACGAAATACAAACCGGTATAGCTCGTACCGGTAAATTACTCGCTTCCGATTATGAAAATGTTCGTCCTGATCTGTTGATACTCGGCAAAGCTTTATCAGGAGGTACAATGCCTGTATCGTGTGTACTGGCGGATGATGACATCATGCTCGTGATCAAACCAGGCGAGCACGGTTCTACCTTCGGTGGCAATCCATTGGCCGCAGCGGTATGTATAGAGGCTTTGCAGGTAGTAAAAGACGAGAACCTTGCAGACAACGCCATGAAGCTCGGTATAGTTTTCCGCGAGCGCATGCTGGCGCTTCAAAAGAAAACAGATCTCATCACGTTAGTACGCGGTAAAGGTCTACTCAATGCAATTGTTATTAACGACTCACCAGAAAGTAAAACTGCCTGGAACATATGTGTGGACTTTATGAAGAATGGTTTACTGGCTAAACCTACACATGGTAATATTATTCGCCTGGCACCTCCGTTGGTTATTACGGAAGAACAGGTGCATGAGTGTTGTGATATTATTGAAAAGAGTGTGCTGAGTTTTAAGAGGTAAGAAGTAAATACAAAATATACTATATACACAAAGGGCTTCTCATGGATTATGAGAAGCCCTTTGTTTTTTAGCTGGTATATAATTATACTTTTATCTTCTGGCGGACTACTTCGTAGATGGCTACGCCTGCGGCTACGGATACGTTGAGGGAGCCTATCCTTCCTTTCATGGGGATCTTGGCGAGTTCATCGGCTTCGCGAAGTAATGGATCGGAGATGCCATCTTCTTCGGAGCCCATGATCAATGCTATAGGTCCGGTGAGATTTACTTCATACAGATCTTTACTCGCTTTTTCTGTACATGCTACTACACGTATACCATTGTCGCGAAGCAGTTGCAACGTCTTCTTTAAATCTCTTTCACGGCACACGGGTAAATGGTTCAGCGCACCGGCTGATGTCTTCATGGCATCGCTGGTGATGGGAGCATTTCCTTTTTCGCCTATAACAATTCCGTCCAGCCCGGCACATTCGGCAGTACGTGCAATCGCTCCAAAATTTCGTACGTCTGTTATACGATCAAGCAAAAGAAAAAACGGCTCACGCCCTTCACTGTAAGCGCGATCAATCAAATTATCCAGCGAAGCAAAAGATACTGCTGCCAAGAGGCATATAACTCCTTGGTGATTTTTGGATGACATGCGCTTCAGTTTTTCCAACGGCACAAACGTGAAGGGCACGTTTCGGCTGCGCGCAGTAGTAATAAGCTCTTTGATAAGATCGTTACTGAGTCCCGACTGGATCATAATTTTTTCAATCTCTTTTCCGGCAGCAATTGCTTCCATTACTGCACGGGTACCGTAGATCATATCTGATTTTTCCATCGCAAGATGTTCGTGTTAAAGTATTTCAGCGTTACACAAGCCGTGTAACAGCGCGGCAAATTCCGCATTCTATTCCAGTTTTGAAAAAATATTGAAGCTTCTCTTTCAATATTCACTGATTATATTTGGCGTCTAATTTCATACTATGTCGATTAAGATCAGAAAGCAGGATGCCCTCAACTATCACATGCAGGGTCAGCCGGGTAAGATTGAAGTTGTTCCAACCAAAGTATTGAGCTCACAGCTCGACCTCGCCCTGGCGTACTCGCCGGGTGTAGCAGAGCCTTGCAAAGAAATTCATGCTAACAAAGAAGATGTTTACAAGTATACTTCCAAGGGGAACCTGGTAGCGGTTATATCCAACGGTACGGCTGTACTGGGATTAGGCGACATCGGTCCCGAAGCTTCCAAGCCGGTAATGGAAGGTAAAGGTGTACTCTTTAAAAAATTTGCCGGCATTGATGTATTCGATATCGAGATCGATGAGAAAGATCCGGATGCATTTATCAAGATCGTTAAATCACTCGAGCCTACATTTGGCGGTGTTAACCTCGAAGACATCAAAGCTCCGGAGTGTTTCAAGATTGAGACTGAGTTGCGCGAGAAGATGAACATTCCGATCATGCACGATGACCAGCATGGCACGGCTATCATTTCATGTGCTGCCTTGTTGAATGCACTGGAGATTGTCGGTAAAAAAATTGAAGACATTAAGATCGTTGTAAATGGTGCCGGTGCTGCTGCTGTAAGCTGTACCAAACTATATATAGCGCTGGGCGCAAAGAAAGAGAACATCATCATGTGCGACAGTAAGGGTGTATTGAATACTACCCGCACAGGTCTTGATGATATTAAAAAACAATTTGTACTCGATACGAAGATCAACACCTTGCAGGAAGCAATGAAAGGTGCTGATGTATTCATCGGACTTTCCGTTGCCGATGCTATTACACCGGAAGATCTGAACAACATGGCAAAAGATCCGATCGTGTTTGCATTGTCCAATCCGAACCCGGAGATCGATTACAACCTCGCTCGCAAAACACGCGAAGATGCTATATTAGCTACGGGTCGTTCTGATCATCCTAACCAGGTAAACAACGTATTGGGCTTCCCATATATATTCCGTGGTGCGCTCGATGTACGCGCTACTGAAATCAATGAAGCAATGAAGCTCGCTGCGGTATATGCACTGGCTGAGCTTGCCAAAGAACCTGTACCCGATATGGTTGTAAAAGCATACGGTACTGACAAGATACAATTCGGTCGTGAGTACCTAATACCGAAGCCGCTTGATCCACGCCTGATTACTACGGTATCGCCTGCTGTTGCCAGAGCTGCGATGGATTCAGGTATAGCAAAATATCCTATTACCGATTGGACAGCCTATCACCACGAATTGCAACAGCGCATTGGTATCGATCAGAAACTGATGTCGCGTATTATTGATCGCGCCAAAAAGAATCCGAAGCGCGTTGTATTTGCTGAAGCGAACCACCATAAAATTCTGAAGGCAGCACAAATACTGAAAGATGAAGGTATAGCACTGCCTATATTGTTAGGAAACCGTGAAGAGATACACGCCCTGATTGAAGAGCACAACCTCGACCTGCACGATTGCCCTATATATTATCCGCGCGAGGATGACGATATGGTGAAGCGCTATGCCGAAGTACTCTATAAGAAACGTCAACGCAAAGGGTTAACATACCTGGATAGCGTACGCATGATGCGCGAGCGAAATTATTTTGGCGCCATGATGGTGGAGTTTGGTGATGCAGATGCCTTGGTGAGTGGCCTTACAAAAGATTACCCCAAAACCATTCTGCCTTCCCTTCAAATCATCGGTACAGCAGATGGCGTTGAACGCGTTGCCGGTATGTATATAATTACCAACAAAAAAGGAACATTCTTCTTTGCCGATACAACGGTTAACGTTGATCCAAATGCACAGGAGCTTGCCGGAATCATTGAACTCACCGCACGCGGTGTGAAATTCTTTGATATGGATCCGCGCATTGCTGTGTTGTCCTATTCAAACTTTGGTTCGTCTAAGGGCGAAATACCCGAGAAGAGTCGCGAAGCAGTGCGTATTGCCAAAACAAAAAATCCTTCCCTGGTTGTAGAAGGAGATATACAGGCAAATGTAGCATTGAACACTGCTCTGCAACAGGAAACATTCCCCTTTAGCGCGCTAGCAAAAGAAGGAGCCAACACATTGATCTTCCCGAACCTCGCCTCCGGAAATATAGCCTATAAATTACTGATGGAGATCGGAGGTGCAGAAGCGATCGGTCCGATCCTGTTAGGTATGAAAAAACCTGTTCACGTTCTTCAGCTTGGAAGTTCCATCCGCGAGATCGTAAACATGGCTGCTATTGCCGTTGTGGATGCACAGTTGCATGAGCAGAACGACCATCTATAGGGTTAAAAATCAGGAAGATTGAAAGATTATATAGTATACTGTTTGCATAACCAGCAAACAGTATACTTCTTTAGTTGCTTCTACCCATCTTTTGGTTTGATGCTGAGCAATCCTCCGAAGCGTGTAATCAACGCTATAGCAGAGCCAAAAGCACCGATCAGTACATTCAAATCACGGAACAAGTCTTGCTGGGCAATCGCTATAAAAGCAATCAGGGCAATCAGTAAAATGATCAACACGGATTGAACTATATTCCAGCTTCCCCTACTACTTTGTTCTTTTTCCATTTGCACTTCTTCGTCTTCGTTCACGACCGACAGAATAAAATTATTGAAGCTTCTGTTCATGATCTGCAGTGAATCATCTGCTACGATCACGCCTTTCTGAAGAAGCAGGCGAATAGTCTTTACGTTCTTGAGGTTTACATAGCGATCTTTCGCCAGATCGTGCAGCAGAAATTTCTCTGCATCAGAAAATGAATTCCAGAGTGAGTGATAATACGTATCAGCCAGCTCTTCAATTTTCAACACAAAATTTTCCTGGCACGGATAGGTATTGGTTGTCTCATTGGGAATATGCGATGCCAGTGTCGGCAAATATAGGCCGTGATTAAGTTCGGATCGGATAAAGACATCGTCGGACAAGAGTGTATTCTCCTTCGACAACGGCTGAAAATACAGAACAAAACCACTCAGCATGTTCTTCCACATCTGCTCCGCGTGTTTATAGGTGCCCCACTCCGGTTTACTCTCATCTATACGATCAAGAGCTTTCTCATAAAACTCAAGTATAGCACCAGGTTGCACCACAGAAGCAATAATGATCTTTCGATCCTCGTCCACCAGTTGCTGAATGATCTTTAACTTATCATCATTGATCGTGTGATCGTCAATACCGTGCTCAAAATGTTTTATTACAATTACATTCTGCTTGTTGGCAGGAATCGCTTTTTTAAGATCGGTGCGTAAATTTATAACGCACGAAAAATTATTCAGCAGCAACTCTTTACCGGCATAAGGAAGTCCTACGATAAATATCCGGTTCTGATTCAGCAGATCTCCGTGACTGATTTCAGCATGTGAATCTTTGATAAGCCTGCTATCCAACACGACCCCTAACCCAAATATATTTCTGACAGCGAAAAGTGTAACGTGATAAATGAGATAGAAAAAGCCCAGCAGTAATATAATGAACAGTACAAAGTAATTACTACCGTGTAAATCAAAGTAACTCCTTGTCACGGTATAATAACGTGGGGCGCCTTCATCGGGGATAAACTTCATCGCTACATTGCACTCATCTTCCGTCTCGTACCAACACCATTTACCATCACCGGCCGATGCCTGCAACACGGGAAATGTACTGTTCAGGATTTTACTCATCGGAGGGCGCGACAAAAACTCAAAGGTATATCTGTGTTTTGATGAATCCTGCGTATAGCCTTTCTCCAGCACGCTTGTTCTTTTAAAATTACCGGTAACATCCAGGTAGTTACTTTCTTCGCCAAGTGTGTCAATCACATTCTTATAGGCAACAAGTTCTTTTTTCAGATCAGCATTCCGTTTCTCCTCAGCCTGCGCAATATCCCATTGGAGATACTTGGTCCATGTGAGTGACTCTTCATGATAGGCCATCCTGTAAAAACCAATAACCGGCAAAACAGAAACTACTCCAAGCCACAAAAAGATCATGACAAAATACAGGTTTTGCTGATGGCCCTTCACAAAATCAAAACCCGCTATCTTTTTTATACCCCCGATAAAATATCCGCTTAACAAGATGACCAGGAAGAATACCTGTACCCATACCGCTACGTCAAACCCATCTGCAAAGGGTGCTATAAAGAAGTTTACCAATACAATCAATATAACACTAAGCCAGACAAAAGAGTGGCGAATTATTTTAGCATCAGCGTCCTTCTTCCGAATATTCTCCCGTTCGAAAAGCAGGTATTGAAACACCAGTATATATAGCGGCAACACTAAAAATCCGAATGTAACAGAAGCATTGTGATCGATTAATAAAAATACCATCGACACTATTGCGAGTGTGCCAAGCGTCAAAATCGAGCGCGTATATTTCTCGCGTATCTCATGGCACAACTCCTTTGATTGCTCTTCGTTCATCTTGCGCGGACGAAGCCAGCTCAAATAAAAGCGCCTTATCTTCAACTTCGTAGGCCGGTATACGCTTACAAATTGCAACAACAGTTGTATACCTATAAGGGAAAACATTAAAAAGATAAGCAGGGACGCATAGCCCATAGTAAGCACCAGCGGAGATTTATAGTAATCGAGGTCGTAGAATGTAACCAGGTATAGCGGCAAATTGTCAATAGGCTGTATATACATCTGATGCCCACGGTGATCATACGAAGCATCGAGTCCAACTTTCATTCTGCCTGCAATAGCAGCACGCATTTTTTCGTTGTGCTCGGTTTCTTCAAAAAAGTTCTCCTGCATATTGCGCAGTCTGTCGGAATGAAACCATACCTCGCCCTTATTGTCAATAATGCAATAACCAAATCCCGGGGGCAGAAGCGGAGCCATGATCGAATGTAGTTTGCTTGATACAGCGAGCACGCTTGCTTTGCCTCCTGACAATGGAACACCAAACCCGGCCGCGTTACGACCACTTCTGAAGGATCGTATAGATTGCAATGAAAATTTTTGCTTCCCGTCATTCCCCGGAAGAGTCCACAGATCTCCATCCTTTGCCTTTATAAAATACTCGCGCGTGCCGAGGTTAAAACTATTTACCGATTGTGTTGCCAATGTAAAAAGCTGATCGCCCCGCACATCAAGCCACATGACTTGATTGGTGAAGGGATAATGAAAGTTGCTGTTCAGCTTTGCTGTATCAGGAAGATAGGGATATGCACCTTGTGGTTTATTCTTCAACTTCAGGAAGAAAGAATCGCGCGAAAAGAAATTCTCATAAGCTATAGTCTTCCCCTCATCAGGCATAGCCGCGCTGTTCCTGATTGAATATAGCTGGTTATATATAGTATTCAGCTCTTGCAGAAATCTGGTCTTAACAGAATCAGACAGGCGCGTCAGGTCTACGCGCACAATGCCTTTATGACTAAAGAAATGATTTGCCGCCACCAGTATAAGCACTATCAAGGCCGTGCCTACAATAATCGAGAAGCCCGTAAACCATACATTAACAATGCGAAGCCGCTCAACAGCATTCATCACCACCAGCTTGAGTATAGGCATGGAAAGCAAAACAAACAGAAGCACAAGAATGGCGATACTGATTGTATAGGTATCTACTTCATGAATCTTGCGATTGAATGTGGACTCCTTGACTGCACCACACAAAACCCACGATTCATTATTTGATACCTGAATTCTATTGGTAAATACTTTATAGGGTACACCAAAGAGATTAACATCGATAACCGGTGTACTTTCCAATCCGTTATCGACACTAAATAAACTATCGCGCTTCTTTATCTCGATACGATTATAGAATGTCTGATGGGCTATAGCGATCAAGCTATCCTTGCCTGCCATTTCCTTTTTTCCTTTGATAATTTTTACCAGAAAAAAATCATCGAAGCAGGATGATTGCGGCATAGCCTTGGCTAAAAAATCAGCAACAGATGTTCTTACCTCGCAATCGTCAATTCCTCGCTCCCGGAAATAAATCCAATCGGGTTCCTTAGCAACATGGGAAGTAATACAATGCAGGTCTTGCGCTTCCAGGAGTTTGGCGAGCTGAGCATTGTCACCCGCCTGCATGCGCAATTTGTCCGGAAATATACTCCTGTAATTCCTGATGGTAACTTCATAGTATTTCATCAGTTCAACAGAATTATCACCGATGCGCTTCAGCATCCGGTAATTCTGTGCTATTACGTCTGCTCGTCTCTCGCCAACATATACGAGCAGGTAATATGCAAACGCCAATCCTACAACAATTATCGTAGCGATAACTATCCAGAATTTTTTGGTTAAGCCTGGCAGTTTCATAAAAGCAGGTTATTGATTAAAAGCCAACATCTTTTATCCGATCGACTATCGGATTTGTTTATTAACCTGCTGCCGGTATTGACAAGATCACGGCAGCAAGAACCGTTGCTATATTTCAAAAATTACGTTTGAAGAATTCCATCGCATTTATGTTCATCACACGACTGACAATTTCTTCCGGATCAGTATTATTTCCTATCGACAAATTCTTTCCATTACCCTGCATAAAATTATAGGCATGCTTCAACAGGTAATCGTCCATAAACTGCAGATCTTCATGTGTCCAATAACCATTTAACGGATCGATGATACCATCGTAATCCGAACCAATCGCAGCAAGTCCCCACGGATATATACCGGCAGCAGAAAGGATATAGGCTATATGCTCCAGTTGATTCCAGATAAGTTTGGAGCGGTGGTATAAAATTTTTCTACGATCAACGTGTCCACGGGCCTGGGCAAGCGCATCTTTACTGCCTACTCTTCGCTCGTCCATCTGCAAACCAAATATACCGCCACTGCGCGCGATGCGCACGAGTTCATCATCGAAGAAATTGATTGATCCTGGATTCATGCACACTCCGGTAGGACGCACCGCTATATAATTATTGTCATACGCCTTAAGACCATTCGCAGCACCATGACTTACTACAATGGGTACAGGATCTTTATCAAACTCTTTATCAAGCATCGTATAATATTCCCTGCGTGCTACCGGACTCATGTGTTTTACATCAATGAGTACACGCGCGCCGTTCTTCTTTGACAGCAGGCATTTTGCTATTTCAACTCCAAGTGGTGTAAAGCCTGTGTCCAATTTATAGCTTTGGTCGAGTACGCGGGCCATAATGCCGGTGAGACTGCGTGCATGTCCGCAGAGCTCATTGTAAAAATGATGCGCGAACGTAATGAAGAACGGAGGAAACTCCCACTGCTTCTTCATGTGCTCGATGTTCTTCAGGATCTCTCCCCGATCAGCCGGCTTCTGCTCCGGGCTAAGGCCGCAGTTAAACACGTGGGCACCTTCTATACTCAGAACGATAGCAATGGTAGGTATGGCATCATCTGCTGTCTGCAATACATCCTCCAGCTGAGTATAATTACGAACCAATTTATAGCGCACCGGCTTGCCGTCTACCGTTACCGTTGTGTCGTGAAGCTGGCGATAGAAATTATATTCATTCTGAAGATCGCTGAAATAGTCGGGCATCTTCTGCAGAAAGTCTACGCGTTCGTCACCTAAACCTGTTGCGAGATTTAGTGTGGCGTCCGAGAGTTGCCCGCTGCCCAGTCTGTTTTTTACAAAGCCTTTTTCCAACGGATAGAGCGATGCTGTCATTACCTTCACACTTCCATATAGGGCAGAAGAAAGATCAGCCTGTCTGAATTTGGTAAGACCTGTTACATAGTTTAAAAGTTTGTCTTTCAGTGAGGGCTGATCGTAATGCCATATACTCGTAATATCCGCAGGGTTTGAACTATTCGTACCGGTTGAAGATGATTCTTTAAAACTTCTTCCATAGGGTTTCATCGCGGGATGGCAGTGCAGGTCTACAATAAAATTATTCATAACAAAAATACGGTTAGGTACAGATCATTAAAGGGTAGCAGAATTTATACTATATATACATCAACGTTTATGAATTATGATGATTGTTGCCCAGGGTCCGGCTTTGTTGCGGCTGGTTTTTTGCCAACGCTGCGCAGGTTTACCAATTTATTGAGCATATCGAACCAGAACGGTGCACCGAGTGAAACAGCAAGTGCTGTAAACAGCAGCCCGAGAATTTTTATGATCCAGTTCTCGGGAAGATTCTTCCAACCCAGCGGCAATTTTGTAGCATCCAGTTCGGCCTTGATGGATTTAAGATCGGCTACATTTTTATTTATGCTGGCCATCGCATCATCTGCGTTTTGCCAAGGGTGCAGCGAATCATCTTTTGCCTGTTTGATCTTGTTTACCATCTCTCTGTAGGTAGAGTCATGGGCTATTTCTTCCGCGCGATCAGCGATACTTTCACGAACCGCAGGATTTTCGTAGAGATAGCGGGCAAGATCTATTGTATCCGCATTCAGCAAACCGGTAAGCACAAGCGATATACAGAGAATTATAGTCTGTGTTTTCTTTTTATAGGTGCCTGATACACGCTCCATCGCCTGATCGAACCATGCTTGTACCTCGTGCCGCACTTTGGTTATTTCACCCGAAGCTTCCGCTATAGATTGCAGTAGCGACCGCTTAAAATCATCGTCCAGTAAATCCGTTGCTGTTATAGCCTGGCGCAACGAATCGATGGTATAGGGCTTATCGCCAAACTGCTTGTGGTGAATGATATCCAGCAGTACACGCGAAAATTTATCCGAAGGTATATACGCGGCCATACGGCCTTTCGCAGTAAGGCCGTCAATCAGTTTATGCTTGAGTATAGCTTCGCCTGTATTTCCTTTACTGAAGGTATCGCGAATCCACTGATTCAATACTTTGGGGCGAAGTCTTAAAATACTGGATATGATTTCCTGCACGGCAGAGCATGCAAGACTCAACAGAAAGTAAATGAAGATTATTCCGATAACGAGGTCAAGAATAGCAAAGAGCGACATACACTATTGATTTAAAATTTCGAGCAGGTATACCCGCGTGGTTTCATCAAATATACCATCTACACGCAAACCGAAGCGGGTACTTTGCAGCGCTTTAACAGCATCTTCAGTCTTTTTACCGAAGTCACCATCGGAGGTACCACAATCAAAACCCGCCACCTTCAATGCGTCCTGTAAATTTTTAACTGCGTTACCGGTATGCCCTATACGAAGCACGGTGTCGGGTAAAATTACTGTGGATGAAGGCGCGAGTCTTCTGAAGCCTAATATAGTATTTATCGGGAAGGCCGATATAGATACCTGGTTGCCCTGGTTACCGCCTAGACAATATACCCGTAAACCATCTTTCGAAAAGCCAAAGAAGAAACCAACGTGTCCTTTCCATGACTCCGGTTTTTCGCGCCAGAAGACTACAACATCCCCGGGCTCTGGATTTTCAATGCGCTGCCCTGCGAACAGCCACGACCGTGCATCGGCTTTTCCGGTTCCTTTCAGATTTACTTTTTTAGCACACCAGTTTACAAAGATGCTGCACCATGGCGTTTCATCATCGTTGATCCAGTTGAAACCCGACTCGTGTGCGTAACGAACTATAGCAGCATTATCATCCGCGCCCGGCACTTCTTTCTGGCCAAGTTCGGCTATGGCGGTTTTAATGAGGGTATCCATGGTTGGGATTGAAGAAAATATAGTATATCGTTAGTTGTTATCCGTGAATCGTTATCCGTTGTGCGTGTATAGCCACACGGAAGCATCAGGAATATAGATCAGGAACAACAACCGGAATGTACCAAAGCTATAAATAAGAGTATATCAGCCGTGCGGCTGCGCAAAGGTGAGCATGAACAACGGTGGTCTTACAAAATGCAGCAAGTTTGCTATCAGGTTTGTAACCGAAGGGAGTAATGTGCTGAGTGTTTTTTCATAGCGGTAGGGGGTTTATTTTTTTAAGCACTAACTGTTCAACGAGTGTGAGGTGGTATTTCAAAATGCCCGTTTATTTTTCGCACACATAGTAACCGAATACGAGGAGCCGATTGAAGTATACCAATCTACGCAACTTTTTGCCCGTTATCAACAGGTCGTGGAAAAATTAAAGCCAAATTGATCTGTATCTGTTAACTTGCTGTGACAACCAGCGTACAATTATGATCAGATTATTTTGCGTGGCTATTATGCTGGCCGCGGCATTTACCATGCAGGCACAATCTCTAAAAGTGATGACCTATAACATCCGGCTCGATCATACAGTTGATGGTGTTAATCAGTGGCCGAAGCGAAGCGACAAAGTATATGCGCTTATTCGCAAATACGATCCGGATATTCTGGGTATACAGGAGGCGCTGCATCATCAGTTGCAAGACATTCTCAAAAATATCCCGGAATATACTTCCGTTGGTGTGGGGCGTGACGATGGAAAAACAAAAGGTGAATATTCAGCTATACTTTTCAAAAAAGATCGCTTTGCTGTGCAGCAGCAAAATACATTCTGGCTTTCTGAAACACCGGATGTAGCCGGAAGCAAAAGCTGGGATGCCGCCATTACCCGCGTAGCTACGTGGGCTTCGCTGCGCGATCTCCCAACCAAAAAAGAATTTATCATTGTTAATACGCACTTTGATCACATCGGCACGGTAGCGCGTGAAAAGAGTGCTGCACTGATCAAGGAAAAAATTGCCGCGGTACATCAGCAAGTCCCTGTAATTATTACCGGTGATTTTAACAGCGAACCAACCGAGGCTCCCTATAAAAACATGCTGAATGGCGAAGCTTTGAAATTATTTAACTCTCGTCCGGCTACAGAATCGCAGGGAACATTCTGCACATTCACCGTTAACGCTGCACCCTGCAAAGTGATCGATTATATTTTTTATACCGCAGAACTGACACCCAAGAATTACCAGGTTATTACCGATCACAACGGCACATATTACCCTTCCGATCACTTGCCAGTAATGTGCATATTTCTATGGCCTGAGTAGTTTCGAAAATAAACAGACCCTGGTAGCTGAAAAAAAACTGGAACGATTTTTTATGTTGTTCACGTGATAAAATTTCATGAAGCCGATTCAATACCTATATTACTTCCACCGTTAGTTTTTTTTGTATCTATATATTTCCAATCCCGGGCATGAGGCTGTTTGCGCTGTTTGTTTTGATCCTGACCACGTATACAACGCTATGGGCGCAGACGGATACTACCCGCAGAAAAATTCTGGATAACAAGCTTTCGAAGGAAGTTATCAAAACAATTTCGAGAAAATCGAATCCCGATTCAGCCATCGCTGTAAAAAGTGAGGCTCCCTTTCTGCCGTACGAAGGAAAGATCATCCGGCACATCGTTATTAATCACATCGGTTTTGAACGAACGATGTACGACTCGACCCGCAGGCTTCGCAACCAGATCACGAAAATTGCCGATGCGCTACACTATACCACGCGCGAAAGTGTGATACGCGACAATCTTTTTATTCGTGAGAATCGTCCACTCAACCCCTATCGTGTAGCTGATAATGAACGTTACCTGCGTGATCTTGATTTTATACTCGATTCCAAAATCATTGTACACCGCATTAAAGGTTCGCCCGATTCCGTTGATGTTGAAATTGTAACACGGGATGTATTCAGTCTTGGTGCCCGCGTATCCGCGGGTGGTCTTACGGATTATCGTGTGGGCTTGTATGATGCCAACTTGTTTGGTATGGGCCAGCGCGTGCAGACCGATCTCGGTTTTGAAAGCGGACGTGCACCGTCTGTAGGCTTTGATATATTTTACCGGAAGTCGAGCCTGGGAGGTACACTGATCAATGCATCCGGTGGCTATACACAATTGGACAATGCGAGGAGCCTGGGTGAAGAGAATGAGTATGCATATTTCGTCCGATTGGAGCGACCGCTGGTATCACCGTATTCACGATTCGCAGGCGGATTGGAAGTAAGTCGTAACTGGTCGCGCAATGTTTTTCAGACTGTCGATAGTACGTTTCGAAAGTATCGGTATAATATTCAGGACGTATGGGCGGGGTATAACTTCAGCATCGGGAACATGGCACGAAACCGCGACCGTCATTTTGCTGCGATCCGTTATTATCGTCAACATTACTCACAACAACCTGTGCAGCCCGGAGAAGCGCTCAACCCGCTTTACAACGATGAAAAATTTGTACTGGGTGAAATGACGTTCTATAATCAGAACTTCTACAAAACAAGATATATATATGGTTTCGGACGAACGGAAGACGTGCCGTATGGTAAAACCGTAACACTCACCACGGGCTGGTCTAAAGCCATGGGGCAAAAGCGCATGTATGCGGGCACTTCGGTGATGAAAGGATTTGTAAACAGGAACGGAAGTTTTTCAAGTATAGAAGCCGGCTTGGGTACATTCTTTAACCGCAGCAGAACTTCTGATGTCTTTTACTATATACGCGGTACACATTATAGTAAACTGTATGAATATAAGCGGGTGAAACTTCGCCACCTGGTGCAAGGTGGTTATGCACAGGCGCACCAGGTAGTAGCACGGGAGTTGTTAACGCTGAACGATGAACTTACCGGCTTCTCGCCCGATAGTCTTTACGGCACCAAACGACTTTACGTGCGTTTTGAGTCAACACTCTTTACGAATTTGAAATTTGCAGGATTTCGGTTTGCACCTTTTATGTCGTTGGAAAATGCGTTTCTGAAAAACTATAAATCTGAAAAACTACTTGGTGATTTCTATTGGGGAACAACCGGAGGTATACGCATACGCAACGAGAACCTTATCTTCGGTACGATTGAATTGCGCGCGTTCTACTTCCCTACGGCCGTAGATGGTGTCGATCACTTCAGTTTCAAAGTATCTACCAATGTACGATTGAAATATAGCGGGCGTTTTGTAAACCCGCCATCGTTCGTCCGGTATAACTAAACTATATATTTTGTTATTGAATTATAGCAGAAGTACAAAGGCCAGGCCGGCAAAGTCGCCCTTCTTGAATGTTTCTTCGTCCGTATAGTTATTGTCACCGTTACCTTCCTGCTTCATGTAGTGCAGGCTGAGCTTGCAGCTCTTCTTATTCAGGTACCAGTTTATACCAACATCATACATTCTGTCTTCACCCGAGAATTGTGCACCCGGATCGCCTTCAAACACAGACACCATAAAGCAGGGCTCGAGGAAGATCTTATCCTTTACAATAATATTATACCCCGCGCGAACGTGTCCGGCCTTCATGTTATATATCTGTCCTTCTGTGTGACGCTCCATATACATCCACTCGCCATCAATGTTCCAATTGTTGTAGTTACACAACACATCGAAACCTCCGGCATAGTTTGAAGTAAATATATCTGTCTTGCTCTGTATGGAACTGTTCAGGCCAACGGTAATACCTTTGCGTTTGCTGTAGTAGTTATTGGCATCATAGTTAATGGCATAACTCTTTCGTTCGGTATCGCCTATGGTAAAGGTTACGCGATCTACCACCAGCGGACTCCAATAACGGCCCGATGTTTCTGTAAACTCTTCGGAGGTTGTGTTGTTGTTAAATATACCTACGTTATACTCAATGGTAACACGGTGTTTGTTGGTAACGCCTCCTAAATTTACCCCGGTGGCACGACCATAGCCTTTACCGGTTATGTGCTGACGTATATACCCTTGCGTTGGCGCTTTATCAAATGAGTTCACCAGTAAGTCGCCCGTAACACACTCACGACTTATCTGCGGGTGAAAATAACCAACCGTTACGGAAGCCATCTCACTTTTACTAACGCGCCAGGTTGCATATACATCCAGTATACCGAGCTGACCGGTGTTGGTGGAACCACGCACTCCGCTGAAACGATCTTTTCCCATATTGTCATACTGTATCATAACAGCATAACTGAGTTTTTTATAGGGCTTGCCTTTAAAACCAATGCGGGCTCTGCGCACCATAAAATTCAGTCGGTCTTGCATGGCTTCCATCGGGCCATCTTCCGTAAGCTGTGCCTTTTCGCCCATGGTGTACGTGCTCCAGAACTGAAGACTTGCCACCGGCTGAACATATTTGAAAAGACTATCGGTTTTGATCCAGTAATTTTCCTGCGCACAAACCAGTGTTGGCGCCAATACCATCAGCAGTATATATATCTTTCTCATCGTTATTATCCCGCTTGTCTGGTGTAAGAATCCATATAGTCGTCATCAGTGGCAGGCTCATCTTTACCAAATGCTACAGATTTACCTTGCTTGAGCATTTCGTTTTCGCGCTCAAGTTCAACCTGGCGTCTGCGCATCTGCTCTTGTGTAGCCTGAAGTTCTTCCTGGTTCTGACGCAATTCTTCTTCCTGCGCTTTCAGTTCTTCTGACATCTGCTGGCTTTGTGTAAGCAAGCGCTTGGTGCGTTCGTTTATCTGTACGGTTGATATTGTGCTGGCTATACTTTCTGCCACCTTCTCAACAAAGCGCACCTCGTGGTCTTTCAATTTTCCAAAAGAGGCCATCTCGATTACACCGTATACTTCTTCGTTGTGCATGAGGGGTACAATTAAAATTGTTTCCGGCAATGCAGCTCCCAAACCCGAAGTGATTGAAATATAGTCCCGTGGAATTTCCTGCAGGTGTATTGTAGATTTCTCCAATACACATTGTCCTACAAGACCTTCGCCTATCTGTACTTTTTTATCGATATACTTCTTTCGGTCGTAAGCATAGGTTGCCATCTGCTCCAGGTACATATCGCCATGTTTGTCGCCTTCAGCCATCATAAACAAAGCGCCCTGGTTCGCATTCAGATATTTGATGAGTGACTTAACAATTTCGTGCGTCAATTCTTTTGTATCCGAACTGTTTCTGCGCAGTACTTCGCCCAGGTGCGCCATACCTTCGTTCACCCAGTCGCGTATACTTTTCTCGTCAGCGGCTTTCTTCAGGTTGTTGCGCATCTCCAGCAGCTCATTACCCAGTATATCAGCTTCGCTAAGCGGCTCGAACGACTGCGTTAAATTACCACGACCAATTTCCTTGGCAAAGGAAGTATAGCTGCGCAGTCCGTTCACCAAACCGTTGAGTGATACAATCATATCTCCCACCTCATCCTTACGTCTTGATTTGGTTTCGTCTGCCTGCTCACCACGTGCAAGCTGTTTCAGTTTCTCTTTTATCGTGATAATAGCCTTTGTAAGCTTGGTGCTGAAGTAATACGATATGGATAAACCTATAGTAAGTATTAATATCGTTATGATGATGATCGCACCCACCACCTGACCAATCTGCTCGTTAGCGGCTTCTTCCTTGGCAGCAACAGCATGGTCAATCTGGTCGGTATACATACCGGTTGAGATGATCCAGCCGAGTGGAGCATACAGGCGTGAATATGAAATTTTGTTTTCCACCAGGTCTGAGCCCGGCTTCTTCATGGTATATTCTACATAGCCTTCACCTTTTGCGTTACACAATTCCGAACGCAACTGGTATATATTTTTGCTGGTATATTTCTCTACATTGTATTTGGCATCGCTCAGCGTAACACCTTTCAGATCTTTCTTCTCAGCGTGCATCAACATGGTAGGATAAGGCATCTTATTATCCGTTACCCAGAAATATCCTTCACCTTTATCGAAGCGAATGTCGGAGAGCATCTTGAGACTTCTGTTGAGCATGACCTTCTCAACGCCACCTTTCGAAACAGTGGTGTCTGCAGCCATTGTCTTCAGCGAATCCTGAAGGTGTTTGTAATTAACCTCTATCATGCCGTAGCCTATATCTGTAATGTGCTTTACATATAGCTTCAGCTTGTCCATTTCGTCCGTGCGGTACGACTCGATATCAGCAGTAGCCTTCGACTTGATCTTATAGATCGCAACCGAGCTGATAAGCACGGAAGGCAGCAGCAGCGAAAGGCTGATGAGAAGGGTAATTTGTTGTTTTAATTTCATGGGGTCCTGGATAACTGTTGCAAGATTACTACGCTTCCTGTAGGTGTCTGACCATGAATGAGCAGGTGGGAAATGTTTTGAGTAAGTGGAAACCAAAACCAACGGTCGTAAAAGCAAAAAGCCCTCATACGAGGGCTTTCATTACGTGACATAAAATACATTTATTCCGAGCGAAGCGAACGAACCGGGTTTACGGTTGCTGCACGAAACGACCTGTAACCTACGGTAACGACTGCAATGAGCAACGTAATACCTAACGTTAGCAAAAACACCTGCGGACCAACGTCAATTTTATAGGCAAACTCATCTAAAAACTTACCCATAAAGAACCAACCGACCGGTGCAGCCAGCACAAAGCCTAACAGGATAAGCTTCAGGTATTCTTTGGAGAACATCATGATTATACTTTCTACGGAAGCACCCAGAACTTTGCGTACGCCAATCTCCTTCGTCTTTTGGTTGGCCATGAAAGTGGCGAGTCCGAACAAGCCGAGGCAACCTATAAATATAGCCATGCCGGTAAATACACTCAGGAGTATAGACATGCGCTGTTCACCTTCATAAAACTCACGAATGTTCTCATCCAGAAATTCATATTGAAACAGGTGTTCCGGATAGGTAGCTTCCCATTTTGTTTTTAACTGAGCGATTATATTCTGTGCTTCGCTCATCTTTACTTTCAATGCCAAATTTTCATAGCCGCTGATGCGGTTAAATAATACGGTGGCTTCTATTGGTGAACGTAGTGACACGGTATGAAAATCTTTTACGATACCCACTACCGGATATTCTTTACGCCATACGCGAATTACTTTACCGAGCATATCGTTCGGGTTTGCAAAGCCTGCTATATGCGCCAGCTTTTCATTTACTACAAAGCCGGTTGCTGTATCGAGATCGGCTACATTTTGACCTTCCAGCAATTGCAATTTATACAGATCTATATAGTTACCATCAATTTGTTTTACCTGCGTAGAATGTTCTTCATCGCTTCCCTGCAATCGGAAATTTGTTCCGGATACACTCCCCGATGAAGGCGGTGCACTCGAAAGGCTTGCCAGTTCAACTCCCGGTATACGTGCCATCTCTTCGCGCAGGGTGCGCATTTTACTAGATGCATCACCGCCCGTCACGGGCTTCTCATGCTCTGGTATAGGCACCACCAGAATAGCATCTTTGGCAAAACCCAGATCTTTGCTCTGGTAGTATTTCATCTGACTAACAATAACAATGGTACCGATGATCAGCAGCTGCGATATAAAAAATTGCATCACTACCAATCCTCTTCGCAGCATATAGCCTGAGGAATTACGGTTGCTGATCAGATTCTTCAATGCCTGTGTCGGTTTAAAGCCTGACACTACAAAGGCCGGATATAGTCCTGAGAAGACTGCCACCACTACGGTAACAGATACTATATATATCCACAGCATGGTATCCTTTGCAAAGTTAAGCGCGAGCTCCATCTCCATAAACGGGTTAATAAATGTGAGCGCAAACTGTGTAAGGGCCAGCGATAAGAGAACAGCCACCACGGTTACAAGTGTAGTATCTCCCAAAAATTGAAATACCAACTGACCGCGTGTACTGCCTAATGATTTACGAACACCCACTTCCTTGGAGCGTTTAATCGCTTCAGCAGTAGAAAGATTAATGAAATTTATACTTGCTGTAATGATGAGGATAAGCGCGATAACACTAAATGCCACTAGTGTTGTGCGCGAAACCGTATTGAATGAATATGTATCAAACCTTTCATCGAAGTGCATTTCGGTTAGGGCCTGTGTCAGGAACTGTGTTTTATCTGGATCATCTGCTCCTATATATTTTTTGGTAAATGCGGGCATGCGGCTGTCTACTTTTGCGATCGACTCACCTTCCTTCAATAGAAAATAACATTGCTCACCACTCCATATACTATTCCAGCCGGATTCTTCACGTTGTTTTTTAATGGTGCTATAGGACAATAAGAGATTAAAAGGGAAATCGGTATTGGAATGTGCATTTTCCATCACGGCTTTGATGCTATACTCGGCATCGTCAAACTTCAGTACTTCACCCACTACATCTTCTTTACCAAAATATTTTTTAGCAAGACCGACAGATATAATAGCTTCGTTAGGTTCATCGATAGCCTGCGCTGCTATACCTTGAAGTATAGCACGGTCGAAAAGTTTAAAATAACCGGGCTCGGTAAATGCTATACCTTCTTCTTCCTGAATTTTCTTCAACTCGCCATTGCGTTGTGGTATAAGTACCAGGTCGCTGGAACCATCGGATATAAATACGACCTCCTCTGCTTCCGGAAAATCATTGCGGAATGCGTCTGGCAATACAGTCGGCACGCCCGCCTGGTAATCGGTTCCGTTGTTGCCTTCCGATTGATTTACCACACGGTATATACGATCTCGTTTTGTTACAAACGAATCATAGCTGCTCATATAGGCAACCATGAGAAACAGCACAAGGCTGCTGGTAATACCAAGCGTTAACCCTGCGAGATTAATAAGCGAAATACTCTTCTGACGAAGCAGATTGCGAATAGCGGTTTTAAAATAATTTTTTAGCATAAGCTGTATGAGATACTTCCCTCCTAATCAACATCATGCCATGCACGGCATTCCTTAAAAACAGCTCGTTTAGCAGGATTTACAGGAAAACGGTTTGTTCAGATATGTTCGGGCGCGTCCGGCTTCGAACAAAAAATCCGGACGGGCCGAACCTTTCCGGTTAGCACATAGTTTCCAAACTGTATTACCTTTGCAGTTATGGTGCAGAATCTTGTAGTTGGCCTGATATTTCTTCTCGCATTGATTTATGTGGGCAGACTTATCTATAAAAGTTTCCAGGCCAAGTCTTCGTGCGATTCAGGTTGTGGTAAATGTGGCGCGGTAGATTTTAACAAGATCGAAAAGCAGCTGCGCGAAAAAGGTCTTTAACTTACGCCCAAACCTTCGTTCCCTCCGTACAATTTTTACAGATCTCTATTTCACTTCTTGAGCGCAGCAATGAGGCGCGAAATGTATTGTAAGCTTCACCGTTCCAGACTTCTTCAAATGAATTTTTAGTGAGATCGCCCAAAACGTGGTGTGCATCTTTATCGAAACAACACGGTACTATTTTTCCATCCCACGTTATCACACAACTGTGCCACATCTTCCAGCAATGATTGTCTAAACTGTTCTTGATGGTATAGGAGCCATCGTTCATTTTACGATAGCGTGAGTACTGGTCCTGCTCGGGTATAAGATCAGAGCCGTTGGCATAATCGTATATCTGCGCGGTCTTCAATACCACCTGGTCAACACCAATCTGTTTTGCCAAAGTATATACTTCTGGTATCTGGTGTTCGTTAGGTTTCACCACTAAGAATTGAAACATAACGTGTGGCGTTATTGACTTCAGTTTTTTCTTCCAGGCAATAATATTACGCGCACCTTCTATAACCTTCTCCAGACTTCCGCCTACGCGGTAGGATTGATAGGTGTCTTGTGTAGTGCCATCAATGGAGATGATGAGTCTGTCCAAACCGGACTCTACGGTTAGCCGCGCATTTTCATCTTTTAGGTAATGCGCGTTGGTTGACGTAGCAGTATATATATTTCTGCTTGCGGCATACTGCACCATATCCAGAAACTGTGGATGCAGATACGGTTCACCCTGAAAATAAAATGTAAGGTAGCTTAACGTTGGTGCGAGCTGATCGATTACGTTCTGAAACAACGGCTGCCCTAACATACCCGTTGCGCGTGTAAACGAACGCAAACCGCTGGGGCATTCCGGACAACGCAGGTTGCACGATGTTGTGGGCTCGAATGAAATGCTGATGGGCAACCCCTGAATGACAGGTACACCCGCGAACCGTGCACGGTGATAACTGGTAACGATCTGTGCTGCATTCCAGGCACGTTTCACCGTTAAGCCGGAAGCAAAGTTCAACTGATCTCTCCACGCACGCATCATGCTGCAAGATACTCGCGAAAAGTATCGGATGGATTATGGTAATGTCGTTATATTTCGAAATTCATCTGTGTTTATGAAAAAATTTCTGTTTTTGCTGCTTTGTGTGTCGTTTACAGGTTATGCACAATCTGTTCAACTCTCTGAGCAGGCAACTATTTCTGTGATTACGTGCGGCCCGTGGCAGGGTGAACTATATTCGGCATTCGGTCACAGTGCTTTTCGTGTGCACGACCCGGCACAAGGCATTGACGAAGCTTACAACTATGGTGTATTTGATTTCGACCAGCCTAACTTCTACCTGAACTTTGCACGGGGCTATATGTATTACAAGCTGGGGGTGTATGACTATAATCGTTTCCGGGATGTATATATTTACTACAACCGCTATATACACGAGCAGGAGCTGAACCTGACGCAGGCTCAAAAGCAAAAGATGTATGACTATCTGCAGTGGAATGCGCTGCCTGAAAACGAAAATTACCGCTACGATTATTTCTATGATAACTGCGCTACCAAAATGCCGGGCATTGTATCGCGCACGTTCGGAGACAGTGTTGTGTTTGACGGTTCATATATAAAAACAGACTATACCATTCGCGAGCTCACTGATATTTACCTAGGCCATCAACCGTGGGGCGACCTGGGCATAGATATATGCCTCGGTTCCGAGATCGACAAAAAAGCAACTCCGTATGAGTATATGTTCCTTCCGGATTTTGTTGAATCAGGATTCGATCATGCTACCATTAAACACAACGGAGCTGCTGTACCGTTGGTAAAACAAAAACGAATTGTATATGAGGCCCGGCCGGAAGATGCACCGAAAGGATTACCTCATCCGCTCTATATATTCAGTGCGGTGGCAGCCATCGCTGTATTGCTTACCGTTCTTGATTTCAAAAAGAAGAAACTGTCAACGTGGTTTGATGGGATCATCTTTTCAGTAACGGGTATCATCGGGATATTGCTTGCCTTTTTGTGGATTGCTACTGACCACAAGGCTTCCTATAATTTCAATTTACTCTGGGCATTGCCTACACACATTGTTGCCGTGATTGCTTTTGCAAAACAACCGGCCTGGCTAAAGAAATATTTCCTGGTAGCCGGCATCATTGCTATACTCACCTTAGTATTATGGGCGGTGCTTCCGCAGAAATTGAATCTGTCGCTGATACCGATCGTTGTGATGATGGCGTTGCGTTCGCTAGTGCAGTATAAATTAAGGCAAACAGCTTAAAGAACGGTTACGCGTTTACGTTTCACAACCGGTGTGGTTGAAAGCGTAGCCGGTATGGTAAGGGTAAAGATAGTGCCCTTGCCAAAATCAGATTGTACACTGATATCTCCCGCCATTCGCTCGACCGTTTCTTTTACTATATATAGTCCAAGACCGGAGCCTTTGGACTGGTTGGTGCCACGGAAGAACATATCAAATATCTTGGGAAGCAACTCTGCATCTATACCTTGTCCGTTGTCGGAGACAATCAGCGTGAGTTTACGTTCGCGATAGTATGCCTGGATATTTACCCACGGATCGCGCTTCTCCAGGCTGTGGTATTTTATAGCATTCGAAATGATATTATTCAGAATAACAATAAGTCGCACGCGGTCGGTCTCAATGAGGTAATCACAATTTACATCAGTTTGAAACTTGATCTTGTCGGCATCCTTTGTAAAGGCAAAATTACGGATCACATCATCAACCAGTACTTCTATATCTACCGGTTCCAGTCGTAAACCGGTCTGGCTGTTGCGGGCGTAATCAATGATATCCAGCAGAAAATTATCAAGCGTTTGTGCGCGCTCTTTCAACACTTCGAAGTACGCGAGCACTTCTTCATTTTTATTTTCAGCGAGGGCTGTGTTAATGGCG
This sequence comes from uncultured Chitinophaga sp., assembly GCA_902168205.1. GTDB lineage: Bacteria > Bacteroidota > Bacteroidia > Cytophagales > Cyclobacteriaceae > Ohtaekwangia > Ohtaekwangia kribbensis. The sequence continues at coordinate 152,042 of CABHOK010000004.1, read as the reverse complement.
CCTTTTATATCCATCAACGGAATCTTCAAATCGTGCGATGCACTATAAAAGAAACGATCAAGCTCACGGTTTGCTTTTTCGAGCTCTGTGTTTTTTGTCTTTATCTCGCTCGCTAAACTGATGAGTTTATTCTCGGACTGCTCGTTCATGTTTACCATAAACACAATGAAGAACACCAGTACCGTTATACTCGATACAAAATTTATGATAAACGATCGTTCCAGGTCAATCGCTTCGAACGTAACTTTTCCGAACACATTAAAGTCGGTCGCAAACAAAACGATTGTGAGTACTATAGACAGGCCTATAAAAAAGAAGCGATAAAAATTTTCGTTGATCTCAAACACAACCGCTGCAAGGCCTACCCATGCAAAATAATACATATATATACCCAGCCCGTGATGCGCCAGCGATGAGTATACAAAGAAAAATATATTGAGGAACGACAGCAGTATGATGCGAGCCAGTTTATGGCGACCGTTTTCATTTATCAGGTAACATATAAAGATGGATACAGCCATCGTAAAATCCATCAAAGGCATGAAAAACAATCCATCTACGAGATCTTCCAGTGCATGCAACACGCCTACTACCGTACCAAACATAGCAAACTGCGAAAGCAAAATTACCCGTTTGTATTTACGCTGACCTTCTTTATCGCCAGAGAAGCCACGACTATAGCGCGACCAGTTTCCCGGATGGAGAACGTTCATAGAGGAGAGGGTTTATTAAAATAAATACTGCAGGCTCTCAATATACTCAGAAAGCCTGCAGTTTATAAATATCCGAACACTAAATGTGTATAGCTCTGTTGTCGCTTGCAGCCAGACACGCTTCTTTCACCGCTTCCATATAGGTAGGGTGCGCGTGCGACATACGTGCAACGTCTTCAGCCGATGCTCTGAATTCCATAGCCGTTACTCCGGCTGCGATCATATCGGCAGCACGTGCTCCTATAATGTGTACGCCCAGAATTTCATCCGTCTGCTTATCGGCCAACACTTTTACCAAACCATCGGTATCCATGCTGGCACGTGCACGTCCTAAGGCTTTGTACGGGAAACTTCCAGTTTTATAGGCTCTTCCGCTTTGCTTCAGTTGTTCTTCTGTATAGCCTACGCTGGCAACTTCAGGCCAGGTATATACTACACCTGGTATCAGCAGGTAATTAACGTGTGGCTTTTGTCCGGCCAGTTGCTCGGCTACATATACACCTTCTTCTTCTGCTTTGTGCGCCAGCATAGCACCGCGCACTACATCGCCAATAGCGTATACGTTGTCTACTTTTGTCTTTAAGTGATCATCTACCGGAATCTGTCCTTTCTCAGTTTGAATCCCAATCTTGTCGAGACCCAGTCCATCCGTATAAGGTCTGCGACCAATGCTTACAAGACAGTAGTCGCCTTTCAGTTCCAACGCAGTACCGCCATTCTTCGGCTCTGCTTTTACAACGACCTCGCTGCCGGTATTTTCAACAGCCGTAACTTTATGACCGAGGTATACTTCTATTCCCTGTTTCTTCGCTACGCGGGCCAGTTCTTTGCCCATCGTTCCATCCATGGTTGGTATCAGGCTGTCCAGGAATTCAACCACCGTTACTTTCGAGCCGATGCGTGCATATACCGAGCCCAGCTCCATACCAATTACACCTCCACCGATCACAATAAGATGTTTCGGAACTTCTTTCAATTCCAATGCTTCGGTGCTGGATATAATTCTCTTCTTATCGAACGCTGCGAAAGGAAGCGGTGTAGGTTTTGAACCGGTTGCTATAATTACTTTTTCAGTGGTAAGCGTAGTTTCCTTACCATCTTTACTCGTAACCTTTATTGTATTTTTATCTACAAATGATCCAACACCTTTATGAACATCGATCTTGTTTTTCTTCATCAGATACGCAATACCATCTACGTTGGATTTTACCACATCGCCCTTCCGCTTGATCATCTGTGTGAAATTTACTTTCGGGGCCGGTATATCTATACCGTGTTCAGCAAAGTGCTCCTTTGCGTTTGTGAAGTGTTCAGAAGAATCGAGTAACGCTTTGGAAGGAATACATCCTACATTCAAACACGTTCCCCCCAATGTATCGTATTTTTCAACAATAGCCGTTTTAAATCCAAGTTGTGCACAGCGAATGGCTGCTACATATCCTCCGGGGCCGGAGCCAATAACAATGACGTTGTATTGCATAGATCAATAATTATAATTCTAAAAATTTATAAAGTAATCGAATTGAAATCCCTTCTGTTATCCTGTTGCTGTTATGAACACCTTCATCGTTATCTTCAAAGACCTGCATCATACCAGCACCGGGCACATAGTACAACGGGAACTGGTCTTCTTTCGGAGTGCTCACAACATAGTTAATACGAACCTGAAAATTTACAGAAATTCTGTCAGATATAGGCAGTGTGTAATTAGGTTGTAATTCCAGCACAAACAGTTGATTGCGTTGCTTCTTGATGTCTACCAGGTCGCCATAATTATCACCTTCAATTACGATCGTACCCTTCTCCGTAAAGTCAGAGTATATCAATCCGAACTGCAGGTTGAAATCATTAAACTTCTTACGTTCTTTGAAGAGAAATTGTCCTACACCCACACGGTAATATCGACCGGTGTTGGCATAGTCCATATTTCCATAGAGCTCATCCTTGCGTATGTCATTAAAACCAACGGCAACATCAAAAGTTGTATGCGTATTGGTTTTATAGATGATGGAAGGTTCAAACACATACCCGCGCTCGAACACAAGCGGAAAGGTTCGCAGAAGGTCAAGACCAAAGTATAAACGATGTGTATCGTAAGTCTGTGCCTGCGTTAGTGTTGCCAGTAAAAGCAACAGTGTAGTATATACCCATGATCTTTTATTCATCGATGTAAACATAAAGTTCATTGGTATAGTAACTTACTTCATCCGGAAGCCGCGTAAAGGTGGTTGGCTCTGTAATTTCGAAGTCATCGAGAAAAAGTCGGAAGCCACATCGTTGAGATTCCATTTTAACCGTGCGGCTATACCGAATAGTAAGGGTGTCGTTACCGGTACTGGATTCAAATACAACAATGGTTGAGTCGTCTTTGATAGACACCGGTACGTGCCATTGTGTACTCGGATAATCGTAGGTGTCCTTTTCCTTGCCGCCCACCCCATATACACGGGTGTAGCGCTTTTCCGTGGCGAAGCTTATATATAGCGTGGGCTCGCCTTCCTGGCCATCGCATTCATCGATACAGCCTGTATAGAAAAAAAGACATGAAATAAAAATTACACTCAGGCATCCCTTGAATAATTTATACTTCATGTCTTTATAATGAAACTATATGTGATTCAGATTAAACTCCGAGAATAAGTCTTCCCGGATCTTCCAGTAATTCTTTCACTCGTACCAGGAAGCTTACGGACTCTCTTCCGTCAATGATACGGTGATCATACGAAAGCGCGAGGTACATAATCGGACGAACCACCACTTCACCATTCTTTACCACAGGACGCTCAACAATGTTGTGCATACCTAATATAGCAGACTGCGGAGGGTTGATGATTGGTGTTGAAAGCATGGAGCCGAACACACCACCATTGGTAATGGAGAATGTACCACCTGTCATTTCTTCGATTGAAAGTTTACCATCACGTCCGCGTGTAGCAAGACGGATAACTTCGCTTTCGATCTGGTTGAATGAAAGTGATTCAGCGTTGCGAATTACCGGCACAACCAAACCACGTGGTGTTGATACAGCGATAGATATATCGCAGTAGTCGTGGTATATAACTTCATCTTTATCGATCGATGCATTTACCGCAGGGAAATCTTTCAATGCAGTACATACAGCTTTCGTGAAGAATGACATAAAGCCAAGACCTACGCCATATTTCTCTTTGAACTGATCTTTATACTTGGAACGAAGATCCATTACAGGCTTCATGTCTACTTCGTTAAACGTAGTAAGCATAGCCGTTTCGTTCTTCACAGCAACAAGTCTCTTCGCGATTGTTTTACGCAGCGAAGTCATTTTCTCTCTGCGCTCACCACGACCACCTCCGCTTACAATCACCGGAGGTGCAGAAGCTGTTTGTGGTTTAGCTTCCTGTTTGGCAGGAGTCGCTGTTGCCTTCTGCGCATCTTCTTTTGTAATTCTTCCACCTACACCAGAACCGGCAACCTGGTTGGAAGGAATTCCTTTTTCGTCCAGGATCTTCGCAGCCGCAGGTGACGGATGTCCTGCCGCGTATGTTTTATCAGCAGCGTTTGCTGTTGTTGCAGCCGGTGCTGTAGCTTGTTTCGTTTGAGCAGGTGCGCCTTCTGTTACTTCTATTTTACAAATCAGGCCGCCAATAGGAAGTGTTTCTTTTTCTTTGGCAACAATGCGCAGTATACCCGATGATTCTGCGGGTAGCTCGAACGTTGCTTTATCCGATTCTACTTCAGCAATAACTTCGTCAATGTTAACAAAGTCACCGTCTTTCTTCAGCCAGGTAGAAATTGTTACTTCCGTGATGGATTCACCCACAGCAGGAACTTTCATTTCTTTTACTCCACCGGTAGCTTTCGGTGCTGATGCTGCCGGAGCAGCCGCTGGTGCTTGTGCTGCGGGTTGGGCTGGTGTAGCAGCTGGTTTGGATGCTGCAGCAGTAGCCTGTCCGTTAGAATCGATCTCGGCTATTACATCACCGATCGGTACAGTATCGCCTTGTTGTTTTACGATCTTCAGAACACCTGCACTTTGTGCAGTCAGTTCAAAGGTTGCTTTATCAGATTCCAGCTCGGCAATTACTTCATCGAGCTGTACGGTGTCTCCGTCTTTCTTTAACCAGTTTGCAATAGTTACTTCCGAAATTGATTCGCCTACTGCGGGTACTTTTATCTGTAATGCCATTCGATTGGTTGATTTTATGGATTGTTCAACTGACGTTGGAATTTATACTTCACCTGAAATATACTCTTCCAACGTCAATCTGCTATCAGTTAAATTTCAAAAGCTTTATTAACAAGTTTATCCTGCTCTACCTTGTGTACTTTCAGGTAGCCCGTTGCCGGAGATGCACTTGCCTTGCGTGATACGAACTCAAGATCGTATTTCGGCATCATACGAACAATGTACGATTGTGCTCCCATGTTGGCCGGTTCTTCCTGCGCCCATACAAGTTTAGCATCTTTATACTTCTTGAGCACGGCTTTCAGTTGTTTTTCAGGGAACGGATGGAGTTGCTCCAGGCGAACAATTGCAGTGTCTTTGTTCTTACGCTTCTGCTGTACTTCTACCAGGTCGTAATATATTTTACCGCTGCAGAGAATCACACGATTCACTTCTTTCGCATTTACACTGGCATCATCCAGCACTTCCGCGAATGAACCCGAAGTGAAATCTTTCAGCGGGGAAATAACAGCCGGATGGCGCAACAATGATTTAGGCGAGAACACCACGCATGGTTTACGGAACGGCCACGCTACCTGTCTTCTCAACAAGTGGAAGAAGTTAGCAGGTGTAGTCGGGTTCGATACAACCATGTTATACTCTGCTGCCAGTTGCAGAAATCTTTCCGGACGACAGCTTGAATGCTCAGGTCCCTGACCTTCATAACCGTGTGGCAGTAACATTACCATACCGTTCATGCGCTGCCATTTTGATTCAGCACTTGAGAGGAACTGGTCAATAATTACCTGTGCTCCGTTTACAAAATCACCAAACTGTGCTTCCCACAGAACCAGCGCGGTTGGTGATGACATGGCGTAACCATACTCAAAACCTAACACGCCAAACTCTGATAACAGCGAGTTATAGATGTGGAATTTAGCCTGGCTCTTGTCAAGGTTATTCAGTCCGCAATACGGCTCGTTTGTGTTCGCATCGAAGAAGTATGCATGGCGGTGTGAGAATGTACCGCGTCTTACATCCTGACCAGACATACGCACCGGAGTTTTTTCCAGAAGCATAGAACCATAGGCAAGCAATTCTGCTTCTGCCCATCCTAATACTTTCTCCTCGAAGAATGCTGTTGTTCTGTCTTTGAGTAATTTTTCGATCTGCTTCAGTGGCTTGAAGCCTTCCGGTATATTGGTAAGTGCTTTACCTACTTTCTCAACTACACTTTCTTTGATTCCCGTCTCAGGCGATTTATCAAAATCATCCGGTTTAGCCCAGCGCATTTGCTCCCACTCTTCTTCAATTTTTTGTGGTTTATAGGGAAGCGGTTTTTGTTTTACTTCGTTGAGTCTGTCCTGAAGCTGGTTACGGAAATTCTTATCCATTTCATCAGCCAAAGCTGCATCAACATCACCACGTTCAATCAGTTTTTTCACATAAATCTCGCGTGGGTTCGGATGCTTGGCAATGATGTTATAAAGCTTAGGCTGTGTGAATTTCGGTTCATCGCTTTCATTGTGACCATGTCTTCTGTAGCAAAGCAGGTCGATGAAAATGTCTTTTCCGAACTTCATGCGATACTCCACTGATAATTTAGCTGCAAAGCTCACCGCTTCAGCATCATCACCATTAACGTGCAGTACAGGAGCGTCAACAATCTTCGCTATATCTGTACAATATATACTGGTACGTGCATCATCATAGTCAGTAGTAAAACCAACCTGGTTGTTGATCACGAAGTGAATCGTTCCACCCGTAGTATAGCCTGGCAGACCAGACATCTGTACTACTTCGTATACTATACCCTGGCCGGCAACGGCAGCATCTCCGTGAATGAGAATCGCCATACCTTTTGAAAGCTCTCCTTTATACTCGTCATCAATCTGACCACGGGTATAACCAAGCACCAATGGATCAACTGCCTCCAAGTGCGAAGGGTTAGGCGTAAGCTTTACATATATCTTTTTGCCGGATGGTGTATTGATGTGACTTGAATACCCCAGGTGGTACTTCACGTCACCATCACCCATGGTAAGGTTCTCCGGACTTACGTTTCCTTCGAACTCTGTAAAGATCTGCTCGTAGGTTTTACCAAGTATGTTAGCCAGTACGTTGAGGCGACCGCGGTGCGCCATACCGATAACAACTTCTTTTACATCCAGCTCAGCCGCTACGTTAATTACAGTGTTCAGTGCAGGAATTGTATTCTCCCCACCTTCCAGCGAGAAACGTTTTTGCCCGAGGAATTTTGTATGAAGGAAGTTTTCGAATACAACCGCTTCGTTGAGTTTATTCAGAATGCGCTTTTTCTCGTCTTGCGCAGGATTATAGGTGTAATATTCCTTTTCAATTTTCTGATACAACCACGCGCGCACATCATCATTGCGAATGAAGTTGTGTTCAAAACCGATAGGTCCTAAATATACCGCGTTCAGTTTCTCAATGATCTTGCGCAGCGTTGAGCGTTGCATGCCAATTTCAGCTGCTACATCAAACTCTGTATCAAGATCAGCATCGGTTAACCCAACGCTCTTGTGATCGAGGTTTACATTGTGATTTCTTCTTTCGCGTACCGGGTTTGTTTTCGATTTCAGGTGACCGAAAGAGCGATACTGAAAAATGAGATTTCGAACCTGCGTCTCTTTTATAGAGAGTGAATCTGCTACAGTACCTGCAGGTGCGCCATTGCCGTTTGCTTTGTCACCATAACGTTCCTGTGAGAAGTCATATCCTTCAAAGAACTTTTGCCAGGTGGCGTCAACAGAGGTTGGATCCTTTTTATAATTTTGATAGAGTTGATCGAGATAACCAACGTCTGCATTTGAGATGTATGAATATTTGTCCATGGTTTTATAGAAAGTGAACAAATGTAGAGAAGGTGGTTTTCATAAAAAAACCGTTAAATCGCATAAACAATTATTTGCAGGTTAATTCATAAAAAAAGGCACTTCACACGAATGAGAAGTGCCTTTGTCCGCTCTGGAAATTAAAAGCTATCAGGTTTGATGGGACTATGTATCCTGGAGAGAATCAGCTTCGAATCTTTCACTTTAGAATGGGCTCGTGTTCGCGGTTATATGTTTAAACTTCATTTGACTGTACGGTTGAATCGGATACAATTATTCTCAATTCGATGTAATTATAATTCAACGTGACAAAAAATCACATTTTTAGCGCACAAAATTCACACGCACGGAATCGCACGGTATGTAAGAAGCGCTCTAAGTTTGTGACATGGCGTTACACATTGGACGAGAAATTGAAATCAGATATAAAGAATCTGGCCTTAAACTTTCAGAATTTGCCAAAAGGCTGAACACAAGTTCACGTAATGTTTATGATATCTTCGAACGAAGTGAGATCAAAACAGATCAGCTGGAAAGGATTAGCAAAATTCTGAATTTCAATTTTTTCTCGCTTTATCAGGATAGCGGTGTGCAGGAGGCAAATGTTCCGTACACGCGAAAAGAGAAAAACAATTCAATCTCCATAGTTGTTGAATTAGACGGGCAAGACAGCACGTTAAATCAACTGGTGCACAAGTTAACCGCGATCAACAAGACTTTGAACTAGGCGAATGTCAGCCAATTCGTTAGCGAAGGGTTGTCGGGCCAAAAAAAAGCGTTAACTTTGCGACCTTTAAAAATCAGGACGAGTTCCACATTTTAAAAACTAACAAGAGATGGTTAAAATCAGATTGGCCCGCAGAGGCCGCAAGAAACTGGCGATGTTCGATGTAGTCGTTGCTGACGCCAGAGCTCCACGCGATGGACGCTTTATTGAAAAAATCGGGACTTATAATCCCCTCACCAACCCTGCAACGATCGACCTGAAAGACGATCGCGCTTTTCATTGGGTTATGAACGGTGCACAGCCTAGCGATACTGTTAAAGCTATGCTTTCTTACCGTGGTATCTTAATGAAGAAGCACCTCCAGATTGGTGTTATTAAAGGTGCTTTAACACAAGACCAGGCTGATGCTAAATTAGCTGACTGGTTGAAAGGTAAAGATGCCAAGATCGAAGCGAAGCGCAACAAACTTTCAGAAGCTAAACAAGCTGACCTGAAAGCTCGTAAAGCTGCTGAAACAAAAGTGAAAGAAGCTCGTGCTGAAGCTATTCGTAAGAAAGCTGAAGTTGCTGCCGCTGCTCCATCAGCTCCTGCTGAAGCTGCCGCTGAAGGCGAAGCTCCTGCTGCTGAACAAGCTTAATTATTTTGAAATTGAATTGTGTGCCGGTTCCGATCTTCTTCGGGACCGGCATATTTATTTTAGGAATGTGCCTCCATGAATATTGATTCGTGCTATAAAATAGGTTTGGTTTTAAAACCACACGGTTTAAAAGGAGAAGTTACGGTTTCTATCGATCCGGATACTCCCAACGACTTCGCTACTTTAGACGCTGTATTTCTCGCAAGCAATGAGCGGCTCGTTCCGTACTTCATTCAGCAGGTGTCGGTGCGCGGAGCGAAAGCATTTGTAAAGTTTGAGGATGTTGACTCTGCTGAAGATGCCGGAAAAATTTCCAAGCAGACTATATATTTACCGAAGACAGCGCGTCCTAAATCTACACGTGGCGAGTTCTACGATGATGAAGTAATAGACTTCGAAGTGATCGATGAGACAAGCGGTGTGCTGGGAAATGTAACGGAAGTGATGCAGGCCGGTGCTAATCGTTTACTGGTACTAATGCATGATGGTAAAGAAGTATTGATTCCGGTGAACAGCCCCTTCATTACGAGTATAAATAAATCCAAGAAGAAAATCAGTGTAGATCTTCCGGAGGGCTTTCTGGATATCTGATGTTAATCTTATGGAGAGTTACTGACTTTTGAGTTATTTGTCTTTAGTAGTATATATATGCACATCGATATCATTACCACGTTACCCAAACTTGTTGAGAGTCCGTTCTCGGATTCTATCTTAAAGAGAGCACAGGCAAAAGGTATAGTTACCGTTAACGTGATTGACTTACGTCAATACGCAACCAACAAGCATCGCACTACCGATGACTATGCTTTTGGTGGTGGTGCCGGCATGGTGATGATGATTGAGCCAATCGATAATTGTATTGCCGATCTTAAATCGAAACGCGAGTACGATGATATAATTTATATGAGTCCGGATGGTCAGCGGCTCAATCAGTCTCTTGCCAATGAACTTAGTCTGAAGAAAAATTTAATCCTGCTCTGCGGCCATTATAAAGGTGTAGACGAACGTGTTCGCGAGCATCTGATAACCCGCGAAATAAGCATTGGGGATTATGTTCTTTCGGGAGGAGAGCTGGCTGCAGCCGTTGTTGCTGATGCCGTGATCAGGTTAATTCCTGGAGTATTATCGGATGAGACATCGGCATTAAGTGATTCCTTCCAAGATAATCTGATTGCCCCACCCGTATATACCCGACCAGCAGAGTATAAAGGATGGAAAGTTCCAGACGTTTTACTTTCCGGGCATGCCACCAAAATTGAAGAGTGGCGACACGAGCAATCGCTGGAACGCACCCGCCAGCGAAGACCAGAACTGCTGAAATAATGCTTTCAGACTTAATTATTCGCAGATTTGTACGGAACCATCGAAGCCCAAACCTGCGAAAACAGATGAATTTGGAGGCTTTGATAATTAATCAGTTAAATCTTAGGGCTTGCCTCTGAATTTCTCAATTCTTTCCATACATTTGCAGTCCAATTTTCAAAACCATCGAGTTATGGCAGACTTAATTAAATTAGTTGAGCAGGAATTTGCGAAAGTCCGTGAATCTGTTCCCAGCTTCAATCCTGGTGATACTATCAACGTTCACGTGAAAATAAAAGAAGGTAACAAAGAGCGTATCCAGCAATTCCAGGGCACTGTAATCCAGCGCAGAGGATTCGGAACAAACGGTGAGACCTTCACAGTAAGAAAAGTATCTAATGGTGTAGGTGTTGAGCGTATCTTCCCAATCGTATCTCCTACTATCGATAAAATCGAAGTATTGAAGCAAGGTAAAGTTCGCAGAGCGAAACTGTACTACATGAAAGGCCGTCAAGGTAAGGCTGCCCGTATCAAGGAAAAGCTTTAAACGGTACCGATTCAAAACATCAGAAGGCCATTCCGAATTTTCGGGATGGCTTTTTGCTTTTCGGCACTTTTTATTTCGGCATTGGGAGGCTTTAGTAGTCTGAAATTTTTCACTTCCGTGAGAATAAAAATTCCAAAGTAAAAATCTAACACGATTGAATGACGTCAAAAACCGCGAAATTTGCGTTAATTAGCATACAATTAAATAATTAATAACTTTGTCCCCGCTCATTAAAAAACCATAACCAGACCAATAATTAATAATTATGGCAAAGAACATCGTAGAGCTTTTGGGCAAAGACGCAGATTTCCTGTTGAAGCACCAGAGCAAAACTATTTCAAAAGATCGCCTTCATCTTCCGAATCCGAATTTTGTAGACAACATCTTCGTACAATCAAACCGCTCTCCGCAGGTATTGAGAAGTCTCCAGCAATTATTCGGAACAGGTCGCCTCGCGAACACTGGCTTCCTTTCTATTCTTCCGATCGATCAAGGTATCGAGCACAGTGCCGGTGCATCTTTTGCAAAGAACCCAGACTACTTTGATCCTGAAAATATTATCAAGCTTGCTATCGAAGGTGGTTGCAACGGAGTGGCTACTACATACGGTGTGCTGGCGATGATGTCAAGAAAATATGCCCACCGCATTCCTTTCATTGTAAAGATCAACCACAACGAGCTCCTTACCTATCCTAACAAAGCTGACGAGATCATGTTCGGCTCTGTAGAAGATGCATGGAACCTGGGAGCAGTTGCTGTTGGAGCAACTATATATTTCGGCTCAGACAACGCTACGCGTCAGATCCAGGAAGTTGCTGCAGCTTTTGAAAAGGCACATCAATTAGGTATGGGTACTATACTGTGGTGCTATACCCGTAATAACGCTTTCAAACAAGGTGGTGTTGATTATCACGTATCTGCTGACTTAACTGGTCAGGCAAACCACCTGGGTGTAACAATCCAGGCGGACATCATCAAACAAAAACTTGCTGAGAACAACGGTGGTTACAAAGCATTGAATACCGGTGGAAGCAGCTACGGTAAACTGGATGAAAGAATTTATACAGATTTAACTTCTGATCACCCGATCGATCTTTGCCGCTACCAGGTAGCAAACTGCTTCATGGGCCGCGCAGGTTTGATCAACTCTGGAGGAGAGTCAAAAGGTCAGAGTGATTTAGCAGATGCAGTACGCACAGCGGTTATCAACAAACGTGCTGGTGGTATGGGTCTGATCTCTGGTAGAAAAGCATTCCAGCGTCCATTGAAAGAAGGTGTAGAGATTCTGAACGTGATTCAGGATGTATACCTCGACAAGTCGATTGACGTGGCATAGTTTATTTATCGAACAAGCCGATGTATCTTTCCCGATGCATCGGCTTTATTTTTTACTAAAATTTTTTTTAACACATGGCTTGGTTCAAACGCAGTGATAAAGGTATAGTAACACCTACGGAATCGAAACGTGAGGTGCCTGACGGACTATGGTTTAAATCGCCTGCCGGCAAGATCATTCACACCCGGGAGCTGAAGAGCAACGCCTACGTAGTGCCCGAAGAAGATTATCATGTGCGTATAGGCTCCGAAGAGTATTTTGAAGTACTGTTCGACAACAATGAATTTACTGAGCTCGACCCGAACATGGAGTCTGCTGACCCGCTGACTTTCAAAGACACAAAAGCATATCCGAAACGCATCAAGGAATCGCAGGAGAAATCTCAACTGAAGGATGCGGTTCGTACGGCCTACGGAAAAATAAACGGACTTGATATTACCATCGCTTGTATGGACTTCACGTTCATTGGTGGTTCAATGGGTTCTGTTGTGGGCGAGAAAATTGCCCGCGCGATGGACCACAGTCTCAAAAACAAGAAACCTTTCCTCATGATCTCCCGCTCGGGCGGTGCGCGTATGATGGAAGCGGGTTTATCGCTGATGCAGATGGCCAAAACTTCCGCCAAGATCGCGTTGCTTGATCAGGCAAAGATTCCCTATATATCCTTGCTGACAGACCCTACAACGGGTGGTGTAACAGCATCGTATGCTATGTTGGGAGACTTTAACATTGCTGAACCAGGTTCCCTCATCGGGTTTGCTGGTCCGCGTGTTATCCGCGAAACCATCGGTAAAGATCTGCCAAAAGGATTTCAGAGCGCTGAGTTTGTGTTGGAACACGGCTTCCTCGATTTTATCATCGATCGCAGAAACCTGAAGAACAGAATTTCTACGCTGCTGAAAATGCTGCAAGACTAATTCATCCTTAAGAGACTATATATACTTTTGAAAATCGTCCGGCAACGGACGATTTTTTTATTTATAGCCTTTGGCGATATACCGAGGCGTAGGGTATTGCATTTCTGAAAATTACCAGAGAACTTTTGCTATGCTGAAAAATTACCTGCGCATTGCCATCCGAAGCCTGATCAAACAAAAGGTCTACACCATCATTAATGTACTGGGCCTTTCAACTGGTATAGCCAGTTGTATTTTGATCGTTATGTTTGTTACCAATGAGTTCTCATACGACTCATTCCACTCCAATGCCGACAACATTTATAAAGTCGCATTGGAGCGAAAGTATCCGAATCATTCTACCAACTATGCCATCATTCCTCACTCGTATGCCGATGTGATGCAACACGATTTCCCTGAAATTGCCAGTGTGGTCAAGATGGGCGGACCGATCAACCAGGTTGTAGTAAACTATAAAGATGAACGTGATGAAGTAAAGCAATTTGAAGAAGACTTTATCATGGCTGCTGATTCCAACTTCTTTACTTTCTTCAGTATTCGTGTTTTGAAGGGCGATCCAAAAAAAGTATTACTGCAACGGAATGATGTAGTGCTTACAGAGGAAACAGCGAAGCGATACTTTGGCAATAACGATCCTGTTGGCAAAACAATCCGAATGTTCAACCAGGATTTTCACGTAAGTGGCATATGTGAAAATATACCCGATAACTCGCATTTCAAATTTGACTTCCTTTCCAAGTGGGATGATAATTTCTTCGGTGGTGGCAATCAAAGTAACTTCACAACTTTCTCAGCGCATGTATATATACAATTGAAACCCGGGGCAGATGCCAAGGCGCTGCAAACTAAATTGCCAAAGATGGTTGACACTTACGCTGCTGCACAGATAGAGCGCGACCTCGGTAAGTCATGGGAAGACTATAAAAAAGAAGGAAACGGGTATACGTATTTTCTGCAACCTCTGAAATCAATTCATCTTGACCCGCGTAACATCGAAGCAAAGATGCAGCCCGGTGGTAATCTTAACTATGTATACTTCCTTATATCGGTAGCAGTACTCATACTCGTTATAGCCTGTATCAATTTTATGAATCTTGCAACAGCACGCTCGGCCGAGCGTGCGCGTGAAGTTGGTGTACGCAAAACCATGGGCTCACTGAAGAGTCAACTGGTATTTCAATTCCTCACAGAGTCCATTGTGCTAAGTTTATTTGCTACCGCACTTGCACTCACCATAACATGGTTTGCACTTCCCTATTTCAACAACCTAGTTGACAAACATCTTACACTTGATTTCGCAGGTTTACTGCCCCTTGCTTTGCTCGGTATAGCATTGGTCGTTGGTTTTCTTGCAGGCAGTTATCCTGCATTCGCGCTGTCATCATTCAATCCGGTTGTTGTTATGAAAGGTAATTTTACCAGCAACACAAAAGGTACGTGGTTACGCAATGGTCTCGTTGTGTTTCAGTTCTTTATTTCTATTGTACTGATAGTAGGCACTATGGTAGTAGCAGAGCAGATGCAGTATATGCAGAACAAATCGCTGGGGTATGACAAAGAACAGATGCTGGTTATTGAACGCGTATTCGCATTGGAAAATAACGCCCGAACATTTACCGAGGAAGTAAAACGCATCGGGAATGTTGAGAAAGCTGCGACCGCATTTTCACTACTCGGAAGACAAGGCGATTTCTTTGGTGCGCAATTTACTCCGGAAGGATCATCTGAAATACTCACAACAAAAACGATGGGTATAGATGATACATTTGCCGAGACCGTTGGATTTGAATTTACTGAAGGACATGGTTTCTCCGAATCAACTAACGATTCATTGTCTATCATTCTCAACGAGGCCGCTGTGAAAACGCTAGATATAGCAGACCCGATCGGTAAAAAATTATTGCAGGTGCAACGCACGCAGCAAGGCAATGTAACGGTACAGTATACCATTATCGGCATCATTAAAGATTTTAATTTTCAGTCGCTGCGCGATCCGGTTACACCACTTACTATTCAAAGCAACGAGAGCTTCGGTGGCGGTGCGGCCTATACATACGCACGCGTTAAAGGTAAAAATGCAACGACTGTTATAAGCGATATTGAAGCTGCCTGGAAAAAATTAGCACCTGATCAACCTTTCAAGTACCAGTTCCTTGATCAGAACCTGAATGCGCAATATGAATCGGAACAACGAGCCGGAAAAGTGTTCGCTATATTTTCAGGGCTGGCCATTATTATAGCTTGCGTAGGTCTCTTCGGACTCGCAGCCTATACTGCAAACCTGCGCACAAAAGAAATTGGTATACGCAAAGTATTGGGGGCATCCGTAGGAGGCATTGTTGTATTGCTGTCAAAAGATTTCACAAAACTGATTGTGATAGCCTTTATACTGGCAACACCCTTTGCATGGTATATGATGGATAACTGGCTGCAAAATTTTGCATACCGTATTCAACTCGGTGTAGGCATATTTCTATTGGCAGGTGTTATAGCGTTGCTGATCGCCTGGATCACCGTAAGCTATCAATCCATTAAAGCAGCTATTGTAAACCCCGTAAAATCGTTGAAGAACGAATAACCCAAACCTATATCAGTGTAATGGTCTCCATTACCTCTGAGGCAGCACGGTCAGCAGATTGAATAGCACCGCTGATCGTGCCTGCATCGCCCGCTATATCGGTTGCCTCCCCGGCAAAAAATACTTTACCGTTCACCGATTCTGATAATGAAATCCGATCTGCATTGCTTCCACCGGGCTTAATATAGGAAGCGCCTCCGCGGATATAAGGCACCTTTGTCCAATCCATAATGACAGACAGAACATTATTCGAGGCATCTCTCCGCACATTTTCAGTAGCCTGTCCGTTGAATACCGCATCCAGCTCTGCCAGTATAACAGGCACCATCTCTTTACCTTTAGCTGACAGCTCTTGCGCCCTGGCACCTTGTATCGTTATGTCCAACGTTTTTTGCATGGCATCGCGCCCTATACCTGCATTGAAATATTCGGGAGCTTGTGCGCCTCCGTAAATAAATGCGCTGTTCATGCCCCAGAAATTCTTTTTGAATTCCAGACGTACACGAATACTGGCTTCCATATCCATACGACTCAGTGCCGTTGCTTTTGCTGAAGGAAGTGAAGGTGTAAACGCTATAGTATTCGCTTTGAGTATAGAGACCGGCACTGACACAACCAAACGATCGACTTCAGCGGTAAATGCTTCCGTTCCATTCTTTACACCGGTGAGCGTAATTTTATCTCCGGTATAATTCACGCTTTGTATAGCGCTGTTTAACTCAACGTAAGGTATAACATTGCTGAATCGCGAAAGCACAGCATCTTCCATCGGGTTTGCCTGAAGTATATATTGCTTGTCGTTTCGCGTTCTTAAGGCAATTGCCTCAGCCAATGCTTTTACTCCCAGCACATCGTTCGATGTACCGGCTTTATTTCCAACCCACGAATTAAGAATAGTATACATGCGCGCATTTATACCAGCACTCGCAATAGCCTGCTGCACTGAACCTGCTGATGAGTTTGAAGCAAGACCGGACACAAAATTCTTAGCCGCTATAAAATCAGCATCGCCCTGCAAATCAGCCGCAGTCTTAACGGAGCCGTCTACTATAAATATATCGCTGGCCTGCGTATAGATTTCAATAAGCGGTGCATTTAACTGATCGACTATTTTACCCCAGGCAGAATCAGAGCCTGAAATAAACGAAGCTCCAAACTCGGTTGGGAATTCACTCACCGGTAAATTATTCGGATCAAAAAGCAATGCATCGTCAGGCTGCGTGGTGCGTTGCATGGTGCGAACTCTTCCTCCTACACGACCCGATGCCTCGAACACTCTTACCGGAATACCGTTGCTGCGCAGAATATCTGCAGCATGTAAACCAGCAGCACCTGCACCAATCACTCCTACTACACCGTTATACCTCACAGAAGGTGTAGCATCATCTTCCTTACACGCAGTTAACAGGGATGGCAACATCAAGCCAGCCGAAAATCCAAGACCGATATGCCGTAATGCTTTTCTTCGCTTCACCGGTAAATGTTTATGTGTATTCCTAAAAAAATTCCGGGAAATATAAACGATTTTCGCATTATGAATGCTTTCAATCTGCCCACTGTGAAGAAAGTGGCGATAATCGGTCCGGAGTGCACGGGGAAATCCGATCTCTCTAAATTTCTTGCAGAACACTTTCATACCACCTGGGTACCCGAATATGCACGTGGCTATATTGGCAACCTGGTGCGACCGTATGTGGAAAACGATCTGTTAACCATAGCACATGGCCAGCTGCGATTGGAAGAAGAATGGACGCGTGATGCAAACCAGGTATTGATCTGCGATACCAACCTCTACGTGATTAAAGTATGGAGTGAATTCAAATACGGAAGTTGTCACCCGGATATACTTCACCAGATTGCTACGCGCAAGTATGACCTATATATGTTAACGTATGTAGACTTACCCTGGGAAGAAGATCCGCAGCGTGAGCATCCCAATCAGCGTGAAGAACTTTACCAGCTATACCTTAACGAAATGAAAAATCAGCCCGTGCCATACGTGGAAATTCGTGGCGAACGCGAGCAACGCAGAAAGCTGGCAGTAGATGCAATTGAAAAGATTCTTACAACAGTATGAGTACAACCTCCTCTCCATACGCAGCACTAAAAATCAGAGACTACCGGTATTTTATTTCAGCACGCTTCTGCACCACACTGGCTATACAGATACAAGCCGTAGTAGTAGCGTGGCAGGTATATGAAATAACAAAAGACCCGCTATCCCTCGGACTCATCGGACTTGCTGAAGCTATACCATCCATCAGTGTATCGCTATATGCGGGGCACGTGGCGGATGTCGTTCAACGTAAACGAATTATACTGCTATGCCTGAGTACATTATTTCTCTGCTCATTCAGTCTTCTTTTTTTCACCCTTGAACCCGGGCAGTTTCTTCTCGACTTTGGTGTGCTCCCCATCTATACTGTCATTTTCATCAGTGGCATAGCGCGTGGGTTTATGACACCCGCGCTGTTTGCGTTCATGCCTCAACTGGTGCCACGCGAATTATATAGTAACGCGATTACATGGAACAGCACGTTGTGGGAAACCGCTTCCCTATCCGGACCTCCCCTCGGAGGATTGCTCTATGGATTTTTCGGAATTTCTGTTGCGTATACAACGGATGTGCTACTGGTTTTAGCAGGCCTCATGCTCGCCTTTATGGTGAGCGATAAACCATTGCCACCCACTACAACCGAAGAAGGCATCGTTGAGAAAATCAAGGCCGGGCTACGGTTTGTTTATAACAACAAGATTGTATTGAGTGCTATATCACTCGACTTGTTCGCTGTACTGTTTGGTGGCGCTGTTGCGCTCCTTCCAATCTTTGCAGATACTATACTTCATGTTGGTAAAGTAGGACTTGGGTTTCTGCGCGCTGCACCGGGTGTGGGTGCGTTGCTGATGGCGTTATACCTGGTACACCATCCGATCAGGCAAAATGCTGGTAAGCTTTTACTATATTGTGTTGCAGGCTTTGGTGTTTGTATTATACTCTTTGGTCTTTCTACAAATTTCTGGATATCAATGTTCCTGTTGATGATGAGTGGTGTATTTGATTGTGTCAGCGTAATCATTCGCGGAACGTTATTACAGACGCTTACACCTGAGAATATGAAAGGACGTGTAT
Organism: uncultured Chitinophaga sp.; assembly: GCA_902168205.1. Taxonomy (GTDB): domain Bacteria; phylum Bacteroidota; class Bacteroidia; order Cytophagales; family Cyclobacteriaceae; genus Ohtaekwangia; species Ohtaekwangia kribbensis. The sequence continues at coordinate 133,156 of CABHOK010000004.1, read as the reverse complement.
CAGCGGTAAATCATATCTTCATCGGGTCTTCGAATGAGATCGGGATGTTTGAATCCGGACTTGCGGCCAGTATGTTGGGCGTTGTGCGCTCGGTAATCTTTGGTGGTTTTATGACCTTGGTGGTTGTAGGGGCCACAAGCTGGTTCTCCAAATCGCTGCGCACGCTGCAGCGTGTTGAATAATATACTATATATACTTATGACACAGATCTCCATTAATACACCGGCACTTCTCTTTCCTGCTATTACATTGTTGATGCTGGCGTATACCAATCGCTTTCTGGCTTTGGCTACACTCATTCGTAACCTGCACGCGAAGTATAAAACCATCCAGGAGAATCACGAGATCATTCGTGCACAGATACGAAATCTTAAACTCAGACTTATGCTTGTTAAGCACATGCAGGCTGCCGGTATCACCAGTTTCTTCTTCTGTGTACTCAGCATGCTTTTCTTTTACCTGGAGTATGAAACCTGGGCTATCACTATATTTGGATTAAGTCTCATATTTCTTTTGCTGTCGCTGGCACTTTCCTTGAATGAAATATACATCAGCACAAAAGCACTTGAGATCGAGTTGAAGGATATGGAAGAAGAATAGCCATACATTGAAGCTATAGCTATAGCAAAAAAAGCCCGGCCATCTCGTAGCCGGGCGAACCATTTAATCTAAATCAAATCGATCGTTTCGACTTGTTCCTTTTGGATGTGCTGGCCACACGATCCTGATAATTTTTAAGCAGTTGGTTAAGCTTGCGCTGATGCTTTGGTTTGGTAACATCAATGCGTACATGATCCATCGCTACTTCATGCACCAGTTGATTGTTGTGGTTATAGAATCGCACTACTGAGTAATTTTTAATCTGCGTATTGGTTTCTACCACCCAGTAAAGTGATTTGTCCTGCTGACTAAACGCAGACACTGTTATAGTCAGTATCGCGGCTGTAAGGGTTAATATTCGTTTCATAGTAAAAGGGTCTTTTAGTAATGAAATACGGAATAGACGCCTCTCGATTTTCACAGATAAGACCGATGCATCGTGTTTCTAGACCGGCATGCCTGGAACTTCGATTAAAATATTCCGTCTACGATTCCTCCATTTTCGTCTACAAACCGTAATGGAATCAAACTTTAATCAGTCGATCGAGTATGTTTATAGATATGGATAGTTTCTTTTCCAGACTTGTCTTGTCGAACAAAACCAGTTACCGGTTAGGCAGGCACGCCTTATTCTGGACTGTCTGCTGGGCGTTCCAGGGTTTCATTTACGGCTTTTACTATATAGAAGGTCGTGCCACGAACTTCTTTGCTATATCCTACATAGAGTCGTTCATATACCTGCCACAGCACATGTTTCTGAGCTATGCCATTATATACTATGTGTTGCCGTATATAATTTTTCGCGATCGGTATTGGGTCGGTTTTGTCTGGGTAATCGCCCTAATACTTATTGCAGCAGCCTTGTCACCTGTCGTGAATTATTACCTGATCACGCCTTTGCGGATATATCTCCATCACCCCGTCAAGGCCATGACATTCTTCTTCTCCTTCATGGGTGGTTTACGTGGTTCGATGACGATCGCAGGCTTTGCCGTTGCCATCAAACTGATCAAGCACTGGTATCAAAAGAAAATCGAGACCGAGCAACTCGAAAAGGAGCGCATAAAAGCGGAACTGGAAATTCTGAAAGGACAAATCCATCCGCACTTCATGTTCAACACACTGAACAGTATATATTCACTCGCCTTAAAAAAATCAGACGAAACTCCGGAAGCTATTCTCAAGCTCTCCAAGCTGATGCGATATATACTCACGGATTGTACAAACGTTACGGTTAATCTCGGCAAAGAAGTTGAAGTGCTGCTTCACTATATCGAACTGGAGAAAGGCAGGTTTGGCAGCCGACTGGATATATCGGTAAACATAAAAGGTGACATTGAAAAAAATGCCATTGCACCGCTTCTACTATTGCCCTTCCTGGAAAACAGTTTCAAGCATGGCGCTAATGAAATGATTGAGCAAGCCTGGATGAGTCTGGACTTGCAGGTAAACGAAACCGCGCTGAAGTTCAAACTGATCAACGGCAGAGCTATTGATCACAACAATCCAAACTCCATACACATGGGGTTACAAAATGTAAAAAAACGACTTCAATTATTATATCCTAATGCACACGAACTTCGTATTACCGAAGACGCAGATACTTTTGTAGTATCGCTGGCTATAGAACTCGGCTCGATCAAACTTATCGAAACATGACCCCCAAACTCCGTTGTCTGCTGGTGGATGATGAACCACCAGCGTTAGACATCCTGCGCACCTATATTGATGCTACTCCTATGCTCGAGATTGCCGGGGAGTGTCATCATGCTATGGCGGCCTTTGAGTTTATTCAGAACAATTCGGTAGACCTGATCTTCCTTGATATAAACATGCCCAAGTTAACAGGCATCGATTTTCTGCGCGCGCTGCCTTCACCTCCCAAGGTAATTTTTACTACCGCCCATCGCGATTACGCAGTAGATGGTTTTGAGTTAGGTGCGGTTGATTATCTTTTGAAGCCGTATTCGCTCGATCGTTTTTTACGCGCGGTGCATCGTGCTATAAATCCGGAGCAGAAGCATGCTGCATCCAATAAAGAAACGCTCACAACCGAAACAGAGCGCTTTCTCTATGTGCGTGCTGATCGTAAAATGGTAAAGATCATGGTCGATGAGATTCGCTATATCGAAAGTCTCAAGGATTATGTTCGCATCTTCCTCCCCGACCGACAAGTAATCACCAAGCAAACTATAACAGCGTTAGAAGAAATGCTGCCGGAGCACGACTTCACTCGTATTCATCGTTCATTTATAGTGGCTATGAATAAGATTGATTCTTATAATCTGAATGCAGTCTTCATTGGCAAAACGGAGTTGCCGGTGGGGCCGCTATATAAGCATGAGCTTGCGAAGAAATTGGGAGGGCATTGAACTATATACTCAGAGCAAAGAAACAGCTTGCTGCATTTCAGCTTTTATTAGATCCCAGTGCTTTTGTTTCAGACACTGCTTTGATTAAAGTTTCGTCAGCCATTCCAAGATGTAAATGCAACCAAAATTATTATCGAGATCAACAGGCAGATTTAAAATTGAATCATCATTAATTACGTAGGGAATCACTCCTCTGATATCATTTTCAATTGCCACAAAATTCAGAGATCCATACTCTACAGAAGCAAACATATCGCGATATCTTCTGATATCCGATGTCCCCTTAAAAGGCTCAGCGCAGTACCACCAACAATTCTGAATGAAGTTAATGAAGGAACCTTTATTACTATTCTTAGTATTTGGAGTAGTTCCTCACTTGTTGTGAAGGCGTGAAGCATGAAAATTGATTAGAGAAAGATCAAAAAGTTTTTGAGCAACAGCAATAGCACGTGGCTGTAATGAACTAGCGTGGGGCAGCGAATCTATTATTCTCGATCCACCAAAGTACTTCATGATCTCATATATATATATATCTTGCTCCATACCGCGTTCAAAAAATTCGGATTATAGCAAAATCAGCAAAACGCTCCAGGTCCAGCTTTTCAAGATCAATATCCCAAAAAGCCGCACGAGATAATTTCAGAGTAACTCTATTTGATGCTAATAAGGCCATTGCTTCCTTACTAGTATTAAAGTTACAAAAGTCCAAATAAACTACGTAGCAGGAGAAAATGCTTCGTCCCCCTTACGCACGCCTTTGAAACAGATATATTATTTCGCCAATACCAACTCTTTCAAACACTTAATCCAAAGCGGATGGTCGTTGAGGCTTTCTACCAGTTGTACTTTTTCACCTTTGTGTTCGGTGAAGATTTCCTGGTATTCGTCTCCGATCTCGATTATAGTTTCGAGGCAATCGGCAGTAAAGGCTGGCGAGAATACAAGAATTTTTTTCATTCCTTTATCTCCACATTGGCGAACCACTTCATCGGAGAAAGGCTTGAGCCACTTTTGATCGAGTCGTGACTGGAAACAAACGGTATATTTCTCCTGGGGTATATTTAGTTTAGCAGCAAGCAGGCGCGTAGTGGCGTAACAGGTTGCTTTATAGCAGTATCTGTTTTCTTCCGTGATCTCGTGCTCGCAGTCGTGATCTGAACATAGCCCCTCGTCATATACTTTATCAACCTGGCGCTCGGGCAGACCGTGGTACGAAAAAAGCACGTGATCGTATTCGTTGATATTATACTTTCTGCCACGCTCGGCAAAAGCTTCTATATACGATGGATGATCAAAGTATTGGCTAACAAATTTAAGCTCCGGTATAACCCACCATTTACTTACAACACGCATCACTTCTTCCAATGCTGACCCGGTAGAAGCTGAAGCATACTGCGGGAACATAGTAACAACAATAATGCGCTCATAATTTTTCTTACGCATCGTTTCCAGCACGTTCGGTATAGAAGGATTTTTATAGCGCATCGCGAGATGAACTTCGTATGTGCTGTCGAGTTGTTCTTGTAATAAATCTCTGGCACGTTCACTATAGTATAGCAGAGGCGAACCGTTTTCTGTCCACAACTTCTGGTAGATCTTGGCAGACTTGGGTGCGCGAAACGGAACGATGATAAGGTTCACCAGCATTTTGCGCAGCAACCACGGTATGTCGATTACACGCGGATCGTTTAGAAACTGAGAAAGGTATGAACGCACATGGCCTACAGAAGGACTGTCGGGCGTGCCGAGATTGATAAGAAGAACTCCGGTTTTATTCATGACTGAAAACTTCGCGTTGCAAGTAAGCGAATAACATTATGCGACAAAAGAAGTTTATGGAAACGAGAAAACTTCTGCACCTATTTTAAAATCGGTGCACGCCTGAACGGCTTCGTTTCATCAAAAAGTTTACGATACGTGGCATGACGTTTTGATAGTTCCGCGCCAACCTGTTCTACCACCAGTATCATCTTCGGATTGAAGTCACCAATCCAGTTCAATTCGTACTGCTCATAGCGAGCATTGGGCTGCAATACATCGCGTGCGTTGATGATCATGGCGCCATCCAATCCTTTACCCTGATGCTCCGGAACAACGCCGAACAAAATACCAAATGCTTTTTTATTGGTGCGTCTGAACGTATGCCAGATGAATTTCAATTTACCCAACCAGTCTAGCTTGCCATTTACATACTTGAATATCTGGTTGATCTCCGGCAGCGACAGGAAGAATGATACCGGTTCACCTTTATAAAAACCAAAGTATAGCAACTTCTCATCCATGATCGGCTTCATCTGTTTTACGAGCACTTTTGCCTGCGCCATGGTAAGCTCCGGATTTTCCGAACGATTAGCCCATGCGCGGTTATATACCGTCATCAGATATTCCGGCAGCTTTTCAAATTCACTTTTCCGCAGGTAGCGGAAATCGTAATCAGGATCTTTTCGTGCTATCTCCGCCTTCTCGGAAAGTCGCGGATGCAACGGTCCCTGTATGCTTCGTGCATACGTGAACTGATAGAAATATACCTGGAAACCGTATGCTTCAAAGAAATCTTTGTAATACGGAAAATTATAGTTGCACTGGTAGTTGGGTTCACGGTCGAATCCTTCAATCAATAAGCCCCACCAACGATCACGGCTTCCGAAGTTAACCGGGCCATCCATCGCTTCCATGCCTTTTGCCTGTAGCCATGCTTTACACTGATCGAAGAGTAAAAATGCAGCATCCTGATTGTTGATGCATTCGAAAAAACCCATTCCGCCAGTAGGCTGGTCGTTGCCTTTATGAACAATCTTTTCATTTACGAAAGCCGCCACACGACCAATGGTTTCGCCTTCTTTGTTCTGAAGAATCCAGCGGGTACACGTGCCGTGGCGAAACGCTTTGTTTTTTTCAGGATCAAAAACACTTTCAATGTCCTGGTCGAGCGGACGAATCCACGCAGGTTCATTCTTATAAAGCTTAACGGGTAGCAGCAGAAATTCGCGCGCCTGCTGCGGGGTAGTTACTTCAATGATCTTCATTTGTGTTCTTCTACAACTTGAGATTTGGATGCAGGCACAAAGCTACTGATCCTGTTAGGAAGAACAATGCTGAAACGCGTTCCCTGGTTTACTTTGCTGGCTACCGAAATCTGGCCGCCCAGCTTTTCAACTGCATTCTTAACGATATATAGACCTATACCGGAACCATCGGATTGCTCGGTGGCACGGTAAAACATTTCGAAAATCTTTGCCAGGTTAACATCATCTATACCGATACCATTGTCGGCAAAAACAATTTCGGCATGGTGATTATCAACCCGTATTTTCACATTGATCTCGGCTGTGCTGATATTTAACTGACGATATTTTACTGCGTTGGAGATCAGGTTACGGAAGATCTCGGATATCCTCCACGGGTCGCTATAAAATTCAACACCATCAATCCGCACATTGCGAACCATTTCCTTGGCACCTTCCAGGTAATTCAAATCTTCAAAAGTGCGATCGATGATGTGTTCAAAATCCACCTTGCTGGTAGTGACATCCATCTTCAGGTTCTTCGAGTGACTTAATACATCGCCAATGAAGTGATCGAGGTGCTGCACCTTTTCACCGATGATATCGATATAATCCATCGGATTGTCGGTATTACCGGGCAGTCGCGCAAGATTTACCAGGCCCAGTATAGAGGAAAGGGGCGCACGCAGATCGTGCGATACCTTGTATACAAAATTATCCAGCTCGGTATTCCGGATTTTCAATTCCTCTTCTACTTTTTTGCGATCGGTAAAATCTACATATACACCATATATACCTATAGTCTGGTTATCCAGCATTACGGGCATACCGTATAGTATAACGTTTACCAGCTTACCGTTTCTATTCTTGCGTATAGTCTCAATGCTTACGATACGATTAGCCGTAATCAGATTGTTCAGGTCTACCCCTTCGTGTACCAGTTCTTCCGGAACAATAAAATCATTTATACTCTTGCCTTTGAGTTCATCCAGCGCAAAGCCGAACATCTCTTCAAAGCCTTTATTTACCTGCTCAACTTTACCCTGCTCATTCAGCAATACAACCGCCATCGGTATATTTTGAAAGAGCTGTGCGAGTAATGTCTCATTCTTCTTGATGCGCTCTTCTGTTTGCTTTCGTTCGGTTATATCACGAAAGATTACCTGCATACAGGGTTCGCCCTGAAATGTAAAGGGTGATGACATCGTTTCCACATCAATCACTTTTCCATCCATGCGTATATACTGTTGCTCTACCATAGGAGCCAACAGACCAGCAGTCTCTTTCATTCTGCGCGCCAAACGCTGATGATAATCGGGATGCACGAAGTTCAATACATCGGTACCAATCAGTTCATCAGATTTTTTGCACGCCAGAATCTGGTATGCCTGCGAATTTGCAAAAACAAGTTTACCCTGCTTGTGCACTACTATACCAATCGGCAATCTGTCAACAAGCGATAAATAGCGTTGCTCGCTTTCACGCGCAAGTTCTTTACGCTCCGTTATATCTTGTATTACGCCACGCCTGATGATGATACCATCGGGTCTTAATTCATGATTTGATTTTACTTCCACCCAGATTATATTTTCCTTTACCCGCATACGCCCTTCCCAATTCCAATCTCTGCCCTCTTCTATGCTGAGTGCTGAAGTTTCCTGCTGCGACTCACGGTCATCTTCATGAATGAGAGAATCCAATACAAAAGCATCGGCCAGTATAACTTCCGGTGCGAGTCCCAAAATGCTTTCACTCGATTCACTCACATAAGTGAATCTCGGTTGACCATCCGGGTAGATTGTGTATTCGTAAATGACCGCGGGGAGATGCCTGATAAGATCCTGCATATATATTTATACTGGCAAACTCGTTGACATAGGTTAATGACAGGGTCTTGGCTTTGGGTTCAAGCCTTGCAAGATAATTCTATACGCCTAACAAAACAACGGCCTGTTTTTAGTTTGTCAAACTTTTATGTGGTACAAAGGTCCAAAACGAGGCATTTTGTTTTGAAAACGTGATTTTTCAGATGCAGAATGAATAAATTTACTTCGATATATTTTTTACCGATGCGTGCGTCTGTTAAACAAGTGTTTAAAGCAATACTGGAAAACCCGGATTCTTCGATGGACGCGGCCTATGTGTCCATTCCGTTTGATGTCGAAAAAGTATACGGCACCAAAGGCCAGGTAAAGGTAAAAGCATGGTTCGATGGCGTGTCGTATCGCGGTGTATTAGCCAACATGGGAACAGGCTTTCATGTAATTCTGGTACGAAAAGATATTCGTGCTGCTATTGGTAAAAACGTTGGTGACACAATACGCGTAGAAATTGAGCGAGACACGGAAGAGCGTGTTGTTGAAATGCCTGAGCCGCTCATAAAAGTACTTGCCCGGAATAAAAAAGCCGCTAATTTTTTTGAGACACTCAGCTATACCAACCGAAAGGAATATGCACACTGGGTCAGCGAAGCAAAGAAAGAGGAAACACGTACCAAACGCCTCGAAGCAACGATAGAGAAATTACTGGCAGGTAAAAAGAATCCGTCAGAAAAGTAATTTGAGACAATAGTTTTACAACGTTGTCATCTTGCGAAGCCAGTGCCGTGCTTCACGCATGGAATCAAAATATTGGACAGTCATAAGGCGCGGATCTTCCGTCATCTCGCGAATGGTCATCTGGGTAAATTTGCTGGCGGGCATTACAATGGCCAGAAAACGAACCCCTGCACGCTCCATGGCGGGCATAACGTTCGTTTTGAAGTAATGTACATCTTCATCCAGCACCGGTCCTGCTGTGCGACTATCCGTGAGCATGTGCAGTTTAGGATAGTTACGGATCTCCCGCTGCATTAACTCCAACCGCTTTTTCTGGACAAAGTTATAGTGCTCGCTGTAACGCGGTACTCCATTTAACGTAAGACGAACGCATGGGATTGAGTCGTCCAATTCGATGGTAGCGTATTCATCTTGGTAAAAAGCTTTTACCATACATTCAGAACTACTAAGGGTCGAAGCAAATTCTGCAAAGCTCATATATTGCTTTGGTTATGTAATTTTAACGACAATTTACGAAGACGTAAAACCCTTGGTTACAATTGTAACCCAACTGATTACAAAGCGTATATTAAGACTTTATCATCCGATCGTTCACAAAAAAAATAGTTGGATCATGGGATATGTTGAAATAGGCCCCAAAATCAAGGAAGTATTTGACCATCGCCAAATGAAGCTCACCGATTTTGCCGATGAACTGGGAACGGTACGCCAGAATGTCTATCGCATTTTCCGCAAGCGCCATCTCGATACAGGTTTGCTGCTTCGCATTTCGCAGGTGCTCAACCACGATTTCTTTCAGTACTACTCAAATGAGCCTGCACAAACGGACAAAAACGGCAACCATTCATCCGAAACAGAATACCAACGGCAACTCGAGCTCTCGCGCAAGGAAATCGACTACCTGCGCAGAATCATTAAACTGATGGAAGAGAAATCTGTATTGATTCGCTAATGGTACACACGCGAATTCAATAACAAAGGCTGCTCATCATCATGAACAGCCTCAGTATATAGGTATATATTTACCTTAATGTTATTGCAAGCGCTCGATGCGGGTAGCAAAATATTTAGTATCACCTCGCCACGGGAAACGCGCATATCGTTTTACAAAGTATAGATTTACCCGCTCGCCACTAAGGGCTACAGTTTGCAATTGCTTGATCAGATCTTTATCGCTCTTCTCAACCGAAAAGTCAAACGACTCTGCTATAGGACTGGTCCCCTTTAGCGCACCGAACGTTTCAAGGTTGATTTTCCCTTCGTAGGTTTTAAACATCACGCCCTTCTCGCTAATGCGCAGAATCTTTCCGGCCATTACGCCATCTTCATAAGTACCCCAGTATAAAAATGAAAAGGTGATAACACCACCCAGTATCACTAAGATGATTATAGCGCGGATCACTTTTTTTGTTGTACGTTTTACTTTTTCGCCAAAGGTTTCCATAACAGTAACAAGGTAGATTTACAGGTTAAAGTTAATCGCTTCGCTGTGAATCGCGATGTGCTATAGTCATAATTTTATTTATAGCAGGTGCAACGAATGGTAACGCTGCGTTATCTTTGCGACCTATGTCTGAGAAATATCGTCTGGCGATTTTTGCTTCCGGCAGCGGAACCAATGCTGAAGAGATCTTTAAGTACTTTCAAAATCATCCCTCCATTGAAGTTGTTCTTTTGTTGAGCAACAATCCGCAGGCGTTTGCATTACAACGGGCACGCAACTTTGGTGTTGATGCTAAAGTATTCGACAGACCGCAGTTCAAAGAAAGCACTGTTGTACTGGACTGGTTACACCAAAAGAAAGTTACTCACGTTGTACTGGCCGGGTTCCTCTGGCTTATACCATCGTACCTGATACAAGCTTATCCTCACCACATCATCAATATACATCCGGCTCTTTTACCCAACCATGGTGGTAAAGGAATGTATGGCATGAAAGTACATGAAGCGGTTAAGCTTAGCGGTGATGTTAAGACGGGCATCACGATTCATGCTGTAGATGACAAGTACGATGAAGGCGAGATCATTTTTCAGGCAACATGCCCGGTGCACGCAGATGATACACCGGAGCAGATAGCCGACAAAGTACATCAGCTCGAATACAAGCATTATCCTGAAGTAATCGAGCGATGGGTATTCGGTAATTAGGCTTTCTTCTCTTCACGAATAATCCACTCGAATGTGGCTGCGCGAGGAAATTCGCTGAAGATCGACTGGATATACTCATCTGGCGTTATAAGCTTTCTTTTTTCAAGATCGAGCCAGGCACCTTCCACGGTAACGTTAGCCGCCAATGTATTATCGAGTTTCAAAAAATTATGACGAAGGCTCCAACGCGCGAAATCTTTTGTAGCCTTAATCAACTCTACATCCAGCGTGAGCTTGTCGTCCAGTGTAATTTCTCTTTTGAAAACAGCTTCTTCACGAAACAAGATCGGACCTATTTTAAGTAACTCCAGTTTTTGTGTAGTGATACCGTGTTCTGAAAGAAAAATCATACGCGCCATCGCTCCATAATCATAATACGCAGAGTGGCGCAGGTGACGGTTCTGATCTATATCAGCCCATCGGATTTGAATCGGGAGACTAAAGTTTGCCATATCGTTATTTTCACTATTGTTGCAAGGTATATATTTATTCATCAACCTATCAGGCTTGCTACAAAATACCAGCACATCACAAAGCATACAACAAGTTTCAGCAGCGTGCCAAACAGAAAACCGATGAATGCCCCGAAGGCTGCACGCAAGGCCTGCGATGAATTGGCGTTGGCCATTACCTCGCCTATAAAGGCACCTATAAACGGGCCTATAATTATACCCCACGGTCCGGTGAATATACCTACGAGCAAGCCGAGTGTACAACCCCACACACCATACTTGCTGCCGCCAAACTTTTTGGTTCCGTAGAGTGGTATAACATAATCCAGCACCGTTATAACAACCGTAATTACTCCCCATATAATCAGAAACTTTGTTGTGAATGGAGGCTCTGTTCTTAACTGCAGCAACACCATACCGACAAAACACAACGGTGGGCCTGGCAGTAATGGAAGAATACAACCGGCCAACCCCGCCAGCATGAAAATTATCCCGAGAACGATGCAAAGTATGTCCATGATGAACAAAAAATAATGAAATTTAAGTTGATAATTACTTCACATGCTGCAACTGGAAAACGTTCACCACATCGCCATAATCTGCTCTGACTATGCAGTGTCTAAAAAATTCTATACCGAGGTACTTGGCTTTCGCGTGCTGGGAGAATATTACCGGGCTGAACGTAGATCCTATAAACTGGATCTGGCTCTTGGCGATCACTATACCATTGAGCTGTTTTCTTTTCCTGATCCACCACAGCGTGTATCGCGACCAGAAGCACGAGGCTTGCGCCATCTCGCATTTACAGTTCGCAATATCGATTCCGCAGTCGCGGAGCTAACAGCACACAACGTAGTAACAGAACCTATACGCGTGGATGAGTATACCGGCAAGCGTTTTACATTCTTCTCCGATCCTGATGGCCTTCCACTTGAACTATATGAACAATAGTCAATCATGAATACAATCAACCTTCAGTCCTATGCACCAAATTTCCTACAGATCTTCGCGCATCTGCAAGGCATCGCTCCGTGGGACATCACCACATCCGCATCCGTACATATTCTAGAAAAGATAAAGATGCTTTCCGGAGAATATACTATACGCGACCATGTTGCTATTCACAAGGACGCGCGCATTGAAGAACATGTTACTATAAAAAGTCCTGCCATCATTTCCGCTGGCTGCTTTATAGGAGCGCACGCTTATTTACGAGGTGGTGTATTTCTAGGAGAAGGCTGCAGCATCGGACCAGGCTGCGAAATAAAATCGAGTTTCATTATGCCTCACGCAGCCCTGGCTCATTTTAATTTTGCAGGCGACTCCATTGTAGGATCAAAAGTAAATATGGAAGCAGGCTCTGTCATTGCCAATCATTACAACGAGCGAACCGACAAAGAGATTAGTATATTGATTGATGGAAAAAAAATGGCCACTGGCGTTACCAAGTTCGGAGCATTGGTTGGCGATGGAACAAAGATTGGGGCCAACGCAGTGTTGTCACCCGGCACAATTCTTTCTGTCAATTCCATTGTAAAGAGGCTTGAACTGGTAGAGCAGGTTAAATAGTATATAGAATAGCTTATTAGCAACGCGAAATGTTCTCAAACCGAAAAATCATACTCATCATTCTACTGCTGGTAACGTTAAGCATTTCGGCTTATGTATTGATTGTATATATACCTACACAGGTTGCACAGCGCAGTTACGAAGGAGCCAAACAACTTGGTCGCGATTTTAAAGAGGTTTTTCAATTTACACCGGAGGTAACAGTTAATAACACCGTTGTCTTGCAACAGCAAACGCCTATATTGGAACTCGCCACTATATCTCAAAAATTTCAGCACAACTACGCGTGGACCAACACCTGGCTGAAGAGTACCAAGACTATTTCGATCACTGGCACCTTTGAGGCAAAGGCTGGCTTTGACCTCAACCAGAAGTTTACTATAAACATCAATGAAGAAAATGCAACCATTATACTCCCGCATCCAAAACTACTTTCGCTGGAGTCAATGGGCGATATAAAATTCAAAGATGAACATGGGTGGTGGAATCCGATCAAGGCAGAAGATCGAACTGCGGCCATCAACGCATTCAACAACGATGCAAAGCGATATGCTGCACAGGCAGACTTTGTAAAGGAAGCTCAGCAAGCATTCGAAACTAAAATTCGCGAGATCATGAAGGCGCATGGGAAGAATGTTACCATTGAGTATTCGGGTGGGGAAAAGATTCTTTTTCCATAGCTGCGTTTTTTGTTGCCCGCAGAGGACGCTGATTTTCGCAGATATATTTTAACAGCATTTCAAAATATATAGTGCAGGTAACCTGCAAGTGACTGCATCAAATCACAAATGCATTAATTGTATTATTTGTATTTGCCTGCGTCTTCTGCAGGCCAAAAAAAAATTCCCGTGAGTTTAGCAATACTTCTAACCCACGGGAATCCAAAATTAATGCAAGTATATTTATACTACCTTCTTACGAATAAGCTTAGCATACGTTCTACTAACCGGGAAGCTCTTACCGTTCTGCATCTTCACCACCATGCCACCATTGAAATGTTTTTCAATTTCTTTCAGACTGTTGATGTTGATGATCGTACTTCTGTGTACACGGATAAAAATCTCAGGATTCAGAATCTCTTCCAGTTTACCTATACCGGATGAACTCACGAACTGATCGTTCTTGGTAGTAAGAATAGTATAATCACCGGAAGCTTCCAGGTATACTATTTCATCTACAGGAAGATTCAACAACTTCTCAGACTTCTGCACAAATATATGCGAGTCGTACGAAGTCTTGTTTTCAGTTTTGAGGTTGCGCAGCAGTTCACCTACGTTGTTTTGCTCCATCTTCATACGCGCTATAGCACGTTCAACCGCGAGTTTGAAACGCTCCTGGTCGAGAGGTTTCAGAATATAGTCAACTGCATTTTTCTCGAATGCTTTCAGCGCATACTGATCGTATGCCGTACAAAATATCACGTATGGATCGTGTGTGATTTCATCCAGTACATCAAAGCCAGTCATGCCAGGCATCTGTACATCCAGAAAAACAAGATCTGGTTTCTCCTTATCAATTAACTCTACAGCATCCTTTCCTTTCGAGCATTCACCAATTACCTGGATGTTCGGCATCTGTTGCAAATACTCTTGTAAAAGGTCGCGTGCTAATTTTTCATCATCGACAATAACACAAGTTATGTTCATGTATAGATATAGTTTAATAAGTTACATTGCTTTGCTTTTCAATTCTTCAACTATTTCCTCGTACGGAATAAAGAAGCTGACAGAATACCCCCACTCATTGGAGTGAATTCGTAAACCCGAGCCCGGACCAAAAATACTTTTCAAACGCTGATCCGTATTTTTCATACCTACACCACTGGAACTTCCATCCATTACCTTTTTCGCTTTTGAACCGAGTCCATCATCTTTTACTTCAAAAAAGATCATGTTGTTAAAACGTTTTACAGTAAGGATGATCGTTCCGCCATCTTCCTTCGGGGCAATTCCATACTTCACAGAATTTTCAACGAGGGGCTGAAGAATCATCGGAGGGATCTCAACATTCAAACAAGAGAAATCCACTTGTTTTACAAACTTCAGGCGATCTCCAAAACGAACCTGCTGAATGCGTATATAGTTGTCGATAAAGTCAAGCTCGTGAATAAGTTTTACCATCTGGTCGCCATGCGAATCAAGCGCATACCGGAATATATCCGAGAGCTGTGTAATTACCTTACGCGCCTGCTCTTTGCTGGAACCAATGAGGGTATTAATTGAATTCAGTGTATTAAAAAGGAAGTGCGGGTTAATCTGCGACTTGAGTAACGAGATCTGCATCTCGCGGTTCTTCAAGGCAAGCTCACTTTTCTCTTGCTCCTGTTTCTGCAAACCCTGGAAGTAGCCAATCACATAGTATACTCCAACAGTAATTATATACTGATCATGAAAATGAAGTCCTTCCCACTTGAGCAACCCGATAATGTGTGCTTTCCAGAAGTCCCAGCCGATATAGCCTTCCACATAATCTTCCAGGTAATAGGACAGCGTACCCATGATCATAAAGTGAATCATAGCACCTGCGGCATGGCCTGCTACCTGGAAATATATTCTGAAACGGAACAGCCAGTTGGCGTAAAAGAAGATACCGATGATGAGAATGCAGAGAACTTCAAACAGATATAGGGTATTCCAGAAAATGTAGGTATTGGGGTTCTCCAGCTTCCACTCTATAAAAGTACCCACACCGTAATTGGCGGCAAACCAAAGGCAGAGTAAGAGGTAAGCCTTTTTCCAGACACGTGGTATTTCTTCTATAGACTTCAAGACCGGCAAATTCATAATTTAAAGTTACACAATGAAATACAAAACCGATCAGGCTTGATTAAAGGCGATAAATCTTCAATTTAAAGGAATATCCTACTCATTGTTTGAAAGCCGGGAGTTAATGTCCAATTTGACCGTCTATTTCCCCCGATAAATGCGATTTATCATTGTTTTTATACTCCTTATTGGCTTTTTCAGTGTCTCTGCGCAGAAAATAACACTTTCAGGCAGAGTTACCGACAAGGCAACGGGTGAGGCACTTTCTTTTGCATCGGTCGTTATTAAGGGCAAGCCGATCGGCACCATCGCCAACGCTAATGGCGAGTTCGATTTCCATTTTCCTTCCGAATACCGAAACGATATTATCGTGGTGAGCATGCTTGGCTACGAGAATTTTGAAGCGCCTGTCTGGTCAATGAGCTCAGGAACAATAGCGCTGAATAAATCTGTAACGATGCTGGACGAAGTTGTTGTGACAGACACCGTAACAAAAGGCGGGGAAATATTTCGTATAGCGCTTTCAAAAATTGAACAGAACTTTCCGATGGAGCCATTTCTGATGGACGGCTTCTACCGCGACATTAAAAAAGTAAGTGGTACCACTATAGCATTACTGGAAGCTGCCGTAAAAATATTTGACGAGAACTATGCGAAACCAAGAAACCCATCCAAGCTACGCGAACATGTAAAACTTGTGGAAGTGCGTAAGAGTTTAGGATACGAAAATAAATTTGCTGCATACTTCGATCAAAAAAATTTACTGGAAGATCTGCTGCTTCACAATACGATACGCTACCACCATGAGATAGCGGAAGAAGTATTCGAGAACATGCAGCGCGAAGAAGACTCTCATTACAACGACCGCGAGATCTTTGTAGTGTCGTATGAAAAGGATTTCAAGCTGAAGGTGTTTATCGATAAAGAAGATTACGCCGTCATCCACATTGATTTTGAAATAGAATATACAGGCGATAACCTCGACTCGCGCAAAGATTTAGTGAACACCTATATCGGCTACAAAAAGAAAATTGATTTCCGGAAATATAGCGGCAAGATGTACCTCAACTACATTACCGTAGTGACACACGAGAAGTGGAACGACATAACCACAAAGGCACTGAAGTTTGACACCGAACTCGTGCAACATCTCCTCATCAACCAGGTATATACCAACACTGCCGAGCGCATCCGATCAACCGAAAAGATGCGCAACTATGGCCTCCAATACCAGGACTACCCCTACAACAAAGAATTCTGGGCAAGCTACAACGTAATAAAAGAGACTGCGCTGGATCGGCAAGTGATCCGCGATTTGGAGAAGGACGCACCGCTGGAGGAGCAGTTTGAGAATTAGCTGTTGAAATAATTGCTGGCTACAAGCTTCTAGATTGAGAGCCGTTATGAAACGTTTCCACGTAGTAGCTACAAAAAATTAATGGCTTAGCTTATACCTATAAAAAGCAAAGAACCCTGAGCAACGCTCACGGTTCTTTATATACTTAGTTCTTACTTCTTACTTCAGCGTTGCCAACGTCTCCTTCAGTCTCTTCAGTGCCTCGCGCAGATCGCTTTCTGAAGCTGCGTATGAAAGTCTTATGCAGGCTTCATCTCCGAACGCACCGCCTGGGACTAGTGAAACGTGTGCTTTCTCTAGCAGGAACAGGCAAAGATCATCTCCGTTCTTGATTGTTCTTGTTCCGTCTGATTTTCCGTAGAATGAGCTTACGTCCGGGAAGAAATAGAAGGCGCCTTCCGGATAGTTTGCCTTTACGCCTGGAATTTCTTTCAACAGGTTATATACTATATCTCTGCGCTTGCGGTATTCCTCCACCATTTTAGTAGTAGGTGCTATATCGCCTGTTACAGCGGCCAGTGCAGCGCGTTGTGCTATGGAGCAGTTGGCGGATGTAATTTGTCCTTGTACTTTATTGCAACCATCAGCAATCCATTTTGGTGCTGCTATATATCCAACTCTCCAGCCGGTCATGGCATAACCTTTTGCAAAACCGTTTACTGTGATGGTACGTTCAAACATTCCGGGGAATGATGCTATGCTTACCTGCTCGCCTGTAAAGTTGATGTGCTCATATATTTCATCAGCGATGATCAACAGGTTCGGGTGCTTCAATACAACATCCGCTATATCCTGAAGTTCTTTGCGTGAGAATACAGAACCGGTAGGGTTGCATGGCGATGAGAAGATCACTGCTTTTGTCTTGGGAGTAATGGCAGCTTCCAGTTGCTTCGCAGTAACTTTGAAATCATTTTCTATACCGCCTTTTATAATTACCGGGGTTGCTTCCGTGAGGCGAACCAATGCATCGTAACTTACCCAGTATGGCGAGAATACAATTACTTCGTCACCCGGGTTCAGCAACGCAAGCATAGCATTTGCTATAGATTGCTTCGCTCCGTTTGATACAACTATATTTTCGGCTTTATAGGGAACATTGTTTTCTTTCTGATACTTGGCAGCCAGGGCTTCGCGCAAGTCCTGGTAGCCGGCTACCGGAGGGTATGCAAAATACTTTCCATCATCAATCGCTTTCTTGGCAGCCTCACAAATGTGTTGAGGAGTTTTGAAATCAGGCTCACCAAGGCTAAGACCTATAACATCTATACCTTTCATTTTAAACTCACGAGCCTTCGCGGCCATTGCAAGGGTTGCAGATTCTTCAATCGCGTTGATTCGGTTGGAAAGTGTACTCATAATTTTGTTTGTAAAAAAAGCGAGCAAAGAAAGGCATTATCGCTTTAAGTTGGAAGATTTGCCCACAGATTTGAAGATTTCATATTTCAGACTATACTTCTGTGTCTGAATTTTTAAAAATTGAAATCAGCAATTGGTATTAATTGAAAAGCGTACGGCCCGTTATACTTCTACCTAACGTTATTTCGTCTGCATATTCCAGATCTCCGCCAACGGGTACACCACGCGCAATAACACTTACTTTAACCGCGATCTCGCGAATGCGCTTGTTTATATAGAAGGCCGTGGTATCGCCTTCCATGGTGGGGCTCAGTGCCAGAATTACTTCTTTAATCTCGGCTTGTCCGTTGGTTAAACGATTTACAAGCGACTCTATTTTCAGATCCGCAGGTCCTACACCATTTACCGGAGAGATAACTCCACCCAGCACATGATACACCCCGTTGAACTGCGCTGTGTTTTCAATCGCCATCACATCCTTTACATCCTCCACAATGCATACTATACTTCGGTCGCGTCTGTGGCTCGAGCATATAGAGCACATCTCGGCATCGCATATAGTATGGCAAACTTTGCAGAACTTGATGTTTGCACGAAGTTTATTCAGAGCATCCGTTAACGCATAGGTATTTTCATCCTTCGCTTTGATGAGGTGCAGCACCAAACGCAAAGCAGTCTTCTTACCGATACCGGGAAGTTTCGCGATTTGATTTACAGCTTCTTCAATAAGTTTGGAAGGATACTCCACGGTAAACGCAACAAAGATTTAAGGTATAAAATTTCAGACAGGCAAGACTACGCGATTACAGAATGCGGGCATCAATACCCACCTCACAGATCGCCTCACGCATAGGACGCAGAAAATCAAACGTTCCTTTTTTCACAGCGCACTTACCTTTATAGTGAATGATGAGTGTGCATTGTTCCGCTTGTTCAGGGGTATGCTTGCAAACGCGAATCAAAGTTTCGATTACATGATCAAATGTATTAACGTCATCGTTGAAAACTACCAGATCCATCTGATCGATCGTCTCCACCGCTTCCAGCACATCCACATCGGTCAATACTTCTTCCTGATACATGGGTTTCATAATACAAAAATACGTTGCGAAACGGTCTCGTTCAAGATCGATTTGGATTTGATCCGATTTCCTGATTCTTTGCGCTGCAAACTTCATAAACATGACTCCCACACTGGTTGCCATTATCATGATTGTCTATTTTGGTGCGTTGATATTCATCTCCGTGATCACATCGCGCGGGGCCGACACCAATACATTTTTTACCGCCAACCGCCAGTCGCCCTGGTACCTGGTGGCTTTCGGTATGATCGGCTCATCGCTTTCAGGTGTAACATTCATTTCGGTTCCCGGCAATGTTGGCAAAATCGGCTTCGGTTATTTTCAAGTCGTGCTCGGCTACCTGGTAGGATACTGGTTAATCATCGGTATACTCATGCCGTTGTACTATCGACTCAACCTGATATCCATATATACTTACCTCGAACAACGTTTTAATTTCTGGACCTACAAAACGGGTGCGTTCTTTTTCCTGGTGTCGCGTACTATTGGTTCATCGCTCCGCTTGTTCCTGGCGGCAACTGTATTGCAATTATTTTTATTTGATGCGTGGAACGTTCCCTTCTTTGTTACGGTAGCAACAACAATCCTCCTCATCTGGATATATACTTTCAAAGGCGGAGTTAAAACCATTGTGTGGACGGACTCCTTCCAGACTATATTTCTGATCTCGGCCGTGTGCATTGCTGTTTGGCAAATAGCCAGTCAGTTGGGTATGTCATTTGGCGAGATGGTGAGTACGATAAAATCGAGCGAGTACTCGAAGATGTTTTATTTCGATGATCCCAATTCCACGCAATTCTTCTGGAAACAATTCTTAGGGGGAGCGTTCATCACGCTTACTATGACCGGGATGGACCAGGAGATCATGCAGAAAAATCTCACTTGTAAAAACCTGGGCGAAGCTCAGAAAAACATGTTCTGGTTCAGCTTGCTGCTGGTGGTTGTAAACCTGTTGTTCATTACACTCGGTGCGTTGCTATATATGTATAGCTCCAAGAATAATATACCACTGCCTGCAGCGTCAGATGAGTTGTTCCCACGACTCGCCATCAATGAACTCGGCCTGGCCGTTGGTGTCTTCTTCTTACTCGGTATAACAGCATCGTCATACGCCAGTGCAGACTCTGCCCTCGCAGGACTCACCACTTCATTTTGCATCGACTTCCTGAATTTCAAAGACAAGCCTGAAGCCGTAAAGCGCAGACAAAAATTTATGGTGCACTTAGGGTTCTCGTTCCTGTTTCTCATCATCATTCTGGTGTTTAAAGAAATCAACAAGCGCTCGGTCATCGATGCCGTGCTGAACATAGCCGGCTATACCTACGGACCTTTATTGGGACTATTCGCGTTCGGCTTATTTACCAAGCTGCAGGTGCGCGACAAGCTCGTACCCATTGTTTGCGTGCTTTCTCCGGCAATTTCTTACCTGCTCAGTCTCAATTCTGAAAAACTCTTCGGAGGCTATAAAATCGGGTTGGAAATTTTGTTGATCAACGGCATGATCACATTTCTTGGTTTGTGGCTCATTTCGAGAAAAGACCACGCACACGTGAAGATTTAAGGTTTGCGTGTAGCCACGGGGTTAGTTGCAGAAGCTATAAAAAGGAAAAGGCCACCTCTCGTCTGAAGCAGCCTAGACCCGATTAAAACCAACCCCACTATATTTTTACAGGTGCATCATCGGTAGATGCATCACTTGTGTTTGCTTGTGTATTGATATTCCTGTACTTCGTTTCCCTTGGTGAGTCGTATCACATAGGTACCCCGTTGTACGCTGCCAAAATCGATGATCATCTTGCGCTTTTGCATATTATGCGAAGTGATCAGTTCACCATTGGCATGGAAAACTTCAACTTTTGCTCCCTTAAATTTCTTATGAGCTTTCAGCACGAAAAGATCTTTGTGCTTGTAAGCAGGTACTGGTATTACATCGTCTGCAAAAGCAGAAGAAGAGATTAAAAAGCAACCAGCAACAAGAACTTTGATAAGGGTCTTCATAAGTCGTTGTTTTGAAACCACCTATTGCCAACCCTATGCCACAGCGACAAATGCCGCAAATACAGTTAAATTAGAGGGGTAATCCTTACATCTTATCCAGTTTTGGGACGTCTTTTTCTCGGTTTGGTTTCATTCAACTCCAAATCCGTTGAAGGATTCCAGAAAACTTCGTTGAACGCTACGATTTTATCGTTAACCACCTTCACTCCTTCTTTCTTTAGAAGTCGCTCCATTTTTTCCGGTGGGTTGAAATGATGCTTTCCGGTAAGCAGACCTTTACTGTTTACAACGCGATGTGCGGGTACATCTTTTGGGCAATCATGCATGGCCCAGCCTACCATGCGCGCACTCGATTTCAATCCAAGGTATTGTCCAATAGCACCGTAACTGGTTACACGACCCACGGGAATGAGCCGCGCTACATCAAACACATCCGTAAAGAAATTTTTATCAGTTTGTTTCTTTTTGGTACGTGGCATATCTAAAACTTTCGATCTTATTAACTTTACGGCTTCCTTAGAATTAGAACTAACTTAAACTTTAATCGTGAAGCATTTAAATATTTTCATTTTTTTGTTTTGTAGTTGCTTAACAGCCATCGGCCAAAATCATCATTTAGTTTTTCCTGATTCAACAGGATGGAATGTACTCAATGAAAATCAAGAGGTATCGTTCAAAGTAAAAATTGCACCCGAGGTGCCGGCATTCTTTTCCATTGAAGGAGCAGAAGGCCTCAATATAAATTTCGATACACTCGGTAATTTCAACTGGAAGCCTTCGTACGACCTGGTAGATCGTGTAGCATTAACAAAAGATGTTACGGTAATTTTTCAGGCAACACTGCGTGATGGAAAACGCGAGCGTAAACCCGTTACGTTTACAGTGCGTCACATCAATCGTCCTCCGGTAGTAGAAGATCTCCCGGTGTTCTACGTAAAGCAATCAAACCAGAACACCTACCAAATCGCGAATGATTATGTATATGATCCGGATGGCGACCCGATCGTAATCAAATCCATTCAATCACAAATGCCGGAAGGCTCTGCGCTTTCATCACTCGGACAATTTACCTGGACACCTTCACGCGGACAGTTTTCTTCGTTGAAGAATAGTCCGTTGCAGGTGGAGTTCATCGTGCAGGATCAACCCGACAAAGCAGAATCAAAAGGTAAAATAAAGATCGCGCAGACGCAGCTTGATCTTCCACCAGAGATCCTTATCGTACCCGGTGATTCACTCTTCACCATTAAAGAAGATGAGACACTGAACCTGAAGATATATATATCTGACCCCAACGGTGATGACAATGTTCGTAACGTTGGTTTTGTATCAGCTGATAAACGTATACCGGCAGCAAGTCTCAAAGAAAATACAACGCTTCAATCTGAGTTTACCTGGACACCGGGTTATGATTTTGTAGACGACACGCAGAGTTTCTTAATAGCCGAGATTGTGTTCTTTGTAGTAGATAAATCAAACAATCGTACACAAAGAAAAGTACGCATCAAGATTGCCGACACTGAAAACCTGATCAAGAAAGACGGTCACCTTTACCAGAAATATAGAGCTAACCTGGTGGATGCGTTGGTGCTGATAGACCAACTCGATGCCAACCAGAAAAAATTAAATGCAGACTATAAGAAAGCGAAGAAGGGTAAAAAGAACCGCTCGATTGTAAACGCATCGCTCGGTGCTGTTACCGGTTTTACTCCGGCTGTGGTTGACAATTCGGATCAGTCGAAAGTAGTTTCGGCTGTGGGTGGTACAACGGTGCTTACGCTGGGTACGCTGGAGGCAACGGAAGTTGTTGGTCGCTCGAAAGAAAACATCCTGGAGAAGATCAAAATTGGTATTGACATCCGGAACAAGATTCAATCCATGGGCGATGATTTTGCCCGCAAGTATGCCTTGAAGTCAGCGCGGAGAAACCTGGAGTTCGATAAGGACATCGAAAAACTACGCGCCAACCTCAACGACCAGCGCATTGTACTGCTGGAATTGGACGCATACTCCAAGAATGCCGCGAAAATCGACAACAAAGACATCAAGAAAGTGTTTGTTGACTTCGCAGACGAACAGAAGTAAAAAACTTCTTTCAAGATTTTTTGCTGGTTTTTAAGAAAGCTATACATTTGCACTCCTTAAATAAACCAGCAAACACAGAGGAGTGGTAGAGCGGTTTATTGCACCGGTCTTGAAAACCGGAGACTGTAACAGGTCCGGGGGTTCGAATCCCTCCTCCTCTGCACCAAAATCCATCATTCAATTTTTGAGTGATGGATTTTTCCGTTTTAATTTGAGTACATTTTTAAATATCCATTTCTAGCATTGAATGCCGCCACGAGCATTACATTCTTGACCTTCCGAAGCTATGATTTGAGTCACGTCCTTCGCAAAGCTTCAATGCTCCACTTTTTTTCGGTCCCTTCCCGATTTACCATGACCAGCGAGATCAACTGTGACTGTGAATGTACTTTCATGTAAAGAAATCTACTTGGTGCTTCCAATAGGATTGGTCGAGAATTCCAGGCGTAAATAAACATGAGAACAGTATTGCCTTGGCCTCTAAAATAGTGTAATTGATACTTACTCTTTCATACGCCTGAATCATAATTGAATGGATCCAAAACAACATCTCGTTGTGCGGTACAGCGGTAAATACTACTAAGCAAATGAAGAAGAGAAAGACTTTTAATTTCAGTTTAGAGCGCTTCCTAACTTTCAAAGTAAAAATCGTTCCTTGCATTTCCAATGTATAGAGGCTTGCAACCGATTGGCTATATACATAGCCAGAAAGTGTTTCACTCTCTGGCTATGAAAACTAATGTGTAATAGTTATCCGCTCCGTATACTTTATCTTCTATCTTCAAATTTATTTGTGACTTGTGCCATTTTTGTTCTTGGTCAAATACAATTTGTAATGAATCATTACAATCTTTCATTTTCGAAGATGTCAAGGCTTGGGTTAACTCCGACCGGAAAGAACAACGAACAATGCACCATCAGGGAACGGCGCTTTAAAGCTAATGGCAAATTGATCGACTTACGTAACTGACCAAATAGATGTTGTTTAACAGCGATTTACTTTACCAGGGTATTTCACCTGTTTGTGGATTTGATTCTTCGCTAAAGAACTTTCCAGAGGGTCCGTTTTCGTCAAGCAATGCAAACCTGGCAATGCGTTTCGCGGCTACCTCTACCTCACCTCCGTTGTAACCGGTGAAATCAGTTTTAGTATAGCCGGGACACACTGCGTTCACTTTAAATGATGTGTCTCTCAGCTCAAACGCTAGGTGAATGGTGTACATATTGAGCGCTGCCTTTGAGGAAGCGTATACAGCATACTTCGCATACTCGTAAGCAGGCCACGCTGGATCGCTTTGCAGCGATAAAGACCCTACGCTTGTACTTACATTGACAATTCTTGGCTGTGTTGATTTTTTCAGAAGGCTTATAAAAGTGTTTGTGACTCTTGCAACACCAATGATGTTTGTTGCGAACGCATCTATAAATTGCTCTGGTGTTGCTGTGAGTGCTGCATAAGGTGGCGTGCCCCCGTTAATACCTGCATTGTTGATCAGCACGTCAAGGTGGTCCGTCTTCATGGCTATTAAGTTGAAAGCTTTTTTGACTGAACCATCATCCGTCACATCTAGCGGAATTGCTTCTACGTTCTGAAGCCCGTTTGTTTTCAATTCTTCTACGGCCTTGTTTCCTTTCTCTATGTCGCGACTTCCAAGGTATACATAGAATCGGTTTTGCAATAGTTCTTTCGCAGTGGCTAGCCCAATACCTTTATTGGCTCCTGTTATAAGTACTGTTTTCATTTTCACTTGGCTTTTAGATTAACACTGCAAAGTTTATTGAACCAATACTTAACACGTTTACCATTTGGTAAAAATGACTTAATGGATATTCTTTCTGATCCTGCTCAACGATTGTTGCGTTACACCAATATAAGAAGCAACATGTGCCAATGGAATTCGGTTGACCAGTGAGGGATAGTTTTTTAAGAACTCAAGGTAACGGGTAGAAGCGTCTTGCGAAATGACAGGTCCTTTACGCGACTTTTGATACATACACAACTGAACCATCTTTGCCTTGATTGCATCCCAACCAATAATGATTTGCGAAAGCTCTTCCCAATCAGCTTTGGAAAATACAATGAGCTTGCAATCAGTACAGGCTTGCAAATATTCAGTGCTAATAGAACTCATGCCGAAGTTTAAGTAATCGACAACCATACTATTTTCAGCTATCAGGCACCGGGTGATTTCTTCAGCCTTGTTGTTGTAATAACAACCGCGGATGACGCCTTCCTCAATAAAGCCAACCTGGTTAGGAATCTTTCCAGCTTCGGAAAAGTACTCCTCTTTTTTCAAACGCAATTCCGTTGCTTTACTTAGTATCAGCTCGAGTTGTTGCCTGTTCAGATTACCAAACTGAAGTATATAATCGACAAAACCGTCCATCACTCAAGATTAACATTTACACTCATTCAACGGTTATCAAATGGTAAAAAAATCCAATTGCCAAATCGGAAATTCCATCGCGCGCCAATTCCAAATGGCGTTGGACTAATCTGAGGCTTGTTCCAAGTCGGAAGTAACAATCTGTTTTAGGATCACATTCCTCAAACGGTCTTCATGATCATCGGCCCATTCTCCAAGTGTAGCAATTACCGGTATAAGCGATTTTCCGAAATCTGTAAGTTCATATTCAACTTTTGGCGGAACAACCGGGTAAATAGTTTTTGTGACAAGTTCATGGTCCTCCAGTTCTTTTAGCTGAACATTTAAAACTCTGCGCGTGGCATCTGGAATTTTACGCTGCAACTCACTTGGTCTTTTATGTCCCCGATCGATAAACCAAAGCAATCGTATTTTCCATTTCCCGTAAAGCACTTCACCAATCAGGTCAAGACCACAATTCAAATTTGGTATTGTTTTTCGCTCGTACATACTTCAAAAGTAACCATATGTCTTCTCTTGTGTACTAGGTGATAAATTTATCCCTATGTGATTCGTAACCCCGTAATTGTGCAAACTTCTTTTACGCACCAATTTTGCCCTATAAACATTTTCAACATGGAATTTAATTTTAACAATGAGCTATCGGGCAAGATTGCTTTAGTTACAGGTGGCACTAAAGGTACTGGCAAAGCGATTGCCGACAGGCTTTTGAATGCCGGTGCAACCGTTATTGTCACCGCGCGAAACGCACCCCAAAAAGAAAACAACAAGCTGCATTTCATCCCTGCCGACTTAAGCAAGGCGGAAGGAGCAGAAAAAGTAGTCAGCGAAGTGTTAACCCAGTATGGCAGACTAGACGTTCTTGTAAACAACCTGGGCTCTTCAGAAACACCTGCCGGTGGTTTTGCAGTACTGACAGATGAACACTGGGAATCAACTCTTCAAGCCAATCTACTGGCACCAGTCCGACTCGACCGAGTTTTTTTGCCTCAAATGATTGAGCAGAAAAGTGGTGTCATTATTCACATCGCTTCAATTCAAGGAAGACTACCGCTGTTTGATTCTACTTTACCTTATGCAGCGGCAAAAGCAGGATTGATCAACTACAGCAAAAGTTTGTCAAAAGAAGTTACGCCAAAAGGTGTTCGCGTGCTCACAGTTTCGCCAGGATGGATCCGTACAGAAAATGTCAATGTATGGCTCGAAAGAATTGCCGAAGCATCAAACATTACTATTGAGCAGGCCCAGGAAGGTGTTATGACTGCACTGGGAGGCATACCGTTCGGAAGACCAGCAGAACCCGAAGAGGTCGCAGAACTAGTCGGCTTTTTAGTTTCGCCACGAGCAAACTATCTCACCGGAACAGAATTCGTCATTGATGGTGGGACTATTCCAACTATTTAAAAACGTAACTAACAAAACGATGAACTTACCGAAAGTAGTAGCCGAACTAGTAAACACACAGAACAGCTTCGACAGTGTTGGCTACGCAAATTGTTTTTCAGAAACAGCCGTAGTTTTTGACGAAGGCAAAACACACAAAGGAAGAAAAGAAATAGAGCGTTGGATTGCTGATGCCAATGTGCGCTACAACGCCATTATTAAGCCAATCAGTTATCAAGCAATTGAAACGAGAAGCATTCTAACTGCGGAAGTCGCAGGAAATTTTAAGGGAAGCCCACTTGTCATGATTTACAATTTGGAAATCACTGGCCAATTGATACAATCATTGACAATTACAACTTGAGAATCACCAATGTTGCAGCCGTGCATGCCGAATAACACAACAATTCCAGGAAACGAGAATCAGGAAGGCATGTCGACATCGGAGTCCATGCGACATTATCATCGTAGACATTAGTGAATATACTCAATTTGTTAAAATTAGCTGACCATTTTACCGGTGCGTATGTTATTCCAGAATTGCTTGACCATATCATACGCACCAATAATTTATGGATGCCTCCACCAGATATCGACTATTCTTGATTTTGGTTTCGTAATGCGGTTCGGCAAGAGCCTCCTCCATTTGACACAAAGTAATTTTATATTTTCGTTAATTGAACTTGATATTGTGCTGGGATTGACGAAATCTCTATACTTGGTATATATACTCTTGCGCTGAAGATTGACGCTTCTGTTTTATGATATCAAAGAAGAGAAGCCGCCTAAGCGAGAAGAGCATTTACATCCAGATCTATCTCTGATCCGCCCCTGTTGTATTTTGTTGAGTGACCGCAGATAATGAGAACAGCATCCAGTCATCTTAGTTGATTTGTTTCTGTTTTCATATATTCACCAATCAGACTTCTTTCAGCATACCCTACGTTGGATCACTTAGATTAAATTGAACGCGATGATCGACAAGAAAATCACAGTTCTTATTGGTAAGGCTATTCGCGAAGGAAAATATCTTAACATCACCTATAAAAACAAAAGCGGAGACATCACGGTTTTCTGGATAAGCATTCTTGACATCAATGCAAATGGGGAGTTGTGGGTAAACATGTTCAATGTTACAAAGGACGCCCCCATCATCAACAAGAAAATATTCATGTCCGGAATTCAATCCGCTGAAATCCTGAGATTCTCTTGCTATGATGTACCGGAGGCGCTGGTAACGAAACTTGATGACGACAGTCTGCAAGCCTACGCGTTCAACCGGTACGACAATAGTATTCTGAATTATTACCTTGAATGCTACAAGGCGAACCACGACCCCTTTCTTCATAAGGCCTATCTAATCCCTGGCCTGGATTTAACAACATTTGAAAAAGGAAGAGAATATCAGCTGTCGGACGATCAGCATCGGTCCATCATCAAGCAGATCTATCATAACGAGTACAAGACTTTCTATGATTACCAACTTGCCTTAAGTGAATTTTCAATTGACCTGGAGTCGAAAGGTAAATTTGTGATTGCGTTCAGGAAACTTGAGTTTGACCCAGTCAGGAAAACGCTGCATCTGGGAGCCGCGACACAGTTCAATGCTAATTTTTATGTTGACAATGCCCGGTATTCTTTGTCGTATTATTCAGAAATAAGTCCTGCCCATTTTGAGGCGATGTACCAGGCGAACAAAGAAGAAGCTATACAGCTTTTACGTGAGAATTTCAGACACGGTGAACTGCTCAACACAAGACCCGAAATAGTTGTGCTCGGTTATAGACAGATAGATATCTCCGGGATTTACGATTCCATTGCCTCTGATCATCAGAGCAACGACATTCAAATTCCTTTAAAAGCTTTTTTTCAAAACCTTTCCTTGCTGGATCGAAAAAACAGAAAAGAGCCGCTTATCGTGTTGTATGATCGCAATGTGAACATCGACCAGTTTCGCACGATCTACAATGCGTTGAAATTTCCGGTTACGTATGTGCAGGGGCCACCGGGAACAGGAAAAACGCAAACACTATTAAACATTGTTGTGAATTGTCTTGCTAATGGCAAAACGCTGTTGATCTCATCCAACAATAACGTACCTATTGATGGCGTCCGCGATAAGCTGGTTTTAGGCAAGTATAGAGAGAAGGAGATCATCCTCCCTGTAATCAGGCTTGGCAACGCTCAGTACGTGACAGAAGCACTGAGAACAATCAAAACACTATATGCATTTGAGACGAAGGACACACCAAAGGAAGAGCTGTTATCGAAGTTGAAAGAGAAATCGAAAGAAAATAATAAGCGCCTTGTCGATCGGCTCAACAACTATGAAAACAGAATTGACTTATCGCAGAATCTTGAGTTTGTCAACGGGTTACTATCCAAAGGAAGTAACCACCTGCTTGAGCGCGAAAAGCAGAAGCTCGAACAACGGCTCAATGAAATCCCGGAAATTGTAACGGATGATCTGAATAACATTTATGACGTTATTAAAGGCAACCATCAATTGCTTCAGTTTTTTTATTTTGAATCGCTGCGGTGTCTGAAACGTCTTAAAACGAAAGATTACACTCAACTTATTGACATCGCTCATATCGATGACGAACGCTCTCAAGTCACCGAGTTCAACAAGTGGATCGGAGATGACCAAAACATGGAAAGATTCACGCGTGTGTTCCCCGTAATACTCACCACTAACATATCCTCCCGACACCTCGGAAGAAAATTTAAATTCGATCTGCTCGCGATCGATGAAGCGGGGCAGTGTGATATCGCCACCAGTCTCATCCCGGTTTCCAAGTGCAAGAATATGGTACTGATTGGCGATACCAATCAGCTAAAACCCATTGTTGCATTCGAGGAGAAGAGAAACGATGAATTAATGGCGCGGTTTGGAATCAGCGAGCCATACAATTATTACAACAATTCGATTCTATCAACCTATAAACAGATCGACAATATTTCCAGAGATATATTGCTGAGTTTTCACTACCGCTGCGGAAGTAAAATCATCAATTACTCAAATATGCGATTTTATGAAAACAGGTTAAATCTTTCAATGATCAGCACCATAGGAGAAGTTACACTGCTGAATGTAAATAACCATAATGTAAAGAGAAGAAATTCCGCCATCGAGGAGGCGCAGGAAATTGTAAAGTATATCGAAGGCAATCAACTGCGTGATGTCTTTATCCTTACTCCATTCAGAAACCAGGAAGAGGTGTTGAATCATTATCTGCGGGCGGCCAAAGAACAAGGTAAAATTGACCTCTCGGTTGACTGCGGAACAATTCATAAAGTTCAGGGTCGGGAGAACAGCACCATCATCATATCAACAGCGATCTCCAGCCAGACCACCGGGAAGACATACGATTGGGTAAAGAATAACAGCGAACTGATCAATGTAGGTGTTACCCGTGCACGGGAGAGACTGGTAGTTGTAGCCGACAAACGAGCTATAGATATACTATCCAGAAAGGACGATGATCTATACGCACTGATTGAATACGTGGAGCAAAATGGCACGACCAAAGTTAGTGAAAGCACCGCCGGTAAGTTTACGATCGGCCTTTCAAACAACTCGGTGTTTGAAGATGAATTTTATAAGACCATGAGCCACTATTGCAGTGTTCAGGGCACCAGGTTCGAACGGAATGTAAAAGTAACAGACGTATTTCCGGAAGAGATCGGAAATGCATCCGTTAATCGTAAGGAGTTTGATGGAGTAATATATATTGGGAAAGCACCTAAGGTGATATTTGAGATTGATGGTGCAGAGCATTATTACCATAAGAAACGCATCACCTCCGACAAGCTCAAGATGGAGCTTGCCGAGAAGAAGGATGTAAAAATGATTCGTGTTCCGAATCAGTATGTGAAGCACTACGAATATATCCGCGAACTGGTTAACAAGGTAAAGGGAGGTGTTTACCAGAAAACGTTGTTTGATGATTGATGTTACCCAGTCTGATGGTGATGATGTTGGATTCGTGTAATCAGATCCTTTGGGCAGATTATTGAAAAGATGACGTGCACCGAAATCAACTGCGTTTATCTCTCTGAATTTTGATGTGAGTTAAAAGCTATTGCTCTTGTTAAACCAATAAAGCCGGTGATTAACAACTAAATCCAAAGGTTTAAAAGAGACAAAAATGAGGAAAAGAGGCATTTCAAGATAGAATCCGGTTAAAATCCTTTTAAATAAGCCATATTCCCAATATTTTAGAGCTTGGAGCCCATCCGTATGTACTCAGCAATGGGTATGGCGGATGGGCTTTGACTTAAAATCCCGATCCTGTATTCTAAGTTACTGACTGTCATTGGTTGTCGCTTATTGTTAGTTGATTCGGGCTTACTCAAAAGTCCTTTATGCCGAAGATATACGACAACATTGAGAACCACCTTACCAAAGGCTTAAATGAATGTCTTGAGCATTCATTACGAACAGATTTCTGCGTAGGATATTTTAACCTGCGAGGATGGAAACAAGTCACCGACAAAATTGATTTGCTCTCTGGTGCTCCTGTTCTCGAAAAAGAAGAGAGTGTACACAGGATATGCAGACTTTTGGTTGGTATGCAACAGATGCCTCAAGACGTTCTCCACCATTATTCAAAGCATGGCGAAGACTATTTCATTGACCAGGCAGAAGCTCTTCGCCTCAAGAAGAAATTGGCCGAGAGCTTCAAGCATCAGCTCACAATTGGTGTACCTACCGAGGCTGATGAGCGTGCGCTACGAAAATTAAGTAGCCAAATGAAGGAGGAGAAAGTTGTTGTCAAACTACATCTTCGCCACCCCCTCCACGCTAAACTCTATTTGTGTCACCTGAAAGAGCGTCAACGTGTGGAAGGCTTTGTGGGTAGCAGTAACCTTACTCTTGCTGGACTCGCAAAGCAGGGCGAGCTTAATGTTGATGTCCTGGAGCAAGATGCAGCCGCTAAGCTTGTGAAATGGTTTGACGACCGATGGAATGATCGTTGGTGCATCGACATCACACAGGAGCTGATTGAGATCATCGATACCTCATGGGCAACTGACAAATTGCGTCAGCCTTTTCATATATATTTGAAAATCGCTTATCACCTATCACAGGAGGCCCGTGCAGGCCTCAATGAATACCGTCTCCCGAAAGTCTTCCGTGATGAGCTTTTTGAATTTCAACAGGCTGCTGTAAAGATTGCTGCAAAGAAGTTGGACAAACGCGATGGTGTATTGATCGGAGATGTGGTTGGGTTGGGAAAAACAATTACTGCCTGCGCCATTGCAAAGATGTTCGAAGAAAGTAATTTCTGGTCAACATTGATTATATGCCCTCCGAACCTCAAATCAATGTGGTATGAGTATATCGAACGTTATGATTTGAAGGCGCAAGTAATTTCCATTGGAGAAGTACAAAGAAGCCTTCCAGAATTGAAGCGTTTTAAGCTTGTTATCATTGACGAAAGCCACAATCTAAGGAATGACTTGGGAAGTCGATACAATTCAATTAAAGAATATCTGACGGAAAACGAAAGTAAGGTGATTCTTCTTTCGGCTACGCCTTACAACAAATCATACCTTGACCTTTCCAATCAGCTAAGGCTATTCATCAGTGACGATCGTGACTTGGGAATCATGCCCGAAAGATATATTGAAGCAATTGGCGGACGCATTCAATTTGAGGCGAGGCATACGGAAACGTTTATCAGGAGCATTAAAGCATTTGAACGAAGTGACTACGCTGACGACTGGCGTGAACTCATGCGACTCTATCTTGTTCGTAGAACAAGAAGCTTCATCAAGGAGAACTACGCTTTGATTGACAACACGAATGGTCGCAAATACCTTCAATTGAAGGATGGTACAAAGCTTCCGTTTCCCGACAGAATTCCTAAGAAGGTAGAATATGAGTTTAACGTGAATGATCCGAAAGATCAATATGCAAGACTGTACACACCGAAGGTGGTTGATGTTATCAACCACCTTGAGCTTCCCAGATACGGTCTCGGAAATTACCTGGCGAAAAAACCTTTGGTAAAAGCATCCGACAAAGAAGAGGTCATTATGCAAAATCTTTCACGCGCGGGGCGCAGACTAATGGGCTTTTGCAGAACCAATCTTTTTAAAAGGTTAGAAAGCAGTGGAAGCTCATTCCTGCTTTCGATCAGCAGGCACATTATGCGGAACTTCGTCTTTGTTTATGCTATTCAGAACAAGCTGAAACTTCCTATCGGGAAAGATATATCTCATAATCTTGATTATTTTATTGACGACAGCGATCCGGACAACGACAACGATGATAATCAGCTCAATCTTTTGCTCGATGAAAAATTGTATTTGGATCGGGCAGGAAGCTTGTACAAATTCTTTGCAGGTGAAAGCATGGCACGCCACTTTGATTGGATTGATCCGCAGTTGTTTACAAATGACCTTGTTAAACACCTAATCAGCGATGGTCGAGAGCTTATCACGATTCTGAAACTTGGTGAGGATTGGAATCAAGTCGCAGATCGAAAGCTCAATGCCTTGCATATGCTGATATCAAATACCCATCGACAGGAAAAGGTCTTAGTATTCACGCAGTTTGCAGATACAGCAAATTATCTCGCGAAAAACCTCAAAACGAGGGGTGTGGATAAGCTCGAAAGTGTGACTGGTAATTCGGAAGATCCCACATCCATCGCGCATCGCTTCAGTCCGATCAGCAATAAAAAGCAGCACATTGTAAAAGACAAAAATGATTTACGGGTTCTGATTGCAACGGATGTACTGAGCGAAGGTCAAAACTTGCAAGACGCGCACATCATTGTGAACTACGACCTTCCGTGGGCAATCATCAGGCTTATTCAACGTGCCGGTCGTGTAGACCGGATCGGTCAAAAGGCCGAGCAGATACTTTGTTATTCATTCTTACCCGAAGATGGAATTGAACAAATCATCCAATTGCGTAGACGACTTGGACAGCGGATACGGCAAAATGCAGAGGTAGTTGGTGCTGACGAAACGTTCTTCGAAGGTGATCCAATCAATATTGCCGATCTGTATAATGAAAAATCCGGAATTCTGGATGATGACGACAATGATGGCGAAGTTGACCTAGCATCCTATGCTTATCAGATTTGGAAAAATGCAGTTGATGCAGATCCGACACTATTGAAACTGATTCCTGATCTACCGCCAGTGGTCTATGCCACGAAGCGAAATGAAGAAGATTCAGCCAAAGAAGGTGTAATCGTATATACGCGTACAAGTCATGAAAATGATGTGTTGGCATGGATTGATAGTTCAGGAAAGCTTGTCACACAGTCGCAGCTCACAATTTTACGAGCCGCCCATTGTACGCCTCATACGGAACCGAAATTTAAACTAACTAACCATCACGAGCTTGTTAAGGCGGGGGTCGAGCATATTAAAGAAGAGGAGAAATCAACCGGTGGATCGCTAGGCAAGAAGAACGGTGTTAAATACAGAACATATACAAGGCTCAAGGCTTATTGCGACCGATATGACGGCCAGCTCTTTGTTACTGATGCCCTCAAGAAAGCTATTGACGATATCTACAAATTCCCCTTAAAAGAATTCGGTCGCGAAACGCTGAATCGTCAGTTGAAGGCTGGAATTTCAGATGATGAGTTAGCGTTCCTGGTAGTATCGCTGCGTGAAGAAGATAAGCTTTCAATCATCAACGAGGATGAGCAAACTTCGCTTGAGCCTCAAATTATTTGTTCTCTTGGATTGTCTAATCAATAAGCATGGCGCTAAATAAAAAAGCATTTTCTGCGTACGTAAAAGAATTCAAGTTCCCTGAGTTATTTAACGAAATGGGCTGGAACAAGGACAAAACCAACCAGCCCATTGTTATCGATTCTGAAACATTCATTTTAAAAGGCATTGCCGAAAAGCATGGTTTCAAGATATTATTGTGCAGCCCTGATCAGGAAGGACTCATTCCTGAATATGCCATTCGTAAAAAAATTGAAGCAAAAGTTACAAAGCTGTTCCAGGAACACCTGATCATTTTTGTTGATTCAAAAAGTACAGAACAGATCTGGCAACTGGTGGTTCGCGAAATGGGCAAGCCTGCCAAGATCAGCGAGACGCGATACCTTGTTTCGCAGGAACCCGAATTGCTTTTTCAACGCGCGGCTGGGATCTTCTTTGAACTGGACGAAGAGGAAAACATTACCATTGTCGATGTTACCCAGCGTGTAACAGAAAACTTTCAGCAGAACAACGAACGTGTTACAAAACAGTTTTACGAGAAGTTTAGTAAGGAACATACCGCCTTTCTCAAATTCATCAAAGGCATTGAGGAGAAAGTGAATAAAGAGTGGTATGCTTCACTCATGCTAAACCGCTTGATGTTCTGTTACTTCATTCAGAAGAAAGGTTTTCTTGACAAAAACAAAAACTATCTGCGCGACAAGCTTGACTTGTGCCAGGAGAAAAAAGGCAAAGGCAAGTTTTACTCGTTCTATAAAAACTTTCTTCGCGTGCTGTTTCATAAAGGCCTGGGTGCTGCCGATCACTCGGATGATGTTAAAAAGGAAATCGGGCGCATACCGTACCTGAATGGTGGATTGTTCGAAGAACATGAAATTGAGAAGACGAACCCAGACATCGATATCGATGATAAAGCATTCGAACGAATTTTTGATTTCTTTGATGATTGGGAATGGCATCTCGACACCCGGCATACAGCTTCCGGAAAAGACATTAACCCGGATGTGATTGGCTATATTTTCGAAAAGTACATTAACGACCGCGCACAGATGGGCGCGTACTACACGAAGGAAGACATCACCAACTACATCAGTAAAAATTGCATCCTGCCGTATCTGTTTGATGAAACAAAACGTCAATATCCTAAAGCATTTGCAGATGACGGGGAAATCTGGACGATGATTCGCGAGTCGGGTGATGCTTACATATATCCTGCAGTAAAGAAGGGAGTAGAATTGCCGTTGCCGCGCGGGATCGAGGCTGGAGTAAAAGATGTATCAAAACGCACTGATTGGAGCAAATCAGCGCCATCGGAATTTGCGTTGCCTACTGAAATATGGCGTGAAGTCGTTGAGAGAAGAAATCGGTATCAGGAAATAAAAACAAAGATTGCCAATGGCGAGGTTAAATGCATTAACGATTTTATCACGTATAATCTGGATATCAGTCAGTTTGTACAAGACCTGGCGCAATCAACAAACGATACCGACTTTCTCAGGCTTTTCTACAAAGCGTTAAATAACGTAACTATCATTGATCCCACCTGTGGCTCAGGCGCGTTTCTCTTTGCAGCCATGAATATTCTTGAGCCGTTGTATGAGGCTTGCATTATGCGTATGCGTGCATTCGTTGAAGACGAGGACAGGGTAAATAAGGAAAAGAAATCGACCTGCAACAACAAGTACAAATACTTCCGTGAAGTGCTTGAAAACATTCAAAGTCCGCAGCACCCTAATCTTCAGTACTTCATTTACAAAAGCATTATTCTATGCAACCTCTACGGTGTAGACATTATGAAAGAGGCAGTGGAGATTGCAAAACTTCGACTTTTCTTAAAACTAGTTACGACTGTTGATGCGGATTATTCCAAACCCAATCTTGGGCTCGAACCGTTGCCGGATATTGATTTTAATATTCGATCGGGAAATACGTTGATTGGATTTGGTAATCAAACTGAGCTTCGGAAAGGTTTAGAATATACAATCGAGGGAGTGCTTGCGCAGCCTGCTATTGATGAGAAGTGTGAAATTGTTTCTCGCTCGTATAGAAGATATAAAGAAATTCAACTAACTCATGGGGACGACTACAGCCAATTTAAAATCGCGAAAGATGATTTACTTATTCGACTTAAGGAACTTAATCATGAACTCAATCAATTGTTTCACAAGCAGAATCCAAGTATTAAGTATTCAAAATGGCTTGACACACATCAACCGTTCCATTGGTTTGCCGAGTTCTACGAAATTTTACATGACAAAAATGGCTTCGATGTCATCATAGGCAACCCTCCATATGTTGAGTACAGTGATGTCAAAAAAAGCTACATTTTGAAGGACTATGTCACGATGTCCACTGGTAATTTATTTTCATATGTGATAGAGAGATCAATATCAATTGCACATCCCAAGTCACAAATCGGAATGATAGTGCCAATCAGCTCTGTATCAACTCCTCGTATGAACCCTTTGATGCGCTTAATATCGAATCAATCAAGTCAGCTTCATGTATCAAATTTCGCTGTAAGACCAGGGAAGTTGTTTACTGGTGCTGATATGAATTTGTCAATTTTGATTTTCGAAAAAGCACTTAAACCTGGTTCAAAAGTGTTCACTACAGGCTATAATAGATGGAATTCAGAGGCAAGAGATTTTGTATTTCGCAATCTGGAGTACGTTGGATCAAGTTATGATAGTAAGCTAAATACGTTACCAAAAATAAAAGACAAAATTTCGTTGAGTATCTGGACAAAGTTGGAGAAGTTCAAAAACCTTACTACCTATCCCTTTGCGGAATATAAGGACGAAATCTATTATCATAGTGGTGGCCGTTATTTTCGCAAGTGCTTAGATAGGCCACTATCTAATGAATATAAGCAACTAAAAGTGCCGAACGCGACACAGTATCATTTCATCAGCCTGTTCTCATCCTCTCTGTATTACCTGTACTGGATTGAAGTTTCTGACACATACCACGTCACGAAATCAGACATTAGCTTTTTTCCATTCCCTGATTCAATTATGACAGATAACGAGCTCAAGCGATTAGGAAAAAAACTCTTAAAAGACCTGGAAAAAAATGCAATTAAGGTAGATCGTAAGCGAAAGGATGGCTCAACAGTCGAAGAAACAAACTTTTTTGTTGGTAAGTCGAAGTCAATCCTCGATGAAATAGATAAGATACTCGCGACTCACTACACCTTTGACGAAAAAGAAGTCGACTATATTATAAATTATGATATAAAATATCGAATTGACAGAACGAATGTAGAATGATAATAAGCTCGTATGTTGCTTCACACCAAAGATTTTCCCCAGGCAGATCGGTTTGATTCTGTTATTGCGGCAACGGTAGCCGTTGCAAATGGAGCTACAACCGACCTTGATATTGCCAATCAAATTGAAGGAATCCAGGGGGATTCTAGACAAGGCCGGTATTATAGAAAAGCAGCAGAAATGCTTGGTTTTATCAGAAACGACAAAAACCACGCGACCATCACGGAGCGAGGTCAATCCGTAACCAACGATCCACATCCTACGAATCCGATCGTCTTGGAGTCTGTCGTTAATCTTAACCTATATCAGAAGCTTTTGTTTCAATTAGAGAATCATCCTGAAGGGTTAACACAACAGCAGATTATTGATTTCCTAAGCTCAATTTCATCGCCTGAGATGGGTTCATCGATCATACCAAGAAGAGTGAGTACTGTATTAGCCTGGCTCAGAAGTTTGGAAGTCGTTAACTATAATCAAAACCGATACTATATTCGACAAGAAGCTGTCACGACTATTCCAATCATTGAATTTAAGGATATTCGTCAGCCCATCGTCATACATGATAATCTTCAAGCGTATCAAGAAGCATCTGAAAGAATATCGCAAGCTGATCATGTTGTAACTGTGTATCGCAATCAGGCTAAGGCCGAAAGATCACATAACAGCCATAAAAGACTGGTCAACTTAGTAGCAAGCCGGATAAGAAATTCGGGCGGGATTCCTAAGGCAAATCAATTCATCGATCTTGCAACGACAATTGACCATGATTTTATATTTGAAATGAAATCTACCGATGCCTCAAATCTTCGCACACAAATTAGAAAAGGAATAAGTCAGTTGTATGAGTATCGATTTTTACAAAACAAACCAGATGCGCGGCTTGTATTAGTGATAGAGTCACCATTAGACGGTGCGGACGAATGGTATAAAGAGTATATCGAACAGGATCGAAGTATTCACTTGGTTTGGGATGGAGATGATCAACTTTACGGAACCCCGGCCACTAGATTATCTCTTGATTTTCTAAGCCTTCAATAAATAATCAATGTCAGATTTCATTAAACAAAAAATTGGTGATCCTGGTCTTTTGGTATGCAAAAAGAAGACGTTCTTGTGTAGTCGAATAATCCCTGCCTCTGCGGTATTGAAATGTTACGATTGGGCTATTGAACAGAGAAATAACGGCACGTGTGTTATCAGCGGTTTCCATAGTCAGCTCGAAAAAGACGTTCTGCACTACTTGCTGAAAGGAACGCAACCTATCATCCTAGCACTCGCGCGAGGCATAAAAAAGAAGATAGAACCAGAATTTAAGAAACCACTTGACGCAGGTCGCCTTCTCATCATCACTCCGTTCGATGAAACTGTTACGCGTGTAACAGAAGAAACTGCACGAAAGAGAAATGAGATGATGATTGAAATTGCGGATGAAGTGGTGGTGGGGTATAGAAAAGAAGGCGGGCAGATTGACGAATTGCTCAAAAATAAAAATATAAAAACCCACTATTTATGAATGAAAAAGAAATGTTGGCAGCATTCGAACATGCAATCAGAAATCGACTGAAAGTGAATTTCCAAATGAAAGACACTCCTGACGACAAGTTTATCTTGTTCCACCCATATGCCTCCCTGTTAGATGCATTTGACGGCCTGTCAGTAATTGGCCTAATTGAGAGGCATCATACATCGCCAGAGGTAAACTACATTAAACGACCAAAAATATCAGGCGTCAAGCGGGTTGAAATATTGGAAGAGCATTTTGAACCCGATCATGGAAAATGGGAGGAGCTTAATTTATATGCAATTGATGTTCTTTTAAAAGCCTAATTATAATGGAAGATATTTTTAAACCCCTCAGCTTAACCATTAAGCAATTACTAGGCAACACAGATGCCCTTTATCAAATACCTCGTTATCAACGCCCATACTCATGGTCAGATGACCAACTAGAAAAATTATGGGAAGATTTGATGGAGGCGTATCACGCAGATCAAAACTATTTTCTAGGATCCGTGATCACGGCAAAGCCAGAGGAAAAATCAAGCTACCTTGATGTCGTTGATGGTCAGCAGCGCTTGACAACTCTAGTAATTATGCTTTGTGTTTATAGAGACCTTTTTCCAAACATTAATAGCGATATTGAAGATCCAGAGTCTGTGGATTCGGATATCATTAAAGATTCTATTAAGTATAAGGATAAGTTTGAACGGTTAAGGCTCAGAACTCATTCAAATCATGAAACTGATTTTCAAAATCTGGTAATTGAAGAGAAGTCTTCCATCAAGAATAGGCGACCATACAAGAAACAAGTCCGAATTGAAGAGGAGCCGAAGTATAAGTTTATGAACACTGCTGCGTTCTTCAACGAAAAGCTAGATGAGATTGGAGAAGACGAGGCTGGTCGTTTTATCAATTATTTGTTTAATAAAGTTAAGATCATACGAATTGACTGCCAGTCGGTAAATTTTGCTATTAAATTGTTCCAAGTGTTAAATGCACGAGGGTTAGATCTTTCCAATTCTGATTTGATCAAGAGTTATTTAATCGGAAAGATCCACGCGAAATACGAGTCAGATCAGGAGTTGAAGAAGCAGAAAGAAGACCAGTTTATGGATGACTGGAAATACTGCGAACAAGTTGCCATCGATACTGAAGAAAGCTTGAATGAATTGTTTGTAATGTACGAATACTATCTCCTTGGCGATAATCCTAGACAATCGTTGTACGAGGAACTTGTGATTCTGTTTAAAGACAGAGACCCGAACTCGGTCATATCGGATTTTAAAGCCTTTGTGACGAGATATAGAGACGATGTTTACAATCGCAAAGACGCATTAATGTTTGGGTTCTGGTATATCAAATGGAGTATGTATTGGCGCACAATTGTGCTGACAGCTCTTCATAATGGTTATCCGGAATATGAAGAGTTCCTGAGTGTTTTCAGACGATACTACTATATAAATTGGATTGCAGGCAACACCCTGTCAAAGATCAAGCAAACGTCCTTTAACATAATTAAATGGCTGAAAGAAAATCGACCTCTGCCATATATTAGAAAGGAGCTTGAAAATAATATGCTCGATGTTTCAAATAACACGATGAACCGTGCGATAGAGGCGCTCAACTACGATCTTTACAATGAACCGTGGTGTAAACCCCTTTTGTATCTAATTGAGTACAACCAGCAAGATAATCCTAAATACCTGCCCATTGGAGATAAGAGTATTCATGTGGAACATGTTATACCCGTTGGTTATGAGAAAACCAAAGAATGGCGCTATGTTGAGGAAATTGAGGGGATCGAAGATTGGATAAATTCAGGCGCAAATCTAACTCTACTGAGCGGCCCCAAAAATATAGATGCCCGTAATTATGGGTTAGATCAGAAGATGATTGCTTACGATGGTCGAGGGTTTCACCGGAATGACGATGATAAAGTCACCTCATTCCTAATAACACAAAAAATTGTCAACGATTATAAATCGAACACTTACCAGAAATCCTGGACTGTGAAAGCTATCAATGATCGATGGAATTGGTTTTGCGATGAAGCCCAGGGGATCCTTGAAATTGATTTAAGTGCTAACAAGAGGAATAAACTAGCCGAAAGTATAACTGAAAAGTCAAGTGCTGCCTCCATATGATTATGAACTTTTTTTTCATTTAGTGACATGGCATTAACGAAAAAATCAGAACAATGCATCACTGAAAATTTCTAAAAATTAAAATTACCATTTTGCCAATTCAGGGATCGGGGCGACCTTACCTATCGGAAAATTATTTCTCTTTTATAGGCATGAAAACCACCACAATTCAAAATGTAATGAGAATCTTGCTTGGCGCATTTATGGTGCTCGCCGGTGTAGGACATCTTACCTTTCAACGTAAAGAATTTCAGGCACAGGTTCCGCGTTGGCTACCGAACAATGAATCCTTTATGGATTTTGTCGTGCTGTCATCGGGTATAGTTGAGATAGTACTCGGTTTAAGTATGATCTTCTTGGTTAAGTACAAACATAAAGTGGGGGTTGCATTAGCCATTTTTTTTATCCTTGTATTCCCTGGAAACATTTCCCAATACACCAATGGCATCGATGCTTTTGGATTAGATACCGATCAAAAACGATTGATACGATTATTCTTTCAACCTGTGCTTATTGTATGGGCGCTATGGTCAACGGGTGCCTGGGCCTCGTTAGTTAAAAAAGAATCTGCGAGGTAATTGGAGCCGTACGTTAGCAGCCAGAAAATCTATATTTAACGCCTGCTGCATTGGGTGGAGAAATGTACAAACTTTATTCATGACACAGTGAGGACAATTAACCCAACGTTAACGGGCGTCTGATAATTTACTATTGAGTTGAAAATCAAGAAAAGGCCGGGAGTAATCCGGCCTTTCTTCTACAGGGATTTCCATTTTGTTCTTCTGAAGCATTTCCAGTTTCGCTGACTGTTGATAAACATGGTTGAGTTATCTGTTTCCCATCCATGAGGGAAGCACCAAGAGCAACCTCTTTCATTACCATAAATGATTCTTGATATCCGGATATTTGAAATCTTCACAGGAAAATCAACAAGTCCGAATTCATTAACTCCAAATGCCTTCTGCATTTGCCTTTGTCTTTTCATAAAGAGCTTGATTAGGTTAAACCTAATGCAGAGCTCCTTTGATGGTGTATTTAATATTTTTCATAGTATATATAGCCAAATCCGGGTTAAGCCTTATTTATCTTTTTTAGAGCTTTGTTCAAAGTATATATTTACTTCTTCGTAGGCACCAACAACTCCCTGATATCAACGTCAAGTAATCGTGCAACTTCAACAAGAGTTTCCAGCGGAGGTTGAACGTCATTACGGCACCATCGCGATATAGTTGTCGTGTTCATGCCGAGCTCTTCTGCTAACCATTTATTCGTTCTTCTTTTCTCAACCAATACAACCTTGATGCGATTTATTTCCTTAAAAGCCATTCGTTTTTATCCTAGCAGTGAATCGTTTCAATCAAATTTAGGATTTGGCAATCAAACAGAAACAGTACTCCAAATGCACCACTAAAAGTTTTTAGTGCATTTTATAATGCATATTATGCATTTTTAAATTACAATTGTGCACTTAAATACATCTGTTATGCAGGACAAAAATCTCATCATTTCTTTAATCAAAGATGATTTAACTAACAACAAACTTGTAAGCGGCCTTAATAATCTGGGCCTAAGCGCAGGCGATTACCACTTACAATTAAGTGAAACCATCCTTACAATGATCGGCCTGGATACCGAGGACGATTCCATCCACGACCTATATTTTCAACTCACACAACAGAGTGAATCGCTTGATCTTTCGAACATCGGCACGCGAGAGCAGCAGTTGAATGCTATGGCGCAATCTATATATAGCGAGCTGTCACGAATAAAAGAGCATTGAACAGCATGATTGAATAAATATCTGTATTCGCCATATAGAGTTATATAGTTGAAGTTCTTCTTCGGCTTAAGATGAATGAGAAGTCTTTTCAACCTTATGATTTATTCTCCTTTCATGCTTACGATTTTCTTTTATCTGTTTAAGTATTTGTTCTTCTACTGATGTAATGTGAAAATTTACTGCCACCAGAATGATTAAAGCGTCCGGTATAATAAGTTGCGGGCGATGAAGAACTGTTCTAAAATGTATTTTTGTTTTTGCATCCTACAAATAAGTATCATTCATAATGAAAAATTACTATATGTAGGCGCCATCATTTCCAGGCAGACACCATTACCTTTTATTTGTGAGGCACGAAGTGACAGCTCACTCTAGTACGAGGTTCTTTGATTTAGTTAAAGAAGTATAGATTCCCCCTGATTTTTCTCTATTTTGAGACTATGAAGTGTACAGCTTCAGTCATAATCTGATATTTAATTTGAGAACTCAGGCCGATATAATAGTTGAAAACTCCGGGATCAGTGGACTAACAGCTGCTGAAGTGATAAAGTCTCGCGCTATAACCGGGCGAAATGAAATCAAAGAAAAGAAGAATCATTTTATAGCCGTCTTACTCAACCTCTTGAAAGAACCTATGCTGATCCTTCTCATAGTGGCGGCCGTGATTTATTTCGTGACAGGTAATACAAGCGATGGAATCTTTATGGTCTCTTCCATTGTAGTTGTTACGGGCATTTCTCTTTTTCAGGAATCGCGAAGTAAAAAAGCGATGGATAAACTTCGCGCATTAACGCAGCCACTTTGCCGGGTTATACGTGAGCGTAAAATTTCAATCATTCCGAAAGAGGAA
Organism: uncultured Chitinophaga sp.; assembly: GCA_902168205.1. Classification (GTDB taxonomy): domain Bacteria; phylum Bacteroidota; class Bacteroidia; order Cytophagales; family Cyclobacteriaceae; genus Ohtaekwangia; species Ohtaekwangia kribbensis. The sequence goes on along the minus strand of CABHOK010000004.1, from coordinate 88,789 downwards.
TTGGTACAGGGCGACTACATGATCATCGAAGAAGGAACTTCGATACCAGCCGATGGAAAAATTATTCAATCGAATGACTTTGCTGTAAATGAATCTATACTAACAGGTGAATCTCTTCCAATTGAAAAAGACAATACAACCAACGATAAAGTATTACAAGGAAGTCTGGTTACAAGCGGACTCGCCATTTGTGTAGTGACAGAAATTGGTTCTGCCACGGCTCTCGGCAAGATTGGTAAGACGATAGAAGGAATAGCGGAAGGAGAAACACCTCTTCAAAAACAGATAGGCAGCTTCGTGAAAAAAATGGCAGTCGCAGGCACTGTTGTTTTTATGATCATCTGGTCAATTAATTTTTTTCAGTCGTATGATTTGTTGGGAAGTCTGCTGAAGGCACTGACACTGGCCATGAGCATTCTTCCGGAGGAAATTCCGGTTGCATTTGCAACGTTTATGGCGCTGGGTGCATGGCGGTTGATGAAGCTGGGCGTAGTTGTAAAGAATACATCAACGGTTGAGACACTCGGAAGTGCATCGATTATTTGCCTTGATAAAACAGGTACCATTACCGAAAACAGGATGAAACTCACAAAGGTTTTTTCCTTGTCAACAGGTTTGATACATGATATAGAGAATGAACCTCAGGTACATGAGATCATTGCTGCAGCCATGTGGGCTAGTGAACCTATTCCTTTTGATCCGATGGAGCTGGCGTTGCATGACGCTTATCAACACACTGCAGCAACAGATGAGCGAGGTAATTTTAAGATGATTCATGAATATCCGTTGGGAGGCAGGCCACCCATGATGACGCATGTTTTCGAGGATACCAATGGTAAAAGAATTATCGCAGCTAAAGGAGCACCGGAAGCCATGATGAAAGTATCATCGCTCACAACTCAGGAAAAAACTAGTATCATAACCGCCCTGGATCAACTGACTCGCGCGGGCTTCAGAGTACTTGGTGTAGGTGTCAGTAACTTTGCAGGATTGCAATTTCCCCAAGAGCAGCAGCAATTGTCATTTTCGTTTCTTGGCCTGGTGGCATTTTACGATCCTCCGAAAGAAAATATCAAAGATGTTTTCAACTCATTTTATCAGGCTGGTATACAGATCAAAATAATTACGGGCGACAATGCAGCTACTACAGCAACGATAGCGCGACAGGTAAATTTCCGCGGCTATGAAAAAGCTGTGAGTGGTGATGAACTAATGAATCTTTCAACAGATCAATTAAAAAAGAAAGTATTAGAATATAACGTCTTCACAAGAATGTTTCCCGAGGCCAAACTTAGAATAGTGGATGCGTTGAAGGCGAATGGTCATATAGTAGCCATGACAGGTGATGGTGTAAATGACGGGCCTGCCCTGAAAGCGGCACACATCAGCATCGCGATGGGAAAAAAAGGTTCGGAGATTGCCAAGGCGGTATCTTCACTGGTACTGACTGATGACGATCTGGCAAAAATGATTGACGCCATTGCCATGGGAAGGAAGATATATGGGAACTTAAAGAAAGCTATTCAATATATCATCTCGATTCATATACCCATCATTCTAACAGTTTTCATTCCACTCGTTCTGGGATGGGCTTATCCTTCGATTTTCACTCCTGTTCATGTCATATTCCTGGAATTGATCATGGGACCAACGTGTTCTATCATTTACGAAAATGAACCCCTGGAAAAAAATGTAATGATACAGAAGCCACGACCGTTGACCAATACATTTTTTAGTTGGCGCGAATTAAGCGTAAGTATTGTACAAGGCCTTGCAATAACGATTGGCATTCTATTTATATACCAATACTCCCGGCACCAATTCAATAACGAAGCCGTTACACGCACAATGGTGTTCGTTACATTGATAGCAGCGAATATTTTCCTGACACTTGTGAATAGATCATTTTATTACTCGGTAGTGACAACCATCCGGTATAAGAATGCAATGGTTCCTGCCATCATCGCTATAACTGCAATATTGACTATATGTTTCATACTCATTGAACCAGCTTCTGCCTTCTTTCAATTCACAACCCTTTCCATTAGCCAGGCGTTCGGAGCTGTGTTAACAGGCGTTGTGTCGGTGCTTTGGTTCGAAATAGTAAAATTGTATAAGCGGAGGCAGTAATATATGCTATAACGATCTTCTTGTATTAGAACAGTGGTTGAGAGATGTATACCTGATTAATCATTTTTTAAATACATCTATATATTCAGCCAGATGAGTATAGTAAACAAGCTTTTCACTTTCCGACTTCCTGACTTCCCCGACTCCCCAGCTATTTCAACTTCCCTACTTAATTAATAATTTCCACCATGGTAAAGGAACGTGAACAGCTTAATGCCGAATGGGAACGGTTCAGGCACTTCTTTAAACGCGAAGAGCTACCCGCTAAAACAATTCTATTAAAGGAGGGCCAGACTTCAGAACGAATGTTTTACATTGAAAAAGGTTGTATAAGATTGTCCTTCAATAAAGACGGAAAGGATATAACATTCCAGTTTTTCTTTGAAGGAGAAGGTGTCTCATCTGCCGAGAGTTTTCGGAATGAAGAGCCGAGTTTATTTTCCATTGAGACAATCGAACCTTCTATACTCCACATATTAAGCAAGAAGGATTACTTCACCATGATAGAAAGCTCACCACTTATCAAGCAGGAACTGGAGCAACAGACATTCGAGCGACTGATGTATTACCAAAAGCTGTTTCTCTCCCGAATTAAAAACAGTCCTGAGGAAAGGTATAACGAGTTGGTAAAGCAGAGCCCGCATATACTGCAACGCGTGCCTCAACATTATATAGCATCGTTTTTAGGAATTACTTCTGTTTCGTTAAGCAGGATCAGGAACCGGAGATAGTATTTATTAACAATTGTTATCGCTCCACGGAGGTATCTCGCACCAACTTTGTCTTAACAAAACCCAAAAGCGATGAAACAATTTAAAATTCAAATCTCCCAGAACGAAATCAACGATCTGAACGAAAGACTGACCAAAAGCCGTTGGCCCAACGAAATGATCAACGAAGGATGGAAAAAAGGTGCACCAACAGATTATTTGAAAAAGCTGGCCGATTACTGGCTCACTAAATTTGATTGGAAAAAACAGGAAGCACTGCTCAACAAGTATCCGCAGTTCATCACCGAAATTGATGGTCAGAACATTCACTTCCTTCATATAAAATCCGGCAATGCCAATGCTACACCACTCATGTTGATACACGGATGGCCGGGTTCCTTCGCAGACTTCATCAATGTAATTGAACCGCTTACTAATCCGGGCAACGAGAATGAAGTGAGCTTTCATGTAGTTATACCTTCCATTCCCGGCTTTGGTTTTTCAACACCGGTGAAAGAAAAAGGATGGAATATGTTTCGCATTGCTGCAGCGTTCAGCACCTTGATGGAACAATTAGGCTACACCAGGTTCGCGGTGCACGGTGGTGATATGGGTGCCGGTATAACCAGTATCATGTCGGCATTGGCAGCGCATAAACTTATCGGCACACACGTGAATACCGACTTCTACTCGGTAGCAGGCCTGGGTATGTTTCCATCCGACACTTCGTTTTTATCAGAGGAAGAAAAGCCAAGACTCGAGCGCATGAAGGAGTATAAAAAGAACGGAACAGCGTATCTTGAAATACAATCAACAAGACCACAAACAGTAGCCTATGCGTTGTCTGATAGTCCGGTGGCACAACTGGGTTGGATGATTGAAAAGTATAAAGAGTGGACTGACGAAGAAAAGGAATTACCGGAAGATGCAATCCCTGTCGATCAGATTCTCACCAATGTATCGCTATATTGGTTCAATAAAATTGGCGCTTCCAGTGCCGAGATACTATATGAAAATATGAGCATGGCTTTTAACTGGGGATCTGACGATGGTGCCTCACAAGAAGCGAACCAATGGACTCCACCCAAAGTACCCACAGCTATGACGGTATATGCAAAGAACGAAGACAAATCGCTCTTTAAAAAACTGATGTCTTTCACGGGTGAACCTGATCACTATATATTTCACGATAAAGGTGGTCATTTCCCAGCCATGGAAGTTCCGGATTTATTTGTGAACGACCTCCGACAAGTTTTTGCTCAACAGACAGCTTAGTATGAAGGTAAAGGAATTGATAGAATTACGATTGACCAATCAGGGATTAACATCTGCGGAGTTTAACACTTGCGCAGATGTTGTCTCTCATTTCGGAGCCATGCAGTCGCAGGATTATTCCATGGCAAAGTGGGCCGTTGGTATGCGCATGCAAAACCCTTCCGATACTGCTATAGAGAAGAGCATAAACGCTGGCGAAATTATCCGCACGCATATACTCAGACCAACGTGGCACTTTGTTCATGCTAACGATATCCGTTGGATGATGGAACTGTCGTCACCCAATGTAAAGAAAGCAACGCAGTATATAGATAAACAAGTTGGTCTTACGGACAGTGTGTTTAAAAAAGCATGGAAGGTTATAGAGGCTGAATTGAACCGCGACCACAACCTTACAAAGGAAGATCTCACCGATCGGCTCGCCAGAAAGAAAATCAACGCAGAAAGTTTACTTATAACACAGATATTAATACGGGCCGAGTTGGAAATGCGTATCTGCAATGGCGAAAGAAAGAACAACAAAGTTACCTATGCACTCCTCGACAGACGAGTTCCGCCTTCCGAGAATATATCCCGTAAAGATGCACTTGTAAAACTCGCATCGGTATATTTCAAGTCGAGAGGTCCTGCTACTGCAAAAGATTTTGCATGGTGGAGCGGTTTGAGCATGACGGATGCAGCATTCGGAATATCAGGATTAGGCTCGGACCTCAAGAGCACTTCCGTGGATGGGTTGAATTATTTATACTTCGAAAACACACAACATCAAAAGAAGAAAGTAACAGCACTACTTCCTCCTTACGATGAATATATGGTTGGCTATACGGAAGGCCGAGACGTTGCATTCCCTGCCGACATCGACAAATCATTTATAGGCAACGGTATATTCAAGCCGCTGGTACTATTCAACAACACTATAGCAGGCACCTGGAAAAAGGTAAAAAAGGACCCCTTTGTAGAAATTGAATTTATAGACGACAACAAAAAGTATAGCGGCTTAAACGCAAAAGTGGAATCAATAAAGTTATTCTTACAGAAATAAGAAAGTACATCCTGTAATTCAACTCGGATAAATCTCTGAACAATGTCTTTCCACAGCTTCTTATCTTTTGTTTGTAAGAATTATATATCTTCATATCCATGACAGCTGATGATAACATTGAAGACCAACTTGATAATCTTGATGATCTCATTCGTTACCTCGAAAAGGAGAAGGACCGTTTAAAAAAATGCGTGGAGACAGCCGCTGAGCAATGGGAGTTTTCGGAAGCGAAGGCCTTTGCAAAGGCACATAGTCATATTGCTGGCAGATTACACACACTTAAGAATTTAAGAGATCCCGGGTTTGATGAACGTGCAGGCTACTATCGAAAGTTGGTCTTTCTCGAAGAACAATTGGAGAAGTATACCAATGCCCCACAACTCATCAGACATCTTACAGAAGAGATAAAGAAGACAAATGAGGCACTCGATAAACTCGAAGACTCAAAATATACTCTCCTTGATACTCAGCATATAGATGATGCCATTTTTCTTCTGTTGGATGGCTCAATCGAAAGCTTCAGGTTGCACCTTAACAAGAGCGAAGCTTTAGTTTTTGATTTTGCATGCATAAATAATCTGCTACGTATTGGACTGTCCTATAAGAAGGGATCGCTTTTTCCGTACATGAAGAAGAGGCTTCGCAGAATTGGATTTTCCAAAGTTGATGAACAGAGAAGGTTTGTGAAAAGTATTGAAGCCAGTAATTTGAAGGATGCTCAAAAAATCAAACAACTTCTCGCGGTAGTGATATTTGATGTATTTGGCCGGAGTTGGTTCGATAACCCTGCAGCGTTAGAAATTAATTATACTCCGATGGAACCGACAGACTAACACAGACAAAGTTAAGATCGCTTAGTTCGACTTAAATCATCGTGCTGCTTCATAGCATATTTAAATTTTAGACTAATAATTTTCCTTAGGAGATTTTGAGATATTTAAGTAGCCACTCAGGAACAGATTCTTCGATATATACCGTTCCATCTTTATCCTTCTCGGCAATTTTAACGGTTGTCTTTCCTGAGTTATCAAAAATATAGGCGCGGTAAGAAAGCTTCACGGCTTCATACAGATTATTCATTGTTCGCTCATATCGCTCGATAATCTTATTATAAGGTACATCATGACCTCCGGCAGCTACACGTCCCTCAACACGTTTCACGTTGATAAGCGGATCTTCTGTAGATACGAAATATAGATATACCTTATAGCCTTTGGCAATAGCTTTTCGAATAAGTTCAAGCTTGTCTGGATGAGAGAAAACTGTTTCCATTGTAAATGAAATACCGTTTGATAAAAGATATTCCCTTATCAAATCCGACACAATCATTCCAATTAATGGTGAAGACTTTTCTGCTTTTAGTTTTAAATATCCATCTTTTAACACAACAAGATCAACGATTACCTTTGCATCATAAGGATCTTTAAACGTTGATATTTTCAGGTAATCGGAAATTAGCGAGGCCGGAGGAGATTCAATACCAAAAAGTCTAAGCTCAATATAGCCCTTGTCTTTAAATTCCTTTTCGATCTGATCGGAGTTGATAAATGGACCTGTGGGGATGACCTTCTGCTTTTCTTTAAACTCCTTAATAAGCTGAAAGATGGAAGATTTACCTGAGCCATTTGGGCCGGCAATAAGACGGAGCCGACTCATTTAAGTTTTAAAGATCTTTTTTCCTTCTTTAAAACAACCCACTTGGATTTTATTGTGTGTCGTACAAGTTCAGAGTTGTTGGGCAATACTTCAACGATTTTTCCCTCTTTAGCATAAAATGACGACAACCCTGCCTTTCTGCGCTTTTTCAGTTGCTCTTTGCCCGTCTCAGAAATTTTGGCAACGAGCGTGCGCTCCATTTCCAATGGATTATGAGAATATTGGAAGTCGCTATTAGATTTCCTCTTGGCCATATTCAAAAATAACCATTTTAACGTAGTTTAAAAAATTTCGTTCTGCGTTGATCGCACAGCATTGTGTACAGCATTTTAGCTATAGTATCGATATCGTAATCATCAGTATATATATACTTTAATTAGTCTTTAATAAGTCGCACATACATGCCGTGCGCTTTATATAGACCGCAGCGCATGATGGAATTGTTGGTGTTATGTATACCGCGTCCCCAAGCATCATTTGCCTGTTGATCGCGCTCGGTGGCGCTGGCCATATAGGTAAATTCATCAACGCCCGAAAAGCCTCCTTCTTTACTTCGATACCCACCGAGAAGCGCACAGAATCCGCTGGTAGTATCGCCACTACATTTCAATCGCTGGCCAGCCTCTGCTGTACCTACAAACTCCTCCAAGGCTATCCATTCATCATTGGTGGGCACATGCCACCCTTCCGGACTAAAACCGCGCGCATCGTTGATGGCATACCAGTTATAGATACGTCCATATTTACCTCCCATGCCTGCATCATTTTTATAGTAACACCAAGCTGACTTTCCTTCCCGACCAGCTCGCTCCCATTCTTCAGCCGATTTTGCATGTGGTATAGAATCGCCATTGCTGAAGGTGATGCCATCATAATTATGAACCATCCAAACCTGGTTGCCTATTTTAACTTCTGCTTTGCTATTGGCATGAAGACTATCATTTCCGTTTGAGGCGCCTCCACACGAACTGAATAACAATGAAATAAAGAGTATTAAAACCGGTAGTATGGTTAGCTGACTATAATAACGTTGATGATCGTTCGTGCTATACCGGTCAGGGTTGATGGGTTTCATGGGGATGATCGTTTAAGTTTTACCCCAATAACGTAACTATCTATCCGGAGGATACAGCATTCATTTCACTCAGTAAACACAATGAAGAAATTGTAATCCCTAACATAGTATATGATACTGTTACCTTTAATGACCAGGTTTTGATCTTTGAGTAACTGCTTGATTGTAGCCAACGATTTTACCTGAACCGTAAATCCAAAAACACCTTCCCCTGCAGCCGACTTGAAGTTGGCGAGTATACTGGCACCGTCTCTTCTACTCACCACTATTAATTCGCTTGACCCGGCTTTTAGTACCTGTGCCCGAATACCCAAATATGTGGACGCACCTGTATGGACAAAACCGAGCTTCGTAAAATTTGATATATACTTTGCAGGATCTTCTGAAATCCACCAAACAGATTTCAACGACAGCGATTGATTGGCATGCGTTGTATATACTTCACGCTCTTTCCAAGTCTTGTTTCTGTATTCGATATAGAACAAATCGTAACCTGAAGGTTCAACACTTAGCCACACAGGATTCTCATTTGATTTGAACGGCACCGCGCATTGTTGAAGCGACAGCATTACAGAGTCTGCTGACTTTACGGATAGCGCAAGGCTGGTTCCTCCCGCCCTGTGCTTGAGAAAGTTTGAATAGTAGTTGCCGATAGCGAATGAACTATCCAACGGTGTGATGAACTCAAGATATGTACCGTCTTGAAATTTTACGAAGAAGTTACTGATACCTTCATGCTCTCTGCCGTTTTTCACCGTAAACTTCAGGTGGTCGGAAAACAAAGTCTTTGCTTCATTCAGATCACGCACAACTATAGGAACATGATCTATACCTATAATCAGCTTATGCAGATTCGCCTCTTCGCATAGCAGCTGCGACCAGGCTGCAAAGCCTGCGCTCAGGTGTATAAATACGGTTACAATGCCCTTTATAGTCATGAGCCCAAGTACTAACAAAACTGCCGACTCACCAAAGAAACTTCTGATTTTTGAGCTGTTTTTCGAAAAGCAAGGTAAAGGCTAGGTATAGCGATCCTAAGGCCTTCCTTAACGCTTCCTATACCCCGTGATTATTTCATGCTATTGTGGCAGGGAACGGAATAAAATTTGAAGGCCAGTAATCTGTTGGGAGGCAAAATCTAGTTGTTCGGAAATTTATATCCGACATTCGGAAAATATAGGCCTTGTAGAGTTTGATCAACATTTACAAAGAAATATATTAGTTCTAATATTCACTTAAACCCGACTGGGCTTCTCGGTTAGCATAAGTTTATAGCACTCTGAAAATACAGAATCATGGAGATAGATATTAAGGGGAAAATCAACGAGAAAAAGCTAGCTTACAACAACACCCTTCTTCCACTTTACGAGGCTATTATAAATTCTATTCAGGCAATTGAAGAAGGTAGTTCCACTAAACCTGGTATCGTGGATGTTGACATCATAAGGTTAAATCAGAAGGGTTTGGAACTAGATGGTCAAGAGCTTCTACCTGAAATTGTTGACTTTGTAGTACGCGATAATGGGATTGGCTTTACGGAAGCTAACTATGAGTCATTTAACTTCGCACATTCGACATACAAAAAGGGAGGTAAAGGCATAGGTCGCTTTACCTGGTTAAGAGCTTTTCAAGCTGCAGAAATTGAAAGCCGATTCTACGAGAATGATCAGTGGAATCTTCGAAAGTTCCGTTTCGAACCGACTAAAAAAGGCATCGAACAACACACGCTGGAAAAAGTCAACTCGACAACTGATAGATATACAATTGTAAAACTAAAAGGACTTAAAGACGATTACCGTAAGTGGTGCAATTCCAAAACTGAGGACATTGCCTTCAAAATTATTGAACATGCATTTATATACTTTGTGGCTACGGATTGTGCTCGCATCCGTATTAATGATTTGGGGACAACAACAGTAGTGAACGATCTTTTTAATGTATTTACCGGAGGCAAAGTAAAAAATAAAAATCTTCCAATACGCGACAATAAATTTACCCTACGCATTGTAAAACTCTATAGTAGTAAGATCGACAACAAAATTCATTACTGCGCACATAATAGAGAAGTGATATCAGAAAAAATGTCAATAGACATTCCTGAACTCGACAATTTCTTAGTTGATAAAGACGGGAATTTTTCTATCGCTGTCTATGTGGAGGGAAAATACTTAGATGAAAATGTCAACGATGAGAGGACTTCTATAAACTTTTCGAAAAGCGATCTGGAATATTCAGGAGAAACCACTCAAGAGGAGCTTAGAAAAAAAATAACCGATCTTTTACATACTGAATTTGAAGATCAAATTACCAAGCTATCGGAAGTAAGAATAACTAAAGTCAAAGAGTTTGTTTCGCAACATCCTCGTTACAAGCAGCTCCTTAAGTATAAATCTGATAAACTTAAAAAGATTCCGTCTACATTATCAGAAGAAAAGATGGAGATTGAGGTTTTTAAAATTCAACAAGAGTTAGAACTCGATGTAAAAAAGGAAACTAACACAGTTTTAAAATTTATTGAAAACGAAGACGATATAGACGCTTTCAATGCACAGCACAAAGAACTTTACGCTAAAGTCGTAGAGGTTGGTAATGCAAAACTTTCTGAGTATGTAGTTCATAGAAAATTAGTACTTGATCTTTTTGAAAAACTCTTAAACAAGAAAGCCACTGAAAAAGCTGTCCATAGTTTAATATTCCCACTTCAAAAGCTTTCTGACGAGATTGGATTCGAGGACCATAACCTATGGATGTTGGACGAAAAGTTATCGTATCATAAATATCTCGCGTCAGACAAATCGTTTAAAAAAATTAAACTCGCCAAGTCGGAATCTGCTGAGCGACCAGACATAATAATATTTAACAAACCTTTCGCATTTACTAATGATGATAAGCCATATCATTCAATTGTTTTGATTGAATTTAAAAGGCCAATGCGAGATGACTATACCGATCTGGAAAACCCAATTTTACAGATAAACCGATACGCTAGAGAAATAATTGAGGGTCACGCAAAAGACAAAAATGAGCGAGAATTTAATTTCAGAGAGAACACGCCTATCTACGCATATATAGTATGTGATCTCACTAAAAAATTAAAAGAATTCGCTGATGATGCTGGCTATAAAATTTTGCCAAATAGTGATGGGTATTTTTCTTTCAATGATAACTATAATATGTACATTGAAATAATTAGTTTTGATAAGGTCCTTAGAGATTCAAAGGAAAGAAATAGAATTCTGTTTGAGAAATTGAATCTTGCTTAAGTAGCCATTTCGTTTTTTATAAAACGAAATACGTCAAACCTCTAAGATTGGTTTAGCAAATCATAATAAATATGAACTTTACTCCAGAGCAACAAACTATATTTAGATTTGTTCAGCAAGGTAATGGAATTGGGATCATAGACGCTGTAGCCGGAGCAGGAAAAACAACTACTATCATGGAATGTGCTCGTCACATTCCAATGTCCACAGCTAACGTTTTATTTTGTGCTTTCAACAAAAGCATCGCAAAGGAAATTGCAGGGAAGTTAGCCGAAAGAGGACTTTCTAATGTAACGGTTAAAACTATCCATGCTTTTCTCATTGCTTGTAGTTATACATTCAATTTACGAATTTGTAAACAAGATCTTCAACGAAGGGTTGACAATTTACTAATATCATTCTCTTTATGTTTAAGAAATCTTTTATCATCGAAACCTGATAAATAATAGTTCTAGAAACCACTAGGTACTAACGCCCTCTTTCGTCTGCATGTTGCTTTGTAAAGATTTGAAGCGCAGAACAGCAAAGTAATATGTCAAAAAAGAAATTTTCCTCGACTCAAAATCTGTAGGCATCGGAATATGAAAAACGAACTAAAGTGGAAGACAATCTCAGGGGTTTTACTGTTCATCTGCTCCTTATTTCTTGCCGTCTATCTCTTTTCGTTGCCTGCAAGGTCAACTACTTGGGATCTTCATGAAAAAGGTGCAGTTGGAGATGCCATTAATGGCATGACAGCTCCAATTATTGCAATAGTCGGGGCAATTTTAGTCTACGTATCTTTTCAAGAGCAAGTGAAAGCGAACAAGCTTCAGTTTAATGCTATAAATCAACAAGCGGAAATAGAAATAGTTTACAAGTTATATTCCGAGCTCAAGGAAGACTTTAAGGAAATTCAAGGCGTGTATGGAAATAGACACCAACAGCCAGCAATTTTAGATTCATTCATGCAGCAGGTAATTGCGGATGCGTCACAACATTCGTTTTATAATGATTTACATATTTTCATCAAATATTTAAACGATCAGTTTGTGTTTCTTGCTTCCAGGTTAATGGTAAACTCTATCCTCTCCAATGACGAGAAAATGACTCTTATTGAAAAATTACAACGACTTTATGGGCTTTATTTCCGCGGATATTACTTGAACATCAAACAATCCATTTACCAATCGCAATTATCGAGAGAGTTTAAGAGTGATATTGAATTAGTAACAAGCTCACTGAACAATCTCGATCAATACTATCATTTTTTGCTTGACGAAAAGCAAAAAGAGGTGATGAAATTTGCTGAAAAACAGAAAAAGAAACGAAAGAAATGATGGCAGCGTATATGTGAACCTTAGTCCCGGCTGAGTTCTTTCCTACTTTTTAATTCTAGCACAAGTTCTAAATATACACTTAGAGCGAGTTTCGTTACAGTTTCTTCATTAGGTTGGAAGTACGTGCTATACTTTTCAAGTAAAGCGAAATAGAAATCATAGGTTACGTTCTCTTCATCATCAAAGCCTATATAGGTTAGAACCAGCGAACTGAAGTCTGAATGATAGAAAGAATCATCAAGGCCAACCTCGCGCAAGCCGTTAAAGAATCTATAACTCTTAAGCTCTTGTTTGAGGAGTTGAAGAATGAGTTCCTTTTGATAAGGCAGTTCTGATGGGCAACATTTAGTCGTCATAAAATATTTTTAGATGCTTTACTGTCATAAATATAACATCAATAAGCATATAAATAACAATAAATGATATTAATAATACTTTAATGATAATAATATGCGCTTAAAACACATTTAAAGCACTAATTTTCAAACACTTAGTTTTGTTCGAAACGTTTAAGAAACTATGAGCAAAACAGCAAGTCCTGAATATAACCGGCTCAAGGTCGTACTGGCAGAAAAGAAAAAGACCAATAAAGAGCTCGCAGATTATTTGAATGTTCAACCCGGCACAGTATCACGCTGGTGCACTAATGATAGCCAGCCAAGCATTGCTACACTATTTGAAATTGCCAAATACCTGGATGTAAAAGTATCTTCGCTGTTGATTGAACAATAAAGAATTGAAGCGTTGGAATTTATCACACCCTTCACATAATATGTATAGTATAAAAATTACTGTCATTAAACACAGATGTAATTACTACTATGCCTGAATCTCCCGATAGTTACGAGCAACATTCAAACCTCCCCAGCGGGTACTGGACTGGGTTCAATATCTATACAATAGCAAAGAGCGAAACGAAATGTTGCCTATTTTTTTATCCTAGGAAGCAAACTTCATAAAGAATTACAATCCAGAGATGCGGAGAGCAACGATATAGTCTTTTATGCAAAAAAGAATTAACTACGCAAAATGGATAAACCGCAAAGTTCAGATATCATTTTTTATAGTTCCCCTCAAGGTAACGTGCGCATTGAAGTGCTTTATGCCGGAGAAACTTTCTGGCTTTCCCAGAAGAGAATGGCTGAACTCTTCGGGGTTGAAGTTCCGGCCGTAAGCAAACACTTAAAAAATATTTTTGATAGTAGTGAACTGCGTGAAGATTCAGTTGTTTCCAAAATGGAAATAACTGCTGCAGATGGCAAGAATTATCTTACTGCGCTGTACAATCTCGATGCCATCATCGCGGTAGGTTATCGGGTTAACAGCCTGCAGGCAACGCAATTCCGTATCTGGGCTACTAAAATTCTGCGGGAGTTTATCTCACAAATGAAGTCTGTTATTTTTTAAAACCAGTTAAACGAAAGAGCATCGATGCGCGAGTCTCCCGATAGTTACGAGCAACATCCACACCTCCCCAGCGGGTACTGGACTGGCTTCTACGTTTATTACCATAGCCAAGAGCGACATGAAATGCTGCTGATGCTTGACTTTATAAACGGTAACATCTCAGGCAACGGACATGATGACGTTGGCGCTTTCACCTTCGAAGGTCACTATGATCTTACCTCCATGACTTGTCGTTTTATGAAACACTATAGCACGCATCAAATCGATTACCATGGACAGATCGATGAAAATGGTATATGGGGCAAATGGTATTACGTTTACTATCCCGGCATGGGCATTGATGAAGATACATTCAACAAGCTTATGTCTGAATTCAGACAGCAGTTCGCTGGTGGCTTTCACATCTGGCCACGCAATAAAGAATTCTCTGCCCACGAAATGGCCATCAGAAAATTGAAGGAAGAAGAAGTGGTGAAACTGGTGGAGTGACTAATATAGTCGTATGAGCAAAACCGTGAGCGTCAATATAACAAACCGGTAAAGCAACTATAATTATCTGATGTCGTGTCTACAATAGATTATCCTCCCCGGCCCTCTTCGTACAAAGTAAAAATTGTAAGATCTCCCTGGGGACAAATGCTTGCCTGGTACTTCATTAATGCTTTCATCATTGGGTTGGTTGCTCCGCACGACTCCTTCTACAAAGAAGTCCTATATGTAGAGCTGATATATACCGTTGGTTTTTACGTGTACTTCCGGGCGATGTACAAAACTATATACCTTTACCCCGACAAGCTGAAGATTATATTCCCCGCATTATCTTTTCGGAAGAACAGAATATACAAACTATCAAACATAGACTACATATTATTTCAAATACACCCGAGCGACAGAATAGAAGAACAATATTTCAAAATTCATTTTAAGAACGGCAAAAAGAAAAGATTCTGGCTCCTTTCCGATCAACTCTTTCAGTTTCGAACGTATGCCGGAGATATTGGTATTATTGTGAAGAATTCTGGATAGATTCGATCAGACCAGAGTGTAAGCCAATATTGTTACCACCATCACACAAGCCGATGGCACTATACTGGAATCGGGCGCTGCTACGCTCTTAAAAGGTTCTGTAAACTGGAGCTTACGTTACCATCCAAGCTCTTACCACTATGGCTGGTGCCAGGATCAAAGTAGTGGTTACAGACAATGTTGGAAATACCTCTGCTTCTGAGTATATGTTATAGTCTGTTTAATTTGCCTTCATGAAGAAGACCACACAGTGCGCGGCTTTTTTTTGTTTTTCTTGTGCTTAAATTAAATTTTCGCACTAGAAAACGACCGAACTTAAAACCCACCGACTTCGGCATATAAAAATTTACCAGCCAAATTATCAAGACGATATATTTACTGCTTTAACGTCAACTTAACTTCAGCACAAGCCATTTTTTAACATGTATCGGATCGTTTTACTTTTTCTCTTCGTATTCATCATTCACTCAACTTCTTTCGCACAGCAACAACAAACCGACCGCCTCCAACGATTCAGGAAGAATAGTCTCTATGGTTTTATTAACAGCAGTAGGGATACCGTTGCAGCTGCGCAGTGGGATTATGTCGATGATTTTTTTGCAGGCAAAGCGCGTGTAGAGTACAAATCGAAATGGGGCATGATTAACGCCAAAGGTGCCTACGTTATTTCGCTGGAGTACGATAAAATTACCAATGTATCAGACGAAGGAATTGTTCGCCTAACACTCAACGGGCTCACTGGATACAAGCATGTCGATTCAGGTGTTATGATCAGCGCCATTCAGTGGCAGGAGGCAGGTCCTTTTTACAAAGGTTTCGCACAAGTAATGAAAGATAATCACTACGGTATAATCAACACCAAAGGCGTGGTGGTTTGTCCTGCCATATATGATTTTATCGGTGACATCTCTGCACCACACGAAATGGTGCGGGTAAAGAAAGATGAGAAGTTCGGCTACATCAATGCAACACGAAAACTTGTTATACCGATCAAGTTTTCATACGCTGAAGATTTCAGTGACGGCCTTGCGCTGGTGCAGGTCGTGGGCAGTGAAGTTTTTGAATATATAGACAAGACCGGCAAATCTATACTTCGCGCTCCTGTAGGCCTTATGCCCGGAAAATTCACAGAGGGTTATGCGCTGGTATTAAAAGGAAATACCGATGCCTATAAAGCCGGCTTCATCAACAAGCTCGGCAAAATAGTTATACCCATAGAATGGGACGATGCCACTGAATTTTACAACGGACACGCTGCTGTAAAACGCAACGGCAAATGGGGCTTCATCAACAAAAGCGGCAAGCTGGTTGTCGACACGCAATACGATGAAATTACACCCTATAGCAAACAAGCAAAAGGCAAACGAAACGGCCGATGGGAGAAACTATTTGAAGCTGAGACGTTGGAGGAAGTGGTGGATGAAGTGCATTAATATGTACATCTCAAAACGTTGGGGCGCTAAATCATTGTAACTCAAACCAAAGTATAGAGACTATATGTACATTTACATGGACCGATGAATCAAAGTAAATCACCTGCCTCTTCATTTGTATACATACCTCAACTGGACTCCGTCCGGTTTCTTGCATTCATTTTAATATTTATACACCATACAAATGTTGCCGGTGTTGCAGCCATGTCGGGTCTGCAAAAGATGGGGTGGGTAGGTGTCGATATCTTCCTTTGCCTGTCGGCATTTCTTCTCACGCGGTTGTTGCTTATCGAAATACAAACACGCAACCAAATCAGTCTCTTTAAATTCTACATGCGAAGGATGCTGCGAATATGGCCGCTATACTTCGCATACCTTATCTTTATAATTACCATCTCGTTTTTTGTATTCAAACCTGAGCAAAATCTTTTCCGCTTCGTAACGCTGACTACCTTCACCGATAATATAGCTACCGCTATACATGGCTACAATCCACACACTGCAACGGGCCACCTTTGGACTATTTCGTACGAAGAACAATTTTATCTTGTACTTCCTTTTGTCGTAATGTTTGCATCGCGTCTAAAGAAGGCAACGAGCAAAGCTCTACTCATCAGCATTATTGCGACAGGCTTACTTTCCAGATTTCTTTTTATACACGCGCAAGCAAGTCACCCGGCAATATGGGTTCTGCCGGTAACACACTTTGAGTCTGTTATTGCAGGAACCTTAATGGCATATTACTATAACCGATTAAAAGATATACCGACTATACTTCTCTTAGCAATATTTGCTGTAAGTCTGTGCGGAATAATTATGACGCCCCACGTAAGCACGAGCAACATTCTCTTTTTCATCTCCTATACCAGTGCGGGGTTGTTTTCTTTTTCAGTAGTAACATTGGCAATTAACAGCGAATTGAAATGGCTGCAAAAACTACTATTTCTCAAGCCAATATGTTATCTGGGAAAGATCTCATACGGGTTGTATATATTTCATCTTTTAGCGCTATTGGTGGTTTATCACATTCGGCCAACGGACAATTACTATATAAACAATTTGTTAGGATTGGCGTTTTGTATTGTAAGTGCAATGATGTCGTACGAGATCTTTGAAAAGAGATTTTTAAAACTCAAGAACAGCAAATATCGGCTGGAAAAATAATACTATTTATCCACAAGCAATACATTTAGTGTACCCCACCGTTGCAACGTATTGATGGCTGAATAATCAGGCGGAATCAATAAGCAGGCAATGCCGAGAAAGCCAGTCCTAACATGTCTATTAAACTCCATTTCCGTTCACATTATTTCAATTCCGGACATGTTATAAGTTTATACTCTTGGAATGCAAGCAAGAAAATGGGTTTCATTCTGGAATATGCTTTGCAAGTGCATTCCTGAATAGGTCATAAACTTTCACGCATGCTCAGAAATTATTTTAAGGTCGCACTCCGGAATCTCATCAGAAGCAAAGGCTTCTCGTTCATTAATATTTCCGGGCTTGCCGTGGGAATGGCAACAGCGATCATAATTTTTATATGGATAGACCATGAAGTAAGTTTCGATACCTTTCATGTAAATCGCCCAGATATATACCAGGCCTGGAACAAAGGCCGGATGAACGACAAGATTGAGTGTTGGCCGTATACACCAAAGGTTCTTGGCCCAACACTCAAAGCAGAGTATGAAGATGTAGCAGATGTAGCACGAACCTTTAGCCGGTGGTTTGTTACGGTTGTAGACGATCGTAAAATATCAACAAAAGCACTTATTGCAGATCCTTCCTTCCTGAAGATATTTACCTTTCCACTATTAGAAGGTAATCCCGGCACAGCACTCAACGATAGTTACTCCATTATTGTAACAGAGAAAATGGCGCTCAAAATGTTTGACGACATTCATGCATTGGGAAAAGAGATTAAAATCGATAATGAGCTATACCGTGTAACCGGTGTTATGAAAGACCTGCCGCCCAATACCGATTTCGACTTTGAGTATATATTGTCGTGGGGGTACATGAAACGCACAAACGATGACGAAGTAAACTGGGCGAACAATGGTATATTTACGTATGTCCAACTCAAGCCCGGGCACTCCTTTGCATCCGTAAGCGAAAAGATAAAAGACGTCACCATTCGTCACAGCGAAGGGCTTGTTAAAGAAGAAATTATACTTCACCCGATCAGTCAGTGGCATTTATACTCACGATTTGAAAATGGAAAATCTGCCGGAGGACGAATAGAAACGGTACGGCTATTCGCCATTATTGGTGGATTCGTTCTACTGGTAGCCTGCATTAACTTCATGAACTTAAGCACCGCGCGGAGTGAAAAACGGGCAAAAGAAGTTGGTGTACGAAAAGTAGCCGGTGCTGATAAAACATTGCTGATAGGACAATTTTTAATCGAGTCAATTTTGCTGGCCGGTATATCGGCAGCTATAGCCGTTGTGTTGGTGCAGTTCATGTTACCTTACTTTAATACACTCGTTGGCCAAATCGTTTCAGTACCTTTTACACAACTATATTTCTGGATAGCATTGATTGCCTTCACGATTATCACGGGTATTATTGCTGGCAGTTACCCGGCATTCTTCCTTTCGTCTTTTAAACCTGTTACGGTGCTAAAGGGCACATTCAAAAAAAGTTTTGCACGCATCAACCCGAGAAAGATACTGGTCGTTACACAGTTCACATTTGCAATCGTGCTGATTATAGCGACCATGGTAGTGGTGCAACAGATACGCTATACGCAAACACGCGATCGCGGCTATAATGCGACACCACTGGTATATCATTGGATGACAGGCGATCTCTACGAGAACTATACACCGTTAAAAAATGAGCTCATCAATTCCGGTATAGCTTCAAGCGTAACCAAAACGCTGTCGCCCATGAGCATGATTATGAGTGACACGTGGGACCTGCAATGGCAAGGTAAAAATCCGGAAGACAAAACCGACTTTGACCGAATGTCGGCTGACGAAGGATTGGTGGAAACTGCATCACTTCAATTGATACAAGGTCGCGATATGGATCTTCAAAAATACCCGACCGATTCAACGGCCATGCTCATCAACGAAGCGGCAGCGAAGGCATTTGGCTTTAAAGACCCGATTGGTCAACGAGTAACCGAAACGGATGGTACCGAGTATCATATCGTTGGCGTAGTAAAAGATTTTATCACCGGATCACCTTATCAAACTATAAAGCCCCTCGTTATTGAAGGAGAAAAAGGAAGCGGATTTAATGTAATCCACATCAAACTGAGAGAAGATATAGCTCCACAGCAAGCCATTTCAGGTATACAAGCACTCTTTCAAAAGTATAATCCTGAATATCCCTTTGAGTTTCATTTTTCAGATGATGACTACGCACAGAAATTTGAAGACACCGAACGCACCGCATCACTCACTTCGGTATTCACTATACTAACGATCTTCATCTCATGTCTTGGACTATTCGGACTCGCCAGCTATATGGCTGAAGTCAGAATAAAAGAGATTGGCATCCGAAAAACTTTGGGAGCATCTGTACTTCGCATTACCGCGCTTCTCTCCAAAGATTTTGCAACACTCGTAGCTATCGCGATATTGATTGGTACACCCATCGCATGGTATGCTATGGATCAATGGCTTCAAGGCTATACCTATAGAACCAACATAGAATGGTGGATATTTATACTCGCAGGAACGCTATGCATTACACTTGCACTGGTTACGGTAGGCTACCAATCTATTAAAGCGGCATTGGAGAACCCGGTGAAGAGTTTAAGGAATGAGTAACATTGTGTTTTACACTTGACCTGATAGCTACATTTGCGTGTCCTATTGTTTACTTAAACATCAAATGTATCTTCTCAGGAATTTCGGCAACACGCGATTGTAGCAGATCATCAATACTATATATAAACAACTTTTGGGGCCCGCCAAATTTGTATACAATATGCTCACGATCCTGCCATGACAGATGAGAAATTACAAAAATTTCTGCACGATCCTTGTATACTAAGTGTCGTATCAATTCTGTTTTGGCCTTATCAAACAGTACGAGCCAGTATTCAAACCGACTAAAATCATACACGGTATACATACCGATATAATGTCTTCTATCAGGTGAAGCAATCGGTTTTCCTTTAAACCACCATTCATTTTTTATTTCGCTCGCTAAGCATGTATTATACGTGTCTAAAATAATATCAGTTCCCCAGTTTTCGCAAGAAGCCACGTGAAGCAGCGCATTACGAATCATATCGAGAATCATTTTCTTTCTTTCAAAAACATCTTTACTCTCCTGGTAGACATCTGGATCAAAGAAATAATCAATAGTCAAAAAACCTCCATAGTGATAGTAACTTAAGTGTTTACTTTCATCATCCGTCAGATATATCGAAAAAATAAAGACGTTTGGTGTTCTGAGTTTACTTTTCAAAATACGCTTGAACATGTGAGAAACACAATTCGTTAACACGGAACGAAATTTATCCTCCTTGCGATCATAAATCCGAATATCTTCTATATAGCTCATAAGTACTAATTCCGATTAGTTTAAGCCAACATTTAACCATCCTACACTAGCCAATATAGCATCTTTTTGCAAATCCAGCTCTGCGTCAACCTGCAAAATCTGCGCGCAAACCAAACCGGGAAAAGTATAAGCAATGCGTAGATAGATATAAATCCGTCACGAGGCGTGTGTGCACCTTTACATCGTAATTAAAAACAAAACAATATGAAAACGAACATAACAAAAATCGCTTTGGTAACTGGCGGAAGTCGCGGCCTTGGCAAAGATATAGCCTTAAACCTGGCTGCACGCGGTAACGATGTAATCATAACCTACAATTCCAGGAAAGACGAAGCACTTTCTGTTGTAGCTGCTATCGAACAAACCGGACAACGTGCCACAGCTTTACAACTCAACACCGGTGACACGAAAAGCTTCGATACTTTTTACGCTACATTACTGACATCCTTAAAGAATAGATTCCAATCAGAACGCTTCGATTTTCTTATCAACAACGCAGGACATGGCATAACTGTACCATCGCTTGCAGCCACGACAGAAGAGCAGTTTGATGAACTTGTGAATGTACATTTAAAAGGTGTATTCTTCCTTACACAAAAAGCCCTGCCCTATATCGGCGATGGCGGTGCCATTGTAAACATCTCCAGCGGCTTAACACGCTTTACAAATCCCGGCAGTGGCGCATACGCCAGTGTAAAATCAGGAGTAGAAACACTCACCAAGTATATAGCTAAAGAATTAGGACAACGCTATATACGTGCTAATGTAGTAGCGCCAGGCGCCATCGCTACCGATTTTAATGGCGGCCTACTTCGTGAAACACCTCAAGTACAAGAGCATATAAAAGCAATCACAGCGCTGCCGCGGATTGGACAAGCTGACGACATTGGAAGCGTAGTAGCATTTCTATGTTCCAATGATGCTAAATGGATAAACGGACAACGTATTGAAGTAGCCGGGGGTATGTACCTATAAGAAGTGCATACTCAACAACAGTAAATAAATTCAGAAACATTATTGCGTATCTTTGACATGTCAATATGCCAAATACTTTTGTAGATATATACACCATCAGCGACCTGCACAAGCTGTATAGCTGTCCGGGACCCAAGCATCCACTGGTCTCATTTGTTTCTTTAGACGAAATAAATCGCAACAACTTTCCGGAGGAAGAAACACCTTTCCGCATTCACTTCTACTCAGTATATCTCAAGCAGTTAAAAGGCTCTATGAAGTATGGCAAATCGCAATACGATTTCGATGAAGGTACGCTCGTATTTACGGCTCCGGGTCAGGCTATATCTACACAACGCTATATTGCATACAACGAAGGCTGGGGATTATTCTTCCACGCAGATCTGCTCCACAAAACCGACCTCGGAAAAAAAATACATCAGTATTCATTCTTTCAATATGATGCCAACGAAGCACTGCACGTATCTGACGATGAGAAAGCAATGCTACGCACTTGTGGCGAAAACATAAAACGCGAATACTCTCAGAATATCGACAAACACTCGCATGCGCTTATTGTAAGCAACATCGAACTACTGCTAAACTACTGTAATCGCTTTTACGACCGCCAGTTCATTACACGCGTCAAAGTAAACCACGATATAGTACAACAATTTGAAAATGCACTCCTGGCTTACTTCGCGCAAGACACACTTATAAATACAGGTCTACCCGATGTAAAGTATTTTGCTGAGCAGTTACACCTCTCTCCTAATTACTTGTCAGATTTACTAAAGCGCTACACCGGAAAAACCACGCAGGAGCATATACACCTTCAGTTAATAGAGAAAGCCAAATCATTACTCTGGGGTTCAGATAAATCAATAAGCGAAATCGCTTACGACCTCGGCTTTGAACATCCTTCTTACTTTACAAAAATTTTCAAGGCGAAGATGGGAAAGTCTCCGAAGGAGTTTAGGTTGAATTGAGCCTATACAAATAGAAAGCCCCGAGTGTCAGGGCCTTTATCAAAACAATCATCATAAAAAAATACAGGAATACTATACCACAACATCAAAAACTCATACTATATTTGCAACACGATAAAAATTAAAACTAAAATGAAACCAGGAGTAAACATCGCAAACCAAAATACGCTCCCTAAATACGCCTCGTATTTAACGGGAAGAGCTGTTGGGATTTACCCTGGGTATATGTATAGATAAAACATCACACTGCTGATGCATACAAGCCCCTGGTAAACCAACCCGGGGCTTTTTTTATTCTCCACGATAGTAAAAGTATATATCGTCTGATGAAAACACATCGGAGTGGCGCTGCCATGTCTTTTCTGAACGCATATATCATTCGCTATACCTAATACAATTATTAACACTCTTATTGAATAAACTAATGAAAGAATACCACAAGATTCAGACTGTGTTTTTGCGCAGTCCTGAAACCAACTTTAAACAACTGATGGAAGGCCACTGGGCGTTACCGGAATTTGAAACACTGAAAGATATTCCATGGACCTGGACCGAAAAAATTGATGGTACAAACATTCGCATCATGTGGAATGGTGGTGAAGTGCGCTTCGGAGGAAAAACCGATGATGCACATATACCAACCTTCCTGCTAAATGTACTGCAACAGAAATTTACCGCAGAAACTATGAAACAAATCTTTACTGATGCAACCGAAGTATGTATATACGGTGAAGGCTACGGTAACAAAATCCAGAAGGATGGTAGTCGTTACATCACTCAGGGTACTGATTTTATTTTGTTCGATGTAAAAGTCGGTAACTTCTGGCTGTCCCGCGAAAACGTAGAAGACATTGCTAACAAATTTAAAATAGATATCGTACCAATTATCGGTACCGGTACACTGATAGAAGCAGTAGATTTTGTAAAGAAAGGTTACACCTCTATCATTGCACATGATAAAAAGCACATCGCAGAAGGTCTCATCATGAAGCCTAAAGTCGATTTGTTTAATCGTCACGGTCAGCGAATTGTAGCGAAAATCAAATTCCGCGATTTTAAGAGGTAGATTGTATTCATTTTTATCAATAGCAGGGGAATTAATACCCTGCTAGATATTAATGATTCAGATTTATATTTGCTATAGTTGCCTATAGACAAACACCATGAAACAAAATCTCTCTGATCCTCAACACTTCATTTCGGATAAACGAAGGAAATATGAAATAACGGCCGTACTCCTGATGGGCATCGGCAAAATTATCTTCATGGATATATCGCAATGGCAACTTCCCTTTATAGCGATAGCAATCATTGGTTGGACGATCTATGTTATAAATCAGAGCAAACGGGTAAAAGGCATACTCGCCTATTGGGGCTTTCGTACAGATAACTTTGGAACAGTGGCACGCAAGCTTTTGCCTTTTGGAGTAATTGCGATTGCTATATTCTTCATCATAGGTTATCAGCGTCACAGTATAAACTTTAGCTGGCATATTATTCCCATTCTTATTTTATATCCAGCATGGGGCACGATCCAGCAATTCCTTGTTGTCGGTCTGGTGGCAGGCAATTTACAACACCTGAAAGTAAATCGTACGAGCGAGGCTTTCATCATAACTATCACCGCAGTACTTTTTGCATTGGTACATTATCCAGACTACTGGTTGATTGCGGGCACGTTCGTTCTCGCCTTGTTATACACCTATATTTACCTGCGCCATCGAAATGTATACGTATTAGGATTGTTTCACGGTTGGCTCGGTGGTTTATTTTACTATACAATAGTAGGGCGCGACCCCTTTGCTGAGGTGTTTGGCAGATTCCTATAAATAATCATTATGAAAAAGCTATTCCTGGACGACCTGCGAACTGTTGATATGGTTTATGACTATTCCGTTGTACACACCTTTGACGTTGTGAGAAGCTTTAATGAATTTGTAACCCATATACAAAAGCATGGCCTACCTGAATTCATCAGCTTTGATAACGATTTAGGACTGGATGCAAATGGAGAAGTGGCTCCCGATGGATACGCTGCCGCCAAATGGTTGGTCTATGAATCAGGATTAGATTTGAGCAAACTAACATTCAAAGTTCATTCCGCCAACCCAGTGGCTGCTGAACAAATAAGAGGATTGCTAACAAACTATATCAGCTTTACAAACAGGCAACATCTATTGCCAGGAGATTAACTCTTTGAACATTCGCTGAAGTTTAACGGACCACATGTAGCCAACCCTTTTTCTGATGAGTAATTACCCGTGATTGCGGCCCCGTAAACGAATACTGCACGGCATAGTAATATATACCCGGGGAGACAAATTCATTTCCGATGCGCCCGTTCCAGGATGGCTCATAAACAGTAATTAATTTATCGCCCCAACGGTTATATATAGTCAATCTAAAGGCATAGTGCTCGCATCTAACATCAACAGCAAAAACATCATTCTTACTATCTATATTGGGCGTAAACACGTTCGGTATAAATACATCACATACAGTGCAGTCCCGTATATCAACTGTTACAGTGTCCGATGTCTGGCAATTTCCTTGTATAAGTGTAAGCCAGTATTTGCCTGCTTCGGTTACATCAATACCATGCTCTGTTTGACTATTGCTCCATAAAAATTCTCCTTTAACAGATTTATCCACACCAAGATGAATAAGATCCGTTTCGCAGATAGTAGTATCGCTGCCAAGTTGTAAATCCTTGACAACTGTACTGCACAAATCGCAATCTTCATACTTCAATTGGATTACATCGGAAACAACACAGCCATCTCGGCTCGCTATCACTGAGTATTCTCCAGGAGTAGTAACTTTAATATCGATCCACGTATCACCTGTGCTCCATCGATAGGAAGCCTTAGGCTGTCGAGCTACCTTCAATATATAATCTGTTTCAAAGCAAAACGCGGTATCTGGTCCCAATGATACCGAAAGTGGTTCGTACACCTGAAATTCCATTTGGGTTGATGATGATCCGCAGTCATTTGTAGCTGTCAGTGTAACCGCATATTTCCCTGGTATAGCATACTTATGTGTTGGATTCTTTGCGTCACTAGTGTTATCAATACTGTTATCTCCAAAATCCCAATGCAAGGTATAGGCCTCACCTTGCTCACTTGTTAGATTGTTAAAATTGACAGCAAGTGTTTTACAGTCCTGCTTATAACTAAATTTAGGAGAGGGCGCTCCGATAGTCACAAGCTGTTGCATAGAATATATCACACAACCAGCACTCGAAACTGACAATGTTACTGTATAGGTACCAGGTGTAGCATAAGTATGTGTAGCATCTTCAGGTACTCGTGACCAATGTATTGCTCCGTCACCAAAATTAATAAGCCACGAGTAGAACAAGGTTGGTCTGGATAACTCCGCGTCTATAACAGAAGATTTATTATCAAAGAAAACACTACGGGTATGACAATCTGATGATATACCAAAATCAAAATTCTCAACAAAGCTTTCATTTTTTTGCATACAATTACCATTAGTTACCTGCTCTCTGAAATATGATTCAATAAAATTAGGAACGCCATATGTCACACCGGTCCAACAAGGAAGTTCAACGTAATTCGATATCTGCTCGCAAGCATTACCGGTTTTATCAGGATACATAATCACTCCCAGATACTCTTCCACTTTTGTGGAGTTCGTTGAGAAAAAATAAAGTTTGCCGTCATTCGCCAATTGCATGCCTCCCTGTACATATGTATCCCGAATGGTATAGCGTTGATCATATATTTGCTGTGGTGTACCTGCATCCAAATTATACTGTTGAATGAGACTTCCTGAACATCCCCACGCGCAAGATGTATATAGTACTCTGCCGTTGGGAGAAAATGAAACTCCATAAATAACCTCAGTCCCTGTAGGTATAACAAAATCCGATGTAACCTGACCTGTAGAGATATTAAACTTAAATAATTCCAACGGTATACCATCGTTATTGTAGCCATAGAGAAAGCAAGCAACAGCAAGCCGCTGGCCATCGGGAGAAAACTTCATGTATCCCCTACCGCCTGGATGACTTTGGCCTATGGAAGAGATTATCGGAGTTGTATTAAGTCCTGCACTTGTGATGGAAAATGCATAAAATTTATTGGACTGCACTCCGTGTGTCAGAACCCATACATCTTTACCGTTTGACTGAAAGACGGCAGCTACTTTTTCTTCTGTATTAGCAACCAGAGGCTTGTTCTTTTGTGTTACGTCACCCATGCCGCCATTTAGAGACAGATCTACAACCGAGTAACGCAACCCCGCGGCAAAACCATCTTCCGTGCAGTCTGTTGTAAATATATAGTATAGATTAGATTCTCCCGGATGTGGAATAATAAGGGCACTTTGAGTAGATGATGCATAGTTACCATAACCTGCACATAAGCCTCCCAAGTCGTGACCGTTCGGCATAATTTGATAGTCCCTGCTCCATACAACATTACCATCCGTAAAAAAGAGCAAGTCACCATCAGCCGAAGAAATAACAGCTCCGCCTTCCAATCCATCAAATGGAGTTGAGTAAAATTGAGGGGTAGAACAGGAGAAATCAAGTCCTCCTCCAACGCCAAAAACCCAATTGGAGGCCTCTTGCTGAGCGAACACAACGAAGGGACTACCGGCCATGGAGACCACAAGTAACAAGGTTAGGATCTTACGCAAAACAAAAAACATTATCTACACAAATATAAAAACAACCCTCCCATTGATTCGACTTGTGCATGTTTTATTAGAAAATTTACTCATAATCCGATGCAAGGGGATTAATCCCCTGGCATAAGATCAGGATTATAGCTCTATATATCTCTCGATCTGTATTTGTTTCAAAAAGCTCGCATCATGTGAAACCACAATCAATGTTCCTTGATATTCATTAATAGCGTTTGTTAAAATTTCAAGATTCTGGATATCGAGGTTGTTTGTTGGCTCATCGAGTATAATCATATTAGGAGCACGATTACCTATTGTTAAACAGCAAAGCATCAATCGCATTTTTTCTCCTCCGCTAAGTGCTTTACAGGACTTGTCCCAATCTTCTCTGGGAAAAAGAAAGCGGTTTAAACGAATCTTTACCTCATGCTCCTGCAGGTTGATAGTGTTATACTTTTGCGCCTGATCATAAACACTCAGTGAATTATCGATCAACGAATAATCCTGATCAATATAGATTGCTTTTACATCAACGCGCTCAAGTGTACCTATACCGGGCTCTAGCGTTCCAAGTATAATTTTTATTAGCGTTGTTTTGCCGGAGCCGTTGGTACCTTTAATAGCTATTCGATCACCGCTTCGGATATGAAAATCGAGATGTTGCTTCCAAAGGAATACGCTGTTATAGCTATAGTTAATCTTGTTGGCCGTTACCAGTACTTTGCCGCGATGAAGAAATGCATTATCGAGGTTCATCTTCATAGTGTCGGTATCGGGCAGTTCTTTACGAAGTTGATTTACCTCTTCTGCAATAGCACCAATCTTTTCTGCATGTATACCTTTCATCCGTGCCGTACTTTTCTCAGCGTTGTTCCTGAAAGTATTCATCATGATAGTAGGAAGTCCGGCCTTATCCTGTTTCTTTTTGCCACGGGCATCGAGCTTTTGTTGGCGCTCCATCGACTCGCGCTCGACCTCCTTTGCTTTACGTAGCGCTTTCGTTTTACTTTTCAACCCCTGGTTCAACGCATTGTTTTCAATTTGTTTTTGCTCTGTATAAAAATCGTAGTTACCACCGTATGCCATTATACCGTGCTTACCCATTTCATATACCACAGGCAATAAATTTAGCAGTGTACGATCGTGACTAACCACCATCAGTGCGTGATTGACAGATGCTATATAATCATACAAAACCCTTCGGCCAGATATATCCAGGTGGTTACTCGGTTCATCGAGCAAAACCATTTCAGGTTGGTGAATCATAACACCCGCTAGAAAAACTTTAGTCTTTTGTCCACCACTGAGTGATGCCATGGATTGATTCAGATCGAGTCCGCCAAGACCCCAATGCGTCAGTGCTTCCTGACATCGTTCTTCTATCGACCAATCGTTATCGAGTAATGCCAGGTTGGTATCTGTAACTTCGCCTCGCAGAATTTCCTGTAAAGCCTGAAGCCTGGACTCAATCCGCAACGCCCGGGCTACACTATACGTATTGAACTGTCCAAAAATCTGAGGTATATAGTATGGTTTCGTTTCCGCTTTCACAAAGCCGGCAGAAGGCAGCAACTCACCTGACAATATTTTCAACAGCGTAGATTTACCAACGCCATTATTGCCGATAAGCGCAATCTTTTCGTGTTTGTTAATATTAATATTTATGTCCGTGAATAATACATCCTTGTTCGGATGTACATACGTAACACCTTGAAGCGTAAGCATAATTTCTTTCGTTAGAATGTAAACAATACAAGCCTTGAAGCCGGCTTGCCAATATTGAATGGAATCTGAAAGAAATTAAATCCTACACGTAGTGACGTTTTGATTTGAATAATGCAAAAATATTAAACTTCTCGTTTTGCGGAAAGCTCGTGTTACTACATCGTGTTGCATAGTAACGCAGGCATTTAAAAATGGTTCGCAACACTCCTCAATACTTGTTGAAGCATCGCTACATCATAATCAAAAACATTCCGGCAAAGCACGTTGACTACGGAAATATTACACGCGTTGTAAATGGGATACTTCCCGGCATAATGTTTTCGCATTACCGTATTGTTCTGAAAACATCAGAAATGATTCCACCACTAAAGTAAAATTGCCATGAAATACGAACGCTATCAAACTTGTATTGATGCATGTCTTGAATGTGCAACAGAATGTGAACACTGCGCAACGTCTTGCCTGAACGAGAAAGATGTAGCCATGTTAACCAGATGTATCCAACTAGACCGTGAATGCGCTGAAGCATGTTATGCCAGTGCACGCCTGATGGGAATGGGAGGCGAACACGCTTTGCTCTTCTGCCACGCCTGTGCCGAAATTTGTGAAGTATGCGCTGAAGAATGTAAGAAGCATGCAGCACATGGTATGACACATTGCCGCGTATGCGCAGAGGCCTGCCGCCAATGTGCAGAAGAGTGCCGAGCAATGACGGGCGTTAACGCCTGAAACGATAGCTCTGTTTAACAATAAATAAAGGGGAACCGCCATACGATTCCCCTTTCATGCTTTTCGCTATACAATTTGAACTGATATATATTGCCTGATCAGACAGTCATCTGTTTGTGTTTCTACTTCCGCGTTACAAGATCTTCCTTCGCGGCCCACATAGTAATATCCTGTTTGCTAAGTGCAGCAGCCATCAGGTCTGGAAACTTATCCGGTGTGCAGGCAAATACCGGTATACCTAACGATGCCATGTATTCAGCATTGCCATGATCGTATGATGGCGCACCTTCATCGTTCAACGCCAGTAACACAACAACCTGAACACCTGCCTCCGTCAATGTCTTGGCTCGTTTACGCATTTCAATGTCACTGCCTCCCTCATACAAATCGGTAATCAGAACCAGCACCGTATCCGCAGGCCGCTGTATAATTTGCTGGCAGTACGTTAATGCAAGGTTAATATCAGTGCCGCCACCGAGCTGAACACCAAACAGCAATTCAACCGGGTCATCAAGTTCTTCTGTGAGGTCAACAACGCTTGTATCGAAAACAACCATGCGGGTTTGGATGGCGGGTATAGATGCCATTACCGCTCCAAATATACCGGAGTATATAACGGATGTTCCCATCGATCCGCTCTGATCAATACACAGTACTACATCCTTCAGCGAACGTCTTCGTTTACCATAACCAATACGCGTTTCCGGTATAATCGTTTTATACTCGGGCTGATAATGTTTCAGGTTCTTCAATATAGTCGAGTGCCAGTTGATCTCGTTGTGTCGCGGACGCCTGTTTCGTGTTGAACGATTGAGACTACCTGCGATAGCTTGCTGCGTAGGTTGTGCAAGTTTCTTCATCAGATCTTCTACCACACGTCTTACTACTTGTCGCGCTGTATCTTTTGTCTTGGAAGGTATGACGCGGCTCAGTGACATGAGCGTTGCAACCAGGTGCACATCGGGTTCAACATTCTCAAGCATCTCTTTCTCCAACAGCATGGAAGTAAGGTTGAGTCGTTTCAACGCATCCTGCTGCATTACTTTTACAACGGTATTTGGAAAGTAAGTACGTATATCACCCAGCCATCGGCTTACGTTTGGTGATGAAGGACCGAGACCGCCCTTTCGCTCCGCATCATATAACGCTTCGAGTGTTTTATCTATCTGCAGATCTGTATCTCCGAGGGAATAACCAGTTCCATCGTTCTGCTCGCCTCCGAGTATCATTCGCCATTTACGAAGATGTGCATCCATGAAATATACTTTATTGATCTGTTCCTTTTTTATTTATACCCAGCAGTTGTGCTATCACCGGTATACCTCTCATAGCCCGTGCTACATCCGCTATATCTTCTGCAGGTGCCAGCGCGGTAGCCGTTGGATCGGTTATGCCTTTCTTTGCCTTCTCTCCGATCTTTCTTCTCTCTGCATGTGAAAACTGAGAAAATGTTCTGCGCATTAACGGAAGCAATGCTATAAAATCAGCCTCACTTAAACTCTTCACCCATTGATCTACCAATGTCCAAAGTCGGTTGTCAATAATCAGAATGGTACCGCTGCCTTTCAGAAAACCCTCCAGCCATGAGGCGGCTTCCGATGTATTGGCTGTGCGTGATAAAGCAAAGTGAAAGCGATTAGCAAGTTCTTCACCCTCCACAATCTTTGCATCGCAGAGTATACGTGTGCTATATCCACTCACAATAGGCGCTGTGTTAGGGTGATTGCAGATCGTGCGCAACGTAGTATACCATTCGCTGCGCTGATCCTGTTGATTTAACAAGATGATCGATTCATTCAGCTGATATATATGCTCTGTCATTTTTGAACCGGCCTCTTCATCTATACCTACACAAGTAGCAGGCAGGCTCACAAACACACGCGCGATCATGGAGTTAACAATACCCAGCACCATCGTTTCGTCTGTCTGACGCACATTACCATAGCGCGACACCGACACTAATGCAGGTAACGCTTCCAGTAACTGAACAACATCATTAGTAGCCGCTGCCAGGTTATTGATCTGTGTGATCAACGCTTGAACAGCTTTTGGAAGGTCAGACGGTATAACTTTTTCGAGCAATGCACACACCGCCTGCAAACCCGGAGCATCTTTCGCTTGTGCTGCTACATAATTAGCAGACGCCTCTTCGAGTGTATTTCCCCAATTACCTTTTTCAATAATGCGGATGGAATACTCCGGCTCCCATTTCAGTTGCCATTGCTCTTTGAACGTTCCTTTACTTCGCACCTGCATGATGTGTGCCCACGGCACATCAATCAGCAACAACCGATGGAGAAATATACTTCGTTGTAACTGTGTGTCTTCACGAAGATCGAGTGTAAGTTCTTTGATGCCAGCTTCTGCCGGCGTGCGCAGGCGCTTTTGTGTTTTCTCTACATCCTGCAACAACGGAGGCTTGGGTACTTCATGCGGAACTTGTCCGATCGTATCACTTACAATTAGCTGCTCGCGTATTAACTGCAGCAATATTTCGTCACCATTACAGAGTACAGCAAGTGTTGCTTCGTTCAGTTCTTCGAGGCGCGCTTTGCTGAGATTTCGCAAGGCGGCAAGTGCCTCTGCCAGACGCACCGCTTCGATGATATGAGCTGTCGAAGTATCCATATCCCTCGAGCGAAACAGCTTGGCAACCTTTGCCATCCAGCGTGTACCATCATCGTTGGGGTAATGCCATACGTGCTCATACCAGCCGGGAGACTTTATACCGGCACCATAACCGCTGGTGTATGTGAGGCGATTATACGTCCACGGTATCCACGTGGTTTCTACTTTTACTTTGGGCAGTCCTTTCAGAAGATCATTGTCGTCCTTTTGCTTCGGCATATTTACCAATGCCGGTGCGTGCCATGCTCCGCAGATGACGACTATATTCTGATAACCATCTTTCTCTGCCTGTCGGATGGTTTTGCGCATATAGGCTTCGCGAAGCTTTTCTACATAGTCATCTTTCTGCGGTAGTTCAGTACGAAGCGTTTGCATAGCCTCCTGTACAGCATCAAATACACCCTCATCGTCCCTGCGATGCTCAAACATATACTCCCACCAGCGTTCACCATCATTAAAACCTGCAGCTTCTGCCAGGTGGCGAAGCGGGTCCTGGTATACTTCCGGAGTAACTTCTGCATGACGAAATGCATTACTGGATATAGTATCCTCTGCAGGCTTTTCTTTCTTCTCGAGCGCAAAGCTGTGCACAAGCGGAAGGTCCATAAAGCGGACCGGTATATTTTTCCTGGCACCGAAATATATCGCCTGCCACTCTGGCGAGAACTCAGCAAAGGGATAGAATACTGCGCGATGCGGCTGATCCGGTATATAGGCCAGTATCGCTATAGGTGGTTTGAATCCACTATGCGCGGACCAGCGCAACAACTCATCTCCTTCCGGCGGACCTTCCACCAGTATAATATCCGGCTGCGTTTTCTCCAGGAATGCTTTTACATTTCTGGCCGAACCCGGACCGTGATGTCGTATGCCCAGAACATGAACACTCATATACCCAGATCGCGACAAGCTCTGTATATATCTCTCCACTCATCGCGTGGCTTAACTACCGTCTCCAGGTATTCCTGCCACACAATTTTATCCTGCACCGGATCTTTCACCACTGCCCCTATGATACCGGCTGCAAGATCGGCTGCTGTCAAAGAGCCATCACCAAAATATGCAGCCATAGCCATACCGCTGTTTACTACAGATATAGCTTCCGCTGTGCTGAGTGTACCAGACGGAACTTTGATCTTTGTTTTACCATCCAGCGTTACACCGGAACGAAGCTCTCTGAAAATAGTAACGATGCGTTTGATCTCGGCTACAGCCGGTGGCTCTGCAGGAAGCTCCATAATTTTCTCGAAGCTCTGTACGCGTCTGCGAACAATATCAATCTCCTCGTCCATGTTATCAGGCAATGGAAGGATGACCGTATTGAATCTTCGCTTCAACGCACCTGACAATTCGTTAACACCTTTATCGCGGTTGTTTGCAGTAGCTATTACATTAAAGCCTTTTACTGCCTGTACTTCGGTGTTCAACTCTGGTATCGGCATCGTCTTTTCGGAAAGTATAGTAATCAGTGTATCCTGCACATCCGAACCTATACGTGTCAGTTCTTCAATGCGGGCAATTTTACCATCGCGCATTGCCTGCATAACCGGTGTCTCCACTAAAGCTTTTTCAGATGGACCTTCTGCCAACAGACGCGCATAATTCCAGCCGTAGCGTATCGCTTCTTCACCGGTTCCTGCTGTACCTTGTACGATGAGTGTAGAATTGCCGGATATAGCAGCCGCGAGATGTTCAGACACCCACGACTTTGCGGTACCTGGTAAACCATATAGCAGCAATGCGCGATCGGTTGTGAGTGTAGCCACAGCAATCTCAATAAGCCTTCGATTGCCTATATATTTCGGAGTTACCTCAAAACCATTCTTAAGCTTGCCGCCTAAAATATAGGTTACTACAGCCTGCGGTGATAAACTCCAGTTAGGCGGACGTTTTTCAGTGTCTGCTTTTCGCAGTTCGTCCAGCTCGTGGGCAAATAACTGTTCAGCGTGTTGTCTTAATAATGTACTCATGCGTTAAAGGATTGCAGGGTTTGTAGTTTAATCGTTAGTAGTCTGGCGAGCTCATCACTCTGGCTCTTCCAGTACACTTTTTTATTTTCATCGTTGGGAATAAAGGAATCGAGTATATCCAATATACCAACCGGAATCAACGCCATTACCGGGCGATAGAACGTGCGATTGTAGGAATATACTTCATGGGCCGTTTGTGCGAGTATAGCTTTCGCTAATTCCATACTCCATTCCACATCACTGTTGGCCATCAAACCAATGATATCATGGGGACTATCCTTGAGGAATTTCAGCGCATAACGATCGCGATCGACTGCCGGTAATGCACCAATCATTGATACCACAGAACTTCGAATTATATCGCGATCAGCCTTGTCCAATATATACTTTATCCATTCCTGATCCTTGAACCGAATGGCAGCCATGGCTATAGCCGGAAGATAGAAGGCCGTATTCTTTTCTTTCTGAACCAACTCTATAATTTCCGGAGTCGAATGAGACAGGTGCTGATTCCAGAACGATGGCGGCACAGCGGATATAAGCTGGGCCAGAATATATTTACTGTCGGTTACGTTTTTATCGCTGCTGAGTTTTTCAATACCTGTTTTAAAAACAGCATCGGGAACAGCTACCGATTCATCTACCTGAAGCATTGTCTTATTGATCATACCGAGTAGCGCCTTGCCGGTTTTAATGCTTACAGCTTCCGAAAGTATATTTCTATAGTTCTGAACAACAGCAGACTCTGGTATCAATTTCAGCAATTCAAGAATGGCGTTGTTTACCTTCTGACCTTTTTCTTTTAAACTCTCCAACCACGGCAAATCACTCTTTGACAGATTGATCTTGAGTATATCCAGGAAAGATACTTTTTCATTGGCACCTTCCGTTGTCCAGGTTGATTCAAGTATATTTCGTCCTTCCTCCGGATTCGCTATACGAAGTTCTCGCAACACTTCTTTTCGTTGCTCGGGTGTGCCGGTGTCCCATACAGTTTTCGCATCCTCCGCAGGCAAACTAAAATTCCATGGCGGGTTTATAGTCGCCAGCCACAGTCCGCGATTACCAGTCACCTCCACAATCACCTTGCGCAATTCTTTTTTACGCAGTGCTATATCCAGCAGTGCCGGTATCATTTCCGGAGACACAACCTCCTGTCTGGACGCACAAGTCTGTAACCACAAATACAAAAGTTGTGGCAACTCTTCGTCCAGTATAATCTTCAGCGTGTCGTTGGCCTGCGTTGAGCAATACTGCTTTGTCTCAACTGCCGCTTCAACAGACTTAACCGCATTGAAATCCAACGGGTGTGCTCCGCCTTGTCTGAATTGGTATACAAGTGAGGTGAATCGAAGAAAATCTTCTTCATGATTACCGGATGCCACGAGATCATATTCCTGCGCGATCGAAGCAGGAATATCAGCTACACGAAGTGATGCCTTTTCACTTCCGAGCAATGCTTTATTGACTATATCTTCCCACGATTTCATGCCAGCAGTATATATTGATTATCTACCCATACACCCATTGGTTCAAAACTATGTTCACGACCCAATGCAAATAACCGCACGGGCTTCCCTCCGCTTACGGACATCAGTTTCCACAGCTGTGCAAAATTACGGCTGATGGTTACGCCATTACCCTGTTCATCTTTCAATATCCATTGATTGGACACTTTATAGGGAACAACATTTTCAACCACCACGGGCGTGGTATATATCCACGGATTTATAGCATACGCATCAGCTGCCGATGCAAGTGCATCACTCCAGTGGCGGAAACCATGAATATCCGATTTTGCAGTAACGCTATACTGCTGTTTGATAAGCGCGCGTTGCGGATTTACACCTTTATAGTATACCACTTCAGCATCGATGCATGAACCGGGTAAAAGATTTATAGCCGGCAACTGTCCTTTAACATAAAACTGAAGGATGAGTGCATATTTTTTCGAGCGTACTCCATATAGCCAGTTACGCTCGGTGGTAAGATTATCTTCTTTATCAGTCCGTTTCGCCAGCACAAACCATTCATCGCGAACACCTGTCTCATTCTTTAGTTCGTCCTGGTTTTGCGTAAAGCCAATCAGTGATTTCAATTCTTCCTGTAATTCAACTGACAAAGAATCGAACCGGGTAAATCCTTCGAGTACGAGGTATATACGAATCAATTGATCGAGGAATGGTGTCTGCCATCCATCCTGGTAGAACGATGTATCGCGAAGCGATCGCACCATCGCAGCGAGTCCGGTGGCCTGCGCATCAACCATTCGCCTTGCCATTGTCTCAAAGTACGATGGGTCTTTACCGGGTATATTTATCAGGCCGTTGCGTATAATATCGCCAATCCAGAGTCGCAGATCCGCCATACCATCTTCCACACGTTTCATCCGGTTCTCCTGTCGTTTGGCTTGTGCCACAGGATCGGCCTTCTTTTCTTTTTCCTTCTCCTGCTTCTCTGTCTTTTTCTCTTCGCGTTCGTTTCGTTTATCCAGCCATCCCGTTACCCAGTCGGGTTCGGCAGCCTGATTAAACAATTTTTTATCGCGCGCATACAGCAGCAGCAATCCAAGTCCATGCTTGCATGGAAACTTGCGACTGGGGCAGGAGCACTTGAAAGCAATGTTGCCAAGATCAATTTGTGTTTGATACGGAAGCTTACCACTTCCCTGGCATTCGCCCCACAACGCGCGGTCACTCCATTCGCGCTTTACCCACTTGGAAGGATTGGCTAATTCTTTTCCTGATTTTTTTGAGGAATCATCAGGAGCCATCGCCAGAATTTGTTCTTCAGAGAAATTCATTGCAATAAACAGGTCGGTCTGGCAAGTATACTTAAAAAATGTATTTAGTCGTGGCAGACAAGGCCTGAATTATATCGCTGATGTAAATTAAATTTTAGCGACTGAATAAGGTTCGTCCTCTAAAACCAACAACAATAAAATCAGCAAACGCCAACCAAAATATAATATGGCCAACCGGGAATAATATGTCTGCTACATCATCGGAAATCAGTGCAAAATCACTGAGCGGTACTGGTATAAAAAAGAAGAGTACAGCCAGCAACTTCATTATACTCAAATGATCTTCTGACTTCTTACGAATAAAATACAACGTGTACGCAAGCGGTATAAAAAAATATGGTAATGCCATTAATTGATCAGCACCTGTCAAATGCAGGATCTTAAACAAGACTCCAAGTATGAAAACAAAAATTGAAGCTGTAAAAAATTTATAGAAAACTGATTTCTTAAACATTCCATTAATCAGCATCACCATCATGCACATAATTTCTGCTACGGTGATCCATACCCCGGTCTCCACAACGAAAGGGAAAAATAAACTGATGCATGCCAACAACAGTAACAAAACAATAACCGTCAAAAGAAATCGATTCATATGCTATAAGAAGCACAAGATAATAATTTCAATATTGAAAATATTGAATGAAAAAGCCTGCTCGTCAAAAAGACTTGCAGGCTCTTCATCGAAAACAGTATCCGCCAATGTTTAACTTAAAACCTGAAAACCACCCCAGGGTTTATTGCGAGATACTTACCACTCCCAGATCTGTTACCGAACCAATGGAAACTGTAACACCTGTTTTTACTGTTGACTCGTAACCTGTTTTAGGACTGAACTTCACTGTGTAGGTTCCAGCATCAACAGCACGTAATAAAAATTTACCGGTTACATCGGTATAGGCTGTTGCAACGGTATCGCCACTCGCTGCTACAGCAAATACTGCAGGCGTTGCCTCAAGCGGAGTAACTGTACCTTTTATAGCACCACTTGTTGCTTCGCTTAACGTGCGGATTACCGGTTTGAGACTGTAGCTTCCGTTACCTTCATTTACGATGGAACGAGCAGCATCGAAATCAAGTGTCATGCGATACGTAACACCTTCTACCAAATCAGCCTGAACATTAAGTTTCAATCCTGACATTTGTGCGCTCGGAGTTGCAAGAGGTTTGGTAACACCATCAATCTTTACACTGTTGTCGTCACCAAGAACCAAACGTATCTGCGATACACGCCCTGCTGGTAATTCAATAGAACCCAACAGCGTGTCCAATCCATTGGTAAGCTCGAGCACATTATATATACCAGGCTTAATGTCTAAAGTTTGCCAGCCGGAGTTTTGTTCACCAGACGAAGCATGAATCTCTACTTCCTGAATATCAATATTCACTTCTTCATAATCGCCAGGGGCATCCGTTAACCGAATTTCCAGTTTAGCATTGGAGTCATCATTGCTACACGCAGTCGCCAGACCCGCTACAAGAAATAAATACATCAATCTTTTCATAATCATTGATTTTTTAAATGAGTTCACCATGAAGCATCACTAGCAGCTTCAAACTTATAGCACATAGTTCCGCCTCCGCCCCCAAACGGTTCAACGGCTATTTCCCTTTGTTTATCGCTGCTTTCAGAAACTTGAACCCGACATCATCCAAGTGCTCATAAATCTTAAAAAATCCCAGCCACATATTTTCAATTCTTATAGGGGTTAAGAAAATGTGGGTTGTCATCTAGCCAAGGCAACAGAAGAACAAAATCATGGGCGAACACGGATATTACATGCGCATTGAAAGGAGTACAATCAAAGGCTGTTCGAATTCTTTCTTACTGATTATGCTTTCGCTACTGTGTTGGTCATGCAATGACGATGGTCTTGTCGGTATCGAGAATGCTACAGAAGTACATGCGAAATTATCCGAGTATACAATCTTTCAGGGAAAATTATCAGACCTGGAACCAACGGATAATTTCAAAGTATACGAACTCAGCACAGAACTATTTTCAGACTATGCCGAAAAACAACGTCTCATAAAAATTCCGGAAGGACATACACTAATATCACGCAACGATGGGTTGCCTGATTTTCCGGAGGGCACCATACTGGTAAAAACGTTCTATTATTATAATGACAAACGTGATCATACAAAAGGCAGAAAAATTATCGAGACACGCTTGTTAATAAAAGAAAACGCGCGATGGAATGTCGCTACCTATATATGGAATGAAAGTCAGGACGATGCCTTCCTCATAACTACCGGATTGGACAAGACTGTTAACTGGATCGATGCAAAAGGCGAAGGTAAAGTGATTGCCTATCGTATTCCTTCGCACCGCGAATGCACTTCGTGTCATTATAACAGCAATACTATATTTCCGATTGGGCCAAAACTTCGAAACCTCAATAAAGATGTATTGCGAAATGGTATCGTAATCAATCAGCTTACGCATTTATATAATGAAGGTATCATAAACGAAGTCGAGCCTTCGTCCATTTCTGTACTGCCCGCGTGGCAAGACGCGGCTAAATATACCGTAGCCCAACGCACACGCGCTTACCTGGACATCCAATGCGCTCATTGTCACAATCCTCTGGGCATGGCTTCCGACAGAGGTTTGAATCTGAGCTATGAGACCGATTTAAACCACACTGATATACCTGACAACAAGCGCAGAATTATTGAAAGAATGGAAACACTGGAGATGCCTTTTATCGGCACAACCGTGGTACATGCCGAAGGGCTGGAGTTGGTTAAGGCTTACATGGAGAGTTTATAAACTATACCACATGCAATTCAGGCTATATATACTATTCCTGCTGCTTCCCGTTGCGGCACAATGTCAACAGGAAAAGTCAAGAGGATTTACGGCCATCGGTCTGATGGGCTCGTTCGACTACACCAGCCGAACGCTTGATTTCAGTTCTAACAATGAATGGACAAAAGCTACGCGCAATAAAAACGAAACAGGCCACACCGGGTTCACTGTACACTCACAAGTGCGCTATAAATTCAATAACCGGGTATATCTGGAAGGTGGAGTTGGATATGCTAACCGAAGCTATAAAACAAAATTCGAAGATCTGCAGTGGACGCCCGATGATGCCTCCCTGCCAATGAAAAGCAGAACGATTTACCGCTTCAAGTATATTACGCTTCCGCTGAATATTAATTACGGAATTTATACTCATAAAAAGATCAGGCTATTTGCAACGGCTGGAATTGCCACCAACATCTTTCTTGCGAAGCGAACCAAAGTGCACTCCTCATTTGCTAATGGAAGCGACAGCGACTATGCATTTTCCAAACGTGCGGGCTATACTACATTCTCTGCTATGGCAAGCGGTGGAGTTGGTATTGATTACCAGATCATGAAACGATTTGCATTACGGGTAGAACCGTATTACCAGCGCACCATACGATCTATTACAGTTGATGACGACACGAAGGAGTATATCTATGCATTTGGTTTATCTACGGGAATGTTCTACTCTTTCTAGGAATGTTCTGCTCTTTCTAGTTGAATACCAACCATTCCACAACGTATGGTCTATGCTTTTCTATAAAGAACACGACCAACTGAATTATACACGTTCCAACAAGTGGATTTTTGTCGCAATTCGCCTCCCTCAAAGTCGTTTTTCGCCAACCATCAGACCGGGTTATTGTACTATGTTTGTAATGTCAAAACGACAACAACAAAATAGCAAACCCTAAAACAACTTATATTATGGAAACAACAACTAAAGCCGCCATCACCGTTGAAGCAACAATCAAAGCTCCTATAGAAAAAGTATGGACGATGTGGTCAGAACCCAATCACATTATGCAGTGGTGCCAGGCATCTGAAGATTGGCATGCACCGTATGCAGACAATGATCTGCGCAAGGATGGCAAATTCAAGACAACAATGGCCGCTAAAGATGGCAGTTTCAGTTTTGACTTTGAGGGTGTATATAGCAACGTTGAAAAACACAAAGTAATTGAATACGCTATGTCGGATGGAAGAAAAGTAAAGATCGTTTTTACTTCCAACGGCAATGAGACAAAAGTGTCTGAGACATTTGATCCCGAAGATACAAACCCTATCGAAATGCAACGCGGTGGCTGGCAGGCAATTCTTGATAACTTCAAGACATACGTTGAGACTAACGTATAATTCCGTGATCAACAATTTTTATCAATGACTGTTTCGAAGAGCATTCCTCGCGCTTGTAAAAACCGACATCAATACTATAAAAGCAGTCATTGCCCAACCTGCCCGGTTTGCGAAGAACAACGCAAACCGGTAGCAGGTTTTGCCGCGTTACTCGCTGCTCCTGCCAGGCGCGCATTAGAAAATGCGGGCATTAGAACATTGCAACAACTTGCACAAAAAAATGAAGCTGATATACTAACGCTTCATGGTATGGGACCATCCTCTATACCCAAGCTGCGCGAGGCCTTGAAATCTGCAGGGCTCGTCTTTAATAAAAAGTAGTTTTCTTACTATAGCTGACTGTGTATACCTATATTTCCTGCTCGTAAAGTTTGAGTCCGCGCTGCAATCGGTTAATTGATTTAGCCATCCGGTCAATCTTCGTTTCTTCCTTTTTCGCGGAGTATATATAATCGATGTAGAACTTTTGTTCGCTTTCGGAAAGTGAATTAAAAAACTTTAGTGCTTGTGGTTCGTCTTGCAGGCAAAGCAACATTTCTTCGGGCACTTCCAATGGTTCATTATCGGGGTATAGAATTATATGAACTTTATCGCCAACATCTTTCTTGATTTTCCTTCTGATCTCCGCTTTTACCGGCAAAAATAATTTGCCATTACCCATGGGCATGAGGTGATACTTTCGTATTTCATAACCATCAATTGTGCCGCGCACTTTTACCCAGCCAAAATGAGCTTTTTTATCCTGAGGTATTTCCGGTATACGCGCGAATGTCCAACCACCCTTGCCTTCAAATCTTTCGAGTATATATTTTTTATTGATGAGCGGTTTCATGAATGATCAAAATACAAATATATCCATTGCCATGGGATTAATCCCATGGCAATGGATAATGATAATGAGAGGAGAAAATTACAGACTAGCCTTTGGGCATTTTTGCCATGTCCATATATAGTACATTCCAGCGATGACCGTCCGGGTCAGCAAACCCAAATGCGTACATCCATCCCTGGCTTTCTCCGGGCTGTGCAAAAACTTTACCTCCGGCTGCAGTTACTTTCCTGGCAAGCTCGTCTACTTCCTGCCTGCTTTCGGCATCAAATGAAAGTAAAACTTCTGTGCTTTTACTGGTATCGGCAAGGGCATGATTGGTGAACTTCTGAAAAAGTGATTCCTCAAAAAGCATCATCACTATATTCTTGGTTCCAATCAGGAAACTCGCAGAACTATCAGAAGCCGGTGCGTTTTTATTAATGGTAAATCCGATTGCCGTAAAAAAATCTTTTGATTTCTTCACATCTTTTACCGGGAGGTTGATCCACAATTCTTTTGTCATCGCTTTACTATTGATATGATTTTTAAATCTATACTATATATTCAATGGCTATACATTATTGATCCAGTAGTGCATCGAGTCTTTCAAAACCTTCGCGCACACCGCGCTCCATTCCAGACTGAACCATGCCGTCACGATCGGTTACCGATCTAAACACAGATTGCA
Organism: uncultured Chitinophaga sp.; assembly: GCA_902168205.1. GTDB lineage: Bacteria > Bacteroidota > Bacteroidia > Cytophagales > Cyclobacteriaceae > Ohtaekwangia > Ohtaekwangia kribbensis. The sequence continues at coordinate 45,817 of CABHOK010000004.1, read as the reverse complement.
TGGTTACGCGTGTTCTGTTTCCCGGCAATGCTTCGAACAACGCTATATCCAGGCTAACATGACCGCGCTCGGGCAATCCTTCAAATTCAAAAGTTTGAATAATACGTTCCGGAGCATGCACTTCGTGTACGGCACCATTAAAAACATATTTACCATTTGCATCAGCATGCGTGTATCGGTATGAACCACCAGTACGAATATCATACTTCTCAATTTCCATTTTGAGACCATGGGGTCCTAACCACTGTGTAACAAGTTTAGGATCCGTAAATGCTTTGAATACATCTTCGCGTGGCGCATCAAATTCGCGATAGATAAAGAGCTCCTGCTTGCCTGGCTCGGCAACCACTTTGAGCTGGTTTTTAGTTGTCGTTGTCATTTTTTTGTTTTTTTAGTTGGTTTCATTTTTCGTAACACGATATCGAGCTTGTTGAAATTATATTCCCATCGTTTATGAAAAGGTTTCAGCCAATCGGATACTGCTTCGAGCTTCTGAGGTTGCAACTCGCAATACCGCTCACGTCCCTGTTCGCGAATAATAATGAGTCCGCATTCCGTTAGTATCTTGATGTGTTGAGATATAGCGGGGCGACTCACATCAAATTGTTCTGCTATAGCATTCAGGTTCAGTGACTGGTGCGCGATCAAACTCAGAATATCTCTGCGTGTCGGATCGGCTATTGCCTGGAATACATCTCTTCGTGCCTGTACCGTCATATATAGGTAAGTGTTTACTTACAGATAAATGCGTAAGCGTTTGCTTACACTACAAACTTACAGCAATGAGGCAGGCTGGTGTGAGGGGCTAAGGCGACAGAAAGCAGGTTATTTGCGACAAAAGTATAATCGCAATCTGATGATATTATCCGTTCAACTACAAGCGATGAAGTATATATTACAGGAACAGAATATAAATCAGCCAATCACAATATTGTGTCTATACAACAAGCCGACAACATCGGGCAATGAAAATCTGGCTTTGGCAATGCGATTCATTTCCGGATCGATAGTATAATTATAGGCTGTTCTGAAATCGGCTCCTTCCAGTTTTGTATTTTCAAATGTTGCACCTTGCAGATCGCAGCGGTCAAAATTTGCCTGTGGAAGTTCGGCTTCTATAAATTCAACGTCATGAAGTTTACATGCCTTAAACGATGTGCCCTTGATCTTGAGTTTATAGAATGATGAGAAGTTCAGTATACATTCTTCGAACGAAAACGACAGCAGCATTTTATGACATTCGTCAAAACGCAATCCCATTAGTTTGCAGTTTTTAAATCGGGCGTTGCGAAATGACGTATTGCGCAGTTTAGCCATGCTCAGGTCGCACGCTTCAAACCGACATTCTGAAAAAACTATTTCGAACAGATCCGCTCCGGAAAAAATGCAGTTCTTGAAAATGCAATTCTCATACTCACCTTTTTTCAGTTCGGTTTCAGTAAAGTTAATTCCATCAAAAGTTTCGTTCTCAATTGAGGGGCGGATCATAGCAAAATATAGTTTGTTAGTTACAAGGCGATGTCGTTCAAATATAAATCAGTAACCGTTTGTAACGAATAATCCGGAAGGATAAATGCGTAAGCACCGATACAAAATTTCGACTGCCAAATCACACTTCTCCGGCACAAGGCAGGGTGGCGGATTGAGAAAATGAAATTACTTAGATATTAAGTAAAATGCCTTTATATTCGAGGCCTTTAACATTTACATAACTCATTACTTTACCTAAATCCTGCTTAATGAATATTAAGGGCCGTCTTATCGTGATGAACTTCATGGAGTTCTTCGTTTGGGGTGCGTGGCTGATCTCCATGGGAGGTTACATGATCGTTACATTGAAATTTTCAGGAGGACAAGTCGGCAGCATTTATGCTACCATGGGACTCGCCTCGTTGTTTATGCCTTCCATCATTGGTATTGTGGCCGACCGCTGGATAAATGCCGAACGGCTGCTGGGTATTTGTCACATTATTGGAGCTATAGCATTGTTCTATGCTGCCAGCGTTACGGATTATGAAACCATGTATTTCATCATGCTCATAAACTCCATGTTCTACATGCCCACCATCGCGCTGAACAACTCGGTGTCGTATGCAGCGTTGGAGAAAGAAGGAATTGATGTAGTGAAATTCTTTCCGCCTATTCGCGTATGGGGCACCGTTGGGTTTGTAGTTGCTATGTGGGTAATCGACCTGGGCAAGTGGTCACTAAGTCCTATACAGCTTTATGTAAGCGCGGGGTCAGGCTTACTCCTCGGGCTGTATGCATTTACGCTTCCGCCTTGCCCGCCAACAAAAATAAAGCGCGGCAATTCATTTTTATCATACCTCGGTCTTGACGCCTTCGTGTTATTCAAGAAACCTCGCACGGCAGTGTTCTTTATCTTCGCTATGTTTCTGGGCGCTGCCCTGCAAATAACTAATACATTTGGTGAAGCTTTCATCCACTCGTTCACGGCAGACTATCCGGATTCTTTCGCAGTTAAACATCCGAGTATACTGATGTCGATATCACAGATATCGGAGACATTATTTATTCTTACTATACCATTCTTCCTGCAACGCTTTGGTATCAAGAGGGTGATGTTAATGAGTATTTTTGCCTGGGTATTACGCTTCGGACTTTTTGGATTTGGAAATCCTGGTGATGGATTTATACTGCTGGTGCTCTCAATGATTATCTACGGCATGGCTTTCGACTTCTTTAATATATCCGGATCGCTATTTGTAAAGAATGAAGCAGACCATTCCATTCTGGCAAGCGCGCAGGGTTTATTCATGCTCATGACAAACGGTGTAGGTGCATTTTTAGGAGGTATATTGAGTGGCTGGGTTGTAGATTACTTTACCGTTGGTGAGAATCGCGACTGGCAAAGTATATGGCTTGCCTTTGCAGGATATACTTTAATACTGGGAATTGTCTTTCCGTTTGTGTTTAAGTATAAACATGAACCTGCTGCCAATGTTGCGGATAGCGCGAGGGTTGCATAGCAGACTAACTTAGCTATAAAGCTATAATAACACTAAGCCGGTTTAATTGCCGGCTTTTTTTATTTGTTGATTTATTGACCGCTCGTTGCCGCCAGCCACAGCTTCACTACTTTTTTCAACGCAGCCTTTTTATCGGCTACATCTTCTATACTTTGAAACTTTACTACGCCTCTATCAGGTGCGAGCCATTCGAGAAGACCGGTGGTGTCTTCAATTAATGGTTCTTTATTCTTGCTGTCTTTCACTTTTGCACCACGATGAAAGATCAATAATATACGATCGTTTTTACTCAGATTGAATGTAATACGATCATCACCATCAAAACAAAAGCTTGGTGCATTCCATTTGATGTGCTCGGTGATTGCTTTATCAACGCTTAGAATTATATCACGAACTTGCTCTACCGCTGGTTTTAACGGATGGCTGGTGGTTTGAATAAATTCTGCCACCTGCGCTGGGCCTGAAAGCGAAGATGTTCTTTTGCGAGGGGTTGTTGTCTTTGCCATTACCCTATAAATATAGTGAAGGGCGTGAGATTGTGGTAACCGGTTACAAACATAAACTCTGGACCATCACTAAATCCGGAGTTATGTTTTTTTACGTCAATTTACTTTTGTTGACACACTTGATATAGTAAAGCTCTTACTCAACGTGCCCACAGTATAGCTACCTCCACTATACAAACCATCGGTGGCCGTGCCCGTAGAGCTTCCGCCAAGGTATAGGCTATACGTTGTGCCGGTCTTCAAATCAGGTGATGAGAATGCAACAGATTGATATTTTTTCGATGGCTTGAAGGTTGCCAATGCTGTGCCGTCACTTGCCTGTAAATGTACCAGCGAACCTGCCGTTTGAGCAGCGCTTAGTGTTATTAAAACAGAGTTCTGCGAAGAAGATGCCCCGGGTATCTGTGCCATGCCTGAACTGCCCACCGCCAGTAAATAGCCTCCGGTGATTCTGAAAGATCCATCATAATCAATCGGAGCATTGTTATTCGCGGTAGGTCCGTTAACAACTACCGTACCGTCAGTCATTACGATCGATCCGTTTATATCTATACCATCACCAGAAGCGTCTACATATATATATCCGCCATATACGTACAGGTAGGGTTCAATCGAAGCGTCAGTTGCTCCGTTTACACCGTCATCGCTTGATGTGACATGTACTGTTCCGTCCGTAACGGCAATCACCGCTGCTTCTATACCTTCGTATGATTTGGAAATTATGATGTCACTTCCGTTAATACCAAGGTAAGCGTCAGCGTGAACGGCATCGTCTCCGGTAGCAATGTTAAGCGTGCCACCATTAAGGGATATATTAGCATTGCTGTGAACACCATCGTCTGCAGAGTTTATGTCGAATGTTCCTGCCTCCACAATCAGTAACGCACCTGCCTTAACACCTTTTGCAGAATCATCATCACTTATACTGCTGTTACTGCCTCCTCCGGTAATAAGCGTAAGTTTGCCATCGCTAATCAGCGCATCGGTTTCTGCAGCTATAGCATCACCGGCAGCAGTAATTGTAATATCGCCACCTCCTATAGATATATACCCTGCGTCTGTATCTTCATCGTTATCAGACTTAAGTCCATCGCCACCTGAATTTACTTCTATCGTACCATCTTTCACTACCAGGTAATCTTTACCACGTATACCATCGTCAGCAGCGGTAACCGTAATAGAGCCTCCGTTGATGATCAAGCCGTCTTTACTTCCAATAGCATCGTTGTAATTACCGTTCACCGTTAGTGAACCACTACCATATATAGTAAGATCAGCTTTACTGAATAGCGCTGCATTTGGCTCATCTTCATCCTCGCTGGCAAAAATGTATGTGTCGCCATCTGTAATGGTGTTCGTGGTGTTTTCGGCCAGTACAATCACGGTCTTTTCAGCGCTCGCTATATATAGCGGAGCTGTAGATGAATTATTGAGTGTAGCACCATTAAGAATCAGTCTAACGGTTGCTTCGTCTTCCGTATTCACAATTACCTGTCCGTTATCGAGCGTGCCGCTAACGCGATAGGTACCGGCTGCAGTGATTGTTACTGTACTTCCATCAACAGTCGCCACTGCAGGTTCTACGGTAATCGAGCTTCCATTGAGCATTATCGTCACTTCATCCGATTCATTCCATATATAGTCAGCATCTTCTTCGTGCGTGCTGGCATTCGCGGCTAAAGCATCAGCTATCGTAGCCGCATATCCACCGTCTTCCTCCACATCTACTGTTGTCTCCGTGTCTGTATCGGTTGATTCCGGGTCATCATCTTCATCGTTACAGGAAGATATAGCTATACATGTAAAAGCAATCAGCAGCAGAATAATAAAACGTGTTTTGCGCATAAGTCTTTATCAGGTTAAGAAATTGTTACGTAAAGAACGTAACCACCTACCTTAAACTGTGCTACACGAGACGACACACCTGGAACAACGAGACGAAAGTGAAAAATCTGTAGATATATACCGTTAAGGAAATCTTAACACCAATATACTTGAACGGCATTATTGTTCTTTTGCCGTCACAACAGTATCAGTAATATCATCGAAGCAGGCGTAGCGGGCCCGATTTCCAAAAAAGCTGAATGATCACATCGCAACCTCTTTTTCGTTTGTAATACCGTCTGGCACTTTGTGTGGAAACGGTCTGCCCATAGCGTGAGATATCAAAAGGAAATGTACATCGTTGATGGTATCTTTTATTTCATCAGCTTTTGCATGTTCAATTGCATCGACTATAAGCGAATCGCTGGTTATTTTAAAATGCGCTTTAAAGGGTAAGTCACCTGTCCAGCTACGCACAAAATAAAAGTAGTCGTTGTATGCGTAGATGTCCCACTTACAGTCCATAGAGTCTGCCTTAAACACAACACCTTCCAGCACAGTTCCATTATGCGGATATACCAGATTCACGTGAGAAACAATCGAATCGTTAACACGCATCCCTATATATTCATCGCCCATCGAAGATCTCAGCTTGTCATACTTTTCCGCTACTTCACGGCTGGAAGTAGTGGCGATCATGTTCAAGGTAAAAGAGCGAATGTCCAGTATTCGTTTATTGAAAGGATTGTCTGGCCCTATTTCATACCATTTGAAATTGTAGGAGTTATTATCGTTAACGTGCTCGCGCCCGTTTGACTTTGCTTTCTTCTTTTTAAACCAGTTAAACATAATCGGAGAATTTTCGATGGGCTACAATAAGCCTTGAAAAATAAAGCATAGGAGTGGATTATTACAATTCCACTATTGTTTTTTGATACCGAATGTGGACACAAAATTCTATTTTAGCACTCCCAATACTGTATCCATGTACGAAGCCCTGCGAATATATATTAACAAGTATACCTCTTCTGAAATCTCTGACGCTGACTTTGAGATTGTTACGAATGCATTTACTCCCAAGCATTTTATTAAACGGCAATTCTTTTTGCAGGAAGGAGAGGTGTGCAAGTATAGCGCCTTTATTGTGAAAGGGGCTATGCGCCAGTATTCGCTTGTTAACGGAGTGGAGAATATTGTATCGCTGGGTATCGAGAACTGGTGGATGTCTGATCGGGAAAGTTATGCGATGTTAACACCATCACAATACAACATTGATGCTGTTGAAGATTGTGACGTGTTACTGGTAACGTATGAGAAAATGGTTCCGCTCGTAGAGTCCATGCCAATCATAGCACGTATGATTACCATGATGGACCAGCGTCACTCCATCGCTATGCAAAAGCGGATTCACAATGCAATAAGTCTCACAGCGGAAGATCGTTTTCTGGATCTTATGAAAACAAACCCCGTGTTTCTTCAACGCTTTCCGCAAAATATGATCGCATCGTATTTAGGTATAACTCCGGAATCACTCAGTCGCATCCGAAAAAAGCTGGCAACAAAATAATTGTTTCCCGCAGATAACACAGATCAACGCAGAACAAATACATAAATAAACTACAAGAGCGGAGCCGCAACGCATCTATATCTACAGCCCAACCCACAGCCACACCGAACATAAACACATACACACATAAACACCTAAACACATAAAGCATACACACGTAAACACCTAAACACATTCTTAACAAATGTCAATTCTCCTTCTTACCAATTGATATTTAATTCGCGTGGTCTGCTGCCGAAGTTTGTGTTATGAAAACGACACAACAACGATCTGTTAAAGGAAGTTATAGTGGCATGAATTCGAAAGTGGGAGACTTTTTGGTGAACCGTTTACTTCCCGGTTCTGAAGTTCATACCGTTGGTCCATTTGTATTTCTGGATCATTTATACCCAACCGAGCAAAAAGCAAAAACGCCTGCACTGCCTTCCGGAAAGTTTGCGCATCCGCATCGCGGTATCGCTACGTTCTCCTATATATTCAGTGGTTCTCTGGAACATTTTGATAGTCATGGCGGACACGGTATAGTTGAGGCCGGAGGCGCGCAGTGGATGAAGGCCGGCAATGGTGTTGTACACGATGAACATAACAGTCCGGAGTTTCAGCGAACCGGTGGTATACTTCATTCATTGCAATTCTGGATCAACCTGCCAGCCAAGAACAAAGCAGAAGCCCCGGATTACCTTGCATTACATCGCAGTGATATTCCGGAAATTGAATTGCCTGATCATGCGGGTACCCTTCGCGTTGTCATTGGCAACATCGGTGGGAAGCAGTCGCCTGTACAAACTTATAGCGAGCAATTTCTGTATCACGTTGTTCTTCAGCCAAAATCAAAATTTACACTCACTATACCTGGCGGACAGGAAGCCGCAGCATTTATTCCACTGAGAGAAGCAACGATTAACGGAACCGATTTTGGTAATAGTGAAATTGTATTCTTCCGCACAGAAGACGGTGAAATAGAACTGAGTAACAAGAGTACATACGCAGTAGATATTATACTCTTCGGAGGTGAGCGGTATGCAGAACCGATCGTTGCTGAAGGTCCTTTTGTTATGAACAGTCACAACGATATCGCACTGGCTTATAAAGATTTCTTTGACGGTAAGTATGGCAAAATCGACTACAAACAATTAAGCGGTGAGGTATAACTCATGCCGACTTAACAAATGTCAATGCGCTTTCTTATCCTTTATCATTTAAAAACAATTGGCAGAACGCCAATTTTGAATCATCAAAAACAAAACAAACTAAAACAATCAAACAACGAATTATTATGGAAACTATTAAATGGACAATCGACCCTGCTCACTCTGAAATTCAATTCAAAGTAAAACACCTTGTTATCAGCACTGTAACCGGAAGCTTTACACAATTCACAGGAACTATAGATGCTCCGGAAAATTTCGATACTGCGAAGATTGCTTTTGAAGCAGACATCAACTCGATCAACACCAACAATGAACAACGCGATGGACACCTGAAGAGTGCTGACTTTTTTGACGCAGAGAAATTTCCGAAGCTTTCATTCTCTTCTGTGAATTTTACCAGAGATAGTGGTGACTATACATTGGAAGGTGATCTGACTATAAAAGGAGTATCGCGCAGAGTAAAACTTGCTGTTGAACACAACGGTATAACTAAAGATCCATGGGGTAATGTGAAAGCAGGTTTTGAATTGATTGGCAAAATCAGTCGCAAAGATTTTGGATTGACATGGAATGCATTAACAGAAACTGGCGGTGCGGTGGTAAGTGACGAAGTAAAACTGATCGCCAGCATACAACTTCTTAAACAGTAATTTTCACGAAAGTATATATGAAAATCGGAATTATAGGTGCAGGTGCCATTGGCAAAGCGTTTGCCAGGCATGCCGCGCTGGCCGGATACGAAGTGGTAATCGCTAATAGCCGCGGACCGGAATCACTTGCTGATGTTGTAAAAGAAATTGGTCATGGTATACAAGCTGTAACAACAGCCGAAGCTCTACAAACGGGTATAATTTTTCTTGCTGTTAACTGGAAACAAGTTCCGCAGGTGGTTGATGCACCAGGACAATGGAAAGGAAAGATTGTGATCGATCCTACAAACGCTATAGCTTTTCCGCAATTCAAGCCCATTGATCTGGGCGATCGGACATCGAGCGAGATTATACAGGAATTGATACCGGAAGCACGTGTGGTAAAAGCTTTCAATACATTGCCGGCCGCTATACTTGCTTCCAATCCGAAAGAAAATAATGGCAGTCGAGTCGTATTTATATCCGGAAACGATGAAGGAGCAAAGACCGTTGTGAAGGAAATCATAGATCGTACAGGGTTCGCACCCATTGACCTGGGTGGGCTTTCTACTGGCGGCAGACTACAACAATTCGGAGGCCCGTTGCCGGCTCTCAACCTGATAAAGCTATAAGAATGTTCCAACAAGAAAGTAATGTATACTTCGCTCCGGTAAATACGAAGGAGAGAAGTATATATCACTTTTAAAATTTAATATCGAAAAGAAACGAAATAACACATAAAGGGTGCTAACTTAGAAACACCTGCCAGCTGCCTGGAGCAATAGACAATAAAATCACCCACTCTAAACTTTTACTGCTATGGAAAAGACCAGCTTCAAAACGGTAGTATTCATCACGGGCGCATTTGTAAGTCATCATGGATGGGACAACTGGAAAGTATATTTTGAAAGGAAGGGGTATCGGGTTGTTCTCCCCTCATGGCCGGGCAAGGATGCTTCGGCAAGTGAATTACGAAATGAGACAGAATCAAAGATTGCATCTGTACGACTGAAAGAAGTTATCGAGCACTACATCAACATCGTGCAGGAACTACCGGAGAAACCCATTTTAGTTGGTCATTCGTTAGGAGGTCTTATTACACAGATATTGCTTGAGCGCGGCTTTGCTTCTGCCGGTATAGCGATTGATTCCGTTGCTCCGCAGGGCGTTATTCCCACACAGTTAAGTTTCTATAAATCTACCTGGAAGGCATTAGGCTTTCTTACTTCTACGCGTAAACCTTACCTGATGTCGTTTGAAGACTGGCAGTATGCATTTACCAATGGCATGTCGCTGGATGAACAACGTGCAGCATATGATGCTTTTACTATACCGGAGTCCAAACTGGCTTTGCGCGATGGACTAACCAGCATTGCCAAAGTTGATTTCAACAAAACAAGAGGACCGTTATTGCTAATCGCAGGTGAAGTGGATCATACTATACCTCCGTCATTAAATATGGCGAACTATAATCGCTATAAACACAATGCTTCTATTACAGACTTCAAATTATTTGAAGGTCGTAATCATTTTATTTTAGGCCAAGCCGGCTGGGAGGAAGTAGCAGATTATGCATTGAACTGGATTGAAACTGTATACGAGGCCGTTCCGGAAGAATTCGAAAATTCACACTCGTAGACAACTATACTTTCACAAGAAACCAACCTATATAAAAAAGGCCGCTTCATACGCGGCCTTTTTTAACATATAGATCTTCACAGATTATTAATCCTGTGTCTTACTCTTCAGTAAAACAAGTTGGCCATGATGATAGCTCATGTGTGTAGTTCTGCTGATGAGCACATTGAGTTTATTTCGATGAGGTTCTTTTGCAAAATCTTCCGGTGATACGGCTTCGTGTCGTGTGAGCCACGCTTCGAAATCCAGTTTGTTGTAATGTTGCAGCAAAACATCATTCACTTCACTCCAGTATTTTTTTAATTCAGAAACCGGAGGAAAGGTATGGCCGGCTTTGTCGGGACTTTTCACAAAAATCTGCTCCAGTTCTTGAGAGTATAGTCTGCTACCGAAACCAAGCAATGGCAACAGTGCATCGTGCACGGCAACCAGGTGACCGAGTATATATATACCTGTATTTTTTCCGGGAGCAATCTCCTTTTGAAGATCACTGTCCGAAAGGCTTGCAACCAGATCTGTTATTCTGGCAACCTGGGCTGTCCATGATTTAAGAAGAACTTTCACAGCCATGTCTTCTGCTGTCGGGTGGTTAACAGTTTCCATTGTATAGTGTATTTAGGGTTTCTGCTTGGGGAACGGAGAACAAAGTAAAATCACTTTGTCATCTGCATGAGTTCCATACAAAGATCAGGCACCCATAGTTCCGTATACATGAAAAATTAACAGATGACAGAACACCGAAAGCGTTCAGACATTTAAAGATTACTGAGTCACAAAGAATTACGCTGGCTGAAGTTTAAGACCGATTACCAGGATATCATCGGTTTGTTCGCGATTGCCTTTCCACTCTTCTATAGTTCTTTGCAGAATATTCATCTGCTCCGGCATAGAGAGTTGATGAATGTCGAGTAAAAGTTTATGTAATCTTTTCGATAAAAATTTCCCGTTATCCTTTCCTCCGAACTGATCCTTATAACCGTCAGAGAACAGGTATACAACGGTAGGCCTATCTATTTTTACCTGGTGTTTCTTGAAAAGGAAAGCATGTTTATTTTTTACACCACCAATGGAATGAACATCACCTTTAATCTGAACGAGGTTTCCATCCTGAATATATACCAACGGATTTTTTGCGCCTGAGAATTCAAGTATTTGCTCGTGTTGCCGGTATATACACAAGGCTACATCCATACCATCATTGTTACCGGTTATCTCCTGGCGTAGGGCGGTGCGGATTTCGTAATCCAGTGAATCCAGAATTTTATTGGTGTCGGTAATTCCATGGTTAATCAAACCATTCAACGCATTTATACCAATCATCGACATAAACGCTCCGGGCACACCGTGCCCCGTGCAATCAACCGCGGCAAATGCTATATCAGAATGTTTTGCATTTTTTATATCCGATATCCAATAAAAGTCTCCACTTACTACATCGCGCGGCTTGAATAGTATAAATGAATGGTCAAATATACCAGGATGCTGGTCCAGCTTGGGCAGCATAGCTTCCTGTATTCGCTTGGCGTAGTTGATGCTGCTTTTGATATTCTTATTCTGCTGATCAATTTTTTCGTTTGCTTTCAACTTCTTCCGATAACTGCTGATCAACACAGCAATTAAAGCCAGGGAAAGTAAACTGCCACCCATTATAGAATTACGCACCAGTGCCTCGTGTTCTATGCGCGACTCCTGCTCTTTAATGCGTATGCTCGCAAGCTCCTTATCTTTTTGCAAGAGATCAATTTCCATTTCGCGATTCTTGTTGATCATCTCGACTTCTTTCAACGAATCGGCTGTTGCCCGAAGTGAACTCTCCACCTGGCGGAGTGATTCATTGGTTTGCTGCAGGATCTTTGTTTGCTCCGAAAGTTTAGACTGCGCTGCACGCGTTTCATCTCCGGCTTTCGCGATATTCTGCTGCAGCTCTTTCATTTCGCGTTTCTTCTGCTCTTCGTTCTGTTGTGATTTTACGAGCAGATTATATTGTGCCAGATACTCCGATGATTTTTTCTTGTTGCCTTGCCTGTTATAATAATCGGCCAGTAGCTGATAAGCCTTTTGTTGAAGAAGAATATCATTTTCCGTGAGTGCTATCGACAACAATTCATCTCCGTATTCAATTGATTTTTTATACTTCTCGCCCTGTGCATAGCTGTCTGCTATACTGATGAGCGTTTGCTTTACCTTCTCGGCATCTTTCAGTTGGCGAGCTATAGCGAGCGCACTTTCAAAATTTTCCTGTGCCTTCGAGTATTTTTTCAAAGCTGCATTTGTAACGCCCAGTTGATAGTATCCGGCAAACAACAGGTTTTGATCTCCGGCCTTTTTAGCTTGTGTTAGCGAATGGGTAAAATAATCAGCGGCTTTATTGAGATCCTTTGATTCAGTATAGATCCTGGCGACATCAGTAGCATACTGTGCAGCCTTTTTATATTCTTTACTTTTAACGGCCTGATCGTATAGCTTGATGTTCTCGGATAAACCGGGCTTCGACTGGCTGAGCGCCAGGTGTGACACGCCTAAAAAGAAAAAGATACCAACCCAAACAGATTTAGTACCTGCCGTTAGCGAAAGCATATTCCTCCACCACGCGAACCGATTATTGCCAGACATATAGGTAAGCAAGTTTCCGAACTTCTGATGACTCTGCTTTATGTAACGGAGTAAAAATCTTACATGGGCAAGGAGAGAAGCTACCCTATGGTAATTAAGGAACAAAAGAAACCGGGCTGCTTTTGTCAAAGCATAGGGGGTTGGTAAGCGAGGATCGCTACACATCATTACGATCATGTTTCGATAAACGATTTGGGCTCCGTTTGCAAATCTATTCAGGACAGAAAAGTCCAAAGCAGATCAAATGGTTACTATAAAAGTATATTACTTTTGCGCATGTCCAAAGTTTAATTGATATATAAATACCAATCACTATGATCGTAACCCTTGTGCATGTGTTTGTAAAGCCACAGTTTGTTGATGCTTTCATTGAAGCTACACGAATAAACCACGAAAATTCAGTAAAGGAACCCGGCAATCTTCGTTTTGATATCCTGCAGGATGATCAGAACCCGGCTAAATTTATTCTGTATGAAGCATACGCTCATGCCGAAGCTGTAGCAGCACACAAGGAAACACAACATTATTTTACCTGGCGCGATACCGTTGCTCCATGGATGGAGAAACCACGTGAAGGTGTAAAACACAAACTTTTATTTCCTGCATCGAAATAAAAAGCGCTATGATTTCTGCATTTACTTTTGCTGCAACGCCTCAATTATATTTTGGCTCAGAAAAAATTTCAACGCTCCCTTCAGTAGTAAAGACATTCGGCTCAAGAATACTACTCGTTACCGGAGCGCGTTCATTTATTTCTTCTGCAGCAGGCAGCAAACTTTTAGAGCAGCTACATGCGGCCGGTTATACCGTTGAGCAATGCGTCATTGACCAGGAACCTACACCGGCCATGGTTGACGCTGCAGTTCGCCGTGCGGCACACACACCACCTCATGTTATTGTGGCGATTGGCGGTGGCAGTGTACTGGATGCAGGCAAAGCGATTGCTGCTATGTTGCCATTACACGAATCGGTAAAAGATTACCTGGAAGGTGTAGGCACAAAGTCGCATCCCGGAATAAAAATTCCATTTGTAGCGATCCCAACAACGGCCGGCACTGGCAGTGAAGCCACAAAGAATGCCGTGCTCTCAGAGATTGGAGAGACCGGATACAAGAAATCGCTTCGTCATAATAATTTTGTTCCGAATATAGCGATCATCGATCCTAAACTTACACTGGGCTGCCCTCCAGCTATAACGGCTGCAAGCGGTATGGATGCTTTTACACAATTGTTAGAGTCGTATCTTTCTACAGCTGCCAATCCCATCACAGACGCGTTGGCTTATAAAGGACTAAAGTATATTTCCATTTCGTTAGTACCGGCTTACAAAGATGGTTCTAACCTGCCTGCGCGTACAGCCATGGCGTTGGCTTCCTATCTTTCCGGAATTACCCTGGCGAATGCCGGTCTTGGTCTGGTTCACGGATTCGCTTCGGCTATTGGAGGATACTTCAACATCTCACACGGAGTAATCTGCAGTACCCTGATGGCTTCTGCGAATAAAATTACCGTGCGAAAATTGCGCACTGAAAAAAGTAACGATGCAGCTCTGGCCAAGTATGCTGCCATCGGAAAATTATTCTCTACCACTGACAATAAATCTGACGACTACTATATCGATGCGCTGCTCACGCACATCGAACGTTTAACACAGGAGCTTAAGATTCCCGGTCTGAAAACGGGTGGCGTTTCTTCGTCTGACTTTAATAAAATCATCAAAGCATCAGACAACAAAAACAACCCGGCTATACTTAACAAAGAGGAGATGGAAGAAGTGTTGGCGATCACCGGTTGATTGTCACCTATAGCTCACAATAAATTATTTTCATGGCAGAGTCTCCCTTCTTATAATTCGGGCCGGGCTCGGTGAAGTATTCATCCATGAATTTCAAGTCTTCAATCTTGGAGACATTGAATAGCGGTTCTCGTTCACTACCTCCTGAAAGTTGATGTACCCGCAACAACTCCGTGTCTTTCATACCAACGCCATAGCATTGGGGTTCTACATAGAGCACTTTGCCATTATAGGTAAACTGAATACGTTGCTTTGATTTAATGGCCTGTACAATGGAAGCATTCATCCATACAATATAGGTATATATCGCCAGCACGACACAATAACGTCATAGTCTAAAACGAAAAAGCCCTTCTTTTAATTGTAAAAAGAAGGGCCTCAACGCTATGGCTACTATTGCGTATTAGTTGCGCTCCCAGAAAGCAGGAGGCTCGATGCCGAGCGAGCGGAGGTATACATAACCTTGTCCGCGATGGTGTATTTCGTTATCAATAAAATAGAGAATAGTCCAGTATATCTGGCCTTCATACATACCAAAGGCCATGTCATTCTCCTGGAAGCGATGTGCCGGTATTTTTGGCCACAGCTCATTGATCTTTTCTGTGGTTTCATCCCAAAGGCGAAGTATATCTGCTTTTGTAGCAGGAGCCTTTCTCGCAAAAAGCTTATTTACATCTTCACCTTTTACCCAGTCTCCGGTAATGGCCCCCTTCAATCCTTCTTCAGGCATGGCCAGCATTTCCATAATAAGATCAGCGAAAGGTCTCATACCGCCAATCGAGTAGGTGAAAAACTTGTCTTCGGGGTAAACTTCAATCGCTCTGCGTGTTAGTCTGCGATGTCCTTGCCAATGTTCCAACAATTGTTCAGCAGTAATAACAGGGTTTACTTTTGCTTGAGGTTCAGCTACATTGTTCATATTCTTTGGGATTTAATGTTTATGATGGTTGCGTTTAGTGATACAAAGAAATATGTGCACAGTGACAGCCTTATGTCAGGTGGTTTTAGAGACTGAAAAAATTCTAAAAAATTTAACGCTGTCAGGATCAACACTCATTCCAACCAACACCTGATAACATGGTTCTAAAAGCCGTACTAACAACAGAATGCCATTATTTCTAAATTAGCAGCGTAAATACCCTCATAAACCAAACTTTTTTAACAACCCACGGGCAATGAACTTCACATCAGGGGCGGCTCAGTATTTCAAGGACATCAGATTCTGGATTATACTTTTTTTTATCGTACGATTATATGGGATAACATTTCCCCCGCTGGAAGTTGGTCATAACTGGCGCCAGACCGATGGCTTAATGATAGCTCGGAATTTTTATGAACGCGATCCGAATATTTTTTACCCTGCGGTAGATTTAGGCGGAGAAAAAACAGGCATTGTAGGATGTGAATTCCCGCTTCTGAACTACTCCGTTTACCTGGTATCGCTTGTATTTGGATACGAGCACTGGTACGGAAGAATTATCGTGCTCATTTTCTCGTCCATTGGCGTGTTCTTCTTCCACCGGCTCATTCGAAAATACTTCGGGGAATCTGCTGCATTTAACGCAGCCATTCTTTTAATGGTATCGTTCTGGTTTTCGTACTCACGCAAAAATATACCCGATGTATTTGCCATATCGATCTGCTTTATAGCACTGCACTTTGCCTTCGAATATTTTGAAAAAGGAAAATGGCGAAACCTCCTTCTTTACTTTGTACTGGGACTGCTGGGATGCCTCGCCAAAATTTCGGCAGCTACTATACTAACCGTTCTACTTATACCCGTGCTAAACAAGGAGAATCTGCTCTCCAGGAAAGTAGCATTGATCTCGTTCTCCATTATAATACTGATCGCTATATATGCATGGTATTTTGTATGGGTACCGTACCTGAACGAGACCTATGGTTTGGCAGGACATTTCTTTATGGGTACATCGTTCGTGGATGGTTGGAAGCAAGTAGTGGCACATATAGACGTTATATCAAAACGTTTCTATGATACCCCTATGAAATATACCGGGTTCGCTGCTTTCGCAGCAGGGCTCTTCCTGGTAATTCGCAAAAAACACTGGATTGTTCTGGCAACCTTTCTTTTACCTTTTATAGGATATTTACTCATCATTATTAAAACAGGAAGCAGTATTATTGGAGACACCTATTACGTGATAACCGTAGTACCGTGTATGGCTTTTATAGCAGGGTATGGCCTTTCGTTGATTGAGAATAAAAAAATTGTTACCGCTGTACTGATTATCGTTTCCATAGAAGGTATAGCTGCCAGAATGTATGATTTCAGAATACGCCAACCCTACAAAGCGCTGGCCGACCTGGAGGTAATTATGGATGGAGTTTCCAACCGTAACGACCTGATTGCTGTAAACGGTCCGTTCGACAATCCTACCGGAATGTACTTTGCCCACAGGCGCGGATGGTCGCTAACAAATGAATTTCTGGCAGACACCAACAACCTGGCTGAGATCAAGAATAAGGGTTGCAAATATATAGTGATCGTGCGCAAGCTTTACGGTGACATGAACCTTGCACTCCCTAAAGTGCATGAATCAGAATATTTTAAAATTTATGCGTTAACCGATCGTTGATAGTATAGATCGGGTAGCATTAACTCTACCTTCAAATGCAGGCTAAGGCGAATAAAAAAATTTCCATTGTAATACCGGTATACAATGAGGCTTCCAATATACAGGCTCTTTTTATAGAGCTCACATCGGTATTATCTGGGCTACCGTATGCATACGAGTTTATTTTCGTAGATGACGGAAGCCGTGATCAGTCGCTGTCTATTATCAAACAATTGGCAGAGGCAAACAGCCACGTATACTATATTGAACTGTCGCGAAACTTCGGTCACCAATATGCACTCAAGGCCGGGCTCGATCTGTCTAACGGTGATTGTGCCATTTCTATGGATTGCGACCTTCAGCATCCACCGGAAGTCATAAAAAGTTTGGTCGCTAAATGGGAAGAAGGATTTGATGTAGTATATACCCGCAGAATGGAGGACAAAAATCTTCCATGGCTAAAGCGGAAGACATCATCGATGTTTTATACTATTCTAAACAGATTGTCAGACCTGCAGCTTGAAAACGGGACAGCCGATTTTCGGTTGATGAACCGAAATGTTTTAAATGCTTTCTCCCACCTGAATGAAAGTGAGTTTTTTATTCGCGGTCTTATTAAATGGGCAGGATTCCGCCAGGTGGCAATTGACTATTCACCGCGCGAACGCTTCTCCGGTGACAGCAAATATAATTTAAAGAAGATGATTTCATTTGCGTTGCGCGGAATCACTTCCTTTAGCGTAAAGCCATTACAGATGATTGCATCGCTGGGTATGATACTCTTTCTGATCTCACTGATTCTGGTGCCGTATGCTTTGATAAGCTTTCTGATTGGAAGAGTTGTTTCAGGCTGGACTTCGCTCATGATCTCGGTTATTTTCTTCGGCAGCCTGCAATTGCTCATGATGGGAATTATAGGGCTATACATCAGCAAACTGGTAATACAATCGAAGCAGCGGCCGCTATATTTCATTCGTGAAACTAACTATAGCAGCCCAAACATCAATGAACGTGAACGTATAGCCCGATGAAAAAAGTTCTTCTCTCTTTTGATATAGAAGAATTTGACATGCCCCTGGAGTATGGCAAGTCTATATCGTTCCACGATCAGATCAGTGTCTCATCGAAGGGCACAAAAATCATCCTGGATATTTTACAAGAAAACCAGGTTCCGGCAACATTCTTCAGCACGGTGGTGTTTGCCACAAATGCGAAAGATTTGATTCAACGCATTATGCAGGAGGGTCATGAACTTGCTTCACACGGCTATTTTCATTCCGCCTTTGAAAATAAACATCTCGCTGAATCAAAATCGGAACTTGAAAAGTTATCCGGAAAATCGATCAACGGATTTCGCATGGCACGTATGATGCCTGTTGACGATGCTGCGATAGAAAACGCAGGATATATATACAACACTTCACTCAACCCAGTCTATTTGCCGGGGCGGTATAACAACTTCTTCAAACCGCGAACTATCTTTAAAACAGATTCACTTGTTCAACTACCGGCTTCAGCAACACCTATAGTTCGCATACCGTTGTTCTGGCTTTCGTTTCATAACTTCCCATTGTGGATATATAAGGCTGCCTGTGCTCGTACGATCAACCAGGACGGCTATCTGAATATTTATTTTCACCCATGGGAATTTACAGATCTTACACTCCCTGATTATGGCCTGCCTAAATTTGTCTCAAAGAATTCTGCAGAGCAAATGATTAATCGCTTTAAAACCTGGATTCATTGGATGAAGGAGCAGGGATATACCTTCAGCACTATATCGGACTTTATCAATTCCAGAGAGGTATAGCCGGCAATACAAAGAAGCATAACGAGACTGGTTATTCAGGCATCGACCTGTATCATATGTCGCTTCCACGCATCCGGCATATAATAAACGTTTACATCGTTCTGTTTTACTTTACCGAAAGCATTTTTCTGAAACCATTGCGCCACTTTGTTATAGAACTTTTCAAAGTATGCAATGTGATACTCCGGAGGTTCCGAAATCTCTTTGCTCCAATATATTTTTCCGTGTTGATACGTTTGCCAGTTGGTTCGCTCCAGCATGATGACGGGCGCGCGTGCGGTATTGCTGACATATACCAATTGATCGCGTGAGGTTTTATTGTAAACTGGCTTCCAGGGAAAATCACGATTCCATACTTTGATAGTATCATAGGGGTCTTGTAAATCTTCGAGGCCTTCTATCCATACAGCTTCTTCTGTTGTAGCAAAACTTTGAAAGAGAGCACAATCAAAGTTATTATGAAGATACTCTACAAAGCGTAAGTCGTCTTTGGGTGTAGTGCATATCTGTATTTGCCGCGACATATTCTATAATGACTTAACTATATTCAGTGCTTACAGCCAACGCAGCAACGGCAATCAAATTGCTATATATGCAAGCCAATGCATCTTTTCTGATACCACTGCGAAGAATAAATCGACATAATAGAAAATTAGTCGAATGACTATATAACTTGGACACTAACGAAAATCCGCTATCCACATAACAGCATCCTCTGCATTATCAAAGAAAGTTGTCGGGATTGTAACATGGCCCATAACATCTACGGCAGATATTTGGGAGAATATATCGGGCGACTGAATAATAGCAACGTGTGTATGTCCCGCGGCAAGTGCACGGGCATGCCAATCTTTGAAAGTCCACTCCTGATCAGCCGGAAGGAGTGCTCCTGCCTTTCTGTTATCAACAACAAGCTTCCCTGTTTTGAATTGCTTCATCGCTTCGATCAACATCTCCAGAGTATCCCGATACTCGTCTGATATTGGCGATGTAGTCCAGGTCACCATTACAAAATGCCCGGTAACATTATAACCAATCCAGGCATGCTCCTTCTCATAAAACAAGGTAACGTCCGTCATTCTCTTAAAATTTAGATATCATAATTACAACTCTGTATATAAATCATTACTCATCCAGGAAATGCGACATCTCTCTCACCGCTATATCCAGCTCATTCGCGCTCTCTGATAATTTTTCGAGGTATCGATCCTTGTCCACAAAACCAATGTTGTCGGCTTCGCGCTTCAGCAGATATACCAGTCCGAGTATACGCGCCAACGGACCTCTTACTTTATGAGCATTATAAAACGCGTACTCCAGCAACTTCTGATTCTGCAACTCGATCTCTTCCTTCTGCGCAACCAACTCTTCAGACTTCAGCAGGTTCTCCTTTTCCTTCTCATACAATTCCTGTATGATTTTGTAAAGCATTTGCTTCTGCGCTTTCAACTGTGTGTTTAAGCGCTCAAGTTCTTTGTTGCGTTGTGCCTCAGTTTCAAGCTGGATGCGGACTTCATCAACATTAACCTTATCTTCAAATTTTCCCGCCATTAATCATTTTCCTTTATAATCCTGAAGCAGGTATTCCGCTGACTCTACATTCATTTGATCCTGTATCATTCGCATCTTCGTTGACATCATCAGACAAGGATCAGGAAAATCTATAATCGCTCACTGACAACATACGTTTTTACCATGGCGACTATTATTACACTTCCTGATATGGGGTATATAAATACTTTCCACTGGTGAAAACTGTTTTAAAAATGCAGAATCATACTCATCTTCCATTTGTCACAGCATGCTGAAGTTGGGGCTACGCAAAATATTGACAGCGTTACGCTTCCATGACGAAACGCTCAATATTGCGACTTCAGTATACGCACCAAAAGAAGTATAGACTCAAAGAACAAGTTTACACGGCCTGCTAAAATTAATTTTACAGTCCTTGCTCAATTGGGTGGTAGTTATTAGAGTAGAGCAAATGTAGAGGTGTGTATAAAGAATTGTTATCAGGTTTATTGCGTAAGATAGTTAACGATAAACACGCAAAGCTATGTCCGTAATTATACGGATATAGTCTGGTGCGTCATATAGTCTGTCATCCAATCAACAATGCCCTGAGCAGATTTGGACCTAAAAATTTCATGTTCTTCTTTGATAATATACTCCGAATAAAAATCCGGATCCTTTACTTGAACGTTAGGTATATATACCGGTATACATTGCAACAGATGATAGTGTGCATCACGCACATCGAAGACAATCACGTGATTAAGATTGTTATTCCAGGCATCGGAACAAATCAACATCACCGGGAAATCAAAAAGCGCTGCACTTCGCAATTCCGGAAACAGGTTGGCGTCAAAAAATTCATACTTCAACAATTTACTTTCGAAGGTTCGGCCGGCAAGTATCTGCTGAACTTCTTTCAACCTGCTTTGCATCACCGTGTAAGGTATATATTCCGGTGAGAATTTATCGATGGAAGTCCACTCCTGTGAGTGCAACGCCAGAAAGTGAAGTGCCGATCGGCCAATCGTCAACTTGTAGTCGAAAGCTTTATAGCCCGGCACAAAGTACCCCGGATAGAAATATTGCAGCGATAACTTTTTACAATATTCAATCTTCGAGTAGATCAAATACTTCCCAAGACTATATTTCTTATAGGCGGGATCGTACACCGACACAATACCTGCAGCACTTATACCGCCTACATCAAAAAAGCCAACTGCGATGAGTTTGTCGTTATCATATACAGCCACTTCAAATGAATTGTAAATGCCGGCGGCAGGCATATCACCGTATAGCAACTGCGTGAGCGATGCCATCGGCTCAAAAGAAATCTGCTCACGATAACGCGTATATAGCGCTTCCTTCTCTTCGGTAACAGAAGCTGGTCTTACTTCCGTGCGGAAGATTGCGTTTTGTTTAAATAACTTATCGCGACTGGAATCATGCTTTAACTCAGCAAGCGATATACGCAACCACAGTGCGCTATAAAACTGATCTTTAAAATGTACGAAGTTGGTTGTAAAGATATTTTGTCGCATCCTGAACCATCCACGTTCCAGGTACGCGTCAAGCTCATGAGGCGCTAACGCTGTCGGGCAATGAACCTGGGCAAACATATCTCTTCCCTTCAAATTCATACTAACAAAAGAAGTTATGGGTCACAGCTTTCTTCTCTGCGAAGGAAATGCAAAATCATCAAAGATGAAAGTGAGAGCTTCATCTCTTCACATAATATCACGGAAGTTCATACGCCTTCGGAAATTCGTTTTTCAAACTGTGTTCTGCGGTGTATTTTAACCATCTTTACCAACATGTTTACCCCTCTATTTAACCACCTGAAAAAGTATATCTCTTTAACTACAGACGAGGAAGAAATCATTAAGTCGTATCTGCAGGTTAGTACAGTGGCAAATAAGGAATACATTTTACAACAAGGGCAGGTTTGCCAGGCAAATTATTTTATCGTTAATGGTTGCATCCGGAAGTATTTCACAACCGAGCAGGGCACAGAACAAATTATTCAATTTGCGATAGACAACTGGTGGATCACAGACTACACCAGCATGGATTTTCAGCAGCCTTCCCTCTATACTATACAGGCGGTTGAAGAATCGGAGATCATCATTCTAAAAAAATCTATTGAAGAGGAGTTATTCCAGAGGGTACCTGTGCTGGAACGCTACTTCAGAATTATTTTACAACGGGCTTTCGCGGCTTCACTGAACCGCATACACTATATATACAGTCTCTCCGGAGAAGAACGGTATCGTCATTTCAACAATGCATTTCCGGATTTCGTACAACGGGTGCCACAATACATGCTCGCTTCCTACCTGGGCTTTACCCCCGAGTTTCTGAGCAAGATCCGCGCACGAAAAGGATAGCGTTCGCGCCTTTCTTGAACAAGATTAAGATTTTTGTTGATCGGGATCCCCTCCTTTGTCCTGTAATTAAAAGCAATTGATTTATGGAAAAGCGAATGAAAATGCACGAAATCGAACCAGAAGGTTACAAAGTGATGCAGGCTTTTGAAAAATACCTGGGCACCACATTACTATCCAAAACACACAAAGAACTTATCAAGATCAGGGCAGCTCAAATAAACGGATGCTCATATTGTGTTGACCTGCACACCAAAGACGCACGCAAGTACGGAGAAAAAGAACAACGTATCTATGCATTAACATGCTGGCGGGAAACTCCTTTCTTCACGGAAGAAGAACAAGCCATTCTTGCACTTACCGAAGAAGTTACATTGATACACAACCGCCTGTCGGATGCTACCTATAACAACGCCATAAAAGTTTTGGGAGAGAAATATACCGCACAAGTATTGATGGCAATTATAGCGATTAACGGCTGGACCCGGATTGGTGTCGCTACAAATATGGCTCCTGCCCTGGACCAATAAAATGCATATCAACAAAAGCGAGATATAGGACCACGCTATATCTCGCTTAATATATTTACCGGAACCAGTTAATTCGAAGCCGTCTTTCTGTCTTTGGTAGCAACCGAAGCCAGCGTGATGCCGTCCGGAATTTCGTTCGAAGTGTAGATAATCTTTACTTTTTCGTTCGCTTTGCCAAGCGCGAGTATATCTTTTACCTGGAAGCCCATACCGGTATCGGTGCCGCTTACATCGGCAAAGCTCCAATCCTTCAGTTTTTTATCGGCATCGCTCTTAATAGAGATCTTGCGCGATGTACCGATCTTGCCACAGTGATTATAGTAAATTCTTAATTCATCTGTAGCCTCTGCGCCCTCCAGCGGAAGTGTAGGGACTGTAGCCGCCTGGCGCATTACATATTGCTGCAGTACAAGTTTGTCGTTCAGATAAACTTTGTAGCTGTCAGTGCCCATATCACCGGAAAACGAAAACAGAATTGCACTAACGGCAATCCACATCAGCAGCCTCAGCGTGCCGGATGTACTGATTATTGATTTCATAGTATTAAAAATTTAAAGTGAAAAGAACTGTTTTACCGTTTACGATGTAAAGGAACATAGTCGGCCGGGATGAAAATAATTTGCTTGATCAGCGGAATGGTTTACTTGATGACCTGCTGATGATACATTGCTTTTGAAATTATAATTTTAATATTGACGCATGCAAACGACATTGTACGATGAGTTGGGGGAAGAAAATTTAAGAACCTTGGTAGATCGTTTTTACGATCTTGTTTTTGAAAACGAACAGATAGCGCATCTTTTTAAAACTGATAAGAACGAAATCAAGGAAAGACAACGCTTGTTCCTGACGCAGTTCTTTGGCGGCCCCGCTTTGTATTCTGAAAAATTCGGACATCCGCGATTACGAGCGCGCCACATGCCACACATTATCACGCAAGACGATGCCGTTGCCTGGCTTTCATGTATGTCGGTTGCGCTTAAAGATTTGCCCATTGATGAAGCACTCAAAGATGAATTATTCAAGCGTTTTGTCCCCACTGCGATGTTTATGGTAAACCAGGACGAAAACTGAACTGCTCACCATTTTTTCTGAAAAACTCACCCTATTTTTGTTCCCGGGTGTTGAGACCTTCAACAACCATCGTGTTTTAGAAATCGTTGAACAAAAAAACATCACTATGTATCAATCCAGAAGTGAAGAGATCTTTGACAAGTACCTGCAGGTGATTGATGAGCATTTGCAAGATATACTTGACGGAAAAGCGGATGAGATGTTTGAACTGCACGAAATAGCTGGGCGGCTATTTATACACCCCACGCACCTGAGTAATGTAATCAAGAATCTTACCGGCAAACATCCTTGTTACTTCTACGAACGCAAAATTCTGGAAGCAGCAAAAGGTTTACTGGACAACAAACAAAACTCTATTGCTGATGTTGCCCGTATCCTTACCTACGATCCTTCCAATTTTACAAAGTGGTTCAAGTCGTATGCAGGTATAAAACCTTCGCAGCACAGAAAGCAGCCCCCACAGAAATATACCAACACCTCCAACCGGGTTGCTGCATAGCTATAGATAAAAGAATGTGTGCACAGGTAAATGATCGCCAATAAATCTCCCATAGTGCACGATAGACAATTTACCTTGTTCGTCGATTATAAATTCACCGGGAATGGTGGCCGTATGTCTTGCTGGGTTGATAGCTTTATGAGCTTTTTGTTAGTAATAAAAACATGATCCGCAGAAGCATCAGCTCGTACTATATATAGTGCTGATCTTCATTGGTATGTTTTAATACCAATACCATTTTCTCAATCACCCGTTATTGAATTGTTTTCTTGCCTGTTCAAGACATTTATACTTTTGATTATCGAAGGTGTGTGTATTGCGATAACTCATTTCTTCAATTAACTTCTCGCGTGAGGCACCACGTAAAAAAGTCTTTGTCGGAAAAGTTACACAGTGGCGGGATATGCGATTGAATATTCTTTTAATGGCACTTCGCTGCAAACGATCGAAAATCTGAGCAGAAAAATGAATCTGCAGGAAGCCATAGCCCTGGAAATAAAAATCGAACTCGACCTGTAGTCATCGCTGCTCTGATGACTTCCATTGGTTTAATGCCTGCCGCTATATCAACTGGTATTGGATCGGAAAGTCAGAAGCCGCTGGCCATTGTTATCATCGGGGGACTGATTACTGCTACCGTACTTATCCTTCTGCTCTTTCCGATCTTTTATGAACTCTTTAACAGGTCGGCAAACAACCGTACGAACCATGCTTTGTAAACCACAGTTTGGTAAAAAGATTTTTTGTCAGCGACAAACGATTTTCACAAGTGTGACGTTTTACTCGCGATAGCGGTCGTTATCGGCAGCAGGCCAGGTGTCATAAGGTATTTGAACGAGGCGCCTGCTGTTTATGTGTAACTAAAAGAAAGGAGGTACCATGTCTAGTCCCAAGCACATTTTATCGAAAAAACGTACACTAACAATTTTCACAGGTGTGAAGATTTGAAGGGTTGGTATTACCTCGTGAGATTTTAGTTACGGATAAAATTTGAATGAGGATTCTATAAATATCCGGCACGTTTCTGCCGGATATTTTTTTACATTTCTTCGTACGTTCTGTATTTTCAGGAATGGAAAAACAGGATCGTTTCCAATGGGCCGCAGAGATCATGGACATAAAGCCAGACGATCACATCCTGGAAGTTGGCTGTGGTGCAGGTGTAGCTGTAACCATTCTGGCAGCATCGTTAACGAAGGGTACGATCACGGCTATCGATCAATCTGAATCGATGATCAAAAAAGCGTCCGCGCGTAATGCGGCACTGGTGGCAACAGGTAAAGCTATATTTATACCTGTGTCATTGGTTGACATCCCGGCAAAAAAGCAATACACAAAAATATTCGCATTCAACGTTAGTGTGTTCTGGAAAGATGCTCCCAGGGAACTGACGGTTATTAAAAAACTGCTCGCTCCGCAGGGGAAATTATATATCTTTCATCAGCCACCTCCCGGCACAACCATGGCTTTTAACAAAACCATTGCGGCTAAAGTAACAGAGACTTTGGAGAAAGAGAATTTTACCGTGCGGGATGTTGTGCATAAAAAAATGTCTCCCGCACCGGTTGTTAGTATCACAGCCGTTATATAAAATCATGTATATATTTGCTCCAATTACGCTTGCATGATTGAAACCATCGTTACAGCCGTACTGGCTTTTGCATCTACAAACGTAGATGATCTGTTTATACTCATGTTGTTGTTTACCGCTACCTCACAATCATTCCGGCCATCCAATATACTCGCAGGTCAATACCTCGGTATTGCCACCCTTATCGCTATTAGTCTTATTGGTTCATTGATCGGCATCGTTATACCCAAAGTATATATAGGTTTGCTGGGATTGTTTCCCATATACCTGGGCATCCGGAAATTATTCGACAAAAATGAAAATGACAATGATTCACCTGTCATAACACGCAAGAGGTATTTACTTTCATCGGTTATCAGTCCTGCAACACTAAGTGTAGCATCGATTACAATAGCGAACGGAGCTGATAACATCGGCATCTATATACCCTTGTTTGTAAACCTGTCTGCTACAAACCTCATCCTTACAATCGGCATCTTCCTGACAATGGTTTTTGTGTGGGTAAAGGTTGCCGAATATCTTATTCAACATCCGCGATTAAAAGATACCCTTGCCCGTTATAATCACGTGCTGTTTCCGTGTATACTGATCGTGCTGGGTATTTACATCCTGATTGAAAGCGGAACCTATACTTTCGTCTTTCACCAATAACAACTGCACGTATATACTTCATACGGCAGTTGCTACCGGGAACATCTCAACCTATATAATAAGTTTTGCAACACCACCGTCTACGCGCAATGCGCTGCCGTTGGTTCCTGATGAAAGCGGACTCGCGACATACGTTACGAGGTTGGCTACCTCCTGCACGGATGCAAACCGCTGGAGTAATGAAGTAGGCCGCGCTGTCTTAAAGAAATTTTGTTCTGCCTCCTGTGGCGTAACTTTCTGCGTAGAAGCCAGCTGTTTTACAAACTCTTCTACACCTTCTGATTTGGTAGGACCCGGCAACACGGAGTTCACCGTAACACCTGTTCCCTTCGTAAGCTCAGCAAGACCACGGCTTACGGATAGCTGCGCAGTCTTCGTCATGCCATAGTGAATCATTTCTTCCGGGATATTTATAGCCGATTCACTCGATATAAAAATGATGCGGCCCCAGTTTTTCGCGATCATCTTCGGGAAGAAATGTCGCGACAGACGCACACCGCTCAGCACATTTACTTCGTAGAAACGAAGCCAGTCTTCGTCTGTAATTTCAACAAAGGGTTTAGGTTCAAATATACCTGCGTTGTTTACCAGTATATCAATATCCGGAAGTTTAGCGATCAGTTGTTTTATATCTTCTGCCTTGGCAAAATCTGCGGGCACCCCTGAAACGTTTGCTCCCGGTATAAGCTTTTTCAACTCTGCAACAGCAGCATCCACGCGTTGCTGCGAGCGACCATTTATAATTACGGTAGCACCTTCGGCAAGCATACTCTGCGCAATGGCAAAGCCTATACCTTGTGTCGAGCCACTGACAAAAGCTGTCTTGTTTTTTAATTGTAAATCCATGTATATCTATTTTTTAAAAAAGTTGTCCACTGCGTAAGTATTATACTGAAGGAACGAAAGCAATACAGCAAAAAACGCTGCATGTATAAATTGTGACGGCATGGCCTCCCAGTTCTCAACCATGGCCGAGCCAAAAATCAGTATTACCATAGTGAAACCTCCGGCTATGAGCGATGCTCTTGTAAATAAACCAATCACCAGTAACAAACCAATCACAAATTCAGCGATCGGTAAAATATAGCTGAACGGAGTAACCAGTGCCGATGGCAGCATTGATTTTTCGAATGAGCTAACCATCCAGTTACTAAATCCATTGAGCTTGGGCAGGCGCACCAAACCATGTCCTAACATACTGGCAGCCACGGCCAATCTGATAATTAAAAACGAAGTTGTGTTCATGTATCAAGGGTTAATAAAATTCATGCACGCTGGCACGCAACCGGTATAGATTGACTTCCTGTCTATATATATACCCGCTCTCCCGGAGATCACTTCCATCTGCAACAGGTGTATACGGATCTTAGTTCTCTACCGCTACTTTTTTAACAACAAATTAAACTTTGTGTCGCGCTGGCAGCAGTACAAAATTGAAATTAACCGCGCGTTGAAAACTTGTAAAATCTTTGGAATGTCTTGTACATTTGTGGGATATGGAAATCCAGAATCTGTACGAACCTTTCGAGATCGAATTTCTCGAAATGAAGGAATGTCCTATCCATGCGCACAAACATAATTTCTTTGAGCTCGTGTATATTGTAGAGGGCACGGGTGTGCAATGCATCAACAAGAATAGACTTCCTTATGCCCCAGAAAAATTGTTCCTGCTAATGCCACAAGATTGCCATGCATTTGAAGTAAAAACTGTTACCAAATTCTTCTTCATCCGATTCAATGATATTTATCTGAAAACGCAAAGTAAAGAGTGGATCCAAAAACTGGAATTCATTTTTCAGAACAATACGCATTTACCAGGTTGCATTATCAAGAATAAAACCGACAAGCCTCTTGTAAAGGCGATGATAGATGCATTGATACGCGAGCACATTAATCAGCAATATTATCACCGCGAAGTTGTAAAACAGATCGTGAACACACTCCTTACCATCGTTGCCCGAAATATATCGATGCATATCCCTTTGAAGGAAAATGTCAAGACCAACACTTCATTGGACATAATCAACTACATTCACCAGAATATATACTCGGCTGACAAGCTGAAGGCTGAGCAGATCGCACAACGCTTTCACATTTCACCAACCTATATCAGCGAATATTTCAAGAAACTGACGGGTGAAAATTTGCAACAGTATATTATCGATTACAAGCTTAAATTGATTGAGACGCGGTTGCGCTACAGCGATCTTCGTATGAATGAAATTGCTTTTGAGTTTGGCTTTACAGATGAAAGTCACCTGACGCGAACATTCAAGAAACACAAAGGCGTGAGTCCTTCCGAATTTCGCAAACATGTTAACAGTAAAAAACGAAACTCCGTTGCTGCATGAAAACGGAGTCTACAGCCAGGCAAGACATACGCGAAGCACACCACGGTTATGAGTCGGGTAAATTTGGTTTCTGGAATTTATTAACCTGCTTGGCATCAAAATGAAGTGGATTACGCGCGAACGACCCAAGATAGACCGTATAGCCTGTCCGTGGCTTATTAAACGCTTTATTGATCAGGAGGCAGAAATCATTTATGTTCCATTCGATCAGGTGAAAACAAAAGCACACGAGCTGAACGCTACTCCTTTTGATATACCCGATGTGGAATATACACACTATGGCGATGAATGTACGTTTGATTACTTCATCCGGAAGCATGACTTGAAAGATGCTGCATTGCAAACATTAGCTGTTATTGTGCGGGGTGCAGATACAGATCGTCACGATATAGCCAGCCAGGCATCCGGGCTCTGGGCTATATCTGCCGGATTATCACATAACATCACCAGCGACCAGGAACTGCTGCGACAAGGCCTGGTTATCTACGATGCCCTGTATACCTGGGCCAAACACCTGCAACACGAAAAGCATACGCAGAATCCAATCGAAAATTTACTCCTGGATGTGTACCACAGATTCATCCAACAGAAATCTTCATCACGAAAAATACCTTCGTGGGCAAAAGAGTTAAAGGAAATTATACAGGACCAGATTGACACCAACCTCAGCCTTAATCTCAAGGAGTTGTCTCAAAGTCTCAACGTTCATCCGGCTTATTTATCGCGCGAGTTCTCCAAATATTTCGATGATCTTTCGTTTGGAGAGTATATCCGGAAACTGCGGATTGAAAAGGCCATGCAACTACTGGAAGACCCGAGGTATTCGCTGGCAGAAATAGCGTACCTCACGGGCTTCTCTGATCAGAGTCACTTCAATCGCATCTTTAAAAAACACACCGGTAAAAATCCTTCTGAATACCGGAAAAGTTTTTCAAAAAAGTAAAAAGGATACAAATAGTAAATTTCATTCTATATTATACTGTAGTGACTTCAGTAGCATTGCTGTCCTAAAGTCCCTTACATCGTATGAACTTATTACGCTATGCATTTTTACTGATTGTATTCATTGTTACCTCAACGACCTGTTTTCCTCAAAGTGTCGAAAAGCATATACATGAACGCGAGCAATTATGGCTGGGCTATTTCAACCAGACACGTCTCACCAACAAGTTTGGTATATGGTTCGACATCCATTACAGGCAAACCGATAACTTTGTTGATCGGCCGTTTCAATTTTTAGTCCGCCCTGCCTTCATGTACTTTCTCCGCGACAATCTCCGATTGCAGGCAGGCTATGCATTTGTTGACCACTTCCCTGCGAAAGGGAAAGATACTACACGGCCGGAGCATCGCGCCTGGCAACAGATCTGGTGGAATCAGAAATATAGCGGGCTCACAACGCTTCAATGGCTCCGCCTCGAAGAGCGCTTTAATCGAAAAATTGAAAATGATGTTTTGCTGGACGACTATAACTTTAATTACCGGCTGCGCTATAACATGTCATTCTTCATTCCGCTAAAAGGAAAAGAGATCACACCGCGATCGCCTTTTGTAGCCGTGATGAACGAAGTGTTTATTAACTTCGGAGGCAAGATCGTGTACAACACGTTCGATCAGAATCGGTTCTTTGCAGGTGTGGGCTATCAGTTTACCTCGCACCTGAATGGGCAGCTTGGCTATATGAATGTATACCAGCAGGAAGCTTCGGGAAATAATTATCTGTCAACGCATGCTATCCGGCTCTTCATTTTTCATTCGCTGGATCTACGTCCGAAAGACAAAGGATGATCAACAATACTATACAAGTTATGCTACCTCCATCCTATACATTACAGCATCTTGTTATATACTTTTTAAAGCTTGGTACCTGGGGCTTTGGCGGCCCGGTGGCACTGGTGGGATATATGCACCGCGATCTGGTTGAAAATAAAAAATGGATTGCTGACGATGACTATAAAGAAGGGTTAGCTCTCGCCCAACTTGCTCCCGGCCCGTTGGCGGCCCAGCTGGCTATATATACCGGCTATATACATTACCGGATTCTGGGGGCCACACTCGCAGGCATTGCATTTGTTATACCTTCTTTCCTCATGGTGCTTGGTATTGGCTATGCTTATGTGCATCTGGGAGGATTGCCGTGGATGCAAGCTATATTTTATGGTGTAGGCGCAGCAGTGATCGGCATCATTACCATTTCAAGCTATAAATTGGCTGTAAAAAGTATTGGTAAAGATTATTTACTCTGGGGAATATTCATCGTACTGGCAGTAACAACATTCATTACCGAAGAGGAAAACATCTGGTTAATTTTAGCAGCAGGTGTGGTGGTATGGTTTGTTAAAGTGCCTCCAGCGTTTTCAAGAAGTTCGTTACCTGCTATAGCACCCGTACTGGCTCAGGCCGCGCCAGTTGTTTCAGACAATGCCAAACTTCTTCAGGTTGCATGGTTCTTTACCAAAGCCGGTGCATTTGTTTTCGGAAGTGGGCTGGCTATTGTTCCGTTTTTATATGGCGGTGTAGTAAAAGAGTATCAATGGCTGAATGAACAACAATTTGTAGATGCGGTTGCTGTAGCGATGATAACACCCGGTCCGGTTGTAATTACGGTTGGATTTATTGGCTACCTGGCTGCAGGTTTTCCTGGTGCATGCGTGGCGGCACTTGCCACATTTTTACCCTGCTACCTGTTTACAATTTTACCCGCGCCTTATTTCAAAAAATATGGCAAGCACCCTGCTATCAAAGCAATCGTAGATGGCATAACGGCAGCCGCTATAGGTGCTATAGCCGGTGCCGTCCTGGTGTTGGGCAAGCGAACATTAACAGACATTCCATCCATAATTATCATGGTAACGACTGCAATTGTTCTTTTCAAATTTAAAAAAATCCAAGAGCCCCTGGTTATTGCCGTAGCGGCTGGTGTTGGTGTACTCTTACGAATTATACTCTTATCAATATGAATCGAAAAGAATTTTTAAAGAACGCTGCCATTGTAGGCAGCACATCATTATTACCTGTCAACAGTGTTTTCTCTGCAGGATTACAACAGAGCGGCATGGACAAACTTGTTGATCAGGATGGCAACTTTGCCTTGCAACCACTGCCGTATGCAGAAACATTTCTGGAACCGGCTATGGATCAGGAAACGGTACATCTTCACTATACATTCCATCATGGTGATGCTGTGAAAGCTGCGAACAAAGATCTGCAGATGATTCGCAAGGCGCTGGATGAAAGCAATGTTGAAACAGTTGATTACTGGACCAGGAAATTATCCTATCACCTTTCATCGCATATACTGCATACTATTTTCTGGACAAACCTCACCAATCGTAAAAGTGATCCGAAAGGTGCGCTGTTAAAACAGATCGAAAAAGACTTCGGCAGTTTTGATAAGTTAAAATTGCTGATCGCCAAAACATCCAAAGGTGTTGATGGAAATGGTTGGGGTGTAGTAGGATATCACCCATCAACACAAAAGCTCACAGTGTTGCAGTGCGAGAATCATGAAAAACTGACACAATGGGGAGTTATACCCGTGCTGGTGATTGATGTTTGGGAGCACTCTTATTATTTGAAGTATAGAAACAGACGCGCTGAATTTGTTGACAATCTGTTCAGCATCATAAACTGGGATAATGTTGCTGATCGCTTCAACATCGCTTCCCGGATTTAAAATATACCCATGCCTCCGGATATACCGCAAATAGAGACTGAATTTCCGGAGGCCAACCTATAAATATAGGTGTGATCACACTCAAAGTATTTTTTGTCCGCTTTATTACACAATACCTTATAAATCCGGTATCACCAGTATCAATTAATTACATTCTTCATCATTTTTAACGTTTTGCAGTGATTAACCTATACATACTTATACACCTGAGTATATATATTAAAATGTATCTGACGAGGTAAAAGAATAAATAAACGAACGACTATATATACCTATAGACTATTTTGGTATATTGTTCGATTACCAAAACCATTTACGTTATGAAAAAACTTTTACTACTGGCAGTCGTGTTACTGACTGCTACGTTGGGATTCTCCCAAAACGTCAAAAACTTCTGGACTAAATCTTCCGAACCTCCCGTTGATAAACAAATTCCTCAAGGGCGATCGAAGCCATCTTCTTACCAGATATTTACCCTGGATTTTTCAGGTCTGCAAAATGAGGTGAGTAAAGCACCTGTACGCGGTATACCTTCTGCCAAAGCCGAGTTGATCGTAAGCTTCCCTGATCCGAGTGGCAACATCGGTCGCTTTCGTGTAACCGAAGCTTCTGTGTTTCACCCCGACCTGGCCGCTAAATATCCGGGTATAAAATCGTATGCAGGCCAAGGCATTGATGACCCTACTGCTACAATCCGTTTCAGCGTATCAGATCAGCGCGGGTTCCACGGCATGGTGCTGTCGGATAGAGATCACACCTACTATATAGATCCCTTCTCGACCGATAAAAAAAGTTACTCGGTATATAGCCGCGAAAGCCTCACGGCACGTGAACTGGATTTCCAATGCCATACCGATGAAGGGTTTCGCGCAGAATCATCACGCAGTGCAGCCACAGCCCGCACAAACGACAAGCGTTTAAGAAAGTATAGACTGGCGCTGTCGTGTAACGCGGAGTACGGAAATTTATTTGCAGGCTCTACCGGCACCGATGCACAAAAGAAAGCCAATATACTCGCGCAGATGAACATCACGATGACTCGCGTAAATGGTATATATGAACGCGACCTGGCCATTACCATGGAGATTGTTGCCAACAACAACCTGATTATATACTATGGAAGTACATCAGCCGACCCATGGTCTGGTGAGTATAACACAAAAACACAACAAGTAATTGACGCTGCTATCGGCAATGCCAACTATGATATAGGCCACAACTTCAATACATCCGGTGGCGGTAATGCAGGTTGCATCGGTTGTGTTTGTACGACCGGCAGTAAAGGAAGCGGCTATACCGGAAGCTCGAATCCTACCGGTGATGCTTTTGATATCGACTATGTAGCACACGAAATGGGACACCAGTTCGGAGGCTATCACACGCAAAGTAACTCATCGTGCCGCAGCGGCAGTGGTACTACTGAAGTAGAGCCGGGTAGTGGCAGTACCATTATGGGTTATGCAGGGATATGTGCTGCCAACGTACAGAGCAACAGTGATGCATATTTTCATTATGTAAACATCCGCGACATATCAGCCAATGTACAAAGTGGCACAAGTTCAGGCTGTGCGCAGGTCGTAAACCTTACCAACAATCCGCCAACTGCCAATGCCGGCCTGGATTATACTATACCAAAATCAACTGCATTCGTTTTGAAAGGACAAGGCTCTGATCCGGACGGTGATGCGATTACCTATACCTGGGAACAGAACGATGCCGGCAATCCGAATTCAAATTCTGCACCAACGTCTACCCGCACCGTTGGACCTATGTTTCGTTCACGCGAAGGCACATCTTCACCCAACCGTTACTTTCCGCAGATCAGCGATGTAGTAGCCAACAACCTTACACCTACGTGGGAAGTTATACCTTCTGTAGCACGTACGTTAAACTTTGCATTAACGGTTCGCGATAATAAAGCGGGTGGCGGACAAACATCAGACGATCTGATGGTGGTAACGGTCAATGGCACGGCCGGGCCTTTCGTAGTAAGTGCTCCCAATACTGCTGTTACCTGGAGTGTAGGATCAAGTCAGACTGTTACGTGGAATGTTGCCAGCACAAACGTATCGCCTGTTAACTGTGCAAATGTAAATATACTTCTCTCAACCGATGGTGGATTTACGTATCCGATAACATTGTTAGCCAATACACCGAACGATGGCACACAAGCAATTACTGTTCCCAACAACGCAACCACCACAGCGCGTGTAAAAGTAGAGGCTGCCGATAATATATTCTATGATATTTCGAATGTAAACTTTACGATCTCCACCGGAGGTGCAACCTGTACAGCTACTGTACCAACAGGGCTTGCTGCTTCTGGTATAACTTCTAGCGGTGCTACCCTGAGCTGGAATGCCGTTACCAATGCGACTTATGATGTCCAGTATCGCGCTACCGGCACTACCACCTGGACAACCGTTGCTGTTAGTACCAACTCAACAACACTCAGCGGACTTACGGCTGCCACACAATATGAAGCACAGGTAAGAAGTAAATGTACCAGCACTACTTCTGCCTATAGCGCTTCTGCCAACTTTACTACTTCCACAACAACGCTCACCTATTGCACTTCGCGAGGTAACAATGTAGGCGATGAATATATAGGTCGTGTGCAGCTCGGTACTATTAATAACAACAGCGGTTCCAACGGAGGATATGGAAACTTCACGGCACAGTCTACCAACCTTACCGTGGGGGCATCCAACACAATTACCATAACACCAACGTGGACGGGTACAATCTATAGCGAAGGGTATGCTGTGTGGATTGACTATAACAAAGACGGAGATTTTGCGGATAGCGGAGAACGTGTGTATTCACGTACTGCTACCACCACCACTCCGATAAGCGGTGCATTTACCGTACCGACTACAGCTTCACTGGGCGCTACTCGCATGCGGGTTTCTATGAAATACAACGCAGTGCCTACCTACTGCGAAACGTTTACGTATGGCGAAGTGGAGGACTACACGGTAAATATTGTTTCGGGTACAGCCAAAGCAACCGAGCGTGGTGAAGTATCGGCATGGGCCAGTGGCGAACGCGTTGCATATCCGAATCCGGTTAAAGATTTCCTCACGCTTAAACTTGCCGAAGGTGTAACCGTACAATCATTGAAAGTATCTACCGTGAACGGAGCGACACTTCAGTTCACTCAAAAATATGAACAGCAACTGAACGTGTCTGATCTGCCGGCAGGCATGTATATACTTTCGGTACAAACGGACAAGGGCACGATTCGTGAAAAATTTGTGAAAGAGTAGCCGCTCTGTTCCTGTAACGTACTATAAATTTATCCCTGGCGTTACCTGTTGGTATCCTCAACAGCAGCACGCCAGGGATTTTTATTTGTGGCTCCTGATTTGATATATTAACACCATGACGAAATCAAAATACATATTGCTCCTTCTTTGCATGCTTGCCCTGGCTGAAGTACGATGCCAGTCACCGAATGCAGTGAAGCAAGTAGAGTATACCACGCTTACACGCGGCTATCAGAAGCACATTATTATTTCACCGGATAGTCTGACCATTACCGTTGAAGGTCGTGAAGAGAACAAATCAACCGCACGTGCCCTGTCAAAAGATGAGTGGCGTACGTTGATGGATTGTTTGAAGAAAGTAAAACTCTCGGAGATACCTGAATTGAAATCGCCCACGATGAAACGAACGTATGATGGTGCCCGCCACTCCACGCTAACACTAATTACAAACGAAACAACTTCGGTAACGCATTCATTTGACAATGAAGATGCCAACGAAAAATTGTTACCGCTGATGAAGGCTATTCTAAAGATTGAAGGATTACCCGATGCCGAAAAATGAAGCAGGCATCACGTCACTTATCGTTTCAAACCATCGATGGTAGCAAATGAATTTTGCAGCATGTGAAATATCTTGGACAATGATTCTGTAAGGGCTTCTATCGTAATAGGTTTCTCGATAAAGTCGGTTGCTCCGTGATTCAGCGCATCAGCCAGGTATTGAGGATTTACCGTGGTGGAGTACATAACAATAGGTACTTGTTTGATGCGATCTATTTTGCGCAACTCCTGAAGACACTGCTGGCCGTTCATCCGCGGCATATTCAGATCTATAAAAATGCAATGTGGTAAAAAGGACGTATCATTCTGAATTCTTGAGATAGCCTCAACACCATCATTGGCAAATTCCAGTCTTGTAGATGTGCCTATGCCCTGCAATGCCAGATCGAAAATCTCCTGGTCATCTGCATCGTCATCAACCAGAAAAAAACAAATTGTATTCCCCATAATCCCCCTTTCGCTCGAATTACGCACGGTGACGCAATATCGTATTATGTTTAAACAGACAACGGAATAAAAGTACCACCTCTCCTCTGAAAATATACTAATTAATAAGACACATTTGCCATCGTAAGGTTTAAATATCTGTTATTTATTTAGCGGGTATAAGGAACTGTTTTTACAGCACGTGTCCTATATTAAATTTACCAATTCAAATATTATTTCTTTATAGTATATCCTAAATC
Source organism: uncultured Chitinophaga sp. (assembly GCA_902168205.1). Taxonomy (GTDB): domain Bacteria; phylum Bacteroidota; class Bacteroidia; order Cytophagales; family Cyclobacteriaceae; genus Ohtaekwangia; species Ohtaekwangia kribbensis. The sequence goes on along the minus strand of CABHOK010000004.1, from coordinate 7,934 downwards.
TGCAAAAGAAAACAGGGCCTGACTACCTCCTTTAACACCTTTACGGAATGTATACATTCATCATTATCTTTCTTGCTGCCTGTCTTATTGTTTATTTTGGTATCGCATTTATCTTTTACAGGGCTATGATCGCAAATCGGAATGACGAAAAAACAGGCGGTGCAAAACCACAGGCTTCAAGAACGGCTCCACGTATGGAGCAATTGAGCGCCCGCGAAGCGGGCGTATACCATGTTCTGCCCGTGCAGGAAAATGGTATACTATATTCCCTAACGTCTGCACGCATGGACGGGAACGTAGGCGAAGTGCATCATGCTATAGCATCCGACACCAGTGGAAAGGAACTTTGGAAAACACAATTTTATTCGCGTGAATATATTCCACACCTGGAAACCGATGTACAGAATATCTTTATTGTAGATCTCTACATTAGCGGGCAGCATGTATGTATCAAACCGGAACACGGAAGTATGATCACCATCGACAAGCTAACCGGACAAATTATTACGCAGTGATCACTGACGCAGGCTATATTCTTACAACTCTACGGTAATTTTTACGGTCGGAACAGCTTACCATGCTGTTATATTTTAGTATCTAGGAGCCAGTTTAATCTAACCGTATTTACCTGTATGACCAGATTTTTGTGTCTTATTTTTGTCCTGGCAATTAACGCAGTTGCAGTTGCCCAAACCAAAGTAACCGTAGGCAAACCGTATGCTGTTATTGATGCCGATAATAAACTCTATTTCACAGCCAATGGAGAAATTCTCACCGTAAAAATTCAACGTAAAGCTGTTTTTCTGCAGAAGATGAATGCAAAGGACCTTTCGTTCATTAAAATAAAAATGTACGATGACTTCCCGAAGGATTTTCAGGTTGAGCAGATTACCGAATTCAAAAACCGATATTACTTTTTCTATTCACTGTGGCAGGATGAACAGGAGCAGTTGTTCTGCAGAGAGATCGATTTTGCCGCAGGTTCGTTTAAAGGTACCGGCAAAAAAGTAATTACTGTTAATGAAAAGATAACCGGCACTATGGTGCGAGCCGGTATGTGGAGCATAGCAACTTCTGATAAATTTGATTTCTTCTTTTCGCATGATTCAAGCTCGCTGGTTGTTCAATATCGCCTCAAACCTGAAAAGCGAAACGACAGCAAAAACTATGATGTGATAGGCATGCACGTGTTTGATAAGGACCTGAAAGAAAAGTGGGCCAACAAAGTAAAAATGCCTTACACGGAAAAGAAGATGGACAACCTGAACTATTCCGTTGATTCAAAAGGAAATGTATATATCGTAACGCGTGTATTTAACGACAACACTACCGACCTGAAAAAACGTGGTGAAGAAGACGCAAACTATCACCTTGAAATTCTGAAAGCTGCTGCACCCGCAGGCACCATTACTTCTACCAAAATAGATATTGCCGATAAATTTGTTCAAAAAGTATGGCTATATGAAAGCGCTCAAGGCGCTATGATATGTGCCGGATTCTACAACAAAGGCAGAGAGATTAACAACGCAGATGGTATAATTCTGTTCAAGTTGAGTCAGGAAGGAAAAGTGTTTGACACAAATACGTATGAGATTCCGGTGGAAATATTAAATCAATATGCCAGCGGAAAAGAGAAGCGAAAGAACGAGCGCAAAGATGACGATGATCGCGCTGAATTTGAAAACCTGACGCTTGATCATGTTGTGATAGAAGACGATGGCAGCATTATATTAACCGGCGAACAAAGTTTTATAAGAACACACACCTCGTATTTGAACGGTCGCTCCAATACATACTATACCTATCATTGCAATGACATGCTGGTGGCAAAAATCGGAGCAACCGGTAAATTAGCCTGGATGAAGAAACTACCGAAACGCCAGGAAGGCGCCTCAGGATTTGGAGGAATGTCGTACCGGTATTTCATCAGTAAAGACTATCACTTCTTTATGTTCCTCGACAATGAGAAAAATAAAGAATTACCACTCACAGAAGTACCTGCCCGCCACGTAGATGGTGCCGGTGGGTTTCTCACAGCTTATCAGGTAGATGATAAAAGCGGAGAAGTTACAAAAGTATCGTTACTGGATACGCGTGATGTTAACGGCATGGAAGTATTTCAATTTGCACCTTATCGCATGATGGCCACGGATGTAAACACATTGGTATTCGAAGCCTATAAAAAGAAGAAAGAAGATATACTGGTAAAGATTGTTGTGACTAATTAACAAAAGCATCGGGTTACGGTTGTATAGGCTATTGTCCTATTGCCGTAACCCGATTTATACAGGAGTACACATTAAGCAGCTTCTCTTTATATAGCTTTAATCACTTTAAAGGGGAACATCAGCACAGCGCCAACAAGTTTAAATACAATCTCCAGGCTGAATCCTAAAATCCTGAACGGCAACAGCAAGAGCCATACGATGGGCAAAATGAATATCATCGCGATGGCCAGCGGCCAGCACAGCACGAATAAGATACACCAGAGCAGGATTGCCAATATTGTCTTCATATATTAATATGTTTGTTCGATCACCTAATCAAACAGCCTACCAATTTTATATAGTCTGATTTTCAGGAGATTTCTCATTTGCTGGGCATGGTGTTATACACTTGCGTACAGTAGGGTGAACGATTGTGTACAGGGAGAGACGTTAATCGCTATCGGTCAATCGTTATTCGTAGGAAGTTCTCTAATGGAAAAGAATTTTTCTTTTCTCTCTGAGAAAATCCAATTGCACAAAGAAATCACAGAGGAGACGCGAAGTTGCACAAAGGTTTTGCGGCTACAACACGCTCTTATTATTTTAGATACAACACTATAGTTTTCTGATGAGTATCGATGATAAAATTTTCTTTGGAATTTAAATCAGGCAAGCAATCATTTAAGCAATTACCGCTTGCATATTTCTGAAGGGAGTAATTACCCAAATTCAAAATCAATATATACTCTTCTTGGCCATCGCGACCGGCAAAGACACGGGCGATAATTCGTTTGTTATCAATCACATATTTCTTAGACAACTCGTTATCAACAAAAGGCGCCAAAACTCCATCACACCAAAACCCTTTAACGTCAGCGTTATCTATACTATTAAAGACGTCACATAAATAGTATTCAAGATCTACGCAAAACTGTTGATTGAAAGACTCCTGATTCATATCCGCTATTTGGCCCATATCTGAAATAAATTTGACGCGATCGGCCACTTAAAGTGTCGTTTTCATACCCCCTCTATTCCAAAAGATACCAGCATCTTTGTATCAATAGATGTCACCGAAAAAATTAGTCTTATGAAAAACTCCATTATAAAAAAATATTGGATTGTGCTTATCACAGGTTGTTTGCTATTAGCAAATCCAGTTTGCTTCGCGCAATTTAAAGTTGCTCCCAAACCGAATACGTTAAAGTCAAGCGGTCACGCACCGGTTAATGGTTTGAAGATGTATTACGAAATACACGGACAAGGCAAACCGCTGGTGCTATTACATGGCAGCTATATGACCATTGATCTGAACTATAACGCTATTATACCTGCACTTGCAAAATCGCATCAGGTTATTGCGCTCGAAATGCAAGGACATGGTCGCACGGCAGATATTAATCGTCCGTTTGGTTACGCAGCTTTTGCTGATGATGTTGCCGGGCTGCTTAAACTTTTAAAGATTGATAGTGCTGATATACTCGGATATAGTCTTGGAGGAACCGTAGCATTACAGCTTGCTATACGTCACCCAAAAGTTGTGAACAAGCTTGTTATCATTTCATCCGTATATAAACATGAAGGCTGGATCAAAGCGGCACGTGATCTCTTTAGCACGATGAAGCCGGAATTCCTTGATGCAACTCCGTTAAAAACAGAATACGATCGTGTAGCTCCTGACAAAGCGCATTGGAGAACATTTGTAGAAAAGAACATTGTCTTCGACAATCAATCGTTCGATTTGGGGATAGAAAATATAAAAGCTATAAAATCACCTGCACTATTAATCTCAGGAGATAATGATGGTGTGGATTTTTACCACCTCACGGAAATGTACCAGGCTTTTGGCGGAGGCATTTTTGGAGACATGACTGGATTACCAAGGTCTCAACTGGCTATTCTTCCGGCAATGACTCATGTTACACTAATGATGCAGACCGATAAACTCGCGGCTATCATTATACCTTTTCTTGACGGAACACCATCGAAAGTAAGTATACATTAACAACCCTATAAACAAGTAAGAACATGAAAAACCTCGAGTACAACATTCAAATTGTTGCCAGCAAACAAAAGGTATGGGATACCATGCTGGCGCAAGACACGTACCGGCAATGGACTGATGTTAGCTGGCCGGGTTCCCGTTACGAAGGATCATGGGAAAAGAATAAAGATCTGAGATTTGTATCGGGCGAACAGGGAGGCGGGGGAACACTTGCTACACTGACCGAATTCAGACCACATGATTATCTTCTGGCAAAACATGTTGCTATTATCAATGGAGATGGTTCCGAAGATCGCACCAGTGATGCTGCCAAAGGATGGGTAGGCACTACCGAGAGCTATACCTTTGAGGAGCGTAATGGAAAAACCAATCTGAAAGTAGAAATAAAGACTGCCCCCGAATGGGCCGACATGTTTGACGATGGCTGGCCGAAAGCGCTAGAGAAACTGAAAGAGATTTGCGAACAATAATCTATTTGCCCCGGTGCTATATATACCACTGGGGCTTTTTTATTCAAAGTCGTAAACAACTGTCTTAACGCCTTTGCTCGTCAGTACTTCGTTAATCAGCGGTTCAATCTGATCCCAGGTGCCACCCGCCAGGCCGCAGCCGATACGTGGCATGTGCACCGTTGCGTACAATTGCTTTGCATATATACCTGCCTTTATCAACCCATCCTTTATGGCAGCGTATCGTACCGGAGGCTGTCCATCTTTATCTTTCTTAACATCGCGCTGGCCAATCAAATTGGCTACCCATATAGTGGGCTCTACCTGTACAAACTGCACTTCGCCCAGCGAGAAGTTTTTGCGCGAGGCAGCCCAGGCTCTGTATTCTTTTTCCGGTGCCTCCCATCGTTTTGAAATGGCCAGCACAAAACCACGTCCCCAGCCGCCAACGTCATTGCAGACGTGAATTATAATTTTATTGCCTTCGCCTATAGGAGCGGTGGCATCGCCTTTGGTATACTGTACTTCCATATCACAAATGTATGCTTGCACGTAAAGGAATGTAAAAAGATTCGAAGTACGTATCACGGGAACGACTATTTCAACACAACGTCTACACCTTTGCGTAGCGTGTTATGAATCTCCGCAACGCGGTCAGTATGCGCAATCAGTTCATCGATAACTTCACGAGACGCTTCAGCCGTTATATCTACCGTATACTGAAATGCGGAGCCTGGTTCTCCCTCACGACCAAATGTTGCGGTACATTGAACGGTTACTCCGGATACAGATATACCGCGCTTGTTCGCCTCTCGGTAAAGGTCGTTGCAAAAGCAGGTAGCAAGTGCCAACAGTAAAAGTTCTCCCCCATTTACTGATGAACCATAGCCGGAAGGCTTCGGTGCAATAGATATAGACTGAGCCGCTCCGTTTGTACTAACAACAACATTATGCTCATTTAACTTGCTGGTAACTGCAGCAGAGAGTTCCATACAGATTTGGTGATTTTTCAAATCAAGTTATCAATAACCGCTTGCAGTTCAAGCGCTATACATTTGCGATGCTTATCGCATTATCATGTGATACAACGGGGTGGCCACTGCTCACAATTCCGCAAGGCTGGTAATCTGCCGTTTAAAATAGTAAGTTTATCGCGTTAAGGCCTGCCGATTTTAAAGAACAGTAGATAAACAGAGTATTGACCTTGTAACGGGTATTAAATATATAGCAGCCTATAGCGATGCGAATAGATTCGATAATTCTACAAACTAAATTACAGAATGAGTAATCCAACAGCCGCAACCTGCATTCGGTTGCATTTTAACCGCCAGTTTATGATGGCATACTTTTTTTAGACTATAGCCGACTATATAAGAAACGCAAACGTGGCCTTTTATATAGTATAACCATTTCATATGTCTGCTGGAAGATTCATTCAAACGAACACCACTAACAGTATTTCAGAAGCAAAACTGAAACACATGTTAATAAAAATAACCAATCAACATTTGTCAGTTAATTTCTTAAATAGAATTAACGGCATGTGATTCGGAAACTCATATTCGTGTTTAGGTAACGGTTAAGAATATTTTCGAGGGAGAAAGGTATAAAAGATTACGTGCCGCACGTGGTTTTAACAATGTTATTATGCCTTTTTGTATCCTGTCCGATCATCCGTAATATAGCTGATGCTATTGCAGGTTGATCGTCTTGTATAGATATTGCTGGTTTGTCACCAGTTGTATATAGTTTGCTTTAATAAATACCTCCCCGTGGCTGGGGAGGTATATTCAAAAGTATATGTACATGACATTGTATATATTAAATTCATCTTCCAAGATCAAAGGCTTTTTTGCGCGCAGAGGCCGCTGATTTCCGCAGAGAAATTGCAGAATATTTCTCTTCCCTGATAGTTATCTGCGGCTTCCTGGAAATTTACTATAATAAGATTCATCAAACTCGAATTCCGATTTCTTTTGTTCCTTACAGTAATTTACGATAATGGGTACTTCACGTATGTTTTGAGCAGGAATCACCAGGTAACGGCAATCATCATTATTGAATATAGCTATACCTTTCTTTTATCGATGGTATGTATAGTCATTTTTTGGTCTTTGACAGAGGTATGCCTCCATTGTTCTCCTTTAATAAGAAAACGGTGTCAGAAGCCTGAGCCAATACATGTATCCACGTTACTATACAAATGAATACGAAGACACTATATTTAATCCTAGGTTAGGGCAAAAGCAAAAATTGAATCGATGCAAGCATCACTGCTTCCTGTTCAGAATGCGAAACACACCGTAAAGAATAAGGAATATACCTCCGACAATTTTTATAGAGGTTGGAATCAACGTCTTTGAGTCAGACATGCTGTAAGCAGCTAACAAAATCACCAAACCACCCAGAACAAAACCCTTTTCACCAATAGATCTCATGTTTACTGTTACTATATCTTGTGGCTAAATTAGTTATTTATAAACTTTATATAGTCATTAAAGCTGGTGACATTGATTTTCGATGTAGTGGGCGGCATCATCGTCCATACCCAGTTGTAGTGATCGATCAGCTGCTCGGCCCGGAGGTGTGGCTTGTCATCGGTCGTGTGAGCATCCGAGATTACCGTTACATGATAATCTTTTACGATAGCGGATTTTATCGTAGCATCCACACAAAAATCTGTGGATATACCTGTTATGATCAGTTCATCAAGATCGGGACGATCGAGTTGCTCCTGTAGTTTGGTTTTATAGAATGAATCGTTCGCTGTTTTCGATATGAGCAAATCATCTTCACCTACCGATAACGCAGGCAGTATCTCAAACCCCTCTGTACCCGGCATACAAAATTCTTCATTCGAGCCATCGTGTTGAATGAATATAACCTGGTCGCCACGTTTACGGAGTATATCGGCAAGTAAATTGATTCGTTCGATCACGGCATCCAGATCAAACATCGGACTATCCGGACTAAACATTGCTATCTGCATGTCAATAATTAACAGAACCCGCATAAACGATAATCAGTTTTTTTTCAGAACTATACAAGCTAGCATTTCTTCAACACACCGGAATAAAATGGTTATACTTTATTTGTCTCAAAAGACCATTTATCAAAATACCTGAGAAAAATCTTAGCGATGTTGCTGTAAGCTCCCCCGAAAATAGGACGGTTTAAGATTAGATGAAAGTCTTTTAACTTTAAACTGTTACATATGAAAAAGAAACGCTTTACAGAAGCCCAGATTTTCAACATTCTCAAAGAGTTTGATGC
>CABHOK010000003.1 GCA_902168205.1 uncultured Chitinophaga sp. | reverse complement strand
ACACCTCTCTATTCGTCGGCAGCGTCAGATGTGTATAAGAGACAGATATATATACCACAATACACTTTCAAGCCTAACCCCATCGATTATGCGAATAAGTATCCAATGCGCAATCATGATTCTGATAAATGGAATCCTTGTACAATGCACCGATGAGAGCATCACTGTGTCACCCGAAAAGGTTCAGTTCAGTTGTTCGCAAATCGTTACAAACGAATCTGGTGGACGCGTTCGATCCGATGAAATTCCAACCGCGGTATTGTTGACATTAACAACGGACGCTGGTGATCCGATATTTGTGAACAAAAAAGTCAACTTGCTGCAGATGGGAGATTTTTACTTAACACAACCCATTGAGTTACTGCCGGGCAATTATAAAGTTACAGACTTTCTGTTAATCAAGGACTCAACTACAATCCTATACGCAGTTCCTAAATCGGGGACGCGGCTTGCCCCTGCGGTAAATCATCCTTTACCTTATACAATAAATGTCCGGAAAGGTCACGTAACAAATATAGCGCTGGATGTAATAGCCGTGGACCAACAGGTTCCTGAAGATTTCGGTTATGCTTCCTTCACGCTCCATGTGGTAAATCCATTATGGATTTCCGTATTTACACTTATCGATGAAAAAGAAATGTTAGCTAACGCGATTGCCTATATCGTTAACGAAACCGATACGCTAAAAACCTATCCCTTGGACGCCAAGGTAAATTTGATAGCGTTCAGCGGTAGCATTCACTATAGCTATAAATTAATTGTTATGAAAAACGGCTATAACCCTTATGTCAGGATATTTAATTACCAGGAACTTATCGAAGAGCTCGATGGTCACCCATTAATGGTGCGACTTGTACCCGCATTTACGATGGAGACCTATGTAAGTGTTCCGCGGGAAATTTCTTTGCGGCTAAATGGAAGCGGGGTGCTGCAGGTCGATTGGGGAGATGGAACATTCACAGCATTCCAAACAAAGCCGGAAGGAAGTCCATGGGATGAGCTTATCCATTCCTATACAGAAGCTGGTACATTTCGTATTTCAGTAACCGGGGAATTGGACAAAATAACCAGTTTTACGTTGCTATATGAAACTGCTGTTGTGGACAAAATCAACTTTCAGGGCCTCACAGAACTTTCCAGTATAAATTTTGGCATCACACCGCGAGGTCCGAAGGTAATTGATCTTCGATATAACAAGAAGCTGGAGTCGGTAGGTGTATTTAACATTGCCAATCAAGAAGACCTGCTCCTTCCCGATGTAAACCATATCCGGTCAATAGGCATCACGGGGCCCAATCTTTTCACAACTTCGGACGTGGATGCCATTGTAAATAACATTTACGTCAACGCGTCAAGGCATAATGAGCGGGACGGCAGGTTTCTTCTGCAGAAGTCATGGATCGATGTGTCCGAGGAACTTGTTGGACCTCCGTCACCTTCATCCATTCTCAAGTTGAAAGAACTACGTGATCGCTATAATTGGCTTGTATATCCTGACCTTCCGTAACCGTAAAAAGTTCGCAGACAGGGTTAATTCCAGTGTTCTTTATTTTCGCAAACTCACGTGACAGGAGGCTACACAGCCATTTGAAGCATTGTACAACGTTGCCGCTTTCTCCGACCATACAGCAAAGCACGCGGTTGAGTATCGGTGACGTTGTCCTTGCGACAATATGTGATGTATTAGATTGTGTATAGCAGCAAAAAAAAACAATACTCATCATTACCATTCTGGCTGTACAATAACTCGCATAGTGCTCCGGGTAACCGATAGCGTGCGAGCTTAACGGATTGACTACACGCGAGCGTTGTGAAGATAAAGTTTAGTATCTTGTAAGATGTCAAATATAGTTCTACTTGTAGATGACGAGCCCGTTTTCAATTTCATAGCGGAAAGCCACATCAAACGAATCGATCCTTCATCGGAAGTGTTTAGCGTCTTCAACGGAAAAGAAGCGATTGACCTTTTGAATAATTCTTTTATGGGACAAGTAAAAATACCCACACACATTTTCCTTGATATCAATATGCCGGTAATGGATGGCATGTCTTTTTTAGCCGAATACCAAAAGCTATCCAATGCTCAAACAGCCGGAATCAAAATAGTTATATTAACAACATCAAACAATCCATTAGATAAGGCGCGTGCGCAATCCTATCACATAGAGTACTACATTAACAAACCTATATCAACGGAAAATTTAAAATCTATATTGAATATCTAGGCAAGCAAATGTGCCACAAGACGTAATACCAATTGCGTATATACGTACAACGGTATGCCTACGGTTTTTTCAATCCATTTATTACTGATCCGCTTGCGTTATCAGCCTTCAACTTTATACTTGGCATTTATAAAGTATTTGTTGTGGAAAAAACCTGCTGTATGGCAGCACTGGCGCTTCCGCCGGCGGACAGAGTGCACTTATCGAATTCGTGAAAAATATTCCACCCAACTTACGCGCAGCCTTTGTAGTCGTAACACATCTTTGGCGCTATCACCCCACGAATTTACATATCATCCTGGGGCAGAGACTGTGCACTTCCGGTGAGCATCATTCATCAAGGGGAGCGCATTGAACCTGCACATATATACGTTATACCAAAGGATGTTGAATTGACCATACAGGGCGGGCTAGCACGGTACAGATGGAACCAAAGGAGTGGAACATATTCATCGGGTAAGCGGTAAGGTATTCATTCAGCTGCCACGATCGGTAGCCTTCATGTCCATGCCGCAATCTGCAATAAACTCCGACCATCCCCACTATGTCGGACTGTCGGCGGATCTTGCAAGACTTGTTACCGACATTGTCTTAGAAAAATCAAAAATTTCGTCTTACGATCCCAACAGTGAAGATTGCGCAAATTGATCGTGCGCGAGTTAACACAACCAGCAACGTAGACTTTTCATTTTTTATCCTGCGCACAAGAAACAAGAATATATCATCGATAACCGTTCCTTCCGCACGCGACTAAGGATGAAGCAGCGCACATGATTATTGTCACCTTAAATAGTGCCTTTCGTCAGCGATTGGTATATGAGCGTCCTGTATCTTCCAGAAAACAATAGCAAGATGAAATGTTCACTGCTGTTTCTGATACTTATCGGTTGCTCACCCTACACGCACGTTCGGGTAGATCGCGATATAGATTTTGGTTCGACACACTATACCAGTTATTCGTGGTGCACAGCGCCCCCTGCCCCGGAGCTTTCAGTTGCCATCCGCGATAATTTTCCTGGCGATGAGCAAATCAAAGCGGCAGTCAATCGCGTCATGTTAAAAAAAGGGTATATACTTTCCGACACCTGTGCGACATTGGAACTGCATTATCATGTAATTGTAGATGACAAGGATATGGTTATTACATCGACATACGACTATGAGCGTACATCGGTGTGGATTCGCTCTGATGAGGACGGTCAAATGTACGCTGATGGAACCTGGATTCTGGACTTGGTTGACTCGCAAACCGGGCACCATGTTTGGCGCAGCAGAGCCCAGGCTTTCTTCAAGAAGGTACATTCCAAAACATTACAGCGACAGGTCGGTAAAGTGATGAAAGACCTTCCTCAGGCATCCGGAGAACACCACAACGATGTTCACAAAAAACTAAGATAAACAAGGGCTTCCTTTGGCGTCATTCGCATGATTCTAAAACTATATATACTGTCTTGCATAACGTTCATTACTGTCGGCTGTCTTTCTCGTACCGAAAAAATTCGGCCTGTTATACAAAACATAACAGAGTCAGTGTATGGATCTGGTATTGTAAAGAGTAAAGATCAATACCAGGTATATAGCACGGCTAATGGCATTATCACCGACATACTTGTAAAGGAAGGTGATACTTTAAAAAAAGGCGATGCCCTGATGTACCTACAAAATGAAGCGGCTCTGCTCCATGTAAAAAATGCAGAATTGGCAAAACACCAGGCTGACTTGAAAAAGAATCAAAGTAAATTAAGGGAAGCACTTATGGCGGTCGATCTGGCATTTACGAAGAGAATCAACGACTCGATACTTCTGGAGCGGCAACGAAATCTATGGTCACAGCATATAGGCACCAAGGTGGAGCTCGAACAGCGATCGTTGGCGGCCGAGATTTCTAAAACAAATTATATACAGGCACAACTTGATTATAGGGAGCTACACCGGCAATTGAAATTTGCTTTCAATCAGTCTGTTAATAATCTTAAGATTACCAGTACCCAAGCGGAAGACTATATTATCCGTGCAAAACGTAGCGGAAAAGTATATAAAATTTTGAAAGAACCGGGTGAATACGTTACCACGGCAAGCCCCTTGGCCATCGTCGGAGACCGGCAAGACTTCATAACAGAATTAAAGATTGACGAATATGATATTACAAGAATACAACCCGGGCAAGCTGTATTTGTTACGATGGACAGCCACAAAGGTGAGGTTTTTGAAGGCCGAATTACCGATATCGAACCCTTGATGAATGAAGACTCGCGGTCGTTTACAGTGAAAGCTGTCTTTATCACTTCTCCGCGTGTTCTATATCCAAATTTAACAGTCGAGGCAAATATAGTTATCAGAACAAGTGATAACGTCTTAACGATACCAAGACATTTCGTTGCCAAAGATTCCACCGTTATTCTTTCAACAGGTGAACGCCGAAAGGTAAAGCTTGGAATCATGGACTATACGTGGGCTGAGGTTCTCTCCGGGCTCACAGCAGAGGATATACTTATGAAGCCGTAGTATGAAAGCAGGTGTAATATTGAAAGTTGCAGGCAAGTTGCTGTTCGCCCGATGGAAGCAGACGCTTATTGCTGCTATTGGTGTCACGTTCAGTATAACGATGTTCATTGCCTTACTAAGTTTTATGGTAGGATTGAATGAGTTACTCGATAACATGATCTTGAACCGAATTCCCCATATACGTTTATACAATGAAGTGATGCCCAGCCAGCATCAGCCCATAACGTTGTCCAAGGTACATCAAAGAAGATATAATTTTATTCGTTCAGTAAAATCTGTAGCCAGCAGGCAGTATATATATAACAGTATTGCGATACAAAATGCCCTGCAAGTTGACGACCGGATAAAAGGCATAGCACCGAAGATTAGCGCGCAGGTATTCTTCCATGATGGACCTATTGACATTACTGGTGTGGTGGAGGGAATTGATATTGAGAAAGAGCAAAATCTATTTCACTTCCGGGAGTATATTATTTCCGGCGAACCGGAAAACCTGAATACAGTTGGCAACAGCATCATTCTTGGCAAGTCCCTAGCAGACAAGTTGCAGGTATCAACGGGCGATGTTGTCCGTGTTACAACTGCAAGCGGTACACATTTCGTTATGAAGCTTGTTGGTATATTTCAATCGGGTCTGCAGGATATTGACAAAATACAAAGTTATACGTCCCTGGCAACAGCTCGAAAAATACTTAACAAACCAAACGACTATATCACCGACTTGCAGCTTCAAATAAAAAATATAGATGACGCTGCCATTCTTAGCAAAGAATTCTCCGAGCGGTTCGGAACTAAGACGGATGACATCAAGACATCCAACGCTCAGTTTGAAACAGGTTCCTTCATTCGAAGCCTGATATCATATTCTGTAGGCATCACACTTCTGATTGTAGCGGGTTTTGGAATATACAATATACTTAACATGCTGATCTATGAAAAGATGGATACTATCGCTATCCTGAAGGCGATCGGTTTCTCTGGAACTAATATTAAGAGTATATTTCTCATAATAGGCTTAAGTATTGGATTGTTCGGCGGTTCTCTCGGATTGCTATTTGGCTTTTTGTTTTCTTCTCTCATCGACTTGATTCCATTCCACACCGCATCACTTCCTACCATTACAACATATCCCGTAAGTTACAACCCTATATTTTATGTTATAGCCATCTCATTTTCATTGATTACGACTTACCTGGCGGGTTGGGCACCATCGCGAAAAGCCAGTAAAGTTGATCCTGTACTAATTATTCGGGGAAAGTAAATAACTGCGTATGAATGAAGTTGTTTTAGAGGCCCGCCATATTAGCAAGAGTTTTCACGATCCGGTAACATTGCCCATCTTAAAAGATATTTCATTTACTATCAAGAAAGGGGAATTTGTCTCTATCACCGGCAAATCAGGGTGCGGCAAATCAACATTGTTATACATTCTCTCCACCATGGATACTGACTATGACGGCGAGTTATTCATTGAACAGGAAAATATGAAAGGGAAAACCGAGAACCAACTTGCTTATGTACGCAACGCAAAGATTGGATTTGTCTTTCAGTTCCACTACCTCATACACGAATTCACCGTGATTGAAAATGTTATGCTACCAGGGTTGAAACTCGGTGCACATTCGGAAGAAGAAGTGCGACAACGTGCCATTGACCAATTACGTGCACTCGACATTCATATGCTGGCCAACAAAAAAGCGAACCTTATATCGGGAGGAGAAAAACAACGAGTCGCAATTGCGCGCGCACTGATCAACAGCCCAAGTATAGTTTTGTGCGATGAACCAACCGGTAATCTTGACAAGGCTAATAGTGAAGTTGTTTTTAAAATCTTCAAGCATCTTACCAGGGAGCGCCAACAAACGATCCTGGTGGTTACCCACGATCAGGAATTTGCGGCAAACACACACCGTATCATTGAAATGGAAGATGGAAAGATCGTTCAGAAGTAACGTATTGACCTGGAACTACCTTTTAAATCGCAGGGGATCATGATGCCTGTCATTACTTTTTACCATGGCCGTCATTGAGGTTCTATTTCAAAACGTATAGTTTCATTTTGAAATCAACCATGAAAACCACAAAATGACTATCACCAGTTTTCGCAGGCGGACGAGTAGTTCCTGAAGATACACAAGGGACAAAATAAAGCTACAACGACTGGCGTTCTGCGAACCCAAGTGTAGTTACATAGAGGAGTAAATATATAGATATGCAAACTGTCATCGCATCCGAAAACCATGGTATAGACCTTAAGAAGACCAGAAAAGAGTTCAAAAAATGCTTAGACGAAGTATATAGACATTTTTATTTGGATGATAACTGTTCGGCTGACGTGGTTCACGAACTTCGCGTTAACGTGAAGCGAATCGATGCGTTGATTAGCCTGCTTCGATCCAATGGTGTTCAACTGTCATGCAAAAAACTAAAGGCATTCCGTACCCTTTTCAATATGGCGGGAAGACTGAGAACACGTCAAATTGAGTTTGATACAGTGAGCAAGTATTTCACCAGCGATTCTGTTAATCCGAACTACTTACACCAGATACACGAAGAGAAATCAAAAAGGCTCAAGAAGTATGTAGCATTCATCGGCAAAGGTCCCTCGAAGAAGCTAACACGTGGCATTGAGATCTTGAAGAAGGAGATAAAGAATTTACGGTCCAACCAAATTCTCAGATACGAGCACGCTGAAGAGAAACGTCTGCTCAAGCGGTTGAAGCGGCAGATTTTCAGAGAGCAGGAATTACATATGATCCGAAAAGATTTAAAACGATATTACCTTACGTTAAAGATGTCAGGACAGCCAAACGACTTTACAGAAAAGTTGCAAGAATTACTGGGCAGATGGCATGATCATCAAATTGCTTTTGATCACGTGATCCGCGCAATTTATACGTCAAACTGTACACCGGCGGAGAACGAACCGGTGAAGAAAATGAAATATAGCCTCATCAACGACAAAGAACGTCTATACGAGGAAATTGTATCCTTTTATGTAAGCAATATCCATTATAGGGATACATAATATCAAATTGCCATTGCAACTCACAATGGCGTGTGCCGACTCATGATATGCAATGATTCTCTTTTCTTCGGCCGAGATGATTTTGTTTTTTTTCTCGAGACCGGCAACAATCCGATCCATAGCATCTATAAAAAGTTGAGTCTCTACTTTATCTTGCTTAGCACGTGCTGCTATAAGTGCAGCCTCGTTACAAATATTGGCTATATCAGCACAAAGTATCTGGTCCGGATGTTTGCGCTGGGCAAGATCAACACCGACCTTGCCATTTGGCTCCACTATAAATTTGTATTTAGCCAGTTCTAAGATTGCCTGCTATATTTTCGGCCATATCCAAGTTATCTTCAATTATCAGGATATTGTATGCCATATATATTCGTATATTATATGATAGTGACTGAAACGATAAACCAGGGATGCAACAATGTACTTACCTAAACAATAATCAGAAGTTGTACTATCGATAATCTTCTGTTTGGCAACTTGGTCAAATATAAAACGATCGGCCACGACCACTCGCCCATGATGTATACAACTATCGTTAAATTTTATAGTGGCAATTGCTCATGAGTATATATTGAGAATTAAAAATCAACTTGCAATCCAATTAAATATATTCTTTCTCAACTGGCGTAATTCAGCATGCAGGCTATAACCATATCATTGATAAGCCTACCACGAACCTTACGTATATTGTTTTCATCTGCAGACAAATTTTGACAGATTGCAGTGAGTGATTTTTTCATGGACAGAGACTTCAGTTTGAGTCGTTGCTAACCCCCGGTTGACAGTTTGAACGGTAGATCTATAACACGTACTATCGTTAACAGTAATGCCTGGCTATTTACTACGTTGCAGTATCTGTGATCTTTATCAACCTAAGTGAGCGAAAGTTGATGGTCACTATTCTTTAACACATATCGTAACTAACTGAACAAGTTTATCTGGATCGAAAGGTTTTCGGATATAGCCGTAAGCTCCCATGTCCACGGCCCGCTTGATTTCACTCTTTTCGCCACTAGCCGTCACGTATATAAACGGTATAGCTGATGTTACCGGGCTGTCTTTCAATTCTTTGATTACCTGGTAACCATTTATATCAGGCATCATGATGTCACAGAGTATAACATCGGGTTTTTCATCTATTGCCAAGGCAATTCCATGATGTCCATCTTCCGAACTGAGAACCCTGAACCGGTAAGCTCCAGGATTTCCACGGTGTTTCGCGAATTTCCAGGTTGTGTTCTAATTATCAATACGGATTTCATAGGTAGGCAACATTGGGTATTTGAATTGTAAAGGTTGTTCCTTCTCCTTGCTTACTGATGCATGACACCTCACCTCCCATTAGTTCCACATATCGCTTTACAATCGTCAAACCCAGACCAGTCCCTTGTATATTTCCGGTATTTCTGGCTCTGAAAAATTTGGTGTACAGATACTTCTGCTCCGCCTCGGGAATTCCTATACCATGGTCTGCTACTGAAACCGTAAGTACATCTTCAGCCACTTGAGAATTTACCTTAATCGCAGAATCCTCCGGGGAATATTTCATGGCATTGGATATTAAGTTGACCATTATATAGCGGAGCATTTTCACGTCAATCGTCATATTGGTATAGCCTTGATGGAAGATAGAAACGTTTTGTCCGTTTCTGCGCACCGCCTGAACATCTTCCACTACACTCTCCATGAATTCCGGTATATCAATTGTTTCCTTTTCGAGTTCAACATTCCCTTGCTCAAGTTTATCAAGCGAAAGAAAGTCATTGAGAATACTGGTTAGATTACTTACAGAGGATTTGATACGCGCCAGGTGCTTCTGAATTCGGTCGTCAGGTTGCAGCGTTACATATTGTTCGATAAGTGAAGTGCTGGACAAAACAATGCTCAAAGGTGTTCTAAACTCATGTGATGCCATGGAAACAAACCGGGATTTGAGCTCATTCATTTCCTTCTCACGATCAAGTGCGCGATACAGCTCCGTGGTTCGCATCTTGACTTGACGTTCAAGCTCTTCTTTCATCATGCGCTGGTCGTGTATATCGGAGCATGAACCTATAAAACCTGTGAACACGTTATCGATATAGGTTGGTTTTCCCACATCCTGAATCCACCTGAATTGTCCATCATGGCGTCTTAGGCGATATTCCATTACAAATGACTGACGTGTATCAAATGCGTTGTTATAGGTGGCGATGCATTGCTCCAGGTCATCGGGGAGTACACCAGTAGCCCATCCGTTACCGAGCTCCTGTTCTATTCGCCTGCCGGTATATTTAAGCCATGTATTATTAAAGTACGTACAACCTTTATCTACCCCTGAAACCCAGATCATCACCGGCGAATTGTCGGCCATATTTCTGAACCATGCTTCACGTTCGCCAAGCAGCTTCTTGGCTTTGATGTGATCAGTTATATCGGTTACAAAAGCTACAGCCAATGTCTCTCCTTCCAGCTGATAATGTCCGAGGCTGATAGCAACCGGAAATACCTCTCCATTTTTTTTTCGGGCATACAGTTCCATTCCCAATCCCATAGGTCTTGTTTTGGGTCGAGCAAAATAATCCCGGCGATGATGCATGTGGCGAGCACGCAAGTCCTCCGGTAAAAGAACCTCCATAGGCTGACCGATCAATTCAGCGGGCTGATAAGCAAACAATGCGGCCGCACATGGGTTTGCCAGCTCAATGCTTCCCTGTTCGTTAATAACCAGTATACTAATGGTAGCACACTCAAAGAGAACACGGAAGCCTGCCTCGCTTTCGAGTGAGATGGGCTTCTGTTCCAATCCGGTAAAGTTTTGTTTAACGAATCTAAAAAAAACAGTGTAAAAAGCCATCCTTTATTGAACAAACCGATCACCTGCCGATATCAGGAAATAGCCAGCGGTAATAGCACTGGTTACTGCTTCGTGAAAAAGACTTTGTGGTTACAGCGGCTCAACTTTGCTGTAGCCAATCGTAACAGTTTGGTGCAAAATGCATTAACAAAAGAACATATATAGTAAACGGCCGAGCCCGCGCAATGCAGAAGTGCTACGTTTGCGCACTTATAATTGTAGCAATCGCATGGCGATTTTTTAGTTCGTATCTTTAAGGGAATCTGTATTCCAGCAGATTAAAATTAGGTAAAAGAGGCCGGTAAAGTCCAGACGGGATGATATCGGCTTTTGTATTATCTTACTATCACAAAGTCATTCTTCCAAGATCAACATCACGCCATTACAATAGGTCGACCTGCTATATATAGGGATAAATTTCAGACGCGTTATATAGGTATAAAACTATTTTCTATCACCATCAAAATCGATAGCGTAGCTCGATATAAGGTCCTGCAACCAACATCGATAACTCATTGGTGTCTTCATGGCTTTCCTGAAACAATTTCATATGGCGCAGTTTGCCGCCCACACCTATCCGAACTTTATGCACGTCAACCGTATATTTTGCGTCTGCCAGAAAATTACTGTATTGCAGATAAACATGACCGCCTTCAGTATAAAAACTCTTGAATTTTGGTATATATGTTCCGGAAGCCTCAAACGACAGAATACCCCGATGTCTTAATTTGTATTGGCCACCAAGCCCTACCAATGGATATGCAAAAGCCTGTCTGCCAAATTTTTCATATACTTCGTCCTTGGGACTTGAAGGAGAAACACGTCCATCCAGGTAAAAAACGATATGATCGAACACAAGACCCGTCACGTACCGTAATCTCAAGTCCATTCTATCCAGAAACGTTCGCGTGTAAATTCCTGTAATACGAAAGTATCGTGTTGGAGAGACATCGATCCCACTCCTGCCATCTATAATGGTTCCGTTATAGACTATATCCCGATCAAATATAGCGCTGCCGCGCATGAAATAGTGATCGTAAATTACCTTTACAACGCTATTGTTCGAGAAAGCAATTTCACCGCGAATTTGAAGTGCCGTATAACTCGTCATGCCCAGATGTCTCAAAGGCATTTTATCACCTGTCAATTCCCATTCGCGAACATGTACATAACCGCTCATTACAAACTCTTGTGTGTACTGGATGGTAGCGTAGACGTGTCGCCTGTGCATAACGCTATCTTGTGCAATCACCGCGCTACCGAGGAGCCATATTATCATGAAAATAGAATACCTTGGTTTCACGTGTTTTATAGTATATATATATCAGCTCCAGGAGGTAACAAGATCCGGTGTCCAGTTTTTGTCGCTTTCAAATTTTTGAACCGTTTCTTCAAGCACCTTTCTAAACTCGCGCGCCAGGCCAAACCGTGCCGCCTCTGATATCAAGCCCTTTCTCTGCGATTCCATTCAACTCAAATTTACCGGAAGCATTTTTGATATTTCCCTTCACGTTGCCATCGAGCATCACTTTACCTCCGCTGCTGAGAAGGTCTCCCAAAACAATGGCCCCTTTTACCGATCGTTATCTTCCCTCCTATTACAACATAGTCTCCCTGTACGGAGCCATTCAGTTGGATTGACCCTCCTGCACAGCGAACATCATCCAAGATAACGCCACCGATCGAAATATTTCCTCCCGCTATCAGCAGGTCTTCGGTTACTGTATCATTTAGCATGATGGTGCCGCCTGTTACAACTAAGTCACCATTAACGGGTGCCTTTATTATAACAGCCCCTCCGGCCACGTAAAGATCTTTGTTAACGGCCTCATCGATGATGACCTTATCACCCGAGTGCATTTGTGCCATTACGGGGTGGAACGATAGCACCGAGACAAGAAAAGGGAGCAGAATTGAGATTTTCATAGGTATATACTTGGTTCACTTACCATTTCATCCTTGTCCAAACTAGCGTGCCCTGGATGATTTACCCATGACCGCCATCAGCGAAAATCAAGATTCTTATCGCTGAAATATAAACAGCTCGTCTCGGGTATTTTCAGTTTAGCTATGCTATATAGGGATTACTTACTTCAACTTGATTTCCACCCGATTTATACCAGGGGAAGACCACGCCACTTTCTCAGCATTCTTCTTTTCAATCCACGATCGTACTTTACCAGACGGAAGAACTTTGTTACCGTGTAGTTCGACATGTATACGCGTTGCATCAAATAGAGGCGTGGCGATGGAAAGCAGCATTAATTTTTTCAACGAGCGTATTGCCATCACACAATCGCTCTGAAAGTTCGATATTATTATGAACGGCTCGTACGCCTGCTATTGCGCGAATATACTCCTCTACATTTTCGCGCTGGTAATTCCACCGTACTGTGCGTTGAGTGTAACAATTCCATCATCTACTTTTACGCTTAGTGCGGTCACGATCAACAATAGACAGAAACGTTAGTAATTCTTTAATTACCTCGTCGGCTATACGGGTGTCATCTGTTTCTGCTTTTCTTCTAATGATACTTCCATGTCGAGAGCAACAAAGTTTACGCCACGAACGCGTTGTGCAGCTGCCTCGACAGCATGTTTCTTAATGCAGGAATCCACTGTGCCGGAAAGCGTTATCACTACCCCCTTGAACGGACGCCAATTTGCGCAGCAATATCTTATAACAGAGGGTCCCACTGTAACTAATCTTGGACGTCTTGTTGTAATTGCGTATCGTTTTTCATAGTGTTGAGGGGTAACTCCTGTTATGTCCACTATCGGTATCAGAGGTATAACTTTCTGAGGTTCCTAGAGTATATATACCCCAAAAAAAGGCCGACCTCCATAGCAACTTGAAAGTATAGTATATTCGCCTACATCCATATCTATATAATATTGCTCTATAAACGGGCATGGTACCGGAATTTCTATTGATGGCAGACTGTAGCAAAACAGCAGATGACAAAGTTCGTTGAGCAAGTTCGTAACGACACAATACTATTCTATGATAACAATCGTCCAACGTCATGACTGCTGTCATCGATGCTTACAGCGACTACAATTAAGTTGCTAAAAACTTTTGTAAAAACATGAAAAGAATCCTTGTTCCTACCGACTTCTCTGTTGCATCAAGGTCATCATTGAAGTTTGCTATCGAACTGGCGTCAAGAGCACAGGCCGAGGTTTTTGTTTTACACATGGTGGTACTTCCTCTCTTGCAAGAAACTACTTTCGGTATACAACCCATTCCTGCAGATGAGCAGGAGTTGCAGAAAGCGACAAAAGCAGCCAACAAGGTGTTTGAAGAAATAAGAAAGCAATTCCCTTCAAAAGTTGAGGTGCATTTTAATACGATGCATGATGATATAGTATCTGGCATGCAGGTCTTCATAAAGGAAATGGGCATTGATCAGATTGTCATGAGCATGCATGGATCAGGAGATCTGGAAGAATTTTTCATTGGATCGACAGCCGAAAAAATAGCACGGGTATCTTCCGTTCCTGTACTATCAATACCGGGGGATGTAGCGTTGGAATCGATAAGAAACATTGTATTTCCCAGCAACCTGGCACCGGACCAAGACGACCTAATAAAGGATTTAAAAGATCTCCAGCGGATGCTTCATGCCAAATTACATGTACTGCTGATCAATACACCTGTTCACTTTTGCAATGAGCGGCAAGCTCAAGAAAGGCTCGAGCAATTTGCCAAAAATTATAGTCTGCGCGACTTCACGATAAATTTCCGGAGTCATCAGTTTGAGAGCAGGGGAATCATTGAATTTGTAAATGAAATTCATGGTGACATGGTAGCCATGGCTACACATGGCCGCAGCGGACTTGCCCATTTACTCAAGGGCAGTATTGCAGAAAAAGTACTTCACAAAATTGATTATCCCATTTGGACATGGAAGCTAAAATAGACATCGGTGTACCGCTTGTGCCTGGGCAATATAATCCTTTACAGGCAACATTTAAAAACGCTAAACCCTCGAAGCCGAAAGAAGTACCGTTACCAATTCCGACTCCGGAAACCTCGCCATCAAAGGAGCCGGTCCCAGTTGTGTGGCCGCAGAAAGAGCCCGAGGTTCTACCGGGTGAAGAACCTTTAACCATACCACCGACGGCTCCTCCGGAAGTACCAGTGGGGCCTCAGATGCTTTCTATGAATCCGGTGTAACATCTGATGACTTACGCTTACGCAACTCTTTTTTTATCGAGTCCGGTATATCTCTGCATTTGCATACCCGGGCATGTTCAAGGTGCCATTTAATTCGTTGGGCCATGGTCGCGTTTTCCGGCATAGGGTGAGCCAAGTGCCATTCCTTGTTTAGCTTAAGAGGCATATCGATATATATATTTATAGTGTATAATATACCAACCTCAAACAATCACGTCTCCATTCCGGATTGTTTTGAATGTGCTATCTGGGTTCGTGTGCGCCAGATCCAATACACTCCTTTCACGTTTGCTGTCCACTGCGGAAGCATGATGACAAGAATGATTTCCTCAACTAGCTGAAGCGCCGTAATTACCACAGCCAATATGAACAGTATTTTGATTAAACCGATCTTGAAGAAAAATGCAATAAAGAAAGCGGCCTGTGTCACAGCTGCGATTTTGGCCAAGTAGGTATGGAAGCTGGTTACTTTCTTGTATGCAACTAAGGCTGCTACTGTCTGAATGCCGAACAACGCAAAGAGCCCGGCAATTACAATCCAGTTACCTTTTATGAATTCCGGATAAAATAGCCACAGCGCAACTGCTGAGACAATCACCGTCACATCATCGGCAACCGAGTCGAGCCGGGATCCAAACACACTTTCTACGTGATATCTACGTGATAGCGGACCATCAATGGCATCAGTAAAAAAACTCGCTGCCATACACCATTTATACCATTCGTATAGTCCCATTATTGCGAGCAACAACAAAAATGGCGCAGATACCAAACGGCACATCGTCACTCCGTTAACTATGTAGTAACTGATACGTGGAGACTGCATACAATGTAATTTTAGTAAACTGAAGAGTGGAGGCACAACGGAGGCAGTATTTATGATTAGAAAACAATCGCACTGATCGATAAGATCAGGTGCTGTCCTACTCAAAAATACAATTTAATTATAGGTTATTTTTTTCTAAAGGTATGTTTTCTGTCAACAAATGTCAGTGATCGTTGTCATAAGCGGAGCAAAAATTTGTCATCAAGATTTAACTCTAGACATATGAAAACTCCGAACGGTTACATTCCTCATAAACAGCAGCGCCTCTATAATTTCCACTACCCTACTGTATAGTATAAACAGACCAGTATATATCAGTATATATATAACTAGCCTAAACTTATAGCGAGGCAAACAACCATAACAATGCAGGCACCTGTGATAGACCTGGTTTTCAACTCCATGAGATGTAAAATGACATTGCCCATGTTCCAATTTTGGTGACTACATACTCCGATACGTGGGCTACACAGTGTCTTGTACTCAAAACTTTTTATTGTCACTTCTCCAGTATATACTTCCACACCGGACAATTCGCACGATGTACCACGTCTTTCGATATACTTCCATAAAGCAAGCGAGAAATACCTTAACGCCCCTGTGCACCGCGTACGATCAAGTGGGTACCTATTTTAGCGGCATAATGAATTATACCCTCCTGTACACTATTATTGTTGCTGATGGCAAATGTATAGTTGGTGATGTGGAAACACTGTACAAAATTTTCTACGTCTGTCTGCGTTTTTGAATCAACCTGGAAATTCAGTGGGGTGTTCACGAATAAGATATGAAGGGTCGCGTGGAAGAAATTCTGTAGGTTTTTAACACAGGCGACAAATTTTGCTTGGTAAATTTCCTGGAGTATGGCAAACAAGATGCTTCGGATACAGGAAATATGAACAGCAGTCTTAAGAACAAAAACCGGTACGGGTGAAGACTGGATACCATGTGCTGTATTTGTTCCTATAGATTTTTTTAGGACACCCAAACCTTTAACTCCCATCACGACCAGATCGATTCCCCCTCATCAATTACCTTTAAGACAGTTGTACTGAACACTCCATGTTCCAGGGATAAGCTTATCGGTATTGTAATTTGTGCATAGATGTTCTTTAATTTTTGATATTGTTGCTTATACTCTTCTTTCAGATTGAAAATCATCCGGGGTCCTGGTGCGAGAGCTGCCACGAATATTGGCATGGAAAATTAATCACTTTTAGCATGCAGACTTCCCCCAAGCTTGCAGATGGTATATCTGCTACAAACTTAAAAGCCTGAACCGCAGGCGGAGAAAAATCGCATGGTAACAGCTATACAAGTACAGGCAATTGCTATATATCTCGAATGAGAAATATCATTTGGCTAACGGATTTTCATCACAATGATATAAATCATCGGCAGTTAAAACGGTGATCATAGTATGGAAAATCAATTCGAAGTATCATTCGGAAAGATTGGCTACAGGCGGGAGATGGATAACCGCTGAAAAATAAATAAGGAACCAAAACTCGTTACGAATATGAGTTCAACTGATACAAATGGGCCCTAAAGAAATATGTATCCGATGGTTCGCCTATCCTTATAGCCGGTATTGGAAGGGAAATGGCTGACTTTGAACACATCAGTCTACATGCAGCCTGTATTGCAGGTAAGATCAGTGGTAAACTATGATGTCGATGCCATTCAATACAATAAATGCCCCCTTATGAACTATCTATCACATGCCTTGACGTTGTGCGGGATGTTGTTCGTCCCGCTACCACGTGGTAATCCCTTCACATCGCCCTTGGAATTGGAACCGTTTCTGCGAATGTGGTATTAACAACTAGTCAATGGTTTGCTCCTTTTCATTTAACTCCGTTCTCCGGGAGTTAATGCGTCCTGTATGAAATTCTGTTATCTGGTTAGTCCAGTTTTAATTTAATCCGATCAGCATTTATGAGATGACGCCAACTTCGCTGTAGCCCGTGGCCGGTGAACTGTTCACAGCGCCTGTGCCCACAACCATTTGTTGTTCAGCAGAAAAATTTTCCCTCTCATTATTTCGGAAACAAAACTATTTGCAATGAAAATAATTTTATTTAATTCAATCGGAACCTTTGGGTTCATCTGCCTGCTTTCGTTTTCGCTATATGCGCAGCCCTGTACCACAGTTACCCGTATCACTTCGTTTCAGTATAGTGCCTTTATCATTGGTGAACAAAATACGCTAACCCTTCGCGCCGAACACGGCAGTATATACCTTAACGGTATATTTACCCTTACCAGCGGAGCACTTCCTGCCGGCCTCTCGCTTACAGGCAATAAAATAACGGGAACACCAACCGCTGCCGGCATCTATGTCTTTGTTATAGGAGCAGCCTCTGCACCGGGCTGCCCTGTCTTTGAAAGAACATTCTCATTTAACGTCGGGTATAATTTACCTTGTGCAGACTTTGAAATCAGTGTGCCTAGCCACAGTTCACCACCACAGCAATTGAGACGCAACGGATCTATCATTTTCAGGACCGAGCATTTTGATTCTGTTACCTACGCGGCTGTTAGTCTGCCTCCTGGGTTTACTATGAGTCACACCGCCGGATCATATCAGGCTATTGTCAGTGGCTCCGCACAATATGACGGACTACACACTGTAACCGTTGCTGCCTATACTAATAAAGGATGTACGGATACGTTAAGCTATACCTGGAATGTATTCTGCAGTCTATTTGCTGTAGACTCCATTAGTCCTGAAAAGCCCAACCTTCCTTATGGTATTGCCGGAGAGTCTTATAACCAATCATTTTTTATCAGTTTTGGCACTCCGGGAATCATAATAAGCTATACATCAGGTACTCTGCCACCCGGACTCACGTTTGCCGACCACGAAATATCCGGTATACCTACAACGCCTGGTATATATACATTCGAATTGACCGCGACAGCCTCTCCGGCCGGTTGTACGCTCATAAAGCAGTGGTACCAAATTGAAGTTGTGGAACCCAACACAGTGTGCAAACACTATGATGCTATAGCGCCGTTGCCCGAGGCTATAGATTCAATTATATACTATGCCGGCGATCCGCTGTCTATAACCTTTTCGGCTAGTAAAGATGGGGTTGTAGATGACAGTGCAATATTTAACATATCTGTTCCTCTGCCCGGCTTAACACTCAACGGAAATGTTCTAAGCGGTATACCAATCAGCCCGCGCACGCGCCGTTTTACAGTTGCTGCTTATTCAGAAGAAGGCTGCCCTGCATATGAACAGGAATATACCATGCACGTTGAATGGAAAGAACCGTGCGATGCTTTCAGTGTTGATTTCCTGGCGAATGAGCCCGGACTTACACAAGTGGGAATGACTTCATTCTATATATTCGGCAGCTATAGCGGCTGGGACTCTACACGGGTGTGGGCGCTCGAAATTCCAGCGGGATTCAAAGTAGATTCAACGTTTACTCCGGATGACCAACATATAGTATATATAACGGGTCATGCCGTACATACCGGCATCAACAAATTTGTAATTGCCGGAACTGGCGCTGGCGGTTGCCGGGATACACTGGTGTATGCACCAGACTATACATGTCTCTACCCGCAACCTATGATTCCTTCACCGGATGAACTTTCATACGCTTCGTTAAATGAACCGTATTACCAACTTGTTGGTCTGGAAAGTCCTTATGCGTTTGACATTGAGTATGACAACTTTCGAATGGAAGTTACCGGTGGAGTTTTACCACCGGGTCTAATCCTCAGCGACACCACCTGGGTATCCGGCTATATTCACGGTATACCCACTACGCCAGGCACCTACATGTTCACCATTAGTGCCATGATTGAAACATGCTCTATAATTGAAACCACATATACGCTGGCTGTAAGAGAGCGTGTACCGTTTCAAACACTTACGCTGCACACGATGTGCAGTGAAAGCACCAATGAAAATCGCTGGCGCATACATAACCCAAACAATTTTAATATACCTGTTACCTGGCAGCCGGTATACTTTTACAACGGACCTCCCATACCGATTGTGGCCAGGGCAAATAGTGACACCTATTTTTACTCGTATGTTATAAATGTACCAGAACCTTCCCTCCCCGGAACAATACGACTCAACTGGACAGATGGTGATGGCACGCCACGAAGTATAGTAAAAGCCGCCAGCACGGAGTTGTGCGATCCACCGGCATGTGTGTTTGCTTCGGATGTTGTCTCATTTCACCAGGGGCTTCAAAAAAACGGATATAATGTGGACGACAACCACAGCGCACCCTACTGGACACTCGGCGAGCCGGATGCATTTGATGACAACATTGGCATACATCACTTTGCACTCGGGTATAATGGATTTATTGTACTGCGCATGACGGACGTAATTAACGATGAAGCCGGAAACGATCTCATGGTACATGAGTTTTCTGCTGATGAACCTACATTTGCAGAACATCCCGAACGTGCAGAAATACAGGTTTCGAAAGATGGTGTCAACTGGGTAACACTGGGCCTAACATCACCCGCTACGTGCCAGGGTACGCTGGACCATGCTTATGATATTGCCGGAAAAATAACGTGGTTCCGTTATGTAAAGGTTATTGACAAGACTGATCGGAATGCTCGTATACTGAACAACGACTGTACACCGACTTCTGTACTCGCATTCAATGGTCTCTCGGACGGGTTTGACCTTGATGCCGTAACCTGTGGACAAGGCACCACCGCTGCACGCGAAGCATTTGCTGATGCGGCCCCTTCAACCCACAACAATTCAATTATATATCCCAACCCGGTAAAAGACTGGCTCAACATCGATCTGTCGAATGAAAACCTCACTGCCGAAACCCATGCGCAAATAAATATTCAAGACTTGAGCGGCCGTATACTTTATCAGAACGTACACACAATAAAGTCGGGCTCCGCACACCTGGATGTGTCAGGGTATCATACAGGAATGTATATACTTCGCTTGCGATTATCCGATGGTAAATCTGGATTTTATAAATTCCTAAAAGACTAAAAAAATGGGGCCGTTGAAAGACGGTCCTAAATCTTTTACTGTGGGTGACACTTTGGATCAATCATCTTTACAAACAAGCAGCACCTTTGCACCTTTAACATGTTTATGTTTCAAGTCCATCAGCGCTGCATTGGCCTCTTCAAACGGGTATACTTCAATCTCGGGCCGTATCGGGATCACCGATGCTATCTTTAAAAATTGTTCCACGTCTTTACGGGTAATGTTAGCGACTGACTTAATCTCCTTCTCCATCCATAAGTGCTCATGATAAATCAAGGAAGAAAGCACTGATTGATCATGCGACTCCTTTCTGATCGCGTTAATGATCAGTCTGCCGCCCGGCTTCAACGCGCGCAGTGATGTCAGCACCGGTTGCCAGGCAGGCGTTGTATCGATCATTACATTGACGAGTGATGGAGGTATCATTGAAAAATCTCCCGCCCAATCGCATCCCAGTTCACGCGCAAAGCACTGCTCGTCATAACTTCTTGACCATACATATATATGGGAATGCGGATACAAATACTTCGCAGTCTTTAATACAAGATGGCCGGATGCGCCAAATCCTGACAGCCCAATTGAATTACCATCAGTAATTTTCGCCAGCATCAAAGAGCGGTATCCTATCGCTCCTGCGCATAAGAGCGGTGCAGCTTGCGTGTGTGCAAATGAAGATGGTATAGCGTAGGCAAATCGTTCGTCAACCGTCATATACTCCGCATAGCCTCCATGCGCATCGCGTCCTGTACCACTAAAGTGCGGGCAGAGGTTTTCGTGTCCCTTACGGCAAAACTCACATTCACCACAGGCTCGGAAGATCCAGGCCACTCCTACTCGCTCTCCAATGGAAAAACGGGTAACATCGTTACTCTTGGCCGTCACTTTGCCTACAACCTGGTGTCCAGGAATTATCGGATAGACCGATGGTGGTGTCCTTCCCTCTATTTCGTCAAGCTCTGTGTGGCATACTCCACAACATAACACTTGTATTAATAGCTGGTTTGATCTAGGCTCCGGTATAGCCACGCTTTCCAATTGCAGCGGCATGGCTTCTGCAGAAAGATCATGTATCTTATTTAAAAACCAGGCTCTCATGTATTGTGGTCGCTCCATGTAGATTGCCATTTTATATTCACAGGGTATAGATCCGGACATATTTAGTCATGATGAGCATAAGCCAGCTTTCTGGCTACATATTTAGCCATAAGTTTTAGATACTTTGCTGCCTCATCCCGGTGGTATTGCTGTTCATGGGTATCGTGCGTCTGCCTGCATTGCTCAGCATGCACCTTGGCCCTGATGTTAGCACGAAGTGACTTAAAGTATATAAATAAGCTATAGTCTTCGGGTTGTTGAAAAGCACTAAACCGTTTTACATATTCCGTTAAAAAGACATCTGCCAACTGCCATTGGTTAAAACGTTCCAGGTCCATACACAAAAATGCCACTTCATATAGAACATCAATTTGTCTATACACGTCATTAAACTCAATACAATCAAAAAGTACAGGTTTAGTATACAGGAAGATATTCCCGCTATGCAGATCACCGTGAACATCGCGCTGCATTCCAGAATCAATTCGTTGTTGTAATCGGCCCTGGTGTCGGGTCAAAAAAGCATCGCTCCATTCAATGGATTCTCTGATGATTTCGTGATACCGAATACCAAGGGCATCGCGTGCAAATTCACTAACAGATTCAATATCGTTAAATATACTGCTGCCGGTGTCAATACTAAATGAACGGAAGGTCTGTTGCGCATTGTTGTGAAACAACGCAATGTCGGCTGCCAATGTCTTTAATGACACCACAGATACAGCATTCTTTTGAAGTAATTTATCGAGACGTTTTGCCGTAGCCATACGCTTCATTACTACACAATAATCCACCGTATGCATGTCACTCGGTCCGCCTATAATCCATTGCCCTTGAACTTTTCTAACCGGTAGCACATCCAGGTAAATATTCGAGAACCGTCTATTCAGCATCAGCTCCTTTTCACACAGTTTTTTACGTAAGGCAAGTGTCGAAAAGTCGAGAAAAGAAAGTCTAACAGGTTTCTTTATTTTGAAGGCAAAGCCCTTCGCTAGAATAACCCATGAAATATGGGTTTCTTCCAAACTTCCGTGAATAAAGTCGTTCGCGTATAGTCCGCGCCATGCAATATCATGCACATCCTTCTCCTCCATGTTTTATATAGTTAAGAGCGGTTTGAAGCATTGACTCCAGATTGTAGTTGGTCGACTCCAGAATTAAATGTGGCATGGTGATCGTTTCATAGTCATTCCGCACGGTTTCATATACCACGTAATCAGCTTCACTATATCTTCTTGGCTTTTTAAGTCGTTCCCGGATAACATCTTCATCCGCGATGATTTCAATAAGCTTTATCGGCACATGATATCCTTGTGCAAGCCTGACAAACATTTCGCGCATGGTGTGATGATAAAAAGTAGCATCCACGAGTACAACTTTATTTTCTTCAAGGATATGCGCTGCCTCTGTGAGCATTTCTTTATAGACCCTCAGCTTGTCCTGATAAGTATATTTATCGGAAGCCCCTAACGCAAAACGTACACGATCACTATTGATATAGGTGGCATCAAGCTTTTCAGCCAGATGTTCCGCGAAGTAACTTTTGCCGGATCCGGGCAAACCGGTAACCATCACAATCATTGTCTGTCTGGTTTACACGTTTACAATACACAGCCTATATTTAATACGCTTAAATTACTCTTTCAATAAATGCTTCACCTTTTGCGACTCAATAGCATTCGCTGCTAACTGAAATACTTTTCTTTTTACTAAACGGAAGTCCTTAACAAACTCAGAAATTTCCTTTTCCAATTCAACATGTCCTTGCTGGCACAGCTGCACTTCGTGGGAAAAAGGATCCTGAATAAGATTTGTAAGGCGCTGTTGGTGTTGAACCAGTTTATGAACAAAGTCTATTTGCCGGCTGTCAAGTTCAGAAAGTTCAGCTACTGTTTTCTGAGTGCCTTCAAGATCTTTTTCGGCAAGCAGGCCCATAAAATATTTATCAATGAGACCTATAAAAAATACCAGCTCATCACAAAAAAAATCCATATCCAATCGCCAGCGCTCACTTATACTATACATCTGGGTCCACGTGCTTTTTTCAGCATCTTGATCGACAGCAGATGGCATAGATATTCCGGCTGACTCGCGTGCTGTAATCTTTTGCGCAGGCCGGCTTGCAGTTGTTCGTTTTGATTTGTTGGTTGACATATTCTCTTTTTTTCAGCAAAGATTCATACCACACCCATTTTCCGCCATGATCTGCATTACGACTCTGCGACATCTTTATCATGAGGGCAATACACATTTAAGAACTTATCAGGGCACTACAAAGAATGCCGAGCACTTTATACATGTGATTTATCCAACAACTTAACATCACTGAGAATGCGCTGAATATTTTGCCACTACCTTACCTATACCGGAATTGGCTCCTGCATACGAAGACGTAACGGCTATATGTATTATACCTTCAAACCCACTTGTCTCAAATCCTGTCGTGACGAAAATCCAGGATGCAACAGATCTACATCATCGCTATCCGCACGGGATATAGCTAATATGCTTTCGACAAAACAAGAAGCATATGAGTTACTATTATTCACGCACATTAACGATACCCTTTGATCAGGTGGTTCAGAAGATTACGCTGAATCTGCAAAAACAGGGTTTTGGTATAATTACCACGATCGACCTGAAAGAAACACTACGTCAGAAACTTGGTATAGATTTCAGGAAGTATAAAATTCTGGGCGCTTGCAATCCGCAATTCGCATACAAGGCCGTCAGCCAGGATTCCCACCTGGGCCTTATGCTGCCCTGCAATATTGTTATTCAGGAACATGAAAACAACCAGGTTGAAATCTCTGCTATAAATCCAATGGCAACGATCGAGGAAAGCGCTACATCATATCAATTGAAAGAACTTGCCAATGATGTCAGTAATCGTCTTCGCACCGCGATTGACAATTTACATCACGATCAGCCGATGCCGCAGCACACCGAGGCGTTACCGGCCGAAGGCTCCGCACCGAACTACAACGCCCCTATACAGGGATAAAGCTATATCACCAGTAAAAATCTAAACGCAGGAAGAAAATGAAAACAAATGAAATTGATACCCTGATACAGACCACGGAAGTGATGTGTCTCTCCATTATATTTTCTACAGATCCGGTTAACCGGAAGAAAAACTCTGAGACACTAAAGAAATCTATTCAAAAAGCCAAAGCATTACTCAAGAACAAATCAGTCGATAGTTCAATAAAGAAAACAATAACAAACCGGCTGACTACGATCATCACGCAAATTCCGGAGAATCATGCACCAGGACTGGGTATATTTATATCTCCGGCACAATCAACTGTCGTTACATTTCCGTTTAAGGTAAAATCTACGATTGCCATTGGCAGTACATTTGAACATCGTGATTTGCTTTACCTCAAACAATACACAACGCCTTACTGGATATTGAATCTTACAAAAAAAGGTGTGCATGTATACAAGGCCGTAATGAATGAGCCCGAAGAGATTAAAGACGAACATTTCCCCATACCGTATGAAGATCTGTATGAATACGAACACGCGGCACAAGCCAGCGGCAACAGCAGTTTAAAAGGTTTTGAAAAAGAAAAGAACCAGATTTCAGAGCTGAGGCTTCAGGGTATATTCCGGACGGCAGAAGAAAACTTGAAGAAATATCTGACCCATGACAGCCGGCTTCTCTTGGCCGGAACGCAACGGATGATCAGTCTCTTCAGCAACAGCACCGCACTGGACAACTATATAGCAGGTAAAGTTACAGGCAGTTACAACCATACAAACCTCAACAGTTTGTCGCAACGTGCCTGGGATGTATACGTACAGATGTGCAAAGAAAAACTGACAGAGCAAATTAAAAATCTCCAAGAGCGTAAAAGCAGCCGTGTTGCCGAAGGATTAAAACTGGCCTGGGCTGCAGCGATGGAAGGCAGAGGCCTGATGCTTATGGTTGAAAAAGATTTGCATCATCGCGCTTACCGAAAGCAGGAAGCGGACAAATTACTATTGCAGCCTCCCCGAAAGCCCTACACCGTTATTCCCGATGCAGTAGAGAATCTTATTGAAGTTGTGCGTGCAAAAAAAGGCAAAATAGTTTTCACGGAGAATAACCAGCTAAAAGACTTTGATCATCTCGCACTGGTTCTTCGCTATTAAAAAATATAGGCGGTACCGACCGCCTATATATACTAAAAACCACGCCTTATCATACCTTATGCTTCCGTGTTAAAAAGACAACGCAGCGCGTGAGACTTCTTCAGTCTGCCATCTCTTTTTTATTCAGAACTGCATCGCTGGGGGCTATATGCTTTTTTACCTTGCCTGTAATAGCTGCCAGCAACTCATCGAACTTCTCATCGATCTTATCATTAAGAGCATCGGCCAGGTCCTCGCCTTTCCGTGATATTTTCTTACGCATATCAACGCCTTTGTCTGGTGCAAAAAAAACACCCAATGCTGCGCCTGCTGCTACCCCTGCAAGCACGGCTAATATTGCCTTTCCGTTTGTCATATAATTAATTGTTATAAACTGTTTAATTTATACCATCATGTATACTCATATGATGAGCGTTGTCATCATCCTGCAAGAGTTTTGTTCGGGCAACAACATTCACCATACATTTACCCTTCCTGCTATACTTGCATTTTCACTAAAGTCTGACATGCAACTCTATCGCTATACTTTGTCGCACTAGGTCCCCCCCTTACCTTTCTTTACCTGTTTCCATTTGGCTATTTCAAGTTCGTTAATACGAACATAGTCTTCGTCATTTTTCAGGCGCGCCTCTTTGATAGAAAGTTCTGCTGTCTCAATGGCTTCCTTATACTGTCCCATCCGCGCATATATTTCAGCCTTGGTGTGCAACATCCAGTAACCACCGGGGGCATACTTCAACGCTTTATCGATCCACTCCAATGCTTGTTTCAGGTCGCGATCACTATCCAGGTAATATTTAGCAGCTAGGTAATATTCACCGGCAAGTCTGGCTTCTGGATTGTTCGTAAAAGTTTTGATCTCGTTCATCACCTTTGTATCAACCTCTGTTGAAATGCGGAACGACACGCGCGTAAAATCCCAAAGCAATTGCACCTCGGCACAACTCATACACACATTGGCAAATTGAATGGTAAACGTTTCTACCTGTTCCTTCAGCGGCTGAGGTTTTACTTGTATGCGTAAGGCATCGTTTATCTGCAGGTAGCCCATATATCCCCACAACCATGCATCGCGACTAAATACAATAGTCCACTCATCTTTACCAGGTATAGCATATAAACCATAGACACCGGGCAGCAACTTGTGTTTATCTTCAATCGTAATCGTTTCGCGTACAAAGAACTTGGTAGAAGCGTTTGCACCTACGCGCCATATTGTGCCATAAGGTACAAGCTCGCCAAAAATTATACGTCCGCGCACGCTGGGGCGCGAGTACTCTACCATTACTTCATTATACCCGATCGTTTGACTGACTGTAGCATGTGGACTTAAGTCAGGCATTACAATTTGCGCACGCAATACATTGCCGGCTGCCAGAAATAGCCCCAGCAGAAGGCTCAAAGTACATACCTTTTTCATAATGTTTTTTTATTAAAAATATAGTATCGCATTACCGCGCACCATGATGCACATCATCGGCCGCAGGGATAGTTATCCATTATCGGCAGATACCGGCAAGACTATTGTCTTGCTCGGTGATGAATGTCAGGAAAGCCGATGACACATGTTATGATATTTTGAATATACGCTATCCAAATTCGTTTCATGATAACAACAACAGAAAAGAAGCAACTGCGTCACAAAATGATCCAGGCCTGTATAGCCAAGCAACAATTTCTGATCGATGATTTTAAAGAAAGAATCAAAGACCTGACGCTCAAAGAAACTCCGGTTAGCAACGAACCGTATGATCAGAAAGACATTGCTGCTGTAGCAGCCAGTGTTACAGAGTTAGAGACGCTTACCACGCAGCTCGCATTTGCCAATGAAGAACTGGCATTACTGGAAACACTTCAGCGCTCAGAGCATATTGACCGGAAGCAGGTAG
This sequence comes from uncultured Chitinophaga sp., assembly GCA_902168205.1. Classification (GTDB taxonomy): domain Bacteria; phylum Bacteroidota; class Bacteroidia; order Cytophagales; family Cyclobacteriaceae; genus Ohtaekwangia; species Ohtaekwangia kribbensis. The sequence continues at coordinate 2,242,463 of CABHOK010000003.1, read as the reverse complement.
CATTCGGTGCGATCGTCATAACCAACCACCACACCTTCTTCATCTCAGCGAGCCTGGAAAAATTTATCGTTGACGGACATGTATATATAGGTATATCCGTACAGAGCCCGATATATAAGACGATGGAAGGCAAAGTAAAAGGCGACACTTTCTCTTTTAACAGCATACACTATAATATAAAGGACATCTTTTAATGAGCCAGCAATCGATTCATGATCTTGACCTGGCACCTAATAAGCCGGGCAAACAGTATTGGGTAAACGGAGGCAGAGAGTGGCATGAAGAAGTTATATCCTTTCCCATGGCCGATCGGTTTCACGACAACCATACACGATCGCCTCTGCAAACCAACGGAAAGACGACCAGCCTCGGCACGCAGCAGCAATTACAAAGATCATGCGGTGGCATGTATGAGGCATCATGAACAACCTTGACTATATCGAAGCGTTAGGTTGCACAGCCCTATGGCTGTGTCACATCTTCGAGAATAACAAAGAGTCCTATCATGGATACGCGATCCGCGATTACCCCCAAATAGACAAGTGATTCAGAACAACCGAAGACCTGGCGTGTGTTCCTCAATATATCGAATCCCTCTGCTGCTGTTGTACCCGATTATAAATACGAAGATATAGTGCGCCAACTAGACGAAAGTGTAAGAGTGAGCTATAAATAACGGTATATAGTTGGCTACGATAAAGTGCTGCTACCTTGAATAAGTTTTCTTTTAAAACATCCATATCTTCGCTTAATTTCTTTCCTATTACTTTGGCATAGACTTGTGTTGTCGCAATTTTTTTATGCCCAAGCATTTTACTTACTGATTCGATAGGAACGCCATTAGCCAACGTAATAGTGGTCGCAAAGGTATGCCGAGCCAAATGGAAAGTTAAACTCTTGCGAATATCACAAATATCTCCAATCTCTTTGAGATAGCTGTTCATCTTTTGATTCGATATACCTTGGAAATATATAATCGTTATGAGTAGCCGGATGGTTTCTATACCTTTCGATAATTTTTAGCGCCTGATCAAGTAGCGGAACACGGACCAGTATACCACTCTTTTGCCGATTAAATATAAGCCACTGGTTTCCATCTATTCCAAGTGTAATTGAAGATGGCCTCAAATTTACCACGTCTACATAGGCAAGCCTGGTAAAACAACTAAAAACAAAAATAATCCTTTCCTAACTGCAGACGTTCCATCGCAAAATTTTTCTCAAGTATCCTATTCAGCTCTTCCCAAGTAATTACTTCTTTTTCAGGCCACCGGAATGTGCACTTAAAAGCCTGAAAAGGATTCCTATCTAACCAGTTTTTCCTAATCGCATCATTCATGATCTTTTTCATCATGCGGATGTACTTCATGGTTGTATTGGGTCCAATCCTGTCAACGGCACGAAGGTAATATTCAAATCCGGTAACAAAAGCATAGTCAAGTTGGCGTAGGTATAGATCTGACTTCTTCATGTTTTGTTGTATATATTCTTTGAGTTTCATTTCAAGGGTATTGAATTTAACCCAAGTGACTTTGGCTATATCTATACCTATTCTACTTCTCAAATTTTCGTTATGAAATGTAACGGTTTTAAATAAAGTATACTCTTCTGTGGTATGTCCTGTAAATTTATCCTTAATCGCTTGAGCACAAATAAATTCATTTCGAACCGACAATTGTTGGTATATATTCGAAAGCTCACACCTTACCTCATTGATATAATTATTAAGATCGCGTACCTCGGGTGTCCTTCCCTTTACTTTGCCTGCCCCTCTGTCCCATTGAGATTCATCTATTTCACGTTTCAGAGAAATCTCTGCGCGTTTGCCGTTTACAGTTACACGCGCATATAGGATACACTTCGTTGTTGATTGCTGAGCTCGCGTTTTATGCGCCCAAATAATAACTGAGAATGTTTGTGCTTGTTTCATATCTAACTCACCGATGTTTGTTGAAAATTCATTCATTTTAGTCCAAAACGAAGCAATATGAATGACTACAATTAACTGTAATTCAGCTAGTTATACGCAATTCGGTTAGCTCATGTGACACGGCAAAGCAACTAACCGAATCACTAACCGAATGAAGTAATATAAAGGGTTGTAAACGGTATGTTTGGACATAAAAAAACCGCTTAAACTTTCAGTTTAAGCGGTCTTGGTGTTTTATACTTTGTATACTGCGGTCCGGACGGGACTCGAACCCGCGACCTCCTGCGTGACAGGCAGGCATTCTAACCAGCTGAACTACCGGACCATTTTTCTATAAAATCGAGTCGTCTTTTCGATTTTCCCCTCAGATGTGTCTCAAAGGGAGTGCAAAGATAGTATTGGGTTTTATTTCTCCAAAACTTGAATCGAAAAAATTTACAGATGTTTTCTTTTCTACACTTCTCATCCTCCACGTTACACCCGTGTAAAGATCGTAAACATACTCACGAAAATGAACTCTATTCTCTGAATCTGAATGAGATACATGAAGGTATAGTTACATGTATCAAGTATAGATGTGACGTGAATAAAAAAACTCGCCCGCAAAAAAAATCACAGGCGAGTCTTAAAAAAAAATCAAATTATTTCTTTGCCTGATACGATGAGTACATCCATACCAGTTTCTCCTGCTGACGGATATAGTCACTCATCAACGCATTGGTACCTTCATCATCTGCTTCGGCTGCAGTCTTGAGTAACGCGCGTTCCTTGATCAACAAAGTTTTAAAACCTTCCAGCACAAGTTCAACAGCAGCGTGTCCTTCTGAAACATCCTTGCTTTCTTTTATCTCCGATTTTTTAACATAATCTGAGTAACTATGGATCGGAGTATACCCGAGTGTCAGTATACGCTCTGCGATCTCATCGATTTTCAAAAGTGCATCGTTGTAAAGCTCTTCAAACTTGAGATGAAGCTCAAAGAATTTTTCGCCTCGTATATTCCAGTGAAATCCACGGGCATTCATATAGAATAATTGGTAATTGGCCAACAGATCATTGAGTCCGTTTGCTAACAGTTCTGAATCTTTTACCTCCAGACCGATGGAATTTTTCTTCGACATAATCTTCAATTTAGTATCCTAAACTTAACAAAAGATTTTTGCGAAGCGTTTCCTCCATCATGAAAATACGATGAAGAAATACACCTATATCCTGTAGAAATCAATTGAACTTGAAGTAGAATTCTCCAATGATGTTGGAGCTGTCCCAGGTATTTTGTTTGTCACCCGACAGGCGTAATACATTGGCGCGCACTTCTTTAAATACCTGTTCAATGGTAAGGCCGGGCTTTCGCATCGCCTTGAGAAGTTCCTGGGTATAGAGTCCGTTCTTACCGGAACCATCGGAAGCCACCGAACCCGGAGCCGTTGCATACGCTATAAATGATCCGCGTGCTCTGCGCATCTCTCCCAACCCCTGAGTAACGGAACGGTTAAGCGCAGGAAACGGATTGTTACGACAAGCGTCCAGTATAAGTATATTCATGCGCGCGTTAGAGCGCTCCATGTTGGCCAATACCATGCGCTGTGCCGGAAAGCAATAGCGGCTGATGTCATCTTCAAACTCAACCGCAGCATCAATCGGCACTAAGTAATTTTCCTGTTCATGCTGTAGTCCATGGCCGGCAAAGTAAAACAGTGCTACAGTTTTCTCCGGGTCACCGGCATCAATCTTCTCTTTGAACTTCAACAGCGCTGCGCGCATTTGTCCATATGTAGCGTTGGTGAGCAGGTCTACTTCGAAATTGGAGTTTTGCAGTTCCTTCGCCATGTCCGTAGCATCGTTTACCGGATTTCGTAAAGCTCCTATCGTCTTCGGATAGCTTGAGTTTCCGATTACCAGGGCAAAGCGTTTTTCGTCCTTGTAAAACTCTGCCAGCGTAGGCTGCGTTGCAACGGGCTGACTACTGGCCGGTTGCTGCAGTGGTGTTTTGGTTGCATTTGTATTTGAAGTAAGTACAGCAGGCTCGTCCTTCTTCGGTACGTTGGTTGTCGTGTTATTCTTTTTCGCGGAGTCGTCTTTCTTTACAGCAGGCGATTCGGTCTTGGCAGCATTATCGGGGGTACTTCGTGACGCAAGTACAACTTTATCGAGCTTGCCGAGTTCGCGCGTAAGGTCTGCGTTGCCGGGATTGAGCGCTACTCCATTCAGGAAATCTTCTTTTGCTTTGGGGAGTTCGTTCAACTTTACGTAGAGCAAACCCCGCTCGTATAGCAATTTTGATTTGATAGTCTTGTCTCCACCGAGTTCGTGAATGGCGTTGCTGTAGTCGCTTATCGCCTGTCGGGTCGCTCCTATCTTTTCATTACTCTTCGCCTTGAACCAATAGATATTTCCACTGTTCTCGTGGTTCAGCAACAGCGTTTCTTCAAAATCAGAAATAGCTTCCGGGTATTTATTGGTCTTGTAGTAGGCAAGCGCCCGCAGATAGTACACTTCAACATCAAGCGCTTTATCGCGAGTGACTTTCTTCAGGTATTCTGAAAAGTTTTTGATTGCATCTTCATATTTACCCGAGGTATAACTGTCGTGACCTTTCTCGTACAATTTGAATTGTGCGAAACAACTCACACTTACCAGGCAAAAAAGAACGATCAGGTTTACTCGCTTATGCATACCGTATCAACCGCGCTGATGATTTGATTATTAAAAATTGAATGACATCCCGAGTTGAACATTTACCGAAGGGAATCCTTTCTTCGTCATCGGAAACTCTTTGTTAACGTAAGACGATATTGTATTATCATACGACTCCGTACTCACAAATGTTACCGGGAATGTATACCCGAATGTAGCCTGGGTATAGAATGAGAATTTACGAGCCGGAAATAATTCGATACCCGGACCGATAAATATACCTCCTGTAACTTCGGTATCACTTTTCAAAGCCTCATACGATTCACCATCCCACGTTTCGGTATAGCCATCGGCATACCAGGTACCATCGTCCTGATTATAATATAGTATATCATCGTTCTCGGTAGAGGTGCCTTGGTTGTCTTCATATATCTCGTAGGTATAACGCTCTCCCCTGCCCGATACTTCTTTACGTGACGCGAGACTCACAAATGGTTTGGCAAAAGCATATACCGATATAACGGAGTTATCTTTTACAGGAACAAAATTCAGTTTGATATTAACGGCCAGTGATGTTAAGCTAAGATCACCACCTTCAAGCTCGAGCACATAACCATAGTCATACGCGAGGTCGTTGAGCGGATATTTACTTCCCCAGTCATTCGGGTCTCCGTAACCTACATAAGCATCGCCCCCCTTTGCTGTAGTTACTTCCGGATCGTATTGAAAACTCAGGTATGATACAGAGGGGCCGATGGAGAGTACTCTGTTCACGCGCTTCAGAAAACCAAGCTCCACATTGAAGCCGGTTTTATAGTCGCCTATATTTTTGCCGAATGTAAAGGAAGGTCCGAGACCTATAAATAATCCTTTGTTCTTATCGATACGCTCGCGTTTTACGATCGTGCCTTCGTCCTGTGCCGATGCCGTTACACCAATCAACAATAAACTCAGGAAGCAGAGTAGCTTTTTCATGATTATGAGAGGGTTAAAATGATCTGGTAAGGTACTATAGTTTGAGGTTGCAGTAAACACACCTACACTTTCATGTAGCCGTATACTTACTGAAACTTGAAGTAAAACTCTCCTACTATATTTGAGCTGTCCCAGGTAAACTGTTTCTCACCTGAAAGTCTCAATACATTCATCCGCACATCTTTAAACACCTGCTCAATGGTTAAGCCCGGCTTACGCAGTGCTTTAAGTAGCTCCTGCGTGTAGAGGCCGTTGCGTCCTGAACCATCGGAAGCAACTGAACCGGGAGCTGTTGCATAGGCTATAAATGAACCGCGTGCGCGTTTCATCTCTACAAGCCCCTGCGATACCGAACGTGTTGCTGCCGGAAACGGATTATTACGGCACGCATCGAGTATCACAATATTCATACGTGAGTTTGAGCGCTCCATGTTGGCCAGTACCATCTTCTGTACCGGGAAACACATGCGAACAATATCATCTTCAAACTGAACGTTGGCATCAACCGGCACAAGGTAATTTTCATCCTGGTATTGTACACCGTGTCCTGCATAGTAGAATAAGCCAACGGTCTGATCCTTCGGACCATTCACCAATTTATCCTGAAACTTGCGCATGGCTTCACGCATCTGCACATAGGTGGCGTTGGTCAGTAGCTGTACTTCGAAGTCCGATTTCTTCAACTCGGTTGATACATCGGTAGCATCGTTTACAGGGTTTTTTAGTATACCTACTGAGTTGGAGTAACTGCTGTTGCCAATTACCAAAGCATAACGTTTTTCATCTTTATAGGCTGATGCTATCGAAGATATAAGCGCTGTATTCGCGACTGGTTCTGTTACCGTTTGTTGCTGATGTGCTACCGTGTTAACGGGCTGTTGTACAGGTTGTGATTGTGTTGAAGGAGGCGGATCGTTCTTAACTTCCTTCTTCGTTTCTTTCGGTGTATTGTTCTTCTGATTGCTCTTAACGATTACCTGTGTGCTTGACTTTTTATCGTCACCTCCACGCGTGTTGCTGGTGGATGGCGTAACGTTTGCCTTCGCTATATCTGCATTGGAAGGATCGAGCGATTTGGCAAGCGCCAGATCACTGTTCGCAGCATCTTTCTTTCCCTGGCGCGAATAGAATTGTGAACGGTCTGCAAGTATTTGTGCTGATACTTTCTTATTGTTCTCAGCATACTTTACCGCCTCGCTATAATAACTTTCAGCCTGCGGTATATTTCCTTTCTTATCGTAGCAGCGTGCCTTAAACCAGCTGATCACAGCTTTGTTATAGTGATTCAACTCGGTTGCTTTATCGAGATCGCTTAGTGCACTTTCTGTTTCTCCTTTGAAGTAGTAAGACTGTCCGCGATAGAAGTAAAGATCTTCATCGTAGCGTTTGTTTCGTTCGGGGTTCGACAGCATGCCCGAGAAGAGTGTAATAACGGCTTCGTATTCCTTTGCTCTGAATTTGGCGATTCCTTCATCATAGGTCTGATAATCCTGTGCTATAGAGAGCGTTGAAACCAGGATCATCAACCCTAAACCAAGTATAGACTGTTTCATAAAGAGGGTTAGATAATATTATCAAAAGTAAGTATACGGCAAAAAATAAGGAACCGTTTTGAAGAGTATCAGTCAGAAGCCAAAAAATGTTATTTTTGACCCACTGCATGAGACGACTATTTTTTTATCTTATATTGATGATGCTCCTTCAACCTGCGTGCAGCAAAAAATCGGGCACAACTGTTAATGTTGTTAAACCGAAGTATCATCACCGCTGGTACGATCGCAAGAAAGATCGAAAGACCAAACGCACGAAGTCTGTTCGCGTGCGCAATTAACGCTCTATAACAAAGCCAAAACTCCTGAATATTAATTATTTATAGTTTACTGAAGACCGCGTAACATCAGGTCAAGATTCTTACGGAAGAAGATCTTTGCAGGACTTAACTGGTTGAGATGTGCCGCTACAACGCCTCCGATAAACATCGAAGTGATGAGGTTGGTAATGTCGCGCGTGGAGATTGTCTTGGTGATTTCTTTCCGGAAGATTGCCTCCAGGGTAAATTTCTCCAGCATCTGATCGAGTGACAAGATTTCAATATTGGTGATGTTCTCAACTTCAGGAAAGAGGATCTTCTTTTCTTCCGGCTTCAACGGAAAAGGCTTGGGTGGTCTGCGGAAATCCGAGAAGTAGCCAATGAGGCTTAACAACAATCCCGGGTGCTCTTCATACGACTCGCTGAGTTTATCAAACAAATAATATACTCCCTGAATACCTTCTTTTGGTTTAAGCGCCAGGTCGGCCGACCGCCCCAGGCACCACACCCGGAAGTAGTATAATAAAATATCTTCCTTTTGTGGAAAGTACTTGAACAATGTTACTTTCGAGATCTTAACTTTCTCGCAAATGTCGTCTACATACAAATCTTCAAAGGGCCTCTTACCAACCAGCTTCAGGGTTGTATCCAACACGTGCACTTTTAACCTGGCGGCTTTTTCTTTTCTAAGACTCATGCTTTTGCAGTAAAGATGTTAATCACCACTCATACATAAATACCTTCTAAAACACTCTGGGAATTAATACTTTTAACTCGACTTAACCAATTTTAAGATGATGAAACGCTGTATTCCGCTTTTACTTGCTATAAGTGCAGTTGCCTGTAACAGCAGTCACCGGCACGAACGGATTACAGGTTTGGTTGCTGATTCGGCCATGGTTGTATCGGCTCACCCGCTGGCATCGCAGGTTGGCGTAGACATTATGCGTAAAGGTGGTAACGCGGTTGACGCTGCTATCGCTACGCAGTTTGCTCTGGCCGTGGTATACCCAAGTGCCGGTAACATTGGTGGTGGTGGTTTTATGGTATACCGGAAACACGATGGCAGTATAGCTACCCTGGATTACCGCGAGAAAGCTCCGGGGGCAGCATCGCGCAATATGTATCTTGATTCAGCCGGCAATGTCATTGATTCACTTAGTCAGGACGGACATTTATCGAGTGGCGTGCCTGGTTCAGTTGCCGGTATGCTGGAAGCGCATGCTAAATTTGGCAAGCTTCCGTGGAAAGATCTTGTTGAACCTGCTATAGCACTTGCATTGAATGGCTTTGTAGTGACAGAACGTGAAGCACGCGGACTGAATTACCTGAATGATATACTCATCCGGAAGAATACGATACGTCCGGAGTTTTTGCTTCGTGAGAAATGGGTGGCGGGCGATACCATTCGCTGGACAGATTTAGGACATACACTTGAACGCATTCGCGATAACGGCTTTGCAGGATTTTACGAAGGTAAAACAGCGGATGATATAGTGGCGGAGATGAAACGTGGCAACGGTCTTATCTCGCACGAAGATCTGAAGAACTATAAAGCTGTCTGGCGCGATCCGATCATCGGTCAGTATAAAGACTATAAAATCATTTCCATGGCGCCACCGTCTAGCGGGGGCGTTGCGTTGATGCAACTGCTGCGTTCGGTAGAACATTATCCAATACGCGAATGGGGATGGAACTCTGCGCATACCACGCACCTGCTCGTGGAAGCAGAACGCAGAGCTTACGCTGATCGCTCGGTATACCTGGGCGATCCGGATTTTGTAAATGTACCGGTGAAGCAACTGACAAATTCACTCTACACAGATGAACGAATGAAGTCGTTTGATCCTGATCATGCCACGCCAAGCAGCAAGATCAAAGAAGGTTCGCTCGCGCTATATGAGTCTCCGCAGACTACGCACCTCTCGGTGATCGATCCGGAAGGAAATGCTGTAGCCGTTACTACAACTTTGAATGATGCGTACGGCTCGAAAGTAATTGTTGCCGGCTCAGGCTTTTTGCTGAATGATGAAATGGACGACTTCAGTGCAAAGCCAGGCTCTCCGAATATGTATGGTGTTATCGGTGGTGAAGCCAACAGGATCGAACCGAATAAACGCATGCTCAGCTCCATGACACCAACCATCATTGAACGCAACGGCCGGCTGGTAATGGTGGTGGGTACTCCGGGAGGTTCTAAAATTATCACGAGTGTTTTCCAAACGATACTCAATGTACTCGAACATAACATGACGATGCAGGAGGCTGTAACAGCGAAACGCTTTCATCATCAATGGCAACCCGATACGATCGCGAACGAGTATAACGCTTTCTCTGCAGAGGATAGTCTGAAGCTGGTAAAGATGGGACACGCCTTCAAAGCGCACCGCTCCTTCTGTCGTGTTGATGCTATATTGGTACGGCCGGATAGTACGCTGGAAGGTGGCGCTGATCCGCGCGGGGATGATACAGCCTTCGGCTTTTAGAAACGTTATCCGTTAACCGTTAATGGTGAGTCGTTAGTCGACATCCTAAAAATCGCTTTGTGCAACTTGACGTCTTTTTCTCTGGGTTCTTTGTGCAACTGGATTTTCTAAATCCTGGAAAGTAACGCGTGGCGTCATTGTAATTAACCAATTGCAGCCACCCACGATTAACGATTAAGAATAACGGATAACGGTTCGCGACATCCATCCCTCACAAGATGCTATCAGGGAGTCCAAACCCGTAATCGATGCCTCATGGTCTGCACGATATGATCATTTCCGTTACCTTTGCAAGCTATTGTATAGAGGGAGAAACTGCCTTTACCAGTTACTTGTTCCGTACGTCCTTAACCATGTCAGCATAGATTGTGAAGCAAGCTATTCCATCCATTTTACGAAACAGAATCTTCCAGCACGTTTTGTTCTGGGTGGCGCACCTTGTGTTTTACGCTACGCTATACGGAAGCTTCCAGGAGAATTACCGCCAGACTTTTTTCGAAGAGCTTCTTTACTTACCGGTACGCATCATCTTTACTTATTTTACTTTGTACTACCTGCTGCCGCGCTTTTTGCTAACGGGTAAATATGGAGAATTTGCGCTTTGGTTTCTGGGGTCGTCATTTCTGGCAGGCACGCTTCAGCGATACTTTTCGTATAACTACTACTACCCTATATATTATCCGCAGGCACTCGCCGATCCATTCTTTTACTTTCCCAAGATCGTAAAGATGTTTGTGATGATATATCCTGTAACTTTTACAGCTACCGCTATAAAACTGCTCAAGTACTGGTATACCAATCAAAAGGCGCAACAGGTATTAAAGGAAGAAAAGCTCCAGGCTGAATTGAAGTTTCTAAAAACGCAGATACATCCGCATTTTCTATTCAATACGCTGAACAACCTGTACGCGCTTACGTTGAAAAAATCGGAGCGCGCCCCGGATATGGTGCTGAAGCTTTCGGAGCTGATAAACTATATGCTGTACGAATGCACCAGCGATGAAGTGCCGCTCGCTAAAGAGATAAAATTTATCCGCAACTATATCGATATTGAAAAGATGCGTTATGGTGACAAGCTTGATGTAGATATACGCATTACCGGTGAGGTGAACGACCGCACCATTGCTCCGCTGATACTATTACCTTTTGTAGAGAACTGTTTCAAGCATGGCGCCAGTGAAGAACTGTCGCAGTCGTGGGTAAAGGTAAGTGTTGATGCACAGGAGCATGTTATCCTTATCAAAGTAGAGAATAACAAAACGAATGGCAACGGGCACACGCGTAAAGAAGGTATCGGCATACAAAATGTAAAGCGCAGACTGGACTTGCTATACCCGGAGCAATACGAACTGAAGATCATGAATGGTGAAGAAACATTCCTGGTGGTACTCACCATCACTCAGCACACTTCAGCATAATAAAAATGTTATCGTTCCCTGCTGGTTTAGAACACCGGCAATGTATATATTTCAAAAAGATGAATCCAACAGTATAACGATATGAAGTGTATAATTGTTGATGATGAACCGCTGGCGATCGAGATCCTGGAATCGTATGTAAGCAAGATCGATCAGTTGGAAATTGCCGGTACATTCCGCAATGCTGTGTCGGCTTTTGCTTTTCTTCAACAGAATACAATCGACCTGATCTTCCTGGATATACAAATGCCCAAACTCTCAGGTATTGATTTTCTGCGAACGCTGAAGAATCCTCCGAAGGTAATTCTCACGACTGCATTCCGTGATTATGCACTGGATGGTTTTGAACTGGAAGTAGTAGACTACTTACTAAAGCCTATACCATTTGAACGTTTTCTCAAAGCAGTAGCCAAAGTATTGCATCAACCTGCGCCTGCTGCTGCAACCACTAAACCGGATGCAGCTTCTGCCGATAGCTTTGTATACTTTAAGGTAGATAAGAAGATGATCAAAACCCGCATGGCCGACATCTTATATATCGAGAGTATAAAAGACTATGTGAAGGTAAAGACAGCCGACAAGGAAATTATTACGCAGCAAAAAATCAGTTACCTCGAAGAGAGTTTACCGCGCGAACTGTTTCTGCGCATACACCGCTCGTTCATTGTAAACGTTGAACGCATCGATGCATACTCTGCTACCGATGTTGAGATCGGTAAACACTTTGTACCCATCGGGCGTAACTATAAGAATGATGTTATGAAAATACTGGCGCGTAATGCATTCTGATGCGCCTGTTATTTTGATACTTCCTGCGGTCCGTGGTTCGGAATCTCCATGTTAAATATAGTTCCCTTGCTTAACTCGGATTTCACATCAATCGTACCATGAAGTTTATCCACAGCTTCCTTTACAATATATAGTCCGAGGCCTGCCCCTTCGCTCCGATCGGTAGCGCGGAAGAACATATCAAATATACGCGTCTGTAAGTCCTGCGGTATACCTATACCGTTGTCTTCAAAGTGTATCTTGGCGCTTTTTGCGTCCACGGTAATGTGGATGTGAATGAACTGTTTCTTCTGTATAGGCGAACGATACTTGATCGCATTTGATATCAGGTTATTGCAGATAACACTCAGTCGTTGTGAATCGGAATAGAATGGCTCTGTCTCTTCCAGTGTAATCTGTTTTTCAATGTTCTCCGATCCTTCCATATAGTATAACCTGTCGAACATGTCTTCAATCAGTTGCTTCAGATTTACCCGCTCGATTCGAACCTCGCTCCGCGCGTTACGTGAGTAATCAAGTATCTCCTTTAGCGTATTGTCCAGTTTATGAATGCTCTGTTCGATTTTATCGAAATACATATCATAGATGAGATCATCATTCTTGTCGTTCATCTTGGCTAACTGCACAAGACCCAATACCGACATGAGCGGAGCACGCAGGTTGTGCGATACACTATATACAAAGCTGTCGAGTTCTTTATTAATCTTGACAAGTTCATTGTTCTGTTTACGCAAAGCTGACTCTGCTTTCTTGCGTTTCGATTCCATCTGCCGCTGCTTCAACGCATTGTCAATTGCGGAAGGCAGGCGCGCCAGGTTTGATTTGAGTACATAATCATCAGCTCCCTGCTTCAGGCAACTTACAGCAAACTCTTCTGATACCGTACCGGTAACTAGTATAAATGGTCCTTTGAACCCGGACTGTTTGCAGATCTTCAACGCTTCCTGCGAGTTGAACTGGGGCAAAGCATGATCGGATAAAATAATATCAGGACTATATTCAGCCAATGCTTTTACAAACTCCTCGCGGGTATCAACATTATAGCTGGTATAGTCAATACCATCTTTTGTTAATGTGCGATTGATGAGGCCGGCATCTTCTTCCCGGTCTTCGAGCATCAGAATTCTAAGTTTTTTCTCCATACGCTACTACTCCATTTTTTCATGCTGTTACTTGATCGGCGGCTGATTAAGTATCAGCCAGAAAAAACCAATCTCCGAAACAGCACTCACAAATTTTTCAAACTCTACGGGCTTCACTATGTAGGCGTTAACACCCAATTTATACGTTTCAATTATATCTCGTTCTTCTTTGGATGATGTTAATACCACGACCGGTATAATTTTTCGATTTTCGTCACTTTTAATCTTACGAAGTACTTCGATACCATCAACCTTCGGCATCTTTATATCCAACAGAATGATTTTGGGGAGTGAACTGGTTTGCGGAGAAAAGATAAAGTTAAGAGCCTCTTCTCCATCCTGTAAATGCAACAGGTTATTGGCCAGGTTGTGCTTCTTCAAAGCACGTATGGTTAATTCTGCATCATCCGGATTGTCTTCTACCAGCAGAATCTCTACAATATTAGTCATAAGGGTAGTTTAGTGTTTGGGTGAAGTCCTGCAAAAAGTGGAAGATATATCTTCATATACTTTACCATGCATTCCATGTTTATACCATATCGGGGCAATTACCGGACAGACTCCCGACCAACTATACCAACATGCGCTGAAAATTTTGTGCCCGGTATACATATCCACAAGTATGATGCCCATCTAAAAAACATATAACAAATAAAACGTGTATACTTACCGTTGGTATGCAACCTGAAATACAGCAAAGCCCTGTACACTGAACTATATTTTACGATCGTAAGAACTAACTATAGCATGCGCGTGCATACTACCTGCTATACATGTTGAATGTACCTTGGATGTAGTACACATTACATCTGCAACAAGCTTGTATTCAAACGTTTCAATCAAATGGTATACAGTATAGAACAACCTTGCGAAGACGGTTGCCAGGTCAGAACGTTGATAAAAATATAGTCTTATCTCCAGCATGCAAAAAGTACACAATAGTTTTAACTGCCATCGGTATATCTAACTTATCCAATAATTAAATCAAATAGAAATGTTTTTAGTCTGAAATGATTAGTGGTCAACCTGAGTCATGTAATAAATTGATTCACTTTTGAAAGCGACAACATTAAGAAACAATAAATTTTCTGTAAAAACAACGAAATACAAAAAAAGCACCCCCGAATACAGGAGTGCTTTTTTTCTTTTTTTAATTAAAAAGTAGTGAGTCTACAGCTTTTTGATGATGAACTCCACCCTGCGGTTAAGCTGTCGGGTCTCTTCATTATCGTTATTGGCAATCGGCATAGCCCCTCCGTAGCCTTTGCCGGAGATGCGTTTCTTATCAACTCCTTTTTCGGTGAGATACTCTTTTACCTTATCAACCCGGGCTTGCGAAAGCTTAACATTCTGTGCCGGTATGCCACGGTTGTCGGTGTGACCCGCCAGTTCAATCTTCACATTGGGATTCGATTTGAGGAAAGAAATCACCATATCCAGCTCATCATACGATTGTGGAAGCAGGTTTGTCTTGCCTTGTTCGAATAAAACGTTCTTCAGATTTACAGTCGTACCCACTTCAACCGGCTGCAGTTTAAAGTTCATCTCAAGCTCTTTCATCTCGTAGGTCTTGATGTCGAGCTTCTCCAATGAACTTACATACCCGGCAGCTTCGATCTTTACAACGTACTCGCTAACCGCAGGCACTACCAGTGAGTAACCGGCCTCTACCCCTGCCGTTGCGTCTTTGCGTTGCTGGCCCGGTGTGGGAGCGTTAAAGGTAATTTTAGCCTGTATAAATTCATTCGTCTTGGCATTTAATACTTTACCATAAATGCGCACACTGTTATCCGGAATAGCCGGTGTTGTTACCGGGGGCGTTGTGGTTGTTTTTACAGCAGCCACTACGTTGGTGGTGTCTTTTGGTGCCGGAGGCTGATCGCTGCGCTTGTGCATTTTCACATCGCCATAACCATCGCTGTTCTTGGTGCTGGTAAAAAGCGAGAACTCCTGCGAAGAATAATCATGATAGTATAAATCGCGACCTTCGGTATTAATGTCGGCCCCCAGGTTTTTCGGCTCTGACCAGTTCAGCCATGTATCATCCAGACGTGATGATGAGTATATATCAAAACTTCCAAATCCTTTGCGGCCATTGCTTGAGAAATATAGTGTCCGGCCATCATCGCTCAGCGATGGTGACAGTTCCTGGAACTGCGTGTTAATCACCGAGCCCAGGTTACGCGGCTCCGACCACCTACCGTTGCTATCTTTCAGCGTTATATATAAATCTTCAACACCACGGGTGCCATACGTTTCTGCTGAAAACACAAAAGCACTTTCATCGGGTAATATATATCCGCTGAGTGACTCGGATTTATTCTGAAAATAAGGAATGGCAATGTTCTCGGGAGCAGACCAATCACTGCCGCTGCGTCTGGCTACTGCTATACCTTGCGTGCGCGCCTGACCGGCTGCATCATAATGACTTAACAGGAAGAGGTTATTGCCGTTATCCGAGAAACCGGCCACACCGTTGAAGCCGCGGTTATTCAGATGAGGTCCGGCATGGATCGGAGCTGACCATTGATTGTTTTCGTTTAGCACGGAGTACCAGATGTCGCCCGGGTCTTTCTTGCCTCCTACATTGTTGGGGTGATTGGCAATGGTAACATATAGGGTTCGTCCATCGGGACTAATGATCGGGTCGAGCTCATCATACGGTGAGTTGAGCAGATCAAAGGTACCGGTTGAATCAGCAACCATAGGTTGGCCGATCGACATGAACGTTAAAAGCAGAAGCAGTACAGAACTAAAAAGGCGCATACTCCACTAAGACTAAACTTCAAATATACTATTTACCTGTTAATTGGTGAGGCTAACCGGGTGATAATCTTTAGTATGGCTTGCTTACAAAGAAGCGATCTATACTTTTATTTACTGACCCATTTGCTTCCCTTGATTGTAAATCTCCACGGAAGCCTGGCATCTTCACCAGCATAATCTATACCGATGCGGGCGCTGGCCTCGATGTTACCAGCAGAAATTTTCTTTCCCGTATCCTCTATCCAAACTTCGTTGTCGAGCAGGAATTTTCCATTCAACTTTCTGTCAATGCCCAAAGCTTTAGTTAGTTTACCCGGACCAGAGGTCAGGTGAAAAGGATTAGCTAGCGAGCCTCGTCTCATCTCCATCTCTTTTAATCCATGTACCGGCTCCAGTGCCCGCACGAGCACAGCCTCGGCTATACCATTTTTATTCGTCACTACATTAAAGAGATTGTGCATACCATAACACAGGTATACATAGGCATAGCCGCCCTTCTCGAACATGATGGCGTTGCGTTGTGTCTTCCGTGCTTCATAGGCATGGCAGCCCCGCTCCTTCCACGAGTATGCTTCGGTCTCTACGATTATACCGCTGGTAACAACGCCTGCTATTTTTGTAACGAGCACTTTGCCAAGGAGTTCGCGGGCAATCTTTACAACATCAGTCCGCTGGTAAAAATTTTCCGGAAGTATCATGCTTATTTTACTGATCCGATTAACTCTTTTTTAACAATGCCAATTCAAAACGTTGTTTAACTTTGGCCCTCTATAACTCAAAACAACCAAAAATATACCACCATGAAAAAATTATCACTGATTGTTTTAGTCATTATCGCGCACCTTTCATCCGATGCACAGGTAGTGACACCGGCTGCGAGCCCTGCCGGTTCAGTGTCTACAACGATAGGTCTAACAGACGTAAAGATCAACTACTTCCGTCCGCGTGCAAAAGGAAGAAAGATATTCGGAACCGAAGCTGCTGTACTCGTACCATTCGGCAAAATCTGGAGAACCGGTGCCAACAGCGGAACCAAAATCTCTTTTTCTGACGATGTAAAGGTTGAAGGTATTGCTGTACCAAAAGGTGAATACCTGTTGCTGACATGGCCTGATGCCAACGAATGGACTGTTGTATTATCCAAAGATGTAGCGTTGGGTGGTAACACCGGCAAGTACGATAAAGCCAACGATGCTGCTAACTTCAAAGTGAAGCCAACCAAGCTCACCGAAAAAGTAGAAACCTTCACGATTAACATTGGTGATTTCTCTGATGATAACAAGAGCGGTAAAGTACAACTGGCGTGGGAAAACACATCCGTGAAATTTACCATCACAACAGACTTCGAAGCAAAAGTGATGAAGTCTATCGAAGAGAATACCAAAGTAAGCCCGAGCAACTACTTCCAGGCAGCAGTATACTATCTTGAAAACAAGAAAGATATGAAGCAGGCACTGGAGTGGATTAACAAAGCTGCTGAAGGTATGAACAGTCCGTTCTGGGTATTATACCAGAAGGCAAGAATCCAGAAAGAACTGGGCGACAAGAAAGGCGCGACAGAATCCGCTACTGCTTCTCTGGCAAAAGCAAAAGAAGCTGATAACCGCGATTACCAGATGATGAACGAAGAACTGCTGAAGTCGTTGAAGTAATAACGACCGATGAGTATATTTACTCTCGAAGGCCACTGCTCCGGCGGTGGCTTTCTTTTTTTAGATGAAATGTATAGCTATGGCAACACCCTTCGAACACAGGATTACCGTATCGGCCGAAGACATTGATGAACTGGGCCACGTAAACAATGTAGTGTACGTGCGCTATATACAGGAAGTAGCAGCTGCCCATTGGGACACGATTGCCTCTGCCGAACTAAAAGCTAAATTTCTGTGGGTGGTGCTACGCCATGAGATTGACTATCGTACACCCGCCTTTCGCCACGATCAGATCATTGGCACAACGTGGGTTGGCGAAAGTCATGGAGCCAAATTTGAACGCTTTGTAAAACTGGTGCGCGCGTCTGATCAGAAAGTGTTGGCCGAATCAAAAACCATGTGGTGCATGCTGGACGCAAAGACGATGCGGCCCGCACGAATTACAGAAGATATAGTGAATATTTTATAAGCGGCTTTCGGCCTGTTACCGGATATCGTAATTTCAGTGATGTAATCATCCCCTCTTACACCATGAAAAAAAATATACTCAGCAGCCTGCTGTGGCTGTTTGTTTTCTATAGTACATCCTATGCTCAGGATGTAATCAATTCAACGCAACGTGAAATTGTGATCACCCATGTTAACGTAGTGCCCATGGACACCGAGCGTGTTCTTGAAAACCAGACCGTTGTTATCAAGGATGGTAAAATTACTGCGGTGGGTACAAAGGCAAAGTATAGCAAGAATGCCTTTGTGATTGACGGCCAAGGTAAATACCTGATACCGGGGTTGGCCGAGATGCACGCGCACGTACCGCCTGTTGATGATATAGAACCGATGAAAGAAGTGTTGACGTTGTTTGCTGTAAATGGTATAACAACGATTCGCGGTATGCTGGGACACCCGAAACACCTGGAGCTGCGCAGTAAATTACAGCAGGGCGAAATTCTGGGACCGCGTTTATATACTACCGGTCCTTCCTTCAACGGTATCAGCGTTACATCACCCGAAGCCGGTGCGGAAATGGTGCGCAAACAGAAAGCGGCTGGCTATGATTATCTGAAGCTACACCCCGGACTTACGCGCGCGAAGTTCGATGCTATAGCCGCGGCTGCCAAAGAAGTAAATATACCTTTTGTAGGACACGTATCGTTTGGTGTGGGTGTATGGCGGGCGATTGATGCCGGGTATTCATCGATCGATCACCTCGATGGTTTTATCGAAGGACTCGTGCCCGGTATAGAAACCATGAACGAACAACAAGCCGGTTTGTTCGCGATGTTTATAGCGGATGAAGCTGATACCACACAGATACCCAGACTGATGAAAGGGCTGAAAGAAAAAAACGTGTGGGTTGTTCCAACACAATCGCTGGCAGAAAGATGGTTCGCTCCTGAATTTACTCCGGATATGTTCAAGGCTGATCCCGATGCAAAGTATATGAAGCCGGAGACTGTCAATCAATGGATGGATGTGAAAAAGAACCTGATGAGCAATCCGCAGTATAATGTTGCCGAGGTCGAGCAATTCATCAGGCTCAGACGAAAACTGATCCTTGCATGCCAGCAAAATGGTGTGGGACTTTTATTAGGATGCGATGCTCCGCAGATATTCAATGTTCCCGGTTTCTCTACACATCATGAATTACAATATTTAGTGCGGGCTGGTCTTACTCCATACCAGGCGTTGCGCACAGGCACTGTAAATGTAGCGGCATATCTGAATCGTGTGGATGCGGGAGTAATTAAACCCGGTGCTACAGCCGATGTTATACTCCTTGCCGGAAACCCGTTGAAAGATATTACGCAGACTCAAAAGATAGAAGGCGTTGCGCTGGGCGGGAAGTGGATAACGAAAGCATCGATCGCAGCTGCGCTGGATAAACTCGACAAAACCAAATAACCGGTATATATTTCCTACCGGCATATTCTATGCAGTATAAACCACTGGGTACATCCGACTTAACGATCAGTGAAATCAGTTTCGGTTGCATGTCGCTGGGCAACGATCATGATGCCAATGCGACCTTACTCCACCACGCATTCGACCAGGGCATTAATTACTTTGATACCGCTGACATATACCAGAACGGTTTTAACGAAGAAACCGTAGGCCGTGCCTTCAAAACGATGCGCGATAAAGTAATAATCGGAACGAAGGTCGGCAATCAGGTACGTGCCGATGGTAACGGTTTTGACTGGAATGCTTCGGGCAAGTATATACGCGGAGCGGTTGAAAAAAGTCTGAAGCGATTGCAAACTGACTATATCGATCTATACCAGTTGCACGGTGGCACCATACAAGATCCTATTGATGAAACCATTGAGGCGTTTGAGTCACTGAAGCAGCAGGGTAAAATTCGCTACTATGGTATATCTTCCATTCGTCCGAATGTGATCCGTGAATATGTAAAACGCTCTGCCATCGTAAGCGTGATGATGCAGTATAGCTTACTCGATCGCAGACCAGAAGAAGAATGTCTTTCTCTCCTTCATCAAAATACGATTGGTGTACTGGCGCGCGGCAGTGTAGCCAGGGGATTGTTACTTGGCAAATCAGCAGAGCCATACCTGAACTATACAGCTGCCGATGTGTCGAAAGCTGCAGATGCTATAGCAGCGGTAACGAAAAAAGGAAGAAGTACTACGGATACTGCATTAAAATTTATACTGCATCATCCGGCTGTTACGAGTGCAGTGGTTGGCATCCGAACGGAGCAACAACTGCATAGTAATATTCAATCCTCCACAGCACCTTCACTTACGCAGCAAGTGCTGCAACAGCTACGAAATGCGGTGCCCATAAATCGCTACGATCAGCATCGGTAGCCATGGCGCGCATTTGAATTGATTGCATTTTTACCCGGCATTATTTTTTAAACTATGCTTTTAAAAAACGCTATCATGGAAAGTAACGATAAAAATAAGGACACTACGAAAAACAGAGATGCTGCTACAGGAGTAGAAACACCACCACCACCGCAGATTATGGATCCGTCATCACAGAAGGAAATAGAAGATAAAAAAGCTCCGGAAGGAAAAAACGAATCGGTTACGAAGTCTGATAAGAAAAAGACTAAAGTTAAAAAGTAACGGCCCCAAAGTGGAGCCGTTTATTTTCTTTACTTTTTATAGATCGGTTTCAGTACTTCAAATTTACCATCGATCGGTGGTGTTTGTAAACCAAGTATATGGGCGATCAGCGGGTATACATGTATATTCTCGAATGCGCCAATGGTTTTACCTGCTTTTATATTCGGGCCTTTGGCATAAAATATACCCTGCATTTCTTTCACAACACCGGGATCGTATCCGTGCACACCAAACGCAGCAGACTGCCAATTACCAAAGCCCCGTGCTATATCCTGAATATAGTATCCCGGTTCTGCTACAATCAGTAAATCACCGGTTCTGTCATTGTTATAATACCACCGGGCCGGAAGTTCTTCACGCTTATATACTTTAAAATGGTTCTCCTGTTTCTTCAATATAGTATATAACGAATCTGCGCGCTTCGTATAAATATGTGTTTGCGTTCCACCGTTCGCAGTAATAACGGATGAATCTTTGGTGTTATATAATTTCTGCAGCGTAATGTAAGTAACTTCCTGGTCCGTCAGTCCATACATACCATGATCAGACACCAGTATAACATTTACCGGGAGCTTAACACTTTTCAATTTCTCTTCGAGATTGCCGAGCAGCGAATCTGCTTTCAATACCGTTTCTTTCAACTTGTCAGAAGCAGGTCCGGATCGATGTCCTTCCGAATCAACCAAAGAAAAATACAGGGATATAAAATGTGGTCGCTCCTTCTCCGGAAGATTGAGCCATGCAATCACCTGGTCAATACGTTTGTCATTTCGTACTGATTCATCGTACGGAAGGTAGTAATTCGGATACTCCCCTTTTACGGGAGCTTCCGATCCCACCCAGAAAAATGAAGCAGAGCGTTGTCCTGCCTGTTGTGCCAGCTGCCACAGCGGTGTACCTCCATAGAAAGATGTATCGCGTACTACGCTTTTATCTTTCATGCCGTATACTCTATGCAGTGTCGGATCGTAGAATGTATTATCTACCAGGCCGTGATGTCCCGGGTATAAACCGGTAACCAGTGTATAGTGATTCGGAAATGTCTTGCTGGGAAATGAAGGGATCAGTCCTTCAGCAGCTGTGCCTTTACGAATAAACTCTTTGAAATGCGGTGGATTGAATTTGGATACATAGTCGTACCGAAAACCATCAAACGAAACCAGTATTACGTATGGAACTTCCTTTTGTGCACAGGCAATCTTGAAAACAGAAAGCCAGAGAATAAGCACCCATGCTTTTTTCATCTCATCAAAACCAATAAATCAGTCGCGAATGTAGACCTTTTACCGGAAGAGAATAATACCGCCTGAAAAATTAGTATAAAGGTTAAGAGAAAATCACAAATCAATAATGTAGCAAACGTGTTATTACAATGGAAGCATTTTAGTGAAGCTACTGGGGTAGATCATTACCCATCTATACGATTACTATAACGCACCGCTTCTGCAAAAAACTGTGCCAGCACTTTACCAAGCGAAATCAGCAATAATACTTCTGAAAACGGATTTTGTTTCTGATTTTTAAATCGATTCTGCAGAATTTCAAATGTACATCTTCAGAAG
This sequence comes from uncultured Chitinophaga sp., assembly GCA_902168205.1. Taxonomy (GTDB): domain Bacteria; phylum Bacteroidota; class Bacteroidia; order Cytophagales; family Cyclobacteriaceae; genus Ohtaekwangia; species Ohtaekwangia kribbensis. The sequence continues at coordinate 2,220,204 of CABHOK010000003.1, read as the reverse complement.
CCCTGACTACGATAACGAACGAGCAGTATGAACTTAGTGAAAGAACAGGCAACAAACATCTTACTGGCAGAAGATGATGACGATGATTATTACGTATTCTCATTGGCAGTGCAGGAAGTTTCCTATACCGTAGTCCTGTCGCGTGCAGAGAACGGAGAGATACTCATGAAACTGCTGGATGAAAAAACACCCGATATACTTTTTCTGGATCTCCTGATGCCGTGTCAGGACGGACGCCAATGTCTTCGCGCCATCCGCTCGAACCAAAAATACGACCACCTGCCGGTAATTATATACTCATCCTTAACGGATCTGGTAAATGTAGAATACTGTTATCGCGAAGGATCAAACCTGTTCGTAATAAAACCCACCACCATTGGTGAGTTGAAAGATATGCTGGAGAGAATTTTATCGATCGACTGGAAGAAGACTTTATACTACCCTACCAAAGCGAAGTTTGTGTTGAACAAACTATAAGATACCACAAACATTATTTGACATGGCTAGTCTCTTAGTGGTATACACTTTTCTGATAGGCCCGGTAAACTTCACGGGCCTGTTCCAGGTGGCGCGCCTCGTGCGTAACTATGATCTCAAATGCATCGGCTAGTGTATATACTATATTTTTATTCGCTGGCGAAGACAGTGCAACACCTTTATCCAGCAGGTCACTGCTTTCGTTGATCAACTTCCTGAGGCTCGCCTGGTGCTCTTCGAATTTACGAAGTATATCTGCACCAATAGCACTGGCTGATGGCTCCCACAATGGAAAGGTTTTCATTTTGCGTTTGCGATCGGGTTGAACTGAATTCAGAATAACACGTGCAAAGAAGCGTCTCATAAAACCGATCTTACCAATCCAGGGTACGCTATACGTATTTGCACGAATCTCCCGGATAACTGGATAATACGTTTCGTTGATCACGATAAGATGATGAACATTCTGAGCAATACTCCACGCATTAGCATGTTGCTTCCAGTTCAACTGCTCGGCCGTGAGGCTTCCAAAATCGTTTTTAAAATCTTCGGTGATGCGATCGATCCGGGTTATCCAATGCCGGGTGTCCATAATACCAGGGGGTTGATTAACTACAAAGTGGCGAAATATACAATGGGAATGTTTTAAAATAAAAGCATCTGGCGCAGCACTGCGTCCCTTCGAGCGCTCGCACTATAATCATGTTGCTATACTCCCCGCGAGCCCCCCCCTGGTCGGAGCAACGCATGTGCTGTCTTAACAAATGTGTCGCTATCAACAATGCGATAAACGTGCATCACACTTTTGAAAATTGAGACATTGGTCTCTCGCGGGAACGCGTGTATTGCATAGCAAACTCGGCTCGCTCGAAATGACGGCATTATCAGCAAATGACGTACACACTGCGCACACCTTACATCTTCACGTACAATCGCTCTGCTATTTAACCATCTGTATAAAACTGTGAATTATTTTCTGTTGCTTGTATTAGAATCGCGGCCGATTCCGGTTTACCGATTTTGGAATTATTGATTTGGTCTTCTTATTAGTTGACCTGAAAAAAAAGTAAAAATTGTCCTGATGAAACACCTGGTACCTGTAGCGCTGGCATTTATGCTTGCCTTTGTATTGTTAGCCTGTAACGATGAAAAAGAACCCGATGCGGATGTAAACAAACGGTATGCACTCATACCCTACCCGCAGACGCTGGCAGCGCACGATGGAAATTTCAACATCAGCGAAGAAACTAAAATTGTTACGCACGGTTCGTTTGAGCCTGAAGTAAAACTACTGCAGGCACTGCTGAAGCAGGCTACGGGAAAAACGCTCACTGTAGGTACAGATGCAGGAAACAATACAATCGAGTTGATAACGGACACTACGCTGACGCATGCTGAAGCATATACCCTTGACGTTACCAACAACAACATAAAAATAAAAGCAAAAACAGGCACGGGTATATTTCGGGCGATTGAAACACTGCGTCAATTATTGCCGGCAGAATTTGAAGGCAACGGTGCTGCTTCATCGGAAGTAAAAGTTCCGAATACATCCATTACCGATTACCCGAAATATGACTGGCGCGGTATGCACCTGGATGTATCGAGACACTTCTTCTCGATCGATTACCTGAAGAAATTTATAGACCTGCTCGCGCTGTATAAATTCAACAAGCTTCACCTGCATCTTACCGATGACCAGGGATGGCGCATTGAGATCAAGAAGTATCCTAAACTAACCGAGAACGGTGCCTGGCGCGAGTTCAACAACCAGGATTCGGTTTGTATGAAACGCGCGAAAGACAATCCTGATTTTGTGATCGATCCGAAGCATATCAAACAACGCGATGGGAAAACGGTATACGGTGGTTTTTATACACAGGAAGAAATGCGCGGCATCATTGCGTTTGCTGCCGAGCGACACATCGATATTATTCCGGAGATTGATATGCCCGGTCACATGATGGCCGCTATACGCGAGTATCCTCAACTGGCATGTACCGGTAATGCAGCGTGGGGCAAGTTGTTCTCGACACCGATCTGTCCGTGCAACGAAGAGACCTATAAATTTGCCGAAGATGTATTCACCGAAATTTTTGAACTGTTCCCTTCTACCTATATACACCTCGGTGCTGACGAAGTTGAAAAGACTACCTGGGGACAATCGGACGCGTGCAAAGTGCTGATGAAGAAAGAAGGTCTGAAAGATCTGAATGCGCTGCAAAGTTATTTTGTAAAGCGTATGGAAAAATTCTTCAACGCGCACGGCAAAAAACTGATTGGCTGGGATGAGATCCTCGAAGGAGGTGTAACACCTTCGGCCATTGTCATGTACTGGCGTGCATGGGTACCGGAAGCTCCGATAACGGCTGCCAGGAATGGTAACAAAGTAATTATGACTCCGGGCAACCCGCTATATTTCGATTCACAACCAGATAAGCATTCGGTCTTTAATGTATACCATTTCAGTACGATACCAAAAGGACTCGACTCCCTTGCTGCGAGTAACATCATGGGCGCACAGGCGAACACCTGGACAGAATATATACCTACGGAGACGCGCGCAGACTATATGATCATGCCGCGCATGACCGCCCTGAGTGAAGTGCTGTGGACAAATCGTAATCAATACGACAACTACCTCACACGCCTTACCTATCAATACGAGCGACTTGATCGCCTGAATGTATCATACCGGTTACCTGATCTCGATGGTTTCACCGAACGAAATGTATTCGTTGACAAAGCTGTGCTGGATGTGAAGCCCCCGGTAAAAGGTTTAGCGCTGCATTACACTACGGATGGTACTCTCCCGACACTTGAATCTACCACCTTAAGCGAGCCGCTTACAATTAACAAACCGGTAACCATAAAGCTTGCAGCCTTCACCAAAGAAGGACGCAGAGGCGATGTATATACCATCCTATACGAACAACAGAATTACTCACCGGCACAAGGTGTGAAAGAAGTTAACAACGGTCTGCAGTTATCATTCTACGAAGGCTTCTTTAAAAATACCCAAAAGATAAAGGCAGATGCCGACACAACGCTTACCGTTGCTGATATCGTGGTGCCGGAAAAAATTGGTAAAGGAAGCTTTGGTCTGAAATACAGAGGCTATATCGATGTACCCCAGCAAGGCATTTACAACTTCTACTTTACCTGCGATGACGGTGGCGTACTGCGTATAGACGACCGGTTGGTTGTTGACAATGACGGCATGCATGCTCCCCTGCAGAAGAGCGGTGGCGTAGCACTTGAAAAAGGACCACACCGTTTCGAACTGGACTTTGTAGAAGGCGGTGGCGGCTTCACTCTCGATTTGAAATATAGCTTACCGGGCGATAAACCTGCTGCCATACCTGCGAGCTGGTGGAAGCTCGTGCAGTAGCGGCACGAGCTGCGAGAGGGAGAAAAGGTGCTGGCTTCTGGCCGCTGGCTGCAGAACAAAGCCTCTCGTAACAATACTTTAACCCAAACAACTCGAAAGCTGCCCGATAATCGGGTGGCTTTTTTTCTACTGGCTGCAAGCTGCTGGCCTCAGGACAAACAGCCTCTCAGCGGCTCAAGGCATGCAGCTTAAACGCCCAACGTTTCCTATAGGTAAGTATATATTTACCTGGAATCTTCCCGAAGCCGGTAGCTTGCAGCCAGCAGCCATTTCAAAGCGCATAGCTTTTCCGCGCTTCCTTCAAGATCGTGCTTATCGTCTTCACCGGCACGTCTTTCGTTGGGTCGAGGAGCATGATTTTCATGCGGGCGCGTTTCTCCTGGATGAGTAGTGGATGATCGACACCCGATCCTTCTACGATGCCGATATAGGGCTGCTTATATTTTTTGTGAATCCAGAGGTAGCAGAACATTTTGTTGTTATAGCAATAGAAAGGCATGCCGTATTTCCATTGCTCGGTGATGTGTGGATCAAATCGAAGGATCACGGAACGCAACGCCAGCATAAAACTTTTTACCGGCTCTTCCTTCTTGTGAAAATAGAGATCAATGGCTTTCACAACATTCACAGCTATACTTAAATGTAAGCATGCCATGGTGATAAATAAAAAGGCGCAGGAAAAATTACCCGCGCCTTTCATTTTTTGTACTGCCTGTATGGTTGATTACCGGCCGTTCATAGGCATAGTAGTCTTGAAATTAATTTTTTTTACCTCGTCATTCGCAGCCAGTATCTTTTTAAGTTCGTCTTCTTCCTTGGAGGAAGTCTCTACTACGCCACTGATCTTTTCAGCCAGCAGGTCAGAGAAGAACCAGATCGAACCGGCCAGCATCGAGCTGATGAGAACGCTGGTAAAGATGGTTGGCAAGGCTACATCCCATACTTTGTAGTATAGCAGGTTGGTAGCAAACGATGCTACTGCATATACTTTCGATGGTGTAGGCTTGTTGTTAAGAATGAACATCAGTATAGCAGCTTCAATGGCCAGAGCAAAGATGAATGCGTGCACCCAGTTGGCAATGGTGATGTGATACGATGCGATTTCAAAACTGAGATCGAATACACGTACCGTTTCAAAAAGGTACATCGTGTGTATGATCTGAGAGGTTATGACAAGTAAAAGCGTTAGAAATATAAAAATCTCTGAACGCAAAAAGTCAATTGCTTTCTTCATGTAGGTTTGAGGTATTATACCAGCAAAGATTACATGCGCGATTCAGACCAGAAGTTGACTATCGTACCGCGACTTGCGGATGTATGGTATTTATTCGAAATGTCATTTTTTACAAAATCGACACCCGACTGGTAACCATAAAAGTACATTTTTATCGACAGGTTTAAGTAAGTCGCGACCAACTACCAGCTCTCCTATACCCGGGTATAACTATAAACCAGTACCCTATCCGTTGTATCTTCAGCTTATGAATAATTTACATTGAAAAGATTCACGGCTTATCAAAGCATTACACTTCGCATACTATGGTTTTTCTCCCGTAGCGATCGGGTAATCATTTCTTGACCACTCGCTCCATGAACCCACGTATAGTTTCGGACCTTCTATACCTGCCTCTTTCATCGCGAGCAAGGTATGACATGCCGTAACTCCGGAGCCACAATGAACGATAACATGTTCGGGTTTACGACTACCAATCGCTTCTTTATACCGTGCCGCCAGTTCTGAGGCCGGAAGAAATTTTCCGTCAACCCCGAGGTTGGCTATATAAGGTATATTTACGGCTCCCGGTATATGACCGGCAACCTGGTCAATCGGTTCACTCTCACCACGATACCTATATGCTTCACGCACATCAATCACCAGGTAATCCGGATTTTGAACTGCATCTTTTACCGTAGCTATATCTACTACAGGCAATGCAGATTCCTGCACCGGGTAATGCGCAGTGTACGCTGGCCTGCCGGGTATCTCGGAAGTTATCGGTATACCTGCTTTCGACAATGCATCAAGTCCTCCACTTACAACAGTAACATGCTTATGACCAACCACTTTCAACATCCACCAGAAGCGCGCTGCTGCATTGGCTCCGCCTTTATCGTCATATACTATAACATGTGTATCAGGCGCTATACCCAGTGAACCGAGAAATGCTCCGAAGGTCTTCAAATCCGGTAACGGATGTCGGCCACCGTTGGCAGCGTTGGCTGATTTTTCAGAGAGCTGGGTTTCCAGATCAACAAAGTGAGCACCGGCTGCGTGGCCCGCTATATAGCGCTGGTAAGCATCGGCTCCTCCCCGCGCATCGATCAAAACGGCATCGTGTTTTTGAAGATGCGACATAACATCTTCGGCATGGAGTATATACATAACTTATACGGGTTACAGTTTCTTAATCGGTATGTTTACTTCGTTTACTTTCAATAAATTCATCCATGCGCGAGAGCAGCCTCCACCATTCGGAACCATCATCGCGCATAACACGAATGGCACCGGCACGCACGAGTATTTTCCGGAGTTCATCTTCTTCAAATCCGCCCAGGTGATTTTTCAAAGTCTCAAAAGAGCGGTCGGTAAAAGACTTGTGATTCAAAAAATGCCGGGCTGTTGTCTCGGCCATGAATTCGGTTTTGTACTCCTCCTGCTTGAGCTTTACCTCTTGGTCAAACCGTTGCTTCTGCAGTACGTAAGACGTGAGGCCGCCTACAATACCACCCACAACGGTGCCGAGTAAAGCGAGTATAGCGCTTTCCATAGTTAAGGGTAATTTGGGTCATTACTATACTAAAGGAAAATAATTGTCGCTGAATTTCCAACTGCCTGCAGGGCGCGTTATGCCATCAGTCAATTCCAAGATCATTTACAATGCTGTGCGTCAGGCGAAGTTCATCCACCGGTATACCTACTGAGTCACTTACAATCCCGATGATAATCATCTCGATATCGCGCTTGCTGCATAAAGCATGTACATCTATGAATTTCCGGTGGTTCATGGCGAGTATCCAATGCACCAGGTCGCCTAGGGTACCCTGTGATAATCTCTTCTCTTTTCTAAAGAACGAAAGTATCTGAATTTTCATACTCCTTTTTTCCGGATCGATATCCGCGGAGGCAAGTGGAGGTAACTGCACATCAAAATCCTGTTCGATCATCTTCCAGGTATTTTTCAATCTGGTGGCCGGTATCAACTCACCGATCTGCTTCTGAGGATAAAAATCCCGGGAAGACATCTCCAGTTTATTCTCGAAATATATACGCAGTTTATAGAACAACACTCTTGATTTACAGACTTCCGATGGATTGACCTTCACTTTACTATAAACACAATCAGCAAAATCCTGCAAGGTATATATCTTCGCTGCCTCCGGATCAGGAATATGTATATCAAAATGTTTCTCTACATCGATCAATAGCGCAACACTGTCCAGTCCCATTTGAGTTATTTGTTTACTGATGTTGTTCTACCAACGTCAGAGCCTTGTAGAAATTTTTCCTATCAGCCTGCAGTCGTAGCATATCATTGACGTTGAACTTCGGGAACCGGCTTGCTTTACCTTCCAACATTGTGATAAAATCGGCCCAGGTTTTATTGAACGTTTCATTTGCTGAGGTCACTCCCTTCTTATCGCACAACCAATCGCGTGCCGCCAGCGCTATACCAAAACTTATACTTTCTATAGCCGTGATCGATAACCTCTCTGCTTTCTTTACCTGGTCGGTTATATACTCTTCGAGCACTTTCACTTCTACATCCAGCAAGGTTAAGGCGAAGATCAGGTGCTCGCAGTAACTGGCATTATACTTCATAAGCTGAATAAGATCCTCCTCCAACTCTGTTCTACCACTGAGACCAATAATCCATGCAGCTACTTTTGCCGGGCGCCACGATGACTTGAGCATGATGGAAAGCTGGGCATTGTCTAATTCGCGGGACAGGAGTTTCAGGTTCCTGAAAAGATCGGGAGCTTTTTCAGGCTCTCTGATGAAGTTGGCGTTCATCAGTAACAGGTAGTATGGTTCAACATACTTCGGATGAAAAGTATAGTCGATCATCGCGATCGTGAATGTATATACCAATATCGAGAGCGGGCGCGAGAACCGCAAAAGTTTCTTACTGATTTTCCGATTAATGTATCCGGACTATCCTTAATTCTTCTTCCGACCTTTACTTTCAGTGAGGGTTTTCTCGGGTATAAAGTCTTTCGGAGAGCATCCCATTTCCTGCGCCAGTTTGTTGAGGTGATTGAGATTATATTTACTGGCAGAATCCTGACTTTCGATCTGCCCTATAAATCCGCGGGAAGCGTTCAGAAACATAGCTATATCATCCTGCGTCAGTTTTTTCTTCAGGCGCAATTCTTTCACCTTATCGATTACTTCTATTTCGAATTTGGATTTTTTTGCCATTAAGAATGAAGAATATAGTAATACGCAAAGCCAGAAAAAACATCAGGATTTATTCAGCAAGCGGAGAATCCGACATCAATTGTAAGATCATGCAATATATGGCAAGTGCCTCAAGAACTATAGCAAATATAAACCGGAGGTGCCTCACTACTAAAGTCAAATCATCAGCCTCACCAGATTGTTTAAACTCCCGCAGGCTTTGCCATTGAATAAAGATCAATCCTGGTATTAAAAGAAATGCAAGTAAAAGATTTAGCAGTAGCGTTTCCACGACAATCCTTTGCGCGCGGCACTTATTTAGTCCTAACCTTTACTACAGCCTGATGTACCGCTGCAAACAATGCTATCCGTTGCTGGTTGAGCTTCAACCCTATAGCAGAAGCTTTCTCGGGTATATGATTGGCGATCATCCAGCGCATCACTTTTATTTTATACTTCGGGAAGTTCTTATCAATCCTCTCCTTGACAACTTTTGTAAAGATCTCGAATACTATAAATCCGATCACGATCGAAAGTATCCATTCCAGGTTACTGAAAGTGGCTTTATCAACAACAGTCTTCTTCGCGGTTAAGCCCCACAGGTTCTTTATACTTCGCGTTTCAAAGAACCTCGACACCAAACTACTTGCCGACATACCAATAAGAAAACCGGCAAAATTACCGGTGAGCTGATCGTACAGGTATCGCAGTATTACTTTGCCACTCAAAAACTTTTTCATGATCCCATCAATGAAGCCATACATACGCAGAAGCCTCAAGAGGTAATTCACATCTCGATCTTCTTCATTTTTAGCGCCCCTCACTACTCGCTGCATCCCTCCATGTAAATCTTGTCGATCGTTCTGGCAATCAGAGTAAATTTGATGTTACCGAAATAACTCACCTATGAAAAGGATAACCTTACTCTGTATCGGCCTCGTGCTGCTGTCTGCTGCTATACATGCGCAGTCGTTTAACGCACGGCCGCAAGGCACACAAAAACCTCCGCTGCATGGCAAACACTGGATGGCCATTACCGGTAAACCGCTGGCGGCTACGGCTGGCGCGATGACATTCCAGAAAGGCGGCAACGCCATAGATGCTGCATGTGCCATGCTCGCTGCCACATGTACCATGTGGGACGTACTGAGCTGGGGTGGCGAAACGCAGGCACTCATCTATAATCCCAAGACTGGTAAAGTAATCGCGATCAATGCGCTGGGCGTTGCACCCACCGGGGCTACTCCTGAATTCTACAAAGGTAAAGGCATGCAATACCCTCCGGAGTTCGGACCGCTTGCTGCAGTAACACCCGGTACTCCCGGTGGACTCTGCACCATGTTAGCAGAGTATGGAACGATGAGTCTGAAAGATGTACTCGCTCCTGCGATGCAAATGGCCGAAGGTTACCCGATTGAAGCACAGACTGCGAACAGCATTGAACGCAATAAAGCATTGATCAAAGAATGGCCTTACTCTAAAGCTGTATTTCTTCCGCACCTCGGTAAAGATCGCGAAGCACCCGTAGCGGGCGAAGTATTTAAGCAAGCTGACCTGCTGCAAACTTTACAAAAGATGGTTGATGCTGAACAACAGGCACTCAAGAAAGGCAAGAGTCGTAAGGAAGCTATATATGCTGCTTATGATCGGTTCTACAAAGGAGATATAGCCAAAGAATTTGTGCGTGGCTGTAAGGAACAAGGCGGTCTTATTACCGAGCAAGACCTTGCCACATGGAAGGTAAAAATTGAAGAACCGCTATCGGTAAATTATAAAGGCATTGAAGTATATAAATTACAACAGTGGACACAAGGCCCTGCGATGTTGCAGGCGCTTAACATCCTCGAGAATTTTGATCTAAAAGCAATGGGGTATAATTCTGCGAAATATATACATACTCTATACCAAAGCATGAACCTCGCTTTCGCGGATCGCGATTTCTACTATGGCGATCCTGCCTTTACACCGGAAGAACCCATTAAAGGTTTACTCTCCAAAGAATATGCAAAAGCGCGTGCTAAAGAAATAAACTGGGAACGTAACAACGCGAAGGCTGCCCCGGGCGATCCGTATCCGTTCGAGGGTAAAGTAAATCCATTTGCTGACCTGATGAAGAACTGGAACCAGGCAAGTCTCCTGCACGAAGACAATACTATAAATGAAAAATATCTGGCAGATTTTAAGATGGGCACTACCTCTGTAGAAGCTGCTGATAAAGATGGATGGGTTGTATCAATCACGCCAAGTGGAGGCTGGGTACCGGCATGTATAGCAGGCAAGACCGGTGTTGGTATGAGTCAGCGCATGCAGTCGTTCGTATTGGACGCGAAACAAAATCCGTTCAATGTACTCGAGCCGGGTAAACGTCCGCGGGTAACATTAACACCGGGTATGGCTCTGAAGAATGGTAAACCATTCCTGTCGTTCGCAGTGCAAGGCGGCGATAGTCAGGACCAGGATTTACTGCAATGTTTTTTGAATGTTGTTGAATTCGGCATGACGATACAGGAAGCTGTTGAAGCAGCAAACATTGTGAGTTACCAGATGCGATCTTCGTTCGGCAATCACGACAGCAAAGCGGGCTCAGTAATGCTCAATACACAAACTCCAAATTATGTAATGAAAGAGTTACGCCAGATGGGCTATAGCATTGGTCTTGATGAACGCACGGCCGGCCCGATCAACGCTATATATTTCGATTGGGAACACGGAACCTTCTGGGGCGGATCGAGCAACCATGGTGAGGATTATGGGATTGGCTGGTAGCGGATGAGCTGCGAGCCTCGAGACTTTAGGGCTGCTGGCCGCAAGCTTCTGGCTACTGGATAAATGCAGGAGCTGCTTTTAGACTTTAAGGCTAGTTGCAGGCTGCTGGTTTCGGGATAAACACAGCCAGGGCTTGTGGCTTGAAGCCTGTAGCTAAATGAAAAATCCAATTGCGTTCCGGATATATTCCTTTACGCAATTGGATTTTGAATTTCTATCGAAGTGCTGTAACGAAACGATTACAGGCGTGGGCTTTAGGCTTCAAGACAAACAGCCAGGGGCTTGTAACCTGAAGCCAGTAAGCTAAACGACTAAGTCGCCCAAGTCTTGCCGTTGCCTGCTTCCGCTAATGGAAGGCAGCCTTTGTACGAGCCGGGTACCGCTACGTATTGCAGTACTTGTGTTGCTCCTACTTCGGAGGTAAAGAAGCCAAGCATGGTGAGTTCTTTGGTAGTCATGATGAAAGGCCGGTATGCCGGGGCATTCTCGCTTTTATCTTTTACTACTTCGTCATGCAGTTTCTTTACAAATGCAGTTTGTGTTTCTGGCGACAGTTCGATGAATGGATCACCGTGTTCTTTTTCTGCTGCTTCGTTAAATGCTTTCAGACTGTTCAGGTACTTATCCTGTTCTTCTTTCGAATATACATCCTTCAGCATCAGGTCTATGAAGCCCGGTACGCCAACTTCTTTTGCGCCCGGAGTATCGGTTTTCGGAATAATGATATCCGCTACCTGCGTGATCAATATACCTTGTTCCTCTGATAAGAAAACAGGTTTCCAGTCGATGGTTGGTTTAGCGGTACATCCTTTGAGCACACCCATAATGGCTGGTGCGGAAATTACTCCTCCCATGATCCAGGCAGTGCGTCTTAATGCTTCTCTACGATCCATACTATATAGTTTTTTGATCTGTTGAATTAAATGTTTTTAAATGCTCATCAGAGGTTCTGCTTCTTCAGCTCGCTTACCGCGTGGTCTACCGCGCGTGCAGTAAGTGCCATATAGGTAAGTGAAGGGTTCTGACAAGCAGCAGACGTCATTGCCGATCCATCGGTAACATATACGTTTTTACAAGCGTGCACCTGGTTGAACTTGTTCAGTACCGATGTCTTTGGATCTTTACCCATGCGCGCTGTACCCATTTCATGTATACCTAAACCTATACCGATCTTATTATCGTAAGTACCAACGTTCTTATAACCGGCAGCTTCAAGCATTTCAGCCGCATCAGCAGCCATATCCTTACGCATTTTATATTCGTTGTCTTTCAGGTCAGCATCGAATGTAAGCGTTGGTAAGCCGTACTTGTCTTTCTTGTCTTTGTTCAGTGTTACCTTGTTATCGTGGTACGGTAATATTTCACCAAAACCACCCATACCAATCGTCCATCCGCCTGGTTTACCTACGGCATCTTTCAGTTCGGCACCGAGGCTTAATTCAGCAACGAGGTTCTGCCATCCCTGGCGGCTTGCACCACCCTGGTAACCGAAGCCACGCAGGTAATCGCGCTTGTCGCTGCCTACGTTACGGTAACGTGGTATATAGAAACCATTCGCTCTTCTTCCGAAGTAGTATTTGTCTTCAAAGCCATCTACGGTTGCAAATGCACCAACACTCAGGTGGTGGTCCATAATGTTGTGACCAAGTTCTCCACTGTCGTTACCGAAACCATTCGGGAAGCGGCTGGAAATCGAGTTCATCATAATGAATGTTGAACCGAATGTTGAAGCGCAAAGGAAAATTACTTTTGCATAGAACTCTACCTGCTCACCGGTTTCAGCATCAAGCACTTTAACACCCGTAGCTTTACCAGCTTTTTCATCGTAGATCAATTCATGAACGATGGAGTTCGGGCGCAATGTCATGTTACCAGTCTTCTCAGCAGCCGGTAATGTTGATGACACACTGCTGAAGTATCCACCATACGGACATCCACGCGCGCACAGGTTTCTGAACTGGCAGGTGCCTCGTTGCGGGCTGTGCGGTAGCGGTGCCGTTGCGTGCGCGGTACGACCAATGGTCAACGCACGACCTCCGAATTTACTGGATACTTTATCTTTCAGATCGAGCTCAACACAGTTCAGCTCCATGGGCGGTAAGAACTTACCATCAGGAAGTTGTGCGAGTCCATCTTTATTTCCACTTACACCAATATAGCTTTCTACATAGTCATACCACGGAGCAAGATCAGCGTAACGAATCGGCCAGTCAACAGCAACGCCATCTTTCGCGTTAGCTTCAAAGTCCATCGGGCTCCAGCGGTAACTCTGGCGTCCCCACATGATCGAACGACCACCTACGTGGTAGCCACGCATCCAGTCGAAACGTTTTACTTCGGTGTATGGGTTTTCAAGATCGTTCACAAACCAGTGCTTGGTATCCTGACGAATGGTATACCCTGTTCTGGCCTGAACGCCTTGTTGTTTCAAATCTTCCTGGGTAGGTTTTCCGGCATACGGCAGATCCCACGGATCCTTTGTGGCTGTTGGATAATCCGGATGCTTCACCATCCGCCCACGTTCCAGTACCAATGTTTTTAATCCCTTTTCGGTGAGCTCCTTTGCAGCCCAACCACCACTGATACCAGTGCCTACCACAATAGCATCGTATGTGTTCTTCTTCTCAGCTTCTGTATTGAGATTCATGATCGGTTTAAGATTTTTCCAAAAATATACTATTCAATCGATTTCTTCTGCAAATTATATCAACGGCAAAATATTATTATCTGCTGTCCGCTGATCGTTTTGGGATAACTGATTCGTAATCAGAGCCGTTTTCAATTCACTATTTCAGACAATTCAAGCCAGCGCATGGTCTTGGCATCGATGTCACCCGCTATCTGCTGCATCTGTTGCCCCCACTCCTGCAGTTGTTTATGATCGGTGCTTCCCGAGTTGATCAGGGTTGAAAGCTCTTCTTTCTTCTTCTCGAGTCCTTCGATCTCTGCCTGAAGTTTCTCGTATTCCTGCTTCTCTTTAAAAGTTGCTTTGCGTTTCTCGGTGGTAACGACTACAGGCACTTCTTCTTTTACGGCAGGCTTCGATGCTTTCGGTGATGCCTCCATCGCTTCCTGTTCTTCTACCCAATCGCGATAATCAGAATAGTTACCGTTGAAGAGACGAATGTTACCATCGCCTTCAAACACAAAGAGTTGATTTACGAGATGGTCCATAAAGTAACGATCGTGCGACACCAGTAACAAACATCCGCTGAACTTGTCGAGGAAGTCTTCCAATACATTTAAAGTATCGATATCAAAATCGTTGGTTGGTTCATCAAGTATCAGGAAGTTAGGGTTCGTTATTAACAGCTTGAGTAACTGCAAACGCTTTTTCTCACCACCACTCAGTTTATTAATATAGTTATACTGTTTATCCGGAGGGAACAGGAATGAATCCAGGAACTTGGAAGCTGAAACCTGTGAACCATCCGACAGTGTAATGAACTCGGCAATGGACTTCACTTCTTCGATCAACCGGTTATTCGGGTTGAGCGATATAGCTTCCTGTGTAAAGTATCCGTACTTCGTTGTAACTCCGGGATTTATCTCGCCTGAATCAGGCTTGATCTTTCCGGTAAGCATATCGAGGAAGGTAGATTTACCCACACCGTTTTTACCCACAACACCAATGCGATCGTTCTTCTTGAATACATACGAGAAGTCGTTTACGATTGGCAGCGCTCCGTATTTTTTAGTGATGTGTTCCACTTCCAGGATCTTCCCTCCTTGTCGCGCTTCCTTAATATCGAGTTCAAGTTTTTCTTTACGTAAATCCTGTGAAGCCTTCTCTTGCAGATCATAAAATGCTTCGATGCGATATTTAGCTTTGGTACCTCGCGCCTTCGGTTGCCTGCGCATCCAGTCGAGTTCTTTCTTTAAAAGGTTCTTCGCTTTTGATACTTCTGCTTTCAAAATCTCTTCACGCTGATCTTTCTTTTCGAGGTAATAGGCATAGTTGCCTTTATAGCGGTATAACTGACCACGGTCGAGTTCAATGATCTCGGTAGCAACATTATCGAGGAAGTATCGATCGTGCGTTACCATGATGAGTGTGATGTTCGCGCCTGACAAATAATTTTCCAGCCACTCGATCGCAGAAAGATCCAGGTGGTTGGTAGGCTCATCCATGATGATGAGGTCAGGCTCCTGCAATAACAATTGCGCGAGGAATATCCGCTTCTTCTGTCCACCGGAAAGCGCTCCGAATTTTTTATCGAAGTCGGGTACACCAAGCTTTTCAATTACTTCATGAACCTTCGCTTCATAGTCCCACGCCTTCAGTTCTTCCATGCGCTCGAGTACAGCTTGCATGCGCTCGGGGGTTGTGTCGGGATGATGAATGCAATCTTCATATTCTTTTACGACACGTGCTATTTCGTTGGAGTCGCTGAAGAGTACATCTTTCACGGTAAGATTTTCATCAACACTAGGTTGCTGTGTAAGGTAGCCGAGACGTATACCCTGGCGTAAACTTACTTTACCGCCATCGGGTTGAATTTCTCCTGTAAGTATCTTTAACAAAGTAGATTTGCCAACACCGTTGTTTCCAACAAAGGCAAACTTTTCGCCCTGCGCTATACCGAGCGTAACATCTTTGAAGAGCCAACGGTCGTTAAAAGTCTTGGCGATTGATTCTGCTGATAAGTAATTCAAGAATATAGATATTTAAGGTGGCAAAGGTAGATTAAAAAAGCACACATGCACATTAAAAAATACACACAGCACAACGCATGGCATGTCAGCAAATTACTCCTTTCATCAAAAGTAATACGGTCGCTTCTTTAAACTTTAGGATCTTGGAATTTTCAAACTCTAACCTCTTATGATGCACCGAAGCATTTTCATTTTTCTTTTCCTCTTCGCGTTCAATACATACGCGCAGCAACCTGCCCGACTGAATGTGATCGCGTATTACTCCGCAGGCCCTGAACAGGTAGATAACCTTCCGGCAGAAAAACTTTCGCATATCATCTTCAGCTTCTGCCATCTTACAGGCAACAAACTCACGGTTGATAACCGCAGGGATTCAACAACCATCACGAAGCTGGTGAACCTGAAGAAGCGTAACCCGAAACTGAAAGTAATTCTTTCGCTCGGTGGCTGGAGCGGATGCCCGTCATGCTCGGATGTATTCTCGACTGATGCCGGAAGAAAAGAATTTGCACAGTCGGTTCTTCAACTCAATCAAAAATTCAAGTCGGATGGAATTGATCTCGACTGGGAGTACCCGACCATCGAAGGATACCCGGGACATAAATATACCCTGGAAGATAAACCGAACTTCACGGCACTGGTTCGCGAGCTTCGTAAAGTACTGGGTCCTAAATATGAAGTAAGCTTTGCTGCCGGTGGATTCCAGAAGTTCCTCGAAGAATCAGTTGACTGGAAAGAAGTGATGAAAGAAGTTGATCGCGTGAACCTGATGACATACGACCTTGTCAACGGATACTCTACTGTAACAGGCCATCACACGGCTCTATACTCTACACCTCAACTTCGTGAATCAACCGACAATTGTGTTCAGTACCTGTTGAAGATCGGTGTACCGGCTAACAAACTTGTTATTGGTGGAGCGTTCTATGGAAGAATGTGGGAAGGTGTTGTGGCAACCAACAACGGTCTATACCAGTCTGGTAAATTTAAAGCAGGTGTTGATTTTAAAAACTTCGACAAGCAGATATCCGAAGAAAAAGGATTTGTAAAGTATTGGGATGATGTAGCAAAAGCTCCGTATGCCTATAATGCTGCTGAAAAATTATTCATTACGTACGATGACAAACGCTCCCTTGCTTTAAAGACGCAATATGCAATCGACCAGAAACTCGATGGCATTATGTTCTGGGAGCTTTCGCTTGATACAGACAAAGACGGCTTGCTCGATGCCATTGTAAAGACTGTTGATGCTGCCCAGAAAGGCAAACCTCAAAAAGCAAAAGCAGGCAAGAAGAAATAGTATACGCGCGATTTCAGGTTGCTCTCCGTAAAATTACGGAGCACACTTTACGAATATAACCCACACCTGTATCAGTAAACTATGGATTGTACAGGCGGGTGTGTATAGTGAAATTTGTTCCCAAGTAAAACGAATCATTTTTATTTGGGTTAAAATGATTGTAAGCGCAGGCAGCAATGCTTGCGCTTTATTTTTTTACGGTCCCAGCTCTGCCCCTGAGAACGCCGTTAGTGCGTAAATGTAGTTGAGAAGTTGCTCCATGGATGCGCAAGCAGAACATAATTACAAAAGCCACGAGCAAGCAACCCGATGGATGTGAGAACAAGGATGCACTACGCTCAACCGGTCTTTGCTGTGCATACACCTGACTTGTAATGTTGACAGCGGAATTACAACCGGCTGTGCCTGTTTCGTGAAAAGCGTAATCAAAAGATGCACCGATACGGAGTGGAACCGCTTTTTAAAGAGGTAGAATGATATCCAACAAAGCGAATTGCTTCATACCTTTGGTATATCAAAAGACGCTAACATCATGAAAAAAATATTGGGCGCTATACTAGTTCTGGCGATTGCATTTTCTGCCTGCAACAGTAATAAAGCTGCATACAAAACCGCGAACGGAAAGAAGAAACTGAAACACTATAACAAGCTTCAGTATGGCGAACGTAAAACGTTCAACCAATAGATCAATGCTCCGTTCGGAAACACTTCCGCATTTATTTATGAGTCTTTAAGAGTAAACGTTAAAGACAAAAACATTACGTCAATCGGAAATAAAGTATTTTTTCAGAAATGCTTTCTGAATATACATCACGCAGGTCTCAGGCCTGCGTGAATAGTTTCCGGGTACCCTGTTGACCCGTCAGAGTATATTTTACGAAAGGCCTCGTCTTCCTAATTTACAGTTCAGCTAAACTTATACTTCGCCTTAAAACTCCTGATCGCTTTTTCAAGATCCGCTTTATTCTCCAGAAACGGCATATGTCCTACACGACTTTCATAGAGCATGCTATTCGGAAAGTGCACGCCTTTGTAGTGCTGCGGGCCAATAGACCAGTCGTTGGTACCATAGAAAAATAATACCGGTAACTTGATGCGCGCGGTACTCTTCCGGTAATCATTCCAATAGTCATTTATACCGAGAGCGGCTGCGCTGAAATCACCATTCCAGTTTGGAATTTCAGTATAGGTTGCATCCAGTGTTTTGGCATTATCCGGTGAGGCGAATGCCATCTTCCAGATCAGTTCTTTCTGCCGAAGTATACCAATAGCATCCATCAATCTTTTAACCAAAGCCACTGTATCGCCTGTTGCCGGCATCGGGTTATTTACACCTGCAAATTCATATGCCTTGGGAATCCAGCTCTCGCGAAAACTGTCATGGAGACTCAGCGTACAGTTAATCATTAACAAGCCCTGTATAGATTGCTGATATCGCTCAACATAATCCATTTGCAAAACGCCTCCGAATGAATGTCCCAGTGTTAGCCACTGTTTGATGCCCAGGGCCTGTCGCACTTCTTCAAAGTCCTTTGCTACACGGTCGATTGCAAAATTATGATCCTTCGGACTTGACGATCTGCCAACCCCACGCTGATCGAGGTAAATCATTTGAAAATGTTGTTCGAGTCGGTCGCCATATAACTTCTCGAGCCAGTAACTTCCGGCACCGGGACCACCATGTATATATAAACAGGGCTGTCCTTTACCCTTTACTTTTACATAGAGCGAAACGCTATCCGAAGTAAGAATATAGCGCTCCTGCGCGCGCGCAGTAAATAGCAAGGTAAACAGAGCAGCAAGTGTACAGAGTCTCTTCATAGGAGTTGGTTGGTCTTTACAACGTACAAGCTACCGGCCGCAATCAACACCCCTGGTATAGCTATACATTTACAGGGAAAGATAGAGAATCTTTACCGAATAACATCCGCATGCTATAGCTCGATTTCATCCACATCCAGGAATCAGAACATGCTCGTAACCCCCATCCATTATGCATCTTTCGCCACCGCAACAATTCACATCATTATGTGAGCCGGGTGTCGTTTTTATACTATGAACAACCGTGCTTTTGGCATAACTTCATAGCAGAAAGACACTTACCCCCTCCTATTATGAAAACCCACCCGATCATCCTCACGATGTCGATTCTTCTTTGCTGCACTACCGGCAAGAAGAATGACGAACAGCTCAAAAGTGAACTGGCAGCCATTGAACTTACGCGTGGAGAGATAACACTTTGCAGTTCAGGAACCGATCAGTTCGGAACCGTATCATTCAGTCAGTCCTGTTCCGAAAAAACACGACCGGATTTTAACCTCGCGATCGCGCTACTGCATTCTTTCGAGTATACCGAAGCGGAGAAAGTTTTTGTTAAAGTTATCGATCAGGATCCGCAATGTGTAATGGCCTATTGGGGTGCTGCTATGAGTAACTTTCATCCGTTGTGGTCGCCTCCTTCTCCGGCAGAACTTGAGAAGGGCGCCAAGATTATTACCCTGGCCCGCTCGATCATCACCGACAAAGAAAGCCGTGAGTCTGATTACCTGGAAGCAATCGCCACTATATACGATCAGTGGAGTACGCTCGACCACCGCACACGCCTGCTGAAATTTGAAAAAGCATCGCAGGCATTGTATGAGAAATATACCAATGATGACGAGGCCGCTATATTTTATGCGCTCGCACTCGGTGCTGCCTCCGACCCTACCGACAAAACCTTTCAAAAGCAGAAAAAAGCCGGAGAAGTTTTAAACAAGATATTCGAAAACAAACCTACCCACCCGGGTATAGCGCACTATATCATTCACAACTACGACTATCCAGAGCTTGCAGCGTTAGCCCTACCCGCAGCGCGCAAGTATGCGTCCATCGCGCCTGCATCCGCGCATGCGCAGCACATGCCTTCGCACATCTTTACACGACTCGGCCTTTGGGATGAATCGATACAATCCAATATAGCGTCTGTTACGGCTGCACAGTGTTATGCACAAAAGTCGGGTATAAAAGGACATTGGGATGAAGAACTGCACGGTCTAGACTACCTGATGTATGCCTATCTGCAGAAAGCGAATGATGAAAAAGCGCTGGAACAGGTGCGCTACCTGCAAACCATCAAAGAAGTGTTCCCGGTAAATTTCAAAGACGCTTACTCGTTTGCCTCTATGCCGGCTCGCTATGCATTGGAGCGAAAGGACTGGACTGCTGCTGCATCCCTTCAACCGGAGCCTTCGGACTTTCCGTGGGAGAAATTTCCATGGGAGAAAGCGAATATATACTTTGCCCGCATACTCGGTGCTGTACACGAGAATAAAGTAAACGATGCGAAGAAAGACCTGGAACAACTGAAAGCACTTCACGCTGCACTGGTGCAGGCTAAAGAAAACTATAAATCCAATCTCGTACTCATCCAGGTAAAAGCTTCCGATGCCTGGATCAGATTGGCGGAAAGAAAAAAAGATGAAGCACTCACGTTGATGACAGAGGCTGCTGACATGGAAGATGCAACTGCGAAGCACCCGGTAACACCCGGAGAAATTATACCTGCACGCGAACTTCTGGGCGACATGTATTTACAAACCGGCAATCCGCAGCGTGCCTTGCAGGTATATGAAGAAGACCTGAAGCGGCACCCGAATCGTTTCAATGGTATATATGGTGCTGCTGTGGCTGCTCAAAAATCAGGAGATGCTGCAAAAGCTAAACAATTCTCGGAGCAGTTGGAGGCTTTGGCGGGGCAGGGAAATAAGAGGGCGTTGTTGGTGGGGTTGTGAGGTCAGGAGTAAGAAGTACGTTTGGGAGGTGAGACTTTTAACTTGATAGGTTGTAATGGACATACATAGGAACATTAAATATACCTATATTTAGTTTATGAAACTTCATAAGTTAAGCCCTATACTTTGGACGAAGGACCTACAGGCGACTATTGCTTTTTATGAATCAGTGCTGGGATTTAAGGGGACCAGTGGTTTTCCGAATTTTGTCTCGTTGAATCGTGAGGATGTCGAGATCATGTTTATTGTTCCGCAGGATGAACCGGAAGATTGCAAAGATCCGGATGATCGTGAACCGTTCTTCCCCAAGCCGCTTGTAACCGGGAGTCTTTATATCGTTACAGAACCGGTGGATGAACTGTGGGAATCTGTAAAAGACAAAGCAACGATCAAGACTCCGCTTGAAGATCGTGAATACTATATGCGCGACTTTTCAATACTGGATAACAATGGCTACGAGCTTGTGTTCGGACAGCACTTTAAGTGTGATTGATAACGACTGATATGAAGCCTTTATCAATAAAGAAGGACGGAGCGATACTCCGTCCTTCTTCGTTATAATTACAGAGTATATCTTAATGGTTAGGCGCTGTCGAGGTTACGCGTACAGGACCATTTACAAGTGTACCATCAAAATTGCTGGGCGATAAATCAAATACAGTGTTGCCGGATGGTTCATCGAAATTCCAGTATCCGATCAGGCTGCTTTCATTGCCTGTCAACAATTGATTTTTATATTGATTGATCTCGGTTACAGTAAGAGATTTACTCCATACCGATACATCATCGATTGTGCCTTTGAAGAAATAGTTTACACTGTTAATGGATTTCTTACCGATCTTCGCAGTAGCCGGGTCGTTGGTGCTCATGGTATTTTGAGAATCACCGGTAACAGCGCCTCCTATATTTACGCCATCGATGTATAGCGTAACATTATCTACACCACTAAGAACAGCCGTCACATACTTCCAACCGGTATTGATATTGCCTACGTTCGCAGATCTTCCTCTTCTGTATAACGGATTGTTTCCTCCGAGGCCATCACCATACTCAGCAAACAGGTGTGTGCTGGTAGCGGCAAACCAGAAACCTTTATAGTCTGTGAGGTGGTCTTGTGTAACAAATATAGGTGAGGTATCGGTTTTGGTTGAATCAATCTTTACCCATGCTGACACACTGATCGGGAATGTAGTGGTGTTCAGGATATCATTCAGCTCAATGTAATCGTTGGTACCGTCCAATGTTATTGCACCGTTGATACAATGATTCGGTGCGCTGGATGCTACCCGTTGTGCTCCTCCATTAATAACACCATCATAATTGTTCGGTGATGCATCCTGCACGGTTGTCCCGCCATTTTCATCAAAGTTCCAGTATGCAATCAAGTTGGTTTCACTTCCTGTAGGATTCTGATTCATATACTGGTTTATCTCGGTAACACTAAGCGATTTACTCCATACCGATACATCATCAATAAGTCCTTTAAAGTAGTAAGTAACACCGTTGATAAACTTCTTGCCAATTTTTGCAGTTGCAGGATCATTCGTGCTCATGGTATAAGTAGAGCTGCCGGTTATTGCACCACCTATATCTACACCATCAATATATAGTTTAACATCGTTTACACCGTTGAGAACAGCCGCTACATATTTCCAGCCGTTGTTCATCACACCAACATTGGCAGATCTTCCTTTTCGGTAAGCAGGGTTATTTCCACCGCGACCATCGCCATATTCAGCGAACAGATGTGTACCGGTAGCTGCAAACCAGAAGCCTTTATAGATGGTGCTGTGATCCTGTGTTACAAATATAGGTGACGTAGTAGATTTCGTTGAGTCTACATTTACCCATGCCGCCACACTGATGGGAAACGTTGTTGTGTTCATAATGTCGCCCAAGTCAATGTAATCATCAACGCCATCCAGGAGTATAGCGCGGTTATTACACGATGGAGGCACAAGTCTGGCAGAAGCCAGGGCAGACGGATTGGCAACATCATTGGGTGAAGGGATAGCATCTTGTTTATCGATCTGTACATCTTCGCAGGATGTAACAACCAACAACGCGATACAAATAAGGGAGTACAAATGCTTAAATGAATTTGTCATAACGTTTTTGATAGAATAGTAGGTTTGAAAGTAAATCTTGATTAAAACTAACAGACAGCGCGTGAGCAACTTGCTATACTATAGCACAAGTTGTCCTTCAGCGAACATTCCTGGAATATTCCTGGTAAAGGGTAAAGAGTTTGTTTGTCGTTTTTCTTGCTAACATTTTTAATGTACAACTATATACGAAGGCTAAAAGTCAACACGTATAGATTGAGATACGGTGAATGACTCCAAAAACTATTTCAATAACGCATGTATTTCTGAATGACGTATAGAAAAGGCAAACTTTAATTTTACAGGTATATATAAATGTATGCTTACAAAAATTACTATACCAACTAGAAGCTATTCAACACTTTAAATAATCAAACCTAAAAAGATGTTCAAACGCGAGATATACAATCGGTCAACGGGTGGGCTATTGCCGATTTTTTTTATTGAATATTTACATACTCTTCAGCAACATCGTGCCGGATTTAAAATAAAAAAGGGCCGCGCGAAGCAGCCCTCTTATAAAGAAAGTCTATATATACATCAGAACTTACCGTTGTTGTTCTTCCATTCTGTCTGAGCAGGAATCGGCTCAATCGTATCCCAATGTTCAGCTATTTTGCCATTTTCAACCCGGAAAAGATCATAGAACGAATTGTGCTGGCCGGCCAGGTGACCTTCGCTCACTACGAGCACAAAATTACCTTCCCCTAATACTTTATGGACCTTGCTATACTTCATTGTAATTCCTTGCTTGGCCCACTCGGTCAGTGCTTTACCCAGTCCGGAAAGCTGATCCGGAATCAGTGGATTATGCTGAATATAGTTGTCACCGTTGAAGTATCCGGCAAGCTTTTCCATTTTACCGTTCACCAGTATATCTTCTACAAACTGTTTCACCAGTTTCTTGTTCTCTTCTGTCTTGTTCAGGTCGGTTGATACGGCCGGGCCATCAATCATAGTATGACCACTTGGATTAGGTTTTGCAGTTTCCTGCAGGTTGTCCCAATGTTCAACGATCAATCCATTTTCAAAACGAAAAATATCAAATCCGATTTTTGGTCCGAAGAAATTATAGTCTGTATGTGTAAATACAAATTCGCCGTCTTCAAAAGCACGTACGGTGTTTACTTTTGCAGAATTAGGAGGCAAAGCTTTCAGCAACGCACCGAAACCTGCCAGGCCATCGGCAGCTCCGAGGTTATGCTGAATATATTTGTTGGGATTAATATACCCTACTGGCTCTGGCGCGCCTGTCTCAATGGATTTCAGTAACGCTACTACTTTTTCTTTCTTTGTCATTGTTTCTGTTTTTACGGTTGGAGAATTCTTTACAGTCTGGGCGCGCTCTTTCTTCTGGGCTATAGCGGAAGCAGCAACCAGTAAAAGGGATACCAGCACGAATAATGTTTTTGATTTATAGTTCATATCGTATGGATTACGATACAAAGGTGCCGTAACGCACTGCGCTACAAAAGATCAAAATACTCCCTTGAATGATACTTTTCGGAACAGCAGATCAGAGATGGGATTCTCTGAATTCGGAAGGTGTGGTGCCGGTTTGCTGTTTAAAATACTTGATAAAATTAGTGGGCTCTGCAAAGCCAAGTTGAAATCCGATTTCCTTGATTGACTGACTGGTATGTACAAGCAATCGTTTTGCTTCGAGCAACACGCGATCATTTATAATTTCCTTCGGAGATTTACCCAGAATTTTTGCGGTGGCTTTACTCAGTCGTTTCTCCGAGATATGTATCCTATCGGCATACTCTTTTACCGAGCGTACTTTTGTAAAATGGTTATCAAGCAGTTCGTTGAACAACATGACATAGTCAAGATCAGCACCTTTGGATATTTCGGTGAAGCCTTGCTTTCGTTTTTCACGATCGGCCAGCATCAGAAAATTATGCAGGTGATTTTGCAGAACATCGTGATGGAATTTTTTATCAGTCTGTTGCAGTTCATTCTTCATCAGCTGAAGTATACTGTGGAGAGAATCTTTTTCTTCCCGGACCTTTAGCGCTGCGTTATCCAACAGATCGTGAAAGAGGATTGTGCTGCGCAGGAACTTAATATCACTTTCATCGCGACAGAAGAAGTTGTCGGTGAAGAGGATCAGGGTGCCCTCAAATTTCTCGGATGGATCAAAGAAATGGACTCTCCTCTTATTAATAAACAGGATTGAATCTGTGCTAAACTTTACCGGTACGAAATCTACCAGGTGCGTGCCACTCCCCTTGTGAATCCAGAGTATATTATAAAAGTCAGCACGATGCGGAGATGTGAGAATGTCTTTATGCTTCTTATACAGATCGTTAACAGAGAGTACCTCAAACTCCAGCGCCATGCCGGGCTTAAACTTGTATTGCGTGATACTGTCTTTCATTCAAGAGGCAAAGTAATGTACAAATTACAAGTTTACGAATTCACACGTTGACCGCTTCTCCTTTTGCCGCGCATTTATTTGCCCCCGATAACTATCGGGGAAGATTTTCGCAGCTAGAATACACAGAATATACCCACTACCCTTCACACTCGTTTGCCTCTCCCCGACCGTTGGCGGCCAGAAACTAGCGGCTATATTCCGTCACTGCAGCGTAATGTTAAATACAAATGTTGCCTGAATGGTTTTACCTGTTTCATACTCATACACCAGGGCCTGCTTTACAGTATATTTATCGCCTGCTGCACATTGCTTGGGAAATTGTCCGATAGAGAATGAGAAAGCCGATGCATCAAATTC
The DNA here is from genome assembly GCA_902168205.1 of uncultured Chitinophaga sp. Lineage (GTDB taxonomy): Bacteria > Bacteroidota > Bacteroidia > Cytophagales > Cyclobacteriaceae > Ohtaekwangia > Ohtaekwangia kribbensis. Next base: position 2,194,597 of record CABHOK010000003.1, on the reverse strand, counting down.
AGAAAACACTTTTGCTTCAGCACCCCATGCACATACATTAGCTTTCGCATTAAACCAATGTCCGTAGCCGCTGGCCGTTGTCGTGGCATTGAGACTTCCGCTGCTCTCAACAGCATTGAATGTTATTTTATTACCTATTGCCTTGGTAATGTCTGATGGCTGCATGACAAATGATTTTGCCAATTCCGTGACATCGTCATCCATCTTTACGGTAGCACCATTATAAACCGTTTCGCTATAGGGGAAACTCACGTTATAGGTAAACGTAACGTTTTGCGGAGTCTCCGTACCATCAAAGGAAACATTGCCATACATATCCGTATTCGAGAACTTCAATTTATACGGCCACTGATCATCGTTCGTATTGTCTTCATCCCACGCATGTGGTGTATACGTATTGGGCGCACCGGTAACAACGAACCAAAGTTTACTGCAATTCTCCGGCACCGTAAAGGTAGCCATGCCGGTTGTGCCCTGGTACATGTCGCTATATACGCGTGTGTTGTTTTCCAATAGCGCTACATATCCGTAGCGCCAGCCTGCTCTGCCAGCATCATCAACCTGGTTGAAACCACTTTCATTTACAAGACCTGTAAAGGCTGTCGATACGGTTGTCCCGGCAGCCGGTACATTCAGTCGTATCACGTTATACCCGGTTGTTGACGGGCAATGATCGTACGCTACCTGGTAGCTTCCATCGTCCCGTGTAGTATATTTATAGGAATGAGCCCCGATATAGTTTGCACCTGGTTCACGAAGTGCATCGAGGTCCCATGTAACAAACCGTGTGGCCGCGGTATATAGTTCGTCATTCAACTGTGTAACATTGATACCGGTAATGCGCATATAAGCCTGAATCGGGTCCTCCGGTTCCTGTGCTTCCCGCCATACCCTCCCCACTATATCACGACCATGTTTATCTGCCCAATAGTAATGAACAAAATAACTCGCATAGCGCTGTGCCTCGTGACAGATGTGTCGGAAATAATTCGAAGTATATACTTCAAAATCAGAGTCCGTGAAGGCTTGAGTCGGGTAACTTTGAAATGATTGCCACTGCGCAGTCTGCTCCCAAAATGTATTGCCGCCATTGCCACCAAAACCGTATCGGAAGCCTGAAGTTCCTCCCAGATCACAAAACACCTGGTACTGGAAGCTGTGTCCTATTTCGTGTGCTATAACAGAACCTACCGGTTTGCATGTACTTGGACTTACCCACAACGCTCCAATTGTATCGTCATAACCGGAGCCGGTAGCCAGCCAATCAGTCTGATAGTATAGGAAGATAAGCATCTTGTATTTATCAAGATTGGATTTACCGCTTCCTGTCTCGGCAAATTTCAGATCGCTGATATTCAAATCGTAAAACGACTCGGCTTTCTCAAGTAAATCTGTAATATCAACGCGGTAAGCTTCGGGAGTTGCTGTGGAGTCCGGATCTTTATCACCATACCCGGCCGCCCAGAAAACTATAAAGTGTTCCGACTGTTTGCTGCGTCCGTAATACCACTTACTTTCTGCTTTGTAAAAATCATTAGTCTTCAACTCATTCGGTATATAGATCTTGCTGACATCAACCTTGGAAGGATCAAACGTGGTTACGGAATCTGTATTCGAAGTGTTTGTAGCAGGATCGTTATCTTCGTTGTTACATCCCCCGATCATAAAACACAATACCACAATCAAGGTGAAGTATAGGTGCGTGTGGTGAAAGATTCGACCATACTTTGCTTTGTAAAGAGATTCCATCATTTAACTCGGTTTAGTGCTCAGACTATATTTAAGGAAGCAAATAGATTGATGGATCATCATCAACCTATTATTGTTTAAATGTAGCAACAAGCGACAAGAATTACTTTACGGATATTAACTGGTGCCGATATTATTTCAGCAAAAGTATACGCTTTACTTTCGAATGTAAGATATATCGCGTTCTGCAACTCTGGTAATTGTGGAATAATAAAACAGAAAGCGTACCACATAACGGGTGTTATATATCTCTGCGCACCCGATAACTATCGAGGCAGATTTACGCAGACATTTACAGAATTACCTGTATTTCATCTGCGTTAATCTGCGCCCTCTGCGGGCAACAATCAGGCCTTCTTCAGAAAAACAAGCAGGCCCAATACAGATACGCACAATAGTCCAAACGCAGAGAACATCATAACAATGTCACGCGCATTTTTACCCGCCCAATCCATCAATAGAAATTTATGAAAGATCGCGAAGGTATATCCTTCCAAACGATCACCGTTATTAATGGCAGCAGCAAGTCTTGAAGTCGAAGTCTCAACGTAAAGCGTACTTTCATCCGGAGTATCGTAGGCAAGTCTGATCACCGGAAGCCGTTTAAATACAAATCCATACTCCCTACTTTCAAATTTCGAAACGTTTTCAGTCTTCAAGAGCGTTGCGTCTTCATCGATACCAGTATTTGTTGATTCATCCATCTCATCACAGCAGGCAGCCGTCATGGAGGTCTTGTTCGTTAATACTTCCAGAAACTTCTTTCCTAAAAACTTCGCATATTCCATATCACCATTTTGCCATACGCTGGCATCCGCGGCATTTATGTATATAGTTTGTGCGGGCTCATCGTCAGTCTTGGTGTAGAATACCTGGAAGTAGTCGCGTTTGCTTTTTCGCACTACGGATATAGTATATACCCGTTCCCAATCAACAGCCAGAGCTGTGGTTGCAACCGTTAACTCGCGGGTTAGGACAACCGGCTCATACACCATGGCCGGCAACAGATTGGGCTCCAATTTGCGCGCAGCATGAAACGCTCCACTCATGCTAAAGGTTAGTGTAATAAAGGCGGTGGCTATACCAATTTGCCGATGGTACTTTCGTATACCTTTCTTCTCATTGGTGCTGTTTAATCTCCGGAAGCGCTTCCAGAATAATCCATATATAGTAATACCGGTGATCGCAGATAAAAGTATAACGGTTAACAAAACGATCATGATACTGATTCGCATTGTATCGTTGGATATATTTTCCAGGAATGACCAGTTGTGAAAATTATCGAAGACAAATAGAAAGGCTTTCCGCGCATTTGTATTAAAAGTACCCATGCGCCCGGACGATGTATCAATGTAAACATCCATACCATCTGCACGATCGAAACTTACCTTCCATACGGGAAGGTAGCGGTTAATATACTTGTATTGCTGATCAAATTCCTTTTGCAAAACAAGTGATTTAACTTTACTGCTTTGATCATCCAGGAAATAGCGTGCCATATAGGTTGCAAATTGCTGGTCGCCATCCTTTAGAAATATACCGGTAGCAGCATGGTAGTACCGCAGCGATCCGTCAACCGTTTTTACCTGGTAGTAGGTTGCTCCGTTAAAGGTTACCAGGCGAAAGTTTTTGAATTCATGAATTCGATTTTGCGTTAACACCTTTTGTACCGACAACTTGATCTGACTTGTATCCACAGGCGCAGGCATCATAAATTCGCGCGCGATGGTTGGCTTGAACCAATGAGACAGGAACGGGTGCATGAGACCGGATAACGACCAGAAGATTACAGGAATGATTGTAATCAAACCAATAACACGATGCCACTTGAAAATGTTACGCTTGACTACATCTGAAACTACGGGCGATATCGGCTGAGCCTCATCATCTACTGCCGATGACGCTTTGAATGATGTTACTGAATTATTTTCCATATACTTGTTCATCGTCAGAATTACTTACCAGAAAAATTATACTGTATACCAAACACAAATGTGCGCGGTGCCGCAGGCGTATAGGTAGTTCGGTCGGTAGTGTTGTTGCCTCGCGTTGCGTTGGTAGAGTAAAGTACATCCGTAACATTGAGCACATTGCTATATACTTCGATCCATTTCCATTTATAGCCTATCCGGTAGTTAATAACATCGTATCCCTCATACCGAATAGTATTGATCTGATTTTGATAGTAGCCACCCACATGTTGCCATTCCACAGATGTGCGCAGGTTCGGTATATATTGGGGATAGTAGTAAAACTCCGTGTTCCACGTCCAGCGGGGAGCAGCCGGCATATCGTAGCCTGCCAGGTTTTGATACTTATCGGTTGATTTTGTACTGATCTGAAAATCTTCAAAGCGATGCAGCGCAGTAGTGCCACCCAAGCGGAAGAAGAATTGTTGTGAAGGTTTTACCGTGAGTCCGAGTTCTATACCTCTGTGCAACGTCTTCCCGGCCGACTGGTAATCCGTTGAATTATCCGGTTGTCGAATATTTAAAAGTTCGTTGGTGCCCTTCATCTGGTATAAGGCCAGATCAAGGTATATCTTATTCTTCATGAACACGGCCCACCCTCCTATCTCATAGTTCTCAAATTGCGCGGGCTTCAGATTATAATAGAATTCTGCGGGATTGGTATTCGGACGCTTCCTGAAAATAGCTGTCAGCGCTGGCGGTGAAAATCCTTGTGAATAGTTAGCATATATACCTTTGTCTCTGCCAAGATCATACGTTAGTCCTAACTTGGGTGTAAACTTGCTATACACTTTATCTCCGGCAGAGGCATCGAGGTAATTGTTATAGGTAAATGCCATGCGATCGTAGCGTAGCCCGGAAGAGAACCGAAGATTTTCAATTGGTGAAAAATCATACTGGAGGTAGCCTGCAGCATTCTTGATGTCAGCATCATAGTCTGCCAGTTTAATATCCGGTCGCTCCTGGCGTATGGTATATTTCTCCACCGATTTGCCATCAGCACGCAGCTGTGCATTCAGATCGATCTGATAAGACCAGTAGTCGTTGGGAGAATAGTCAACCATTCCACCGGTGATCCACCGTGAATCCATAAAAGCAAACTGTTGACTATGCTGTATCAGCACGCCATAGCTTGTAAAGTTATTGGAGTTGATTTCGCCTCTTGCTGTTGAAGGGTCGTTGGTTGCACTTGGTGTAGGACTCCATCGAATACCATACGAAGGATTTTGTCCGTGCTTATTGTAACGATTAAAGAGTGTTACAAAAGTTTTAGACCCGTTGCTCCAATCATGTTCAAGGGTAAGACGCGAACGCGTTGCATCTGATTTTCTATAGGTAAAATCGGTTGTGCTCACATATTGCCGACTGAAGAACGCAACACTGTCTACACTCCCGGCTGTATTCGAAAAATATTTACCATACATAAAATTACCGATCAGGCGTGTATTGGATGTGAAGTGATATTCCAGGCGCGCGTTAACGGAAGTCTTATCGTAGTCGGAGTTAGCCATCCAGGAATGGGTTTGCTCACTCTTTACGCCACCTATATATATACCAAATTTACCCGTACGTGCGCCTCCACCGAACTGCGCTCTTCGAAATCCGAAGTTATCAAACTGTACACCTACTCTAGCAGTCGGCATAGTGGTGGGTCGTTGCATAATAAAGTTAACGGCACCTCCTATAGCTTCCGCTCCATAGATAGAAGACACAGGGCCTTTTACCACTTCCACTGAACTGATGGCAAACTGATTAATCTCCAGCAATGCGTTATGATTGAACACACCCAGCGGCCGTATCGGCACGCCATCTTCCAGGTATAAAAAGTATGCGTTAGTAGTCATGGGCTGACGTATAGCCATGGAGTGCTGTTCATTGTTAAGGTTTACCATCAGTACTCCGGGTACCTTGTTAAGTGCTTCGACCAATTGTGTGGGCTTTGTCTCATCAATCAGTTTGGTGGACAGTTTCGATATAGCGACCGGGGTTTCCGTTCGTAAACTGGCTTCGCGGTTCGCAGTTACCACTACTGTCCGCATCTCTTCTGCACGCGGGGTCATTGAAATACGAATCGGTGCATCGGATGTTTTTACTTGCTGATTTTCATAGCCGATCATTGACACGATCAGTTCAGGATATTGCTCGGAACTAGTTAACTGAAAGAACCCTTCTGCGTTGCTGGTAGTACCAACGCCCGGGCTATTGGTTAGTTGTATCGAAGCACCTACGGCCGGTTCTTTGGTTTCAGCATCGTAGATTTCGCCTTCTATTTTATATTGGCCGAATGCCGAAATATAGCATAGGCATAGCCCTATACTGGCATATAGAATTTTTTTCATGGATAGAATGAAAGTATATATGGAATAATAAATAACAGACCCTGCCACAGAAGGAAGGATCAATACATCAGCGAATGCTGACCGGCATTAAGATTGATAAACAGGAGGTCGAAATACAGATTGCTGACAACCCTGAAGGAGTCGGCTTACAGCCGGAATATATTCAGCACGCAAAGGTGTTTGAATGCGAAGAGGAGCTTGTGTTTTATCGGAATCAAAAAACAACTTGATCTCAAAGGCCACGGGAAAGGTACGCTGACTTGTCTCGTCATGATCGGCAGACTGAATCGTAAGTCCTTTATCAAAATCATAATCGCTGTTACACATGGCAATGGGGAGCTCGTCTGTTAATCCCAGGGTGTAAGCTATCTCGTTCCGGTTTTGATAGAGATAAGAAAGCAATCCCACACGACTGGCACAATGCAGAATCATGCTACCCAGGATCACGAAAATGACAATCTTTCTCATCATCGGGGACAAAGATAACAACGAATATCAAAAATGCTAAGGATCAAAATCACCTTCTGAAATGACATTCAACCCTGGTGCGATTCTCATTTATATTCGAGCTTTATCAGCGACACCGCCTGCGCGGGCAATGTAACAGATATATATACATGTCCTTTGTCGGTGATTACCCATTCGGGTGATTTCAAGAGTTCAAGCTGACCTGCACGTTCAAGCATCTTGAATTGAGTCTCATTCACGTTCTGCGGAGAGCCCATCGACTTCCATACTTCGTATGCGTTGCTGTGATCACGATCAATGCGAAAGTGACTCAACATCACTCTTTCAGCCGGTATATTTTTGATATTCAGTACTACTTCCGTCTCCGCGCGCGGAACATCGGCATCGTGATAATTCCAAACCATCAGCGCCATCGAAGCATCGGCTGCCGTGGCGAGAGCATGTATATCTACAGCTTTTCGTACACCTTTTGTAAGTATACTATCAAGTGCTATCTCATGGCTATTCTCCACTTCGATGCGATTGCCTTTCATCATTCCGAACATGCGAAATACATTTAGCACAGGCTTGTCCACACCGTTGGTGGCCAGATCTCTGAATCCATAAAACCAGGGTTGTCCTTCAAACTCAAACGACCAACTGGTTACACCTTCCAGGTATATTTTGTAGCGTTTGGCAAGATCATAGAGCCGGGTGAATGATGCAGCGGTATAGCTCGAATACATCGTACCATTGCGGTAAGCGTTTTCAGGATTCGTAGCCATTCCGCAAGCTGCACATCCTTCCGGATCAAACTCCGTGATCAGGATCGGCAATTGCTTAAACACAGATTTACTCACGATATCAAAACCTTTGGCAACATCGTTCAACTGCGTTGCCATATTCATCACAACGTGGCCTTCCATTACTTTAGGACTCCCCTTAGCGTGGAAGCTGATGAAGTCCAGCGGAGATCCTTTCTTTCCTGTCGCGTAATTTGTGCCTTCTTCACAGTGCTTTAAAAAGTTTCGAAGAAAGTCGGCTGCTTTATTCCAACCTGGTCCTGTAGAGGATGGGCCTCCAACTTTTGCTTCGGGCATAGCACGTTTCACACCGTCAACTGCGTAGTCGTATAGCATGTTGAATTCTTCCGGTGTTCCCTGCCAATAGCCAATGTTCGGTTCATTCCACACCTCCCACCACCACGTGCGTACTTCATCTTTACCGTAACGTTCCATAGAATGTTTTACCCATTGATATACCAGCTCACCCCATTTCTTATAATCAGCAGGTGGATACGCCCACCCGGTATATATCTTGTTATAGTCTACACCCGGTTGCCACGTGTGCCTGTAGGGTTGTGGCTTTCTTGACAATGCCTCGGGCATAAATCCAATTTCTACCACGGGCTTCATTCCTCTTTCTACAAAGACATCCATAATGCTATCCACAAGCTGCCAGTTATATACCGGCTTGCCACGTTTGGTTTCTGTATAGGCGTTAGTGGATCCCCATTTGAGTGCAGCCTCTCCGTTGCCCGTGGTAAGAAGATTGTGCACCCGCACGTATACCGGCACCGGGCTCAGCGCTGCAAGTTCCGACAACAGCTTCTTCCCATCCTTCATATAGGTATAGTTCGGCTCATCATAACCAAAATGTGTCCACGCTGTTGACCACGGTGAATCAATCTTTTTAAGATCAATGGTAATCTGGTGTGATGTACTCTGTGCAAATGCCTGAGACAGCAAGCCCACAGTAGTGAATACGAGAATAATAATTAGTCTGTTCATGCAGCGTGATATATATATGGGAGTGGCAAAATTGTCTACCGCAAGGAAAAACCTATATACGTGCAAATTTTGCATTACTAAATATAGAAAGCTTTTCCAATGATGAAAACTATTTTTATACGTGCCTTGTAAACCTGGTTAAGATAGTATCAGTGCGGGATGCTTAAGCAATGTTGTAGTATGCATGCTTTCCTCAACACCTATAGAAGAATAACAACCACGCGAATCAGTAGCCCTATAACATCTACATGATCTTACTATTTACAGCATACGAAAGAGCTTCCGCTATTGTGCTTACATTTAAGCGATCGAAAATCTGTCTTCGGTAATACTTCACCGTATCAGGAGCAACCGACACTTTCTCTGCGATCTCATTAATTGATAATCCTTGAGCATAAAGACGCAGTACTTCTATTTCCCTGTTGGTAAGGCGGGGCTTCTCTGATTTATGCCAGCGTTTGTCTTTCAAATCCAACGCCCATGTCTCATTAGAGCCTTGCTTGTATATATAAATATTACCCGAAGTTTTATGATGTGAAATGGAAACGATACACATGGCCTTCCACATTTTTTTGTCTTTCGTCAGAAGTAGTGGCGTAAGTTTGTGATTGATCAGCGTCTTCTTACCATCGCCATTAACAAGGTGAAAATCGTAGGTTATACTATACTGTATCTTCTCCTCACCGGGCAGATCTTTAAAGAAATCAAATCCGAGTTCGTTTATAGTATTCAGTAATATCAAATCATCTTCCGGAATATTTTTGAAATAGAACTCATAACCAAGCTTCATCACTTCTTCTGGTGAGTATCCGCATAAGAAGAGAGGATTTTCTGAAACGTACTCGAAAGTCATCGTTTCGTAGTTAATGATATATACACTCTCGTAGGTTAACCGGGCAAAAGCTCTTACAGCATCCAGGTAATCATTCTGTTCGGGGCGCTCTTCATCCGATATCTTCCCGATGTGGTTCTTGGTGAGCAAGGTTGAGTTACTGTTAATTTTCATGTTAACGATGGTGTTCAACAAATCTACACTAAAGTGTAGGCTTTGAAAATCGTCTTATACCGATTTTTACGAATATAAGCCCTTACATGAAACTATATTCCCGGATGGAAAACCAACCTACTACACGCACAACAACCATGAATTGCAGAAATTGCAACGCTACAGTTACCAGTAATTTTTGCTGTGACTGCGGCCTGCCTGTACAGATTAACAGAGTTGACTGGCATTACATCGTACATGAAATTCAGCACGTATTACATTTTGAGAAAGGCATCTTGTATACCATTAAGGAACTATTGCTCAGGCCTGGCACAAGTATTCATGCGTTTATAACCACGGACAGAAGCAGGCTTGTAAAACCGGTATTGTTTATCATCGTAACCTCGCTGATATATACTACCATAGATCATCTATTCCATATTGAACAAGGCTACGTTAACTATAATGGACCCAAGAATTCTCCTTCCGTGTTAATTTACAACTGGATTCAAAGTCATTATGGTTATACAAATATTATCATGGGCATATTCATTGCACTTTGGCTGAAACTCTTCTACAGAGTACAGGGCTACAATCTTTTTGAGATCTTGATCCTGTTATGTTTTGTGATGGGCATGGGGATGTTGATCTTTTCTGTTTTTGCCATGATCGAAGGATTTACAGGAATCCACCTGATGCAAATATCAAGTATCCTGGGGCTGTCCTATTGTACGTGGGCAATCGGGCATTTCTTTGATAAGACGCGAGTAGCAAGCTACTTCAAGGCACTGGGTGCCTATATATTAGGAATGGCCACATTCTCTCTTTTCGTATTCGCTTTAGGGATGCTGGTTGACTTTATAGCATCATGAGTAACAGCAGTTTTGTGAGCAGAGCACGTGCGGGGGGTAACTTATCCATACATTAATCTATAGATATATAGTGAACATGGCACCCAGCTATTATTGGGAGACACCCGGAATAAATATCTTCCCGGTCTTCTTGTCCATATAGCCTTGCTGGCCACTGGGCATTTCGATGAACAGGGCATTTATAGAGGGATTATAATAATCGTCTTCAAATACATCTTCAAGTACCGGCTTTTTTATTTCAACAAAGTCTGTAGTCACTAATCCGTATTTCCCACGCAGGCGTGTTGTATAACAGCCATTCTTATATTCGATATTGTCGTAGTCAAATCTCGCCAGAACATTTCCCTTTATATCCATCACGGATATGCTAATATTCGGATTCGTTTTAACACCTTTAATCCGGGCTGTGCTTGGTCCTTCTGCTGAATCATAATATAACTTACCTACAATTTCATAGCCATCTACAAAATGACTCTCCAAGACCTCCGTCTTTTTTCCACGGGTTCTTTCGATCGTGACCGTCCAACCTTCTTGTCCAATATTCCCTGCTGCATACAGGTCTGTCGTTGTTTCACTATCTTCTTCTTCCTGATAGACGGCCGTGGGTTCAGAAATTACTTCCTCTCCTGCAACCACTACAGTTTGTTCTACGTGAATTTCGTTCCCTTTCAAGTCAAAGCGCTTTTGATCTATGCCTATAGAACCATCGATAAACATTCTTCCATTCTCAATTACTCCATTGATACGATCGTACTTCGTATCCAGAAAGTTCGTTCCCGTTGATAAGTTTAACACACCGTACTTTCCATCTTTCCTGACTTCGGCCAGACCTGGAAATCGCACGGCCTTACCTTTGCGCGGATAATATTTTAACAAAGACACATCTTCGTATATCAAACCACCAACAAACTCCCTGGTAACAATATTCAGGAATCCAGTTTTTCCATCTTTCGTTACAACATGAAGTTTTTCCGGACACTTACAATCGCTGGCGTAATCAAACTGTGAAATTTGCCGCCAGGTCTTCAGATCAATAAAAATATACTTACCATTCAGTATCGCCAGGCTCGTTTCTCCATCAAGTTCGATAAGTTCGCTATACTGAATAGGAAGGATTGTTTTTCCTTTATGGTTAACCACCCCGAAATTCGAGTCTTTTTGTACAACTGCGAATTTTGCCTTAACAATGCGAGGGGGTCTGTCAAACTGAGGCGTCATAACGACTTCCAGTTTTTCATTTGTCAAACCCCACTTTGTTCCGTCAGAGTATGGATAGAGTTGCTTCTGCGCATAACTAGCAAGTGTGCAAAAAAAGCAGAGCAGGTATAAAATTCGTTTCATGCCATTCAAAATAGTTTTGAAAGATACGTATTTGAATTTACTAAAATGAAATTGCCATGATACTACAAAACACAAAGCTCCTGATCACTTGTACTTTACATCGCTACGAGAAAGCTATAAATAAAGATTCTATTCAAAAACAGCCATGAGATGTATTGCTAATGTATACCTAAGGGAGCGGATCACCTCCACGGTAGTCAACACACTTTACATCTTTTAGTAAAACAGCACGATGAAGATATGCATACCATTACGACACTTGATCAAAAAGCAAGCATCTTCTTTGACCCATCGCGTGTGAACGGGGAAACTTGCTATAGCCAGTAACGAAGGCTACATCTCTATATGGCTGTATGTATCCTAAATGTAGCACTATATTTAAGGAACCTGCTTGATGTCTCTTTCAACCGTTTTCATTTAACACCTATCGCTACCCAAGTCAGAGAATTCAAAACGCGCCTGGTTGTAGGCAGCCCGTTACTGGTTCTTTACATCCTCATCAATTTCCTTTTTATCCTTATTATCTGAACTGAAGAAACAATGGAGTGCACAGCCATGAGATTTATCCTTGTAACCAGCTTCTACTTTTGCTACTTCTTTTCCTGCTACCTTAACAACTCCATCCGGATCAGTAGTTACTACATGACCTTTCATGGATTTATAGCTTCCATCTTTTTGAATTTTGCCTATCATTTTTCCGCTGGAAGTAGTCACATCGCCATGCCCAGAAATAATACCTATTACTTTCCCGGACTGGTCACATACTTTTCCATTTTTTATCGACCCCAATGTTTTGCCATCATCACCGACTACAGTTCCATCCGCCTGCAAACGTGGATGCATGCCCCGGTGCTTCGGAGGCATTTCCCTTTGCTGTGCTGGTTTGTCTTGCGCGTTAACAAATGAAAATGCAACTACCATTAACATCATCATTAAAAGCATCTTGTTTTTCATAATGGTATATTTAATTAGTACTCAGTAAAGATTATAATAACACCAGTGTATTCACCTGACTTTAAACGGTCTGAAATATGATATTTGTCATACTTATCTTTTGCCCGTTTCAATAGCTATCGAAGAATACCTGAAAACCAGTAGAACTAAATAAGGCCTTTCAGGTATTGTACCGGATACAAGGCTGTCAATAATTTTGTCATATATAAATCTTATATCAAAAATATTACGTCCTACGATGAAAATGGTAATATATTTTTCAGCTGCTGTTATTACTTTACATGCCCGTTATTATCCTCCAGTGATGAAATACAAATTAACAGGAAACTCCACGGGTAAAAATCATAGCAGTTTGCACACCAATCAAAGTCATTGCGGGCACCGCTTACCCGCAATAAATATGGGATGTCGCTATAATCATACTCTTAAAAACCAGGACTAAGCTATAATGCTAAAACTAAGACTATTTCCTTCCCAACTAGCGGTCGCTAAACTATGGGTATTGTGCCTGCTCCTATGTATACTTTCCGGTTGTGAGGAGTGCAGAGAAATTGACTGCGGACCGTATCATCAGTATCAATTTACGGTTTTCGGATTTGAATATGACGAAATAAAAAATATTGAAGTACGAAGTTTTAAGAAGGGTACTAACTATACGGAACCTGTTAGTGAATGGCTTATTACACCGGATAACGCTCTCTACACATATACCCATGATACAGATGTCTTTCTGATCACCCCAATCCCAGATAAAGTAAATTTCAAAATAACATCGGAATACGATTATGAATTTTACTTCCCGACTACCAAAACGAACAGACGGTTAAGCGAAATTACTGATATACCTTCACAGGTGGAGTATTGCACACCTTCTCTGCAGCGAAGCGAATGTAATAACACACAAATTAGCTCATATCTCCTGGACGGCACTCTTCACCAGGGAGGAATACTTCCTTTTAGTAAGTGACAGCGTATGTATACAATCCAGCCAAATTATATATACTTACCCCTATAAGGCATTTTAATACTGTGCACCAAATTTAATGTACAGTTATATTTCTAGAAGTCCTATCGCGGCCTGCATTACAGGATTTAACAGGTCTCCGAAAAAAAATAACCGTTCTTACTGTGTTCTTATATGTAGAGTATATGTACTCTACTGGCATCTGAACAATTTCATCTTCCGCTACCGTTACAAGGGGGCAGAAAGACCTTATTAGATTCATCTATACTTTTCTAAGTATCTCCCCCAATTCAATAAACGAACTCATCTTGAAGGTTAAATTTCTTTTCATTTGGATGAGTCCAGTATTTTTTAACAGGTCTTCCGTTTTTGTTATAATCATAACGAAAGTCCACATTAGCCTCCACGGAGTTGCCCGAGGCCACGTACACTTCTCTTTTACTTATGATATTATTGACAGAAAGAAACTCAGGAGACATCGTTATTGCTATATAGCCAAGTGCTAAGTTCCCTCTCCAAGTTAAATTTCGCCATCTTGTAGTATCGTTGCTTGTAACACTATAAGGCGATAATGCTTTATCATAAGTATATTCCATGACTCTTGCCAATGCACCAGGTATACGATATGGATATGGATAGTACTCTATTCGTACTACATTCAGATTGTTAAAATAGAATTTGGTTATAAACTCATATCCAGGTGTCTGAAGATTCCTGTAATAAGATATAGCGGACTCATGATAGTGGTAGACAATTGAATCCTCTCCCGATTCTTGCAGGAGCCCGTGCCTAAAATGTTCCTCATTTTTCTGCTTACTGTTATCTGGAAGAGTAATGGTTTCATAAATCGTTTGAAGACTATCATCATACTGAAACTCGTATGTAGTTTCAGTTAGCTGTTTACTTACAATTTTCCTAACCCTGCCGTCTTCGCCATATGATACCCTTTCTTCTAAAAATACTTCCGGTTGTTTTCGAACAAGAAGTTTGTCAAAATTCTGCTTTGTCAACCCGACTGAAGGATTGTTGCGCGACTGTTCCTTTGTTTTTTCACAACTTATTAGAACGCAAAATATTGCTAAAAGACAAGTTGTTTTAGTGATTTCCTTTTTCATTTTTAATTTGCCTGTCTCGTTTTTAATGGCAGTGCCTTGCTGTCAACAGCTAACTACCGCAGTTCGTATCTATTACGATATATATATATTTTCGTCCGTCAGGACATTGCAATGCTAGCGGCCAATTCAGTTGAGCCTTCCAATATCCACGAAATCTCAAGCATCTCAAAATTGTATCATCAACACCGCGCATGATTTTCTTCAAACCCAAACAAATGAGGAGATAAAAGTGAAAGGCAAAGTTATGGAATCGCGATATTATGCGCGCTGGTAGATTTCATTGGTTACGCACACATTACTTCAGGGCGATTACCTCAGCAGAGAGTCCATCCAATAATTTTGATGTAGCGTTGCTGTGGATGTCAGGGTAATTAACTGGTTAGTTGTATTAATTATGAAACCAAGTTACTATGCGTGTAATAAGAATCACCAGTCTCCGGACCATCGCATGTATATATATCACAGGCTGCCTGGCAGCTTTTCCGATCACGGCTTCTGCACAGGCTCCCCCAAAACCCGTGGGTCCGGTACCGAATGCTCGACAGATAGAATGGTATCATCGTGAGATTATTGCATTCTTCCATTTTGGAATGAATACATTCACCAATGATAATGAAGGTGATGGCACTGCGAACCCGGAAGTATTTAACCCTGCGGCACTGGATTGTAACCAATGGACAAGTGTTTTGAAGCGAGCCGGTATAACAACAGGTATACTGGTAGCCAAACATGCTGATGGTTTTTGTAACTGGCCCACGAAGCATTCTAACTATTCTGTAAAAAATAGTTCGTGGAAAGAAGGCAAAGGCGATGTTGTGAGAGAGTTTACCGATGCCTGTAAAAAGGCAGGCATAAAAGCTGCTATATATCTTGGACCACACGATCGTCATGATTCACGTTATGGCACGGATGACTATAGCGATTACTACGCCAGCCAGCTATCGGAGCTGTTACGGAACTATGGTCCTATATGGGAGATCTGGTGGGATGGTGCCGGAGCTGATAAACTGACTACATCACACTATACACGCTGGGCTGATACAGTTCGAAGACTTCAACCACAGTGCGTCATATTCGGAACCAAGAACTCGTATCGTTTTGCGGACTGCCGATGGGTTGGAAATGAATCCGGTTTCTCGGGCGATCCCTGCTGGTCGACTATAAATCCATTTTCTATACGCGATGAATCCAGCCATATACAAGAATTGAATCATGGCGAAATAAATGGCCAGGCATATATACCTGCCGAAGTAGATGTATCGATCCGGCCCAGTTGGTTCTATCATCCGGAAGAAGACAAGCGTGTTAAGACCGTCACAGAATTATGGGATATATACTTTAACTCGGTGGGGCGCAACAGCGTTTTACTTTTAAACTATGCCCCCAACAAGGAAGGATTGATCTCATCAGTCGATGCACAGCGTACAGACAGTCTGCGGTATCTCATCAATGCTACCTTTCAAAACAATTTGGCTAGTAAGGCCAGTGTCAAAGCGATGCATCCACGAGGAGAAAAATATAAACCTACAAACCTAATCGATGGCACTGAAAACACATACTATGCCTCTGCAGAGGGTTTTTCAACCGATACGTTAACATTCAATCTCGGCTCACCGCAGGTATTTGATGTGCTTATGTTACAGGAAGTGATAGAACTCGGCCAACGCACTACACGCTGGTCCGTTGACTACTCCATCAATGGGAAAAAGTGGCCCCCTATTCCTGAAGTTACCGACAAACAATCTATAGGATATAAATGGCTTGTCAGGTTCAAGCCCGTACGAGCAAAATATGTTCGACTTCGCATCACAGAAGGCCAGGCAAGTGCAGCTTTACATACTTTTGGAGTATATAAACAGCCAATAACAAAGTAATATACTATACAATATACCAGAACTGACATTGCTTTAAGGTTGATGTATCAAATCTTAAATTTTGCTGATTAAAAATATTTAATGTGAACTTGCAGACACAATGAATGGTTCTAAACTCATAGACAACAAATCACCATTCTGCTGACCACATCAGTTCTTTCAAAATGTCGATGTCGCCAATATCGTCATCTATAATTAGTATCGGTATAGTATACATCACAAACTATCCAATGTTCTATCAATAAATGTATGACACAAAATAAGCGGAAGCAAACAATCTACCTCCGGCCATCTCAGCCAATCAATACCCCAAGTTAGGTATTGCAAGTTAAGGTCTATGCAAGGATTTTAGTCGTTCAAATAATGCCTTAACACCTATGCGAGAGTATTTAAAAAACGAGGTTCTAACAATAGGCTACAATGAAGCAGCGCTGTCGGTCGTATCGAAGTGGATAGTTACTCCGACATCAGCGGAGTTCAGAGAAGGTCTGGACGCTATGCTTGCAGCGATGAAGAAATTCAATACAGGGAAGCTCGTTGTTGATACAACATTTCTTGGCGCAATTCATCCAGACGATCAGCAATGGTCGGCAAACGACTGGTATAAGAAAGCTCGGGAAGTTGGATACAATCGAATCGCGCTGATAGTACCAACAGATATATTTACAAAAATGTCTGTTGAAGAAACAATAGGGTCAGTACAAGAACAAGCTGTAGATATGGGATACTTTGATAATATTGATTCTGCAGTTGAGTGGATCATGAGATGACACACTACACTATATAGTCCTGACTAAAAAATGAGAGAAACTAAGTCACTGTGCTATTGTAGAGTTAAGTCTCACACACTAGGAGTCTTCAATCCAGATAATTCTTTGGATATGTCTTTTGGCCATATTTCTCGTCAATTTGCCTAAGGAATTCCTTTCGCTCTTCAGAGAGTTCCGGCACAGGTAAAAACTTCCCGTGCTGAACAGGTGAACCTATTTCCTGGAATACTTTTTCTAAACCAGAAGGGACTACAGTGCATAGCATGCGCGCAATTTGATCAGACTCATTTTTAAAACAATGCACCGCACCACCAAATGGTATATTGATGAATCCGCCTTCTTTCACCGTAGTTTTTCCCTTCTCGGTTTTAAATTCAAGTACACCTTCCACCAGAAAAAACATCTCTTGGGTATCGGGATGAGCATGAGGCGGTGGGCCACCGCCCGGAGGAACCAACATCTCGATTACTGCATAGTTACCATCCGTTTCATCACCTGAAATAATTATACGATAGTTGCCACCAGCAACTCCCAATAGTTCGCCTTCATTTTTATCTACGATTTTAACACTGGTTTCCATATCAATCATCTTTGGTTTCCACTATACATACCTCCTTTGAATACGTTGGCTTTCTCGTCCGTTACAAATAATACCAATTCTGCATCTTTTACTGCTGTTATGTTAATTGCTTCATCAATGATAATGAGGCTCTCTTTTTTCTCTAAGCCCACGTTGCCGTTGATTTCAACTTCACCATGGAAGACGTACAACAAAAGTGTGAGATTGTTTTTTGGCAATTGCGGAAGCGTTGAGCTTTTATCTTTCAGGAGTTTCATATCGTAGAGCCATGTCTCACTGCTAAATTGAAAGATGGTCTCAGAGTTGGGGGAAGCCAATAAACGCCATTTACTTTCACTGTGCAGTTCTTCCAGATCGAGAAAAACAACTTCTGGTTTCAGATCTTTTCTTCCTGGACGAATGAAGATTTGTAATCCCTCCAGTGGTTCACTTTGTCCATCAATTACTTCTTCATGGTAGAAAGACTTTCCCGCCTTCATGAGCATAAGTTTTTTCTTGCCGATAGTCTCAACAAAACCTTCTGAATCTTTATGCTTTGCTATTCCTGTTCTGAAATAAGAAAGGATTTCATCATTAACATGTGGATGCATGGGTATAGTAGTTCTTCCATGAATTTCCGGGTGATCAATTCTTCCAATACTGCCAATTCCGGTATCAGAATTCGAAACCACTAAACCTGGATACAGAATCTTGATCGGCCCATTACCCATAAAAACCGAACGATTTATTTTTTGTAACATACTTTTAAATGCTTTAATAAGAACCGAAGGAGATCCAGTCCTCGGTTCTTTTTTAAATGTTAATTATGCGAACTGCCCTACTTTGGACATGATCTCTTCAAAAATGATTGGTAAGGTTTTCTGTCCGTCCTCAGTTGCCCAATTATGTACCAATTCTGAAATCAGCTGATTAAATGTAGTAGTACGCACACCTTTGCTTTCCCATGTTTGTTGAGCAATATCATCTGCAATTTGGGTTGGTGAACCACCTGCATCAATTACCACCTGAACGTCAAATCCTTCTTCTCTTAAAGAGATAGCAGGCCATACAATACATACATCATTAGTGAGGCCGGCCATGATTACATTTTTTCTGCCATTTGCAGCTTTTAAAACCGCACTCTTATAGTTCTCATCTGCCCATGCATTGGTGATGCCGGCCCTTTTCACACGATTAGCAAACGCTTCTGGAAGTAGCTCTTGCAACTCTGGTAATAATGGTCCTTGAGCTTGATCTTCCTGGCTACTGGTTAGCACAACCGGTATATTAAGTGCCTTCGCCAGTTTTGCCAGGGCTCGGGTTCTGCTGATGATCATCTCATGTGGTCTATTAGCACAAAAGTTAAGTGTACCAGTTTGATGATCGATGAGTAACATTACAGTGTCTTCCTTTTTGAACAGTTTCATTTTATTAACTTTTTAGTTGAACGTTATGTACCTGAAATCATTTTTTATGATTTCATAACACAAATTTACCTCAACCAAAAAGCCTGAAACGATGACATATGTCATTAAAGAACCGGGCGAAGAAGCAAGAAAGAAGAGTATAGTAAACTCCTTTCGATACAAGGAGAATTATTGTTGGGAGAGCTGACTACGAATCCGACTAAGGGTTTCTTTCTTAATACCTAAGTAAGACGCAATGATGTGCTGCGGAAAGCGTTTCACAAAATCCGGATAGTACTTCAATAGATTCTCATACCTATTTAGTGCTGTTAGACTAATGGCATCATTTAATCGTTTTTGTGAAGCGATATAATTGTTTTGATCCATATGCCAAAACATTTCTTTGATTGCGGGAAACTCAAGAATGTCTTCTAACTCTTTTCTTTTTAAAATAAGTAGCTGTGTGTCTTCCCATGCTTCTATATTGTATACAGAGGGAGTGCGCATCAGGTAACTTTCACGGTCAACGATCCACCAGTTTTCGATTGCTAATTGAATTGTATGCTCATTGCCACTATCGTCCACACTATACTGCCGCATAGCACCCTTTACAATAAACGCTGTTTGTTTACAAATTTCTCCCCGATGTAGTAAGGTCTCTCTTTTTTTTAGCTTTTGTGGCACCCACGATTTATGAATGATTTCTATTTCATTTGATGTGAGGGGGACGTTGCTGTAACGCTTAATATAGGCAAAAAGAGCTTCGTACATATTGCTATTTTACAAGAGAATCAAAGTTCAAAAAAAATGCGCAATTTTTACTGTATCAGATAAAGTAAACGATTATCCGGCGATTATCCACGGAGTATTAGCCAAGAGCCTCGAACACATTTAATGCAGGCACACTATCTGAACTGAAAAACCGAGCTCCAAAATATTCTCCTATATATAGACAGAAAATGAATTACACCTCATTATCAATGGGGCGTAAGAAATGATCTAATGTCTATATAAATAATTATCAACTTTTAGAAGGAGACTAACACTATATAGTAGAGGTTCGAATTACTTAGCATCCCGATATGTTCTGTTAAAGCATTCAATGAATTGCTCTGGTATCCACCGAACGGCATACTTACGTTACAAAGAAAGAACGAACAATTACTTAGTCCTTTGAATATTTGTTACGGATAAGATATTAGAACAAAACAATAGACAAACCGCAATTTTTAGTTTTTTTTTTAATCCAGGTATATATCTCCTATTAAATATAGCTTTGCTTTTCCGCTAATTTCAACTCTCTCATTTAAATACTTACATAGTAAATACCCTTTACGCTCTGAAAGTTGTATCGCTGTAAATTCTTCTTTGTCAAGTTGTTTTGCCCAATATGGCGTTAATGTTGTATGAGCTGAACCTGTTACAGGGTCTTCGTTAACACCAACTTGAGGTGCAAAAAACCTTGATACGAAATCAACGTTGTTTCCTTTAGCTGTGATTATAACTCCACGACTATTCAATTTTGAAATTACATCAAAAGCAGGCTTTATATTTTTTATATCTTCTTCCCTGTCAAAATGATGGTCAGCATTTCGCCAATATTGTGCTGTCCGTTTTTTGTTTTCTGATCAGGCTGTGCGCTGGTGATCGAGTCTCCTCCAATAAAGAGCATCATTAAGTTGAAATAAAATTTTCATGAAGGTTGAATTAGTGACAAGGCGAAAGTTGAAATTTTAAGTCTGATACCGCGTTTTTCATCTCTGCACAACTCATTCTGAATTTCACGATAAGCGAGGATGCTACAGTTAGAAATCCGATCGCCAGTATCGGGGCCAGTAAGCCAAAACGATCAGCTATTAATCCAGTAAGGATAGCTCCTATAGCATAACCAAGGTCTCTCCACAAACGAAATATACCCATACTTTTCGGCCGTTGTTCCGGATGAGTATAGTCTGCAATTGCAGCAAGGAAAGTCGGATATACTACAGCAGTACCAATCCCAAGTAAGGCAGATAACAACATGAACCAAAAGAAAGAATTTGCTACAATCATGGTAAGAAGAGCAACACCCTGTGTAAGCATACCAATGAATAGCAAAGTTTTTTTGCAATACTTGTCTGCAAGTTTGCCTGAGTAAAGTTGCCCCACCCCCCAAACTGCTGGATAGGTTGCAACGATAATTCCGGTTTGATGTAGATCGAATCCCTTTGATACAAGTAATAAAGGAAATAGTCCCCATACCATTCCATCATTCAAGTTATTGATAAGACCAGCTTGCGTAATGGAGCCTAAATTTTTGTGCTTCCAGGTAGTGTCCCAAAAGACATTTTTTAATAACGGAATTTTACTTGACGTAGCTTCGAGTTTTACATGCTGATGCGTGTCTTTTATAAACAACAAACTAAGAAGTAATCCAAAGAAACCTAAACCGACCCCGATATAAAACGGGTATGGCCTAAGTCCATAACGACTGGCAATCCAGCCAGTAGCAAAGGCAATAGCAGCTAGAGCTATATATCCGGCAAATTCATTTAGTCCCATAGCGAAGCCCCTGTTCTTTTCTCCAACCAGGTCAATCTTCATTACGACTGTGCTTGACCAAGTGAGCCCTTGACTGATACCAAGAAAGATGTTCGCTAATATTATCCAGTTCCAATTTTGCGCATAAATCAGGAGCAGTGGAACTGGCAACGCTAATACCCAGCCAGCTAAGAGCAGATTTCGTCTTCCAAAACGATTCGCTAACGTGCCTGTATAGTAATTGGTGGTGGCTTTCGTGGTACCAAACACAGCGATGAAAGATAGTACAGCAGTTTTTGCTTCTAAGCCAAAATCAACTTCAGCAATTTGTGGAATAATCGTACGCTCTAAGCCAATCATCCCTCCTACAAAAGCGTTGACGATTACCAGTAAGGTGAATTGCTTCCAATTTTCCTTAAGGCCAAGTTTGATTTCGTTACCCATTTAACTCAGAAGTTTTACAGTTTGATATACTAATTCAAGTGATGTGAGACTGCCATTTTCTGTTCCTTTCTCAAAGTCACCGTTCTGCTGAGCCATCGAATTTGTTATATGCGCGAAACATACTACCGGTTTTGATTGGACCCGACTAAAAGCATACAATGCTGACGCTTCCATCTCAACACAGTCTGCTCCTAAACTTTGAGCGTGATGCCCCTTATCGCGAAACAAATTCTGCTATCGCTTCCTGTAGTCCAACTTCTTCCGGGCTATACAGGTACATGAACAGAAGTAAAAAGCGCCTGCAGTCTTCTTAAAAGACTATGAAGTAAATTCTCGGGAAGGAAAACGGACTGTTCATTATAACTTTTATTCACGGCGAAGTCATAAAAGTTCTTTAAGCAATCGCGCAACGATTAGCCCCTGCTTCCAAATCCGCTGGGTTATACCCTTCATACGAACCCTGTTTGTTTAGTGTGGCAATGGTGAGATAGTTGGGAGGTGTAGGTGGTATACGTGATTGGGTATAGTCTACAAACTCATCCTCTGCGAACGTCAGCATCTGGAGTTTATTCTTTAGATCTTTAATACTCCCGGCAATCAACTTACCATCTAATGGAATAGTAGATGCCAGGTGTGCCGGAAGCACCAGTGTATCTGGATTCAAGCTTAATAGCTTGTGTATAGAATGATAAAGAAGCTTCGCACGTGTAATGACTTCATCAGTGTTGGCCTTCAGGTCCGGTCTACCAACTCCGTCAGTAAACAATGTGTCGCCTGTAAATAATGCATCTTCTCCTAGTTTGAAAGAGGTACTTTCAGCTGTATGCCCGGGACTATATATAATTTCAATAATAGCATCACCAACCTTGAGTCGGTCACCATCATTTATAGGCGTGAATGGATAACTAACGCCAGCAGTATTTATCAGCAAGTGTTTTGCATTACTTGTCTGGGCCAGTTCGCGAGTACGCGAAAGATAGTCAGCATGTATATGAGTATCTGTTACATACTTGATAGTCCATTTATTCGCTTTTGCCAAGTCCATATATACCTGAGGATCAAGCGCTGCATCTATAACGAATGCCTCATCATCAGATCCAATAATGTATGATAGAACACCCTTCGATGAGCGTCTTACTTGAATAATTTTTACCTTTCCCAAAATTACTTCGGCTGTATCGAAAGCAAAGTTCCATTCTTTCATACCTCCTTTCAGAGAATAGACTCGATATCCCTTTTGCCTTAACAGTTCAGCGGCTATCAAGCTGGTTTTCCCTGCAGCACATACCGTAACAACGGGCTGATCATGTCTCAATTGAACATCATCAAAAACATGTTGATCTCCACTTTTCAATTTGTCATATATATCGGCATGAACGCTTCCTGCTATTGCCCACTCTTCTCTTTGCTCTATTGGCCTTACATCTAAAACAGTCACAGGACGTTTTTCCTGGAGCCAATGAGACAAAGTGGATACATCAATGATTAACTCCTCGGATTTCATGTTAGTTGCTTTTAGTTATTAGTTGCTTTTAGCTAATAGAGACATCAACAGGGAGATTCTCTAATTTCCAATCAGGGAAACCCTCGTTTAACCGATTCGCCTTATATCCTGCCTTTAAAAGTATCGACACAGCTTCATCTGCATATACACAGAACGGGCCGCGACAATAGGCAATGATCTCCGTTCGCTTGGGTAATTCTTTAAGCCGTTTAGAGAGTTCTCCTATCGGAATCGAAATAGCACTCGCTATATGTCCCTGCCTATATTCTGATTCCGGTCGCACATCAAGGACAGTGACTTTTCCAGAATCTATTTTCTCAATCAATTCATCAATAGTAACAGATTGAAAATCGAACTTCGACTTCCTAAATTCTTTTACTACTTTCTCAACTGCCTCGATACGCTCGACACCCAACTCACGGAGTGCCTTCCAAGCCTTGAATACATTGTCATTTGAAAGACGGTAGAAAATGAAATTTCCCTGGCGATTTATATCTACCAACTGGCCCTGTTTTAATACCTGTAAATGTTGAGATGCATTGGCAATTGTAAGATTAGTTTGTTCGGCTATTTGCTCAACTGAAAACTCTCCTTGACCAAGTAGTTCTATGATTTCCATACGGTGTGGATTTGCCAAAGACTTTGTGATCCGCGCCAGTTCACTATACACTGTATCCTTGTATTGTCTTTTATTCATTATTTCTGTTCTATACAACACTAACCCCGAAGCAAGAGCGACAGTTCCATCTATTCAATAAATTTATTGAATAGTTTTTTTTCTTAAAAATACCTGCTATTCCAGTGATCTTTAAAGACTGAAGTAGCTTGAATAATAGAGAACTATGTTATTCTCTAGTATAGATATAGGTTCGAAATGCACTTCGGATTGAAAATATAAAAATCAGAATCAGCGTAAAACTCAGATATAGCCGACTGGACAGAATCACTTCAAACAAAAAAAGCCAGAAATCATTATGATTTCTGGCTTTTTAGTATAGAGTAGACTGGAGGGTCGGTAGTTCGAACCTTTTCCTTCAAGACTTGATTAAAATCAAGGATTTTGGGCTTCACGATAGGTAGTGGCATTGACCACATTATCGGAATACTAATATTTTGTCTGAATCTATTATCCAATTACGGAACCGGCAGAATTCTGCTTGTTCTGAAAATGCAAGACAAGAAAGGGATCATCCGCTTCGTCAGTTCTTCTTTAAATTATCCGATTGATGAGCCAAACCCCACTTATAAATTTCATTAAGCATAGGCAAGGTAGACTGCCCCACTGAAGTTATATTGTACTCTACGGTAGGCGGTACAGTTGCAAATATGGTTCTGCCAATCAACCCGTCTTTTTCAAGTTCGCGTAACTGTGAGGTCAACATGGTTGGCGAAATACCCGTGATCCTTCGTTCCAATACTTTAAAGCGTTGCGGGCTTTCCTGAAGTAAAGCATGAAGAATACGCAATTTGTATTTTCCACTCAATAAATTGACGGCATAGTCTACCGGGCACATATTTTTTTCTTCCATTTATAAATGTATCTAATTGTAAATCAACATTACTATTATTTTACATACTAATACAGTTTTAGTATACTACTTTCAAAAGTATAGTAATGAATTTACGTTTGCACTGTAGTTTTCAAATTTTCCTCAAGATCACAGTCGAAGACTTTGATCTTCTCCCTACTGGTTGTTCGAAATATCAAGATAAAGTTTCGCGATTTATTGGAGCACAAGATTATTGACCATTAAAAAGAACTTTATCATCAACGTTAATGATTCGAAGGAATAACAAATAAGTGAATAATGAATGAAGCAATGAATGAAGCAATGAATGAGGAACTGGCCTCTATCGAAGCAACGGCTGTCGCCTACTTGACAGCGTTCAATCGCGCTGACGTGGCCCACGTTTTAGCCACATACGCTGATGATGGCGTCCTAATGGGTCCCGGTCTGCGGGCGTCAGTGGGCAAGGACGACCTTGCCAGGATCTATCCCGACGTATTCCAAGCGGTCGGCTTTAACATGCACTATGAAATCAAGGAGGTTGTGCAGATCAGTCCCGACTGGGCATTCGTTCGGAGCTCGACTGAAGGAAGCGAGACCAACAAAGCCACTGGTGTCGTAATGCATTCGGCGTATAACGAGCTGTTCCTTTTGCGTAAGTCGGCCACCGGAGCGTGGCAGATCGCCCGATACTGCACATCCAGGATCAGTCCCTGAGCAGCACACTGTCAGGAATTTCGTTTCCTCTTCTTGCTATACCCATTTCAGAACGTCAGCTAAGATCAGTGACAGAGCGTCCAGAACAAAAATCAACGTGAAGCAAAAGGAGGCATTAAGTGTCGACCGTGACAAAATATAGCCAATGTTATATATACTATATGCTACTTCTATATACTATAAATCGATTTATAAATATCCTGACACACTGGTTCGAACACTCTTGATTAGTCAATAAATTTAAAACCTTGAATTTGTAAGAATTTCGAGGATACAATGAACTGAACAGGATTACTTCGAACCCAAAAAAGCCTGAAATCTTTACGATTTCAGGCTTTTTGACGTTGTGTAGACTGTAGGGTCGGTAGTTCGAACCTTTTCCTTCAGGATTTACTTAAAATCAAATTTCTCCGTCCTGTTTTAAAAGTCCTACAGCACTCAAGAACGGGTGCCCAACTATAGTGCTTCAGGACTATAAATTCTTACCATGGCAACACTTCGCCAGATTGAGAGAAAGTACCCGTTGGTCCATTATCATCCATTAGCGCCAGCGCCACGCCAGTTTTCGCACCTTCTTCAGGAGTAAGCGGAGCTTGATCTGAACCAATAGAGGTTTTAACCCAACCCGGATTTGCTGCGTTTACTTTTATATTCGTTTCGCGGAGTGCATGCGCCAGAAAAACTGTAAATTGATTTAAGGCTGTTTTCGAAGCGCTATACGCGTAGGGTTTCAAGGCGTATAGAAAGTGTGATTCGTCCAGATGAGCACCAAACGACCCCGAAACACTGCTAATGTTTACGATACGCCCCGCTTTGCTTTTTTTGATTGCCGGCATTAAAGCTTGCGTCAATTCTACTGTTCCGAAGTAGTTGATATCGAACGTATCCCGTAGTGTCTGCTGCGACACTGTTTCCGTATTGTTCCCAAACCACGCGCTGTCTAAAAATACAGCTGCGTTATTAATCAAAATATCCAGCACACCGTAATTACTTTCAATGTAGCTCTTTATATTTTGGATGTCTGCCGAATTACTGATGTCAAGTTTTACGAAGGTGACATCTAAAGACAACTTTCTTAAAACCTCTTCAGCTTTTTTGCCTTCAGCTTCATTTCTTGCTCCCAGTAAAACCTTGATGTTGCGCTCTGCAAGTTGTTTCGCAGTTTCAAAACCAATACCCTTATTCGCACCGGTTACTAATGCTATCTTTGTCATTTAATAAGTTATTTTATTTACAAGACAAAAGTATAGCGGGTTGAACGGCTGATGTTAGCGCAAACAGAACCGATCCTTTCTAAAATCAAACTTTTACTTCAACTGTTGTTCAGACTAACTATTCATTCTGTAATTTCCTATAGTCTGTAGGAGAGATATCAACGTGCTTTTTAAAAAATACGTTAAAATGCGAAGCCTCTTCGAAACCGAGTGCAAATGAGATCTCAGCAATATGCCAGTTGGTTAATTTCAATAAGATCTTGGCTTCCTGAATAAGCCTGGCGGCAATGATCTCGCTTACAGTCCTTCCTTTGCTCAACTTGACTTGCCGGTTCAGATAATTAGGATGAAGGGAAAGATTGTCTGCAAAATCTTTGGAAGTCTTCAGCTTGATCGCATTCTGTGGGGATTCGATAGGGAACTGCGATTCTAATAACCGGATAAAGGAACAGGCAATAACATCGGTCGTGTTATTTCTTTTTACAAATGAATTGACCGGAGCGAGCTTCTGTGCATTAAAAATCAATTCAAGCAGATACGTGCGTTGCAGGCTTTCCTTAAAGGTGCTATTATCCCTCGCCTCGTCAAACATTTTATTGTAGATATCAACGAAATGTTTTTTTTGTTCATTTGTGAGCGAGTAAATATGCTGCGTACCTGGTTTATAAACCGGAAACTCCAACAACCGATGACCACTGTTGGCTTTGGTAACAAACTCCTCCTTGAACATGCAAATGATACCAGCATACCCTCCAGTAGCATGTATCCCGAAAGGAATTTTAGTGGTGGTAAAAATTAGTGTGTTACCCGAAACATCTATGTTCCTGTCCTCGAATTCGAGTTGATATTCTCCTTGCAATAAAGTTACCGTGTAGAATAATTTCCGATCATATTCAAATGATATGCCCGCGTTATGAGTTTCTTCACTCAGGTCAACTACATGAAAAGTAGCTGCGTCATTTCTAACGCTATCAGAGGACCTAAAGGGCACAACAGAAGATTTCATATACTAAGATAGATAAAGATTTTTTTTGTTCCTGATACTATTGCCTATTTAAATGTCCTAGATAGGATACCATTTTGAAGGCGAATATCCAGCTATAATACATACCTCGCTTAGACAATAAACTATACATATATAGTGTAATGACGTTTATCTATGTTATATATAGCACGCAATACCATCTTTCTCCATACTTCTTTCAGATGTATATTACGAGGAATGTATATTCAATCAGCACGAGCTAATATATACCACAAATACTTATTTGCAAGTAAATATTCGTCTGCCCTATACTCGAATCGATTTATAGTTATAACGGATAGAGAGGTTCGAACACGCTTAATTAGTCAAAATAAGAAACATTGAAATTGTGATACCTTTTAGAGGTATGGTGACAACAGGATTACTTCGAACCAAAAAAAGCCTGAAATCTTTACGATTTCAGGCTTTTTAATGTTGTGTAGCGCGGGGGGGAGTTGAACCCCCGACCTTTGGGTTATGAATCCAACGCTCTAACCACCTGAGCTACCGCGCCATCTTTTCTAAATGGGAGCGCAAACTTACAACGTTGAATTTAATTTTCAAGAACTCGGCCAAATAATTTAATTACAGTTTTCGGCTTTGGTATGCTGAAAAATCTGGTTTTACACGCTCATAGTCGTACAAGAGTGTCGGGGTTGAAAACAAAAGATCTGCTGTTGAGCGGTTGCATGCTATGGGAATATTCCACACGGTGGCTATACGCAGCAACGCTTTTATATCCTGATCGTGCGGAAGTGGCTCCATTGGATCCCAGAAAAAAACGAGTGCTTCTATTTGTCCTTCCGATATTAAAGCACCGATCTGCTGGTCGCCACCGAGCGGTCCGCTGTGCAGCATGTGTATGGGTAATTGCAATTCCTGTTCGAGCAATCTTCCTGTTGTACCGGTCGCATAAATTTCAAATTTTTCCATACTGTCGCGATGCAACTTCGACCATTCAATTAGCTCCTTCTTCTTATTATCGTGAGCCACAAGGGCTATCTTTTTTTTCGTCATACCGAAAGTTAAATACGGATAAAAATACAGTATTGCAGGTTACATTCCTTCTTCTATTTTTGCCGACCTGTTTAAAATTTATGGAACAAGAGAATCTCGCACGGTGGGTTGAACAGATTGCAAAAGAATTCTCACAACCCCTCAAGAATGTCAAAGCTGTTGGTGACCTGCTGGCTGAAGGTGCCACCATTCCTTTTATCTCGCGCTACCGGAAAGAAATGACCGGCAGTATGGATGAAGTAATGATTACCAACGTCCGCGACCGTATCGAGCAGTTGCGTGAATTGGATAAACGCAGAGAAGCCATTATCAGCTCAATTGAAAAGCAAGGAAAGCTTACACCGGAGTTGATGTCTTCGATCGTAGTTGCTGAAACCCTCGCTGAACTGGAAGATATTTACCTTCCGTATAAGCCCAAACGTAAAACCCGCGCGAGCGTGGCGAAAGAGAAAGGTCTTGAACCCCTTGCGCAGCGCTTGTTCGACCAGGAGAAATTTGACCTGGAAGAATTCGCCAAGTCGTTTGTTGATTCTGAAAAAGGAGTGGCGAGTCTCGAAGAAGCATTGGATGGCGCCCGCGATATCATGGCAGAATGGGTAAGTGAAAATCCGGATACGCGTAAAAATGTGCGTGAAATTTTCTGGAGCGAAGGTGCTGTGGAGTCACGCGTGCTGAAAGGTAAAGAAGCGGAAGGGCAGAAATTCAAAGACTACTTTGAATGGACTGAGCCTATATCCAAAACACCATCACACCGCTTGCTCGCTATGCGCAGAGGCGAGAAGGAAGGTATACTTGCACTCGATATATATCCGCCTGAAGAACAGGCTATCAGCTCGATGGAGCGTCAGTATATAAAAACTGAAAACGCTGCTGCCGAACAGGTACGTCTTGCTATTAAAGACAGCTACAAACGACTGCTACGTCCGTCACTGGAAACAGAAGTACGCATGGAGTCGAAGATGAAAGCAGACGAAGAAGCGATCAAAGTATTTGCTTCTAACCTGAAAGAACTTCTGCTCGCTGCACCGCTCGGACAGAAAAATGTGCTGGCACTTGACCCTGGTTTCAGAACCGGCTGTAAAGTTGTGTGCCTCGATCGCCAGGGTAAATTATTGCATCACGATGTTATATATCCGCACGAGCCTCAGCGTGAAACTGCCAAGTCTGCGGCACTCATTAAATCACTTTGTGAGAAGTATGATATTGAAGCCATTGCTATAGGCAACGGTACGGCTGGACGCGAAACAGAAGCGTTTGCCAAATCGATCGGCCTCAGCAACAAGATCATCATCGTAATGGTAAACGAAAGTGGGGCTTCGGTATACTCAGCATCCGAAGTTGCCCGCGATGAATTCCCGGATAAAGATGTTACCGTTCGTGGTGCGGTGTCTATCGGAAGAAGACTTACCGACCCGCTTGCAGAACTTGTAAAGATCGATCCTAAATCGATTGGTGTAGGACAATATCAGCACGATGTTGATCAGTCTAAACTCAAGCAAGGTCTTGATGACGTGGTGATGAGTTGCGTGAACTCGGTTGGCGTTGAAGTAAATACAGCGAGTAAGGAGCTCCTCTCCTACGTATCCGGTTTGAGTCCATCGCTTGCTAAAAATATAGTTGAACACCGTAATCAAAACGGACCGTTCAAAAATCGTGAGTCGTTGATGAAAGTATCGCGCCTCGGAGAAAAAGTATTCGAGCAGGCTGCAGGTTTCTTGCGCATTCGTGAAGCAGAGAATCCGCTCGATGCCAGTGCCGTACACCCGGAAAGTTACCCGATCGTTCAGCAGATGGCCTCTGATTTAGGTTGCTCTGTAAAAGAACTGATGAGCAGTGCCGAACTGCGCAGACAACTTGATCTGAAAAAATACGTGACAGAAAAAGTTGGTCTCCCGACTTTGACAGATATACTCTCCGAGCTTGAAAAACCCGGACGTGACCCGCGCCAGACATTTGAAATCTTCAGCTTTACGGATGGTGTAAATACCATTGCCGATCTCAAGATAGGTATGTCGCTGCCCGGCATTGTAACGAACGTTACCAACTTTGGTGCCTTTGTAGATATAGGTGTACACCAGGATGGGCTGGTTCATATCAGTCACTTGTCTGACAAGTTTATTAAAGATCCGAAGGAGGTTGTTACCGTTCAGCAGAAAGTAAAAGTTACCGTGGTAGAGGTTGATGTTCCGCGTAAGCGTATAGGTCTCTCGATGAAGAGCAATCCGTTTGCTGATCAGGCACCGGCAGGTAGCGGTGGAGGATCACAACAACGTAACCGTAAGGACAACAGCAAGCCGAAAGAGAAAGAGGTTAGCATGGAAGAAAAACTTGCTATGCTCGTGAGCAAGTTCAAGAAGTAACTCGCATTAAAAACTGTATGGAAAGCCTGAGGTCTCGTACTTCAGGCTTTTTCGTTTTTAGGAGCTTGCAAAATTGGAAGATTATAAGATTACAAGATTAGAAGATTGGTTTCTGGTTAAAAAAGTACAGGCTTTAGGGTTTTTAAGCATAAACTCTATCTTCGCACTTCCTAATTTTTCAAAATTATGTTACCAAACCAGAATCCAACAGAAACCGCAGCCTGGCAGAGACTTGAAGCGCTCTTCCTACACATGCAGGCAACGCACATGCGCGAGATGTTTGCAGAAGATCCGGGTCGCTTTGAAAAATTCCATGTCCAGTTCAACGACATTCTGGTTGATTATTCCAAAAACATAATCAACGAGGAGGTAATGAAAGAGCTGATAGCCCTTGCAAAAGAAGTTGAATTGCAAGACGCTATCGATGCATTGTTCCGGGGCGAAGCTATCAACCAGACGGAAGGTCGCTCGGTATTGCATATAGCCTTGCGTAACCGCTCCAACGCTCCCATTCTTGCTGAAGGGATTGATGTGATGCCCGATGTTAACGCTGTGTTGAACCAGATGAAAACTTTCTCATCCAACCTTATTAACGGCACCTGGAAAGGCTATAGCGGTAAAGCGATTACAGATATAGTAAATATAGGTATAGGTGGTTCCGATCTCGGCCCCTATATGGTAACAGAGGCACTCCGCCCCTATTGGAAAAATATAACACCTCACTTTGTATCCAATGTTGATGGTACACACATTGCTGAAATTGTAAAGCGTGTTAACCCGGAGACAACGGTATTTATCATTGCATCCAAAACATTTACTACACAGGAGACGATGACGAATGCTGAATCAGCGCGCGCTTGGTTCCTCGAAAAAACAGGTGGCAAAGGTGAAGTGGCGAAACACTTTGTAGCCGTATCAACCAACCAGAAAGAAGTTACAAAGTTTGGTATAGCACCGGAGAATATGTTTGTATTCTGGGATTGGGTTGGTGGTCGTTACTCGCTCTGGTCTTCTATCGGTTTATCAATAGCCTGTACCATCGGCTTTGAAAACTTCGAGAAGCTGTTGAGCGGAGCCCATGCTGTTGACAATCATTTCAGGAATGAACCGTTCGAGAAAAATATACCAGTTGTACTCGCGTTGCTGGGTATATGGTATAACAATTTCTTCGGAGCGGCATCAGAAGCTATATTACCGTACGATCAATACCTGCATCGCTTCGCTGCTTACTTTCAGCAAGGCAACATGGAGAGTAACGGTAAATCTGTAGATCGTAATGGTGAACCGGTAACGTACCAGACAGGTCCTGTTATATGGGGCGAGCCTGGCACGAACGGACAACACGCTTTCTATCAACTGATACATCAGGGAACCAAACTTATACCGTGCGACTTCATCGCGCCTGCAATCAGTCATAATCCACTGAGTGATCATCACGATAAATTACTTTCGAATTACTTTGCACAGACCGAAGCATTGATGCGCGGTAAAACGCAGGAAGAAGTTGAAGCTGAACTTGCAAAAGCAGGACTCGACAAAGAAGCTATCAAGTTTCATGCACCATTCCGCGTGTTCGAAGGTAACAGACCAAGCAACAGTATACTTTTCAAAAAGCTGACACCGGAAACATTGGGTAGTCTCATTGCTATATATGAGCATAAGATTTTTGCCCAGGGAATCATCTGGAACATTTTCAGTTTTGATCAGTGGGGCGTTGAACTTGGAAAAGTTCTGGCGAAGAAAATACTTCCGGAACTTACGGCTGCTGAAGAAATCTCCTCTCACGACTCTTCAACAAACGGGCTAATCAATTATTTCAAACGATTGAAATCTGAATGATAAATTAATTGATTGCAAAATATTAACAGTACATTATTTTTGATGGATTTTTCAACCAGATGAACAATAAAATTTCGAAGATCGGGGTATTCACATCGGGTGGCGATGCTCCGGGAATGAACGCAGCCATCCGTGCCGTGGTGCGCGCATGCGCATACTATAAAGTTGATTGCGTAGGAGTACTGCGTGGCTATGAAGGTATGATTGAAGGAGACTTTGAACAACTTGATGCGCGCTCAGTAGGTAACATTCTGCAGCGTGGTGGAACCGTATTAAAGTCTGCACGCAGCAAGGAGTTTCGTACTCCCGAAGGAAGATTGAAAGCATTGGGTAAATTAAGAAGTGAAGGTATAGATGCACTCGTGGCTATAGGAGGCGATGGTACATTTACAGGTCTTCATAAATTTTACCAGGAGTTTAGTATACCTTCTATATGTATACCCGGCACGATCGATAATGATTTATCAGGTACTGATTATACAATTGGTTACGACACCGCAACCAACACAGCTGTTGAAGCTATTGATAAGATTCGCGATACGGCCCTCTCCCACAACCGTTTGTTCTTTATTGAGGTAATGGGAAGAAATTCCGGATATATAGCCATCAACAGCGGTATAGCCGGAGGTGCGGCTGCAATCGTTATACCGGAAGAGACAATGACCTTCGATGAACTTTATGAAAAATTAGGTGAAGGTGAAGAAACCAGCAAGAAGTCAAATCTTGTTGTAGTAGCGGAAGGCTCCAAGATCGGTGATGCACATACGCTCGCCAAGAAAGTTGCCGAACGTTCTTCATACTTCGATATTAAAGTTACTGTGCTCGGACATCTTCAGCGTGGCGGAGCTCCTACTTACTTCGATCGCGTATTGGCGAGCCGTATGGGTATAGCTGCCGTGGAGGGGTTACTGAATAACAAGAGTGATGTGATGGTGGGAATTAAAGACAACAAAATCGTGTATAATGATTTTGATACCATTATGCAGAGCCATCACGAGATAGATGAAGAGTCGATGCGCATAGCGAAGATCTTGTCGATCTAGGAAAAACGAAGCAACCAAACCAATCAATAATTCAAAATTTACCATGAAAGAACTAACCATTGGAATCGACATCGGAGGAACGAATACCAAGTATGGTATCGTTGATCGCGATGGTAATGTTGTTTTCCAGGGCAGCATTTCAACAACGGAGTATGAAGAGTTCAAAGACTACTTTGGTGGTCTTGCAGAAGCTCTTCGTAAAGCGATGACTACCATTTCATTTGCACACAAAGTGATCGGTGTAGGCGTTGGTGCCGCAAATGGAAATTACTACAAAGGAACGATTGAACGCGCCACGAACCTGCCGTGGAAAGGTATCATTCCGCTGGCGGATATGTTTCGTGAAGAGTTTGATATACCGGCTATCGTAACTAACGATGCAAATGCTGCAGCCGTAGGTGAAATGGTATATGGTTCTGCTAAGGGCATGAAAGACTTTGTCGTGATTACTTTAGGAACGGGTCTCGGAAGCGGCTTTGTATGCAATGGACATCTTCTCAATGGTAAACATGGTATAGCAGGTGAAGTAGGACATACCTCTGTAAACCCTGCCGGTCGTTTCTGTAACTGCGGTAAACGCGGTTGCCTGGAGACCTATGTATCGGCTACAGGTATAAAACGTACGGTATATAAATTGCTGGCCGATCACCTCGAACCAAGCGAACTCCGCGGTATCAGCTTCGATAATCTTACAACCAAAATGATTACAGAAGCTGCCGTACGTGGCGATGTTGTTGCCTTGGCAGCATTTGAATATACCGGACGTATACTCGGTATGAAACTCGCTGAAACGGTAGTACATACCGATCCGGAAGCTATATTCCTGTTCGGAGGTTTGTCACTGGCTGGCGATCTTATCTTCAAGCCTACGATCAAACACATGGAAGCGAACCTGATGCCGCTGTTCCGTGGTAAAGTAAAAGTTCTTCCTTCAGGTTTACAAAATCAGGCTGCCCCTATATTAGGAGCCAGCAGTCTGGTATGGAATTATCTTGACAACAAACAATTGAAAGAAGAAGTATACTAATGAAGTAAATTATACTCATCATAAAAGTCGGATTCACGTCCGACTTTTTTATTTATAGCTATATCTGAACATAACCACCGATGCGCATTTATACCAGTACAGAGGTAGCAGCTATACATGTGCTTCCAGGAAACCTTTCAAGGTTAAATCCTCCGGCACCCCTATTCTTTTCTTCAGGCGATAGCGCGATTGCTTTACACTTTCCGTGGATATACCCAGCATGGAAGCCGCTTCCTTGATCGACAAGTTGAGTTTTGTCATGGCAGCCAGGCGTAGCTCGGCTGCTGTTATACCGGGATATTTATAACGTAGATTATTAAAGAAACCCGGATATACTTCATCAAAAGCTTTCTTAAAATTTTCCCAATCTTCTTCCGTGTGGATTTTAAGTTGCAATATCTGCCCGAACTTCTCCATGTTGCCGTCAATAACGGGTACGCTGTTCTTCAACACTGTAAGCTGCTCGCTGATATGCGCTATAATTTTTGATTTCTCCAGCAGCGACTGTGTGGAATACTTTAATTGCTGCTGCCGGGCTGCCAACACCAACTTCGTTCTATTATACACCAGGAGTGCTATCACCAACAGACCTATCAATAATACTATAAATGAATTTCTGCGAAATATACCGGATTCAAACTGTGCCGTCTGTGCAGCCATTTGTATATCCTTTTTCTCCAGCTCATATCCGTGCATCACCTGTTCAATCGATTCGCGATTTGACACGTTCCGGATAGAGTCGTTCAACGTTGTATAGCGCAACAAGACTTCGTAAGCCTTTCCTGGATTACCCGTGTGATTATAAATATCGGCAAGTCGTTTATAATTCTGCAGAATATATGAATTCTTATGAGATGCTTTGGCAATCGCCAATCCTTTCTCTACAATGGCCAGTGCTTCCTGTGATTTACCCTGCGCTAAGTATATTTCACTATATATACCATAAATTTCTGCCAATATGTTGTCATAATTATTCTCAGCCGTAACAAGGTTGAACGCTTCGTCAGCAAACTGTTTTGCTACCGTATAATTCTTATTCCTCAGGTAAATGGCACTTGCACTAACCGAGGAAAATATAACCGGAATGCTATGACCAATCTCATTGCCAGCCTTTATTGCTTTGTTATAGTATTTCAGAGCAAGAGTATCTTTGCCCTGTTCGTCATAAGCATACCCTAAATTATATAAAGCTGTTACAGGGCCTCGCTTATTACCTACTTGTTCCCAGGCTGTCACAGCCTTTTGATAATACTGTATACCCTTTTCAAATTTACCGTTCGATACATATACAGTACCAATATCGTGGTAAGTCGGTGCCAATGCTTTCAAGTCCTTACGCCTTTCCTGGATACGTAGTGCCATCAAAAAATATTCAATGGACTTGCCAAAATTCTCTGTCTCGGCATATCCGCCTCCTAAATAGGCACACGCTTCTGCAATTCCCTTTTCGTAGTTAATTCTTTTTGCCAGTGTCAGCGATTCATACGCAACTTCAATCTGCTTCACTACGTCTTTATCACCATAACTGGCAGCCAATTCATAAAGACAGATAACGCGATTGGTGTCTTCCGGAAGAGTCTTCAAAACAGCAAGCAGGCTATCAATCATTTTATCCTGAGCCTGTGCAGCCTGAAATAACGTAAACAGCGACAACGTTATGATACTATATATGCTACGTGGGGTCATAAAATAATGATCAAAGGTATACCCTACTGCCAGTGCCAATTCTTCATTTTTATCGCTAAACATTACAAGTGTAGATAGTTATTGTATCTATACCGGCTTGGTTCATTTACGAATGTGCGAAACCGATTTGTCCCTCCTCCAATTGAGGTACTAAAAACTATATAACGCTTTTGTATACCGGCCATAACTTTTTTGTCGCGTTCATTATACAGAGGACCACCTTCAAACTCAATTTCTTTGAGCAGAGTTGTAAAGCATCACTCGCCTGGCCCTAGCTACACCACAACGTGATCACTTCGCTAAACCGGCATTTGCTGCTTAACAACCACAAATTGTTCGTAAAAAAAAATAACCAATGAATGTGTTCGTAAAAAAAACAACAGTCCTTTTTTGCCTGCTCTTACTTTTTATACCGAAAATATCGGTGGCGCAGGATGAAAAATTCCAGGCAATCTTTCTCTATAAGTTTATAGAGAACATTAACTGGCCCGATGCGAGAAAAAATTTAGTGGTAGGCATTGTGGGAGAAACGCACGTGCAAGACGAGTTTGAAAAAATACTTCAAACACGTAACAACAGTACAATATCGGTAAAGAAAATTACATCGACAGAAGCAGCTACATGCGACATCGTGTTTCTGCCCGAGAAGCAAAATTCGATGTTCAACTCCATCGTGGAGAACACCAGTAAGAAAAGTATACTGATTGTTACAGAAGCTGCCGGCCTCACCAAGAAAGGAGCCTGCATCAGTTTTCTGAAAGAAAAGAACAAGCTGGGGTTCGCAGTAAACAAATCAACACTTGATCTGCGCAGCCTCCGGGTATCAAGCACCCTGCTCAACCTGAGTCAACAGATTTGATATACACACAAACACACCAAATCAAAAAATGAAAATTAAACACGCATGAAAATAAGTTTACTCAATTTTAGCAACAAACAAACTGGTATGCGGCCAGCGCTGTTACATCTCGCAATAGCAAGTGCGCTGGCGTTGGTCAGCCACGTAACGCTGGCACAGGATAAAGCCGAGATTATTATTAAAGGTAAAATCTCTGACTATGCAACTAACCAATCGTTGCCCGGAGCCAGCATATATATAGAAGGAACTTCTAACGGTGCTACGACAGATGCGAATGGCGATTACTCTATTGTAATAACCGACCCAAATGCTACGCTGGTGTTTTCCTTCGTTGGTTACGATACTGAAAAAAGACAAGTTGGCGGGCAGACGACTATTGATGTAGCTTTGATACCAAGTCTGGAAATGTTAACACAAATTGTAGTGACCGGTTATGGCGAGCAAAAGAAAACAGACATTACAGGCTCGGTAAGTTCACTATCACCAACTACCTATAAAGATCAACCTGTCGTAACTACATCCGAAGCATTGCAGGGAAGAATAGCCGGTGTATCCGTACAAAATGTATCCGGTGCTCCGGGCGGAGAAGTAAAGATACGCGTTCGCGGCATGAACTCGATCAACTCCAGCAATGATCCACTCTATGTAGTAGACGGTGTCGCACTCTTTAGCGCAGGGCTGGGAGATATAAACGTAAATGATATAGAATCTATCGAAGTATTGAAAGACGCATCCGCTACATCGATCTACGGATCGCGCGGATCGAATGGTGTGGTATTGATCACTACAAAAAAAGGAAAAGCTGATCATACTAAAGTGGAGTATAATAGTTTTGTTTCGTTTAACACCGTTAGAAAAAAATACGATCTGCTGGACGCTGTTGGTTATGCCAAGCTGGCCAATCATATTGCCGGCAGCGATATATATCCTGATCCGGATGCACTTGCCGGAACGGGCACCGATTGGCAGGACGTTATATTTCGTACCAGTGTAACACAAAGCCACCAGTTATCTGCTTCCGGAGGAACTGAGAAAACGAGATACTATATATCCGGATACTATGTTAACCAGCCCGGTATCATTATCAATACAAACCAAAAGAAATATGCACTTCGTTCAAATATAGATACGAAGCTTAGCGAAAAGATCAACCTGAGCGTAGGCCTTTTCGTTTCGCACCAGAACTCGCATAATAATACCGATGCCGGTGACGGAGGAGTATCTATGGTAACACCAACTGTATCCTGGGGACCAACGGAAAGTATATATAGCAGCCCCGGGGTATATAACCGTACCAGTGCAACCGGATCACCTATATCTTCTAACCCGTACATGACTGCAAAGGAGCGGTTAAACGATGCAAAATCGAATACTTTCCTGATGAGCAGCACATTAAAGTACGACATAACGGACTGGCTATCGTACGACCTCGTATTGGGTGTAAATGCTAACCTCGGGAGCAGCGCTTATCTTACCAATCATTGGATATCGCCTACTAATCCAAGTTCAGGACAAAGCTCTTCCGAGAGCTACACGCTGCAAAACAGTAACATCGTAACATTCCACAAGATGTTTAATGATATCCATGACGTGAAGGTTACAGGCGTAGTGGAAGAAACATCAAACACTTATAAAGGTATATCTGCAAATGGTGGCGGGTTAACATCCGAAACTAACGGTTACTACAACTTGTCACTTAACAAAACACAGAGTATAAGTTCTTCCTATAGCAACTGGGGCTTGCTTTCGTATGTAGGTCGTCTTTCCTATGTTTTGAAAGATAGATACCTGTTCATGGCAACATACCGCATTGACGGCTCGTCTAAATTTCAAGGATCGAACAAGTGGGGATACTTTCCTTCTATAGCTGCCGGCTGGCGTCTTTCAGAAGAATCATTCATCCAGGATTTGAACGTCTTCACAAATCTGAAATTACGGGGAAGTTATGGTAAAACCGGTAACCAGGCAGTTACACCCTACAGCACCCTCGGTTTGCTTGATAAAAGTCAATCATCATACGGAACCACAACACTATATCCAGGGTATACGGTTGGTAATCCATCAAACCCTAATCTGAAGTGGGAAACTACTATTCAAACCAATGTTGGTCTGGAGATGGCTTTTCTCAACGGCAAGCTGAGCGCAACCATAGATTACTATGTAAAAAATACAAAGGATCTGTTGCTGAGCAAACCTATTCCCTATTATGATGGTGGAGGAAGTACATTGGTAAACCTGGGCAAGGTGCAAAACAGAGGATTGGAA
Organism: uncultured Chitinophaga sp.; assembly: GCA_902168205.1. Lineage (GTDB taxonomy): Bacteria > Bacteroidota > Bacteroidia > Cytophagales > Cyclobacteriaceae > Ohtaekwangia > Ohtaekwangia kribbensis. The sequence continues at coordinate 2,154,435 of CABHOK010000003.1, read as the reverse complement.
GTTAGTATAAACGGAAACATAATTGAAACCGAAGAACTTTCATGGACAACTGGCCTTAACGTTACCTCTTACAAGAATAAAGTAGTAAGCTTAGGTGGAGATGATATTATCAACCTCGGGTACCAGGCACGTGGTCTTGTTAATACCAACATCCAGGTTGTTAAAGTGGGCGAGCCATTGGGAGCATTCTATCTTATACCATGGCAAGGTATATATCAACAGAATGAAGGTACGCATACAGCAGGAGAAGCTAAATATGAGGATGTAAGTGGTAACGGAACAATTGGTTCCGAGGATCGCAAAATCGCAGGTACCTCTACACCCAAATTCACCTTTGGTTTCAACAACAACGTACGGTATAAAAACTTTGAACTGAATATATTTATACAAGGCAGCGAAGGAAATAAAGTATTCAATGCTACGTATGCTGCGATCAGTGCATCTAACAGTACGGTAAAATATCCAACACTGGCGGCTGCAGCTGATTACTGGACACCGGAAAATACCGATGCTAAATTTGCTGATCCGGCTTCTCTTAATAAAACACAGATCGAGTCAACGCAGTTTTTACAGAATGGTAGCTATGTTCGCCTGAAGAACATCAGCCTGTCGTATAGCCTTCCGAAAGACATGTTAAAATTCGCCAGCCTGAAATTGACCGTAAGTGCACAAAATTTACTGACGATTACAGACTATATAGGCTTTGATCCGGAGATTACCTCTACAGGTTTATCGACAACCGGCACCAGCGATGCTTATGGAGGGTTTGATATAGGGGCATATCCTACAGCCAAATCACTCTCTGTAGGATTACAGGCAACATTCTAATTCGTATCATTTAATAACATTGAATAATTATATGAAAAAATATATAGCAATGGCAGGTTTGCTTTTCCTGTCATTCTCATGCTCCGATCTTCTCACCGAAGATCCAAAAGCAAGCTTAACAACCGAAGGCTTCTATAAAACTGCCAATGATCTTGATCTGGCAACAACAGGTTTATATAATCTCATTGGACTTACATTCAATCAAACTGCCGGTTTCGCCTCAACATTTGGTGCCGATGATATGACCGCGAACCGGGATGGTAACAAAGCAGACTGGTCTGACTTTGATATATTTCGGGCAAGCTCTTCCAACAACCTGTTAAACTATTGGTGGGTTAATTTTTACAGAACTATAAAATCGAGCAACAACCTGTTGGCTAATTATACTAACGCTGCCGATGCTACGGAAACGGAGCTCAACAATACTGCCGGACAAGCTTACTTTTTACGCGGCATGAGCTATTTCTTTTTGACGCGCGTCTGGGGCGAGATTCCGCTGGTTACTGAGCCAACAATCGACTATACGACACAGAATGCATCGGTTGAAGCTATATATGCACAGATCGTCTCCGATCTTCAGCAGGCTGAAGCTTTGTTACCGGATACCTGGAAAGACGACAGCAAAAGATTCCAGAACGGTGTAAACATCGCTCCCACTGCCGGTTCGGCAAAAGCCATGTTGGCCAATGTATACTTAACCATGGCCGGATGGCCGCTGAAGCAAACCGATAAATATGCACTGGCAGCTGCCAAAGCAAAAGAAGTAATTGACAACAAAACCAAATATGGTTATGCACTTGTAGATATAAGTATTCTATGGAAGAAAGAAAATAACTTCAGCAGCGAAACGGTATATGGAATTTACTACAATACGAACATCGCAGAGTTTGTCTACCCGAACACCAATATGATGCTACTGGCCTATAGCCCGCAAGATGAAGGTGCATGGGGTGATGCCTATGGCGAACTGAATTTTTATAAGAAGTTTCCGAGTGGTCCGCGAAAAGAAGCGACCTATCAGATGGTATATTATCCTGGCAACGATCCTACCAAGGCGGTTGATTATACCAAGACAACCTACAAACATCCTTACTTCCAGAAATACAGGGACGATGCTGCTTTCAACCCGGTTAACCACGTAACATCAAACTGGGTTGGCAGCCATACTGTACCTATCATTCGGTATGCTGAAGTATTGCTAACCTATGCAGAAGCTAAGGCTATGGCAGATGGTGTTGATGCCACAGCGTATGATGCTATTAATGAAGTGAGAACACGTGCCGGTTTGAAAAACTTAACAACTGGTTTAACAGCAGCAGCATTCCGTGATTCAGTGGTAGTGGAGCGTGGCTGGGAATTTGCCGGTTGTGAACCCGCTGCGCGCTGGTTCGATCTGCAAAGAACAGAAACTGTAGCCAAAGCAAATTCATATCGCGATGCATCGGAGCAAGCCCTTGTCGGTAAACCTGATGATATTACACATGCATTTTACTGGCAGCCAATTCCGATCTATGATCAATTGCTGAACACAAACCTTGGAAATTAGTATTCGATAATTTTAGGATAAAAAAAATCCCGGTCTCATAAGGCCGGGATTTTTTTTATCCTCGTTCAGACTTGCGTCCAATGTTTATATAGCTTCGGTTATGTAAAATGGCCAGTATACGTACCTCCCTATATACTTGTAGAATAAAACCGAAGTGTTGTTTAATTCTATGAGTAGTATGTTATCAACAGATTTTGATATTGTGTTTAATATCACATAACGGTATAAAAGAAACAGTGCCGACTATTGTAACCGGCACTGTTTCTTTTTATACTACATCTTCATTGTAACGCCTGTGTGGATATTAAATCCTGACCTTCCGGGATACGAGTTTATATTCCTGCGTGCAAATTCAGGATAGTAAATTTTCTGATCCAGGAGGTTAATGCCGTAGCAGAACAGAGTTATATCTGGCATATTCGATTTCTCCAGGAACTCACGAAGCGACAATTGTACATTTGCCGTAAGGTAGTTGAATGCCTTTACTTTAGGATTGGCATCTACAGGTCTTCCAGAGAAATTGTTGGGCACATTCTCGGAAGAAAACTTAGCGCGTATATTTCCTCCTTTACTGTAATATGAGTTGAAAACACTTACCTGCAGGCCTCGGATATTCTTATAGTTTACACCGAGTTTGCCCATATATAACGGCGTACCAGAATAATCTTTATAGCCCAAATCATTTTCAGTAGTCTGCGATGCAAAAGATGCTAAACCACTCCATCGTGACGAAATATAAAATTTCGTTTCCGCCTCTATACCATGCGAATTCTGGTTACCTCTGTTCACAAACTGAGGCGTGTTCGGAATTTCATTTGAAGGATCTGCGGCCGATGTTCGTACAATTTGGTTGGACTGATCGCTATAGAAATAATTGACCGAAGCCTCGAACTTCTTTTTCACTAAAAAGAATTGAACTTCAGATGTATTAATTACTTCCGGCAATAGATTGGGATTGCCACGAATTACACCCGGTACATCAATGGCTTTCTCGCCACCGGGAGTTGCTGAGCGAAAAGCGCTACCATAAAGTAATTTACCACCTAAGCCTCGCTTCGTCTGTATGATCGCTGCAATGCGAGGACTATATTTCAAATCAACTCCGGTAACTTTATTGGCCTGCGCTCCGGCAACAATTTTCAGAAAATTGAAAGGAGAATATGCGAGTTGAGCATAACCACTATACCAGGTTTCATTCCAATCAGGCACAAAGTAATACCCGTCCGGATTTACAAATTCCCTGTTATTCGAAAATGCTGTACCGTCTGCATTTTTTGTTTTATCCAATGCATTACCACGTTGGTTATTCATCACTAAACCAACGATGGCCTTTAATTTATTATGGAGCTTCAGGTTGTTAGACCATTCTGTAAGAATATCGTTACTCGCGGTGATGACCGGCTTGTTTTTAAAATCAGCGCGTGCAATATCAAAGGAGGTCCGGTTGAATGTTACATTGATGGATGTAGCGTAGTATGGCGTAACATCTTTACTATAGCCTACGTCTGCAAATAGTTTACTGGTATAGGCTTCGAATGTTATAGGTGTAGCATTGACACCGCCACCTACCGGCACGAACCATTGGGCTGCATTGGGCATGGATTGAAGACGTGTGTGGCCGTAAAAGGTATTCAATGTAAATCCTTTATATGAACTGCTTACAACAGCCCCAAGACCAGTACGATCCAGATAAATTGTACGGGCCGGATTGATAATAGAATCATAGACCGGGTTACGTTTGCTTCTGATGATCGCATTTTCATCCCGGGCCGTAAATTTCCATCCGTCAGTACTATAAAAATTTATACTGGCATCTACAACAAGATGTTTATGCTTGACACCTGCTGAGATTGCCGTTTGACGCGTATTGAAACTTCCGTATCGTGTCGTGGTTTGAAAATTATTTTCAGTCGATTTTTTCAGAATTACATTGATCACGCCTGTAAACGCGTTGGTACCATATAACACAGAGCCCGGACCGCGTATAACTTCAACCCTCTCAACAACATTGAGTGGATATACATTAAAAATCTCAACCTGGTTTCCGCCAAGATAACTATCACGATAGGGTCGGCCATCGATCAGTACCAATACTTTGGTGGACCAATGTGCATTGGTCTCTCCGCGTATCACAGGCATATTGTTCGTCAGCACATAAGATCCCATCATATATAGTCCGGCTACGCGATCAAGTACTTCAGCGAGGTTGGCTGCGCCATACGATTCAATTTCCCGGGCCGTTACTACGGAGACAACCGCTGGTGCATCGCGCACCGTCTCTTCTGACTTGGAGGCTGTAGTTATTTTTGCGTGCAGCAATTCTTCCAGAGACATATCGTACAGTTCCTCATCGGAAACCTCAGCTTTATCTGCTTGCTCCTGCGCCAACAAAGAAGGCCCGCTTAAAATAAAAAAGCATGCTGCCGCTGGAATAATTACCCTTCGAACGAAAACAATGTAGAGTTGTTTCATAATCAATATATAATAAATATGTACTTAAATTTCTTTTCCAAGAGTTAGCAGTAAAGTCGACACCTTTAATCCCTTTTCATCCAGAGCATGCTTATTAACAATGAATCCCAGCTTATCTTCTCCTTGCAGGAAGCTTATACCTGCGCCCTTCCTCACAAAATCCGGTTCTTCCGTAATTACCAGTATACTTTTCGATTTAACATTCTCCATAACCCTGTTAAAAACAGCGTTATGTGTTTCAGGTACAAAAACTACATCACAAGTTGACACTTCGGACACCGTGATCTTCTGTGCGATAAGATTACTCACTGATCTCGCCTTCAGAATTTTCTGAAATTCATCAAGCACTTTGGTATCACCAATTATACCCACCCGAAGTTCTTTCCTAGAATCCGGCCAGTTAACATTGTCAATAAACTTATAAAGGAAAATCGCATGGAACTTTTCATTCTGGGCAGATACCACCAATGGCATGATTAACAAAAGCGCCAATATCGCGCGGCAGGTTGTTTCAGGTTGCAGTTTCATACGTATTATATTATCAATTACTTTATTTATATAAAACCTATTACTAGTATATATTTAATAGAATCATCCATCATCTATATATTACCTATACAAATGAAAACATTCTTTATCAATAAACTATTCAGGTTAATTGCACAGAGGAGTATCCGTATTTATACTTAACAAAAAAAAAAAAATAATACTATATACCCTAAGTATACCGCGTATGAATAATAGCACGGCTGGAACATTCCTATATATTTCGCACAACTTATCCGACATCAGAGAGACTACATCAAATAAGAACGCTCTTCACAGACAACGAAAAATAAAATAATGGGATATATTTTTAACAAAACAGATAAAAAACGAATAACGATTTAAATATTGATTTCACGCATAAACATTACAAAAGAAGTATTCACCATCATTTACTGCATTTGAAACTTCTGCCAGAATATTGCGCCCCCTGTTTAACATATACTGCTACTATTTTTAAGGGAGAACACGATTCACTCCCCACGATTCTGACAGGACAAAGATCAATTGATTTACAGAAACAGATTACCGAAAATCATTTTTTATTTATCAAAAAAAATAGCATATAAATATCACCAGTAACAATTTAGTATAGTATATAATTATTGTTATTTTAGTACAATCAACGGGTATCCTGATGGCTAAGCAAATACGGAAAGATTTCTGATCATCTTAGTGTAGTCCTCATCGGTGAGAAATATAAAGTATGATGCGATCATGACGAACGAGAAATCGTATAGTGTAAGGGTAAATGCTATGATAAGATGAAACATCACTCCCATAATCAATAAGGGAAATCGGAATCTTCTGAACCAGATGAGTATTGCAAAAGCCAGCTCAAAGATGATCGTTGTCCAGGACAGCATACCGTTAACCAACGCATTTTCAACTATAGCACTTCCCCACACTCCTACCTGCTGCTCGCGTTGGGCGATCATAGCAATGGCTTCTCCCGTTCGCCACGACTCTGTTACCAGTTTATCCCACCCGGAAATAAAGTATATACATACTACGATCAATTGAGCCAGGATGACGGCTGCATTAAAACTTGTTGCCTGTAAATCTGAAAGTATAGAATGTTTTATGTATGGCCGCACGGTCATGAACACCATACAACCGGCCAGTACAAGCTGAACATTATCCGAGCCATTCATCACTGGAATATTGAGCCTGTATAGGTTAAAGATAATCCAGAAAAATAGTATTCCTGATATATAATTCCACGGAAGAATTACAAGAATAATCAGTACAGCCATGAAAGCTATATATATCAGATTCAAATGATCATTAGCCAATACCGATGGAAGAAAAATTATTTTTCCGATGAGCGAACCCGGCGTAGCAAACTCGTAATACGATACAAGGGTGAGCGATGTATTCCAGATAAAAAGAATCTTTACCAATGCGAATACAAGCATGGCCTTGCAGAAGACTGTCACTGCTTTCTGGTTATGCCTTGCAGATGACAGGCGTGTTATAAATTCAGCGAACAACACAACGGTCTGGATTAAACGTTACATTCCATATAGTATCCGATTTGCCTATTGCATGTTTCTGCAGGAAGGAGTTATGAACATACAGAAGGTTTAAGGAATCTATAGCGCGCTCCTTCGGTATCAGTTCGGATATACTATAGCGATTCAAAAGACAGAGTTGTGCATTCAATTTTTCGCTGGTGGTTTTAGCAGGCCGATAGGCTTTTGCGAAGTAGCGCAGCAGATCATCGTGTCGTAAGTCGTTGTAGTGAAGTAATATAGGCCTCCCCTCACGATGTACCCGATCTGTATAGCAGGAAAATTCAGACCAGGAGCCTCCTTTTACCTTATAACGCATGTATAGGTGGGTGGATGAAGCGATACGATCTTCCGTAAAGAATGGTCCGATGAGAAATACGCGATGATACAGCAATCCCAGCGAGCTGGCATGCAGTATATATTTTCGCGGTGTTACCGTAAAATATATACAAAGCAATACATGAACAACCAGCAGCATAGCGACTATTGCCGCTATACGTTTACGGAACGTTTGAGGATCGTGTGTATTCACACTAAAAATTAGTAATAACGTTTCGCTCCTGCAAACTAATCGACTTTAACGCCCAGATTGTCGCCCAACAGTCCGAACTGTTTGATCCACTCTGCGGTATGACCGTTATGTTCCTTATGCTGCACCGACATTTCGAAATAAAGATTTTGTGTCTTATACAGATTCGGGTTGATCTTGAAATCACGCAACAGCGGGAACAACCGGTTCAGGCGTTCAATACGTCTTATCGTCTGGCCTTCGGCATGGATACGTTTCAATTCCTTGAATATACTTTCACCAGCCAGTCGCTCTACCCTTCCGGTGTCTTCAATGGCGAGTTTCCATTTGGACAACTCACTCATGATGCGCTCCACCTGGCGTATGTTAATCTTGTCGGTTTGGAAACAACGAACCAGGTCGGCATTCAATATATACTCAAAGGTAGTTCGGTACGCGTTTGGTATAGGCGTATCGTTGTTGGCAAGTGCATTTACCAGCGGGTAATCGCGGTTGTATATTCTGCGCAGCGATTCTTCAAGGTCATTCATACTCTGCTGCGTGATCAGGTTGAATACCTTCCGCTTCTCATCCTGGAACAATTGCCAGATGGTATATTTCTCTGAGCCAAAGTATGTTTGCATCAACCCGATAATATCTCCGAGACGACCTTCGTCAAATGCTTTTACGACCTGTTCCTGCATCGTTGTAAATATATCGGCATCCATATCCAGGGATATATTACCGATAATATTATGCTGGCCCATGTATATAACGGCAAACGCGAACTTCTTCTGCGAACGTGTTACATTCGAGCGTACACGCGTTACCCCTATCACAAGCTTTTGTTCACCGGCCTCTTTACGAATAAAGATTTCATTTTGCGTAGTATAGTTGAATACCGGGAATGATTCGGGATCTTCTTCAAAGATGGAAGCCACAGCATAGTGCATACCCACACGCTGCAGGTTTGTTTTAGCAGGCAGTACATACTTGCGGTATATCTGCGCACCGTTCTCCAGCGAAGACACATTGCTGGGTGCTGTTACAAGTCGTTTGAGGAAATCTTCTTCGAGGTGTGTCTCGCTGATCTGACTCACCAACTGTATCGCGCGACATGCGTACTGCATGATCTGCGTTGTCTCAATGCCGGAGATCTCATCAAAGAACCAGCCACAACTGGTATACATCAGCATGGCATGACGCTGTACTTCCATGAGGCGGAGTACATGGTTCTGCTCCACATCGCGCAGGCAATGTTCTTTTAAAAATTTTCGAATGTTATCATCGTTTCGCTCGAGTATAACATTGATATAGTCTTCGCGTGCTTTCCAGGGATCTTTCAATACTTTGGAAGCTTCGCGTTCGAAGATCAATCCGAGCTCATCGCGCAGCCAGTCCAATGATTCGCGTAGCGGTTTACGCCAGCGTTGATTCCAGTTCGGTTTACCTCCTGAATTACAGCCGCAGTCATTACGCCAGCGCTCTACACCATGCACACAACTCCACGAACTGTTTTCGTGAATCATGGCTTCGTAAACCGGTGGAAATTTCGCGAGGAATTCTGCGTAGTTGGTGAGACTCGATTCGGAATTCCGCTCAATATGATCAAGACAAAACGCCAACGCCATGTCGCCGTGTTTGTGATGATGACCGTACGTTTCGCCATCCGTAGCAATATGTACAAGTTGTGCTTCACTGCGATCAGCAAACGACCCGAGTAAACGATCGGCAAACTTTTTACCATCGTATAGCAGGCCATCAAAGGCTACACCCTGTGCGATCTGTCCATCGTAAAAGAATAGCGCTATACTTTTCCCGGAAGGTAATTTACAGGTATAGGGTCTTCGTGTGTCCAGGCTCTCCGTTGTAACATCGCTCCATTTGGTATCACCGAGTTTGCGTATAGCTTTAGCCTGGCGTGGCGCGAGTACGGTAAATTTGATTCCATGTTTTACAAGCAGCTCCAGCGACTCTACATCTACCGCTGTCTCCGCGAGCCACATGCCTTCGGGCAAACGTCCGAAGCGCGAAATGAAATCGCGGATGCCCCAGATGATCTGTGTCTCTTTATCGCGCTTATTCGCTAACGGAAGAATGATGTGATTATATACCTGCGCCATGGCAGAACCATGGCCTCCAAAGTTCTTCACGCTTTCGCGATCGGCTTCAATGATAGCATCGTATGTTTCTCGATCATATACCTGCATCCACGAGAGCAACGTAGCACCGAAGTTAAAACTGATGCGCGAGTAATTATTGATTATATTTTTGATAACGCCCTTCTCGTTGAGTATACGCGAAGCCGCGTTGGGCCCATAACACTCTGCCGAGATGCGTTCATTCCAGTCGTGATAGGGATGTGCTGAATCCTGGACCTCAATTACCTCTAGCCAGGCATTTTCACGGGGTGGCTGGTAAAAATGTCCGTGAATACAAATGTACTTTTCCAAAATCGTTAGTCGTTATCCGTTAATCGTTCTACGGGTGTGCGTGTGGTATATATAGCGGAAGATTTTCCTCTTCACTCTTCCTGCTGACGCGCGCGACCAACGTTTAACAGCTAACGGATAAATCTATTTATGTTCCAATGTCTTTCAGCTCAAACTCGTTCAATTCTCTTTCGAGCTTCAGAACCGTGATCGCGAGCGGAGGTAAAGTTAATGAAATGGAGTAATCCTGCCCATGATATTTAACTGGCGAAGTTGGTATTAAACCTGAATTTATTACATCACCTCCGTTATAACGTTTCAGATCAGAATTGAATACTTCTTTCCACTGTCCGCGATACGGTACACCGATACGATAGTGATAACGAACCTCCGGAGTAAAATTACACACCACCACGAGCAAGTCTTCTTTATGATCACTCAAACGTTGGAAAGCGATCACACTGTTGTCGCGATCGCCATAGTCGATCCATCGGAAACCTTTGTTATCAAATGCGTGCTGGTAGAGAGCTGGTTCGTTTTTATAGAACGCGTTGAGGTCGCGCATCAGCGTCTGCACACCTTTGTGTACATCGTATTGCAGCAAATGCCAGTCGAGACTCCGCTCATGCGACCACTCCGATGATTGTCCAAATTCACCTCCCATGAACAAAAGTTTTGTTCCGGGGTGCATGAACATATAGCCATACAGCAAACGCAGGTTGGCAAACTTACGCCACTCGTCACCCGGCATTTTTCCGAGTATAGATCCTTTGCCATGCACCACTTCATCGTGCGACAGCGGCAACATGAAGTTTTCGGTGAACGCGTAAATTATACTAAATGTGATTTCATTGTGATGATACTTGCGATGAACGGGATCAAGTTGGAAAAAGTGAAGCGTATCATGCATCCATCCCATCATCCATTTTTGTCCGAAGCCGAGCCCACCGATATAGGTTGGCCTTGAGACACCCGTCCACGAAGTTGACTCTTCCGCGATCGTTACAGCATCGGGAAAATCTTTATACACCGCTTCGTTCATCTCTTTCAGGAACGATATCGCTTCGAGGTTTTCATTACCTCCGTATTCATTCGCAATCCACTCGCCATCCTTGCGCGAGTAATCGAGGTATAGCATGGATGCCACAGCATCTACGCGAAGTCCGTCAATGTGATAACGCTCCATCCAGAACATCGCATTGCTAATGAGGAACGACCGGACTTCATTACGACCATAGTTAAATATATAGCTCTTCCAGTCGGGGTGAAATCCTTTTCGTGGATCGGCATGTTCATAGAGATGCGTGCCATCAAATTTATAGAGGCCGTGTGCATCGCCCGGAAAATGAGAAGGCACCCAATCGAGTATAACACCTATACCGGCCCGATGGAAACAATCCACCATATACATGAAATCCTCCGGACTACCATAGCGACTTGTCGGAGCAAAATATCCTGTGAGCTGATAGCCCCATGAGCCATAGAACGGGTGTTCCATCAACGGAAGAAACTCCACGTGCGTAAAGCCCAGATCCTTTACATAGTCCACGAGTTCATGCGCCATCTCCGGATACGTCAATGCGCGGTTGTTCTCTTCCGTCTTGCGCCTCCACGAACCAAAGTGTACTTCATAAACCGAGTAAGGCTTCGGTTTACCCGCGAGTTGTCTGCGGTGTTCCAGCCACTCCTGGTCTTTCCATTCATACTTGGGCTCCCACACAATAGAAGCCGTGCGAGGCGGAGTTTCTGCATACGCGGCAAACGGATCAGCCTTCTCTACAAAGTCGCCTGTATTGGAATATATAGCGTATTTATAGGCCTCGCCATGTTTTATATCCGGAAAGAAACCTTCCCATACACCGGAGTGATCCCAGCGTGCACTGAGTTTATGTACACCATCACGCCAGTGGTTGAAATATCCGATTACCGATACCACCCGAGCATTCGGAGCCCACACCGCGAAGTAGGTTCCTTCCACACCGTTGTGTGTAACAACGTGCGCACCCATCTTTTCATACAACTTGTAATGTTTACCTGATTTGAACAGGTATATATCATACTCTGTAAATAAACTGAAATGCCCGTCATCAACTACCGGAGTGCTTTCAGTCTGTTTCGTTTTCTTTGCCATGGTGCCGTGGATTGCTTCTAAAAAAATTACCAATACAAAAGTAAGAGTCGCTATACCATTCAGCTCGCACATCCCTCCTCACCCTGCTATATATCTTACTTCTTACTTCTTACTTCTTACTTCTTACTTCTTACTTCTTACTTCTTACTTCTTAATATCTTACTTCTTACTTCTGAATTCTTCTAAATTCTTCACTTCTTCCTTGTCTCCTTCCTCTCCTCCTTCTCCTCCTGGAACCGCTTCATGTGATAGTAAATCCCCCGCAGTGGAATTACTGTCCAATCCGGACGACCGTTCAGCTCATAGCCAAGTTCATAGATCGCCTTTTCGAGTAGAAATGTCCTCAGCAGGATATCATGCTCTTCCGATAATACCGTGCCCATTCCCATACGATCCATGTAGGATCCTAAATAATAGCGCCCGATATAGTGTTGCCACTGTTCTGCCCATGATTCCAGGAACTCCAGGTCGCGGTCGCGGTAATTTTCGTTGAGCAATATTTTTCCGAAGGCTGCATAGTGAATGGAGCGCATCATACCCGCTACGTCTTTCAGCGGACTGCGTTTCAAACGTCTTTCACTGAAAGCCAGCCCCGGTTCGCCCTCGAAATCAATGATCACAAAATCTTTACCCGTAAACAACACTTGTCCCAAATGGTAATCGCCGTGGATACGTGTTTTAACGGCTGTAATCTTTACCTGGTATATTTCGCTGAAGCACTCGAGTATATCATCTTCCAGTGCGAGTATCTTTTTAGCAAGCTCCTGTACCTGCGGATCAAGTTTGGGCAATGTAGCCTCCAGCAGGCTGAAACGATCGCGCACCATTTTACGCAACGATGAATACATGGAGCGCTGGTAGTTTGCTGTAAACTTCTCGGTTGTAAAAGCAGGGTTTGATGCATCAGACGCGAGCGCTATATGCATCTCGGCAGTGCGTTGTCCTAAACGCACAATGCGTTCATAGAAACCACGACCAATCAACTCCTGTATGATCTCCGGTGAGTCTTCAAATTTTATAGCAGAACGGTTGATGAGCTTGGGTAATTTTACTGCTTTACCTTTCGCCATTACACGCTCATAGAAACGCCCGACTGAATCCACAGACATCGCCCACGCTTCACCCTGGTTCTCTACTTTCTCCTGCAGCAATCCGAATACAATCGTGTTGCCTTCGCTATCGTGATACTCAATGCTGCCCGCATATTTAGGACAGTTCTGAAATGTAGTATGCTCGGATAAGAAGCGGATAATTTCCAGATCAGGATTAATCTCTTTCTCCAATTTACGATAGAACTTGAAGAAGTACTCGTCATTATAGATGATCGCGGTGTTACTCTGATCGGTCTTCAGGATCTTCGAGTCTACTTTTTTATTCTTGCCCAGTTTGGCAAATACACTTGAGTTGAATTCAAGTTCGCCACCACTGTCATCTTTCAACCGCACTTCTTTCTCCATGCTCATGAACAGGAAGTCGCGGAAAACTTTATCGTAACTGCTATCCATGATAAAGCCGGAACGGCCCTGTATCTCGGCACGGCACACTACACTTTGCACGGTATATTCCACGCGCTCGAGGATATTATCAGACGGCACAAAGGTGAGCGGCAGGAAATATAGCTCTGGCAAACGCTGCACGTAATGTACTTCGATGATGGTGAGGTAATGCGTATCACCCTCCACCTTCATCGGTATAGTTTTATGAATAGCGATCTTGCTGATCACTTTTGCTTTACCGCCAAACCACCGGCACTTACGCATGAACGGTGGCAGAATTTTTCGTTCCAGGTTACGTACTTCGTTATAGTTATCGAGTAAACGTTCCCACGATATATCGGTGCGTATCAGCGGTAACTCTCCGCTGGCATCGGCTTTCTCTTTCTTCTCCGGTGTATCAGCCTGGAACCAGAAGTATCCATAAGGACCAATGGTAATCGGGTAATCACCATCGCCTACATTCATGAAACGATTCTGACTGAATGCTTCCGTCATATCACAATCTCTGAACTCGGCCAGATTCAATATAGCGGCCTGCGAAAACTGTGAAAGGTTTGCCACAACGATGATCTGTTGCTTCTCATCGGTACGCGCAAAGGCCAGCACTTTGGCGTTGTTACTCTCAATAAATTTCATGGTGCCTCGTCCGAAGATATTGAGGCGTTTGCGCATAGCCATAACGTGTTTTAACCACCATAGCAGCGAAGAAGGATTCTCTTCTTCAGTAGCCACGTTTACAGATTCATAACGATATACCGGGTCGGTAATAATGGGCAGGAACAAGCGCTGCGGGTTCGCGGTAGAGAAACCTGCGTTGAGGTTCATGTTCCACTGCATGGGCGTGCGTACACCAAAGCGATCGCCCAGGTATATATTATCGCCCATACCGATTTCATCGCCATAGTATATAACTGGTGTACCGGGCAATGAAAATAATATAGTATATAAAAGCTCGATCTTTCTGCGATCGTTGTTCAGCATGGGAGCCAAACGTCTGCGTATACCGGTATTTACTTTGGAGTTCGGATCGCTCGCATAGGCTTTGAGTAAATAATCTTTCTCTTCTTCCGTTACCATTTCCAAACCGAGTTCATCGTGGTTCCGGAGGAAAACAACCCACTGGCAATTGGGAGGTGTTACAGGCGTTTGCTCAATGATGTCAACAATCGGGTAACTGTCTTCTGTACGCAGCGCGAGGAACATGCGCGGCATCAGGGGAAAGTTAAAGTTCATGTGGCACTCTTCACCTCCACCAAAGTAAGTTGCTGCATCTTCAGGCCAGAGGTTGGCTTCGGCAATGAGTACTTTATCTTTATAGTTCTTATCGATGTGCGCACGAAGCTTCTTGAGGAACACGTGTGTCTGCGGAAGGTTCTCGCAGCTGGTACCTTCTTCTTCGAAGAGAAAAGCAACCGAGCCTAAGCGAAATCCATCCACACCTAACTTCATCCAGAAGTCAACCACCTTGATCATTTCCATTTGTACTTCGGCATTCTCGAAGTTCAACTCGGGTTGATGGCGGTAGAAACGATGCCAGTAGTAGGCGCGCGCTTCGGTGTCCCATGTCCAGTTGGATGCTTCGGCATCGGAGAACATGACACGCGCTTCTTTGTAGCGATCGGTCGTATCACTCCATACATAGAGATCGCGATAGCGTGAGCCTGCCTTCGCTTTGCGCGAGCGCTTGAACCACGGATGCTGATCGGACGTATGATTGAGTATAAGTTCAATGATAACGCGTATACCTCTGCGGTGTGCTTCTTTCAGAAATTGTTTGAAGTCAGCGAGTGTACCATAATCCGGATGGACATCGGTATGATCGGACACGTCAAAGCCATCATCTTTTAACGGTGATGGATAGAATGGCAGTAACCACAAGGTATTGATACCAAGATCTTCGAGATAATCCAGCTTCTGGATCAACCCGGGAAAATCTCCTATACCATCGCCATTGCTATCGTAAAATGCGCGAACCGATACTTCGTAAATGACTGCGTCCTTAAACCAAAGAGGTTCTCCGGATTTGATAGGTGTACTCATGTGTTACATATATGATTCGTGTACTGCCAGTCTGAACAAATGAAATGGCATTTTATAGGGATCGATCTCCACATAGTTCCACTCCTGTGTCCAGGTATAGTGATCATCCGTCATCAGGTCATGCAGTTTTACATTGACGCGATCACCGATGTTCAGAATGTGCTTGGGTAATTGTACATAGCCTGACTGACGGCCATGCGGATCGAGATTTACCACAACGAGTATAATGCTGGAAAGATCATCTGTAGCTTTGAGATACGCGAAGAGGTTCGGATTCTCGATAAAACAGAAATGAATGTTCCAGGTTGATTGAAGAGCGGCATGTTCTTTACGCGCGCGGTTTACAATCGTAATGATGTCGGTCATTCGATTGGTGCGCTTCCAGTCGTGCTGCTTGATTTCGTATTTCTCGGAATTATAGTATTCTTCTTTGCCTTCCGTCGGCACGTTGTCGTAGAACTCGTAGGCCGGACCATACATACCATAGTTGGATGACAATGTAGCGGCCAGTGCAAAGCGGATGATAAATACATTCTCTCCCTGGTGCTGCAAATGCCACGGAAGTATATCCGGTGTGTTCGGCCAGAAATTCGGACGGAAGTAATTGCGCGATGGGCCGTATACCAGCTCATTCATATACTCCGTCAGCTCGGCTTTACTCACGCGCCAGGTAAAGTATGTATAACCTTGTGTGAACCCGATCTTGGCAAGCGAAGCCATGATTCGCGGACGTGTAAATGCTTCTGATAAGAAGATTATATCCGGATATAGTTTATTCACTTCGGCAATTGCCCACTGCCAGAATGGTATAGGCTTGGTATGTGGATTATCGACACGGAATATTTGTACGCCCTGATCGATCCAGAAGGTGATCACCGATTTCAACTCCTGCCACAGCGCTATCCAGTCGTCTGTCTCAAAATTAAAAGGGTATATATCCTGGTATTTCTTCGGGGGATTTTCAGCATACTGTATCGTTCCATCCGGACGTTGTTTGAACCACTGGGGATGTTCTTTTACATACGGATGATCGGGCGCGCATTGAAACGCAAGATCTAGTGCTATATCGATGTGATATTTTTTTGCCTCCTGGATCAGTCGTTTGTAATCGTCTAACGTGCCCAGCTCCGGGAGTATAGATTTATGTCCACCTTCATCACTGCCAATGGCCCACGGTGAACCCGGTTCGCCCGGCTCTGACTTTACATTGTTATTTTTACCCTTGCGGTTTACTTTACCGATAGGATGTATAGGCGGAAGATACAGTACATCAAAACCCATGGACGCTACACGCGGCAACAGTTTGATAACATCCTGAAACGTTCCGTGTTTACCTTCGAGCGATGCGGACCGTGGAAACAATTCATACCAGGTAGAGAAGTTTGCTTTTTTATGCTCTACTACCACCGGCAGTACTTTATCATACTGTGTTTCGAATTCAATAAGCGGGTAATGATGCACGATTTCTTTAAACTCTTCGCTGAGTACATGCTCCACGGCTGCGTTATAGTGCTCTTCGAGTTTTTTAGCTGCGTGCTGCAGTTCATTATTCCTATCGCCAGCGAGTTTCTTCAGCATGATAACGCCTTCGAGCAATTCTGTTCTTACATCAACATGCGCAGCTGCTTTCTTTTTGAATCCGTCATACCAGGTTTCGAGATGATCTACCCACGCTACCACAGTAAACAGATATATACCTCTTTGCTGCACGTAAAAAGAACCCTTCCATGAATCGTTCATTACAGGCAGCATCTCCACAATACTCCATTCGGCATCACCATCGCGTTTATACCATACGTGCGCGCGGATGTGATCATGACCATCGCCAAATATATCAGCCGTAACATCTACCCGTTCACCAACGGTTCGCTTTGCCGCGTACAACCCTCCGTCTACCTGCGGCTGCACGTTTTCAATCATTACTCTGGACTGTCCTCTGTGTTCTTGCATCGGGCTAATTTTTAATGAACGTTTACTATCAATCGGGTAGCGTTCTATACTTTTTATATATCCATAATTATATACCCTGCCCTATTTTATCTTGAAGATAAACGAGCTATAGGGTTTCAGTGTTAATTGAAACGCGAGGTTCTGGTCGAAACCAACCTCTGCCTCCCTCCATAACAAGTCGCGGGCTATATAGTTTGCGGCCGGGTCTAATCCGGCACGGGTAAATATATCTTTGGGCACCTGCACTTTTACCGGGAGCGGTGCAGCGTTAAAGCTCGTCAGTATCAGCAACCGTTCCTCGCCAGCGAAGCGCATAAAGGCGTGTACTTTATCGGTAAAATTACCAGCTGCTATATTGGATGCTGTCAGGTCTGCATATTCACCATCCACCAGCGCAGGATTTTTAGAGGACAGCGTTAACAGGTCGCTATAGAATGAACGAAGCTGTTTCTGTTCCATCGACAGCGAGTCGCCATCGAACTTGCCACCGTTCATCCATTTCTGATGTTGAGGTACACCCCAGTAATCAAAGATGGTGGTGCGACCATCTTCACTTGAAAATCCTTCGGCACCGGCACCGGCCTCTCCTACCTCTTGTCCAAAGTATATCATTACCGGACCATTGTCCAATGTAGCGCTGATCACCATGGCTGGTATAGCTTTCCACGGATCGCCCGCGAAGAACGGTGACGCGATGCGTTGTTCATCGTGGTTCTCCAGGAAGTGCAGCATGTTCGGGTGTATATTCTCCTGTGTCTGGTATATAGCATGGATATCAGCTGTGCTACGCTCACCGCGCACCAGTAAACGCAATGTATCGTATAGCTGCACCTTATCATACAGGTAATCGAACTGACCGTTGTTGATGTAGTTGTTGTACTGTGCCGGGTTATATATCTCGGCAATGAAGACTATATCTTTATTTACTTCCTTCACCTGTGGTATAGCCCAGTTCCAGAATTCAACCGGCACCATCTCGGCCATATCGCAGCGAAAGCCATCGACTTTTTTATTCGCCCAGAACACCAGTATATCTTTCATCTTTACCCACGTGTCAGGCACCGGATCGAAAAATGTTCTGCGCCCGTTCTGAATGTCTACACCGTAATTCAGTTTTACGGTCTCAAACCATTCGTTTACTCCAGGGCTTGCTGTAAACTGATCGTTGCCCGTAACTTTCGCAGGTGTCTCATCATATTTACCATCAAGCGTGGGGAATGCATTCGGGCCAAGCGGTTTATAGCCTGCCGGTACATGGAATGATTGTCCGGGTAAATAGTAAAAATTATTCGAGGCACTGAACGCTACATTTTTATCATCGGTTTCACCGAGGTCTTTTACACCGGCCGGTTTCTTATCCGATTTATAGGAGCGCGCTACATGGTTCGGTACAAAGTCGATGATCACTTTTAAACCTTCGGCATGCGTGCGATCTACCAGGTGTTCAAACTCAGTCATGCGATTGGCAACATCGTTGGCCAGATCGGGATTAACATCGTAGTAATCTTTGATAGCATACGGTGATCCGGCACGTCCTTTCACTACATCGGCATCGTCCAGTGCTATACCATATTTCGTATAGTCTGTCAGTACAGCATGTTCAATAACACCGGTATACCACACGTGCGTGATGCCCATTGTTTTTAACGACCGCAGTGCAGCCGGATTAATATCGTTAAACTTACCCACACCATTTTCTTCGATGGTACCATAGGGTTTGTTCGTTGTATTTTTATTTCCAAAAAGGCGTGTCATGAGCTGGTATATGACAACCTTCCCTGAAGACTTTTCCATAGGCATTACTGGTGGAATTTTCTCTTTTGATCTAGAACAGCATGCCAGCAGGCCGACTGTAAAAAGGAACACAAAAATTCTTCTCATAAAGACATGAAGATAATAAATTGAAAAGGATTACCGGAAGATTTGCGTTAATTGATCCTGTAGACAAAATTGATTTTAATATTAAGATTACTTGTTGCATGAATATGATTCACAGTAGGTTCACACTGTTGTTACCCGCTATAGGCTGCTCCTTTACTTACTCCGCTTACCGGAGCGATACAGGTAGAATGCCAGCACAACAATACAAATAAGAAGGCCGAGGAATTCGCGCGACTCTTCGATGTAGAGGTGTTCCATTTTTGCCACATCATCAAACAGGGCTGACCGATCTTCCTGCTGCAGCCATTCCATTACTCCGGGTATATAGAACAGGCTATAGATGCCATAAATGATCATCACCGCGAGAATGGCCTTGCGTGAGTAAACTTCGAACATGGCAGTAATGCAGAACACGGCCATTACTCCGTAGATCACAATCCAGAGAGCAGGATCAGGATCATTGAGTTGTAAAAAGGCAAAGCCCAGGAACATAATGGCCAGAATGAAGTTGACAACACGCATAGTGTATCGATAAGGTGAAACGTGGTGTCAAAGTAAAATAGCTATCGGTATAAAACAAAAATGTCGGGCATTTACACCCGACATCTTTACTATCTGAAAGTACAGAAAATTACAATATTGTTTTCAGGTACTTGGCGCTGGCACCAACACTATCGATCGGTGCCCCCGGATATGACTCCTGCTCTACATAGTAGTGCTTCATACCGGATTGTTTTGCTTTGGCGAAGATTGCTTTCCAGTCGATTGTACCGGTACCTACATCGGCATTACGGTTACGATCTTCCTTGCTCATATCTTTTACATGCCACTGCTCGAAGCGACCTGGGTGCTTCTCAAAATATTTGATCGGATCAAGACCGGCATTTA
The DNA here is from genome assembly GCA_902168205.1 of uncultured Chitinophaga sp. Lineage (GTDB taxonomy): Bacteria > Bacteroidota > Bacteroidia > Cytophagales > Cyclobacteriaceae > Ohtaekwangia > Ohtaekwangia kribbensis. The sequence goes on along the minus strand of CABHOK010000003.1, from coordinate 2,134,203 downwards.
CAACCCAGAAGATATCCATCTCCATGCCTACTTTCTTCGGATCAAGTTCGGCCAGCATAACATCGTATGGTATCTGTCCGTCAACTTGTTCGAACTCAAAGGCGTGGTTGTGATAGCCCAGGCGTATACCGTGCTTGTTACAGATCTCACCGGCTTTGTTCAACTCGCCACAAAGCTTCTTGAAGCTCTCGATCGAGCCGCGTTCTTCCTGCGCGATCCAGGGTACAACCATAAATGACTGACCGATAGATTTTGCATCCGTAACAGCCTTCTCCCAGTTGCCTCTTACAATGTCCCAGCCGTAGTGACCGCTCGTTACTTTCATACCGAGGCTCTTTACATATTTACCGAATTCTGCGAATTCCATTCCGAAAATCTTGCCATTGTTATAGCCATAAGTTTCCAATTCCTTATAGCCGAAGCTGGCAACTTTCTGTAACACACCCTTTGGATCGTTGGGTATAGTATCGCGCAATGTATACAATTGCAGTCCGAGACTGGATGCCGCCTTTACTTTGCCCGCTGCCAAAAAGGTAGGTAGCGAAAGAAGGCCCGCTGCCGCGAACGATGCTGTTTGTACAAACTCTCTTCTTTTCATGGTTGTAGGTTTATTTAATGGGCTCCTATTTGTTTAACAATTCTATACCACCAAAATAAAACAAAGATTTGTTTCCTGCACCTTCATTTTTAAAGACAAGGTACAAATCGTGATATCCGGCGGATGTCTCCAGGCTAATGGTTTGAGGCACGAGACCTTTACCGGCTACTTTTGCTTTACCGAGTAATTTTCCATCTGGTTTATCCAGGTGTATCTCCACTTCACCACCTACCTGATCGTCTCCAAGGTATGGAAGAAGTTTCGCTTTTTTAACTCCGGTGAGATCAAGTTCAGCAAATTTTGCGTGTGCTGTGTGCTTTACATTTTCGAGAGCAATGTTGTCACCAAAATTGAGTACACGCACTATATGCAGATCCGTTGCTTCATTTGCTTTCAACATCGGGCTGCGCAATACTACGGTGGCATTTGTACCGATGGAAGGAACCGGTGCAGCACCTTTATCATAATAGGAAATGGTGAGTAAATATGCTCCCAGGGTCTCGTTGCCGGTTGTTACCGTTCCGCTCAGCGGAAGTTTTTTCGCAGTTTTCTCATCCCCCAAAGACAATATATAGTTTACCATTTCTTTTGCATCCTCCACGCTGATCTGCGGGTGAGCGGCCATTTCCGTGGTGCCCCAAACACCTGAGCCGCCTTTGATAATTTTAGCGGCCAGGTAATCTATAGCACCGGTCTGCGATTTATACTTGGTGGCAACATCTTTATAGCTTGGCCCGGCAGAACGCTGATCGATAATGTGGCATGATTTACAATCGCTCTTCGCGATCAGTGCTTTACCCGGCAATTCTGCTGTCGGCATCTGGTGACCTTGCGCTACTTTTGTCATGTCAAAACCCTTCATATAGTCGAAGGAGATCGTGACAGCATCGGCAGAAATTTTACCATCTGCTGTAGAGCCATCTTCTTTGTCGGTAACTTCAACACTATATTTCAGTTTTGTATTCGGGAAGAAGAACGTTTTATTTCCTTCCACAATGGATGCTTTGATCACCGCAGGTTCGTTACCCGCTGTTACCTGCGTAACGGCATTGGCGCTGTTACCTTTATCATCCGTAACTTTCAATTTAGCATTATATACTCCCGGCTTGTCCAGTGTTACTTCGAAGTTGCCGTTGTCGGAGTTATAGGTCTTGCCGGCTACTTCCAACTGATAGCTCAGGCTGTCACCGGTATCATAATCAAGACTTCCTTTCGAAGAGAATTTCACGGATAACGGAACTGACCCCGAAGGTTTATCCACCGAGAGCTGTGCTACCGGCGTGCGATTGCCTCCGTTGTAGTCAATGCGCACGAGGCGTGCATCGAGGTTCTGTGCAAACCACTTCGTGCCGTACTCGATCATATATAGTTTACCATCCGGCCCGAACGACATATCAATGATGTTGTTGAAGCCCGTGTTCGCCATGAACGGTTCCATGTCCATGATCTTGCCTGCCGTATCAAGACTCACTAAAAATATCACGTTACGCATCCAATCATAGGCAATCAGTTTACCATCGAAGTAATCAGGGAAGGCAGTGTCTTTACCTTTATACTGATCGCTATAGTATATCGGTCCGGCCATAGCGTTGCGTCCACCCTCTTTCAGCATGGGAAACTCTTCTGACTTTGCATAAGGATAGTATATCAACGCAGGTTGAGCAGGTGGTAATTCTTTCTTACCTGTATTGTTAGGAGATTCATTAAGTGGCTTTGTAGCATCCCATGCGCTGCTGCTCTTTCCGGTTGCAAAGTCATGTTTCCTGTAGGCAAAGTTCTTACCTACAAAATAAGGCCAGCCATAATTACCCGGCCTGGTAGCCATGTTGACTTCATCATGACCGCGCGGACCGCGAAGTGAATCGGATTCACCTGCATCCGGACCAACTTCACCCCAGAATAATGTACCCGTCTTTTGATCAACTGAGATTCGATAAGGATTGCGACAACCCATCACATATATTTCCGGGCGTGTACCGGGCTCTCCTTTTGCGAACAGGTTTCCTTCCGGTATAGTATAGGTACCATCGGGTTCGGGATGGATGCGCAGGATCTTTCCGCGAAGATCATTGGTATTGGCTGATGACTTCTGTGCATCAAACGGACTGCGTCCGGCACGCTCATCGGATGGGCTAAATCCCTTCGATTCAAAAGGCGAAGTGTTATCACCGGTGGATAAGAACAGGTTTCCTTTTGCATCAAACGTCAACGATCCTCCGGTGTGGCAGCAGGTCTCGCGTTGTGTCGGCACTTCCAGAATTACTTTCTCGGAAGCCATGTCCACTTTATCCGTAAAGGTAAATCTGGACAAGATGTTAGCCGATTTCTCCGGATGTGCATAGTATATATATAGCCAGTGGTTCTTATCGAAATCCGGATCCGCTGTGATACCCATCACACCATCCTCGAACTTCGTTCCTATATTGAGCGTATTGACTACGTTTACCTTTCCATCTTTCGGATCGTATAATTTTACATCGCCTTTGCGCTCTACAAAAATGATGCGACCATCGTTGAGTACCACCATTTCCGTTGGTTCATTAAGATTGAAATCCAGAACCGTTTTCGTAAAGCGATTGTCTTCGGGAGCAACTTTTGCGGTGGCTTTCGAGTAGTCGAGGTCCTTCTCGCCCATCGCATATTGTATACCCTGCAGCACGTGTTGCATGTATAGCGAGTCGGAGTAACTCTCGTGCGTGTGGCCCATACCGGTATAGAATGAACGGCCGCCATCAAATTCATGATACCAGGCTATAGGATGTTCGGCTCCGTTTTGGCCGCCCTGGTAGGATGTCTCATCCAGGTTATAGATCACGTTGATCTCGTCTGATATATTCTTGTAGTTATACCATTCGTCTTTGCGTGTCCAACTATCGGGTAATGCATTCGGTCCGAAAGGTTTTACTTTCTTCAGCGTGGCATCCTGTATATGCGGGTGACTCTTGAAGTACGCGCCTACTAATCTGCCATACCACGGCCATTCGTACTCCGTGTCGGCAGCAGCATGTATACCTACAAAACCACCGCCAGCCTGTATATAGCGCTTGAAGTGACTTTGCTGTTGAAGATCAAGTACGTTGTTGGTTGTATTAAGAAAGATAACCGCGCTATACTTTTTCAGATTTTCTTCCGTGAAAACGCTGGCATCTTCCGTTGTATCTACATCAAAATTATTTTTAGCACCGAGCTCGATCAGTTTAACTTTGCCAGTACTGATCGATTCGTGACGAAAGCCGTTGGTTTTGGAGAAGACGAGTACACGTCCGCGCGATCTGTCTTGCTTACACGCAAGCAACAGACAGAACAACACCGCGATTGCTATATAGGAGTGTTTCATAACAGGTAGAAATTAAAATGCCTGAAGATGTATATCCTCAGGCACTGTTGTTGTTATTTCAATACGCGGATCTTGATATTTCTGAAGGAAACTTTATCACCGTGATCCTGCAAGGCTATATGTCCTTTTTTAGCTTTGCCGAAATCAGGCATGGTCTTGAACTTGCTGTTCTTTACCATTTCGTCCCATGCAGCATCGTGCATGGTAAAGCTCACTACCTTTGTTCCGTTCAACCAGAATTCGTAGTGGCTGTTCTTGGAAACAATTTTTGCAACGTTCCACTCACCTGCAGGCTTAACAGTTTCTTTTGCGCAAGGGATCAGATCATACAGATCGCCCGCGCGGTGCTTGTGTATTTTTGCATCGGGGTGGCAGGAGTTGTCCAGTACCTGCATCTCTGGTCCCGTCAGGTATACGGCATTATATTGAGCATCTTCCACTACGTTAAAAAGTATCCCGCTGTTGGCACACTCGCTTACTTTCCACTCCAGTGTAAGTTCATAATTTTCATATTCACTGTCGGTAATGATATCGCCTCTTCCCTCTTTTTCAGAGCTATCGAGGTATAATTCACCGTTTGATATTTTCCAGGCTGCACCATCGGATTTGTTGTTGAAAACATGCCAGCCTTTTGTTGTAGTACCATCAAACAGAAGCTTCCATCCTGCTTTTTCTTCAGCAGGTGTTAACTTGTTCTGAGAAAAGCTGTTGAAAGACGATACCATCATGAGTACAGTTACGAGCGTCCAGAAACGTTTCATCTTTTTTGGGTTTAGGTGGATGAAAAGAAATGCCCATGCAACGTTAAGAAGATGGACATTTCCGGTTTGGGTTAATTGATTGGGTGTAGTTATTATGAAACGGCAGGCGAAGTATATATACCTCACCCGCAGCTTGCATTAGTCTTTTGGTTTTTCACCATCGAGCGAAAGCACATACATCGCCATTTTCTCTGCATCGGCTTGTGATATATCTGCGTGTGGTGACATCGGGATCTCGCCCCAGTTACCGCTTCCGCCATTGATAATCTTACCGGCCAGCATGGTTACGTTTGCCTTTGTGAATTCGTACTTCTTCGCTACATCTGTATGAGAAGGACCAACGATCTTGTTAGTCGGGTGGTGACATGTTTTACAATCGCTCGCATCTACGAGAGCCTGACCTTGAGCGATCTGGTCGTCTGCTGATGCAGCTTTCGGTTCTGCAGTTTCATAGTCACTGTAAGCATCTGCCTCTTCTTTCTTCTCTTCTTTCTTCGATCCGCATGATGTCAGCGAAAAGCCGGCCATTCCAACCAAGGCAATGAGTACAAATAATTTTTTCATGTTCTGTGTTCTGTGGTTTTGTTGATTTGTATTGGGTTCTATATTCCTAAAATTCTCTTGTTGAGCTTCTGATCTTTACCGGTTGATGCAAAATCATCAAACGTTTTATCCGTTGCGCGAATGATATGGCTCTTGATAAACGGAGCACCTTCGGCAGCACCTTGCTCCGGATGCTTCATGCAGCATTCCCACTCGAGCACCGCCCAGCCTTCGTAACCATATTGAGTAAGTTTACTGAAGATGGATTTAAAATCTACTTGTCCATCGCCCAGTGAACGGAATCTTCCCGGACGATCGATCCAATCCTGGTAACCTCCGTATACTCCGCTCTTTCCGGTTGGATTGAACTCGGCATCCTTCACATGGAACATCTTGATGAAGTCGTGGTAGAAGTCTATATATTGAAGGTAATCGAGTTGCTGCAATACAAAGTGACTTGGATCGTAGAGCAGATTGCAACGCTCGTGTTTACCAGTCGCTTCCCAGAAACGCTCGAACGTTATACCATCGTGCAGGTCCTCACCTGGGTGTATCTCGTAACAAACATCTACACCGGCTTTATCAAATGCATTGAGGATCGGCAACCAACGTTTCGCCAGTGCAGCAAAACCATCTTCCACCAATCCCGCAGGACGCTGTGGCCACGGATATACCGTATGCCACATCAATGCTCCTGAAAATGTAGCGTGTGCTGTCAGTCCTAAATTCTGACTTGCCTTCGCTGCATATTTCAATTGCTCGATTGCCCACTCGGTGCGCTCTTTCGGATTACCACGGAGCTCTTTCGGAGCAAAGCCATCAAAGAGTTCATCGTATGCGCTGTGTACGGCTACCAGTTGCCCTTGCAAGTGCGTAGACAATTCTGTTACCTGCAAACCACACGATTCAATTATACCTTTCCACTCATCACAGTAATCTTTACTCTCGGCAGCCTTCTTGAGATCAATGCAACGTGCATCCCATGTAGGAATCTGTACACCTACATATCCCAGTGAAGCAGCCCACTTACATATAGTCTTCAGATTATCAAAGGGCGGCTCATCGCCCATGAACTGCGCCAGAAAAATCGCAGGACCTTTTATTGTTTTCATTTCCTTTCAATGCTTTTTTAAAATTACGCTTCGCGTTTTTTTGCTGCTGGCTTCAAGCTACGAGCTGCTAGCTGTTTGATCAGTTAGCAGCGTTCGTACTACTAAGATATTTATAGCTTTAGCCACTAACGTCTAGCAGCTAATAGCTACTTCTAGCAGCTGGTGGCTAGTAGCTCACAGCTATTTCAACGGTGTCCACTTCTTCGTGGAGTTCGCAGATTTTACTACGGTTTGCACGAAGTTCATGCCGCGTACGCCGTCTTCAACATCCGGGAAATCATATTTAGCATAGTTGATTTTCTTGCCGGGTTTGTATTCGCGTACTGCTTTGGTGAACGCGCGGTATATATTAGCAAATGCTTCCAGATATCCTTCCGGGTGACCTGCCGGTGTACGGGTAAATGCTTTTGCATCGTCAGACAAATAGCCTTGTCCTGCACGCACAATCTCCATTGGTTTACCCAGCCATTTTACTACAAGTGTATTCGGTTCCATCTGTCTCCACTCAATACCACCCTTCTCTCCGTATATACGAATGTTCAGGTTGTTCTCTTCACCGGCAGCAACCTGTGTTGCCATTAATATACCGGATGCACCATTTTCAAAACGGAGCAACATAGAACTGTCATCATCGAGGTGGCGACCTTTTACTACGGTGTTAAGCATAGCACATACTTCCGTAATCTTCAGTCCGGTAATATACTCTGCCAGGTTCGCAGCGTGTGTACCGATATCACCAATAGCACCGCCCATACCGGATTGCTTTGGATCAGTTCTCCAGGACGCCTGTGCGTTACCAGATTTTTCCAGCAACGTTGACAACCATCCCTGCGGATATTCAACATATACTTTTCTGATCGCACCAAGTTTACCGGCTGCAACCATATTGCGGGCTTCTTTTACCAGCGGATAGCCGGTATAGGTATGCGTAAGTCCCAATATCAAACCTGATTTTTCAACAACCTTCTTCAAGGTCTTTGCTTCATCAAGTGAGAAAGCGATAGGCTTTTCAACAATCACATGGAAACCACTTTCGAGCGCCATCTTTGAAGGGCCGAAGTGCACGTGGTTTGGCGTCACTACCGAAACAAAATCCATGCGCTCGCTGGCAGGGAGTTTTGATTCTTTCTCAAACATCTCCTGATACGTTTCATAAACGCGGTTCGGATTGAGATACAACGCTTCGCCCGTTGCTTTAGACTCGCCAGGAATTACACTGAAGGCCCCGCATACTAATTCAATTTCTCCATCAATGCCGGCAGCTTTCCGGTGTACAGGTCCAATAAAAGAGGTTAAACCACCTCCAACCATACCCATGCGCAATTTTCTTTTCATGTGTGTTTTGTAATTGGTTAAGTTTTAAGGATTTATGAAGAAACCATCATGACTGCCAGGAATTAAGCACTTGATAAGCAGATGGACATTTCATTCGTTTGATATTTACTGCAATAAAATATTATCAGTGCGAAAAGTAAACAAATAAAATTACCGGAAACGATTGCGTTATAAGTTGGCGGTTACAATTTTTTAATTTTCTGACGTTTGCTTATTTCTGTACGCTTACGATCGAAATCGTTATTTTTGTTGATTACCCAAACCCCTAAATGACTGAGTCTCTCTTTTTACGCAACCTCTGGTATTTCGCAATGCACGGTTCATTCCTGAAACCTGGCAAGCTTGTAGCGAAAGAGATTTTGGGCGAGCGAATTGTTTTTGGCCGCGATGAAAACAACAACCCTTTTGCTCTGAAAGATAATTGTCCGCACCGCGGTGTTCCTTTATCGGAAGGCTGGTACGATGGCAAGGAAATTCAATGCTGCTATCACGGCTGGAAGTTTAACAACGAAGGTGTCTGCACCAAAATTCCTGCGTTAGCGGATGAAAAATTTGATTGCTCGAAGATCAAAGTGTTCCGATATCCCTGTAAAGATATCAACGGTACCATCTGGATATATATACCTTTCAACAAAACTCAACTGAAGGGTGCTGAAGAACGTGTACCCGACTTACTGCTTCCTGCTGACAAGAAATTCAGGTTTGTTGAGAAGGTAACAATGCCTGCGGATATAGATCAGTCGGTGATCGGATTGATCGACCCGGCACACGTAACGTTTGTACATCAATCATGGTACTGGCGTTCGGCCAAGAAACTCAAGCTGAAAGAAAAACATTTTGTTCCGGTTGATCTCGGCTTTAAGATGGCGCGTCATAAACCATCATCAAACTCGAAAGGGTATTCTATTTTAAAAGGAGAAACTTCTACGGAGATAAACTTTCAACTTCCGGGAAATCGCTTTGAACATATACGCGTTGGTAAACATGAGATTGTTTCCATTACATGCCTCACACCTATCAATGAAAATGAGACTGAACTCAACCATATATTTTACGCATCGTTCGATTTCATAAAGTATATATGGTGGCCCCTGCGTCACCTCGGCAAACAGTTCATCCACCAGGATCTGGGTATATTTCGTAAGTTGCAGAAGGGACTTGAAACAAAACCAACGCTCATGCTACTGGGCGAACCCGATGCCCAGGCCCGCTGGTACCACGAACTAAAACGCCAATGGGATCTGTCGCAGCAGAACAACACTCCGTTTGAAAACCCGGTGAAGGAGAAGACGCTGCATTGGATAACGTAGAAATAACTGCTGGCTGCCAGCTTCCAGACGTTTTCGGTATATATTCGATTTTGTTAATGCAATACGTTGCTCCCTCAGGAAGTGAATGCAGCTTCCTCGCGGCTCGTAGCTCAAGGCTCGCAGCTAATTCTACCAGTCGTCTTTGGCGATCTTCTTTTCTTGTGGGATGTATTGAAGTTTATCGGTGAAGGCCTTGTCGAGGAGTCCTAAGGTGTTGGGTTTGCACCATTCGGGGTTGAGAATTGTGCCGTTGTTTTTGGCCGCGTAGCTGGTGAGTTTATCTTTTTCCGTGATGTTCTTGTAACCAATGTTACCGGTTAACATGATGGTGTGTACGGTGATACGATATTTACCATCCTTCACTCCTATTACAACTTTACCGCTATATTTTCCGGTTTGAATAATAGAAGGTGTTGCAACCTGTGTGAATTGAAATTTCTTATAGTCAACAACCAGATCGTTCAGATCAAATGTTACTTCATCGGCACCGGATTGCAGGTTTGAAATATAGGGTAGCGTTTTATAGAACTCGGCTACTTTTTTCACAGTAACAGAGTCCTGCACAAAGATCTTCTGATAAATGATCTCCTGGTCTACAAGTTTAAAATTACCATACGCGGTGTTGCCTTGTGCCTGCGTAAAAAATGGGACAAGGATAATCAAGAAGCAAAACAGGTGTTTCATACGATGAGTTTATCCAAAGGTACTGTAACTCCATGACATGCAAAACACCATCGGCAGGAAACGAAGTCTTTTGACTTTACTTCCCGGTGAAATGCACTGGCCGATTTTTTGTTACATTCGGAAGAAACCCAACTCACTTCGCTCATGAGATTACTTTTAACGCTCACGGTGTTTCTTTGTGCAATAACGCTAAACGCTCAGTCCAACGCATCATACCTGAAAGACCTTGCTTCGTTGCGGGCTATATTGCAAAACACGCCATCCTACCAAGCACAGATCAAAGGCAATAAACTTACTTCTTACAACGCTTTATACAACCGACTTGTATCCGACACGGTGCGTAACGTGGATGACTATAAATACTTCTACAACCTATCGCAGCTCTTCTTTGCGTTGCGCGATAACCACTTGTCATTCTTCCAAGTCCCGAATTATAATTTCAGAAGCCAGGAAGATATTGAGAAGTTTATCAAGACGAAAGAATTCGCGAACTATCCCAGACTCAACATTAACATCGACTCGCTAAAGACTGCGCTCGCTCAAAAGCCTGCAGACTCTATCGAAGGTATTTATCATTATGAAAATTTTTATTCAATAGGACTTTTCAAAACCACGGATAAAGAATACATCGGTGTAGTGCTAAATTCTGAGACACCGCTTTGGAAAAAAGGACATATAGCGGTTCACCTCTACAAACAGGGACCGAATTTCTATAAAGCTATCTATGCACATCCGCTGACGAAAAGTTTTATGTTTCAGCCCAATGAAAAATTCAGGTATAAATCGCTGGTAAATTCATACTTCTACGGTTCGTACTCGCAAAGCATTTATTCCAAAGAGATTCAATCCTACCACTATGTAAATCTGCCGCATGATGCTGCTAAATTTCAATTCAAGAATATCAATGATCGTGTGCAGTATTTACGCATCAGATCTTTCCAGGCTGATAATACTACATCCCAACAATCCGCTGCTTTCTATACAACTATTAAAGATTCATTAACAGCTCCATACCTCATTCTGGATCTTCGAAACAACGAAGGCGGAGCAGAAAAGGAAAGCGAAAAATATTTCAACCTGTTAAAGAAATATACCAGGACAGGACACTTATATATAGTAATGAATAACGAGACGTTAAGTCGGGCAGAGATCCTTACATTACAATTGAAGAAATTACCGAACACCGTTACTGCGGGACAACCAACAAAGGGAATGCTGACGTATGGAAGTAATTATGGCCGAAGAGAAATTTTACCGAGTAAACGATTCTCCATTTATATAACAGATATGAAAGGTAAAGCCGAGCATCTGCTATACGAAGACTCCGGTATAAATCCTGATATTAACCTTAACGAAAACGCTGACTGGATTGAGCAGATCATGCTCCACGCTAATGAAAATCCATTGCACAAAGAAATCTCAAAGAAAAATCTCCATTAAAGGATAACGATTAACCGATAACAGCTAACGAATGGTATAGGTAAAAAGCGTAGGCTGTCGCTGAAAAGAAAACTGTACACGCAGTAACGACAACACTCCGGTCTTGCGCAGACTTACGGATGGTCTTGATTCACGAAGTTGTCCGGTGGCGTCAAAGATGTGTGTGGTGCGGATTCGTCCGTTCTCTGAATAAGTAGTATAGGTTGACGTTTGCCAATAGCGGCCGGGTGCATACGAGTCTGCAGAACTAAGTACAGGAGTATGTCGGGTGGAACGAAAGTCGAACGGCTCGGAAGTTTTCTTTACCCGAAAAAATCCCAGCAGCGAATTACCAGCCCGTGACGGATTGATTTGAGCAGTGGTCTCGATCGAAACAAATGCCAATACGAATACTATCAAAGTCCTCATAGCATGTCCGTTATAAAACCAAGATACTAAAATCTTTCCGTTGAATTACAAAAAAATCTCCCGCAGATTTTTCGCAGACAAATCGCAGAATAAAAATGCATTTACATCTGCGAAAATCTGTATCCTCTGCGGGAGAAAAAATTTCAATCGGTAATTTACTAGATAAACTTGCTCAGCAGGTTCTCATAGTACTCTTGCTTGCCACTGATTTGTGCAGGCTCACCATTTTTACGAGCGAGTGTAACCAGTTCTTCAAGACCTACTTTACCTTGCGTGAATTGTTTTCCTTTACCTGACTCGAATGATGCATAGCGCTCTTTGCGTAGTTTGTTATAGGTGCCATCATCCAATATAGCTTGTGCTGTTAACAATGCACGGGCAAAAGCATCCATACCACCGATGTGCGCGTAGAATATATCTATGAGGTCGGTTGAATTCCTTCTGGTCTTAGCATCGAAGTTTACACCACCATTCTTGAAACCACCAGCTTGTAAAATTACCAGCATAGCTTCTGTCAGTTCATATAGGTTGTTCGGGAACTGATCGGTATCCCAACCGTTCTGGTAGTCACCGCGGTTTGCATCGATACTACCGAGTACACCTGCGTTAGCAGCTACCTGCAGTTCGTGATCAAATGTATGTTGTGCTAATGTAGCGTGGTTCACTTCAATGTTCAGTTTGAAATCATCCATCAAACCAAACTCACGAAGGAATGCTATACACGTAGCAGAATCGAAATCATACTGATGTTTGGAAGGTTCCATCGGCTTCGGCTCAATGAGGAATGTACCTTTGAAGCCTTGTGCACGTGCGTAATCTTTAGCAGCATGCAGGAAGCGCGCGAGGTTTTCAATCTCACGTTTCATGTCTGTATTCAACAGTGACATATAGCCTTCGCGACCGCCCCAGAATACATAGTTAGAACCACCCAGCTCAATCGTTGCGTCCAGTGCATTCTTCACCTGCGTAGCAGCGTAGCAAACTACGTTGAAGTCAGGGTTTGTAGCAGCACCGTTCATATAGCGTGGGTTTGAGAACAGGTTCGCAGTTCCCCACAGCAATTTTACACCCGAAGCTTTTTGTTTCTTCTTGGCGTAGTCCGTAATTTTCTGAATACGATCTTCAGATTCCTTCAATGTATCACCTTCTTCCACTAAATCGAAGTCGTGAAAGCAATAGAACGGAGCACCAATTTTGGTAATGAATTCAAACGCTGCATCCATTTTGTTATAAGCACGCTGCATAGCATCGTCACCTTCATTCCATGCGAATTGTTTTGTTCCAGGTCCGAACGGATCACCGCCTGTTCCACAGAATGTATGCCAGTAAGCTATAGCAAAACGGAAGTGCTCTTCCATTGTTTTCTTGCCTACTTTCTTCTTGGCATCATAAAATTTGAATGCCAGTGGGTTGTCTGATTCTTTACCTTCATACTTCACCTGGCCAATGCCTTTGAAGTATTCTTTGTCTCCGAGTGTTAGTTTCATTTGTTTAATTTAATTGGATCCTGACTTGTATGAAATATATCTGTTATAATTACTTCTGACCATTCAACTTTGTATATATATGCTATTTTATAAAACCCTTCAACCAGATATCGACTCTGATTGCGTTCCCTTCAAGTTAATCTCCATCTGACCAGATTCAGGAAAATCACTAAGTTGCGAGGTCCTGTTAAAAATTCGGTCAATGAGTTTGTCTGCAATACTTTTCTGATTTCTATTCGTTCAGAACATACTCATGAATTTCATCCAGACTTCGTAATGCAAACGGTGTCCAAGAAATCTTAATCACTTCTTCTTTTTCCTTTGAAGTATTTCACTGCATCTTCTTGCGCAATGAGATTCCTTTGTTCAATGGCCTTCATGGATTTATCGTTACGTTGAAAATACTCCTCCTTTGTAAACGGCTTCAATGTCTTTGACTTTGCTTTTCGGTATGCAAGTAGCTCTCGAATAATTTGCAACAGTTTTTCGTCTTCCACTTCATCCAACTGTTGCTTGATCAATTCTATTTCTGGCCTCAAATTCATATTGAAAGTTATGAATTTTAAAGTTGCCCCTCCAACAATTTCAACCATCCGCTGTAGGCTTCTCTGTACGCAGCAGCCTTTGATGGATCCGGTTCTTCTGATTTGATGATGCTCAATCCCTTGAACGCTTCTTCGAATGAACCATATATACCGGCACCAACGCCTGCACCGAGTGCCGCGCCTTTCGATCCATCAGTATCATATAACTCGAGACGAGCACCGATTGTATTGACAAACGCTTCGCGGAATAACGGGCTTAAAAACATATTGGCATTGCCGGCACGAATCACGTTGTTCTTTAGTCCCATTCCCTGCAATACATCAAATCCATATTTCAACGCGAACACAATTCCTTCCTGTGCTGCACGAAATACATGCGACTGCGAGTGACGATTGAAGTTCAACCCGAAGAATGAACTGTTTATATTCTTGTCTTCCAGCACACGCTCGGCACCATTACCGAACGGAAGAACCGTTAATCCTTCAGCACCTATAGGAGCCTGCGAAGCTATGTTGTTGATCGCATCGTACGCGTACGGCTCTCCGTTGCTCTTGAGATTTTTACGAAGCCAGCTGTTGAGTATACCCGTACCGTTGATGCACAACAATACACCGTTGCTCTTGGCCGGACGTTTATCGTTTACGTGAATGAATGTATTAACACGCGACTTCTTATCAAACGCATTCTGGTTGGTAACACTATATATTACACCGGATGTACCCGCGGTTGCCGCTGTCTCTCCGGGATTCAATACATTTAATGAGAATGCATTGTTCGGCTGATCACCCGCACGATAGCTCACGGGTATACCTTCCTTCAATCCCAACTGTGTTGCTATATCTTTCTTTACTTTTCCCTGTACCGAAAAAGTCGGTGCCTGTGTCGCGAGCAGGTCGGCAGGTATACCGTATAGCTCGAGTAATTTTTTTGAGGGTGCTTCAGCTTCGTAATCCCAGAACATACCTTCTGATAAACCGGATGCAGTCGTAACGATATCACCGGTTAAACGCATCGCGAGGTAATCGCCTGGAAGCATTATTTTGTGAATGCGTTCAAAGATCTGAGGCTCGTTATCTTTTACCCACTTGAGTTTGGACGCTGTAAAATTTCCAGGTGAGTTAAGTAAATGTTGCAAAGCATAATCACCACCGAGTTGCTGAAATGCTTTCTTGCCAATCTCAACGGCACGGCTATCGCACCAGATGATTGAAGGACGTAATGCCTTCTGATCTTTATCAACACAAACCAAACCGTGCATCTGGTATGAAATACCGATCGCGGCAACATCAGCTCCGTTGATATTTGATTTCTTCAAACAAGTCTGCAAGGCTTTAACGGCATGCTCCCACCACATTTCCGGGTCTTGCTCCGCCCAGCCGGCTTGCACCGCCAGCATCGGCATTTCTTCAGACGGTGATTGTGCAGACGCGACCGTTTGTCCGGTAGCAGCATCTACGAGCGTAGCTTTTATTGATGAACTTCCAAGGTCGTAACCCAGCAGGTATTTCATAGGCTTTGTAAAGTGAATGATGTAAAACAGCGTACAGAATATACAGAACCTTGCGCATTTTCTGAGAAGCTGCAATTTGTCCAATACTCCATATCTCGAATATACAATCGGTTGAAAATCGCATAAAGATATAACTTATAGTACATTTGACTACAAGGTTGCTAAATTTATTTTCTATCTTCCCGCCAGATACGACCTATGGCAAAAGACTTTCCGGATGCAATCATCGATGCGCTCTCGATCGACTGTCTCATTTTCGGTTTTAAAAAGAGCGAGCTCGACATTCTGCTGGTACAGCACGGAGAAGGGATCAGCAAAGGCAAATGGGCTTTACCCGGTGGATGGATAAAATATAACGAAAGTGCTGATGATGCTGCCGGCCGCCTGCTACAAGACCTTACCGGTGTTTCCAAAATATACCTGGAACAACTCCGCTCGTTCGGTGATGTAGATCGTTATCCTTCCAAACGTGTTATCACCATTGTGTATTATGCGTTGGTTAAACCTGAGAACTATACACTTGATCCGGGCTTTACAGCATCTGATGCAAAGTGGTTCAAGATCGGAGATATACCTACCCTGCCCTACGATCACAACGATATACTGGAAGCAGGACTCTCTCACCTCAAGCACAAAGTGAGACACGAGCCTATCGGTTTTAATTTACTCCCGAAGAAATTCACACTGCTGCAACTGCAGGAACTATACGAAGCTATACTCGGCAAGAAACTCGACAAACCGAACTTCAGACGCAAGCTGATGAAGATGAATCTGCTGGTGCCCTGCCAGGAGAAACAAAAAGACGTATCGCACCGCGCTGCAAGTCTCTATCGGTTCGATAAGAAGATCTATGATAAACTTACGGAGAAGGGGTTTACGTTTGAGCTTTAGTGCGGGAATCGTGAATCGTTATCCGTTAAGGCGTTACTGATTACAATTAACGGATCATGTGTACTAATCATGAGTAACGATTAACGGATAGCTATCGATTATCCTGCTATACTTAAAATTTGAAATTATATCCGGCTCGTATTACCTGCGTTTCGTAGTAATCGCTGCTAATGTAGTGAAATCCGTCACCGTTAACCTGTTTCTTGATTCGGAGTGTGTTGGCTATATCGGTGGCGTTTACAAAGAGCTCGCCTTTGCCGTTCTGTATATTTTTACGGGCGCCTATATCAACTGAAAATCGTGAATACGTTTTTCCTTGTGGAACGACATCGGGGGCCAGGTATACGGTTGATAATTGTACATCGGTCTTTCCTGGTAAATGGAATAAGCCGTTAAGCTTTATACTTCCTGAAAGCATGCTTTGCCGATCGGCACTGAATGTATTTTCAGAAGGATATTTATTAACCACACTAAATGCTTCTATTATATTCTGATAGCCGTTCAGGTTAAGATTCAACGTGGCCCACTTCGCTATATTTTCAGAGAATATAATTTCAACACCAGTGCTATAACTATCCCCTGCATTCTGAAAGATATTATAGATTAAGGTACTTCCCGGTTGTGTGCTGGCTATACGTGTTATGGTAGCCTGCATGCGCTTATGATATACAGCAGTATATAGATAACCGTTGTCGTTACTGGATTTGTAACCAATCTCCAGTGAGCTGGTAAACTGCGGTCGCAAGCCAGGATTTCCTACTTTGATGATTTCAGCATCATCATATTTGGGAAAGATGCGTATATCAACTTCGTTGGGTCTGTCAACGCGTCTTGTAAAGAAAAACGACACGGTATTGTTAGCATCCATTTTATACGCGAGACGAACATTCGGAAAAGGCTGCGTATAATCGTAACCATCGCTCTTATAGGTATTGTGATTCGGATCTACCCGGTAGTTGATATCAACATACTCCACTCTCAGTCCTGCTTCCGCCTCAAACTTTTCACTTTCAAAAATATAGTTGCCATATACCACCGGAATTATTTCGGAGTAATTGGCATATCCACCGGCATTAACATCAAGCGGAGAGTTTACTCCCGGATAGAATTTCATGTCCGTAGGAATCTCCCTGAACCGGAACTTCAAACCACTTTCAAATCTTCCATACCGGAGCGGATGTATATAGTCAGCCATTACATCACTCACGTGCTCATCGGACAAAAGCTTAAAGGAATCCTCACCGGTATAGGTAGGCATGATGTTCGTAAAGAAATATTTTTCATCCTCCCGGTGGAAGGTATAATTATACTCGATATTCAGGACTCGTCCGGGCTGCAGGTATTTATGCTGCCACGCGAATGAAAATGTTGCCGTAGTCTTTACTTCGTCTTCCAGAAATTGCCACAGCCGTAATCGCTCCGACAGATCACCGTTGAAGAAAGGTTCATCTCCCCGATCCATTATTTTCTCGCGACTAAACAAAGCTGAAGCCGTCAATGAGTTTTTATCGTTGATATACCAATCGAAACCTCCCTTACCTGTAATAACATTTGTATTCCGGTTTCTTTTGGTTTGTTGCCGCACCGTATCACCGTTGTCGTAATAACGGTCTACAAATTCGTTCTTGTTCAGCGTGTGTGTATATAGATTGTCAACCTGTAAGAATACGTTACTCTTCTTCTTCCTGTAGTTCAACGAGATCGATGGATTTACCTTCGGAGTATTCTGATATTGCGGCCGGATGGTCGGATAATTTTCACGCTTTACCCACAACGCCCCCACTCCCAATGCAAGGCCGGCTTTTCCGTTAAATCCTTCCTTTACTTCTTTTTTGAAAATGATATTGATGATTCCGGCATTTCCGTTTGCATCATATTTAGCCGATGGATTGTTGATCACCTCAATGCGTTCAATAGCCGAAGCCGGTATATTGTCGAGGCTGGTTTGATTTCCAAAGCCAGTCAATGCAGTTTGCTTTCCATCGATCAATACAGTGACGCGATCACTCCCGCGCAGCCGGACTGTGCCCTCATCACTCACCGTAACACCGGGTAAATTCTGCATCACCTGTAACAAAGACCCGCCACTCTGATTAATGTTATCTTCTACTCTGAAAACTTTTCGTTCCATCGTTTCAGCAACAACATCCCTCGCTCCTTCCACAACCACTTCTGACAGTGTCGTGGAGTTTTCCTCCAGGTTTATAATGCCGAGATCAAGAAATGCACTCAGTCTGCCAATGCGAATCGCCATTTGCTTAGGCGCGTATCCCATATATAGCATATCCAGGATATAGTCTCCGGGCGCTATACCGGAAAGAGAAAACAAACCCTCAACGCTGGTAACAGTCCCACTCACAAATACACTATCGGGTAACGATTTAACAACTACATTTACATAGGCGATTTTTGTATGCGAATGCTTGTCTTGTATAACTCCGGAAACGGTTACCTGACCCGTTTGCGAAAAGACAGGAATTGAATTGACAAGACATAGGAGAACGAAAAAATACTTCATGATCGAAACTGTGGATTTGGGTTACAACTGAATCGACCGCAAGCTGATAATGGATTTTGGAGAAATTCTGAATTGAAGAAAATACAACGGAACAACTGCTGATTCAATCCATTCACAATTCCGGACTTAGCCTGCCGTTTGTCTTCTCAAATTGATTATTTTTGGATTCATAATAAAGTAATCGTTGGTATTCAAAATGACTGCGCCCCGGAATCGAAAACTGAGATACACAGGTATAATGACAATGGTGATCCTGTCATCGTTGTATATCAGCTGTAGTTATAAATCAAAGCAGGTTGACGAACTATCAACTTCACAACTAAACTACATAAAGAGTCTGGGTCTACTTGACGAAGAAAAAATTATACTTTTCGATACACAAGCCGATCTAAAAACCAGCGGTAACTTCTTTACAGATAAAAGACTCGCCTCCTATTGGATCGACAAAATGGACTCTTCCAAGAACTCTATACAATCCGCTTTCTACGCTGAGATTGACTCCATCAAAACCAAAGACCTGACGAAGTCATTAACGTATGCCTCGTTCTTAAAAATCACGAAACACGATGGCACAAATTTTCATGTATATATTGATGGTGACAGCACGGAAGTCTGGACATTCTTTAACCGTGCTATAACTACTTGGAAGAAAACCAAAGACAAATAGCTATACCCTTAATGAAAGAATACGCGTACGAAACAACAGAATTCGGACTCTCCGATCAAGGTATACATTTATTGAGAAGTCGGTTCAACTATGAAACCATTCCGTTCTCAGACATTGAAAGTGTTACAATCGAAAAAGGAAAAGAGCTAAATAATTGGGCCGCTATATTAACGTTCGGAATCGTGCTCGTTGGTATTGCTATCTTCTATATACTTCGTGCGTTGCATGTAATCGGCAACCAGGAAGTCAACGTCATTTATATTGAGCAGATCATCATCCCAGTGATACCATTCCTGTTGGGATGTTACTGTCTGTATTCATCCACCCGAAACGGAACGATACTGCGATTTAGAACTATATCAAGCAAAAAAGATAAATTCCCCTTGAAAGAGATCGAAAAGAAGGACGACCTCGCTGGCTTGCAGCAATATCTGAAGGACAGGCTAACTACGCGAATCAGAATAAATATCTAAAAAATATGTTCACGTAAGAGGCAGATGCCTCGCACTCCAAGTGAATTAATGGCCCTATACCATACCTAAATATAAAGTATACAACCGAACCAACAACAATTGGGGTATTTCGCGACAAAATTCAAAGAGGTATCATTGAATCCCTTATTTGAAAACCTTGTCTCTACGTATTGTTATAGTGTCAGCATGGCTTATAGTATCCATGCACCGTCCCTCGCATGCGCAGGTAAGTGCGCACCGATCCTATGCTCTATATGTTCAGAGCATTACTAAGTATAGTTCGTGGCCAGCGCTAACAGGTGATTTCAAAATCATCGTGCTCGGACAAACGCAGGCATTCGAAGAATTACAAAAAAGCATGGACGGAAAAATATTTTCAGGTGCCAAAGGTCACGTGATCAAAACCGATAACCTGGCGGACGTTACGGATGCATGTATAGTATATGTGGCAGATGAAAAAAGTAATCTGCTTTCTGAAGTCTTGAAACTAACGGATGGTAAACCCATCATGATTGTAACCGAACGGGAGCGGCTTCACCTGGAAGGAGCCGGTGTCAGCTTCACTACCATCGAAAACCGGATACGATACGATATCAACCTGAAAGATCTCCAAAAGCGAAACCTGAAAACAGCTATGCAGGTGGTTACGTTGGCGCGAGAAGTTTTATAGTCTGTACACAACTTTATAAATCTTTAACAGGTATCTTTTCGCAACATCTTTCGTTAAGAATGACTGAAGATGAAATCCATAATAGTCATTGGCATTTTATTGCTTAACTTCATCGAAGCTTACGCCCGCGTAGGAATGGGAGAAATTCAATTCAAGACTCCCGGTGGACATGTAATTTGTGATTGTGATCCCTACTCTGAAACTCCTGTCTTAATAGGTTTTGAGTCCTCGATTAAAAATCTGAAAGAATGGTATTTCTATAAAAATCATATCATAGGCTTCGGCAAGAATTACTACTTCATCTTTAATGAGACAACGAATCAGCCACAGTTATTTCAAGACAAAGAAACCTGGCGGCAGGCGATAGCACAGCAACAGCTAAAACCCTTTTTCACACGCTGGCTTGATATCTCAGATTCTATCGAAGCACGATACACCATAATAGTACTTGGAATGTTTATCTGGATTCCCATTGTACTAATTATTGGTATTGGAAGCTTTATATTCTTTTATGTTACTGGGTTCAATAAAAGAAGGGCTATTGCAGGAGTATTGACCCTCTTTACAATTGCTGTTGTAATGTTATATCTAATCAATATTCATAGCTTCTAAGCTGTATATTTTACATATTTACAATTCACTGATTTATACTCAACCTTTATGTCTGCTTTAGCTGAATTCAGACTTATCTCTACCGCGAAACTCCAGAATCTAGTAGAAGCCGCTGAGGTAAAAATTCAAAAAGGATTCTTTACGAAAAAGACGATTGACAACTTTCACGCTGTTATACTGCACGACACTAAAAAACTGATTGATTTTAACTGGTCCGGATTTATTTTGGCAGACCTGCTGATCTTCCTTCAGGAAAAAAGAAATATCAATCTTTTCGAAGGAGAGTACAATGCAATAGCAGATCAAATTATCGAAAGAAGGCAACAGTCAACTATCATCCTTACTTACGAACATACATTAAAATATGCTTCATTACTCATACCAGAGAAATTCTCTACCAACGAGCTGATTGAATTCAACAAAGACTTCTCTGAAAATGATGATCCTCAAATTGCAACCGCTCAATTAGAAGGAATAGCCGCCCTAAAACAAAGCTTGGATTCAATTCCTTCAAGCAATTTTGCAGTGTTGTTATTTATAGGATGATTTACATTTGGATATTCTCATCACCTTCCAGATACTCTTCCAGCAATATCATTAACGGAAGGTATATACACTCACTACAAACGCATGCAGCCTCAGGCTCATTGTCACAACAATGTACAGACGTTGCATAGCCAGGTATAACTTCGGCATACAAAGCTCGCATAGCTTCTGCCAGCCATGACCATATCAATCCGTTATGCATTCGATAGTTATTAGCGATCCCAATAATTACAAAAATTATAGTACCGACTGCTGCTCCCATCTTACACCTCTACCGATTCGCAGCCGGTACACCCCAATATGTCTAACCATTAAAATGTAAACCGTACATACGGTACGGGGAAGAACGATTGCTGATACTGCGTTACTACCGAGTTGGTGCGCGGGTTATAGCTCTGCATAAAAACATTCTCGTTGTTGGTGAGGTTTTGCAGGTCAAGTGCAACTTCCAGTGTGCTTCGTTTATACTCTTTTCGATAAGAGAAGCGAAGGTCAGCCCGGAAGTATGGATCTTGTCGTTCACTGAATGCTTCACTATCCCTGTATATCGTGCGGCCAAATAGCTGCGATTGCTCAAAGTCAATCGGTGTAAGACGTTTCCCTCCAATCGTGGAAAGTTTCAGGTTGATGGAAAAGAAATTCTTCGCTTTACCAATACGCCATTCCTTACCCGCCAGTGCATTGAATACATACTGCGTATTGAATGTTGTATTGCGGCTGATGCCATCACTGCCTTTATACTTTGAATCGAACAGCGAAGTAGTAATCAAAAAATAATATCCCTTATTGAAAAAACGCTCCAGCGTAAGCTCTATACCATAGTTACGCCCCGTGCCTTTATTTACCAGACTGTCTTCTTCCTCTATCGCAAAGCTCACGCCTGTATTCAGTGCAGAAAAGGATGAAGACTTATGCTCCACCGGTACATTGGACAACGTCTGGTAATACCCTTCGGCTTTCAGGCGCAGGTTTTCAACTATATTCCAGTCGTATGTGAGTACATAGTGCTGGCTCGTTGTAAAGTCGAGATCTTTATTCGTTAGCAACACTTCTCCACTAGGCGCTTTGGTTTGAATAAAACTGGTAGTTACGTTCTGTGCCTGGTTATGTATACCATAGCCAACGCTGATGGACTGTTTGCTGTTAAGTATATATTGAAGACTCACGCGGGGCTCAACGGCAAATTGTTCGTTGAGGGAATAATATTGAGCATGCGTTCCCGCATTCAACACCAGTTGTTGGTTGAACCGATGTTTCCAGCTTGTAAAGAACTGGTATAGGGTTACCTGGTTATCTACATCCAGGCGCACGGTATCGCGATTCAGGTTTGCATATATATCGCGGTTAAACAAGTCGAACTGTGTAGCGTCAATATAAAAACCGGACGTAAGACTGTTACGTGCATTGAACTTGGTACGGGTATAAAAGTTGAATGAATACTTCTGTGTATTCATATCACCCTGTGCACGCAGGTATCGCTCCGTAACTTCGTTCTCTGTATTGCGCACCAGCGAATCAGAATCGAACTGCTCACGTGTAGCACTCGCTCCCGCGGTAAAGCGCAGGTATGTATTCGCGATCGACTTCTCATAGCTTATGCCGGCTACACCCGTTCTGTATTTAGTATAGGAATCACGATTCTCCGTACCATATAGATTGGCATCCTCGTTCAGGTCCGTCTCACTTCCCAATAAATCAATTGAACTTATTCCCCCGAGACCAAATATAGTCCACTTACCACCCCGTGCGGTTGGCAGACTCACTTTGAAATTGAGATCCTGGTAGAGCGGTGTATTCGAACCCGTTCCGAATTCTATACCCAGTGTTTGAAATACACCCAGTGTAGAGTAGCGATAGTTCGCTAAATAGGAAGCCTGCGAATTTTTCGAGAATGGTCCCTCTGCTCCTACTTCAAATCCATTGAAGCCTACCTGCGCGAGCAACTCGCGTTTTTCATTGTTACCATCGCGCAGACGAAGATCAAATACTCCGGCCGTTGCATTTCCATATTGTGATGGGAAGGCACTCGTCATGAAATCTGATTTATCAAGATTATTATTGTTGAGTATACTTACCGGACCACCAGTACTTACCAATGCTCCAAAATGATTCGGATTCGGAATGTTCAGTCCTTCCAGTTGCCACAACATTCCGGTGGGTGAATTTCCGCGTACAACGATATCGTTACGTGAATCATTTCCACCCACTACTCCGGCAAAGTTAGCCGCCATGCGCGAAGGATCTCCTATAGCACCGGCATAGCGCTTGGTATCATCTACGTTGAATGAGCGTGCACTCACCACCGCTATATCATTGTTTGTCGCAGTCTTGTCGCTCTTTACATCATCCGTTATGACAACTTCATTCAGTTGGCTCACACTTTCGGTGAGACTTAAGGTAAGCACCACTTCCTTTCCCGCTGTAGCAATAATATTGGGAATAGTCTGCTCTTCATATCCTATATAAGTAATGCGAATAGTGTGTCGGCCCACCGGAACATTGTCGATCCGAAACCGGCCATCGGCATCGGTGGTACTTCCATATATTTTTTCATCCGTACTCACCAGCATCACACTTACACCTACGAGTGCAGTATTGCTCACACCATCAACAACGCGTCCGCGTATAGTCTGCGTAGACTGTGCGAACAGGTCGGAGAAAACAAACGTGAACAGTATAATAATACCGGTTACAAATCGAAATGACAGGGGTAATTTCATAGTAAGGGAAAGGGTTTTGGGATTATCTATTTTTAATTGACTCACAGAAGACAATACTCGATTGTCCTAAACGATCTTCCGCAACCGGAGGCTGTCGGGTTACTATATACAGATGATGAGACACGGGGAAATTCCCGCAGGATAAAAAAGTTCTTCGCAGGACTATACCTGCCGGATGGATGAGCATTGCGTTCATAAGCGTTTTATTTGTTTGATTTCCTAACGCGAATGAAGCCTGCACAGAGGTATAACTATACCCGAATGTAGCGAGTGGATGGCTTTAAGTTACGAGATACAAGTGTGTGGTATCAATAACTGTGTTTGTGATACGAATGGTTAGTTCAATTCAAATACATTTCGAAGTTGTCCTATTTTTTCGATAACCTCTTTTCCTTTGGCACGCGACACCGGCACTGAAAAATTAGTATCCTTGATTCCTAATTTATAACCGTTGGCATTTCCGGTAACGTGATCGATAGCATTGATGTTAACAATAAAGGAACGGTGGCAGCGAATAGCAAAATAATTATCCAACTGGCTTTCCATATTCTTGAGGTTGATTCGCAGCATTTTCTTTTCTATGCCTTGTCCATTCTTCCAATATACAGTAGAGTAGTTATCGCTTGCTTCAACATATAAAAGCTCAGACAGGGCCAGGTCTAGTGTCTCACGTGTATCCGAATAAATCGTGACAACATTGGACTTCGTATGCAACGGATCTTCTTTCAAGAGTCGTATTTTCTCAAGCTCACAATTGGCCATTACTGCGCTGCGCAGATTTTCCTGTAACATGTGATTACGCAATACCAGCGTAGCCAGCGCAATCGGTATAATTCCGTTGGTAAAAACACCAAAGTAAACTTTGAATATCTTATCCACAAAGGCAACTTCCGGATGAAAGTTGAACACATCCAGGGCAATGGCCGTAACTATACCATCCAGTAGAAGTTGCCATATAGTAAACACTATATATTTACCTACTGTCCAATTGGACGCATCAAAGACTGCCGGAAATACTTTGGGTAAAAGAACAATATTGGCAAACAGCACCATGAAGGTAACGGTACCGATCAACAACACCTTATAAGGATTATAGGGCTGGAACACCAGCATAAAGACTACAAGGAAGAGACTCATGCCCAATGGAATCAGCGTGTTCTTTCGGTCATCATTCAGATAATAAGGAAACGGAGACTTTAATGTTTCAACAAGGTGTGCTCCGATGCGAAAAGAAAATCGCGGATTAAGTTGTGAGATGAATGCCTTCATACGGGTTTGGGGTAAATCGTGGCTTTCGTGGGGTAAATTTATCAAGGGTTTCGAAAATCACTAACGCAAAAAACAGCTGAAAGATATAGCCAGGGGCAGATAACTGCCGATTGGTATGAATAACTGTTATGCTTCTGTTTATATATGACGCAGACACCTCCTCTTTCGTCTAATGTATACATCGTAATATCGTAAAAACATAAATGCAACAAAGTTGCATTTATGTTTTTACCATACTATCTTCGCCCCGATCCAAACTTCAATATGATTATGAGCTATGATGTAATAATAGTCGGAGGAAGCTATGCAGGTCTGTCAGCGGCCATGGCGCTGGGGCGCTCCCTTCGAAATGTACTTGTTATTGACAGTGGCATGCCGTGTAACCAGCAAACGCCTCATTCACATAACTTCATCACGCACGATGGAGAAACTCCCAAACAAATCCGTGAGACAGCCAAACAACAGGTACTGCAATACAAAACGGTGCGCTTTCACAACGGACTGGCCACACGTGCCACGCACATCAATAACGCGTTTACAATTGAAACGGAGACCGGAGAATCTTTCACCTCCCGCAAAGTAATATTTGCCACTGGTATAACGGATGTTATGCCCGCTATAAAAGACTTCGCTGCATGCTGGGGTATATCGGTGTTACACTGTCCTTATTGTCACGGTTATGAAGTACGCGGGCAACCGCTCGGAGTACTTGCCAATGGCGATATTGCTTTTGAATTCACAAAGTTTATTCACCATTGGAGCCGCAGCCTGGTGCTGTTCACCCATGGTAAATCCAAACTTACAGCCGAGCAAACAGCAGCGCTTTCCAAACGTAACATCACAGTAGTTGAAAAAGAAATTACCGGCATTGATCATACCAACGGGTATATTTCCAACCTGCTTTTCCAGGATGGGACAACGCATCCGCTCACCGCTTTATTCGCACGTGTTGAATTTAAACAACATAGTTCGTTGCCACAAGAATTGGGATGTGTACTTACGGAACAAGGCTTTCTGCAGATCGATGATTTTCAGCGCACAACCGTGCCCGGAGTATATGCTGCCGGAGATAACACAACCATGTTCCGTTCGGTATCTGCTGCGATCGCTGCTGGTACAAAGGCAGGCGCAATGGTGAATAAAGAAATGATCGATGAAGACTTTTAGATTCACATTGTGATTGCGTTCTGGGTGTTGTATTTTTAGTTGCATACAAAAACTATAGCACTATGAGTGCATCTCTAAAAGCAAACCTCGGCTATCGCCATGCACAGGCGGCCTTGCACTTCCTGGTTCATGTTCTCGGGTTTAAACAGGTATCAATCTATACCTCGGAAGATGAGACCATCATCGCGCATGCTGAATTGCATTGGTCTGGTGGCGGCTCTGTAACCATCTATAGCGCTGAGCCCGGCAAAAGTTCGGTGGCAAGTGTTGTTGAAAAAGCTGAACGTGAGGGCGGGTATCCTGCGTTTTCGATTCACCTGGATACAGAGACTCCGGAGGTAGTATACGAGCGCGTAATAAAATCAGGAGCGAAAGTAGTGCGCGAGATGCGCACCTCTCCTATGGGACGAGGCTTTATTGTTAGCGATCCGGAAGGACTATATTGGAGTGTAGGCACTCCGTTGCCCAGACTGGTACGCAACAAGGAAGGTCAGTGGCAGCCCGAGGCGAATGTGTAACTATATATAGTCAGGCCCGCGAACAGTTGACCTCAATTTTTATCTGGCCAGGTATAGTTGCAACTGTTACAACAGTCTGGTACATTCGTCCGTTTCAAAGTTCGAGCTGTCAACCCATATTAGCTATGCCGGAATTACCAGACCTTCAAGTATTCAGTATCAATCTTCAAAAGAAGTTACACAACAAAGCTGTAAAGGATGTTAACCTGGTGTTGGACAAGAAGTCCAATGCTTCAGAAGCAGAACTCCGGAAATCTTTACTGAAACAAACTCTCATAGAAGTATACCGCGAAGGCAAAGAGCTATATTTCAAATTCAGGAAAGATGATATACTCCGGCTGCACCTGATGCTGAAAGGTAAACTATACCTGGTGCCGGAAGATGAAAAGCCCAAGCATACCATACTCGAAATTCTTTTCAACGATGATCATAAACTTGTCTTGACCGACTTTCAAAAAGCAGCTACCATCACGTTGAATCCTGAACCAAGCGATGTACCCGATGCGATGGCTGATGAAATGGATGCTGATTTCCTGAAAGATCTTCTGAAGAAAAAGAAAGCCATTATAAAAAACGTATTGCTCGATCAGCACAACATCCGCGGTATAGGCAATGCGTATGCCGATGAAATACTTTGGGATGCACGCATCTCTCCGTTTGCTGTGAGCAATAAAATTCCGGATGCTGCTATCAAACGACTTGCTAAGTCCATCAAATCTGTTTTGAAGGATGCGCAGAAACAAATCCTCAAAAAAGATCCGGACATCATCAGCGGAGAAGTGCGCGATTTCCTGCCAATCCATAATTCCAAAAAAACGCATAGCCCTACCGGTGGCGAGATCATCTCCACTACTGTAAATGCACGGGTTACTTACTATACCGAGGAGCAGGAATTGTTTGAATAACACAGTCGTATCAACCCTCCTCATATATGCCCGCAAGCGGACAGCTTCGTTCATATCTGATCGATGTGTTTGAGACAAACCGCTGAAATACTTCTTGCAGGGCATATTTTCCGTATGGCACCGATATTGGGAATCTGCGAACTGTTGTAACCAGCAACATGATGAAGTTCTATCATTCAACGAACGCAATGCTCTGAAACATGCTGAAAAATTATTTCAAAATCGCTTTACGAAATTTACTACGAAACTCAGTTTACTCGGTCATCAATATATCCGGTCTTGCTATAGGCATAGCCTGTACCATTCTGATCCTGCTGTGGGTACACGATGAAGTTACCTACGATCGCTTTCAACCGAAGTATGATAATTTATACCAGGCATGGATCAGTTCGCATTTTGATGGTACGATCCACTCGTGGACATCCGGACCGCAGCCACTCGCAGAAGGTATAAAGAATGCTGACACCCATGTGAAGAATACCGTACTCGCAGACTGGGGTGGTGAGCACTTGTTACGTGTAGGCGACAATCGCATTAGTAAGCAAGGACATTATGTTGGCCCTGCATTCCTGGAGATGTTTCAATTTGAATTGATCAAAGGTGACGCTGCCAGTGTACTGGATGATCCTACGTCTATCGTATTGACGGAGTCTACGGCTCATGCCTTGTTTGGCGACCAGGATCCGATCAACCAGGTGGTTAATGTCGATAACTTCGGAGAGTTAAAAGTTACCGGTATACTAAAAGATATACCCCGAAACTCCAGCTTTGAAATTGACTGTTTAATGCCATGGGAATACTATAAAAAGTTTGCCGGCTGGATAAAGGAAACAGAAAATACCTGGGGTGAATATTCGTTCCAGACGTTTGTAGAGCTAGAGCCAGGTACACCGGCGGCACAAGTGGACAACAGCATTCGCGATATATTTACCAAGAATGGTCAAAATGAAATGAAGCGTGAAGCATTCCTGTACCCGATGAGCCGCTGGAGACTCTATAGCAATTTCAAAGATGGTGTTGAAGAAGGCGGCATGATTGATTATGTTACCGGCTTTACTGCGATCGCTGCATTTATCATGATCATCGCGTGCATCAACTTCATGAATCTTTCTACAGCACGTTCAGAACGCAGAGCGCGTGAAGTAGGTATACGCAAGAGTGTAGGTTCGCGAAGAAATGAAATAATAGCACAGTTCCTGGGCGAATCTATTCTGCTGTCAACACTTGCCTTGCTAATCGCTGTAGTGTTGGTGGAAGTCGCGTTGCCGTTTTATAATATACTCGTGGAGAAAAAACTCACACTCGATTTTACTTCTCCCCTGTTCTGGATCCTTGCCATTTCATTGATATTATTTACCGGTTTACTCTCGGGAAGTTACCCTGCTTTTTACCTCTCGTCTTTTCAACCGGCATCTGTACTGAAAGGAAAAATTTCAGTTGGCAAAGCTGGCGTTACACCGCGCAAGCTCCTGGTAACGCTGCAATTTGGTTTTTCAATTATACTGATATCCGCTACATTCATTATACATAAACAAGTGAGTCACGTGAAAGATCGCACGCTTGGTTATGAGCAGAAAGATCTTTTAATGATTGACCATACCGCTGATCTCGAAAAAAATTATGAAGCACTGAAGAACGAGCTTCTTAATTCAAACATTGCGACATCGGTTACCAAATCACAAAGTCCCATCACACAGATATTCTCCAACAACTTTGTAAGCTGGCCCGGTAAACCTTCAGACCTGAAAGTGTTGTTTACCACGTTGCGTGTAGACTATGACTATAATAAAACAATGGGAACGAAAATGCTGGAAGGCCGTGATTTTTCGGAAGAGTATAAAAGTGATTCATCCGCTGTTATTATTAATCAAGCCGCTGTGGATGTGATGGGATTGAAAGAACCGATAGGTACACAACTTGAGATTTGGGGAAACAAGTTCAATGTTATCGGTGTAACGGAAAATGTTTTGATGGGAAATCTCTTTGTAGAAGTTAAACCTTCGTTTACCGTATTGAACAAAGAATCCGCGAACTTTATCACGTTACGTCTTCCTGCCAATAAAGCTATTGCAGAATCATTGAAAGATGTAGAGAAGGCTGTTACCAAATACAATCCTGCGTATCCGTTTGATTATGCTTTTGCCAGTACGGAGTTCGACAAGAAATTCAAGGAGATAAACCTGATCGGTGATCTGTCCAATATATTTGCGTTCCTCGCTATATTTATCACTGGCCTCGGATTATTCGGACTTGCAGCATTCACAGCTGAGCAACGCACCAAGGAGATTGGCATTCGTAAAGTACTGGGTGCTACCTTGAGTGGCATTGTATTCCTGATCTCGAAAGATTTTTCAAGACTCGTTATTATTGCATTCGCCATTGCTGCACCGCTGGCCTGGTGGATGATGAATAAGTTTCTCGAACGATACACCTATCGAATCGATATACCATTATGGGTATTGTTTGCTTCAGGAGCAATTGCGTTGCTGATGGCGCTGTTTATTGTGAGCACCCAGGCATTGCGCGCGGGGCGAAGGAACCCGGCTCAGTCGCTTCGAAACGAATAGTATATATATACTTACCCATGCGGTTTGTAATGGTATCCTGTACGTTGTGCCTGATAAGCCTTGCTTGTCGGGCACAACATTTTTCTGACCAGTATATCGCCGCCAACAAAGGCAAATGGTCGCTGGAGATACCCGAAGTGCAGGAGCTTGTCCACATCGTTATGGCAATTACTCCAGCAGGCATTGCCGATTCCAACCTGGTCGATCATACTACAGAATATTACCAGAAGGTACTGGCGCATTTCGGCAAGTTCAAAAATGAGAAGATTGTTCAGTGGATCAACCGCGAACTTCCACAACGGTACCCCTACCTGAAAATGGATGCCTGTGGTTTTTATTTCAACGCAGCCGACAGCATCGTAAAAGACCAAACGTACGATCAACTGAGCTGGACACAAAATTCAATTGAAGGATATATACCGGAACTCCGGGAATTTGCCATCAGGACTTCCTTTCGAAAATTCTTCAGAGACAACGCGTCTTACTATGAGGAACTTAGATCGCTGATGAGGAAGCAACTCACCATCGATAAACAATGGCAATGGCTTGAACATAAATTTTCCCTGCGGTACGATAACTATAGAATTACATTCTCGCCACTGGTGTATGGAAGTCATTCTACAAACCGTTTTGAAGGGAACAATTTCAACCAGACGATTATGTTTATCTGTGGTCCCGTTACACATCAGCGGTATAACGCGAATGTTACCGAAGGATTTATGACACGCGTGGTCTTTACTGAGATCGATCATAACTATGTAAACCCGGCCAGCGATTATTACAGCGATGTGATCTATTCCATCTTCAGCGATCGCTCCAAATGGACAGCCGGTAAAGATTCGGATCATTATGAAGATGCGCTTTCCGTTTTTAATGAGTACATGACGTGGGCTGTATTTACCTTGTATGCAATGGATACCTACCCTGCTGCTGATTTCAGGATCATCAATGAGCGTACTGAAATGCAAATGGTAGACCGGAGAGGCTTCTGTAACTATAAAGCGTTCAATGCAAAATTGATGGAGCTCTACCGGGCACCGAATGCTCCCCGGCTCATCGCAGATCTCTATCCGGCTATACTTGAATGGTGCCGGAAGCAATAAGCGACAGGTATACCCGTGCGATTGTCGCAATTCCCCCCGAGATTGTCGCATTCACACAACGAACGTTTCTGCCATTGGTAATAAGTTTGTGTTGTCAATTTTCTTAACGACACCGGGCTATGGCAACCAAGATATTTGTGAATTTACCGGTACGAGATCTCGAGAAAGCAATTGAGTTCTTTACAAAACTCAACTTCAAATTCGATCCACAGTTTACAGATAAAAATGCCACCTGCATGATTGTGGGAGAAGATATATATGTAATGCTGCTGGTAACGGATTTCTTCAAAACTTTTACCCGAAAGGAAATAGCGGATGCCACCCGAAGCACTGAAACAATCCTCACACTTTCAACCGACAACCGGAAAAAGGTAGATGAGCTTGTGAACACGGCATTAGCGGCCGGTGCTACATCGCCCAACGATGCGCAAGACCAGGACTGGATGTATGGCCGAAGTTTTTACGATCTCGATGGACATCATTGGGAGATCATGTATATGGATCCGCGGGCGGCTTAGGGGTTAGGCTTTAGCCGTTATCAGCTATACGTTAATCGTTAACCGTGTACAACTCTGAGTAATTTTGTGTCTCCCTGGTGTACTTTGTGTAATTGGATTTTCTGCAACAAGTCTTTCCCCTTTCGACATTCTCTCACTGTATACGAATTTATATATTGTCATTTCTACTATCTAAGAATTAATGGAGTAAATTGACGAAGGGCAATTGCTCATCCGGAATTAGTGCCCTATAAATAAGAAAAATCAATCTACAGGTAAATGTCAACTGAGAAAAGTAAAGACGACAGCAAATTAAGCGTACAAGGTGCGACTCCATTTGTTCAAACTTATTTTCACGGCACCAAAGCGGACTTGAAAATTGGTAAACTCATTGAACCGGGTTTCAGCTCAAACTTTGGACAACGGAAAAATGCAAAATACATTTTCCTGTCTGCAACATTAGATGCCGCTATATGGGGCGCTGAACTCGCTGTTGGAGAAGGCCGCGAAAGAATTTATTTAGTAGAACCAATAGGAGCAATAGAAGATGACCCGGACTTGACTGACAAAAAATTTCCAGGCAATCCAACGAAGTCTTATCGTTCGTCTGAACCGTTTAAAGTTGTTGGCGAAGTTTCCGTTTGGCAAGGACACCCTGCAGAACAAGTTAATGCCATGAAAGTCGCACTGGAACAATTAAAAGAACAAGGAATTAATTCGCTAAATGACGAATAAGATTAATATATACCCGGCATAAATGCTACGTTAAATGTATACGTCTCTTATGTTTTCCATCATCTATAAAGTATATTCCTCCGCGTAACACGATGTCTTCTTTGTGTTCTTCGCGCCATTGGATTTGGGACAACGAAAAAGGGACTGCCCAAATTGGACAGTCCCTACATTCAACATAAAAAAGTACTCTAGTGTATATCCCAGAAGAGTT
This sequence comes from uncultured Chitinophaga sp., assembly GCA_902168205.1. Classification (GTDB taxonomy): domain Bacteria; phylum Bacteroidota; class Bacteroidia; order Cytophagales; family Cyclobacteriaceae; genus Ohtaekwangia; species Ohtaekwangia kribbensis. Next base: position 2,101,063 of record CABHOK010000003.1, on the reverse strand, counting down.
TCGTGGTGATGAGGTCTCCTCCTATAGCTTCAGCAGCTATAGCACGGTTATTACCGTTCACCGTTTGCTCACTGATCGGGTAAATCAATCTCACCGGAATCTTCAACTCAACTTGTATACCTGTACCGGATGGCGGTAACAACTGAGGATAGTCGAGTCGCTTCCACTCTACCCATGCATCCCATCCGCGATTAAACAGTGCGATCCATTTTTGTGTACCGATCTTTTGTTTATAGTCACCGGTTGCAGTTGTATAGGCAACTTCCGTACGTCCCAGGTATGTTGCAGCATCTGCGGGTGTACCTCCCCAATACGTGATCGAAGCTGTTATAGCTTTATCATAATGTTCAGAAGCAGTTCCGGTTATAAATCCACGTTCGATCGCTTCGGCCAGCAGGAATTCTACTTCCGCATAATCCAGCAGCAGCGCTTCGAAACTAGGCGTGATGATCTTAGTGCTGATCTTCGAGAATACAGCATAGTCATTCTGGAAACCATAGTTACCGCCTTTATACTCTCCTCCTACCTGCGTAAAGTAAAATGGTCTGCGCGGATCCTGCAGTGTATTCATCAGGTTAACAATCGTGTTGGCTGCAATAAAGTCCTGACGTGATGTGAATGATGAGTTCAGGTTTGTTGCAATCGGGTTGTTATTCGGAGCATCGTTGATGTACGGGAAGCGTGCGCTCTGATCGTTGGTTGTGATCAGGTTCTCCGCTGTTGCTGCTGCTTCGCTTACTGCTTTTGCTGCGCGATCAGGATTCTGATCTGCCAACACCATCGCCAGTTTCAGCTTTACCGAGTTACCAAACTTTTTCCAGTAGTCGATCTTGTTAGCAAGTCCGGTCTTGGAAGCGTAGAGTAATTCACCTGTACCAAAACCAGCTGATGTCGTTGTCAGAAGTGGCAACGCTGCATCCAGGCGGTCTAATAAATTCAGGTATATATCTTCCGCATCATCAAACTTCGGCAGCGAGTTGTTGATATCAAGCGCCTCGCTATAGGGAACATTACCAAATGTATTTACCAGTACAGACCACGTATATACCTCTACGATCGTAATCTGAGCAAGCTGGTTATTCTTCACGCCTTCCGTAATGAACTGGTTCGCCTCTACAATTTTGCGGGCTTCTACCAGGTCAGACAATACATCGCGGTACAACGCATCCCAGAAGTTCTGCGGTATAGGACGTGACGTTAACACATAGCGGGGCTCATCCAGGTACGTTGTGGTTGTCCAATGCTGTGCATAGAGTCTGAAGTTATTGTTGTTAACGTTCGGAGTTGTAAGTATATCGGCCAGGTTTTTCAACGAAGCACTATATAATGTTTCCGCAGTTACAGTCTGTGCACGCTTGGTGTCTACGTTATAATCATCCAGCGAGTCGACACAGGATGTCAACAGCGCGAACGAGAGGAATATTACAAATATTTTCTTCATGATAAGTTGATCTTAGAATTTGAAACGCACATTAAATCCATAGTTACGAACGGTCGGATACGCCCCGCTTTGATAACCGCTGGCTGTGTTACCTGAACTCATGCTCTCTTCAGGATCAGAGTATTTCATGTTCTTGTGAATGATCCAAAGGTTACGACCTACCAGTGATATATCGATCGCTTTGATAACTTTCAAACCGCTGAGAAGTGATGATGGTAAAGAATAGGAGATCGATGCTTCACGAAGTTTCACATAGCTCGCATCATATACATACGCAGCACGTGGCGCGCCAGACTGACCGTTGGCAACATAACCGTATGCCGTGTTACCGCTACCATCAAAGTTCTCGGCATATACATTGTTCGGAGTTCCGTCCGCTTTAACACCTGGCAGTAACACACCTCCACCTTCTGCTACCGGATTACGTTTCGGATTTCCTTTATCGTTCAGGCCTGCAGTTTCTTCATAGAGACCGCTACCGTCACCATACCACATATCCAATGAGAATATATCTCCGCCATGACGAACATCCACCAGGAAGCTCAGGCTAAGATTTTTATACTTCAATGTGTTGCCTACGCCACCTAACCACGATGGGTTCGGATCACCAATTATTTCTGCAGAGCTTGCTGTTGGCTGATAGTATCCTTTTGCATTAACAACACGTTGTCCGTTCAGGTAAGTATAATTCGTACCGCGGATAACACCGTAAGGCTGACCTACCGCTGCGTTCAATGTTACCCCCCCCTGGAAGGCAACACCGTTAGCACTGATCGGCACATTCAACACCGGGTTTCCGCCTTCGCTATAGAGACTAACTACTTCATTACGGTTACGATAGTAGTTCAGGTTCATGGTCCATGAGAAGTCACTTGTTCTTACGGGCACTACGAACGCAGAAATTTCTATACCTTTATTTTCTACTTCACCGGCATTTACATATTTACCGGTATATCCTGTAGCAGCACTTACGGTTACCGGAAGGATCTGATCGAATGTACTTGATTTATACCAGGTGAAATCGAAACCTACACGCTCATCAAGGAAGTCAGCTTCCAAACCAATTTCTATACTGTTCGTTCTTTCCGGTTTCAGATCTGGATTGTTCTTTGTATTCGGCAATGAAAAGAACGGTACGGCACCAATCGCAGTTGGTTTATCATATACATTGTATACACTCAACGGAGGAGCATCGTTACCTACCTGTGCATAGTTGGTACGTACTTTCGCTTCATTCAACCATGATACATCCAACAGCTTTGAGAATACAAAGCTACCCGCTACAGAAGGATAATAGAATGTATTATTGTTGGATGGAAGTGTAGTAGACTGATCGCGTCTTCCTGCAAGATCAAGGAATATCATTTCCTTATAGCCAAAGTTTGCGCTCGCAAATATACCATCCACGCCAATGCGTTCATTTACTTCGGTCGGAGGACTCATAGGCGTGCGTGAGTTAGACAACGCATATAGACCCGGCACCGCTAAACCTCCGCTGGTAAGACCCCGGATAGAATTCATTTCACTACGGCGTATGTTACCACCGAGTACACCGCTGAACGATATATCATCAGAAATAGCTTTCTTGAAGTTCAACATCAGGTCATAGTTTGACTCGGTGAACGTTCTGTCGAATCTTTCATAACGGGCAACAGCAGAGCTTCCTACCGCTACACGTTCTTCCTGCAGATCTACAGTCTTGTTAACAGCGGCACGTCCTATTACCTCCAGCCAGCTGTTTACTTTATAGTTTGCAGCGATATAGCCGAAGTAGTTATCACGTGAGTCGTTGTTGAAGTTCTCATAGCGTGTCCAGTATGAGTTGTCCATATATATAGGACCTGTACGTGCAGAGTTCCAGTTCCAGGTTATGTTCTGGCGATTGCGGAAGTACGCGTCTTTCTGCTCCTGCATATCCACATGGGTAGCCCACCACTGGCGGAACACCTGGTTCGGGTTTGCCGAGCTATAGCCTGTTCCATAACGGCCCAGACCTTCTATATGCGAAAAGTTAGCAGAGGCACTTACCGTAAGCTTTTGAGTAAAGTCGTACGAAGTAGAGAAGTTGAACATGTTCTTGTCCAATGTACTGTTCGGCAATACACCGGTCTCATCACTGCGGGTGTAACCAACTTTAAATACAGCTTTATCATTACCTCCGCTTATCAGAATGCTTTGGTTAGATTGTACCGCTGTCTCATAAAATGTTTCCGGACCATTGTCAGCTGCTCTCCACGTTGTTGCTCTGTGATAGTTTGGGTGCTTCGGATCGAATGCATCCCAGTTATATACTAACTGATTATCGAACTTAGGCCCGTATGATGCATCGGCAGTAAACTGAGGTACTGGCAAAGATCCATCATCGTATGTCTCATTTGGCTGGAAGGTTAATCTATACCCACCACCATATTCTTTCTGATAGCGGGCAAATGTACTCTTGTCGATTTTACCAACCACAACACCGGTGTTCAATACAACATCGAAGCTGTTCTTGCGTCCTTTCTTGGTCGTGATCATTACCACACCGTTCGCTGCACGCGAACCATACAGCGCAGATGCTGCTGCACCTTTCAATATGTTTACCGACTCAATGTTATCCGGGTTGATATCGGCCGCTGCGTTACCATAGTCAACACCAGCCGCACCGTTGCGTTGGTTAACGGTGTTGTTGTTAGCATTAGACACTGGTATACCATCAATTACAAACAACGCCTGGTTGTTGTTCATGATCGATTTATACCCGCGGATCACCACGTTTACAGATCCACCCATGTTGTTGTTACTCTTCACATCAACACCGGCAACTCTGCCGGATAAAGATGTTACGAAGTTGGAACTGCGGGCACGACTAATATCATCACCGCGTACTTCCTGCGCAGCATACGGTAATTCATTTTTGCTACGCACTATACCGAGAGCAGTAACAACTACTTCATTCAGTTGCTGGGCATCCTGTGCGAGTTGAACATCAACCGTAGTGCGGCCACCGATGGCGACCTCCTGTGTGGCGAGTCCGATAAAAGTAAAGATGAGTGTTCCATCAGAAGGAGCGGAAAGAGTATAGTTTCCTTCTGCATCGGTTACGGTACCATTGGTTGTACCTTTCACAACTACATTGACACCAGGTAAAGGCGATCCTTCTTCTGCGGAAATCACCTTACCCGAAATTCGTTCTTGTGCTAACACAGTCCCCGAAGAGACCATTACAAGCACTGCTGCGAAGCACGCGAGTAAAATTCTTTTCATGTTCATTTAGGTTAATTTATGCGGGCAATGTTAACCTGTAGATCATGTACAGAAAATACACTCTTTATAACCCAAAGGTGAGATGAGTAAATATAAAACCTAACACCAAAGGGGTTATTTTATACGTATTCAATATAGTTTCAGCGGCTGAAGGAAGCGTGAACGTTTAGAATCTTATACCGATGTTTCGGATCAAACGCCTTATAAAATCATGGACAGCGGGCTGTTTTCAAAAAATTAGTTCTCGACCAGGAGAAACAATAAGGGTGATATAAAATCACCCATCTTACGTTAACTTATTTGCTTAAAACTCTGACACCAAAGAGATTGACACGATCTCCTCCAGGAGCATGCCGGTAGAGTAGTAAAAATACCACGCAAGCTTGGGCAGAATATTGGAAGGCACCAGCTTGTTGGCAATTGCTTTAGACACTGCCTGTGCACGTGAATTTACTTCCAGCTTCTTATATATATTCTTGATGTGCGTCTTCGAAGTATCTTTTGCTATACCCAACTCACTTGCAATCATGCGCGAGGTCAATCCTTTCATCATCAGTTTCAACACCGTTGTTTCCTGGTTGCTTAGCGGAGAGTTATCGCCCGTGTGATGCGCACTGATAATGATGCGCGCTATAAATGGATCAAGTGGTGCACCTCCTTTCAGAAGACATTCGATAGACTCCTGTAATCTGGGGAGACAATTTTGCTTGAGCAGAAAACCGGTAGCGCCACTGCCGATAACATTCAACACAATATCCTGATCGGTATAGTCTGAGATCACAAGAATATCGATCCGCGGATTTTTCTTTTTTATTTTGGTGATGAACTCGGGACCTTTCAAAAAAATGAAATCAATTCCCATGATAAATATATCCGGCTGATCGCGGTCTACGCTTTTCAAAGCATCAGCACATTCTGTATACTGATTAACAATGAGGATCTTATCAATGGATCCAAGTACATATTTCAGTACATCCTGAAACTGCGCATCCCTGTCAATCAATACTACTCTTTTCCGATAAAACATATTGCATTTCTGATTTTTAATGACTCCTTATACTTCTTCCTACAATAACCTGTTCTTTAGACTATTGATGGTGTGTATGGTGGAGACACAACCAATCTACTTTCTCATTATTCTCTTCCTTCAAATACAGTTAAACTCTCTGAAGTACTAAGCACAATTCTACGTAGCTACGAACAATTACGTTGCAAGCTAGTTTACGATCGGCAAAATTAAAATTGTTATACCGTATAAAATACCAAATAAGATTTATACTCCGGGTTGTAAGAAGAAAGTCCCACAAACGAACAGTGCAATTGTTACTTTTTAATCCGGTTTTAATCTCGTTTTAATCTCGCAGGCAAGTTGGTGTGCACCGTGTACTTCAGGACCGTTAACCTGCATACCTGAAGGCGACAAAGAAAAGAAAGTATATATACAGCATGTTATATACAGAGGTGAGATCACCAGATATACTTTGCATCACAAAGGCAGCGAAAAATAGAACTGTGCGTCTTCATCTACTTTTGCATTCGCCCACGTTTTACCGCCAAGCTTTTCTACGATTCTGTTAACAATGGAGAGTCCTGTACCGATGCCTTGAAAATCTTTTCTGTCAACCGTATCGCGATCACTGGAAGTAAATCGATCGGCAGCATTTTCGTTAAGTATACCGATGAAGCCGAGTATAGATCGTAACGGAGCGCGCAAGTCGTGCGAGATGGAATATGAAAATGCTTCCAGCGATTTATTGGCAGCCTCGAGGTCTGCAGTCCTGTCTTTAACCCGTTGCTCCACCTCCGTATAAACAATAACATTCTCAATTGTTACGGAAGTGATATCCGCCAGCGACTGAAGCAGCCTCATCTCATCGTCTGTTGGCGAATGTTTCTCCGCTCAATAATTTCCGATGGCGCCTATGGTCTCCGTTGCGCGGATCGGCACCATCACCAGACTTTTTACAAACGTGGGGCGATAGGCATCTTGCGGAATTCGGTCATCGAGGTATATATCTTCGATGGCGACAGTTTTCTTATTTAGTATCGACCATCCGCTGATACATGTGTTGAGCGGGAAACGCTTTCCTGTCCACAACGGTCCGATGGCATCCTCATCAGTATAGTAACTTGTCTTTGTCGCGCAAAACAAATGTAGCACCATCTGCTCCGGTAAGTTGCCGGGCGGCACTGCGAACAATGCGCATAACAGTGTCCCAATCGCGGGTAAGCGAAAGTTCCTGAACTGCGGTGACCAGGCGTTCCGTTCTCATGTAATTATTATTTCATTTTCCCTGAAGCAATTTTCCGTCCCATTCAAGTTACTTGTCCCTATATGGATAGAACACAATTGGACAAGCACTCTATTCGATCATCCATTCAAAATAGAAACTGACAAAGCCTCGTCATTTTCAAAAAGGCTCACCTAAATTACTATTAATACCGATAATTTATTATATTGAATGAAGTAATTCCTTCCCTGATCTACCTCTACTGAAGTTGTATCCTAATAAAACATTGTGGTTATGGATGATAAAAAAGAGTTGAAGATCCTCATGCTGGAGGACAACCTCGATGATGTTAGTATAATTGAACACGTTCTTCGCAAGGAGAATCTGACTTTCTCTTACCAGTGTGTCGATACGCGTGAAGAATTTAATGATGCCATCAGAATGTACAAACCTGATGTAATTCTCTCCGATCATGGCCTTCCCGGTTTTAACTCGCGCGAAGCATTGAAGATATGTTTGCAGGAAGCGCGGCATGTACCCTTCATTCTTGTTACCGGCACAGTATCCGAAGAGTATGCAGTTTCCTGTCTTCACGATGGCGCGGATGACTATATATTGAAATCCAATTTATCGCGACTGCCTACAGCGATCGTTAACGCAGTAAAAAAACGTAAAATAGAAAGACTGAAACGCAAAGCAAGACTCGCGCTAAAGCGACAAAATATAGAATTGCTGAAGGTTAATAAAGAGCTTGACAGCTTTGTATATAGTGTATCGCATAATTTACGAGGACCGCTGGCATCGGTGATGGGCTTACTGAGTTTAACCACCGATCAACGAGACTATAAAATTCTGGATTCCCTGCACACCATGATGGCCACCAGCATAACCAAACTGGATGATACACTGAGTGAAATACTTGAATACTATCAGAATGCACGCAGCGATGTTCAAATCGAAGAAATCGATTGGTCGTCCATTATACAAACAAGTCTGAGCAAACTTGACTACCTCGATAAAGACAACCAGGTTAAAAAAAGCATCTCTATCAATGCGGATGTCCCCTTCTACTCCGACCACGATCGCATCAGTATAATCTTCACCAACCTCCTGTCCAACGCTATATCCTATAGCGACAACAAGAAAATATCTTACGTTAACGTTAGAGTATATGCTACGGAGGAGAGCGCCGTTGTTACCATACAAGACAACGGCATCGGTATACGCGATGATGTCATGCCAAAAATATTCAACATGTTTTACCGCGGCACCGAACGAAGTCGCGGTGCCGGCCTGGGACTCTACACCGTAAAAGAAACCATCGCCAAACTAAAAGGCAACATCGAAATCACTTCATCCTTTGGTAGGGAAACTACCGTCCATCTTACGATCCCGCAGGTTGAGCATTAATCGTTAATCGTTATCTGTTCATCGTTATTCTTGAGTTTGTTACTGCCGCGGCATGGATTCCGGCTGGTGACCACATGTATACTGCTATATATAAGCTACCGGCTTCTGGCCACAAGATGTCGATGTTTTTTTTCATTGTAGCCAGAAGCACACAGCCAGCAACTACTCTGTATCGCCCTACTTGTCCGAGGCCTTCTTAAAATCCTTGTGTGCTTTTTCACCATTTAATATGTCCCGATGTGCCAGACCGTAAAGTTGCTTTGTCTTTCCGGGCAATGCGATCCGTCAACCTTTTCCTGCCGCGTCATGCGACTTAAAAAAACTTTAGCGTGCTCTTCAACAGAGAGTTCCGGGTTTCTTTAAGCGGGAGTACCGGATTTTTCTGTGAGCAGGCAAGCACCTCCGACAAGTAAAAGAAGTACAGGCCCAGGCGCATATTATAGTCATTACGACCATAAGATTACCAGATTTATTGTACATTGCAATCGATGTAAAATATTTTTTCCTGGTGTGATTAGTGTTGCAGGAGAAAAAATTTCCATTCATATTCATGGCTTCGAAACTTAAACCTATTCTACATGGAACAATCTATAGATCGCTCTCGGCTCTTTTGGGCAAGCTGTCTCGCATTGCTGGTAACATCGCTGTCTTTCGGTATCCGGGCAGGTATTCTTGGTGAACTCGGCAAAATCTTCAACCTGGATGGTGCACAATTAGGGGTTATTACAGCAACAGCATTCTGGGGATTCCCGCTGGCGGTAATCATCGGAGGAATGGTGGTGGACGTAATCGGTATGAAGCGCTTGCTGCTGATCGCGTTCGTATTTCACTTACTCGGTATAGTACTCACCATTTTTGCAACAGGTTACTGGTCATTGTTCCTTTCAACGCTGTTGATCGGTATAGCGAACGGTACCGTAGAAGCTGCGTGTAACCCACTCGTGGCGACTATTTACTCCGAGAACAAAACAACCAAACTCAATCACTTCCACTTGTGGTTCCCGGGCGGTATTGTTATCGGTACACTGATTGTGTTCTTCTTTAACAAAATCGGTTTAGGATGGCAGATACAGGTAGCGACCATGATTATACCTACGTTGCTCTATGGTTTCTTTTTCTCACGCCTGAAGTTCCCGGTAACGGAGCGCGTTGCTTCCGGTGTATCAACCGGTGATATGTATAAAGCTGTATTTACACCGCTCTTCCTTTTCATGATCATCTGTATGTTTGGTACGGCAATCACGGAATTGTTTACCGGTCAGTGGATCGATGTGTTGCTGAAGAGTGTAACGGACAATGCTATATTGATACTCACGCTTACAACCGGTGTCATGGTGGTAGGACGCGGTCTTGCAGAACCCGTTGTACACCGCTTCTCTCCTCAGGGTGTATTGCTGATCTCGGCTGTACTTTCAGTAGCAGGACTATATTTACTTGGTCACAGCACCGGTAATATGATCTTCGTAGGCGCGCTTGTTTTTGGTATGGGCGTTTGCTACTTCTGGCCAACCATGATTGGCTTCGTGGCAGAGAACCTTCCGAAAACCGGTGCTGTAGGCCTTAACTTTATGGGTGGTGCAGGTATGTTTGCCGTATCCGTATACCTGATCTTTATGGGTGGATACTACCAGGAACTTGTTGAAAGCAAACTTCCTGCAGGTATATCAGAAACTGAAAAGACTGCACTTATTGAAGAAGCGAAACGTGCTGCCGGTCCTGAAATCATTAACGTTACGCTGATCATACCAATCATGCTCGTGGTAGCCTTTACCGGATTGGTGATCTATATGAAGAACCGAAAGAAAACTGCTGCCGCTGCTGCCTAACGCAAAGGCGCTTCAACATATTGAAAGAGGATGGCGATGTCATCCTCTTTCTTTTTTATACGTTTAGCAACGGAGACATCCGTATATCCCTTGAGTATGAGAAAGTTTATCGTGATATTCATATTCCTGTCAACACAAGTTATGGCACAACATGGAACCATAAAGTTTCTGGCGCTGGGCGATTCCTATACCATTGGTGAAAGTGTAGCCGTAAATGAACGCTGGCCCGTGCAACTGGCTCATGCATTACGTGCGAAAGGTATAGATTGCTCCGAACCACAGATCGTTGCAACCACCGGCTGGCGCACTGATGACCTGAAACACGCCATTGAAAAAGCCAGGCTCAAACCCGAATATACATTAGTCTCATTACTCATTGGTGTAAACAATTACTACCAGGGTAAATCTGCAGAAAGCTATGCCCCGGAATTTGAAGAACTGTTACGAACAGCCATAGCGTTGGCACAAGGCGACAAGTCACGCGTATTCGTTGTCTCCATACCCGACTACGGCTATACACCCTTCGGCAAAGAAAAACAAAATGTGATCAGCACCGGTATAGATGCCTACAATACCATAAACAAATCGGTCGCACAAAAGCTGGGAGTAAAGTATATATACATCACCGATATCTCCCGCAAAGGCCTCACAGACCCCGACCTTGTGGCAACCGATGGACTGCATCCATCAGGGAAGATGTATAGTGCGTGGGTGGAGCGAATGCTTGGGGTTATTCGGTAATCGGTAATCGTTAATCGTTAACCAAAATCCAGAAACACGAAGACTCAAGAAAATTCAGCGTTACACAGAGAAATATACTTTGTGACTCTTCACAGCTTCGCCGTGCCCTCTGCGCAATGGATTTTACAACCGCCATGTGAGAGATAACCGCGGCATCAAATTACCACAAGCTCGCAGCTCGCACCTAGAGGCTCCTCTGGATGCGCTTCAAAAAATCACTCCTATAAATCTGTCCAATCGGTATACTTCTAGATGCCACCATCACCGTATTGCCATCTATATATTGAAAATGATCGAGGGCGATAATAAATGATTTGTGGACCCTTGCAAACAATTGTTCCGGCAATTGCTGTTGCATACTTTGCATCGTTTCGTGCACAATAATTACCCGGCCGGGCAAATGTATTTTCACGTAGTCACCAAAGGCTTCTACAACAAGTATGTCGCGGTGTTTTACCTTGTACAGTTTCTTGTCAGCATTCAGCATGATATAGTTGCTGGAAACCGGGGGGGCCGCTGCCTGTAATTTATCGCGAAGTTTATTAACGGCCCGCAGGAATCGCTCAAACGGAAACGGCTTCACCAGGTAATCTACAGCATCTACTTCAAAGCCTTCTATAGCGTACTCGGGATAGGCCGTTGTAAAAATTACCAGTGGGGGCCGCTGCAGACTCTTGTAGAAATTTATACCGGAGAGCTTCGGCATGTTTACATCCAGGAACATAACCTGCACCGGTTCTTTTGCCAATACGTCATTCGCATTCAGCGCATGGCTGCATACATGGGTTAAAACCAGGTCTGGGACATCAGCTATATAATGTTTCAGAATGTCCTGCGAGGCCGGCTCATCCTCCACGATCATGCATGTAATCTTCATCTTCGGTCAGCAAATGGTTTGGTTATCTCCTCCGGACGAATGCGCAAATGTACCCGGAATATATTCCCGGTTTCCGTTACATCAAATATACCACGATCACCATAGAGCAGTCGCACGCGCTCGCGTATATTATGCAAGCCTATACCGTTTACCTGGTTCTTATCAAACTCCTCCCCTTGGCCTTTGTTATTCTCGATCTTAAAATCGACCTGGTGGCGATCGGCTTTCAAATGCATGTTAATAAATGTATTACCGGTATCACCTTTTATACCGTGCTTAAAACTATTTTCTACAAGCTGCAACAAGATCATAGGCGCGATCGACACATCTTCTTCCAACGCAACGTCAAAAGTTATAGCCGCTTCCGACCCGATGCGATAGCGTTGCAAATGAATATAGTCGTGCAGAACTTTCACCTCGGATCGCACCGGCACGTACAGGGCATTCGATTCATAAATAACATAACGCAGTATATCCGATAGCTTAATGATCGCCTCCGGAGTTTCAGTTGCCTTTCGAAGTGCGAGTGAATATAGCACCGTAAGACTGTTAAAAAGAAAATGAGGATTTACCTGGTTCATCAACGCACGCAACTCGGCTGTGAGTTTTTCTTTTTCAAGCTGCTGCATGCGTTCTCTCGTCTCATTTAATTGAATCCATTCTTTGGACAACTTCAACAACGAAGTAGCGGTTATTAAGGTCACAAAGAATTTAAGCAGGTCGGTAAATTCGTAATAGGAAATAAAATAATATCCCGGCAATACATAGTCGATCAGTTTATCAAACAATATCAAATTGAAGTATGTGCCAATCCCCAGCGTTGCCAGCACCAGTGCACCATAGCCTATATATTTCCCCTGTTGCAGGTACCGGGGCATCCACAACAGTAAATTGATATATACCGGCAGCATTAGTGTGATCATGAAGATAATGGTATATATATAGTCGATCGGGAGCAACCGGCTGGAGCTGGCAAACAGCTGAAGTAAAATATAAAAGCAAATTATCCAGAACAAAAAATGTTGTAGCAATGTGCTCCTGACAATTCTCATGATCGTTGTGGCCATCTAGTACAGTCGGTTAAGATTCATCACTACTTCCGATTTCCCCGTAAAGGCATTTGGATCGTCTCCATACTTCAGAATAAACTTTTGCAATTCATCGGTGGAAGCCGTGAGAATATACATCTTGTTTTCATCCTTTACCTCACCATCGTAAACAACTTCGTGCTGTATCCGGATCTTGTTCTGTTCAAACAGCTCTGCCAGCCATTCTTCGTTAAGCCATTCGATGATAAGATGTTTGCTATCGGTAATATGTATCCGCGCCAGCGAATGCGAAGGTATGAGGTGAAGCGCAAACAGATCGACTTGTTTTCCCTCCTGCTCTTCCGGAATAAAATCAAGATATATACTGTTGTTCAGCGAAAAGAGATGTGCGATAAAAGTTGCCGCCACACCTTCTTCAGACGTAAGCGTTATGGCATACGCGTTCTTTTTTTCAAACGGAAGTATCTGCCATTTACCATTTTTCTGGTCGCGCCATGCGCCCACCAGGTCTTCCTTAAAGAACACATCACTCTCTTTGTAAAACGGGTGCAGCGATTTCACAATACATCCTCCCATGAACAATCCTAAAAGAATAATACTGAAAGAAATTTTGTTTTTCATAGTTGTTTAAATTTAATGTACCGGAAAATTGGTTTACCGTACGGGGCTGCTAAAATTTTTTCGATGAACACAAGCCTGCTGTCGTCAAACACTGTCTGCGTAAATGGGCTGGGAATGAAGTGTCTATATTCCGGAAAACACAAGTCTCAAGCCTCAAGAGTATCAACCCCTTACGGGATTGGCGTATAATTTGAACAGTTCCGAAAAAATTAGTAACCTTACCAAAACGTTGTTCACTTGAACACTCCCTATTCTGTACCTGTGAAGACTCCGGCTATGACACAAACGTCTATACCCGGCTTACACATTGTTGCGAACTTTTCCGTTCCCGACATCGCCAAGCTGGGCGACTATCATGCTTTTCAAAATTTTATCAACGATCAGATAGAAGCTTTCCAACTGAACAAGGTTGGAGAAGTATATCATAACTTTCCTGGCGGTGGCTTTACCGGTGTGGTTTGTCTCACCGAGTCTCATCTTTCCATCCACACCTGGCCGGAACAGAATTACATAACGTTTGATGTTTTCCTGTCCAATTTCCTCAGAGACAATCGCGCTACAACGGAAGGGCTATACAAAGCCGTTTGTAATTTCTTTCATGCCGATATCCTGTTCGAACAAATCATCAACCGCTAACCGTGAAACAAAATACAGTTTATAATTGTCCGGGTTGCAGCACGGCTCATAAGGTACAACTGAATGATGCCACGCTGGTCATTTGCCAGGTATGCAATGAAATTGTGGCTGATAACGTGGCTGATTCAGAGAAGCCAAAGGCCGCACACATTCCGGATGACTGGAGTTTCCTGCAGATCGGAACCACCGGAGTGTATAAGGAGTATAATTTCACCGTTATCGGGAGATTACGCCTTCAGCTACGCAACGACTACAAAAATTTCTGGTGTACTACCTGCGATGGCGGAAAGTGCCTCTGGATTGCAGAGTCTTTTGGAAGCTTCGCGCTGTTTACAGCATCCTGGACAGAGGTGAAAAATGATCTTTCACAACTGCATGCCGGCAAGAAAGTCATTCTCGCCAACAACGTTACGCTGCGAGGTGAGTATGTAGAGAAATGTGAAGGCATAAGCTATACCGGGGAGATCGGGCCGTGGAATTTATTCTATCCGGGCTTCTTCCTTATTCAGGCCAGCAACGGCAGCGGACAGACTGCGTTCTTCACGATCAAAAAAAATAACAGACACGTTCTTTCCGGACAAAAAGTAACACTGGAAGAACTTAATCTCAAAAATATACTTACCTGGGATGAGTGGAAGTAACTATACAATAACCTGTCTCAATTGCGGCACGGTTAATACGGTTCGCGGCAAAGCCATGACACTCGCCATGACCTGCAGCTCGTGTCAATACTATGTGCGTTTAGGTAAGTGGAATACCGACCGGAATATATTTGGCTATAAAGATGAACCCGCTATACCGATTGGAGCCAAAGGTAAATTTGATGGCGTTGTCTATGAAGTAATGGGCTTCGTGGTAAAACAGGAAAGCAAATACCATTACAAGTGGCGCGAGTACCTGCTCTTCAACCCGATGCACGGATATGCTTTCCTGTCGGAGTATAGCGGCAACTGGAATTTCGTATGGCCTGTCGAAGTTGGTCCCAAGGACAACCCCGACATGGAATTTTACTATGAGGAAAGCTTCTATCGACTATATCAGAAGTATAGGGCAGATGTAATCTATGCACGCGGAGAGTTTTTCTTTGATGTGGTAGACCTTACCGCATCAACAACGAACCACGAATATATAGCTCCGCCTTACATGACTACACTTGAAAAAAACGGTGATAGTCTTCTGTGGTGTAAGGGAGAATATTGCTCACCGCAGGAAGTAGCCCAGGCATTTAATATACCGGTGAGCCGACTTCCGAAAAAAGAAGGACGTGGTTACACGCAGCCGGTGGTTACTTCATTTAAAGAAGGAACGCTGATCAAGGCATCGCTTGCTATTTTGCTAGTGATTATTGCACTTCAGTTTTACTTTAACAGTAGCGCCAAGGAAGAAGTAGTTTTCAGTGGCACATTCAACCAGAGCGAACTGAAAGATCAGAAGTTCTTTGTATCATCTTCATTTGACTTAAAAGGAGGAACCAAAAGCGTTGCCATGGATATTTATGCTCCATTGGTAAACGACTGGTTCTATGCAGACTTTGCGCTCATCAATGAAACAACAGGTACCGAGTATAACTTTTCAAAAGATATAGAATACTATTCGGGGTATGAAGATGGAGAATCGTGGAGCGAAGGTTCCACCCGTGGCGAAGCGTTTTTATCCGAAATTCCGGAAGGACGTTACCACATCAATATATACCCTGAGTTCAGCGTGTCGTATCAATCCTTTTCGATCAGGGTGGTGCGCGATGTTTCATCCCTGTCGAACTTTATTGTTATCCTGGTATTGCTCGCGATCTTCCCTGCTGTATTTTTTATTCGCAAATATATGCTCGAAGCAAAACGCTGGGAAGACAGCGACTATTCACCTTATGCAACTGAAGAATAATTTACGCCTATGCGTTGGGACGAACTGAAAGGACTTAAATATTACCTCGGCTTCTCTGCCGTAGTAATCGGTTTTTATATTTACTCGAACATGATTGGCTGGCGTTGGTTAAACGCTACCAAAACCACACATGAAAAAAGCGCCACACGTGGCCACGCCAGAGGATACTTTTACCACAAATAAACCAACAACATACTATGGAATGGAAATATGTACTCGCATCGATCGTCTTTTCACTGGTCGGCATTATTATACTCGGTATATGCTTCTGGATCTTTGAAAAGATCACACCGGAAAACCTCTGGAAAGAGATCATCGAGAAGAACAATATAGCACTCGCTATTGTTGCGGGTGCCTTTATGATTGCCATGGGAATTATCATAGGCTCGGCTATTCATAGCTAATCTGTATTCATGTACAAACAGGAAAGTAAAGCCGGCAGTTTTCAATGGTTACTGCTCATATCTGTATTTGTAGTAGCCACCTGCGGATTGATCTATGAACTGGTAGCCGGTACGTTGGCCAGCTACCTGTTGGGAGATTCCGTTACCCAGTTCTCCACCATTATTGGTACATACCTGTTTGCTATGGGTATCGGATCGTACCTCTCGCGATTCCTGAAATCAAATTTACTGAGCTGGTTTATCAGCATCGAACTGCTCGTGGGGATGGTGGGCGGATTCAGTGCCGGTATACTCTTTATACTGTTTGAACAGGTAGTATATTTCAGGGTAATTCTATATACCCTCGTGATTCTTACCGGTACACTTGTAGGTCTGGAATTACCGTTGCTCATGCGCATTCTGAAAGACCGCATTGAATTCAGCGATCTCGTTTCACGGATCTTTACCTTCGACTATATCGGTGCGTTGTTTGCTTCGCTCCTGTTTCCGCTATTATTTATACCCTATCTCGGACTATTGCGCACATCTTTCTTCTTCGGGTTTCTGAATGTTGTTGTCGCGTGGATCGTTGCGTATAAATTCAGGAACGAGATCAGAAGTTATCACCGGTTGAAATGGTCTGCGGTTGTGTGTCTGCTCCTGCTCGCATCCGGATTTATACTCTCTGAAAAATTAACAGCACTTGCCGAATCACTTACGTATCCTGACAAAGTGGTATATGCGCGGTCAAGCCCTTACCAGCGCATTGTATTAACCCGCAGTGTGATGGACTGGCGTTTATTTCTGAATGGAAATTTACAGTTCAGTTCTGCGGATGAATATCGCTATCATGAAGCGCTGGTTCACCCGGGACTTGCTCAAATGAAAGCACCAAAACATGTACTTGTACTCGGAGGTGGTGATGGTATGGCGGTGCGGGAAATACTCAAATATACTTCGGTGGAGACTATTACGCTGGTCGATCTGGACAAAGTTATGACCGACCTGTTTCAATCGAACAGTGCGTTGATGAAACTCAACCACCACGCTCTCACATCACCGAAGGTACGCGTGATCAACACCGATGCCTTTGTGTGGATTCGCGAACATCAAAAAACATTTGATTTTATCGTGGTGGATTTTCCGGATCCATCCAATTACTCGCTCGGCAAACTATATACCGTCTCTTTCTATAAAGAACTTTACCGTATACTGGCGCCACAAGGTTGTCTCGTCATTCAATCGACATCACCTTTTGTTGCTAAAAACTCTTTCTGGATCATTGATCGTACCTTGCGTCAAAGCGGTTTTCTGACAACGCCCTACCATTGCTATGTTCCTTCCTTCGGAGAATGGGGATTTGTATTGGGATATAAAGAAAGTCTGTCACAACACTTCAATCTTCCAAAAGACCTTCGCTTTGTGAATGAGGAAACCATCAGGCAGATGGAAAATTTTCCTCCGGACATGCGTGTGGCAGAAAGTCCGTACAACACGCTGAACAATCAGGTGCTGGTGAATACCTTTGAAAAAGAATGGGCTGATTATACACGATGATCTCGCGCAGAAAATTTGTAAAGCATTCCATGCAGGCAGCAGCCGGTTCATCGCTGTTGTTATCAGCACTGCAATCCTGCACTACACCTTCCGCATACCCGTCAAACCTCGTTGGTCCTAACGCGCAGTTAGGACATATGCTGCGCACCGGTAAATTTGATGCACCATCCGAAAGCAGTAGCGCAGACGTTGTAATTATTGGCGGTGGTGTATCCGGACTATCCGCAGCGCGTTACCTGAAAAAGTATACCGGTAATTTTATTTTGCTTGAACTGGATAATGATACCGGTGGCAACGCCATGGCCGGAAGCAATGCTATATCTGCTTATCCATGGGGGGCACACTATTTGCCACTGCCGGGCAACAACGATCCGGAGCTCATTGCTTTTCTGCAGAAAGCCAATGTTATAACCGGCTTTGAAAACGGGCTGCCAGTATACAATGAATATCATCTCTGTTTTGATCCGAAAGAAAGACTATATATCAATAACTTCTGGCAGGAAGGTCTGACACCGCGCGAAGGCGTACCGGAGAAAGATCGCCAGGAAATTGAACGCTTCCTCGCACTGATGCATGACTATAAAGATCAGCGAGGTAGTGATGGCCGGGAAGCATTTGCCATACCGGTTGATCATTCATCACAGGATAAAAAGTACCGCGTGCTGGATTCCATTTCCATGGAGGAGTTTCTCGCACAGAACAAATTTACTTCACCATATTTGCGCTGGTACGTAAATTACTGTTGTGCCGATGACTTTGGTTCGTCATTAGCCGACACATCGGCATGGGCCGGCATTCATTACTTTGCTTCGCGAAAAGGCAAAGCTGCAAACGCATCTTCCGACACGATGCTCACCTGGCCCGAAGGAAATTACTGGCTTGTAAAACAATTACGAAAAGATGTAGTGTCTCAAATAAAAACCAATACACTGGTATATTCGGTTGAGACAACAGCCACGGGCGTATCGGTGCTATATTTTGATGCTGCCACAAACAAGACGAAACAAATCACAGCTCATGCTGCTGTGCTGGCAACACCGCAGTTCATCAATCAACGGTTGTTGAAACCTTCGTTGAACCGCGCGCTCGATTACACTGCGTTTCAATACGCACCATGGATGGTAGCCAACATCACGCTCGATGCTACACTGGAAGAACGCAAAGGCGAAAAACTTTGCTGGGACAATGTAATTTACGGAAGTGATTCACTCGGTTATGTGAACGCTACACATCAGCAGATCGGATTTCACGGTAACCAGAACGTTGTAACGTATTACAAGCCGCTATTGGGTAGTGATATTAAAAAGCTTCGCGAACAAGCCTATCGTGCCACCATAGAGGATTGGAAAACTACAACGCTGCAAGACCTTCGTAGACCGCACAAGGACATTGAGCATTATATCAAGCAGTTTGACGCGTGGGTATGGGGACACGGCATGATTAAACCTTCCCCCGGCTTTATAACTGGAGAAACACGCCTGCAAGCAGCTGTACCTGTAGAAGGTAAAATATACTTTGCTCATTCCGACATGAGTGGTGTCTCAATCTTCGAAGAGGCATTTTACCGCGGCCATACGGCCATTCGCAGGATATTGGAGCGTGACCTGTTTAAAATTTCATAACCGATTAATATAGGTATATGACAACGAAGCAACCGTGGCTTTGCGATCCGCAGAAAGAGATTGGCTTGATACTGGCCCCTTCGCTCCTGCCCGTGGTTGCCATTTTTATATTTCAGGATTACTTTATAAGTCACGAGGTCTCCAGCTTCTGGTGGGTACTCCTCGTGTTGTGCATTGACGTGAGCCACGTATATAGCACCTTATTCCGCTTTTATTGGGACAAGCCTACTTTCGTAAAGTATAAAAGTCTGTTGATCACGATACCGGTAACAGCATTCTTGATAGGCGCGGGCCTACACTTCTACGACTCCATGTTGTTCTGGAGAATACTCGCTTATGTAGCAGCGTTCCATTTTGTGCGGCAGCAATACGGCTTTATACGATTATACTCTCGCAAAGAAGCAGCCTCAAAATTATCTCGAACCATTGATACGGTGGCCATCTACAATGCTACGCTATACCCGCTTTTATACTGGCACCTGCACCTCACATCCAAATTGAGCTGGTTTGTGCAGGGTGATTTTGTGGCCCTGAAATCCATTATTGCTTCAGATATAGTTCAGGGTATATTTATAGCAATCATCGTTTTCTATATGGTCAAAGAAGCGTGGGTTAGTTATCAGAACAAATTACTGAATATACCTAAGAATATGATCATGCTGGGTACATACTTGTCGTGGTACGTTGGCATCATCACCTTTCAGGGGGACCTGATTTTTACATTGCTCAACGTGGTGGCGCACGGTATACCCTATATGGGTTTGATCTGGATTCACGGAGAAAAGAAAGCTCCGGGCTTTTCATTTGGCTGGAAGGGTATCGCCATCTTCATGACTATATTGCTGGGTCTCGCCTATTTCGAAGAGACTTTGTGGGACATCCTGGTGTGGAAAGATCATCCGGATATATTTCCATTCTTTACAGCGCATGACCCCTTAGACAATCCTTTTATACTCTCGGTGATTGTACCCTTGTTGGTCTTGCCGCAGATTACCCACTACGTTCTGGATGGATTCATCTGGCGCTTCTCCAAAGATTCGCAGGCAAGGATCTGATCTTTCACATCGTCTTTGTACCTTGTATATAAACTAATACACTATATATGTGGTGGATCTATGCACCGCTGTCAGCGTTGTTTGCTTCGCTCACAGCCATTTTTGCCAAAGTTGGTATAAAAGACGTTGACTCCGATCTGGCAACCGCTATACGTACACTGGTCATCATGGTAATTACATGGACCCTTGTATTCTTCAAAGGAAATGTTGTTTTACTCACCAGTTCACTTAACAAAAACAACATCATTTTCATTGTTCTCTCCGGTATTGCAACCGGTTTATCGTGGTTGTTTTATTTCAAAGCATTGCAATTGGGAAAGGTATCACAGGTTGCACCGGTGGATAAATTAAGCGTAGCCCTTACGATTATTCTTTCGGTACTATTCCTGAATGAATCGCTTACCCTAAAAACCGCATTGGGTGCTATATTTATTATCTGCGGTGTACTACTGGTTATCTCCTAAAAAAATATTTTACAGTACATCGTTTTCGGCAGAAACCAGGCGGAAGAAATGACGTTTATACTATTGTAAACAAGTATATATCTGATACCAAAAACACAAACAACCTCAGCAAGCAAACAAATCCAGGTTTCACGCCAATCGTTACTGTTTCACGCTTCATTGTTTCACATCGCGACATACCGGAAATCTTCTCCCCGGACTATAAATCAAAAAAATCTGTAATTATACTATGACGGAAGAACAACGTGCGCTCTGGCTAAAAGTACGGGCGTTTGAATTGGACGATCCTGAATCCGCGTTTCCGTTTAGCAGCAGACTGGCGCGCGAAAACGGATGGACACTGGAATATACCTTGCGCACCATTGAGGAGTATAAGAAATTCATGTTCCTCATTTGTGTGGCAGGACATCCGCTCACTCCTTCCGATCAGGTTGACCAGGTATGGCACTTACACCTGCTATATACATACTCGTACTGGAAAGAATTTTGCGCTACCGTACTGAAGCGTGAAGTTCATCACGGTCCTACAAAAGGAGGCAAACAGGAAGGCGAGAAATTCAACGACTGGTATACCAAAACATTGGACACCTATACCGCTATATTCCAAGAACCACCACCTGCTGATATATGGCCGGTCAATCAAAAGCGATTTAGCGAAATCAATTATCAACGTATAAATCTTGACAAAAACTGGATTATCAAAAAACCATTTATACTATGAATCAATTAACTAAACTGACCCCGGCGGAAACACTGCTCATCCGAAGCGGACCAGCAGCACCACTGAAAGATCTGTTGAAATATACCTTGATGGATCTCCTGTACACCAAGTGCTTGAAATCGAAGAAATGAAACTGCAAACAGATCTCCAAAATTCCTTTAAAACGTACCGGTATATACGCATTGGAAAAAGATTTCACGAATATACCGGCCTGGCGCACGAACATGTTTTCCTCTCACCATTCCTTCAAAACAATATACTGAAATTACTTTTTGACAATGCTGTACGAATCGGTTACGAAAATGCAGGCTCACAAACAAGATACGTGTCCATGATACTTAAGTCATATACACTGCAAGACATCGTTAAGCGAAACTGGCTGCAAAGACTATTCGGTGGTTTCTCGTATACATCCGGTGGTATATCTACAAACGCAGCCATTGACTTTGAATTCGAAACGTTGGAAAAACTTGTTACCGCGTACAGGGAGAACAAAGACCAGCGCATATTGGACAATTTGAAATCCATTGATGGCAACATCTTTCTGCTGGCATCTTTTGATACAACGCTGGCGAAAGAAATAGAAATAGAGTTGCAGCAGGAATTTGATCGAAGAGCAAGCACCGATACCAGCGGATGCTCTACTTACTGGCCAACCTCCAGTTCTTCCGGATGTTGGTCTTCCTTTGATAGCCACAGCCACTCCAGTGGTTGCAGTTCAGACAGTGGCTGTAGCTCAGGAGACAGTGGTTGCTCCGGTTGTGGCGGATGCGGTGGTGGTGACTAAATCGCCTGGCTTACACGCTCAGTTACACACCGTTGTCTCAATCACATCTATTCTTCTCCCCTGCGTTCCATACGCTGACGTTGTTTCATTGGATATTTTCATAATCCTCTAACTTTACAAGAGAATAAAAAAATCACCGGTTTAAAGGTGATATCTTTTCATTTTTCTGCACATCGTATTAAAACGTACTGTATGGAAACTGTAATGCTCAATGAGATTACCCAAACACTTTCTGACGCAGAACGCGATAAGCTGTTTGAAGAACTTTATATAACAGCCTTTCCCGTTGTTGCCAGGTTCGTACGCAAAATGAACGGATCCCTGGATGACGCATCCGATCTGTTTCAGGATGCACTCGTAATCTATTATGAAAAATCAAACGATGCTGACTTCACGCTGTATACATCACCGGAAGCCTATATACTCGGTATAACCAAACACCTGTGGATGCGAAAGTATACACACGATCATAAGAAGGTATCACTGGATATGATAGAAGCTTCCATTACAATTCCGAATGATTATACTCCGGAAGTAGACAGTCTACAACTACTAAAACTTCTGGCCACGACAGGAGAGAAATGCATGGAGTTATTGCAGGCTTTCTATTATGAAAAAATATCCATGAAGCTATTGGCCGGCAAATTTGGTTTTGGCACGGAACGTTCCGCTACCGTTCAGAAATACAAGTGCATCGAAAAGATCAGAAATACCATCAAAGAAAAATCCATTTCGTATGAGGACTTCATTGAATGAAATAGCGCTCACGGAAAAATACCTGCAGGGTCAGTTATCCCCGGAAGAAAGACTTGTGTTTGAAGCGCGCCTGCTAACGAGTCCGTTACTGCGATGCAATGTATCTGTCCAGCAGAAAGTATATACATTAACAAAGCTATATCACCGGAGAAAAATAAAACAGCAGGCACTGAACGTCCAGCACAAACTTTTCCATGAATCGCAGCACGCAGAGTGGAAAGAAGAAATTGTTAAACTATTTAAATGAAGCAAAGATGATACAAGCGAATATGATACCGATGGTGATCGACAACAGCGCGCGGGGCGAACGTGCTTACGACATTTATAGTCTGCTGTTGAAAGAACGCATTATTTTTCTGGGCACCGGTATAAATGATGCTGTCGCCAATGTTATTGTTGCACAGCTGCTCTACCTGAATAGCATTGATCAAAAAAGACAGATCAGCCTATATATTAACAGTCCGGGAGGAAGTGTATATGCAGGGCTTGCCATATACGATGCCATGCAAATGATACAGGCACCGGTCTCAACAGTAGCCGTAGGCGTATCGGCCAGTATGGGCACCGCCTTGCTGACCTCAGGTTGTAAAGGTAAACGGTATGCATTGCCGCATGCTACCATACACATGCACCCAACCGGTGGCGGGGCACAAGGCTATACCGAAGATGTACGCATTGCTACGCGTGAACAGGAGCGCATACAGGCACAGCTCTTTCACTTAATGGGCAAACATTCAGGACATACCTGGAAAGAGATTGAAGAGTACTTCTTACGCGACAAATTTATGAGCGCCCCCGAAGCAAAAGACTTCGGTCTCATCGATGAAGTATTAGGCGACATTAGCGATGTGGTTGTACTCAGCAACCCGGAAATCGATGTGAAGCTTTTTCAAAAAGCGGAATAGACGTTGAAACTTGCGCTCCGAAAAAGATATATATAGTTGTAGTCATCCGCCCGGGTGACTACTTTCATTTTGCTTACTTTTCTCTACCCCTCCCATCGGTTACCCGTCAGTATACGGCAGATTCTCATCTATGGAGGATGGCACTATTATTTAGGCTATCACACGCCATTTGCTATTACACTGGCCACAGCAACCCATTCTATACCGCTCTTGTGCGTGTGAATCGTGGAGTTCTTCACGGTATACAATGAATGTTTCTGAATTGTTATCGAAACCATTGCAGTATTAAAATAAAAACAAAGTCAACGGTTTACTGTGGATACACTATCTGCAGCATAACTGCTTTACGATTCTCTACAACTATATATCTGCTTATGATAACACTTTTAAACACGCATCTGCATGCAAAACTTTAACGCTACTTTAGCAAAAAGAACTGCACTCTGTTTTTTTCTGCTCCTTGGTGTACTCCGTACACCTGTGTTTGCCCAAACGTTCCCGGCCGGTTTCAGCCGTGTACAAGTTGCCAATGGCATCAGCAATCCTACCGTAATGGCTTTCGCTCCTGATGGACGAATCTTTGTAGCCCAACAAAACGGAACCCTTCGCGTGATCAAGAATGGTGCGTTGCTCCCTACACCGTTCCTTCAGTTGAGCGTAAACTCAAGTGGTGAGCGCGGTCTTATTGGTATAGCACTGCATCCCAACTTCGCCACCAATCAGTATATATATCTTTATTATACATTGCCCGATGGTTCGCGGAATCGCATCAGTCGCTTTACCGGCAATGGTGATGTGGTAGTGCCCGGCAGTGAAGTTGTTATACTAAACCTGGATCCGCTGAGCAGTGCTACTAATCACAACGGTGGGGCTATGCATTTCAAAAACGGTTTATTGTATGTTGCCATTGGCGAGAATGCAAACTCGGCCCACGCACAGAACCTGGATACTTACCATGGAAAAATACTTCGCATCAATCCGGATGGATCTATACCGACAGGTAATCCGTACACCACCGGGTCTGAACAACGCAGAAGAGTTTGGGCGTATGGACTGCGGAACCCTTATACGTTCGATGTACAACCTGGAACAGGAAGAATCTTTGTGAATGATGTAGGACAAGGTACGTGGGAAGAGATCAATGATGCCACAACCGGTGGATTGAATTTCGGATGGCCTGCTGCCGAAGGTACTAGCACCAATCCCGCCTATACCAATCCGGTATATGCATACCAGCACGGCTCTGGTGATGGACTTGGTTGTGCCATCACGGGTGGCGTATTCTTCAATCCTGCTACTACAAATTACCCGGCAGAATATACCGGTCGCTATTTCTTCCAGGATCTTTGCAACCGCTGGATCAACATGCTGAGTCTGTCCGGATCAACAGCTACACGGCTTCCATTCGCTACCGGACTAGGCGGTGATGCGCTAAGTATAGATGTAGGCAATGACGGAAACCTATATTATCTCGAAAGAAGTACAGGTGCTTTGTTCAGAATTATATATACTGTCAACACAGCACCGGCTATTGTTACACACCCTGCGAATGTAACGGTATCTGCCGGACAGCCCGCATCGTTCTCGGTTACCGCTACCGGTACTGCACCTCTCACCTATCAATGGCAGCGAAACAATGTAAATATTACAGGAGCTACATCATCAACCTATACCATTGCCAGTGCGCAAACTTCACATGCAGGTTCATATCGTGTTATTGTGTCCAATGCAGCAGGTACTGCTACGAGTAATTCAGCAACGCTCACGGTTACAACCTTTAACGCAGCCCCCGTTGCTACTCTTACAACACCAGCAGCCGGTACACTATACCGTGGTGGTGATGTAATCAATTTTTCCGGAGATGCTACCGATGCAGAAGATGGTACATTGCCCGCAAGTGCCTTTACCTGGCTGGTACATTTCCATCATGACACGCACCATCACGATGGACCTCCTATAGCATCAGGTGTAAAGAGCGGATCGTTCACCATACCTGCGAGTGGTGAAGTCGCAGACAATGTATGGTATCGATTATACCTGATCGTTACCGATTCACAAGGATTGAAAGATACCGTACAGCGTGATATACTTCCGCGTAAGTCTACTATAAACCTGGCAACACAACCGACTGGTTTACAAGTAACATTGGATGGCCAACCGGTTACTACACCAACTTCGGATCTGAGTGTTGAAGGTATACAACGCGCCATTGGTGTAGTGTCGCCTCAAACTTCCGGAGGTATAACATACGAGTTTGATCGGTGGTTACACGGTGGCAGTGCAACGCAAACTATCTCCACCCCGATTGATGATATAACCTATACAGCTGTATACCGGACCAGTTCGTTACGTGAACCGGACAATCCTGCAAACACGACAGCCGGTATAGCTTACGCATACTATGAAGGTGTGTGGTCAGCGCTCCCGAACTTTGCAGCGCTTACTCCGGTTGAGACCGGCAATCTTACTACGATCAATCTTACACCGCGCAATCGCGAAGACGATTACGCCTTCCGGTATACCGGGTATATCGATGTGCCTACCGATGGTACCTATACCTTTTATACCAGTTCCGATGACGGCAGCCAGTTATTAATAGGATCAACGGTGGTCGTTAACAACGATGGTTTACATGCAACGCAAGAAGCCTCCGGAACAATTGGACTCAAGCGAGGCAAGCATAGCCTTACCGTTACATTCTTCGAACGACAAGGTTCTGCTGTGCTCACAGCAAGTTATGCTGGTCCGGGTATAACCAAACAGGTTATTCCGGCATCGGCCTTATTCCGGACAACAACCTTCGCTCCTGTTACCTTGGAAGCTGAGAACGCAACACTCTCCGGTGCGATTGTATTGAACAACCAGGCAGGCTATACCGGAAGCGGTTTCGCAGACTATCAGAATGCATCAAACGATTATGTACAGTGGTCAACTGCTATACCAACAGCCGGTAATTATACGCTT
The DNA here is from genome assembly GCA_902168205.1 of uncultured Chitinophaga sp. Lineage (GTDB taxonomy): Bacteria > Bacteroidota > Bacteroidia > Cytophagales > Cyclobacteriaceae > Ohtaekwangia > Ohtaekwangia kribbensis. The sequence continues at coordinate 2,073,890 of CABHOK010000003.1, read as the reverse complement.
ACCTTCCGGTATTCGATGGGCAACACGCCACGCGCACTGGCCATCAGCGTGAATGGTACAACGATAAACAGTTCGCTTACATTTCCGCGCACAACCACGTGGACTACCTGGACGACTATATCTATACCGGCAACATTGATAGCCGGTACCAACCTGATTCGCGCCACCGCCATTGGCAGCAGCGGTCCGAATCTCGATCACCTGGTGATCAGTAGTGCAACTCAGGCTTCAACGATCGCAGTGGATGAAGATGAATCCGGCAGGCAAAGTCACTGTTCATTCAAGGTGTATCCGAATCCTGCCAAACAAGAACTGAGTATTGCTCCGGACACCGATAACAAAGACGCTTTCGAAGTAACATTGATTGATATTTATGGTCGTGCCGTGAAAACAATACCAAACGCTGATGCTATTGTTACGTTCGCTATTGATGATATACCGGATGGTGTTTACCGGGTGCGTGTGGTGCAGGGTAAGCGGACGAAGTTTGAGACGGTGATTGTGAGGAAATGAGGAGTAAGGATTAAGAAGTAAGAAGTAACAATGCTATATATCCTACTATAGAGATGCGTTAGCGAAAGCTGACGCATTTTTTTATACACTATAAAGTTTTTTTTGGTAGAAGATGGTGTCTACTGCCATTCGGGGAAATTGTGTTGGCAAGGCTTCGACATCTACCAGTGTAAATCCTTCGCGCTCGTAGAAGCGTTGAGCTGCTTTCAGTTTTTCTACGGTGCCGAGGTATAGTTTCGATACAGCATGTTGCTGTGCCCATGTTTCGAGTGTATGCAGTAGCAAACGCGCTACATTTTTTTCTTTTCCGCGCCATTCGTGTTTTACAAACATCTTGCGGATGGCGCCCATGTTGTTGCCGATGTCGATCAATGCGATGGTGCCGATCAGCTCGCCTTCCGGGGAGAGTGCACACCAGAAATTACCGCTTCCCTTCCGGTAAAAATTATCGATGTCCTGCAGATCAGGTTGATCTGTCAGCGTAATCTTTATATTAAACTCCTGTTGCTGTATGGATATAATAAGATTCGCAATGGCTTCAGCATATTGCTTCTGATAGGGTACGATCTGAATTTGCATGTGCTCTATATCTTCCTGATTAACGCTATCTTCCTGGTTACGCTATTTACAAAGCTACCACTTCATGACACTCCGAATATATGCCGCCAGTTCATTCGCGATGAGTTGATGTTCCTTCAGATCGGGATGTCCTCCACATCCGCTATTGAAGCTTCGCGAATAGAAGTATTTACTCACCTTTTTATCGCCTTGCGCGTTGGTATAGTTTACAATACCGGTAAGGTAATTCTTCAGGGCTTTTGTCAAAGCAGCATCGCCCATCGGACTTGTAAGACATATTATCTGTGCCGATGGATAGTGTTTACGAATGATGCGAATAAACTCAACATACGCGTTACAGAATTTGACGGAATCCTGGATACCATCATTCTGGCCAAGGCCAATGGTAACAACATCGGGTATATATTTTGAAAAATCCCAGGGTATCGTATTGGTACTGAAATTTACTTTATCAAATACCTGCGGCATTACATACGGTTTATCGCAGCAACTATGCATGAGTCCTATACCTGACTCGGATGTTAAATGATATTGTGTCTTCAACTCCCTGGCAACGGTAGGTCCGTAGCTGAAATATGCGTTGTGCTGATCATACCACTCTGCTTTATCGCACGGCACCACCGACAGGTCGCTACCGGTACCGCAGGTAATGGAGTTACCAATGAATTCGATCTTGCGTTGAGGCTTCGCGGGCATTGGCAGTATACCTTCACAGAGGACTCCGGCAAATTCAAGATAACCGATGAGTGCTTCTGTGTTCTTGCAGATGGTGAGCGTGTGGGCTCCCCGTTGCAAGCCGGTTGCAACGGTAATCGTATCCGCTTTACCGGTTGTCTGAATTCTGAATGGTTTCTGCTGATCGACCGAAATTTCCAGGTAGTTATGCGATTTACCCCACAACACTTCATCGTTCACAATAATGGAACACGAAGTACCCTTGAACTTCACTTGTATATATACTCCGGCTGCCCAAAAGCGTGGCAGCTTGGTATTCGAAAAGTCAATGCGCCCGGTATACTGTATATCCGGATGATCGGCACCTATAAACTGCACGGGGCTTGCTTCAACAGAAACACTCCACAGGAGAAGCATTGCTGCGCTTAGTACGTAACGTCTCAAATGAGTATGATTCACTTTTTACACTTTGTGGCTTGCTGACTGCAAGCTACTGGCTGCAGGCTGTTGGTGCTGAGGTTTCATTATACTATCCAACACGGTGTTGGTATAGTATAACGAATCAAAAACGTAACTTGTCAGCATCTGGTAGCTAGAAGCCAGAAGCTATTTTCGTAACTGCACGTCTTCGCCTTTCACATCAATAACCAATGGCTCTCCGGATTCGAGTTTTGTTTCGACTCCGTCTTTGCTCACTTTTATTTTTAGTACGCGACCGCGGAACTCAATGCGGAAGGAATAGGATTTCCATTGATCCGGAATGAACGGATTGAAATGTAGTTTTCCGTCACGCACGCGCATGCCGCCAAATCCTTTTACTACGCTCATCCATGTACCAGCCATTGACGTGATGTGACAACCTTCTTCGGTGTCGTTGTTATAGTCATCGAGGTCGAGGCGGGCGGTGCGTAAGTATAATTCGTATGCACTTGATTTATACCCTAACTTTGACGCCAGTATAACGTGCACGCAAGGAGACAAGGATGATTCATGAACCGTTAGCGGCTCATAGAAGTCATAATTTCTGCGGATGGTCTCGATATCAAAATCATCTTCGAAGAGATATATCCCCTGCAGCACATCTGCCTGCTTGATGAAGCATGAGCGAAGGATGCGATCCCACGACCACTTCTGGTTCAACGGACGATCTTCTTTTTTAAGTTCGCTCACCCGAAGGATCTCTTTATCCATAAACCCGTCTTGCTGCAAAATGATATTGCGTTTCTCATCGACCGGGTAATACATTTTCTCTACGATCTCTTTCCAGCGATCGGTCTCTTCTTTCTCCCTGAACGAAGTTTTGCTTACAATTTCATTGTAGCGGTTCAGGTTGTTGTTCTTCACATAGTCAACAGCCTGCTGCGCAAAACGCAGTGTCCAGGCTCCGAGGTAATTAGTATACCAGTTGTTGTTTACGTTGTTCTCGTATTCATTCGGACCGGTAACTCCCAGGATCACATATTTACTTTTCTCGGCCGACCAGTTTACGCGTTGCGACCAGTAGCGTGCTATACCGATGAGTACTTCGAGTCCGTATTCCGTAAAGTAATTCTTGTCGCCGGTATATTCTATATAGTCGCGGATGGCGTATGCCATGGCACTGGTACGGTGAATCTCTTCAAAAGTAATTTCCCACTCGTTGTGACATTCTTCACCGTTCATGGTAACAAACGGATAGAATGCAGCTCCATCTTTAAAGCCGAGCTTCTTTGCATTCTCGATCGCTTTACCCAAATGTTTATAGCGGTATACCAACAGGTTGCGCGCAACTTTCGGTTCTGCTGTACTTAAGTAAAACGGAAGGCAGTATGCTTCGGTGTCCCAATAGGTACTTCCGCCATATTTCTCACCGGTAAATCCCTTTGGTCCTATATTCAGGCGTTCATCTTCACCGGTATAGGTCTGCATCAACTGGAATATATTGAAGCGTATACCTTGTTGTGCGGCTATATCGCCTTCTATGGTAATGTCGCTCTCCTCCCATTTGTGTTGCCATACTTTGGCGTGCTCGTCAAACAACGCATCGAAGCCTTTGTGAAACGCTTCGTCCAGTACTTTGTTGGCTGCTGTTACCAACTGGTCCTTCGGATGATTCTCTGATGAAAGTATAGCAGCATATTTATATACTACAGTTTCTTTACCTTCCTGCAAAGCAACCTGTATCACGTAACCGGCAAACTTTTCGCGCAATTCAGTGTTGATGCGATCGGCATTCGCTTTTTTACCATCGGTTTCGATGTGATAGCGCATGCCTGTAGTTACATGAAAATTGGTCTTCTTGGTTTGTGCGGTTACAACGGCTCTTCCTTCAGAAGCGTCTTTATATACCTCTTCCCAGAATTTTTCATCGTAGTTGGAATCCTTGTTCACTACATCGGCATCTACATAGATAGAGAGTAAACCTTTCGCTGAAAAGTTAAGCGGAGTTATAGCATAGCGGATCGCTCCTACTTCACCATGGGCCATGCTGCAGAATCGTTTTGATTCTACGCGTACTTTCTTACCATCGCCCAATGTTGCGGCAAAGCTTCTGGAGAGTAAACCGGTGCGCATGTCGAGCACGCGTTTAAAATCCTCTACTTTACATTTGGCAAGATCGAGTTTCTGGTTATCGATGCTAACGTGAATGCCGATCCAGTTCGGAGCGTTCAATACTTTTGCAAAATATTCCGGGTAACCATTCTTCCACCAGCCAACACGTGTCTTATCAGGATAATATACTCCGGCCACATAACTTCCGCGAAGTGTTTCGCCGGAGTACTCTTCTTCAAAATTAGCGCGTTGTCCCATGCGCCCGTTCCCGATACTGAACACACTTTCAGATATCTTGTTATAGTGCGGATCCAATCCTTCTTCTATAATCTGCCATTCGTGGTGCTTTAAATACTCTTTCATTACACGTATATATTTAACGTTACTATATATCTCTAGCCGTTGGCTTTCAATTTTATCGCAGCATTGCAGTCGTCCAGCATACTCATGGTAAATTCCCCGGTCGTGCGTATCACGCGCATCGCCTTGAACAGTTGTTCCGGTGTACCTATACCAACGCAATGCATACCCGCAGCGAGTGCGGCTTCCACGCCTGCTTCTGCATCTTCAAATACGAGGCACTCTTTCGGTTCCACGCCCAGCTTCGTTGCCGCGAGTAAAAATATCTCGGGATCGGGCTTGGAATGTACTACCATGGTACCATCAACTACCACTTCAAAAAGATGCTCGATGCGCAAAAGCTGTATCACCGTCTTTGCATTCTTGCTGCTGGAGGCAAGTGCTATACGCATACCATGCTGCTTGAACGTTGTTATGAGTGCTGCTACACCGGGGAATATTTCCTCCGGCAACATGCGCTCTACATAGTCAACAAACCATGCATTCTTTTTATTGGCGAGTTGTTCCTTTTCATGCTGACTCAGGGTGATGCCACCCAGCTCCATGAGTATCTCCATCGAGCGTATGCGGCTTACTCCTTTCAGGCGCTCATTGTCTGCTTCGGTGAATTTGATACCGAGTTCATCGGCTAATCGCTTCCATGCCAGAAAATGATAGCGCGCTGTATCTACAATGACTCCGTCCAAGTCGAATATTACTGCTTTAATCAAAGGTCGGGATTTAGGGTCTTGAATTAAATTATTGCCAAAGGATATATATATACCGATCAGCTGTACGTATCGCGGATGATCTGGTTGGTTTCATCCAGCGATTTAAAAACAGCAAAGGTTTTACCCTGCGTGCGCAGTGCACCGAGTGCATTGCCGTAGCGTGCGGCCTGTATATAGTCGCGGGGCTTCTGCAGCAAGCCGAAGCCTATGCCACCGGCAAATGAATCGCCACAGCCTGTGGTATCAATTACATTTTCCACTTTTACGGCCGGCACCATTTCTTCTTTCAGTTTGCCACGTTCATTATAGTATACCAGGCATCCGCGTGAGTCTACCGTAATATACAGGCACTTCACTCCCTTGCTGAGACAGTGAACTGCAAACTGACGAAGTACATCGCGGTCTACATCTTCACTTTCCAGGAAATCCTGGCTTTCATATTCCTTTTTGAACCATGACGCGTGCGCTTCTTCGAGGTTCATCTTGAGAACATCTATATAGGGAAGCCACTGATCGCGGTCGATCCAGAATTTGCGCATACGCTCTCCGTTGATGAGACATGCTGTAGTTGGACCGTGCGCATCGAATATTATAGTGCCTTCACTTTTCTTCTTCAGGTATTTAAGGGTTTCGAGGGAGATCTCGTAATCGCTGATGGGTATAAAAACAAACACATCGCAGTCTGTCAGTTTCTTTACATCATCGGGCATGATGGGGTCCATGAAACCGGTTTGTCGTTCAAGCCGGTTGTTCATGTCGATGAACTTGAGACTGATGATATCGCCCTGGTCGTTTTTCGTGGTCAGGTGCTTGAGATTTATACCGGGATAACCGTTGAATACTTCCACCACGTTATCCAAGTCAACCTGCCGCAAGTGACTTACCGGCACAATTTCGATCTGTTCACCCGCCATGACTGACAGCGCAATTACCGGATGTGTAACACACCCCCATTTTTGTATCAGATCGCCCTGGTGTGTAACGATGTGATCGCGTGGTATGGGTCCAAGTATTGCAATTCGTTTCATAGACGTTTGCTGTTATATCGTTAGCGTTAAACCTTCAAACAAAATCATACCGGCACACGTGTCGTCCCCTCGTTTGCTATACTAAAGCGGATCGGCTAACAGAAATGCTGCGCCAAACACACCGGCACTGTCGCCCAGTGAAGGCTTCACAATGCGTGTATCCAGTCGGTTGTTAAATACATATTTCTTCACCGAGTCTACACCACGGTCGTAGAGCAGATCTATATTACCTACACCACCTCCGATCACGATAACATCCGGATCGAGTATATTGATGATGACACTCAGTGATTTACCAAAGAATTCGATCAACCGTTGTATAGTCTTCTGTGCTGTAGGATCTACTTTCGATTCGGCCAGCGCCACTATATCTTTCAGTGGTTTGTTGTTGCCGGTTTCTTTGTAGTAGTATCGTTGTAATGCCGGACCGGAGATCACCATCTCCACGCAGCCTGACTTTCCGCAATAGCATGGGCCGCCTGATTCATCGAGGAAATTATGTCCCCATTCGCCTGCTATACCTTGCAGACCTACAATCGCTTTACCATCAATCACGATACCTCCGCCTACACCAGTGCCCATGATTACACCGAACACTACGCGCGCATCCGGAAATCGTTCTTTTACTACACCGTAACGTGTCTCTGCCAGCGCGAAGCAATCGGCATCGTTCGCCATTTCTACTTTTACACCGAGTATCTTTTCAAGATCTTTCTTCATCGGTTTACCATTCATGGCTACGGTGTTGCAGTTCTTCATTACGCCTTGTTTCGGATCGAGTGTGCCGGGTGTTGCAAAACCTATACCGTTGGGTTTTATACCGGTAGTTTTTTCCATCATGTCTACCAGTAACTTTACCTGTCCCAGAATATGTTCGTATCCCTGATCAGCTTCCGTTGGCACGCGGTCGCGAAACAATATTTCCGGATCGCTTACTGACTTCAGTATAACGCCTTCTATTTTTGTTCCTCCCAGGTCAATTCCCCAAAGACTCTCATTGCCCGCGGCACTGTTTTTCTCTTTACTCATAATAATCTGTACTTCTATTTTTACTTATATCGATAGTTCACTTTTCATCTTCACGCGCATAATGATAAGCCGTGGTTTGCGGCCGGAATGTACGCCACGAATGCCAGAACTCCTGGTACGATTGTACTACCGGTAATTGTGTTCCCTGTAATTTACCTTCGGTGCAGCGGCCCTGTATATTCCAGGTCGATTGTGTTTGTGCATCGCGAAGTATATACGTTGCCGGGTCGAAGGTAAAGGAAAGTGTATCGCGTTTAAAGACATGGAACGAAGCACTGTCTGATGCCAGTGTAACCAGCAGTGGTATACCTCCGAGTGTATCCTGTATAACTTTTACCTGTTCGAGTTCATTCCAGTCGTAGGCACGTGCATCCATACCGGTCTGTACACCTACTACCCACGATTTATCTTTCCACGAAAGTGAATCAGCACGCGTCAGATCTCCTTTACTCTTTCCTTCATCATAATTCTTCATGCCTTCATATTGTTTGTTGAAGGTTGTATCGGGTTGCATGATCTCGGTGTCGGGATGCAGGGTTATCCATGCATCGAGTCGCATCTGTTCGGCTGCTATCTCCTGTAATTGTTTTCCTTTCATTGGACCAGCAATTGCTTCTCCGGTCACTTGTCGCCACCAGCTTTTGGTAGCGGTGTCTTCAAACATAGCATTGAAGTGATCCATACCTACCAGCCGGAAGGTCTCTGCTTTACCTTCCACCAATGGACTGAACACCCGCCCGGTACGACATACGGTACAATACGTTACCATAACAGGAGTATTACCCACAGTATCGCGTACCTGGTGATGATAGCCAATGATCTCGATGGGATATGCTTTGGATGCACCGTTAACGGAAACACCAATCACCAGGTTTGTCGTTGGAATTTTATTGGCATTCGCTTTTGTAAAGACTTTTATACCGGGTTGATAGAACATCTTGTCGGCCAGAAAGCGAAAGTTGAAGAAGTAGAATACCACGAGGTATACCACCACCGACAATGTGACTATAATTTTTGATGTAGGCGAGCCGCTGCGAAAGTACGATACAACCGGAAACGCAATGAGCACCAGACCGATAACGCGTATGATATTGATGTTGGTGTGAAGAAAGTACGCAACGTTAATGGTTTCGTCATGCTGGCTTCCGGGAAAGGGCATGATGAAGTATACTCTGAGTATCTCTGCACCGATCAGAATAATAATACCGACTGAGAATAAAAAAGTTCTCATCTATGGTTCTGGTTGTTGGCGCTGCACACATGACACAGCGCGGTGAAGATAGAGATTACAACCTAAAGAAAGATAGCGGGACGGGTAAAAACTTCGTACTGTATACTGAAAAAAATCAGCCTATCAGCCAAAGAGCACCTTAAATAACCAGGCTCCGATTATACCTCCTATGATGGGGCCTGCAACGGGTATCCAGCTATACGACCAATCGGAAGAACCCTTGCCGGGTATAGGAAGTATTGCGTGGGCCAATCGCGGAGCAAGATCGCGGGCGGGGTTAATCGCAAAGCCTGTTGTACCACCTAAGCTCAAGCCGATAGATGTAATCAGTCCGCCAATGATGAGCGGGTTTAATCCGTCTGCAAATTTGTTGGCGCCTATAAATAAAATGGCCATGACCAATACCAGGGTAGCCAGCATTTCGCTGAAGAGGTTGGCCGGTACGGATCGTATAGCAGGTGCCGTGCAAAATATAGCGAGCTTCAGAGACGCATTATCCGTTTTGCTCCAATGCGGCATATAGTGCAGCCATACCAGTATAGCACCGGCAAAGGCTCCGGCCAGTTGAGCCAATATATACCCGGGCACCTGGTCTACCGGGAAATCTCCGGATACACACAAGGCCAATGTTATAGCCGGATTGAGATGCGCACCGCTGATGCTGCCAACAGCATAAATAGAAATAGTAACGGCAAGTCCCCAGGCAACAACAATCGCCAGCCAGCCGTCATTTTCAGCTTTCGAGTTTTTTAACAACGCTCCTGCTACCGAGCCTTCGCCCAGTAAAATCAATAACATGGTGCCAAAGAATTCTGCCAGGTAAGGAGTCATATAGTGTATGGATTAGCCTGCCAATATTTATTCTGCTACAGATTATTTTCCGTCCGCGAGCTTCTTTCCTTCTTTTCTCGTCCGGACTTTTTCATTGATAAAATTGCCAACGGCCCTTCCTTCAATCATACCATTTTCAATCGCAGGGCGGTAGTGAATTCCCCCGTATAAACGACTGATTGCTGCTTCTTCGGAAGCATGTATAAACGATTTGAATGAACGCGCTGTTAATCCGAATTCAATTTCAGTGGAGTCGGTAAAGCTGAAGTTATCACCAAAGAGTTTTGTCAATACCATCGCTGATGCTCCTGACACAACGCTGTGGCCACTGGTATATTCCGGGAATGGCGGTGTCTGCAAGAGCGGTGTCCAGTTTTCATCTATATACTGGTTTATATAGGTCTCCGGACGAATGAGACGGCTCCGGTATTTTTCATCCCAGCAGGATATAAATCCATCCACCAGCCCTATAGCAACACGGGCATACGCTTCTGCGCTTTTTACGATGTCAGCATTTGTTTTTTTACAGGCAACACTGGTAATGTTCATCCAGTGACCTCCGGGTGATATTTTCTTAGTAGCAAACATCACGTGTCCTTTCACATTCATCACAAACGGATTGCAATCCCAGAACGAAGCGATCTGTCGTTGCTCGTCTGTCATCTTTACACCTGCGGTATATACTTCAAATGCTTCCTTATAGAAACCACTCTCTTTATCGATAGAGAATTTTGTTGGTGATACCGGTTTAAACTGCGCAGCTGAGTCGAGTGCAAAAGTTCTGATCTTGTTCCAGTGTGGTTCAACAGCATCCATATACGCAGGCGGTGTTGGCTTCCAGGTGGCAGGATCTTCGCTGATGGAATACTTGGGAAATGAACGCGACTGTTTATAGTTATCTTTCTGTGACCATGCAATGATGTGATCGGCCACTTGTGTTCCATATGCTACCGAGCGCTCGAATACATCTTTCGGTACGCCATCATTTTTAAATTCCTGCATGATGCCTTCATAGAAAGCATCCATCTTGTCTTCCGAAAACACCAATGCTCTTCCTACTTTCAATGCTGCCTGTACCGATGCCAGCGGGTAACAATATTCTTTACCTTTATCCGGCTGAGGTACTTGTCCGAGGCCGTGAAGCTGTCCGGCAAAACTCACACACAATGAATCCTGGTGCCGTGCTGCTTCATATGCAGCAACACTGACATAAGTATAAATACGACTCGCTACCGGAGGTGAAAATATATCATGAACAATAACATCAGTTACTTGCTTGATAGAGCGGTGCAGGTATTCGGCATTCTGAACTTTTGTACGCCACGCATCATCAGAAGAACACGACACGAGCAACATGCAAATGACCGCAATCTTCCCAAAAGAAAATTTCATAACAATCCGGGTAAGTATGGTTCTCAAATTTAGAAGGAAAACAATAATAACAAACGGTTTAATTTCCTTGCTTCACTATAAAATCTTTCTTATCAACGCCTGCGCCTTTCACCTGAACCGATTTCCATTTTTTAGGAAGAGGTTTGCTGCTCTGCACAATTCCGTTATCTGAAATACTGAGACCTCCGAATCCGAAAATAACAGCCTGCAACATTCCACCTGCACCGGTTGCAAAGTATGGATTGGTTCCTCCGGCTGTTTCAGCAAGTACACCAAAGGGTGGCACTTCATTGGGCTTATAGGTCTTTACAAAAAGCTCGTATGCTTTTTCCGATTGCCCCAGTCGCGCATATAGTGTAGCAAGCACCGAGTTACCCATCGCAGGTCCTTCAGGCGACATGCGTGGTTCATAATACTTCAGATCTTTTTCAAGCTGTGCGCGATCGGTAACAATCTCCAGCGGATACGCCAGCAGATTAACATCGGCCTGTTTTATATCCACTCCGGTATAGGTAGCATTTTCTTTTGTAGTGCCATCAGGAAATTTCAGTATAGGAATATTTTGTGCCACATGTTCCCAATCAGCATTCGGTTCGAGTGCTAATTCTTTTGCAGCCTGTGTAGCATAGCGCAGTACCGTGATTGCCATACCATTGGTAAATGCGTTGTTATCTATATTCTCCTGCCACTCATTGGCGCCTATAACATTGTTGATCTCATATCGTCCGCTGCCTTTGCGTTCAACACGGCTCGCCCAGAAATCAGCTACTTCTTTCAGCACAGGATAGCCGCGTTCGCGCAACCAGGTTTTATCTTTTGTTACCTGGTAATATTTCCAGAAGGCCCAACCTACACATCCGGTGATGTGATGTTGAAAAGGTCCGGTAAGTGCCCACACCGGTGTATCTTCTGTTCCCTCATCTGATGACTCCCATGGAAACATGGCGCCTTTATACCCGTGCGAAAATGCATTTTGTTTCGCAGCCTCCAATCGTTGAAAGCGATATTCGAGTAATGACTTTGCTATATCGGGTTGCAATACCAGCAGTGGCGGGTACATCCAGAGTTCCGTATCCCAGAACACATGGCCGTTATACCCAAGACCTGATAGTCCCATAGGCGATAAACTATAGGCAGTACCGGCACGGGCAAAAGAGTATAAATGATAGAGTCCAAAGCGTATATCTTTCTGAGCCTGCACATCGCCTTCCACTACAATATCACTCTTCCATAAATTTTCCCAGGCAGCTTCATGATGTTGCAGCAGACGTAGTGTGCCTTCAAGCTTTGCAAAAATGGTAAGGCGCTCCGCTTCATTCAGCGGATCTTTATAGTGTTCGGTTGATGTTGCTGATGCTACAACACTAAAGGTATAGGTATCTCCCGCCTTCATATCTTTATTGAACTTCACAAGATGCATGTTATAGTCCCAGTCCTCATGAATCAAGTCGGGCTCCTGGCCGTGTGGCTCCGTGAAAATTATACTGTTACTCACAGCAACGGTATGCTTGCCGGAAGGACTTTTCCCTACCGAAGTAAGCAACGGTATGACTACATGCGGACGATCGATTTCACTGTACAGATTCCTGACGTCCACCAGGTGATTGGGAGCTTCGATTACACTCATGGGTGTAATTTTCACTGCGCGCTTCGCTTTGACCTCGACAATTGCCAGGGCCGTATAGGGTAAATGTTGCAGCGCCATAATGGTGTGTTTTACCATAAGCTTATCTCCTACTTCGAACGTAGTAGTGAGTGCTGCTTTTTTCATATCGAGCACCTGCCGGTAATTTCGAATATGCTTCAGCCCGATGCGCTGGCCATCCACATCGAGGTTCATGTTAATGTGATTGAATGTCTTGAGTATATTGGAGACACGACCGCGCTGGTAATAGTCATACACTCCGTTCAACACAACATCCTTTACTTTCATCGGCTCGGGAGACGATACGATGCCTACCATGCCGTTCGCTACCGTTACGCCATAGTAATTATTCGGATCGATTGTTTTCGCCTCGATGGTCCATCCTGCATCTTGTGCAAAGCCTGCCACCGGAATAAAAAATACAATGTAGTACAGGATTGTTTTCATAGACGATACGTTTTGTTTAAGGAACGATCTTGCTATTATCTGTAGCTGCGTTACGAACTGAAAAAGCCATCAGGGTATCGTTATTGCGCACGGCTATATAGTATACGTTTCCATTTACATGAATTGTTTTAAGAGCGCGCGTTTCTCCCGCCACCGAGAATCCGGATTGGATCGCGGGCACCGGGTGGAAATTACCTTTACCATCTCCGGTTAACAGTAAACCATAGCTCGCATCGTTGCGCCCCATTTGTATATTGATGGGATAGAAATTTCCGGCCAGCAACACATCTGGTTTCTTGTCGTTGTTAAAGTCATCTACCAGTATAGCATTTACAGTTGAAAGCTGCGCGGCATTTGGCAACGGGCGTACTTTAAATTTACCCTGTCCTATATTTTCAATATAGCATGTGCGGAAATTATAGGCTATATATTTCTCGGAGGCATTCAACACATCATCGGTAAACATATCATGCACCGTAGCTTCTGCAAATTTATGATACGAAAGGTAGCGTTTCTTCAGGTAAGGCATCTGCCTGGTCATTTCATCGCGTGTATGGAACGGGTATTCTTTGCCGTGAATAAAATGTGTTAACACCTGGTCGGTACTGTCGTTCTTGTCAAAATCGGCTACAAACATTTTTACCGGCTCCTGTTCTGACGCATGCAGACGGGAGTTAAGGCCCAGGTTACCCGCGATCAAATCCAGATCACCATCCTGATCAAAGTCTGCGGCCTGTACTATATTCCACCAGCCGTTTGATTTTTCAAGTCCGGAACCCTCTGCGGGTATAGGTGTAAGTTTACCATTCTTGTTCAGCAATATAGTAATGGGCGACCATTCCGCGGCCAACACAAGATCCGCCACTTTATCGCCATCCATATCAGCCCATGTAGCATGCTTGATAAAACCGAACTTGCGCAGCACGGGTGCCACTGTATCCGTTGCATCGGTAAAATTACCTTTGCTATCGTTAAGTAAAATATAGCTATCCGGTTTTAAGCCATACCGCCACGGGTTGGCGCGCGCACCGAGAAATATATCGGCATCACCATCGGCATCTATATCCTGAACACTAACGCAGGAACCGGTGAGGTATATATCGGTTAACGCAGGTGACCGTGTAAAATTACCCTTGCCATTATTGAGGTATAACCTTGGCTGGCGGTATATAGATTTACCCGTAAACTCGTTTCCTCCACTCACAACAAGCAGATCGAGGTCTCCGTCTTTGTCAGCATCCAATAAGGCGGCATCAACATCTTCGTATGTACTATCGATGGCCAGCGCGGGTTGCTTTTGTTCTGTAAATGTACCGGCTGGTGTCTGCAGGTATATTTTTGCTTTTGACCATTTGGCGTTGCCCAGGAATATATCTTCGCGACCATCACCGTTCATATCTCCGGTAACAGCAGCGGGTCCTTCGGCCGAGAGCATGTGCGGAAGTAATGCTTCGCGATTAAACTCCACGAAACGATTCTCGGTATGCTTAAAAGATATACCCAAGGCCGTTGAATCTTTTACAAACAGATGCTGGGGCTTGTGAAAAACGGTGTAGTTAAAATTACCCTTTGCATTTTGTTGCCTGAGTACCAGTTGCTGATCAGCCTGTATATTCACCTGCTTCTCAAACTTCCCGTCATTCCAGATCACAACCAGTGAATCAATCTGTTTTGTTTTACCAAGGCCAAATGTAAGCCGGCTGTCTACAGAACTTTCGTAACCACGTGTAGGCATACATTCCTGCACCTGCAATTTACCACCGGTGTATATAAATACTTTTGCTCCTATACCCTGGCTGTTGCCTATATCACCTGCCAATGCAATTTGCAGGTAATGCGGTTGCTCCACATTTTCCTCGACAGGCTTATGAATCGTTCTGTTCTCGTATACGAATGCTTCGTCTTCAACATTGTTGATTACGAGATCAAGATCACCATCGTTATCCAGATCGGCATACGCGGTACCATGTGAATAGGAAGGCGACTCAAGTCCCCAGCTCAGCGCCTGGTTTGCAAACGTGGAATCTCCATTATTAATGAAGAGGTAATTCGGAACCTTGATCTTCGGAAGTTTCTCAATATACATCAGTTCTCGTTCCGACATATCGTACTTCATTCGCATTTGCACGGAATCAATCGTAATGAAGTTGATATAGTCCAGATCGTTTGATCTTCGTAATATACCGTTGGATACAAATATATCTTTGCGACCATCCAGGTCGAAGTCGGCAAACAACGAAGACCAGCTCCAGTCTGTAGCCGCGACACCGGCCATTAGTCCTACTTCACTGAACCTTCCATCCTGGTTGTTCAACTGCAACGTATTCCGGGCAAACTGGTGATTATACCCATAGTTGATCTTAAAATTGAATACATCATAGGTATCTTCCGCTGCCGATGCTTTTAATACCTGCGGATCTTCCGGCAGCATGTCCATCGCGATCAAATCCGGATAAGCATCGTTGTTGAAATCAGCAAAGTCAACACCCATGGTATACCGGCTGGTATGCATCATGCATTTTTCGAGCACTTCCTTAAAAGTACCGTTGCCCTGGTTTATATAGAGATAGTCGTTCTCATGAAAATCGTTACCGACATATATATCCGGCCATCCATCCAGGTCTACATCACTTACTACAACACCCAAACCGTAGCCCAGCACGCTGTTATATATACCCGAGCCTTGTGTAACATCAATGAATCTCCCGTTGTCGTTGCGCAGTAAACGATCGCCTGCCAGCGGGTGACTTTTTGTTCGGAGACCTGATTTTCCAAAAGTACCATTCTCATGCAGGGAATGGTTCAGCATGAACATATCCAGGTCTCCATCGCGATCATAGTCAAAGAACGAAGCCTGTGTTGAAAAGCCTACGAGGTCAAGTCCATACTCCATGGCGCGGTCAGTAAATTTCGGAACACCGTTCGCATCGTTCCCTTCGTTGATAAACAACTGGTTCTTTCCTTTGTAGATCAGGTAATCTCCCAGGTTGCTCACATATATATCCAGTTTACCATCGCTGTTTACATCGGCCATGGTTACACCGGTAGTCCAGCCCTTGAAACCCTCCACACCGGCAGCTTCGGTAACATCTGCAAACTTGAAGTTCCCTTTGTTAATATATAGTTTATTATCTTCCTGGTTTGACGTAAAGTATATATCGGGCAGTCCATCGCCATTTACGTCACCGGTAGCAACACCTCCCCCATTGTAGAAATACATATAGTTAAAGATGTTAAACTCTACGGTTTCCTTTAATACGTTCTTAAAGGTTATACCGGATTCACTCGAGGGAACCAACCTGAATTTTTTATCTTCTTTCGGAGCACACGCCATTATTCCCGCAATGCAAATCATGGCTGTTACTACCTTTATTAAAAACTGATTCATTGTAAAAGTTTATTGTGCGTTAAAAAATTTAATGGAATCGTTGTTCCTCACAAAGGCTATAACTTTTTTGCCTTTGTTGTTCAGCACCTGAATGTGGCGCACTTCACCTTTTATCTTTATACCGGATTGCAACGAGTTGAGTGGTGTAAAATTTCCGTTGCCTTCGTTGGTAAGTACCAAACCGTGCAACGCATCCAACCGACCGATTTCAGGTTTTACTGCAAAGAGATTTCCCCCGAGAATGATGTCTGGTTTGCGATCGTGATTTACATCCATTGTTTCTATACCATATACCGGAGACACTTGTGCCAGTATTGGCAATGGCTTTAGCGTAAATCCATTGGCGCCTTCGTTGATCAGCACTGAAGTATGCGGCTGGTAAAACTTGAGCATGGTAGCACGCTCCAGCAGTTTCGGATCGAATATATCGTTGACAGACTTATCCGCATAGTCTTTATAGTATATGAATTTCTTTTTGAGCGAACTCATCTGCTTGATGATGTCCTGGCGCAAAGCCACGGGGTATTCTTTGCCATCTCTGATGAATGCAAAGACCGGCTCGACCGAACCATTCTGATCGAAGTCATTTACATAGAGTGTAACCGGTTTCTCTGGTGTAGGTTGAAACTTCGAGTTGAGACCGTAATTACCGAGTATAAAATCTTCGTCCTGGTCATTATCAAGATCAACGGCCTGAATACAATTCCACCAGCCCTCTGATTGTTCCAGACCTTTTACTGACGGTACTTTTTTAAGTTGTTTGCCATCATTCTGAAATATAGTCACCGGCATCCACTCGCCTACAAGCAACAGATCAGGGTAATTATCAGTATCGTATTTGAACCAGCGAGCATCCGTTACCATGCCGAGTCGTTTCAGCTCAGGAGCAAATGCTGGTGGTGCTTCGGTAAAATTACCTTTACCATCGTTGATGAACATAAATTGATCACACGGCAAACCATAATAAGAAGACATTACGCGTGTGCCCACAAAGAGATCGAGATCACCATCGCCATCCACATCTGCCGGACGAACACAGCTTCCGCTCTGATACAGTGAAGGAATACGATTTACGGTTTTCTCAAATACAGGTATACCGTTTTTTAATCCTTTATTCTCATATAGCCTGTCGATGTTGGGTTGAGACTGCGTTGAATATTCCGAGCTACCGGTAACGACATACAAATCAAGATCATGATCATTATCGGCATCGAAGAACACTGCATCGATGTCTTCGCTGAGTGAATCAGCAACAAAAATAGCATCTGCGACTGAAACGAATTTATTGCCGGGTTTCTGAATATATACCTTGCCGGGATTTCCTACAGAACCTCCCAGGTAAAAATCATCGAGTCCATCGTTATTCAGATCAGCCGTGGCAAAAGCCGGACCTTCGGTAGACAGCATGCTATACTGTAAACGGTTATGATCGAATTCATTATAGTCGTTCTCTGTATGACGGACCTCCGTGTAGACAACTTCCTGAAGAAGTGGCTTTATCTTTACAAGTTCCGGTGCCGTATATATTTTGGCGTTTGCATAGTCGATAGCCAGCGTCTGATCAGCTTTAACAACGCTCATTGTTTCAATCTTTCCGTCCGGCCAGGTGATCACGACACTATCTACTTGCTGATGCGTGCCTAAGCCGAGTGTCATTTTGTAATCCATACTGGATTGAAATCCACGGATCGGCATGTTATCACTTTGAATAACATCCTTCCCTATAAATGCTTTTACACAAGCACCAAGCCCGAACACATTGCCGGCTGTGCCCTTAAAGGTGAGAGCGAGAAAATGATTTTTATTTTGCTCGCGCGACTGGTTGCGATAAACAAATGCTTCTTCGTTCACATTGTTCACTACCAGGTCCAGATCACCATCGTTGTCCAAATCACCATAGGCAGCACCATTGGAGAAACTCGGATCATCCAATCCCCAGTCTTTAGACACATTGGTAAATTGCAGACTACCGTGTTGCGTAAACATATAGTTGCTTAGTTTCACAGAAGGCATCTTCTCCACAAATTCTTTGAAGTCGATTTTCTTTCCTTCTATGGCAGCGCGCATCTGTTCACTACTTCCTAGAAATTCAACAAAATCCTGGTTCGTTACATCTTTGTAGATACCGTTGCATACATATATATCTTTATAGGCATCGTTATCAAAATCAGCAATCAAAGCACCCCAGCTCCAGTCGGTTGCAGAAACACCGGCCAGTTCTCCGATCTCGCTGAAGCTTCCATCCTGGTTATTCAGTTGCAGCATGTTGCGCATAAACTGATGATAATATCCGTTTCGAAGGCGAAGCTGGTATACATCGTATGTCTCAAATGCAGATATAGTCTTGAGACGATAATCGTCTTCGGGGTACATATCGGTCGAAAAGATTTCCGGGTAGCCATCGTTGTTCAGGTCAGCAAGATCTGCTCCCATGGAAAACATACTGATGTGCCCCATATAGTCTTCGAGCGATTCTTTAAATGTACCATCGTGATTGTTTATATACAGGTAATCGCGTTCGTAGAAGTCGTTGGAGATATACATGTCGGGCCAGTTATCCTGGTTCACATCACCAACCGTAACCCCCAGACCAAACCCGATAACACTTCCATATATACCGGCAAACTCGCTCACATCGGTGAAATGGCCTTTATCATTGCGATATAGTTTATGTCCGCCAAACTCATCACGGATGTGCCGTAGGTTCCGATAGCCGAGTGATGATACGGGACGGTATGAATTGTTCAGCACATAACAATCCAGGTCACCATCTTTATCATAATCAAAAAACGCTGCGTGTGTAGAAAAGCCGCGATCGGCCAATCCGTATTCTTCAGCACGATCTGTAAAGGTTAAGTTGCCGTTGTTGATGAAGAGTTCGTTCTCCCGTTTACCACCATTCACATCGCCTGCGTTACAGACATATATATCCAGCAAGCCGTCTGCATTTACATCGGCAATGCTCACTCCGGTAGACCAAATCTTGCTTCCCTTTACTCCGGCCTTTTCAGTAATATCTTCAAATTTCCAGTTGCCTTTGTTGAGGTATAATTTGTTATCGCCCATGTTGGAAGTGATGTATACATCGGCGAGACCATCGTTATTGAAATCACCTATTCCAACGCCACCACCGTTGTAATAATTGCGATACCGGAAAACATCAAAGTCTTCCCGGAGTATAAGATTATTTTCAAATGCAATTCCCGTTTCCGCGGAAGGCAGGCGTTGAAAAAGTGTATTTTTTACAGGGGCAGATTCTTCTCTGTCTTTGCTGCATGCCACAACAACCAACGCGAGAACTACCAGAAAAAATCGATGCATGCTTAGATTATATAACACGGCTGAAAAATAAAAAAAGAAGGCAAGTAACGTATCGCTTGCCTTCTTTTCTTTAGAAGAAATTTGAATTAGTCGCCTACGTATCCAGGATAACCTTTATTCTGCTTCAGGTTAGGGTTTGAATCCAATGCCTGCTGCGGAATCGGATACAACACGCGATATGTTTCGGTGTTAGACTTATCCTGCCATGTGTTGTTGAATGTACCAAAGCGGACCTGATCAAGTCTTCGCAGACCTTCCCAGTATAATTCGCGACCTCTTTCGGCCAATATACTTGTTTCATCAAGCGAGCCCAGTACAGATGCACCACGAAGTGTACGCAGATCGTTGATCTCGTCCAGAGCTTCTGCTGTACTTCCTTTTCTGAACAATGCTTCCACTTTCATCAGGTATACATCTGCATAGCGCATGAAGATATACTTTCCTTTGTCCAGCGGGTGATACTTGATTACGCGTATACCAGCTTCTGTAGAGGCACCGGTAAGCGGTACTTCCTTCGTAAAGGCAAGCGGCTTGCTGTTACGTGCGTTGATGATGATTGAACCATCATCTTTATACTGCTGTCCTAACAGAAAACCTCTTCCTAGACCAGAGTATTGGCTTCCATTCGGAGTTGCCGGTATACCTCTGCGAATATCATCTTCCTCGAATGTTGCGTAGAAGTCAGCCAGTGTTGCAAAACCATTCCAACCATCGGGGTTGTTGTTATAGTGCAGCGTCATTCTATAGCGGTTTTCAGGGGTACCAGTCGGGCTGGTGAAGATAATTTCTGACTGCGCTGCTGTTGTGAAGTTCACGAAGTACTGATCTTCCAACGCATATCCCAGTGCGGCTACTTCATCGGCATAGTCAATAACTTTATCCATATCGGCGGCATCAAAAGTATAAGGTCCCTCCGGACTTGATGCTTTATATACCGCCTTGTTCAGATATAGTCTGGCCAGCAACGTATAGGCTGCTGCTTTTGATGCCTTTGAATTTTCTGCAGAGGGCGCAGGGCTTGGCAGATCGGGCAGTGCTTCTTCGAGGTCCTTCACGATGAAATCAAATGCTTCCGAACGTGTCATCACTTTCGGATTAACATCAACACCTTCTCCCACTTCGCGGAACGGAACTTTACCAAACAAATCCATTACGTGCCACATGAAGAATGCACGCAGGAATTTAGCTTCAGCAGCTTCCTGTTCAGAAGGGTTTGAAGCAAGAACCTGGTTACACTTGTAAGCACGTTGGTTAAGAATATTCCATGAGTTTACCACGTATGTATGGGTAGGGTCCCAGGTGTGCTGGTATAACTGGCGCCATACACCGTTATCACCCCAGTCTGTTCCACGTGTAGGTGGTATCATTTCATCTGTCGTATGCTCATACAAAGAATACACGCCAGCCTGATCTGTGAATGCACTTAAGTCACTATACGTACCGGCAAGCAACTCGGTGGGATTACCTGTTGTTGTACCTCCTGTGTTATCAATCACGATTGAATCAACTTCATCTGTATGAAGGTTTGTACAGGAAGAAAGAACAAATAATGCACTGAGGCTACCGACTAAAAAGCGTTTTGAAAATTTACTATATATCATAACCCAGTTTAATTTTTATTTAAACGACACATTAACACCTAATGTAAATACCCTTGCACGCGGATAAGATGTATAATCGATACCCGCAGAAGGAACTCCATCAATTGACTTGTTCGTGTTAACTTCAGGATCCTGACCGGAGTAATCTGTAATTACAAACAGGTTTTGTCCGGTAACAAAGAAGCGCAAAGAAGATATAAATGTATTCGATGTGTTTACATTATATCCAAGCGTTACATTTTGCAGTCGAACGAATGAACCGTCTTCGAGGAATCGGGTAGAAACGTCCGGTGAGCTTACGCGGCTTTCACCACTGCCCACTACATCGCGTGTTGTATTTCTACCGCTGGCAAGAGCACCGGCTGTAAAGAATGCGTTCGCAGTGTTGTTATATATCTTCTGACCGAACTGTCCGGTGAAGAAGAAACTCAGATCGAGTGCTTTATACTTCAGGTTGTTGGTAAGACCAGCGATTGTTTTAGGAAGTGGACTGTCGCCTGTAAACTCCTGAATATCCTGATCATCTCTGTATTGCTGAAGACCATTTTCATCAAAGCCGATGAACGGACGCAGATAGTATGCATATAGAGATTGCCCGCCTGCTATACGTTGTGCGTATGCTTCAGACAAACCCTGACCGTGAATTCTACCGGTGTTGATCAGACCATTGAAATCTTTCACTTCGTTTTTGTTGAAAGCAACGTTACCGTTGATCGTCCAGCTGAAGTCTGTCTGTGAAATCGCATCAAACTCCAATGCAAGTTCAAGTCCTCGGTTGATTACCTGAGCATCGAGATTTCTCCAAACGAATGGCTGCACAGCAGGCTGCGCGCTGGTAACCTGAATCAGCAGGTCGTTTGTGCTCTTGTAGTAATAGTCAATAGAACCGCGTATTCTGTTATCGAGGAAACCATAGTCTATACCAGCGTTTAACTGAGAAGTAGATTCCCATTTCAGATCCGGGTTCTGGAAGGCAACACCACCCAAGGCACCACCGTCCATATTACCTTCATTGGTAATATTCCAGTCGTTATAGCGCTGGCGTTCCTGGTATTGGTTGTGTGGAATTTCCTGGTTACCGGTTATACCATAACCAACGCGCAAGTTCAAATCAGAGAATACTTCGGGTACAAATCCTTCCTCAATAACTCTCCATTTGATGGCTGCAGAAGGGAAATAACCATATTTGTTATCACCACCAAATTTAGTTGAACCGTCAGCACGTAATGTCGCGGTAACTATATATCTGTCTTTCAACGTAAGATTAAAACGTCCGTAGAATGACTGGAGTTCGTCTGTTACGTTTGAAGAGTTTGAACCGGCAGCAGAGTTTTTACCTGAAGTCTGATCAGCCGAAGCCAGGTTGTTGATCATCTGATCAAGGTTACTGGTTCTGAAGTTTGTATACTGAGCTCCCTTGGCAAATCTCGAGAAGCTCTGGTATGAATAACCAACGAGGGCATTCAACTTGGCCGTAGTACCGATTTCTTTATCGTAGGTAAAATAGTTTTCCCACAGTGTGTTGCTGGTCTCAATATCATTCAGATATAGTCGTCCTTTATCTTTGATACCGCTCACGAACAAGTCGCGGGAGAATGCAGTCTTACGAGATGACATCGACTTATCAAAACCCAACACGGTTTTGAAAGTAAGGCCTTTAACGATGGTAAGTTCAGCAGCTACGTTACCAAGACCTCTGATTGTATTTGTATAGTCTTTAGAGAACGCGAGAATCGCAGCCGGGTTCGGCTCGTTCGTTGTTACCTGGTAGAATGTTCCATTCGCATTGCGAACCGGTAATGTAGGGTTTGCTTTAAGTGCAGAACCTATCAAGTCACCTTCAAAACCAGAGTTGTCGGTTACGGGTGCTCCATTATCGCGCGTGCTTGCCAATGTTAATTGCGTAGACACTTTCAGACGATCGTCAATAAAACTTTTTGATCCGTTGAAGCGCGCAGTATAACGTTTCAGACCTGATATCTTGATGATACCTTCCTGATCCATATACCCTAATGATAAACGATAGTTACTGGTCTTATCACCGGCACCAAACGCGAGGTTATGATTGTGCGTAATCGCTGTCCTCAGGATCTCATCCTGCCAGTCTGTATCAGCACCACCATCCACATTTGCTACAGCGGCAGCTCCGTTGAATGACTCATACGCATCAAGGAACTCCTGGCGATTCAGCAAATCATATTTCTTTGTGATCTTGCCAACGCTGAAGTTATAGGAATAGTCAAGCGCTGAACTTGCTCCTTTACCAGTCTTGGTAGTAATGATCACCACACCGTTCGCACCGCGTGAACCGTAGATTGCAGTAGCCGATGCATCTTTCAAAATGTCGATGCTGGCTATGTCGTTCGGGTTAATAAAGTTAAGCGGGTTACGGGCAGAGCTGCTTCCGAGACCTGCACCTGAACCACTGGCTGTTACATCATCACCACTCAACGGCACACCGTCTACAACAAACAGCGGGTTGTTACCACTGCGCACTGAAGATGTACCACGAATACGGATGTTGATACCCGCACCAGGCTCACCGCTGGCAGACGTGATCTGCACACCGGCAGCACGACCTTGTATCAATTGTTCCGGAGAGTTGATAACACCCGCGTTAAAATCACCCGGCTTCAATGAAACCAGTGCACCCGTGGCGTCCTTCTTCTCGATTTGTCCGTAACCTATAACAACAACTTCCGATAATGCCGTTACATCTGAGGCCAGCGCCACATTAAAACTTGATCTTCCTCCCACAGCAACCTCCTGCGAAGTATACCCTACAAAAGAAAATACAAGGACAGCATTTTCAGGAACACTGATGCTGAAGCTACCGTTCGCATCCGTTACTGTACCATTGCTTGTTCCCTTTTCGATAATGTTTACTCCGGGCAATCCTGATCCATCGTCAGCCGAAGTAACTTTTCCTGTTACAGTGCTCTGAGACCACGCTACGGTGGTAATCAGAAAAAGTAGAACCGTAAGATACCTGCTTACATACAGATAAAATTTTGTCATACATTTTTGGTTTGGGTTAAAAAACTATCTGATCCCTAACGCAAATCATTCGCTCCAATGCACACGTTTGAAATCAACTATTAAGATAGGAAGATATTTCTCATAATATCATGACAAATATCATAAAAATTAACAGGAAACGGTTTCGCAATCGTTTCCAAAAAGTAAATCTACAATTTCGCTAGGCGTGTTAATGTGCTTTTTGAATTTTTGCCAACGGGCAGATGAGCTCTTAACCAATCAACCAAACCCATTCTAAATGAAATTAAAATACCGCGTCCTAACTCTTTTTGCATGTATCGCTACGCTCGGTCTGCGGGCACAGACTCCTGAAGTATATCCTCCACACTGGTGGACGGGCATGAAACACGATAATATACAACTGCTGGTGAAGTCAGCCGACCCACAGTTTGGTAAAAGTGACGTTACGATTCAATACAATGGTGTTACGCTCACAAAAGTAAACCGACTTGAGAACGGGAAGTATCTCGCGCTTGACATCGCTATAGCTCCGGAGGCTACAGCCGGTAATGCTGTTATACTTTTTAAAAGCGGCAAGAAAACCCAAAAGGTAAATTTCCCGCTTAAACCACGCGACAGGAATCGTGTATACGCGCAAGGTGTTACGGCTGCTGACTTTATATACCTCGCGATGCCAGACCGTTTCAGCAACGGTGATCCTACGAATGATAAAATAAAAGGCATGCGCGATCAGTCGTTGAATCGCGATTCCATATTTCATCGTCATGGAGGAGACTTACAAGGATTGATCAATCACCTTGACTACCTGCAAGACCTGGGCATTACAACAGTATGGCTAACGCCTGTGCTGGAAAATGATATGCCCGATCGTACCGAACACGGCTACGCTATCACTAATCATTATAAAGTTGATCCGCGCCAGGGCGGTGATGCGCTCTATAAAAAGTTGAGCGATGAACTGCATAAGCGTAACATGAAGCTTATACAGGATGCTGTCTATAATCACGTTGGCCTTTATCATTTCTTTGTGCAGGATAAACCTACACACGACTGGCTGCACGAGTGGCCAAGCTATACCAACACGAACTATAAAGATCAGCCTCTCTTCGACATTCATGCTGCAAAAACCGATCAACAACGTATGAGCGATGGCTGGTTTACGCGTTTCATGCCGGATGTAAATCAGAATAATCCATACGTTGCAAACTTCCTGATACAGCATGCACTCTGGAGCGTAGAAGAATTTGGTGTTGACGGATGGCGCATCGATACCTATATATATAATGATCTTGAATTCATGAACCGATGCAACCAGGCGTTGCTGGATGAGTATCCCAATATATCGCTCTTCGGTGAGACGTGGGTACATGGTGTGGCCGGTCAGGCATTCTTCACGCGTAATACTTTTAACATTCCATTCAAAAGTAATCTGCCGGGCCTTACCGATTTCCAGACAAATCTCTATGGAATCATGAATGCTGTGAACGAACCTTTCGGTTGGACGAACGGAGTTAACAAACTATACCAGACACTGGCAGCAGACTTTGTTTATGAAGATCCGATGAAGCACGTTATCTTCCTCGACAACCACGACATGAGTCGTTTCTACTCGGTTGTAAATGAAGACCTGGATAAACATAAGATGGGACTGGCCTGGCTCCTCACCTGCCGCGGTATACCGCAGATGTATTATGGAACAGAGGTGTTGATGAAAGGTATATCCAACCCGGATGGCTGGGTGCGTCTTGATTTTCCCGGAGGATGGCCCGGTGACAAAGCAAACAAGTTTACCCGTGAAGGAAGAACCGAAAAAGAAAACGAAGCTTTCGAGTGGACGAAGAAGCTTGCCAACTTCCGCAAAAATTCATCGGCTATAAAAACCGGCAAGATGATGCAGTATGTTCCGGAAGATGGTGTATATGTATACTTCCGGTATGACGATCAGCAAACGGTAATGTGTATTATGAATACGCAGGACAAACCGATGGAGATCGATCCGAAACGTTTCTCTGAACGCATCAAAACTTTTAAACAGGGAAGAGAAGTTACGACAGATCGCATTCACAACGTAGAGGCTACCCTAACGGTACCACAGAAATATGTTCTGGTGTTGGAATTGAAATAATATACAACCTGTATAAAAGCCAAAATCCAGTCAGAGTCGCCTCTGACTGGATTAAAAAATACCCCCTCAAAAAAACCTTTATTTAGTTACGCGTACAGGCTGTAAAGCCGGACGTGATATGATCATATATAGCATTCCGATTGCACCACTCATTACAATACTGATGAGACCAGCGGCGAAAAGAATTGGATTCGCTTCTACTATATCTTTCCAGTAATTATAGATCATTACAAAGGCTGATGACGATAACACGATCACCAGTAACAGAATAACAAAGATCGGCTTCATAGAATTTTTGGTTTAATACCTGCATAGGGTATATGCAAACATGTTGCCATATTTGATTTTCCTCAAACCAGCCTTCGCAGAACAGATTTAAGGCATTTCACCATCCCGGAAAAAGACTATTTCATGCGCTTCATTCCAGATACGGTTCCAGGCTTCACCGATAGCCTGACCGTTGATGTGCGCTTCTTTGCAAACTTGAAAACATGTTTGAAAGACAGCGCTCAAGTGACTTAAAGAATTTATTTAACAACACGCGGCAATGAATGTTAACGCACACGGATTTACCATTAGCCTCATTTTTTACTTCAAAAAATTCCAAACCGAATAGCAGAATAACACGTACTTTCGTACATCATGTCGCTCTATATCTCCTCATTAAACTCGGGCAGCAACGGCAATTGCTACTACATCGGCAACAACGATGAGGCTATACTCGTGGACGCAGGTATCTCCTGTCGCGAAACCGAGAAACGCATGGACCGACTGGGCCTCTCTATGCGAAAAGTAAAAGCGATCTTCATAACCCACGAACACAGCGACCACATTTCAGGCGTAACAAAACTCTCGAAGCGACATCAGCTACCGGTATATATTACTCAGCCTACTCTAGAAAACGGAGCGTTAAGAATTCAGGAGCATCTGGTGCGTTCGTTTAAGGCGTACGAGCCTGTAACGATTGGCAATCTTACGATAACAGGCTTCCCTAAATTTCATGATGCGTGTGATCCGCATAGCTTTATTGTTGCTGGTAATTCAGTAAAGATCGGAGTGTTTACCGATATCGGTTTAGCTTGTGAACACGTAACGAATCACTTCAAGCAATGCAATGCTGCCTTCCTGGAAGCAAACTATGACGAAGAGATGTTGAATACGGGAAGATATCCGTTTTTTTTAAAGGATAGAATCCGCGGTGGCAAAGGACATCTCTCCAACAATCAGGCGCTTCAAATTTTTCTGCGACACAAGCCTGCGTTTATGAGTCACCTGTTCTTATCGCATCTCTCCCACGACAACAATCGGCCTGAACTGGTGAAAGATCTCTTCACAAAAAAAGCCGGCAAAACCGAAATCATCATCGCCTCCCGCTACGAAGAGACAAGAGTATATCACATTCGTAATTTAAGCAGGCTCGGGTATGCAGTTAAACCTGCAAGAACACGAGCGAGCTCAGAGTTTCAGTTGTCTTTGTTTTAGTCGTCATTTCGAGCGGGCTATTCTTCCTGTAAAATGCACGAGTGCCGCGAGAACCCCATCGCCAACACTTTTCATAATGGAGATGCATTGCACTGGCAAAACGAAATCCTGTATGACGTAACGTTGCTCTGACCACGGGGCCTCGCCGGAGTGCAGAGACATGAACTAAAATTGGCACGCTCGAAGTGACGTTGTTGCCTCGGCATTTCCCGAATATATCTTACATATAACCACTGTAAAATCTTATCCTTCCCGTAAAAATCGTTTATACATTTCGATCAAAACCATGGCAGAAAATAGCGACCTCATCAGGCGATTCAACCAAAAAAACTAAAACCCCGGGCCGGCTTGTCGGCAGCGAAAATCATTTTGAGATTTGCAGCCAAGAGGCTGTTTTTCATTTATATACACTGGTGTTTAGTCGATGACCATCGAGATCATTTTTTAAGATTGACGACACCACAACGAAGAGATAGCGAGCCTTTTTCAATTTCCATTTTGCACTAACTACTCTTTTGTATTTTGTATTGTATTTAACCGGGAGCGACTTCGGGGTTGCTATGAAATTCTACATGAACACCTTAAAACATTACACGCGGTATACAGTCGCGTTGATTCTCTTTACACTACTTGCTACTTCGTTAACATGGGCACAAAACTGGAGACCCAGGCGCGACAAAAGTCAGCAACTGATGTTGTTTACCGATTCGGCTACTGCAACAGCTGCCGAGTTTATGCTTCACCTGGAGATGGCATACCAGAAGATTGACTCCGTTCAGACAGAGTGTAAACTGAGTCCTGAAATATTACTGATTGGACAACGTCTGAGTGAAAGCGATTCCATTGTACGCTTTGTTGACCAAAGTCTGGTGAAGTATGACCAGACTTTGAACCTGCGCAATCTGGAGATTTTAAAAACACTTTTGGAAAGTACACAACACGATCTGAAACGCTACAACGAAAGCTTCAAGACTTCCAATGAGAAGCTGACCAAGCTTCGAGCAGAGATACGTTCGCTTCGCAAAGATTCTATCCTGAGACAACTATACCGCGACAGTATAGCACGCAAGAAATTTATACCACAGCTAAAAGCATTGCGTCAGAAACGAAGATATACCGACAGCGTTTTAACAAACAGTCTTTCTACTGTAAACAAATACAAAACGCAGGCTTCTGCCGGATCGATACAGGCAGCCCAACTGATGAGTCAGTTGAATTACAGACTAAACATGGCCGGACGAAAAGTGTTTCAAAAAGAACTCAACTATATCTGGGAAAAACGAATGGTTGCAGGTGGTGATGATTTTAAGCATGCGTTTGATGAAGAACAGAAAGCTTTCAATTTCTACTATAGCAATTCATCGGGTACGCGATTCATACGCTGGCTGCTCGGTATAGCATTCTTGTGGTGGGTGATGCGTAACCTTCGCATATTGAAGCGCACCGGTAGGACAGACTCGCTTCAAACCTATAACATTTCGCATTTATCATTACACCCAGTGCTTTCGGCATTCGCGGTTATTTTTAGTCTTGCGCCGTTGTTCGATTTACAGGCTCCTGCAGTATATATGCAGTTCGTGCAGTTCTTGCTGGTAATAACGCTTACGCTGTTATACAGAAAGCAATGGCCGAGAAACCTGTTCCAATACTGGATTGCTATCGTTGCGCTATTTATAGCTTTCAGTCTTACCAACCATATACTCGTTCCTTCTTTCTGGCAGCGTTGCATTATCATTGGACTGAATGTGGGTGCTATCGTACTTGGATTATTATTCCGGAAGGCATTACCACGCGATCATCAATTGGGACGTTTTATTCGCATTGTATTTATACTCCTCGTGGTGATGAATGCGCTCGCAATTCTCGCGAACATCAGCGGACGATTGACCCTAGCAAACATGCTCAGCATGTCGTCTGTGATCGGGGTGACGCAAGTGATTGGCCTGTCTGCTCTGGTAAAGATACTGGTAGAGGCTGTACTGCTTCAGATCCACACGAGTCGCATACAGCAATCGCTGGTGAATACGTTCGATCCTACTCCTATCGTGAGCGATTTTCGTAAGCCCTTGCTCGGCGTAGTGTTGTTAATATGGCTGGTTGTATTCACTGCCAACCTGAATATATACGATGCACTATTTAGCGGCATCAGTAATATACTCAATGCTCAACAAAATATAGGCAACACGTCATTCACGGCCGGCAGTATATTGCTGTTTTTCCTCATTATCTGGCTGGCGCATTTTCTGCAACGCTACATCGGTTATTTCCTGGGAGATATAGGAGACGATGAAGGAGAAAGTCTCGCGCATCGCTCACGGTTGCTGATGACCAAACTCGTGTTGCTGGGCGCAGGATATTTACTGGCCGTATCTGCATCGGGACTTCCGGTTGATAAAATTACGATTGTACTGGGTGCGTTGGGTGTCGGTATCGGATTGGGATTGCAAAATATAGTCAACAACTTTGTATCGGGTATCATTCTCATTTTCGATCGCCCGCTGAAGGTTGGTGATTCCGTTGAAGTGGGCAGTCATGCCGGTCGTGTGAAGGAGATCGGACTTCGCTCCAGTACACTGGTAACAACTGATGGTGCAGATGTAATTATACCCAACGGAGATGTACTCTCGCAACACATTGTGAACTGGACGCTGGGTAACACATACAAACGTATCGACTTTAATATTACCCTGACGCTTGGTGACCACGATAAGGACGCAGTGATCAATCAGATCAAAGAAGTTATTAAAGGTGAAGACTGTGTTCTTAAAAAACGAGAACCAGCTGTATTGATAGAAAGTGTTAAAGACAACGACATTCAGCTCAAGATATTCTTCTGGTGTGAAGATGTTTACAAAGAAGAACAGACGAAGAGTGAAGTTCGCTACCAGATATACCGCTCGCTGAAAGATGCCGGTATAAATTCAAAGTAGAATATATTTCTTCCGCAGGCGAAAACACTGCCTACGGAAGATTATAATTTACCATTACTTCTTAATCACCTTGCCAGAGAGTTGCTTTCCTGTGCCGATGGTAACGCGCAGCAGGTATAAGCCCGCGTTGAGGTGTGCTATATCTATTTCATCACCAGAAACGCGTATCGGTTGCTCGGCTCCTTTCGTATCAAACAACTTTACTTCACGGAACATACCCGAGGCTAACTCAATGCGAAATGTATTAGCCGCTGGATTTGGATGGATACCAGCCCCCGGGATTAAATCCTCTATGCCGGTAACCGGTATTTCCTTCAATGGTACATCTGTAAACAGTTTATAACTCCCTGCTGGTAACAACATTGGCAATGTAGCATTTGTTACCTGCACCGGTTTACCTTCATCGTAATAATCGTACCAGGTGCCGGTATGCGGAAATGCTATATTTACCGTTTTAGAAGTAAGCTCAAAATTTACCGTGAGCTGTGCATTCATTTCTGAAGTACTTGCCGGTGTTTCTGTATAGGGATTATTCTTCAACGTTACCTGCTTTACCAGCGATGCACCTCCCGTGATCGTAACGGCACCTTCCGTAAATACATCGTATGTTTTTCGGAGACTGATCAATTCAGCGGTGTGATCAAACAGTGCTGCGTGTAACGGCTCCTCCAGGTACTCCCACTTAACCGGTTTGGCCGACACGCGACAATCATCACTTATTGTCCCATCAGGACAACGATTTATACTTTCATCATAGCCCATCTCTCCAAACTGCCACAACATTTTGGGTCCAGGTATAGTATAGAACAACAGCGAAGCAGCTTTAACACGGTCGAGTGCTGTAACTTCTGTTTTTATACTGTAGGCCCCGGAAGAATTTCCGTATTGAAGGTTCTTAAACATGAGGCGCTCTTCATCGTGACTTTCCATATAGCCTACCAGGTGCGGCACTGTCCAATTGCGATTAGCGTAGTATATAGTATTGATATCCGAGCCGGATGCATAGCCCATTGTATTCTGACCATAGGCATAATTCAGGTTTCCCCAGAGCATCATGCCTTTTCCTTCGGCTGCGCGATATTCAGCCAATTCCTTTTCTTCGTCATTCACCGCCAGATGCTCCAGGATAATATAGGTCTCCGGACTGTGCGACCAGATCTTATCCGCCATGCGCTTGAGCAAGGCTATACGCGATGCATCGTATGCCGACCACGCGTTCACATCGTTGGGGTTATTCGTTTGCGTAAATCCTTTTGACAGATCGAAACGAAAACCATCAATCTTATATTCGTTCAGCCAGTAATAATTTACAGTGTCCAGATACTTCTTGGTATAACTACTCTCGTGGTTCATATCGTAGAACACATTGAACGGATGCTTTGCGTCTGTATTAAACCATTTGTTATTCGCGGTGGGCTTGCTGGCTGTAAAATCAAAATCCATCATCACGTATGCATTCGGCATGTCCTGGTGGTTCATCGCTATATCAAATATCACCGCTATACCCTGTGCATGGCAACGATCGATAAACTCTTTCAACTTGTTTTTGGGGCCGTAATATTTATCGGGTGCAAACATAAATACCGGGTTATATCCCCAGCTATCATTGCCATTAAATTCCATAATGGGCATCAGCTCAATGGCGTTGGCGCCAAGGCGTTTGAAATAACCAATGGTGTCGATCAGATTTTGATAGCTGCGTTCATCACTGCTGAAAAAATCGCGAATGAGTAATTCATAAACAATCAGTTTTTCTTTTGCCGGGCGTTCGTAATTCGTGGTTTGCCACGTATAGGCTACCTGCCCGGTTTGAAAAACTGCCAGGCGATTGAAGTACCATTGCGAATGAAGCGCAGCAGAAGGAAACATCTTCAGGTTCGGGTAAATGGATGCTGGTATATATTGATCATCCGGATCAAGTATCTTATCGGCATACGGATCGGCAATCCACACGCTTTCTTCCACGAGGTATTGATAGGCATACTCCTGCCCTGCTGTAAGTCCGGTAAGCTCGATCCAGAAATGTTCACCATCTTTATTCATCAGGTATGCCGGGTCCAGTTTCCAATCGTTGAAGTCACCACGGATATATACCGATGATTTACCCGGAGCCCACAAGCTCAACACCACTTTCGTAGGATCACTGCCATAATTTATACCATCTACAATACCGGCAGGACGTGCAACTGTTACCGTTGCTTTCCGAACTATGTATTGAAATGATTTCGTCTTTACAGCTTCACCATTGTCAGCAGAGATGGTTACATCATACGTACCAGGTGCTTCTGCGATGGTGTGTGTATAGCTCAGCGTGGTCGCATCTGCAACAGAGGCTACAGTATTATTGTTAATCTTTAACACCAGGTCAGCCGCTTCAGAAACATTGGCTGTAATCGGAAGTTGTTCTCCCTGGCTCTTGAACAATGGGGACGATGTCGGCGTTGCAAATGATACGATGAAATCATCAGAGGTAGTCATCTGCAAAATATAGTCGGGTGTTTTACCGCCTGCCCAGTCTGTTGCTTTCAACAAGAAACCCATGCGTGTTATCTCAGCAGCAGGCTTGTTAAAGAATGCGGTGGGCGTTAATGTGATCTGAAATTTATTTGTCGTGATCCGGAATGCTTTCGCTGCCTCCTGCGCTGTGGTTGCCGGATTCACATTTGTAGGAGCATCACACGATGCTGAACAATCCGGAAGCCATGCCCATATATATACCGGGTTGGTTGTGTTGTTCCAATTGAAATTCTCAAGTCCCGTACCGGTTACATCTACCGTGATGGTAACGGGCTGATCTGCTACCGGGAACACAGGACTTGTTGTAACCTGCGCCATAGCCCACGTTGCTGCAGTCATCCACCCCACAAAAAAAATCAATTTTTTCATAAGCATTTCATGAAATGCAAATAGCGTGAAGCATTTACTCCACGCTATATTGCTGTTTAGGTTACTGAATTATTGAGGTGTTACTGTATAGGTATATCCGTTCACCGGATCGAGTATCATCTCGACAACATAGTCACCTTCTGAAGCGATGATCATATTCGTGCCGGCATCCAGTTCCAGTTTACCATCGCGACCGTTGTCACCGAAATTTATAGCCCATGTACCGTTCGCGCGGAATTTATACTCTCCGGCATACAGATGCGTTGTTACACGCCAGGTATAGCTGTCCCAATCACCGTCAAACGTCATGTTGGTGTCGGCATTCCAGCCAGCATCCGTACCGGTGCGGGCAAAGCCAACCACTCCCCAGTTTGTTTTTGTTATCGTATAGGAGCCTGTTGTAAAATCAACCATGATGCGATAGAAGCCATCCTCCGCTACGGTAATGTTGGCCTCTCCTTCCTGCAGAAGTTTACCCTCATCTCCCTTACCCCAATCACCCGGCCAGTCTTTGGTTTGTAAAAGTTTGAAACCGTTACCATCACCGCTTATAACTTTCAGGTACGCGAATATTTCAAATTTACCATCAGCCGTTTTTCGGAATGGTATAGAATTGCCAGGTTCCCAGCTTATCGAAGTCGATCCTCCTACCAAATATAGTTCAGACGGGAATGGGTAACGCACTACGGTTATAGTATATAGCCTTGTTGCATCGTTGAACGTAATCTTATAGTATGCATCTTTATAGCTGTTATCAAGCTTGATATTAGCGCCATACTCTTCTGCCTTTCCATCGAGGTTGTTATCGCCATAGTTCTTTCCTTCGAACGTTGCACCTTCCGAGAATCGAAACGCATCACCTGCCTGCATGCGTATTTCAGCTACTTCCCAGGTATAATCGGCCACCAGTTTAAATTGAGGCTGCGGTCCCGTAAAGTCGTTGAACGTTCCTAGTAAATATAGTCCATCGAGATTCGTAGCATAATTCACCGCAGGCAACACCGTATATTTCAATGTCTCATCATTGAAACGAACATTTACCGCTCCGGAGAAATCGCAGTTCGTATCACCATTGGAACCTTTAGGCTCCATAGTACCATCGCAGTTGGTATCACCCCAGTCCTGATCAGACCAGTCTTCGGTGTTTTTCAACTTCCACGGACCACCCTGCAGATCTATATTCTTAATCTCCCAGGTATTGTCGGCAACAAGTTCAAGCTCGGAAGCACTCCACCCGTTAAAGCCACCGGCTATAAACATGCGCTCAAAGTTTGCCAGGTATAACTGGTTTACAATTTTGAAACTGGACACCTGTGTGCTCTCCTGGTTCTTGCTATCTTTTGCGACAATCGAGATTGAGTAATCGCCCAGCGGAAGCGACTCTGCATTGAACGATGATCCTTCAATCAGCACAGAATCTTTTACACCGCTGAGTGTTTTCGTAACGGATGCCAGTTCATTACCATCAGCATCTTTCAGCGTTACGGTTGCTGTGTTGAGTGGAGAAGATATACCATCCACCAGTATAACCTTGATGTCAAAATCCCCCGTCTTCACACCTGTCTTCGGAGTAACACTCAGAATGGTTGGCGGAAAGTTCATCAGGTTATCTACATCTACTTCGTCACGACAGGCTGAGAGTTGAACCAGCATCGAGGCGATCAAAAAGTATATATATAATTTTTTCATAGTATTCATTCGTTAGGCATGATCAATAACCATCGTTCTGTTCCAGCTTCGGATTAGCAATAATCTGTGAGGATGGTAAAGGAAAAACATCGCGGAAAGATTCTGTTTCTTTACCGGCAGCTACTTCACCTTTCCAGGGCCATATGGCCCGCAGGTTGTTGTCTTCGCTATCGGTGAACAATCCAAAACGAACAAGGTCTGTTCTGCGGTGTCCTTCCCAGTATAATTCACGGGCACGTTCATCAATAATGAAATTGAGTGTGATGTCGTCAGCATCAATATTTCCCGTAGCGTTGCCGTACGCACGCTGGCGCAGGGCATTGATATAGCTTACAGAAGATGCTTCACTGCCACCGGTTCCTCCTCGTTCAACCGCTTCCGCATACATCAGGTATACATCTGCCAGACGGAACACCGGGAAGTCTGTATCCACAAATTCAAGACTTGATCCGGATTCACCATCGGAGTTTATATTTCTGAATTTCGGAACGGCATATCCTTCCTTGAAGGTTGTGATGGGCGTATTTGGAATTTCTTTCGACTGATCATTGCGATAGAATATAGCACGACTGTCCGTTGCGCCTGTCTCATCCGGGAAAAGATTTACCAGGTTCTTGGTTGTACGAAGTCCGGCCCAACCTGTGTTAACACCATAATCTGTAGCGGTCATCGCACCACCAATTGAAGCATGCACAAGGAACGTCATACCACCATAGGTTTGCGTATAATTGCCATCGAAATTTATGGTGAATATAATTTCATCAGAATTTACGTTGTCCAATGTGAAGAGCGTGGCGTAGTCACTATCCAGTTCAAAGCCTGCATCAATTACTTTCTGGCAATACGCAATACACTCTGTATTTTTATCCTGCCCGGTATATACTTTTGCATTCAGGTATAGTTTAGCAAGCAATGTCCAGGCAGCCGCTTTATCAGCACGGCCGTAGCCATTGGCGCGTGCGTCTACAAGTTCTGTCTCGATCGCTTTCAGTTCGCTTTCAATAAAATCGAATACTTCCTGTTTGGTAGCTTGCTCCGAAGCTTCCGTACCTACCGTGCTCTCTTCGGTTACCAGCGGAATGGATCCGAACATATCCAATCCATGCCAGTAGCTGAGTGCGCGTAAAAAGCGGGCTTCTGCACGGTATACTTTTACATCTGCGCGTATGGCATCCGTTGCGTCACGCTCGTCAAGTTTACCATCCGTTGTTTCGCGAAGGAATTCATTGGTCATGGATACCTGAAAGTATATCCGGTTGAACATCGCGTTGATGAATTCATTCTGCGCTGTCCATGTATGTAAATGGTAGGTTGGCAGTGTTCCGTCATTCCAGCCGATCACCGCTTCATCGGTTGTCAACTCCTGTGCCTTCCAATACTGACGCAGGTAATTGGAGAACCCTTCATCTATACCTTTGATGTCCGGATTACCGGCAGGACCTTGCTGTCCGCTGATGGCAAGTCCCGCATATAGTCTGGCGAGAAACTGAAGATATGCCTGTGAGTTGTTAAAGATAACGTCACCGGTAGCAGAGCTCTTGGGTTTTACATCGAGGTCTGTACATGCAGACACTCCGAGTATCACCACCAGAAATGTTATGATATATTTTTTATTCATACGTTAGTCAATTCAAAAGTTTACGATCAGAAAGTAACATTTACACCTACGATGAACGTGCGTGACCGCGGATACAGGTTGTTATCAATACCGCTGAATACTTCCGGATCAAGTCCTGAATAATCAGTGATTACGAAAAGATTCTGTACCGTTCCATAGAGGCGGAACTTGGCACTCGTGTCGAACAGGTTGGTAGCAGTATATCCCAGCGACAGGTTGTCCATACGCAGGAACGAAGCCTTCTCTACATAGTAATCTGAAAAATACTGAGGCGATGTAAAGTTTGTTTCCAGTACTGACGTGAGCATGTTGCGCGGCACGAAGTTGTCGTTCGCGCGAATGAAGTTCGCAGTGTTGGAAGCTACGTTGTTATATACATAGTTACCGAGGCTGCTGCGCAGGGTAAAGCTCAGATCAAACTTTTTATAGTTCACCTGCGATGTAAGTCCAAACATAACTTTAGGAGCACGTTGCTGGAATGGTCTTCTGTCCTGATCATTAACGGCACCATCACCGCTTACGTCTTCATACATATCGGCCAGATCCGTTTTACCGTCTTCATTGTGGTCAACTCCGTTTACAAGCGGTTTACCATCGGCACCGTATTTCTGTTTATATACATAGAATGAATACGCAGGCTGTCCTACTTTCAGAATCTGTATATAATTACCTACACCTCCGCTGATATCACCTGTCTCATATCCTTTGAAGGTTGGCTCATCACTTCCGTCCAGCGCAACAATTTCGTTTTTGTTGTAGGATGTGTTAAACGATATATTCCAGGTGAGATCAGGCTTCGAAACTGCTACGGCATCGATCGTTAATTCAACACCGGTATTTTTTATTTCCCCTATATTTGACAGAACGATGTTAGTCAGGTTAGAGCCTGCAGGCACCGCGCGTTCAAAGAGCAGATCCTTTGTATCCTTCCGGTAAAAATCAAGACTACCGGAGAGGCGTCCGTTCAGGAAACCATATTCAAGACCGATATTATACGATGTAGTCTCTTCCCATTTCAGATTAGCATCATAACCATTCGGACGAACCGTTGTAACAAATGAATTTCCTAATTGATATTGTGCCGTTAATGTACTCGGAGTATAGGTGGCTAAATATTTATAGTCGCCAATTTCCTGGTTACCGTTTACACCATATCCCACTTTCAGTTTCAGATCGGTAAATATATCGGTCAAACCTTCCATGAAGCTTTCGTCAATCACGCGCCATGCAAATGCTGCCGAGTGAAATGTACCCCAGCGATTGGCCGCACCAAAACGTGTTGATCCATCTCTGCGCAACGATGCTGTTAACAGGTATTTATCTTTATAGCCATAGTTCAATCTTCCAAAGAACGAGATGAGTCGGTTCTCCAGCACACTGTTGAAGGCTTCTACTTTCTTGGCAACCGATGGGTTGCTGACACCATAGCCGTTATCAGTAAGTCGTGTAGCACGAAGGCTTGGATATTCGGAGTTCCAATCCTGCCACGAATAACCGGCGGTAAAGTCTAATGTACTGCTGATGTTTTCAAAACTGCGTTTGTAATTCAGATAACTTTCGAGCAACTGACTTACGCGGGTATAATTCTCGATTTTGATTTCGCCTGTGTCAGACGCTACAGCAAAGTAATTGGAAGGTTGAAAGCGATCGCGATCACCTGTAGCCAGATCATAACCAAGATTTACATTGGCACTCAATCCTTTTATCGGGCGAATCTTGTAATCGAATTGTACATTTCCAATGCTGCGATTACTTGTTCCACGCTCTTCAACGAGGTTAAGCGTTGATACAGGATTTATAGTTGCCTGACGTTCATAATCACCGGCTTCATTTTTCCATACGAAGTAACCACCCCATGGACTGGTTGCATCATATATAGGTTGTGTTGGGTCCATCTCCATCGCTGCACCTACAACTCCGGGAGAGAAGCGATCTTGTGTACGAGCACCTTTTACATTCGCGGTAACACTCAAATCATCGTTGAGCATTTTTTGTGTAAGTCCCATCGAGAAGCTGGTGCGCTCGGTGCTGGAAGTTTTTATGATACCTTCCTGTTTCTGGTGACTTACCGAAGCACGATAGGTTGTCTTCTCTGTACCACCGGAGAAAGTTATATTGTGACTTTGTCCTGTTGCGTTCTGGTATATTTCATCCTGCCAGTCGGTGTTTGCAGTTCCCAGTTTGTTAAGATGCTGTGGCGCTTTCGCTGCAATTACTTCCCGAAACTGATCAGCGGTGAATACATCAAGTCGGTCTGCAATTCTTCCGGTTGAAAACCAGCCGTCATACGACACGGTGGGTAAACCACTCTTGCCTTTTTTGGTAGTGATGATGATAACACCATTCGCAGCACGCGATCCATATATAGCAGCAGCCGATGCATCTTTCAACACAGTAAATGTCTCAATGTCATTCGGGTTGATGAAGTTGAGCGGGTTTCTTCCGCTTGAAAAACCTCCTGGGTTGAATGCTGAGTTATCGATCGGTACACCATCGATTACATAGAGCGGTTCGTTGCTTGCATTGAGCGATGTACCACCGCGAATACGAATGGATGACTGACCTCCGGGTTCACCGCTGTTGGAAGTAATCTGTACACCGGCAATTTTACCGCTTATCAGCATATCGGGTGAAACGATCGCACCCTTGTTAAAGCTTTGTTCATTAACAGCTGCTACAACGCCCGTTACATCTTTCTTCTCTTGTTGACCATAGCCAACCACAACAATTTCGGTGAGCGCAGTAACATCACTGTTCAAGGGTATATCTATAACCGATTTTCCGGCTACCGAAATTTCCTGCGATTGAAAGCCGACAAATGAAAAAACGAGTATTGCGTTTTCAGATACATTCAGAGAGTATCTACCTTCGGCATCTGTAACAGTTCCGTTGGTTGTTCCTTTCTCCACGATGCTTACACCAGGCAAGGCTGTTCCGTCATCACCAGAAGTTACTGTGCCGGTAATTCTGGTACTCTGCGCCAGCGCCTGTACACTGGTGAAGAGCATAGCAATGACAAAAACTTTCAGGGTTACTTGATAAAGTTTCCTCATAGATTGTTTTGGGTTTATGGTTGAGTTAGGGAGTGTTACTTACCCTACTTTGCGTGAAAAGGTATCGGAAAAGAGATATTCGAAATTCAAAAACGAGTATAAAAATTCACGAAATCGGAGTCGTAATCGAGGTCGCATTCGTTTGCGAAGTTGCGAAAAAAGTTGCACAAACGTTGCGGAGTTAAACCGATAGTTTGTAACATTGCAGTATGAAGTATAATCAGGTCACCATTAAGGACATTGCCCGCGAGCTGGGCATCTCCCCATCTACCGTATCACGGGCACTAAAGGATCACCCCGATATTAGCCCTGAAACTAAGAAAGCTGTTAACGAGCTGGCTGAAAAACTAAACTATCAACCTAATATAGTTGCGCTTAGTTTACGCCAGAGTAAAACAAACACAATTGGTGTCATCATACCGGAGATCGTTCACTTCTTTTTCTCTACTGTTATTAGTGGTATAGAAGATGTAGCGTATAGTGCCGGGTACAACGTAATCATTACCCAATCCAATGAATCACTGCAACGTGAAAAGACTGACATCAAAGCGCTGTTCAACAGCCGTGTTGATGGTATGTTGATTTCGCTTTCGCGTGAAACAAGCAGCTTCGAACACATCGATGCTACACTGGCCAAAGGTGTACCGATGGTGTTCTTCGACCGGGTATATGATACGCCTACTTCAAGCAAAGTAATTGTTGATGACTTAAGCGGTGCCAAAGATGCTACACTTCATTTAATTGAACAGGGATGTAAACGTATAGCACACTTGGAAGGACCTCCGAATCTGGGTATTACCAAGCAACGTTTAGAAGGTTATCTCGAAGCATTGAATGAAAGCAACATTCCGGTTAACAAAGACATCATCATGTCTTGTCCGCTGGGAACTATAGAAGAAGGTAAAGCTGCAACGGAGAAGCTACTGCAAATGGACAATCGTCCGGATGCTATATTTGCAACCAACGACCCTGCTGCGATGGGTGCGATGCAGGCTATAAAAGAAGCCGGTCTTAAAATACCTCAGGATATAGCGGTGGTTGGTTTCAGTAACTGGTTCTTCAGCGCATTGTTAGATCCACCATTGACTTCGGTTGATCAACCTGGTTTTGAAATGGGACAAGAAGCTGCGAAGCTGTTGATCCGTCAGATCGAGGTGAAATCAAAAGATAATACTGATCCCACTCCGGAGACTAAAGTATTGAAAACACGTCTCATCGTGCGCGATTCATCATTGAAATCCGGCAAGAAGAAATAGTCTTTCTCTTTCCATTATAAAGCATAGCCTTGAGCAAAGTAATTGTCTCAAGGCTATTTTTTTGAATTAACTTTCGATCCTAACCAGTTGCCGCAATCGATTTCTGTTTTTTAGTACAGCTTCCCTGTAGGTTAAATGTTTTGAATTAAGTTTACTTGAAACGATTTTTTAAGGAATAACAAACAACATGTCACGAACCATTAACTCACCTCTCAGTAAAAGTTTAGGAACATTCGTCCAGTGGAAAAAAGATAACAACGCTATACTCGGGCAAACTACGTATGGAAGTTTCCGGGTTGAATTTTATACCGAAGGCATCGTCCGCATCAGTGCTACACAAGCCGATAGGTTCGAAGACTTTTCGTATTCAGTAGTGGCGACTCCCTCCTACGAGCCGCTTATTGAAGAGCATGCCGACAAACTCGAAATAAAAACATCGAAATATATACTTCGTATCTCCAAAGGCCCGGTACGTTTTGGATTTTATACACACGATGGCCAACCCATCAATGAAGATGACCATGCCTTTGGCACAAGCTGGAATGGCGAACAGGTAACAACGTATAAAAAGATTCAGGCCGGGGAACGCTTCATCGGTCTCGGAGAAAAAACAGGACCGCTTGATCGTAAAGGAAACGGTTATCAGAACTGGAATACCGACAGCTTTGCCTATTCACCAGGCTCTGATCCGCTATACTGTTCTATACCTTTCTATATCGGTGTCCACAACGGATTGTCTTACGGTATATTCTTTGACAACACGCATAAGTCATTTTTCAACTTCGGAGCTTCCAACAATCGCTTCGCCAGCTTCTATGCTGATAGCGGAGAAATGAATTATTACTTTATATACGGAAGCACAGTTGCCGAAATTATTCAGGAGTATACACATCTTACCGGCCGCATGGAGATGCCTCCGATGTGGAGCATCGGCTATCAGCAATGTCGCTATAGTTACTATCCGGATAAAGAAGTACTGAACCTCGCGCGCACCTTCCGCGAAAAAGATATACCGGCTGATACCATCGTGTTTGATATACATTATATGGATCAGTATAAAATATTCACCTGGAGCCAGCGTGATTTTTCTGATCCGAAAGAATTACTTGCGCAGCTGCAACAACTCGGCTTTCATGTAGTAGTGATGTGCGATCCGGGGATAAAAGTGGAAGAAGGATATGATACTTATGAGAAAGGTATACGTGAAGATGTATTCATCAAATACCAGGATGGCACAAACTATACCGGGCAAGTGTGGCCGGGATGGTGTCACTTCCCCGACTTTACAAATCCACAAACACGATTGTGGTGGCAGAAGCAATTCAACGACTATGTGAGTATAGGTGTTGAAGGTTTCTGGAATGACATGAACGAGATTGCTACGTGGGGACAAATGATACCGGAGAATATCGAACTCGACTTCGAAGGCAATAAAGCATCCATGCGCAGAGGCAGGAATATATACGGCATGCAGATGGCACGTGCAACCTACGAAGGAACCAAAGCACTGCTGAAAGGTAAACGTCCGTTTAACCTGACGCGCTCGGGCTTCTCAGGCGTTCAACGCTATGCTGCTGTGTGGACGGGGGATAACGTTGCCTACGATGAGCACATGTTACTCGGTGTGCGCCTCGTAAACAGCATGGGCTTAAGCGGTATAGCATTTGCCGGGTATGATGTAGGCGGTTTTGTTGGTGATGCTAACTCCAAATTATTTGCGCGGTGGGTATCGCTGGGTGCGCTCTCTCCTTTCTTCCGCGGACACTCAATGATTAACAGTCGCGACTCCGAACCGTGGGCCTATGGCGAAGAGGTGGAACAGATCTCGCGCAACTATATCAAGTTCCGTTACAAGTTACTTCCTTATATATACTCGCTCTTCTACGATGCCAGTGTAACCGGTATGCCGGTGCAGCGCTCGCTTGCCCTCGACTATACGCACGACTTTAAAGTATACGATGGCCAGTTTCATAATCAATATATGTTTGGCCCCTCGTTGTTGGTAATACCTGTAGAAAGTACCAAAGACTTTGTGAAAGCCTATCTGCCGGAAGGCGAATGGCATTTGTTATACAATGGCCAGAAATACCAGGGACATTCAGAAGTAGTAATCGAATGCCCGGTACAGCGCCTTCCTGTATTTGTAAAGAGCGGAGCGATTATACCCATGAAACCCGTACTCGCCAGTACAAAAGAATTGAATGACGAAATCATTCTGCATGTATATACCGGCAAGCAAAGCTCATCGTTCCTGTTCTATGAAGATGACGGCACAACCTTCCGTTACCAGCAAGGTGAATATGCCAAGCGCCAGCTGGAATATATAGCAGCTGATAACACGTTGATCATCGGTGCTACCGAAGGAAGCTATGGCTCACCGCATCGTAAGCTGAAAGTTATACTGCATGGTCTGGAGCACACGCCTGCACAGGTTGAAGTGAACGGCACGAAGCTCGTCCTTCACAACGACATCAACCAGTTCTTTATGGCGCTTGAAAAATTCGATCCGTTCTTCGATCCGGAGCCGGCACCACAGGAAAACGTACACAGCTTCGAAACCGAATACATTACTAGCCAGATCGTAATTCGCTGGTAACCCTCCCTCCATGTACTTCTTAAGTCAATAAAGTCTGGCAAATGCGTCAGATTTTATTGACTTTAGCAACCAACAATCGATTGAACTAACCTACCCGTAAATGAGTACAGCATCTTTGCATAAACCGCGCTTATCGTTTTGGCAGATCTGGAACATGAGTTTCGGTTTCTTCGGAATACAATTCGGATTTGCGCTTCAGAATGGAAATGCTTCCCGTATACTTGGAATTTTTGGCGCCGATGTCGAACACCTCTCCTGGTTCTGGCTGGCAGCTCCACTAACGGGTATGATCATTCAACCCATCATTGGCTATTATAGTGACCGCACGTGGACTTCACTTGGTCGCAGGCGTCCATACTTTCTCGCGGGTGCTATATTTGCCTCCACGGCATTGATCTTTATGCCGAACGCAGATATACTGGTACATCTGTTGCCTCCGCTATATGTTGGTGCCGGTATACTGATGATCATGGATGCCTCGTTCAATGTGGCGATGGAACCGTTTCGCGCTTTGGTTGCCGATTTACTACCCTCCGATCAGCGTACACTTGGATTTTCAATACAAACATTCCTGATTGGACTAGGTGCTATAGTAGGCTCCACGCTGCCCTATATTTTTGCAGAGTTTTTTGGTGTGGAGAAGACCGCACCTGCTGGTGAAGTGCCCTATAACGTAACGCTATCGTTCTACATCGGAGCTATCATTTTTCTTGCCGCTATACTCTGGACTGTTTTTAGTACGAAGGAATATCCGCCGGATGAAGGGCAACATGCAGAATCTGCTCATAAAGGAATGCGTCAGATAGCGGCAG
Source organism: uncultured Chitinophaga sp. (assembly GCA_902168205.1). Classification (GTDB taxonomy): domain Bacteria; phylum Bacteroidota; class Bacteroidia; order Cytophagales; family Cyclobacteriaceae; genus Ohtaekwangia; species Ohtaekwangia kribbensis. Next base: position 2,029,161 of record CABHOK010000003.1, on the reverse strand, counting down.
ACTTCACGGGCATGCCGAAAGCCATGAAGCAACTCGGCATTGTGCAGTTCTTTTCATGGTTCGCTTTATTCTCCATGTGGGTGTTCACTACATCGGCTGTTGCTACACATGTATACGGTTTACCTGTAACGGATACATCTTCCGAAACCTATCAGAACGCAGGTAACTGGGTAGGTGTATTGTTCGGAACTTACAACGGTGTATCTGCACTCTATGCTTTGTTGTTGCCGGCAATTGCGTATAAGATCGGGCGAAAGCTCACACATGCCCTGTCATTAACCGCAGGTGGTATAGGGTTGATCTCTATATATTTCATTCACGATCCGGATTTACTCATCTTCTCTATGATCGGTGTCGGCTTTGCCTGGGCCAGCATCCTGGCAATGCCGTATGCTATATTGGCGGGTTCTATCCCACCTTATAAAATGGGTATATATATGGGCGTGTTCAACTTCTTCATTACGCTTCCGCAGATTGTCAATGGTATTATCGGAGGGCCGATCGTGAAGTATATTTACGGATCGCATGCTATTTATAGTATTGTGATGGCGGGTATATTTCTGCTCATCGCAGCCTTCTGCGTACGCTTTGTGGAAGACAACGATGATATTGTAAAGGCATAGCCATGACCAAAAACATCCTGCTAAGTATACTCTTTGTCGCAGGTAGTACTTGTTATGCGCAAGATTATACATTATTCACCAAGACAGTCCGCTCGTTCTACGCTTCTCCCGCTGAAGCTGAAAAGCAATGGAATACACTTGTGGATACCGAACGAATACCGTTTGCCATAGGTGACTCCGTGGCATTTCTCTATCGCGGAGAAGCGAAATCTGTAGCGTGGACGGGGGATTTTAATGGCTGGGGTTATGACAGTAAGTTCAGCAACCAGGGCAAGCGCATACCCGGCACAACGCTGTGGCTATTGAAAACTTCCTTTCCCTCCGATGCACGGCTTGACTATAAGATTGTAGTGGATGGCACTACGCTGTTGCTCGATCCGGTCAATCCCTATCAGCAATGGTCGGGAGTTGGCGGTGGCAGTCCGAATTCAGAGCTGCGCATGCCCGCGTGGAAACCGGAAGCTATAACACAATTCAACGAAAATATACCGCACGGCAAAATTGCAAAAGATGTACTTATGCATAGTGCAGCGCTGGGCTACCAGGTAACCTACAGCGTTTATACTCCGCCAGGCTATAGCAGCGCTGCCAACATACATTACCCGGTGCTATATGTAACGGATGGCTACGAATACCTGCACGAGCAGATGGGCAATATGCCGGTAGTACTCGACAATCTCATCGAGGCCAAAAAGATCAAACCCATTGTTGTTGTGTTTATCGATCATCGCGAACCTGTTAACCGTTCGAACAACCGCAGAATGCAAGAGCTGGCCATGAACGAGCAATACCGTGCATTTGTTACTACGGAACTGATTCCAAAAGTTGAGAAACAATACACGGTTTCACATGATCCGAAACACCGCGGTATCCTCGGCACTTCGATGGGTGGACTTACGGCTGCTTATTTTGCCTTTTCAAAACCTGATCTTTTTGGATTGGCGGGGATCCAATCGCCCGCATTCTGGTTCAAACCGGAGATATATACTTTGTGCAACAATGCCACGAATCCTGCTGTCAGGATTTTCCTGACAACTGGCACTATTCATGATACCCGGGAAGGCGTGGAAAAAATGACAGCCATCCTGAACCGAAACACTTGTCAGTACGGCTTTAAGGAAGTTAACCAGGGACATTCGTGGGGAAACTGGCGCGACCTTACGGATGACATCCTGATTTATTTTTTCCCGGCTTTTTCCGAGTCAACTGATTAAATTTGCACGCATAATCTCTACCCGGTTAACTATGAAGTTTGTACGTCTACTTATCTCCCTGACCCTCATTGTTACAGCAGTTCTTCATTTTGCAGGTTGCAGCTCAGGCAAAAAAGCTTACGAGCGGGGCGACTACTATGAGGCCGTAATGAAATCCGTAACCAGGCTGCGCCAGAATCCGGATCATTCCAAGTCACAGGAAACGCTGAAGAACGCGTATCCACTGGCTGTAGAGTTCTTTGAGACGCAGGCCAAGAACGATATCGCATCCAACGCACAGTTCCGCTGGAAGAGCGCTATTCAATCGTACAATTCCATTAACCAGATGTATGAAGCCATCCGCCAATGCCCTGGTTGTATGAAGGTTATTAAGACACCTGCCAACTATTACTCCGAGATTGGTCCGCTGAAAGAGAAAGCTGCTGAAGAAAGCTATAATGCCGGTATAGATGCTTTGATGAAAGGAAACCGGAACGATGCCAAACGTGCTTACTATAATTTCGCAGATGCACAGAGTTATGTACCCGGCTACAAAGATGTGATTGAATACCTGGACAAGGCTAAAGATGTAGCTACACTCAAAGTAGTGGTTGAACAGATACCAGTGCCGGCACGCTATAACCTGAGCGGTGGTTTCTTCCAGGATAAAGTGGAAGAGTTCCTCCACACCAATTATCCGGAGCAAAGCTTTATCAAGTTCTTTACTCCGGATGAAGCAAAGTCGGTTAACTTACCGTATGCAGACCATATCATGCGTATTCAGTTCGATGATTTTTCGGTTGGTAATTCGGTGTTAAAAGAAAAAGAAGAAACCCTTACCAAAGACAGTGTAAAGGTTGGTGAAGCCAAAGTAGATGGTAAAGTTGTTCCGGTATACAACACTGTAAAAGCCAAGTTCACCACCTATCGCAAGGAAATTATATCGGCTGGTTTACTCAGCATGGTTATCGTGGATGGTAAGACTAACGGTGTGCTCACGCATCGTAAGTTCAATGGCGAGTATGTATGGGTCAGTCAGTGGGCACGCTTTAATGGAGATGACCGTGCGTTAACCGATCAGCAACTCGCCCTCTGCAAACTTCGCGAACAGCAGCCTCCTGTTGCACAGGATCTGTTCCTGGAGTTTACCAAGCCTATCTACAATCAACTTATACCTTCCATCCGATCTTTCTACCAGAATTATTAACAGCTTAATTCTGTTAATATATACTGTCAGCCAGCTAAATATATTCGATATGTTAGCTGGCTGACAAATCGTATACCTGCCTTAAACCATTTTACCTGCAATTAGGTTAGTACAGATATAAACCCATTACACATGAAGTTTGGTTTAAGTATGCTGGCATTTATACTTCTGATTGCCGGCAGTTCATGCGGACAAAAAAGTAAACAAGCAACATCAACAACAACTATGGCAAATGAATCTGCGCGAGAAGGTTTGGCAATTGCTACCTTCGGCTCCGGATGCTTTTGGTGCACCGAAGCTGTATTTCAAAACGTTGAAGGAGTAGAAAAAGTTGAATCGGGATATTCCGGTGGTAAAGTAAAAAATCCTACCTATAAAGAAGTGTGTAGCGGTCTCACCGGGCACGCTGAAGTTATCCAGGTACATTACGATACTGCTAAAGTATCATTTGAAGAACTATTAGAGATATTCTGGAAAACGCACGATCCCACTACACTGAACAGGCAAGGTGCTGATGAAGGTACACAATACCGTTCAGTAGTTTTCTATCACAATGAAGAGCAGAAAAAACTGGCTGAAAAGTATAAAGCGGAACTTGACAAATCAGGTGCATTTGATAATCCGATTGTTACCGAGATAAGTCCCTATACTGAGTTCTATAAAGCGGAAGATTATCATCAGAATTACTATAACCTGAATGGCAATGCTCCATACTGTTCTTATGTGATTCAACCGAAGCTTGAGAAGTTTCGCAAAGTGTTTAAACACAAGTTGAAAAAATCTTAGAAAATATTTTCACGCATTGAAACCTGAACGCTATAGCCCCGTTAGTATACAGTGAGTAGAGTAATTCTTCTCATAGGTTTAGGTTTAGGTAAAACAAAAAAGCCCAGAGACGCTGGGCTTTTTTGCTTTTATATATACCTATATATAGCTTCATGCATCGTATAGTATCTGTATATTATTTTATAAAATATTCAGACAACCAAATACAATTAGGCGCATCACTTCGTTCTATTAAGTTATATTCTTCAGTCCTGCTTATATAGCACATCTATACTTTATCGCTGGCACCAAATATTAATAACTAAAAAAGGGAACCTACGGCTCCCTTTTTTGTTTGTTATTGCATTTGATTAGGCTTATCGAATCTCGTAAGCGATCTCCATCACTTTAACCACTTCGCCTGAACGGCTCTTGATCGGTGAGAAGCTCGAACGTATCGTAATAACTTCGCCTTTCCGGTTGATGCGCTTGTAGGTTCCTTTCTTCGGATATCCTGCTGACAGATCTTTCCAGAACTGGCGGTATTCTTCGCTGTTCTTTTCTTCTTTGGTCGCCAGAATCCTGTGGTGCTCTCCTACCACTTCATCCTGTGTATAACCGAATATCTCGAGGAAGTTACTGTTTACCTTCACAATCGATCCATCGTTGCTGTACTCGGAAACAGCCATTGAACTGTGTATTGCATTCAATGTGCTTTCAGTTTCAGCCTGGCTACGCTGCATTTCTTCCTGTGTAGCCTGAAGCTCTTCCATGTTCTGACGCATTTCTTCTTCCTGTGCACGCATCTGCTCGGTCATCTCTTGTGATTCCTCCAACAGACGCTGTGTACGGGCGTTGATCTTCACAGAAGAAATTGTAGACGCAATGCTCTCGGCAATCTTCTGTACAAACTCGATTTCGAAATCACGGAACTCGGTGAAAGAGGCAATTTCAACCACACCAAAGATCTGCTCGTTTACTTTTAGCGGCACTATCAATACGCTGGTAGGGTTGGCATCACCCAGCCCCGAAACGATGCGCACGTAGTTCTGTGGCACTTCCGTCAGGTATACGGTGTCGCCTTCCTGCCATGCCTGGCCGGCAAGACCTTCGCCTCTGTATATCTTATGATTGAGGAATTTCTTTTTATCCCATGCATAGCACGCCTTCATCGACATGGTTGCTTCTTCGTCAGCAGCAACATCATCAATTATATATAGCGCACCCTGGTTTGCTTTCAGGTACTTCACCAGGTTACCGATGATCTCATCCGCAAGTTTACCCAGATCGGTGTTGTTCGTACGGAGTATCTCCGCGAATTTAGCAAGACCTTCTGTAGCCCAGTTACGTTTCTTATCATCTTCCGAAACCTTTTGCAGGTTGTTACGCATGTTTATCAGCGCATTACCCAACACATCGTGTTCACTGAGTGGCTTGAAGTCGGTTTGATAATTACCGCTACCAATATTCTCTGCGAACAAGCTGGTTGACTTCAGACCTGTAACGAGGCTATCCATAGCAACGGCCATCTCTCCGATCTCATCATTGCTGAAGGAGGTTCGCTTCTCTTCCACCAGTTCACCTTTACCAAGTTTGATAACGACATTCTTGAGGAAGTTAACCGGACGTGTAATGCTTCTGCGCAGGAACAAGGCGCTCAATAATCCGATCAGGATAATGGTTGATCCTAATACCAATGTATAGGTTTGCAGACTTGATATGGAATCCTTGATCTCCTGATCTGATCTCTTTGTAACATCAACCTGCTTTGCAGCGATACGATTGAGTCGGTTGATAAGATCGGTTGTACGTGGTATAACCTGGCTCTCCACAGCATCTTCTGCGAGCAGCTTGGTCAATGGATCTTCGTAGTTCTCGAACGACTGGAGGTTGGCCATTACCGACTTCTTCTGCACTTCGTTAACCAGTGTATCAAACTTCATGAACACCGTATCCATCCAGGCACGCTGGCTGTCGCTTTCCCAGGTCGGCATCAGTTTCGTGATGCGATCACGCAACGCAGGATAATCATAGTCTTGCAGCTGGCGCAACGCGTTCTTGTCTTCCTGGTTGGTTTGCAGGTAAACCCAGTTGGTAACCAACATTTTGGATCGCGTTACCAGCAGAATGAATTCTTTGATAGCATCCTGCGAAGGACGATAGACTTCACTCGAGCTGTTAACTACATTGTTAATCTCGTTTCCTTTCCAAAAAATAATAGTACCGTTAACAATGAACAATACTATCAGAATGAGAAAACCACCGAGTATTTTATTCCCGATGGTCAACCGAAAGCGAAATCTGCTTTTTTCTTTTTCTTCCATAGGTAGGTATTAGATCATGATTGCCAGACGTGACAACTCATTGCTTATTCTTAAGTTTTTCTTTGTAATCGCTGCCTGATTTAATTCGAACGCCAATTTACCATCTTTCACGATAAAATTGATGTTGCTTCCCTTCACACCCAAGCCGGGTTCTTCGGTTACAATAAGAATGGACAAGGCGTTTACCTTGGTCAGTATATTGTCGATTTGTGAAGATTTATTTGACGGGACGTATAGAATATTACATTTCTTGATGTCGTTAACGTTATTGATTTTGGTGACTTTGATCGTACGATCTCCGTTAACCTTTTTGGTTTGCGCCATGTTCTTCAACTCATCAAGAATAGGCGTATCTCCCAGCACAAGAATCTCAAAGTCCCCCTGATTGTAGGCATCGGGCCATTGTATATAACGTGTAAAGCTGTAGATAAAGACTGATTGGAACTTATGCGTCTGGGAATAGCCAGCTATCTGAATCAGTAGGAAAAGCAAAATGACTAAAGATCTCTTCATGCTTCGGTAATTATACTGTTTCTTTGATAAGCATGCAAAAATATGCTCGTCCATAGGATAAAATGTTTGAATTTTAACGTTTTCTGGTACATCAGCCAGTTCTTGCAAGAAGTCAGCCAGTTTTACAAATGTTAAAAATCAGACAATATCTTACGCATCAGAAATGCTATGCACAATCCTTGTCCAAATGTGTATACCACGCGGCATTTCATTTGATACCATTGTTGCATAGCAGACCCTGCTGACAGGATTTTTTCTTATCAACTTCTTCGGATCAGGCCTCTGCAAAAAATCTGCACCAACAGAAGCGTTATCATCTTGCCCAAAAGGAGACAAAACCAACTAAAAAAATTGCAGTTTGGGAAACTCCGTACAAACTTCTTACATCCTCAAAGGATGTTTCTTACGTCAACGCGAACAACGGTATTAAAATAAAAGGAGCCGTGAAGCTCCCCTTATCTCATTTATCCGTTTAACAATTTTATACTTCTATATCAGCACCGCGATTCACGGGTCTGATAACCGGGCGTGAAAATGTCTGCGTTGTCTTTACAGGTGTTGCAACGGGCACAACATCATCTTCAAGTTCATCGGCCTTTTTCTTTCTTCTGCCCCACCAGATGTAGCACCCGGTAACGGGCAGACTCGCACAAATGAGACTGATGCAGAACATCAATATCTTTCCGGCAATACCAAAGATCGCTCCCACATGTATATCATAATTCATGCGGATAAGTTTATCGGCAACCGAAGATTTCCCGAAGCGACCATAAACATGATCAACCGAAAGTTCTTTTAATGAGTATTGATCGAAGTAGCGATAGTCCGTTTTCCAATACGTATTCTCATCCGAGTTGATCGTCACCGCGATGGAAGATGCTGATGTTTCCGGTATGTGTACCTCTACAACTTCAGCGACAGGATGTTCGATTTTTATCTTGTCCCATACCTGGTCAATAACCGGAGCGCTGGCCAGTACCCTGTGCGTTGTATCCGAAGCCGGGTCAACATACATCAGCGATTTTTCTCCACCGGCTATGGTATATAGTCCCGTGGCAAACCACTGGAAGCCCCATACCAAACCCGTTACCACCAGGATGATTGCAATCCAGGTGGCATAGAAGCCGAGTACATTATGAAGGTCGTAGTTCTTTCTTCTCCAGCGGGCACTCCATTTGATACTGAAGCGCTGTTTAGCCGCTGCTTTATTCTTAGGCCACCAAAGTATAATTCCGGAAATCAACATCACCAGGAACACAAGCGTTGCTGACGCTACTACCGGCTGACCAATTTCATACGGAAGCCACAGATAGAAGTGTCCTAACAAGATGAATCGGAAGAACCCGGCATTCTCATCGCGTACCTGCAGCACCTCACCGGTATAGGGATTCATATATACCAGGTAATAATACTCTGGTTCGAAGTTATAGAAGATCACCTGCGCAGCTTTGCCCGGCTTGGCATAAAGTACAGCGTGTATCTTTTTACCCGGCAGTTCTTTCTCGGCAATAGCTTTCAGTTGAGACGGAGGCAACACCGGCTTGTTCTGTGCTTCCACAAAACGATATGGTTGCGTGGCATCCTGTATCTCGGCCTGAAAAGCATAGATGCACCCGGTAATAGCAATGATAAAAACGATCAGTCCGGATGAAAGCCCGAGCCAGAGGTGAATTTTTCCTATAACTTTCTTTAAAGTCATGAATTAAAATCTATAGGTTATGCTTCCTGTAACACTTCTCAGTTTCTGCGGATTCACGGTCGAGTATCCAATCCAGTAATGCTCGTCTGTCAGGTTATCAACTTTCAAACCTACGCGAAACTTCGTATGATCGTAGAATACAGATGCATTCAATACAGTATACGAAGGCAATGTAAACACTCCGATGCTGGCGCTATTAACCACTTTGTTATCGCTGGCGTAATTACCTCCGAAGCCAAAGCCTAATCCTTTTACGGCTCCTTTCTGTAAAGTATAGCTTGCCCAGAAGTTTGCAACATACGGAGCTCCTGCTGTGGCGGGTCTGCGACCTGCTACATCTTCATCTGACTTGGTAAACTCAGAATGATTATAAGCGAAACCGGCTATCAGGTTAAGACCTTGCAACGGACTGGCTACCAGTTCTGTCTCAACGCCATTGCTTACTTGCGTTCCGTCTTGTATTGAGAAGTTAGGATGCTGTGGATCTGAACGCACCAGGTTTACAACCTCGATGTCGTAATAGCTCACCGTACCCGTTAATTTTCCTCCCAACAAATCTACTTTCACACCACCCTCAATTTGATTGGCACGCTCGGGTGTAAATGCCTTGCCATTGAAATCAGTTCCTGTTTTATTGGTAAACCCGTTCTGATAGTTGGCAAACAATGATACTTTATCTTTTACCGGTTGAAAGACAACACCAAACTTAGGCGCTAATGCTGTTTGGTCATAAGCAGTTCCGTCAATGATATCGCCTGTTGTCTCATTCAGGTTTCCTTTGTTATCGAAACGATCAACACGCAAAGCCGCCAATACCATAAGGCGATCAGTGATATTAAGTACATCCGATACAAAGGCACTGTATGTATAGGTCTTGTAAATTGCCGGATATACAAAGCTGAAGCCACCATTAATATAGATAGCATCCATCGAAGTTCTGTTGAAGTTTCGGTAGTTCAATATAGGCTGCGTCACATTCACGGTATCGTATGTACCGCCTGAGAAATATTGATCAGAGTTTTTATAAAAGAAATCAAGACCAGCCACCAGGCGGTTTTTCATATCGCCAATGGTAAACTCACCAATGAAGTTTTGCTGCATTTCAAATACCTTATCGGTGCTGTTGTCGGTGAACTGATCGTTACGCGATATATAGTCTGTACCGATATCATTCGGATCACCCGTTACTGTTGAATTGGCCAACAGGTAGAAATAAGGCGAAGGACCATCGGAGTAACTATTGGTTACCGTCAGGTTGGTTTGTGATCGCCATGACTCGGATATCTTATAGTCCATCTGTCCAAAGAAGTTTATATTCCGTGACGTCTGGTATAGATCTTCATTTGCGTAAGAACGCTTGTAGTCAACGCTTAACTCATCGGCACGATCAACGCCCATCGAAGCGATAGTTTGTCCCCACGGGAAGAAGTATACCGACAAGCCTGTATTCTGACCGGTATAGAATTCTGCATCCAGGTTAAAGGATAGTCTGTCATCTACACGATACGATAAGCTCGGAGCGAACGCGAAGCTCTTGGTAAATCCGTTATCCTGAAAGCTGCCTTCGTAACTATACGCAGTGTTTAAACGGAACAGTACATTTTCTTCTTCATCAAGCGGTGTATTGAAATCAGCGCTGATACGATTGAAGCCGAAGCTGCCGGTAGCATACGTTACTTCACCACCTTTGCCTGCGTATGGTTTCTTGGTTACGCGGTTGATCAATCCTCCATAGGATGTCAATGCATTACCAAATAACGTAGCCGAAGGACCTTTGATCACTTCAATTCTCTCCAGGTTTACCGCATCAATTTTACTCGACACATTTCCTGCTATACCATTTCTTAATTGACTCTGAACAAGGAAGCCGCGGATGTTATAGTAACTTCCGCCATCACCACTTCTTCCGGTAGCATCCCACACTTTTGTCATGCCAGGAGCATTCTTGATAGCATCGTCTACCGAGAACACCATTTGGTCTGCCATCAACTCACGTGTGATGGTTGTATATACCTGCGGATTCTCCAGATTTTTCAAAGGCATCTTCGATACGTATGCACTTTCGGTTCTGGAAAATTTATTCAGTCGTTCACCGCGTACTTCAATTTCCTGAAGCTGCTCCGATGTCTCACTCAATGAGAATTGCACCGGAGTATTTTGACCGGCACTTACTTCTACAGTTTGTTCTTTCGGATCGAAACCTATAAAGCTCACCAGCAACTGATAGCTGCCGGGAGTAACTCTCTTAAATTCAAACTTACCACCCGAATCGGTGTTGGTAGCTTTGTTTGTTCCTTTCAGAACTACGTTTACAAACTCGGCCGGCTTTCCATCCGAAGTAGTAATCGTTCCACTAACCGTTCCATGTTGTTGCTGCGCGAAAGTCAAAAGCGAAATTCCAACGAAAGCGATGGTCAAAAACCTTCTCAAAACTGAATACTGAATGCTCATTAAAATACAGACTTAAACTAATTATTTAGAATCATTTTAAATTTAAAATAACGTCTGTTTCAAGCCTCCTGCAATCGCCTTGAGAAGCGAATGATATACCCTATAGAGGGTATATATACATCCCCTTCACAAGTCTGAAAAAATTCAAACAATTGAAAATCAAATTATTAAGTCCATACTAACGGCCCGCCCACAGAACGGCACAAGCACACTAAATCTTATACACCTAACCAATTTTCATAACACCCAACCAAACGAACACGACTCCAGACAAACGATGAACGGTCAACGTTGACTCAACAATCAAACCCACAAACCTGATCAGCCCCTTCCGTATTGCCTTTATCACAATTCACCAGCCTTCGTGCTTCAAGTACGATCTGTACTTCCGCGAACAGGTCGGCAAGATCTTCAATCTCTTCATCACTATACACGAGGAAGAGGTTGCTGTGCGGACTCGAGAATATCCGGTTGCGACCATGCGGCAGCGGATGAAAATTATCAAGCGACTGACGATTGGCGATCACCCATTCGAAAAAGCGCACCATGGCATCTTCATCAAAAACGAGTAACACATTTTTATAGCCAATATTATATTCATGACAACACAGACAGCGACTCACATAACCGTTGAGTGACTCTGCGATTATTTCCAGGTTTGATCTTTGGTGCATCATTACATATTTATATTGATTACTATAACTATTTATTAAGAGGGTCTTCTTTTTAGTCTAACTATATATACCTATTTCTGGGTAGTCGCGAAGTTAGTGGTGCCATCCGGCTGGTAGATAAAGCGGAAGGTATAGTAACGGGAAGCAGGACGTGTGGCCAGATCTGCAAAAGTAGCAGTCGTTGTATCCGGGTTTCCTTTGTAGTAACTGATGATCTCCAGCTTCACATACTTGTTATCAGCTGTTTTGATCACCAGAATTTTACCTGCGATCGGAAGTATAGCGTGGTTGGGAGTCGCTGTTGTTCCGGTATAGGTATACCATCCGCCACTGCCCACGATAGCCTTTGCACTTTCTGAATCTGACGCATAGCCCGATGCAGGCGCTTCTGCCAGTTCATCAAATATACCAGACACGGTTTGACCGGCTGCTGTACCAGGACCGCTTACACCGCTGTTCAGAATAATGGTTGTACCACGGAATGCTATATCCCAGTTAGCAGTAGCGCTGTCGGAGTTAGCAACTACAGCATTATTCTTAAAGCTGAACAAAGTATACTTTGAGGTGCTTACAGCATCGAGGTCTGATGTCGTTGTGGCTTCAAGTGTCACCGTTTCTTTCTCATCGTCATCATCACATCCTACTACGGCTACAAAAGCGAAGAGAAGAAGCGCAACTTTTACATTCAATACGTATTTCATTTTTACTATTGGGTTTATGTTTAACATGTAATTATTATTTATTTGATTAATTAATTTTCTGATTTGTTTTTCCCGTGAGCGTTACAGACACACTGGCCCATAACAACCGGCCCGGCAAGGATGGTATATATTGGTTGTTGGTATAATCGAACAGGTTATCGCAACCAACTTGTGCCTTCAGAACATTCATAAATGTTTTACCGGCTGATACGTTGCATACTACATAACCATCGACATACTCGCTGTCATCATCGAGTATGACGTTGTTATTCGCATCGGAGAAACCATAGCGGCCGCGATATATAGCGCGTGCACTGGCGGTCCAACCGTTTGCTGCATTTTCATAAAACACCTTCGCGTTCAGCATGTGGCGTGAGCGATTGAACAAACCGCCATACTCACTTTCTTTTACTCTTCTGGTGATGTTGGTTTTCGGATCGCGCGCATAGATCTCCCCTGCTTTCAGCTGCTCGATCACCGCTTTATCTTTTGCAATCAAAAGCTGGTATCCTAATGAAAGACTGATCTGGTTGGTAAGCATGTGTGTGGCTTCTGCTTCAACACCTTGCGTAAACACCTTCGCTATATTGTAATAGCTATATACATACTGCTGGTTCACTTTTCGTGCTACCGGCTTGGTATCAATCAGGTCTTTCACATCATTTCTGAAAACATTAATGTTCAAGAAGGAGCGTTTGAACGGCTGAAGCTTCAGACCTATATTATAGGCTCGGGATGTTTCGGCCTTGATCTCACCGAAAGAAGACGGATCTACCAGGATCTCATCTATCTGCCCTTCCGACTGAAGTCGTGCTATACCTGCAGCCAGCTCATTGGAACCGAGCACCGTATAGCCCACCGTTGCGTTTGTAAAGTTCAGGTATAGCTGGCGAAAGTCGGGAGCCTTAAAGCCTACGCCAAACGAACCACGTACAGCCAGCCACGAGTTTACATCATACTGTGCCGAAAGTTTAGGACTGAATTGAGACCCATATGCACTATGATCATCGTAACGGCCGCCAATCAACAGGTTGAGTTTGGACAGCGGTTGCCATTCGTACTGTGCATACGCATAGTTAGTCTGGTACTTCATCTTATCATCGTACCGCGTAGCTTCCACACTTTCCCAGATTCTTCCTACTCCGAGTGTGATTATATTTTTAGCGCTCAGAAAATACTCCGTTTGTATCTCCGGGCGAGTAAATGTCTGATCAAAGTATGTATCATCATACGTGGAGCCATCGCCCTGGTAAGTCATCAGAGATGTAGTGCTATATTTCGATCCGTATAGTCTGAATGTAGTTTTGAACTTTTGCGAAAAGCTATAGCTCAGCACCGGGTTTACATTCCAGTCCTCCACGTCACCGCGTCCGTTGAGCAATACGGGGGCATCGGTTGTACCGATATCCGTAACACTCTTCTGTGTTTCGGTAAAGTATCTCCCCGACACGGAGAATTTCATGCGATCACTGAAGTCGTATGTGAGGCGCGACTGATAGGTATAGTTCGTGAACGGACTTACCGTTTTACCTTCTGTATCGGGAGACAGATCATAGCCATCGGTGCTATAGCGATCCAGGAATGCATAGAGTCCGAATTTGTTCTTCTGATAGTTCAGCGTTGCAGAAAAATCCGATGTCTCATTTGTTCCATAGCGTGACGTTAATGTACCGTTCACACCATTCGGACGATCTGTAATGATATTGATCACACCGGCCAGCGCTTCTGATCCATACAAGCTTGAGCTCGGACCTTTCATGATCTCTACCTGCTTGATGTTGCCCACGGCAATGCGGTTCAACTCGAGCGTACCAGACGTACGACCGATCAGCGGCTCTCCATCCACCAGTATCAAAGTATATTCAGGTGTAAAGCCCTGCATCTGCACTCCGGTACCATGATCACTTGTTATTGCGAGACCGGTTTGTTCGCCCAGTACATCGTTCAGACGAAGCGATCCCATGCTGGCAATCTGCTTCTGCTGAATTACGATTACAGGAACCGGCAACTCTGCGAGCGCACGTTCACTGCGTGTAGCGGTTACTACGATCTCCGCCAGTTGCTTGATGGTAAGGGAGTCCTGCGCCTGTGCATGTATACCGGCCATCAGCATGATACCGGTTGCTATAGCGACAGGATTGCAGCCGCAGTGTCTGCCGATATATAGCAGAACGTTCCGAAGTATATAGACAGTTTTCATTTTTAAAGCGCCTGAAGATTCTTCACGACTTCTCTCCATTCTTCTCTTTCTGGAATACCGGGTTTTCTCAGTCCGAAGAATTGTGCGATCATATTCTTGCCCTTATCGAAAAGCTCAACCGAAGTCACCAGCCCCTCCGTTGTAGGTTTCTGTACAACCCATGCAGTGTGTACAACATCCATACGCATGTGCATGTTGAAATCAGGATCAAGTACATTTAACCATTGCTCTGGTCCTGCATGACCGCGTTCGAGTACACGGATCGTTCTTACTTTGCCCTGGTGTATCTGAAGATTACCACGATTACCTGCGAAGATCATGATCGGTAATTTTGTAGCCGATGCACGGTCTAATATCTGCTTCGGTGTAAGCTTGGCATCTACCTGGTAGGTATATTTACCGGTCGCCAGTTCCAGGGCATGATAGCGATGTACTTTATGTCTGCGCAGCATGCCGAAGAAGTCATGCGTATCTTTCAATTCACTCCACTCCTGCAGAAAAGCAGCACGATCTTCCGGACCGTTCAATTCCTCTGTCGCGTACGGCTCTACTTCAAGCTCTGCGCTTTGATCTGCAGCGCGGAATGTTTCCACGAGTTTCTCATAAGCTGCTTCATCATTTTTCTCCTGCAGGTATATCTTTGTTACAGCTTCACCGGTCTTATCAAATACTTGTATACTCTTGAGTGTGCGATCTGATTTCTCTTCAGTAACAGCAAATGCAAAACTCCAGGCGCTGAAAAATACGCGTGTCTCAACGGGACCAATCACTGTTGCCATAGCCCGTGCACCTTCTCCTTTTACATCCACGTCCTGAAAAGGACCTTTGTGTTCCAGTATGCAGGCATCATTGCGTGTAAGCGACATTACTTTACCAAGCGTTTTGAAACTCTTCAGCAATTCCGTCCAGGGCCCTTGTAACCGTACTACGCCCTCTCCGATCCTTGTAGCCAGTAACTCCGCTTCACTTGCTCCAAGGTCGCGGGCAGCTTCGCGTATTCTGATGCCAGGCTTGGCAGTTTGAATGCCTCTCCAGGCTTCTCGTAAGGATGACGATTTGCTTTCTACTATCGTGCTCATTTTATAGATGTTTATATGGTATATTTATAGGTATATAGTTTCACTTGACTATCGTTTCGAACTGATGCTCAGAGGTTGCTGCATCGTTCGCTCCGGAATTATATAAGGACAGTTGTTGCAGGGATCGTGGTATACATTTACCCGGCAACAGAATGTTTCTTCAATGTTTGATTTGGTAAATACCTGCTGCGCTTCTCCCGAGGCTACTATTTTACCACCGCGTAAAAAGTATAGATGATCAGCAAACTGTACAGCCTGGTTCAGATCATGAATGATAGCCATCACACCGATGTTACGTTCACATACCTGCTTGGCCAGGCTAAAGATGAGTTGCTGCTGCGCTATGTCGAGGCTGCTGGTAGGTTCGTCCAGTAATATATAGCGTGGATATACTGTTTCTTCCCATACCTGCGCCAGTACGCGGGCCAGTTGTACACGTTGCTTCTCGCCTCCGGATAGCGTCAGGTAATTGCGTTCACGAAAATGATCGATGCCCGTAAGCGACATCACTTCATCGAGTATCGCGGCATTTTCTTTCTGCGTAGCTTTATGACCATGTCTGCCGAGCATTACGATCTGCTCTACCGTAAAAGTAAATTGCACCGTGGTGGTCTGTGGCAACACCGCGCGTACCCATGCTAACTCCTTGGGACTATAATTGCGTGCAGCCTTACCGTTGATCGTTACGTCACCATGATACTCCGTATGCTCGTGTGCCATTACTTTGAGCAGCGTACTTTTACCGGCACCGTTCGGCCCCACAATCGCTGTAAATGCACCGGGCTCAATACTCAGATTGATATCGCGCAGAATAATTTTATCGCGAACCCGAAAGGATATATTACTCGCCTGGTACATTACAATTCGTTTTTGCGCTTGGCATTCATTAGTAATCCGATGAAAAAGGGAGCACCGATCAGCGCGGTTACAACACCGATAGGAAGTTCAGAAGGACTCACCACCGTGCGCGCCACGATATCGGACAACACCAGTAGCAATGCACCTCCGATAACAGAACCGGGTAATACAAGTCTGTTATCTGCATAGAAGGACACACGTATAACATGCGGAACGATCAAACCTATAAATCCGATCATACCCGACAGCGATACACTCACTCCTACTGCCAATGCGGAAAGGAATATAACCACGCGCTTGGTATACTCTACATCTACACCTACATGGTAGGCTTCGGCTTCACCGAGTGCAAGGGCATTGAGTGTTGGTGAGAAAAATATCAATCCGGCCGAAGACAGAATCAGTAAAGGTGACGCAATCATGAGTTTGTCCCACGTTGCGCCACCCAGGTCGCCCAAGGTCCAGAAAGTGAAAGTTCTTAATTGATTTTCGTCTGCGTAAAATATAGCGAGTCCTATAATAGCACCGGCCAGTGCATTGATGGCAACGCCTGTTAATACCAGCACCGCTATATTGGTGCGACCGGTTTGGTTGCTCAACCGTAATACAGTAAATGTAGCCGTTATGCCACCGGCAAATGCCAGCACCGGCAAGAGTATAGTATACATCCAGCCATCGGCCTGTATAACAAAACCACCAAATACGATCATTATCACTACAGCTGCAGCAGAACCACCGGACACACCAATCAAACTTGGTTCTACCAATGGGTTTCTGAACAGGCCCTGCAAAGAAGCACCGCTTACACCGAGCGCAGCACCGATCAGTATCGTCATGACAATGCGCGGTATACGTATCGTAGACAGTACTACTTCATGCATACTGTCAACCGCTATATTTTGAAACAAGCCGGCCTTCTGTAGTATAATGATGGCTACATCTGCTATGGGAACAGACACGGCACCAATGGTTAGCGAAAGCAATATGGCTATTACCAAACCGATGCCCAGTGCAGTAAGAATTATAGCAGTACGATATTCCCGTATGGAAAGCGCCAGATTCATGCTGATTTATTTCGCGCGGAGTTCAGGATGTATCAATAGGACAAGCTCCTTTACCGCCTCGCCAAAACGAGGACCGAAGTTGGTAAGCTTCAAACTCTCGATGGAAACGATTTGCTTTTTCTTCCCCGCAGTAGTCTGTGCTACACCCGGGATTTTTAAAGCGCCATCTATACCACCAAGACTTTCAAGTCCCATAGACACCATTAACAGATAATCAGGGTTTGCCGCAATCAATGCTTCGGTGTTTAGTGGCTTGTATCCTTCTACATTACTCACCGCGCTGGTAGCACCGGCATACGATAGAATTTCTCCGAATGTATTTTTACCGGCTACGCTTATGGTGGATGTACCTCTGTTATATATACTCAATACTTTCGGTGCAGAGGTTGTCTTTTTAAGCATGTCATTCGCCTCGGCAAGTTCACCTTCAATTTTGGCAATCAGCTTTTTTCCTTCAGCATCTCGATTCAATGCAGTGGCTATCTGTACAATGAATTTCTTTGTATCGTTAAAAGTATATTTACGATCAATGATCAATAGCTTTATACCACTGGCTGTGAGCTGCTGCAGCACGGCATCTTCTACATAATCTTTCTCGGCTATAACAAGGGTTGGTTTCAGACTCAGAATTCCTTCTGCATTTATACCCCCGCGATAACCAATCGAAGGCAATTGCTGAATGTGTGCCGGATACAGGCTTGTACGGTCCGATGCTATAATTTTATCACAATCACCGAGTGCACATACTGTTTCCGTCAGTGCGCTTCCTGCGGTGATGATGCGTTGCGCATATACTATATTAGTATAGGAAAGTATACATATAAATAAGAGAAGAATAGGAAATCGTTTCATCTGTTGTTTAGATTAATTCTAAACAAAAGTAGAGCGAACGATCATCGTACGTCAATCACCTCTAGCCGGCATTTTTTTTATACCTAGATAAGACTATATAGCGATGTAGTACAGGTTAGACTCGTACTACCTTTTAGCGGGTAGGTTCAATAGCTGCTGTCTGTGAGGTGCCAGCCGCGAGATAGTATAGCTATAGCTGTGTGGCGGTATATAGCACGTAGGTATACCACACTTTATAGTATAAAAATCTTGAAGTGATAACGGATATCTACTTGGGTTTGATAAGGCCGAAGTCGATGGCGTAGATAACAAACTCGGTTGGTGATTTGATGTTGAGTTTGCGAATGATACTCTTTCGGTGGGTCTGCACCGTATGCGGACTTAGATGAAGATCGTCTGCGATAACCTGGGTGGATTTACCTTGTGCGATCAGTGTAAGTATCTCTGTTTCACGCGATGTAAGTACGGCAGCATCAAAGTTTTCCGGCTCCGGATTGAAATGCTTCTCCATGATGATGTCGAGAATCTTATGGCAGTAAAACTTCTCGCCGCGTGCCGTGGATTGAATCGCCATCATGATTTCTTCACGGCTACATTCTTTCGTGAGATACCCTTTTATACCCAGTTGCAGTACATCAAGTATGCTTCCTTTGTTATTATCAGCAGAGATGACGAGGACATTGGTGGCCGGAGAAATTTCCTTCACAGAACGAAGATCATCCTTCGTGATATACCCTTGCAGGTTGTAATCTGTGATGAGCAAATCGGGCTTATGCCGATTCAGCATTTGCTCAAGATGCTCGCGTTCAGAGACTTCATCCAGGATGGTAGCATCTTGCCGTGACGACAGGAAATGGACGAGTCCTGCCGAGGTCAGAGGCTGTTTATCCGCTAATAAAATTCTAATCGGTGCAGTCATTATTTATTCAAAATCCTGATAATCAAACGGAAAAACTCGCCAATTATTTAGACTAATTCCAAACAAAAGTAAGCACCAATGCTATACAAGTCAAGAACCATTAAAAGTTACAACCCCATTTCAAGGTATTTCTTTTCACTAGCGTTACGGGATAACTAGACCAGATTTAAATTAGCCTGGAGGCGGTATAATTTATACCCTTTGGCAGGTATCGTGATTACCTTTATTTCAATCCATGTACATTTGCTGTCTTTACAACTCATTAAAGCATTTCAAGATTTATGAAAAAAACAGTCGTATACTCCTGCCCGGTCAATCACCACAGAGATTGAAGCGTTATTGAACCAGCAGATCGTGATGGAAGGTAAATCTTCTGCAGCGTATCTTTCCATGGCATCATGGTGCGATACTCAGGGGTTTGAAATTTCTGCCGAGTTTCTGTACAAACACTCTGAAGAAGAACGTCAGCACATGCTGAAACTTTTCCGCTATGTAAATGCTGCCGGTGGCCATGCATTGCAACCTGAGATCTCGGGGATAAAACATTCATTCAATTCTCTTCGTGAAGTTTTCGAATCGGTGCTTCACCACGAGATCGAAGTAACCAAATCGATCAACAACATTGTTGATCAGTGCCTACAGATCAAAGACTTTGCAACGTTTAACTTCCTGCAATGGTACGTTAACGAGCAACGTGAAGAAGAAACACTTGCCCGCAGAGCCGTTGAGATTTTTGACATCATTGGTGAAGAAGGCGTTGGTCTGTGGATGATCGATCAGGAAGTTGGTAAACTTGCTGCATACGCTGCGCGCGTTTCCGGCAAGATGAATGCTGATTAATATCTGCGCTTTGTCAACCGCTTTCGGGGGATACATGAAGTTTGTGCTTTGTGTATCCTCTTTTCTTTAATCAGTAGTGCACAAACAGAAAATGAGTATATATATAGTATGATTGCCAAAGTCAGCATTCATTATAGCAAGCGGGCGAATAATGAATCACTCTGGAAGTAAATAAATAATATACCATTACAGAAAATTATATGACCATCATTGTTTTAATTATTGTGATCGTGCATTTCATCCATGCCTCATTACTCATGAAGACCCGATTTAATACTCTAAAGTCATTATTGAATTTTATCGAGGAAGAAAGAAGTAGTAGGTACTATTTAACTATGACTGTAGCTGGTTTTGTAGCTCTTGCAGTTACTGCATTTTGGATGGAGAATAATCCACAATAAATTCTGTCTTTACAACAGCTGTTTTTCCTGTATTACTACCCGCTTGTACGAAAATCTTTTTAATTGCCGGCTTCATATCCCGATCGCTACCTATTATTCGGTTAGTTGCTGTTTTTCTCTGTTAAATATATAGTTATAGTTACACGTGATTCTTAATGATTTATTTATACCCCATATTGCTTGTCAAATAAGCATAAATCAACAAGTTTAGGTATATATAAAACACAATATATACTGGAATATATACGTTCAGAAAAAAAAATATCAAGAAATGAATAATCTCTTACATAGATCGTTTTAGCTCTGTTGAACTATTTATATTTCGAATCACAAAATCCCTTATGAAAATTACCCTTTATCCAATTGTTGGCGCTATCGCGCTGGCTTCTGCCTGTTCATCGGACGATGATAAATCAACATCATCAACAGCCGTAGACTATAAAGAAGAGATGCGCAACCTGGTGATCAACATCAGTAGCAAGGCAAAAAGTACTTCCGCTGATTTTGCGATCATCCCGCAGAACGGTATTCAACTCGTTACACAAAATGGTGAAGAGGATGGTGCGCTTCACACCGCTTACCTGGATGCGATTGATGCTCATGGCCAGGAAGACTTCTTATATGGATATGATCAGGACGATGTAGCAACTCCGTCTGATGTTACCAGTTACCTGAAAGCTTTTCTCGATCGCTCACACAGTAGCGGCAACACCATTCTCATTACCGACTATTGTTCTACTGATAGCAAGAAGTCAGCATCCTATGCTACCAATAACACTTATGGTTACTTGTCGTATGCTGCAGAACACCGTGAACTTGATATCATCCCGACAAGCGAACCGTACCAGGTGCATAGTGGTGATGTTAATTCGTTAGCTGATGCCAAAAATTTCCTTTACCTGCTCAATCCCGATAACTATGCCACGCGCGCTGACTTTGTGCAAGCTTTGAAAAACACGCGATATGATGTCATGATCATCGACTTGTTCTTTCACGATGGCACTTCTTTTACTGCTGACGAAATTGCTCAGCTAAAAACAAAGAATGGAGGCGGCAAACGAAAAGTAATTGCCTATATGTCGATTGGAGAAGCTGAAAACTATCGCTACTACTGGCAAAGTTCATGGAACAGCACGAAGCCTTCATGGATGGACGCAGAGAACCCTGACTGGCCCGGTAACTATAAAGTAAAATATTGGGAAACTGACTGGCAGAATATCATTTACAAGAACAGCGATTCCTATCTAAACAAAATCCTTGCTGCCGGATTCGATGGTGTATACCTCGACATCATAGATGCGTTTGAGTATTACGAATAATATGGAAACAGTTGCCTGTATATATCTTATGTACAGGTAAACCACTCTACATACCAACAACGAATAAAGTATTATTACTATAGTCCGTTAAGTTTTTTCTTAGGTCTCGTAAAAACATAATAAACAGTGACTTTGTAACTTGAAGTTCTAAATTCTGTTTATCCCCCTCGTACCCTATTTTTTGAGCCCAAGAGTCACTCCTTGTAAAGGAATAGCGAACAACAAATTGATGATCGAAATTTTCAGATAGTCTGATATAAGTAAATCTGCGAATAATGGATATTCTTATTTAAACCAATCAGTTTTAAGACTTGATGCTATACTATGCTTACAGATGTACCTTCCCTTTCTGTAAAAATTGATTTCGCCTTCCTTAGCATCAATGCACAAGGAGTCGTCCCTCTCGTGATCATTAATATTTTGGACTAAAAATCTTACCAGATCCTTCTCTTTACTTACTATAAATCGTACCGATTGATTACTATGCAAGTAGCTCTGTAGACTATCTTCCTTCGCAGTACTAATAATTATCCCAGTGTTCAAAATACAAGTAATGTAACCATATCCCCACTTTTGCTTCAAAGACTCCTTATCGACAACAATCCCACAAAATTGATAATCAAGTTGTTTACTATACCACTCTGATTCCTCTCTCTCCTCCAAGTCTCTTGATTTGATAAAGTAAATTCCTATCAAGAATATTCCGAGAAACAGAATAAAGGTCACAGTTATTAAAAGTATCTTTCTATTCATATCATGTTATTGTAAACCTGCCGGCAAAAACGGTCCCTCCCCTCCAGGCAAGAACTCAAGTGCCAAATATAAAATTATACCCCACCGTAACTGTGACATCGTTAGTGGAAGCCTCGCTGGTACTACGCCATTGGTTGAGCACATTCAGGTTAAAGGTGTGCTTGCGCTGGACTTTATATATAGCGTGGCATCGCACGTTAAAGACATGATTGTCCCATTCGGTTGTTGTGCGACTGGCATTATAGGACAGATTGGCTCCTGTGGTAATTTTCTTTTGAAGTATACTGGCACTTATACTCGCTATCGGCCCCAGTGTGATAAAGTCATCGCGACCGATTGTATTATAAGACACGTTAAATCCGGCAGAAAAATTTCTCCCGACCGCCATTCGTGACAAGGTATATAAAACAGATGCGTTATAGAATTGCGACAGGTTTCCATTGCGCACTACACCGCCCTGCTCATCGGCTGTTTCCTGGAAACTCAGGTCAACGCTGATACCCTTCATTTCATCGTCTGTCTGCGAAAACATATAGCTTGCAGATGCCGTTGCATTTTGTGACACCTGTGTATAGTCAAGCGTATCAAGGTTCTGGAAATTATCCAGTCGGTTTATGTTTACGAACTGCGGACGAATCCGCATAAAGGTTTGAAAGTTCGAATAGGTAAATGCCGAAGTCAGTTTATCAGAAGGAGTGTATGACACATTCACTGATCCTATAAATCGTGTCGATGATCCTGACTTTGCATGATCAAGATTGTCGCGCTGAAAGCCCATGTTCATGGCCAGTTGTACTTTGCTCTTGAACAACGGCTGCGCTGCATTCACGGTGATGTTTTCCAAATCATTATTGAGGTAATAAGCCCCGAGTGTTCTGTAGCCCGGATCAATGCGTTCATATCCAACTCCGAGTATCGTACTGGTAAATGTATATTGTAGCGATGATTTAATAGCATGAAAATAACCAGTCGACTCCTTATTGTTGAGCATACGCCCGAAGAGGTTGTCGCTCTCCGCATTGGCAGCGCGTACATCTTCCGTTACAGCACTCGTAGCGTATTCAATCGCTATATCCATGTGCTGCCATAGTCGTGTGCCGGCATTTACACTGAGTACCGTATTGGCCATTGGGTATATCTGCAAACTATCAGGTTTGTTCTGAATAGAGTTCACATCGTCCCAGGCATGAAACGCAATCATCCCCAGGCGATAATTATCCTTTTGATATTCGATCTTGCTTCCCCACCCCATGCGTTCGTAGGCAGCCGCTGTTATGCGATTGGCGGTGTCATACTCAACAGCTTTCTGCAAGCGACCATATATACCGCTTACCTTTAGTCCGCTGTCTTTCGGCTCGACATCGACACCCACTCCGGTAAACAAATAACCATTCAATGTATAGGGAGAATACGTTGCTGCTATATTTCCGATATGTGCTGTTACAGATTTATAGGATGGATGTATACTGAAGCGATTGGGCGGTACAGGGTATGAGTAATCGCTGCCAAAACTTGTGAGTGTAAATGAAAACGGCAGATTTACCAAGCCATACAAATTCAGGTTCATACTACCGTTCACAAAATATGAGAACGGATCGCGGCCGTAGCCTCCATTACCATTATAATATATACCATTGGCAGACAAAGCTCCATTCAGTTTGAAAGGTTTGCCTTTACCGAACTGATCACGCAGGTTGTCGAGGCGAATGGACTGTCCATACGACCACGGCCCAACCAGGAGCGCCAAAAGAACTAACAGACAACGGTACGTGTAGAGAGGATTCATTTTTTCTGAACTTTAATATCAACGAGTATATAAGACTGCAAGCCATCGCGATGATAGGACTTGATCTTGATAGCACCTTTACGATTGTCTTGTGTCCTGAACAGAACGATGCGTGGTACCTGCGCATCATCAAAAGGTTGTAATCCTTTCGCGGTTGAAGTTATATTCAGCGGCTGCAAAAGTGCATCCGTAGTCATCTGGTCAAAATCACTTTCTGACAGTGCAATTCCGCAGGCACATTTATCAAGAGAATTAATAAAATGCGTTACCTGCGGCTGCGGTATTGCTTCGAAGGTATACTCTTCAACAGAATCCGGTGACGTGAACTTATTGAAAGTAAACGTAGCGTTAAGCCCGAAGTATGCTATATCTACATATTGAAACAACGAGTCCGGATCATTCTTGCTGATCACCCTGCGTAACGTGGTAGAGTAATAACTGCCGATAGTAGCATGTGCAGTATTGATTCCGAGTTTAACATCCGTAAAAGTGCGAAGGCCCGTATTAGGCTTTACAACTATATCTTTTGTAATTGTTTTGGTCTCTTTACCGTTGGATGCCTGTAGCGTGATGCTATAGGTGCCGGGCTGAGCGAAATATATACCCGGTTGCTGTGCTGTCTTGTTACTGATCTGTCCACCGGTAGATGACCATTGCCACTGCAGTCCTCCGACTGTGTTATTCTGTAGTGTAGCATGTAAGGGTGCTTCGTAGTCATCATCCTCGAAATCAGGAATGATTTCAAACCCGGGAGATAATGCAGCCGCTACGGATATAGTTTGTATCAGGGAATCAACAGCAGGACCATTTTCTACAATGAGTATAATACGATGATCTCCCGGCTCTGAGAATTGAACATCCGGTGGATTCTCCCCGGTATATTCCCCAGGACTCCCCTGCTCGAACACCCAGCGAAAACCAGTACCTCCTTCAGTCTTATTGGTGATCCGAACTGTTACCGGTGATATATTATTCGTCAACACTTCTGCAGAAAAATCTGGTATGACACCATCGTATACTGTAATGGAAATCGTTTTACTTTGGCGATCATCTTCGCTCCAGGCTTCCAGTGTAACGGCGTGCGGACCTGCTTCCGTAAACGTAATGATACCGGGATCACGTAATGAAGATGTAGCAGGTTGTCCGCCTTCAAATGTCCATTGATATTTTTCGGCTCCGGTAGTATTATTCGTTATACTGATGCGGGCCGGTGTAGTATAATTTTCATTCCCGATGGTATAGGAAAAATCAATCGATACAGGAATAGTCTCCTCCTGGAAGCACGCATATAAACCAAATGCAACGAGCAGGAAGCTCACCTGCACACCTATGTTACGCCAACCTGTATTTGTAAAAATCTTCTTCATATAGCGCACAAATGTTTATCAGTGGTTCATGATCGTATAATTCCCGTTGCGTTCATTGAACCATCTGCGGATTGTAGCCAACGCCTTAGGATAATCTTTCTCAACCAGGTCGCCACTCGCACTGACAGCAATCGGGTAATCTTTAATAACAGGCCCCAGCATCTCCATAATGCGATACGCACAGTTGATTGGACGATCCGACTCAGCATCCGGAGAAGAGCAATTATTTTCTTCACTGTATAATTCCTTTATCAGAAAATCAATCGTAGTCCGTGATCTTATATATACCAGGTCAGGGTACAATTCATATATAGTATCATCGTTGGAGCCAAGCTTGTTCGCCTTATCCATAACCGTCTGCTCGGACAATGCGTCTCCCAAACGTGCCATGGCTACATAACCTGACCATATATCTTTTCGTGACAAAGGAGTTTGTTGATTCTGTACATGCACCTTTATAGCATTTAACTGATCGCGCAGGTCGAGTTTACCAATGAGTTTGAAAAGTTTACCTATATAGGGCTTTACTGCGCTATTAAGCTCTCGAACATCTTCCAATGCAGTCTTATCAAAATCCTCTTTATTAAACCGGAACAACCCATTGGCTACCTGCCCGTTTATGCCCGAATCTTTATCGCGCCATCCTTTCAAAAGCACTTTAACTACTTCCCTGCGAATCTTCGCCTGCTTGCTATTTTGTCCCAGGCGGCTTACTAAAAGATATGCTTCCGAACGAACTGTTACCAACGTATCTGTCAGATAAGGAGACAATGCCTGGATATAGCGACTCTCTCCTACCGCCGGATCGAATGTGAAGGGGCTTGTGGGTTGTTGATTGGCTATAGCATTGAAGTAAGCTTGAACGTTCTGCTGCGCATAACACACAGCCCCCGATAGCACCAGAACTACAATTATATATTTTTTCACTGCGCTCTTACTTTTCAAATCCTTTGTTCTTTAGAATAGCATATACCGTTTGGTTATGCTCTTTGATTCGCTGATGTTCCCTTTCCGTTTCAACTTTATCTTCGTATACCGGCCACCCAAACTGTGCTTCAAAATTTTCCAATTCTATTGAGTTACCGTCTGTATCAATCCGTTTATGTATAGAGTAATCATCCGTTTTTAAATAGTAATCCAAAACGTAACGATCACTTGAATCTTTCACAAGTTTACATTTAAGATCTCTGCAACCACGCTGTGACTCACGATAATATATAGACTCATATACCTTGTTTACTTCAAGTATATCCGGCATCGGCTGCCGATCATCGCTCAGCGCAAGTTTAAGTCGATCTTTAAAAAATTGTCTAGCCTCCGATAGCTCCATATACTAAAGAATTTGCTGAACTCTAATTACCCACTTTTGCAGCGACTGATCAAAAAGAGGAGCTGCAATTACCTTAAACTGACTACCTGCTTTAATGAGAATCTCAGGTCTCGGCATACCTCCATACAAAACGCCATCCGCCAAATCTGATATTTCCTTGCCCGTTGTATGTGCAATTTCAAAAATAACATTCACATCCGAACGGCCACTGAACGATGCACCAAGAGAACCTCCGCAAGAAGTAAAATCATTCCACAGTTTAGTATTTCCCAAGCTGTAATCCTTGATAAAAGCTTGCAGCATGGAAGGCTCAATTGCAATACCTCTATAAACCTTCGCACCACTATAATTCGGAAGCTTTTTAAGTGCTCCGTTTATCAATTCGGTGACTTCTTTTGTCTTATCTGCATTTACACCATTCCTCAGGTTGGCATTTAATTCCTTATAAAAAAGTTTCGTTGTATAACCCCACAATGCAAAAGCTTCATCAGAGGTTAATCTATAGGCGTTCTTGTTAGCCAGGTAATACTCCATGTCCCTCAGGAATTTTTGACCTGCTCTTGAGTAATGATACTCCGTAAAATATGTGGCAATCTCGCCCTCTGTTTTTCCAAACTTCTTCATGGCAGTCATAAAGGCCGGAGGAATTCGTTTCCTTATTAAAAGGTAATCGACCATTTTTTTCGCATCCCTTGTCCAATCCTTTATACCAAGGCGATCTTCTATCTTTTCCAATAAAGCTTTATACTTCGGACTCGATGCTATCCAGGTCGCTGTACCGGTCATCAATCCACTGGCTGCAGAACTTTGAATGATAGGCTTCCAATCTATCTCCGTTATCACATCCGCCATGCCTGGATCTTTACCCTGCTTCTTTATTTTAGTATAGGCTAGCTCATATTGCTTACTTGCTTCGGTGGCAAAGCCAGTAGCTGCGCCACCCAATGCAGATAATCCGGATTTCAATTTTCTGCTTGCGCCGGGAGAAATAAAGGCTGGCAGGTTTGCCGTTACACAAGATATACCGGCCGATACAAGGGCTTCGGTTTTGCTGAACTCTTTGTAGCTCGTAACACTTCCAAAATCCGCGAAGGAAGGTTTATTTGCTTCTGCTACCTCGTCATCGAATTGCATGGTCATCCACGTAGCGGTATAGTACATGGCGAAGTCAAGACTCGCTCCTGTCAAACATTGTACTACCTGTGCAACCAACTCACCATCTTCGTCATTCTCCAGTATAGGAATGACTAAAGCAGGATCGTGTATTAAATCCCATTGATACTTATGCAATGCTACACCATCCGGACGCGTGTCCATCAGGTTATCGGTAGTGCCGTTTGCCAGTGAGGCGTATGTCTTATAGGTGTGTTCGAGTCGGAAGGCTCCGTGTCCTAATTCGTGGGCGATAGTTTTTACCAGTGACTGGCCGCTCGCTAAATCCATGTAGATGAATCCGGCTGTTTTCTTTCGGGGCATATAGCCGAGTTTGGTCTTGCTCTCCGAACCGGATACGAGGAAGAGATAGTATGTATCATCTTCCAATGCTTTCTTCTCTTCATACTCGCTGACGAGCGTTTCCATCTCCGCGGTATAATTGGACAGAAACTCGCTGTCTCCATCATCGAGTCCGTTGTTGTCTACGTCATACGAACTGGTAAACGGCTGATCCTTCTGCACCGTCCACTGTACAACTGCTTTGCCATATATAGCATTTACTTGAGATTGAATCTCCTGAATAGATATATCAAGCGTTGTTGTATTTACCGGCACCAATACCAGCTTGCGAATAACTTTACTATAGCTGACAACATTCAGACTTCCTGCTTCGGTTAATGTCTCTTTACCATCAGCACCGGTCGCCCGGATATAGGCTATAACTTCATTCTTCTCTCCTGCACCATAGCCATGCACACGTATATTTACTTCCTGCGGATTAGTGCCGGGCTGGGTCTGCAGAGTCCCCGTTGTTGAACGGAAGATAAGGTTCTGCGGTAATGGACTACCTGAAGGCGTTGAATATGCTTTTACCCAATCAAACGATCCGGTAGCCACAGCCTTCCAGGGGATATAGTATAGTTCTTTGCCTTTTTGCTTCGTCTCATAGTTCGATTCATGATACGGTCTATACTTATCCTGTAAGTTGTCGAAACCATAATTGGCGTCTTTAGCCTGCGCAAAGGCTATCGTATACGCTTCGGTATCTATAGCATCCTCGGCTTTACCTTCAAACTTCTCTTGTATAGCGTTGAATTTCTTTTCTGCTTCATCGCGTTTCAGCTTCGCGGCTTCTTTCTCTTCCGGTGAGGTTGCTGCGGCATAAGCGGCATTCGCTTTATCGTAAGCTTGTTTCGCTTCTTTCAGTTGTTTTACATCCTGTGTAATTTCATTGGCGAGTTCAGCCGGTAATTCTTCTTTGGCTTCCTTTACTACCTTGTCGGTAAGACTTTTCAACGAAGAAGAGTCCATCGTTACCGTGAGGCCTTTCAGGCGTGATACCAGTCCTTCGTATCCGCGGAACTGATCGAGTGTTTCATCGATATCTTTTATCCCCTCGCCTTTCGATCCGTATTTTGTTACGACCTCTCCGCTGATGAGCTGATAGCCTGTATTTACCTGTATGCCACTAAACGTTACACTTACCTTGGCCTTGCCTAAGAAAGGAACCATGACATATCCTTTACCGGTAAATGTGCCGGTGCCGCTTACCTCCTGTATCTTTACCGGGAAATCACCGGCACGAAATACATCTCCAACTTTCAGGTTTTGTATAGCTTGCTTGTTGGATATATCCGGATCAGGTACAATGCTGCAGTTGACAAATGTCTCTGAATTTCTCGCGGGTACTTCTACTGTTTTTATTTCGCTGAACGTTGGCTGATCGGTATTACAGAATGCACCGACACGATATTCATATACCTGTCCCGCCTGCATATCGTATACCAATGCCATGGCCTGCTCGGTCTTCTGATCGAACCAGGCTCCATCATCTTTACCTTTTTGTCTATACGTAACTACAAATGACCGGTGATTGCGATCGGCTGCCCAGTTAAATTCAAGATTACCAAAGGTACCGGGTGTCGCTGCTATACCTGCGGGTGGTGGACATGTGTCCTGGTACGTGAACCAATATATTTCGCTATAGCCCTGATTCCGGAATACATCTACCTCTTCTACTCCACTGCGGGCATGGGCACGTACACGCCATCCATAGCGTTTACCTACAATCAGCAACGGTTGTGACGGACCATATAGCAACGTGGTAGAACGTGTCGTTGTCTCATATAGCGGAGCGGCCGATTGAAAAACAATCTCGGGAGCTAATGATGTGTCCCATAACTCGACCAGTTGAAAATCATACTCGGTCTGAAAAGCAGAGTTCGGAGAATTGAGGTGACGTGGTGTCCATTGGAAGATAATGTTCTGAGGTTCCTTATAGGCAACGGCTTCTCCCTTGCGCGGTACATTTAATAATGGCGGATCGCTCAGACTTATCCATGCCATGGCACATCCCTTAGCACTTGCTACCTGTCCGGATGAAACTTCAACGGCTTCGAAACAGAATTGATAAAATCCTTCGGGCAAGCGAGCCTGCTGCATATACTGTTGTCGCGTAATGCCTGAGAAGTCGAGGTTCTCCGGGTTGAAATACGGAGCAAGATCAGACAACGATAAACGCACGGGTACACCGGCATCCAATGCTATAACCGGTACATCTGCATACGTGCGGGTTCGCAGTTGCACCGTCTGACTTTCAATGATCATTCGAAGCTTTACATTGACCACGGGCT
Organism: uncultured Chitinophaga sp.; assembly: GCA_902168205.1. Taxonomy (GTDB): domain Bacteria; phylum Bacteroidota; class Bacteroidia; order Cytophagales; family Cyclobacteriaceae; genus Ohtaekwangia; species Ohtaekwangia kribbensis. Next base: position 1,998,455 of record CABHOK010000003.1, on the reverse strand, counting down.
TGTTCAAGTCGCGGTTGGTAAGAATTACCACAAGTTTCTCACGACCCGTTGCATAATACTCACTCAGCTGAAGTGTATAGGGCGGACGAAGCTGTGTGTTTACCTGCACGGGAAACTGTGCCCAAGCCGCCTGGCAAAGCAGCAACAACAACAGGAGTATACTTTTCGAAAGCATCTTCCTTGTAAGGATATCCGGGATAGCGTTAACGATTTTCGGTATATATAGCATGTGCATCCAGTTCATCGACATCAGAAAAATTTACTAGTAGATCGTTACGCGAAGTATATAGTTCCCTTTGGCAGTTTCGAGCAGCAGGAAATATACTCCTGATGCCAGGTTCAGATCGTATGGCAATTCGTAACGCTGACTGCCCAGTGCTTCGCGATCGTCTACAATAACATTGCTTGCCACAGAGATCATCCGTATGCGAATCGGAGTTTGCTCGCGCAACCCGATGATGGCTGAAAATTTACCATCGGATGGATTCGGGAAAACTGTAAACTCTTCGAGGAAAGGCGACTCGTCTTTGGTGCCCTCATCAAATGTACCTGCCACCACTACGATCGGCTTCGAGAAATCTTTTTCACAACCTTGTCTGTAGGCACGCATGTACACTGTGTAGGTACCGGTGTCGGTAAAGGTTAATTCAGCTTTGTTGATCAGCGATAATGCAAACTGAACATCGCCGTCGGAAGCCCACCACGCTACGCTGTCGGGTTGCGGGTCGCTGATGTTAACCAGTGTCACCAGTTTATCTTTAAACGCCTGCGTAGTAACAATAAACTCGGCACCTATATTTACCTGTATACGCCTTATCGCGATGGCATCTTCACCGTGGCATTCGCGAGAATCCACAACGTGCACAGTATAGGTTCCATCTTCCGAAATGGTTACTATACTGGTTTGCGCGATAAAGCCGTTCGGACCACTCCATTGATATTGCGCGCCCGGATCATCGATGGTTGCATCAGCGATATATACCTGGTCGGTACATAGCGTACGATCTTTACCCAGATCTACATGCACCGGAGCAGGATCGATCAATTCATATCTTCTATAGTTTACACAATCATTGTCGTCTGTAATCCTCACCGTATAGACACCGGCCGGCAATTGATCTATATCTTCTGTCTCAGCACCATTGCTCCAGCTATATCGGTAAGGAGGCGTTCCCTGTATCACGGTTATGTTGATGCTTCCGTTTTCATAACCAAAGCATTGCGGATTAGTAAGCAGACTATCTACCTGAAGCGGTGAAGGTGATACAACACTTCCATTCGCGGTAGCAGTACAGCCGCGCACATCCTTTACCAGCACAAAGTACCGACCTTCAATAAGGTTTACGTTCAAGGCCGTGGTTGCGCCATCCGACCAGCTATAGGTATAAGGCAATGTACCACCGGTCGATGCAACCTGCGCTGTACCATCGGTTCCGGAGCTACAGCTGATTGGTGTCGTAGTTACCGCTGCCGTCAATACATCCGGTTCTACCAACAGAAACGGATCGGACAGCCTGGCTATATTATTCTTATCGCGGATGCGCACTCGATATATACCCGTACGCAACTGCGTGGCTATACTGTCCTGCTGAGTGATTGACTGCGGTGTACCGTTTACATCTTTCAACCATTCGTAGCGGTATGGAAGATCGCTCGTATAGGGGACACCTCCTTTTGCATGCGCCACGAGTTCGCCATCATCGTATCCATGACAGCTTACAAAATGCCATTCAGCTATTGCTACTACGATGGGTGGCGGCTCGATGAGACGAAACGTATCACTTACCACCATACACCCCTTACGATGATCAGGATGTGCTACTGTATATTGACTGTCATAAGCACGGAGTTGATAACGTCCATCACCCAGACTATCAATGTTCGCCTGATAACCTTGTGCCAACGGTGCGTTGTTATAGAGTGAATCCGGCAACAGGTTTACCGGATCGAACCACTGCACGGCATAACTTTGATCCGGGAATGGTGTACCGCCTACCAATATAGTCTCTATATATCCATCTTTATAGTGGTACGCAAGAGGATCAGTCGTCTTTGAAAATCCGATGTGCAGCGAATCGGTCGGTTGATTTACCAGCACGGCCTTGGCACGCGCGGCATCCATACACTGATTGCCATCCATCACTTTAAAACCATATACACCGTAGCGAAGAAACTCCAGCGTATGCGTAGTTGCTTCGCTGAATGTTACCAGCACGGAATCCGTAGCGCCCACTGGTAAATATTGAAAGCGATAATTACCAACACCACCATCTGCTGTGAGAAGAATCTTACCATCGCCACCATTATAACAATGTACAGCCTCCGGTGTAAGTGTTGATGTGATCGGTCTCGGCCGTATCAACTCCACGTTGCGCGCATGGTTAACGGGGTTATCAGTAAACGTAGGTACTTCTTTAAATTTACCGAGTAACCTGATCTGGTAATTCCGGTCTGAAAAAAGTCTGCGTGGCCAGGAGAAACTATTGTCTGCTTCGAGGGTAACATCAATGAGCTGATCGATGGTTACGGTATTATCCGCAGCATCCGTAACCAGGATGGTGAGACGCTCAGGCTCTCCGGCTTCACTCACATGCAAAGGTCTGTCGAAAACTACTTTGAATGATCCATCCTGAGGTTTATCATAACAACGGTCAGGATCCGGTGTAAGCGAAACTATGTTGGGAGCCGAAAGTCTTGCCGACAGTGTAAGCGTTTCTGATTCCGCTCCGTTACAATCGACAATGATCTTGAAGAAGATATTGTTGTTGTGATATTTCCAGAATTCATTTCCAAGAATATCATAGCCGGATATCTCAAGTCTATTTCTGCCTTGAAATTTAGCCGGAAGGTTTGTCCAGTTTACACCATCCCAGCTATATACCCAATGGTAGAACGAAGCCGGGTTTCCGCGAGGCCCGAGTAAAACAACACGATTGCTCGTATCCGAAGGCAATATATAGGAGGTGTTCGGCCCATACTTCAACGGGAATTTTATCTTCCGGTATACAACCCGAAGGCTACCCGCAGGTGCGTCCGGGAAAAGATTGAATGGGAAAGTAACATCAAGGGTGTTGGTAAATGCCGGAAGATCGAACGAATGCGAGGTGTTAAAATTACGAACGATGCGACCGTTAACCGTTTGACCAGCCGTAGTCAATAAAACCGAACGCACATCAGACTTCAACAAAACGATCGAGTCTTTTCTGTTCACGGTTGTGCTTCTCCCCCATGAATCGAGATAGCCGGAGAAGACACGATCGCTGCCACCGCTGGTAAACATAGCGTCCAGTGCGTAGGATGTTCTTCTGCGGTTGGTTGCATTGTTCGGCATGGACAACGTTGTGGTGAGGCGTTGTGCCACCGGCTGTATATCAATTGTTATATCACTGCTGTTAAAACCTCTGAAAACATTCCGGTATAGCCTGTTCACGCAGGGATAATCGGTATTGAGATCCAACGGCAGGTATATATTTCCTTCATCAATTCGTCTATACCCACACGAACGGTATCGGGGACTTTGACGGTGTGCTTTACCAAACGCAATAACACGTCTTACGCGGTTGTCGCTTCGGAATGAGAACTTGCGATAGAAGGATACCGTACCACCCCCACCGTGTCCGTTGCTTACAATGGTCTGCGTTGAGCCATCCTCAAATTCCAGGATAACATCGTAGCGGCTTCCGCAGCCGGAACTCAAGTCACCGCCATAGTATACACCACCGGATACGGTGATCATATACTCATTGGAAAAATCCGTTTGGGCAGCAGTCTGGTAAAAAACTAACAACAAACAGAATTGTAAAAGTCTTTTCATAGATCCTTACGAAATAGTGCGTACTAATATTTAACCTCCAACCATTTGATCTTGCTCACTTCTCCCTTTCGGGTAACCACACGTATACCATAGCGATACTCGGTATTCACGGTCAGCTTTTCATCTACTGTGCGCTTCTCTTCGCGCTTCAGTACACGCCAGAGTGTAGCGGGCGAACCTTTCTCAGCCTTGTATAACTGGTACTCCTCAACATTATCCTGCGTATCACGCCAGAATAATTCGATATAGCGGTTCTGACGGTCGATATATACATCAAAAGCATTTACCGTCAGATCGCCCGGTCTGCGAATTACTTTTATACTTACCGGTGTAGAAGGCTTTGACTCCAGCCCGCTGGAATCACCGGCCACCAACGTATAGGTATATACAATGCCCCCCGTTACATCGGAATCTTTATACTCACCGGTGGTGTGGGGACCGAATTGTTTGATGCGTTTCCAGTCTTTCTCTTCCTGGGCCTTTCTATAGATGGTATGCGATGCTATATCATCATCGTGACTGTCTGACCAGCGTAACAGTACCTCATTTCCAGTCAGCTCGCACTTGGTAAACAACGGACTGGTTGGAGGAACGATATCTGGTTTTATTGCTGCCACCGGTGCCGTGAAGGCGGATTGATTATAGCGCTGGTCCAATGCCGTAACGATATAGTATACCTTGCGATTGGTAATGCGCATGCTTACACTGTCGGTAAAGGTGGTGCCGGTATAAACTGTATCGGTGAGCGGTGTAGGTTCTGCGTCCTTTACATACGTGCGGAATATCTTATAGCCATATATGTCTTTCTCGGTATTCGGTGTCCAACTGATCGTGGCGACACCCAGTGAATCGATGATGGCTTTCACACCCTGCGGAGCCTGCGGGGGTATACTATCCACCGGCTGCACCAGTACTGACATGGATGTCCGTGACGCTCCATTCACAGCATCGGCTGTAATGGTAAAGTAATTGGTCGGAAAGAGTTTAGTATAGCGGATCGTACGTTGAGTAGCGGGTATATTTTGCACCACCGGTATATAGGGACCTGCTTCGGTTTGAGACAGACTCAGGGTAAAACCACGGATCAATCCATTGCCCGCGCGCTCAAACGACCAGCTCAGTTCCATTTCACCGGCTTCGTTTACAGCGGCCTTTACGATGTGCGGCACATACTCCAATATCTTCTGACCTACCCCGGATACTTTTGCAGAAGGCGGCCCCAGTTCACTGAAGGAAGTTACACCACGCACGCGGTAGTAGTAGGTAACATCATTCATCCCCAGTGCATCTACATAGTGAATTCTGCCGGTAGGTTTTGCGGCATCACTCTCGCTCATCTGCATGATGGGACGCTCGGTAATTCTGTAAAAATTCTTGCCGTCTGATGAGCGCTCGATATAGTACGCGTTATAGTAATCTTTCAGCGAATTATAGTCCCAACTGATCACTGCTGTTTTGTCACTGAATTGTGCTGCGACTTCAGTTGGTTCCGGAAGCGGTTTGTAGTCTTTGAGTCCTATAAATACTGCCGCTGAATCAATCGCTAACTGACCTGCAGGTACTTTTGATTTGATACGATAGAGGTACTTCTCATTTTCCTTTACATCCGTGTCCGTCAGTCCCCAGCCCGCGAGTTGTGCCATGGCAAAATTCTGATCGGCCGCATATAGCGAGAGGGCAAAACGTTGTTCGAGTTCCTGCGCTTTGTTAATGGATGATAATATACTTTCCTTGTCGGTGCTGCTTACTTCAAAGCTTTCACCATACAACGCCTGTGCTATAATAGCTGCATACTCGTTGCTGTTGGCAGGCACGATCCACTGACTTTGTTCTGCCGGTTTAATGATGCCTATATATTTACGTTCCGGCTTGCTGAGAATAACACTATCGCGGATAACGGTATAGCGAACCACTTCAAAACCATGTTGATTGGACAACTTCCATGCGCGCGGCTGGTTTACTGCCCAGCGGATCAGGATCTGTTTCTTCTGTGCGCGGCCGAGTGCTTTAACATAATTCGTCCGCTGGCTATAGCTGGTCAGGGCTGTGCCGCACAGAAACAGCAACGTAAATACAATATAGAGACGATCTTTTCTCATGATGTCTTATCGGATCGGATTAGTATAAATGAACACGGCTGATGATCCCCGTTTTCCATTCGGAAGTATATATTGGAACTTCACCGGGTAATTGCCTGCACGGATCATCGGGTAGCCGCCCATAATGATGGATGCATAGCGGTTTTGTTGCTCCGTCCCCAGGAATGTATTCACCACCTGTGTTTGCAGATCGATGAAGTCCTGGTGGTATACATCCGGCAGGTTGTATATATAGGGAACACGTGTTGTGGTTATGCCACCCGGCTCCGAAAGTTCTGCCTGCATCTGGTATAGCGACATTATTGGTAATGCTCTTGACGGATAGAAACCAAGTGCTGCCGTATCGCGGTGCAATCTGATCTCATTCGCTACCGGGTACTCGCGGTATAACAACGGGTATATATCCTGTTTGTAGTAAGCATCCTCCGGAAGCGCTGCTACCGTTGACAAGGGCTGATGACCACTATATTGTGTACCGATAAGTTCCGCCACATCAAATCCTTCGTAGCTGGCTACCTGGGGCTGAAGACTGATCACATCCGAGGATATCTTTCCGATCAAAGGCTGTACAATGGTTATACCTTTGATCTTGTCGCTATACAAAGTATGTCTGCTGGTGTGAAAGGTATATTCGATCAGACTTTTTCCAAGATCAGTCTGCTGAACATCCGATGCCTGGTTTTGTCGAACCGTGAGATCACCTGCATCATTCTTGATCACTTGCTCTACAGCACCCTGCTGCGTTGACGAAGCATCGCGCGGCGTTGCCAGCATACCGATGGTATAGGCTGCGTTCAGATCTAAGGCATCGAGTGTAAAGTCAATACGTTTCTCGGCAACGTTGTATACTACTTCCTGTTTCTTTGCTGCCTGCCCGGTTTTGCCTGTGCCGATCTCATAACGCCATGCATCCGAGAAGAGATACGATTGACCGCGCTTCAACTGGATATACCCTTCTCTGCTCTCATCACGATAATAGTTGCGTTGATCTACAACCGGGTACGCATACTCGATATTGGACAATGGTATATTATCCGGTGCATCGCCCGTGGTAAACGTTATCTCTTTAAATTCCAGTGCTTTTTTACCTTCTTCATATACCTGCTGCCAGGTAGTACCTTGCTGCAGTTCGAAGCTGACTTTTACAACAGCCTTCAGTTCTTTGTGTGGCGGCAACGTTTCGGTTGAATAGAAGGTAACGAGGTCGCGGTTGTTATTCCATACCAGCTTGCCCGGTATAGCCGTACCGTTGTCGGTTACTGTAAATTCTTCGAGCTTTATTCTGTACGACTTGCTGCCCTGATCATCTTCCACATAGAACGGATGTTCCATGCGCATGTTGAATGCTGCCTGCGGCGCCGCGAAGACATCAACATCTTTTGCCTTATCGATCGGCTTCAGATCCGCGATAACATTTAACGCCAGCGGACTTCCTGAATCATTTACGATTTCGCAGTCTTTACCCAATGCGACTTTCAAACGGAAGTTACCGCTTACCAATCCACCGAGTATATCTACTTTCACTGCGAGATATCCTTTAAACATCGTAGGGTTTGGCAGTCGCGCCTGCAAGAGTACAGCAGAGCCTCCGCGTAACACGGAGAACTTCTTGTTCATACCGAAGATCTTGATCTTCACGCCTACTTCACCCTGCATATAGGCATAGGCTTGTCCGTTGGCATACCATCCTCCTATACCGATCGGTTCTGTTTGTCCCACGCAGTGTGCATCGCCATAATCACGAAGCATAATATCGAAACCTGCTCCGGCCTTGAAGCTGGCATATAGTATAAATGAACGCATCTCACCGGTGTCCACCGAGAAGTTTGTTCCGAAGGCAAAACCTCTTCCGTCTTCCAGTGCGTTGGCATCGCGCATATAGTCGAGCTTGGCCATCTCAACACCTAACATATCGGCAATGATTGTCGGAGGCGGTGGAGAATCGAGAACTTTACTACCGGCCATGAAGTAGCCACCGGTCTTCACACTAAAGCTTCCAATACCAAACTGAATGCCCATGCGATCAACCGGTGTACCCATGTAGATATACCAGCTATCAGAATCTATATGCATGACTGACCAACCGGCACGGTTGTTATTTCCAATACCGCGTAGCAAACCACCGGCAACATTTACATATACATCAAAAGTTGAGTGAAAGCTTTTGTTAGCGAAGTCCATCATCATGCCCACGTGCGCTGATATCATTCCGCTCTCGCCCATCTTTTTGGCATCGCCCAATAAAGCTGAAGCCGCCTGCGAAGGTTCATTTACTTTGAGTGTCTCTAAAGTTTGTGCAAGTACCGGGTTATCTTTTACAAAGGCATCTTCATACTTGGCAAAGTTGCTCTGTTGTTCCGTAACGAAGCCTTCAATATTTTCCGTACCCGGGATTTTACCAATGAATCGTGCATCGCCAAAGAAACCGATATAGCTTATACCAAAGCTCTTCGTGAATCCGATTTCAAAAGAAGCTTCACCATCTACAACGCTTCGTGTGGCTACGTTGAAGAGTACAGCTGCCTTGATACCGAAATGTACTTTATCATCCGGCACATAATCCATTACCGTTAACGAAGATCCTGCCTCTACTCCTTTCGGATGACGCTTCATGTGATAGAAAGCACCACCACCAAAACCATGAATCCGCAACGGTCCCACTACCGGTATTCCATCACCATACGAAACAGAACCTTCTACAAACCAGTAGCGATAAGTTGTAGAACCAAACATGGCCTGTGCCTTTACTTCTACTTTTACCGGAATAAATTTAGCCTGTAACTTACCGGCTATACCATCGCCATAGATCGGATCATCGTCCAGTATACTCAGTGCACCTTCTATTTCCAGACTTCCACTGATGGTTGCCTTGATCTGGATAGCACTGATGCCGATGCCATCATACTTCCACGATTGTGTTCCGTCATCACGTTTCTCTAGTTTGCTTTTTACTTCGAGGCGTGTAGTCGCCCCGAATTGTCCTGACATCAGGTTGAGCTTCAGGTTGAAACCAAGTTTGGCTTTACCGTTTTGTGCTGTGAGGCCTATATCATTTATAGATACCGGGAAGTTGGCAAACTTCAATTCGCCTTTATATCCGAAGTACTCCACTTCTATATAGGGAGTCTCCGTCATGATGTGAAGTGACTTGAACTCTATGCCTTTAAACTCGCCCATGGCATCCGAACCATCTTCGTTCCTGGACACCTTCATACTCATGCGGCCGTGAAGCATTGCCTCCGGTCTGAACTTGTCATCCTTAAGTTTCAGTTGCACGTATGAGTTCGGATCGATCTCAACGGTTGCGTTAAGCGCAGAGAAACTAAACTTATTGCGTACAGTTACTTTCAACAGGTATTCATCCGGCATCATCACGGCTTCATACGCGAATGTATCTTTCTCGGCAATCGGGAGTCCGAGCATACCTTTGAACGATGCCCCCGTCAGGTTATTCGCCTCCAGTTTGATCTGCATTTCATCAACCGATAATTTCCAGCCAGACGCTGTACCTTTTTCAATTGGCAAAAGATTCTTGCCGGTAAAAGATCCTGTCAGACCGTTGTTGTCGATCAACATATCTGCCCCGATGAAGGAAATTCTTTTATCAGGATTCGTCTTGTCTTCAAAAGCTTCCGGCAACACAATCTTTACACTCTTGGCATATACACCTCGCCACAACTCGGTATGACCGGCTTCTAGATATTCCGCTTCATAACCTTCGGGATAAACAACGGACGGGCTATTGCGCAAATCACTGAAATCAAGAACGGCTGTCTCAATGCTGAAGCGCATATCCTTGATCAGCGGCATTTCAAAATCGGGCAGAGTAAATTCTACCAGTATATCATTCCAATCGGTTACAACCGTGGTGAAAGAACCCTTTACCCGTTTATCGGCACTCTCGTAACGTTTGCCATTGGGGTCTACGGGTATCAAGAGACTTCGCGGAAATTCTATATCGGCAGCAAGTCCTACTTCTTTAAAACCATTACAATCAAAACTGAGATACGTTTTGGACTCTGGAGCTGCTACTTTGGTATTGCTGCTTCCCTTGAGAATCAGCACGCTGGCCCCGCCATTGAAGCGGATCGGTATATCTCCGAGTAAAACAAGCTTGGCATCACCGACTATACCTCCTTCGTACGTGAGCTTGATTCCTTCCAGACCGAAATATAGTTCGCGAGGTTCCTGCGGGATGTCTAGTTTGGCAAACGCAGTAAACTCGGCATGACCCGCTTTAAACTTTACTTCGCTGATGGCAATGGTGATCGTAGTACTGTTGATTACCTTTTTGAAACCTATAGGAAGTTCATGCAGCTTGTCGCTGGTTAATGATGTCACAAACGTTCCTAACTCGTTAAGTTTATCGATAGCAGCTTTGGCCTGCTCGCGCGTAAAGGCAGCCTCACCATCATCGCCTATATATTGTTTGAGATACGCATCCGTTAATTCGCTTTCTGATGATTGTATCGAAAAATTCCGTTCGGTATACCCCGTACCTACCGGAAAAATCCGGTATAGCGCAGCATCATTTTCTACCCGACCCGGAGTAACCAAAGTAGAATCTTTCTCATGGCCAAAGACTTGCAGACCAGAAACCAGGAGCAACAGGATTAGACAGCGTGCCTGTGCAGACACAAAAAAGCTCTTAAAACACATGGAAGTGTAATGTTATTGACTAATAAAGGCGTAGTGATGTATAGCAGCTAGCGATTCAACGGCAAGTAAATTGCAATGGAATGATGATAAGGGTAGTAAAGTGTATTCATTTTGGTCAACGTTTAACAGGTTAGGGTGTAATAAACATCTAGAGGTAAATATATATATAAAATACATTATAACGTGATGAACGGTAGGACGAAAGACGACAAATATACTAAAATGATCGCCCAATTGACGTTTTATTTACCGCCAATTGCCTGTACATATATACCTTAAAAGGCTGTGTAATTTTTTCCATGATTTGAGTTAAGAAGGATATACTCTTTAAATATATAGGCGTAGTGAACATTTTATAGCGAGTACCTGAGAATCAAATATTTAGCAGATATAAGAGACTTGGAAGTTGTCAGATTGACATCGTCTTCCGTAATAAAATCAGTTTACCAGAATTGGCGGTCTCCACAATCGCATTGAGTCCTTCATTTATATTACCTCTGAAAACAGTTCGGTAGCTGAACTGTTATCAACTTTGATCACTTCTTAAGAACCTGCTACGCACCGCTTGACAGATACAAAACTTGTGGTTGGTCCCGGAACCTTACAGCTTAAGCAACGATATAAGAAACTCCCATATTGAACAAACGCGGCCATATTTTGTTTGACTCATTCCTCACAAACTAATTTTTGAAGCATAGTCTACTAACATAACACTTGATTTACTTCTTAGTCTAATACGGCTAACAACTTATTCCAAGAAAACCCCAACCCTCTCAACGTTTACGAAAGTAACCTATACTTCCGATCATTAATATCAACAAACTTGATACCCAAAGCCAATAACCGGCACTTAAACCAACGATGGAAGCCATTCTTCCATTCTCGGCCACGAGTATTTTATGCCAGCCTAAAAATGACAGGGCTATAGCGGTTGCCATTGTCGCAATCAGAATGCTGGAGCGATTGGACCCGATAAAAAGGGATAGCGCAAAGATATATAGCGGATTTGCAAGCCAAATAATCCACTCCAGCGCACCTCCACCCAAAAACGAGATCGCTCCCATAAGCAATGCGGAGACAGAACTAAATGTCTTTTGTCCATCATAATCGTTATATACTATAGCCGGCTGTGTCAGTGATACTATATACACGATTACGCTCAGGACCCCAGATTGAGTCTTTCAGTCTGTCCGTTTCGGTAAGGTTTCAAGTTGTAAGATGGTTATGTAATTCAATTATATACCTACTTTGCAATCGCCAATTATGCTATCAATCCACAACATCATAATGATCAAGAACATCAAACCCGAACAGCCCGCGTTTTACTGTCACCGTCACTTTCGTAGCAGCATGAACACGCTTTGTATCGACATACTTGAAAACCAATTCCTTGTCCATTCCAAAGTAGTTAATAGTGACCAACGGTGAGCGTTTATCCCTGTTCCCTTTAGAGCCCGGCATCGAGCTTTTAGATTTTATTTCAAATTCTATACGCCTGACTTCACTATCTGCTCCGTAATAATTTACAGCCATGAATATATAGCAGGAAATAAAACCCCAGGAGATAATATTCTGAAACAACGGAAAGAATATACCCCGCGTGTTGAAATTCCTTTTATAGTGACTTCTGCCAAACAGGAATGTGCTCACCCCGACTGTCAAAATGATTGATACCGGTATTGTTACGCTAATAATAGTAAGTCTGTATAGATATACTTCGAAAATACTTAGTATCGCTCCTGTTATAAATGCCAAGCAATAAAATATCTTCCAACCCGTAAATAGCTTGCTTTGGTTCTTAACAGTCTCCTTACGCATAACAGTATATATCTATTTCTATTATGAATGAGTCTTGCCGGCCCCGACCAGCCGTGCGGCGAAAGTAAATATTGTCCCGAACAAGATTATAAAAGTAAATAACAACGTAATTATTGTTACCGCTATCCATAGTTCGTTTTGTTCGTATAGTTCTCTAAACGAGTCGATCTCATTAAAATAATTGTTAGGCAACATGAGTGCAAGCATTAACGAACCGAATCCCTGCACAAATACCAGTGTTGCCATGACTCCTCCGCTGATTTTATATTTCGTATAGCCAATGGCATAACCACGCGTTGCTTTAACAGCCAGATAACCAAGTGCTGCGATGAGCAGAAAAACGATCCCTCCCCAGAATTTTGTCTCCGGTTTTACCCACGCGAACACGATACTATAAATACCATAGCTATATTTAGTTAAGCACTTTTGAATAGGCTATAGCAATAATGACAAGAATCACGATAATCATCGCCCAGCTGCTTCGCCTGGTTTTCACGTCAATATTTTTATTTATCTGTATTTCGTACAAAGTCCAACCAAATGTTATCGTTACAATAACAGCGCTTATCAATACCAGGTATTTGTTTGTGGAGACAATTATAGCAGCCATTAACCCCAGCAATGCAGGCGCAATGAACAGCGCCATCTTTTCAAGTATACTTTTGCCTGCCTGCACCTTTACTTCCATCAATGCGTGAAGATCCGATTCCAAAGCTTCGCGATTCGCTATATTATTGCTCACAATAATAACATCTTGTCTCGTCTGGCCCTTTATTAAAATGTTTCCATTTTTACATTTCACAATCTCCTTAATCGTGTCCTTCCTTAACGATATTGTTGGCATCATTTCCTGCTCGCGTACAATAACCTCATCATCGATCATCAGCAGGTAACTTTTAAATATCTTTCGCTGTTTGGCAAGATTTCTTGTAAAAGTAAAGGCAAATATGACGACAAATAATATCGCAGACACGAATGATGAGGGACTAATCTCATTTGCATCAACATCTATGAAACCTGCCCATGAACCTGCTATTAGCATAATCAACAACAGCGGTATAAATATGAACAACATCTTTACCCTGATCTCTTTGAATCCGTCCGGGTTGTTTTTATAAACTTTCATGTATATGCACTTTATTTTACTCTATTTTTTTCTCATCCGGTATATAACCAAACCTATTGCAATGGCAACAACAACTCCGATGAGAACCTGGTCTCACCACTAAAACATCCATAGGAAACGTTGTGAACAAGAAGAAGAGAAAGAGAAATTGTAAATGGTAATACCGTTTTCATTCGAAGGCCAGGTAGTTAGGTATCTATTGAGCTTGCCAATACGTAAGGGGAACACAAATATATAAGAAATTTACACGCAGAACATACCGGCTGAATTTCATTTCAGTCGAATCCGGACAGCGGAATATGGGACTAACTTGCAGAGTCCTCTGAAAAGACATAGCCTTGACACCGATTTTTACTCTGCTAATGTCTTATTGCATCAAAAAAAGAAATTCACATAACTGAGTGCAACGATAGCACCTATCGTACCGAAAAAAAACAACGCTGCTTTCTTTAGCTTCTCATCGTTTTTCGTAGAGAGTCCCGATACAGCATACACTATAGTCATGACGATCCATGCCAGACAAATTATTGATTTAACAAATGTTCCTAGAACAAGAAGGCTTGTTGTGTTCATTTTATTATGATGATTCAATACTCCCGCATCACTTCTTACTTAACGGCTTTTAGGGTACTGTCGGTAAATATAACGCTGTTAAAGTTAACGACAAAGGTATTATACACTGCAAGCTATGATCACTGGTAAATTCATCGGGATTCGTATATTTGAATATTCAGCGACAGACAGAGAATGCCGACCATCGAGAGCTTGTTCGAGTTAGCCATTGAGCTTCGGGACAGCGGAAATTTGGACCACTCCATTGGAGTCTTATCAAAAATATTAGACCGTTATCCTGGTAACGAAAGTATATATAAGGTTTATGTCATTCGGGGTGGTATTTATGGTGACCTGGGAGATCATACCCTGGCACTTGAGGACTTCAAAAAAGCAACACATCTGAACCCGAAATCAGAGCTCGCATCCCTCGGACTATATATAGCATATATCGAGCTGGCCCGATACGAAGAGGCGATCCATGAGCTGATCAGGTACCTTTCAAGCTACCCTGCGGAACTCTACAAAGATACCCTCGAAGAACTGGTAAACGACCTGCAACATGGTTATATGACCGCGTACAAGGATGACATTTTAAGACTTGCCAGGCAGAATGGAATTCATCTATAGCTATTAACTATTCATTTTCAACAGGATCGCGCCAGTCAAGTGTTACATCTCTCGTTTGTACACTTCCTCCCATGCTATAAACATATCGGAATCTGCCTATAAATGTCTTCTCCGGAAACTTAATCAAAGCTAAAGCGATGGTCTTTGATTTCAACTGTTCAAAAGCTTCCTCACTGGGTAAGTAACTTTCCTTTATCCGAAAAATAACTGACACATATTTTAAATCTTCATTTTCGATTTTATCATAAACTCTTACGTCAGCATCCAATTCAGATTCTAAACTATCTGCTAATAGCTGCTCCGTTGCTCTACTCTCTGACTCGTTAAATGAGTTTTCAACATAATTAATCTTGCGGCCTTCTAACGTTGAGTTCATTAGATAGAAAGGGATGCCGATAACTGCGTACGCCAACACCAATGAGATTACAACTGCTTTCCAATTCACCTTTTGTTCCGTTGTACCGGGATGAAATGGAACGACCTTCGTGCCTGCTACAAAATCACCAATTCTTCTGCCGGGGTTTATCAAAGCTACGATAGCTTCCAGCGGTCAAAAACCTAAAAAGATATTTCTAATCCAACATTTAATAGGCGAAGCTGCTATACCTGTAGTATTATCCACAACCTGAAGTTTTAAAATTCGCTTTGCCGGACTTCTTCCATTTATTGAATCCTTACACCAATAAAAAGCAAAACCAACGAACATAATATAAACACTATCTCCAAAGAGACTTGCCTGTGGTAGATCATGCCCTACATTGAAGGCTTTACTAAAAGTCGCTACCATTTCAGGAATCGCAAATATCATCATTGCAAATGTCATGATAACGTGATCTAAAAACATTGCCGCCAGTCTCGTGCCAGCATTTACTTTTTGTTCGTTCATTTCCAAATTAAATTATAGTGTCTTTCTCAACGAGCAATTATACGCCAACCGTAAAAAATAGTAACCTGCAACTAGTAACTTGAAGCCAGGGGCTAATTTTTACCGCTTTTCAGCAATCAAAATCATATTCGTAACCGGATATGAAAGCGCTTCAAGCTTACCGCTCTCTTCAATATATAGTGCTACTTTTCCTTTCAGGCGGTTGTCTACAATCCAGGTGTTGGTATAGGCTTGTGATTCGGGAGCTGTTACAAAGCCAACTTTTTCGAGCTCTGCTTTCCAGTCATCGATGCTCCAGAACGTAAAGGTCTCGTGCATTTCACTTTCCCAGTTATCGGTGTAGTCTTTGCGACTCATGAACTCACATGCATCGCTGAGTGATAGCTCTATATATTCTTTGCCGTTGATTGATTTTATCGCATAGCGCAATATATACCCTTCATGCTTGCGGAAGTCCTTGGCAAAGCGCAGAAATCTTCCATAGGTAGAAAGCTTGTTAAGATGCTGCGCCAGTTCTTCACGACTGACGAATGTCTTGTCGACTTCGGTATGTATACCATCCTCACGATTCAACTGCATGAGTACACGCTGATCTTTATTTACCGGCCCCACAACATCGCGGTTTACCCAAACACCCCCGTGGGTCAGTTCATCATAACGATTTTTGATGAAGGCCAGCAGATCCTGTCGACTTCCATACGATTCAATCTCATGCGTAAGCGATGATGTATGAATTGTATTCATCGACTCACGATCGAAGACCAATCCCGTTACGGCATTGCGCTGTGAGAAGAACACAAACGGATTTCTGAACTCTCCGTTATGCTTGCGCTGCTGACATATATCAAACAGGTGTCGCGCCACTTCGATACCGTAGAAGTCTGACTCCCGCAGCCGTTCATCCTGACAAGCCAATTTAATCCATGAACCTACCGCGCAACCTATATCACCAATACGTCCCGAGCGGATATAGGGAGCAGTCTCGGTATATTTCAATTCAGCAATGGTGTCCATCTGGCGCACGTAGGTGTTATAGTCGCGTGTGCCGGTGATGTCACCATCTTCGCTGATCATACGGTCTTTGAAGAGCAATTGGACTTTGGAGGCAAGCTTGTACTTTTTCCAGATGTTAAAAGACGAAGCATGTATATACTCGTTTATAGCAGGGTTGGTGTCCCACGCATCATCGGCAGCGATTTTCTCGACAATGTCCCACGGCAATGGTGTGCTGTGTTTCCAGGATGCCTTGTCAACGAGTTCTGCCGGAAGAATGGTGAAGCCAAGCGCCTGGTACATATCGAGCACAGGCGTAGAACAGATCACGAAGGTATTGGCCGGAGTTATATCCAGCATGCCTTCGCTCTCGTGCCGGATCCGTTTGATGGTATAACTGGCAAAGCTCGAAAGGTTTCCTACATCATCAATACCATAAATATAGGTTGGTATATTTAACTTTTCTGAAAATTCCTGGATGGCCAGTGCCCGCAGGTAAAACGGCAACGGGTTTCTGCGGGTATTACTATGGTTCGCGGAAGTGACAGCAAACACAATAGCCTCGATAGCATCAGTCTTAACTATATTTCCATTGATATCGGTGACCGGATTTGCGTTGGTGCGATCCAACAGCCTTTCGATATACTGAAACTGAAAATTGGTAAGGAGCTGATGGCGTCCCGGGAAAAGAAGAATCATTCGCGAATAGTTTACGCGAATATCTTCTTCTGCAGGCAATCTTGAAACGAGTTTGCCAATTTAATAATATCTGACTTGCGGGCAACGAGTTCACACCACTGAAAGGGAATGCTGCTATATCCGTAGTAAAGACCTGCCAGTGCACCGGTTACGCAGGCCGTTGTATCGGTGTCATCGCCTAAGTTCACAGCCTTCAGCACGGCATCTTTATAACTGGTTGTTGTCAACAAGCACCATATACTTGCCTCCAATGTATGAATAACGTAACCACCGGAATAAATTTCTTCTTCACGCAGGGAAGGAATCATACCTTCCAGTATCCGTATAAAGAGCGCTACTTCTCTTTCATTGAACGCTTGCTTCCTTGCAAAGTCACGTGCACGCACTGCCGTGTTTTTCAGTGCTATATTCTTCTCCGCTCCTTTCAGCAGTTCGCCTATATAGATTGAGAATATAAAGCAGCCGAACACTGATCGAAAGTGAGCGTGGGTGATGGATGATATAGCCTTTATCGATGTATACAGTTCAGCATCACGCTGGTTTGCAAAATACAGGGAGGCTGGTGCAATTTTCATCAATGATCCATTGCCATTACTGCGCTCTTCAGTCTCACCGGAAAACCGGGCATCTTCTCCCTCCAGAATTCTACCCAGTGCCACACGTGTTGTTCCGCCTATATCGAACACATCACCGTGTGCACTCCAATATCCGCCCTGCATCCATCGCGCAGACCTTTGTGCTATATCATTCAGATCATATCCATGTAGTAAGGATTCTGCGAGACAGAATGCCAATGAACTATCATCTGACCATGTTCCGGATGGCTGATCCCAAACGCCATATCCGATCATCTCTGTTACCGGATTTACTTTCAGCGTTGCGCGACTCTTAAATTCAACCGGCACACCCAGTGCATCGCCTATGGCCAGTCCTAAAAAACATCCGGCTATATTTTCAGTTTTTGACCTCATCCAGTATTTCTCTTTTTTGAAGAATTGCGAGAATGGCGCTCCAGTCGCTTTCACCATCAAAGCCGGCCTTGTCATCCATTAGCACGTTGAAATAAAATTTATCTTCGTAATATCCATAGGCACCGCAGCCTACATCCGGGTTGTCGTTGATGTGATCGAAGTATATACCATGCTGCGCAAAGTATGCTATATATTGTTCAATCTCATGCGGGTATGAACACGTATAGAGTATACGCACAATGTCTTTGCGTTTGCTCAGCATCTGCATTACTTCTTTCGCATAAGGGTAAAACTCCGTAGAGATAGCGTTGCACTGGTAATTCGGTCGTAGAATGGTTCCGTGTATATCAAACGCCCAATACGTCCTGTCCCAATTTTTTTCCTCCGCATTCCGGAAGCAATTTTCAATCGCACGCGTAATCATATCTGGCTTAGACTTTTATTGTTGATCAGGTTCTCCATCGCTTTGGCAAGTAACTCAGCACAGCTTACGATCTCTATTTTCGGATGATCGAGTTCTTCCACCACGGTATCGGATATATATAGTTTTTCAATTCTCGACTGCTCCAGGTTCTTCAGGGCCGATCCACTTAATATACCGTGTGTACAATACGCACAAACTGATTCGGCTCCATGTTCCATCAAAAGATCAGCGGCTTTACAAAGTGTTCCCGCGGTATCCACGAGGTCGTCTATAATGATAACGTTGCGTCCCTTCACATCACCAATGATTTCCATGTGTGCCACCTGGTTTGCCTTGAGACGTTCTTTATTGATAACCACCATCTCGCAGTCCAGGTGTTTTTTATATTGCTTGATGCGTTTGATGCCTCCGAAATCAGGACTACACAAGCAAAGATGTTCACGCTTGCAATCGCGGATGTGATCTACAAACAACCGCAGTGACGATAACGGATCGAGTGGCACTTTGTAAAATCCTTCGATCGCATTGGTGTGCAAGTCGAGTGTGATGATGCGATCGGCTCCCATTAATTGAATAATGTCTGCCACCATACGCGATGAGATCGAGGTTCGCTGACCATCTCTCCGCTCCTGCCGGCTATGCGGCAGGTACGGTATCACCAGCACAACTTCGCGTGCCGATGATCGTCTCGCGGCATCTACCGTCATCAGCATCTCGAAGAAATTCTCATACGGCATATTTACCTTGCTGATGAGGAATACGGTTTGTCCGCGTACACTTTCATTGAACCTGACGAACAATTCACCATCCGAGAATTTTTCGGTGTGTACCTGGTGAAGCGGCAACTGTAACTGTGCGGCTATCTTTTTACCAAGCGCTACAGCTGAGGGGGTAGCGTAGATTTTGATTGAGTTTTCCATGGACAACAATGATAATCAATTTATAGTCAAAGCGAGTTTCTTTTGTTCGCTTTCGCGTGATTGTTTGGCACGGTCGCGGATGTCTTCGAAAGTATATTCCCGGGTTATCACTCCGTTCTCAAATACCGTCTGTAATACATCTGCTTTATCCGATTCACCCTGACGTTCGGTTTTATAGTTACCATCTTCCTGCACGAGTTTCAGCTTGCCAGCCTTGGATGTTTTGAACGACTTGATCATCTCACCTCCCTCATTCATTTCCACGGGTGCTTTCTGCACATCAACGGCTTCACCGTTTACTTCTGCGTATGAACATTTCAGCGCGAACTTCTGTGTATCGCGGTTTACTTTCTGCAGCAGCGCTCCGCCCATACCCAGCACCAGGTTCTCGGCTGATATACCTTTACTCTTGAGACTTTCATACAATTGAGGTATAGATTCGTGGTTGATGCCATCACCCTGTATTACACGTATCTGTGATGGCAATACACGGTATCCTTTGGAGTTTACGGTGAATCCGAATTTCTCAAAGAGTATATCGTATACCTTTAGCAATGTTTTTTCAGGATCACCGGAGTCAGGTCGTACCACCAGTCGCCCGTTGCGTTGCAAGATCTCATCGCGGAACTTACCACCCCACAAATCGCCTACGGCATTAAATATATTGTAGGAGTCAGACACGCAGGAAAGTATACCTTCGGGATATGCTTTGAGTACGTGATCGAAGACTTTTGATTCACCGGCCTGTCCTAACAGCGTCATGATGGAGTGCTCAGTTGCCGGTACAGATAGCCCGTATACCTGCTGTGCAGTATAGTATTGCTTGGCAAAGCGTGAAGCTTCTACCGTATCACTGCCCATAAAGCTCACGAGGTGAGCTGATCCTCCCAGACCTGCACTCTCTACTGAGCTTACACCGCGGAAGCCGAAGTCGTTCAGAACAAAATCGATCGCTGCGGCAGAAGTATCATCGGCTGTCTCTGCAAAATATCGCTCGACTATATTTCGAATCGTTGCCGATATAGTGGCTACTGTGCTCGGATACCATACTTGCATCAACAGTGTTTCCAGGAAGTTCGTGAGCCAGAAACAGCGCGGGTCAGTATTCTCGATCGTCATCAGCACATTGCTTACGGGTACTGTTGTTCCTTCCGGCACGGCTTTGATCTTTACGGGCAACTTTCCTCCGTGTTGACTCAATATATACTCGAAGTTTGCCCGGTTAAACACATCGCTTCTTCCAAATACCCCATGCATCAGTTCTTCTGCTTCATCGAGGTCGGCCTGGGTGAATGTCTGTCCCTGCAGATATTCTTTCAGATAGTATTGCAATCCATAGAACATGGTGTTATCAAACACTCCTCCGCGACTTTCGAGGTAAGAGTATATTTTCGTAGTTCCCGGATAGTATAATTTATAGTGAGAATACTTGTAAGCGTCTGCGAGTAAGAGAAGATTGGTTTTCATAGTGCTTCATTTAGATACTTGGAAATTTGTATGCTGATTGGATAAGCTGTGAGCTGCGAGTTTTTGAGATCAATTCGTGATGTATTTGTTCAAAAGAACTTTGAGATGTTTGGTGTGTTCGGGGGCGGTTTGTTCGGCTTCGATCATTTTCTGAATGGTTTCGAGGGTGAACCAGCGTACTTCGGCTATGTCATCACTTCCTATTGCTTCGCCTTCTATATAGTCAGTTGAGAAGAGCGTGGTGATGATCTTGTCTTGTTCACTTTTGTAGCGCCAGTCGGCTACGCGGAAGGAGCCTTCGTACTGCATGGGTGTTGTTACGATGTCTCCGCATTCTTCTCGTAATTCACGTGCTGCGGCTTCTTCGTAGCTATTGTCTGTGGGATCCGAGAATCCACCCAGCAATCGCCATTTGTTATCGATGTCTTTTCTGCCAAGCAACAGTTCGGTGCGATCATTTTTGAATACTGCAATATCTACTGTCGGGTATACTTTGAGGTATGTATTGGAGTATGCGTAGATGATACCGGTTCTGAATTCTTCAGAGTCCATTACTTTATCGCTGATCTGTTCGCGTATCAACGTGGCGCTATAGTTCCCGGTCTCGGGTAATTCAATAGTCTCGTTGTTGCCGGAGTAATAGCTCTTAAAGCTGTCGCGACTTCCATAGAGTTTAAAGCTTGATCCGGGAAATGTGTTGGCCAGCAATGTATCCAGGTTCTGCGACCATTTTGTATCCAGCGGGTGATCGGACAACGGCAACACCACTACATCGGGATATACTTTCTTGATCATCCGCTCGCGTGTCTGAAAATCCAGCGGGTTTCTTTTGCTTCCGCGCACAGGCGATACGCCTAATACAATCACTGTGGTATTGTGCTTCACCTTTACCGATTCAACCAGGTTCTTGTGCCCTTCGTGCAGGTAAGGCGACTGAAAGCGTGCGATAATTACTCCGATTTTACTCATACTGATTTATTATAATGATAATCCTATTTTTGAAGCGAGGTCTTTTGATTTCGGAACATATATACTTTCATAAGGCACCTGAAGCATATCGATCCTTCCACTTTTTAAATGTTCATGCTGCTCTTTTACAAACGGTGTTATATTCTCAATCTTAAGGATGAATTCCTTGCCGTACTTTTTAAGTGTATCGTCTTTGAGACCTAATTGTACAGCTCTTCGTTCGAGCTTATTTCCCCACGGATCATGGTCGGGGTCCCACTGTAATCGAACATCCTTCAACGTCAGGTCTTTTTTCCATGCATCCTCTGTGTTGTAAAACTCCTTATTGAAAGATGATATTATAGCCTTGTTCAGAATTTCATCGAAATGCTCGGTTGATAGTGTGATGGCAAGTATATTCTCCTGTCCTTCTTTTTCTGCCCATCCGCTTCTATACATCATCCACAAGAAATTCGGCTTGATCCATGACATCCGGTTATAGCTGAATTCCCCGCCAAAGTGCTGATGCTTTACTGCATAATCTGCAATTGATTGACGATAGGCCTGGTATACTACGATGGTGTTGTTGGACAAGGAACCTAAAATATGTCTCCCCTCTTTTGGCAAACGGTTGTTGCTTTCTTCATAACGTTCCAGATTCATAATATTTATCTATTTGTGTATTATATACGCAAATGTATCTATAAAGTTGGTGCGCCACACGTCCAATTTGCGTATTTTTTACATTAACTATATAATCACCTGGTTATCAGAAGAAAATATCAAAATTATAGCCCTTCTCTTTCAGCTCGAAATACTTCTTTTTATTGAACTGAAACAGTCTGGCAGGCCTTCCTGACTTCTTCTGAACGATCTCGTTCAGTTCTTCCAGAAAGCCATAGCTCATAATTTTCTTCTTGAAATTTCTGCGGTCGAGTTCACGATCAAGCAGAATCTGATATAGTTTCTCCAGGTCGGAGAACGGGAATTTTTTGTCGAGTAACTCAAAGCCAATCGGTTCGTAGGCAAGTTTACCGCGAAGTCGCTTGATCGCCATTTCCAGTATAGCTTTGTGATCAAATGCGAGTCGTGGAAGTTTCTTGATGCTAAACCATGCTACATCTTCGGCATCGGTTTGCGCAGATAACTGGTAGTCGGCAGGACGCACCAGACCAAAGTAAGCAACGGATACTACACGATTACGCGGATCGCGATCGGGCTTGCCGAAGGAATATAATTGTTCGAGGTAATTTACATCTATACCGGCTTCCTCTTTCAGTTCGCGTTTTACGGCATCTTCGAGTGCTTCATCATCTTTCACGAGACCTCCGGGAAGAGCCCAGAATTTCTGAAAAGGTTCGAACTTTCGTTTGATAAGGAGAATAGAAATTTCCTGTTCCTGGTCGTATCCAAAAACAACGGCATCAACGGACACTTTGATGGATTGCTTCATGCTGCATAAAGAGAAGCAATTTTACGAAGGGAAACAAATATAGCGGCTACAAGAAAAGGTCGCTTTACTCGGCCGACCAATCGGCCATGAGCTTTTGGCGCTGCAATTGTTTTTGTCCCTGACGTGTTAATTTCAACAGGAAGAGTCGCTTCTTGTAGGCAGGTGTAATGGTGCGTATATAGCCGCGTGCTTCCAGGTCAAGCTTTACCTGCAGCACATACCAGTTGATGTCGCTATCAATTGTTTCTGTAAAATCTTCCAGCACTTTCTCCAACAGACGGCTCAGTGTAAACGGCTCTTCAGTATCAAGGGCCGCCAATATATAGGAGGACAACATCTTGTAATGTGCTTCCGTCATAACCACGCCTTTCTTGCCATCCGGGCGCAATGTCTCAATCATCTCACTTCTCATATCTAATCGACAGCAGTAAAGTTATTGTGTTACAACGTACGATACCTCAATTCATACTCCCGTTCATCAAAAAAAACGATGCCGGTGACCATCTTTTCGACCAAAAAGGTTTAATAATCGATAAAACCGCCCATTGTGTATCTCTTACACAACACTTGCGATATACACTCCGGGTTGATTACTATTGCTGTACTATTATGAATTACTACCAGTTGGAAAACAAAGCCATGGACGAGCAGTTTCTCAGCAACCGTTCCGTGCGTTGCCGTGTTGCTATAGCCGCGAAAGATGTTCTTCAACAAGATCAGGAGTTGATCGTGATGTTATCGACTGGTGCGAAGTATAAAGGAAAGATTACTGTGGTTGATGTTGTGGCGATCGGCAATCGTGCTATCGGTGAAATTGAGATCATGCGCCTTACGCGATGACGTTTGTGTTTAAAGGCCCAGCTCTTTGCGATCAAGACCAACATCGTCAGCGCTGGCGCGAAGTATAGAAAGCATTTCGTTATAGGCCAACAGTTTTGCTTCGATGTGTGTAAGCTCTTCCGGATCAGCAAAGCTCCTGCGTTCTTTCAGATCGCGTATATTGGCATGCAGGGTGATGAGTACATCCTGCACAAACTCAACATAGCGGTTCCGCATAATGAAGGCTATTTATCTGGCACGAACAACAAAGGTGATTTTACCTTTGGACTGAGACGGTACGTTGGTTCCTGTTTTGGTGAACGTGAGTCGTTCAACGGTGCGTCTACACGCTTGTGCAGCTTCTGCGCTCAGACTGTTTTCAGTAATGGAAATCTTTTCAAGTTCCCCGTCAGAATTTACTACGATCTCAAACACGATCTTTCCGGATTCATTATTCGGAACCTGCGGGCGCGGTACTTCATCCCACTCCCATCCTGCCAGGGCAAGACTGGAGCCTGTGCCATTACCACCACCGCCACCCGGTGTGCCATACAACGCTTTCGAGTCAAGTGTTCCTTCCGGATTTCCTTTGTCTCCTACTTTACCTTTATCATCACCGTGGTTGCCAGGCTGGCCTGCTTTACCTTCGGATGTTTTGTTGGATGATTCTGTCTTCTGGGCATTCGGATTATATACCGCTTTCGGTTCTTCCTTCTTCGGCTGTTCCTCCTGCTTCTTCGGAGTATCTTTCGGTTTCTCGATTACCTTGGTTGGCTCGGTCTTCGGTTCTTCTTTCTTTACCTCGACCTTCTTCTCCTCTTTTTTCTTCTCTTCTATTACCGGTGCATCCTCCTCATCAGTGGTAAGCATTTTATCTTCCTCTGCAGGAGGCGGTGTTTGCTGGGGAGGTGTGGATTGTGGTTCACTCTTCTGTGGCTCTTCTTCCTGCGTACCGCCTGAGCCTACCGGACTCTCCGGTTGAACATCACCATAACCTTCGGTATCAAGACCAAAGTTTAGTTCAACGCCATACTCTCCTGGCGGAGGGTTCATCGGGCGCCACACCACGATGAAGAACATCAGCAGAAAAGCGGCTGCGTGTATCCCTACCGATGTAAGAAGGGCTAAACGTTCATTGTGCTTTACCTGCTGGTCCGTCATGTTTATATCTGTTTCGTTAGTACTTCACTACCCAAATTTCGTTCCCGTAATCTCCGCCTTTCATGCCATCGGCAGTTGCCTGCGCATCTGCATAGTTGTCTTTATAATCGACAGCAAGGCGGCTGAATTTAGTTTTACCGAACGGAGGTATAATCCAGCAGGTAACACCTGCCTTGCTCAGTTTTAGTGCGTGATCGTGAATCAAATCATCATCAATAGCACTGGCTACCACAACGTAATAACGTCCGGTGCGCTCGCTTAGTGCCTCGATGGTACCAACTTCCGGCTTAAGATTTGCCAATGAATCGGCACGTCTCTTCTCAGCTTCTTCACGCGCTAACGCAGCATCTGCTTCAGCCTTTTTACGTGCTGCTTCAGCATCGCGGTCGCGCTGCTCTTGTCTTGCACGTTCTTCCTTCGCGATCTGCTCCGGACGATAGAATGCAAAGTAATATCCGATAGCCCCCGCTACTGCCAGCACCAGGATAACGATCAATACCTTCGGCCATATCGGAGATGATTCTTCATCTTCCTCTACATACGATGGTTGCGGATCATTATACTGAGGATCTTCGATCACCTCTTCTTCCCGCTCGACATGCTCTTCTCTTTCAGCATACTCTTCACGAACCGGTTCGGGCTCTGATGTTGATGTCGATGAAGTATAGGTTGTCTCTGTCTCAACAGTAGTTGTCGGAGGTTCTTCCCGGTTTAATGGTTGATACTCAACTTCAGGAAGACCAAAGCTGTCATCCGATTCGTTATTTATATTCTCCTGTTCTTCTTCGTCTTGCTTTTTTCTTCTGGCCATGAGCGCTGTGTTAGGGTTTTAAGAAAAAGGTCATTATACAAAAATAAGCTAAATTTTGACCTATACAAAGGGGCGTGCCTGTTATCGTTATCCACACCGGGGTTGAGGGGTATGAATATGGGTATACTTACAGCCTGATATGTACCCGATCATCGTTACTTCGGTATGCCCGCGTGTATAAAAATAAAAGGATGAGACACTATATATATACCTCATCCTTTCACTATAATTTAGGGTACTGTTCCTTCAGCTAGAAGCTCCAGGTTATACCGGCCAGTGCCTGAAAACCACGCACGGGGTAATTCAAAAATACCGGGTACTTGTTTGATGTGATGTTGTTGAGTTGAACGAAGGCAGAGAAACTAGGAGAGAATAAATATTCAGCCTTGAAGTTCAGATCGAAAGCACCATCGAGCTTTACGGTAGCGCCTGTCTCCGGATCGAGTGCTTTCATACCTCCCTGCGCAATAATATCAGCCGTAAAGATCAGCTTCTGGTATACATTGATGGATGCATTCGCGGTAAGTTTGGTGGTAGGACGATGCCATACTTCGGAAAGATCATCGGCATCATACCCGTAAAAATCTCCGCGCACCATAAACTTGGCAAGCTCCGACTGCACATAGCTTAACGCTACATATAGGTTGTTGCGTCTTACCGTACCACGATCATATACGGTAACAAACTTCGATGGGTCTTCCGGACGGTTTACATACGAGTACCAGTTCTTGAGAAGCGTTGTGGATAACCCTGCATGCGCAGACACTTTGTTACCCAGGCGGGCATTAAGTCCGGCACCGAAGTCAAGTACACGGTTGGTGTGGAAGACAGCAACGTTCGGAGCCAGCCACATATTTTCATTGGACAATGACTGCAGTGACACCTTATCCATACCGCCACTGATATACCCCACTGCATCAACGGAAGGACTAAGCGGATAGGTTGCCTTGAAGTTCGGGTATACGTGTACACTCTTGGAATCTATAGTATCATTCTCAAACGCAGCGATCAACCCGATGCTCAGCTTCAGGTCTTCAATCGGCAGGAATTCAAAGGAAGGCGCTACGGTAAAGAGGCTTCTTGCCTTTGCATCTACCCTACTGTCTTTACGACTGATCACGGTATAGTCTGCCTTGAGATCGATCCGCGAGTCGTCATCAATTTCATAACCGGATTTGAATGCAAGTCCAACTTCCGATTCGCGTGCATCATATTTATCCGCGAGGTAGCTGAAGTTCGCACCTAATTTATAGGAGAAGTCAGAGTTCCGTGAATTCGTCAACTCCCCTCCTAACTTGATGAGGTTGAAGGATTGCTTGAGTGAATCTTTACCTATAGGCTCGCCTTGCGGATAGCCATAGAAGTGTGTGGTTCTGTTTTCAAAACCTATATTTCCGGAAAGTGCCAGCGCATCGCTGAGCGACCGGCCGTATACCGAGAGACTTGTGTTACCACTGCCGGAGTTCTTGCCATCCACCGGACCTTTGCCTGAGCTGTGGTGATAGAAGCGTGCACCGTATAGTTTATTCTTATCGCGCTTGTTGTTGATATACCCTTCGAGTAAAGGCGATGCATAGTTACCATAGCCTATACGGAGGAAACCAGCATATATATCCGAAGGACTTTCGGCTTTCAACTTCAGCGGACGCACCACCGGGTTGATCTGCGGAGCCTGGAAACTGAATGAACGGAAGTCGTATGTTACCGGAGCTTTGATGGATGGATCCGAAGGTTTCGGTGGTATTTTATCAAAGTTACGATTGGCTTTCGGCAGTTTAATCTCTCGTTCCTTTACGATCTCGATTTCCATCGACTCGATCTCGCCATCACCTTCCCAGTCGTTGGTTTGCTGTGCGAATGATGAAACGGAAAACGCTCCAATCATTATCAATAAGCCTGACAAGCGTGTGATCACCGGTATATATTTAGGGGTTATTAATTTTTTCATCGCAAAAAATGGTATACGAATCAATTGTCTAATGTATCAGCTTCCTGCTGTTTTTGCTTCTCCAGTTCAGCCTGTTCGAGTTGCTTCAGTTTAGTCTTGGCCTGGTCTTTAATGGACTGAAGCGGAAACTTATCGAGCGACTGCAGTGTAGCGCGTGCCTGGAATATATCGTTCTGCGCTGCGAAGTTATCGGCCAGCAACAGGAATCCTTTTCCAACCCACTGGTCATACGTAGCAAAGTCGTTGATCAGTCCCATCGATGTCTCATAGCACTGCTTATACTCTTTCTGGTTATAGAATATCTCTGCCAGCAGGTATTTCGCTTCCGCGCCAAACTCATCGCGGGCTGCATTCAGCGTATTGAGGAATTCATCTTTAGCACCTTCGAAATCACCGCGGGCTAAAGCCGTTTTACCCAAATACAGCGATGCTTTGTTCTGTGCACCTGCGTTGATGTTACCACGTTCGATGATCGTTTGAGCATATACATCAACAGAATCATATTGACCTTTCAGGTAGAATGACTCCATCAAACCTGCCCAGGCATTGTACTGCTCTTTCTTATTGGAAGCGAGTTTCTCAAGACGGTGGAAGTTGGTAATCGCGTTATCATAACTTCCCTGCTTGAAGTATATCTCGGCAAGACGAGCCACTACCCTGCTGCCCATGTTAAAGGTCATGTCTTTATTGAGCTCGGTATAGATCGGCAATGCTTTATTGAAGTCTTGCAATCTGAAATAAGACTCAGCCATATAGTACTTCGCTTCCTGTACCCGAGCCGACTGGGGATAGGAACTGATATACGTTGTAAAACTGCTGATTGACTTTTGATACTGCTGATCGAAATACAGGTTCTTCGCGGTCTCAAACTCAAGCTTCTCCACGCTTTCATCAGCAGGGTTCGCGGTTTTATATTGAGACAGGTTGTTTTCAAATTCACCCGAACGTCCGGCTACATTCAATGCTTCCTGCAACGGTATCAATACTGTTTTGGCAATAGGATGTGTCGGAAATAAACGGATCACCGTCTGGTAATCGTTTATCGTGCGATCATATTGCTTCAGGTTATAGTTGGCGGCACCTCTGCGTTCGTACGCCAGCGGCAGGTATTTTGAATTCGGGCTTTCGCGGATCAATTGAGACAGTGCTTCCACTGCTCCCTGGTAATTACTCTGTTCAATCTCGAACTGCGCACGCTGGAACATAGCTTCGTCACGGTATTGAGACTTCGGATAATTACGGATCAACTCCGTAAGCTGTGTGCGTGATTCTGCATACTTGCGTTGTATACCACTCATGATACCGGCCTGCAGCAATACATAGTCTGCATCGCCTGTACCCGCAGCTTTCGCTTTGTTATAGGTAGCAAGCGCTTCATCGTATTGCTTGCTTACATAATAGCAGTCGGCAAGACGCACTAGTCCGTCAGCATAGTTCGGTGTGTTTTTGTTGGCTTTGTTAACAAACTCTTTAAAATTATAGAGCGCTTTATCATACGCTTCCAGGTTATAGTGCGCATAGCCTAAACCGTAACGGGTCTTCAACAGTATCTCCGGATCGATGGATGAACCTATACCCACCACGCGCTGATAATCACCGATGGCTTCGTTATACTTTCTTCCCATGGAGTAAGCTTCGGCTCTCCAGAAGCTGGCCAATGCTACATAGTTCTTATCAATGGGTTGATCGAGCGATTTCGTAAAGTACTCCACGGCTTCGGGGTATTGCTCCTTATTAAAGAGCTCTGCTCCTTTCAGGTAGGCAGCCTTCTGGTATGCCTGGTTGATATACTGGTTGCGCGATGGCAACGCTTCTATATATTCTATCGCTTTATTGAAGTTGTTACCATTTACATATACCTGCACGAGTAACTCCTTTACTTCGTTGGCATGCACGCTGGTTGGATAGGTCTTGATGAATTTTTCAAACTCGCTGATCGCCTGGTCAGCTTTACCTACATCGTACGATACTTTGGCAAACTGGAACGAACTCTCCTCTACCAGGCTTTTATCTTTCGGATTTCTGCGGGCATAGTCAAATGCATTCAGGGCGAGCGGCTTGTTGCCTTTCTTCAAATGTAGTATACCAAGGTAGTATGATGCATAGTAACTCACGGTGTCTTTTGAAGCGGCAGCTTTATCGAGGTACTCGATGCCGCGCTCGGTGTTGCCCGTTACATAGTTGGCATAGCCTGCACGGAAAAAGAGACCGCTCTCAGCTTTAGCGTTCGAGTCGAAGTATTTTTGATACGACTCAACAGCTTTCTTGAAGTCACCTTTATAGTAACTCGCTTCGGCCACCAGCATGGCAATCTCATCGGCATTGGTTATATCGGTGCGACCTTTCAGACTGTTTGCATACTCCATGAGGAGATCGTACTTCTTCTGTTTATAGTAAATATTGGCAATGAGGTTCGGAACGATCGGTGCATACGAAGGACTCAACTCTGCTTTCTTCAGATCGGTGAGTGCTTCATCATATAGTCCCTTGGAGTATTCGATGAACCCGGCATAGTAGTTTGCTGCCGGTGTATAGGCTGATGTTTGCTTCTTTACAAAGTTGAATTGCTCCAGCGCTTCGTCCAGTTTCTTCTGGTTGAAATAGCTATAGCCCCATTTGAAGTGTCCCTGGTTTTGCTGATCGGTAGTAAGTGCCGGGAAATTTACTTTCTTGTAATAGCTGGCGGCTTTGGTATAATTACCTTCTGCATAGAAGAATGTGGCAAGATCGTAATACGCTGTAGAAGCTTTTGGACTGGATGGATTGTTATCGATGAAATCATCGATAAGCTTTTCACCATCTTTATGACCGAGGTTCAATGCACTGAAGGCTACATAATATTCCGCCTCACCCCTGCGCGCATCGGTAGGCGATGCCTGCGCCAGAAAGTCTGAGAAGACCTCACGAGCTGCACCGTAGTTAGCATGCTGAACAAGTTCTGTTCCGCGATGATAAAGCTTTTCAACTTTGTTCTGCGACAGTTGATCCTGCGCATACATACGTTGAACGGTGAAAATCAAAAATAGAAGAGCGATAAATCTGTACATTACTGTAAATACGATTTGTGTTTAAAACAGCGCACCTGAAAAATTATTGCAAATAAAGAACCAAAAAAGTGAGTTAAAAAAAATCCGCGCGGATGAATTTGCATGGACTTAAAGGTAGGTAATAAAGTGTAAAGCGTAAAGCTTATGGCCTAAAGCTTACCATATTAAGGTTGATATGTACCTTGAAGGTATACTGTCTCAAAGTATTTTTAGTGGCTGGTGGATATAGTATATATCAGTTCATGAGGCGCCATACAAGTTCGCGAAAGATCTGTCCTTCATCGGCAGAGCCTGTGTTTACACCTTTCAGTTTCAGGTCTGCTTCTTTGATTGAACTTATATTATCGATGATCTTTGCAAGTGGAAATTGTCGTAAAGCTAAACTATAATCACGCACGGCATACGGGCTCACTTTCAATTCACTAGCCAGTCCCTTCTCACTCTTGTCTGTAGCATTGGCAGCCATCAATAGCTTGCTGAAAAAAGAAAAGAGATACGCCACCACTGGTATCATCGGGTTCTTCTTGGTGTTGCGTTCAAAGTAATTTACAATGCGGTTGGCCAACACGGTGTCGCGCTGCAGAATGGCC
Source organism: uncultured Chitinophaga sp. (assembly GCA_902168205.1). Taxonomy (GTDB): domain Bacteria; phylum Bacteroidota; class Bacteroidia; order Cytophagales; family Cyclobacteriaceae; genus Ohtaekwangia; species Ohtaekwangia kribbensis. Next base: position 1,966,620 of record CABHOK010000003.1, on the reverse strand, counting down.
TTCTGTAGTTCAAAGATGTTATACTCTTTGCTGATCCCCACCTGGTTCATGATGCGCTCGGCCGTGATACTTTCGCCCGGTTGCAACGATATAACAATCTTGTCTACTTCGTTCGCGAGGCGGTGAAGATCGTTACCAACAAACTCGCACAAGGCCTGAACAGCCCGGTCATCGATCGGTACCTTTTTATCTTTACAGTACTCTGATACAAATTCAGGCAACTGGTTATCGTATAGCTTTTTGGTGTTGATGGTTACAGCATACTGATCGATCTTCTTGCCGAGCTCTTTACGCTTATCAAGACTTTTATGTTTGTGACAGAACACGAGCACGGTGCTCGGTACTGCTTTGGTGAGGTAATCGAGTAGTAAACGTGCCCCGGCATCTTTACCAAGATCAGGAATGTCCTGCGCTTCTTTTACAATCACTACCTGTCGCTCGGCCATCATGGGGAACCTGCGCGCGTGCGTGAGGATGGTTGCCATCACAGCATCTTTACCATATACTACCACCTGGTTAAATCCCTTCTCGGCATCAGCGAGTACATTTGCTTCTATATAGTCGGCAATAACATCGATGTAGAAAGTTTCCTCTCCCTGCAGAAAATAAACGGGTGCATATTTTTTGCTCTTGAGGTCAGCCAGTATCTTTTTCACGTTTGCATCCATGGCGCACTAAATTTCCGGAGGCGCAAATATCAAATAAAAATCAAGATGCGAAACGAATACTTTTTGATTTTAAAAAGAAGCACTGTTGAATCTGTAATACCTTCACGTACAACGCGTAAGCTAGCGGCTTGTGCGGGTCAGTTCACAGTCTTCTGCTTGCTGAAAGTAACGGCTGTGGTAATGCCGACCAGCGCCCCGGCAAAGTGAGACTCCCAGGATATATGCGGATCAGTCGGAAGGACACCATAAAACACACCACCGTATAGCAGCAACACGATCGCTGATATAATAATGGAAAGAAAGTCGCGCCTGAAAAAACCGAACGATATCAGGAAGAACGCGAGTCCATATACTACACCACTGGCACCAATATGATTGGCCGGTCGCGCGAACAACCACACGAGGATGTTTGTCCAGAAGTACGAACGAAAAAATACCTGCCCTCCTATTTTACCATAGAAGAAAAAGAGCACCGACCCGAGGAAGAGCATCGGTATAGTATTGGAGATGAGGTGTAACAGGTCTCCATGAATAAGCGGAGCCGTAAAGATGCCGATCAATCCATGAAAGGTTCGCGGCTCAATACCATACACACTTATCGGTAAAGCAAAAACAAATTCGAGATAGAAAGAAGCCCACATTAGAAACACCAGTCGGAACGGTATAACCGAACTTCCAAACAGCGAAGATTGTGATGACGACATACTTTATGGCAAAAAGCAAAGACCGGTACAAAGATGTAAATTGTCCGGTAACGATCATCAAGTAAAAAGCAAAAGCGATTTATTTTTTAGCAGGATCGGTGATCATCGGAAGGTGAAGGTACTGCGCTTCTTCCGAGCCCACTGTTTTTATTCCCCACAGTCCGCCCGATGAAGATGCAATGCGTTCGGAGATACTCTTCAACATTTCGTAGTACGCGATGGAAAATTCCGGATCGATTTTTTTCCAGAGCAGGTTCAGGCTCTTCAACTCTTCAATGATCAGGGGCGTTCTTTTGGACAATTCGAACGGGTAACTCTGAATGAGTATCTTGATCTTGTCTTCAAAATCCTGCGCCATCTCGCGAAAGAATCCGGAGAGCAACGTGTGGTTCTTTTTCTCCTTGCGCACAATCGCGATCGCTTCCTTTATTTCCTTCCGGTCGATGTCGCCATCAGCACCTGCTATAAGAATGCAGACCAGTATCGGTGCCTTTAGCATCAGTTCAGTTTCACTATCGGTTAATGTCTGGAATTCAGGTATCATGTATGCTATGCTTCGCTATCGAAAGTAAGCAGATTATTTCAAGTTGATAAACTTTTAAGACAATAAAATTCATACATGCTCACGGTAATCCGTTAAACTTTTTTTAACATTACCTATTATCATTTTTTATATTGGTATACGATACGGAAAAATGTACCATTACTCCGCGGAGCAACATGAATGATTTTTTTACCAGTGAGACATTGAATAGTCTGAAGTTGACGGAAATGAATACGATTTATCACGGCCCCGGCAGCGTCTGCAACTGCTTGGCTAATGGCCGTTATACCTGTATATTTACTTTTCAAACCCCTGCGCATGTACGAGAAAGATCCCGTTAAGATATTTGTTGTCGAAGATGATCCGGCATATACCAAGTTTCTGAAGTATGTGCTTGAACTCAATCCGGATTATGAAGTTCAGTTCTATACCTCGGGCAAGGATTGTCTGGCGAACCTCTACAAGAACCCGGCGGTTATTACCCTCGACTATTCGTTACCCGATATGCCGGGCGAAAAGGTATTAAGCCAGATACGCAGTCATGATCCCAACATTAACGTGATCATTGTGTCGGCTCAAGAGAAGATCCATACCGCGGTTGAACTTCTGAAGCTCGGTGCTTATGACTATATCGCGAAAGATCATGAGACGAAGGACAGACTTCTGAACTCGATCAACAACGCGCGCAACCGTACATCGCTCATCAAAGAGATCGATCACCTCAAGAAAGAGATCTCTGAAAAATATACTTTCGAAAAGAGCATTGTGGGTACAAGTCCCGCGATCAAGCGTGTATTCTCGCTGCTTGAAAAAGCTGTTCAGACGAATATATCCGTTAGTATCTCCGGTGAAACGGGTACCGGAAAAGAACTTGTTGCCAAGGCTGTACACTATAATTCCAAACGCAAGAACAAACCCTTTGTAGCAGTAAACATTGCTGCTATACCGAGAGACCTGATTGAAAGCGAACTCTTCGGTCATGAAAAGGGAGCGTTTACCGGGGCCGTTACGCGCAGGATCGGAAAGTTTGAAGAGGCTGAAGGCGGTACTATTTTCCTTGATGAGATCGGTGAAATGGATCCGAACCTGCAGGCAAAATTACTTCGTGTTTTACAAGAACGTGAGATTACCAGAATCGGTGGGAACCAAGTAATTAAACTTGATGTACGAATTATTGCTGCAACACATAAAGACCTTGCTGAAGAAGTAAAGTCCGGACGCTTCCGCGAAGATCTATACTATCGCTTGCTGGGGTTGCCGATTGTGTTGCCTCCGCTTCGTGAACGCGGACAAGATGTGATCCTGGTGGCGAAACATTTCCTGGATCAATTCGCACATGATAACCAGATGGCTAAACTCAAGATTAGTCCGGAGGCACAAGAGAAGTTATTGCAGTATCCGTTCCCCGGCAATATACGCGAGCTGAAATCGGTGATCGAACTTGCAGCCGTAATGGCTGAAGGACAAGAGTTACGCCCGCAGGACATAAGCTTTAACAGCACGACCCGCATGGAATCATTCCTATACCAAGAGATGACCATGCAGGAATTTATGTATCGCATAATCCGACACTACCTGAATAAATATGATAACAATGTGCTGGAAGTCGCGCGCAGGCTCGACATCGGCAAGTCATCTTTATACCGGTATCTGAAGGAGATGGAGACGATCGGCATCTGACATGAACCTACAGCAGTACGTTAAGAAAGGATCATTCTATGAATCCGTAGTGGAAGATGGTTCCGATATCATCTTCATTGTAGACTATGGCGGTAAGATTCATTACCACAATGCCTCTGCCAGTGAAACACTCGGCTATCGTTCCAAAAGTCTTATCGGAAAAAACTTCTTCGACTATATACTTCCCGACACACGCGAAGACTTCCAGAAGAAACTCAAACAAAGTCAGAAGCGTGCGTATACTGAAAAAGTAGAGTTCCAGTTTCTCTGTAAAGATACTACCTATAGATTCCTGGAATTCAACGCTATAAATCTCCGACACAAGCAAGGACTTAAAGGATTTATACTCGACTGCCGTGATGTAACACAACGCAAGGAGAATGAGTCTGAACTGGTGCGTCTGCAAAAAGCAAAAGAGCAATTCCTCGCCAACATCAGTCACGAAATACGCACGCCTATCAATGGTATAGCGGGGATGGCGAACCTGTTGAGTCAGAGCCCGAGTCCGGAAGAACGCGAAACCTATTTAAATGCGATCAAACACTCTGCTGAAAACCTGAAAGTTATTATCAATGACATTCTGGACCTGGCAGCGATCGAATCGGGCAAACTCCGCTTTGAAAAGATAGCGTTCAACCTGAAAGATCTCCTCCCCTCGCTCATCAGTACCTTTATGTACCAGGCGAAGGAGAAGAAGATCGCGCTCGACTATCGCATTGACGAAAAGTTAAACAAGATATTGCTGGGCGACCCGGTGCGTTTAAATCAGATTCTCATCAACCTGATCAGCAACGCAGTAAAGTTTACGCACACCGGTTCCATCCAGATAAAATGTACGGCTGAGCGGGAACAACGTGGTGTGTGCTGGGTACGCATTGAAGTTACTGATACGGGTGTAGGTATACCCGAAGAAAAACTCACTACGATTTTCGAAAGCTTCAGCCAGGCCGATGCCAGTGTTACCAGGCGTTATGGAGGTACGGGGCTTGGTCTTACCATTGTTAAACAAATGGTTGAGTTGCAGAATGGAAAGATACACGTGGTGAGTAAAGAGCACGTGGGCTCTACTTTTATGGTTACCATTCCGTATGCGATCGGAAAAGTAAATGATATAACGCAGGCTATACCTCGTAAAGACAAGACGTTGAAAGATACCAACACATCACAACTGCGGGTGCTGTTGGTAGAAGACAATGATATAAACCGGCTCTACGCCAAGAGTATATTAAAGAAATGGCAATGCTTTATTGATGAAGCCGAGAACGGACTGGTAGCCATCGAGAAGATCAAGAACAATTACTTTGATGTTATACTGATGGACGTGCAGATGCCGGTGATGGATGGCTTCGAAGCTACCAAGGCGATCCGCATGATGGAGCAATCGGCCAACCTGCCGATCATTGCGCTTACGGCTAATGCTACTGCCAAAGATGTTGAGAAATGTATAGCGGCCGGCATGAACGATTACCTTCCGAAACCTTTTACTCCGGAAGACCTGTACCAAAAGTTATTTGATGATCTGAAGATAAAACCTTCTACCGAGCTGCGGCCTGCCGCCATGAAGGTGGTTCCTACTTACAACCTGGCCTATCTGCGGTCCGTATCCGGAAACAACGAAGAGTTTATCCGCGAGATGGTACTCACGTTTATTCAAACTATACCGCAGGTGCTGGAAGATATGAAGACTGCCATGGATGGCCATGACTGGATAAAGCTTTCGCGACTGGCGCACCAGATCAAACCTTCGTTCATCCTGATGGGACTCGACTCGCTTCGCAGTGATATTGTGTTTATTGAAGAGAACAGTAAACAGGAAACAAACCTGGTTGAAGTGGAACGTATCGCCAACGATTTTATCGATCAATGCTATAGCATGCTGCCGGAGTTATCCAAAGAAGGACTTCCGGCAGCGTGATACAGTTTATCTAGTTCTGATTCATTACCGCTATTTTGGTATAGAGCACCGATCTGTCACCGGTTTGTATAGCCATGAAGTATATACCGTTGGCTATGCGGGTAACATCAATCAGTTGTGGTGACGTCAGGTCGCGGTTCACATCACCGTTCAATATTGTTATGCCGCGCTGGTCGATCAGCTTCCAGGTATAATCACGATTCAGTTTATCGCCCAGGTATAACTTGATATTCTGCGAAGCCGGGTTCGGATATATTTTCAGATCCTGCAAAGCCGCTACAGCCGGATCATCTGGTATACCGACAGGCGTCTGCGAAGCTTTTGTTTGCTCCACTTTCATAATTACCGACTGCAGAATTCTGCGCGTCTGCTTGTCCTGAGCAAAAGCAATAATATACAGGCTGTCGCCATTCGCGATCGGAGTTGCCAGCTGGTGTGTTTCTTCCGCATCCGGTTTGCTATAGGTTACGGATGTACCGGCAACCAGCGGATCGGTTATAATAAATCCTTCCGGACCATATAACAGTTTACGCATCGAGAACTTGTTACCATTAACACCATTCTCCACCAACGCTGCCTGCAAAATTACCGGAGGTGTAAACGAGTTGATCTTATCGATAAAGGTATACTGTATATCGGCTTTCAATACATCGGCTGCCGTTGTACCATCAATGTCGATCGTAATATCAAACGAAGGATCTTCGAGTGATCTGCGGTCGATGTCTACCGTGGTGATGTTACCGGTAAAGCCGTTGAAGTCTTTTCCATAGTACTCATTCAATATACCGTCCATAATGGTAGCTGGCGGTTGTCGTATACCATAGATCTGCGCACGCGCGTTGTTATCGATCGGATTCGCGGCATTGATGGCATCCTGGAGCCCTGGTGATTCCAGGTGATATTGCAGCTTGATGAAGTCGTTCGATGGAAGCTCATCTATATATTCTTCTGATAACTGGAAGGACGAACTGCCATCGTTGGTATAGTGCTCTATCAATACGTTCCGGTTCTTCTCTCCTATATATATATCATCGAAGGCAAAACCGTTTGATACGGTACCCGGGTTGTTATCGCTGTTACTACCAAAGGCTATACGGAACACCACGGTATCTTTCGGAAGTTCGTTCAGGTTGAAGCGTGCATCTTTCCAGCCGCTGGTTGTACCGGTCCACGCATAGTTGTCCTGTCCGCCCGGCTCACCACTCAGGTCAGAACCATTATACCATTCTATACCTTCACCATTATCGGTACCAACAGTTTCCCACGAGCGACCTCCATCGGATGAATATTGTAACACGGCACCGTCAAAGTTCTTGTCGGAATCAGACCAGTATTTCAATGCAACCATCGGACGTTTCAATCCTTCGAGGTTCACGCACGGACCAATCACATAAGACTGTTCATTCGGATAATAGGTACTTATATAATTGTTGGCCGCAACGGTATTACCACCGGTCCACCAAGCATTGGTTCCCGAGTAAGCCTGGTTGATATTCTGTCCATCAACTGCACCGAATATCCAGCTTGACTGTTGGTTGGCTTCCTCCACGCGTATCCATGTACCCTGGCCGGCTTCAAAATCAGTTTCGTATCCGTTATCCGATACTGGCTGGTTATAGTCTACTATATAAATCTGGCGGGTCGTATCTTTTAAACAACCTACATCGGTCTTCACGCTCAGCGTTACATTGTACGCCTGAAACGATGCATACTTGTGGTGTGGATTGTTATAGGTGTTGGACGTGCGAGGGTCTGGCGGAACCATGGTATCTTTATTACCAAGCGGCAACACATCGCCATCGTCAAAATCCCAGCCATACTGTACGATTGATCCCAGTGATATACTGGACTTGTCTACGAACTGTGTAGTCTGTCCGCTGCAAATCTTTGTCCAGTCGAAATCAACTTTCGGCTGCGGACCTACCTGTATACTGTGTGTTACGTTGTCTGAACATCCTTCATCGGTTGTTACCGTCAGTACCACATCATATATACCCGGCTCGTTATACACCAGCGAAGTAGCGGAGTCTGCACTGGTCAAACCACCGAAGTCGAAATTCCACAGATACTGTATGATCTTACTATTGAATGTATTGTTCGGAATATCGGATATACTGGCAAACTTGGCAGCATCGGTCACGCACGCGTTGTTGGTGAGGATGATTGCACGCGGAGCTGCATACACTACGATCTTGCGTATAAATTCAGACGTTGCTCCCAACCCGTTGGTATAGGTATATTTTACAAAGTAGGAACCGGCAATTACATTGTCGGTATTCACATACCAATTTTCATCTACCAGGTTCACAGTTAAACCGGCCGTGAGACTGGTAAATTCTGTCGTAGGGAAACCGGTGGTGTGAGCCGGTATACCGATCAGTTGCTTCAACCCATTCTCTGCACAAATTTTCAATGCACCGGTTCCGTCTTCGATAGCGTCTTCAATAGTAAAGTCAATATCCGTGATCGGGTTCACAACGGTTGTCGCGCTGGTTACACCGATACATCCGGTGGTGGTATTGGTAACCGTATAATATATAGTATTGAAACCGATGGTGGCGATAGAAGGATCGAAGATGTTAGTACCCGACTGAATACCCGAACCGGTAAACACGCCTGAGTATCCGGCTCCCGATGGTACACCTGATAAAGGATCCGGAGCATCATTCTCTGCATACGAACTTTCCAGACCGAAGATGAGTGGCTGTGGTAATGGATTTACTTTAACGAGCACATCATCCGATACACTGGTACAAGGACCTGATACGCCATCCGGATCGTTCGTTGTTAAAGTCAACACTATACTTCCGGCAGCTCTGTCGGCAGATGTTAATGTATATACTGTAGTCGGATTATTTACGTCAGCAAATTGCGCGCTTCCGGAACCACCGCTCCACGTAACCGATGATGTGGTGCCGGAGAAGCTACCGTTCAGGTTAACCTGTTTGTCTTCACACACTTCAAAGTCCGCACCAGCTGATACTTTAGCTGACTCATTTATATGTACATCTAGGTCTTCCGTAACAATCGTACAAGGTCCCGCGCCATCCGGGTCGTTTGTAGAGAGGCGGAACGTTAATGTATTACCTACATCGGCAGCAAGTACTCCGTAATTAGCCGTAATGGTATTGCCGGTAACACTGCTGATAGACAATGTACCTCCTGCCGTTGTAACGGCACTCCATGAACCTGACGTTGCGCTTCCGCTGATGTCGCCCGAGAGGTTAATCAATGAAGGTTCACACACCACCTGGTCTGCCAGCGGTAAAATTCGCGCGCGTCTGTTCAGGAATATTGTTAATGTGTCGGACAACGATGAACATGGACCGGATACTCCATCCGGATCATCGGTCACCAGGTATAATTCTACAAATCCATTGGTCACGTCAGAGTCTACTGCGGTATAGGTTGCCGTAACGCTGCCTCCTGAAGTTATACTTACTGAAACGGAACCATCACCAGTCTTGATAAACCAGTTGGCGGAGGATGCGCTGCCTCCGATCGTACCGTTCAACGGTATAGCCATGGGCATTGTAGCGTCTTCACAAACTGCAAAGTCAGCGCCCGCGTTAACCGTAACTTTCGGATTCACCGTTACTGTAACCGTAGAGGTTGGACCATCACAGCCATTGGCTGAAGGTAAGATCGTATATACAACGGTACCGATAGACGCATTTGAAGTACTCAGAATCTGGCTTATCACCGAACCGTTTCCGTTAGCCGCACCGATTACATTGGTAGTTGGTGCTGCGGTCCACTGGAATGTTGTACCCGATACATTTTGTGGTGAAGGAAGTATAGTAACAACAGCTGTTTCCCCGCTACAGATCGTAATATCATTAGCCGATGCTGAAGGCAATGGTTTCACCAGCACCACCAGGTTTACAGCCTGCCCGTCACAACCGTTATGATTCGGTATAATTCTATAGGTCACGGTTCCAGAAACGTTACCCGTATTTACCGGCGTGTCGGTAATGCTACCGGCACCTGATGCTGTAACGCCTGACGTAATCGGACCGGTTATACTGCTTGTCCATGTAAACGATGCCCCTGCAATACTTGCAGTCGGTATAAAGTTAAGCGCTTGTCCGCTACATAATTGTTGCGCCAGTTCGATGGGATCGTTGGTAACAACCGGCACGGGTTTAACGGTTACGGTTACATCGTACGGTGCTCCAGGGCAACCGTTGGATGATGCTGTAATTCTATAGGTTACAGTTCCGTTGGTAACACCGTCAACATTGGTTAACGCCTGGCTGATGGTCGAGCCGCTGCCAGCCGAAGCTCCGGATACATTCGATGAACCCTGAACGATCCAGGTATAGGTTGTTCCGGTTACGCCATTCGGATTGGATATAGCGATCGAAGTTGTCTGACCGGAACATATAGTCTGCGGAGTTGCCGTAACAGTAGGCAATGGTCTTACAGTAACTACCAGGTTAACCGGTGTTCCCGAGCAACCTCCTACCGAAGGTGTAATGGTATATATAATAACTGCATTCGTGTTGGTGGCATTCACCGGTGTATCCGTAATGGCTCCGCTGCCGGAAGCACTGATACCGGAAAGTGTTCCGATCACAGACGATGTCCAGTTGAAGGTTGTTCCCGTAATGGAAGAAGTCGGCAAGAAGTTAAGCGCTGTACCGCTGCATATTTCCTGGATCAATGTTGTTGGCGGATTTGTGATAGTCGGTTTCGGTTCAACTGTAACCGTAACATCTATATAGTTACCGGAACAGCCGTTGGCTGTCGGAACGATGCGATATACTACACTACCTGCATTTATACCATCGGTTGCTGTAAGCACCTGGCCAATCGTTGAGCCACTTCCTGCTGCTGCGCCTGATACGTTGGATGTACTCTGAACCGTCCAGCTGAAAGAAGTTCCTGCTACACCATTCGGATTGGTAATGGCAACACTGGTAGCATTACCGGAACATATACTTTGATCGGATGCTGCTACGGTTGGTATAGGTTTAACCGTAACATTTACTGCGTACGCTATACCGTTACAACCTGCTGCTGCAGGCTGGATGAGGTACGTAACACTTCCTGTTGAGACACCATTCGTAACTGTCAGTGCTTGTGCGATCAGGTTGCCACTGCCGGCTGCTGCACCTGTTACGTTCGATGTACTTTGAACCGTCCAGGTAAATGTAGTTCCTGAAACACCATTCGGATTGGTGATGGCGATGTTCGTTGTTGTTCCACTACAGATCGATGCATCGGCCGCGTAAGCGTCCGGATTCGGATTTACGATCAGTGTAGCCGCAGAACTTGTAGCAGGCGGTGTACAGGTTCCGGTGATCACTACATCATAGTCGCCCGCGTCTCCTGCAACGGTGCTTGTTATTGTATAACTGCTGCCGTTCGCTCCGGCTATATTGGTTCCATCCTTTCTCCACTGATACGTTACACCTGTTGTTACACCTGCGTTTACACTGAACGTTACACTCTGTCCCGCGCAAACGGTCTGACCAACAGGCCCCGTGATAATCTCTGGTTGTTCCTGTATTGTGAGTACAGATGCTGTGCTGGTTACAACTGGTGAACATGCACCACTCACCACAACGGTGTAGGTACCCGCATCAGCTGTTATAGTTGTTGATATCGTATAGGTGCTTGCATTTGCGCCTGCTATATCTACTCCGTTTTTCTTCCATTGATAAGTCAAGGCTGTACCGGTAGCCGTTACGCTAAACGTAGCTGCACTACCTTCGCAGATAGCCTGACTTGCTATAGGTTGTGCGGTAATCGCAGGCAGTTCGTTTATGGTTAATGTAGCTGCTGAAGTTGTTATGGAAGGTGTACACGTTCCGGATACAACTACATCGTAATCTCCTGCATCACCAACAACAACACCTGTAATGGTATAGCTGTTGCTGTTTGCTCCTGCTATATTCGTTCCGTCTTTTCTCCACTGGTACGTTACACCGGTTGTTACACCGGCGTTCACAGTGAAGGTTACATTCTGTCCGGCACAAACCGTTTGACTTGACGGGCCCGTTATAATTTCAGGTTGTTCCTGAATCGTGAGTATGGATGCTGTACTGGTTACCGATGGCGAACAGGTGCCACTCACCACAACGGTATAGGTACCCGCATCAGATGCAGAACTACTTGCTATTGAATATGTATTTGCATTCGCTCCGGAGATATCTACTCCGTTCTTCTTCCACTGATAGGTTAAACCTGTGCCTGTAGCCGTTACACTGAAATTAGCTGCACTGCCTTCGCAGATCGCCTGGCTTGCTACAGGTTGAGCCGTAATGGCTGGTAAAGCATTAATCGTTAAAGTAGCTGCTGCACTTGTAACGGGAGGTGTACAGGTTCCCGAGATCACCACATCATAATTACCGGCATCGCCAGCAACGGTACCGGTTATGGTATAGCTGCTGCTGGTTGCTCCTGCTATATTCGTTCCGCCTTTTCTCCACTGGTATGTTACACCGGTTGTTACACCGGCGTTTACAGTGAAGGTTACATTCTGTCCGGCACAAACCGTTTGACTTGACGGGCCCGTTATAATTTCAGGTTGTTCCTGAATCGTGAGTATGGATGCGGTACTGGTTACCGATGGCGAACAGGTGCCACTCACCACAACGGTATAGGTACCCGCATCAGATGCAGAAGTACTTGCTTTTGAATATGTATTTGCATTCGCTCCGGAGATATCTACTCCGTTCTTCTTCCACTGATAAGCTAAACCTGTGCCTGTAGCCGTTACACTGAAATTAGCTGCACTGCCTTCGCAGATGGCCTGGCTTGCTACAGGTTGTGCTGTAATAGCCGGTAAAGCATTGATAATTAAAGTAGCTGCCGAACTTGTAACGGGAGGTGTACAGGTTCCTGAAATGACCACATCGTAGTCACCGGCATCACCAGCAACCGTGGCTGGTATTGTATAACTGCTGCTGTTCGCCCCCGAGATGTTGCTTCCATCCTTGCGCCACTGATAGGTTACGCCTGTTGTTACTCCAGCGTTTACACTGAAGGTTACACTCTGACCTGCGCAGACTGTCTGACTTGCCGGACCGGTAATAATTTCAGGTTGCTCGCGGATAGTCAGTACAGATGTGCTGCTGGTTACCGATGGTGAACATGTACCACTCACCACAACGGTATACGTACCCGCATCGGCAGTTACTGTTGTTGGTATAGTATAGGTGCTTGCATTCGCTCCGGAGATATCTACTCCGTTCTTTTTCCATTGATACGTTATGCCCGTACCAGTTGCCGTTACACTAAAGCTGGCCGGGCTGCCTTCGCAGATCGCCTGACTTGCTACTGGCTGCGCTGTGATGGCTGGCAAAGTATTTACCGTTAAAGTAGCAGCTGAACTTGTTACCGCTGGCGTACACGTTCCGCCAACAATTACATCGTAGCTGCCTGCATCTGCGGCTACAGCGCTTGCTATCGTATAGGTGCTGCTATTGGCTCCTGCTATATTACTTCCACCTTTACGCCACTGATAGGTTACTCCGGTTGTTGCACCTGCACTAACACTGAAGGTTACGCTTTGTCCAACACAAACCGTTTGACTTACCGGGCCCGTTATAATTTCCGGCTGCTCCTGGATGGTAAGCACAGATGCCGCACTGGTTACCGATGGAGAACAAGTACCACTCACCACAACGGTATAGGTTCCTGCACTTGACGTTGATGTTACAGGTATACTATAGGTACTTGCATTTGCCCCCACTATATCTACTCCATTCTTCTTCCACTGATAGATTAAACCTGTGCCGGTAGCGGTTACACTAAAGTTGGCCGCACTGCCTTCGCAGATCGCCTGGCTTGCTACAGGTTGTGCTGTGATCGCTGGCAATGCATTGATCGTTAAGGTTGCTGCTGAACTTGTAACGGGAGGCGTACACGTTCCGCTTACAACTACATCATAACTTCCGGCATCACCCGCTACTGTGCTTGCTATGGTATAACTGCTGCTGGTCGCTCCCGAGATATTGCTTCCACCCTTTCTCCATTGATACGTTACCCCGGTTGTTACACCAGCGTTTACGCTGAAGGTTACACTCTGCCCTGCGCAAACTGTTTGACTTGATGGACCAGCGATAATCTCCGGTTGTTCTCTTATAGTCAGTACCGAGGCCGAGCTCGTCACGGAAGGCGAACATGTGCCACTCACCACAACAGTATAAGTACCCGCGCTGGATGTTGATGTCGTTGGTATACTATAGGTGCTTGCATTGGCACCGGATATATCTATACCGTCTTTCTTCCACTGATAGGTTAAGCCTGTGCCCGTGGCTGTTACACTAAAGTTAGCTGCACTGCCTTCGCAGATCGCCTGACTTGCTACTGGTTGTGCGGAGATCGTTGGTAGTGCGTTGATCGTTAAGGTTGCCGCTGAACTTGTAATGGATGGCGTACAGGTTCCACTTACAATAACATCATAACTTCCCGCATCACCCGCTACTGTGCTTGCTATCGTATAGCTGCTGCTGTTCGCCCCGGATATATTGCTGCCGCCCTTTCTCCACTGATAGGTTACCCCGGTTGTTACACCAGCGTTTACACTGAACGTTACACTCTGTCCCGCACAAACGGTTTGGTTGGACGGACCTGTTATAATTTCCGGTTGTTCTCTTATAGTCAGTACTGAAGCTGAGCTCGTCACGGATGGCGAACAAGTACCACTCACCACAACGGTATAAGTACCCGCACTTGACGTTGATGTTGTCGGTATACTATACGTGCTTGCATTCGCTCCGGATATATCTACTCCGTTCTTCTTCCATTGATACGTTAAGCTTGTACCGGTAGCCGTTACACTGAAGTTAGCCGCACTGCCTTCACATATAGCTTGACTTGCTACAGGCTGTGCCGTAATCGCGGGTAAAGCATTGATCGTTAAGGTAGCTGCTGAACTTGTAACTGACGGAGTACACGTTCCACTTACAATAACATCGTAACTTCCTGCGTCACCCGCTACGGTGCTTGCTATCGTATAGCTGCTGCTGTTCGCTCCGGAGATGTTGCTTCCTCCCTTTCTCCACTGATACGTTACACCCGTTGTTACTCCTGCGTTTACACTGAAGGTTACACTCTGTCCCACGCAAACCGTTTGGTTGGATGGGCCGGTGATGATTTCTGGTTGTTCGCGAATGGTTAGTACAGATGCACTGCTCGTTACTGATGGAGAGCAAGTACCACTCACCACAACGGTATAAGTACCTGCACTTGACGTTGATGTTGTCGGTATACTATACGTGCTTGCATTCGCTCCGGATATATCTACTCCGTTCTTCTTCCATTGATACGTTAAGCTTGTACCGGTAGCCGTTACACTGAAGTTAGCCACACTGCCTTCACATATAGCCTGACTTGCTACAGGCTGTGCTGTGATCGTGGGTAAAGCATTGATCGTTAATGTAGCGGCTGAACTTGTTACTGCAGGAGTACAGGTTCCACTTACAATAACATCATAACTTCCTGCGTCACCGGCTGCAGTAGTTGCTATCGTATAGCTGCTGCTGTTGGCTCCGGAAATGTTAGTTCCACCTTTTCTCCATTGATAGGTTGCACCGGTTGTTACGCCTGCGTTTACACTGAACGTTACACTTTGTCCCGCGCAAACCGTTTGGTTGGATGGACCCGTTATTATTTCTGGTTGCTCATTGATGGTCAGTACTGATGCCGAGCTTGTCACGGCTGGTGAACAAGTACCACTTACCACAACAGTATAGGTACCCGCACTGGATGTTGATGTTGTTGGTATACTATAGGTACTTGCGTTCGCTCCGGATATATCTATTCCGTTCTTCTTCCACTGATACGTTAAACCTGCGCCTGTGGCGGTTACACTGAAGTTGGCAGCACTGCCTTCGCAGATTGCCTGGCTTGCTACTGGTTGCGCTGTAATGGCTGGTAAAGCATTGATTGTTAATGTAGCTGCTGAACTTGTAACGGGTGGGGTACACGTTCCACTCACAATTACATCATAGCTGCCGGCATCGCCCACTACTGTGCTCGCTATGGTATAGCTGCTGCTGTTCGCCCCCGAGATATTACTTCCGCCTTTGCGCCATTGATAACTCAGTCCGGTGCCAGTAGCCGTAACGTTAAATGTTACCGAAGAACCTGTACACACCGCCTGTGTTGCCGGAGGCACTGTTATGGCCGGTGGAGCATTTACAGTAACACCTACTGTATTGGTGAGATCTGCATCGCAGCTGGTAGTTGCATTCGTTGCTCTCACTTTAAGAGTAACACTTGAGGATAGCGCACTGCTGGTTAACACAAGATTTCCTCCTGTACCTGCCTGTGATGTACTTAATACTGTGTTGTCTGCGCTGTTAAGCAGTTGATAGTTTACACCTACCTCTGAATTAGCAACGGTCACTCCTACTGTTGCTCCGGGACAAATCGATGTTGTTGCCGGAGATACTGCCAGAGATGTATTCGGAACGGCATTAACCGTTACTGATCGAACGGATGTACAGGATGGAAAGAATCCTACATAATCATTATCGGCTGTAAATATCTGGTTGTTACGCGATGCGATTGTCGCGGCAGCCGTACCGGCTGCGTTCTCAATCCCCATGGTCTGGGCACTGCCATCGGAACCTATATGCGTAGAGTGTATTTCAATGATGTTTGTTGTCTCATATAAAAGAATCTGAGACGTAACATAGTCGGACGTGTTGTTCGTGAACTGTACATTGTTATACTCGATCACCAGCACACGCAATGGTGCTGTCCCCATCGTCTGGTATCGTATGGTTCCGGTAGATGCATCCAGGTCGGCCCAGGCAATAGCAACAATGTCATTGGGAGGAACTGTGTTGGGAATAGTCTGTGGTACCGGAGTAGCATTGGTTCCGGAGAAACGGATAAACCCGTTATCAAACACGCGAACGGATGAAAAGGTATTTCCGTAAAAATTGAAATTGAATCCTATACCAATGGGTACCGATATACTTACTCCGATGGTTAGTGTTGTAGGACTGGTAAGTGTTACCGGACTAAATGTACCGGTAGTGTTTACAGTATAAGAAGATGTTGTTCCATCGGTAGTATAGACTTTGTGTGTACCTGCACCCGCTGAAGCTGGCGAGAATGTTGTGCCGCTTATACCGGGTCCATAGTAATTTGTGCCGCCCGTAAGTGCTACGGAAGCATCATCAGCACAATATACTGCGTTGAGATTAGTGATACTGCATTGGCCAAAGGCATGACCTAACGGTAGGGCTACCGCCAACGACAGCGTCCAGATAGTATATAATAATGTCTTTCTTAACGCCATGGCAGAGAGGCAGTTGGTTAGTATATTGACTTCCGGTTGAAAATGTAACCTCACAGTACGCTTCGGTAAATAGTTAGTTCAAAAACTCACCTCGGGAATTTACCTTCATCAGGCCGATCTTAGTCTGGGTTTCCAGATCGATTGTCCCTAAAATCAGGATGCGTCCATCGGGTAATTCTGAAACACTCGCCCCCATACTGTTCTGATCGAATGATCCCATATTCACCGACCATTGTGCCTCACTGTTCAGATTCGTTTTTATCAGTCGTATGGTTGTTCCGGCTGTAGTCTTCTCGTTGGCCAGCAGCAAAAATCCCTCTGAAAAAACAGAAGGTGTAACACTTACTGCTGTGAACTGGCCGGAGATGCTGCTCACGGTTCCTTCACCTTGCTTGGATAAATTCTCGTTTCGCTTGCAGAAATATAGCTGCCCTACGGTGCTGGTTACCGTTGCCGTGGGTACGGATGTACCAAACTCATAATAACCTCCTCCCAGCAAAGCGGGCACTTTACAAACAAAGGACAGAATCTCCCAGCTCGTTTCTTTCCCGGCATTATCCGATACCCCAAGTGGTATACCATTTCCCGAGAAACTGTTCACTTCAAAATTTGCTTCGAAGTCAGTCTCGCCTTTTAGCTGACGATCCGAATACGAGAATACATAGTAGACGTTCGATGATGCTTCAAATACTTTTATACCGGAGCCAAAGTGTTCACCGGTAGCACCCACCGGTGTTCCCAATTCTATCGTTGTCCAGGCAACCGTTTTAAAATCATTATTGAAGGCGATCGAGAATATATCTTCCTGGTCGGGAGGCGTTAGCTCCGGATCAACGGCTATCGATTCATCAGTAGAATTACCGGTAACTATAAATCCGCCATTCGATAATGCGGTGATCGACCTGGCAAATTGTGTGCTCCACTTCTGCTCGTTGTTACCAAATTCCATCCCTCCGATCGAATCTCCTGCTGCATTTATCTTTATCACTTTGAAATCATACTGATCTTCGTTGGTAGTTACATCTACACCACGATACATATTGGACAGTATCAGAAAATTACCGTCTGCGGTTGGCTCCAAGTCCTGCGCATTCTCGGATACGATCTCACGTCCTAACAGATCCAGTTCACTGCCAAATTTCTTTTGCCAGAGTATATTGCCTTCTGCATCGGTTTTGATCATGAGTATACGTTGTGACTGTCCTGGCACGGTGGTATTGGCCAAAATCATGATGGTACCATCGGCATTTACAACCATATCCACTGCGCGCTGATCGCCGTCCTCACCATAATACTTGATGAAGTAATCTCTATTATCGTCTTCAAAATCCTTCTTGGAGTCACAGGAAAGAAAAGCGAAGAACAACCCTATAATGCTAATCAACCTTAACTTCATCGCCTTGTCTTTTAATGGAACGCAATACGGCTCTGGAACGGGCATTCTTCAATTTACGGGGTTTATATAGCGGACGTATATACCCTACCGAAATAAAAAGATTGTCCATTCTGAAAAGATCATCTATATGGGCCCAGCGAAAAGAACCATCTCCGGAATCCTGAAAGCTTTCGGATGTGGGATTCTCTCCTTTGTTGTAATCAAATATACTGTTGTTATCGTCTACGATGTTGGTCATGCCGAACGAGTAACGGAGATCAGCAAAGATATAGTCGAGCTTAATCTTATACTTCACACCACCGCCCACAAACAGGGAGTAGTTTACAGCATTGCGTTTTGATTTATACTTGAGCGTAGGACTTTCGCGATCTATACTCTCCACGCGCTGCGTTTCCGGATTAAAGTTCTGATCTTTATACTGGATGGTAGCCCGATCGCCAAGCAACAGATCAAATGAAACACCGGCATAGCCATACGGTCTGTACTGTCCTTGTGAAGCACTATATTTCACGGATAGCGGCATGCGTATCCACGTCTGGCGATCGTGAAAAGAAGATTCATCGCGACCGAATTGCCCGTTGATGCGTTGCTTGTAAGATGAGAACACAAAATTACCTTCGAGCACCGCGCTCAGGTTTTCGTTATAGTGCCAGTCCAGCCCTACACCAGCCTGAAAGCCGGGCTTTAATATATAGCGTTTGCGTACATCGTCAGCATACGTACCGCGATCTGCCAGCTTCCGGATGATCGAGATATTTGGGCCAATTTTTACGGACAGTGAAAATATAGGGGTTGATGTAAATTTAGAGCTGAGATATACCAGGTCAATGGGATCGCGTTTCTCATCCGTCAGGTATTCGGGATTGGCTCGTAATACTTCCAGGTAACTTTTCTCAGAACCAAACGGATCTTCGAGTAACAAGTAAGTTTCCGCTAACAATAAATACGCCCGTTGCCGCCACTCCCGGTTCTGATTTTTCTCCAGGCATTCACTCAGCATAGCCGGTATACCATAGTGATGACCGGCATTAAATTCTTCGATCGCCCGATTCAACACAAGCTCGCATTCATTCTGAGCCGATGCTGAAAAACATGCACTCCAGAACAATGCACAACTGAATAAGAATTTAGGTATAGGTCTTATCATTCGCTGTTAACAATCAATAACCGGTACAAGTATTTTCATATTCAACATCATTTCCTACATACTTCGTCCACTCATCCTGCGTCATATTCTTCCGGGTGATATTCGGACAAATCTGATCGGCCAGCAGCGAAGGGTCGGTTGGCCAAACCCGTATCTCAGATTCGGAGCATGCTGCTATCAACAGATTCGATCCCTTGGCAAAGGCTATATCCCACACAAATCCATTGTTATTTTCCATCTCCACCGGCAGATCTTCCGGGTTGTCCAATACATATAGCTGCAGTCGTTTATCGAGTCCGGCACTCGCCAGTAATTTCTCATCGGGACTAAACTCCACATCGTAAACACCGGCACGATGTCCTGAGAACTGCCGCGTCTCCTGTGTTGTAAAATCATACAGCTTTACAATGCCGCGTTTGTTTGACAAGACATCCACTCCGTACGCGAGAAGATTTCCACTGGGACTATATTTCACAGATAAAATCCTGCTGGAGCTTTCTGTTGCCAGCGTGGCATATGAGTTGTCTGCCAGGTTTACCTGTATAAGCAACCCGGACCATGTACCTCCTATCAACGATTTACCATTCGGATGTATACTGATCGATTTGAGTTCGAACGGAAGTGTAACGAGTGTTTTTATATCCCCTGTAACATGATTCACGAACGACAACGTCTTATCAGCACTGGCTATAATAAAGCCCGAGTTATCCGGCAGAAATTCTATATCGTTCGTTGCGCCCTTAAATCCTTTGATCACTCTCGGTTTCGCTTTGCTTTGCAAACTATAGATCTGTACAAAGGAAGAATCACTTCCATTCACCAGGAAACTTTCATCTTTACTGAGTGCTATAACTTTACTTGGATACGGTGTAGCAAACCCGGTTGCCGAGTTGTTGAGCTTGTCATAGTCACCACGATAAATGCGACCATCTGCCCCGGATACAAAGAAGCTGTTATCTTTTTCAGATACCACCAGCGAGCGCATGTGTACGCGTGGCGGCCCTTGAACTTTCATGGCGTTATAGCTGGAGCCAATAATTTTGGTAAGAGCGCTATACAGTCCGCGGTATATATAGGGGTCATACTTTTTACCGCTATATCTTCTATGAAAGATGTGTCCCTGCATAGCCTGCAATGCCGCGAGATCTTTATCATCGTCTTCCTGTACCGACTTTGTTGCCAACACCTGGGCTACACGCAGCATAAGCTGGTTCTTGGCAAACAACCAGTTCAAATCCGCTTCATCTTTTTTAAGATTGGCGAAGTCAAGATTTCGCTGTGCTTCTTCGTTGGCCAGTATAGCTTTTTGTTCTTCGCTTCTTGCTTTTACAAGGGCGCGTTCCACATCGCCTTTGGCTGTTTCAAGCTGTGTGATGGTCGATTGTAGTTCCTTGTTATATACATCGGCCAGGTCGCGCGCAGCAATAGCATCGGTGCGCTGCTTCTCGGCTTCTTTCTTCTGCTTGAGTGCTTCTTCGCGCTGAACCTGCGCTTCGTTCTTTTGTATATCAGCATACTCGCGATCGGCATCAGCCTGAAGTTTTTGCAAGTAGGCATACACAAAGAAAAGTATAGCGATCAGAAATGCTATACCGAGAATGATAGCCGTGGCACGCGTTCTTCGAAGAACACGTCTCTGCATCATCTCCTGATTTTTTAATTCGGCTTCGTATGTGATCCGACTCGTATCCAGAAAAACGATAGCACGTTCAAATGCTTCATCGTATCGTTGTGCCCATTCGCGTGTAGGCTTCTGCTTCTTCTGCCAGTTTAATGCCAGTTGCAGATCGGGTGTTCTCCACAAACCTGTCTTACCGATCTGATACATGGCCGCTGCATCGGACAAGCGTTTATACATCGTTGCTGATTCGAACTCGTCTTCAACCCATACTTCGAGTCGGTTCCAGATACGAATCAGACTTTCGTGCGACAGCTCGATGATCGAATCTCCATTGAGAGGTATATGTGCAGCCGGCATCAGGAATGAGCGACCGGGCTTTCGAAATTGTTCCACCACTTCGATCACTTCTTCTTCGCTCGCTTCTGCCAGCTGTGCAATGAGTGCCAGCTGACAGGGCCTGCGCATACCGCGATTCTCCTGATTTTTTTCTGTTATACTTTTGAAAAGTACTTCGGCTATAGCTTTACTGCGCAACGAAAGTTCATCGAAGGCTTCGTTGGCGTGCTGCGAAAGTGCTTCTGATATTTTACCAATAGCCGTATAGTGGCGAATGTCTACCGGCTCACCGGTTTCGTGATTCTTCAGCCAGTAATCCCACGTACGCATCAGCGCATGCTGAAGGATGGGAAGCTGATCCTGGTCTGCGCCCATATCGCTCAGCAATCGTTTCACCAATCGCTGCGATATTTTACCACCCGCTACTGCTATAGGTCCTTCGATGGCAGCTTTCTTCTGCTCCCGCATCATCTGCGGAATAAGATAGTTACTGCTGTTGATGAGTTTGGTTAGTCCCGGAAAAATGGAACACTCTCCTATAAAATCCGAGCGCATCGCCAGCGCTACATATATAGGCACTTCGCGTTGCTGCACGGCTGTCATAAACATACTTACATATAGCTGTGCATCATTCTGTATGTCGCTGTCGACATGATCGCGATAGCGGAATATCTCTTCGAACTGATCGATAAGAAAGAAAATATTCTCGGATGTGTTTCGCTGAATATACTTGGATACTTCGAGTAATCCCTGCGGACCGCTGCGAAGTATAGAGTTGATCATCGGCCGGTGCACCGATGCTTCGGATACCGGTATATGGTGATGCTTCACCATGTATTCGAGTATAGCCTCAACCAGGCTATGGATGGGTGCTGAACCCGGGCGTGCCGTTATCGCATTCCATTCTGTACCCGATTCAGTAACAAAGCCTCCGTATAAAACCGGAACAAGACCACACGCCATCAGGGAAGACTTACCGCTTCCTGAATATCCCATTACCGTAACAAACCTGTTACGTGCCAGCTTGAAGAGTATCTCATCAATTTGTCCTTCGCGACCAAAGAAAAGATGACTGTCATCAATTGAAAAAGGGCGCAGGCCAGGAAAAGGATTTTCTACCTCAACCTGAACATTCGGGATCTCTGATGAGTCTTTCTCAAGCCTCTGCTTATGGTAGGGTTGGTTATGCATAGTTACCCTGACAGGACTTGAAAGTTAGGAAATTGATGCTGAATGTAGGCACTCTGTTAACTTATCTAAAAAAAAACCATTCTATAGTCTAAAAAATCAGCTCCCCCGAATATAGGCTAAATTTGATAAAACAAAAAAGGGGACTATCAGTCCCCCTTAAATATTTATTTGATAAGCAATTACTTCACCTTCTTCACGATAGCTTCGAATGCAGAAGGATGGTTCATCGCTAAGTCAGCTAATACTTTACGATTCAAATCAATACCTGATTTCTTAAGTTTACCCATCAATTCAGAATATGATAATCCATGAATACGAGCACCGGCATTGATACGAGCGATCCACACGCTGCGGAACTCTCTTTTCTTTTGTTTACGATCGCGGTAAGCGTATCCTAAACCTTTTTCAACGGCATTTTTTGCTACCGTCCAAACATTCTTTTTACGACCAAAGAAACCTTTGGCCAGCTTCAAGATGCGTTTACGTCTTGCTCTTGAGGCTACATTGTTGACTGATCTTGGCATTTTACTTTACATTTTTTGGCTGATGGCGTCCACTTTAGTTGTGAATCTTTAGGCCAGCATCCGGGTTAAACATTTGAACCTGAGATTAAAGAACAAGCATTGCTTTTACATTCGCCATGTCTGACTTTTTCACCAGAGACTTGTTGCTCAGCCTGCGCTTCTGCTTGGTCTCCTTCTTAGTCAGGATATGGTTTTTGAAAGCACGCTTATGCTTAATCTTACCAGTGCCAGTCACTTTAAAGCGCTTCTTGGCTCCTGATTTTGTTTTTAATTTAGGCATTGTATAAAAATTAAACTTTCAAGACTTACTTCTTGGCCTTCGGCATCAGCATGATACTCATGCGTTTACCCTCAAGTTTAGGCATCTGCTCTACTTTGCCATGTTCTTCGAGCAACTGTGCAAACTTCAGCAGGAGAATCTCTCCGCGTTCTTTGTACACAATGGATCGGCCGGCAAAGAATACAGTAGCTTTTACTTTGGCACCTTCCTGAAGAAACGAAATGGCATGTTTCAACTTGAAGTTAAAATCATGATCATCGGTATTCGGACCGAAGCGGATCTCTTTGATCACCACTTTCACGGTCTTCGCCTTAATTTCCTTCTGCTTCTTCTTCTGTTCGTACTTAAATTTCGAGTAGTCAACAACCTTACATACCGGAGGGTCTGCATTAGGTGAAATTTCAACTAAATCCAATCCCTGCTCCTGCGCCAACTTAATGGCTTGCTGTATAGGATATACATCTACCTTGATGTTCTCGCCTACTACCCGAACCCGTTGTGCCGTTATTCTTTCATTAATTCGATACGGTTCCTCAGGTTTCTGAGGTCCTCTGCGTGGAGGCCTGCTAAAATTGCTAGGTCTGTTGGTATTACTGCTGTTAATAATTCTAAATGTTTAAGTCCACAAAAAACAGGGTGCAAATATCGCTATTTACATCAAAAATACAAGTACTTATAAAAGGATCAATTGGGTGCAGCACATTCTGTCCTGAATTTGCTCACAAATTCATCCAATAACACGCTTCCCTGGTCTCCTTGGCCATGTTTACGCACGGCAACTTTCTCTTCGGCCACCTCTTTCTCCCCTACAATCAGCATGTACGGGATCTTTTTAGTTTCTGCATCCCGTATCTTCCGACCGATCTTTTCATCGCGATCATCCAATATACCGCGGATGTCCTGCTCCTTCAATTTTTCATAAACGAGCTTCGCGTAGTCATTGAAGCGTTCGGATATAGGAAGAACAGCAATCTGATCAGGTGCCAGCCACAGCGGGAAATTACCCGCGCAGTGTTCTATGAGAACGGCAACGAATCTTTCCAGTGATCCGAACGGAGCACGGTGAATCATTACCGGGCGGTGCTTCTGATTGTCAGAACCTACATATTCAAGTTCAAAGCGCTGCGGAAGTTGATAATCTACCTGGATGGTACCCAACTGCCAGCTACGACCCAATGCATCTTTCACCATGAAGTCAAGCTTCGGTCCGTAGAATGCAGCTTCACCTTGCACGGCTACAGTTTGCAGACCGCGCTCATCGGCAGCCTCTTGTATTTCGCGTTCGGCTCTCTCCCACAGGTGATCTTCACCTATATATTTTACTTTATTCTCCGGATCACGCAGTGATACTTGTGCGGTATAATTTTCAAACCCAAGTGATCTGAAAACCAGCAACACGAGATCTATAACTTTGATAAATTCCTCTTTTACCTGATCCGGACGACAGAAGATGTGTGCATCATCCTGGGTAAATCCGCGCACGCGTGTCAAGCCATGAAGCTCACCGCTCTGTTCGTAACGATATACTGTCCCGAACTCTGCCAGACGTACCGGGAGGTCGCGATAAGAACGCGGCTTCGTTTTATATATCTCACAGTGATGCGGACAGTTCATCGGTTTCAACAAGAACTCTTCGCCTTCGTCCGGAGTATGTATAGGCTGGAAAGAATCCTTACCATACTTCTCGTAGTGACCTGACGTAACATAGAGTGACTTGCCACCAATATGCGGTGTAACAACCGGATCGTATCCGGCTTTGATCTGTGCTTTACGCAGAAATTGCTCAAGGCGCTCGCGAAGAATGGTTCCTTTCGGAAGCCACAGCGGCAAACCCATGCCCACTTTCTCAGAAAAAGCAAACAATTCAAGTTCTCTTCCGAGTTTACGGTGATCACGCTTCTTCGCTTCTTCAAGTACATGGAGATACTCTTCCAACTCTTTCTGCTTTGGAAAAGTTATACCGTAAATGCGTTTCAGCATTTTGTTCTTCTCGTTCCCGCGCCAGTATGCACCAGCTACGTTGAGAAGTTTTACGGCTTTTACAAAACCGGTGTTGGGTATATGCGGACCTTTACAGAGATCGGTAAAATTACCTTGCTCGTAAAAAGTTATACTTCCGTCTTTCAGATCGTTGATAAGTTCAAGCTTGTATTCATCACCTTTCTTCGTGAAGAAATCCAGTGCTTCGGCTTTGCTTACATCCCTGCGGGAGTATATACTCTCCTTCTTGGCAAGCTCTTTCATCTTGGCTTCTATAGCCGCCAGATCTTCTTCACCGAACGGACGATCTCCCAGATCAACATCATAGTAGAAGCCATTGTCGATCGCAGGACCTATACCGAATTTAACTCCGGGATAGAGTGCTTCCAACGCTTCTGCCAGTAAGTGAGCTGATGAGTGCCAGAAGGTAGATTTACCTCCCTTGTCATTCCACGTGAGAATCTTTACTGATGCATCCTGGTCAATAGGTCTGGCCAGGTCTCTTACTTCACCGTTTACTTCAATTGCCAGGGCAACGCGTGCTAAACCTTCACTGATGCTTGATGCTATCTCCGAACCTTTAACACCTTGCGGGTACTCCCGCACACTTCCATCCGGAAGAGAAATTTTTACATTCATGAAATCAAGAATTAAAATACAAAATTAATTCAGGTGCAAATATGGTTAAAAGATTGGTAAGTCGTTAACCGTTATCCGTTATTAGTTTAAGAGTATTGGAGCGATGAAGGTATAGACAACGATTATACTCCTTTCTGAAATCTTAAATCCAATTACACAAAGAACACCGAGGAGACGCAGAGTTGCACAGACAGTTAACGAATCAAAGAACAAACTGGAAGCTCACAAACACTCCGAACTTCCTCACGTTCGGGTTAACTGTCTTATCGAGGTATGAGAGGCGATGAACAAAGTCTACGCGTACAAAGCGGAAGATATTCTCTATACCGTAGCCGAGTTCAACATAAGGCTTGTTACGATCGAAGGTGCGCACGGGAAGATACTTCGGTGTTTCACTGGTCTCTTGCGGAATGAGTTTCTTGTTTGTTTCACTCATCCCCCCATAAATAACATTGGCTGAACCAACCAGGCGCCACTTCAACTTTCGCATCAGCGGAATGCGGTTGAATAGAAAACCTTCAAAGTGGTGTTGATATTGAAGTGATGCGTAACGATCACTTACAAATTCTCCGTAGTCCATCAGGTTGTAAGTAATGATGGTATAGAACGGACTCTGGTTACCGAGGTGTGGTGTTAACAACGGGTAGGGTGCTGCCCCGGTAGTATATTCTCCTGTTGTATTGAGATAGGCTACACCGAGCGGACCAAACTTGATACGCTTGAATATAGACAACCGCCACTTGGTATAATCGAAATCACTATTCATAACACCCTTAAAACCGCGGGTATAGCGAAGGGTTATGATCGGCCACTTAAGTGCTCCGAGGCTGATTCGATCGTTATCATCCTGTATAAACATCTCATCACGGGCAAAGCGCGACTCGATGACGAGTTCTGATGTCTCAAAGCTTGATAGTGTATCGCCTGCAACATCTTCGGGTTGAGTATATCCGAAGTTAAACTCCGGGCGGAAGGTTAATCGTTTTACAGCAAAGCGTTGTGTAAAACCTCTGAACAGCTCTCGCTGAAAATTAAAACGCGCTTCATCAAAGTAATACCCTCTCCTATAATTACCCCAGCGTTGTGCAGCCAGAAATATATAGTTGTCGGCCAGCGTTTCATCATCCACTCCTACCCTTCCAATATCACTGCGCATCCGGAAGCTCACGGTTGTCCACCGCTCACGTGAGGCTATATATTGAACAGACCCCGCATACTTGAAACGTTCATCGCGGAAGCCATACCCTAGCTGACCGCGTAACACCCACTTGTTACTAAAATCCATACTGGTTTTAAACCCGGCCTGAAGTCGTAATCCTTCGATGTTGTTCACAGCCACAAAACCGATATAGGGACCTATATATACTTTACCGGCATCAAAATATCCATTTACAAAAATTTTCACCAGGTCTATATAGGTCTTAACGATCGGAATGTTCTGCAGCGTATCGATCATTTTATACACATTCTTTTCCGACTCTGACAGGGGCTCGTGGCGAAGGGTATCCCAGGACTCTTCATCTTCGTGAAGCCTCGCGTCTTCAGCCATCACAATCGGATGTTGATAGAATGCCGGTTCATGCGGTTTGTTAACAACTATATTTTTGTTGGATGTATAAAATTTAGCCAGCATACCGGCCGATGTATTGGTAAGTTCACCAATATCAATCAACACACGGTTTTTTACGGGCAGCCATGCTCCTTCTGCGGTGGGCTCTAACTCTTGCTGTATTTTTATTTTTTCTACAAAATTCAGGTTAGCCTGTTTGTTAACCGTTACATCAATTTGCTTTAAAGCGTAACCTTCTTTGGTGATCCATATCGTTCCGGTAAAGGCCAGGTCCTGCGGACTGCGCGGTGAAAAATCTAACCGATAGCAATAATCATCACCTATATATACACTATCCGTCAGGTCATACTCATAGTATAGGCGCCAGCCCTCAGCAATAGGCGATACAAATTCCTTGGTAACTATATTGAGCCAGTTCTGATAAAAATTATACTCCTGAAAAGATGAACCTATCAACTGCGTTACCAGCGTACCATCGTCTACACCCACACCATTGATCTTGGACTTGAGAATATTTTCGTAACGTAATTGCGGGTTATCGCGGTAGTAAAATTTAGAAACACTCTCGGATATAAATAAAGGCAATATAGGTTTACCATCTTCACCCGCCATGCGCTCAACACTATCCAACACCTGTGTGATCTCCTTGATAATTTTGCGTTCGCGGAATTTATCAGTAATGTTATCGACATCGATCTCTACCTTGGTATAGGTATCGTATTCGTAAGCAGTAAGTCTGCGTTTATCGTTCCTGGATTTATTCCGCATAACATTGCGCAGAATAGCATAGGCAGGGTTTTCCCCGGCATTGATCACGATTTCCTGTAACTGTGTAGCATCTTCACCCAATTGAAAATTCACGATCTGCGTTCCGCCTTTCCCAACAGCTTTTTTACGCGGTTTATAACCGATATAGGAAGCTACCAGTGTATCACCTGGTGTAGATGTCCGTATAGTATAATTTCCGTCAAAATCAGTAGTAGTACCTATTGTGGTGCCCGGATAGATAACATTTACAAAGGGGATTGGATCGCCTGAAGATGCATCGGTAATTTTTCCTTTAACAATGGTTTCCTGTGCTAAGCCTGTAACGCTTGCCACCAGCACCAACAGCATGCTGCACAAGCAGAGTAAACCAAAGAATAATCGCTTCTTATCAGTAGGCACACGTTCGGATTTATACAAAGATACTTAATTATACTACCCCCCTTGAAAACCGTGCCGTAATCAATGGCTGTTTAACTGCTCTTTCTGGCCGAGGTGCCGGGGAACGGTTTTCAATACGTATAGATCCAATACAGCCTTTGTGCGTGCCAGGTATTCGCGCAAACGTACTTTGATAGAATACTCGAATCCGGGCTCATCGGCTACCATGGCTACTGCATTCATGTTATAATATTCGCTGATGAACAGTGCCCGATAACTATGAAACGGTTGGGTGATGATGGTAATTTCATCTTGTCCGAAAATTTTCTGACTGCGTACCACTGAATCCAATGTGCGCAAGCCTGCATAATCAAGTGTAATTGCAGAATCAGGTACACCTAATTTTACCAGTGCCTTGAGCATGGCAACAGGTTCGTTGTAAAAGATCGTGCTGTTGTCGCCACTTAAAATAAAGTGATCGATCTTGCCCATCTTGAAAAGTTTTGCTGCTGTCTCGATTCGTTTTTCAAAAAACGGATTTGCTTTACCGCCTGCCAATTTATTACTTGTACCTAATACAAGCGCAATGCGATGAGGTGGCAACTCTTCGATGTTGGTATACACTTTGTCTCTCGTGCTGAGTACTACCCACACATTACAAACAATCAAAAACGACAGCGGGAGTATAATTAACGCAAGTACGATCCTTTTCAGCCAGCGCATCTTAATAGACATTGAACCAAAACTACTGAATAGTTCTCAGAAATTCGCGTTCAATCAAATCAGATCGCTTCACAATTTTTCTATACCAGTCCAGCCGCATGGCTTCTTTCTCCTCATCTGATAATCCAAACGCGGTTGATGATCCGTGAAGTTTTGTGATCAATGCATTTAAACAAATAGCAACGCTTACGGAGATGTTCAGACTTTCCGTGAACCCATACATCGGGATGCGTATCTTCTGGTCAGCATGTTGCAGCGCATACGATGAAACACCCCGTAACTCATTTCCAAAAAGAAGCGCGACCTTATTTTCAGTGACATCTATATCGTGAATGGATTTTCCATCTTCATCCGGATCGGCAACTAATATTTTATACCCCTGGTCGTGTAAATGTTGAAAGCACGCTTCAACATTGTTGGTCTCACGCGTTCGGTAGCGATGCAGGTTCATCCATTTGTTAGCACCTTTCAACACCCTTCGGTTGATCTCATACTTGCTGATCATCTCGATGATATGAATATCCTGCAACCCCATACACTCGCATGTACGAATCACAGCACTGGCGTTCTGCGACTGAAAAATATCTTCCAGCACCACGGTAACATGATGCGTCCGGTTGCTGAGCACTTTCTCAACAAATTCCTTTTTATGATCAGAAACGAACTGTGAAAGATGGTCTAGTACTTTGAAGTCCTTGTCGGTCATTGATAATTAACCACGTGCTGATGAGCTCGAAAGATAACACTTTTTGAAATAGCTGCGAGTTTTGAGCTACGAGCTGCTAGTAAGGAGTAAGAAGATTGCAACTGGCTGCTGGCCGCTGGCTACAAGTAAATTTGAGTTATATCTATGTTTCTGCTATCTGGGCGAAAATGATGAGAAGTAAGGAGTAAGAATCGTAAATATACCTTGCTCATCCTGTAGGCAGAGGCCAGCAGCCAGTGGGTTTTACTCACAGCTCGCGGCTCAAAGCTCGCAGCTCTCTAAGGTATATCATCACTAGCAACGATAACGTTATGCCACCGCTACAATCTCCAGCAGCTAGCTGCCAGTAGCCTGCAGCTATTTCATCGAGCGTATCCACTCCTCAATCAACGCTACACCTTCCTTATGCACTTGCTCTCTGCCTATCTCGGGCATGGCAATAGCAGGGTCGTTGGTTTTCATGCGGAAGACGAGAATGGATTTGTGGGGGTCGCCCGGAACTATATCGTATTGTAAATCGCCTGCTCCTCGTCCGGCTGCGATCGGTGCCTTGCGTATACCGAGATGTGCTTTGTCATTTTCATGTATATCGAGAAAGAGTCCGGAAGTGTTGGCTGGACCCGGGCGACTGTGACAGTGCGCGCAGTTAGCATCGAGGTAAGCGCGGGCGCGTTGGTTAATGTCACCGGTTGTAGCATCGTCCCATATAGCCAGCTCGGGTATAGATGAAGTTTGTTGAGGGAGTTGCTCCAGTAAATTATGTTGCTGCCAGTATATAAGTTGATTCGCTTTTCCGGATGTATAGGTAAAGTCATGATTGAGCTGACGTGCTGATGTACCGATGGGCATCATCTTCTGGTTGCGTATATGGCATCCTTTACATTGATTTTTATTCGGTATAAGATACGGGGTGGTGATCTTCTTACCAGACTTATCTATATACTGTATGGTTGTAGCTTCGGCTGCCGGGTCGTATTCTGCTTCCGTCTGCTCATCATTCCAGCGGTAGGGCCATGCGTCCCAGCCACTCTCCTGGTGAACGAGCAATCTTGTTTCGATGATCTTCCTCCCCTTTTCGGGTTTTCGAAAATCATTCGGGTAATAAAAATTTTTGATGAGTATGGTCCCTACCGGGAAATCGAATGTGGTGGAATCATTATATATAGCTTTGGTACCTGTGGGTAATTTTACAAAGCGAAGTTTCTCGGCATAGTTGCTGAACAGCGGTGTATTTAATGCGTAAGGAATTACATCGTCTGCCGGCTCCAGATTGGCGAGTGCTCCTTTATAAAAACCGTACTCCGAAAGTTTCTCTTTACGCACTACGTTGTTGTCGGTTCGAAACGAAAGAACCAGCATCACGCCCACTACACCAACCAGCCATCCTCTCATATAGCAAAGCATTAGTTTCGGGTTAACACCACCGGACTGATCGGTTGCTGATCGCACTCGTGTGGTTTCATATCGCGCGACTTGTTCCTGAATTTGTTACCGGCATCGATGTTGGCGAAGGTAGCGTTGGTGTTATTCTTCAGACAGATCTTACGATCCTTCATAGCGGGATCTTCGATGCCATCGTATAGTATATGTGGGACATCTTTACCAAAACGAAGTTTAAATTTATACATCTTACCCAACCGACCTTTACTGGTTGCTTTTACGTTTGGACGCTCGTAGTAATTGTCGTGTATATATACATTGGATGGGAACGGCTTGTACGTTTTATCGTTGATGGGATTCTCTGTAATGTAGTAACTCACAATCGCAGTACCCGCAGAGATGTTATTCACAATCTTGTTCTCGAACGCTTCTACATTGCGCGTAGCGAGAACCATCAGGCCTGTACCCTGCGGAACTTTACCTACCGTATTACCTTTCGGTGCAAAGTTGATATGGTTGTTATCATGTATATGATTTTTAAAAACCCGCACATAGCCACCTTCCTTTTGAATGAGGTCAGGCAAATCGAATACTAAAATTCCTCCGGTGTTGTTATAGGCTTCGTTCTCAAAAACATCGGCATAGAGCGAGTTCTCTATTTCAATGCCGGCTACATTTTGATAAGCCTTCGAGTTTTTTACAATGATATATTTTGATTGCCCTACATATATACCGGCATCGCTGGCACCTACGGCAACGCAATTATCGATAAGCACATTGGTGCATTGTACCGGGTATAAACCATAGCCACCGTTATCGGCCTCGCCTCCGTTGGTCCATTCGGCTTTTATATTCTTAAATGTTATACCTTCTACCAATTGTGTTTTAACACCATCGCCTTTGGTGTCTTGTACCGTGAGATCGAGTATCGTTATATCGGAAGCGTTGGTCACTTTAATGCCTTCCGCCCCGGACAGTTGTCCTTTGAAATTGAGAATAGTTTTATCCATACCTGCTCCCTTGATGGTAACATTCTTTTTACCATCGAGCCACAGACTGGCATCGAACTGAAAGCGTCCTTCCGGTAATTCGATCACCGAGCCATTCTCAGCTTCTATAAATTGCGTTTGTATTTTTTTCTGAATGTCTTTTTGCGCGTATGCCCATACAGACATACCACACAGTAAAATGGTGGCGAGGGTTTTCATAACGACAACTTTTGGTGGATAATTAAAGTTAACGTTTTATACCTTACGCTCAAAGTATAACAGAAGCTGTTCGCAGCTATGAATTTGCTATAAAATAAAAAAGCAGAAAGCGATTCAACTCACTTTCTGCTTTTACTTAAGCGTTACGCTTTGTACTAATTTCTTTTTCCGAGCTCATCGCGGATTTTCGCAGCCCGTTCGTAATCTTCCTTATCGATTGCTTCTTTCAGCAATTCTTTCAGGCGATCTACTGTATAGTTTTTGAAGTCGTCCTTGCGAGTGGCTTCTTTTTTAACTTTTGCTTTTTCGATCTTCGGCTCCGGCTTTTCTTCTTCGGCTTCATCGGTTAACACGATGCCGGCTTCCGCCAGTATGTTTTCATACGTAAAGATCGGTGAGTCAAAACGCAGGCCGATCGCGATCGCATCCGATGGTCGTGCATCGATCTCGGTTTTCTTCAAACCATCCGAGCATACAATCTTACCGAAGAATACACCTTCTTTCAGATCAGAGATGATGATCTCTTCTACCGTAAAATGAAAATTATTGGCAAACGCCTTGAACAGATCGTGGGTCATCGGTCTGTTCGGAATGATCTTTTCGATTTCAATAGCAATGGCCTGTGCCTCAAACATGCCAATGATAATCGGAAGTCTTCGGTTGCCTTCGGTCTCTCCCAACACCAGCGCAAAGGAGCCTGTTGTTGATTGACTGGATGACAGACCTAATATTTCGAGTTTGATTTTTTTCACGCTGCTTTAATCTCTTCTGCGTTTGTAATACAACTTACACAAATCACCTGACTGCGCATTAGTCAATCTAAAATTATTTTGCCGCTTTCAGAGCCTCCGTAAGTTTAGGAACCACATCAAAAGCATCGCCTACGATACCGTAGTCTGCTGCTTTAAAAAATGGTGCATCCGCATCTTTATTGATAACTACGATATATTTAGAGGAGTTCACACCCGCCAGGTGTTGAATGGCCCCTGAAATGCCCACTGCAATATAAAGTTGGGGAGCTACTTTCACACCGGTTTGACCAACGTGTTCGTGGTGAGGTCTCCAGCCCATATCCGATACCGGCTTGCTACATCCAGTAGCTGCATGTAAAGTTTTAGCAAGCTCTTCGAGTATACCCCAGTGCTCTGCACCTTTCATACCACGACCGCCTGATACAACAATGTTTGCTTCCGGAAGCAATACTTCACCGGTAGCTTTCTCGGAAGAGAGTATCTTCACAGCAAAGTCTGCGTCTGAAAGTGTAACAGCATACGGTGTTACCGTTACATTACTGCCTACTTCTTTTGCTTCAGCAGCATTCTTCTTCAGTGCTATAACTTTCTTTTGATTCTTTAATTCTACTTTGGCAAACGCTTTACCGGTATAGATGCTGCGCTTTACCACAAAACCCGATGATGTTTCCGGCAGATCCGTAACGTTGGTTGCCAGGCTCGCACCAGTCTTGATAGCAACGCGTGCTGCTACCGGTGTACCGAGCGATGAGTTGGCGAGTACCAGTATATCTGCATTTTCATCCTGCATGGCTTTTACCAGTACAGAAGTATAGGCTTGAATAACACCTTCGTTAAGACGCGCATCGCTGGCGTGCAGTACTTTTTGTGCACCATATTTACCCAGAGCTTCGAGTGCTCCCTGATCTACCGCACCTAATGCTATAGCAGTTACCGGGCTTCCCAATGCATGTGCATACGCTACCGCTTCCAGTGACGTTTTCTTTATTTGTCCTTCTGCGCTTTCAACAAATACAAGTATTGACATCTGCGTGTGTTTTAAAAATGATGGATTGTTGGACGGATGATTAAATTACCTTGGCTTCATTCTTCAGTAATGAAACAAGTTCAGCTACGTTATCAGCAGCAATCATTTTCACAGCTCCTTTTGGTGGCGGCAATTCAAATTGCTGTAGCTTCACTCCGCTGTCAACAGCTTTAGGCTCAACTACTTTCAACGGTTTTGTGCGGGCCGACATGATACCGCGCATGTTGGGTATCTTCCATTCGGCTATAGGTTCCTGGCAACCTGCTACAAACGGCAGACTTACCTCCACATATTCTTTACCTCCTTCGATCTCGCGTGCCAGTTTTGCCTTGGTACCTTCGATATCAAGTTTCATTACCGGAGAAACAGACGGCATGCCGAGCAGCTCTCCTACTATACCATGCACTACGCCACTGTTATAGTCAATGGACTCGCGCCCCATCAGGATCAGATCGTATCCTACAGACTTGGCATGTTCGGCAATCTGCGTTGCTACAAACAGCGAGTCTGTCGGCTCTGCGTTTACGCGAACAGCATCATCAGCACCAATGGCTAATGCCTTGCGGATGGTGGGTTCAGTATCAGCAGTACCAACATTCAGAACCGTTACCGTTGTGCCGGCATTCGCTTCTTTGATTTCGATCGCACGCGCCAATGCGTAATCATCGTAGGGTCCTATAATAAATTGGACACCGGTGGGATCGAACTTGGTATTGTTATCTGTAAAATTGATTTTGGATGTAGTATCCGGAACGTGTGTAATACAAACTAAAATCTTCATCTCACTCTAAATCAATAAGTTTAAAAGTGTTTTTTGGAAACAGGGCTCAAGATACAAAAAACCGAATACCGAACGCCAAAATTTTAAAATTTAGCAGTCTTCATAATGTATCTATAGTATACAACCCGCCACAAACCCAAAGAAGTATAAACCGGAGCTATATAAAGCTTGCATGTATAGAATTTATGTGGTAGTATAAGGCAGACCGGTATTGCTAAACTTTTTCTAAGTTTATGCCGACACGATGAAGTCTTGAAGCGCCATGAACCGACTTGAGCAGCTCCGCCAATTTATACACGATGATCCGAACGATCCGTTTAACCATTATGCACTGGCACTGGAATATGCCAAGTCTGATGTTGAAACGGCTATCACACAATTTAAAGCGTTGATGCAAAATTACCCTGACTATCTGCCAGCCTACTACCAGGCGGGTAATCTTTTTGAGTCGGTTGGTAATCGCGAACAAGCCATTGCTGTCTTCGAAAAAGGTATAGCCCTGGCCAAGCAGCAGCAACAGTATAAAACATTGCGCGAACTTCAGTCCGTGCTCGATGAGTTGCTATACGACTAATCCTTTTCTATAGTATGTCAGCAGAAAGTCTACTCCTCCACCGGCTCACGTTTCGGCATGAGTCTGGAGAACAACGCAGCTTTATTCAGCTCCAGCATCTTGCGTGACGTGAGGTAGTGAATAACTTTTTCTTCCAGGTAATGATGCAGGGGTAACAAAATGGATATCAATACGATTTTGATCGCCATGATCTTCCATGGTTCACCGTGTGTCCAGTGATGTATTTCATGATCGGCCAGCAGAATAATAAACTCGAACAAAAAGATAAAGGCAAAGAAACCGAGTATACGAATGGTGGTGGATGATACACGGAATATACCAAACATGGTAAGCAATATAAATACGCAAGCTATCGCCACCGTTATACCCATATATTGAATATTGTGGCGTGTGCGTGTATCTTCTTCTGCCTGCAGTGCTTCGCGTTCCTTGCGTTTATTTTCGTTTTCAACTTCCAGCACCATCAGATCTTTTTCGGTTGTCAGAGTTCTCAGACTGTCGCTATAGACCTGGTATCGGTTATTATATATATAGGCATTCCTGAAGTCCTGACTTTTCTGATACAGGCTGTCCAGTCGCTGGGATATTTCCATCTTCAGTTCGAGGTCTCCGATCTCATTGCTCATCGCCTCGGCCTTCTTCCAATAGAACAGTGACTTCGGATAGTCTTTCTTTTTTTCATAGAGGGTTCCCATGTTATCATAGAACCAGTACTTATTAATGCGATTGGCTTTACTTTCAAAGAAAGGTGCTGCTTTCGCCAGGTAGTATTCTGCAGAATCAAGTTTACCAAAATCTATATAGGCCATGCCGCGTATCTGGTCGAGCACATAATCGAGGCCAGCCTTCTTTAAGAATCGCTGGAACTCAGGACGCTGCCGGAGAAACTCTAACGTTTTGGCAGGTTGTTTCTGGGCTATATACATACTTAATAATCCACCGTATGTATTAAGTTTCAGGAGTTCGAATTTGAGTGTATCCGCAAGCGCCAGCGATTTATCAAAAAAAGTTTGAGCAAGATCATACTGTTTACTCTTCGAATAAATACGCCCAAGCATATTATAATTATTCAACCGTTCATAACGCTTATTATATTTATAGGTAAGAGCATTGGCTTTGTAGATATAGTCTTTTGCTTTTTCCCACTCGTCCAGACTACTGTAAAATGTAGATAAAGCATGGTATACGTCACATAACAAATCGAAATTATCCTTTGTTTCTGTCTCCGCTATATCCAGCGCCTGCAGATAATTCCGGAATGCCAGCATGTTGTCGTTCCGCCCCAGATAGGTGTTGCCCATTGATATATAGGTATTTACCCGCAGTGAATCATTACTGGAGTTAGAGGCCAGCGACAACGCAAGATTATTATAACTCAGTGCTTTGTCGTAGTCTGAATTTTCCCGTTCACAAAGTGCAAGGTATATATAAGCCCACGCTTCATACTCGGGCAGGTGATTTGCCTTTGCGAGTTCAACAGCTTTCAGCGAAAAATTCCGGGCGACATTAATATTCTCCACTTGCCCCGTGTAATTACTAAACCTTCTGGCGTTATTTAGCTGTGATAGAACAATAAGCTCACGATCGCGACTTTCTTCTGCTATCTGCTGCATTTCCTGGGTATATTTATCCGACAACGGCCTGTTGGCCACCAGGTAGAATCTTGCGAGTTCGCCCAGCCAGATGATCTTCTCACGGGCGGAGGATGCGTTTTTCAGATTTACTTTAACGCTATCGGTATACGGATTGTCTTGCGCGTGAGCCGCACCCAGTAACAGAAATAGTACACAAATGAGAAGGGTAAAGTATCGGAGCATACCAGGGATTTTTGCCTTAAAGATAAATAATCAACCTTAAAGCATCATGGCTATAAAATTAAATATCCTCCGATAGACGTTATCAGTTATCAAGTGCACCATCATCCACCCAGCAACTGATCAAGTCGATCTGACTCTGCGAAATGGAGCCATCGAAGGGCATGTCGCGATTGCGTGTCAATGATTTTATTTCGGCTGCGTGTTTTTTAGCGTTGCTATAGATACGAAGATCGGTGCGCGTTATACCATTATGACAACCGCTGATGGCGCAGGACTTTTCAATGATCGGTTTTATATCTGATGTCCAGCTCACGCCTGTGCTCCCTCTGGGTACGGTTACGTTCAGCGCGATGGTACACTCCTGGTTGTCTCTTACGATAATGACATGATCGCCATTGGACAAACCTGAAAATGAATTGGTCTCCGAAAATCCTCCGCCATCAATACTATAATTATAGGGTGGATTACCATCGGATACTTCGATCGTGATCGATCCGTTATCCGACAGGCATTGATCGTCTGCTGCCAACTGCGTGGTAAAGGAAAAGTCTTTTGCCATCACCGTGATATTGGTGAGAACAGTATCGCAGCCGTTGGCATCGCGCACACCTACACTATAAATGCCTGCGTGTAAATTGGTAAAGGTTCCGGAAGATTGAACTTCGTTGTTCAGCAGGTAGGCATAGGGTTGTTTACCACCGCTCACCTCTATATAAATACTGCCATCGGTGGTGCTGCAACTGGTGGCCATGGTAACAGAGTTGAGCTCTATGCTGAGATCAGACAAACTGCAGTCAACGGTCTTGTTCAGATCATGACTTACGCACGAAACCAGTAAAATAAAAGGAACAATAAGGACAGACAGGTTTTTCATGCAGGCTTCTTGACACGCTATACTATACAAGCAAAAATAGTCAAGAAGCGAGAATCTGTTTACATGGCGGCATTAAGCCTGCCTGTTAAAACGGAGCTTCATCGTCATTCGCGGATGGCGGAGGTGGAAGTTGTGGCGCATCATCCGGGCTGAACGAATTGAGACGGCTCTCCCGGGTGATCATACCACCGAAAGGATTGTCGTACGAAGCAGGACCGTCAAGGTCTGCGAACTTGGTATATTTACCAATGAACTTCAGCTTCACGTTGGCGGTAGAACCGTTACGGTGCTTGGCTATAATTACTTCACCGGTTCCTTGTGTCGGCATACCATCTTCATCGACAGTAATTTTATAGTATTCAGGACGATACAAGAACATTACGATATCGGCATCCTGTTCGATAGATCCCGATTCACGCAAGTCAGAAAGCTGCGGACGTTTATCACCACCACGGGTTTCCACGCTACGACTCAACTGCGACAGTGCGAGCACCGGCACATTCAATTCTTTGGCTATACCTTTCAAAGCACGCGAGATGGAAGCGATCTCCTGTTCGCGGTTACCGCCCTGATCACCTTTCATCAGCTGCAGGTAGTCGATCACCACAATCTGTATACCGTGTTCAGCTTTCAACCTGCGGCACTTCGCACGAAGTTCAAGTATAGATATAGCCGGGGTATCGTCTATAAAGATTGGTGCTGTAGTAAGTTTGGTTGTTTTGTGTACGAGCTGTTTCCACTCATGATCGGCCAGATTACCTTTCTTGATCTTTTCACTTTCAAGTTCTGCTTCTGCAGAGATCATCCTGTTTACGAGCTGAATCGATGCCATCTCCAGCGAGAAGATCGCTACCGGTATCTTGAATTCAACGGCTGCGTTACGCAACGCAGAAACCACGAATGCAGTTTTACCCATACCCGGACGGGCCGCGATAATAACAAGGTCAGAACGTTGCCATCCGGAAGTAACACGATCGAGTTCGGTAAATCCGCTGGGCACACCGGTCAATCCATCTTTATGTTCTTTCAACACCTGCAATTCCTGGATAGCACGTGCCATCAGGTTTCGCATGTTGTCGTAGTTCTTCTTCAGGTTCGACTCGGAGATTTCAAAAACAGATTGCTCAGTCTTGTCAAGTAGCTGAAACACATCCGTTGTATCCTCATACGCATCGTGCTGAATCTGCGAAGCAATCTGAATAAGCTCGCGCTTGATTGCCATCTCTACAATAACACGAGCATGATACTCTACGTTGGCAGCCGAACTGACTTTGGAAGTAAGCTCTGCAATATAGTATGCACCGTTACCTTCCAGGATCTCAAGCTTACCTTTCTTCCGGAGCTGGTGTACAACGGTACGCATATCCACAGGCTCGGATGCCTTGAACAACTCAATGATGCCAGCATATATTTCTTTATGCGCATCCTTATAAAAATGTTCAGGCTTGAGGAATTCTACCACCGCGTTGAGTGCATTCTTCTCGAGCATGAGAGCACCCAATACAGTTTCTTCAAGATCAAGTGCCTGAGGCGGTAACTTTCCTAAACTTTCCGAGATATCTCTCGGTAATAATTTGTTGGCCTTGCTACCTAGCCTCAGGGACGTTGATCTTCCTTGCTCCATACAGTGGTTGTTGTACGTGTTTTTTATTTAGGGGCGACAAACGTACAACCCTTCGCATTCACTATCTACACAAACTATTAACAAAGTACTAACAATTTAATTGTGTACAAGTAACAAGTTTATTGTGCTGTGTGTGTTAGACTGATTGAAAAAAATAATTATATATAGCGGTCACAAAGCGGGCGTTGATCAATTGGATTTTTAAAGAACAAACATTTTCCTTTATTTTAAAACCGGAATTCATGCTTTCCAGATGCATACTAAAAAGCAAAGAGTACATTTTATAGCGATTGGAGGAAGTGTTATGCACAACCTGGCCATTGCTTTGAAGGAGGCCGGTCATGATGTAAGCGGGTCTGACGATGAGATCTTCGAGCCTTCACGTTCAACTTTAACAAAACACGGATTACTTCCTGAGAAAGAAGGTTGGTTCCCCGAGTTAATAACATCTTCGTTAGATGTAGTCGTGCTCGGCATGCACGCCCGGAAAGACAACCCTGAATTACTTAAAGCCCAACAACTTGGACTTAAAATTCTTTCGTTCCCGGAATATATCTACGAGCAGTCGCGTGATAAACAACGTATTGTTATTTCAGGCAGTCATGGTAAAACTACTACCACGGCAATTATCATACACGTACTCAATTATTTCAAGCGTAAGTTCGATTATATTATCGGAGCCAAGGTGCCAGGTATAGAATACACCGTTCGTCTTTCCAACGCTCCTATTATTATTATTGAAGGCGATGAATATTTGTGTTCACCGCTTGATCCTACTCCTAAATTCCTCAAGTACCAACATCACATCGGTGTTATTACCGGCATAGCGTGGGATCACGTAAATGTATTCCCTTCGGAAGAAGAGTATGTACGCCAGTTCGATCTGTTTGCAGACCAGACTCCGAAAGGAGGAATTCTGATATATTGCGAGCAGGATTCCATGGCGCTGATGATCGGTAAGAAAGAACGCGCTGATGTACAGGAGATAACCTATAAAAGTCACGGACACGCTTCGGATAACAACGGTCATTTCTTCCTTACCAATGGCAAGGAACGTACACCGATCAAGGTCTTCGGCAACCATAACTTCCAGAACCTCAGCGCAGCTAAGGAGGTATTGAAGAAAATTGGTATAACTCAGGAACAGTTCTTTGAAGCTATAGCAAGCTTTGAAGGCGCTGCCGGCCGACTGCAAAAAGTATTCGACAACACAACGTCTACAGTATACAAAGACTTTGCACATGCACCTTCCAAAGTGAAAGCAACCGTAAAAGCGATGAAGGAATTTTATCCTTCGCGCGACCTCGTTGCCTGCCTGGAGTTGCACACCTATAGCAGTCTGAATAAAAAGTTTCTTCCCCAGTATAAAGACAGCATGAAAGCTGCGCAAACACAGGTGGTATACTTCAACCCTGATAAAGTAAAAGATAAAAACCTGGAAGCTATATCCGTAGATGATGTACGTTCAGCGTTTGCTTCCAATGGCATGCAGGTATTTACCGATGCCAATGAACTTCAGGCCTTCCTGGAAAAACAAAATTGGAAGAACAAGAACCTGCTCATGATGAGCTCCGGTAATTTTGGCGGAATTAATATTCCTGCCTTGTCGGAAAAAATCTTATCCTGATTGCTTCCTTAAAACTATACCTGAAAATTTTGGAGTGCGTGGTAACACGCACTCACGTGTATAACCATGAAATTAAATCTACGCAACCCGCTCTGCATCTTTGATCTTGAAACCACCGGCACGAACATAACACAAGATCGCATACTGGAGATCGCTGTTATCAAGATGATGCCGAACGGTGAAGTATTACGCAAAGCCAACGTACTGAATCCTACGATTCCCATACCCGCAGAGTCAACGGTGTTTCATGGTTTGCGCGATGAAGATGTTAAAGACAAGCCCACCTTTAAAGAGGTAGCAAAAGATTACGCCCGCTTTATGGAAGGTGCTGATCTAGCGGGCTTCAACGTGATGAAGTTTGATATACCGATGCTGGTAGAAGAATTTCTGCGCTGCGATGTAGAGTTTGATTACAGCCGCAGAAAGATCATTGACGCGCAGAAAATATTTCACCTGATGGAGAAGCGTACGCTTTCTGCTGCCTATAAATTCTATACAACCAAAGACCTCGTAAATTCACACACGGCTGAAGCCGATACCGAAGCCACCATGGAAGTGTTGCTGGCGCAGATTGAACGCTACGAAGGTAAAGATGTAACGGACAGTCTGGAGCGCAAGATCGGTGAGATCCGAAACGATGTTGACACGTTGAGTAAACTTACCGTTTCCGATCTGGTTGACCTCGCGGGGCGCATGGTGATGAACGATAAAGGTCTGGAAGTTTTCAACTTCGGCAAGCATAAAAATAAAGTCGTAACGCAAGTGTTCAAGGAAGAACCAAGCTATTACGACTGGATGATGAACGGAGATTTCCCGATGGACACCAAGCGTAAGCTTACCGAGATAAAACTCCGCTCGTTCAAAAAATAATCAGTGCAGTAAACCAGTTTTATACTTCTTCTCTCCTGCCTTGATCTCCAGCGGCAAATGATTTACTTCCGGAGGTATGGGGCATGAGTACTTGTCGCTATAGCTGCAGTACGGGTTATACGCCTTATTAAAATCAATAATCACCTCTTCACCCGTGGGTATACGAAACTCGAGGTAACGACCTACGTCATAAGTATCTTTTCCGTTGGTCTCATCCGTAAATGGAATAAAGAGATAGTCTTCATACCCCGGACGCTTTAGTAAATCCTGGCTTTGATATACTTCCAGTTTATAATCTTCACCATCCAGCAGAAAGTATATATCGCCATACTTTACATAGTCGGGTAAACGCGTAGTGGTTGTTTTCATTTTAAACAACACCGGAGCTTCATTTTTCACGAATGTAGCCTTTACACGAAAGTTGAGATCGATCGGATAGTAATTAAGTCCCTTAAACTTCCTGCGCTCTTTCTTGTCC
Organism: uncultured Chitinophaga sp.; assembly: GCA_902168205.1. Taxonomy (GTDB): domain Bacteria; phylum Bacteroidota; class Bacteroidia; order Cytophagales; family Cyclobacteriaceae; genus Ohtaekwangia; species Ohtaekwangia kribbensis. The sequence goes on along the minus strand of CABHOK010000003.1, from coordinate 1,923,572 downwards.
AACGGAGATTTATCCGGATCGCGAAATTCACTTTGCTGTTTCTTCCGGTGCTCGTTAATCTCTTTCAACGCAGCATCATCTGCCTGCTGGGCAACAACCTGAAAAGAAAAAGCTGACACTGCAAAAACCAGTGTCAGCCCTACTATAGCGCGATATACCATGCTATTATTTTAAGTTAATTACGTGTTACGTTCTCCGCCAGGCTTCTTACTTCTTACTCCTGACTTCTTTCTTTCTATTTCTTATAGTACTTCTGCGCCTCCGGTATCCATCCTTTCAGATCATTGATACGCGTAGCGTGCGAAGGGTGTGTTGAAAGAAACTCAGGGGGAGCCTGGCCACCGCTTGCCTCCGTCATGCGCTCCCAGAATTTAGGTGCTGCATTCGGATCGTAACCAGCCATTGCCATGAAGATCAAACCTATATGATCGGCTTCAGACTCGTGTTCACGGCTGAATTTCAGCATACCTATATTTGTACCGGCACCGACTGCCTGCATCAGTAATTCTTTGCCAGCCGTAGGGTTTTGTCCTATCACAGCGCCTAATGTACTCAGTCCGTATTGCGCGAGCATTTGTTGGCTCATGCGCTCGCGACCATGGTTTGCTATAGCGTGCGCTACTTCATGCCCCATTACCACCGCTATACCGGTTTCATCTTTACAGATCGGCATAATACCGGTATAAAAAGCAACTTTACCACCCGGCATACACCAGGCGTTTACAGTTTTAGGATCATCGATGAGGTTGAACTCCCACGCGAAGCCGGCCAGTTCAGACGATGCATTGTTCATCGCCATATACTCTTCAACAGCTTTTTGTATACGTGCGCCAACCCGTTTTACCATTTGCGTTTGCTCCTGGTTGGTAGAGAGCGGACCTTTCTTCAGCACTTCATCATACTGCTGGTCGGCCATCGGGATGATCTCGGAGTTAGATACAAGACTTAACTGATTACGGCCTGTTACGGCAACTTTAGCACAGGCAAAAATTACTAAACTAACAATTGAGAAAATGAATATTTTCTTCCACATACTAGGTGAATTTATTTTGGTCAAAAATACAAAACCACTCGTGTATTGTTTTATAAATTCGTGCCAAAAGTTATTCATATTGAGGCAGAAATGAATTTTGCACGATGAACAGTAATTCTGATCAGGCATCAGACAGCACTTCAGCATCGCTGCATTTTCTCCACAACTATATACCCTGTAACCATCAATTAAAAGATAGCACTTTATGAGAATTTTTGCCATCGGACGAAATTATGCTGAGCACATTAAGGAACTTAACAACGAGCGCCCTGACGAGCCTGTAATTTTTACCAAGCCCGACACAGCCATACTACGAAACAACGCTCCGTTCTATCTTCCGGATTTTTCCAACGATATTCATCATGAAGTTGAACTTGTACTTCGCATCTGCAAGGAAGGAAAAAATATACAGGAGAAATTTGCAAACAAGTATTACGATGCAATCGGTATCGGCATAGATTTTACGGCCCGTGACCTGCAGCAGAAAGCAAAAGAAAAAGGTTTACCGTGGGATATAGCGAAAGGCTTCAACGGCTCTGCTCCAATCAGCGATAAATTTATTCCGGTAACGTCCATCAGCGATCTGAAGAACATTAACTTCAGTCTGACGATTAATGGTGAACTTAAGCAACAAGGCAACACAAGTCTTATGCTTTTTAATTTCGATTTTATAATTTCGTATCTGTCGAAATTTTTTACGCTGCGAACAGGTGATTTGATATTTACGGGCACACCCAAAGGTGTAGGCGCGGTAAAGGTGGGAAATGTGTTATCGGCATATATAGAAGATGAGAAACTATTGGAGTTCGAAGTTAAGTAAACTAGGTGTTGCAGTTTGTATAGCTATACATCCTTTTGCCTCGCTTGCACAGTTCAGCAAGCAGGATGCTGCTACTGTATCAAAAAAATCAAACGGAGAAAAATATCTTTACCCGATCAAGCCCGGACAGCCCGGCTCGCTTGCAGGTACCATGGGTGAGTTACGTAGCACGCACTTCCATTCCGGTATAGATATACGTACTAACAACATGATCGGGTTTCCGGTACTGGCGTCCAAGAGCGGCTATATTTCGCGCGCCAGCATGGGCGGTTCTGGTTATGGCAATGTGCTATATATCACACATCCCGATGGCAACACCACACTCTATGCTCACCTCGATGAATTTAAAGGTGAAGTTGCCAAACATGTATTACAGGAGCAATACAAACTGAAATCGGGCGAGATCGATTTATTCTTTGAGAAAGATCTGTTCCGGGTAAAGCAGGGCGATACCATTGCACTCTCCGGAAATTCAGGAGGCTCTACCGGCCCACACCTGCATTTTGATATACGCGATTCGAATAACTATGCATTGGATCCGCTCAAGATCGGAGCGTTTCCGGAGATCGTTGATAACTTCCCTCCTGCTCCTGAAAAGATAGCACTCGTAACACTCAACACCGACTCACGCATCAACGACCGCTTCGGCCGATTTGAATTCTATGGCAATAAAGTCGGAAGTAATTATGTGATCGCCAGTCCGATCATGGCCAACGGATCGATTGGCATTGAGATTCTCGCCAAAGACAAACTTGCCTTTAAGAGTCCTTTTTATGGCGGTGTAAATTTCCTCGAAGTATATGTAGACAGCGCGCTCGTATTCCGGCAATCTATCGACAAGCTGAACGTTGCCGAAACACGCGCCATCTATACCCTGATGGATTTCAAAACGATGCGCAGTAAAGGCACTCGCTTTTATAAACTATATATTGATGACGGCAACCAGCTTAAGTTTTACAACGAGTCGCCTACCGATGGACGGATTAAGGTTAACCCGAACAAGATATCGAATGTAAAGATCCGGATGAAGGACAGCTACAGCAACGTAAGCAGTATATCGTTTAAGCTGAAACCGAATCCGGTAATTAAAGAAGTTACGTCACTGGAACCGATGGCCGCCACAGCCGACCTGCTTTACGACATCACCGATAACACGATGATGATTACGGCAAAAGCCGGTAAAGATCTGGGGGCACGTGCCCTTGTATATACGAAAGGTGTATCACAGGAAGTTGATCCTACCTATCACAACATTAACCGGAAAGTATATTTGTTTGATCTGCGGAAGAGCATCCCCGATTCCATCCTGGTAAACAACAAGACGATCCGCCCGAAAATTAAAATTGCCATACCTTCCGCCACGGAGTATAAATACTATAGCGACATCATGGATATCGACTTTCCGCTTAACGCTATATACGATACGCTGTACCTCAACACTGATTACACCATTGATAAGACAACCGGTAACGAAATCTTTACCATTGGCACACGAACCGTTCCGCTCAATAAAAGCATTCGCGTATCGGTAAAGACCAATCGTACGTATCCGGCCGATGGTAAATACAATGTATACCGCAGCACGGGAAGAGCACATTCATTTTTAGGAGGCGAATGGATTAACGGCCGCCTGCAGTTTAACACGCGTGAGTTTGGCGAGTTTACCATTCTTCAAGACTTGGAAGCTCCTTCTATTCGTGCCGTAACAATTAACAACCAGGCTGTTCGTTTCAAGATTCGCGATAACTTGTCGGGTATATCTTCATTCGAAGCCACGGTTAATGGCGAATGGTTGCTCATGCACTACGATAGCAAAACAGCCTCCATCTGGTCAGAACGACTCGACAAGAAAGCCCCGATCAAGGGAACATTTATACTTACAGTAAAGGATAATGCGGGGAATACGAGTACATTCACACAAAAAATTCCCTGACCCATGGCAGCACTAGAAATCGGAAGCAAGGCACCTGACTTCACCGTTAACGATCAGGATGGAAAATCTGTAAAGCTAAGCGACTTCAAAGGCAGAAAAGTTGTACTCTATTTTTATCCGAAAGACATGACCCCGGGCTGCACAGCCGAAGCATGCGACCTGCGCGATAATTATACCCTGCTGCAAAAACGAGGCTACGAAGTATTGGGCGTAAGCACAGACTCCGAAAAGCTTCACAAGAAATTTATAGCACAAGAGAAACTTCCATTCCGTTTGTTAGCCGACACCGACAAAAAACTTCACGAGCTATACGGCACGTGGGTGGAGAAATCCATGTATGGGAGAAAGTATATGGGCACCGCGCGCATCACTTTTATTATAGATGAAAACGGTATTATAGAAGATATCGTGTCAAAAGTTGATACAAAGAATCACACCAGCCAGATATTGAAAGATATACCTGCCGTAAAAACTCCCGCGAAAAAAGCCGTATCAAAAACTACGAAGAAAACCGTAAAGGCTGTAGCCAAGAAAGCCGTTGCGAAAACCCAGGCGAAGGTTGCGCGCAAGAAAAAGTAACGTCATTTCGAGCGAGCGAAGTTTACTATGGAATGCGCATTACCGGAGAAAACACTTTTTGTTCAACGTTTACGTTGCTCCGACCAGCGGGCTTCTCGCGGGACGCTCAGCTATATGAATTAAAAGCGCACGCTCGAGGTGACTTTAAAGTAAAGTGACTCTATCGCAAGCGTACTCAAAAAAGAAAAGAGACCACTCCATTCGGAATGGTCTCGTAAAATTCTTCAGTCAAGAATATAGAGGGAAATATTATGATGCCTTGTTCTTAATATCCTGAACCTCAGAGCGAATAGCCTGAGCCAGGTTTTTAAGATCTTGCATACCCTTTCTTACACGGGTACCGGCAGCACTGTTTCCTTTGTTATAAAACTTGTCGATATCTCCTTCTAAGGAAGCGATGAGATCTTTAAGCTCTTGAAACTTTTGCATTGTCTTGGAGTTTTAGGATTTAATAATTTAGTTTCTTACTGCCAATTTAAGTAAAAACCTTAAAAAACAACTCAAAAAGCGGTTTTTTTGATTATTTGGTTACTGACACTAAAACTTCCTGCTTGTAAAATCCACTGTCGAGCTTCGTTTTAAGCTGCGAAAATGCAGCCAAAGTCTCCTCAACATCGGCCAGTGTATGCGCTGCTGTTGGTATGATTCTGAACATGATAACATCCTTAGGCACAACCGGATAGATCACCACCGAACAGAAAATACCAAAGTTCTCGCGAAGGTCCATCGCCATGTTGGCCGCCTCACCAACACCCCCTTTAAACAATACAGGTGTTACTGGTGAAGTTGTTGTTCCTATATTAAAGCCACGCTCTTTCAAACCGCTCTGCATAGCATGAACAATTTTCCAGAGGTTGTCTTTCAGTTCAGGTTTTGTGCGTAACAACTCGAGACGTTTGATACCACCGATAACCAACGGCATCGGTAAGCTCTTCGCATATATTTGAGAGCGTACGCTGTAACGCAGATACTTAACGATCTTCTTGTCGCCACCTACAAATGCACCGATGCTTGCCATCGACTTGGCAAATGTAGAGAAGTACAGATCGATACCATCTTGTATGCCTTGCTCCTCACCTGTACCGGCACCGGTTTTACCCATGGTACCAAAGCCGTGAGCATCATCAACAAACAAGCGGAAATTATATTTCTTCTTCAGTTCAACAACGCCTTTCAGATCGCCTTGTTTACCTGACATACCGAATACACCTTCTGTGATAACAAGTATACCACCTCCGGTTTCGTCAGCCAGTTTTGTTGCGCGCTGAAGTTGTTTTTCCAGGCTTTCCATGTCGTTGTGTGTATATACAAAGCGTTTACCCATGTGCAGGCGAACACCATCGATGATACATGCATGCGACTCAGCATCATATACAATAACATCTTTACGATCTACCAATGCATCGATAATAGACACCACACCCTGATAGCCAAAGTTCAGAAGCATAACATCTTCTTTCATAATAAACTCCGCGAGCTGACGCTCGAACTCCAGGTGGTGAACAGAGTTACCCGACATCATACGCGCACCCATCGGTAAACCTAAACCGTATTGAGCAGCTGCATCTGCATCAGCCTTGCGCACTTCTGGATGGTTCGCTAATCCCAGGTAGTTATTCAAACTCCAGTTCAGGACGTTCTTACCATTGAATTTCATGCGTGGACCGATCTCTCCTTCCAGCTTAGGGAAAAAGAAATAATCATCCGGAAGATGAGAGTACTTGGCCAGCGGACCGGCCTCCATTCTTAGCTTGTCAAATAAATCTACCATTTCTCGATCTGTTAATTGCCGGCAAAAATAAGGAAAATTCATAAATATGCTTCCTTCATCACTTACTGGAATGCCCTTATAAGTTGGTTTAAAAGCCTTAGATTTGTTTAAATTCTTACAAATGGAAGCTATTCGCCATAAATACAGCACCGAAAGAAGTTGCAGCCCTAACATCTGTCATAACAACTACTTACGTTTTTACAGTGCTTTTTCTCAAACGCGTTCACGCTTCTAAGCCTCAATCCTATATTTTAACGTATGCCATCCATTCAGAAAATACTTGTTGCTAACCGTGGTGAAATTGCCTTACGCGTAATGCGTTCTGCACGCGAACTCGGAATAAAAACTGTCGCTGTATATAGTGAAGCCGATCGCCACGCACTGCACGTGCGCTTCGCTGATGAAGCTGTTTTTATAGGACCACCTCCTTCTGCCGAATCGTATCTGCGCATGGAGAAAATCATTGATGCTGCACGTAAAACGGGAGCGGATGCTATACATCCCGGTTACGGTTTTCTTTCCGAGAACGAAGACTTTGCCAAGCTGGTGGAAGATGAAGGCCTCATCTTTATAGGACCGTCAGCAAAAGCCATTGAGCTGATGGGAAGTAAACTTGCTGCGAAAGCTGCAGTAGCAAAATTCAATGTGCCGTTGGTGCCGGGTACAAGTGAACCAATTACGGATGTTAACAATGCAAAGAAGATTGCTTCTGAGATTGGCTACCCGGTGCTGATCAAAGCGAGTGCCGGTGGTGGCGGAAAAGGTATGCGCATTGTTGAAGACGAAAAAAGTTTTGAAGAACAGATGGAGCGCGCGATCAGTGAAGCTACATCTGCGTTTGGCGATGGCTCTGTATTTATAGAGAAGTATATTACCAAACCACGTCACATCGAATTTCAGATTTTTGGTGACAAGCTTGGAAATGTAGTACACCTCTTCGAGCGCGAATGTTCTATTCAACGAAGACACCAGAAGGTTGTAGAAGAAGCCCCCTCCTCTATCCTTACAACTGAAAAACGGAAAGCGATGGGCGAAGCTGCAATCAACGTAGCAAAGTCATGCGGTTATTATGGTGCGGGTACTGTAGAATTCATTCTCGATGACAAACTGAATTTCTACTTCCTTGAAATGAATACGCGTTTACAAGTGGAGCACCCGGTAACAGAAGAAATTACCGGACTCGATCTTGTTAAACTGCAAATCAAAATAGCAGAAGGTAATCCTATACCTTTCAAACAGGACGAACTAAAAATAAACGGACATGCCGTTGAAGTACGGGTATATGCGGAAGACCCTTCGAACAATTTCTTACCCGACATCGGTACACTGCAAACCTATAACCGTCCGCAGGGACATGGTATACGCGTGGATGATGGTTTTGAACAAGGCATGAGTATACCATTCTACTATGACCCGATGATTGCCAAACTGATCTGCCACGCGGAAGACCGTGCCGGTGCAATTGAAAAAACAATTCGTGCTATAGATGACTACGAAATCACCGGACTTGAGACAACGCTTGGCTTCTGCAAATTTGTAATGCAGCATGAAGCGTTCCGCTCCGGTAATTTTGATACACGCTTTGTTGAAAATTACTTTACACCAGCATCGCTTCTTCCGGAAGCAAACGAGGATGAAGAACTCCTTGCATCACTGCTTGCCACTACCCTGCTGAATGGCAATGGTAAAGCAACTGAAGAAACCACGATCGCTACACCGGTAAGCAAGTGGAAGAAAAATCGTCTTTAATCAGAATGATAGAACACCAGTATATATCAACATATAAACAAGACACTATATATAACGAATGGCAGAAATTATACCGATTCGTCCCTGGCGCTACAACCACGAATTGTCACAACGTATCGATGAACTTGCTTCTCCGCTTTTTGACGTAGTAACTGAAAAGCAGCGGGCTGCGCTCTATCAAAATCCCTATAACAGCATACATCTGTCCGTACCCAAGCCACCGTATGCAGCCGACCGCGCGGGTCTGCTGCTGGAAGAATGGAAACAGAAGGGTGTTATACTGCAAGACAAATTACCGGCCATCTATGTATACTATCAATACTTTAAAGTACAGGGTATAGCGAAAGAGTTTTGTCGTAAAGGATTTATCTGTCACATACGCACCTACGACTGGAACGAAGGCGTTATACTGCGCCATGAGAATACCATTCCTAAATCCGTTAACGATCGTATCGAACTACTCGAAAAAATAGAGCTCCACGCCAGCGCAACACATGGGCTTTATACAGACGGCTCGTTTACACTGGAGAAGTATATGGATGAAGCTATTCAGAACCCGCTATACGAAACAGAAGATTACCAGGGTGTGCGCGATGTACTGGCAGCGATACACGATAAGGGTGTTATACAACAGTTCCTGGATTTTATCGAACCCAAGACAATCATTCTGGCAGATGGTCATCATCGCTATGAAGGCTCGCTATACTATAAACACAAACAACAGGAGCAAAATCCGCTGCATACGGGTAAGGAAGGATACAACTATCACCTGATGTATCTCACCAATACCGAAGCAGACGATCTCAAGATTTTACCAACACACCGGTTGATCCAGGGTATAGCAAACTTCGATGAAGAAACGATACTTAAAAAACTCGAAGAAGACTTCATCATCAAACCGATTGAAGATGCGGATACAATTAACGAGGTCATCGTTGGTAAACCATGGGCCTTCGGATTGATCTTCCGGGAGAACGCCTACAAAATCAGGCTGAAACCTGAATCATTACCAAAAATCAAATGGCATTTTCCGGATGTCGTAAAAGCACTCGACCTTACGGTGATGCATTACTTCGTGATTGAAAAAGCATTGGGTATACCGGGCAAAGACCAACGGGCATCTGAAAACATAACATTCGACAGAAGCTTCTCGGATTGTCTCAATAAAGTGATACAAGGTAAAGCGCAGCTGTCCATCATCACCAACGAAGTATCCATCGAAGATATCAAGAAGGTTTGCGCGAGTGGCTATACCATGCCGCAAAAATCCACATACTTTTACCCGAAAGTAATTGGTGGATTTTTATTCAGTACGATTAAGGAAAACGAATTTTCAACACCGGTATATTCTCCCTTTTAGTTATGGCTACACAACGTTCCATCATCCTGGCATCGAGCTCACCCCGCAGACAATACCTGATGAAAGAAGCGGGCTTCACCTTCACGGTTGAAAAGCCTGATGTGGAAGAAGACTTCCCCGCTACGTTACCGGCCGAGCAGGTAGCACGCTACCTCGCAGCTAAAAAAGCAGAATACTTTCGCCTGAAGATGCACGATGAAATTATCGTTACTGCCGATACGGTGGTAATACTGAACAACACGATCATGAACAAACCGCAGGATCGTGCGGAAGCAATAAAGATGTTATCTGATCTTTCCGGACAAACACATAAAGTAATGACCGGTGTATGCATTCTCTCCAAAGAACGCGAAGAGACTTTCGATGATACCACCGAAGTTACCTTTGTAAAACTCACGCCTGCTGAAATTGAATTTTACGTTGATACCTATAAACCATACGACAAAGCCGGTGCATACGGTGCACAGGACTGGATTGGTATGGTAGCCATCGACAAAATAACCGGCTCGTACTTTAACGTGATGGGACTCCCCATTCACAAAGTATACCAGCATCTAAAGAACTGGTAGATGAAGAAAATATGGAGGTACCTCACGAATCATGTTCAACTTGATTTTGAGTGGAAGCATTACCTGTTCGTTGCCATCTTTCTTTCTGTTTGTCTTTTCGCAAACTATACATTCGACTTTGAAGATAGTATACTTGATAACATTACGGGTATTAACAAGCTGATCGCATACTTCGCGTTCTTTGCGCTCGCATACTATACAGTGCTGATCTCTGTTTCGATATTCAAAAAAGAAAAGTCGTTCTGGATCAGTAAAAAATTTCACATCAAAAGTATACTGGTACTATTTGTGCTGGCCCTCGACAAGAGCGCCCCCTTTCTGAAGCCGCTCATCACACAGATGTTTGCTCCTGAACTATATATATGGATATATAAAGTAACCGTTAACCTCATCAGCGTCTTCACCATCATTATACCCTTGTTGCTATACTATTTTCTATACGACCGGCGGGAGAAACACATCTATGGACTAAGACCGCAGCACTTTGATACCCGCCCCTATTTTACTATGCTGGGCATTATGCTGCCGCTGATCATCGCTGCATCTTTTCTTCCTTCGTTCCTGAAACAATACCCGATGTACCGCGGGGCCGGGGCTGCAGACTACCTGGGTATATCGGAATGGATCACGGTGTGCTCGTACGAACTTGCCTATGCCGTTGACTTTGTTTCGGTGGAATTTGTATTCCGTGGATTTCTTGTCATCGCCTTGCTGTCTCATACCGGCAGAAACGCTATATTGGCGATGGCTGCTGTATATTGCTTTTTACATTTTGGCAAACCCGCAGGCGAAGCCATCAGTTCCATTTTCGGTGGGTATATATTAGGTGTTATAGCCTATGAGACAAAGAGTATATGGGGCGGGATTATTGTGCATGTGGGTATAGCGTGGTTGATGGAGGGTGTGGCTGCATTGCATTAGGCGTTGATTGTTATCGGTTAAAAAGCGGCTTTCTCCAATATACATTCCTTAGCTTCCGACAATCGTAAACCACATTGATTGAGCGGTATCAGCCAGGAAATGAATAAGCCAAAGCCGAATAAAAGTACAAAGAGGAATACAAGTTCTAAGAATCCAACCCCCATTAAAAATAGAAGCATATTCAGTCATCTATTATAGCCAAAGATATGCCGACTGCTATAATACACCATCCTTATTTATCGAACTAGTTCAATGTTTCAAAAGTAGGGTTAACCCATGTTTGTATTAAAAGCATTTTTAGACTAAAAGTAAAGTAATGGAAAGAAAACTTCTAGCGAATAGTTTTCGGAGCTTAGGTACAATTATAGCGCTGCCAACTGGCAATTACCGCTTGCTCTGAGGACGACAACACTGATACAAATACACACAGCTATATGTATATTGTTCAATCCAAAATGAAGAACAAAATCAGCTTTTAATCAGTGACCCTTGGAGCCATTCGCAAGCAGATTCCAAGTTATGAAAATGTTTAAGAATTAGTCCATTTGTATTAGGAACCACGAAATCTCCATCAAAAAAATCATTTCCCACTCTCACAACTTCATCATCAGGCAAAACCGTGGCAACGTATCGAATGCCCGCCTGAGCAGCACGCACCATCCAATCTTCAATGACCCACTTCGTATCATCTTCTGGAATCGCGCCAAGATATTTTGTATTCGCAAGCCATCCAATTGCTCCATGTATCCTTTGTTTCTCTATCAGTAACTTTAGTCCATTGTTCAAATGTTCTCTGAATTCGTCACTATATAAAAACTCTGTGATTGTATCTATTAAGCACGGGACTCGGGGTTCATACTCGATAGTGGATACACCTCGAGTGGCATAAAGAATTTCTTTCATATCCAGTATTTACGAAAATAGGAGTTAAACTTGCAACAGAGATTCACGAAGCCACCCTTTAGCTGTTTCGATATTTTCAAATGATGCTGTTTCTATTTTTGGGCTGAGGGTAACGTAGTCACTGATTTGCATGTTTGCAAATACCTCGTTCGGTAAGACGAACGATAAATGATATATACCTTCGTCAAGAAGTCTTGGGTTCCAGTGAGAAGCAGCCCACTCTGCTGTGCTATTTCCATCCATTTGCAAAGTGTCAGCGAGCCAGCCAATTTTTGAATATTCTTTTTTCTTTTCAACTGCGTAATCTAATCCGAGATTGAGAAGATCTTTAAATTCATCATCTGTCGCAAATCCAAAATGAGTTGCAATAATGCATGGAACGGACGGATCAAAACCCAGTGTTCCATACTCCTGTGTATGTAGTCTAGTTATTGCGGATTGTTTATTCATTGCTGTTTGTCTCTAAGTTTAAAAAACCATTTTACCACATATTATATCATCTCACTCTTGCTGGCTGTCAACAAACTGTTCGAATGACAACAATCTACCGACACTTTGCACCAAACTATTTCCAATGCGTGAAATACATTCTTTGCTAATTTCTCCTGCATCATTCATAGAGATTAGAAATTTTAATTTGATAAGACGATTGAAATAATGTGACTCACTTCTACTGTATTAAACAATACCACAAAGCTATAATCCTCAGGTATGAGAAGGTAGTGAACAAGTTCACTAAATGCAATCTGGATTATTTTTTCTGGGAAAGCTTCCTTCTTATTTTACTTACAAATTCGCGACTGATGCCCAAGTAGGCAGCAATCATACTGTTGGACAGGTGCTGATGATGAGAGTATTTTTGAATAAAATCCAGATAACGTTCGTCAGCAGTTTTACCTAATATATTAATTACTCTTTGTTGCAAAGCAACGTGTGTCTTCTGAGTCATTATCCTGAAAAGTCTTTCAATCTTTGGAAAATGTTCATAGGCGTATTCTTTTTTCTCCTTCTTAATAATATATACCTTACTATCTTCAAGTGCTTCAATATATAAATTGGATGGCTTTTCGTTTGTAAAACTGTCAATATCAGTAATCCACCAGTCAGCGGCAGCAAAGTAAAGAATCTGTTCAAAGCCATTGGCATCTATATGATAGACTCTGAAAAGCCCCTGATCAACAAATCCCTCAAAAGTACACACATGTCCTGCCTCTAAAAGACGCTCTTTTCTTCTTATCAATTTTATTTCAAACAAACGGCAAAAGTCTTCTATCTCGTTATCCGAAATCGATATATGTTTGGCGATGTTTTGCTTTAGCGATTCAAACATTTAAAGAATGAGTAACTAATTTGAGCTTCAGCATTGAGTAAAGCTGATGCCTGCATAATTAGCAGGCACCCTAGTTTTGCAGGTAAATCGATTGATGACTATTAAAAGAATGTCTTCTTGTCGGACATGGTATGCAAAAGCTATAGGAAGATTCAACTTTATAGTTCTTCCATTCGTCAATATCATAAGCAATATGCGATAGACTATAAATCAAGTTTCCTGCTGGCGAGCCATTTTACGACATTCGGGTCACGGTGGTCCATGAATGCACTCGTATTCTGATCAAGGGTTTGAATAGTCTGCATATCTTCGCTGTTCAACAGGAAATCAAAAATGTCTAAGTTCTCTTCCATCCGTTCTTTGCGAACAGATTTAGGAATAACAATGATACCACGCTGTGTCAGCCAGCGAAGCACTATTTGTGCAATGGACTTACTATATTTTTTACCTATAGATGCGAGCAACTCGCTCTTAAAAAGGTCATTCTTACCTTCCGCGAAAGGCGCCCAGGACTCGTGCTGCACACCATTCTCCCTAAGAAATTTTTGCATTTCAATCTGCTGATGAAATGGATGCGTCTCAATTTGATTCACTGCCGGAACAATCTCATTAAAAGAGATCAGATCCATCACTCTGTCGGGATGAAAATTACTTACACCAATGGCTCTTATTCTGCCCTCACGATATAGCTCTTCCATGGCTCTCCATGCCCCATGAACATCACTATAGGGCTGATGAATCAAATACAAATCGAGGTAATCAAGCTTAAGTTTTTTTAGCGAATTATCGAAAGCCTTTTTTGTTTTTTCATATCCTGCGTCCTGAATCCAGAGTTTTGTTGTAATGAACAAATCTTCTCTTTTAATGCTGCTTTTTTTGATTGCTTTACCTACCGCTTCTTCATTAAAATAGGCTGCAGCTGTATCGATCAAGCGATAGCCGCACTGTATTGCTTCATATACACTTTGCTCGCATTCTTTCGGATCAGGGACCTGAAATACACCAAAGCCCAACAACGGCATTTCAATTCCGTTATTCAATTTAACTGTCTGCATCTTCTTCTGTTTTTGGTTAGTATATTCTTATATGTAGTATATATCTATATGATCAGGTTGATTCTCTTAATCATTTTTTCTTCTGCTAAGCTCCTCCTGTTTGAAAAGATTGACATCGAAGTCATGCACCTTTTTTTATCAACTTGATTGCTACTTCATATTAGTTAGACCAAGTCCAAACCCGTTTTCACTAAACTCTCTATGTTTCAAATCAAATTGTATTTATCCGAATCTATTTATGCTACAAAAGTGTTTTTATTTTATAGCCTAGCACTTATACAGATTACAGATTTATCTACCAAATTCACTGATTCACAGGTCTATTTGGGGGAGGAATCATAGAACACCTTCATTTTGGAATAATAACAAAGAGAAATATGGAAGAAATACTAAAGTTTGACACCATCACTCAATACAACGCCTTCAATAAAAATATAACACTTCATCCACTGGTTAGTGTGGTTGATCTTTCAAAGGCCGATCCCAGAAGACTGAGGCGCATGAGTTATGGTTTTTATACTATATTCCCATATAAAAGATTACGTAAGATTATACCCAAGGAGAGTAACAAAAGATTTTTGAGTAGTTATTACTCGCTGTTAAAATGCCTTCTCAGAACATAATCACTGCACTGAAAAGGCATTCCCCCTATACGCTTTAATTTTTTATTCTCTGCGAATGGATTGCCACACGGTCAAACTATCGGCGGAACACCTCCATGATCCGGGTAATGCGCCATACTCCGCTATGCCCCTTCTCCCAACGTATAACATAATTGGTCTTTTTTGTAGACTGCACATCGTCCGTTACAATCGTATCATCTGATTGTCCAATGTCGTAGGCCACATTACCATGGACAAACCTGTAAAACAATGTCGGCTTTGACGATAATATCTGTCCCGTTTCAAAAAATTGACGATAGTGCTCGTACAACCCTTCGCGATCTGCATTGAGTCCTGTGCCATAGAAGTGGATGTCTTGCGACCAGAATTCATAAGCTTGGTTTATATTTCCTGTAGTAAGCGCATTTATATATGCATTAAACCTGTCCGTAATTTCGCTATTGACTGCAGGTTGGTCCGACTGATTCTTATTGAAACAAACCAACGGACCTTCATTCGTTGTCGGTATAACTTCAGAAGTGTCGCCTCTCGGGCCCCCAACGTTCTTGTCAACGCGCCATACTCCGTCATTCTCCTTTGTCCATCGTATAAAATAGTAATCATAACTTGTAAACAGCGTGCCATTCATTTCACCAGTACTATTACCAGCTCCAAAGTCATAGACCACATCTTTATACACATATCGGTCTAATGATTTTAGGTTATAAGAATATAAATTTCCTCTTTCGTAAAACCAAGTCATCTGTGCACGCATCTCCTCCCGATCTTTATCCCAATTGGGAACAAACGTGTGGTGATCTAGAGGCCAAAAGTCATTATATAGCAGGTCCACATCTTCTGCAACAAAAGCCGCGTTGTAAGCTTTGAGCCGATCTGTGATTTCCAGCCCTATCGATACACATTTTTCAGTGGCAGGTTTGTTCCCTTGAGTTGATTCGATCGAGGTCTCTGTACTTGCCTCAGAAGGTTCCACTGTAAGGTCACTTTCAAGATTCGCACAGCCTGTAACCATTAACCATACGGCTATCATAATACATAAAACGGTAGCAACACTGTGGATTGATTGCTCATTTTCCCTTTGCAATTTCGAATTTAGTCTACATTTTTTCATTTTACTCTTAACGTTTTGGTTTTAAATTTTGAATACGATATAGCACAATGGTAGTAAAAGCTACATAGAGAAGCATTGAACAAGTTCACAATAGAATACGGTATATTTTTATGTAGATACAACAAGGCTCGTATTATATACCTTACTTTCAGTATCCAATACGGTGAATAGGAATATACAGTGTTAAAAAAAGTGAGATGCCCATTGTATTATCAAAGCATAAAGATCGGGCTACGTTGTTTAGAGCGGAGTTGTAATACGCTCTTTGCGTGACTTCTAGTCTATTAAAATGAGTATGTATAATTAAACATCCCCGTTAACTCCGAATACGCGGATTGTTGTTCAGTCCCCTTTAATCTCCGCAGAAAATTAGCCCCAAATGAAAAGTTATGTTTAGAAGCACTTCCTTCACTTCCCTTAGGAGTATAGATAAAGTTCAACCGATTATTCAGCACAGGACTGGACGCTACATCACCCGATGATTCATTATAAGAGGCCGTGAGTGTTGCGCGTAATGTCTTTTCCATAAAGCCCTTTGTAACGCTCAAAGTCGGCCCCCAATAAATCGTTTTTACACCGGCAGCATCGTTTTTGTATATATTTCCTGATAAGGCGAGTGTTGTATTGGATGGCACCAGTGAATAACTATATGAAATGTTTCCGGTAATAAAATTAGACTGTTGATCTCCGCCTTCGTAATCCGCTTGATCGCTCGCCTTCCGGTAACTTGAATTGATCTTTATACTTTGAGGATTCTCTTTGCCTCCGAGATTTCGAACTACAGTCAACCCGGTTGTTTCACTTACCCGATAAAAGTTTAGCGTATCGAGATTGTTTCTGTAATATAGCTCCAACTCATTTATCGAACAATGTGTGTTAAAAAACGGGATTCTTTTGAATGGAAAATTGAATACTGGTTTTAAATGAATATATTTTTGCCTAAATAAAATTATAATGGCAAAAAAGAAAGTAAAAAAAGGACCTAACACAACGAAGGTATTACGCGAAGATCTACCATTCTGGATGAAGAAGTGGAAAGTCTCAGGGCTGCAAATTGGTGGAGCGAAACGAGCACTTCAAAGTGATAGCGTTAGTAAAATTGAGAAATACCTTCGCGGTAAAGGACTGATCAAATAGTTGAATAGTTTCAGTAAAGAAGCAGTTCTGACAATGCATGTAACATGCATTGTCAGTCTGTAATACCTACTGTAACGCCCAAATCTTAGTGAGCTAACGGGTTTTAATGTTTGCATTCACAAGGTAAACGAACTGAACTTTTATTTATCGAAATTTTTCCGAAGGGTATAGTTTTGTTTCCGAACAACGCGAATATTTTTCCGAATAGTCGCTTCGACAGTTGAACTACTGATGTCAAACTGGTAACGAAAAATAAAAAACAGCTCCTTCGCCTACTTTTCCTTCTGCCCAAACTCGCCCACCATGCTTGGAGATAATTCGTTTGACTATAGCCAGTCCTATTCCGGTTCCCTCAAATTCTGAGACACCGTGGAGACGTTGAAAGGTGCCAAATAATTTATTGGCATATTCCATATTAAATCCTGAACCATTATCTTTTACATAGTATATAACCTCACCGTCCCCTTGCGAGCAACCGATCTCTATCTCCGGAAAAAGTTTTTTTGAAGAATATTTAATTGCATTTGAAATTAAGTTAGTCCATACCTGATACAGTAAAGTCCGGTCTGCAGAAGCTGGCATCAATTCATGCACTTTAATGACAGCCTTATGTTCAGTCGTTCGACTGATTTCATTAATAATACTTCGTACAAGTTGGTTGGTGTTGACCTCTGATCTTTCAAGTACTTTCCGATCATATCTGGAAAGAGCTAATAGTCCTTCAATGAGATCGTTCATTCGGCTTACATTGCGAAAAATAGCGTTAAGGGCTGCCTCTCCTTTGTCATTAAAAGCATCTATATGATCATCCTTTAATATGTGAGCGAAACCATTTATAGAGCGCAGCGGAGCACGCAGGTCATGTGACACGGAATAGCTGAATGACTCCATGTCCGAATA
Source organism: uncultured Chitinophaga sp. (assembly GCA_902168205.1). Taxonomy (GTDB): domain Bacteria; phylum Bacteroidota; class Bacteroidia; order Cytophagales; family Cyclobacteriaceae; genus Ohtaekwangia; species Ohtaekwangia kribbensis. The sequence continues at coordinate 1,905,778 of CABHOK010000003.1, read as the reverse complement.
TGCTTTAGTTAATTGATCATTCTTTAGTTCAAGTTGGTAATCAGATTCTCTACGTTCTTTTATTATCGTTAGTAAAGAGGCAATTCTTGTCCGTAGTTCCTCAGGGTGAAATGGCTTGAATAGGTATTCATCAGCTTTCGCTTCCCATCCTTTGAGCATTGCATCCCGGTGGGTTAAAGCAGTAAGTAACACGACCATTATCTTAGCTGTATCGGGATTAGATTTAATTTCAATGCAAACGGATATTCCATCTTTTTCAGGCATCATTACATCGCTGATGACAAGATCAGGCTTCCACGATGCAACCAGTTGAAGCCCGGTCACTCCATTATTTGCCGTTTTTATGTGGCACATATCCTGTAATAGCGAAACTATATATATACGAAGTTCCTCATTGTCTTCACATACCAATACTTTAAGAAATGAACTGTCATTAGGTGCAATTGTGCTTTCTTCGGTAGCTTCAACTTTATATTTTGGAACAAGGGAGACGGTATTGTTTCCTGTATGGACAAGAGGTTCATCGATCGTTACCGGTGCAGCGCAGGTAAATGTAAAGGTACTTCCAACCCCTGTGGCACTCTGAACGTGAACTGATCCTCCCAGGAGCTCTGAGAATTCCTTAACCATAGCAAGTCCAAGCCCCGTACCTTCAAACCTTCGTGTTGATGAACCTTCTATCTGATTAAATTTTTTAAAGAGATTTGCAGTTTCATTTTCAGGTATACCTATGCCGGTATCCTGTACCGACACGGTCAGTATATCGTTTTGCCAATCCGCTGTTACCCGTACATTTCCACCTTCTTCCGTAAACTTAGCTGCGTTGGAAAGTAAATTGAACATGATTCGCTCCAACAAATACCGATCTGTCATTATGAGTCTGTCTACACTATCAATATCATATACCAGTTCAATTTTCTTTCCTCGGAGCATCGATTCAAAATCATTAAGCACTGCTCTTAATAAAACTTTGGCATTTGTAGATTCGAGCCGTACTTTCATTTTACCCGCTTCATACTTAGCAAAGTCAAGTATACCATTAACTAGCTGTAGAAGGCGAATTGCATTATTGTGTATAGTCTGAAGAAATTTTTGGTGTTTCTCTGGTACCGCGCCATACTTACCCGATTGAATGGATTCAAGTGGTGCGAGTATGAGGGATAGTGGTGTTCGAAGTTCATGCGAGACGTTTGCAAAGAATTCGCTTTTTGCCTTCTCAGCTTCTCTCAGTTTTTGATTTGCCTCTTGAATTTCCTGAGCGCGCTTGAATACCTCAGTCTCCATCGTATCAGCTTTCGATTTGAGTTCCTCTGTAAGCTGATCCTGCTCGTTTCGCCTCTGCTTTAGCTTGATGAACTCGGTAACGTCCTCAACCTTGTGAATAATATATTCTATCTGGTTCGATGCCCCGAACACAGGCGTATTGATAGGACTCCAATAGCGTTCTTCAAATCCACCACCTTCCGAAGCCGGTATAGGTATATCATATTTTTGAACAGCCATCGTATCCGCCACCTTGTTTTCAAGCACTCGGTTTAATGATGCTCTCAGGTTGCCTACACCCGTTGCCGTCGGGTCGTCAGGATTATCCGGAAATACATCAAAAATAATTCTGCCTACAATTTCATCCCGGCTTGTTTTGGTTGCCATCAAATAAGCATTACTGACACAAACAATTTCCAGCTTCGGCGATAGGACTAAATATAGCGCGGGTGCCGACTCAAACAAATTCCTAAAATCCGGTGTTGACTTTGGGAGACTCATGCAGAATAGCGTTAGGATTAGAATATCAAATAACCTATAACGAAATGGCAGCTCTAAATTTAGCCGCTTATTAAATATAGCTTTTCAGGTTGGAATAGTAAAGTATAAATCAAAATAATCCAACAATCTGTTTAACCTTATAGTTTTTGATTAATAATCATCATTTTGTAATCTGAAAAATAAAGAAAATCAATGAAGTATTATCGAAATATAGCTTGCGTTTAATGTAGTATAATTATACTTCATGCTGTATTACATTTAATTCAATATTGTATAACGGTGACCTTGATGTCGTATCACAGTGATTTTAACATTATATTATATCAATTGTTTATTCTGCTTATCGCGGAGAAAATGACGTGCAGCGATTGTGCACTGCTATCATTAGATTGTGCTCAAAGGTGAAACGCTGTGCTTCTTTATAAGCACTCAAGCAAGAAGCAGCTATAGAGTCTCGCGGATAGCTTGACATCAGGCCTAACTATACAATATTCAGAAATTCAAATAGCCATACTATAGTTGTATGATTACTTTAAAAAGATTCTATCTTCATATTGTGTTTGTAGCGATCCCTGATCATATACTTGAAAGATTTCCTGATCTGCCTCTTACAGCTATACTGGAGGAAAACAGCAATATATCGCAGATGGATTTGAGAAGGACTCACGAGATGATGACAACTTGGTTCCAGCCAGACAACGGGAAGTATTCCACTGCTGCGGTTTTCTGTTGCTCAAAGTATATAAACCAATCATCGTGATTGCCTATATTCTTTTGAATTATACTCGACCACGTCAGCTTATGAACATCGCTCCAACGAAGCCCGGTAAAGCAGGCAAAGAAGTAAGCTTGTTTGAATTCAGGATTTATATCGCACGGTGTATCAGCCAACAGTTGAAGTTGCTCCAGTGTCCATGCCGTGCGCATTACATCTTTCTTTTTTATTCGTTCATGCTTAGGAACGGCATGCCAGGGATTACGTGGGATGATCTGTTCCCGAACCAATTGACTTAAGGCACCATTGATATTGGTCAGATAGTTTAATGCTGTATTTTCACTAACCGTGTTCAATAAATGCGTTTCGAATGATTTCATCCATTCCGTAGTCACGCGATTGATAGGAAGCGGCCTATCTTCCATAAAGTTTTTAAGGTGGTTCAGTGTCGTTCTGCGATGATGGTTGAAGCGTTTGCTCTCAATGTAATAAGACAGAAACACAACAACCCTATAATGGATCAAACCCTTAAAATGCTCCACATCACCAACACAAGAAAGGCGGGAATTTGTGGCATACTTTGGCATTTTGTAACCTTGTGGTTGTTTTCGGATAACGATTTACTTATTAACGGATAACGATGAATTTATCAGCAGTAATAATAACCTTCAACGAAGAAAAGAACATCGGGCGGTGCATTGACTCGCTGCTGCCGGTGGTGGATGAAATTATTATACTGGATTCGTACTCGAAGGATAAGACGCTGGAGATCATTACCGGCAAAGGGTTAACGTACCATCAACGCGAGTGGACGGATTACTCGGATGCCAAGAACTTTGCCAACGCCAAGGCGACTGGTGATTATATACTTTCGATCGATGCAGATGAGGAACTGTCGCCTGCCTTACAGCAGAGCATACGGCAACTGAAAGCGCGTAATCCGGCTAATGCCTATATGGTTAATCGTCTAACGAATTATTGTGGCCAGTGGATACGCCACTGTGGCTGGTACCCGGAGTATAAACTGCGCATCTTTAAACGCGAGGGCACCCACTGGAAAGGTGCCGTACACGAAGATCTTGTCTTTGCCAGTGAACCTGAAATTGAAAAGCTTCAGGGCGATCTATACCATTACTCCTACCCGACTGTTGACAGTCACGTGAAGAAAGTAATGCAGTACGCGCGACTCACTGCCGAGAACCGCTATAAAAAAGGCAAACGCTACAACTTGCTGTGGCATGGTATATTCAAGCCGTGGGTAATCTTTTTTAAGAAATATATACTTCAGCTAGGCATCCTGGATGGATACTATGGGTTTGTAATTTCTGTACTCACATCGTTCTTCCATTTTCTACGGTATATCAATTACCGTACGTTTCAGCAGGAAGACAGAGCCTGCAAAAAGAATATAGTATAGATGTATCAGTGACCGAAGTGTTTCAGGATGCGATCGGTCAGTGCTTCCCAGCTAAACTCTTCAATTGTTCTGCGACCATTCTTAGCCAGCGTCTGGCGAAGTTCTTCGTTCTGCATCAGCAGGCGTATTGCTTTTGATATACTCCACGACCAGCGCCAGATTACAATACCCGTAACCGAATCAATCAGGAAATCGCGGGTGCCAGAGTTCGTACCAATAACAGGAATGCCACACGCCATCGCTTCAGCCGTAGTATTGGAATGACCTGCCTTCTTCTCTGCGGACACATATATATCGGCACGATGAAACAACTCCTGATTTTTATGAACAGGATGATTCACCACAAACTCAAACGGAACATTCGTCTTGAAATCATCAATAGCTTTCTGTGCCTTTTCATTTACCGGTGTATCAAACAAGAGCAACTTTACAGGCAAGCCTGCTTTGTAGAGACGTTCGCAGGCTTTTACAACCAGACGTGTTCCTTTCTTCTTTTCTACCAGGCGTCCGTAGGTCATGATGACAAATGGCTCGCCCGGAGCTTTCTTAACAAATGGCTTGGGTTGAAAGGTATTTGTATTGATACCACCGAACGCCTTGAACGCTTCGATGTTATACTTCGACTTAGCAGTTTCGTAAGCGTTGGTAGAATTGGCAAACAATTCCACAGAGGGGTATTGCCTGAGTATTTTCAGATTGTCGGAAGGCCTTACAAAGTATAGTACTTTATGTTTGGCCTTTGCTTTATCAACTTCCGGCAGAAATTGTGTTTCGGTTATAAATATAGCTTCGAGTTCGTATGCAGGCAGCTCGCTTAGTTTTACAGTCTGTACTTTACCGACATACCACCCAGGCGCCACACCATCGGGTGTAAATACAATAAAGGTATAGCCGCGTTCGAGGAATACATTGCCCAGTTCAAAAAAGCGTTTTACTCCGCCATAGAGTTTGGTGTGAGGAAGAATCGCTGCAAAGGTCATGCGAATGAACATTACGCTTTATGAAAACAATACTTTGAATGCGCGCTTCAGCTTGCCACGCGTTTGTTGCATGGAAGGTATAGCTTGTGGGGCTTCACCGGCAACATCATAGTCCTCTCCCATCCGCAAGTAATAGCGATAGAATGTGCGTGCAGTAATGCCCCACTTCACCAGGAATGTATCAGCTCCTTTATTCTTCTTCAGTCGCTTGGTAGACTTGGATTGAAAATGATATACCCGGCTGCTTCCTATACCTTTAAAGATGCGTATGCCATATTTCCACAGTTTCATGGAGAAGTCAGGATCAGAATACATACCGGGAGAAAATTCTATACTATATCCACCTGCTACATCCCACACGCGTGTACTGATTACACTCGGAGGCCACGATGAACCCGACCAGTCTTTCTTCGGTATATCGTTATAGGTCGCAAGCAACTCTTGTTCTTTAAATGTCTCAAGACTATCACCATAATGCTTCACGATCGATACCACGCTGGGGTTGGTTGTAGCATACGGCTCAATCAAGGTGGCAGAAAGCATAAAGTTATCATGACCGATGCGTTGCATCTCGTTGTATAGTGCGAGGTCCCAGCCCGGGCACACATACATATCATCGTTCATGTATACCATATACTCCGTGCGGATCAGCGCCCGGCACGAGTTCATGGCTACGCATATACCTTCATTTTTAGTGGAGTGTAAAAACTCGATATCGGGTTGCGTTTTCAGCCAGTCAGCCGTTCCATCTTTACCTTCATTTACATAGATGATGATCTTGTTTTTGAAGTGCGAATTCTTCCGGATGCTATTAATACACAGCTCCAGGTAAGGCTGGTTGTTCCAGGTAGGAATAATGATGGAAAAGTGAAATGAATCTGACGCCATAGGCTTGCAAAATACGGGAAGAAATCAAAATCTAATAATTCATGCGATGATCGTGCGCTTCACTGCTATGCTTTCCGGTAAACCTGCATAATATCAGAAGCTATCACGGCCGGCTCGAACCGTTTGATATAGGCAGCCGATGATCGCACCACGTGTTCAGCAACGCTGGCGTCTGTTAAAACACGGTTCAGTGCATCCGCAAGCATTTGGGGATTGTGTGGGTCGGTATAAAGCGCATCCGGACCGGCCGCTTCCCGGAAGCATGATCCCTGCGAAGTGATCACAGGTACACCCGACTCGATCGCTTCGATCAGCGGTATACCAAAGCCTTCAAACAACGAAGGGTATACAAACACCGTAGCCAGTTGATAAATCAGCGGTAAGTCCTGGAACGAGGCCTTGTGTATAAAGGTAATCTTGTCCATCACCTTCTTCTCCTGTGCACAGGCTATAACTTCCTTCAGGTAATCGGTGGCGCGGCCAACAATAACTACCGGAAGCTGTACATCCGCAGGCAACAACGCCAATGCCTCCACGAGTTGCTTTACATTCTTACGCTGCTCGATCGTTCCTACATTCAGAATAAACTTGTCGGGCAAGTTATACTTTGCCTTTACAGCGGCCCTTATATCAGCTGATGCTTTTGTTTTAAATATAGGGTGACAGCCCTGGTATACTACTTCAATTTTACCGGGATCTACTTTGATGAATTCAATCAGGTCGTTAGCCGTTTGCTGACTGATGGCGATAACCTTATCAGCCCTGCGACATGCTGACTTTACTTTTGCAGTATAGATGGCTACATCGATGGGATTATAAAATTGCGGGTAACGGATATAGATCAGGTCGTGAACCGTAACAATTTTCTTAACGTGTTGGGGTAAACCAACCGGAAGCTCCTGGCTTAGTCCGTGAAATATAGCGAGATCGGCAACGCTTTTATTATAGCGTATACCCCATGAACGCCACAGGCTTTTAAAGAAAGTAAAGCCACCGGTTGGACCGATGGCTTTTGTATTGGGCCGTGCCAGAATAGGATCTACTTCAGGATGCGATTTGATCTTCGGAGAATATAGTATATATGTATTCTCAGGAGCAAACTCGCTCAGGGCGTTGACTATAAAACGTGAATAGTTACCCAGCCCTGTAAAGTTGGTGAAGAGTCGTTTGGCCTCGAACCCAACCTGCATTATTTTTTAAAGTGCTCGTTATAACGATCTATACTTGCCTTGATGATTTCTTCTGCCTTAGGCTTCGAAAGGAATTCATCTACTTTTACAACCTTATTCTCAAGCGATTTATAGTTTTCGAAGAAGTGCTTGAGCTCGGCCAGCAGGTAATCCGGTAAATCTTTTACATCAGAAATGTGACTTACGCTTGGATCATCTTCAGCAACAGCAATGATCTTATCGTCAGCCTCGCCACGGTCGATCATCTGCATAACACCGATAACTTTTGAAGGAATGAGACATCCCGGAACAACCGCTACCTGCGTCAATACAACTATATCCAGCGGATCATGATCTTCACCAAGCGTCTGTGGTATAAAACCATAGTTCAGCGGATAGTACATCGATGCATAGATAACACGATCAAGTTTGATAAGACCGCTGTCTTTATCAATCTCATATTTTGCACGAGAGCCTTTCGGAATTTCGATAAATGCGTTTACATGATCAGGAGGGTTTGATCCAGTCGATACTTCGTGCCACGGATGTTTTACCATAATTCGTTCAATAATTTTTATTTCGGCCGCAATATTAGCAAAAAGCCCCGACTTGCGGTCAGGGCTTTTGTGGTTTGCTATTTCTGTTTTGTTACTTTTCTTTCTTCTCTGGCTCCTTCTTTTCAGCTGCACGTACCATATCACCGTCTTTCAAACGTTTGGATACAGCCAAAAACGGACCTGCTATAATTTCAGTGCTATCATTTATTCCGGATAAAACTTCAATATTATCGAAGTCGCTGATGCCGGTTTTTACTTCAACCATCTTCGCTATGCCTTTGCTGTTTACAAATACCACGGTTTTGTTCTCAGGTTTTGCGGCCGGTTTATTCTGGTTGTTCTGATTGTTGCTGGTTTGCTTCGGACCATCCTGACCTTCAGCCGGAGCTTTGTTCTCTTCCGGGTTACGTGTGGTCACTGCCGACAGCGGTACCGAAAGTACATTGCTCTTGCGATTGGTAAGTATATCAACACTTGCCGTCATGCCCGGTAAGAAGGGATATTTTTTTCCCGCAGCCACCAGGTCCTGGTACGAAGAACTCAGGATCAGAATACGCACTTCAAATTCAGTGATTGCATCGGCTGATGTTTTATCTTTTGCTGTATTGGCGATGAGTGTAACAATGCCTTTGAATTCTTTACCCTGTGTTGAGTAAGCATCTACATCAATGATCGCGGTATCGCCCAGATGTACACGTACTATATCATTTTCATTTACATCCACGCGTACTTCCATCGTGTTGAGATCCGCTATACGAAGCATTTCAGTACCGGCCATCGTTGCTGTTCCCACTACGCGTTCACCTTTCTTTACAATGAGTTTTGATACTATACCGGTCATCGGAGCATCTACCGTTGTCTTGCGGAAGTTCTCCTGTGCTTCACGAAGCGATGCTTCTGTACTGCGAATTACGTAGCGTGCAGCTTCCACCGATTGCTCGGCAGAAGTAACATCATTCTTCGCTACTTCATAATTCTGTTGAGCGAGTTGCCAGTCAGCTTCGGATATAACTTTCTCTTTCCAGAGTTTCTCCTGGCGTTTATACTCTGCTTCTGCACGAATGAACTGTGCGCGTGATCGTGATAAACTTGCATTAGACTGCTCGAGGTTTGCACGTTGCTGACTCAGTCCGGCCTGTGCACGCTCCAGCTGACTCTCCCATGTATCCGGACGAATCTTTACCAGTCGTTCACCTTTCTTTACGGAATCACCTTCTTCAATGAGCAGATCGATGATCTCGCCTGATACTTCAGGCGCTATTTTTACTTCGGTAACGGGTTGTACAGTACCGGATGCGCTCACCTTTTCAACAATGGTTACACGCTTGGCTTTTGCCAGTTCAACTTCCATTTCTTTGGGCTTGCCAATCCAGCCGGCTGATTTTCCAACGATCAGGAAGAGGGCCAGAAAGGCTATAATTCCTATAAGCCAATAAATCAGTTTGTTTGATTTTCGTTTTTGTTTTGCCATTGCGGTGATATTAATACTCCAGAGGTTTACCTTGATAAAAGTCGAGAACTTTCTTCTTGAAAATGAAATCGTATTTAGCACGCGTCAGGTCTGTCTTGGCGCGGAACAAATCATTCTGTGATACCTGAAACTCAAATGAGTTGGCAGAGCCTGCACCATAACGTTGCTCCATCATACGGAAAGCTTCCTCGCGGGCATTTACTTGTCTCAAAGACGAGTTATAAGTTTTGGACGCTGCAACGGCATCGTTATACGCAGTCTCTACATTTTGACGTAACGTTTGCGCTGTGAGTTGTGCCGTAATCTTTGCTTGCTCATTCTGAATGACGCTACGCTGTACAGAAGCGCGTGCTGTGTAGTTATTAAATATAGGGATGACCAATTGAATACCGAGAGAGCGATATATATTATCCTTCACCTGATCGAAATAACCATATGTATTTCTATATACTCCATTCGGAATTTTGGTATATACCGGCTGTGCAAAGTCTCCATTTACAAAGGCTATAGGATTAGACGAGTTTCTGAAGGTTCCGTCCTCATAAAGTACAGCTTCATTTCTGCTGGCATACGTAGAGTTTATACCCGCTGTTAAACTAAGACGAGGATATAAATTTCCGCGAGACGCCATCACCGCATGATAACTACTTTGAATTCTCAACTCTGCGCTTTTTATTTCAGGCATTACTTGTCTCGCGATCTCGTATATCTCATCACGCGATTGATCTACAATAAGATCTTCAGGATTTAGAGAAGGTACTTCAACGTCTAATCCTTGAGAAGCAGGAATCTGGAGAGCTTGCTTTAACTGCAGGATAGAGAGTGCCAAAGCATTCTCTTGTTGTACCAGTGTTACTTCATTACCTGCTGCCTGCGCATCCAAATTGAGTTCTTCAGATTTAGGGAGGGCACCTGCAGCCACCTGCTTGCGAGTTCTTTCCAATTGCTGTTGACTGGATGCAAGTTGAAACCTGGCATTGTCAACAAGCTCTTTGTTAAAAACAACATTGATGAAGAGACTTGCTACATTTAATATCAGATCGTTCTTTGCCTTTGCTAAATCCTGTTCTGATGCACTAACGGCTGTTTGATTTTGCCTTACCGTATTGTGAATATTGAAACCATTGAATATTGGAAGCGATGCATTGGCAGAAAGATTCGAAGAGCGATATCGATCTATAATAAAGGCGTTACTGGTTGGGTCCGGGCTCCGTCCCCAGTTATAACCATACCACGCATTCGCACTGACGTTAGGCAATCTTGAAAACCTCGCTTGTCGTAATCCTACTTCACTGGTGGCTACATCATATGTACTCCTTTGTACAGTAAGGTTATTAGTCAGTGCATAATCTATACACTTCTGAAGCGACCATTTTTCTACAGCAGGTGGTGTCTGCTCCTGTTGTTTTAACGTATCAATCTGCGCATGGCTGATGACCGATACGGTTAGTAAAATAAAAATTCCTGTAATTACTCTTTTCATGAATCAACGATCTATATCCGGTATGTAAATCACTTGTTTAACCCAGCTAAGACTCTGCAGGTACGATAATGTTACAGGCTTTATACCTGAATCCATTTCGATTACGAGACATGCCACATCATTTTTTCCTTTTCGCGATACCGACATGGTGGCTATATTACAATCATCGTGTGCCACAACATCGGCAATGAATGCTATACTTCCCTTTACATCTTCAGCGGTAACTATAATGGTATGCAGGTTGGCACCGAAGTCGGCCTTGAAACCATTTACTTCACTGATGTTGATCAACCCTCCGCCCCGACTCTCGCCTACTACTTCCAAGATATCATTACCACGTTTCAGATTCAGCCGAATAGTATTGGGATGCAGCGTTGACGCATTGCCTACTGACTTGAACTTGTACTGAAGTCCTTCGGCACGCGCTATATCCAACGCCTCCTTTATTCGCTTGTCGTCAGTCTTGAAGTCGAGCAACCCGGCTATTATAGCCCGGTCGCTTCCGTGTCCTTCGTAGGTGCGGGCAAAAGAATTATAGAATGTAATCTCGGCTTCATCCGGTCTGCCGCCCAGCAACTTGTAGGCAGCACGCGCAATCCTCACAACACCCGCTGTATGAGAGCTCGAGGGACCTATCATAACAGGACCGATCATATCAAAAACACTGCTTTTCTCTGGCATACGGGTTAGATTACGCAATATGTCGCAAAAAGGATAACAGCGTTACACAAATTATACAGACAAATTTAAAATTACCGGACAGGCATGGTACTTATTAAGCGACTGTTATAAAAAAAGCCGGTCCTTTTTACAAGACCGGCTTTGTCGTGATGTCACTATCGGTTAATGATGATGTTCGTCATGACCACCAACATATAGAACTTCCTGTATCTCGTGGAACTGATCATGAAGGCTGGTGAGTTCATCTGCAATCTTCGTATCATCACCACTCTTCACGGTCTCAACGAACGATGCCGTAGCCGTCTTTAACTGCTGGAGCTTCGACTTTACTTCTTCATTATTTACTTTCTCCGGCAGCGGTGCATTGGCCCACTTCTCAGCGGCGGCGGCCAATTCTGCTGCCTTGGCTTTGGCGGGCTCCAGATCCTTGTTGTCCTTATAGGGATGGAATGCGTCAGCCATCAGTAAGTGGAAATCATCCATTTCTTTCCATTCATCTTTTGAGACAGCGGCATGCTCGTGTTCATGATCATGGACGTGCTCGTCATGACCATCTTTCTTGCCTGAACATGCACCCAACACTCCGGCCGCCAGCAAGGTTGAAAACAATAAGATTCTCATTTTCATGTATGTCTGTTTTATAGTTTCAGATCTATACCGGTTCGCCTCGATATTTATATGCTGTAACATATACTTTATATCTCACAAAGTATATACTTACAAGATGCGCGACCGGCCCGGCAAAAATATAAAACTCTTGTTTACGATCGCTCCTTCCGCCTGTATTTGCGCTGATTTTCAAGCACGCGTATAAAGCGTTTCAGCACATCGTAGTACAAGGTAATGAACAGCACGATGGTCATGCTCCAGATCACCGCCAGGTTAAAATACAATGTATCAAACGTACGCCCCAGAAAATACTTGGACGGCTGATGCAGGTTTGCAGAGAAGTCAAACCAGTGTGCAGGCTGATGATCGTCTTCGTAGATCGGGTATATCTTCTGAACCAACCGGCCATCGTACTCGACAATGCGTTCGGAGGTCGCTATATTTTTCACAGCATCGCTTACCGCTTTATTAACGTATGCGAGTCGCATAGCCTCGAATTCACGCGCTCGTTCCGGTGTAGTCGTGAGGGTAGCAATGAGTCGCTCCTTCCTGCGGGCAGCATCATCGGCCTGCATGCGGTAGTAGCGCTTCAGAGTAGACAGGTATGCCATTGTTTTTGCAAATACAGTGGAGTCAAATTTACCGATAGCGAGTTTCTCCACCTCCGGTAATTTACTGGCACCGGTCCATGCAAGTTCGTGTCGGATTTCATTTTGCAGCAACGCAAACGCATTATTCATCTCTTCGTTGTTACGGTTACGCCACTGGCTGCGGTTGTTCAGGCAATACGCGAGTTTTGATTCAAGGGCCGGTATATAGTATACGCGTTTGTAATCAGCTTCGGCTGCTATTTCGTCAAAGTTATAGAACTGTCGTTCAAACGGGTTGTCTTTAAACTGCGTCACCATATAGGCTTCAAAGGCCCAGCGCGATGCCATCACCTCTCCGGCTATGGGTATACCGATAGGTTTACCAACGCTTGGATTGAATTTATCAAAGCTGATCACCACACCGCTCAACAAAAGCTGCGGTATAAGCAATACCGGTATAAGTATATAAATGGTAACAGCAGAATTGAACGAAGCCGAGATATTAAGTCCGAGCATATTGGCAAAGCACGAACAACTGAAGAGTATAAGCCAGTAGCGGATCTCGGTGAGGGGAATCTCCAGTATCGCATTACCAATCAGCGTAAACAACAATGTCTGAAAAGCAGATATACCAAACATGACGCCCACTTTGGATACGAGGTAACTGCTGCGACTCAAATGCAGAAACTGTTCGCGCTTCAGAATCTTCCGGTCGCGAAAAATTTCTTCGGCACTCATGGTCAGTCCGAAAAACAACGCTACCACTACACTCATGAAAAAGTATACCGGTATGTTATTGTTATTGAAGAAAGTATATTTCGGATCACCCTCCAATACATTATAGTACTTTACCATAAATGCAATGAAGAAGGCCAGCAGCGGGGCCTCCAGTATATTGATCAGCAGGTACTGGCGGTTCGCCAGTTTAGCCAGCACATCGCGGGTAATAAATACTTTAAACTGGTTGAACCAGTTGGGGATCTCCTGGGCCACCGGAAGTTTTTCCTGCACGTGGGTAACACGCGGTATCTTGATGCGTTGCTTGAAGAACTGGTACCATTGCCCCGGTGATACTTTACGCGTATTGGTTAAGCGCCCGTACTCATTTACAATCTTGGTCTCAATGATACTGAAGATCTGTTCCGGGTTTATATTACCGCACTCCGGACACGCCCCTTGCGTTTTATTGGCAGCGTGCATGATGTCGCGAAAGTATATAACCGCTTCAATCGGGTTGCCATAGTATATCTGAAATCCGCCTACATCCAGGATGATGAGCGTATCAAACATCTTGAAGATATCCGATGACGGCTGGTGAATTACTACGAATACCATTTTACCGCGCAAGGCAAGTTCCTTGAGCAAGTCCATGATATTTTCCGAATCGCGTGATGACAGACCGGAAGTAGGTTCATCCACAAACAGGATCGCGGGTTCGCGTAAGAGTTCAAGTGCTATATTCAGACGCTTGCGCTGGCCACCGCTGATCGTTTTATTCAACGGAGTGCCTACCTTCAAATGACGGATCTCGGTAAGACCGAGGTTCATCAGCGTTCGCATCACAAGTTCAATGATCTGCTTCTCTTCGTATTGCCCGAAGCAAAGCTTGGCCGCATAATACAAGTTATCGAATACACTCAGGTCTTCGATCAGCAGATCATCCTGCGGCACATACCCGATTATACCGCTTACTTTATTCGGATTCTCATGAATATTTATACCGTTGATGAGTACGCGGCCACTCGAAGGTTTCTCGGTTCCGTTCAGTACGTTGAGCAATGTAGATTTACCCGAACCACTGGCGCCCATCAACCCGATAAGTTTACCTCCCATCTCCGCTATATTAACGTTCTGGATACCCGCCCGCCCGGTTTTGAAATGATAAAAGAGGTGATCGGCTGTAAACGTCAGCGAGGTCTGGTGCTCTTTCGTTAGGAACTTGCCAATAACATCACTATAGTAAATCGGTCCTACCTTGTCCCCACGAATGGTACTTCCCGTAGGGAATACATCGATCTTCCGGCTTTTCAACAAAATGCTGTTGAGGTATACCGTAGTGATGCCGAGATACTTTATAAAATACGTTTCGCTATCCGACAGTCGTAATATAGCAATGAGGCCCGTGAGATCTTTTTCAATGATGCGCGGTCCTTCATACTCACCGGAACCTTCATCAATAACGAGTACATCTTTGGATGACAGTTCATCGATGTCCTGACCGGTAACAAAATTCTGCAGTGCGTGCACATCATGCTGTGGTATCTTGAGTGCCTGCCCTATATAAAAGATAAGATTGCCCTGGCGATCGGATATATCGTTGTCAACAAACAGCAGCTCAATGATCTTGATGATGAGCACCATCTTCTGCTGCATGGTGAGCGCCTGGTTCACCTGCTTTACAATCTGCATGATGCGCGCCCAGTCGTCTACAAATTGCTGTGTATCTTCATCCAGCGAACTCAGTTCCTGCCGGGTGTTGATCTCATGCGTCTGGCAGAACTCATCAAAAAGTTTAAGATAGTAATTAGTAGCCTCGCGGTTCAGGTGCACACTGAGGAACTCCTTGATCTTCGTACGCTCATCTTCTGTAATACGCTCGCGAGCAACGATGGCAAAAAGTTGTATAATCGCCTTGAGCAGTTCTTCACTCATAGATTCGGTCTAGGTGCGTCCAAAATAATAATTAAAACGATAATAATGTGCACCGTTCGAATATCGTACAAAAACAAAACGCGACTGCCCCGCTAACCGGGCAGTCGCTTTTATATAACCTTCTGACTGTGTTTAGTTAACGGTAAGGCTGCGGGTAATTCCGTTTACCGTTACCGAAATGGTTTTGCAATCACCAACCCCATAATCAATCACAATCTCTTTGCTTCCGTCAATGATATAGCGCTTCACACCGTCTACAGCAAAGAAACAACCACGGTTGTAAACCAGGTCTTCGGTGAGCGAAACTTCATACGTTCTTCCGCCACGCGTTGTACCGGAGGCTGTACTTACTTTGTCGATCACGAGTTTATCAAGACTCGCGCTTGCACCGCGCTCCCACGACCACGTTATGTCCGACTCACGTGTGGCAACAGTGCCATCGGTAAAGGTAGCCTTGCCATCCGTAAGCACCACGTTAAATTTAGGAGCCTCTTCGGTGCTGCCGGTGATGTTGGTAGATGTACGAACACCTTCCAGCTTGATACCATTTATATAGTAATTCTCAGTCGTTGCAACAACGGTGGAACCAGGCTGAAAACGTCTCTTATAGTATGCGAATATAATTTTTCCTTTGCGCACATTTCCTTTTGCATCGGCACAGCCGAGTGTTCCGAAATCAACGGTAATTGTACCTTTCGGTATATCCACTGTAGAGGTCTCATCCGGATCGATCGTTACCACTACGCCATTGCAGTCAAAGCGATCGTCATCAATAACAATGGTAGAAGCTTTTCGTCCGCCACTCAGCTCTGTATCGCTGGGTGTTCCGATGGCAACACTTCCCATATCATCCATATCCTGGTAGTATGAATCAGTGAGTGCTTCTTCAGAGATATCCTGCGTATCCTGTACGGTGAGTCTCTTTTCATCGTCCTGGCATGAAGCCATGAGCAGAACTGCTGCCATCAGGCCGCTGGAGGAAAATCGGGTAAGGTGGTTTGCAATTTTCATTTTAATAGTGAATTTCAAGTGAATGTTTAGGCTTAGATTCTGTACGGGTGTGAAGGTTTAACACCTAAAAAAAATTATTTTTGACATCTAAAGGGCTGGTAAACGGGCCGGATAACTATGCGAGTAAGATTTATAATACTTCTGTTCCTTTTATGTGTGGCGGGTGTAGCGATTGGACAGATACCGGTAAAGATCGCCAAACTGAAATACCAGGGCGGTGGCGACTGGTATGCCAATAAAACCGCGTTGCCCAACCTGATTGAGTTCTGCAACCGCGAACTGAACATGACTATTGCCGCAGAGGAAGATGTAGTGGAGACCGGAAGTCGCGATATATTTCTATATCCCTATGTATATATGACCGGCCACGGCAATGTAGTATTTACCGATGCTGATGCAAGTAATTTACGAAAGTACCTGACAGGTGGTGGTTTTCTGCACATTGATGATAACTACGGTCTTGATAAATTTATACGCATTGAGCTGAAGAAAGTATTTCCGGAGCTTGAACTGGTAGATTTACCCCACGACCACCCGATATACCACCAGAAGTTCGATTTCCCGAAAGGCTTACCCAAAATACACGAACACGATGGTAAACCCTCGCAGGGTTTAGGACTTATATACCAGGGGCGACTCGTAGTATACTATACATTTGAATGTGACTTAGGCAACGGCTGGGAAGATCAGCGCATACACAACGACCCGGAAGAAAAACGCCTGCAGGCATTGCGCATGGGGGCTAACATCATTGCCTATTGTTTTACCAACTCGCTATAAGTATATATCCGAAATGCAGCGCTCTGTTCTCGTAATCATTATAGCCTGTATCGGTATACTATATTTTGCCGGCTGCGAATCTCAACCTGAAAAAGAAGAACGGCTTGCCAAACAATACTGCGGCAGTTGCCACACGTTTCCGGACCCTGCCCTACTCGACAAAAAAACATGGACGGATAAGGTGCTTCCGCAGATGGCATTTCGCATGGGCTTCAGCAACATGCAGATGCTGATGCAAATGTCAGATGCCGATCGCGAAATTGTTGTGCAGACGCTGCCCCCACA
This sequence comes from uncultured Chitinophaga sp., assembly GCA_902168205.1. Taxonomy (GTDB): domain Bacteria; phylum Bacteroidota; class Bacteroidia; order Cytophagales; family Cyclobacteriaceae; genus Ohtaekwangia; species Ohtaekwangia kribbensis. The sequence continues at coordinate 1,888,726 of CABHOK010000003.1, read as the reverse complement.
ACCCATGCTCTCGGAAGAAGAGTTCGAACTCATCCGGAAATATTACCAGCGGATGGCTCCCGACTCCCTCACACTACTCCCTCCTCCCGTTACAAAACCTATTACGCAGTTTGAGATCACGCCACTAAAATTACCAGTACAAGGTATACCGCTGGTTACGCTGATCAAGGCTGACACATTACACCAGAAGATATATATCGGCAATCGCTACGGCAAACTATATACTTTTACGAACGCCTTTATCCTGCAGGACTCACTTCAGCTGGAAAGTCCGCCTTCGCACATGCATGTTGAAAAGGGCGATGCCCTGCTCCTGCTGATGGGTATAATGGATCCGAATGATCAGGCGCACGGCAAGCTGGTAAATCTTCATCAACCAAAAAAACCTGTTCTTGAATCGTTGCAACGTCCGGTACATCTTCAAAAGGCTGACCTGAACAACGATGGTTTGCCGGATTACATAGTCTGTGCCTTTGGTAACTATACCGGTGCTCTTCAGGTATATGAGAACGTGGGAAAAGATACCTATAAGAAACACGTGATCCTCGGCATGCCGGGCGCGCGCAATACCATTGTGCGTGACTTCGACAACAACGGTTTACCGGATATCGCAGCACTGATGACACAAGGCGATGAGAAGATTGTAATGCTGCTGAACCAGGGAAGTTTCAACTTCAGATTAAACACACTGGTGCAATTTCCACCGGTATATGGCAGCAGCTATTTTGAGCTGATCGATTTCAACAACGATGGTAAACTCGATATACTCTATAGCAATGGCGACAACGCTGATTACTCCATTACCTTCAAACCCTATCACGGCATTCGTATATATATGAATGATGGTACCAACCACTTTACCCAATCGTGGTTTCACGATATGTACGGAGCCTCGCAGGTTCGCGCTGCGGATTATGATAACGATGGTGATGTAGATATAGCGGCCATATCGTTCTTTCCCGACTTTAAACATCATCCTGAAAACGGGTTCTTTTACTTTGAGAATACGGGCAATGGCTTTACAGCGCAAGCTACTCCCCTTGCAACCACGGGACGCTGGCTCACCATGGAAACAGCCGATATCGATCAGGATAAAGATATAGATATACTCCTGGGCGCCCTCGACTTTGATTCCGATGTTCCGCGCACCCTGTTGGAACAATGGATGCGCGACAAGACTTCGATCCTGTTACTAAAAAACAAGCTGAACTGATTACCTGTCATCAGGCTGAAAACGGCTTCCGGAAACCAGTAACATTTTTTTGATCGGGATTTCACAAGTAACACTTAATTTTGGCCCCCGGTCGTCACATATAGTACTACGAAACAGTATGAACAATAACCTGAGAAGATTGCAAGAGGAGATTGAGCCTTTACGTCAACAATTAATTAATCATCGCATCTATAGCCAGATAAAAACACTTCATGACCTGAATGTGTTTATGGAGCACCACGTATTTGCCGTATGGGATTTCATGTCGTTGTTAAAATCATTGCAACGCCAGTTAACCTGTATTGACATTCCATGGGTACCCACAGGCAATGCCGCCACGCGGTATCTCATTAACGAAATTGTAACGGGAGAGGAAAGCGATGTTGATCAGGAGGGAAACCGGGTCAGCCATTTCGAACTATACCTTCAGGCGATGAAGCAGGCGGGCTGCAATACGTCAATCATAACAAGTTTAACTGATAAACTGCAAAAAGGATTATCGCTTCCTGTGGCCTTGCAGGATAGCACCATACCGCAGCCTGCATTGGATTTCATTCAGAATACATTTGATACCATCAATTCAGGCAAATCTCATTTACAGGCAGCCGTTTTTACATTTGGAAGGGAAGATCTGATTCCCGGAATGTTTATATCGCTTGTTAAAGAAATCAACAAGCAGACAAAAGATCGCATCTCAATCTTCCAGTATTATCTAGAACGTCATATTGAAGTAGACGGAGATCATCATTCGCACCTCGCACAGGAAATGACAATACACCTTTGTGGAATGGACGAAGGTAAATGGAAGGAAGCAACAGAGTCGGTTAAAGACTCGCTCCTGGCAAGAATTAACTTATGGAATTCCATTCAATCTGAAATCCTGAAAAAGAACGCGCTCGTATCAGCTTTATAGTATTCAAGCTGACCTTATAGATGTACTTATACCAAAGAGTCTGTCTCGAAATCTCTTTGTTATAGCGTATAGATTATATGCATTGCTCCCCCACAATAAGCCAGCGCAAAATCTACATTTAATTTTCATCTGTGCCGATACAATTGTCATCAGCACAGATGAAAAAAAATTTGCTTCTTAATAACTAATTATTTAGTTTTATACCTAAACAAATAGTCAATGAAAGATTTAAAGGAACTGACCAAGGCCGAGGATCAGGTCATGCAAATTTTGTGGAAACTAGAAAAAGCTTTTGTAAAGGACATTGTTGAGGAGATGCCCAATCCGAAGCCTGCTTATAATACCGTGTCAACGATCGTGCGCATACTCGAGACAAAAGGATTCGTCAATCATAAAGCGTATGGTAAAACACACGAGTACTTCCCTGCTATTACCAAAGAGAAGTATACCAAGTTTTATCTCAACAACATGATTAAAGGTTACTTCAACGGGTCGTTTCAAAATCTTGTCTCCTTCTTTGCCAAAGAGAATAAAATGGATGCGAACGACCTGGAGAAATTGCTGAATGAAATAAAGAATCAAAAGCAGTAATCGTGTATGGCGCTTGCGCCACGCACTACCGGTATATTAAATAAATAACAAAACTGAACGCCATGAACGTATATCTTAATTATCTGTTGGAAGCCAACATCGGACTATGTTTCTTCCTGGTGCTATATATCGTTCTGTTAAAGCACGAAACTGACTTTAAACTAAAACGAGGTTACTTGCTTACAGCTCTTGCAGCTTCGGTTATACTGCCGTTGTTTCACTTCAGCAGTTCGGGCAATGTTGTGCCATCACTCAAGGATTTTGTTCCGCCCAGCTGGCTTCCGGAAGTAACCATTGGCGCCAACGGTACGGCCGCAGTACAAAACACAACGAGTACCTTTGATGTGTGGCTTTATGCTTATATACTATATGACATTGGCGTGATTCTGTTTCTGGCGTTGTTCGTCATTCAGCTCGTTCGGTTGTTACGGATGATTTATACGGCTGCATCGTACCGTTATGAAAAGTATATCATCATCGAATCGAAAGAAAACAGGTCTGCATTCTCATTCTTCCGCTTCATATTTATAGGTCAGGTACAGCAGCTCTCTGCGGATGAGAAACAACAGATCATCGATCACGAACGTGTTCATGCCGAACAACTTCATTCCATCGATATTTTAGTGGTTAACCTGCTGAGTATATTCTTCTGGTTTAACCCTTGCATGAAAGTATATAAAAAGATATTCGTTCAGCTCCACGAGTTTGAAGCAGATGCGCGCGCTGTTACTAACCGGGATATGAATGACTACTGCAGCCTGCTGGCGAAGGTTGCTTTACTGTCGGCCGACTTTACACTCGCCAATCACTTTAGTAATTCATTAACTGTAAAACGAATTGAAATGATGCGAACTATCAAATCCAAAATAAAACGCTGGAAGATCGCTGCCGTGGCGGCTATACTTCCTGCATTTTTCTTTGTTGTGGCCTGTCAGGATCAGCTCAGCGAAGAGGCCAGTGCTATTGCCCAAAACGCTACAATGACATTTGATCTTCCGGAAGAAGTAGCCAACAAACTAAATGAAATGAAGGCTGCCGCACCGGATAAAAAGTTTATTGTGATTGAGCCTGACCGGAAAGATGAAAATGGCTTAACCGATCTTCAAAAGAAAACCCAGGGTATAGACGGCTCCCAGATTAGTACCATGAACGTAATGAAAAACATTACCGACAAACAAGGCAATGTGCGTTCTTTCATCATCATCGAGTACAACGAGGCTACCAATCAGGTTGCTATGTCGTCAAGAACAGGAGAAGTGTTTACGATCGTAGAAGAATCAGCAATGTTTAATGGCGGCATGGACGGTCTTGGCAAATTTATCAGTGAGAACCTGGTATACCCGGAAGAAGCCCGTACAAAAGGTATACAGGGAAAAGTCTTTGTTCAGTTCATTGTTAATGAAGATGGCTCTATATCTGATCCTACAATCAAGAGAGGTATCGATACGCAATTGGACAATGCTGCCTTAGCGGTTGTAAAAGCTATGCCGAACTGGAATCCGGGGAAACAGAAAGGTAAAGCTATACGTCAGCAATTTGTGTTGCCGGTGAATTTTGCTTTGGGGGAATAAAGTAAGAAGTAAGAAGTAAGAAGTAAGAAGTAAGAAGTAAGAAGTAAGAAGTAAGAAGTATAAATAAAATAAAAGACTGGTTTATTGTAGCCAGTCTTTTATTTCGGTATAGGGTATCAATACTTCTGTGGGGCCGGCTGCGTATGGGGCTACTTCGTAGCTGTTATAGTAGAAGAGTATACCTTCTTTGGTGAAGCCGTAGTTGTTATTCAACTGAAATTTATCGTCCGGGAAATCGAACGCGTTACTTTTGAAGGAGGCTGTATCAGCCAGTTGTCGTTGCTCGCGGAAGATTCGCTCTCCTATCTTTGTTAATGCATCTTTATACCCGGGCTTCAGCACATTGTTCAATTGAACACGGGCACCGGTTTGCGCCTGTATATTCAGAAATATAGTGGCTGCATTGGGGTGTGCTCCACCGGAGTAATCTTCGGTATAGATGGATAGTGAGATTAATGAATCAGCATTATTCTCTACGTTAACATTGGCTGAGTAGTACCACGCAGCACCGGCAGCTTCAGGGTCTTCTCCCGTAAACTCCTTGTATTGGTCAATAAAGAGTCTGCCGTTCTGCTCGAAGGATTGAACCATACCTTCTGAAAACCCGATGGATAAAACGGAATCAATTTTATACCGGATTGCTTTGCTGACCGCGGAATCTATACCGGCAAATACCGGATAGCTTACTTCATACGAAGCACATTTAGCTGTGTCACCTGCGCAATTATCAGAATATAACTTGTAGTTCTTCAGCTCGAATGGTATCGGCTCATGCTTTTCTTCCTGCTGTGCGTCTTTCTTTCCGCACGAAGCAAAAAGTAATGACACAACTCCGGCTGCCAGTATATAGCTGCGCATATATACCTAGTTGGTTTTCTTACTGAAGATCTCGTTCAGCTTATTGTCCAATGCAGCACCGCGCAAATTCTTGGCGATGATCACACCGTTGGGATCGAGTAACAGCGAGAAAGGTATACCGGTAATGTTATAAGTCTTGGCTGCTTCTGATTGCCAGTATTTGAGATCAGACACATGTGTCCATACCAGACCATCCTGTTGGATAGCGTTCATCCAGTCTTGCTTGGAGCGATCGAGTGACACACCAAATACGGTGAAGCCTTTATCTTTATACTTATGGTAAGCACGTACTACATTCGGGTTTTCCTGACGGCATGGTCCGCACCACTTCGCCCAGAAATCAAGCAGTACATATTTACCTTTCATAGACGAAAGCTTTACTACCTTACCCGTTGTATCGGGCAGTGATATTTCGGGTGCGGGCTGACCAATCGCGAGCGACTTCATGCGATCAACAGACGAAACAAATTCTTTCGATACTGCATAGTCAGGCCATTCCTTTTTCAGTTTTTCAGACACCGCTAAATAGGTATCGAAGTACTGATCGCGATCGAGTATATTTCCCTGTAACAGGTTAATGGTGCCCAGTGATGCCGGCTGACTCTTCAGAAACTCAGCAAGTTTATCGTGTGTCTTTTTGATTTCAGTCTGATAGGCTGCCTGCAATTCAGCAATCTTCTTTTCATCCCGTGCCTGCGCAGCTTTACCAAAGTCTTCATTCAATTTCACAATCACCGGAGAGCGCTCCGCTTCCTGCATGATCGTCTGTGCTTTCTTGATCACTTCTATTTCCGGTGAACCGAGTACTTCTACAAAGCCACGCGGGTCATTACCATCTACGTTGATCTGTACATTACTCTTGAACAGTATAAAATCAACCACCTGGCGGTTGAAGAAATTTATTTTATAGTATCCCGGCTCTGATAATTTTATAGCCTTGGAATATGTATAGTTACTCTTCAGCTTCACAGTGTCCTGCCAGCCGAATGAACCGTTCTTGATCTCTTGTATAATAATTTGTCCTCCCTGCTGCGGATGTCCTACTTTACCACTTACGGTTACAGTCCATGTATTGACACTTGCATTTTCAGTAGCCTGGTCATTGGCCTCCTCGCGGCTGGTAGAAGAACACGAGAAGCCTAACGCTAATAGCATAAAGCTGAAAGCCCTGATCTTACTACCGATACGAAAGCCTGCAGCGTTCTGCATTGCATTTTTTGTTTGCTCTATCATACTTCTTCCAGTTTCTTGGTTAATAATTGAGTTGCCACTTTCGGGTCGGCTTTCCCTTTACTGCGTTTCATCACCTCGCCCATAAACATGCTGATGATGCCTTTCTTTCCGTTCTTATATTCTTCCACTTTCAGCGGAAACTCTTTGATCACTTCTTCCACAATTGGTAGAATTGAATCTTTATTGCTGTCTTGTATAACATTCAATTGTTGTGCCACCTCCAGGGCAGTTTTACCCGGATTCTTTAATAACTCGGGGAACACTCGCTGCGAAGCAATGGTATAGCTTATTTTACCCTGATCGATAAGACCGATGATTTCGGCAATGATGTTCGGTGTAAGCGGAAATTCGTCAGCCGAAAGCGAGAGATCATTGAGGTGTGATTTTACCGGGCCCATTACCCAGTTGGATGCCGCCTTCAGGTTACTGGTAAGTTTACATACTGCTTCGAAATATAGCGCTATATCTTTGGAGTCGGTAAGTACCTGTGCATCGTATGCGGGTAATTGATATACCGTTATATATTTCTCGTACAACTCACGTGGCAGTGCCGGCATGGATGCTTGAATATCGTTGAGCCATTGCTCAGATACTTCCATCGGACTCAGATCCGGATCAGGAAAATAACGATAGTCATTCAGCTCTTCTTTTGTACGCATGCCATACGTTTTGCCATCATCGGCATCGAATGTACGCGTTTCTGAGATGATGGGTATACCTTGCTCCAGTAATGCAATCTGACGATCGAACTCGTGTTCGATAGCACGCTGCACATTCCGGATTGAGTTCATGTTTTTAACCTCTACTTTCTTGCCATATTCTTTAGCATCTTTCAACATCACCGAGATATTGGCATCGCAGCGAAGTGAACCTTCTTCCATGTTGCCATCGCATATCTCGAGGTAACGTACCAGCTTGCGTATCTCGGTGAGAATAGCATACGCTTCATCGGATGTGCGTATATCCGGTTCGGTTACAATCTCGATGAGCGGTACACCAGAACGATTAAAGTCAACAAGCGTGTCTGCTTCCGTTGGCAGGTGTATAGATTTACCGGCATCTTCTTCAATGTGTATGCGGTTGAGGCGAACGTTACGCTCGCCTTCTTTTGTAGTAATGGTTACATACCCGCCCTTGCAGATCGGAGTTCTGTCTTGCGTAAGCTGGTATCCTTTCGGAAGATCAGGATAGAAGTAATTTTTACGATCGAATATCTGAAAGCGTGATATTTCCGAGTGACACGCCAATCCCATTTTAATAGCGTACTCCACTACCTTCTTGTTCAGCTTCGGCAGTGTACCCGGATGCGCGAGGGTAATAACACTCACGTTGGTGTTGGGAGCGCTTCCATACGCAGTGGAGTCTGTATTATATATCTTACTTTTTGTAAGAAGCTGCGCGTGCACCTCCAACCCTACTACCAGTGTATACTTATCGCGATTCGATTTACTCATATAGTTAAGCGTAACGCTTACTCAAAATTTATACTTACTCTTTACAGCCGGCTTCACCCGGATGGCAATCTTTACTGAATCAATTTACGTGCTTTTTCTATAACAGCATCCAATCCATTCAGGTTCTTGCCACCAGCGGTAGCAAAGAAAGGTTGACCACCTCCTCCACCGTCTATTTCCTTCGCCAGTTCTTTTACCAGGTTACCGGCATGGTATTTATTGGTCTGCGCAAGCTTCTCTCCGATCATTACCGTTACCTGCGGTTTGCCATCTACATCGGCTGCGAGAATCAGTAACAGATCATCAAACTGATTGCGCAATGCGTACGCTATATTCTTGAGTGCATCTGCATTGGGTACGGATACTTTTTCAAGCACAAGACTATACCCGTTTGACTTCACTGCTTTGCGTGCAAGTTCATCTTTGATCAGGTTTGCTTTCTCCTGGTTGAAGGCTTCTATCTTTTTCTCCAGCGCGTGTTTCTCTTCGGAAAGATTCTTCAGCGAGGCCAACAGGTCTTTGGGATTTTTAAGCAGAGCACGAACTTCATCGAGCAACGCTATCTCTGTACGCACGAACTGCTCTGCGTTCTCCGCGGTAATCGCTTCAATCCTGCGAACACCCGCAGCCACTGAACTCTCGGATACAATCTTGAACAAACCTATATTTCCGGTCGACTTTACGTGTGTACCACCACAAAGTTCAACGGAATATTTCGGATCGAATGTAATCACGCGGACAAAGTCGCCATATTTTTCACCGAACAACGCCATCGCTCCTAACGCTTTCGCCTGATCGATCGGCACATTTCGTTTTTCATCGAGGTGTATATCTTCGCGAATCTTCGCATTTACCATATCCTCCACCTTCTGAATTTCTTCCGGTGTCATGGCAGCAAAGTGCGAAAAGTCGAAACGAAGAATCTTATCATTTACCAATGAACCTTTCTGCTCTACATGTTTACCGAGCACGGTGCGTAATGCTGCGTGCAGCAAGTGCGTGGCCGAGTGGTTATCCATGCTCAACTGACGCTTGTGTTTATCGACCACCGCAGTAAATGCCGTTGATAAATTTTCAGGAAGCTGATCAGCTGAGTGAACGATCAACTCATTTTCTTTCTTTGTATCGGTAATATATACTTTCTCGTTCGCGCTCGCTATATATCCGGTATCACCTACCTGTCCACCGCTCTCTGCATAGAATGGTGTGCGATCAAATACAAGTTGGTATAGCTCTTTATTCTTCTGTTTCAGTTTACGATACTTGGTGATCTTTACTTCAGCCTCCAGGTGATCGTATCCTATAAATTCAGACTTAACATCGTCCCCGATAATAACCCAGTCGCCGGTTTCTTTGGCAGCCGCTGCTTTGGATCGCGACTTCTGTTTCTCCATCTCTACACGGAAACCTTCTTCATCTACCGAGAAGCCTCGTTCGCGTGCTATGAGTGATGTGAGATCCAGTGGGAAGCCGTACGTATCATATAGTTCGAAAGCTTGCTCGCCTGTTATAGCTTGCAAACCTTCCATGCGCTTCAATCCTTTTTCAAGTGTACGCAGGAACGATGCCTCTTCTTCGAAAATTACTTTACCAACATAGTCCTCCTGCGCTTTGAGTTCTGTAAATACATCTCTCAACTGGTTCGCGAGTACAGGAACAAGTTTATAAATGAATGGCTCTTTAAAATTGAGGAAGGTAAATCCATAGCGAACCGCTCTGCGAAGTATACGTCTGATAACGTACCCTGCACCGGTATTCGATGGCAACTGTCCATCAGCTATTGCAAAGGCTACTGCACGCACGTGGTCGGCAATAACACGCATTGCTATATCTGTCTTCTCGTCAGCTTTATATTTTATACCGGACGTCTGGCTGATGAAATCCAGCAATGGCGTAAATACATCGGTATCATAATTCGAAGTCTTGTTCTGTATCGCCATGCAAAGACGCTCGAAGCCCATACCGGTATCCACATTCTTGTTCGGAAGTGGCTTCAGTAAGGTAAGCTTGGAACGCAATCTCTCACGCGCTACTTTTTTATCGTCACCTTTATATTCAAGGTCAAACTTCACCAGTTCACCGGCTCCACCTTTTTCCGGATTCCAATAGCGCTCAAATTCCATGAACACGTTGTTCCAGATCTCAATAACCTGCGGGTGATCGTTGTTCACTAAATCTTTACCCGGTATCTTTTTACGTTCTTCTTCGGAACGAAGGTCAACGTGTATCTCTGAACAAGGACCGCATGGACCGAGGTCGGCCATCTCCCAGAAGTTATCTTTCTTGTTACCGAGTATAATACGGTCTTCGCTTACAAAGCTCTTCCATATATCGAATGCTTCCTGGTCGAACGGCAGGTTATCATCTTTATCGCCACCAAACACACTCACATAGAGTCTGTCTTTCGGTAATTTATACTCTTCGGTAAGTAACTCCCACGCCCATGCAAGTGCTTCTTTCTTGAAGTAATCTCCAAACGACCAGTTACCCAACATCTCGAACATGGTATGGTGATAGGTATCGATACCTACTTCTTCCAGGTCGTTATGTTTACCACTCACGCGTAAACACTTTTGTGTATCGGCTATCCGGCTTGACTTGGGTGTGGCGTTTCCTAAAAAGAAATCCTTAAACTGCACCATACCTGAGTTGGTGAACAGCAGTGTGGGATCGTTCTTCAGTACCAGGGGAGCTGAAGGCACGATGGTGTGGCCTTTTTTCTCAAAGAACTCTAGAAATTTTCGTCTGATCGAACCGGAATCCATTACATAAAATGTTTAAAGTGCGCTTTTCCTTACCTGTGGTCCAACTCCGTTTAATCGTAACCGGGTTTGGCAGGGAAAGGGTTTTTACTATATTAGCCCGCAAAAAATAACAGGCAAGCCACAAAATTAAGAGCGGATGACAGAGATTAAGCAGGTAATAGATATTTTTTTCTGGCTTGAAACATCTTTTAAGAATTGAACCTGACCTGACTTAATGAAGGACATCAAGTACATCTACAACCCTAAAACCTGTCAATACGAGCGTGCGCGCATTACGTGGCGTGATGCAGCAGTGACTGCGTGTGGTGTACTTTTTACTGCCGGACTCTTATTTATAGGTATCGTTTTTCTTCATAACCGCTTCATTACAACGGAGTTTGAGCAAACCCTTCGCGCAGAGAACAAACTTCTGAAAGAGCACAAACCTGTGCTGGAAGAAAATCTGAGCAAGATCGAGGAAACACTTCAAAAGCTTCAGGCTGAAGAAAAAGATCTGTATACCAAGCTTTTTAATGCCGAACCGCCCGCTTCTTCGGCTGCGCAGGCATCACTTACCAAAGAAAAAGTTTTACTGGCCGATGCTTCAAGCTTCGAATCCATGCTGGATGTTTTGAAAGATCGCTCCGATGAACTGTCGAAAAAAGCAATTCATGGCAAAGAAAGCACGCGTCAACATCTGCATATTAATAAAGAGGATGTAACCATTCTGGCGTCACTTCCGGCCATTTTACCTATTGCCAATCTGGAAGCCGAAAAGCTTGTATCCGGATTCGGCAAGCGCGTAAATCCTTTTCATAAAGGTATGTATCTGCATGAGGGAGTTGACTTTGTTGCTGCACGCGGCACCGAAGTGCTGGCAACTGCACCCGGTACTGTTAACAGTATAAATCTCAACGATCTGCAGGCGGGTTATGGCAACTCCATCGTGATTGATCACGGCCACGGTATGTCTACACGCTATGCACACCTTGAAGAAATTAAAGTAAAGCCCGGACAAAGAATAACCAAAGGTATGGTGATCGGCACCGTAGGAAGCAGTGGTGGTTCCGTTGCGCCTCACCTTCACTATGAAGTTATGGACAAGGGCGAGCATGTTGACCCTGTAACATACTTTATGGAGGGGATCACCAGCAAACAATATCATCAGTTACTCGAACGCAGTAAAACCCAAAACCAGTCGCTCGATTAAATGGCACGCATCAAGTATCAATATAATCCTGAAACGCTGCGCTATGAACCATGGCGTTTGAAAGGTAAGTCGCTTCGCATTCGCACGCTTGTACTCTTTAGTATATCGCTTGTACTCGCACTCGGTGCCTATAGTGTTTATACACAATATGTAGGATCGATCGATGAGATTATCCTGAAGCAAAGAAATCATACCCTGAAAGTTGAGTGGGAATTATTGCAGGAGCGTACGCGCAAGGCCAATGCAGAATTGCGCACACTCATTGAGAAAGATGATCATAATTACAGAGTAATTCTGGATACTGATCCGCTGCAACCCAGCGAGCGCCAGGCCGGTGTCGGTGGTAGTGTTAAGTTAGACACCGAGGCTTTTGCTGAATTTCCATTGGTACTTGACAACTATAATTCGGTATTGCAATTGAAACGTCAGCTTGATGTTGAAGTACAATCGTACGATAAACTCAAGGCGATGATCGAAGAGAAACTGGAAGCATGGGCATCTCGGCCGGCCATTCAACCGATCAGCAACAAGGAACTTTCAAAATTACACCTCACCTATGGATCGCGTTTCCATCCGATCTTCCATAAGTATATGTCGCACAAAGGACTTGACTTTGCTGCACCAAAAGGAACCCCGGTATATGCGACTGGCGATGGTAAAGTAGATAAAGCATACTTCTCCGGTTCTTACGGAAATGTAGTATATATCAATCACCACTATAGTTTCGAAACACGTTACGCGCATCTTTCAGCGTTTGCTGTAAAAGAAGGTGAAACTGTAAAACGCGGACAGGTGATCGGCTATGTAGGCAACACTGGTAACTCGGTTGCTTCGCACCTGCACTATGAAGTGTTGTTCAAAGGCGAGCACGTAAACCCGATTAATTTTTTCCAGCGCGATCTCAGCAACAAGGAATACCAAAAGCTGATCGAGATCGGAAGTCAGCAGGAACACCCGCTGGATTAATCTATAGCTTTATTTCGAAAGATACTTTCGTCTCCAGACTTTATACCAATGCCTGTTAACCGGATAGCGTCTGTGTGATGTTATGTTGTTGAAGAACAATGCAACGAGCAACAGGATTGTAACACCAGTAAGCACCGGACTCACCAGGTACATATACCCGAGGTCTCTGATTTTCTGAGAACCGATAATAGCAATGAGTGCCGTAGCACCGCCGGGCGGATGCAACGTGCGGGTTATCTGCATTAACACGATCGAGATGGAAACAGCCAACGCACAGGCAAGCCATACTTCCGGTATAAGGTACCGTATAGTTACCCCAACAAATGCCGCGATGAGGTGACCTCCTACCAGGTTACGCGGCTGCGCGAGCGGTGATTGAATAACACCATAGATGAGCACCGAAGATGCTCCGAATGAGCCGATCAGAAAAAGATTGTCCAACTCCGAAAACGATCTGCTCTGTAAGTATCCGATTAATCCAATACCTACAAACGAACCAACAAAAGTCCAGAGGTGCTCGTTAAAATCGATAAGCGTTTCCTTATACATAACGATCTTCAGCACCCTCATTCTACGCTTCAATTTTTTCATGCCGCAAAAATAAAAAGGAATGGGGTATATACTCGATGAATGTCAGAAAGAAGCTCTTTATAAAGCTTTGTGAGGTTGTGAAAACTGTTTTTCTTTGCACTTTATAAATCGTTGATGATGCGTATTTTATTCCTTTCCATTTTATCCCTTGCTTCTACTCTTGCAATAGCTCAGGTACAGGACACAGTTACTTCACCTCAAGACTCAATTACGGTAGCAAAACGCGACACCGTTGCCTTCGTGAGAAAAGATACGCTCACCATTATTGGTGTTGGTGATATTATGATGGGTACAAGTTACCCCGAAGATAAACTGCCTCCGAATGACGGAGCGTTTCTGATGCGCGATGTAGAACCTGTGCTTCGAAATGCCGATGTAACTTTTGGCAACCTGGAAGGTACACTACTCGATGCAGGCGGTACACCCAAGAATTGTAAAGATCCGAAAGTGTGCTATGTGTTCAGAACACCAACACGCTATGTAAAGAATCTGATCAGCGCTGGTTTTGATATGATGAGCCTGGCGAACAATCACGCAGGTGATTTTGGTGATGCCGGTCGCACCAGTAGTATGAAGACACTTGATGTTGCCGGTATTCTTCATGCCGGGCAAATGCAACAGAAGACCGTGATCTTTGAAAAAGATAGTATCAAGTACGGATTGCTCGCAGTAGCTCCCAATAGTAACTGTGTTCAACTGAACGATCATGCCGCTGCTATAGCATTGGTTAAACATCTTGACTCATTGGTGGATATAATTATAGTATCATTCCACGGAGGAGCCGAAGGTGCACAGTATCAGAATGTACCCCGCACGAATGAACTTTTTCACGGAGAAAATCGTGGTGATGTGTATAAATTTTCCCGACTGATGATTGATGCAGGAGCCGATATAATTTTCGGACACGGGCCGCACGTTACCCGCGCGGTAGATGTATATAAAGATCGTTTTATAGCGTATAGCATGGGTAACTTCTGTACGTATAGAGGTATTAGTGTAACAGGCGTGAATGGTCTGGCACCGATCATGAAAGTGTATACCGACCGCACCGGAAAACTTTTCAAGGCGGAAATTACGCCTACCTATCAATCTTATGGCACGGGCGTGAAAATTGATCCGCAGAAACAGGTGATCAAAAAGATACAGGAACTTACCAAAAAAGATCTCCCTGAATCGAAAGTGCGCATTGATGATAATGGTTTAATTACTTATATTGCTCAGTAACATGGCTTATAAAGAAAAGGAAATAGAAAAACTTTACTTCTCCATTGGAGAAGTAGCGGAGATGTTCAACGTTGCCCCTTCCCTTATTCGCTTCTGGGAATCTGAGTTTGATCTGATCAAACCCAAAAAAAACCGGAAAGGTAATCGCCAGTTTACCAAAGAAGATATAGATAATGTAAGAACGATCTATCACTTGGTAAAGGAAAAAGGATTTACCCTGCAGGGTGCGAAAGATATGTTACGCAACGATACACAAGCCGTGAAAGATAAAATGGAAATGCTCGATTCATTGAGACGTGTTCGAAGTTTCCTCCTGGAGATGCGCGACAAGCTTCATTGAAAAAAAGAAATATAGATTTTGTTAAAAAGCCGATGATATTCACATCGGCTTTTTATTTTTGAGCAAAGTTGTGTGATAGTTATTTTATGGATCAAAACAGGCTGGCGCTTCTCGCGCTGCATTTCATTCCCGGTATAGGAGATTATACAGTTCGTCAACTCGTGAGCTATTGCGGCTCGGCAGAGAAAGTTTTCAAGACACCCAAAGGAAAGTTATTGAAGATACCCGGCATTGGAAAAGTTACTGCCGATACGATCGCGAACGAACTTCCCTTTAAAAGTGCCGAGCGTGAACTGAAGATTGCTGAGAAGGAGAATACAAAGCTCATCTTCTATACTGATAAAGATTACCCCTATAGATTAAAGCACATCAACGATGCGCCCTCGCTCCTGTATGTAAAAGGAAATGTAAACTTCGAGAATACAAAATCAGTAGCGATTGTAGGCACGCGTAAATCAACCGACTATGGTAAACACCGCGTTGAAGAACTCGTGGAAAGCCTGGTGGCTCACCAGGCATCCATCATCAGCGGACTCGCGTATGGCATCGATATACAGGCACACAAACAGGCACTGAAGCACAACCTTCCAACGGTTGGCGTCATGGGCAGCGGCATTGATGTAATTTACCCCGCTATACATGCAGAGACTGCGCGCAAGATGTTAACGAACGGAGGACTGATCAGTGAAAATCCATTCGGCACCAAACCGGATGCGCATAACTTCCCGGCACGCAACCGTATCATCGCAGGACTATGCGATGCGCTCATTGTAGTAGAAGCCGCAGAAAAAGGAGGAGCACTCATTACAGCCGAGATTGCCAACAGCTATAACAAAGATGTATTCGCGTTTCCGGGAAATATAGGGCAAAGCTTTTCAGAAGGATGCAACAACCTGATCAAGGCAAACAAAGCTCACCTGATCAGCACCGTAAAAGATTTAGAATATATCATGGGCTGGACAGCACACGAAGAAGCAGTTCCGAAAAAACAAACTATAGATATAGCCTCGTACGAGCCCGAAGAACAAACCGTACTCCAAACACTGTTAACCAACAACTATCAATTAATGATCGATGAACTCAGCTGGCGCTCCGGTTTATCCGTAAGCAAACTCGCCTCCATCCTTCTCGGCTTGGAATTCAAAGGAATGATCTCAACATTACCCGGCAAAATATATAAGTTACGTGTTTAAGTGTTTACGGCTTCAGGCGTTTACGTGTGTACGCTGGTACGTGTGTACGTCAACTATACCGTATGCTTTCTCGTAGGACAAAAACTTAGGGGCTCGTCAACTAACCTAAACACATACACACCTAAACACATAAACACGTCTAGTAGCTTCCATCATTGTCCTGTGTCTTCTGGTTGCATTTTTCTTTGATTACCTCGTAGGCTTTCAGGTCACCGAGTTCACCGGCTTTGCTGAGGTCGAGGCAACCATTTTTTACATCACCGAAGTCGATGCGAAGAATGCCGCGCATATAGTATGCATCTACATTTTTAGGATTGATCTGGATGATCTTGGAGCAATCGTTGATCGCATCTTCATACGCTTGTAAAAACTGTTTTGCTTTTCCGCGGTTGAAGTATGCTTCGATATAATTTTCGTTCACAGCAATAGCAGAAGAGAAGTCGGCAATAGCACCGTAGTAATCCTGCAGTTTCATTTTAACATTGCCGCGCGCGAAGAATGCATCCGCAAACTTACCGTTCTTTTCAATAGCCGTGTTATAGTCTTTCATCGCACCGTGACGATCATCAAAGCGATCTTTTATATTGCCACGCAGGTAGTATGCAACTGAGTAATTAGGATCAAGTTCTATAGCTTTGTTTACATTCAGAAGCGATTCCATGAACTCGTTCTTCTCGTATAGCTCGCGCCCCTTCTGTGTATATTCTTTAGCACTTTGCGCAAAGGCTGCTCCGGAAAGGAGAATAAAGCAAGCCGTTATAACCAGGTTCTTCATATAATCTAATTTAAACAAAAGTAACCGTTTATTACCGCCCCGGCCCCTCAAAGTAATATTTTCAATGCTTTGGGAAAATTTCATCTGCCAGTCGCAGCGCACCGGCAAATGCATCGCTGTCGAGCCCCGTATTTGTTCCCTGTTGCCCCAGGAAAAACAGTACTGTCTCCGTTGCCAGGTTTCCCACCAGGTCGTCTTTCGCCATGGGACATCCGCCATACCCGCGTATAGCACCATCAAAGCGTTTACACCCGGCACGGTATGCAGCTTCAATTTTCTCCAAGGCTGTTGCCGGCGTGGAGTGCAGATGTACTCCCAACTCCAGCGCCGGATATAGTTTGGACAATGATGTGAACAGGTAACTGATATTCTCCGGAGTAGACACGCCAATGGTATCAGCAAGCGAAATGATTTCGCACCCCATCGTGTTGAGTATGTTTACAAATTTACCAACTACCTCCACATCGTACGGATCATTGTATGGATTACCGAAACCCATGCTGATATAGGTTACCAGTTTTTTATTGGACCGTACACAGATGTTTTGAATTTCATCCAGCGTACTAAGCGCTTCTGCTATAGATTTATTGGTATTGCGCTGTTGAAATGTTTCCGATATAGAAAGCGGAAAACCGAGATACGTTATCGCTTCGAAGTGTGCAGCATCTTCGGCTCCGCGTGTGTTGGCCACGATAGCCAATAATTTTGATTTACTTTTTTTCCAATCGAGTTGCGCCAGTACATCTGCAGTATCGCGCATCTGCGGTATCGCTTTCGGTGACACAAAGCTGCCGAAGTCTATCGTATCAAAGCCTACCTTTAACAGTTGATTGATATAGCGAACCTTATGTTCTGTCGGTATAAACTGCTCCAGGCCTTGCATGGCATCGCGCGGACATTCAATGATTTTCATAATAGATGCGAGTATAATAATCGAATGGTATACCAGTGCAACGCACCTGATGCAGGGCATCACTGATTGGTGCCAAGATTACCATTTTAGGAGGAGAAATCAACTCCTCACCTGATTTAAGTAACTCTTGACCGTAGTAAAATAGTTTCAGTTATCGGAAGCTAATGCACTTTATCACCCATTTAAATAAATTTATAGCATTCATCACTATATAGTGATACGAAAACCACCCTACTATCTATGCCATTACCTGAATATGCAGGAACCCTGGGTCAAAAGCGAGCCGCGCATTTATTGCGCAGAGCAACCTTCGGGGCTACCAAGCAACAAATCGATTCCTTTGCAGGACTCACGCCTGCACAAGCCGTTACGCAACTCTTCCGGCAAACACTACCTGATCCCGTTTTACCCATCGATCCGAAAACCGGTACCGAGTGGGTTGTGTCGGGTATAACGGGTGCCAACAGTGAAGGTGGCGACTTGATGCAATACCTGCTCAATTGGTTCATCGGCCAGATGATGAACAGCTCACTGTCTTATTCGGCACGCGAAAAAATTGTCCTCTTTTTACATACGCACTTCACCATGCGTACCGAAAAAGTTAACAACACGCGCGCCCTATATTTCCAGAATCAACTCTTCCGACAGTTTGCACTCGATGCTTTGAATGCTGACACAGATGTAAACTTCAAAATGCTAACCGTTAAAGCCAGCGTTGACAATGCCATGCTCGAATTACTCGATGGCAGACTCAATGTAAAAGGAAGCTTTAATGAAAACTATGCACGCGAACTCCTGGAATTATATAGTATAGGTCGCGGACTCGAAGCTGCACCTCCGCCAACTTCCGGTGAAGAAGGTGACTACGGAGTATATACCGAAGAAGATGTAAAAACAGCCGCACGTATATTAACCGGCTGGGACGTTGATGATCAGTTTTCAAACATTGATCCCGACACAAATTTACCACGTGGTAAAGTAAAGGGAAGTGATGCCAATGCATCGGCTCACGATAACGATGCGAGCAAACCGAAGAAATTCAGCAATCGCTTTGTAAGCACACTCTACCCGGATAATACCATTACACCCGATCCGTTAACCATGCCAGCGGGTGTACCAACCCTCGAGAGTGCATTGGATGAAATCACCAAGCTCATTAACCTGATATACGAGCAGGAAGAGACCGCGAAGAATATATGTCGCAAGCTATACCGCTTCTATGTTTGGGCACCGCATACCAACGCAGAGACATTACCCATCGAAGCCGACATCATCGATGAGATGGCGAAAACATTTCGCGATGGCGGATTCAAGATGCAACCGGTTATTGAGAACCTCTTACGCAGTCAGCATTTCTACGATGCAGCCGCAGGTGTAACCGATGATGCATTTGGCGGATTGATCAAATCACCCATTGATCTTGTGATCGGAACGTTGAAATTCTTTAATATACAATTACCCGACCTCGCTACACAAACCGATCAATACTACGAGGCAACAGGTGAGATACTTAGTCACATAGTTGATCAGGGTATGAATTTCTATAACCCGTATGATGTTGCCGGATATGAAGCCTATCACCAGTATCCGATTTATCATCGCTTCTGGATTACCACCAACTCACTGTCTAAGCGTTACGACTTTGTGCGCACGTTGCTCGATCCGCAGGGAACGATGCTCTTCAATGTAAACAGCTACGATTATGTGCGCGCTAATTTTGCCGGTGTAGCACCGAATTCAGAAGAGCTGGTAAAAACACTCATCACGTATCTACTGCCGCATCACGACTTCATCGCGTATATAGATCCGAATGATAATCCGGATACATTCAATGCCAGTCTCACGGTAAAGCGACTGAATTATTTTCTTAATCGCTTCCTCACCGATGTGAACATGGATCCGAAAGGTTATTGGACCACTACCTGGAACCAGGGAACTGAATTATCTGAATTGCGTGAATGGCTTAACCGCTTGTTCAACGCGTTACTGCAATCACCCGAATACCAACTTGCTTAACCTCCTACCCTGCTATATATGAATAAATCGAGACGAGATTTTTTAAAGAAACTTCCGTTGGCCATGAGTATACCTTTTACACTCGAGGGTATATCCATGCGGGTAATGGGACAACAGAATCCTTTAACACGCATGGCGGCCGCTGCCGCCACGAATGATCGTGTACTGGTAATTCTGCAGATGCACGGAGGTAACGATGGACTGAACTGCTGTATACCCGTAGCTCAATACGGTGACTACTATAATAAACGCCCCAACATAGCTATACCGGCTGCGAACAGTCTGCGGAAATATATACCGCTGGACAGTACTTTACCAGAGATCAACCAGATCGGTCTGCACCCGGATATGATCGCTATGAAACACCTGTATGACCAGGGACGCATGACGGTGGTACAGGGTGTGTCGTATAAGAATAACAACGGCTCTCACTTTCGTGGAAGAGATATAACCTTCATGGGCGGATCGTATGATGACTATATGCAGTCTGGCTGGATCGGCCGTTACCTGCAAGGTGAATACGCTCCCTATAAATACCCGGAAGACTTTTTGAATCCGAATGTACCGGAGAATGAAATGATCGATCCGCTCGCTATTGAAATTGGTGGCGATGTATCCCTCATCTTCCACCAGGAAGGAAATATACCTACATCCTTTACCCTCTCGGAGGAAGGATTGGACAACCTTGATGATCTCGAAGGATTCTTTGAAGACCAGGCAACGGACCCGCGCGGTATACCTCCGGAGTATCTGAAAGATTCCGCATACTATAAAGAGTTGAAATGGATACTCGACCTGGAAGATAAAACAGAAGACTATACCAAGCGCCTGCAGGAGGTATTGAGTAAAAGTTCTGCCACTACGATAAATTACCCGGAGAAATATCCGTACAACGCTCCTTCGGGAAGTATTACCAACGGATTACGCAACCAGTTAAAACTCGTAGCGCGTTTGTTAGCCGGTGGTTGTAAAACAAAAGTATTCCTGGTAAAGATCGGAGGTTTCGATACACATGCAGACCAGGTAGAGAAATATGATCCTACCATGGGTGGTCACGCAGCGTTAATGTATCACGTGGCGAGCAGCATGAAAGCATTCCAGGATGATTTGCGTGCACGCGGATTGGAAGATCGCGTATTAACCCTTACCACTTCTGAATTCTCGCGAAGAGTAAATTCCAACGCAAGCTATGGTACTGACCATGGCACGGCTGGTCCGATGTTTATTTTCGGTAAAGGTGCACAGCCTGGTGTACTTGGTGAAGCATTCAAGACGAATGACTCCGGTAACAACCTCGCGATGCAATACGATTACCGAAATGTATATGCGAACATCATGCGCGACTGGATGCAGGTGGATGATACACGTCTTAATAAAATATTCCCGGACGCGCGCGATGCCAATGATGCCAGCAAAGGCTTGATGACCACTGGTACATCTGATGGAACTTTATTCGAACAACTGCCACTCGCACAACAGGTGATTACCGGCAACGAAGGATTTATAGGCGATCGTTTCTCATTGGAAGATTGCTATCCGAACCCGGCAAAAGATAAAACTACCGTACACTTCAAAGTGAACAGTGCTTACCAGGTAACTATAAATCTGTTTACCAACGATGGTAAAAAAGTAAAAGCCATGGTAGACGGGGTATATAATCCGGGTGAGTATAAAGTTGAAACCGATCTTACCGGATTGCCGGCCGGAAACTATATTTACGAATTGAAGACCGGATTTTACAAAGAAGCCAAGAAACTGATCATTGTGAAATAGACGTTTACCAACCCTCCCTTATGAAAAACCTATACCTTATGCTGCTCTGCTTACTGCTGGCGGCCAATGGAGCATTGGCGCAAAGCAGCAAAAAGAAAAAATCGCCGGCAGCCTATAACAAACAAAATAAAGAGAACGAGAAGTTTCTGGAGAAACAATGGTGGCTCGGTATACGTGGTGGTGTTACACTCACTAAAGTAGATCCTACCACTACATTTTCCGTTCTTTCGCCAACCAACTACGATGCATCCGAAAGCGGCAAGAAGTACGACAACTTCAGCCTGGTAGGAAGTCACATAACGATGGAAGCAACGTTCTACTTCAAACAATTTACCTTCAGTCTGCAACCTACATTTCAACACAGTCGCTTTGCCTATACCAACCAGTATCGCTGGACAGATGGTGCCGAGGGAAGCAACAACAACGTAGAGTTGAATTACAAGCAGGAACAGAAAGTTGATCACCTCCTCATTCCGCTTGTAGTGAAATATGAATTCATGGCCACGACCAGGCTTCGTCCGTATTTGCAGATCGGTATATTTCAGGCATTCCGTATTGGAGCTACCAAAGAAGTTACTGTATCCGGAATAGATCAGGCATCCGGTGGACAAAATCAATTTGAAGATGAACCGATAACCGTAGGCGCACGCGATCTGTTTGCAAAAAAATACTGGGGTGTACTTGGTGGCGCAGGTCTATACTATAATTTAGGCAACAATGTCCGGTTAAACTTCGATGTGCAGTATAAACACGGCATGAGTAACATCGTTTCGGCCGAGAACCGGTATACCAACGATCGTCTTGCGGGTGTTGGTGATGCCATGGATGATCTTGATATGGACAACATCAATATATCCCTGGGTTGTCTGTTCCCGCTGCGCTTCCTTGAAAGTGGTTTCAAATCATTAAACCGAAAATGATCCTCTCCTATGCTTAAAACAATACGAACCTCACTCTATATTTTATCGACAGCACTTTTTGTTTTTGCCTGCGGAGAAGATTCCAATCCGGTTACCGAAACAAAAAACTTCACGTCTATATTTGACAGCAACCAGTTCACCGATGGTTTTTATCCCATCGACATGCAGCAAACTACCGATGGTGGTTATGTGGTGCTGGCAGAAAGTGAATTACCCGATACACAACTCACCGGAGTATATCTGCTGAAGGCTGATAAGTATGGTAACTTTGTAAAGTTTATTAAAGCCGATACACTTAATAATCCTGTCGGGCGACTCAGTAAGATTGCAGACAAGTATTACTTCTTCTGCATGAACAATACCGATGCGAAACTGGCATCATTCGATGAGACTCTCGATAATTTTTCAATTGCCGATGTAGCCTATACCAATCCGGCAGCATCTGCACCACTCGAAAATGGTTTCTTACTTCTAAGTGTTAACACCGATTCAAAGCAAACGATCATTGCACAGATCGGTGTGGATGGCGGTACAATCCGTGATAAAGGATTTACATTTGGTGATGGTGATGACAGTGAAAAACCTTTGAGCGAACATTTTCTCAAGCAAGGGAAACAATTTCCGTTTGATGTTGGTGTAGTTTCACCAGGTGTCTATTACTTCAACGGGTTCTATGATTATTCATTCTCATTGATCTTTACCAACATGACGAGTGATGATCCGATCGGCATTACGGCCGGACAAAATGATGACGGAGGTTTTAGTGCCCTGGTTCCGTTAAGCTCGAGCAAATATGCAGCAGCACGATTCAACTTTGGTGAAAACTACTTCTTACCCAGTACAACCATCGTTGCAACAAGTCAGAATATTCCCAGCACACAACTCGGAGGACTTACTATACCCGAGCTGATCTCGGAAACGAAAGTAAAGATCCTGCGCTCCACCGTAAATCAGAAAAATGTATTGATCTATGCTGCGGATACGGAGACGAGACAGATCGGACTATATTTCTACGATGAAGCAACCGGTGCATTCATCGGCAGTAAATACCTGGGCTTCTCCAATCCGTTTACGATCGGAAACCTCATCAACACCGAAGACGGAGGCATTGCTGTAGTCGGTACAACTTACCTGGCCGGACGCTTCGCGCGACTCTGTATCTTTAAACTTTCGAAGGAAGAAGTTGCATCGAACGTGAAGTAGTGTGTAAGATTGCTCATGCAATCACAAGTGATTCCCATTTTCAGAATATTTGATTATACCAAAGCCATTGAATTCTACATTCAATGGCTTGGTTTTTCTATAGACTGGGAGCACACCTTCGAACCGGGTGCTCCGCGCTATATACAGATATCGCGAGACGGTATCGTGCTTCACCTGACGGAACATCATGGTGATTGTACACCCGGCAGTAAAGCACTTATTCGCTATAGTGGTCTTCAAGCATATCATCAGCAACTCATCGATAAGAATTACGTCTATAACAGGCCCGGACTTGAGGAAGCACCGTGGAATTCTTTAACGATGACGGTGACCGATCCTTTCGGGAACAAACTTTTCTTCAACGAACCTCATACTTCATAACGCATGACCATTCAGAAAAACATAAGCCTTGCATCGTTCAATACATTTGGATTGGAGGCAACAGCAAAAGAATTTACCACCATCCACTCCGTTGAAGAAGCGCAGGCACTCATTGCATCGGGTGTTTTTCAAAAACAACGCGTGTTGTTGCTCGGTGGCGGCAGTAATATACTGCTGACGAAAAACTTTGATGGTCTGGTAGCGCGCATCGCGATCACCGGAAAAAAAGTTATCCACAAACATGACGCGCATGTAGTATTAAAAGTTGGTGCAGGTGAAAACTGGCATGAACTCGTGATGTATTGCGTTGAAAATAACTGGGGCGGTGTTGAAAATCTTTCGCTTATACCCGGCACCATGGGTGCTGCACCGATGCAAAACATTGGCGCGTATGGTGTGGAGATCAAAGATGTGATTGAAGAAGTGGAAGCGGTAGAGATCAGCACGGGCAACATAAAAACATTTTCCAATGCTGAATGTCGCTTCGGTTATCGTGAAAGTATTTTTAAACAGGAAGCGAAAGATAAGTTTATCATCACCGGAGTTACGTTGAGACTTACAACAAAAGATCATCACTTCAATTGCAGCTATGGTGCTGTACACGATACGATGATAGCACTTGGACACGATGTACCTTCTGTACGCGCAGTGAGTGATTCTGTTATCCACATTCGCAGAAGTAAATTACCAGATCCTGCTGTGATCGGTAATGCCGGAAGCTTCTTCAAGAATCCGACAGTACATGCCGATACATTTGAAGCTTTGAAGAAAACATATCCAACTATTCCAAGTTATCCTGCAGGCGATATGATAAAAGTACCGGCAGCATGGTTGATAGAACAGTGTGGATGGAAAGGAAAACGCTTCAACAACATTGGTGTACATCAACTGCAGGCACTTGTATTAGTGAATTACGGAGGTGGTAAAGGAGAAAAGATATGGGAGTTAGCAATGAATATTCAGGCAAGTGTTCGAGATAAATTCAACATCACACTACATCCCGAAGTAAATGTTATATGAGCATTGATGATGTAATATTTACTCCGTTCACTACATCAATCATCACATCAACATGTGTTGATGATGACATCACATCACTACATCACTCGGTAAAAATTATTGCTTCGAAAAATTTTTTACGAAAAATTTTTGCAGATAAATTTTTTGTTACTACTTTTCGTATAGTTTAAACATAAAATTAAAAACGCTATGGCAAAATCAGCGAAGAAAGCGGCAAAGAAGTCTGCAAAAAAGACTGCTAAAAAAGCTGCTAAGAAGAAGAAGTAATTAGGTTTGACCTAAGAAACTTTGCGAAGGGAAGTAAATTGGATTTACTTCCCTTTCGTTTTTTATACACCGCTACATTCGCTTTTCATAGTAATTATAGCTTGCTATATACCATCATCGCTCACCTGTTTCTCATTTACCGCAGAGTTATCCACATTGTTTTTCCGAAGGAGCACCACTGATGTCATGCTGAGAATATAATTCATGCCTGTAGCATGTTAAACCGGTGCTTTAAGTAATCAGGATTGAACATCAGCAAATTGATCTGACGATCTCATCGCTCATTCGAAACGTCTCCAACATACGCGCGGCTATACATCGTTCATCGTTACAGGATCATGGATCGCGCGCAGGCGTAGGGTTGTATAACATACGCAGCACGATCACGGCATTGTTATTTAGTATGGTATAGTACGCTAAAACAATCATGAACACATACCATGAAGCGAACTATGCGCGTTACAAACACGAAACTCAAACACAACATCAATCGCTATGCACGCGCTATTTTTTCGTTTTCTCACACTCGGTTGCGTAAATTTTATCCACATGATGCTTGTCTTGCGTAAACATCACTCGTAACTTTCTCTTGTTAAATCGAAAATCACAACAAACAACAATACCATTATGGCAAAAGCACCTGCAAAAACAGCAACAAAAGCTCCGGCAAAAGCGGCCGCTCCAAAAGCAAAGACGAACTCAACTGCTTCATACGACATTGAAACAGCCAGTGATGAAGCGTTGAAGAAACTTCAGTCACTCGGTATCGATCCTCAACTTCAATCTGATTTGGAATGGTGCCTGGGAAGTTACCGTCATGATAAAAATCCTTCCGGACTATATGAAGCACTCGGCCGCGCACTAACCATATTCAATGCCGAGAAAGCCAAGAAGACAAAAGGTATTACGGTTAAACTGATTGGAGATCTGGAGAAAGCATTGAAGATACAGTAGCAACGCGCTTATATCATATGCGTTACATTCGTTAGCTGCTTGTTAAACTTCTCCACCTCTACCCCAAACCTCCGAAGGAAATCCACTCCCTCATCGGAAGCAATGCCCTTGTACTCTGCGTATGAATTGAGGTAAATAACTTTACTGATACCCATCGAGTAGATGATGCGCGAACAAGCCAGGCAAGGCGAAAGCGTTATATACAATGTAGCACCTTCTACGGATGTCTTGTTCTTTACAGCATAAAGAATTGCATTCTGCTCGGCATGCAAGGCTAATGAACAACCACCTTTTGAGTCACGCGGGCACCCCACGTCAGGCCATTCTTCATCGCAGTTATGCGTACCGGCAGGCGGACCGTTGTAACCAATGGAGATAATGCGGGTGTCTTTCGCAAGCACGGCACCTACCTGGCGCTTGATACAATGCGAACGCTTGGCAAGATTTACTGCCAGCTCCATATAGATGTCATCAAAATCGGGACGCAACATGTCGGCAAAAATAGAATATAGAAACGAGAATTTAACATACAGGTGTCCAAAGCATCGTGAATCATGCTTCCCTGCATTCCATTCGTGACGCTTCTTAACTAGTTTTTGCCTGATGCTTTGCGTTTATTCAGTGCTATACGCAGGTAACGCTGCCGGTATACGCGTCATGCCTGTTGTATCGGTTAATGTATGGATGAACGCGATGATCTGCTGCTGTTCTTTACGCGTGAGATTAAGTTTATCAGCGGGCAAAGTTTGATTCGGCACAACGGCTCCGATACCCGCACCTCCTCCCCGATTATAAAAATCAATCACTTCTTCCAGCGTTTTATAAACACCGTTGTGCATATAGGGCGCTGTGAGTGCTGCATTACGAAGCGTTGGTGTTTTAAAAGCAAACTTATGCAATGCGCGGTTATAGGTATTTAACTTACCGGCATCGCTATCAATATTCGCGTTGATGGTATCCGCTTTCGCAGGAACACCAAGTACTTCCGATTCTGTTTCAAAATATTGTGGTGGCACTGAGCCATTGAACAACGGCATAAAGTGACAGGTGGCACATTTACCTTTACCCATAAAGAGATTGAAACCCGCGAGTTCATCTTCTGTAAGCATCGCGCCTTCACCACGCATATACTGATCGAAGCGTGCATTCAACCCCGATAATGTACGGATATAGGCTGCGAGTGAAGTTTGTATACTGCGTTGATTGATAACAACAGATTCTCCGAATGCTTTCTTAAACAACGCTGCATATTCTTTATTGGCCGCGATCAATTTTGCCGATGCATCCATATCACCATGCATCTCCTGCGGATTGGTTACAACAGCCGTTACCTGGTCTTCTATAAAATGAACACGCTGATCCCAGAATTGAGACTTCTGGTATACGGAATTGACGAGTGTAGGTGCATTACGCAAAACATGCTGATGTGAATCGAAAGCCATGCTTCGTGTTTGTCCATCGGAAAATGCTTTTGCTGGTGAATGACAGGATGCACACGAGCGTGTATGATTGCCTGACAGCACCGGATCAAAGAATAACATTTTTCCTAACACTGCAGCTTCCGGTTTGAGATCACGGTTATAAGCGGGTGAAAAGAAGTCAGTATCAAACAGATCTTTACTGAAGAATGTAGGTCTATCCATTTTCATAGCACTCACCCACCGGTTATTAGGAATCTTCAACTCCTGCTGATATATATAAAGTGTTTCGGATAACGGATTAAGATACTTCCGGATAAATGTAGCGCGATCAAAAGCATTAAAGTCCGTATGCCGCGTGAGGTATTGATACGCTCCGCTAAAAACAGAATGCAGCTTCTGCGCAGATTCATCAGCCGGTTCATAACAAGCCAGTATAGTTTCAATCCCCTGCAGACTTGACTTTGCTTCCGGTATAGATTGAAAAGAGATCGGTGAATCAAAACCGGAAATACCGAGACTCATCATTGTGAGTACTTCCAGTCGTATCGCTTCAAATACATTGGCATCACTTAATGAATTGCTGCGAACAGTATATTTCAGATTATTCAGAATAGCTTTCAGCGCCAGCACGTGTTGTTGTAACGCTTCTCGCTGAACGGTGTCAGCATACAATTCTTCTTCGATCACCTGGAAACCTGTCGGTAGAATAACTTTATCATCATATTCTTCTGCCCGCTGAAGAGCCGGCCCGTTGATGCGCTCATTCTCCTCCGGAAAATAAAACACGATAAGCGATTCTATTTTTTTGTAATGACTTCGCGCCTTCGTAAAAGACTTTCGAAGTTTCTCCACCGAAGTCGAGTCACCATGATCAGCAAACCACCCGATGGTATAATTCAGTGAATCTACCTGGGCAATAAAAAATTCATTAACACGCTCCGCAGAAGTCTTTGAAGCCCGAGAGGAACATGCAGCAAGCAAAAAGAAAAAGCCTGCGACTATTAGAGTATTGATATGATGCATAGTTTGAAAATTAGCTGTGAGCTTTGAGCCGCGAGCTGCGAGAGAAAAAAAAGGCCACTAGCTGCTGGCTACAGGAGGAACGCAATTTTAGGTTAACCGATGCTATATAGTAGCAACGCATCCTAACGATACTCTTTTGCAGCCTGCAGCCTTTCCTTCTTTCATGTCTCGCAGCTCAAAGCTCGCAGCTCGAAGCTATCTTGGAAGTCCGCGGAGCACCACAATCTGGCTGCCTTCATCGAATGATGTAGCAAGCGATCCTCCGTCTACACCTTTAAATAATGGAGACTTCCAGGTATGGGTTTGAATGTTGAGTGTAAATGTATTCGGTATACCGAGGATGTCGGATACATCTAGCATGGCGCCATATTCCCATGCACCAAAGTTAGACTTACCATAGATGGCTTCGGCATCAGCTTGTCCACGGAAGTGATTGAGTTCAAACACTTTTTTCAGTGCACCAGTATTCAGATTATACTGATAGAGATAAGCATCATGATCGATACCGGTATATTGGTTCGGATCTTCCTGTATATAGGCATAGTTGGTTGTTACCAGAATGTTATCCGGGTCCTGGAACGAGCCTGCTTTACCAGTACGATCATCGCCATCCAGTACAAGCGTGAGTGTACCTTTCAATGGATCAGCGGCATCCAATACTAATTTATATACACGACCATACTTGGTGCGGTCAGCATTACCATCTTGTCCGGTTACGTTAAAGTAAATTTCGCGACCAACACCATCTTTACGATAGTCTATATCTTCAACACGACCGAAGGCGATAGACTTCAATGCCGTAGATGCTGCGTTCGTTTGTGCACCAGTAATATTCTTGTGATCATCGATCTTCGCGAACTCTATATTGACCGCGGTGTTCACTTGCAGATCCATCTCGCGTGTATTCTGATCAACGCGTCTCATTACATACAGACTTCCGTTCTCCAGATCACCTACGGTATTCGACAGATATAGCGCGAGTTGTCCACCATCCGTACCGGAGTCATCATCACCAATTAAGATAACAGTTTTGCCGGTATAAGCAGTCTTCGGAAGCGGTACAGCATTCTCAGCCCCCCAACGACCAAGGCCTGGCAAGAAGTTAGGAACAGTTGGTGTAGCAGCCGCCAACGGATTGAGACCGTGTATCTGCGCACTACTGTTTTCACTGCACGTTAAGAATATCGGACCAAAGCCGTGTTCTTCCGGTGTCGCCAGTGTAGCCGAGCATAATCTTTTCTGTCCACCGTCAGAATTCAAAATATACTCTCCCTTTATAGGACGAAAAGTTTTGTCAAACGTCAATCTCGAAACAGCAATGTTGTCTTCGTTGTTTACCAGCATTACAAAGCCATCGGTAGTTTTTAGCAGACCGGCACCATCGGCCGCACCACCGAATACAAACGCTGGAGACTGCGGCAGATAATCGGCACTACCGATCAATGAAAAAGTTTCAACACTTTCAAAACCCGGAAGTTTCTTCAGAAATGTAGAAGTAGTAGAGTGATTGGCAAGCACTACCTGGTTTGCATCTTCACCGGCATCGCCTTTGTCGCCTTTATCTCCGGCATCACCTTTGTCGCCTTGCGGACCAACATCTCCTTGAGGACCTTCACACGCAGTAAAAGCCAGTGACGCTGCCACGAGCAGGCACATAATTTTCGTAAATGATTTTTTCATGAATGGGGAATGAATGATTTGTTTTAGGTTGGATCGAAATTATAGTCCTTATAATACCTGAACATCAATCACGTTTTATCTGCGTGTTAAAAAGTTTGATCACATAACCCTGGATGAAAAATCAAAAAGTAATTCGTCCTGAAGCAGTTAAGACGCGTAAGGAAAAGAAAGAGCGTTACTAAATTGAAACGCTTGTGTTAACCGGCAGATGAATTCTAAATTAGTATATTTAAAACCCAATGGCACGATATCTTTTTACACTATATTGTCTGGTAACATCACTCACGTGTTGGTCGCAGGAATTCAAAGCACGAAGTAGTCCGCTGGATGTGATCTCCATGCGCTATAAAGAATCTTATGTCAAGATCACGTACTCACAGCCGCAGAAAAAAGGAAGAGAGATCTTCGGCAAGCTGGTTCCCTATGGAAAAGAGTGGAGCCCCGGTGCGAATGAAGCTGCCGAGATAACGCTTACAAAAGATATAACCATGAAAGGCTTCCTGATCAAAGCCGGTACATATACTCTCTTTACGATACCCGACAAGGAGAAATGGACGATCATTATCAGTAAAGATGTCGGGTTGTGGGGTTCCTATAACTACAATCCGAAAGAAGACTTGATCCGCTTCGATGTGCCCGTGCAGTCCACGGGAGATCTTATTTACGAGCCACTCACCCTCAAATTTGACCAGCGAAACGATGTGGCAAACCTTTTGATAATGTGGGATAGGACAATGGTTACTATTCCGATTAAGTTTATAAATTAATTGCATGATCCGCTACATCTTCTCTGCCCTGCTCGTCTGCCTGACTGTATATACACATGCTCAGACTATTCAGGAACTCGAAAAACGAAATGGTTTTAAAGACATCAAACTCGGAACGCTTGCTGATTCCGTGAAAGGTTCCAAAGTAAAAAAGGAGTTTAAGGAACGCGATACCTATCCGGCCAAACTATACTCGGTAGAACATCCCGATTATGAAAAGATCGGTGAGGTAAAAGTAAAGGAGATCGAACTCAAGTCGTATAAAGATCTTATCTACGAGATCAAGGTTATTACCGATAAAGATCCGCGCCTGATGAAAGCTCTGGAGACACTCTACGGTAAAGCCGCGTACGATATGAAGAACCAGCTATACTTCTGGAAGAGCGATCGCATTGTACTACGCTTCAAATCCACCGACAAAAATTTCCTGGAACTCGAATATAGCTCTCCGATCGTACGCAACATGATGAAAGACGAAACGGAGAAGAAAGTAGATGACATTATCAACGATCTATAATTAAACCAGACCAATATGCAAAAAGCCAATCAGTTATTCATGGCACTGGCCTGTATCAGTGCCGGTTACATTGCGAATGCACAGGATCAAAGTAAAAAAACACCGGAGTCCAGTGAGATATGGGAACCACAGCCGCGCATCATCACTGCTGCTGACAAAGTTGGCGATGCTCCTTCTGACGCTACCGTGTTGTTCGATGGTAAATCATTCGACAATTGGGTAACGATCGATGGCACTGCGCCCAAGTGGACCATCAAAGATGGCGCAATGACAGTTACTGCCGGTGCGAAAGATATCAAGACTAAAAAAGAGTTCGGTGATTTTCAGCTTCACGTAGAGTGGCGTTCACCTGCAGAAGTTGATCCGAAGCAAACCGGACAAGGCCGAGGCAACAGCGGTATATTTCTGCAAGAGCGTTATGAAGTACAGGTACTTGATAACTATAACAACAAGACTTACGCCAACGGACAAGCCAGTTCAATTTACAAGCAACATATACCACTGGTAAATATCTGTCGCAAGCCCGGTGAGTGGCAGGTATATGAGATCTTCTTTACGGCACCGCGCTTCAACGCAGAAGGTCGCGTGATCTCACCTGCGTACGTAACGGTAATTCACAACGGTGTGCTTACACAAAATCACGTAGCCATCTGGGGACCTACTGAATATATAGGTTTACCGGTATATAAGGCGTATGAGAAAGGACCGATCCGTTTGCAGGATCATGGTAATGCGGTGAGTTTCCGGAACATCTGGATCAGGGACCTTTGATGAGCCGTTAAACGTTATAAGTTATCCGTTAAAAGTTAAACGTTACCCGTTTCTTGCTGGTAATTTTTAGCATGTAGCGAGATTTGAAATTCCTTGCACCGAGAACACAAAGAAGACACAGCATTACACAGAGAAAAAAACTTTGTGATCCTTGAGTCTTCTTTGTGAGCTTTGTGCGATTCTCTTTCAGAAAGAAATACATTCTGCTGTTATACCGTTAGTCTTCAACTATACCGCACAAAGCCTTCTGGCTTTGCTTAACTACCAAGCTATAGTTTAGCCCGGAATAAATGCTAATTTTGATAAACCAGCGTAGCATGAACACCGATATCTTAAAACTGTACAAGCAACTTGACGATATGGACCAAACCAAAGAAGTCAAGCTATTAAAAAATCAAATAAGAGAAACTTTATACCCAAACCTGCGCATGCATTTTCTGGAACTGACAAGTATAGGCCGGGTTATCGGGTATGACGAATTTCAGAATGAATTAAAAAAAACAATTGAGCTAGTGGAAGCGCAGAAGAAATAAATCCCTTGCACCGAGAACACAAGAATACACAGAGTTATACAGAGAAAAAAACTTTGTGATCCTTTGAGTCTTCTTTGTGGCATTGGATTTTACACACGGATAACTATTAACTGATAACTTTTAACGGATAAAAACCATGAAAAAGATACTCCTCTCACTAGTCCTCCTCACCCTCCTCCAATGCCGGTCATCTGAAAAAACAACAAGCGTGGCAAATCTTGAAAACACTTACTGGAAATTAGCAGAGATGAATGGAATGCCGGTGATTACTCCGGAAGGTTCCAAGGAAGTACATTTCGTACTGAGCAGCGAAGGCAGTGAAAAGCGCATCAAAGGATTTGCAGGGTGCAACGGCCTGGGTGGTAATTATACCCTGAACGGTGATAAAATAAAATTCACCACCATGACTACGAAGATGGCCTGCGATCGCCTGGATGTAGAGAACTTCCTCACAAAAGCAATGGAGTCTGCCGACAGCTACAAGATTAAAGGAGAAAAACTCGAACTATACGAAGGCAACACGCTGCTCGCTACATTCGAGTCGGTATATCTTAAATAGGCTTTTTGTGCATACCCAGCTGGTTCTGTCGCGACCAGCGGGTATATACATATAGCACCGTTAGAAAAATCAGCAAGGCAATAAGCTGCGAATGCGAGAGGTATTTCTCAATGATAAACCCACGTGCTATATCTCCTCTAAAGAACTCAAGCGCATAACGTCCTGCCGCGTATAGCAACAGGTACGTAAGAAAAAGTTGTCCATAGAATTTTCTTCTTCCGCGCAGGTATAGCAAGACCAGCATCACCAGGAATATATACCCTGATTCATAGAGTTGTGTAGGATGCAGCGTAGTTCCCTTCGGTGCATGACAAGCCGGATCGGTAAATACCACTCCCCAAGCAGAATCGGTAGGTAAACCATAACAACATCCTGCGAGAAAACAACCGAGCCGCCCAAACATGTGCACCAGGCACGTAGTTACGGCCATTATATCGAGCATGGCATAGGTCGGTAACTTTTGTTTCTTAAAGAACCATAACATGGTAGGTACTGCCAGCAGAAATGATCCGTAGAATACAAAGCCGCGACCGGTAAACAATTTTCCGGGGTGCTCCATATAGTACGAGGTATCTTCAAAGAACAGCAACGCTTTACCTCCTACAAACGCAGCCAGGAAGATGAGCAGGAATAATGAGTTGGCCTGATCGAACGTGAGTCCAACTTCTTTCTTTCCCCGAATCACCATATAGGCCACACCGGCTATAGCACCAATGGCAATCATGAAACCATAACTGTATATGGAGATCCCTCCTACTTCAAATAAAACAGGATGCATAGCAGACAGGTTAAGCCAATAGCGTTACTATATAGTTACTGTATACCCAGTTTTGTGAGCAGCGCTTTATCGATGGCAGCTTTGGGCACTACGAGACTCACGGTGTTAATAGCAAAGTATGCTTCTGATACGTGTACTAATCCTTTTGTTGGACCGTACTCGCCCCACGAATTTTTTACCATGAAAAATTTCTTGCCACCTTTTGATTTCTCAAGACCTACGAGGTGCATGAGGTGATCGTCTTGTGTTGTCAGATTTTCATAGAGCATCTGGCGAATCACCTGGGTATATTTCAATTCTTCATCATCGGGTGTTGGTTTAGCGGGTACCTTTCCATCTTTCCACTGCAATACAAAGCCTTCTTTATTCCGGAAGCACTCGTTGCTTACATCGGCATCCCACATAATAGAATAGCCTTGCTCCACAGCGCGCTCGGTAAGTTTAATCATTTCCTCCAGCGGCAGATTATAGTATGATCCGTTCGAAAAATTATCAGGAGCTTCCAATATAAAGGAAGTATAGAACGGGTGATGACTGAACGAAGTGATGTTCACGTAATCATCCGCTTTGAAATGCAGCACATCGGTTGCAAAACTTTTTGGTGTGTACTGACGCTCACCGTATGTAAATGTCTCCGGTGCTTTACCCAATGTCTCATCGAGTATACCCTGAAATCCTTTCATCCAGTCAGCAGGAATGGGACGCACTTTCAAGAGACTATCCAGGTACGTTTTCAGACGAGCATCCAGCTTGCTGTGATCGTGATTCTTCTGTCCCAGCGGTAATCCGGAATAAGCGCTTTCCGGTACAGCTCCATACGCAGCTATGGCGCGAATCACATCGTGTCCCAATCCACCCGGGCCAAACTGCGCGGTGCCCTGGCGAAGTATATAGTTACGTGCTTTCTCGGTATATATATTCCGTACGGTATACATTTCAGAAATATCTACAGTACCCAAACCGTTGTGTATGGTTTGAGATTCTACGAGCGAAGTAGTTGAAAAACTCCAGCATGTTCCTGTATTCGCCTGGTTCTTGATAGGTGTATACTCATTTTTTTTGATAACCGTAAACACAGGTGGTTCCGCAGCAGGTTGTGCCAGTGCGCAACAGGCACTGAACAACAGGATACACAGGCAAAGAATTTTATTCATGACAAATCGGGTTAAGAGTTTTGTTTTGCGGCACATACTTACTTGAACAAGATCGTACTTTTTTATGAAAAAGCCTCTGAACATCCGGAAGGTAAATTTATACCGGGCATCCAAAGGCTTTACTTTTTTCGGGTGCGACCGATCAGCCCTTATACGTAATGCGATAGATTACGTTCGCTTTGTCGTCAGACACCAGTAATGAACCATCGGGCATCACCAATACATCTACCGGACGCCCCCAGTCTTTCTGCGTGGCATCATCCAGCCAACCACTCGCGAATAATTCGTGACCCGTTACTTTGTTGTTCTGTAATTTCACGAGTGTAACATTGTAGCCACTCTTCTTCGAGCGATTCCAGGAACCATGCTCGGCAACGAAGATTTGATTTTTATAGGCAGCCGGGAAAGAATTTCCGGTATAGAATTTCAATCCGAGCGGTGCTACGTGTGGTCCTAACTTATCAGCAGGTGCTGTAAATTCAGAGCACGCATGTTTATCACCAAACTCCGGGTCTTTGATGGAACCTTCATGACAATATGGATAGCCAAAGTGCATACCTTTCTTCGGAGCTACATTCAGTTCGCAGGCAGGTTTATCATCACCCAACATATCGCGGCCGTTGTCAGTAAACCAAAGCTCTTTGGTTTGAGGATGCCACGTGAAGCCTACCGTATTGCGTACACCTTTCGCATATATTTCACGACCGGTACCATCGGCATTGAGACGTGTGATGCTCGCATATATTTCATCTTTCGATTCACAGATGTTACAAGGCGCGCCTACCGGTACATATAGTTTACCATCCGGACCAAACGCTATATATTTCCATCCATGATGTGATTCAGTCGGGTAATTCTCCGTCACTACCGTTGGTGCAGGCGGGTTGTCCAGCTTCGATTCTATACCGCTATATTTGGTGATGCGGCTTATCTCCGCTACATATAAGTTTCCGTCTTTGAAGGCAACACCGTTCGGCATGTTCAGTCCTTTGGCAATGACCCATTTCTTATCGGCTTTAAAATCACCATCGGTATCTTTTACAGCGTATACTTTATCTTTATCGCGGTTGCCTACATATAGCACTCCGGACGGACTCAACGCCATCGAGCGAGCATTCTCAACTTCC
The DNA here is from genome assembly GCA_902168205.1 of uncultured Chitinophaga sp. GTDB lineage: Bacteria > Bacteroidota > Bacteroidia > Cytophagales > Cyclobacteriaceae > Ohtaekwangia > Ohtaekwangia kribbensis. The sequence continues at coordinate 1,852,073 of CABHOK010000003.1, read as the reverse complement.
GCATATACTTCTATTTTAAAACCTGCCGGAAGTTTGATCTTATCGAGTGGCAACGTTGCTGCGTATTCGGTTATGGCCGGCACACCGTTGCCGCCAACTTCTGTCGCATTGTTTTTATCTTCCGTAGAACTGGAATTGCTGCAAGCCAGCATGAGTCCCAGTATCAGTACGGGTATGGAGATCATTGATTTCATAACATTCAGGATTTAATCGTGCTGAAAATTACAGCTTTTTGCGTTTTGCGCGGATGCGGATTACGTAAGTGGCAAAAATTCGGCTGTCTGGCAGATTTTAAATTCCGGAATGCTGCAAATACTCATTACTTTTGCAGATTAGTTGAGGTAACAGGCATGCCTGTGCCATTGATCGAAGGGAATTACCAGCTATGATATCCATCACCAATCTTTCTTATTACATCGGAGGCCGCGCGCTTTACGAAAATGCCAACATGTTTGTGAAACCGAAAGACAAGATCGGTTTGATCGGCCTGAACGGTCGTGGTAAATCTACATTGTTAAAGATCATTAACGGTGAGTATAAAATTGACAGCGGCACCATCAGCAAGAGTAATGATTGTACGATTGGCTTTCTTAACCAGGATCTTCTCTCCTATCAGACTGAAGACTCCATTCTAACGGTAGCGATGGGCGCATTCAAGGAAGTGGTAGATATAGAGCGCCAGTTGGAAGTGATCATCAAAAAACTGGAGACAGAATATTCAGACGATCTTGTTGAGAAGATGTCGAAGCTACAGGAGAAGTACGATCACCTGGATGGTTATTCCATTCAGTCCAAAGCAGAAGAAGTACTCGAAGGGATTGGGTTTTCTACAGCAGATTTACATCGTCCGCTCAAACAATTTTCCGGAGGATGGCGCATGCGCGTGATGCTTGCGAAATTACTGTTGGAGAAACCATCGTTGCTCATGCTCGATGAACCTACCAACCACCTGGACTTACCTTCTATCGAGTGGGTTGAAAATTACCTTCGTAATTATGAAGGTGCTGTAATCATCGTATCACACGACCGTACTTTTCTCGACAATGTAATTACCAAAACAGTTGATGTTACCCAACAGCAACTTGTTACGTATGAAGGAAATTATTCCTTCTACCTGCAGGAGAAAGAACTTCGCCAGGAGATCCAGCAGGGTGCTTACGAAAATCAGCAACAAAAAATACGACAGACCGAACGCTTCATTGAACGCTTCAAAGCTAAAGCTACCAAAGCTCGCCAGGTACAATCGCGCGTAAAGGCATTGGAGAGGATGGATATGATTGAAGAAGTGGTCGATGATACCGCAGCGGTAAATTTCCGTTTCAAATTCAAGCAGCAGCCTGGTCGTTATATTATTACGTTGAACGATGTATCCAAATCATACGGACCGTTGGAGATACTAAAAAATACATCAATCAACATTGAACGTGGTGACAAGATCGCGTTGATCGGTGCCAACGGTAAAGGTAAATCTACATTGCTGCGTATCATTGCTGGTGAAGAACCTATCGATGGTGAACGTGTGATGGGCTTTAACGTAATACGCGCCTTCTATGCACAGCACCAACTCGAATCGCTGCGTGTAGAAAACGAAATACTGGAAGAGCTGTTACAGGCAGGCTCTGGTAAAACTGAACAGGAATTGCGAAATGTACTCGGATGTTTTCTCTTCTCGGACGAAGATGTTTTCAAGAAGATCAAGGTATTGTCAGGAGGAGAAAAATCGCGTGTGGCATTGGCGAAGACATTGATCTCGGAAGCCAACTTCCTCCTCCTTGATGAACCTACCAACCACCTTGATTTCATCTCTGAAAATATACTTATACAGGCGTTGCAACAGTACCTCGGTAGCTTTGTCGTGGTATCTCACAACCGTCACTTTGTAAGTCAGATTGCGAACAAAATCTGGTATATAGAAGACAAGCAGATCAAAGAATATCCGGGCACGTACGATGAATACGAATACTGGCGCAAGAAGAATGAAGCAAGTGGTGTAAAGGCAGAACCACCAAAACAAAAGAAAGCAGAGCCTGAAGTAAAACAAAAACAAACACAGACTCCAAGCAACGAAGCGAAGCTAAAGACGCTTGATAAAGAATTAAAGAAAGCAGAAGAACAGATCAGCAAGCTCGAAGAACAGAAATCAAAACTCGAACTTGAAATGGCGAGTCCGGATGTATTCAGCAATGCTGCCAAACTAAAAGAAGTACAAGTGAGCTTCAACAAAACGGAAGCAGAACTTGCAGCCGCAAATAAAAAGTGGGAAGAGGTAGCGACTGCTATCGATGAACTGAATCAGTAATTATTTCCCGTCCTGATAGCTATCGGGACGGAAAATAAAACTCAGTGAATGTGCCGGAAATCGTAATTAGGACGAATGTTATGAGAGAAGTAAGCTCCTATAGAATCAGCAACCATTAAAGCGTCATACTCGGATACAGGTACATCAAAGTACTGATATACTTCTCCCGTCCGGAATTCTACTTCCAGTATAGCATGGTCTTCATCATACCCTATCGATGCCAGACTTGTGGATGAAATCTTTTCACGAATCATGTGCTATACCGATAAAAATGAATGCCTGTAAATATACTCAGCATTCGCTGGCAAACACAAAAAAGGGATGCCGGCAGGAACATCCGACATCCCATAAAACTAACCATTTACCTAAAAAGGTGATCAGTGTTCCTCCTGACACACCAGTGCTATTAACCAGTCGGTGACTGGTTATGAAAGAGACAATTAGCCTTGCTAATTAATTCCGATACCGATCTGTACCACCCATCGCTCCATATCACGCTCAACCGATGTAACCGGTGCCGCTACATCTGCATACCACCAGAATGAAGGTGTATAGCTATATTTGATGCGCTGAAATTTATAGCCGGAACTGATGTATATACTAAGCTTATCGGTTTTGATACGATAGCCGAGTAAGCCTGCGAAAGTTTGTCCGCCATCTACATCGTAATCAAGATTATCCTCATACTCCTCGGTACGATATGCAAATGAGTAACCTCCATTGAATTGAATAAAGAATGCGTTGTTCTTAACCTTCGCGAAGTCGTATGAAATAGCTGCAAATGCAGGGAGTGTACGCCAGCCGGTATAGCCATCGTATCCCACACCAAGCCCTGCAAAGAGGCGATTATGTCGTATGCCGTGTACGGTTGATAAAGAAGTATAGCTTCCATTTCCTTTCTTACCCAGTAAAGCACCGGCATGGAAACTATTGGAGTATCGTAATTGATTAGAATGATTGGATGAAACCGTATCGGATTGAGCGGACAGCGTAAACGCTGCCATCATGAAGCAAAAGCCCAGCAGGAGTCTATTCTTCATTGGACGCAACGATATGGCTAAGCAGTTTTATGTTCTTTGGATCGGAATAGTCATACTGAAAGAGACCATCCTCTCCGATCATCATCAACGTATTGTTGAATGGGATTACATCATACGCATGTATATCTGAATAATGCGCCAGCTGTTTGTTTTCGATCAGGTTAATATCAGAGGCATCGTATACTTTCAATCCTGCAGAACCATCGCAGATAAACAACGTTGAATTATCCTTTCCAAGTCCGTGCGGATTCGTCATAGCATACGTCTTCAGTAACTGCGGACTCGTTACATCTTTGATATCAATCACCTCAAGTTGATTGGTAAAGCCCTGGCAGGTAGTTCCTGAACGAAGTGTTACATAAGCATAGTCACCATCAACAATTACCGGGTCGCAGCTGCGTATGTGCGCATAGGTGCTTATATGTGTCGGTGCAGCCGGTGCTGTAATATCAAATATATGCATACCGCTGCTGGAACCTATAAAGAGATGCTCCTCATGTGGAAAGATCGTTTCAATGTCCCAGCCAACATAAGTCTTCGCTTTTGCTACAGGATTCTTTGCATCGGTGATATCAACAGCCTGTAACGATCCGAGATCGAGGGTATATAAATGATCCTGGCTGATGGTGAACCGTGCCATAGAGCCGCCAACTCCGGGGCCAGAGCCGTTCCCCGGAGCGATGGCTGCGCTCTTATCAAACTTTACATAACTGGCTAACGCTATTCCGTCTTCATAATATACTCCACCCCAGGGTTGAATATTGAATTGTGTGTCACAATCCGATTTCTCAATGGATACGTTACGTTTCTCTACCCAATCTGTTACCAGACCTTTTTCCGCATCCAGGTAAAAGCCGAGGCTGTTATAGTTACTGAAAATATTTTCTAGCCGGTTTACTTCTTTTATATCAACAAGCGATGTTATGTCCAATACCACCAGGTCAATAAAACTGTCGGCATATAGCATGCTGCCTTTTATAGCCAGGTCAAAATTTCCCGGTACGGTAATAAAATTTTTATTTACAGGAGCTGCCGGATTACGATTGTCAATAACGTGAATTCCTTTTCCCGGCTCATTCACAAACAGAAATCCATCTTTATAGTATATCTTCCCTACTGTCTTGATGGGTTCGGGTGCGGTAACGGACACACTGGAACGCAGTTCGTTCAGCGTAGTATATACAGGCTCGTAAAAAGTATATTCGTTCGTTACTTCACACTTGTCCGTACACCCTTCCAGCAGAACACTGATGCCCAAAAGGCCAGTAAGAAAGAGTAACGCATATAGCGAAACGTGTATTCGTTTTTGAAGCCTGCTCTCTAAAGTATCCATACCGGTTCAGGGTTATTTAGTGATTAGACCCTCACCCACACGAAAAGGTTGGAAGCTTAGTGAAAAATATAACGAAAACGTAAACCCACATCGAATGTAAGCGGCATCGCGGTGATGGGCTGATCCGATTTATAAATAGAATTGAATGGATAGCGAATTCCCGGATTCAACGCCAATCGATAATGTTGTCCAAACTTATAACTGAATTCAGTGCCCACCAGACCACTGAAGTTGAACGTACGATACGGAGAATCTTCACCACTGCCCTGCGTTGTCTTGCTTACGTTATCACTCTCCGGAGTAAGTGTATTCTGCAGGAACATATCCGTTGAGACACCTCCGTTCAGTTGTATGCCGAAACGTTTGTTCACAATCATATAACCTGCCTGCAACGGTATACTGACAAACCGGAGACTGTTGTTGATGGTATACGGTGCTGTAGATACCAGGCGACTATCCGCTTCGCTCATCATGCTGTTAACTGCTGGCGCACTGAAGTTTGAAAAATCAGATGAAGCCCCCACCGCGTTGGAGGTATAGTCCGATGACTGCGTCATATAGTTTACACCGCCCTGCACCACCCAGCGTTTTGATAAACGCGTACCCATGCTAAGCCCCACGGTGTAGCTTGAGCCAGACGCCTTCGCCTGCTGACTTGCTACATTATTCATAGCAAAAGATTGAGACGTTGATGCGTTTGAATTTACCGTATTAAAACTACCGGCAGCAAAACCAACCGATGTCCAAAGTTTCTCAGTGTTATTATCTTCTTCTTTCTTCTGTTCTTCGCTTTTGCTCTTACCCTCCTCATCAAGTTTTGCCAACATCAGCATAAGTGGATCTACTTGTGGCATAAGTTTGGTTGCATCAAAGTCGACAGGCTTATCAACGCGTGATGGTAATTTCTTTACACCTTCATTGGAAGCAAGTGTAGAGGTATTATTTACTGCGCCAAATTCACCGTTGTTAGCCGTATAGTAGCGACTGAACGGATTGATATCAACTCCATTCTTATTACCTGCAGGACTGCTATCAAGAGCATTTTTATTATCGACAGCAGCTACACCCTGTTGTTTATCATTCGCTATAGCAGAAGTAGTATTTACCGATGCATTGTTCTTGTCATTACCAGAACCAACGTGTTCGTTTGAAGCTATACCTTGCTTGTCAGCACGGGAATCTATACCGTTATCAGCAGATATAGTCTTGCCGTTAACTTCTTGTCCGGCCTTATTCGCGTTAACAGATGCAACCTTATTTTGTCCATCGGTCGCTGACGAAATTTGATTCTGCTGATTAGGAGTGTCACTATTTTTAAAAGCATCATTGGCCGCAACCTGCTGAGAAGATGTGTTTGCTATAGCATTCATACCCTTTGTATTCTTGTCAGAAGAGAGTACGGTTGATTCAGTAGACTGTGCGTTGCGTTGACTGTTATTCTGCTTACCGTCCCTTGATGCAACAGCGTTCTGAGCCGCATGATCAGCGGTGTTACTTTGCTTACCAGGATTGATACTCTTCTGCTCCGTCTTCGCTATTGAATTCTGATTGGCCCGATCGGAAGTACTGTTTGTCTTTTCAGTATTCGATGAAGAACCATTTGTCTTCGCCTGACGCTGTGTTGAATTGGACTGGTCAGCTCGTTTGATCGCTGAAGCCTTGTTATTGGATTTATTTTCAGAATCAGCGGGTGTATTCTCATCATGTGTATTCAGAGATGCTATAGATTTATTCTCTGCTGGATTTTCGTTGTTGTTATTATCATCAAATACAGGCGAAGAAGATGTCGCAGTCTGTTCGTTTGCCGTGCCTGAATTTGCTTGTCCGTTTACAATGGCGTTATCGGAAGATATAGCCTGATCTGCCTTTGAGTTGTCGGCTATATTTTCAGTTACCTGATCGTTACCGGCAGTTTCTCCGGTACGAGTTTGCGCATTACGTTCTGACGATGATTCTGTTTTTGGATTCACAGCAAGTGATCCATCAAATCGTTGTTGATCCTGGAGTATATAATATCCTACACCGGCAACACTCATAGCAAATGCTATAGATGCAGCAGCGAGAAGCTTGTAGAAGAAAATTCTACGCTTCATCTTGTCACCCTCCGCTTTTTCAAGGTCGAGCTCGATGTTCGTCCACACATTTTCTGTGGGACTCACCTCTGCTTCCTTGAAAGCATCACGGAACGCATCCTCAAATTTTCGACTCTCCATATCGTTCATAATACGTTGACTCCTTTAGTAACCGTTGTTGCAGCAAGCTCTTAGCGCGGGCAAACTGCGACTTCGATGTACCTTCTGATATACCTAATTGTTCGGCTATTTCTTTATGACTAAATCCTTCGATGGCAAACATGTTGAAAACGATCTGGCACCCTTGCGGCAATGCCTGTATCATTTCGAGTAACTGTGTAAAATGAATACCGGATATACTGACTTCGTCTTCCGGAAGATTGGTCTCTTCGATGTCGACCATGGGGAGGAGGTAAAGTTTCTTCCGGTTTGCATTCAGTGCTGTGTTCACCATGATCCGGGTTATCCAGGTTTCCAGCTTCGATTCTCCTCTGAAATTCTCGATTCCCTGAAACACTTTTACAAATCCTTCCTGCAGAATGTCTTCCGCTTCGGCCGTAGTCTTCGAATAGCGAAGGCAGACCACCAGCATTTTTCGGCAATAGCGATCGTACAAAGCCCGTTGTGAGGCCCTGCTACCTTTTCGGCATCCTTCTATAAGCTCGGTTTCGTGGAGCATTAATCCGATAATCCGACCATTTGAAACTTAGACACTATCTCCATGCAAAAGGTTGGAATGTCCAAATCGTTCATTCCAGCACAGGTTTTTGATCCTGTTGAAACGTACATCAACCTCATTTGGCTTTGATATTGCCAAATTCTTTTTTCCTTTGCCCTTTATAAAATCAACCTGTAAACCCGAAACACAACGTTTCACTAATCAGCTTAACGAATGAGGTTCCTGTATATTTCGATTGTACTGTTAGCGGCTGCCTGCACACCCATCGCACAAAGTACGGTTAATTCAGATGGTAATCCTAAAACCCTCCAGCTTATCGACCGCGCGTACGAACCACAGATCAAAACCATTCAGTTATATTCTTCGGGAAACACCCTCAACCCGGCCGTTACGGGTTTAGGACAGGCGAACCTCATCCTGGAGTTTGACGACATGCGTAATCAGAATGATTCGTATTATGCAAGAGTCATTCACTGCAATCACGATTGGACGCCATCATCGCTGCAGGACCTTGACTATATGACGGTCTATAATGAATTTCCAATCAACACCTACGAGTTCTCGGTTGATACACACCTCCCCTATATTCACTATACATTTACACTGCCTACCGTAAAATTACCAGGCAACTATGTGCTCGCGGTATATCGCGGCAGCAACAAAGAAGATCTTATTCTCACAAAACGATTTATGGTATTTAACACCCAGGTGAGTTTTACACAAAATGGAAATCTGATTGGTCCGGGGAGAATTGCTGATCTCAATCAGCAGATCAATTTCACGGTAAACTATAAGAACCTGAATATACTCAACCCGCTTACGGATGTACATGTAAACATCCGGCAGAACCAGCGTTGGGACAACATGGCTTCCAATGTAAAACCAAGTTTTGTTCGTGAGATTGAAAAAGAAATCGAGTATAGATTCTTTGACGATGCACTTATGTTCAAAGGCGGAAATGAATTCCGTTTCTTCGATCTGCGCTCATTGAATTACCCAGGACGTAACGTAGGCTATATGGATAAAAAATTAAAACCATTTAAAGCCTATATACAGAAAGACAAGTCGCGTGAAGATGAAGCGTATGCACAGTATAACGACCTGAACGGTGGCTTTACCCTCGACAATTACGACTACCGCGACATGGCTTATGCCAACTATGTTGATGTGAACTTTACTTTATCAACACCACCGGTTAAAGGAGATGTATATGTAGCCGGAGCATTCAACTACTGGAACCTGAATCAGGAAAACAAAATGCACTACGATACTGCACAGAATAGCTACGTAGCCGATATACTCTTAAAACAAGGTTGGTATGATTATCAATATATAGTGAAAGCACCAGGAGTTAATCCGTACCGTTTTGAAGGAAGTCACTTTGAGACCGAGAATCAGTACGAAGTATTTGTATACTATAGACCGTTTCAGCCACAAGCTGATTTGCTTATCGGTTATCTGAGACTCGAAGCCAATCCGCGTTAAGCGTAAATTACTTCCTGCTGAGCGGTGCGTTGGATGGAATCGTTGTTAGCGACATCCAGCATACCAAAGCCTTTGTGCGTAAAATGACCTAAGCCATTTTCATATACAAACTGCTGCACTTCTTTGGCTGCGTATAGTGTGAAAGGAAAAGTATAGCCGCGCACTTCAAATTTTACATCACTGTCATACAACGGGTATATACGCGCAAACTTTTTATGTGATGCCTGTATTCGCTGGATATAGTCCTGGTCAGGCACAATCTGAAATTTATAGAAAGATGCTAGTTGCTCAGCCGTATATTTACCCTGTATCTCCATACGGGCAAGGGTAGATTCATAGAGAAGATCAGAGAACTCATCGCTCTCAGGCGATACGAATTTTTTACCACTCTCATCGTTGAAAGCGGCAGGTATAACCACAATCGGAGATATACACAGGAACTTCGATTCATCGCTGATCTTTACCGGGTCCTCCTGCTCTACCGACTCCGGCATCAGGTGAAGATTCCCAACGATAATTTCTTTTTGCTCAAACAAACGAGCCAGGAAGTAATCCATAAAAGGCTTATCCGAGCAGGCAAACACAAGCGTAACCTTCGATGAAAAATAATGCAGTCCTTTACGACTAACTTTAGTCTGACCTTTTAACCCCGAGAAATTGTATTGGTTAAAATCCACGTAGCCTTTCTCCGGACCAAATATTAAAAGTCCTTTAATTACCTGCGCCAACAGATATTGGTGGTGAAACGGCACGTACGCACCCCTGTTTTTCAGTGAAAAAATGATCCTGGTTCTCAAGCCAAAAAAAAATTAATCGGGGGGTTAATTCTACCCAAACAAAAAATCCGCTCAATACTGAATGTGAGCGGATTATAAAGCTAAGAAAAAAAAGTAAAGGTTAAATATAATTGTAAGGAAACTTTATACGTTAAAGCGGAAATGCATGATATCCCCGTCTTCAACCACATATTCTTTTCCTTCAACCGCCATCTTACCAGCTTCCTTGCAAGCCTGTTCTGTTTTATAGTGCTGATAATCAGTTAATTTAATAACCTCGGCACGAATAAAGCCTTTCTCAAAATCTGAGTGAATCACGCCTGCGGCCGCAGGTGCTTTCCACCCGCGTTTAATAGGCCAGGCACGTACTTCCTTCTCACCTGCCGTGAAGTAAGTGATCAGATCAAGCAAGTGATAAGATGCTCTCAACAGTTTATTAAGTCCTGATTCCGTCAAGCCATACTCCGCTAAAAATACAGCACGATCTTCTTCGCTTTCCAGCTCTGCGATCTGTGCTTCAATAGCTGCCGAAATAATTACCACTTCAGCATTCTCATCCTTCACATGTGCACGCAGTGCCTCAACATGTTTGTTACCGGTATGAAGAGAACCTTCATCAACATTCGTAACATAGATCACCGGCTTCGCAGTAAGCAATTGCAGATCAGCCACGGCTTTCTTGTCCTCTTCATCAACCTGTAATGAACGGGCATTCTTACCCGACAGCAGTGTATCTCTATATAATTGGAGTACCGATAATTCTTTCTTCAGCTTAGCATCACCAGCCTTCGCAGCCTTCTCGACTTTGCTGATCTTCTTCTCAACCGACTCAAGGTCTTTCAACTGAAGCTCGGTGTCAATAATTTCTTTATCAGCTACCGGATCAACACGACCATCTACGTGTACTATGTTATCATTCTCGAAGCAACGCACCACGTGAACAATAGCATCCACCTGGCGAATGTTACCCAGAAACTGGTTGCCAAGACCTTCACCTTTGCTGGCACCTTTTACGAGTCCGGCAATATCAACAAACTCAATAGTAGTCGGCAGCACACGCTGCGGATTCACGAGACCTTCCAGGATTTTCAAACGAGGATCAGGCACCGAAATAACACCAACGTTGGGCTCGATCGTACAAAACGGAAAGTTGGCAGCCTCAGCTTTGTTATTCGAAATAGAGTTAAAGAGAGTCGACTTTCCAACATTTGGCAAACCTACGATCCCGCATTGAAGTCCCATGAGCTAAACAAATTGAATTTAAGGCCGCAAATATAAGCGGATAGGGAGATTTGGGAAAGAACTATTTTTGAGGAGCTGCTGGCTGCGAGTTGCCAGCTGCTGGAGGTGTGAGTGTGAGATTAGGATTTGACCTCTACTTCAAATAGTAGGCAATTGAAAATTGGAAGTTTCGGTTATAGGTTGAGACCTTTTCAACTGGTCCTTGGTTAGGACCGGAATTATACTTTATATCTTTCACACTGGTGATTCCATAGTAATAACGTCCTACTACCGACCACTTGCTGGTTAAATTAAACCTAAGACCTCCAACTGCGCCGATATCCGTAGACTCATAAAGACTGATATACGTACTCTCTTTAATTTTAACACCAAATGAAGGTCCGGCTTCGATGGCAAGTAATGAGATCGGCTTGTAAGAGATCAGCAAAGGCAATTCAATATAGTCCAGTCGAATATCACCTTCACTATAAGATGATTTATAATGATAGCCTTTTCTTATATACTGTAACTCTGGAATGAAATTGAACTTATCTGATAATACCAGTTTCGAGAAACACCGACATGGAAAGACGCTACCGATGAATAGTCCTCATCAAAATCGTCAGGAACACCTTTCATCACGATCTCGCTAACATTTACCCCCGCTTTAAATCCTAACGGAATTTGAGAATAGCCAGAAACACAAACGACTAAAAAAAATGCGAGCAACAAATTCTTCATAACTAAAAAAGATCTATAAACCTAAAACTATATATCAACCGACTCAGTACACTGGCATAACTACTGTATTTCCTAAAAGTTAATCCTCTGAATGCAAAGGGCACCCAGAGGATAACAGGTAAGTTAGGTTAGGAATTAAAATACGTTCGCAAAGTTCGCATTATACCTATATTTCGCAATACCGCAGTTGAAGTTGTCAGGAAAACCGGACAAGGTTAGATATTGGATAGAGTTCATCTGTAATCTCAAAGGGTGTCATCTTCTTCAGCCTTTGATCGTAGCCATGCAATAGCACCGCCTGTAATCACAGAACAGATTACTATCGCAGCAGGTCGTGAGATGCCACTTGCTTTTATATGTTTACCAACTGTCTCAAATCCAAAAAGCCGCAATACATCTATATCCTGCAATGAATCAAAGACCGCTACATCAATATCGTATGCATCATCATAATCTGATGAATCGCGTCTCCAATGTTGTACAGTCAAGATGTTTGTGGTATCACGTTTGAAATCATAGGCATGATACTTTTCATCGTATGTCATTTTATAAACGCGATCGTCTACAAAAATACTATCGTTTCTTCGGATGGCAATAACGTCATTCGCGCGAAGAAGTTTGGTGACACCTTTACCTGTATATTGAAACCGATAGTAGTCTTTATCAAAGTACATGGTTCGCTCAGATATACCAGAGCGTTTATGTTTTTTATAGAGTTGTACAGAATGGTCTGTAGATTTATATGTTATCGTTTTCCGATCCGCTATGACACCTATATACTGTATAGTATCTTGACTTAATGTGCAATGCCAGATCAGCATAGCCAAGATTGTATATCCGAACGCTCTTTTCATTTATTTAGACACATTGAATATTTTGTCTTAGCCTTATTTAAAGCTTCATTATAAAAGCCAATGCATAGTAAGGTGGTCGATTCTCCAATGATGCGGGAGATGCGTTACCAGAAGCATTCACCGTATGAGTATGATCACCTTCACCAGAGGCGGTACTCGTATTGAAGTATCTATATTGACTATTACCATTGTCACCAGCCATCCCGAAATAAGTAGAACCAGTACCAACTGTCTCAGCAGCAGTGTTAGGAGGCCAGTTCTGAGCCGTTGACGAATCAAAACTAAAACGATCCTTCAATGTATGCTGATGTTCCCCTGGCCCTGAGAGAGTATGCGTGTGTGATGGCATATGTTCACTTCCCAATGTCACGGAATTTGCTCCTCCCGTAGCCCCTGTTGCATAACTACTACCTGCTCCCACAATAAACCGATCTCGCAAGTTTGGAGTACCATTACTTCCATCACATAGAGCCCAACCGGTAGGTATATTTGCTGTTGACCCAGACCACATAATTATGCCCCCTGCAGGCACTGTACCACTCACATTGATCCCGCCATAACTTGTGGCTGTAAGCGTTCCGTTTATTACAACATTGCCGTTGTGCGTTGCTGTTGTGTTGCCGGAATTTTGATCGAAGGCATTTAAAGCAGCCCATTGCGTACCGTTATAGAAGTAAAATTTACCTTCTGTCGTATCAAAAACTAAAAGAGAAGTAGCCGGAGTTGCAATAGCCAGACGCTGTGTACTGGTCATTCTGGGAATAAGAATCCCTTTATCCGTGGAAGTCAGGTCAATAACAGACGAAGCATCAGGAGAAGTATTATCAACACCAACCTGGCCGCAAGCCACATGAGAAAGCACCAACAAGCTTATAGCTAAAGTATATATCGATTTCATAGTGTAATTGGTAAGAGTATATAGATTATTTACTTCCTAATGCTTCCAGTTCTTTCTTCAGAATTTCAATTTCAGTCGTAAGCAATTCCATTTTTTTGTCCTGATCGATCATATAGAGGGTCAATTCTTCGATCTTCTTCAATAACAGCATATTCATTTCACTCACGTTGATTCCATCTTTTTCCATTTCCGTAGCAGGCGGCACCTCTGGCAAATGCCTATGCTGGTTGATATATAGTGACACTTCTCTTAGTGGAAGCAATCGATAATTCTCAAGAAAAACATAATCAGGAGCTCCGGCATTTACATTTACCTTAACTTCACGTGCATGTATTTTACCGCCTACCGTTAACTCTGCGGTTGGCATTCCACTCACGCCGATGCCCACATATCCATTTTCAAAAATTACCATGCGAGTTTGACCTGCCGTTGCAAACTTAAGTGGTGAATTATTACTGGTGCCATCAAGTGTTGTAGTAGATATAATGCCCGCTGAGCCATCGTGAATCAAACCGATTACCTTTGCTGTATTTCCGGTAGTTATACCCACCGTTGCTCCTGACGGGGCTTTTACATGCAGACGCGAAAACTGTGCTTTTAATGAAGTTGTAGCCACCAATAGCAATGCAACAACAAAGAATTCCTTTTTCATATTCTAATGTATTATCTCAGTGTGACGGATTACTTTTTCCGATTTGCGCTTTGAGTGCTTCAATTTCCTTTTGTTGCTGAATAACATAAAGCGTAAGCTCTTCAATTTTCTTTAACAAAATTGCGTCCATCTCACCAAGGCTGTGACCACTTTTTTCAATCTCAACTGCTGAGGGTACATCTTGCAGATGCTTATGCTCGTCTATGTATTCTTCAACTTCTTTCAATGTTGGCAATTCATAGCGTTTATTGAAAACATAATCAGGCCATGTAACGCTGACTTTCTCAACCCTTACATCCTTGGCTCCTATACGACCGTTAACTGCAAACTTGTAGCCATTCGGATTATTGACTAACGATGTTCCGATACCGACTGCTCCATCATAGTAAACATTACCTCCAGATGTAACCCACTGCGAGCTTACAACCAATTTATCGCCTATATATAATTGAGATGCATTGATCTTTCCGTTCACCAAAAGGCTATAATTGTTGGGATTTGAATTAACAGGTGCACCTATCCCCACCACTCCCGTGTAAAAGACATTGCTGCCTTCTGTAGTCCACTGGGAACTTACTACTCGCTGATCATTGATATATAGCTCTGTTGCATTAACCTTGCCATTAACGAGCAAGCTATAATTATTGGGATTTGTAGTAAACACGCTTCCAATCCCTACCGCACCTGTATAATACACATTGCTGCCTGCGGTTACCCATTGCGATGCTGATAATGGCTGATCGTTTACATATATACCCGTGGCATTAATTTTACCATTTACAAACAAGCTATAGTCATTCGGATTTGAGGTTAGCGGTGTACCTATACCTACTTTCCCTTTCACAATCAGATCATTTTTTGAAGGATTCGCATAACTGTATGTATCGCTCACGAGTACACCTCCCGCCTTAAACCCGGAAGGTGTGGCTGTTGTTGGTGAATTCATTATCATCAGGTAGCGATTGAGCTCACTGGCGCCTGATCCCGTATAGATTGTAGGGCTTGTTCCATCCAGGGACATTAATCCTCCAGCAACATGCAGTTTTGACTCCGGGGCTGTTGTGCCTATACCAACATTCCCTCCGGACTCAACCATATATATATTTTTGTTGGAAAACGGAAATTGCATACGCGGACTATTACCGTCTTCATTTGTAACACCCGTTGATATAATCTTCAAGGCATCTGCAGCACCTGCGCTGGAAAAGTAAAACTGAGATGTACCTGCTTTTGAAAAGATCAACCCAGATTCTAACGCACTACTTGGCTTATCAAATTTTATATAATTGTTCCCCGTGCCTTTCAAATGAATAAGCTGATCAGGATTATTTGTACCTATACCGACATGACCTCTGAAAAATGCCTGGTGTGTGCTGCTCAAAATTTCAAAACTGGACAAACCACCGTTGACACCAACTGCAAAACCCTGCCCGGCTGAATTTGAAGAAGTAATATACTGCACATGAGAAGTTGTTAACGCACGGGTAAAGCCGGGATTATTGCTCATCCCGATACGCCAGTTAAAATCAGTTATGTTATTTGTAAAGATTTGTTTGTTATATGAGGTATTATTCAATGCTATATTGCCACTAACCGTTAAATCAGTGACCTTACCTGAGCCTATAGCAATATAGGGCGCAGTACGGCCGGGAAATACCTGAAATAGCGAGGTTCCATCTACATGGTATATATTCCAAGAATTGTTTTCACCAACACCTGACAACGGCTTCAGGTTAAAATAGTCGTCAGTCTTCATTCCCACGCCATTAGGGGCGTTGAAGTAACCTGTATAAGTAGTTTGCGAAACTCCTTTGCTGAAACTGAATATCATCGAAACTATTAAAAGTTTTTTCCAAACACGGACCTGTTTTCTCTTTCTTACTAGAGTCATATGTATAATTATCAAGGTACAGTAGCTATTAAAATTAGTTCATTATTATCTGTAGTACACTGGCTATTGTCAACATCAACGCGTTTATCGTCTATATACTTTCAAGAATATTTTTTATTTTCTCACTTGCTTCAGGCAAGTCATTTTCTAAAAAATCAATACTCAATAAAAATATAACTGAATCGTCATACTTCTCCGCCGAATCCAGTGAATTAACTGTATTAATGACATTAGAATACAGCACATCTAATTCTCTGATCAGCTTCTCTACCTCTAATTCTCGAACACAGCTAAAATATCTGATTCTATTTTGCGCTTCGTTAATGTCTATCTTCCCTGTTTTAAAGGCATGAAGAATTTCCGTTACACCGTTATGATTTGAACGGGCAATTTGCTCTTTCAAATCCTTGCACGAGATTTTTAGTCTTACACCCAAACTATCGAAGAAGACTTTTGCCTCTCTTTTTTCGTTGGATTCTCCTGACTCATTCACCCAAACATTAAGATGGACTTTAGTTTGATTAAGTAAGTTAATGATCTGCTTCCTATTGCTTTGAGTAAACGAAGTGCTCTGCGCTGATAACTCGAACATGTAGCAAAAAAAGAATACGCAAAAGATAACAGTCTTCATATAGTCTTGGTCATTTGATCTTTTAAATCACGTAAATCATCACCGGAAAGGCCACTAATATTCCATCGTTTAGCCCCCAACTTGGTCTCTATCACAATTACAGAACCCCCTTTGTAAACATGTTCTATTTCTATCGAAGATATATCTTTACGACAAACAGATTCTTGATAGCTAGAGTCTAAATCGTGCCTTATGCATATCTCCCCACGCTTAATTACAACAAAGTACAAGGACTTATAAATGGATATCATCCAGTATAAATTAAACAACACATAGACGGATATTATTGCCAACTGCGCACTGGGACGGCTAAGAATTAAATATAAAAACGGGCCAATACTTAGTAACCATACCCAAAATAGCCCCAGTCTAAAAATACTGCACTGATACTCCTTTTCCATACAGCCTATTTTTTGTCAGTAAATTCCTTTACATCCCGAACCACGTCCGTGCCATCAACAGTGGCACTTAACAACATTCTATTTAGTTGGGCTCCTGTAATAATACCATCCGCCACTCCTACTGCAACACCAGAGGCACCGGAAAGTATATTAGCAAGATCGTACACTATACCAGCATTTTCTCCTCCCAGTTGAATTAATAGACCCCTAACAAGCTTATACTCAGCGTTAGGGTCAAACACGCCGTTATTAATAGCCATCAAGGCGGCTACTCCACCCTGGACCTGATCGATACCAAATGCCACTCCAGAATAAGTAATTGCAGCACCAACTCCTGTTTCGCTTGTAAATGTTGCTGAGGTTACTGCAATTACAATAGAAGCTCCGCCCAACCCAATATCTAATATCGCACCCAGCGCACCCTCTTTTACCGCAGCATCATACACCTTCCTTAATTTTATACTATTGTATTCAGCCTGCTTTTGTAAAAAGTAATGATCTATTTCTTCCTGCACTTTGGTACTTTGCTCGTTAAAAAACTTTCCGTCACCATCACGCAACACCACGGCAGCAGCAGCCTCTATCTGGTTATATCTCGACATAACGGCCTTTCTTTGTTCTTTCGTTAGAAAGTAGACGTTCATGTTTTCATTTATACCACAGTCTTTCATTGCTTTCCGCATTCCTGAAATCGGATTAAATAGATGCTTGTCACCTATTTTGACAATAAAATATTTATGCAATAACAGATTATAAACCTTGAAATTATTGTCATTAATCTGCTCTGCTGTTATATACCCACGTTTCGTATAACTTCCTTTATTAACTTTCTTCGGCTCCATGCCATCTAGGTCTATTGCCTGCACAGGTGTATTTCCAGCGAACTGATAAGGAGAATACCATGGATACGATTGAGTTAGTGGGTCCACCGAC
The DNA here is from genome assembly GCA_902168205.1 of uncultured Chitinophaga sp. Classification (GTDB taxonomy): domain Bacteria; phylum Bacteroidota; class Bacteroidia; order Cytophagales; family Cyclobacteriaceae; genus Ohtaekwangia; species Ohtaekwangia kribbensis. The sequence continues at coordinate 1,834,167 of CABHOK010000003.1, read as the reverse complement.
AAAAAACGTGCAATCCTAGGGTTGTATATTCTGAACCCATAGTCGTAAGCCACGGTTCCAAACTCACCGTTCTCATCTTTCTCCTTGCCATTAAAGCCATAACGATAATTGGAAATTGTGTCTGAATACGCTCTCTCCTTCATATGAAGTCCAAAAGCATAGTAATCACTCGTATTTACAACGATTGCCCAGGTGCTGTCGTTTTTTGCACCTGCATTATCTGTTATTACAGTCAATACGTTTCCTAAGTGATTGCTAAGCTCGATCCGACGTTTGCCCAAAGTCAAGTGGCCTTCCTTAGTGGTATCTCTTACGTGTTGTCCTATCCGACTATTTCCATATATCGGCTGCTCTAGCACTGTGGTATCATTATAAACCGTCACAACATTACCGCTCGCATCGTGTACGTAGCGTGTTATTTTCACATTTGTTACTGAATCTCTTCGAACTACTCTCTTTTCTACTCGATTACCTGTCGCATCATACTTAAAAGCAACCACTATACTATCACCTTTAGTGTGCAATTCTCTAATTTTACCATAGGGTGTCCAGGAAATTTTCACACCCTCCTCCTGGTCGAGAACAAGGTTACCAATCTTATCATACTGGTAGGTTCCTTCGTCATCTACTATATGCGCCCAGAAGTCTGCTCCCTCTTCAGCTTCAAAATCCGGTTCAGCATAAATATTTTCGAGTGCTTTTACTTCTACAGTGCTTCCTGCCTGCACATGAGCAGAACCTTTCAACGTCACATTACGGTAAACTATATTATCGGTAGTAACTGTACCGCTGCTATACACTTTATCTTTAGTAACTGGTTTTACTTCGCGCAAGCGGTTAGTGGCAGCATAGTATTGATAGTTGAAATCGTCAGCTATATTTCCTTGTCCGTCTCTGCGTGTTAGAGTAAGAATGTTCCCGTTAGGATCGTATGTATAGTCCTCATCATAAGCTCCCGTAGCACCGCGTGCAGCGAAGCCATTTGCTCCATTATAATTAGTAAGACTCCGGCTTGTTACCAGGCGATGTAACTGGTCGTACTCGTAAAGCATGGCTTGCATACCTTTTGTACGATCATGATTTATATCACCAATCTTTGCAAGGTCGGTGATCATCCACGAGATGTTTCCATTATAAAGACCTGTATGGTTATACGTTTCATTCAGGCGAGTCCATAAACGATCACGCGTGTCGGCTATAGCCATGCCTGAATTAACCGGTTTATAGTCGCCCTCATAATAACCCAACGTATAGGCATATACATCTTTACCTACACCCTGATCCGCTATATTCTGATTAACATCATCATACGGCATATTCACCCCCTTCATCCAGCCTTGCAGCGTGTAGTAATAATCGAGTCCTTGAACCCTATATTCTCCAAGTTCTACCCGGGCAAGCGGGCCGTGCTTATAGTACGTGTAGGCTGCGTCACGGTGCCAGATAAATCCGTCAGAAGATGTTCGCACCTCTGTAATCCGGTTATCATCATCGTACGAATACTGATGTATAAACTGATCGTCCTCACCATACTGATACATCACATAATTAACCTTACCACTGATCAGATCATATACATAATCTGTTCGCTTTGGTTTTAAACCGGGCAAAGCTTGTAACAGCGCCTTTACATTGCCGTGTATATCGTAGCTATAGTATGTGGAGACCGTGTCAGCTCCATCTTTACCCGTTACTTCTACCCAGGCTACACGCGTGCGTAAGTTTTCTTGTGAGAAATATGACTGAACGCCTGGTTTTCCAAAATCATAGTGCGTGCGGGTAATGTCGGTGAGTTGAAAGTCCGAAAGTCCGGAAATCGGGAAGTTTGGAGAGTTTATAGAATCGGCCAGCGCACTGATTGCAGCATATGTTTTCAACTCACCAACTTCCACTACACGTCCCTGTTCATCATACTTCGTATAGGAATACAAAGTATCAATCATTTGCTTGGCGTTTTGTGAAAGTTTTAATTGACCTTTATCATTAAGCCAAAAATTTGACTCGCCGGCATCAGGAGTTTTCTGCCAGACTAATTGATCGAGTGAATTGTATTTATAGCGTGTTACAAATGTGTGTGCCGGATCAACTTTTATTCCGAGTCTGAAAGCCTGTACCTGCACATCGCTTAGTGGATTAACTCCTTTAGGAGGAACAGTTTGTACCAAATTAGCAGCCTGATCATAGTAATATAGGGTATAGTGATACTCCTTTGGTATATAAGTATAGGTGAGGTTTTCAGCTATTCTGGTTAAACATTGTGTTTTGTATTGGTTGTAGTAGTCGCTCACATATTGCTGCACCAGTTGTTGTGTAGCATATACTAGTAAAATACTATCCTCTTCTTCCGCTATGCGTTTACAGTTGAGGAACTCAGCGTTCCAGTCTATTTTGAATATGAGTTTCTTGTATGTAGTGTTAGCTGTATCGTATTCCCAACACACTTCATATGTGCGGCCTTCCGGAAAGACTAACGTCTGCATCCTACTTACCAATGTAAGTGCCGAAGCTCCTGTATTAGTAATTTTATAATAATATTTTGTTCCCTCATCGGACTGACTTACAGAAGGTATAGTATAAGTGTGACCATTTTCAGAAGCTGGTTCAAACAATGGAGTACTTACACCATTCTTCAACTTAAACCATTGATACTTAGAGTTAGGAGTATTTCGATCAATACTGGCTTCTAGTTTTAAAGGTTGGTTAACTAAGGCTAGGAGTTTCTTTTTGATATCAACCGAATCTTGAGGAGCATACCTAAGATTAGGTACAGAACTAGAAACAAAGGGAACAATGTCTTTAAATACAAATTCGTTATATGTTATCCAAATATCCGGGTCATTAGTAAGCTGGCCAAGACTTGAGGGAATTGCTCCATTTAAATTATTATCTTCAAAATCCAGCATTCTCAAATTTGTTAGCCCTCCTAACGATGCGGGGATTTGCCCCTCCAGTCTGTTGGTAGAGAGGCCTAAATCTCTTAGGTCAACTAAATTCCCTAAACTTGATGGAATGTTACCCGTCAATTGATTTTGACTTAAATATAAAAAGCGAATTTTTTTCAACTCACCTACTCGATTACTTATAACACCCGTCAGTTCATTAACCACTAAAAATAAATGCGTTATGTTAGGCAACGTATATAAAGTATCAGGTATAGAGCCTGATAATTTGTTATTAGAGAGGATTAAATGGGTTATTTTACTAAGATTTCCCAAAGATTCAGGAATTGAATTTCGTAAGTGATTTACTTGTAAATCAAGATATTCAAGGTTTGCTAACAGCCCTAACTCCGAAGGGATTGCACCTGCTAAGTTATTATACGAAAAATTGATTTCAGATAGATAAAAAAGATTCCCAACGGTAGAGGGTAGCTTACCAGTCAAGTTGTTATTCGATAATCTTAAGAGAGCAATATGTCCTTCCGCGTTTACACTTACCCCATGCCATCCAGTGACACTACTCACATTAGACCGATCAGCGCTCTCCCACCCAGTTTTGTTCGTCCAATTAACACCGCCTAAAGAATCGTACAAATCCAGTAGTGCACTATACTCTTCTATAGAAGGACAACCTGTACAGGATGAAGGTGCTATCGACCTAACACTTGTTGCACCTTGGCTGCTGCTTGAACTTAATACTACCGATGGCGCCACGCTATTAGAAAGTAATTGAGAGACACTTGGTACAAAAAAGACTGTGTCTTTTTTGCATTCCAATGGGTCTATCACCGAAGCATTCGATAAGTTACAAGTGTAGTTATTTAGGATTTCCTGTATTGAATTTAAACTGGCATTTACTCCAACATCGGCAAGAAGAATAAGTCGCAGGAAGTTTCTCTGTTTATTGCCGGTAAAGTAGGTCATCAGATGTCCCGCAATAGCAGCACTATCAGCAGAACTGAACTTCGTATTACAAGCTGCCCGAATAGTCTCGAGCGACATTTCAATTTCAGCATTGGTTACATTGGTATATCCGGGAGCCTGGTTCTCTATCGCCCAACTTGTTATCTCTTCTTCTGTGTCAAGTTCTTTTAACTCATCACTAGCCTGTAATGCCTCCACTGCTGAGACGCATCCTGTTGCTGTATACTTTTCAATTTTGATCTTGCGCTTGGCCTCCTGATAAAAACTTCTGTACAGGGCCCAACGTTGTTGTTCTACCTGTTGTGCATATGCCGTTTCGCCCAGCGTACCGCGGTTTTTCATGACATCCAGATATAGTATGTGCATCCCATTGACATCCGGCTTACCATTACCATCGATATAGTAATTTGTATTACCTGGATTTGTAACATCATATATAGCACCGTGGTATACCTTATAGCTATCGGCCTCGCCATTACCATCGCTATCAAACGCCACTGTACCAACCTGTACATCATTCAGCTTACTCTGCATGACAGATTTACTTCCCCAACCACTCAGATTCTCGGCATTAAAAAAAGGATCACTATCCAGTACATTTGGGAAACGTGACTGTGCGCTGGTCCAGGTAGATACGCTGCCCAATTGTTTATCAAACACATCACTTTGCAAATCCTTTATACACAACTGATATTTACAGTATAACGCATGCTGTTCGATCTGCGCCTGTGTAGGTTCATACTCTGCACTGTCAGGATACTGATCTTTGTAATATGAAATAATCTGCTGTAAAATATTATCGCAGTCTGCCTGCGCTATATCTTCAATAGCATTTTCTATCAACGAATCTGCGCCAGGACATGCCGCACGACATACTTCACAGTCTTCAGGATCAAAAAAGTAATTCTCCTCAAGTTCCTCTACAATTTGCTGAAGGGCACTATCCTGATCTACCAGTACCTCTATTTGTTCAAAGGTAAGCTCACGGGCCGTTAACGTCTTCGTTATTGTATACTCACCTTGTTCAAGTAACGTAATCGAGAAATTCACTGGTAACAATTGGGTTGTATCGGTGCAGCTTGCTGCGGTGATTCCATTTCGCTCGTAGGCTTTATCTTGTGATTGATTTCCCGAAAAACCTGACAGATCAACCAAGGCACCTTCCGGATCACTTAAAGTAATACGTAGATCAAAGGCGCAGGTCTGACAACCATACTGTTCAACCGAAGAAGCAAGTGCGGATAAGTCATATCGAAAAGTATATTGCGTAGAAGCAACATTAAGTAATTTATGTGTTGCTATACTAACATTTCCTTCCTTCCGGTTTTTATCGCCAGCGTGTACGGTAATTGGATCACTACCCAGATTGATATAGCTCGCCAGGCCCTGAACGTTATCGGGCTTCTCCCCGGCAAGAGCTGTAGCGATGACGCGATCTTCCTGATCAAGGTAAGACACGCTAACTTGCCCGTTCGGATCTGTAACCATATTCTTTTTGTAATGACTGGCATAGCCTACATTGGTACCAAATAGACGGATCAATTCTTCTTGCGCTGCTTCTCCATAATAGAAACGGGTAGCATGTACACCATCGATACGAAATTCGCTACCAACACCAGATTGACGACTAACCCGCCCGGTACCATCGCGCAGATATTCGGTTTGACTATATACATAGCCTTCTCCATCTGGAATAAAGTCCTGATGGATGGTGGAATCATTACTCACAGGCGAATAGTAGTTACCTGCTCCGCTGATGGTGGCGAGCGTGCTATTCTCCCTTCGGTTATTATCATAGTGAAACTTTTTGCGCGTAGGGGAAGTTAGTGAAGCAATCACAGCATCTTCTGCCTGAAATTGATTAAACCCGGCATGGTAAGTAAGCAGATTATCCAAAGCAGGAACTGCAAGTATATCAATCGATTTTCGTCCTTCGTAGTCATACAAAGCATCAGCCACCAACGTGACACCTTCTTTACTTAGGTTTGTAAGACTCTGTCGTTGGCGAAGGCTGCCATCAAAGTAAGTCATTACTCTTTTGCTCTTGCCTTCTTCAGCAAACACCGTTTGTTGCTGCCAGTTTTTCTGTGGCTCAGGATTCTCTTCAACCGTTATAGCATTACTATAATACCACTTTCCAGGTATACGATGCCCGGGATAAGCAGGATTGTATCCTACAGCTCTTACACGATACCACAACGTTCCTTTCGGATAATAAACTGCGTGTGTATAGTTCCTGACGGCTGTTGTTATTCCAACTGGCTCTTTAAAGGTGAAAGCATCTTCTGCCACAGTTCCCGTGAAGCGATCGTGTTCAGATATATATACCCATTCTACATCATATTCCAAAATTGCACGATCGCTTGCACTGCCATTAACACTCCAATTTAAAGCCGTTTCCCGAATAGATGAGGTGTATATGCTGCTAATCGTCATGTCGCGGAGCGGATCGAATGCGTCCTCCATCTTCTTATAATGAAGTAACTTTAACGTGATATAGTCAGACGGCACTTCTCCAATACTATCTTTCTTTGATATATAGAAGTGATAATCACCATCACATGATATCAGGCTATCGTGAAAAACAGTCGCTATAAATGTCTGATTATTCATATTTACAGCGATGGGGCGTGTCCAGAGTGTATCTTCACCGTGAAGGAATGCAATTTCCAATCCAGCAGTCCACTGCTTTAATGTCTGACGATCACCAACAAGGTCATAGTAAAGCTGAAATCCTACATAATACTGTCCGGTTCCGCAAATTGGAAAGGCTGTATTGTCGTCTCCAACCGCCAATTCATCCCAATTAAACTTAGGACTTGGTTCGGGACGCGGTTTCTGTCCATCACGAGTAATCTTGACTCCTGCCGGAAGTTTAACGGTGTCGCCGGCTATAAAAGAGTGGCTAAAGGCAAGCGAAATATTTGCCACCATTATAATAACAACAAGCGTCCAACACCGCTTATAACGAGATACTATATTAAACATACTTCGAAATCAGTCTGTTATTGCTATAACTTTATATTGTTGATAAACTGCGGAAGGCTTTAGCTGTCCCTTCACGGTAGTTATGTAATTCTTTTCATTAAATGTCTCAGTAGTGAAATCTGGTGCAGCATCAAACTTTTCAAATACTATCGACGCTACTTGCCCTTCCGTATATACATACCTCATTTTGCTGATTAAAATAGTCTGCTTGTTTATATACAGATTTATCGTTTTAACCGCACCTCGTTTCAGACTTAGCTGGTAATGATAACTCCCATTCTCTTCTCCCAAATACTTAGGTTCTTCGTAAAACGACATGAGACTATCAATATTAAATTGTGTATTGGCTCTAATAGCTTTCTCTGCTTCTATACTTCGTCTGCTAACTATAATCTCCCGCGATCCCTTATCAACCATAACAACATATTGGTCATTCATTAGCATGTCACTGGCTCTCATTTCGTAGCGATAGTTTACTCCATCCTTTTTCAAGTCAATTCTGTCTTGAAACAGCGGTGATGCCGACGTCTGTTCATTTACTATTACCTGCATAACAATATGAAAGCTCTCCATGGACTCATATTTAGCTTTCATTTCCAAGAAAATCTTACGATACTCCTGTCCATCACTTTGAAATGATAGACAGCTGACAAGAATGACTATATATATCTTGATAATATGCCTCATCTATCAGTTTGTTTTCTCAACCATATAGGTCACATTCTCAGAAATAGTTTTTATACCTGCCTCGGTCTCTTTCTTAGTGGTATATAAATTCCCTTCCTGGTCGTAATAAAAGAGTGAAGCAAAGTTCTCTTCATCGAGAATCGCACGCAGCCTGTAATCTTTCAAATCATACACGTATGCTTTCATGTTTCCCTTTTCCGGATGCAATCGTATATCATCATACCACGCTGAACCAGTGCTCCCTGGCTTAAACTGTATTTCCAGTGTAAGCAAATCTACCGGACACGTAAATGTTCCCTTTAATTGCTGCCATCCTTCTATTATTCTTCCCGAGGGCTCGAATATTTTTGACAGAACATTGTTCCCGTTCTTATCTTTTAAATTCAGCTCCACACCTATCTGGTCAGACAGCTTGGGTGTCATCGGATGGAAATTTTTTACGGATACCCACATACTGATCACATACGACTTGCCACCTTCCAACTGAAGCAGATTCTGCTTGAATGTTTTTGGTGAAGTAATTTTTAAGGAACTGCTTCCTGTATGACCAAAAGTGTTATCAATATCCGGACTCAGCGCCGGTGTAACGGTATTTCTCACTTTAATCCATCCTCGCCACGGACCAACGTATGGTTCCTTGCGAAGCACAATCATAGACCACTCGGGATTCTGAGGATACTCCTGCATGCAAACAATCTCATCGTCAAGTATTGAATGCGTGCGCTTGTAATAGCCGGGATAAAGCATTCCTAAAAATCCGCGCGCGGTAACATCAACTTTTTGAACATCATTAAGCTGCGCCAAACTTGCTTTTACGATAGCGATGTGTCCTACCGCAGAATATATCTCGTATAAATAGTACTGAGGTAGCTGCTGATTCCCAAAAATCCAGTTGCCTGAAGATCTATTATCCAAATACTCAAAGCTTGTAAAAGCCATCTCGCGGTTGCGCATATTCACCCCGTTGGCTGAAGGCAAATGCCCACCATAATCATATAAAGCTGAGGTATATACACCCAGTACATCACGATTCTCCAACTCATAGCTATACGGGCTATATTCTGTCATGGTATTCGCTTTAATCCAGTTCGGTATCGCCTCTATCTCAGATTGCTGCCAATTGAATTGTTCCAAGTCAAAAGTTCCATCTTTCGAAATGTTTATCGATTCGGAGTGTCCCCGAGGTACGTCATAAACATAAGTTCCATCATTTCGCCATACTCCGTCAGAACCATTTACAAAACCATTCGGAGACACTACGGCAGACTGATATTGCAGAGGCCATACATCCGAGAACGTAGCAGCGGAGGCCGACAATACCTCAGCCTTCACTTCCGTACCCACGGTGATCAACGAATCTACCAGCAAATCTTCAGCGAGGTTGTATTGTACTGGTTTTGTTATAGTTGTGTCACGGAGACAAAATCCGCAGGTATAAATAATTTTCATTGAAACATTATAGCTACCTGCAGCATTATAGGCATGAAAAGGTTTTTTCTCAATAGAGGCTGTGTTGTCTCCAAATGACCAACTGTAGGACTTTGTTCGGCAACCGGTTGGGTATGTAACCGATGGAACAAAATTCATTGCACATAAATATCGCTTTGCAGAGAAGTTTACCGCTGACGGAGTTACATCACATACTATAACTACTGTGATAAGCTTGCTATTGAGTGATAATTGTGGCAGTATATTGTTAGTAATTTTATAGTAATAGCGGGCACCTTGATCCGATGCCTTCAGGTTGAAAGTAAACTTCTTCGCTCCGTGAGAAGGTACATTCATCACACTATCATTAACGCCATTGATATATTTAAACCACTGGAATTTACAATTCAATGCCGCTGCAGTATCAACGTGTGCTACAAGGGTAGCTGTCGTCAGATACGTTCTTGCTTCCCGTACTAAATCAACTATTGTATCCTGCGGAGCATAGGCATAACCACCGCTTGTAGGTTTAAGATGAAGCAAATCTTCAAAGGTAAAATGATTGTTCAGGGCAACTACTGTGGCATTATTATAGCCTCCAGTTGGAACAGCGTTGTATTTATTATAACCTATATTGACTGAACTCTTCACGCTGGATGAGTCGGTAAGGAATGATGGGACTTTACCTTTTAGAAGGTTATGGTCTACATCTATAATCGCTAAAGCCCCCCACCCGCTTAGATCGGGTAGTACCGAAATATTATTATAGCTGAGATGTAATCTTTGAACGGTCGTTAGATTGGAAAAGCAGGCAGGCCAGATACCATTAAGTTCGTTATGCGTGATGCTTAATTGCTTAAGACTACTTAGTAGGCAAATGTTATCAGGTAAAGACTCTAGCGAGTTATTATCAAGCTTCAGTATTTCAATTGACCCCATGTTACCAGAACCGAACCAAGCCCCAAGCTCCTCTATTCCATTGTTCATCAGCTGTAATTCCTTCAAATCCGGTATATCCTTGATTAATTGAGGCACAGGGTATAAATTATTGTTAGATGCATACAGACGTTCCAATGTCTGTATGTCAGGCAGTGTTGCGGGTAAATTCTGAAGTGAGCAGAATTCAATATACAGGTTCTTCAACTCCGGCATGCCACCTAATACTTCGCACCCAACAGGAGAAAGTGGATTGCCCGATATGTTAAGTGTCTCAACCGCCAGTTCATCAAAGTCACTAGGCAAAGTCGTTATACTGGAGTTTCTGATTAATAATGTTTTTAATGAAGTGCAAAGCTTAAGTTGATCAATAGCAGAACTCAATGTCACAGTGTTGGCGTAAGCCGCAGTGGAACTAAGATCGATCAACGTGAGATTAATCAGATTGGTAATAGATGAGGGAAATGTTAGGGCACCAACTCCCTGTAAGTATAAATTTGCGAGAGTAGGAAGATTGGAAAGTTTATCCGGGAAGCTGCCATCACCCATTAGGAACGATGGATTTGAGCTAAGAACTAAACTTTGAAGACTTAACAGCCCTCTTAAACCATTATCAACAGACCCCGGTTGCAATGAACAAAGTTGTAAATCAAGATAAGTAAGGTTATCTAAATTAGATAGTGTATTTGGTATAGAATTCGTTGCACTGAGATCATTTGCTGCCAAGTATAAGGCATTAAGATTCACCAACTGCCCAATGGATGTTGGAAGCGAACCTTTAAAATGACAATTCCGAAGATTGAGAGAATTAAGCTTAATAAGATCACCAAGCCATACCGGAAAAGAAGCGTTGTTAAAATTATTATTACTAATATCTAATGATCTCAACTCAGAAAGATTACCGAACATTGACGGCATAGTTCCTGTTAAACCAAACCCAGCTAACGACATACCAACTATATCATCATTCTCCACCTGAACACCTGTTAATGTGGAATCCGGATATCCATTGATTTTACTCAAGTTCCAATTTTGTGTAGCTCCCCATGTAGAGCCTCCATTATTGGTATATATAGCCATCAATACAGCGCGCTCATTAGCATCTGCAACAGCACCCTGCGCAAAAAGACTACTTGTGGCCGATAATAGCATACATATCACTAACATGATATATATACCGCTTCTTTCTCCTATATTTAATCGCATAACGTTTAAGTCTTATTCCTTGGGAAGTGTGATTTGTTTCGTGTAGGTTTTTATCGAGCCTGGCAAAGACGGGTCCTGAAGTGCCGTTATACTTCCTGCAGACACACTCAGCTGATTTCGATATCCGGACCGTGTAATCATGGCATCGTAAGAAGTTTCATTTAACACGGTCTCAGAGTACAAGAATCTGTCACCATCTTCATTTCCTGTAAATGTTACTTTGGCAACAGGTTTTGTAAACCCGCTTCCGCTATGGTAAAGAAGGATTTCGTCCCCCGGATAAAGTTTGTCTATTAACGCAGCATTAAATTCATAATAGTTATCATGATATGGGAGACTACTTACTCCAGTTATATCGAACTTAAGTCCTATATTTTGGTAAGCTGCTCCCATCCCTGCATATTGATTATGAGCCAATATGGAGTAACTATAAACGGGCGCATCAAAGTTGTTGTTAACTTCCGTTAAGACAGTAGCTCCTGTCTTTTTATCCCATTTCCTGTTTTGAGTAAGGATAGTGGATCCTCCATCATATGCTTCCGTGCTTACCAGCACGCCTGATTTAAAAATCACCTTATTGGTAACCGCGGTTCGAAGTTGCTTGAAACTGCTACTGATATTAGGCCATGCAGTAGGAACAGGTATGACACCAAACAAAAGATATATAGCGTCAATATTATAGTTAAGCCCGCCTCCAAGTGTAATGTCTTCAAATTGACGCATATCAATAAAAAACTCATTCTCCTGACCTATTGATATCTTGGGAACATTACCGTTATTAATTTCTGCTGCAGTAGCTAGTCGCAAGGTCCCATCCTGGTTATCAATAAATAAGTTATTAAGAGTAGATATTTTCTCTTGTTGATAGAAAGTTGAGTCAATTGCATAATTATACTTAACCCAGGAGATCGGAGTATCTTCTGCTTTACCGGTTTTATCTTGACGATAATTACTCACTTTATATGGGCGGCCGTGCATATCATTTGTTACAATACTATACCCCTGACTTGTAGAGAGCTTCGACATTGAGACTGCACCAACAAAAGGAATGGTAAAAGCCATATTGAAATTTTTGTTAGCCTTCTCTGTTTCTTCGGTAATCACAGGAAATTCCTTGGCTGTATAAAACTCATGAACTGTTATACCAGATGTTCCGTAGCTAACATTGCTTCCCTTCGGATATATATTATCAGCAGACGCGAGAATTTTCTTCCCCGCTAAACTTGCTCCGGCAAGACTGGTAACAGTTACCTTGCGGTACCCTACCTGTGGCCCTGGATAGTAACTCTCGTTTATAGGATATTCAAAGAACAGATTATTTGCCGACCGGAGCGGAACGGACTGGGTATACTTCTTCGCATAGCGCAGGGCATTTTCATCACCGCCTACCATTGGCTCATAAGCAGCCACGCCACTGCTTATACTTTCGCCATCCTCATCTATAGTATATTCATAGATTTGGCCATACACTCCTTCATCATCATGTGCCCATTCGTCTGTCATGGTAACCTGTCTTACACGTAATCCACCTCCATATTTTTTCTTATCAGGAGATTGCAATCGGATCCATGACTTTCCAACTTCCACTTCTCTTCCCCATCCTTTACTGCTACAATAATCATAGAAGCCTTGGAACATTTGCCGGATGTGCGTGAATATATTCCCTAGTGACTTAATCTGATCAACCCGCTCACTTGTACTATTGGTTGCCTGTAATCGTTTCCCCGAATTCATCAGATCAGGTTGATTCATCCGTAAATGTTGCCATGCACGAAGTGAAAAAGGATGTCGTCCACTTTCTGCCTTTAGCATGAACATACCATAGGTATATTTTGCACCAGCCTTTTCAAGCTTGATACTATCTGTTTTTGAAAAATCTATATCAGCATATCCGGAAACAAATTCATAGAATCCTTCTCCTTTACTTCGAAGATTCATCTTCATTTTGAAATATACCTGTCCACGTTTCTGATCAAGGTATTTCATAACAATTTCACGCTGCTGTGCCGGTGTCAGCACACCTTCTATAGGTGTCTCAAGCTTAAATTTTACTTTCAGGTCAGAGTCATTCAATTCAATTTTGGCGTCTGATGGATTCCCATTATCAACAATACCCATCATTTGCATGGCTGGTTTGTGCTGCACATAACCATAATCATCCGACTCGTAGTCGATTTTTACTTTACCTCCCGAGGGTAGTGTTATCTCTTTTAGGCTCCAAACTGCCGCATTTCGGTTTATTTCAGCTTCTTTCGCTGGATCTTGTTCGGAATAGGGGAAGTCAATATTCTGATCACTGGTCGCAAATGGCTTATAATTTCCCCAACGATCGTAGGCATAGAGGCTATACGAAGGATTCTCTTCCGGTACCGTCTCATGGTAATCAAAAACATAAGGGTTTAAACTTCCCCGGCTGCTTGCGCCATATTCAAACCACAGTTCTTTAAGCGTAAGCTTCCCACTTTCTACGGCAATACTCGATGAATTGTTAAAAACGTTCTGACACAGCGAATAATTATATTTGAATTTTACAACTTTAATGGGGTAAGCTTCCCCGCCAGCCCTGGTAAAAAGTTTTATCTCCTTCAATGCGCAAACTGCTTTCCCAACTTCGTTTGTATCTTGTAGTTTTCTGTTAACACCTTTACCATCTTTACGTTCGTCAAGACTAAAGGTGGCTATGTGCGATTTTGTTTCCGCTTTAACCAAGTACCACAACTCCTTTTGCCCATAGATAAAACTTCCCTTATCATCCCGTGGATCTGTTTTATACCCCTCCTGCAAATGAGCCTTTGCAAATGGTTCTCTCCATTGATATGGTTCTGCTTTCGTAGTAGTTTTCCTGTACGTAAACTTCACCCAATATCCCAAATCATCTGAAGTAACACCATCTCCGGAAACATCTACATAATCAGGTCCCACTATAGATGTTAACAAATATGAGTGAGCATATTTAGGCATCTCCACACGTCTTAGATATTTGTCTGTATCAGAGTATTCATAGGTAGGATCGCCTTTACCGTTCCCCTTTACTTTTACACGGCTGGGATCTCCCTGTTCTTTTCTCGCACTGAACGCAATCTCTTCCTGACTTAAATTATAGGCAGGTATCCCATAGTTGTATCGAAGTCCTTCAGGAGTTAACGCGGTGAAGCCAGCGGTGTGGTGAGATGGTAAGGAACTCCGTTTATAATCTATTTCAGATCCAGCGCTGTCATACTTAACCTTAAACAATGGTAGCATTTCGTTGGCAGAAGCACCCAGCAATTGCTCATTCGTTATTGGTTGTATAACCTGGGTTCTATACTTACGATCTTTATTGTAGCCCGAAGAAGACGGAATATCTATACTTTTATTATTATTCTCCAGCCGATCATCAGCAGATGGATCTTCTCGGCCGTCTTTCAACGCGATTCTCACCGCGTCTGTGTTACCTATCGCCATTAAAGCTGCATTATCTTGTGGTGCAGGTTCGCCATGTGCCTTAAAATACCAAGGTTCATATAGATCATTTTTTGTATGATCCTGAAAACCTACTTTTGCTCTTACCTCATTTTTATCTACCCATTGCCCCGAAATTGATTTTGAATGGTTATAGGTGAGATTAAGACCTACGTGAGACGGTATACCAACATCCACACCAGCACTGGCAGCTTGTGAAGTCGACTCAACCTGTTGATCATGGACAATTCCGATATCATTTCGCATCGGACGATACATGGTAGATATTCCTTGTCCTGTAACGGAGTATATATCATAAGTAAGTGACGGTATAGCTAGGTTAGGAGATTCTTTTGTTACCATTCCGTCTTTCTCACGGTTAAAGTCAAGTAAATCAGTTCCATCTTTTGACTCTTGATAATTGAAATAGCCATAAGCACCAGACCGAACGCGTTTCTTATCGTTCTTTAAATGCTGCTCTGCATAAAAGCCAGTAACATACCACATAGGTGATACTCCCCACCAGGAAGCACCAATCTTAAATGTAGTTGATAAATTAAGCGTTCTCATAGGCAAACTTATCTGTGGTGTATATCCAGCTGACGCAAAATTCAAAGTTGCCGACCCACTCATGTCGCGCTTTGCCTTACTACTCACATGATATTGTCCCGGAATATCTTTATTCTTAAAGATCACGGCCTCCCGACTCCTATGCCCTGCTGTGCTGTACGAAAATGTTAAAGAGGATAATCCATCTTTAGAATTATAATCTGCACCAGCTCCCACTGTTCCTGTGTACCTACTTCCAAGACCCAAGGAAGGAGACACGCTTATCCCCTCTTTAGAATCCAGTTTCAGATTTAGTCCAACACCCGCAGTCATAGATGATCCAACTGCAGACCCATAACCGATAGACGTATCAATCGAATATCCCATGCCACTATAGTTATTGCGATAAACACTAAACCCAAGACTAAGATCAAGGGCACCTCCAAACAATTCCACAGCGCTACCTGTACCTAAACCGATTGTAACACTGGGGGCAATTGATGACTTGGTATATATATCATCACCTTTAAACTCATCGGGTAGTCCTCGCATCTGACGATTGATGGTCCCGGGATTTAAGCTCCAGTTTAACCCTACCCAACTTGCCTCCTGGTCCATCCCTGCTCCAGCTTGGTAAGACAAGTTAAACGGATATCCACCGTTAGGTCCTGGCAATTCAAAGAGAGGAATATTATAACTAAAATCACCCGTGAAGAGATCAACCATATCAGTCGTTCCTGCTGGCTGAAATGCCTGTAACTCAGGTTGTGATGGGCCACTTGTTAATGCATAAACCGTATAACTTCCAAATATTTGACTACAATGGAGTAGAATAAAACAAGAAGTTATTATTTTACGATAGCGGTTAAAAAAACGAATCATATATTAAGCGCAGGTGTATCTTTTGAAATTTTAATTTTGATAGGCAATGAACTCAAGGAGGAGGAGTTAATTATCAATTTAGCCTCTACTGATTCACGGTGTTTATTTTCAAAGGCCAATACAAATGTCCGGCTCCCTTTTACAGCCGAAGAACGCTCAAAATGATACAAAACACAGGGCAGCAACTCACCAGCATCTTCTAATTGTATATCATTTTGAAAAGAGTAAGAGTAGTAATATAATTTCTGTTGTTTTTCAGCCAGACTTTGTACCTGATAGCTTAGGAAGTCGATATTCTGATGCAGCACTCCTATCTTAAGTAGATAGTATTGCAGGTTCTCATTTTTTTCAATTTCCTTTGCAAACTCTTCCTTTCCTATAGCAGCATTACGTTGCAGCACCATATAGCTAGCGGGTTGATATTGCACGTCAAGCCAGTAATCTCCTGATTGCTTCTGTACATGCAAACCATTTTTTGGATCCCTTATCCACTCTATAAATTCTGACCTATCAAGCTTGCCAGAGCATGATATGCCTAATAAGATAAACATGCATAAACACAATCTTTTATTCATGTTCATATCTTTTATTTATATAGCTTACTATATCTTGAGTTATATTCTTTGATTCCGAGGCGTACATTAAGCTGCCGTTTCCAGATGCACCAAATATAAAGTCGTAATTATTTTCATCTCCGTATGCCTTTATGTATTCATTAATTTGTTTCCACAGATCAGCGGTATAGCGTTCGGAAAGTTGTCGCTCCTTCAAATCTAATTCCTGTGCGGTTCGATCGTATTCCTGAATAAGAGCTGCAGGTCCATCATTACCGATATTGTTGGCAAGGGAATCAAGTATATACTTATGTTTTTTCCTTACTTGCAAAAGGTTCATCTCGAGAGATTTCTTGCCCTGAAAGCCTTCAAAAACTTCCTGATTGATAACATACCCCTTCTTCCCTTGATCCAATCGAAAAAAAACTAGTCCGCTACCAAGCCCTACCAGGATTATCAAACTACCTGTTACAAGTATATATTTTGATGTCATTTGACTATTGTTTACCCTTCATTTCAGAAAAATCCTGCAGAGTCTCAAAAAATACTGTATTGATTTTTTTCTTCCCATCTTGACATTGTACCTGTACCACCTGATGCTTTTCATTTCCACAAGCGTCCTGAACATTTAAAATGACGTAGTATGCTGGTGACTGATCAACTTGAACGACTGATGTTGTACCCGGACGTTCTATTAACTGTTCACGAGGTTGATACAAAAAACCAGTCCGGGTATTATTCAATATGTACCAATTAACAGTATAAGGAGCCTTACCACCTTGCACGTTACCATAGAATTCCACGAGATTCCCGGTAGGATCAGTGCATTTCACGAACGTAGGATTAACAAATATATCCACCTCTATATCTTTTTGAGGCAAGTCCTTTACTCTGAATTGTAATTGGTACAGCTTTCCATTTTCGTCAATTGCCTTGCATGTATATACCTGATTCTTTACAAGACCTCCGATCGTTTCTGTTAATTTCAAATTATAATAATTCACACCTAGCTCCTTTTGGAGCGCAACCTGAGCAACTAAAACGTTGCTCCAATTGTATATATTTAAAAGTAGGTCTTTCTTGCGAGCATAAACATCAGTATATTGAATACTTAAGACTTCATTTGTTACATCGTTTACAAATGTCTTGTCCGACTCATTAAAATTCAGGTACGTAAATTTAATCCCGTTTCCATCCTGTGCCGGAACGCGATTAGCCGAGAGTATGCAAATCACCGTTATCAAAAATGTTTTAATAATGATATAACGCGTCATAATTACTTTTCGATTTTTACAGAACTAATTCCAATGCGGAATACAAAAGGGGCAACATCGCTTACATTTACCTTACCTTCATTCAACTTGTAAAGCACAGAAAAATTAAGGGTAAAAGGGGCACGTACAGATAGCAGAACCCCACCCCCTATCATTACATTGTGAGAATCCAGTTGTATTTTCTCGCGATTCGACCGATACGGATTCATTGCGTCTTCCAACTGCAGATAAAACTGTCTTTGAAAAAATTCAACTTTTGAAAACACACGCAATCCAACGGTG
This sequence comes from uncultured Chitinophaga sp., assembly GCA_902168205.1. Lineage (GTDB taxonomy): Bacteria > Bacteroidota > Bacteroidia > Cytophagales > Cyclobacteriaceae > Ohtaekwangia > Ohtaekwangia kribbensis. Next base: position 1,816,077 of record CABHOK010000003.1, on the reverse strand, counting down.
CCGTATAAATCCTTACCCTCGGATTGTAGTTGAATTGATGGTCCTCCTCCAATTGAAAAGTAGTCCGTAAAATGCAACCCCATAGCAGGAGAGGCTTGATATAAAGTAACCTGCTTGCCACTCATAATACTAATCACTCCTTCAAAGTAGCTCCTTTGGCGTATAGTAGGTTTTTCTTTAAAAACTGTCACTTTAGACTTATCAGATAACGTGCGCTCCTCTAAACGAAGCTTCTCTTGTTGAAGATTTACTTTACGCAAACTGTCCAACCTATCAAGGTACTTAGACTTTACTCCACTTCCTGGCAAGGGAGACAACGCCAATAATTTATCAGTAGGTAGTTTATAATTGCTTAAGTTATCAATTTGTTGTCGCTTTTGAAGAGGAGCTTTAAGAGAGCCTTCCATACTACTAGCTATACCTTCTCCTGCAGGTGAAGAAGGTATATTCGAATAAGACGGAAATTTCTGATTGACAAGATGAACTAAATCGTCTTCCGATAGTTCTTTTTTTAACGGTGGAGAAGACAAATCTAGACTAATTAACGCCTTCAAAGAATCATTAAAATCATGTAAAAACTTTTCAGAATACACTCGTTTCAGCTGATTCTTTTCAACGAAGGAAGCACCTTCAACATTCCCTGCAGTGAATTGTGTGTTTTTCGTATCCTTTAATTTACCGATCGTTTCGTTGCCCTTACTAATGACCTTTACAATACTATCACTCACTTGAGTTGAATCACTAATATTCACGGAAATACGCTGCGAATACGTACTCACACTAAAGGCTAATAGAAACAAGATAATAATTAGCGCCCTGCAAATCATGTCACGAATTTTATGTACAGGAGCTATCTGACAAAACTATAAACAAAAACCGACTTTGACTGTAGATTACGTTGACTATTTGATTTTGTCAACAAAGCCATTTCCGGGCTTTTCACAAGAAAATACGAACAACACATAGACAGGTAAGGTTAAGATATAATAGCAATCGGTTGTACCTCTCTAAAAGTAGAAGATTTCATTTCCGAAAACCTAGCACAAATATATATATAGAATCCCATCGAAGCAATAAGTGCTAGTTTTTTTTCAATCAATACAATACTCGGATTTAACACACATATCTATATATGACGAAACACCTTTAAGGCATGTCTCGAATTGAATTTAATTCACCAATAAATCTCTTGGATTGGGAATCCTTATAATTTAAAAAGTGTGCGAGAGCTATAAATTTCTACAGAAACTCTTTACTTAGTAATACCGACAGTAGCAACTTGCTATAATACCAGTCATCAAAAAAATCCTCAGAGTAAACCTAAACACTACAAGCACATACCACAATCTGGTGCAAACTTAGACACGCTTTGCGGTCTTCCCTAAGTTAAATTGACTCCTTTACGAATTTTATATTCTTCTCTTCAGAAAATATCTAATGCTTAACAAAGCGATAAAAAAACAATCTATCACTTGTATTAATCTCGATAGTATATAGCCCGCTCTGAATATTTTCCAGGTTTATTCCTCTTTCATCCGTGGTTCCTCTTAATATAACCTGACCATCAGTATTTATTATCCTAAATATAACTGATCGACTTATCAATGTATCAATATATAGTCTACTCTGAGCAGGGTTCGGATAAATCGTCATTAGCATACTATCTTCTATGCCAGTTACTATCTTAGGTACCATTACTGAAGCTACTTCGCTAAAGTTACTTTCGCCAATTGAACTAACCGCCCTAACCCAATAGAAATATGTTTCACCCTCGTTTACATCACTATCTAAATAATTACCGCCAGATGTAGATGCTATACTTTCGGCTGTTGTTGAATTATTTATTTTACTCCTATATATAGTATATTTTTCAATATTAATTTCAGCGTTGACATTCCAGGTTAAAACGATAGTTTTATCTACTACCGTAGCCACCAGATTTTGAGGTGCATCAGGTAGCGGCTCGGGAGCATCCATATCCTCCTTAATAGTCAGGAATTGATCGGCTCCAATATTGGTAAGTATCTGTATTTCATTTCCCGGCCATTCTACTACAACAGAATCAATTACAGATGACGAACCCAATCCGAATTCCACAGCAAGACTATTCTGACTACTTGGACCCGAATGCGATGATACAAACGCAGCCTGCCATCGGCCATTGGCTTTTATTCTGACAATTGTTCCTATAGCGGAGCGATTCGTCTTCACTCCTTCAAGTGTGAATGAAATCCAATGGTTATTGCTTCCATTATTTTGAAGAAAGACATTATCACTGCTTCCGGATACAAAAACAATATCCAGGAAACCATCGCGGTTATAATCTCCACTGGCAACGGCAACACCATCCAACGCTTCTGAATCTTCTATCGAACGTTCCGCCGTTAGTTCAAAATTTTTATTACCCTTATTCATAAACAACGACCAGTCCGAACCGGTAACGATCAAATCTGTAAATCCATCATTGTCAACATCTGCCCATGTACTTCCGGTTGACATCGTTCCGGTTTCTGTTACACTATTCGTAACCGCAGTAAAGATTCCATTACCGTTATTTTCAAAGAACATATCGGCAACATTAGTAAGATTATTAACCACTAGATCAAAATCACCATCTGCATCGAAGTCTACCCAATATGCGCCTTTAGCATACGTCACTGAAGTTACCGGGCTGTTGTGTATATTCTCGAATATACCATTACCTGCATTCCGCATAAGTACGCTTTTACTTCCAAACTTAGGAATGAAAACATCTTGCAGACCATCGTCATTAAAATCACACCATGCCGCTTCATTGGTTTGACCTAATGAAGGAAACACATCAGTCACTTTTGTAAACGTCCCATCTTTGTTGTTATGATACAAAACAGGAACGGGATTAAATCCTACATATAGGTCGAGGAATCCATCGTTATCGTAGTCAACCCAGTTAGCACTAAGAGATTCATTAACATCTGTAGTAAAGGGAGATGTCAGTACTTCTGTAAATACACCGTCATTGTTATTGAATAATCGATTCCTGTCATAACCAGTGACCAGATATACATCTAAATCTCCATCATTGTCATAGTCACCCCAGGTAGATATACGGGTGAATTTATCAAAGTTGGGCAAAATATCAGTCAATACTTGCTTCAGCCCAGCATCACCGTTTTCGAAAAGTTGTTGACCATACTCTCCAGTTGTGATCAAAACATCCAACTTACTATCATTATTGTAATCAATACACGCTACACTATGGCCACTGTTATACCTGTAACGTGATGCGCGAAGTACGGTGTCCATTACAAAAAAACCTTTCGGAAATGTTTGGATAGTCTCAATTTCGCTTTCGCTGGAACCATTAACATTTTCTGCACGAATACGGTAATAATACAAATGATCAGGCAACGCAGTTGCATCCTGATAAATGTTACTGTTTATTTCAGTTTTACCAACACTAACAAAAGATATACCGTCCTCCGAGCGTTCAATACTAAATCCATCTTCATTAAACGACCGATCATTCCACCGCACTTCAACACGATCCGTAGGAAGCATTCTTAGTATTACCTGATTAGGCGACAACGGATACATTTTATAATCGGGCACTATGAAAGTAATTTCCTCAGAAAATTCAGAAGCACGCATGCTTTCATCTATCGCTGTTACACTGAGATAGTATGTACCCGGATCAAGATGCTCCAGATAAAATCCATGTTTATATAACAACAACGCTTCCTTGCATCGAATAAATCCTTCCGACGAAATAGCAGGAGCGATAATTTCCGTGCCTCCGGGTGTCGTACCTAAACGCAATGCATAGCTCAACGTGTTTTGACTTGTCTCCTCATCTGTAGTACCGCTCCAGTTAACACGTGTCCAGTTACCGGAAGGAATAGCGTCAACATTCTGAACAATAGCGGGTCTGGCGTTTACAGATGTATTCTCATTTGCAAATATCTTGATGGAATACGTTTCTGCAAATCCGTCATGTCCTGCAAGTAGTATATCCAAGTCACCATCCGACTCAACATCTCCTAACGAGACAAAATAACCAGTAGAAAACTCGGCATCTGAAAGCTGACTAAAGACTCCGCTGATATTAAGATAAACATTACTAACACCACTATCTTCATTATAGCCTATAAAATCCTGGAAGCCATTATTATCAATATCGCCCCAGCAAGATGTAAATCTCGAATCTTCAAAAGGGCCGTTCGGTAAGGAAAAAAAACCTTCGCCTGTATTGTAATCATAAGAGTATATTCCTGTTTTTGCCACCTCACCGTCTCCTAGTCCAGATATAAAAACATCGATCAATCCATCCTGATTAACATCTATCAGCGATGCTTTTCCTTGTATAGGTATATCTATAGGCATCTCTTGAAATGTATGGCTGTCACCGGTGTTTTTATAGAACCGGTTTACAGAACCTGCGGGCTCCATGAATCGTGTTACGCTAAGCGATGAAATAAAAATATCGTCGAAAGAGTCCCCGTTGATGTCTGCCCACTGCGCATAGCTCCCTTCAATAGCAGCAAGGGCGGCTGTCGACATTTCTGTGAAACTGCCATCGCCATTATTAACTTGAACAGATGTATGATGTACTCCCGCCTTATCATATCCTGTCAAGAGTATATCTGCATCCCCGTCATGGTCAAAATCAGAGCAGTCTGCCGACCCTTCAATCAAAGGCACAAATCCCCGTATTGAAGCCGGGTAAAATATACCTGTTCCATCGCTCAGGTATATATCTGAAACAGGATATGGAGCACCTGGTTTCTCTCGATTGCCTGATATAAAAAGATCAACATTGCCATCGTTATTAAAATCAGCAGCAGCAACCGATACCTGAACCCACGATGGCAAGCCGCTTTCCGTTTTAATCAAAAAAGATCCCTCCAGATTTTCAAACAGCTTTAGCGAAAAACCAAAAGACAGAAGATCATGGTCCCCATCGTTATCAATATCCAGCCATTTATAGTTCTCGTCAATTGAAGCCAGGTTTTCTACACCGGCTACCTCTTGGAAAGTTTGAGCATGAAGACTTGTTGACATTACTAGACATAGCAAAACAAGTTTCAGACTTATCTCAAATTTTATCATGACAATTTTTACGCGACAGAATTTTACAGTTAGGAATTTCTTAATATTTCAAGCTGGTCTTTATACTCCTGGTATCGGTTTGGGAAGCGGGAAAGGCATTCTTTTTTTTATAATAGGCTGAAGAAAATGTCGAAATGTATTTAAGAAAAAACGTCAATAAATTTTCAGCGAAAGTGTCTAATTCGATAAAGCACGAATTCGCCAATATCTATAGAGATGACAAAGTATAATCATGGTAACATTAGCCGCAAACCATTGCATCGACAAGTCCTATATGGTTGTACCCATAAAGTATTGAAAGTTACTGCAGTGTGCTTCAGAGTGGAATTTCAACTAACGGTTCACAATACAAAAAACCGCCTCCCGGAACACCCTCTCTCCTCACTATCAACCCCTTACATTCCTCAAATTTTTTATTTTGAATTGCCAACTGCAGAAGCTTATCTTTGCCGACTTCCCCCATTGGCTCCGGTAAGTAAGCAGGTAATAGCAGTAGGTAAACCTCTACAAACTATTTCAAAGTGTAACAAACTGAAACCCAGGCGGGCAAGCTATTTCACGCGCACACACGGGCCGCACACAGCAGACCTGAAAATATATTTTCGGTCTGAGGCAGATTAAAAAGTACAACCTCTAACACAAAGGAGAGAGCATGCAATTAGCGAAACTGGAGATTAAAGGCTTCAAGAGTTTTGCCGACAAGGTGGTAATCAACTTCGATGAAGGAATTACCGGTATTGTCGGGCCGAACGGGTGCGGAAAGTCCAACGTGGTGGATTCCATCCGCTGGGTATTGGGCGAGCAGAAAACAAGTGCTCTGCGTTCCGAAAAAATGGAGAACGTTATCTTCAACGGAACCAGCGGGCGAAGCGCGCAGCAGATGGCCGAAGTATCGCTTACCATTAACAACACCAAGAATATACTTCCTACGGAATATTCGCAGATCACCATTACAAGAAGGCTATATCGTACCGGTGAAAGTGAATATTTACTTAATGGTGTATCATGCCGCCTGAAAGATATTACCAACTTGTTTCTGGATACAGGGGTTGCATCAAACACCTACGCAATCATCGCGTTGGGTATGGTGGACGATCTGCTGAACGATAAAGATTCTTCGCGCAGAATGTTGTTCGAAGAAGCTGCCGGTATATCTAAATTCAAGAAGCGTAAAAAAGAAACGCTCAAGAAACTTGAAGATACCGATGCTGACCTGGAGCGTGTAGAAGATTTACTTTTCGAGATCGAGAAGAACATGAAGTCGCTCGAGAAGCAAGCGAAGCAGACCGAGAACTACTACAAGATCAAGGAAGAGTATAAACAGAAAAGTATAACACTCGCCAAGGTTGTTGTGAACAAACAGAAAGACAAGTTCAACGACATCAACCAGCGCGTGCAGGAAGAGAGCGATCGAAAAATAGCACTCGCGGCAGATATAGCAGAGAAAGAAGCAGCGATCGAAAAAGCAAAAGCTGAACTCGTTCTTAAAGAGAAAACATTAAGCTCTCGTCAGAAAGCTATCAATGAATTTGTAGCGAAGATCCGTCAGTATGAAAGCGAGAAGCAGATCAAGAACGAGCGTCTTAAATATCTGAACGACCGTGCTGCCGGCTTGCGCGATCAAATCGAACAAGACCGCAAAAGCAACGAGCGTGCACGTTTCAGTATACAAAGTCTCGAAGGCGAAAAGGCCTCGGCAGAAGGTATATTAGCAGAGATCACTCAAAAACTCGAACACCTTAAAGCAGAATACGAAGATCAGAAGCGTATAACCACAGAGCTGCAAACGCAGTCTGATTCGCTGCGCAGAGTACAACGCGAGAAACAGGAAGAAAGCTTCCAGATCAACAAAGGCGTAGAGATCCGTGAGATACAGGTTTCATCTTTCAAGCAAGAGTTAGAGAAGACTGCATCCGACTCATCTCAACAAAGTGCAAGCCTCGTGGAGTTTGAAAATAAACTCAAGGTATTGCAGGATGAACTCGGCGGTCTCAACGGTGAATCTGATAAACTGAAGAAAGAAGAAGAAGAAGTGCAGGAGCGCATCGGTGCGATGGAGAAGACCATCGAAATGATACGCGAAGAAATGAACGTAACCGGTCGTAAGCTCGATGCACGTCAGAATGAATATAACCTTACCAAGTCACTTGTAGAAAACCTCGAGGGCTTCCCTGAAGCCATCAAGTTCCTCAAGAAGAAAGTAGGTAAAAATGCTCCCCTCCTCTCCGATATACTTACAACTTCGGAAGAGTATCGCGTAGCGATTGAAAATTATCTGGAGCAATACCTGAACTACTATATAGTACAACACGAGTCTGAAGCGTACGATGCCATCAACATCCTCAGCGATGCTGCCAAAGGTAAAGCACACTTCTTTATTCTGGATGCGTTCGAGAAATTCGAATCAACACCAGGTCGTATATATGATAACGCTTTCCCGGCAACGGAGATCATCGAGTACGATCAGAAGTATAAAAAGCTGATGGCTTTTATACTCGACAAGGTATATATATTTGAAGGCGACATCAAGCAACTTCCGTCAAGCGATGAGAACACCTTCATCACCAAGAACGGTAAACTTACCAAGCGCAAGTTCAGTGTATCCGGTGGTTCGGTAGGATTGTTCGAAGGAAAGAAGATCGGTCGCGCGAAGAACATGGAGAAGCTGGAGAAGGAGATCAAAGAACTCACCTCCAAACTGGACGATATCCGCGGAAGCCTGCTCGAAAAACAATCCGATCTTGAAAAGCTGCGCAACAACAAACTGCGCCAACAGATCGAAGAAGTACAAAACACGATTCGTCAGGTAAACGAAGAGTTTGTATCCGTACGCACCAAGCGCGAGCAGTTCTCACAAATGCTGAGCAGTGCCGACTTACGCAGAGAAGATATACTCGAGAAAATTGATACCCTGCTGAAGGAACTCGATGACCTGAAGCCGAAAGCTCAACAGGCTCAACATGATCTGGAAGCACAGGAAGACCGGTTAAGTGTTATCGCACAAGACCTCACTTCCAACAACGAATTACTTACGCAGAAGTCTGCAGCGTTTAACGAGCAGAATATATTCTTCCACCAGCAGGACAACCGCGTGAAGAGTATAGATCAGGAGATCCGCTTCAAGCAGGAATCAATGGATCAAAGCGCGCAACGCCTGGAAGTAAATGCCGAAGAACTTCGCAAGAACGAAGAGGAAGTAAAACGCATCATTGAAAATACCCAAAGCAATGATGACGAACTCATCGGTATGTACGAAGAGAAAGAAGCGATGGAGAAAGGTCTCGGAGAAGCTGAGAAAGATTACTACGAGAGCCGCGGCTTCATCGATCAGATTGAAAAAGCATTGCGTGAAATTCAACACCAGCGCCAGAACATCGACACGTTGTTGATGGACATGCAAGGCCAGTTGAACGAAAGCAAGATGCAGTTGAATTCCGTGAAGGAACGTCTCTCGGTAGAGTTCAACATCGATCTGGATTCTGTTATCAACCAGGGATCCGAAGAAGAAAACAAAGACCTCGCTACTGCCGATGAAGACAAGATTCGCGCAGAGGTACAGAAGATACGCGACCGTCTCGATAACATGGGACCGATCAACCCGATGGCGATGGAAGCCTATACGGAGATCAAGGAGCGTAACGACTTTATCCTGAAACAGAAAGAAGATCTGCTCAAGGCGAAAGAATCACTCTTCAGCACCATTAGTGAAATTGAAGGTGTAGCCAGCACTACATTCATGGAAGCGTTCAACAAAATCAAAGAACACTTCATCAATGTATTCCGCTCGCTGTTTACCGAAGACGATCAGTGCGACCTGCGTCTTGTTGATCCAAACAATCCGCTGGAGTCTGACATCGACATCATCGCGAAACCAAAAGGTAAACGTCCACTGACGATCAACCAGCTTTCCGGAGGAGAAAAGACCTTGACAGCAACAGCACTGTTGTTCTCGATGTACCTGCTGAAGCCGGCACCGTTCTGTATCTTTGATGAGGTTGACGCTCCGTTGGATGATGCCAACATCGACAAGTTCAACAACATCATCCGTACGTTCAGTAAAGATTCTCAGTTCATCATCGTAACGCACAACAAGCGCACCATGACAGCAACGGATATCATTTATGGTATTACGATGGTGGAGAAAGGTGTGTCGCGCGTGGTGCCCGTAGATTTGCGAGAACTCGCTTAGAAGTAAGAATTGGCACCGGGTATATTTCCCGATGAGCATAAAACAAAACGCCTGAGCTATAGCAATAGATCAGGCGTTTTTTATTTATAGCAGCTATATCTCAACCTCACCTTCCACAAACTTCCGGTCTTCCCGTCTTTCGGACTTCTTACGCATTACGTCTACTTCTTACTCCTAACCAAATTATCACAAATCACCGCAGTAGCAATCGCTGCATTCAGCGACTCCGCCTGGCCATACCGTGGTATCGTGATCTTGTTCGTAACAAACTGTTCCAAAGCATCCGATATACCACGCGATTCATTGCCGATCAATATAAATCCACCGGAACCAAAATCAGTTTTATGAACATCCTTACCATCCAGATAAGCACCAAAGACGGGCAGAGATGTTTTGGACAGATAGTGTTGCAGGTTAGTATAGTATATTTCCACGCGGGCGAATGAGCCCATCGTAGCACTGATCACCTTGGGGTTGTAGAAGTCGGCCGTTTCTTCGGAGGCAATGATGTGCGTTATGCCAAACCAGTCGGCTGTGCGGATAATGGTACCGAGGTTGCCGGGGTCACGTATATCGTCCAGCACGATGCCGAATGTATTGGGCGGTATCTGTATCGGGTCGTTGGGTTTGAGTCGCGCTACCGCCAGGGCCGAGTCGTTCGTCTGGAATTCGCTCAGGTCTGTGAGCTCCTTCTCCGTTACCTCCAGCGTTTCGGTCTGTACAGATCGGTTCAGTTGCCGGAAAAAGTCAGCTGTGCCGAGCACCAGAGTCACTTCAAAGTCAGAAGCGAGCAATTCCTGCACACTCTTTGCTCCTTGTACCACAAAACATTGCTCCTGTTTCCGGTATTTCTTTACTTGCAAAGATTTGATAAACTTGATTTTTGCTTTGGATAGCATTCGTATCGCTTGAGGACCCTGAACTATAAATATTTTCTTACGGCTGCTCTGCTCCCATTCGTCCTCTCGGGCTGTCTGGGTATAAAGCACCTGAAAGAAAATGAAAAACTATTGTATCGCCAAAGAATTGATGCTCCGCGGCATATCGATGCGAGCGCCTTGCAGGGACTCCATGCACAGCGCCCTAACCGTAAGTTTATTGTTCGTCCGCTGGCACCGCTGGTAAGCATATACTATTTCGGCTATCGCTTCTACGACCAGGAGAAGATGATCAAGAAGAAGGAGCGATTTGAAAAGAAGTTCGATGCCAAGATAGCTGCAACCAAAAAAGAAAAGCGCATCAACAACCTTCAATTCAGAAAGCAACAGAAGAGCGAGAAGCTGACCAACAAGATCGAGAATGGAAACACTGTAATGCAGTGGGGAGAACCTATCGCGGTATTTGACAGCAGCCTCGTACGCGTTACCCTCGAACGCTTTCACAGTTACCTCTTTTCAAAAGGATACTTTACTAACAAGGTGCACGCCAAGGTCGACACCATGAAGATATACCCGAAGCGTGTTAAAGTTACCTATACCGTTGTACCCGGACAGGCATACATCCTCGACTCTATCTTTTACCAGATTGCTGATACTGCTGTGAACAATGTAGTGCAGCGTAATACACAGACTTCGCTGCTGAAAAAAGGTGATCGCTACGATGAAGATAACTTTACCAGAGAACGCGAGCGCCTCGATCTCCTGTTAAAAGACTATGGCTTTTATGATTTCAGCAGACAGTATATAGAGTACGCCACGGATACCTCTTACAAAACTCCCGATCGCAAAGTTGCCGTGATGATCATCATCAACGATCCGGCCAAGCGCGGCTATCATAAGAAGTTTACGGTGGATGAAGTGCGATTCACCACAGATATAGGTATAAATAAACCAGGAAAAGAACGCACAGGTCGTACCTACCGGGATATACAATACAGTTATTACAACGATGACTATAATCTCAAGATACTCTCCCAGCGTGTGTTCATCAAGCGTGGCGAGTTATACAATCGTTCCAAAACACTTAACACCCAACGACAGCTCGCGCTGGTGGATGCTTTCAAATTCGTAAACATCAACTACGATACTGCCAACGGTAAATTCACCGCCAATATATTTACCAGTCCGTTGCCGCGATACGAATGGAGTAACGAAGCTGGCGTGAACGTAACACAGGGATATCCCGGTCCTTTTTATAACATGACGTTCAAGAAGCGAAATGTATTCAACGGCATGGAGACATTCGACATCAGCGGACGATTTGGTTTTGAAGGTGTCGCCTCTGCTACGGAAGATCAAAACTTCTACAAGAGTACCGAGGCTGGTATAAATGCATCACTCACCTTTCCTCAATTCATCTGGCCCTTCCGGGATCGCGTACGCTTCCGACATGCAGCGTATAACCCGAAGACTAAATTTACGGTGGGATACGCCTATACCGATCGCCCTGAGTATAGAAGAACCGCTATATCTGCCAACGGAACTTATTCATGGCAGAATAACAAGAACAGACTATATCAACTCACTCCTATTAACATGAGTGTGATTGATACAGCAAACTTGTCCGATGATTTCAAACAACTTCTGGCAGAACAGGCGCAACTGGGTAACTTCAGTTTGCTCAATTCATTTCGTCCTTCATTCGTGAACAGTATAATTTTTGGTGTCACCTGGAACTATAGGAATTATGGCAATCAAGAAAGGAACTCTGGGTTCATTCGGGCGCAACTGGAGAGCGGTGGTACCATTTGGAATTTTGTTGATCCATCACTCGTAACACAATACGATTTGGAGTACTTTAAATACCTTCGTCTAAGTTTAGACCTTCGCAGGAATAATGTTATCAATAGAAATACTTCTGTTGCATATCGTTTCAATTCAGGTGTTGCTTACTCCTATACCAAAAACAAAAGTCTTCCCTATGAAAAATTCTTCTTCGCTGGTGGTAGTAATAGTATACGCGCATGGCGTCCGCGAAGATTGGGACCAGGTTCGTTCAAACCGCGGACAACAGAAGATCCGGATTCTAACGGAGACCCTGTGAAAGATGGTTTGTTCGATTATAACATTGAACAGCCTGCTGAGATACTATTGGAAGCGAGTATAGAAGTCCGTCAGAAGCTCTTCGGATTTGTGAGCGGTGCATTATTCATCGATGCCGGTAACACTTGGACATTCCAGCAACGTAAGCGTACCGTCAATAATGTTGAAGTGGACAATGGCAATTCACAATTCAGAATAAATGAATTCTATAAAGAGATTGCACTCGGTACAGGCTTCGGATTACGTTTCGATTTCACGTTCCTCATCCTCCGCTTCGATGTTGGTATGAAGGTATATGATCCGGCTCGCGATGAAGGTGAACGCTTCGTACTCGACAAAGTACGTTTCTTCAAACCCTACGCAACCAAAGTTACCAACGGAGAAACCACCACCTATACCAACTACCGCGAACCGGTTATATACAATGTGGGGATAGGCTTTCCTTTTTAATGGCTGCTGGCTTCTGGCTACTGGTTGCCGGACGTTTCCGGTGAAGTATATATATACTTCACCATGCATTTTATCCTGTAGCCAGCAACTTGTAGCCAGCAGCCCTCATAATCTCGCAGCTCAAAGCTCGCACCTAAAAAGCAAACAGTTCGCCCAGCGCACCACGCACCTTCTCTGCATTCGGCAACATCATTTTCTCTAGGTCTACATTGAGCGGTACGGCTGGTAAGTTTGCCGCCCCGAGCGTCCATACAGGAGCATCGAGGTGTTGGAAGCATTCTTTGGAGATTCTTCCGGCTATAGATTCTGCGAATGAATTTAGCAGGGGTTCTTCTGTCAGCACGAAAGCTCGCCCGTGTTTCTTTACCGATGACGTTATGGTGTCCCAATCAATCGGGTTAAGTGTACGCAGGTCGATGATTTCCACTTGTCCTGCAAAAGACTTCGAAGCTTCTTTCGCCCAATATATACCCATGCCGTATGTAATTATCACACACGACTCTCCACTGTCAATCTTCTCTGATGAAGCTTCCTGTACAATAGCAGCTTTGCCCAGCGGTATAATATATCCTTCATCCGGTTCAATCGTTTTGGCATCACCCGTGCCCGGTACTTTTGACCAGTATAAACCTTTATGTTCTAACAACACAACGGGATTGGGATCGTAAAAAGCTGCCTTCAGCAAACCTTTCATATCTGCTGCGTTTGATGGATATACTATCTTGATACCGCGAATGGTTAGCAACGCAGACTCTACGCTACCAGAGTGATACGGACCACCACCACCATACGCACCAATCGGCACGCGAATCAATGCCTGCACCGGAAATTTACCTTTCGACAAATAACAGCTTTTGGACAATTCCTCCACTAGCTGATTAATGCCTGGCCATATATAGTCTGCAAACTGAATCTCTACTATAGGCTTCGCTCCTACCGCCGACATACCTGCGGTTGATCCTACAATATAGGCTTCCTGTATAGGCGTATTGAACACACGCGCATCACCATACTTCTGCGCTAATGTAGCAGCCTCGCGAAATACACCGCCCAATCTCCTCCCTACATCCTGCCCATAGAACAATGCTTCAGGATGCTTCTTCAGAATTTCATCTACCGCGTGCAATGCAGCGTCCACCATCACTACCTTCTCGCCACCTTTCGGAGTGCGAGTGCCCGTCTCAATTGTGATTGGCGATGGAGCAAATTCGTGTGAGTCAAAATCATTGATATCCGGATCGGCCGCTTGTACGGCACGTTGATAATCACGGGCAACGGTATCTGCTGCCTGTTGCTCCAGTGCGTACAGGCTGTCCGTTGTTTCGCCTTCCTCGAGCAGGTAGCTCTTCAGTTTATCCAGCGGATCTTTCTGCCGGTGCAATTCAAGATCTTCTCCCCGATACCATTCCCTTCTTACACCAGACGTATGATGCCCTAACAATGGACAACGTGCGTGCACTAATATAGGTCCTTGTCTTTTGCGTACATGATCAATTGCCTTTTGTAATCCCAGGTATGAATCCACAAAGTCAGCACCATCCACGCGTATGCGTTCAAGTCCTTTAAAACCTGCTGCATACTCATACGCATCCATGGCACGCATTTCATTCCCGGAAGCAGATATACCCCAGTCATTGTCCTGCACCAGGTATATAATTGGCAGTTGCTTCAGAATCGCCATCTGAAAAGCTTCAGCAACTTCTCCTTCCGTAACGGAACCATCACCGAGTGAACATAACACAACCGATCGCTCATCATCACCTTTCAATAAAGATTGAGACTCCAGGTATGCTATACCGTGCGCCATACCTGTGGCCGGTATAGCCTGCATGCCCGTAGCAGAACTTTGATGTGGTATAACCGGGAAACCTTTACGTCTTAGTGAAGGGTGTCCATAGTACGTGCGTCCACCGGAGAAAGGATCATCGCGTTTGGCCATGAGTTGCAGCATGAGCTCATAGGGCTCTATACCCATGCCGAGCAACATGGATTCATCACGATAATATAGCGAAGCATAATCGATCGGCTTTAGTTGCAAGCCTGCTGCCAGTTGAATGGCTTCATGTCCGCGGGAAGTGCTGTGTACATACTTGCTGCAGATGTCGCGGTTTTCATCGTACAGATCAGCCATACGTTTGGCCGTACACATCAGGGTATAAGCTTTCAAAAGAACTTCACGGTCTATAGCAGTCCGCGGTTTCTTTCTGGCTCTTGTGGTCTCTTCAATCGCCATAGATAAAATGTTGGTCTCGGCCTAAAGTTAAACCTTCTCCACTAAACTATAAGTCATCCTGCATAATTAGTTATCCACCATCATACAACACATTTGCGATGCCGGTTACTGCCGGATGCATGAAGTATAAAAAAAGCAGTTAATTCACCAGATATTCGTTCACTTTATCCTTCTTCAAAAGCAGGATTGGATTTTTTTGTATAACTAGAGTATATATAGAAGCACTTTACAGAAAAAATGACGCATATACTTTTCGCTTCTGTGTTTAACCTTAGTATCTTTTACCGAATATGGCGTTTCGTGTGATCATGATATCCGCGCTCTTCGCGGTCTCCACAATGGCACTTACCGGATTTGTTTTTACGAATCCATCAGTCCTGCATACTCAATCAACAGTCGCGACCGATACATCGCTTTCACCCGCAACATTCCGACAGCCGCCCAGCCAGTATGGTATCCGTTGCTGGTGGTGGTGGCTCAATGGAAACGTAACGAAAGAAGCGATCACGCGCGATCTCGAA
Organism: uncultured Chitinophaga sp.; assembly: GCA_902168205.1. Lineage (GTDB taxonomy): Bacteria > Bacteroidota > Bacteroidia > Cytophagales > Cyclobacteriaceae > Ohtaekwangia > Ohtaekwangia kribbensis. Next base: position 1,800,615 of record CABHOK010000003.1, on the reverse strand, counting down.
GCCATGAAAGCAAAGGGATTCAGCGGTGCTTGTATCGTTGATGCCGGTGGACAAAATCAACAGGGCAATGGCAATGTACCCGAAGGCCCGATGTTTGGTACACCTGCCTGGCGCGAACTGTTTACACACGCTGTAACCGAAGCCCATCGTCTTGGTCTCGTGCTAAGCCTGAGTATACAAAGTGGATGGAACCTCGGCGGACCGGATGTTACTCCGGCAGAAGCCACCAAGCACATCACGTGGAGTGAAATTACAGTAGCCGGACCGTTGAAAAAGTATCAGACATTACCGAAACCTCTTTCCAAAGACAACTTCTATAAAGACATAGTGGTAATTGCTTTTCCGAAACGAAGTATACCAGCAACGAGACAACCTATACGAGACCTTGCTGTAAAGGCAGCGTTCAAGGAGGGAAGTCGCTCGGGATATGACACCGAAAAATTACTCGAAGATGTGCCCGCTTCACCGGGTGAAGAAGACACTGCTATAAAAGATATCATTGTACTGCAAAGCAAACTCGATGCATCCGGTAAACTTCGTTGGCATGTGCCAGCCGGTAACTGGACGATCATGCGCTTTGGCTATACCACCAGCGGTGCAGAGGTATCAACGTCCAGTGGCAAATGGCAGGGACGTGTCATCGACTATATGAATGAACGCTACTTCAACCGCTATTGGAACACACATGTAGAACCGTTGCTGAAAGATATAGGGCCGCTGGCAGGCACAACGCTCACGCATCTGCAAACCGACAGTTGGGAATGTGGCGGTATAAACTGGTCTGACAACTTCGCGGCTGAATTCAGAAAACGCAGAGGATACGATATATATACTTACCTGCCCATCATAGCCGGAAAAATTTTACACAACCGCCAAACGAGCAATGCATTTCTCGCAGACTTTCGCAAGACGATTGGTGATTGTATAGCCGAACATCACTATCGCGTATTTGCAGAACATGCAGCCAAACATAACATGGGTATTCAACCGGAGTCAGCGGGTCCGCATGCTGGTCCGCTGGATGGTCTGAAGAATTATAGTTACAACGATATTATGTTAAGTGAATTCTGGTCGCCATCTCCTCACCGATCGAAGATTGAAGAACGCTTCTTTGTGAAGCAGGCATCCAGCGCTGCGCATATTTATAACAAGAGACTGGTGGCCGCAGAATCGTTCACCACCATCGGCCGTCACTGGAATGATATACCCTGGGCAACCATGAAGCCTGCCTTCGATCATGAAGTATGCTCCGGCCTTAACCTGGTATTGCTCCATACGTTCACCTGTTCTCCAAAAGAGATGGGTTTACCTGGACAAGAGTATTTTGCCGGTACACACATCAATCCTAACATTACATGGTGGGAACATGCCAACGGATTTTTCGATTACCTGAAGCGCTGCCAGTATATTATGCAGCAACCGGGCAACACGGTTACAGATGTAGTATATTACTATGGCGATCACGTTCCCAACATAGGTCACCTGAAAGAAGATGATCCTGCGCATATACTTCCCGGTTACGACTATGATCTCATCAACGAAGACCGTCTGCAGGCACTCACGGTGCACAATGGAAAACTAGCATTACCGCACGGTACAACGTACAGGCTACTGGTTATACCGACGAACAAAATACTCTCGCTGGCTGCCCTGCGAAAAATAAAGACTCTTGTAACCAATGGAGCTGTTGTTGTTGGACCCAAACCGGAAGACATGATAAGCCTGTCCAACCGGCAAAAGAGCATGGAGGAATTCAGACGACTTACCGGTGAGCTGTGGGGAAACAGTATCGCTACTGCGGGAGTGCATAAAGTTGGCAAAGGAAAAGTAGTGTGGGGACAGTCTGCGCGTAACGTACTTGCAGCGATGAACATCCAACCTGACTTTGAGATAACCGAAAATCCTGCGAACGGTGCGTTCGACTATATACACCGTAGTATACAGGGAAACGATATATACTTTATCAGCAGTCAGAATGAAAATGAAACATCCGCCACATTTTCGTTTCGCGTCAGCGGGAAACAGCCGGAGTTCTGGAATGCCGTAACGGGTGAAGTAAAAACAGTAAAAGCGTTTCAGCAGCAAGATGACAGAACGATCATCCCGGTACAATTCGATCCGTACGGTTCTGTGTTTGTTGTTTTTCGAGACGATATAGCTTCCTCCGTAAAAGGAGTTGTAAGCGACAATGCGTGGCACTACAAAACTGCTACTACTCTGAAAGGACCATGGCAGGTAAAGTTTGATAACCTGCGGATGGGCACACCGGCCTTCGCTACTTTTGATACGTTGACAAGCTGGACCAAACGCAAAGAACCTGGTGTCGCTAATTACGCAGGCAAAGCCATCTATTCCACATCATTTGATTTTCCATCCTATAAAGAAAACGTTCGTTACTTCCTTGAACTTGGCAATGTACAGGATGTAGGTATAGCACGCGTCAGGTTCAACAACGAAGACCTCGGCATTCTATGGACACCTCCGTTCCGCATCGAGATCACCAAACCTCTCCGTGCAAAAGCGAATCAACTGCAAGTTGAGGTAACAAACTCGTGGCGAAACCGGTTGGTGGGCGACCGTGGCTTATCAGCCGAAAAGCGCTATACCAAAACCAACATTACCATCAAACCCGAATGGACGTTGCTTGATGCCGGTTTACTTGGCCCGGTAAAGATCACAACCATTTCACCGTAAGGTATATATCATTCTACACCGATATTGATGTATCACTACAAAAAGCAACGTGCAGTACACAACGTATACTGCACTTGCTATCTATAGCACACTTAATTAAAATTCTGTGAAGTCCTGATCAGACGCGGCATTGTCCAATTTCAAATCGAAACCTTCGCCCGAGGCTGATGCATGAACCGTTGATTCTTTCGCAAACATTTTTTTATCACCGCGTTTTTGTTTGGCATGAAGCATTGTTTGCATGCTATGATCGATCTTGAAATAGCTAATGGCGATACGTAATTCCTCAGCCTGTGAATTTAACTCTTCAGCATTCGATGACATCTCTTCTGCTGCAGAAGCATTGCCCTGCGTGACTTGAGACAATTGCTGAATAGCCCGGTTAATCTGATCCGCCCCCTGACTTTGTTCAACACTGGCAGCCGCTATATCCTGCACGAGTGATGCCGTTCGGTTAATATCCGGAAGTGTATTGCTCAGTAATGTTCGGGATTCCCTCGCCTGCTTTACCGTCTGCGCAGATATCTCGCTTATCTCCGTTGCCGCACGCTGACTTCGTTCGGCCAGTTTACGTACCTCCGCTGCTACTACGGCAAAGCCTTTACCATGCTCACCCGCACGTGCTGCTTCTACTGATGCATTCAGGGCGAGAAGATCAGTCTTCGAGGCAATCTCTTCTATAACCATGATCTTGTCCGCTATAGAAGTAATCGCGTCAACTGCGCTTGCAACGGACTGGCTACTGATCTCAATGTCGTGTAACGCTTTGGTGGCGATGGTATCGGTCTCTTTCGAGTTATCGGTATTCTGAAGAATGTTGGCAGCCATCTGTTCCATTGAAGATGATACTTCTTCGGTGGCACTCGCCTGCTCCTGGGCACCCTGCGACATTTGTTGTGCTGCCGCAGCTACCTGTACGCTGGCCGATGTTACCTGTTGAGCTCCGTTGTAAATGGTCAGCGCTACTTCACGCAAGTTATGCACCATCTGTTCCAACGACTCATCCAGTTCACCACCAAAATTCCGGATCGCTTTAAAATCAATCGTCAGGTCACCTTTGGAAACGCGTTTGGCTATATCAACAGAATTACGAAGCTTGATGATCATCGCTTGCAATTCCTTCAACATCAGTCCGATCTCATCCTGTGTGTTGATCTTTACATCGGCAGAAAAATCGCCTGATGCTATTTTATGCAAGGCCTGTGAAGCTACTGTTAACGAACCACCTATGTCTTTCAGCAGCCATAGTGCCATGAGCACACTCATAACAATCGAGCAGATGATAGTTAACAGCATAAATCGTACTGCCCCGGAATATATATCATCCGTTTCAACACGATCTCTTTGCAGATCGGCTTTCACCACACTCAGGTAGGCATCAATATTCTTGATCAACGCAGCGGCTATCTGGTCACCTTGCGTATTGGACAACGAAAATGCTTTCGTGTTCGTTTTCTTACGCGCCAGTTCTACAATCTCGCGATGGGTCGTATAGAATGCTGTAAATTGTGATGAATACCGATCGAGTAGTTCTGCACTTTTGCCGCTAAGTCCAAGTCTCAAAGCCGATGTAACTGAGTCCAGTTTACTTTCCAAAGGTATAGCTTGCGAAAGTTCGCGAGCCTGTTGTTCATCCGAAGTATATATAACCAGATTCTTTTCCTGCATAAACAAATCAAATAACAACTCACGAATACGCGAAACATCTGCTACTTGTCCTTTCGTACCGGTTTTCACAAGTTGATCAGACAGTATATTCAATATACTATTTGCCTTTGTCAGTTGTTTGTAGCTCTCATTCAGAATCCGGTCGCTTGCAACGTACTCGGTATTGGCCGTAGCCAGTTTCATCACATCCGTACTCACACGCGCGAGGTCGTTCAGTCGTGGTTCTATCTGTTCAGCCAACGTCAGCAATTCACCAGAGCTCATAGACTTTAACTTCTCAAGTTCGCCTTTGGCAAGCCGCAAGGTATTGTCGATATCCCAGGCGACATCACTCATTTTCTGTTCGTCTTTTTCGATACTGATACGCTTCTGATAAATGATAAGCAGCGAAGTGTAATGCCGTATCTGCCGGATTGTGTGCTGCTGCACTACTTTCTGATCGACAATTACATTTAAGCGATCGTTGATCGCACCGGTATTGTAATAAGACACTGTGAATATACTGCACATCAGCGCAATCAATACGGCAAACACCAGGATTAGCTTATGCCGGATAGTCATTCTGTTAAACATACTATTTGAAAAGGATTTTAAGGTAAAGGGTCAAGAGACGCTCAACTATATATCAATAATTACAGATTGTAATGTTTGGAAATTACAGTTTTATCGATAACGCATCTACATATTGGTGACGCGATTGACAGCGAGACATCCGGAGCAGGCATTCTCTAATCATAACAGGTATATTTTTGTTAGTAGCTGCAATGTTATCCACTATCTATACACTCCACACTCAGTACAACCGTAGATTTACACCTGAATTATTTACGCAGTATAGCATCGGTATTTATACTGATGCATAATGTAATAACAAAAACTATTTTCTATAAAACAGAATTACTTTTCAAAAAGAATCTGAAACATAACATCATCACCACATCCATTGCCGGCCCTTTGCATAACAGAAGCATTTGAATGACAAGTGTATATTTATACCTGAACCCTGCAAAAAAGGCAACGGATGTCATTTTTCATTCGTGAACTTACATATTGACGGATGTGTCGCGTGTTACACTTTACAATAATTTAACTTCCCCCACCACCTGCTAAAATTGTCTTTAGATATGAATGTGTATTATACAAGACTATATGTAATCAAGTCATGCTTTTTTCTCTAAAAAAATATCCTTCGTTCCTCCAATCATCGTGATACCAATACACTGTCGGTATATCTGAAGAGGCAAGTTCCACAATCCTGTCTCGAAACATTACCCGCTCAGCCCATTCTCCGCTATACCGAATTCAAAGTGAAATCATGATAACATCGCTACACAATCTATACTATACCCTATACCACTTCTAAAAATCCGTTGCATTTCTCGTGAGCAACCTTACAACACAACGGTATCACGCAGTAATCAGGCAAGCGATTTCCCTGAAACAGCAAATAATCACCAGCCCAAGCGTTACATGAATTAAAGCCGCATTTCATTTCCCAATTGGGAATTACCTTTAAATTTGCTGCCCTATGGTAACAAAGGAATCGATACGCGAGTGGTTTACAAGCTTACAAGACAACATCTGTCGTGAACTGGAAAACGCTGATGGTCAAGGGAAATTTATCAGCGATGCATGGGAACGTTCAGGCGGAGGCGGAGGTGTTAGCCGCATATTGACCAATGGAAAGATCATAGAAAAAGGTGGTGTAAACTTCTCTGCGGTGTGGGGCAAAACACCTGAGCCGGTATTGAAGACGATGAAACTTGACACCAACGATCATCCTGACTTTTTTGCTACCGGTATCTCCATTGTGCTACACCCTGTTAACCCGATGGTGCCCATCATACACATGAACACACGTTACTTCGAAATGAGCAACGGCACGTGGTGGTTTGGTGGCGGTATAGATCTGACGCCCCACTATGTTAACGAAGACGATGCACGAACCTTCCATCAACATCTTAAGAAAGTATGTGATGCGCATCATCCTTCCTATTATCCTGAATTCAAGAAGTGGGCTGATGATTATTTCTATATCAAACACCGTCATGAAACACGCGGAATAGGCGGCATCTTCTTCGACAACCTGCGTGCCGATAACAACTTTACCAAAGAAGCGCGTTTTGAATTTGTTAAAGATGTAGGTGCAGCATTCGCCCCTATATATACCGCGTTCATGAAGAAGAACTATACATTGCCCTATACCGAAAATGAAAAGAACTGGCAATACCTGCGCAGGGGTCGCTACGTAGAATTTAACCTGGTATGGGACCGCGGCACCAAGTTCGGCCTCGACACCGATGGACGCACCGAATCTATACTGATGAGTCTGCCGCCACAAGCGCAGTGGGTATACAATCACCAACCACAACCGGGCACTGCCGAGCAGAGAACGCTTGATCTTTTGAAGAAAGGAATTGACTGGGTTTGAGTCGCTATCGGTGAATCGTTATCCGTGGGAATAAGATATACTCTTCTGTGTACCTCTGTGTCTTCTTTGAGATCTTTGTGCAATTGGGTTTAAAAGACGCAAAACGATTATCGCACTAACTATATATAGCTAATGCTTTAAGAAAGTTGTGCGCGCCTGCTCAGATCACACGTGGCGTCCTCTTACCTTTTTATCCTCGTGGTTAGAAGTCTTTTCCGACTTCTTGTTTTTTGGAGAATGCCTTGGCGCTGCCATCGGGTTTTCATCCTGCGGAGCCTGGAAGTCTTGCGTTGTTTGAGGCGGCTGTTGTTTTTCGTTGTTCTCCATGGTTGAAATGCATTAGAAGATCCTAAGCACTGCTTAAATTTCCGTGCCGTGATTGAGGAGAAGTAAGAAGACAGAAGTAAGAAGTTGGGAAGTTGGGAAGTCCGGAAGACCGAAAGTCCGGAAGTTTGGGTTGACCATTTCAACAAGACCCCGCTCGGAAGTAAAAAGCAACTGTTATCTGTACAATGAATTTCCCTTCGTGCCCTTTGCGTGCATTCCTCCGTGATCTCTGTGCAATTGGATTTGTAAACTATATCTATCGCAACTTCCGGACTTCCCGACTCGTGTTCTTCACTAAGGCTCCCACAATTCAACCTTGTTGCCCTCTATATCGAGAATGTGAACGAACTTCCCGTACTCGGAAGCTTCTATTTCATCCAGTATAGTTACGCCTTCTTTCTTCAGTTCCGTTACAAGCGCTTCGAGATTTTCGACCCGGAAATTGATCATGAAGTCCTTTGTAGAAGGTTCAAAGTACTTGGTCTTGTCGGGGAATGGGCTCCATAAGGTATATCCTTTCTCTTTTGCGTCTGCTTCCTGCTGCCATTCAATCTTTGTTCCGTATGGACTTGTATCCAAACCCAAATGAGTTTTATACCACTGATTCATCTTCTCCGGGTCTTTGCATTTAAAGAAAATGCCTCCGATTCCTGTTACGCGTTTCATTACTATTATTGATTATTATGTCGATTAACAATAATAATACTTTCTTATATTGAAAGCCATTACCAGTCTATGTTAAGTTCAGCTGCCTGCCGTTACAAATGTATTTGTGCTATACTATTTCTATCACTTTTCGCATTCTGCTTTAAAGCCTATGCGCAGTTCGGAGAAGTATGCGGTATCATGGAACCTCGCGACTCAACCAACTGGGGCATCGGTGCTATCAAATGGGAAAAAGCGACTAACATCAAGGGCTATAGTGACAAGGCCCAAACGATCATGATCATTGGTGTACCCGGCTCAGTTGAAATCCAAAGAGCCGATGTAGTTTATGTGGGACACTATGGAAATACCTTTCTCAAAGTTTTTGAAACTAGAGGTAGTTCATATAAAGTGCTTATCAACTCAATTGACGGAGGTCTATGGATTGACGCCAATGAATTAAAATCTAAAGGTCTGGCGTTTTATACTTACGCATCAATATTATTTAACGACAAAACTCCAAGTTCACTCGGAGTAAATCTCTTTAAGTCCTGTCTGAACCTGAGAGCAGAACCTTCTCGAAAGGGTAAGCTAATCAAATGTATAAGCAAGAATGTAAACGAAAATGCATTTCACAAGATTAGCATACAACATCACAAAGAAGACTGGGCGTTTATTGTTGTTCAGGAGTGTATCGCCGATCCCAACAATGCAGATTTTGGAGAAGGCTGTGGTTATAAAGTTCAAAACGAAATTCGCGGTTGGACAAAGGTAATTGATGATAAAGGTTACCCGAACCTTTGGTTTAGCTTTTCAAAATACTAAGGAGAATATACCAAACTATAATTATGCCATTTCACCTGGCCCTAGCCGGTTCCGCACAAGCCCTGAGAAGAAAGACGCCACTGAAACATTAGCAGACATGAAACTCGAAATAAACCATCCGACTATTTATAACTACGTTGAATTCTCATTCAGTTTACCAATTAATGATTTATTTTACGAGAAGTGGGACGCAAACGTACTCAAACCAGACGGTCATGAAATTAATGGCATAGCTGACGTATTAGCAGTGCCAATAAACAAACCGCAAGTAGAAAAAGATTATTGGAATCACACCGATAATGTAGAGGTATACCACAGCGACAACGACAGAGAAGTATTCATTATGTTCGATTTAATTCGCGATCCTTATGATCAATGCAACATGATTCATCTTGGAGTAAGATGCCACAGAAACAACGATGAGGAAATAAGAGACAGGCTATTACATTTATATAAGAAGAGAAATCCCAGATCGAATTTCCAAATAGATTATTTCAACCAGTCTATATATCGAAAAATCTTTGGCGCAGATTTTTATTTCTATAGCCTAGAAGAAAATAAGAACAGAAGAATCAATTACCACAATCTCTCCTGACTTTTACCCCAATGGATCTGGAAACAGCCAATTATATAGTTACATACTTTGACCATCTGCTCACATCAGATGAAAGAGGCGCTATTCAATATCAGTATTTCTTACCAAAAGGAATAAATGAATATAAAATTGAAGTAGCCCAAAGAGTAATGGCTGAAAGTGCAGAAAAGGTATACTTCAACAACTGCAAAAAATGTGGAAGACTCACACGCAGACCACAGTCAAAAGTATGTAGACATTGCGGGCATCACTGGTATTAACACCCTGACATTCGAGCGAGTCTCCGAAATGAAAAATTCCAGAGACGAAACATAGTATCACCTCATGCGATTAACATACCACTTTCGATTTATAAAAAGCACCTGGGGAATCTCCATTAAACTTGCCGCTGAAGATTTGGTCTATACTGAATGCCTGGACTGTGATCAGGTAACAGACAGAATCTTTCTTAGAACATCCACAACTTTTAAAATTACCAATGCAGAGAAAAGTTATGCAATCAAAGCTATCGAGAGAATGGCTTCGTTGATACACGGCAACCTGCCCCCTGAGCAAAAAATAATCATTGATATCACCGGAGTAGAATTAGCTGACACCGATTTCCAGGCAGAAGGATTTTACTGTGCTATGATCGGCTGGCTCTCGGAAAGATATAGTATACCGGCACCACCTGTTGAAATAACTTTTAACAAGAAATTGAATAAATACGAGTTTGCATTTCATTAAGATTTACACAAATTTATTCTCAGTTTAAGCAATACTTAACGCCATGCCCTTTTTACCATTCGAAACATTGGTGATCGAAACTTCGCTAAGCAAAGAAGAGGTAGCAACCAATCTGGCCAATAACATAGAACCGGAAAAGACAATCAGATTTTGGATAAAATCAGACAGAAAAGCTTTTGAAGGACATCTGAGAAATAACGAATTTGAAATCAAAAGAATTATTAGCTACAAAAATTCATTCTTACCAGTAATAAATGGAAGATTACAAACTGCTGGCAACTCAACCCGCATAACAATTAAGATGAGACCACACTTAGCTGTAATCGCATTCATGACAATTTGGTTTAGTGGTATAGGGGTATTCACTGCTATTGAGTTTACAAATAATGATAATCAAAATGGAGTCGTTTTCATCCCTATAGGGATGCTGCTTTTTGGTTATGCGCTAATGATGGGCAGCTATTTATTTGAATCATCAAGAGCAAAGCTAATTCTTACAGAGATTACTAAAGGTCAATTTATCCAAACGGGTCGTTAATACATAGCACAGAAAAAAGCTCATAAAAAAAATCCTTACACTAGCGTTAATATTAATTCCCGCTATGGTGAAAGCTCAAATATACTCTCCGATATCTGTGGGGAATAAATGGTTTTATAAAACGGGCGACCAGTCTTTCTCAGACGAGATAACAGATCATTCCTATAGCTATAATGGAAAAACATACTATACAAGCTTGAGGACATATTCATGGGGAGACAAAGATATATCTCATTATAGAGTCGATACTGATGGGACCGTTATCTACCTAGACTCAAAATCAAAATTGGAAAGTATAGAAATCCCAGGACGTAACGCAAAAACTGGCTATACCTGGATTAGTTCAGACAAGGCATGGAAGTATACTATAGCTAAGATCGCGGCAACCTTTAAAACTCCTAAGCAAACATTTACGGACTGTTTGCTTATCAAAGCAGAACAAGTAACAGGAAGGGACAAAGAAAAACTGCAGGTTTATTTTAACTATTATGTGGTAGGGATTGGCTTCGTAGGAAGTGAAACAAGCGATAGTGTCCTTACATATATTGAAAAATGGAATGTAAGATAGAAACAGTAGGTAAGGTACACCTCCGCACAGTAACGAAGAGTTCATCAAAATTATTAATGTTCCTTGATCAAACTATATTTACAAACGGAGCATCTTTACATTCAAGCAATAGCCTGCGTTATTCAAATCGTAAAAAAGGAAGTATTACTATAACTACATGAAACTACTACTTTCCATCCTGATACTAACAGCATCGCTGTCATCTTACGGACAGGCTACCCGCCAAACTACGCACAAACCTAACTACGATTCACTGCGAATCGTGTTGGAAGAAATGGTTTACAAAGACCAGAACATCCGCAGAATTCTGATCGACTCCGTTGGACTTGATTCTCCGCATGCCGGCACGTACATAAAGCAAATGCAAGACATCGATGCCGATAACCAGGTAAAGCTGAACGTTATTCTTGATAAATATGGATGGATCGAACAAAGCAAGATTGGCAAAAAAGCGGCTGAAGGTTTTTTCTATATCGTGCAGCATTCAGATATAGCGTTAATGGAAAAATGGTTTCCTGAATTTAAAAGACTCGCCAGCATCGGTGAAGCTGATAAGACTGCCTGTGCCATGATGGAAGACAGACTGCTGATGTGGAAAGGTAAAAAGCAAATCTATGGATCGCAGGCTTCAACTTTCCGCGAAGACAAGAAGCTCGCGGTCTGGCCTATTGAAGATGCCAGGAATGTAAATAAGCGCAGAAAGGAAATGGGTTTCGATTTAACCGTTGAACAAAACGCTGCGAGGCTAAAGGCTGTCTATAACGAGAACGAACAATTACCTACCAAAAACAAATAAGATTTCAGCAACAGTCATCAATGATTCTTGCATGAAAAAATATGTAAAGATTTAACGATTACAATTCACATGTTCGAATCAAAAGCTAAAATAAAGACATTGAATTTTCTTCAACATATAGAGTACCTGCAACAAAAGGCTACCGATAGAATTGTTAATGGATATCAAGAGACTGAAAAAGAACTGATACACAGATTCACAAAAGAAGCCCGAGATTTAATCGAACACAATGAGTGGGACATCGCCCTGGAGAACTTGTTGGAAAATATTTACGAAATAGATTTTACTATTGATAAGCCGGCAGTTGATTTTGCTAAAGACGCAATTAAGGCATGTGGAATGGATTATAGTAAATGGACATTCATTGAAGATCTCACTAATTAAAAATAGCCGCGCAGTAAATATAAAGTTTTAGTTATGCTCCATCTATACATTATACCAGACGATCAACCCAGACCTGATAAAGCTAGCATCCTCCCCTTGGCCGGTGAGCTTGATGAAACTATAGTTGAGAACCTCCAGCAAAAAGGTATCATAGCCGACCGGTTTGATATATACTCTACCTTTCGCTGGGGCACGGACCTGATCCAACAAATGCGACAAACCATCCAGAAGAAAAACATGAGCCGCGATGCCGATGTTCAGCAACTGGTAAAACTCTTTGATATAGCCGAGAAAAACAATTGCGGTCTGTTGGCTCACGGAGACTAATTATAAACTCGCAACACGCGTCTTGCTATATACCGCTGCACGCTCTATACTTTCCACTGCTACCGGCAAACGGTACAAGACGTATTCTATAAATACATCGAGCTTTCTGATACATTCGCTCGCCTGAAATAACTTTCTCCTGGTATACTGTATGGAATGCGGTGTTACCTATAAAAAATACCTTGCAGAAAACAGAAAACTCCCCGCAAGGTATATACTTTATCTGCCGTCCATTAAAAAGTATAGCGGTAACATTACCAACCTACGCGCGACTCGTAAACTTTATACCGCTCACTTGCCTGTATTGCGGGCTCGTAGCGCCAAACAGCGACTTAATATATTGCTTCACCGACTGCGCTGTGTCATACAAGCCCGTATTCGCGGCATATAGCAGCGTATCGCGGGCTATGCGGGCGTTACGCAGCGAAGTAATAGCGGCCACTACGGCTTTGTTCCTGGCACGCAAGTCGGCCAGCAGGCTGTTGAGTGTGGTTACCTGCAACTCGTTCTCATTGGGAGTGTAGTGCGCTTCTGCGGCCACAGTCTGCGTAAGCTTCGCGAAGTTATCAACGAGTGTATCAAAGCTCTGTTGCGATACCGATATACCGGCAGGCTCCGGAGGCGTGCCGTCTTTGCCGGCAACAGCAACAACCTTTTACCGTTGCGTCTCCCCTGAATTTCAAAGTTTATAGAACTGGCATCATCCAGCGTTAGTTTGCTGGCGCCTGTAGCGGCCAGGGCATTTACTATTTTGGTAGATAGTTTCTTGAGCGGTGAAAAACTCGTTTCGCGGTCGTTGGTAGCATTGTCGAATGCAGTTTTAGCGGCCTTTACCGAATCCAGCACCGCGTGCGCATCGTCATGCAGTTTGTGGCAGCAAGTGTTTAAGTGTTTACGTTTGCACGTGTGTACGTTTACTTGAAACCCGTATACACCTATACCGAACCACCACGTACACACCTAAACACGTACACACCTAAACACAAAAAAAGGGGGCAATGCCTGCGGCCCGGGCTATACGCTGCAAGTCCGTCCGCACACATGCCCTACCCGCTTCGGGCTTTCCGCTTCTATCCCTATTGCGAGGTGGCGGTAAGGCTGCGTTACGGCTATAGGTATATATAGTATATCGGTGTTCTACGTGTGAGGTTCTTTATCACGAACCGTTTCGCGCTCCACTCCTTTCATTTCAATACCGATCTTTTTAAAGAAGTTTATCAGAAAGTATAGATGCGCTGCCATGTGCTCAAACTCCTGCGGAAGCGATTGATGCTCATGCATAATATATACCTGGTATACTTCAATCAACGTTTCGCGATACTCTTCCGGTGAGGAGTAATCGAAAATGTCATCGAGATATTTAACAGCATCCTCAGTAAGCATACTGTTTTGCGGAAGAAAAATACTTTTTCCTTTACTATCATCCATAGTGCAATTCATTTTATATCATTGCAAAGGTATGATGCTTTAAAATGATGGATAAGAGATAAAAGTGTAAGCAGAACCTATACTTCTATAGGTATAACTTATACTATCCCCAGACTAACTTCTATAACTATAAGCAGTACCTATACTTAAAGTTTTTTTTATGGAAATGATTAATTGTATACAGGCTGTTTTGATCAGGAAGAAAATGAGCAAATCTGCAAACACTATCTCAGCTATATGTACGAATAAATCTCAGCCACCCTTGAAAGATATGAAGTCGATAGCTGAGATTTTGGATGTAGATATTCGGGAACTGCTGATTTCGACTAAGGGTTAAGCGCTGACCTTACATTCATCTCAAATGTTTCTTCCAATCTATAGGATCACCATGAATGCCAACTTTGTGTTTTGACTCTAACCATTGAATGAATTTTCCAGCTACAGGAATCGGGATAGAAGCACTCTTCATATTGCGGCCTTTATTACAAATTTCTCTGAATCGTTCTGGAATAATAATAGCCTTATCACCGAAATAATAGAATACCTTTGAGATCAATACATTTTTCCCGCCAGTATCAATTTCCAAATGCTTTCTATTAACCTTACCACTTTCCAACGAATGAGCTGAATTCAATTGACCCCATTTTCCTGACTTCTCTTTGTAGTAAAAATTATCTCCGTACATCTGAACCAAACTTCCATTCACAACCGGCTTTTTATATTGAAACCTTTCATCGTCCCAATAATTCTCCATAGGTAAAATCTCTTCAACCTTCATTGCAAAGATGAGATGATTTAAATTCTTGAGTTTGGCACTGCCAGTTCCAAATATCCAATCTCCAATGTGAAGATTCTTGTTTGCTCTAATAGTAGGTTTACAAACAGCAATTGTGCAGAATCCCCCAAAGGGGTTTGGAGCTAGTCCATAATCATGCTCAATTTTGTAAGAAAAGTATCCCATATTTTGTTAGCATTTTACTCGCGTGATAGTATAGATAGGTTCTTTAATTGTTCCATCAGGATTTTCCGCAGGAATATTTTCTCCATCTAAGACGTCCATCAATTTGTCTAGTGAGTTCCACCCGATAGGTGGTCCCCCATATTTTTTAAATGCTTCAGGCAATTCAACAGCTTCGTTACTTCCATGGATGTAAATTCCCACTATCCTTTTACCCATTAAATGCGCTTGCTCAATTTCAAAATTGACCCAATCACTGGTATAAGTATCTGGACCAAGTAAGCAAATAAATGTTCCGGCCCAATTAATCCCATCTCTTAAATCCTGCTCGATTTTTTCATCAGAAGGTCTTTTGTCTTGATGTTTAGTGCTATCAACTGAACTGTTTCGAACATCGTAGCCATTTTCTTTTAATCGTTCCTTTAATCTCTGCACAGACTCATCATCTTCACCCTTGTGACTTATGAAGATATTTTTTGTTATGTCCATAGTCTTATAATGGTTTAGGACTATTAATTTCCCATTTCGGAGGAAGGGAAAAATCAATTGGACCAAGTTTTCTGTCGATATACTTTTGCTTAATCCTTGTTCGATTTGACTTACCTACAATGTCAGGATGCGCAATTCTCGAATATTTATCGACTTCGCAGAAAAGATTTTGTATATCGATGAGTTGTAAATTGCGTCCCCAAAGAGTAAGGAATTTCAAACCGAGTCTTTCGAACTGCTCGCATTGAATATCGGCCATCCATTTGATAATGTCTTCCTCACTATATTCACCAATGCTAACAAAACATTTTTTGATTCCGTCAATAGCGCCTGGTCCAGCTTTTACAAATTCCATTTCGGAAAAGTTAGTCAACGTACTATAATTAATATCGATAGCATATTGATAGGCTAAAAAAGAACCAATGGTAGGGTAAGTCTTCAACAGAACATAGAGCTGTTCCATCGTTGGAAGCATAGATAACTTCTCAGCCACTCCGTCCTGTATTATTAGGTCCAATAAAGCGAGATGATTTTGATGCTTAAACTTCTTACCAAAAGAAGTTGAGCCTGATGCCATTATATATGCGGAGGAGTAAATCGAATTACCTTTCCGCCTCTCACGCTCAAGAATTTGGTTATACGCATTAAAAGAGTATTCGCTATAAGTAATTTGACCGACTTCCGTTCTAATTGCTTCCCAAGTTTCGATCTTGTTAAATAACTTGAAAAGAAGAATTCTAAAAAGTAGTTCACGTGGTTCTTGACTGCCAGTATAGATAACGTCTTTAATTAGATACTGACTTACACGATCAGCAACACGGTACGCATTCGTAAATTTATACACTCGCAGGATTGGGTCATCCGTCCAACGTCCAGATTCTCCATTGAGGCGTTTGAAGAAAATCTTCTGACGCTCATCCGCAAACTTCCAATAAGTATCAAAAACGACACTAGGCTTTGGTCTGATTCTTTTTACGTGAATGTGAATGCTTTTTGCCATCATTCTATTTACCACACCAAACATACTCTCCAATCTGCGAACTCCTATTGTTGTATGCATGAAAATTAGATTTAGTTTTTTCCAAGATAAATCAAGGACCGATTTTTCTTGCTAACCAAAACGCGGCCTCCATCATGAGCAATCAACTTATTGTATATTTCATACGAAACCAAAATTGCTTTCTCCCATTGTTTTCCACTACATGCTCGAACTTCCGTGTTCCCAGTAAGTGCTTTAACCTGCTTAATAACATCCGAATCAACGCCCTTACTATACTTGAGAAGTTCATGCTCAAGAGCATGGTGATAGACAAACAAGGATACCAACTCCTCTGTAATCTGAGAACGAGCACCATCTTCATTCTCATCAATCGAAGGATCACTTTTCCTCTTTATAGATAATAATTTTCTAATAACAGGCGACCACCCTAGAATAGCCAAATAGCCGTAGTGGAATATGTCATGAAATCTGTAACCGTCTTCTTGGTAAGTATTATCTGTTAAAGGATCACCTATTGGTTTATTATCCCTCTTATCAATTATTCTCAGTTTCTTTTTTCCATCCTCTTCGAATGAAATAAATTCTATCTCAAATTCATCAGGAAATTTTTCGTTATCTGGATATTCTGCGTCAAAATCTTTATATTCAGAATAATCATTAACCAGGAACCTGTCGTGAATCTTTTCTAAATTCCGCTGAGCAACTTCCTCTAACGTTAATTGATTCTGTGATGCAATTGTACTTACATACCAAAGTACGTCTCCAAGTTCTTCACTTAACTTAGTTTTAAATGCTATATATGATTCTCCTTCTCTAAGTTTGATCTTGAGTTGGCTAACAACTGATCCAATTTCCCCTATGATACCCAAAAAGGGAACTATTTCTGAGAGGTGTTGCACGCTTTCATTTTTTTGGATTGTTTTCTTTGCATGCTCTTGATAAGTATTGAATTCCATAGTCTTCTTTTAGTCAACATTTTTAATAATATCATATTCTTCTAATCTATCTCTCAGCACAATTGCTTTGTCCAAATATGAATTAGGTGCGCGTTTAAAATCTTCCCATTTAACAGAATCGATGTAAGAACTATCGCCATAGTAGACCAGGACACCTGTTACACATTGTGTTGTAGATGGCTTTTTCTGATTAAACATATTTCTATTCAAGATTTTAAAAAGAAATGGTGTATTGAGTGATCGGCACTCGCAAGTATCATTATAAGTAATGTAGTAGTCATAACTACCCATTTCGTCCGGTAGCACAACTGCAAGAATACCATTGCAAGTTTTTGTTCGCCCATTTCTGGTTGATTGTCTTAGGGAATAGGAGATCTCCCAAGGTATCCATTGATCGCTTTCAGGGTAAAAGAAATTTTTCATTTCTTTTGAGACAAAGACAATCGTTACTGTACTATCATAGATTTTATCTCTAAGTGTTGAGGCAATGTATTCATCAGAAAAATCTTTCAAGCTTTGACCATCGTCTTCTCCCTTAAAAATGTTATCTCCACTATCTAAAATTTTAGCTAACTCATCAACATAATGCCTTGCTCTTGTAGCAACTTTCACCCTTCCAAATGCATTTTCTTCATATATATTCAAATCCTGAACCTTAGTATCACTATACTTGTATGATACAAAAACTTTTCGTCCCATCGCTTTAAAGTTTATCCAATAAAAATTTCTGAAATACACTCATATATCCGTAGTCTTTTACTAATCTCTCGTTCTTCAACTCATTAGGGAACATTGTTTCATAAACAATTTTTGTTGCCGCACCAGTGCTTGCAATTGGCAGCAATAATGCGTTGGGATGAAAGTCACGTAACATTCTAAACTCTACTTCAACACCTTCCATGCCACCGATAAAAATTCCCGCAACGAGATTATTTTCAGAAAACATTCTTTTACGCATGTGCATAACACTCGAATGTACATCTCCTATGTTTTCTGTAAAGACTATATTCTGAAATTGATTATTATCCTCTGGAAACTTGTCTGCAAAAAAAAGTGATTGATACAACCGAACGTGATCTTGAATATTCACATTGAGTTTTTGCATTACGTAATAAATCAAAGGTGTAATAGAGGGATGGCCACCCCAAACTATCCTATGCATAGGCAACACAACAGTTGCCAGAGCAATCACCGCATCACGAATTGCAATAATGTCTGCTGTCTCGTAGTATTTCGGATTTCTTTCCGGAAGAGGAACACTTGCTGACAAAAAAATATTTTTCAATTGTTTAGCAGCCATGTTTCAAAGTTTTGCATCTTGATTGTTTTTACATCCAAATGATTATTGAGATAATCCAAATGCTTCAGCCATTTTTCACGTATTCTCAAATCATCATAGATTAGGAATATCTTGTCAATGTTAGATTCACTGATCTCGTCTTTAAGCGCAGATGATTGCTCGCAATTGATCGACTGAGGTATACCAACTAAGGGAATAAATACTCTTTTCCTATCACCGCCGATAGCTTGTGTTATAAATCGTTCAGGTTGAAGGCTAACATCCTTTCCGTGTTTCCTGGCAATGTTTAAGAAGTTAGTTATCAATCCGTCTTGCCTAGAAGCTAAATTTCTTGCCCTAACAGATTCAACTTGGCTGACGATTTCATTTACTGTATCATCTACTAGCTTTGAAACTTCCTTTTTATCGTAAATTCCATCCTTGAAATCATGCTTCTTTAACTGCCGAGGAAAACAAATTTCTGCCATCGATTCTAATTTGTGATCCGGCCAAACTAATTGGATAACACCTATCTTCTTTGCACTTGACTCCGCGACTTCGTCCTTACACCATTGACTCTCTAAAAAATTTGAAGTATTCAATAACACAATTACATCGCAATCAGTCATCCTATGCCACAGTTCTTCTTGAAAAGGCTCACCCTGTTTAATAGAATGAGTGTCTAGAAAAACATCAAAGTTGGCTCTTTCTAATGCTTCAAATAATTGTACTGCAACTGATGTTGATTGATCTCGTTTGTAGCTTATAAAAACCTTACGGGTACTTCTTAATTTTCCGAAGGACTCTAATGCCAGATTTACAGCCTTCATTTCATTTGCATTTTCCCATCGTAAACCATTTTGATTTTCGAGTATTTTTGGGATTTCTCGACTGAAAGAATCATAATAAATCGGGAGGATAGCATTGCCATCCTTAAGTAGCTTCTCGACATAATTTACATCTTTATGATCTCCTGCCTTATCACCAAAATATAGGACATACGTAGGCTGATTACCTTTGTATTCTTGATCAAAATCATTTTCTCTAATAATTTTATAGGCATCTTTAGAAAGCTTGAGATCTTCAATCTGCCGGAACAATAGTTCAATGATATCCTCGCTTAGCTTAGTAAGTGTTCCTAATAGTATTACTTGATATTTAAAATTCATAGGTATCATTTTCACATAGTCGTTTTAGCTCTAATCTCATTAGTTACCTTTTCGGTTTAACTATTTACCTGTTTTAATCTAAAGATGACCTTCTCCATCAGAATTACATATCATTTCTTCCGAATGCCCATATATTCTTTCCGAATACTTCAGTTTTGTTTCCGAATTACTATACATGCCTCAGTTTATAGCAAAAAAAAGCCCATCCACCACTTCTTCCGAAGCGATAGATGGGCTCTACTCTGCTAAGATATATAAATTATTTATTGTTACTACATTCTCCACAAATAAATTACGCGGATTAAGATTGCCCGCGTGGGGATGCCGTATAGGTTCATTCATCTTCCGATTTAGTTAGCAGTGGCGGCATGACGTGCGCTTGATGTTCTTTTCATCAGTCCAGACAAATTGTGCTATGGCACACCAGAACAATAGACCGCCATTCCGCTGACACGCTTGTGCTATGAAATATAGTATATGCTGTGCGGAATCCCCTGGTTGAATAGTCGTTCAAAGTAATGGATTCTACATCAATTTTTTTTTCTACGCCCGCTCAAGGATTCGAATATCCAACTATATTTCCTCCATGATAGCCCGCGCATTCCTCTTGCTCCTCTTGATATGCCCTTAGACGCATGCAATAACTTACGGGCAAACAACACCGTGCGATTCGGTATATACGATTGTAGACGAGATGCCCGAATTTGCAACATCAACTATAGATCCTCTGTCATATTTAGTGAGAAATCTGAATAAATTATATTGTACAACTATATGACGAGCTTTATAACCATTGTGTTTCTTTTGCTAGGCTTTCAACCGAGCACATCGACACCCATAATTGAAATAACATCAGTTAACATGACCATCGCGACAAGGAGAAGTGTTCCATGTTCAGAGTTTGAGCAGTGGTTTGATGACGAGAAGAAAATAAGAATCTTAAAAGGACGCAAGGAAGTTAACAGTTTTCTAAACGAACTAAATAGTCTACCCAAGTTCAACGGCATCAAAACCGATACCGACACGAGAGCTCAGATACTAATTAAATACCCCGATCGCACCGAGAAAATATGCGCAGACAAATTTGCCATCTGCCGCAATGGCGCTTGTTATGCTATGACTGAAAAACTTAAAAAAAATATTTGGTGAAGCTATGAACGCCCATCTATACTTCGGCAAAGTTAGAATACGTAAACGTCCATGGAGGCTTCAACATTTATCAACAGTATCACTACAATGGGAGTCATTTTAGATAAGTATATCGAAATCAAAAACCTATCCGATCCAAAAAAGCATTCGAACGATTGGAGACTGAATTCATTGACATCATGTATACAGATCATTACATCGATGCGAGTATAATTATGTTGCTAGATGTAAACATTGATCCTCACAAACCTGAAGACATCAATTGGTTAAAAGAGCTTTTAGATTGCGTTCTTCCGGAGATTGGAAAAAGGGAATATTTTATAGTTCCCTTTACCCCATAACGTAATCTTTCGTATCCAGTCTATCCCGGAGCCCGCATATTATGCATACTAACACACAGATTGAGATCGCCCTCGCGGGGATGCCGCATAGGTTCATTCATCTCCCGATTAAATTAGCAGTGGCGGCATGACGTGCGCTTGATGTTCTTTCATCAGTCTACCACATCTATAGTTGCACATAAGAAGAACAAGTCGTCATTCCGCTGGCACGCGTGTACTATGAAATATAGTATGTGCTGTGCGGAATCCCCTTATTGGTAAAGCTGTTCAAAACACAGAATTACGGATGGTGGTGTCAAAATATACATCACAGAATTAACGGGGCGCTTCTTCTTTTTATATATCTTGTATTGCAATTATATACAATGAAAATATTCTTTACCGCTGTGTTTACTTTGTTATGCCTGTATGGGTTTTCACAAAACGTTACTTCCACCATCGAGCTTGGCAAAGGCATTACACTTACTGGCGTTGTAGAACCGTTTAACATTACTAAACATAAATACGATACCTGCCTTGCTGACGGAAGTAAAGGTATATGTCTGATTGATGGTGCGGTGTGGTTTGGTAAAGATTTCGGACTTGAACTGCCGCGAAACCAGTTGATAAAACTAACGCTGAAAGTAAAGGGTAAAGAAATTCCACTAAACGTCTCGGGAATGTACAATCCGCGTTATACAGGTTATCTGAATGAAGAATACTTCAAATTAGTAGAGTCTGTAGGTGGATGGATACTCTATGGAATGTTCTCTGATGGTGCAGGAACCTATACTGCTCATTGGAGAATCATAAAAGGTAAATCTGTACGTCAAGTTATCAGTAGCGATGAACGGCAGTTCTATTGGCAATATGAAGATGAGTAAATATACGGAGCTTTCAATGAGATCGCCCTCACGGGGATGCCGCATAGGTTCATTCATCTCCCGATTAAGCTAGCAGTGGCGGCATGACGTGCGCTTGATGTTCTTTCATCAGTCTACCACATCTATAGTTGCACATAAGAAGAACAAGTCGTCATTCCGCTGGCACGCGTGTACTATGAAATATAGTATGTGCTGTACGGAATCCCTTTGTTGGTATAACTGTTTAAAGCACAGGAATTACAGATGGTGTGTACACCTATAATTTAATTGGTGAATCGACCCAACAATGTTTGTCCCATTTGCGTATTGGCGTCTACTTTTGTAATTGTATATCCATCGGGATCATGGCTCGTTATTCTAGAATCGTCTGGAAGTGATCGTTGTACCCTCCTAATTTCGCTCTCAACAGCGTTATTACTGATATATGGATTATATATATTTACACAGTTTCCAACGAAGATTCCATTTGACCAACAGCCGTTAATATACCCGTAGAATCGCGATACCAAAACACCAGCGCCATTATACAGGCCCGCGTAAAAAGTACCTGAAAAAAAAGAACCATCATACCAGTAGAAAGTACCGCTTCCATTTGCAAAGCCATTGTAAACTTCGCCCTGATAAAATCCATCAGGATAAAAAATGGTCCCTATACCTGCATAGCCAATTAAATTCGGACTATAAATTTGACATTTCGCCTCTAAGGAAAATGTTATAGTAATTATAAAAATCAAAAATAGTTTCTTCATACCGAATTAGTTTAAAGTAACGTATGTAATGCAATTTATTCTGCCTATGAAATCATTCCAGCTAAATTCTTGTCTGGACTGATTTGTAGGCCAGGGGTCGCGCAACACAACCTTGTAGGGAACCTTTTTCTTATTTTGATCATATTGAAAAAAAACTGCAGTTAATACATAGGCATGTCCAACACTTTGTCCTGGTATATTCAATCCAATAATAACCGGATCCTTGTATGCCAGTTGATCAATTAATTTAAATACAGTTGGACTGAAGTCAACTTCTGCCTGTATTGACCTTTCATTAATCATCCAGCCGCTCGTTCCCGCCTGAATAGTATAACAATCGGCTGGTTTATTGACGCACTGCGATAGCCCGAAAGCCTTTTTAACGATTGAGCACTGGTCTATATATACACCTTGATAATTCAATACCATTTGAATGCAGGCAGCCCAGCACCAATTGTCCTGTTGTTGACTCGCGGCAAAATATTGAAACTTCTCTGTTTTAACAGCGGCAGCATAATTGTTGCCATCTCCAATTTGGTAAACTTCACCTTGTCCTTGGGCCTCTTTAACAAGCAAAAACAATATGATAGTGTAAAGAGAAAATTTTCTCATTGCATTCAAATTATAGTATTTATAGTTGTGTTTAGTATATGATTGTGCGAGTCGATGTTGTGCTAGTTATATGAAATAACGTCTGTCAATATTACCATATACCCTAAATCAATTCTTCCGCATCTGCTGTTTACCAAGCCTACATCTGTTGATCCTCCGGGGCCAATTGTAACTGCATTTTGCTCTGTCCAATGCACAGCGTTCAAGGTAAAATCTATGTAGTAGCTATACGATATAGTTTTATTAGTGAGGTTTTTAACAACTAGATTGGTGTTGCATTCCATGTTATAACACGCTCCTATACCCGTGGTTGTCTCTACGATTTGTTTAAACTGAAAGACAGATATAGCCTTGCCGTAATAATTACTATTCACGTTTAAATCAAATATTGAAACATTCTGCACATAGATGTCTTCGCCTTTCAAACAACAACTGTTGTTATCCTTTGTAGCATTGGGATTATAGTTCGTAGCATTAGGATTTGTACAACCTTCGATTCCTACCTCGGAGTCATCAGGACATCCGGTGAGAACAAAGACCATAATTACCAATATAGTGAAAGCAAGTGAACGATGTAATGTACTTTCAAATATCGAGTCAGCCTTATAATTCTTCAAAGAAGTTTTCATAATTAATCTGGAATTCCATAGTAAGATTTAACAGCATCGTAATTCTTAAAATCAATGTTACTTTTCCTTCCAGATGTAATAGCACCACCAGGTACTATAATATACCTGAATTGTATATCTGCACCAGGAGCTAAATAGAAGTTGGTTACAAACGTAATACCGCCGGTGTTTAAGAAGTAAAAATTCCAATATGGCTCACCAGAAATTGGCAGTGGAAATACCGCATTGTTGCCCGGAAATTTTAAGTACGTATATACCAGTCCACGATCGAGCACCGACTGCGTAAATTGCGAGTCAAATTTGTTAACAAACCAGGCTCCGGAAGAACCTGACCACGTGCCTGCGTAAAACCAGCTTGAATAGATCACATTCGCTGTACCCGGAGGCCCCTGTTCTCCATCGGCTCCGTCTTCTCCCTTATCACCTTTAGGTCCCTGAGGCCCTTCTGTCCCATCACATGAATTAAAAATTGCAATCACAATCATTAACATTGGTAAGATTAGTTTTTTCATAGTGCAAGCGTTTTAGGTGTATATAGACTATTACATATTCAGGTATATATTTACTATGGAGGCATCTATCTACCTCGCAGGTCAATTGCGTGCTCACTACAGATGAGCGTGCAGCCTGCTTTCTTGGATGTTTAACGGCAGTATATGGCCTACTTAAAATCAATACCGTGACATGGTTCTTTTTCATGTTATAGTAACACGATTAAGAACCGAATGAAGATTAAGGGTATAAGAGCAATCTTATCCTCAGGTCAATGAATGCTGATCTAATCAACAAACCTTTGGATAGCAAAATGATAATATCACTAATGTCTCGAAACACAAAAAGCCCATCTCGTTCCGCTTTTTAACACAAGCGAAACCAGATGGGCTCCTTAAGTATGAAGGTAACAAACTTTCTGATATCTACAAGCACAATGCCCATAAATATATATTGAATCAAAAATTTGTATTTAGGCGCTTTGCATTTTTAAGTATAGCTTGAGCCCGGAAGTATATATCTATGACACGTTACTGGTTAAAATTCAAAGGAAGCTTGCCAGACCTCCCTCCTGGCTTGGTACTTGGCTGCGGAGTAACAGCATTTGATTACGCTGATGCAATTTCCATTGTACAACAAAAAGTATTTAAAGGAAAGGAACTCCCCGAGATAAAAACCAAAATAGAAAATATAGACATTAGCACGCTTGATAAAGGACACGTGCTACCCAACATGAAAGACCCTACATTAAGAGGTGTTTGGTTTCCGGGGGGATATGAGTGAAAATAAATTAATGCAATTCTACTATAGATGATACCTGAAAGAATACCAATTCAACGGATGGAAGATTACCATACTCACTTTTTAGGAAAGAGGAGGATGGCAGACAATTTTTTGGATACGAGACATTTGTATTTCCCCATGGAGCACCAGCGGCCGATTGGCAGAACCACCGAAAAGAGTATGTGGTATTATATATATTCGACAAAGAAGGGAATCACATCAAAACAAATTATTGGTTTGCCGGTGTAACATCTCAGGCTGATCCATCGGCGATGAGAACGAAGTTGGATGAAATGATCGCTGAGTTAGGAAGATTTGAATTCTCAGATATAGAGGTAAAACCGTTTCAAACAGTAATTGATGGTGTGGTGTTTGGGCTTGTTCCTAATGAAGAACATGAAATTGTCGAATTGGAACCAAGTTCTACTATATCTTTCCAAGCTCCTTGGGATGGTGAGTACTATACGTAAAGGTTAAAATGTTTGATAACTGAACCAGAACTCAAATGAAAAGAAATTATCCCGACATGCGTATTTTAGATGAGACCGAAAGGTACTTTATCGGGCATATCTTCGAAGATGCATATTTGATTGAAAAACGAAACGGAGAAGAGATTCTTGTCGATGACTTCTATGGAGACCCGAGCTGCGGATTAATAAGTAAAAATAACGACTGGGCAATTATTGCAGGAGACCATATTACTATTTGGAGAAAAGGAAAGGTGACTAAAATTGATCGTGAAGAACTTCGATGGGTTCACGCTATAAGAACAGCCGATGATCAAATTATTGAAATCCTTATTGATCCTTGGTCTGAGAATTCTGCTATATGGGCACTAGATATCAAAACTTATGAGCTGACGAAAGTGAAGCCCTTTGATGATTATAGAAATAAAGAATTAAGTCAAGATGTAGTTTGGTAAAAATGAAGAAACAAGTAAATATATATGACATTCTAATACATCTGGAAAAGAGAAAAGGAATGTTCCTGGGGACAAATTTCAATTTCAAATCGCTTGATTCTTTCATAACGGGTTTTCAAATAGCTGCCTCAGCCGAACAGTTACGACACGACAAGTACCCTGACTTTAACTTTTTCAGTATATGGTTATTAGGACATCTAAAAAAACACTTCGGATTGGCTGGCGGATGGTATTGGCAAATTTATAATAGGAACCTGAAGAATGACGAGAAGGCTTTTAAAGAGTTCTTTAGCTTCCTCGAGGCTTTTAAGAAAGCGAAGCTGAGCAAAAGGGAATTGACTCTTACGGAGGATGCGATCGCTTACCATAAGAAGAACATTAAACAGTTTCGAATAGTAGAAGGGAAACAAGTTAAAGTCATCAATAAGCCTGTGAAAATAGTATGGACTACTTTTTCCAATTCGACCACTATTCTTCTTGATCACTTTAATAAAAACGATAAAACAATTGGCGGTTCATGGGAGATAAACGCCAAGGAAGCAACAAAGAGGCTTCGAGGTAACTTTGGAGAGTACAAAGAGAAATGGAAAAAGGTACACGAGGAGAAACTAAGGAAAAAGACTGACAATTCATGAATATTATTGAACTTCGACTAAGAAAGAAAACAGTTTTTCCGTTTACAATTGTAACCATACTGGCATTAGTATTAGGGACGTCCACTGTATTTTTTAAAGATGAGTACAATGACAGTTTGTTGGTTAAGATAGCTTCTATCGCAGTGAGTATCTATGTCCTGTATTTTAAATATAATAAAAAGGTTGTTTTGATTTCCAGGCACGAAATCCAAAAATATAGAGATGATATACGTTGAAAGCGTTGGCAACTTTTTCTCTATCAGAACTGAAAAAGAGAATTATGAAACAAATGTTTCATGGCTTGATAAAACGCCAGATCAAATAAAAGAATTGATTACACGCTATAATTAGATGGCAACAAAGATTCTCATTGAGATCACGGGGTTAGTCCTACTTGCATGGTCTCTTAAAGTACTTCTGAAGTATTATAAAAAGCCGATTGCTGTTTTCAATTTTGAAGATGGTAATTATCCATTTGAAATTAAGGAGCCGGGGTATTATTCAATCTCCGTATTGGGTGCGGGGTTCATCGACTTTGAGCAACGGGTGATTATTAAGATAACTTCAGGCGAGAGTGACGCATCAAATTTCCGTGTAAACTATCTTCTATTTTCTTCTACGCGTGAAGGTCAAAAAGAAGTTCAATGCTGGGGATTCTCAATACGTCACACAGGTAATTATACCATTAGCTTTTCCAATCTGGATCAAACAGAAGGATATCATTCTACATTACGATCAAAGAGATTTTTCGAATCGCCTATAGACCATAGCAAGCTGAGAATTTTGATCCATCGAAGTGTTAAACCTGCGTATCGACTGGCGGCTATACTCGCATTAATTCTGGGAGTGAACCTGATCTTTCATGGAATATTTAATCTTTAGAAAAGTTGGTTAAAATCCAATTACACAAAATCCACCAAGAAGACGCGGAGAAACACGAAGGATCTAAGCTAGTTGATTAATGAGGGGCAACAGCTTCTCGAGGTTTGCCGGTCAGCTTGAAATACATGCGTTCATAAATCGTTATAGCTATAATGTTCTTAAATTAGGGTATCGGGTTTCAGTCGTTTTGAACACAAACGCAGATGAAAAGATTTATTATCATCGGAATACTGGCATCTATTACAACCTTGTCTTTCGCGCAAGAAAAACCAAAGCTAGTGGAGTACTATATGCGGCATGATCAGATCGGCTCCAGGTTTACACGATGGTATTGGCATTTGCGAAATGTACCTACAACGGCCTGGATGGAGACCTTGGCGTTAACTGATAACGGCAGGTTTGTTCACTATATGGCGTCATCGAGTCTGCCGAGTTGGGTATATGGAACGTGGCAAAAAGAGAACAACGTTATCAGGCTTCAAGCGGACTCTGTTTATAGCAGTTCACTCAAGAAGGGCGCTATATATGAATTCGTTGTGGTGAAAAGAAAACTCTACAACCAACCGGATCAACTCAATAGTAAGCGGTGGGTAATGAAGAGGGTGCATTGAAATCCCATTGCACGAAGAACACAAAGAAAGACACGAAGCTTCACAAAGGTTAATACAAATTTCTCTGAGAACTCTGTGTCTTCTTCGAGAACTTTGTGGCCCTGGATTATATCTCTCTGAAAGGAACCCCTACCCTCTTAAAAGCAAAAACGCCTCCTATACCCTAACCACTAACGGCCTCCACCAAAGCACAGAAAGCCTGCTCGATCGCACGCACATGCCGCTCCCGATCCTGCTGGCGTTTCGTCAGGGCTATAATTCCTTTCTGTTTGTGGACTTGTCCGAAGGTATAGTTGTCTTTTTTGAAGGCCAGACGATCGGCATCGATAATAGTTATGGCATAGCCTTCTATGGTAACGGAACTATGTCCTGCGGAATCGGTATTACTTGTTATATAGGCATGAACTTTCTCGAAGTTTTGTCTCGAGAAGCAACTGGACGACTGCGGCATTTTTAATAACGTGTATATAAATCCAATGGCACAAAGGACACGGAGGAGACACAGAGGTTCACGGAGTTTCAAAATACCAAACTCACAGCATAGCATTCCGCACTCCGACAAGAGTTTGCGTGTCTATATCTATAGTTCTAAAAAGAGTATATATCTTTTTCAAATCCATTAACACAGCATCCGTCTCACTCTACGATTAACGGACAACCATTAACGGATAACGGTTAAGCATTCACTTTTTCTTTCCCTGCAATTCCTGCTGAAGCTTCACAATCTGCAATGCCAGCTGATCGGATACCGACTGATTACCTCCGTTACCTTCCGGAAACTGGTTAGAGAAAAATGCTTTCGCTGCCCATATTTCCAATACATCATCGGCAGTGACGGAGAAAGGCTGGTACTGGCGGTTGTCGGATACTGCAAGCAACTTCCCTTCGTCATCGGCAAAATTAAAAACGCGTTTAAAGACTATACCGTCCTGTTTGGTTACCAGTATATATAGCTTACCATTCTTGATATCGCCTACATCTTCTACATATTCTCCAAAAATTATACTGCCGGGCTGCACGGGTAACATCGAGTCGCCTTGTATCTCGAAGGCGCGATAGGTTTTATTCCGGGGCAGTACGGGTAAACTTATCTTCGGAAGATCTTTTACAAACTCCGGATCCTGGTAACCGCCCAGGTATCCGGCAGAAGCCTTCTGTGATACCAGCTCTACATTCTCTTTATTATTGGAGTCAACGGTTATCGCGAGTACTTCTTTACCTTTTGATGGTGCAGCTTTACGATCCTTCTCTGATACCTTGCTTAAGTCCTGACTAACCAGTGCATCCAGATTAACATTGAATATCTTGGTTATATCGAGCAGCGAAGACAACGGAGGGGTTGCACGCTCTTCTTCATAGGCGCCAATGGCGGCTTGCTTCAAGCCGAGCTTTTCTGCAAGTTGTTTTTGTGTAAGTCCTTTCTGTGTACGAAGGAACTTCAGATTTTTATTAACAGTTGCCATTATATATAAGGTACAAGTTTACGATTTACAAAGTACGATTTGAATAAACAAAAATCGAGTTTCCCCAGATATAGTTTATCTGAAAAAACAACACGCTGCTAATACGATCGACTTCGTTTTACAAACAACCCTGAAGGCCTCTCTCGCATAACCCTGCGAGAGAGATTCAGGCAAACTACACACAACGTTTCATTGAGTTTTATAAGTCTGAATGGCAAAATCAGTTTAACTCCCTTTTTGTTCTCAATGATGACACAAATCTAAAATAATTAGTCGAAAAGAAAAACATCTAACTAATATTTTTAGTTATTTAGCGTCATGGAACGGAACATCATACATCTTGATCTGGACGCTTTCTTTGTGGCGGTTGAGCGCAAGAACAATCCGCGCCTGCAGGGTTTGCCTTTAATAGTAGGCGGAAGCAGTCGCAGAGGTGTGGTGGCTGCCTGCAGTTATGAGGCGCGCCAGTTTGGTGTGCACTCGGCCATGCCGATGTACCTCGCGTTGCAATTGTGCCCCGATGCTAAAGTTATCTCGGGCGATATGGAGTCTTATAGTAAAGCCTCGCATGAAATAACCGAGATGATTGAAGAGGCTGCGCCTGCTTTTGAGAAAGCATCGATCGATGAATTCTATATTGATGCGAGTGGCATGGATAAATATTTCGGTGCCTATAAATGGGCCACGGAGTTACGCCATAAGATTATTAAAGAGAGTGGCCTTACCATATCGATGGGACTTTCGGTTAATAAACTTATATCAAAAGTTGCCACGGGTGAATATAAACCCAACGCTAATAAATATATAGAGCCGGGCACGGAACGACAATTTCTCGATCCGCTCACGGTGGATAAAATTCCAATGGTAGGAAAACAGACCACTACCTTTCTCTATGATATGGGCGTGCGCACCATTGCGACCCTTCGCGAGATGCCGGTGAAGTTCCTGGTGAGCGCGTTTGGTAAAAATGGAATATCGCTGTGGAACAAAGCGCAAGGTATAGATGACTCTCCGGTGGTTCCCTATAGTGAGCAGAAGTCTATTTCAACAGAAAGTACTTTTGATGAAGATACCATTGATGTAAAGCGACTGAAATCCATTCTCATCGCGATGGTGGAAAAGGTGTCCTTCCAGTTGCGTAGTCAGATGAAACTTACTTCATGCGTAACGGTAAAGATACGCTACTCCAACTTCGATACCGAAACAAAGCAGGTACATATACCCTATACATCGTCTGACCATGTATTGCTACGCACGGTAACGCAGTTGTTTGATAAACTCTATAATAGAAGAATGCTGATCCGGTTGGTGGGCGTTCGGCTGAGCGGTCTTGTACATGGCAATCACCAGATCAGTTTGTTTGATGATACCGCAGAAAGCATCAACCTCTATGAAGCGATTGACTATATCAAGCATAGACACGGTGTTGAGAAAGTGGTTCGCGCCACAACGCTCGATGTGAGCAGGCGCGTGCGGATGGAGATGAATATGTTTAAGGGGAAGTAGGTTTTAGAAGTAAGAAGCCGAAAGTAAGAAGCCGTGCGGGAGAAACAACAACCGGCTGAAAGGAAGAATGTAGATAAAAAAATATATAGCAGTTACGGAATAAAAAAATTTTAAGGTTATGAGAAGAACATCAGCACTAAAGATCAGCAGCCCGGTAAAAGAATTATTCTTTATCATTGCGCCTCCGCGTCACATCATGAGTGATGTATCGGTATTGAAAGACGATGTACACTATCTGATCGGCCACGAATTTGGTGACCGGTATTCCAAAGCACACATTTCACTCTTCAAATATAGCGACACGCATGTGGATGATATTGTGCGTCATGTAGAGGCCAAAGCTGCGCAGTTCAAACCGTTCAACGTCTTCATTAAGAACCTGAATGTATTTTATAACGGCTCGAACCGTACTATATATATGGATATTGTGAACAAGTACCCGGTGCGTGATATTTTCGAGAAGCTGATCAAGGAAGAATCCGGGTATACGCCACACATTACCATTGCCAAGAAATTAACACCGGAGGATTTTCTGAAAGCCTGGCCGTACCTGAAAGATTTTTCGTACAGTCAGCATTTTCTCTGCGACCGCATTACTGTACTGGCGCGCGCTGAAAACCGCTGGGTACATTATAAGGATATTATGTTTGGAGAATATTAACTTGCAATCCCCGTTGTATGATGACCCTCCTATTTTTAACCGTTATTAGATTTTATTTAGATATGTCACCATTGCAAGTTCTCCAAACGCATTTTGGATACTCTTCCTTTCGGCTTGAGCAGGAAAATATTATTCAAAGTGTATTGCAAAAGAAGGATACGTTCGTGCTCATGCCCACGGGCGGAGGTAAATCGCTGTGTTACCAGGTGCCCGCGCTCATGCTGGATGGTCTCACGATTGTTATCTCACCACTGATCGCACTTATGAAAGACCAGGTCGATGCCTTGCGTCTCAACGGTATACAAGCCGCCTACCTGAATTCAACACAATCGTCATTTGAACAGGAAGCGATTCTTGATAAGGCGCGTTCGAAAGAACTGAAATTGCTATACCTGGCTCCTGAAAAATTACTGCGACAGGAAGAGACTGCGGCTTTGCCGAAAAATCAGTCTGCGAAATTTACGCCTACTCCGTTTTTCAATACTATACTTTCGCTTCATGTTTGTCTCATTGCCATTGACGAAGCGCATTGTATCTCGCATTGGGGACATGACTTTCGTCCGGAGTACCTGATGCTTGCCCACCTGAAGCGCGCGCTCCCCGCGGTACCGGTAATTGCACTCACCGCTACTGCGGACAATCTTACGCGAAGAGATATAGTCGACAAACTGGCGCTGAAAGAGCCGGCTATATTTATATCCAGCTTCAATCGCGCGAACATTCGCTATACCGTTGAACCAAAGGCAGGTGCTACGGATAAATTATATGATTTCTTAACGAAGCGTAAGAATGAATCGGGTATTATATACTGTCTTTCGCGGGCGTCAACGGAAACACTCGCCAGTAATTTAAAGGCAAATGGATTTGATGCTCTCCCCTATCATGCCGGCCTGGAACGCGAACAACGTGCACGACACCAGGAAATGTTTTTGCGTGATGAAGTAAAGATCATGGTTGCCACGATTGCCTTTGGTATGGGTATCGATAAATCGAACGTGCGCTATGTGGTGCATATGGACCTGCCTAAAAATATAGAAAGCTATTACCAGGAAACTGGTCGTGCCGGAAGAGATGGTCTGGATAGCGAAGCGCTGATGTTTTATTCGTATGGTGACGTAACGAAACTGAAATACTTTGCTGAGGTAGAAGGAAACCAGGAGCAGACGAATATTGCTTTTCGCAAGCTCGATCAGATGGCGATGTATGGTGACTTGTCATCGTGCCGAAGAAAATATTTGCTGAATTACTTCGATGAACCGGCTGACGATTACTGCGGCAACTGCGACTCTTGTCTCGCACAGGTTGAGCGTGTCGATGGTACGATTGCAGCACAGAAAGTATTGTCGGCTGTATCGCGTTTACAGGAACGCTTTGGTGCAGGGTATATTATTGATTTCCTCCGCGGCTCCAACAGCAGCAAGATACCCGATGATCACCGACAGTTAAAAACGTTCGGTATAGGAAGTGATGTGAGTAAAGAAGAATGGAACCGCATCATCCGTGATATTACAGCGCAGGGTTATCTCGCCAAATCCGAAGGTACGTACCCGGTGTTAAAGCTTACCACGAAAAGTATAGCCGTACTCAAAGGCATGGAGCGTGTAATGATTACGCAATCGCGCGCCATCGTAGAAAAGCAGGAAGCCTCTGAGACCATAGAGTACGATACTGAACTCTTTGACAAGCTGCGTGCCCTGCGGAGGCAACTGGCTGAAGACGAAAATGTACCAGCCTATATTGTTCTCTCGGATGCTACACTTCAGGAACTCGCTGCCTACATGCCGCATAGTATCGATGACGTACGAAACATCAACGGCTTCGGACAAATGAAAGTGGAAAAGTACGGACACACGTTTATGCAAGCGGTAATCAATCATTGCCAGGCGAATGGTCTTGCCTCACGCATGCATCTGAAAGCACCCAAGCGGATACGTAAAGATAAACCAGAGCGCGACAATGATACCAAGCAACAAAGTCTCACGTTGTTTCAGCAAGGAAACCCGGTCGAAAAAATTGCTGTACTCCGCGGACTGAGTCCCGGAACCATTGAGACACACCTGGCTTTCTACGTTCAACGCGGACAACTGCCCATCGATAAAGTAATCGATCCGGAAAAACTTCAAACCATCCGACAAACGATAGAACGCGTAGGCGGCATGGCACTCTCCCCTATAAAAGAAGCACTAGGCGAAGACTATAGTTACGGAGAAATAAAACTCGTACTTGCCTCCATGAACAGAATGGAAGTATAATCACTGATCACCTAACTTAATCGATATATAGTAAACGTATACTTACTGGCATATCAATCAAAACTCGCAGCTCACAGCTAAAACCTCAAAGCTCAAAAAGATGTTTCTCAACTGTCACACCGGGTTCAGCTTTAAATACGGAATGCTTCCGGTGAAGGCGCTGTTTGAAGAAGCGAAGCGTTGTGGTGTGCATAAGCTGGTGCTGACGGAGATCAACAACACGGCATCGTATATGGAGATGCTGCGATTATGCAGCAATCACCGTGCTGATAAAAACGGGTTAACGAAATTCAACGACACACCGTACGAACTTGATATAGCCGTAGGTGTTGAATTCAGAAACGGGAATGAGCTGCTCTATATAGCCATTGCGCAAAACAATGCCGGGTTTGAAGAAATAAACCGTTTTCTTTCCAGGTATAATCGCGAGGCAAAAGAGTTTCAGTCACGGGCTCCGGAGTTTACCAACGTGTTTGTTATATACCCCTTCGACAAAACAAGTCCGGAACTGCTGCGTGTAAATGAATATATAGGAGTTCAACCCTTTCAGCTTAATCAGTTCTCGTTCTACACGCCACGCACCGACTACCCGCAGAAGTTTGTGATTCTGCACCCGGTGACATTCCTCCCTCCTGCCCGCAACAAAAGCGGCAAGCTTGTGCACAAGGATTTCAATGCGCATCGCCTGCTGCGTTCCATTGCCAACAACACGTTGCTGAGTAAATTAACGGAGTATCAGCAGGCACGGTCTGATGAGTATATGATACCGCAGCAGGAGCTTCTTAAAAAATTCGCGCAGCATCCGGAGTTGATTGAGAACACACAATCGTTACTCTCAAAATGTAGTATAGAGTGCAAACTTGGAGAAGACAAAAACAAAAAGTTCTTTCATACCAGTAAGGAAGAAGACCTGCTATACCTGCGCGAAGAAACACGAAAAGGCTATAAGCGAATGTATGGTGATGATGAAACGATCTGGAGCACGCGCATCGAAAAAGAATTGTCCATCATCGACAAGAAAGAATTCACTGCTTATTACCTCATCACGTACGACCTCATCAACTTTGCCAAACGTAATGGCTATGATTTTGTAGGACGCGGCAGTGGGGCGAACAGCACGGTAGCGTATTGTCTAGGCATCACGAACGTGAATCCCATTGAGCTGAATCTATACTTTGAGCGGTTCCTCAACGAAGAACGCGCATCACCTCCTGATTTCGACATCGACTTTTCGTGGGACAATCGCGATGCCATCTACAACTATATCTTTGAGAAGTATGGACAGAATCACGTTTGCCTGCTCGGTACACACGTAACCTACCAGGGGCGCTCGATCCTGCGCGAGCTTGGTAAAGTATTCGGCTTGCCGAAAGAAGAGATCAACGATATAGTAGAGAACCCGGCTGATAACAACGGGCGCGATCACATCCGCGACCTGGTATATAATTACGCATCCTATATCGTTGACAAGGAACTGCCTGCCAACATGTCTATTCATGCCGGTGGTGTTCTTATTACCGAGAAACCCATTTACGCCTATACCGCCACCGATCTTCCACCGAAAGGCTATCCGGTTTCACACTTTGAAATGCATAACGCGGAAGACTTTGGTATATATAAATTTGATATACTCAGTCAGCGTGGACTTGGGCACATTAAAGAAACCATCCGGCACGTTAAGCGAAACCAGAATATAGCGGTTGATATTAATCGCTTTGATGATTTCAAGAAGGACGATAAGATAAAAGATTTGTTGCGTAACAGTCGCGCGATGGGATGTTTTTATGTGGAGTCGCCCGCCATGCGTATGTTGCTTGGTAAACTTCAGTGTGATGATTATCTCACGCTGGTGGCTGCGAGTTCCATTATTCGCCCCGGTGTTGCAAGTTCGGGAATGATGCGTGCCTATATCGAGCGATACCATACTGTAAAGAACGGTGGGACATATGAAGCCATTCACCCGAAGATGGATGAGTTGATGGCGGAAACTTTCGGGGTGATGGTATACCAGGAAGATGTGATCAAAGTAGCACACGAGTTTGCCGGGCTATCGTTAACCGAAGCCGATGTACTGCGCAGGGGTATGTCGGGTAAATATAGGTCTCGAGAAGAATTTCAGCGTGTACGCGAACGGTTTGTCACATCGTGCCAGGAACGAGGCCACGAGCAACACATCATCGATCGCGTATGGTTCGAGATCGAAAGTTTCTCGGGGTATTCCTTTGCCAAAGGTCACTCAGCAAGTTATGCCGTGGAGAGTTATCAAAGTCTATATTTGAAAGCACATTACCCGCTGGAATTTATGGTAGGCGTTATCAACAACTTCGGAGGATTTTACCGAACGGAATTTTACTTTCACGAAGCTCGCATGAGTGGCGCGGATATACAGGCTCCCTGCATTAACCACAGCGATTACCTCACCACGATTCATGGCAATCGCATTTATGTAGGTTTCGTCCATTTGAAAAGTCTCGAAACAAAAGTTGCTCAATATATACCTACCGAACGTGAACGCAACGGTACCTATAAGAGTCTGGATAATTTTCTGCGCAGAGTACCGCTGGGACTTGAGCAGGTTCGTATTCTGATTCGTCTGGGTTCGTTCCGTTTTACAGGACGCAGTAAACAACGTCTGCTCTGGGAAGCCATGCTATATTTCAGCAATTCCAAAACAAAAAACAAAACGGTAGAAGATCTATTCGATACCGAGCCGAAAGATTACCCGTTACCCGTGCTCACGCACAATCCACTCGAAGATATATTTGACGAAATAGAACTGTTAGGCTTCCCGTTGGGAGATCCGTTTCGCCTGCTCAAAACAACCGATCGTGGCGACACACTGGCGCGCGAACTGCCGGGTAAAAATGGAAAGTCGGTATATATAGTTGGCTATCTGGTAACATCCAAGAATGCCTATACAAAGAGTGGACAACAAATGCACTTCGGTACGTTCTACGATCATCTCGGAGAAGTCTTTGACACGGTTCACTTTCCCGACATCGCTGCCAAGTACCCGTTGCGCGGTCGCGGGTTCTATGCTATCAAGGGAAAGGTGGTCGATGATTTTGGCGTGAGCACCATCGAAGTTACCTGGATGGATAAACTGGCGCTCATCAACAAGCGTCCCGAGGTGGTGTTTCAGGAGACGGGGGAGCAACGTGTTTAGGGTTACGTGGGCACTTGTGTAGGTGAGTACGTGTTTACGTGAAAGGAAGAATGTTGGGAATGTTAAAACGTCCGGAAGTCGGGGAGTCCGAAAGTCATGAAGACGGAAGTTGGGAAAATAAAACGTTCGAATTATAGCATGTATGGTGAGCGCCTAGTACAATGTTAGCCTCAAAGGTTGAAGTATATGGACCGAAAAATTGAAAGTATAGATAAAGTGGTTAAAAAGAAAAGGCACTGCGACACGACCTAAAAAAGTGTGTACGTATCGCGTCTAAGTAATTTTCCCCCACAGCACCTCTTCAAAATTATATATAGTGAGTTCAGTTTTTTTCGAAGCTGTTAACTTTCAGGCTTCACTCCCGCACCGTATAAATTCTCGACCATCTCCCTCTACGTCTTTCGGACTTCCTTCTACTCACTCCGAAAACCCGATTCGCTTCCTTTCCTTACTTACTCTTCAACAAGTCCCGAATCTCTGTCAGCAGTTTAACATCAGCTGGTGGTTCTACCGGGGTTGGTGATTTTTCTTCTTTCTTCTTGAGTGAGTTCATGCCTTTTACCATGAGAAATATAATGAAGGCCAGAATAACAAAGTTTAACACTACGGTAACAAAGTTGCCCCAGGCAAATACAGGGCCGAGCTTTTTGGCTTCTGCCAATGGTAATCCGGAAGCTACTTTGCTGGACAGCGGAACATATAGGTTGGAGAAATCTGCCTGAAAGGCGATTCCCACGAGGGGCATGATCAGGTCATTTACAATTGAATTTACAATGGTACCGAAGGCACCGCCAATGATAACACCTACTGCCAGGTCCATAACATTTCCGCGCAGTGCAAATTCTTTAAATTCTTTTAACATGGATTGAAGGGTTGGATGTATTGAAAATTACGATATAGACACTAAACAACAAAACGATAGTTCTGGTTATTACCTGTAGGAACGATAAAAAATTGTACCTTAAACACAAAAGAGATTTCCTATGCCTGGCCGAAAGCGCGTTGCCTCCGCTCCTAAAAATAAAACTGTTGCTAGCAGCAAAAGACAGAGGACACTTGACAATCAAAAGACGATCAGCGCTGCAAAAGCCTTGCGCGATAGCCGCAACAACCTGGCCCTGGCTCTTAATGCTGCCCAGATGGGTATTTGGGAATGGGACATTCGCAGCAATGAAGTAAAGTGGTCTGACAACGTACATATCATCTTTGGTCAACCTAAAAAATTATTCAACGGTACATTTGAATCATACCAAAAACTCATCTTGCCGGAAGATATAGACATCGTTACGGCCGCTATACGCGATGCGCTTGCCGAACGGAAAAGTTACTTCGTACAGCACCGTATACGCTGGCATGACGGCAGCATTCACTGGATAGAAGGTGTCGGCAAAGTTATCTGCGACAAGAAAAACAATCCGGTAAAAATGACGGGCACGGCACAGGATATCACGGAGTTCAAGCTCAAGAATGCCGAGAAGGAAAACTGGAAAATGCGTTATGAACTCATCACGGCTTCTTCCGGACAGGTGGTGTATGACTATCACATTGCCTCAGGTAAAATTGCCTGGAGTGGAAATATAGACGAAGTACTGGGATATAGTGCTCACGAGATGGGCGACATCGCCACGTGGGGAGACTTTATTCATGCGGAAGATCGCGCACGCGCATTCGAAGAACTTGCCCGTGCTGAAAAATCACTCTATAAATACGATGTAACGTATCGCTTTCGCAAGAAAGATGGTGTATATGCTTTTATGCACGACCGCGGTTTCTTTCTGGCAGGTGCTGATGGTAATGCCGAACGTATGCTCGGCACCATGCAGGATATATCGGAGCAGGTACGCATTGAAGCCGTCAACCAGCATAATATACGCCTGCGCGAAAGTATTGAGAAGACGATGCCGGGTGAACTATATGTACACGATGTTGTAAACAATTGCAGTCTTTACACTACCGGTAAATCCGTTAGCGGCTATACTCCGGAAGACATCATGCGCATGGGAAGTGAGTTTCCTCAATCGATCATTCACCCGGATGACCTTCATACATTTACCAAATGGAAAGATGAACCTTTTGATACTGTAAAGGAGTCGCAGTTCCGCATCCGGAATAAAAACGGAGAATGGCGATGGATTCATAACCGGAATACTGTATTTCAAAAAGACGACCATGGAAATGTTACGCAAACCATTGGTATAGCATTAGACATCACCGAACGCAAAACGGCACAGGAACAAGTACAGGAACGCGACAAAAGCTATCGCGAACTGTTTGATACGGTAAACGAAGCTATATATATCCAGAATCCTGACGGCACATTCGTTGATGTAAACGAAACAGCCTGCAAGATGTATGGCTACGACAAAAAAGATTTTATCGGCAACAACCCGGCTTTTCTTTCGGCACCCGGCAGGAATAACTTTGAAGCACTGGCGCATCAAACCACACTGGCACTGCAAGGACAACCGCAGGCTTTTGAGTGGTGGGGGAAACGTAAAGACGGTACTATATTTCTGAAACATGTACAGCTCACCAAGGGGTCGTATCTCGGGAAGGAAATAATTATAGCCACTGCACGCGACATTACCGAAGAACGGAAAGCTATCGATCAGCTTCACAAGAGTGAACAAAGCTATCGCGAGCTTTTCAATACCGTTGCGCAGGAAATATATTTACTCACGCCCGAAGGTACTTTTGTTGATGTAAACACCGGTGCATCCGAAATGTATGGATACCCAAAAAGTGAATTCATCGGACGCACACCGGAGTTTCTGGCCGCGGATGGCAAGAATGATCTCACAGCTTTGGCAAGAGCATTTACACTCGCGGGTCAAGGTATACCTCAATCGATCGACTGGTGGGGAAAGAAAAAAGACGGCAGTATATTTCTGCGGGAAGTACGGATTTCGAAAGGCACTTACTTTGGGCAGGAGGTTCTGGTTGCGATAGCATGGGACATCACGGAACGCAAACACACCGAAGATATACTTCGCGAAAGTGAATACCGCTTCCGCAGTCTCGTACGCAATCTTAATATTGGTGTACTCCTGCACGATGCCCAGGGCACCATCACACTCTGTAATAAAACAGCAGAAGAACTTCTCGGAGTATCGGAGAAAGTATTGATCGGTAATTCTCCGTTCAGTCCCGAGTGGCGTGCGATTCACGAAGATGGTTCTGATTTTCCGGGCGTATCACATCCTGTACCGAAAGTTATTCGCACGCATAAACCGGCACGGGGTATCGTGATGGGACTCCTCCGCAATAACGATAATGAGCTGGTGTGGCTGCTCGTGAATGCTGAGCCTATATTTAATGAACAGCATAAACTCGTAGAAGTGATCTGTTCGTTTACTGACATCACCGTTATCAAAAACATTCAGCAGGAATTACGTGAAAGTGAGCAACGCTTCCGCATTTTACAGGAAGCTTCTTTTGGTGGGTTGGGATTGCACGATCAGGGTGTAATCATCGACTGTAACCAGGGCTTGTGCGACCTCACCGGCTATACGTATGAGGACCTTATCGGGAAAAATGGTGTTGAGCTGGTAGCTCCGGAATGGCAGCCGCTGGTAATAGCAAACATCCGCTCTGGTTATGAAAAACCGTATGACGTTGAAGGTGTACGCAAAGACGGAACGCGTTACTTCCTGGAAGTACATGCTAAAAATATACCGTACCACGGTAGGACTATACGCGTAACGGAATTCCGCGACATCACGGATCGTAAGCTGGCCGAAGAAAAGATCATCGAACAGAACATCAGGCTGCATGCGATCACCGAAGACCTGAAGCGCAAGAACGAACAGCTCGAAGAGTTTACACAGATCGTGTCTCACAACCTGCGCTCTCCGGTCGGAAATATACTTACGCTTTTAAATTTCCTGGAAGGAGCTGAGTCTGAAGAAGAAAAAGCTGAATACCTGAAACTACTGAAAGAGTCGGGAGCAACTACACTCAATACCCTGCACGAACTGAATGAGGTGTTAAAGATCAAGCAGAACAAAAACATCGAAAAGCAGAACCTCGTCTTTGAAGCAGTATTCAATCATGTAAAAGCCATGTTGAGTGCGCGTATCACGGAGACCGGAGCTGATATCGTAGCGGATTTTTCGGCTGTTCCGATGATCGAATACCCGCGCATTTACCTCGAAAGTGTATTGCTGAATTTGCTGAGCAACGCACTGAAATATATTTATCCGGGAAGGACACCCGTGATACGGGTTAAAACGTTTAATGAGAAGGATAATATTTTTTTGCAGATAACCGACAATGGTTTAGGTATAAATCTGGACCGCTATGGTCACCAGATTTTCAAACTGCGAAAAACATTTCACCGCCACCCGGAGAGCCGGGGTATTGGATTATTCATGATAAAGAATCAAATTGAAGCCATGGGTGGCGAGATCAGTATTTCGAGTCAGGAGAACGAAGGCGCTACCTTCACGATAAATTTTAACAAGTACCAGAGCGATGGAAAATAAGACTCCCATCATTGCCCTTGTTGACGATGACAAGGTATTCCAGATCACGGCTTCGCGAACCATCAAGGCCGCGCAGCTTACTGATAAGATTTTACAATTTGAGAATGCTGAAGATGCACTTCACTTTCTGAAAGACCATGCACGCGATTCTGAAACCCTCCCCGACTATATATTCCTCGACATCAACATGCCTTATATTGACGGCTGGATGTTCCTGGATGATTACTCTCAATTCAAAACCAACTTATCAAAACCGATTCTCATCTATATGGTAAGTTCTTCCATTGATCCGCGCGATATTACCCGCGCCCAGAGCAATGAGAATGTGCGGGAGTATATCATCAAACCCGTAACACGCGAAAAATTTATTGAACTGCTGAGCAAAGCTGCATAGTTTCTTACCCGGCACGTTCGGGTATAAGACCTTTCTCGCGGGCAATCTTCATGACCAGTTCGAGCGCTTCTGCCCGATCGTTTTTGATATGGCCCTCGAGGATGGCTTCTTTGATTTGTTCCTTGATCTCTCCGATGATCCGTCCGGGAGGTACGTTGAACATTTGCATGATTTCATCGCCTGTTACCGGAGGCTGGAAGTTACGGAGGTTATCCTTCTCCTCTACTTCGCGCATCTTCTGTTCTACGAGGTCGAAGTTCTTAAGAAAGCGTGTAACCTTATCGTTGTTTTTGGAGGTGATGTCGGCACGGCACAACTTCATCAGCGCATCGGTGTCTTCGCCTGCTTCAAAGAGCAATCTGCGTATAGCAGAGTCTGTCACTTCTTTCACCAGCGAGATCGGGCGCAAGTGTAGCTTCACGAGTTTCTGCACAAACAACATCTTCTCATTCATCGGCAATTTCATCCTGCGAAATATACCGGGCACCATGCGTGCGCCTTTATCTTCATGACCGTGAAAAGTCCAGCCATGCACTTTATCAAAACGCTTGGTTGCAGGTTTGGCTATATCATGTAGTATAGCAGCCCAACGCAACCACAGGTCGTACGACATAACCGATACATTGTCCAATACCTGCAGCGTGTGAAAGAAATTGTCCTTGTGTGTTTTGCTTCCTACATATTCAACACCGTGCAGCGCGATCATCTCCGGGAAGAAATATTTCAGCATGCCGCTGTGAAAAAGTAATTTGAATCCGTAAGAAGGCACAGGACTCAGAATGATCTTGTTGAGTTCATCGGTAATGCGCTCCTGCGAAACAATACTCAGGCGCTCAGCCTGGTTCATAATCGCTTCGAATGTATCGGGATCAATATCAAAACTCAACTGCGATGCAAAGCGAACAGCACGCATCATACGCAACGGATCATCAGAAAAAGTTATGGAAGGATCCAGCGGAGTGCGGATCATTTTTTTCTTCATGTCATCGATGCCGTTAAAGGGATCGATCAGCTCTCCAAATGTATTCTTGTTCAGACTGATCGCCAGCGCATTCATGGTAAAGTCTCTGCGCTTTTGGTCATCGTCCAGTGTCCCATCCTCAACGATAGGCTTGCGTGAATCACTGCGATAGGATTCTTTACGCGCACCAACAAACTCAAGATCAAGATCTTCGTAGCGAATCTGCGCGGTACCAAAACTTTTGAAAACATTTACATGAACTGCAGGACCTAACAATTCGGCCACCGCCTGTGCGAGTTGAATGCCGCTTCCCACACAAACAAAATCAATGTCTTTGGACGGGCGATTCAGGATCAGATCACGCACATATCCACCCACCACATAGGTATCCACACCGAGCCGGTCGCCCGCAGCACCGATAATTCCAAATATTTTATCCTCCAGGGAAGAAGCCAGATTCATTTCAAAAGCAATTCAGCTTCAAAGGTAGAGAATGTTAACCGTTCGTGGGAATGGTAAATGAAATAGAGTTATAACAGAGAATTCAGCCCTCGCGACCCGTGCCGCTAAAAGCTATAGGCGTATGCCAGCGTAGCCGTGAGCGATCGCGTAGTGCCGCGTGCTTCGATGTCGCGCTGTTGCCAGATAGTGTTGGCGCTCAGGTTATGGCGTTTCAGTAAAGTATAGCCGGCATTCCAGCGCAGGTTCAATACCTTGTTCTGCACGTCACCATCATTGAAACTTACGTTATACGATGACGACAGTCCGGTGGTGATAGCTTTCTTAAACACCTTCGCCTTGACCCCCAACGTAGGGCCTAGTGTAAGGAACTCATCTCCTCCCACGTGATTGTACGTGGTATTGAACGCAGCATTGAAGTTGATCGCCTGCGGAACCAGTAACAATCCATATAC
This sequence comes from uncultured Chitinophaga sp., assembly GCA_902168205.1. Taxonomy (GTDB): domain Bacteria; phylum Bacteroidota; class Bacteroidia; order Cytophagales; family Cyclobacteriaceae; genus Ohtaekwangia; species Ohtaekwangia kribbensis. The sequence continues at coordinate 1,756,343 of CABHOK010000003.1, read as the reverse complement.
CGTGCTTAGATTATAGAATTGAGACAGTGCCCCCGGACGTATTACATCACCTTGTTTATCGGCAGCTTCCTGGTAACTGAGATTTACATTCAGGTTTTGTCTCCGGTTTTCATTCTTGCCGAAATTATAGATCGTGTTGATGGCGAGGTTTTGAGACAACTGCGTGTAGTCAAGCGTATCGAGGTTATCGTAAGGCGACTGTCCATTTATATAATCGAATTGTGACCGGATGTTCATATAGGTTTGGAAGCTTGAATAGGACACCGATGCATTGAATTTCTCATTCGGAGTATAATTCAGGTTTGCCGAACTCACAAAACGTTTGGACGATTGCTCTTTATCATTATCAAGGTTATCGCGCTGCACGCCCCAGCTCAAGGCTATATTTGCTTTGTCTTTTAAGAACGGACGTGCATAACGCAAAGTGATATTCTCATAGTCGTTATTGAAGTAGTATGCTCCCAACGTTCTATACTCCGGATCAATGCGTTCATATCCTACTCCAATCGTGTTCTTGTAAAGTTGATAATTTGCTTCCACCTTAAACGCTTTATAAGCTTCGGTAGAACTTCGGTTAGCCAGTGTTTTGTGAATGATGGATGAACCTTCGCGTGATGCCCGTACATCGCGTGTAAGCAAACTTAAACCATATTCACCTGAGAGACTGAAGTTGTCCATCAACTTGATTCCTCCCTCCCAGCTGAAGGCTACGTTTTGCTGCGGAAATATATTCAGACTATCCGGTTGCCAGCGGAGTGAGTTAGGATCGTCTTTCGCTGCAAACATAGTCATGCCCAGATAATGATCTTCCTGGTCGTAACGGACCTTTGCCCCATAGCCCATGCGTTGATAAGCTGCAGGAACAATCCGGTTCGCAGTATCATACTCTACACTGCGCTGAAGTCTTCCGTACATCGCGCTATATTTGAATGGGCCCTTGGGAGTAAGATCAACGCCCACACCGGTAAACATGTGCCCGTTGAGTGTATACGGAGAGAAGCTCATGGCTACATCCCCTATATGTCCAGTGATCCATTTATACATCGGGTGTACACTAAACCTGTTGGGTAATGTGGGATAGCCGTAGCTGGAACCCAGGTTGGTAATATTGAATGAAAACGGAAGGTTGATCTGGTTGTATATATTAAAATTAACACTACCACTCAGAAAATAGGTGAACGGCTGACGGCCTTGTCCGTCATTGCCATCATAAAATACCGTGTTAGCAGATATACCGCCACCAATCCGGACCGGCTTCTGCGAAAATGTATTCTTCAGATTACCCAAATCAACCTGCTGTGCATGCAGTTCATAGTCTGCTAACACGACCACAACAACAATAGCAAGCAACCTGTATATATTTTTACAGGGCGCAACATAGCCGATAACTGAGCGGGTATTCATCGTTTTAATTTTTGCACCTTAATATCCAGAAGTATATAGGACTGCGATCCGTCTACTACAAAACTCTTTACCTTGATCGCACCTTTTCTTCCATCGCCTGTCTCAAACAAAACCACACGTGGCACAACAGTGCTATTGAAGAAAGAGATCTTACTGTCGTTGTTCTTTATATCGATCGGTTGTAACGGTGCATCATTCGTCATTGCATCAAACTGAGTTTCAGAGAATGATATAGCGCTGGATTCAAGTGTATTGATAAAAGCGGTATGCGTTGCCCCCGGAATTGCGGGGAATGAATACTTGCCCGCGGAATCAGGCGATATGAACCGACTATAACTGAAGCTTGAGTTTATACTAAAGAAGACTATATCCACCAGACTTCCATTCTCTGTCGTTACATCTCCCTTCTTCAGTACCTGGCGAAGTTTCGTAGAATAAAAACTACCGGAAGCGGTGTGCCCAGCGCTAATGGCGAGCTTCACATCTTCCATGATATAGAGATTCGTATTCGGTTTTACGGTAATGGTACGCTGGATTGTTTGAACGTCCTTGTCATTTTCTGTCTGGAGCGTTACAGTATACGTACCGGGATTCTCAAAATATATAGTTGTATTTTCGGCTGTTGTATTATCAATAACACCTCCCGTTGCAGACCATTCATAACGCAAAGCACTGATCGTGCTGTTCTGAAGATTAGCCGTTAGCGGTGCCTCGTAATCTTCATCTTCAAATGAAGGTATAATTGAAAAATCGATAGCCATGGCTGGCTTTAAGACAATTGTCTTTGACGAAGAGAAGAATTCTCTTCCATTGCTCACACGAAGTTGTATGGTATGCTCTCCGGGAGAATCAAACCGTACATCCGGAGGGTTCATCTCTGTAGAGGTTGCCGGGGTTCCGCCCTCAAAGGTCCATTCGTATGATGAAGCACCGCGCGTTCGATTCGTAATTTTAACAGTAGCCGGTACAAAGTCATTTACCTGTACAGCCACGTCAAAAGCAACATTAACGGCTGAGTCGAGTGTAAATGTAATTTCTTTGGTGTTCCGTTGCGTGTCATTCCACGCTTCGAGTTTTATAGTATAGGTACCTGCTTTATCATACGAGATCGTTCCGGGATTCTTATCATCCGATGTTGTCGGTGATGCGCCTTCAAATGTCCATCGATAAAAGTCAGCACCCGATGTTCGGTTCACCAACGTGAGGTCTACCGGCACGGTATAACTTTCCGGCTGGATATACTCAAAATCTATAATAACCGGCACTTCCTCCTCTTTATAGCAGGAGAGCGTTACGATACTTATAATAAGACTTGCGAGAAGGGTAGCGTTAAATTTCATACAGGCAACTATCGTTAGGCTAAAGACAAGCTGCAATCACTTAAGCAATCACAGCTGTCTCATTATAGCTTAGTCATTCAATATACTAGTCAGCGTACCACTATAATGACCACTTACAGTATGTTTCTGCGTTTGATTTTCCACAACAACTTCTCCTTCGAAGTCAATAGTATAGATATCACCTGACTTTGCAACGGTCACAGTACCCGACTCAAAATCATACTCAGAAGTAGCGTTACCTGTTGATGCATTGAAGCCAACCGCTATATCACCATATACGAAATCCTGTGGCTCTGCTTCTGTATCATCGCCTACGAAACTATGCGAACCAATTTCCAACTGCGTGGTTTCGGAAGCCAACATCAACGTAACCAGATCACCGGTTCCTGATGAGCTTGTACCGTTTACATTTATACCTGCAGAAACCAATGTAACCTGATGATAATATATAGTTTTCCCGGATTTACTTTCTCCCGGACTATCATCATAGAAAAATATACCGGACGCCAGCGTCTTCTTCGATCCATCCAGCGTATAATAACTGGACGGCCCCTCATCATCATCCCCACAAGATGCCATTACAACAGCCACAGCCAACAATAAAGCATTCGTAAATCTTCTTTTCATGTTTATTTATTTTAGGTTAAAAAATCGTCATTTATCCTTTTCCAGGCGATCTATCCAATACCTCTTACTTGGTCAGATCATATTCGAAAGAATAGAAATTGTCACGTGCATCGAGTACGCAAAACTTATTATCGTAGGCCAGAAGCTGCCTGATTACGCTTCCGTCTACATTTAATTGCTTTTTCCAAATGGCTCTTTTATTCAGAATATCTATAACTCCGACATTGGAAGTTCGCTCACCTGTATAGAAGAGAAGATCGTTCGCAATGGAAAATTTATTATAAGACATACCCAGATGATCCGGAAGATCAGATAACTGCTCTGCTATATCTACAGATTGTACTGCAAGCGTATTTGCGTCTAAAATCAATACTCGCTTTTTGTCTGTTGCAAACAACCTTTCTCCATTCAATGTCAGCCAGCCTTTCATATGGTCTGAGGCTTGCAATATCTCTCCGGTGTCTATTTTCAAACAGAATGTTTTAGACTCATTTCGTGTATAATCATTGAGATAAAAGAATAGCCTGTCTTTAAATGGAATAAGATCGCTCATTATAATGCTCTTTTCTCCTCCCAGCAAGCTATTTATACTATGCCTCCACAACGATACTCCCGCCAAGGTATAGCAACTCAAAATATCTCCCTCCTGGGTTATATAATAATTTTTGTAAAACTGCTTAACGAATGCATCGTTAACAGACATCCTGCTCATCTCAAAATTACGATTGCATTCATAATATACATCTCCATCATCTTCCTCTTTAAGAACGATGAACCTCTCCTCTTCTCCCCAGAAGTGGGACAAAAAGAAATTCCCTTGAAAGCGTTGAGACTTGCCTTCACTATAAATTATCAATTCTCCTGCTTCCAGCGTATATAGTAACGCATTGCCCCACACTTTATATTCTGAGACATTATCGCTAATTCTATCTTTGTTTTTTAACAGCTCACCGTTCTTCGTATGAAGAATTAATTCCGCCCCCATATTAGCCATGGAGAGTATATTTTGATATCGTTGTTCTTCCTTGGCAATCATTATTTAAATATTTCAGAAAACCACTCGTCATTACTTTTCAAAAATTCTATCAAGCGAGCATTCGTTGTTATCGCTTTGGAATATTTCTTCTTAACCCTATAGCTTTCAAAAATCTGTCTCATTGCAGCCGTTATTTCAGATTGAGCACCTGTTATATATTCAACCACCTTGTCTTTTGTAAGCTTGTTACCCTTTATGCGCCATTGCAACTGGCTCAGATCTGTTATACTGTTCAAATCTCTTCGTATAAATTCATCCACAAACAGGTCCTTCGCAACACCATCACTTCCTCCATACCATTTATACTCTACAAAAAGCGGAGGCGTATCGTCTGTTATTAAATCTATTCTTCCTCCCTTGCCATTGGATTTTGTTACATCATGCTCCAATGTTAGCTTTTTCTTGGCAAATGTCTTTGCATCACTGGCAACGTCTTCCATAATCCAGAATGCAGCCTGCTTATCCGTATTAGAACCTGTCTTGAATATTTCCCAAAGTCTGTTACAATTACTGCATTCTATGCCGTTGTTCCCAAGTGTTGTTACGAAGCGATCTATATTATTGATAACTTCCTCATAGCTTGCCTTTGCCGTGTTGCTTAGGCCGTCACCCCATTGCCAGCCATTAATCTCTGATAAAAGTTTATCATTGATACCGACACCGGATTTAGCCAAGTGTGGATTCTTCTTCAGCTTCAACAACGCCTCAAGTACTTCTATCTTTAATCGGAGACTTGGCTTGTTGTTTATTATATCCCATGTATCGACCAAAGCTCCATCGTTCGCATCCAATTTATGAAGAATATCATCTGTAGCATTATTGAAGTCATCCAGAAACTTTTGTCTCTTGGCAGCATCATTAAACGCATCTATTTTCTTAGCGATTCCTTTAAACTCACTTAATCTTTCAGCTAACGTTTTGGTTACGCCTTTAACCACCGCTATATCGCTTTCCTTTGTAGTTGTATTCTCAACCTGAGCAAGCGATTCGCCCTTATCGTTCTTTATTTCGACACCGTTTTCATCCTTCAGAATTTCCTTAATTCTATAAATAGCATTCTCCATTTGATCTGCCGGGTTCATCAGCATCGGCACATTGATTCGCTCCCCATTTGGACCAATCATTTGCGCGACACGCACTAAACTCCAGTCTATTTCACTTGCGGCAGTACCAGCAGCTTTAAATACCTTGATAACATATTTACCATTATCAATAGTCGCCTCGATTAACTTAACTCCGCCTCTTACCGTAAACGTCATTACTTTTGAAGTTCCCTTGAATGCTACTTTAAGACCCGCTCCGGCAATTCCACCAACAACATTACCCAGTACATCTAACTTATCAAGTGTTGTTACTATGGTTCTTATTGTACTTCCAAAGCGAGATGCTGCTGTTCCACTTCCTGCGGTAAAAATGGCAACCACTATATCAAAACCAACTTGTCCAATGGAGTGCGCCAAGACACATGGTTTATTCGCATCGAACTGATCAGCTATAGAACCAAGGATCATCCTTCCGGTACCAATTACGCCTCCTCCTTTCTCGTCAATAAGCTTACCTATAGCTGCTGCACTTTTTTGCGCACCCGGGTCATCGGCAAAATTCATGGTCGCCAATTTTAATGCATCCGGTAAGGCAGAAATCAGTCCGACCAACCCATCCCAAACTCCTACCGCCAGTGCAAACTTCATATCAGCGATAGACATTTCTTTAAGCTTCGCCAACGAAGTATTGTCTTCCGGAATCATATTCTTGATATAGGAGTCTACGACTATATCTGTTGGAGAAAGAATAATCTTCACAACATTCACAAACCACGGAGGATTAAAATAGCGCGGGTCATCTGGAGTAATGCCAAACTCCTCGGTGTTGTTACAATTCCACCAAGATTCAGGAACGTATAGTGTCGAGATTTTCGAGCTCAGCCAATCCGCTATCTTATACGTTGCTGTCGCAACAGCCTTTAAGTCGGATGACGCACTCTCTAATGCTTTGTTGATATCAAAAGAATACGATGCCCTGAATTTATTCTTATATATATCATCGAGCCGCGTTTGATCTACCCCACCTTTAACGATCCATTTATTATCATTTGTCTTATGTATCCAGAGTTTTAAGATACCTTCGGGCACTTTGGCATCCATAACTTCCTGAATCGCTGAAGGATTTTTATAGCTGGTAAGATATAGGTGCGCAACTTTCGTCTGAAGTTCTCCCAAGCGAACATCGGTATACGATAGTTTACCGGAGAGTAAATCGCTGATCGATGCGAGATCTATATTCTCTCCTGTTTTGTCAATGATCTTAAACTCGCCTTGCCCTCCGTTTCCATCGCCACCACTATTAAAACAATTACACTTATCCGCCTTACCAACGACATCAGCACTCCCTTTACGTTGGATCGTATAAGAACAATCATTACCAACTTTTACAACCGTGGGAGTTACATTGTTGCCCTCCACAAAGTCCGTAAACTTATCGTCTACATCTAAGCCTCCGGACGATGTTCGTGCATAGTATAGTGGGTATTTTTCATTTTCCTTCGCCGGATAATATAATTTTCCATCCGACTTTCTCCGAATTATAGCAAGAGCACCTTTATAATTTCCGTTAGTATCGCCCTCCCCTACAAATGCATAGGGTTCATATTTACTGTTTAATAAGATTACTTTCTTATCAAGCGTATAGTAATATTCCGAATCAGCGATTTTGGTTAAACTGACAGGCAGACACCTATATGCAAGCTTATCCCGGTAAGCGCTTGCTGCATCCCCCTCGAAAATACTCACCAACATCGCAGGATCATTCATTATATCCCACTGCCACTTGGCAACGTGAAGGCCGTTGTTATAGTCCATCACGTTTTCGGTTTCGCCTTTTTTGTAGCCTCCGTAGTGTTCATCGAAGGTGTGGAAGAGTTTCCAGCGGCCGTGTCCTAATTCGTGGGCTACGGTTACTGGTTCGTTTGCATCTTTTATCTCGCTGGTAAATATATACCCGAACTGAGAGCCACGGGGCATGAAGCCGGTGGCGTCACGATCGTTTACCTGCTCGGAGCCGGTGGCTTTGAGGAAGAATAAATAGTTGGCGGCTTTATCAAACTTATCGGCACGTGCGGATTTATATGCGTTGTTGAGCGCACGCATGTCTTCGTTATAAGTACTCAGTCCGGTTGACTTCTCCATCAAACGGTAATTATCCGTATAGTCGAAGTTATCATCGAGCACAACGTCCCACGTTACGCCTACTGGTCCGTAAATATCCTGCAGGGCTTTTTGTATAGCGTCTTTGCTTACCGGCACGTTATTCACAGGAACCAGTACTACTTTTTGTCTTTGCAGTTCGTAGCTTACAATATTAAGTTTTCCGAGGGTATAGTATTTATCTTTACCATTTGGATAAAGGGCATACAGCTCCTGAACATCGCCTGCCGGACCGGCCGCAAGCTGAAGTTTATATATACCATTCTCGTACGTGGCTTTGTACTCCGTACCTTTTGGTGTTTTGAAAATTACCTGCTCAGGCTTGATATTTTTATCCGTGATTACGATAGTCGCCTGTACTTTGTCAGTCTTTCCAGCAGGCACAAGTTTCCATGGTGCGTAGTAGTCAGTATATAACTTCTGATATTTACCTTCGATGAGCGATACATTATCATAGTAGTCCAGCCATGTATCGAAGCCAAATATACCATCGCCCTTGGCAAAGGTTACGATCGCTTTATCACCATTCAGCTGTGACGGATCGAAGCTTCCCTCCGCCAACGGAGTGCCTACCTTACCGACATACGTTGCCTTGGCTTTCTCGACTTCTTTACCGGTTGCGTCTTTCTCAACAACTTTCTCGACCTGGTATACATTGCCGTCTTTATCCTGAACGGTCATCGGAAAAACAACAACCTTGTTACCTTCATTGCCTTGTCCTTCGTTGTTGGCAGGTGTTATGGTATGAGGCTCACCTTCTGCATCGGTGATGACTAGCTCACCTTCTTCATTGAGACTAAACGCTTCTACGCCCGGTATAGAGAAATCAACTATATGATCAACTTTTGTGATACCTGTCTTGACAGTACCTACATCAAAGCCACCTTCAAATACATCATCGAGATTGGCGATTTGTCCTTCGTTCTTATCGTACTTCGCATCGATATACCCGTTGATCATCTGCTTATCCGTATTCACCGTGATGCTGGTGAATTGCACTGCAATCTTGGCATCGTTCAACCAGGGCACAATCGTCCATCCTTCCCCGGTATATATACCATTGGCGCCTGATATCTTCGTTACGGTTACAGGATAATCATTCGCCATAATGATTTCACCGGTCTTCAGTTCTTTGATCGGCTCTTTGTTCGTAAGATTTACATCCGGCATGATACCACATTGTGCCAGACGTGCACTGTCGGTCTCGGGAAGTGTAATCGAAAATATAGGACTATATACAGGCTGTCCGGCCATACAATAACTCGCCACGCGATATTCGTATGTACCACCGCTCTGCAAGCCATACAGTATAACCTTTGGCTCCTGTGATTGCTGCTCCTTCCATTCGGAAGCATCTACTTTTCCATCAGAAGATCGTGCTTTGATCACGCGATAACTTACGCTGAAACCGATATGCTCCGGCAATGCAGTCCACTCTACATTGAGTCGTTTTTTCTCTGCCGTTGCAAGTACAAATTCAGGGGGCAAACAATTGTCCTGCAGGGTAAACCAGCGGATCTCGCTATAGCCATCGTTCTGAAACAGGTTGACGGCATCCATACCATCACGAGCCTGCGCACGTATACACCAAGCATAACGTTTACCAGCCAGCAGAGGCGGCTGCATAGCGCCATATACCAGTGAAGTACTGCGGGTTGTCTCACGGTATATTTCAGGTGCATACGGAAATGCAGCCTGCGGTGTCATACCATTGTCCCAAAGTTCCTTGAGTATAAATTCGTACTCTACCTGTGCAAGCCCTTGATGCAATGGTGTCCACTGGAATAAAACGTTGAGTGGTTCCCGGAATACTATACTCTCATTGTTGCGCGGTAAACTTAACAACGGTGGCTTCTGACTGGTAATCCACGCCCGTGTACAAGTCGACAATGATAAAGCTTGTCCGGTATAGGCTTCAACAGCCTGAAAGCAAAATTCCACCATGCCTTCCGGAAATTTACCGGACGCCATATAGCCTTGTGTTATCAGGTTCTGTGGCTGAAAGTAGGGTGCGAGATCATCTTGTGTCAGGCGCACGGGTGATCCGTTTTCTACAATCAATGGTTCAATGAAGGCCTGTTCGTTTGTTTGCAAACGAAGTCCACCCGGAGCCGTAATGATCATGCGTAAGCGAACATTAAGTGTAGGCTTGAACTGATCGCGATTGATCAGCGTAAGGGTAAGCTTCTCGCGTGTGCCGCTATAGTAATCGCTCAGGTAAGCGCTATAGGGCGGCAACAGGTTTGCGTTGACCTGTATCGGGTATGTTGTTTGTGCCTTCGCCTGCAGAACAAGCGTACTGAACAACACTATATAGAACCAGTAACGTTTTAACATTCGTGCCATGTTTGCTATTGAACTGAATCGGCTTGTCTTATTTATTGATCATTACTTTATAGGTTGATTGTCCCTGTGCAGTGATCAGCTGCAGCATATACAAGCCGCTTCCGGTAGAGGATGATACATCGTATTCCATCTCGATAAATGCTTTACCCGTAACCTGGTCTTCGCGTATGATATTGGACTGATTGGCGTAGAGTATCAATTTCACGGCACCGGCTTCACGCAACTCGATCGTAGCCTTGAAGTGTCCATCGTTTGGATTCGGTGTAACTGCGAATTGTTTTATATAAGGTTCATCCGGAGTTTTATAGTCGGTGAGTTCGCTCTTGTCTACAACGCGTACGGTACTGGTCGATATTTTTTCACACTGACCTTTGAAGCTTTTTATACCAATCGGATACTCGCCTTTGTCCCGGAAGATAAGCTCGAGGTATTCGGGAGTTTCTTCCAACACCGTTGCCTGCGATGGAATGATCCACTCAATGCGGTCGGGTGTCGGGTGACTGATATTTGCCACACGTACTTTTCCTCCCTGCGGTACACGGGTCGCAACGGCCAGGCTAGCCGCAATCTCAGTATCATCGCGGGTAATGGTTATCTCATCCTGGTTGAAACAACCTTTGCTGTCTGTCACTCTTACACTATAGTTTCCAACATCGCTCAACGTTACGGAAGCTGTGGATGCGAATGACTGACCGTCCTTCTGCCATATATATTGTGATGAAGGATCTTCGATCGTTGTATTTAAGTCTAATACCTGGTCGCGACAGAGCACACGATCCGGTCCGAGATCAAGTGCAAACAACTCGGGATTGTCGAGAGTATATTCGCGGGTAATGAAACATCCGTTGGCATCGGTTACCACTACGGTATAGGTGCCGTGTCCAATATCACTAACATCGGCAGTCTCCGGACCATGTTGCCATTTATAGTTGTAATCTGTTTTACCTCCCGTAACGGTCAACACGATGGAACCATCGGTATAGCCTTCACAGGTTGGCGGTGTAACAACTGCTTCGGCAGCAAGGCTGTTCGGCACAACTACTTCTGTTTGTCCAAAGGTTGTACAACCGCGGGTGTCTACTACGACAACGGAATACATTCCATCCGTCAGGTTGCTGATGAGACTGGTTGTCTCATCGGTGCTCCACGCATAGCGGTATGGTTTTGTACCGCCCTGCGGTAATGCTTCGGATGTTCCATTCGCATCACCGTTACAAAGTAATTGTGACGTTTTGAAGTTGATCTTCAACTCATCCGGTTGCACGAGTTTGAAGTCGGGTGACCATGCAATGATTCCATTTCGATCGGTAATCTTCACGCGGTATAGTGCTGACGGACGTTGCAGTGCTGTGCTATCGGATTCTCCGAAGCCAGTAGTACCTCCTGCTGCGTCAACCACAAACCATTCGTATTGATAAGGTTCATAAGTATGCCCGGCAAGATACGGTCTTCCACCTTTAGCGTGCGCCACTACTTCGCCATCGGTATATCCGTAACATGACACATAATGCTGTTGCGCCAGTACTACTTCCAACAGCGGTGGCTCTTCCACAAAGATTGTTAATGTATCGTAGCAACCACGGATATTCACTTCCGTCTGAGGAAAGGCCAATGCATACTGATTATCTTTCGCTACTACGCGATATTTACCTTTACCTATATTGGACAGCGTACTCTTCATACTGCTACCTTCCGTTACAGGTGCATCGCCTGTCATGCCTACACTATTTATCTCATCTGTCCAATCGAAGGTATAGGGATATGTACCGCTCTCGGCACGAACGGTTACGTGACCATTCTTCAAGCCAAAGCCAAGCGGCTCTATATTTTCCACAGTACTTACCAGTACTTTTTGTGCCGGTTGATTTACCTCAGCCGGATTTTCGATGACCGCGCTTGTAATCAGGTTCTTCGGATCACATCCATTGCTGTCTTTCAATCGAACAACATAGTCGCCTTCTTTGAGATTGAGGAAACTGTTTCCCGCTGATTCAGTGAGACTGATCGTGTCTATGTAATTATTATTCTGAAGAAGATATGCCGTATAGTTTTGTGTTCCTCCCTGGGCGGTCACAGCAATCTTACCATCTTCACCTTCAAAGCAATGTACATCCGCCTTTACTGCATTGAAGTTTACAATCGGTGGGCGTTCTTTTACTTCAGCCTCGTCTTTATGGTTATCACCATCCGAGTAGCCATTCCCCAGTACTCCGAATGTTGTTTGTAACGTTATCTCATAAAGAGCAGGCGATCGGTTACCGATTTCTATACTGTGATTGGCATCAAGCTGATTAGGAAACGCCTGGAAGGTTTCTCCATTGATATAGATATAGATTAACTCGTTGAATGTTATACCCGAATAGGTTTCACCGGAATACAGCGCACGATCAAACGTAATTTTGAGCTTGGCATTGTTATCCTTATAACACGTCTCCATAATCGGCTCTGTGGATACGATACCCGGTGCCGATGGCAGGTGACGCAGTGGTATAGTTCTCGTTTCTCTTCCTGCAGCACAAGCATATAGTGCCTTGAAGGAAATCTGCTTAAACAGATAGTTATGATAATCCAAACCAACCGCATCAAATAATTTCTTACCGGATATCGTGATCTTATTACCCGTTCCGAATGAAGCTGGTAAAGTTCGCCATATACTTCCTTCTACCAGATAATACCATTGATAACCACTGTATGCTTCGGGAACCGCGAGCGTAATATCATTTGTAGAGGGGAGTATATTTGAACTGCCCGGACTATAATTAACCGGTGTACCCGTGCGTCCATAACGAATCCGTAACGTACCTCCCGGTGCCATTCCAAAATATGGTTCATTTAATGTTACGTCCAGATCGGACGCAGGATCAGGATCATTGATAGCAAATGTCAGTGTCTTATCTGTGATCTGAAGAAACCCTTTCATATAATAGGACCGCACACGCGCCTCTGTTACGCGTACATTTTTACCAGACTTTAGTCTTATATCTGTAAAATCTATACTTTGCCCGTTAACAATATCTGTGTTTGTCATCGTAGCCACAGTCTCTGTTACCCCGTTGGAGTATTTGAGTTCTACACTCGATGTAAAGAAAAACATATTTGATGGAGCAATGGCCCGGCCTTCTGACTGAACGGCATATACACCCGAGAGTGGTTTTACAGTAACCTGTAATGTACTTTCACCATCATATCCCGGAAATGCACCGTCAAAAGTTTGGGAGCTACACGGATAGCTTATCGTATATTCTGTATCGCCACCACCACGGTGATCACAATCCGTCCAACTTTCGGTAAAACGCTCGGAGTGTACTTTAATCTTTACAATCGAATCGTTTTCCATGGAGGAAAAGGTTTTATTAAAATCACCCCAGTTATCCTCCCCCATATTCAAACTCTGATACCAGATATACTCTTTACCAGTCTTCGTCACCATTGTTATTCGAAAGTGGCTCCCACAATCACTCACATCATTCAGTCCTGAACGTATCCTCGCCCGCATATAATATTCATACTGCTGTGCAGACACTGTAACGCAGGCAACTATACATACTAAAAGTAAAATTGTCCTTCTCATAACATGACCATTTACCAAACTGTACATCGTAATTATCTTTTTAGTATTGCTTTAGCCGTTGCTCCGCTCTTACCATTCTCCAGTACGGCTCGTATCAGGTATTCGTATTGTACTTCGGGCTGTGCGCTGTCATCGTATACCTGTGTCTCAAAACCTTTTACTACTTTCCATAGTGATGGAGTTTTGTCTAACTCTCTCCGGTATATTTCCAGCTGCTTCAAATTTTGTATATCGTGTTTCCACAAGAGGTCAACGCGCTTGTTCTTCCTGTTGAAGCGCGCGGTAAAACTGGTGAACTCTCCTTTGCGCACGGCCGTTACTGCCGCCTGTATCGTTACAGCCGGTGATGGTGCTGATGACAAACCTCGCTTCGTTACTACCGCAAGGGTATATTTATAGTATGCGTTTGACTGTACGGTTGAATCTATATATTGCGTTACAGTAACATCACTGAATGAGTGCAGCAGTGTACTCTCTGTGCTTCCCCGCTCCTGTCTGAAAAGTTTCAGCGAGCCTATATTTTCTTCGCCACCGGTAACCCATGTCAACACAATACCCTTTGCTGTTGCTTTATAGTTGGTGATAACAGGCGTTGAGGGCGGAATCAACTCTGGTTTTTCCAGCGTAACGGCCTGCGATTTATCGGACTGGTTATACCGGCCGTCCAATGCGGTTACGGCATAGTAAATGTTGCTGTTCAGGTTTCGCACTTCAACGGTATCGGTAAAGCTGTTGGTGCGTACGGCTACATCGTTCAGCGGAATCAGTTCTTCGCCTGCAGTCTGCGCCCTGTAGATTCTATAGCCCAGGATATCTTTCTCCTTGTTGGCAGTCCACGATAGTCTTACAACGCCCAGGCTATCCACAACACCTTTCAGCCCGGTAGGTATAGCAGGCGGAACGGTATCGGAAGGTTGGATAAGCACCGGAAATGATTCAACCGGTTCACCTTCAATTGGCACAGCGGTGATCACAAAGTAATTGGAAGCCTGCAGCGAATCGTACGTGATCCTGCGCTTATCGGCGGCTATATTTTTCACTACCGGTTTAAAAGGTCCTTTCGCGTTATCGGCCCGTTGTAATTCAAAACCTTTTAACAGACTATTCCCACGTTCGTCAAACTCCCACTCTACTTCCAGCTTGCCCGTGGCATCCGGCACAGCACGATTGATATGCGGTACATACATCAACCGGTTCCTGCCTTGTCCTTTTATTACTTCAGACGGAGGACCTTCTTCACTAAATGCTGTAACCCCGACAAGACGGTAATAAACTGTGGATGTATTGTTCGACAATGAATCCGTATAGAACATACGCTGTACATTCACATTGTCTTTGGCGTTCATGTTGGTGAGCGGTATATCGGTAATGCGCTTGAACACCTTACCGTCATTCGATTTCTCGATATAGTAAGAGTTATACAGATCGCTCAGCAAGCCGTAGTTCCAGGCAAGTAAAACACTTTTGTCACCAAATATAGCGGTGAGTTCCTGCGGCTGCGGAAGCGTGGTATATTCATTGAGACTTACATACGCAGAGCCCATTTCTACTTTCAATGTCTTCTCCGGTATAGCGGATATCACACGGTATAAATAGCGCTCATCAGGCTTTACAGATTTATCATCAAGGCCCCACCCTGCAAGTAATGCTGCCGGGTAACACAGGTCGGCCGCATACATCGATACGAGATAGCGTTGCTCCAACTCCTGCGCCAGTGCAATCAATCGCGATACCCCTTTGGAATCTGCATCGCTTAGTTGAAACTCTTCGCCATAGAGTGCCTGTGCTATAACAGCTGCATAGTTATTCGCGGTAGCAAGTGTCTGCCAGTTGTTCAGCGGCTGTGGCTTTAACGGCTGCGGTGTAAGCACTACTTTTTCCGGCACCGGCAATACAACGTTGTTACGCACCACGGTATAGCGCTCCACTCTGAATCCATAGCGGTTGCTCTGCTTCCAGGCTATAGGAGAATTAACAGCCCAGCGCAACTGAATCATATCCTTCTTTATGTTGGCGCGTACACGAATACGCAGGGTATCCTGCGCCTGTACGGCCCACGAAGCGATGACGCAAAAAATTATAGTAAAAACGTACCGCATGTTATTTTATGAAATTATAGTAGTCGAAACGTGTGCTGGTTCCTTTCGTCCCATCCGGTAATGTATACTGTAGCTCGATGGTATAATTACCTTCGCGGATGAAGCGATAGTATCCGTTAATGATATAGTTATAGTCGGCCTGGCGTGCCGTACCGAGGAACTGGTTCACGATCTTCTGCTGCAGATCAGTGAAGTCCTGGCGGTATATCTGCGGCAGGTTATAGATATACGGGAAGCGCTGGCGGGCAAGTCCGTAGAAATTACCGTTCTCCACTTCCGTGAGATACGCTGCCGATACCGGTACAGATTTAACTGGCGGGAATCCGAGTATATTTACATCACGATCCAGCTTGATACCAGCCACCGGGTAATTACGATATACCATTGGATCGATATCTTCCTTAAAGTAAGCATCACTCAGCACCGCTTTCACATCCACCAGTGATCTGTTTCCACTGAAAGATGTACCGGTCATTTCAAGTACTTCGAATGGCTCTGCATTCACAATCTCATATTGCAATGTGATTACATCCGAAGACACACGTCCGGCAACGGCATTTCCTTTCTGAATACTATTTACTTTCTCGGCAAATGTCTCAAAGCGGCTTGTCGCGAAGGTATAGTTGAGCAGGCTCTTGCCTACATCGGAACGAATCACCGTTGCTGCCTGACGATTGGTTACTTCTATATTGTTCTCTTCGTCATTTACAGCCTGCACAGTATTCTCAACAGCAGTCGCTTCTCCACCGGCTGCGTTGCTCAGTGTTACTACGTCAAAGCCATACGCTGTCTGCAGGTCGAGTTCCGGTAAAGTATATTTGATTCGGTTCTGTCCTGCATCGTATGTGAAGGCAAGTGCCTTGCGATCGTTGGTGGCCGATGTGATGTGTACTTCATGTTTATATTCTGTAGAGAACAAATAGCTCTGACCACGTTTCAGCTGGATATACCCTGCGCTGGACTCATCGCGTAAGAAGAATTTCTGATCTACTACCGGGTATGCATACTCTACGTTGGTAAGCGGAATAACATCCGGTGCTGTGCCTGTAGTAAAGGTAGCTTCCATAAACTCTTCCGCTTTTTGTCCGGAAGTATATACTACTACCCATTTACCATTTTGCCATTGTTCGAAACCAACTTTCACGACAGCCTTCAAGGGTTTATTTGGAGGCAACACTTCGTGTGAGTAGAATGATACAGCATCGCTGTTGCTTGACCATACCAGTTTACCATCAAGTTTTTTACCTTCATTTTCCACTACGAAATCGTTGAGGTGGATGCGGTACATCTTCGGTCCCTGATCATCTTCAACCGAGAACGGTACCCCTACACGCATGGTGAAGGCAGCCTGTGGCGCAGCGAATACATCTACATCTGTTGAATTTGCTTTCGGTGTCAGGTCGCTGATCATACGCATCTCCAGCGGACTGCTTCCCGGCACTACCAGTTCGCACTCATCTCCTATAGTCATCTTGAAGCGACACTTACCGCGCACAAGTCCACCGAGTAAATCAAACTGGACACCGAGGTATCCTTTTACAAAAGTAGGGTTCGGAAGTTTAGCCTGCATCAACGCAGCCGCTGCTCCTTTAATGATTGGTATTTTCGTTTTGAGGAACCACAGATTTACTTTCACACCGAGCTCACCCTGCAGGTATACATATGCTTGTCCGTTGGCATACCAGCCATCCATACCAATCTTGCCCGGGCGTCCTTTACACTGCATGTCCTGGTAATCCTTCAACATGATATCGAAGCCTATACCGGCCTGGAAGTTTGCATAGAGAATGAGGAACGTTATATCACCCGTGGCGACTTTAAGACTTGCTCCGAATGCAAAGCCACGTCCATCGCCCAGCGCGTTGAGGTCGCGCATATAATCCAGCTCGGCCATATCAACACCGAGTATATCGGCCACTTCTTTGGGTGGTGGTGGCGATCCTGGTATACGCGAGCCCAGCATCAGGTAAGAACCTGTCTCAATGCTGATACCGCCTACGCCCATCTTCAATCCCAGGCGATCCGTTGGCGTACCCATGTGTACATACCATTCTTTCGGATCGATGTGCAACACGGCCCAGCCGGCACGATTGCCGGAAGCCGTTCCGCGAATAACACCACCAATGGCATTGACGTATAGGTCAAACGTTGCGTGCAGCGAACTTTGTGTAAAATCGTATTGTATACCTACGGCTGCAGAGAATCCTGCTTCACCTGGTTTCTCGGAAGGCTCAAATACAGCGGTAGCTGCTTTGTTCGGTTCGTATTGTTTTAATGTCTCCAGTGTTTTGGCCAGAGCCGGATTGTTGTCCACGAATTTCTTTTCGAGGTCAGCAACCTTCTTCATCTTGTCACCTACAAACTTCTCTATATTCTCAGTGCCCGGTATTTTACCCACGAACTTGGCAAATCCATAGAAGCCTATAAAGTTGAGACCACCGGAGCGACTAAATGCAATTTCAAAAGATGCTTCTCCATTGATAGCAGCATCGTTGGCTACATTAAAGAGTACAGATGCTTTTACTCCTATACCTGTATTTTCATCCGGTACATATTTACACCCGGTTGGTGATGCGAGCAGATCAGCACCATCGCGTTTCATACGATAGGACACACCGCCACCAAAACCATTCAGGTTCAACGGAGGGAACACCGGTATACCTTGTCCGAATTTTACGCGGCCATCTACAAACCAGTAGCGGAAGTCTTTGCGGCCAAACATACCGCGAGCCTGCACGTTGAATCCCTTCAACACTTTATCGAACGTCATCTCGATGCTGCCGGCATAGCCATCGCCATAGATCGGGTCATCGTTTAATATTGTAAGCTGCGCTTTGAGACTGAACGTTTCAGCAATCTTGGCATTGACAGCAATGTTACTGATGTTGAGTTTTTTATACTTCCACTGCTCCGATTGTTCTTCTCCTACGCCACCGGATTCTTTCAATTCGCCCACTACTTCCAGGCGTGTACTTCCGGTAAACATGTTGTCGCTCAGCGTGAGTTTTATATCCATCCCGAGCGCTATCTCTTTCTCCAATATTCTTACACCGATACGATCGATCGAGATCGGGAAGTTCATCATCTTGATCTCGCCTTTATAGCCAAAGTATTCGGCCGTAAAGCGTGGTGATTCTGTTTTCAGGTGAAGACTTCTGAATTCTATACCTTTAAACTCGGCTATCTTTTTACCGCTGGTAGTATCCGCAGGATTGGAGGATGAACCGAGACGTGCCGCTAAATTAAGACTACCATGCAGCAACGCTTCAGGCTTGAATGAACCGTCAACAACTTTCAACTCTACATACGAGTTAGGAAGTAACTCAGCTTCGGCGTTGAATATATCGAACTTGGTTTTACCGAGCGACTTTACACGAAGCATATACTCGTTGTCCATCGTGATCAATGCATCATACCCGAGGTTTGATTTTTCAGATACCGGTAAACCGATCATACCGGAGAAACCTGCCTCAGTAAGTTGATTGGCTTCAAGTGCCATGCGAAATGCATCTACCGAAAAACGCCAGCCAGACGCTGAACCTTTATCTATCGGTAAAATGCCGGTTGCTTCAAACACACCGCTTATACCGTTGTTATCCAGCAGCATGTTGTGGGCTGCGAATGATACTCTTGTTTTATCTTTCTTCTTGAAGGGTTTAGGAAGCGTAACGCTGAGGTCGCGCACAAATACACCGCGCCATAAATTCGGGTTGCCCGGAATCATATAGTTGGTTTCGTATCCTTCCGGATAAGCAATAGCCGGGTCGTTACGCAAGTCGCTGAAGTCAAATATAGCTTCGTTCAAAACGAAGATAAATCCTTCCAGACCTTTGATCTGAAATGGAGGAAGTGATATCGAGGCGAGGATATCGTTCCAGTCTTTTACGATCGTTTTGAAACCACCTTTTACGCGTCCGGGGGCAGCCGTTCCGGAAGTGTCTACCGGTTGCAAAAGGCTCTCGGGAAATTCAACCTCGGCTGTAATTCCCATCTCCTTGAATCCCTGGCAATCGATGGATACATAGGTGAGCTCTTTCGCACGACCGGTGTTCTTATCAAAACTTCCTTTCAGTGTTAAGGCTGCGCTGTTACCATTTATAGGTATAGATATATCGCCCATCAACACGAGTGATGCATCGCCTATAATATCACCGTTGTGCGACAGTTTTATACCCTGTGCTCCGAAAAACAGCAGCTTGTCATCCTGCGGAATTTTGACGCGTGCAAAAACCGTAAGCTCGCTATAGTTGGTCTCCCAACGCATGTCGCTTACCGCGATAGTAACTTCAATGTTGCTCAGGGTTTGTTTTATACCCATGGGCAACACATTCATATCCGCGTAAGCGAGCGACTCGGTAAAATTGTTGGATTGATCGAGTTTATAAAATGTCTCTACCGCCTTTCTATACTCCTCCGGTTTCTGTGCAGTAGTTTGCGTTGCTGTGGTTCCAGCATCCTGCGCATATACCAGACTAAATTGTAAGGAAAATAGAAAAGCCAAAAGTACAGGCGTACAATGAAGGCATACTGTAACCAGAGTACGAAAAAATCCTCGTATAGACAATATCATGCAACTGACAGGGTTAAGGCTAAAGGGTGTAGGGTTATTCTAAAAATGCGTAACCACAGCACTTCTTTTTACTCATGATTTCCACGTGTTTGCAATAACGACACTATATCTGGCGTTATACATCTTACACACACATGTACCATTAAGCATTACGAAGCAAGAAAGTAACTTTCAATAACCCAAAATGTGTGACTACACGGCACTTCGTTACCTGTGTAAGAATATCATCTGAAAGAATATGGATTTTACGAATTAAAGTTTAAACTCTTAATTCATTTTCAAAGGAAAAATGCCACGTAAAGGCTATACGCAATCGAATAATTATTTGATCTTCAGCCATTTCAAATTGTTATAGGCGCACTACGTCCGGCAGCAGCAGATAGTATACCTGCACCGGAAAAATCCGGTAATCCACACAACGTTCTACATGTACATACTATACGCGTGTTCTGACATAATTAGCATAATCTCTCCGAAACCATTAACTTCCTATACCGCTCGCCCACCCCGACACATCAACACGTCAACACCTCAACACATTTTCCCATGAACCGCCGGACTTGCCTTCAACATCTCTCCGCAGTAAGTTTAGTACCGTTAACTATATGTGCCACGCCAACTGCTGCAACCATGTTAAAAAGAAAGATACCAACCTCTGGCGAACTACTGCCCGCTATAGGGCTTGGCACGTGGCAAACCTTTGATGTTGGCAATGCGGCTGCTGAACGCGTGCCACTCAAAGAAGTATTGAAGACGCTGCTTGATAAAGGCGGAAGCATTGTGGACAGCTCACCGATGTATGGCTCGTCTGAAAAAGTAGTAGGCGATCTTTCCACTGAACTTAACATCAACACCAAACTATTTATAGCGACAAAGGTTTGGACAACCGGTAAAGATGAAGGTATAGCACAGATGAATAACTCATTCAATCTTTTGCAACGAAAGCAAGTGGACCTGATGCAAATTCATAACCTGGTTGACTGGCAGCTCCATCTCAAAACGTTACGCGACTGGAAAGAGCAAGGTCGCATTCGTTACCTCGGCATTACACACTATACCGAAAGTGCGTATTCAAAAATTGAAGACATTCTGAAAAACAACCCGGTAGATTTTCTGCAGATCAATTACTCGTTGCTCAGTCGCACGGCAGAGGAACGTTTGTTTCCGCTGGCGCAAGAAAAAGGAGTCGCTATAATTATCAACCAACCTTTTGAAGAAGGCGCGTTGTTTCAGCGCGTAAAGGGTAAATCTCTTCCTGCGTGGGCATCTGACTTTGACTGCACCAGCTGGGGGCAATTCTTTCTGAAATTTATCCTGTCACATACTGCCGTTACTTGCGTGATACCGGGCACCTCCAAACCGCATCACATGGCCGACAACGCAGGTGCTGGCTTCGGAAAATTACCGGATGAAAATCAGCGCCAGCAAATGATACGATTTATCGATTCGTGATTCGGTGAAAAATTTATTTCCGGAAGTCCTCCCTTCCTGTAACCTCTCACTTGCAGATGACCTATAATTGGTTAAATTTAGAAGTCTGTATCTAAATCGCTTATGGGAAGATTTTTACTGCTGCTATTACCGTGTTTATTTATTGTACTCCAAGCTCAGGCCCAGGGAATCCGGGTTACCGGAAAAGTAACTTCGGCAAAAGACGGAACTGAACTGCCGGGCGTGAGTGTACGAATAAAAAATACTACCCGTGGTACCATCACGGATGTCAACGGGGGCTTTGAGATCCTCACAGAATCTCCGGGAGATTCTATACAATTTTCATTTATAGGCTTTGTTCCGCAAACTGTATATGCGGGCCAGCGAAGCGTGATTAACGTTGCGTTGGAAGTAGAAACCACCGAGCTCGAAGAAGTGGTGATTACCGGTTTCCAGGAAGTAGAGAAGAAATTATTTACCGGGTCGGCTGTCAATGTAAAGATGTCGGATATACGAACCTCGGGTATGACGGATGCAAGTCAAATGCTGGAAGGACGCGTGGCCGGTGTTACGGTTGATAACGTATCGGGTACGTTTGGTACGAGTCCGAAGATACGCATTCGCGGAAACACTTCGATCAATGGCGATACGCAACCGCTGATGGTGGTAGACGGTGTAATTCTCGAAGACCTCAACGCGCTTACTGCCGATGATATCATTACCGGTAATGCCAATACATTAACAGCATCTTCTATAGCCGGTCTCAACCCGGATGATATAGAGTCGCAGCAGATATTAAAAGATGCATCTGCTACAGCGCTATATGGAACGCGGGCTAAAAACGGTGTAATCGTTATTACTACCAAGCGCGGCAAGAGCGGACAAACCAAAGTAAATTACTCCGGTAACTTCTCTATTCACTTACGCCCTACCTATAGCCAATATGATATACTGAACTCGGTTGATGAGATGTCAGTATATCGCGAGATGTATGAGAAAGGACTGATCGATATCACCACTTCGGTTCGTGCCCAGAACTATGGCGCGATGGGTAAAATGTTTACGGAGATATCGGAGAAAGAAATTCCGTGGGGACCTGATGGTACCTTGAATGAAGACTTCCTCCATCAGTATGAGACAGCAAATACCGATTGGTTTGATGTACTCTTCCGCAATTCACTTCAGCAACAGCATTCGATCAGTCTCACATCCGGCACGGAAAAACATAACAGCTACTATTCGATAAGTTACCTGCACGACAACGGACAGACTATTGCTGATAACGTGAAGCGTTATGTAGGTACTGCCAAGAACAGCTTTCAGTTCTCAAAGAATTTCTCGCTCGATCTGAAACTTACAGCAAACTATCGCGATCAAAAAGTACCAGGCACACAAAACCGGGATTTCGACCCGATCACAGGAAGGTATAAACGCGACTTCGATATCAATCCATTAAGCTATGCATTGAATACTGCACGGTCTATACGTCCCTATAACAGCGATGGCAGCCGCGAATACTTCAGAAGAAACTATGCTCCGTTCAACATCCTCGAAGAACTTGAGCTAAACTATATAAACATCAATGTAGCCGATCTTTCCACACAAGCCGATATAACCTATAACATTCGTGAAAATATTACCTTCCGCAGTACGCTGCAAGGTCGTTATGCTACTACCAGGCGCGAGCACGTCATTCACGAACGTTCCAACCAGGCAGAAGCATACCGGGCCGATGACACACAATATATACAGGATGCCAACCCGTTGCTCTATCGTGATCCGGACGATCCGGCAGCTCAACCCAAAGTTGTTTTACCGGAAGGCGGATTTAACAACGTGAACGAAGACGAACTGAAAAACTTCTATATACGCAACAGTATAGATTGGTCGCATACTATCAACCAGATTCACGCCATCAATGTACTGGCCGGCCAGGAGATCAAATATACCAACCGCATGAGCCGCAGAGCCGATGGTATTGGTGTGGTGTATGAAAACGGTGGTATTGTAAATACAGATCCGAACATGATCGACTTCCTGAACAGTCAGGGTATCAGTATATATGCGTTGGGGACCGACCGCGAACGTTTTGCAGGCTTGTTCCTGAATGGCGCATACTCTTTCAAAGAGAAGTATATATTTAACGGAACGGTTCGCTACGATGGTTCTAACCGTTTGGGTAAAAGCAAGAGTGCGCGTTACCTCCCTACCTGGAACGTGAGCGGTGCGTGGAACCTTCACAAAGAAACCTTTATTGATTTCTCATTCTTCACCAACCTCAAGCTGCGTGCAACGTACGGGCTATCGGCCAACCTCGGTCCGAATACCAGTGCACTGCTGAACATACGCTCCGGTGTAACACTTCGCCCTACGGATGTAGAAACGTATCTCTATATACAGGACCTTGAAAACTCGGATCTTACGTGGGAGAAACTGAAAGAGTTTAACGTAGGTCTCGACTTTGGTATACTGGACAACGATGTTACCGGTACCATCGATGCTTACAGACGTAACTCGTACGACCTTATTGGCTTGTTACAGACCAGCGGTGTAGGTGGTAATGCATTCAAGAACGGCAACTATGCCGATATGGAGTCGCAGGGTATTGAGTTCTCGATCAACACCGTGAACCTGCGCTGGCAAGACTTCACCTGGGCTACAAGCTTTAATATAGGCTATACGCACGATAAGATCACACGCCTTGATTTCAACCCACGCATCGGTGATGCTATTGTGCAAGGTGGCGCAGCGGTGTTGGGCGGACCACGCAGAGGTTTATTTTCAACCAGATTTGCAGGTCTTGATTCACGTGGTATACCTACATTCTTCGATGGCAGCGGTGAGGTAGTGTATAATTTTGATCTGCAGGATCGCGACAACCTCACGAGTATATTAAAATATGAAGGTGCTGCCGAGCCACGCGGTGCCGGTGGTTTCTCGAACATCTTCAACTACAAAGGTTTTTCACTGAATGTATTCTTCTCGTTCAAGTTTGATTACAAGATCAGGCTTGATGATGCATTCAGTCCGAGATATACCGACTTCAACTCGCTGTCCAAAAGTTTTGTGAACCGCTGGACAGTTCCCGGTGATGAGAACACTACTAACGTTCCGGTTATACTCGATCGCCAGGTTATCAACGGCACCAATCCCGATTACCTGAGCGCCTACGACCTCTATAACAAAAGTACCGTGCGTGTAGCGAACGGTGACTATATACGTTTAAAGAGTGTACGCCTCAGCTATAACTTCCCGGGTTCGATCGTGCGTAAGATCGGAGCCAGCACTGCGCAGATCTCCATTGAAGGACAGAACCTCGCGCTGCTATACTCTGATAAAAAACTCAACGGACAAGATCCGGAGTTCTTTTCTTCCGGTGGTGTTGCGTTACCGCAGCCTCGCCTGATCACAGCTTCTGTTGCTTTAGGATTTTAATCAAGGATATATAGTATATGAACAAATCCTTCTTTACAAAAATCAGTATACTGATAACCGGCATTGTTATTCTGACGGGATGCGATAATTACCTCGAAGAAAATCCGGATAACCGCGTAGAGCTGAACACGCCTGAAAAGGCTGCCCAGCTTCTTACCAATGCATACTCCAGTGCTGCCTATACCTTTACCGAGTGGATGGGCGATAATGTTACCTTTACCACGGGCACTACCAAACTAACGGAGCACGTTCAGCTCTATGAATGGGAAGAAGTTACCAGTATAAACCAGGATACACCGAGCAACTTCTGGACCTCTACCTACGATGCTATTGCACATGCCAATGAAGTTCTGGCTGTGATCGATAACCTGCCCGGTGATGAAGCCCGCAAGAAAGCTGTGAAAGGTGAAGCGCTGCTTACCCGCGCTTACGGTCACTTCATGCTGGTAAACCTGTTTGCCAAACATTTCAATGAGGACACTGCCGATGATGACCTGGGTATACCGTATGTAGAAGAACCGGAAACTGAGTTCATCAAGAAATATACCCGCGCTTCGGTGGAAGATGTATATGATAAAATTGAAGATGACTTGCTGGATGGACTTGAGCTCGTGGATGAAAGTTTCTACGCCAACTCCGGTAAATATCACTTTACACGAAACGGTGCCCTTGCTTTTGCTTCGCGCTTCTATCTTTTTAAAGGCGACTATAAGAAATGTATTGAATATAGCTCGGAGATGCTCGGAGCGGATCCGGATGTATTCATCAAAGATATAGCGACACTGCTGGCGCAGAGTGCAGACTCGGAGGACTTCATTCGTTCCTATGCCTCTCCTACTGATCAGAGCAATTTGCTCATGATCCGGAACGTAACCAATTACCCGGTAAATGTAGGCTTCTGGCCCGACCAGCAATTGTTGTTTGGCATAATCGATCCTAACCCGTGGAACGCCAACGATGTTCGTATCAGTGTGCGTTACCCTATATTTGTTCGTGGTAACAATGGACTTGCTCTTGCTAAATATGAGTTCCTGTTCGAGCGCTCTAGCTTAACCTCCAACGTTGGGTTATACTATACCATTATGCCGGCCTTCCGTGGCGAAGAGGTTTTACTGAATCGTGCCGAGGCCTATATATTCGACAACAAGTTAAGCCAGGCCCTTGCAGACCTGCAGGTAATGGTGAACAAGCGTTACGATGGAACTCGTATCATAAATACCACCACACTCCGGAATTACTACGGCACAACCAACGATCGCCTAAACGCATTTTACTTTATACTGGACGAACGCAGAAAAGAATTTATGCACGAAGGATTGCGCTGGTTCGACATCAAGCGTTTCCAGATACCGGTAACGCACGTACTCGCGGATGGCAGCACCATTGAACTGGATGCCGATGACGATCGCCAGCTACTACAAATACCACAGGCCGCTATAGATATCGGTGGACTGGAACCGAACCCACGCTAATACAGGAATTGAACAGAGACTATAGATCGTGAAGAAATGAAAACAAAACTGATAGCACTTCTCTTCATCACCGTCAGTACGCTGGTAACTTCGTGTTACAAAGATGAAAGCGTAGATGCACCCCTTAAAACACATGAACCATCCGATGACGAACTGGATGAGTATATCCAGGCTAATTTTACCGACAAGTACGGTGTAGCGGTTCGGTATACCTATGTAGATCGCTATGTAGATCCGGATAAACGCGTAACACCTCCCAAACGCGAATTGGTAGAACCAATGCTTGACTTCCTGACGGAATACTGGATTGAACCGTTTAAACAAGTAGAAAACGGTGAAGTGTTCTTTACCAAGCACGTGCCGGCTGAAGTAATTTTTATCGGCTCTACCATCTATAACTCGGATGGTACGGTAACATTGGGTACTGCAGATGCCGGTGCACGCATTACACTCACAGAAGTAAATGACATTGACATTGATAATATAAACTGGGTATTCCGCCAGTTGGGAACTATATATCACGAGTTTGCCCACATTGTACACCAGCGATACAACTTGCCTCCGAACTTCAAGGAAATATCACCACAGGGCTATACATCTGCGGGTTCATGGTATAATCTAACAGACGAAGAAGCTTTGCAACGTGGCTTTGTCTCTCCGTATGCCACCAGCTCATTCAATGAAGACTTTGCCGAAACAGTAGCGCACTTGTTATACTATCCGGAATTCTACGAGCGGTATTACAATTATGAAACGAACTGCACTACATCGGATTGCCTGGCGCGTAATGCGGGGAGAGCATTGATCCGCAGAAAATACAACGCCATCATCGCTCACTACGAGCAGTATACAGGTGTTAATTTGTTAAGTGTACGGGATATCATTCAAGCGAAATTCTGACGATGAAAAAAGTTTTATACTATATAACTGCGCTGATCCTCGTATTGTCGTCTTGTAAGGATGATGATATTAATGTATTTGATAAATCTGCCGATGAACGTGCTGCTGAAGCCATCGCTGCACTGAAAGCTGATCTTACCGCGCCTGCCAACGGATGGCGCGTAAAATACAGACCGGAAGCGGGGTCAGGTTCATTTTATGTACTCATGAAATTTACCGATGACAATAAAGTAAACATCAGAACCGACCTTGGCTCCAATGACGGTGAGTTCTACAATCAAACCATTACCTACCGCATCGATAATTCATTAGGACTGGAGTTGATTATTCAGAATTATTCATTCTTCAGTTTTCTGTTTGAGCAGGATCAGGCTACGTTTGGTGCCGAGTTTGAATTCAATTATGTAAACAAGACTCCCGATGGAGCACTGGTGTTCAGCAGTAAATCGGATCTCTCTACGCCAACTACTATTTTATTCGAGGCTGCCCAGGCATCGGATGTAAATTTACTGGGCACTGAGTTATCGAGTAACCTGAACGACATGAGCGATGACCTCGACATCTTCAGCTCTTCCTTTAGACTTACATTTGATACCCGCGACCTGATTTTATTCCTGGCGCTTGATGAAGCAAAACGAACCGTTGATATTGGATCAGCCGTAAAGAAGTCTAACACGGCAGCAGTGCAGGCGATCGACTTTACCACAGGCTATACCATTAAAGGTGACTCGCTTGTTTTTGACACGCGTTTAGCCGGAACTTTCGCGGGTGTAAGTATATCTCTAAAAAGTATTTTACTTACCTCCTTCGGAGATGCTTCTATAAACATCTGTACGAACCCGATTGAGACACATACCTATACCGGTGTTACCAACTCAAACCTGCCTGTAGTATTGGAAACAACGCTTCAGAATGCAACCGGTAAACTCTTCGCTACAAATTCCAATTTCTACTATAGCCCGCTGAGCTTTATTATCGACAACGGTTCTTCTGCTTCCAGCGCCATTCAGCAAGACCTGCCGGGTGCTGTTGAAATGGATTTATTCTATAACGCACAACTGAACGATGGAACACGACTATACGGTATAGGCTTTACCATCATCAACAGCGACAACACGCAAACATTTGTATATCGTAAATTCAATCCTGTCCTCAACGACAACAATATAGTCTTCAATTTTGAGCCGGGCATTTTTACGCTCGGCAACCCGGTAACTGAAGTTGAGATGGACAATATAAATATATACCTCGATAAACTCACGGAAGGTGATAACACCTATGTATTTGAGTTGTTTACAGACCGGTATGAATTCAACAACCCTTGTACCGGCTGGAGCTTTGTGTTTGTGAATGCGAATTAAAGAATTACTAAAACTATACACACTATGAAAAACAAGCTACTCTTAACTTTATCCCTGGGCACGATGGTCGTGTTGGGCGTGGGGCTGTCATCGTGCAAGGATGATGATGAGCCGTTTGTAAAACCAAAGCTTTCTTTTGAAAAGGCTTCCTATACCGTGAACGAAGCCGATGGTTCGATTGAAGTAAAAGTTGTATTGGACAAAGCCTATACCGAAGATATAACCGTTGAGTTCGAATTGGACGGAACTGCTCAGGATGAAGAAACTGCCACGACATCTACTCCGGCACCTGATTACAGAATTGTTGGTGAGCATGATGAAGTTGAAATAAAAGCCGGTGAGACGGAAGGAATTATTGAGATTGAAGTGGGCTCTGATACCCGACTGGAAGATGGTGATCCGAATACCGATCCATTCGATCCGGAGACTATTGAAATCAAAATTACCGATGTTGATAACGAGAATATAGAAATTACCCGCGATGATGAAACTGAAGTTCTCCTGGAGCAGGAAGACGGTATCATTGTTCTTTTATCATGGCTTGCACCAGACAATACTGATCCGAACAACGTGAAGCAGGCTGATATGGATATACTCGTACGGGCCGGAAGCAGCACAAGCAACTGGGAGGGTTTCCTGACAGGATCTGCACAGGGTAGCTTCCAGGGTCCTGAAGTTGTATTTATACCTTCGTCCAGCCAATATGCAGCCTATGGCCTGAGCTATGTATACTACGATGGTACGTATGATCCGCTGGAGTTCGGAGTAGCCTTTATAGACTTTGCCGATGGCGCACTGGAAGCTGAAGCTGGTATTGAGACATTTGAAACAAGCTATACCGCTGCCAATAAGAACAAATGGACAGACGAAACAATCGGCACTACTCAAGTAGTTCAGACCATGGAAAAAGCAGGCACGAGCTTTGGCTCACCTTCTGACATTTCTATTCCGTCAACCGGGAGCAGAGTGGGTTCATCCGAGAAACTGCCTTCGCTTACATTAATCAAACGCGAGTTACCGTACGATCTTAACACAGCGTTGAAAAGAATAAACACTTTCCAATAGAAAATATAATCTCTTAAAACGAAAAGGGTGGCAATAGTCACCCTTCTTGTTTTATATAGTCTCTGTATTTAGTATATATTATTCATGCTTTAATGTAGTAGCCGGATTTATCAGTGCGGCCTTTATCGCATGGTAGCTTACGGTGAGCAGTGCCAGCGCTAAACCTCCCAGCATGCACATAGCAAACAACTCCCATCCTACTTCCGTCTGGAATTGAAAATCGGCCAGCCACCAGCGCGTCATGATATACCAGGAAACTGGTGTTGCAAACACAAAAGCTATCAGGGCGAGCGCTATATATTCACGGTTCAGCAGTACAAATATACTGGTTAGTTCAGCGCCCATTACTTTGCGAATGCCGATCTCGCGTGTACGGTTCAGCGCATTTATACCAGCCAGACCAAAGAGTCCTAAACAGGCAATAACAATAGCAAACGCAGTAGACAGCGCCATGATGTTAAGCCAGCGGGTATACGATTCGTACTGTCGTGCCACCTCCTCATCTACAAAGGAATAATCAAAAGGTCTGTCGGGGAATAAACGCGTCCAGGTGTCCTGAACGTGTGCTATATTTTCAGATATATCGCCTGCGGCCAGTCGTATGAGAATCGTTGTTGTATACCCGACATCTTTTTGATTGATCGACATAAACATCGGCTCGATCTTCCGTTCCAGCGAAAGAAAATGATAGTCTTTTACAACACCAATGATCTTTGCACCTTGCCCTGTCGAATCCTCCTTCCAGTTCAGATGCTCCTGCAACGGATCGGTCCAATTCATGTGCACAACAAACGCTTCATTCACGATAAGCGCATTGCTGTCCGATGCCAGCTGCGAATCAAAATTACGTCCTTCTTTCAGTTCAATACCGAGCAACGGTATATATTCCGGATCAACACGGTATACATACGCATTCTTGTCTTCGCCGTTTATCTTAAAGCCATTGCGTGACCATCCGCCATCAAAAGAAAAGTTAGCACCTGCAACATGAAGTATAACGGGATCGTTTTTAACAGCATTCCTGAATTGTTCTACTGCGCGATCGGCCTGCACGTTCCAACCCGTTTGTGTGCCCACCGCCACGACATGCTCTTTATCAAAGCCAAGATCCTTGGTGGTGACATACTTCATCTGCCGGTACATAATAACTGAACAAATAATCATGGATGCCGAGAGAAAGAACTGAAATACAACCAATGGTTTAGTAAAGCCTGCCTGCAACCGCGATGTAAATGTACCTTTGAGAACGGATGCAGGAAGAAATCCGGAGAGATACAGCGAAGGATATATACCTGCCAGCACACCTACCACTATCGAAAGCGCCAAAGCGACTCCTGCTACCTGAAATATACTCGCGGCAGTAAAGACTATTTCTTTACCGGTAAAATCATTAAAGTAGGGAAGAAAAATTGCAACGAGTCCAAGACCGATCATCATTGAGATCAGCGCCAACACAATGGACTCAAAACCGAATTGTTGCACCAGCTGCTTTCGGTATGCTCCCACTACTTTGCGTATACCTACTTCAATTCTTCGCGAAGCTGATGTAGTCAGCGCCAGCGATATATAGTTAATGCAGGCAATCACCAAAATGAGCACGGCTATACCACCCAGTATCCACGAATATTGCGGATCACTTACTTTCTGCCAGTCCACATCCTTTCGTAAATGTATATCCGACAAAGCGGTAACTCCATACTCATACGGTTTAAAGCCGGGCACTAAATTTCGTTCACGCCATTCCCGGGTTTCTTCCGGCACATATTTCTGATATAGCCTGTTCAGGTTATCCTGGAGAGATTCTGTTTTGGTGTCAGGATATACCTGTATAAAAGTCGGATACGAATAATTGGACCAACGTTCACGATTACCTATAAACCACGGATTCATTTCAATCGGCAGAATCATTTCAAATTGTATACTTGAATTAGCCGGAGGAGCTTCGATAACAGCTGCCACCCGCATGGTCTTCTCGCCATTCACATCAATGGTAAAAATCTTACCGATCGGATCTTCATCACCAAAATACTTTTTTGCAGTCTCACGAGTCAACACCGCGTCAGACAAGTTTCGAAACAGATGCGCATGGTCGCCCGCTAACACCGGGAACGAAAACATCTTGAAGAAGCCACTATCTGCGTTGGCATATCTTTGTTTAAATATCTTGTCGCGGTATCGCATCACACCTTCGCCCTGGCTAAAGCGTGTCATGTATTGCACCTCCGCGAGTTCAGCCAGCGCAGTTGTTCCCAGCGGTGCCGGTAAATAAGCAAAACGATCATACGGATCTGCTTCGCCTTTTTTATACTTGTCAGGATTAAAGTCGGTGTCGTGAATACGGTATATATAGTCTTTATTGACATGAAACTGGTCGAAGCTCCGTTCATCCTGAACGAACAAATATATAAGCGTGCAGAATGCAATGGCCACACTCAATCCGAAGGCGTTGATAAACGAGTAGAGTTTACGTCTGGCGATGTTGCGTGAAGCAACTTTAATATAATTTCCAATCATAATGGTGTTCATTATTTGCAGTGACAATTTATTCCGAAGAATGATCTCCGGTCGGAAGAATCGTACAACATTGAATATATACCTTCTGCGCGCACGCTTCTCTCCGAGCTCCTCAACGTCAGTATCAAACTCTTCCATCAAATCGCCTTCAATACCTTCGTATAAGAAAGGCGGGCAAAACCACTCCAGGAATTTCCTGGCGAAGGACGGTGGTGACGATGTACGAGGATCAGGCTTCTGCATGATGAACGGCTTACTCTATTCGCAAGGATTCAACCGGATTGGACAATGCAGCTTTCAGCGATTGTCCACTCACTACCAGCAATACGATGGTGAATACCAATATACCGGGTAAGACAAACATCCACCATTGAAGATCGATACGATACGCAAAAGCGCTAAGCCACTGCTCTACAAAATAGTATGTCAACGGTATGGCTACCAGCAGGGCGACCGTGATGAGCCATATAAATTCGCGTGCTATCAACACCAGTACATTGGAGACACTAGCCCCGAGTACTTTGCGAATGCCAATCTCCCGGGTTCGTCTCGTTACACTTTGTGAGGCAAGTCCCAGCACACCGAGCAACACAATAAGCAACATGAGTACCGTGGCGAAGCCTGCTGCTTTCTTCATTTGTATTTCGGTCTTATATAGCTTCTCCAGGTTCTGATCCATGAAGGCATACTCAAACGGGTCGTTGGGAAAGACTTCCTTCCAGCGTTGCTCCACGTCTTCTACAGACTGCGCTATATTTCCGGGCTGCAACCGGAACGAGAAATAACGGAAAGCCGGGAATAAATTATTGCGTGTATTCATAAACACGAGCGGCTTTACCTGCTGATGCAACGAGAAGAAATTAAAGTCCTTCATAACACCTACAACCCGAAACGCAATCGGTACACCCTTCAACTGAACCTTATCGCCTACCTGTACCTGAAGCGCTTTCTGTGCTGATTCATTAATCACCATATCATCCGGCTGCTGTACCTGTCCTTTCGGCTGAAAGAATGTTCCGGCCAGCATATTAAATTGATAGGTATCGCGATAGTCTTCATCAGCCATTAATATAGGCATACCAACTCCTTCCTCCGGTTGTTTGCCTTGCCGGTATAGTTCTGCTACAACACCAAAGTTACCGTTGGGTATATCCCACGAGAGGCTTACCGATTGCACTGATGGCACCTGCTGAAACTGAAGTTTGGCAGCATCCATCCGGTTAAAACCTTCGGGTGTCCAATCGCGGGGCACGGATGAAACGGTTAGCACCATTGACTTGTCATAACCTAAATCCTTTTCAAGGAAATAAGACACCTGTTGCGTGATGATGATCGCAGCTGTAAAGACACCAATGGCCAGCAGGAACTGTATACTGATAAGCGACCGCGATAAGGCTATATTCCCCTTGCCTGCTTTCAATTTACCTTTAAGCGACTCCAGTGTTTTATAGGACGCGAGAAAAAACGCAGGGTATATACCGGCTGCTATACCGGTAGCCAGCATAACAACACCTATAAACAACCAATATGACACCGGGAATTCAATTACAGATAGCAAAGAAGTACCTACTATATTGCCGGCATAGGTACGCAACAATTCATACAACCCCAGCGACAACGCGGTAGCAACAAAAGTCATCACCAGTGACTCGCTGAGAAATTGTGTTGTTACCTGTTCGCGTATACCTCCTATAGCTTTTCGCACACCAATCTCTTTCAGTCTTACATTCGAGTTGCCAATTGTAATATTTATGAAATTGATAACGGCCAACAACAGAATGAAAATAGCTATAATGGACAAGGTCATTACCAGTTTTTTTTTCAGGCCATTATCGGACACCAGGTGATAATCATCCAATCCATCAATGGCCATTTTCAAATTACTCTGCGCGTTCGCGGGAGCTTTGTTTTTTAACAGCGAAGTAAACGCTTCTATGATCGCATCTTCAGAAGCCACTGGTGTTTTGCGGATATAGCTTATCATTTGTACACCAGTCCATGCTTCGGGGTCAAAGCCGTTAAAATCTTTGAGACTATGAATCGGCAGAAATACCTGAGCGTTCATGTCTCGTAAATTAGTCACGGTGTTAGGCTTCCAATCTTCCAGCACTCCGGTAACGGTATATTGCTGATTCCCATTTTTCTCGGTTGCAAGTGTAAGCATCTCTCCTACCACATCGGTCCGGTCAAAATACTGCCTGGCAATTTTTGCTGTAACAACAATGGATCGCGGTTCGTTGAGTGCAGTACCGACATTGCCATGCAACAAGGGGAACCCGAACATGGAAAGAAAAGTAGAATCGCCAATGAGACTCTGAACGCGAAAATGTTTATCGTCTTTTGATATTGTTATGTTACGATCACTGCAGCGATAGAAATTCTCTACCAGTGTCGGGTACTCTTCTTTGATGAGGCGTGCCAATGGTGATGGCGAGAACAGCGGAACCTGGTTAGCGGCTTCCAGGTTGTTACTGCGCATCAGATATAGTCTGTCAACGGATGTAAGTTGCTGATTGGTCTGCAACTCACCCGCTATAAATATACCGATCAGCAAGGCAAATGAAATGCCCATAGTAAGCCCGAAGATATTGATGGCTGAGTATACTTTGCGTTTCGCCATCGAACGTATCATGATCTTAAAATAATTGAGGAGCATATATCCTTTTATTAAGCGTATTGAAAATCGGTTTCGCAGTAAAATACCTGGACGAAAAAAACGTATCACGTTCCACCTGAGCCTTCGGTTAGCTGTTTTATTTCCGACAGTGGCCCTGTCTTCATCGTATTGCTCGAGCAGATCGCCCTCAATGCCTTCGTATAGGTAAGCGGGACAAAACCATTCGAGCACGCGAAGCCAGGCCGTAGGTGTTGATGTCGTGTGTTCAGTATCGTTACTCATACTTCAAGGAGTCTGCCGGGTTAACACGAGCTGCTTTTACCGCGTGGTAACTCACAGCCATCAATGCTACCAGGAGTCCTAACAGCATGCCTGCAGCAAACAAATACCAGGTCAGGTCAATATGAAACTGGAAACTGCCAAGCCATCGTCTCATGGCATACCATGCCAGCGGTGTTGCCAACGCAAATGCAATAAGCGATAACCAGATAAACTGTTTGTTCAGCATCATGAAGATGCTCATTACTTCTGCACCCATCACTTTGCGGATACCAATCTCCTTCGTACGATTGACAGCATTTATACCTGCGAGTCCGAAAAGACCTAGACATGAGATGATGATTGCGAAAGTAGTTGAGAACGCCATGATGTTCATCCACCGATCGAACGATGCATACTGACGCGCTACATTATCATCCAGGAAAGTATATTCAAAGGGTTTATCAGGCGATATCCTTCTGAAAACTTTTTGCAGCTGCTCGATCGTAGCCGGTATATTATCCGGTGTAACGCGTACGAGTATGTGATGGAGACTGCCGTCATTCCTGTCCATTGAGAAGAACATGGGTTTTATATTTTCTTCGAGCGACAGAAAGTGAAAATCTTTTACGACACCGATCACGCGTGAGCCTATAGCTGTCGGGTCGCTCATGTGAAAATTCAAATGCTCATTCAGCGGATCGGTCCAGCCCATATCTTTCACCAGTGCTTCGTTCACCACGATAGTCTTGGCTGTATCCGCAAGGTTGTTGATATCAAAATCCCGTCCCTGCACCAGTTGTATACCTAATGTCTTCAGGAAATACGTGTCAATGTTAAAACCATGTGTCGCTTTGTTTTCACCTTTCACCTGGTAACCATAGACCATTCCGTCATTGCCTGCAAACGGATAGTCCGTACCTGCTACCGACACAACGGATGGGTTACCCGCTGCGAGCTGACGAAACTGCTCGACCACTTTATTACCATCCTCCCGCCAGCCTGCCTGTGTCGGAATTACGATTACCTGGTGCTGATTATACCCGAGGTCTTTGGTAGTAACAAAACGCATCTGCCTATACATTACTACCGAGCTGATGATAAGAAATGAAGAGAGTACAAATTGAAATACGACCAATGGTTTTGAAAAGTCCGCAGACAAGCGTGCAGTAAATACACCTTTCAACACTTGCACCGGCCGAAAGCCCGACAGATATAGCGCTGGGTAACATCCTGCGAGCAACCCCACGAGCACGGTTAGACCAACGCTTATCCCGCTGAGTGAAATAACATCGGTAGCAGTAATGCTGATATTCTTGCCGGTGAATTCATTGAAGGCAGGAAGAAATAAAGTAACGAGACCGAACCCGATGAACATCGACAACAGTGCGAGCATTACCGATTCAAATGCAAACTGGTAAACGAGCTGTCTCCGATAAGCACCTACAACTTTACGTATACCAACTTCCATCCTTCTGCGTGCCGATGATGTGAGCGCCAGCGATATATAGTTAATACAGGCTATAAAGAGGATCAGCAGGGCTATACCACTCAGGATCCAGGCATACTTGGGATCACTCACTTTGTCCCAACTGATATCTTTCTGAAGATGTATGGCGGTAATATTCGTAAAACCAATGTTATAGGGAACATACGCAGCCGGAACTTTATCGCGTTCACGCCATTGCACCAGGTCATCCGTCATATATTTATCACGCAATGCTGCGAGCTTGGTCTGCAGGTTATTCAAGTCTGCTCCCGGATATAGCTGTACAAACGTGGCGAAACCAAGGTTCATCCATTTATCAAGATTATGTTGATTATAGGGTCCCCAACCTTCAATAGGCAATAACGCCTGGAACTGAAGACTTGAGTTAGCAGGAGGTTCTGCAATTATACCGGTAACCGTTACGGGGCGGTCGTTAATAATCAGTACTTGTCCTAAAGGATCTGTGTTACCAAAATATTTTTCGGCCAGCTTTGGTGTGAGTACAATTTCATCTTTACCCTGAAACAGATGCTTAACATTTCCTTTCAACAGTGGGAACGAGAACATGCTGAAGAAGT
This sequence comes from uncultured Chitinophaga sp., assembly GCA_902168205.1. Lineage (GTDB taxonomy): Bacteria > Bacteroidota > Bacteroidia > Cytophagales > Cyclobacteriaceae > Ohtaekwangia > Ohtaekwangia kribbensis. The sequence goes on along the minus strand of CABHOK010000003.1, from coordinate 1,719,027 downwards.
CAGGATCTATATATACTATAGACTCGCGGAATATCTTGTCATCTTTTCGGAAAAGTGTATTATTCTGACAATAATGTGTAGCATACTGCACTTCGGGTAATTCCGCTTTCATGACCGGGGCCAGCGCGAGTTGCATCTGCGACATCTTTCTATAGGGTCCATCTGATTCCGGGTTGGCTGCCTGGCCTGCATCGTATACCTCGCTGTACATACGGTATAAATGCGTTTTGTTTACATGAAACTGGTCGAAGCTTTGCTCGTCTTTTATAAAGAGGTAAATGAGTATACAGAACGCTATACCAATGCTGAGGCCGAAGGCATTGATGGAAGAGTATAATTTGCGTTTGAGTATGTTACGCGATGCTACAGTGATATAATTACGTATCATAATGCCATTGATTATTCGCCAGGAAAATTTATTTCTTAAGAGTATGGATGGCCTGAACAACAACAGGACAGTCCATACCAGTCGCCCGCGTGCTTTACGCAAGCCTATATCCGGTATATCGTCTTCAAACCGTTCGAGCAGGTCACCTTCTATACCTTCCAGTAAATCAGAAGGACAAAACCAGGCAAGAAAACGAAGTGCTACACGGGGAATTCCGTTCAGCTCTTTCATAGTTTACCCTCCTGCAATCTTTAGTTGTGGAATCAATTTCCATAAATCCATACGAGCTTCTTTCATGGCACGAAGCATGGCAAGGCCTGCGTTGGTAATGGTAAATATGCGTTTGCGTCTTCCTCCCCGTGCGTTGGTAGCGCCTCCCATATGCGACTTCACCAATCCTTTATCTTCGAGTCGATAGAGGGTTACGTGCACCGCACTGAGGTTAACATCGCGTCCTACGCGGTCTTTTATCTCGGTAACAATGGCATTACCATAAGCATCTTCACCCAGCACTCCCACCATGGTTAACACCAGCTCTTCAAACTCACCCAGAAACTCTTTACCCATTTCTATATATTTTGTAAGACTAATGTACGTGATTTCTATACATTTTGTTAAACAAATTGATAAAAAAATTATTTAGCCCGCAGATTGACTATAAAGACACAGAAATAAATACAGTTTCTAACCCGCAGAGGATGCAGATCAACGCAGAAAAAACATAGAAATATAGGAACTCAACAACCTCAACACATCAACACCAAACACTTCAACACAACAAAAACATCTTAGCCTTTCCCAAAGAGTCTTCTGAAAAATCCATTCTTCTTTTTCCGATCGCGGTCGCGGGGTGGTGTTCGACTGCTGCGGGTACTGAAGGTGCGGGGTTGTTCTGCTTCTTCTTCATTCTTGTTGCCGAAGATGCGCTCGAATATATTTTCATCGGAGCGGTATAGATCGCAGGAAATCCGACTTTCGAGTTCGGGAGACAGTGACGCGAAATGTGCACGACTAATATAGCCTAACTCTTTGTTAGCATTTATCTTTTTGAACATGGTTGCCACAATGGGTAATGCCGTGCGTGCGCCTTGTCCTAATGCAGTAGAGCGGAAGCGGATGCGCGGATCGTCTGCTCCTACCCATGCGCCTACTACGAGGTGTGGTGTCATCGCCATAAACCAACCGTCTGCATTTGACTGTGTTGTTCCAGTCTTGCCGGCCATGTCGTTATTTATACCATAGCGTCCGCGCATACCGGATGCTGTACCTTCATCAATGGTATGCTTTAGCATGTGTACCATCATCCGTGCATTATCGGCTGACATAGCCTGAGGCGTGTTGACGTTCGGTTTGAATCGTTCGAGTACTTTGTTTTGCTGATCGGCTATAGCTGTGATATAAAAAGGTTCCACCGCTTTACCGTTATTCACCAGGCATGCATAGGCACGCACCATTTCAATCATGGATATATTCGCTGCACCCAATGCTATAGAAGGCACCGCGGGCAATTCACTTTCTATACCCATCTTACGGGCCAGTGCAATTGTATTATCGATACCAGCTTGCTCAAGCACGCGTACTGATACGGTGTTTACCGAGTATGCCAGCGCACCGGTGAGGGAATATTTCAGATCATAGTTGTCTTCTGTATTCTCGGGACTCCATCCGTTCATATTACTATACTCGATTCGTGCAGCAGAAACAAAATCGCAGGGCTCTACACCTTGTTCGAGTGCAGCTGCATATACGATTGGTTTGAACGTTGAACCGATTTGTCTCCGCGTGCTTTCGCGAACGTGGTCGTATTGAAAGTAATGATGATTTATACCTCCCACCCACACGCGTATAGCACCGCGTCTGGGCTCCATGGCCAATACACCGGCTTGCAAAAATTTCAGGTAATGTTTAATGGAATCGACCGGACTCATCATCACCTCCTGCTCTCCTTTATAAGTGAGTACACTCATGAGTATCGGAGTCTTCATTACTTTTATAGCAGCCTCGTGTGTGTTCCCTTCCTCAATAAGTTTCTGATAGCGATCCGATTTACGAATCGCTTCATCCAACAGCCCGGTTTGTTTGCCCCACGGATCCCGTTTACCCCAGTGATCCAGAAATAATTTCTGAAGCGAAGTCATTTGTTGCGCTACAGCTTCTTCGGCGTATCGCTGCAGTCGCGAATCGATGGTAGTATATATCTTCAGTCCATCGGTATATAAATTATAGGGCTCGCCATTTGGCTTGGTGTGTTGCTTACACCAGTCGCGCAATACTGGCCGGATATACTCGCGGAAGTACGGAGCCAGACCGGTATGGTGCGTAATCTTATTATAGGCAAGCTTCACCTGTTTCTTTCGGAATTTTTCGGCTGCTGCGGGTTCAAGTTTACCGTACTTTTCCATTTGTCCTAACACAACATTTCTTCGTTGCAGCGAACGGTCCGGAAATACGCGCGGATTATAAAAATAGGTTGACTTGAGCATACCGACAAGGACAGCCGATTGATCTACCGTAAGATCCTTTGTGTGCGTGGAAAAAAATCGTTGCGCGGCAGCTTCTATACCAAAGGTATTATCACCAAACGGCACTGTATTGAGGTATAGCGTGAGTATAGCATTTTTATCGTATACATTTTCCAGTCGCGAGGCAACGATCATCTCACGAAATTTATTGATGAGCATGGAGAACATCCAATAATCCTTGCGAGGATATAAATTCTTGGCGAGCTGCTGCGTGAGTGTACTGCCACCCCCGGAAGATTCCTGCTGCATCATGATCGTTTTCACGATAACGCGCACCACACTTTTTGAATCGACCGCACCGTGATTATAGAAGCGAACATCTTCCGTGGAGATCAGGGCATCGATGAGATGCTTCGGTAAATCCTCATAGCGGATATTGGAACGTTCCTGTATAAAGTATTTTCCTAGCAATACACTGTCGGTGCTATATACTTCGGTTGCCAGTGGGTTTTCTACAGCCTTCAGATCGTCCTTACCAGGAAGCGAGCCGAGGGCACCGATCCATACCAGCATATATATTGAAATTATACCAACAAGAAAAGCCCCTGTTAAAATGCTTCCCGCGTAGAGAACTCTTTTAACAGGGGACTGACTTTTATAGATTGCAATAAATCTGTTCCAGGTATTCTTTAAATAGATCAACAATCGTTCAGTCATTCCTCGCTTTTTATTCAGAACGCAATTTTGACAAAATTATTCCTTTTAACCGAATCAATTACGCTCCCTTATTTCGCAAGAAATGCTGTGAGCATCCAGTGATGCTTTTCTATTTTTTTAATATACCCTTTAATTATCTGCTCTGTACCGGCATCTTCCTGTTCGGAAGCAATGCTCAGTACACTCACCAGGTATCCTAATAAAATTCTGAAATCGCTGAGTATTTCGCGTGCCATAACCTCGGAACTAAGGTCAGAACCGGTCTCTTTTATAGCCGAATGCTCGAGGTAGTCGCGCAATGTACTAAGCGGTGTATGACCAAATACTCGGATACGTTCAGCAATATCATCGATATTCTGATTTGCCTCCGTATAGAGTGTTTCAAATTCCTGGTGCAGGTCGAAGAAGTCACTACCTTTTACATTCCAGTGATAATTTCTGAGTTTCTGATAGTGAACCTGATAGTTTGCAAGCAATTCGTTAAGGGCGCTGGATATACGTTCTGTCTCATCAGCAGACCACCCTAACTTTATTGGTTTAGCCTTCGCAAGGCGAGTGTCCAATTGTGTTTTAGCAACATTCTCGATATCCATAGTACAGAGATTTTAGTTCTCTATATTAGGATAAAGAATTGTTCCGCCTTCTAATCAGGCGGAACAACCTATAAGTGTGGATTTTATTTCACAGCGTTGCTATTGCACGTACGGCTTGATAGCAGCCGACCATAATTCGTATCCCTTCTTGTTGAGATGGAGTCCATCTTCAATAAATATATCTTTCTGAGGTTGTCCGGTTGAATCCAGTAGCGGTGTCCACACATCTACGTAAGTTACTTTTTTCTGACGGCCAGCCCATTCTTTCAGCAGATTGTTGTACGCTATATATTGATCTTTGAGATGCCAGCGTGCTATACTGGGTTTAGGAGTTATGAAATATACCGGTACTTTCTTCGATACTTTTGAACGGATCAGCTTCAATACACTATCTGCGTCTGCGATGATCTGCTGCGGAGTTTTACCTGTACCTAGATCGTTATCGCCTTCATAGATAAATATTTTCTTCGCTTCGTACGGTGTTACCAGTTTATCAAAATAGTAAATGAGGTCCGACATCTGTGAGCCACCAAAGCCGCGGTTTACAACATTATATTCCGGGTAGTATGCTTTTATATTTCCCCAGAAGCGAATGCTCGAGCTGCCAGTAAAAAGAATCAGGTTCTTTTTGCTGACCGCTGTATCGGATGCTATGAGTGTGGTGACTTCTTTTTCAAAACGGGTTGGATCTTGTGCCAGTACAATAGTGCCGGTACTCAACAGAAAATATACCAGGCAGAGTGAGGTTATACGCATATAGTTTTTTTTTGCCGGTGAAGTTACAGCAGCCGATGCGATTCTCAAACGGGTTTACACCAGTGGTAATTATCGCTTCAGTAAATTATTACCAAAGATGCGATTCAACACGTCATCTTTTAGCGCGCGACTGATCGGTACGCGGCCGCTGTTCGGCAATACCATTTCATTACCGTCAATAGATTTCACTTTATCCAAAGCAATGATAAACGACTTGTGTACTTTCATAAAATTACCGGCCGGCAACTGTTCTTCCATCACGCTCAGCGTAAGGTACGTGATATATTTGCGCACCGGTGTATGCACAACAATATAGTTTTGAAGAGACTCGATATATAGTATCTCGTCAAAGCGAATGCGTTCGTATTTACCATCGCACTTTATAAAAAAGTAGGGTTGCTCCTCAACAGCCGCTTTGTGCCGAAGCAGGTAGAAGTCGCGTGCTTTGGAAGCTGCTTTCATAAACCGATCGAACGGCACCGGTTTCACAAGGTAATCGATCACATCCAGCGAATACCCTTCCAATGCATACTCCGAATACGCTGTGGTAAATATAACCATGGGAGGATCTTTCAACGTCTTCAAAAAATCAACACCCGATAACTTGGGCATGTGTATATCCAGCAACAATAAATCAACAGGATGCTCGCGTAAATATGCGGTAGCCTTGATAGCATTCTCGCACTTGTCTACCAGGTGAAGAAAATCTATTTCGTTCACGTATTCCTCCATACCTTTACGGGCAATGGGTTCGTCATCAATAATGAGACAGTTTAGTTTCATAATTAGCTTTGAGCTGCGAGCTATGAGAAGCTGTGAGTGGCTTCAGGCTGCAAGCTGCTGGGTAAAATTACTTCTTACTTCTCAATCCAATCGAAAGCTCCACGCTATACATTCCGGGACTATCCTGAATATGAAGCGTGTGACTTCCGTTATATAATAAATCAAGTCGTCTCTTTACGTTCCGTAATCCGATCCCTCCTACGGTTTTTCCATTTACATGGAAATCTTTGGTATTTACTACTTTCATCGTAAAGATAGTGTCACTTCGTTCCAGTACTATAGAGATCTCGTTGTTGCGATCGCTGTAATTCGAGACATGCTTGAAGGCGTTCTCCACAAATACAATCATCAATAACGGAGCGATGTTAAAGTTCTTCACTCCTTCATCACTGCGAAAAGTTATGATATAGTTATCGTCTTTACGCAGGCGTTGAAGTTCGATGTAATTCTGCAGGTAGATCAGCTCTTTCTCAATGGGTATATCTCTACCGTTGCATTCGTACAATTGATAGCGCAGCATCTCCGAAAAGCGCGATAATGTCTCACGTGCGGTTGTGTTGTGTTTGTCGATCTGGAAGAATATGGTATTGATCGAATTAAATACAAAATGTGGGTTAATCTGCGACTTCAGGTATTCCAGCTCTGTATTGAGTTTTTCAATTTCTATCTGCTGCAGGCGCTTTCGCTGGATATACCATTCTTTACTGAGATGCAATGCCACGCTGAATGCCAGGTAGAAAATACCAATCGATATATTATAGTATGTATTATCAAAAAATGATTTCGGTGCTGCACCGGACAGGTGATTATAGAGGTATACATCGTGGCCATTCTTTCCGAACGCATACAGCACAATCAGCCCTATAACCGCTACAACATATATACCGATGCGTTGTCGCTGCGCCAGCCCGGGAATAAGAATGACGAGGTGTGTATAGATTATCGCTGCCAGCAGTCCGTTGCGGATTATGATCTCCAGTATAAACTGCTCCCATCCTGCTGACGCCAACAGTTCCCTTCGGGTATACATGTGGAAGCCAACGGTGGCTGTCCAGAACAGTACATGATCAATCCTATATTTCCAGAATTTATGCATACCCATCAGAAGATCATTACAAATGTCGCGCTTTTCCGTTTACGCGTATAGGCCCAACATTACTTTTCGTCAAGCAAAATCAACAGGTCATCAGAAATTATTGAAACAACTATCGTTCCTTCCGAATTTAAGCAATGAATTACCAGCAAACTAACCCTCAACACCATGAAAACTATTACAATCACTTTCTATATTCTTATCGTGCTTGGAATACCGGCTTGTACACAGCCACCAGAGACGCGAGGGTCGCGGCCCGTTGGTGATGGTTGCGAAGGATGTGAAGCTATATTTGAATATGGTAAAACAGTACTGACATCGACCGACACGTTACCCGACTATCACGAGAGTGGTCTGAAGATGATTGTAAGCGGAACGATCTACCAGAGCGATGGCAGGACTCCGGCTAAAGATATTATACTATATATTTACCACACCGACCAGAAAGGCTATTATTCTACACGTGGCAATGAAAAAGGATGGGCCAAACGCCATGGCTATATACGCGGCTGGATCAAGACCGGTGCCGATGGCAAGTATACTTTCTATACCTTGAAGCCAGCGCCTTACCCGGGCGAAAATATACCGGCACACATTCACCCGGTTATTAAAGAACCTGGCGTACAGGAATACTGGATCGATGAGTATCTCTTCCAGGACGATCCATTGCTCTCGCCGGCAGAACGTAACCAGCAAAAGAAACGTGGCGGTAATGGTATCATTACACTAACACGAAACAAGCAAGGTATACTGATCTGCCAGCGTAATATTATACTCGGCAAAAATATACCGGGTTATTAACTATATAGCTACGCGAACAGATCGGAACTAAGGTAACGATCGCCCCGATCGCAAATGATGAAGACAATAACGCCTTGCTCGATCTCACTTGCTATTTTCATGGCAGCGCTTAATGCACCACCGCTGCTCATGCCGGCCAGTATACCTTCTTCGCGGGCGAGTCGTTTGGTATAGGTTCGGGCATCTTCTTCGCGCACATCCAGTACACGGTCTACACGCTGCGGCTCAAATATCTTCGGAAGAAATTCCGGAGACCACCTGCGTATACCGGGTATGCAAGAGCCATCGGTAGGTTGTGTCCCCACGATCTGTACCTTTGGATTTTTCTCTTTGAGGAATCGCGATACACCCATGATCGTACCGGTTGTACCCATCGCGGAAACAAAGTGTGTTACTTTGCCTTCGGTATCGCGCCAGATCTCCGGGCCGGTTGTTTTATAGTGCATGCCATAGTTATCGGCATTACCAAATTGATTTAGTATAAAATAGCCTTCTTTCGCAGCCATTTCTTCCGCCAACTCACGCGAGTACTCAATGGTGCGCGAAGCAGGTGTAAGAATTACTTTGGCTCCGTATGCTTCCATCGCTAAAACGCGTTCGCGCGTTGAGTTATCGGGCATGATGAGTGTCATGTCGAGTCCCATCAAACGTGCAATCATCGCTAATGCTATACCGGTGTTACCGCTGGTTGCTTCCACCAGTTTATCGCCACGTTTTATATCGCCTCGTTCTAATGCGCCTTTGATCATACCGTAGGCTGCACGGTCTTTTACGCTCCCCCCCGGATTGTCGCCTTCAAGTTTACCATAGATCGTTACGCGCTTATTTACAGGTATATGCTGTAGTTCAATAAGACGTGTATTGCCAATGAGTTGTTCCAGTGTCATGTGTGGTGGATTTCTAATCTGTTATTCGAACGAATAATTTCAATAATCGGTTTCGTGCACGAACGCTGCTTTACCCCACTCCTCTTTTTCTTTTTCACTCCACAGCTCGGGAAAGAAAATTATTCTTCTGAAACGCGGTGGCAGGTACTTCTGCCAGTTCGTACCACCGGTGGCTTTGATATCTTCCGGATCTTTATGCAGGTAATGTCCCGCGGATCTTAAGTGTGCGAGCGGCCAGAGTACATTGGACAATGTATCGAGCTCGCGAAGTTTCGAAACGATCTCATCTCTGCGCGGAGAGGATGCAAAGTGTTTTATAAAAAGCTGACGCAGGTTCCGGTCTTTCAATTTTGTACCGGCTTCATAAAAACCCGGCATATACTTTTGCTCGAACTGCTGCAGAGTAAGTGTTTTCTTACCGGATGCAAGTTCAGTTGCTCCACTTCGCCAATATAGTTTCTCCAGGAGTCTGCCTATATCATCAGTTTGTACAGTAGCCCGCTCGTTGATATTTACCAGGTTGATCATGTCGGTGGCATGTATCTCGATGAGACGGTATTGCGCGGATTGAAAACCGCTGGCCGGTAACAACGCCATTCTGAATTTCAGGAACTGTTCGCGCTCCATTCCTTTCACCATGATATCAAATGAATTCTCCAGGTGACGGAAGTACCGCACGATGCGATCGAGCCGGTCCATGAAAAATTTCTCATCCAGGTTTTCTTTTTCCGTGATCTGCTTCAACTCGTGCAGCATGAGTTGAAAATATAATTCGGTGATCTGGTGATACATGATGAACACCTTCTCATCCGGGAATTGTGTTTTCGGATTTTGCAGGCTTAGCAATGTATCCAGGTGTATATAATCCCAGTAGGTGAGATAATCAGAGTACAGGAGTCCATCGAGGTAAGACGACAGGTCTTGTCCCATGGCATCGTACTTGGCTTGCAGCTTCCGAAGCTGTTCTACGAGTTCCGGATCAACGTTACTACCTTCCATTTTTAAAATCTAAGAATGTAAAATACTTGTGTAAATTGGCGCTAAAGTTAATTCATTAATCCTATATCTGTATGTCAAGTCAAACAGCAACCGGAAACCAAACCCGGAAATCAATGAAGCAGGACGCTTTTGATCATCCAGACTTTTATGCTCTGGACGACCTGCTGACCGAAGAGCACAAGCTTATCCGCAGCTCTATACGTGATTTTGTGAAGCGTGAAATATCTCCCTATATCGAAGACTGGGCGCAACGTGCGCATTTTCCATACGAGATCGTAAAGAAATTCGGTGACATTGGTGCATTTGGCCCTACCATTCCAACCGAGTATGGCGGTGGCGGACTGGATTATATTTCGTATGGGTTGATTATGCAGGAGATTGAGCGTGGCGATTCCGGTATGCGTTCTACGGCTTCGGTGCAAGGTTCGCTGGTAATGTACCCGATCTATAAATTCGGTAATGAAGCGCAACGCAAAAAGTATCTGCCTAAACTTGCATCGGGTGAATGGCTGGGATGTTTTGGATTGACGGAACCGGATCATGGTTCTAATCCCGGTGGCATGGTAACGAACTTCAAAGACATGGGCGACCACTATTTGCTGAATGGTGCGAAGATGTGGATTTCCAATTCTCCAAAAGCAGATATAGCGGTGGTATGGGCCAAGAATGAACAAGGCAGAATTCATGGTCTCGTTGTTGAACGTGGCATGCCGGGCTTCTCTACTCCGGAAACGCATGGTAAATGGTCGCTGCGTGCGAGTACTACCGGTGAACTTGTATTTGATAATGTAAAAGTTCCCAAAGAGAATTTACTCCCGAATAAAAATGGTTTAGGTGCTCCGTTGATGTGTCTGGATTCCGCACGCTATGGTATAGCATGGGGTGCTATAGGAGCCGCGATGGATTGCTATGATTCTGCCAGACGCTATGCGATGGAACGTATACAGTTCGGTAAACCTATAGCTTCGTTCCAGTTGGTACAAAAGAAACTGGCGGAGATGCTAACCGAAATTACCAAAGCACAATTACTCAACTGGCGCCTGGGTGTATTGATGAATGAAGGCAAAGCTACTACACCACAGATATCCATGGCCAAACGCAACAGTGTACAAATGGCCCTCGAGATCGCGCGCGAAGCCCGACAAATTCACGGAGGCATGGGTATAACTGGCGAGTATCCTATCATGCGCCATATGATGAACCTCGAATCAGTCGTTACCTACGAAGGAACACACGATATACACTTGCTCATATTGGGCAATACGATTACAGGGATACCGGCATTCGTTTAAATTAGCTGTGAGTTTTCGAACTAGCTGTGAGCCTTGAGTTGCGAGCTGCGAGAAAAGGGCTGCTGGGTACTGGCTACAGGAAATTAAAAGTAAGAAGCCAGGAGTAAGAAGCAAGAAGTGTAGATATACTTTGCGACCCGCTATACTATGTCTACATCTCGAAACTAGCAGCTCGCAGCTATTTCCAGCAGCCAGAAGCTGGTAGCCTGCAACCTTCAGTAGCTAATTGAGCTCGATGAGTCCGTTACGGAGTGCGTACATCACCAGTCCTACGCGCGTCTTCAGGCCGAACTTTTCGAAGAGGCTGTCGCGGTAACTTTCTACGGTGCGGGGACTGCAGAACATTTTTTCTGCAATTTCTTTATAGGTTAATTCGGTGGCTGCATAGCGTAGGAAATCTTTTTCGCGATCGTTGAGAGTTATCTTGGGAGCGGCTGGTGTTTCCTTCTCGCTGGAAAGACTTAACAGAACTTTGTGTGCGATCCAGTCGGGATAATAATATCCGCGATCCATCAATGCGTCAAGTGCTTTTTCGAGTTCACCGGGATGTACGTTCTTTAACAAATAGCCTTTGGCTCCGCAGCGAATCATTTTGATGATCGTCTCTTCTTCATCCTGCATCGACAAGGCTAGAATGCGGATACCCGGATGATTTTGTGTAAGCCATTGAGCAGTCTCAAAGCCATTCATCTCCGGCATATTTATATCGACCAATACGATGTCGGGTATATTAACGGGCTGCTTGAATCTTTCTACGAGGGATTTTCCGTTATCAGCTTCGTATAGCACCGTATAGCGTTTAAATTTATTGATCATGCCTGTAAGTGCTTCGGCTATCAATACGTGATCATCTACCACTACAACGGAATGTTGCATACATCAAGCATTTAGTTTATTAACCGGTATATACAGTTTCATCCGGGTACCTTCGCCCGGTATACTTTCCAGCATAAAATCAGCACCGATAATTTCGGCTCTGCGCTTCATGTTGCCGAGACCGATGCCTTTGGTATATATATCTTTATCACTCGTACCAAAACCTTTTCCATTGTCGGATGCCTCGATGGAAAGTCCACGCTCCTGCTGATCGAAGTCCAGTTTTATTTTTGAACATCCCGAATGCTTCAGACTATTCTGTAAAAACTCCTGTAAAATACGCAACACAAAACTTTTTACCGCGGCAGATGCCTGTATTTTCGGATTGTTGGTATGGATCTCCGCCTGGCAAAAACCGGTAGCCTGTACTTTCGAAAACTCAGCGCTAATCAAATGGTATAGATCGATCTGCCGGTAATTACTGTCGGTAAGATTTTTGGAGAGGCTGCGCAGATCTGCGAGCGATTCATTAATGATACCGGCAATGGAATTGATTCGCTTTTGTGTTTCGGGGTCTTCTTCGGTAAGTTGTTGTACATAGAGCACTGCCAGGGTAAGCTTCTGCCCTACATTATCATGTATCTCACGACCGATATACTGCATGGTCTGTTGCTGCACTTCGATCTGCGTTTGCAGAAGCTCGCGTGAAAATTTCTCGTTCATCTCTTCAATTTCTTCTACATGCTCGAGCTTCCGTTTCCGGTAAATGATCATCACTGCCAATACAGTTAGCAGAAAGAGCAGTAACACGATCATCGAAGTTCCGATCAGGAGTAGCCCTTCCTTTGTATCATCCATAAGAACATTGCCGTGTAAGTAGTATACAAAATATAGTTTAATACGCTCATCACATTGGCGAGCATCATCAGTATATCTTTATGTGTTGTAACAAAATACAACCAGTTGCCCATAGCAAAATACGGAAGCGTGCCAACATTAAACAGCAAGAATGCAAATAACATATAGAAGAAAGGCTTACGTAAAAAGTTAAAGTCTGTCGGGTTTTGCAGCATCTCATAAAACTTTACGAGAATGCCGATGATTACCAGCACCGATCCCAAACAATATGCCTGTACATTAAAATGCTTGTCCTCAACAATGAAGAGGTTGGTTAATGTGCTAAACACGATGAGCGTTACTCCGGATGCGACTAAAAATCGCTTATAACTGCTTTGTTCAACAGCCTGATGCAGTATAATAAGATAAAGCAGATGCTGCAGCGGAATCTGAATATTATATATCCAGGCATTAACACTGCCTTTGGACATAAAGAATAGCTGGTATACTTCCACCAGGACGATAATAAAAAGTAACAACGGGAAAAGCCGTAAGTATTTACTTTTCTTGATAATCGGGAAAGCCAGCAGTGAAGTTAAAAATGCAACAAATTCAAAGTAGGGAATAAATCGATTCATACAGCGATCTGCTTTTACACAAAAAATCAATATCCAACGGACGGATGCATGGCGTCTGCTGACTGGAGCGTATTGGCGGTAGAAGTATTGCAGGTTGGAGGACACAACATTCCCTGATTCTTCGCCATACTCGTAGTCGTTGCACTCGCAGCCGTTTCAGATTCCAGCATCAGCAATTTAACATTCTTATCGAGCTGTGAAATGGTATAGTATTTATATTTAGGATTATCGGTTGATTGCTTGGTGTCCTGTTTGCCACTGTCCTGACTGGCATCTTTACCAGGCTCGCGAACACCAGCGGAATAGCGCGGATCAAAATCAACGGGGATGCTATCTGCACCGGTTACAGTAGGTACCATAAACAATGTATGCAGGCTCTTATAGTTTGAACCATTTAACACGGGACCGGTTGAAGGATATACCGCATAGTAAAAGCGTATACCCAGATCCTCAGGTTTCACATCAACCTTTTTTGAATATTGCTCAATGAGACAAATGAATTTCTTCAATGTATCAATCGAATACCAGCAGCTCCTGGATGCTTCGAGTTTATTGGTCTGCATATAGGAGTCGGCATTCACCAGTTTGGCGTGTGTATTTTTATAACGGGCAACGCCTTCCATAAATTCATCTACGGTTAAGCCATAAAACTCGTCCTGCTTGCAAGTATAGCAGTCCCTGAAACCGTCCTTCGGAGGTATACTGGTTTTCTGACATGCAAAGAAAACAAAGACGCCAACGGTGATCATGCTGGCAGAGGTCAATAGTGATTTCATACTATCCTTTTTTTAAGTTGTTGAATATAGGTACGATTAAAATTAGGGAGGATTTGATCGTATTGAAAGCCCTATACCTCATTCATGCGATAGCACGCTTTATTGAACATCGGAAAACACGCAAATTGATGCGTTATTATACTTTGCCACATTGTTTTTATAGTTCAACCACCAGCCATTTTCCGTTAAACAACGGTGCTATAAATCGCTGTTTATAAAATCAATTTCAGTTGACAGCACATTGTATACCCATGCTGTAACTCCGAATATTGTTACGCAAAACGCCAGCATCTTCCGGAAGAGATCGGCAAACCCGTTTGTCAAAATAATATATAACCAAAATCCCCTCTTATCATGAACTATATTTTTAAGGGAAGACTATGCGGCTTTTTATGCAATGATTGTTCAGAGCCGCTTGCAAATGTGAAGGTGAGACTATATAAACCCTCGCGTGCCGAGACCGTTACATTGTTAGCCGTTGCAGATGCCAACCAGACTTTTCACCAGGTAACGGAAGAAGAGCTGAAAGCAAAACAAAAATTACTGATCGCAGAAGTCAGTACGGATGCCAGTGGTTCGTTCACGTTTCAATTAAGCGAGAAAGATAAATATAGCGGAGAAGCTTTCGAGATTGACTTTGTCTGCGGTAACAATTTCAACAAACCGATTCCACCCAGAAAACTGGAAGAGTTTCAGTTTCATATTACTACCATACAACCACTATGGCGTGAAAAGACATCGGAGCAGGCTATAGCAAGTTACTTCGGCTGGGAATATTGCATACCTTCCAAATGGTGGTGCCAGATATTACGATTGCTTGATCTGTGGGTTATCTGTGGCCGGGTGCTGAGCCAGGGCACCAATCAACCTATACCGGGAGTTCGCGTAGAAGCGTTTGATGTAGACTTGCTGCAAGACGATGCCATCGGATCAAACGTGACGGATACCTCCGGACATTTCAGGATTTACTATACAAGTGCCGAGTTCAGTAAAACTATTTTCTCATGGCTGAACATCGAGTGGCCTGCCGGACCGGATATATATTTCAAGCTATACGATAATGCCACGAACACGATTCTACTCGAAGAGGATCGTTCGGTAGGACACCGCGCTGACCGCGAAAATCGTTCAAACTGTTTTTGTGTGAGACTGGTCATAGATTTCAATGAGCCTCCGTCAACAGTAAGTGCCTGGACAAGCATTGGTAATTTTACAATACCAGATGGAAGCAGTCTAAATGATTTCGATGCTATAGGTTTTGCATCTCCGGCACGCTATGCATTAACGGGGGTCATTACACTGGCAGGTCAGGTGCCTCGTAAAAACACTTCCAATAACCGTCCGATCGAATATCGATTCAAGGTTAGTACCGTTACGGCAGATAATGGTACTCCGGCCGTTGGTGAACCCAATTTCAATCTGATCATTGGAAAAACTCCGGATCTGTTTGGTGGTGACTGTCTGTTGGGGAAAATGATTCGTTTCTCACCAACCATTCGCATTGTAAAAGTATATGCCGCTGCTACCGATTTTGATGCCGAAGGGTGGCTGGATGTAAATAAATCTATACTCCGTACATTCACGGATGATCCAACCCTTAATCCGGCAGACCTCAACATTCTTAATTTATGGCATTGGGTTGATGATGATCCACTGATTACACTTGACACCAAGATTCTTGTTCCATCAGTAGCGATGCCTCCGGTAACAGCAGGCAACGCAGTGCCTATAGCAAATCGCATTCAGAATAAAAAGATTGCTATACGCTTTGAAGTACGCGAAGTGATCAACAAGGCGCTCAACCAGTTTGTGTACTTACCGGCAAACGGCCAGACGATGAATTCGATCACTATTAACAACGATGCATCGGTTGTTCAACTCGCTATCAATGAACAAAGCGGTGGTGGTGATTGTAACCTGCTGGGCAGCAATGTTCACCTCTCCTATACGGTTCATCATGCCGACCTGCAAAGCGCATCGATCAACGTTCATAGCAACGACCTTGCTGTTAACAAATATTTATCCGATGGTTTCATAACACTATCAGGTAACACGAACGATGCTATAACCCATCACAACAACAACTCGCTGCTGGTAAACAACACACCGGTAAATGATCTGAAGAAATGTTCATACCTCGTTACACTATCGGTACAACGAAGATTGCATACTGGCTATGGTATTGTTGGACCGGAGATCGTGCAAAAGACTTTCTGCTATCAATAGTATATAGTGCTCTATAGTTTTAAACGTTGCTTTAATCTGAAAACCACTGATCACTCCCTGCAAGCTGTCTACTTGCGGGGTTGTGGCGGTGGAAAAATTAGCTTCTGGCTTCGTGTTATGAATCCTCAAAGATTATTGTTCTTGACTGGAATTCTGTTAATGTCAGTACCAAAGCTGTTACCAATTTCATATTCACATCCATATTCTAAATAGCCCGCTGGATTAAGATAAAAAATAGAAATGTTTCCATCAGAGGAAATGCAACGATCTATCAATAATGAGGTTGGATGTTTGTGTATTTTACTCCTATCGTAAAATAATTTTATTAATCTTTTTTCATCTATTGAAATAGCATCAAAAATGGGCTCTACGAGACATTTCGATGTATCGTCTTCATCCTTTACACCGTAACCGTTATAGCGATAATCAAAATAAGTAAAGAGCTTACTTTTTGGTGTTTGATGCAACAATTTCGGATAGGCCGTAACAAAATCTGATCGTAACTACTCCTACATGACAACACCAATAGCAACGCAAGTAATGTCCAAATTACATTTCGCATGCTCTTCAAATCTTTTCCTATAATCTCTGCTTCAAGAGAACTATTAAATCCAACGAAGCTAGACAGACTCCATGCGAAGATATAGTACTGTCAGTTCATAGTAATTCTACCTATATACTTGTCAGTAATAATACGGATATTGCTCTTAATTCCTTCACACTTTTTTTTAGTAACATAAAGATTCTGCGTAAGATTATTAAGATATATTCATTTTTTTGAGTCACTTCGCGATTAAGAAATTTGCAATCCGCGCTAAAACGCAAAATCCGCTGGTATAATTTTACTATATATATAGCCTGTAGTATGCGCATGCAATTTCCATAAATTAGTTTCGGTGAACCTGCTATTATTGAAGGTGATCTGCAGAATTACTGTATATGCTTTACCTGTACCCCAGCCACTACGTTGCCTATGAGTAGATTCTACACGCTATATATTGTATGTTTTATTCTTCTCTCTGCTCAATGGCTGGTTGCTCAAAATCTAGCAGATGTAGGAAAGACTACCCCAATTACGGTAACAGGTGGTATATCACTTAACCAGATATTTTATACTGCCAGCGGTATTGAAAACAGGCGCAATCCCTATACATACTATGCTTCCGGCAATATAAACTTTTCATTGTACGGCTGGAATGTACCTTTGAGCTTTGCTGTCTCAAACAGGAACACTTCTTTTCAGCAACCTTTCAATCAATACAGTGTTCATCCTACCTATAAATGGATTACAGGCCATGCCGGATATTGCAGTATGTCGTATTCACCCTATACGGTGAATGGCCATATATTTTTGGGTGGCGCGATTGATCTTGCACCCGAAGGCAACTGGAAGTTCAGCGCATTGTATGGAAGATTTCTGAGAGCCGTGCAGCCTGAAACAGACACAGCCGGGCTGATCACCAATACACCCGCGTATAAACGGATGGGCTATGGCTTCAAGACCAGCTATAGCAAAGACGTTACTACCGTTGACCTGATCGTTTTTCACGCCAAAGATGAAATTGGCTCTATTGCTGATATTCCCGATAGCCTCGGCATTTTGCCACAGGAGAATCTTGTTGTTAGCGTTGGTGCCGGTAAAACATTCTTCGATCACTTTGTCTTGAAAGGCGAACTTGCTTCCAGTGCGCTTTCCCGCGATATACGCGCAGAAGAAGGTGAGCATACGCACCCGTTGGCTAACATCGGTTTTTTATACACTCCACGATTGTCATCATCATACTACAAGGCATTCAAGACTTCTTTAACCTATCAACAAGACGCGTATAGTCTTGGTGTTGGCTATGAACGTATCGACCCGCAGTACCGCACACTCGGTGCTTATTACTTCAACAACGATCTGGAAAGTATTACCGCTAACGGCTCTGCATCACTGTGGCAAGGAAAAATGAATGTAGCGGTAAGTGCCGGTACGCAGCGCGACAATCTCGACAAAAGCAAAGTGAGCACCATGCGCAGAATGGTAGGTTCACTTAACGTGAACTATATACCTAACCAGAAGCTAAACCTTTCGGCTTCCTATTCCAGCTTCCAGACCTATACTAATATCAGGTCACAGTTTGTGAATATAAATCAACTTACTCCTTACGATAATCTGGATACACTTAACTATACACAAATCTCGCAAAGCATCACGGCCACAGCCTCGTATGCTTTGAGCAATTCAAAGGAACGCAGGCAAAGTATAAATCTGAACCTGAACGTGCAGGATGCCGCAGACAAGCAAGGTCAGGTAGAGCAAAATTCAGGAAGCCAATTTTACAACCTCAACGTGGCCTATATGTATAACATGGTGCCGCAGAATCTCACGGTATCCGTTGCGTTCAATGGTAATGTAAATGATAGTCCTACGATCACAACTAAAACGCTCGGACCTACTGCTTCGGTTAGTAAAACATTTTTTGATCGCAGGCTTAGAGCTACGCTGTCATCATCCTATAACAATACCTATACAAACTCCGAGCGGGTAAGCACCATTCTGAACGGACGCATCAATGGAAGTTATACAATACAGAAGAAACATAATTTGAATCTGAGTATGGCAGCGGTGAACCGTGAAAGTACAAGCGAAACATCCGCAAAATCTTTTACAGAATTTACGGGTACGCTCGGATATAGTTATGCCTTTGGAATGAAATGAGAAAGACAATAGAAATAGTGCGCAGCGTAGTAAGTGTAGTTTTACTTCTAATAGCCTGTATCAAAGCACAGGCGCAAACCTATCCGGTCCAGGTTAATACACAAATTCTGGCGCCGTATAGTCCATATCTGACAGACTATACGGCTGTAGGGGCACAACGGCTCATTGTAAATTTCACGCTGAATGATCCTACACTAACGGAGTATCGTGGAAAACTCAGAATTACAATAGAAGGTGTCGGTATTACCATCCGCACGAAGCAAAGCTTCATTCCCCAGCAGCCCTTGGTATTACCGGGCGGAAGTGTACCACTCATGCTATATGGCGAAGACCTGGAGGAATATTTCAATCCGGGTAATCTTGACTTTGCCGGGTTGTCTAAAAATCAATATGAGAAAGGTGCCAAACTTCCGGAAGGTGTATATCGGTTTACGATTGAGGTATTAGACTACAACCGGAATACAGTAGTCAGTAACAAGGGTACAGCCATTGCATGGATTATTTTAAACGATCCGCCATTGCTTAACCTCCCGCGCAATGAAACAAAGGCCGCGATACTCGACCCTACAAACATAGCTTTCACATGGACACCACGTCACACCGGTTCACCCAATTCAGCCTTTACTACAGAGTATATGTTCAAACTGGTAGAGATATGGCCTGCATCACGAAATCCCTACGATGCTTTCCTTAGCCAGCAACCGCTATATGAAACTACAACCTCTTCCACACAAATAGTATATGGCCCTGCCGAGCCTGCACTTATACCCGGAAGAAAATACGCATGGCAGGTGCAGGCGAAAGATACAGAAGGTCGCGATCTGTTCAAGAACAACGGTAAGAGCGAAGTATATGTATTTCAGTTTGGTGACCAGTTAGGTATACCGGAAAACCTGGCACTTCAGAAAGCCAATCCTTCTTCACTGGTTGTGCGATGGGAACAGCCGACAGCCGGAACAGATGCGGTTTCTTACCGGGTACGCTATAGGCCCCACAATAGCCGAAGCCACGATGAATGGTATAGCGAACTGACCAACGATCAATGGAAATCTATACCACAGCTACAGCCCAATACTGAATACGAAGTACAGGTACGTGCGGAGCAGAGCACACAGGTAAGTGACTATGGCACAGTTAAAATTTTCAAGACCGCTATAGCAGGTGCCAATGATTTTGTTTGTAAAAGCGATGTATCTCCACCGGCAGTTCCGGCCAATGCTATACCGGCTGCACGGTTAGGAATCAACGACACGCTCTATGCCGCAGGTTATGAAGTACTGGTGCGTGAGATCACTGCCAACGAAGGCGGCACCTATACCGGCTCGGGTATGATGATCGTGCCGTGGTTTCAGTCGGCCAAAGTGCGCATGACGTTCAAGAACATTCGTGTAAATGAGCAGCACTGGCTTACGGCAGGTGAAATAAAAAGCGTCTGGAATGCCGATAGTAAATTCCTTGTAAAATCAGAGAAGAAAGTTGACTCAACCAACGCACCCTTAAACGGAGAGTTGCCGGTAAATATAGTTGCCACTGAAACACTGATTGAAATTACAGGAGCAGCAATCGCAACGGTAACAAAAGATGATGAGGGAAATATAGAAGTCTATACTACGGATGGTGAAAAGAAAGTACTGCCGAAAGGTAAAAGCTATTCCATTGCCGATGGAGTAGGCAATGGCTATGTAGTAGACGGGAAAGGCAACATCACCAAAACCACCGCAGACGAAGCGCGAGCAGCAGCTGGACGAGGCGATCGTAATTATACCATCGCTCTTACTTTTAATAAAGGCAATGGTAAATATGGCTTCGATGAAAAGAAACACGAAGCGCTCTCATCATACTACCAGCAACTTGCAGGCGGCCACTATATACCGTGGAAAGCCGTTACGGCATCACAACCCGATGCCGTAGCCGCTACGCTGGAAGGCACGGATATAGATGCTGACAAAGTTCGTTTTGAAATAAACGGCTCGAAAGTGCCAGCCACCAACAGCGGCAGCAATTATACTCTCAGTGTTCGTGGCGGTGCAGAAGGCATGGTGGAAGAATTACTGGCGCTATATACTCCCTCCGATACTGTCAAAGACAATGTACTGGGTAAACTAAATTTGGTAAGCTACGATCAGCTAACCCGCAACCTCGTTATCGTACCGGTAAACGGAGCCTCTGTTCCGGGTGGACTCAGCGCCAATATACTGTCACAAAAACTTACCAAGATATATGGCCAAGCCGTAGCCACTTGGGATGTAAAGATTGAACCTTCCATCAAAGTATCACTGGACGACACCTTCGATGATGGCGAAAGCGGCCTGCTCACCAACTATACCGGTGACATGAAGAAGGTTATCAAAGCCTATGGTAACCTGCTGGATAAAACATACTATATATTCTTAGTGCCCAAGCCAAAGAGTGGTGGCAGTGCGTCAGGTTATATGCCACGCAGCAAACAGGCTGGATTTATATTTACTGACAACCTTAATAGTACAACTGCTATAACTACGATAGCCCACGAAGTTGGTCATGGAGCATTTAACCTGAAACATACTTTCAGCGAGTTTCCATCGCTATCAAAAAGCTCTACAGATAACTTGATGGACTATAGCAGTGGTCAAACTCTCTATAAATATCAGTGGGACAATATCCACAATCCGCAGAAGGTAATAGGGTTGTTTGAGAATGATGATGAAAGCGAGATGGTACTGCCATGTCTCGGTATATTCGATGACTGTGACGATGTGTTAGCAATTATCAACGGCATAAAGAGTAGAGCTACAAACAATGCGAAGTTGCCAGTTTTTAAACCCGATCAGGCAAAAAACAGAAAAAGCTTGTATGACGCATATTATCTAACTGTTGGGGATACTGATTTTAACCACATTTTAATATCAAATGAAATACTTGCAGACACGTTATTAGATCCTAAGATATATTATGACTTTAATTCGACAAATGAAGATCATGAGTATCAAGCTGGTTTTATGCTAAAGGCAAATGAAAAATCGTTATTCAAAATCTTAATTGAGAGTGAGAAAGACTCTCTAAGCACTTTTGCCAAAGTTGAAAAATTACGTAAATATATATTTGGCGATCTGAAACCGGCTGGTGCTAAAAGTGAGAAAACCACTAATACTGTTTGTTCCTCAGGTTTTTGTTGTACTAAATGTGGAAAGGATTTAGCTATGTCAGATGCTAGTTTTACTCAAATATTCCCGAGAGTAACTAAGAACAAACAAGAGTATATTGATGCGTTTAATGTCTCAATGCAAGAGACGGGATTTGAATACAATACATGCGAAAGACAAGCGAAGATAATCGCTCAAATTGCTATCGAAACAAATAATTTGACTGCAACTAAGGAAGGAAAAGGAAAGACTTGGAATCTAACGGGAAACAATGAATTGTTGGATTACTTTAAAGCAACACTTAAAGCTAAAACAAGATGGTTCAATCAGGAATTCTGGTCATCGAAACTGTACAAACAATTTTGCCAAGTGGCATACTATGAAAAAATCGAACCCAATGAATCTATACTCAAAAGCCAAAGATATAAACCGACAGACACTGTCAATTGCTATGGGACTTATAATGGGGCTATACAATCGAAATATCTTGTTAAAATACCAGTCTTGTTTGTAAAAGATACTTTAGGGCAATTCAAAAAATACTCTGCTCCGAGTGAATCTGAGAAAGCGCAAATTGAAAAAAATATTTTTAATTACGCTTATGGAAACAACTTAGGCAATGGTGACTACCTCACCACTGACGATGGCTTTAATTATCGAGGAAAGGGCGCAATTCAGCTAACTGGAAAAGCGAGTTATATTGCTCTTAATAGCAAATTGAAATTATCGCCATACAATGAGTCAATTGATATAGTCGAAAATCCTGATGCTGTTGCAGACATACCAAGACTTGTTGTTTACTCTGCGTTTATCCACTTTAAGTCTCAGTTACAAAATAAAATTGAAAAACTTGATAATCTTTCCATTGAAAAAGTATCGGCATTAGTCAATACGGGGAATGAAAATGGAGTGGCAAATCATTCGAATTCGCGTTCTAATAAATATTCTGCTTTAATTGAGGGACAATTTAAATGTAAAAAAGATGAATAGACGATCAATGATCCTTGTGACTGTTTTAATGCTTTTTTTTAGCAGTTGTGACGGGCAACAGAAAAAGCAAGCTGTCAGCACAGTACAATCGAATTGTAATAGAACTGTATACGGTGGCCCACAGTACATTAAATTATTGCCACCTTATATATGCATTCCAGCGGGTTTTGTCATCGATGACTATGTAAGAGTGTCGGACTTGGGTAAAGATGGAAAGATTAATTTCCTTGCGGTAAAGTATAACAAAAAAGAAGATGACCAGATTGATGGAGATTTAACATACTGGGCTTTTTACGAACGCTCTAAAAGTGCAGACATATTTTCGTTAAAAACAACTTTATCCAATATAGTCCCCCCTTATATAGAAGATATATCATATGAGTATTTGTTAGCTCATCCCGTAGCTGAGAAGCTATTTAAAAGTTATCCATTACGGCTGAGCCATAGCCTTAGTTTCCAAGTCGACACGGATACGATTAGGTTGTCCTATAAATTCGATGACTCTTATGGAAAAAGCTTCGTTTTCACTTACAAGCAAAATAATTGGTACTTGGAAAATGTTGAGTATTTTTTTGGCGAGCTACCAATGTACTGGTGGAAGGATGACGATTTTTTTTATTCTTTAAATGAAAAATTAAAAGTAATAGAAACGCGTAAGCCACAAAAACGAGTTAGTATTTCTGACTTCGACTTAAAAGTAGCTTTTAAATACCGTGAAGAAGAACAGAACCATCTGGCTGAATGGCACATTGACACTATAGATAAAACTAAATGGAAATCAATAGACGATGTAGTTTTTACCCGATGCCACGGAATGGATTTACCTGAAGACTGGCTTTACTAATATGAATTATATATGTCATTCCCGAATTAAGGTATGTGATCGATCTCTATGGAAAATGAGAAGCCGTAGATAATAACGTGATTATATTGATAGAAGCGACCGATACTTTTTATGAATAAAATTTGGATAATACTGCTAATCTCTGGGGCGCCCGCTTTGGTAAATGGACAATCGATGTTTGACATCCTGAAGCTGATCCCTCAAGACTTGCTAGAGGGAATAGATGTAGATTCTTTGATAAAAAACAAAAGCTACTATCCACCAGATAACACCGAAGAGGAAATTATAAAATATACAATAGCAGTGGAAAACGATGCAATCGGAGTTCTGCGAATAGAAATGAGTTTTGAAACCGGACAGCGGGCATTTATAATACATGAATTAAAAAGGATTGAAATAACCGACAAAGAATTTTTGGTTGTTTACTCTCGGGTTAGTGGTGCTCCCATTGTGTTCGCACAAAGTGAACTACAGACTTATCTGTTTAAAAACGGAATTTTAACTAAAACCAAGGATCCACTACTACCATTAACTATTGGTTTGGCGGACTTTCTAAAACGCAACACCCCGGATTCACTTATTCAAAAATATAGTCAGTATTCGAATCATTGCTATGAATTGATTTACGAAGGAAGGAATATTTGTTACGTTTTGTATGAAAACTTTGATTTGGGAAACTTGGATAAATCCTGGCTACTCGGGAACAAAATTGAGTTTGTGTTTAGGAAAAGGAAGTTCAAAAGATTGCTTCCTTATTTCACACAAGAATAAGAAAACGAGACAGAGCGATGAGATATGATGAAATCCAGAAGATATTTTATTGATGCAAGTATATATATCAGTAACTTCTCCGAATCCCATCATAATTGACAATGTTATTTATCTCTTGGCGAATTCTCTTTATGTGAACCATTTGACTACGGCTTAAAATAGAGGTTTACAAACTACATATCGGTAAAGCTCTAATTGAAAATATAGATACTAAAAAACTAATACACGTGCGCCTAATCCTGACAACCTGCCTTTTATTCCTGGCTATCGGAATAACGTTTTCACAAAACATTAAATATGAACCAAAGGATCTATACTTCTATAGATACCCGTTAAAGCCGCTGGACAAGTCGCTTAAAACGTATTCGTACAGATTGGAAGATCTGGGCAATGATCTTGCTGCGTGGCAGCGCGACTCACTCCAGCGTGCATTGCATATACCGGGCTATAAACGCGTTCGCGAGAATGGCGATGTGCAGATTGAACTTGTGGTTAGTCCACTCACCATTACCAACAAGGAAGTCAATGACAAGCCGGTCGATACCGAGAAGAATGGTGTCAAATCGGTCATGCATCAATATTGGTATGACATTACATATTCCTTCCCAATGAAAATTCGGGTAGTGGCCAAAGGTCAGGTAATTACCGAGCAGGATTTGGCAGGTTTCTTTACAACACAGTATTACCCGCAGAACAGGTCTTCATTGTCCAGCCTGCAACAAGAGTATAATAACGACTATAGCTTCAAAGATGGTCTGCGATACGAGCGTACGGAACAACGAAAGGCCGAAGTACGCAACTGGCTGTTCAGCAACTACGGCTATGGCATGGCAGGCGATCGTGTAAATGTTGGTTATGTAAAAGACAAAAAGGGAGAGTATGCTGATTTACTAAAAGCGTTCTCGCTGCTATACAATGCTATTGCCGGTGCCAGTAAAAAGATAGATTACCTCAACGATACATTCAAACAACAGGTAAATGAAGCGATCGGTATATGGGAGGCAGCTTTGAAGGAAGCGAGTGAAGATAAGAACGCACGCATCGATCCGAAAGTGTCGGCTATGATCTATGGTAATCTGGCATTGGCCTATTATGAATTGAATGATTTTGATAAAGCAGAAGAATGGATAAAGAAGATTACCAAAGCGGCCGCTTTTAACACCGAACAGGTTGCGTTCGAACTCAAGCCAGGTATAGCAGACAAGCGTGCCCGGTTTGTTGCTAACGGATTTGTAAACGGAGTTCAGCCTGATATGATAGACCGGGGCTTTGCAAAGCCTTCACTGGCGAAGGAAGATATGGCACCATCCGTGAGTGAACCTGTTGTAGTGAAAGGAGGCCCGCGCGACTACATCGTGATCACCCCGGGCGATACTATGGATGTTCGTTTCATTATACCCTCACACGATGTTATGCCCTTTGGTGATTCTGTATGGATGGAGGATGAAATCATTGTTTTAAAAGACAACAAGCGTGTGGAAATATACCCGAAGGAAATACACGGCTACAGTTACAAAGGAGTCTTCAGGCAGTCACTCACGTGGGTAAAGGATATGAATACAAGCCCCTGGACATACGAGCATAAATTCTGCCAGCGTGTGTTGAGCGGAGCAATCCCGGTGTATAGATATAGTTACGTTACAACGAGTATGCACGATCGTACACAAAAGATCGTAGCTACGCGGATGTACTATAAAAAAGGCGATCAGTTGTTGGAGGTTATGTTTCTGAATTTTAACAGAGGGGTATCGAAGCTTGTTGCCGATTATCCGGATTTGTCAGAGCGCGTGAAGAGTGGTGCGTATCAACGCGAGGATTTTGTAAGGATAATCAGGGAGTATAATGAATGGATGAAGAATAAAACGAAGGGGTAAAATGAAACGTCAGGGGGAAGATATATTCGGGAAAATGCGAGGATGTTTGAGTTTTTTCATTTCTGCTATCGTGGTATTGTTGCCGTGTTTGTCGTATAGTCAGAAGTTGGATGAACAGGTAAGCATATATTTTACAGAAGTTCGGGCCGGTAAAAATCCTTCTATACCGAAGAGTATGCTTCTTCCTGAAAATGTTAATGCATGGAAGGAAACATTGGCTCCATATCAGCGCGATACCGTGGCGGCTATACGCGCTAAAGTGTATATGATTTTTCATCAATCCGGTACAAGCGCAAAACAAAGTGTTCTTCGACAGACAGCCGTTCATCATCTGGTGCAGGGCTGTAAGGATAAAGACACTGGCAATGCCGGCCTTGCCCTCGACTACCTGACTACATTTCGAAAAAATGATTTCACGACAGCATCAAAAGATAGTATAAAAAATTTAATAAGGAGTAAAACAGCCCACTTCGATCAGGCATTGAAGCTGGCCGGTTTTCTGGAACTGACTGATCTGAAAGAATCCATTCGTCACTATACGAAGACTGGTAACGTGCAGGCTGTGCGTTGGGCAGCATTGGTTTCATTATCGAGAATGAATGATGCCGAGGCTACAGGAGAAGTGATGCGGAGAGTACGCAAGCTCCCGGTGAACGATGATATAGTATATAAAATCTTCCCCGACCTGATATATACCCGCCATGCGGAAGCCATTCGCTATATGGTTGAGGTCATGCAACGTGATGATAAGAACTGCATGACAGCGGATGCCGAAAGAGAAGAGCCGATTCCATGCGGCTATCGCATCATGGAACAACTGGCCCCGGTTATTAAAGGTTATCCGTTCGAGCTGGATGAAAGCGGTGATATAAAAACAAAAGACTATACAGCAGCCTTGCAGAAAGTGCGCGAGTGGTTTATAAAACACAAAGACTATACGATCGTGCGCGATCGGTTTTAGGTGAGTTGACTTTAACGATGGGATAGTTTCAGGATATGAGAATACATTTACGGGGCGTAGCGATTCTGCTTTTTGCAATTCAATTCATGTATGCGTTTCAGGTTGCAGCATACACCGATTCTACGAAGGCAGCCATGCCGGTAAGACATTTACCGCCTTCCGTACAAGCGGCACTCTATCGCACATTTGATGAGCTGAATTATACACAGTCAGCAGATGTAGCCTACGATCCTATAATAGTTCCACAGGTTGATCTTGCCGACTCAATCGAAGAGCAAAGAGCGTATGCACATGCGTTGCTGGAGAAAGTACAAAGTACCCAGCGATTCATTGAAAATCTTGATGCGCTTGCTGAGATAGAATTACCCGTTGGTGTTGTCCGTTCTGGCGGGGCCGTTGACTATAGTATTCTCATCGACCGGATGACCGTAACTCCGCAAGGTAACATCATGGATGTATATGTATCGCTGGCGCTTCCGCAGACAGGCGATCGTATTGCTTTTCGGGGAAGAATCCCGTTATCCAAAGAAGGAGGTATAGCGGGGAGCGCCAAAGTATACCTGCTGGGAGACCACCCTATAAAATTCAGCGGTATATCGCTGTTAACAATCAAAGGCAGTAATAATACGTATGTTGAATTTGACTGCAACGGTTTTAAAGGCGTAAGCATAGAAGCCGAAGTCCAATTTTCACGTAGTATAATCGTACCGGAAGATGACAAAGGCAACGCAAGCACAAATGATAACGAACGCGTAAAAGTAAATTTTACAACGTACGCACAAAGCCTGAATGATCTGATGGTGGGCGTAAGCATACCGGCCTTTCAGGTTAAAGCACTAAAGGGCTTTGGTTTTAAGGTAACGCAGGCGTTTATGGATTGGAGTGATCTGGCCAATCCTCCCGGTATATCTTTCCCGAAAGATTATTCATCGCCATTTGTTCAGGGAGGGCAGCCATTGTTATGGCAGGGTTTCTATTTGCAGCGCCTCGAAGTGCGACTGCCTCCTTCGTTTGCTAAAAAGGAAGGCGATAACTCTCGTATATCGCTCGGTGTCGAACACATGATCCTCGATGACCAGGGCTTTACAGGAGAAATTTTTGCAGATAATATATTGGATGCCGGGGACATGAGTGGATGGGCCTATACATTGGATCATGCAGAGCTAGCTTTAGTCACCAATCAGGTAAAAGGCCTGGAATTACAGGGGGTGATCTCGGTACCTCATCTCAAAAAACAAGCCGATAACAGCACTACAAAGTTTCAATATGTGGCTGGTCGCAGTGCCGAGGGCAACTATATATTTTCTGTAACTATAAAGGACAAGCTTCGCCTGCCGTTGCTGGTGGCAGACCTTGATCTTCTGCCGGGATCTGTCATTACAGTAAAGGAGAAGGACAATAAATTTTACCCGACAGTAGTTCTCAACGGATGTTTAGGTATCAAAACAACAAGCAGTGGCCCCAAAGCCAACCTTGTAGGTATAGGCTTTGAGGGCCTGCGCATTAGCACGGAAGCACCACACTTTGATATAAAGGCAGTGAGCTTCGGCAAAGAAGGAGAAAAACAATCTGCCTCCAAGTATCCGCTGGTGATCAACAACATCCTGATAAAGAAGGATGGTAAAGACAAGATCGGACTAGGTTTAGATGTAACGATCAATATAGGTGGTAGTTCTTCTGAAGAAGGCTTTGGCGGAACCGCAGGATTAATTGTATGGGGTAAACGAGAAACGGTAGAAGTCAAAAATGCAGAGGGCGTTGTTACGAGTACAGACAAAAGCGATTGGAAATTTCACAAAGTTGAAATCACTGCTATAGGTGTAAACTTTAAGAAAGGCGGTGTAATTGAGATCGCCGGAGAGATACGGTTCTTCGAAGACGACCCGGTATATGGCGATGGCTTTAAAGGCTCCATTGCAGGAAAAATCCAGATGTTCAAGGTAAAGGTCGAAGCACTGTTTGGTAAAACTCCTGAGTTCAGATACTGGTATGCCGATGCACTTGTAGAATTTACAAGCGGTATACCATTGTTTCCCGGTTTCTCTGCGTATGGTTTTGGAGGCGGCTACTATTCGAAGATGAAGCAAAGTACAGATGGCAACGGTAGCCCTATTGGCCGCAATGCTTCCGGTATAGTGTATGTGCCTGATGAAAACACAATCGGTATAAAGGCACTGGTGAAGTTTGGGGCTACCCCGAGCCAGGCACCGTACAATGGCGATGTAGCATTGGAAGTTGCACTCAATAAACATGGCGGTATAAACTCGGTCACGTTCACCGGAAATATAGTAGTGATGTCTCCTGCATTACCGGGAGGTCTTGAAAAGATAAAAGAGCAAGCTATGGCTGTTGCTGGTGATAGTAAAGCTGCCGCTAAACTATTGGCACTTGTCCAGGGACAGGTATCGGCTAACGTAAAGATTCTTTTCGATAATGAGAATGATGTTCTGCATGCCAACATGGAAATGTTTATCAATGTTGTGGGTGGTGTTATCAAAGGTATAGGCCCGAATAACCGTGCTGGATGGGCTGTGATGCACTTTGAAAAAAGCGACTGGTATATGCTGGTGGGTACACCGAATGACCCGGTAGGTATAGAATTACTCTGGATGCTCAAGATGAAGAGTTACTTCATGATGGGAAAAAATCTTCCGGGCAGTCCGCCACCCCCTATACAAGTCTCTGAAATACTCGGCATCACGGCTGATGATCTTGATTATATGCGTGATCTGAATGCAGCCGAATCAGGTTTCGGATTTGCCTTCGGTATGAACTTCAGTTTTGATACCGGTAACCTGAGCTTCCTGATGTTCTATGGAAGATTTGCAGCCGGTATAGGTACGGATTTCATGATCAAGAAGTATGCAAAGGAATATCATTGTGTAGGTTCGGATGAGACAATCGGTATCAACGGCTGGTTTGCCAACGGACAGGCTTACGCCTATGTGCAAGGTAAAATCGGTATCAAGGTAAAACTACGCTTCTATAAGGGTAACTATGATATACTCAGCATAGGAGCCGCAGCTATACTTCAAACGAAAGGGCCAAATCCTTTCTGGATGCGCGGTATAGTGGGCGGTTATTACAAAATCCTCGGAGGTCTGGTAAAAGGTAATTGCAAATTTGAAGTAACAATAGGAAAAGACTGCCAGATTGTTGGGAACAGTAATCCATTGGAAGATGTAGACATCATTGCCGAAGTAAGCCCGGCACCGGGAGGCAATGACGTGGATGTATTCACGGCACCACAAGCCGCGTTTAATATACCGATCGGTGAAGAGTTTGTTATTACCGATATAGAGAATCGTAAACGCACTTTCCGCGGGCGACTGGTAGATTTTAAAGTGAGTGATGGAAGTATAGCTGTACCGGGTACAATCCGCTGGAATGAAGACTCCGATGTCGTTGCGTTTGATTCACATGATGTTCTTCCTTCGGAGAAGAAAATGAATGTAACGGTAAAAATTACTTTTGAAGAACTTGTTAGTGGCGCATGGAAAGTCGTTGTGTTCGAAGGTAAAGAAGTGGAAGAAGTAAAGGAGACAAGCTTTACAACCGGTAAGGCACCTGACCATATACCTGCATCAAATGTCTTGATTTCATATCCGATTACAGGCCAGTATAATTTCTATCCGAAAGAATACAATCAGGGATTTATACAGCTTAAAAAAGGTCAGCCAGAACTCTTTACACCGGGTGAAGAATGGGTGCAGAAGTTACGTCTGAGCAATACGGAAACACAAAGCTATGCGGAGACAACATTGAGTTATGATGCATCAGCAAAGCGCGTCAACTTTGATATTCCTTCTGGGCTTCTCAATGATAAAGTATATGCCATTGAAATTCTGAATTTCCCGAAACAGAATGCAGTTCTGGATGCCAACGTTCAGAACGTAAATACAGAACTTCAGACAGGTGATACACTTACCACGAAGCATATTGAAGGTGCCCTTGCCTTGCGCGATGTAAAGACAGTATATACCGCTCCGTTCCGCACCAGCAAGTACAATACCTTCCGCGATAAGATAGCTGGAGTAAAACTCAGCATTACCATGAATATACCTTCGCAGGCTGGCGATATGGCGGAGTTGCGTTCATACCTGCAAGGGCCGGAAGCTATAGATCGCTTCGAACTTGAAGGCAAAGACGGCTTTGCACCGCTGATCACAACAGAGGCATTATTGGAGGATAACAAATGGTATAATCAACTGGTATATCCGCTGGTATACGAAGGTTACCCACTGCTGGGCTATATGGGAACCACCCGGGATACTTTAGAGTTTGGACTGCCGGCAGTACGTGCCGCATACCTTGAACAGCTTGGGCAGAGTCCGGAGTTAACGGGCGAGGCAGATGGTGTAACTAATGCTTCCCTGAGCGGCTATATGCGTTACGATCTGATGCGTGTCATGGTGGAAGATTACCGTAGCATTCAGAAGCAGGTAGCTAACTATATAACTGATCGTCCGGAACGTGTTACCGAGCGCCTTGAAAAAATCGTGACCAAACCGTTCCCGTTCTATCGTCAGGGTAAATACTACGTACGGTTAAAATATCGGATACCAGGAATCAATAAAACAACAAGTAGTTATGATTGGGAATTACACAATGTTATACCGGATTAAGATAGCGTTTTGCATCGTGGGTATGGTTGCGTTGATGGTTACCCATACCGTAGCACAACAGGTGCCCAAAGCGGAAGAAGATATAGCGGTGATTGCGCGGCCATCGGCAGATTCTATTACCCTGCGCTGGGCTCCGCTTTCGGTTGACCACTGGCGCACAGCGAATGCATACGGGTACAGCGTAGAGCGCTTCACGCTGGTTCGCAACGGTAAGGTTATACGTCCGGTGGAGCGTAAGCTGCTCACAAACGTGCCATTAAAGCCGCTGCCGGAAGAACAATGGGAGAAATTCATGGGCAACAAGTATGGAATGATAACAGCTCAGGCGCTGTATGGCGAAACGTTCGAACTGGATATTGCACATACTGATATTATGCAGATTGTTAACAAAGCTCAGGAGAATGAACAGCGTTATTCGATTGCCTTGTTCTGTGCCGATATGTCTCCGGTAATAGCAAAAGCACAAGGGCTATATTTTGCAGACAAGCAGATCGAGAAGAATGTAAAGTATTTATACCGCATCAGCGTTATTACGTCAACGGATACATTGCGCGGCAGTATTTTTACAGACCCGCAGCAAAAGTATATATTACCTGCTGTGGCTGAAGTCTCCGGACAGACAACGGGCAGTGCGGTAACGCTACGCTGGAAACAGTCAGACTATAGCAGTCTGTATACAACGTATTCGGTAGAGCGTTCGGAAGATGGTAAGACCTTTATACAGGTGTCAGATGTTCCCGGTGTTACGCTGAGCAAGCAAGGACAGGACAGTAAATACCAGTATGCGGTTGACACCTTGGCGGTGACTGGCAAAGAGTATAGTTATCGCGTGCGTGGGATTACACCGTTTGGAGAATACGGCCCGGCATCCAGCATCGTAAAGGTGAAAGGCAATAAGACAGTGACGTCAAGTGTATTTATAACCTCAGCACTGAGTACGGATAACAAGAGTATAGATATACAATGGGAATTTCCGGAAGCAGAGAATGAAGCGCTGGCAGGTTTTGAGGTAACGCGTTCGGCAACATCCTCCGGGCCTTATAAGACGATTTCAAAAAGTATATTGCCTCCTGCTGCACGTTACTTTACAGACACCACTCCACTGCACTCCAATTATTATAAACTGAAAGCCAAAACACTGGACGGTACGGAAGTAATTTCCATGCCTTACCTCGCCATGCTGGTGGATAGTATACCTCCGGCTATTCCTGTAGGACTAAAAGGAAAAGTTGATGATTATGGTAATGTAAGTATTAGCTGGAAACCCAACACAGATGCCGATATATATGGCTATCGTATCTACAGGGCGTACTATCAAAGCGAGGAGTTTGCATTGATGACGGGCGAACCTTTAAAAGACACGGTGTTTACCGATCGTGTACAGTTGCAAAGCCTGAATGAAAAAATCCATTATCAGGTAATGGCAATAGACAAGAACCAGAACCATTCCGGTTTATCGGCTATACTGAGTCTTGCACTTCCTGATAAAGTACCTCCGATGTCACCAGTGTGGCGTCCTGTCAAATCCACGAAGGAAGGTGTTATACTGACCTGGGAGCCGGGCGGTAGTCAGGACGTTGTAAAGTATGAACTATATCGTAAAGGCGATCAGGGCCAATGGATGCGGCTTGTTACGAAACCGGCAGGCACCGATTCAATATATACCTATACCGATCAGCACCTGACTGGCAGTGATGTGCAACACTACACCGTAGTTGCCATTGACGAATCCAATTTAGAGTCACCACCCGCACCGGTTGTTACCGGCTTTATGTTGCCCAAGCCCCAAACTGCTGTAAGCATGGCTCAGCCAACGGTAAACCTTGAAAAGAAAACAATTTTACTGAACTGGACATACGATCAATCAAACGTTGCTTCTTACCGGATATACCGGAAGATCAATGATGGTGCAATGCAATTATACCGCACCGTAAAGGAGAAACAGTTTGTTGATAGTGGAGTGGTGACCGGTACTAAATATAGCTATAGGGTTATGGCCGTGTTTAGTAGTGGAGCGTTGTCTGAAATGAGTAAGATTGAAACTGTAGGATTTTGATTTAGTGGTATTGAGATATAGATAAATAGAGGAAATGATGAGGATAAAATTTTACCTTCTGTTCTTTTTCGTTGTCGGTATATTCAACTTGAGCTTTGCGCAAGGATGGGTATTGGAGTTTGGTGTGTATTACTCAGCAGAGGGTAATCCTCCTTACACCCCTTGCAAGTTTGGTAATTATGAATTTAAGGTAGGTACCAGTACGAGTGGATCTATGTATCTATTCGGGCAAAATGGGGCCGTAAATGATCACTACTATCTGAGAGGAACAGACTGGGACAACCTTACGGATAAGACCATTACTATAAATTTGAATACGGTTTCATGCTCTAACTCAAATTCAAATGTATCTCTTGGCGGAAATGATAATGCCAGTGATAATATAAATAGCAATAGTAACATCTGTTACAATTTGGGAATCAATCCAACAGGGACTGTTACCCTGAAGTATAGTAGCTCTGGTAGTAGTTCGTATGACTTTAAAATGGGCTATATCTTCTGGCCTCGATTGGTCATAGATACAGCTCGTAGCTGCGATGCAATAACCTTGTCAGCACCACGCTGTTTAAAAGGGACTGCTAAATGGGAAGTGTCCAATACATCAGCAGGTGGCTGGAAAACAGTGAGCAATACTTCTAAACAAATTACCCTGACAGCAAGCGATCTTTCAGCATTGGGACTATCCTCAGTGTATGGAGTATTATACGCTCGTGTCAGCGATTCAGGTTTGGCAGGCCGAACGAGTGCGGCACAAGCATTTAATGTCTATGCACCACCGCCAACAGTTTCAATCGCGGATAGCACTGATGCTATTTGTAAAGGGGAATCCAATGGTACAGTTACTTTGCAAATTTCAAATGCTGCGTCAGCGGTGAACCGGTTTTATATCAATTGTACCCATGCGGATGGAAGTCTTAAAATCGAACCTGTGGTATATCCGGGAACCTATCAAATCAAGGATTTAAAAGCGGGCGATTGGCAGTTTCTGGTCGTCAACAACGCGTATGATCCGACAGGTGTTGATCAAGCCGTTAGCGGAAAATACGGACACTGCAACACTACCATAGGCCATACAGTGAACGAACCTACACAAGTAACGATAGGATTCGATACTCCACTTCATAACGGTTATGCTATTGCATGTAATGGTGGTAGTACAGGTGAGACTACAGCTATTGGTGCCGGTGGTGTAGGCGGCTATAAAGACTTTAGCTGGAGTACAGGCGCAACAACCGAAAAGATTACCGGACTTAAAGCGGGCACCTATACTGTAAGTCTCAAAGACGCCAATAACTGCGTTGCTACCAACCAGGTAATTTTACAGGAACCTACGCCTGTAAAGGTTTCTCTTTCTGCCGCTACAGACTACAATGGCTACGCGGTTAGCTGTTGGGACAAAAGTGACGGAGGAATTAAAAGCACCGTGTCGGGTGGTATAACAGGCTATACCTATCTGTGGTCAACAGGAGCAACCGGCAGTTCTGTCTCGGGACTTGGAGTCAGCACGTATAGTGTAACAGTAACCGATGGCAATAGCTGTAAGACTTCCAGTAGTCTTGCCCTCACGGCCCCAGTGAAAATAGATTTCAGTATCGATCAGCTTGCTCCGTTAAACTGTCCGGGAGATAAGACCGCTATACTTGAGGGAAAACCAGTAAATGCTACCATTATCGGTGCACCACACTATAACTGGTCTACAGGAGAAACCTCGTCAACAATTACCGACAAAGGTTCCGGTATATATTCATTAACGCTATCAGATGATCAGGGTTGTAGCACAACAAAATCTATAACCCTGAATGAACCACCTCTCTATAAAGTTTCAATCGTACCACAGTCAGATTATAACGGAAGTTATATAAAGTGTAACGGAGACGCCAATGGTATGCTGGCCGCTGTCGTAAAGGACGGCAGCAACAATATCGCCACTGCACAAAACTACTTATGGACAGAAAGCGGAACTACCATCGGGGAAAGTGCATCACTTTCATCACTTAATAATCTGGATGAAGGTATATACAAAGTTGTAATTACCTATGGCAATCAATGCAAGGCAGAAGCAAACTATTTTCTGTCCGATCCCGATCCTGTGGATTTAAAATTGTCTATCGGGAGTAACTACAACGGTCAGGCTATCAGTTGCTATAGCATGACCGATGGGAAACTACACGCCATTGGTTCCGGGGGAACGAAAAGTCTTTCGTATAGTTGGAACACAGGCGCAACCGGATCACTGCTTTCGGGTATCGGTGCAGGTTCCTATACCGCTACCGTAAAAGACGCAAATGGTTGTTCCGCCACAGCTGCCATGTCGCTTGAAAATCCGCTACCGGTTCAGGCATTGATCACCGATGTTTCCGATTACTCCGGTTATGGTGTATCCTGTTATGGACTCAGTGATGGTTCAATAACTTCGGAGGGAACCGGTGGCACAGGTGTATATACGTATACATGGTCGAACGGAAAAACAGCAGCGTCCGTCAATGGACTTACTGCCGGTAGTTACACGGTTACGGTATCCGATAATAATGGTTGCAAGCAATCAATCACTCAAAATATTACCGAACCTTCATTGCTTACCTTATCGCTAGCAGATCAAAAAAATATTTCCTGCTATGATGATGCCAATGGAAGTATACAGCTTTCTGCTTCGGGGGGTGCCGGTAGTTATACCTACTCGAAAGACAATAAACTTTCATGGCAGAATACTAACTCCTTTACAGGATTAAAAGCCGGTAGCTATACCGTTGTACTTCACGACAACAATGGTTGTGAAAAGAGTATAGTAACTACATTAACACAACCATCGAAAATTAATATAGCGTTTAAAGATATGCAGCCTGCGTTCTGTAGCAATCCTACGGGTATGGCCACGGCTGTCGTAACCGGTGGTGTGAGCGGCTATTCCTATAGCTGGCAGGATTCAAAGAACAACATAGTTGATACCGATGTTACGCTTTCCAATGTAAAAGGTGGCATCTATACCTTGATTGTTACCGATAATAACACGTGTACGATGAATGGAAGTGTAGGTATAACCAGCACCGATGGTGCAAAATCCACTTACACCGCTACTGCCGCTAAGTGCTTTGATTCATCCGATGGCAGCGCTTCCATTACCATTACCGAAGGAGACGGCCCGTTTGTTATCGAGTGGCCGGACGGGCAAAGTACACTACAAGGTATTAACCTCAAGAAAGGAACCTATGATGTATTAATCACGGATTCTCATAATTGTCCGGTGGTACAAACTGTAGAAGTTACCGCTCCAGACGCACTTCGGTTAGCAGTTGCTCAAGAGACGGTTCCAACCTGTAACGGAGTCTGCGATGGTGCTATAACGCTCGAAGCTACAGGCGGTGTCGGTAGCTATACCTATCAGTGGAACAACAGTACAGGAGCAACACAATCCAAGTTATGTGCAGCAGTATATCCGGTGTTGGTAAAGGATTTCAATGGTTGTGTCTTGACAAAAGACATCGAACTAAAACATCCGGAGCCGCTTGTTATAACGGTAGTAAACACAACGCTTCCTACCTGTAAAGATGGATGTGACGGCTCACTGGAAGTAGCGGCCAGTGGTGGAAACGGAACGTATATATATACCTGGGCCACGGGAGGCAACACCAGCATCAAAAGCAATCTATGTCCGGGTTCTTATGTTGTGAGTGTTTCCGATGCCAAAGGCTGCAAAGGCGAAGGTACAGTTAAGTTGGACAATACGCCCGCTTTACCACTTAATCTTGGCAATGGGGTAACATTGTGTGTTGGTCAGACCTATACCCTTGATGCCGGAACGGGCTGGAAAAGTATAGTTTGGAAAAGTAACACTGGCTATACAAGTACCGATCAGAAAATAGTAGTAAAAGATGCCGCTAGCTATTGGCTGGAAGTAGTAAATGATAAAGGATGTATCGCGCAGGATACGTTTCTGCTGGAAACATCTTACGATCTGCTGAAAGCATCCTTCATGATACCCAAGCAAGCTATCGCTGGCGATACGGTGGTGATGATTGACATATCATGGCCGATTCCTGAAAAGGTTGAATGGAACTATCCACTTGATATGACGGTGCTCCAGGACAATGGCGATGTGCTTTCTGGCAAATTCAATACTGCCGGTACGTATGAAGTAAATCTGGCGACACATTTAGGGGAATGTTTCGATCAGGTTAGCAAGACGATCACCATTATTGAAAGCGAAGGCGACTTCGAAGGAGGAAGATTAGGCTATGAGGAATATGTGAAGAACTTTACACTATATCCGAATCCTAATAATGGTGCATTTCATGTTGGCGTAGAACTTATTGACGAGATGCCGATTACGGTTAGCGTGTGGCATTCACCTAGTGGAATTTTAGTCAGGAAGATTCAGCAAAACGGTGAAAAGATATACCAGCTATATTTTGATTTGCGGCCACTAACTTCCGGTACGTATGTACTTAGGCTGGATTATGAGATGGGGAAGAAGTATATACGGTTTGTGGTTAATTGAAGTGTGCTTATGAAAGAAGGAATTATTACAAGATTTCTTATAGTCCTTTTATTCCTCCGCATGACTTTGACGGATGTCACCGCACAGCAAAAAAAATATGTATTATTCGAAAGTAAGAAAGGACGATTCACCTTTCAATGTCCGGATACTTGGCAGTTTGAAGTAGCAACCATTGAAACAGATACTTCAGAAGAAGTCCGTGATTGGCGAAACGGAAGGTTTGTAAGTACTGACTCCACCGAAGCCAAATATATAAAGATTGCTATGACGGAATAATTTTTATATAGAAGTAGTCGACCGATCACTAGACCTTATGTTACTACCTGATAGTCTATACATCAAAAAGGAATCAACCTACTATAGTAACTTTATAGCTACATGTCTGGTAATCCTGTTGAGTCCGAAAATATAAAAGGGAAAAATTGGACAGGTATACATCATTTTAATAGTTGCAGAATAAAGAGGATGATGTTTCTCCTATTGTGGACCTTCACGATAACTTAACGGTTATTCGCCAAACATCACCTTCCCTCCCACAATCGTCATAGCTACTTCAGTCTTTAGAATGTCTGCTTCAGATATAGTCATGATGTCTTGTGTAAAGATGGTGAAGTCTGCAAGTTTGCCGGGAGTAATAGAGCCTTTAATATTTTCTTCAAACGCACCGTATGCTGCATCTATAGTATACGAGCGCAGGGCTTGTTCGCGGGTCATTTTTTCTTCAGGTTCGTAGCCTCCTTCGGGTTCGCCTTTCAAAGTCTTGCGTGTTACCGAAGCATAGAAACAAGGTATAGGATTGATCGGTTCTACGGGTGCATCGGTACCATTTACAATTTTAGCCCCCGACTTCAATAGCGACTGCCACCTATACGCACCTTCTTTAATGCGCTTCTCCCCTAGCCGATCGATCGCCCACGGTCTGTCTGACGACATGTGTATAGCCTGCATGGCGGGTATAACTCCGAGACCGGCAAAGCGTGGTAAATCTTTCGGATCAATATGTTGTGCATGTTCAATACGAAAGCGATGATCTTTCACTTCGGGATGTTCTTTGAAAGCTGTCTCATAACGATCGAGTATCTCG
The DNA here is from genome assembly GCA_902168205.1 of uncultured Chitinophaga sp. Lineage (GTDB taxonomy): Bacteria > Bacteroidota > Bacteroidia > Cytophagales > Cyclobacteriaceae > Ohtaekwangia > Ohtaekwangia kribbensis. Next base: position 1,679,440 of record CABHOK010000003.1, on the reverse strand, counting down.
CGGTTGGCGCGGTCGCCTATAGCATGCGAGCATACCTGAAAGCCATGCTTCAAGGCTTCACGCGAAGTCTTCAGTACAGTATCCATAGAGAGTGTCGCCATGCCGGAAAAGTCTGGGCGATCGGTATAGGGCTCGAGCAGCCATGCACCGCGCGAACCCAATGCTCCATCACAATTCAATTTAACAGAACGTATCGTTAGTATATGTGCTGAATCTATAGCGGGTCCCTTTTTAAACCACTCATACATCAGATCACGATCATAGCCTGTAATCATAACATACATGCGAACGCCCAATTTACCTTCATTCTTAAACTGCTGGTATAGCGCTATATTTTCGCGACTCACCCCGGCATCGTGAAAACTTGTTATACCATTTCGAAGACATGCCTGTATAGCAAGATCGAGCGCCTGTGCATCGGTCTCGGCTGTAGACTCGGGTATATTTCGCGCCACCAACGTCATGGCACGTTCGTTGAACAACCCGGTCGGGTTGCCCAACTCATCGCGAATGATCTCTCCTCCTTCGGTATTACCCTGCTTTATATTTTCTTTGGACAGTGCCGATACACCGGCAACCTCCATCGCTTTTGCATTGGCAAATGCTGCATGGCCACTGGCATGCCACAGGAACACCGGGTTATCGGGCGATACTTCGCTGAGTTTGGTATGGATCGGAAAACCTTTTACAAGTTTCTCAGGCTTCACATCCCATTTATCCTGGTGCCAGCCGCGACCTACAATCCACTGTCCGGGTTTAGCTTTACTCACAGCTTCCTTTACTTTCGCTACGATGTCATCGAAGTTTTTTACATTCATCAGATCGAGGTTCAATTCGTTATAGCCAACACCCATCATGTGTGCGTGACCTTCAATGAAACCGGGAGTCATCGTCTTGCCCTGCAGATCAACGACCTTGGTTTTATCTCCGGTAAACCGGGCAACATCCTTCTCTGATCCGGCAAAGACAATTTTATCGCCCGTTACGGCAACAGCCTCCACGATGGGATTACTCTCATCGGCAGTATAGATCTTGCCTCCTTTAATTACCAGATCAGCAGGTGTTTGGCGGGAGCATTGTGTAAGCAACAAGAGCGCGCCCAGGTATACGAACAGATATTTTCGCACAAGTTTATACATTAGGTTTACAAGGATAATGTTAAGATAAATTATTGAAGAATTCACCACCTGTTATCTTTGCGGATTATAATCAGGATATGCGCGCGAGACTTCAGGTTTTTCTTTTACTGACTATTTTCTGGCTTGGATATATGATCGTTATACGAGCGTTGTTCCTTGCCTATAACTACGATATATCTGCTCAATTAACGGTTGGCGAAATGTTTCTCACCATGATGCACGGCTTTCGTATGGATGCCAGCATGACGGGGTATTTTCTGGCGCTCTTGGGCTTGCTGATCACGGTATCGGCTATCGTCCCCGGCCGCTGGCTGCACACTACGCTTACCTATATCAATTTCACACTGCTGGCTATATCATCGCTTATAACCATTGTTGACCTGGAGCTATACCGGCACTGGGGCTTTCGCATTAACAACACGCCTTTCTTTTATATGGGATCGGGCGCGCTGGGCAGTATCAGTCCGATGGTGATCATAAAAGGTGTTATCATTCTCGCTGTATTGATAGCCGGTTGCTGGTGGGTATATCTGCGTGTGATCAAACCGCGCACCGCGGCACTGCCTCCGCCTCAACAGAAGAAATCTGCTTTTGTACTGCTCGCAGTCTCAGGATTAATGTTCTTGCCAATACGCGGCAGCTTTAGTGTAGCACCGATGAATACGGGTTTTGTATACTTTCATAAAACAAAAGCGTATGCAAACCATGCTGCGATCAATGTAATCTGGAATTTCATCTATAGCGTGCGCAAGAGTTCGCGTTCCAGTTACCCGGAGAATTTCTTTGACAAAGAGAAAACACAAAAGCTCTTTGCATCGCTATACCCGGCCAGTGATTCAACGATACGGCTATGGCACACGGAACGACCGAATGTACTGTTCATCATTCTCGAAAGCTTTACAGCAGATGTAGTAGAACCGCTGGGTGGTATTAAAGACTTGTGTCCTAATATTACCGAACTTTGCAAGGAAGGTATATTGTTTGATAATTTTTATGCAAGTGGTGATCGCACCGACAAAGGGCTGATCAGTATACTCAGCGGTTACCCGGCACAACCTCAAACGTCCATCATTAAATATCCGGCCAAAACACAGCGGCTGCCCCACATCAGTCAGTATATGCGCGCGATGGGGTATAAAAGTTCTTTCTTATACGGTGGTGATGTTGACTTTGCCAACTTCCGTTCTTACCTCACTACCGGTGGCTTCGATCATATTACCGACATGGATGATTTCCCTTCCAGACTCAACACATCCAAGTGGGGTGTTCACGATCACTATATGTTTGCCCACGCGCTGCAAGAACTGGATACAACACACGCTCCTTTCTTTAAAGTTATACTCACGCTGAGCAGTCACGAGCCGTTTGATGTGCCGATGGAGCCCTATATAAAAGGGAACAATGAAGAATCACTGTTCCTCAATTCATGTCACTATACCGACAAGAGTCTTGGTGATTTTATACGTGCGTGCAAACAACAACCATGGTGGCAGAATACAATTGTTGTTATGACGGCTGATCACGGTCATCGTCATCCCGGTAATAAACCGCTCTCGGTGAAGGAACGTTTCAAGACTCCCTTGCTGATCATTGGCGGACCGATTAAGAAAGATACTGTGATCCATACCATGGCCGGGCAAACTGATATAGCCAATACCTTGCTGGCGCAACTCGGCAAACCTTCGCCTGATTTTATATTCAGTAAAAATATACTCAGCAACAAGGTTGTGCCGTTTGCTTCGTTCTTCTTCAATGATGGTTATGGTTTTGTGTTACCCAACAAACTGATCATCTATGACAACCTGGGCAAACAATTCTTAAAGAAGGAAGGCGCTGATGAAAGCGACCTGGAGTTAAGCAAAGCTTACCAGCAGGCATTGTACAGCGACTATAACAAACGATGAGGCCTGCTATATATAGCGGGTTATAACACCAACGTAAACCAACAGCGATATGAGAAAACTATCTATACTGACAATTTTATTTTTAGTTACGATGGCCGCGCAGGCGCAGGACTTCGGTTTGTCGTTCTCTTATTTCATTCCAAAGAATGGCTACTTTTCAACGCCCATCAGTCCGTTTTCAATACGCGGTTTAGGATTTGACATCAACCGTTTTTTGGCAATTGAGACAGGCGCTTCGCTATACCGCATGTCGGGTCTGAACATGAAAGACCTTCCTTTCGAAAGTAAAGATCCTTTGGTGGGACCTAACTTTACCATCTTCGTTCCGGTGGAGTTAGTGCTTCAGTTCAAAGGACAATCTGCTGAGTTTGATATCAAAGGTGGTGTATTTGGTTTTCATGGTATGGGACAACGCATCAACTATGGCAACTTCGATCGTGCTGTTCGCACGTATGAAGGCTGGCAGGTAGCCAACAGCGACCTCACCTTTAGCAACAATCCCGGCTGGGGCTATCACGGTGGTGCAGAGCTTACAGTATATGTTACCGGGCAAGTAGGTGTATCGATCGAAGCGAATTACCTCGTGGGCGAATCTAAATTTCCGCTCAAGGGAAGCTATACCGGTGGCAACACATCGCTTGAGACAAAGGCTGTTGATTATCCGAACGCCAAGATTGATTTTACCGGCATGGAGTTTTCCATCGGACTGATCTTTAGTTCAGGTGGCGGGCCGTCCGCGCCTAAGAAACCCAAGCGTAGAAGAAGATAGCTTTGAGGTGCGGGCTGCGAGAAGTAAGAAGCCAGAAGTAAGAAGGGCTGCTGGCTTCTGGCGGCAGGATGTTTGTATATACTTCGCGTGAGCTATATTATATATAATCAGCGTTTTTTGTTAGTCTTTTGGGATGCTGTCGAGTGGGATTTCGGGAGAGGTTTGTAGTGGCACGGGTATACTTTTGCTCTCCTCTACACCTTTATTATACTTCTTATATAGCAAACGTGAATCGTCTACAAAAACTTTATAGGCTGCTTTGGATGTTACGTCTTTTATAAAAGGTACGGCATCGGTTTCTACTTTGGGTGCCGGCAAGATATAGTAATCTTTATGAGCATCCACCGTGCGGTATACCCATTCCAGGTAGTAGGCAGCACTGTCAATCCTAGTAACTGCGCTGTCGGGAGTATAATTTATCTTTTGCAGTTCAAGGTATGCCATGGCACCACCGTCTGTATAGCGCTTCCGTTGTCCGGACACAAAATTACCAAGCGAGTATGCCACGAATTGATTTTTGTCTTTACGCCACTCCATCGGTTGTATAACATGCGGGTGGGCACCGATTACAAGCTGAGCTCCGTGCCTGAAGCAAAGTTCGGTAAGGTTCTTCTGTTCTTTGGAAGGTAAGCTTTGATACTCTGATCCCCAATGAGTAAATACAATAATTACATCAGGCTTAAGTCCTTTTGCCTTGATCAAATCTTTACGCATCACAGCCGTGTCCAGGCGATTAACCACGTTCGGTTTATATACCGGCAAACCATTGGTGCCATAGGTATAATTTAATATAGCCAGTGTAAATCCATTCTTCTTTACCAGCAGCGGATGATCATTCATGCGACTCACCGTATCGACAAATGTACCGGTATGTGGAATGTCGAGGCTATCGAGCATCATGATGGTGCGCTCCAGTCCTTTCTTGCCACGATCCACGCAATGATTATTAGCGGTTACGAGTACATCAAAGCCTATATCTTTCAAGGTCTGCGCGAGTGCATCGGGAGAACTGAACTGTGGATATCCTTTGTGTGGCGGGCCGGCCAGCGTTACTTCCAGGTTCCCAATGGCAAGGTCTGCACCTTCTATATAGGGTTTGATGAATTGAAAGCAATTGCTATAGTCATACTTTTTGGCTACAGGGTCGTATGCAGAGTTGATCTGCGAGTCGTGTCCCATAATATCACCGACAAACATCAGTGATAGTCGCGTAGTATCCTGTGCCGATGCGCAGAGGGTCAAAAAGAAAAGTACTGAAAACAATGTGGTCTTTATCATAGAGGTTCAGGGTTCAGGCAAATATAGGTTTGTATGGTGACGCGTTGTTACGCACTCAAAATACTAACATCAATCACTTTATCTTCAACGATGGCGAATACACGATCTTCTTTTTTCGGTTGAATGCGTGCTAATCCTGTGAACATACCGAATGCCGGAAGCAATGCAAGATGTTTTCCGAAATAAAAACAGGGCAACGTCATGGCCTGTCGTGCCTTGCCGCGCAAATATACTCCCGGGTGAATATGTCCGGCCATATTATACTTGGTTTCATGCGCCTCTTCCAGCGGATGATGCGTGAATATAAAATCATCAATCACCAGTTCATTGTGCACAACGATACCCTTACGCGCATACTGCAGGTCGCTCATGATGTCGTGGTTGCCGAGCACAAGTTCAAACGACACGCCTTTAAAATGCTTCACGAGTTCACCAAACACTTCCCACTCGGTGTTATAGTGGCTGTGAAAGAGATCACCCAGGCAAATCAATCGTTCCGGTTTGGTGCTTTGTAAAAGTTCGATCAGGATTTCGAGGTTATGATCATTTGCTTTGGACGGCACCGGGATGCCCGCCTTTCTGAAATGGTTAACCTTGCCGAGGTGAAGATCAGCCAGCAACAAGGTTTTATATTTTTTCCAGTACAATGCCTTTTGAGGGCACAGGTAAAATTCGTCCGCTCCAATAATCAACTGCGTCATTCGGCTGCTCAACTTTCTGAAAAGTAAGAGGGTTCAAGATACTATTTTCCTTTTTCCATGAGCTTCCGATCCCTTAAATTTACGTAAGCTGGTTCGTGTTTTTTGGCGGGTGCACACAAACAAAAGTTATCACTCCAAAACGACATAACAAATTGACAATCAACACAATTAATACGATCCAAGTGTTTTTGAATTAAAAAAGTTAACATAGCCATAACAATGGGTGTAGTAAATCAGCTTAGATTGCGCCCGAATTTCAACTCTTATGTTTGAATTAGACCTTTCTTACTCTGTCCTGCTAATTCTGTGTCTTATTGCTGCCTGCGGATTTGAATTTGTGAATGGATTTCACGATACGGCCAACGCTGTGGCTACTGTCATTTATACCAATTCACTAAAGCCCTGGACAGCCGTGATCTACTCCGGTATCTGCAATTTTGTGGGGGTACTGATCGGTGGTGTAGGTGTTGCCGTAGGTATTATTAACCTGCTGCCGGTTGAATCGCTTGTCGATCAAAACATTGCACACAGTTTGTCGATGGTCATGGCGCTTCTGCTCAGTGCTATCTTCTGGAATTTATTAACGTGGTATTTTGGTATACCCTGCTCAAGCTCGCATACGCTGATCGGTTCTATACTCGGTGTGGGTATAGCCTACTCGTTGTTACCGGATTCACGCGAAGCTGCTGTGAACTGGGGCAAGGCGCAGGAGATCGGCTTATCGCTGCTCATCTCTCCCCTCTTTGGTTTCTCCATGACGATCATCCTGATGTTCCTGATCAGAAACCTCACCAAGAAAACTTCCTATGGTGACAGTCTCTTCAAGGAACCTAAAAAGAACACACCTCCGCCCGCGGTTATACGTGGCCTGTTGATCCTTACCTGCGGCAGCGTAAGCTTGTCACACGGCTCTAACGATGGACAAAAAGGTGTTGGGCTTGTGATGCTGATCCTGATCGGTATCGTGCCTACATACTTTGCATTGAATTCAAAAGTAGTTCCGAGTACATTGGTTGCTCCGCTGCAGCGGATTGAAACGGTGATGGGTTCTATTGATCCTTCTCCGCTTTCAGCACCTGATCGCGTAAAGTTTGAAGATGCCCATAAGATGAATCGCGAGCTGATCGCTAAACTCAGCTCAATACCTTCAGTTGAAGGGATCAGGAAAGAAGAGCGCTTCATTGTACGAAAAGATATACTGCTGGTAGATCGCCACATGAAGGCGCTTCTTGAAAAACCTGAGCTGCGCCTCAGCGAAAGCGAGAAGAATACGATCAAGAATGAAATGAAAGAAGTAAAGAAAATAACCGATTACTCTCCACAGTGGGTTATCATTATGATCGCTCTTTCATTGGGACTTGGTACCATGATCGGCTGGAAGCGTATTGTAAAAACGATCGGTGAGAAGATTGGGAAAGAACATTTGAACTATGCACAAGGCGCCAGCGCAGAAATTATTGCTGCCAGCACCATCAGTATATCAACGTATCTATCACTGCCGGTGAGTACAACGCACGTGTTGTCATCCGGTATTGCGGGTAGCATGGTGGCGAGCAAAGGTGTGAAGAATCTTCAGGCCGATACGGTGCGTAACATTCTTATGGCGTGGTTGCTTACACTGCCGGTAGTAATCGTTCTTTCCGGAACGTTATTCCTGCTGTTCCGCGCTATATTCTAACAGACTTCCCTAAACAACCTATAGCTATACCTGGTGTATGATCTACATCAGGTATATTTTTTTATACGCTCTGATATTTCTGTCAGTGACAACACCAGGTCAGCAGCACCGAGTTTAATCGCTTCGCGTGGCATACCAAATACAACACTGGACGCTTCGTCCTGCGCTATAGTCTTCGCTCCTGCTGCTTTCATGGCAAGCAGGCCTTCGGCACCATCGCGGCCCATACCCGTCATAATAACACCGAGTGCATTCATGCCGGCATGTTTTGCTACCGAGTTGAAGAGTACATCGACTGAAGGCCGGTGGCGGTTCACCAGTTCACCATCCCTTACGCGGACGAAGAACATCGTACCGTTACGGTATATTTCCATGTGCTTGCCGCCGGGGGCTATATATACATGGCCGCGCATAATGTGATCGCCATCGCTCGCTTCCTTTACTGTTACTTCACAAAGCGAGTTGAGCTGCTCGGCAAACGAGCGCGTAAAACCCGCAGGCATGTGCTGTGTTACCACAATGCCCACATTATTGGCAGGCACATCTTTCAATATATAGCGCAGTGCTTCTGTGCCACCGGTAGAAGCACCGATGGCAATGATGCTGTCAGAGGTTTCATTTGTGGAGGGCCGTACACTCTTGATAAATGGCTTCTCTTCACGTAACGGTCTGTTCAGCGCCAGGCGCCTAACGGGTGCCATATACGCAGCCTTGATGGCATCTGTGATGCGGATCTTCGATTCTTCGAGATGAGCTTTGGTGGCACGGATCTCTGACTTTGCCACCACTTCAACGGCACCAAGATCGAGGGCACGCAATGCCATGCGACTTCCCTCCTGTGTCAGGCTTGAAATGATCACTACGGGCAATGGACACTGGATCATGAGTGTCTTCAGAAATGTTAGTCCGTCCATGCGCGGCATCTCTATATCCAGCGTGATGACATCGGGAATGTTATGACGTATTTTGTTCGCAGCAATATAAGGGTCTGCCGCGGTTGAAATTACTTCGAGTTGAGAGTCTGATGATATGATGTCTTTCAGTGTCTGACGCACCAATGCAGAGTCGTCAATCACCATAACTTTTATAGGCCGTTCCATGCAGGTTAGAAGATTATGGTTCGGTATACATTCCTCATTGCATGACAATCTTTCTGTTGCCTTCCCATGGAAGGTGTTATACGACTCTGATACGCTATACCTAATTTCTCTATCACTACCTTCATAATCCCTTCACAGGCTGAAATATATCTGATTCACATCAGAAAGATGTCGTCATGTGTTCTAAAAATTTACGAAAGCGTTGTTGTGAGATCAACTGGCTGCGTGGTTATAAAAAAGAAAAAGCTTCAGGCCGTCTGCCAGAAGCTTTTCTAATTCCTGTAACCCTAAACCCAAAACCTATAAATGTACAGGAGAATTTTACTGTGTATGCGTAGCAAAGGTATGATGCGAAGAGGCGGTGCAGTAGCCGAAATGAGCAAGTGGATACTTTTTCTGAGTAAGTGGAAAGTCACGGTTTGGCACCTTGTGAAATCACAGCAGAATCAGTCTGAAAAGGGATTTGCATGTGAATTTCCTGCACATCATCATGTGGAAAACAAAGTCGCACCTGTGCCTGCATGGCCTGCGCTATTTTGCGGGCTGCGTAATAGTTGATCAGGTTCGGTGAAATGAGTAGCTCCGAGTACAATGAAGTTCGCTGTAGCAACGCCTGGCGAATAGTACACCCTACCGTAAAACCTGCCGCCCGAATCTGGATGAGCAAACCGTTATCGTTTTTAGAGATATGACAGTTGATTGTTGCTCCATCTTTTCGTGGCAGACTGATAATGTAGAGCAAGATGTTATTCAAAAGCGATTGCACCAGGTGCTCATGCACACCACAGATTTCCGCATGATCGCTGGTGAAATGAAAATTCACAACATCGAGCAGGCAGTTCAATGCCAGCGTTTCACGAAGAGTTTGTTCAAGCAAGGCAAGCTTCAGATCACCGGATGGAATTTCTGCCTCGTGTGAATCTGCCAGGTATAGAAGTTTAAAGAGACGTTCATCCAGGTTAGCTGCGCATGAATCAAGCATCTCCAGCAGTGTGTCCACTTCCGCATTATCTTTACGAAGCTTCATTACGCCTACGAGTCCACGTATAGAAGCGAGCGGTCCGCGCAGATCGTGAGCAGCACGGTATACAAAATTATCAAGGTCTTCGTGCCGGCTGTCGTGACTGCGTGTTTGTTCTTTTACCTTATCGAGATTCTTTACCTTGAGAATAATATAGCCGTTGATGTTACTCACCAACCCGAGGTAAAAACCGGATATACTAAACACAACCGGTTTGTTATGGCGACCTTTTAATGTTGCTGTTGCCTCTTCAAAAAAACCACGGTTCAAATTACTGAGCAACAGGTTTTGCAGGTTCTCTTTATAGTTCAGGAAGCTGATACCTTTTCCCTGTACTTCTTCCAATGCATAGCCCAGGGCATCCAGCACATCATTGCTGATGAGATCGATGTCAAACTTATTCGTCAGTATAATGGATTCAACAAAAACTGACGTGAGCTTTTGCCTGATCTCTTCTTCTGAAATCAGACTCAGCGAAATGTCCGTGAGCGATGTCATCTAAATTCCCCCTCCTGTTTAAGCACACTTGCGCGTGCCAGTCCTCCTACCCTAAAAACCTGCTTGTTATTTTACAACGTGCACTCCATTTTTCAGCTGCGGAAGGTTCAATCGTTTAGCCTGGCGATTATATAGCAGCAAGGCCATTTCAGAATCTTCAATATGATAACGTGCACCTATATATTTTACAATTTTACCGGCTTCATCTTTTACCGGTACAATAGTGGCATCTACCCAATAATAGCTTCCATCTTTTGCACGGTTCTTAATGATGCCTTTAAAGACTTCACCTTTCTTAATTGTTTCCCAGAACACGCGGAAGAGTTCTTTCGGCATATCCGGGTGACGAAATATACTGTGTGGTTTGCCAATGAGTTCTTCTTCTGTATACTTGGAAACTTCGCAAAGCTTTCTGTTCACCGCGAGGATCGTTCCATGTACATCTGCTTCGGACAGAATGGTGGTGAGGGTAAATACACTCTCGCGAATTTCAAGATCGCGTTTCATACCCTGCGCTTCCGCCAGCAGCTTTTCAGTTTGCTGTTGCAGGTTAATCTGGCTGGTTATATCTTTTGTAAAAAGACTTACACCTATAACTTCGCCCGCTGCATCGCGTAACGGATTATAGGTAATGAGATAATGATGTTCGAAATAGCTGCGCGTCATCTCTACCACTTCTCCGGCCAATGCTTTTTTATAAGGAAGCAGGAATTGTTCTTCTTCATTTCCTTTGGACAGCCTGGTTACGTGAAAGCCTACATCGATCGGTATACCCTGCGCACGGAAGGTCTTCAGCATAATATCGTTCGCCATCACCACGTGCAAATTCTTATCAACGGTAAGAATGGCATCGCTGGTAGCATTGAGCATGTTGTTGAGATATACTTCTTTGTCTTTCGCTTCGTTACGCGCGTTTACAATTTCAGTAAGATTCTTCGCAAAGCAGGCAATCTCGATCACGGTTCCCTTGTCATCACGTATAGGTGAGTACAGATTCAGGAAGTGAGACTTTACTCCGTTTATCTCGATCGTATCGTTTACTTCGTATGCTTCACCCTTAAATGCACGCTCGTAGAACGAACGGTGCTCTTTCTTCTTTGCTTCGTTGTCACCAAACAACGAGAGGATATCAAAACCTTTTTCAACAACGATACCTATTTCGGTAAGACCTTTGGTGAATGCACTGTTATAGCTTACCACTCTGAAATCGCGATCGAGTGTAAAGATGGATTCTGCCGATGCGTTCAGAATTTCACTTACATACCGTTCTTTACTTTGTACTTCGGTGAGTATACGCTGCATTTCTTCCTGCGTAGCCGAAAGTTCCTCCATGTTCTGGCGCAGTTCTTCTTCCTGCGCTTTCATTTCTTCATTCGCCTGTTGTGCCTGGTGCGCCAGTCGCTCGGCTTCATGGCGGGCACGCATCATTTCCGTTACGTCTTTTGCATAGCACGCTGCGGCAAACACTTCTCCGTTCTCTTGGCGCAGTGGCGAATAGTTGCTAATGAAATATGATTGTATTCCTCCCAGGTCAAATGACTCTGTTATATCAAACGTCTCGCCTTCCAACGCGCGCGTATAGTACCTCCGTTGCTTGTCGCGTTGTTCGCCATACTGAAACACGCTGAGTATATCCATTCCCTTGCGAGGCTCCACGCCCATAGCTGCCAAACCGCCCACAAATGCCTTGTTGAAGCTGATCACCTGAAAGCTTCTGTCGACAGTAAAGATAGAGTCCTTTGATGCGTTCAGTACTTCATTCAGGTATCCTTCCTGACTTTGTACTTCACGGATAATGCGCTGCATTTCTTCCTGTGTAGCGGCAAGCTCTTCGAGGTTCTGACGCATCTCTTCTTCCTGTGAACGCATCTGCTCTGCCTGCACCTGCGACTCGTGCAATAATTTCTTAGTACGCTCGCTGCCTTTCACAGCTGATATGGTAGAAGCTATACTTTCTCCAAGCTTCTCTACGAATTCAATCTGGTGCTGTCCTATTTCCTGGAAGGATGCAATTTCTACTACCCCCCACACACGCTCTTCTATTTTTAACGGCACTACCAGCAGGTTGCGTGGCAAGCCTTGGCCAAGTCCTGATGTAATGCGGATATAATCTTTTGGAATCGTCTTTAAATATGTAGTGTTCTTCTCTAACACGACCTGACCGATAATACCCTCACCCAGTGCAAAACGTTGGTTTAAATGCTTCTGACGGTTGTAAGCGTAGCACGCTACCAGTTCCAATGCTATATTATTCGGGTCTTCATCGTCCAGTATATATAGTGCGCCCTGGTTGGCTTCCATATATTTTACGAGACTGCTGATTACCTGATTGGTTAACGCTGCCAGGTCATCATTCTTGGCGCGCAGAATGTCTACAAAACGCGCCAGTCCTTCTGTTACCCAGTTACGCTGCTTCTCTTCCGATGAAAATTTCTTCATCTGGTCGCGCATGCTCACAAGCGAAGATGCCAGCGAGTTTTCATCGCCTACTTCATCGGTATTGTTGTATTGTATATCGAGGTTGCCCTGTTCAATCGCTTTTACGAATTGTGTAGCACTCGTAATCTGCGACTGATATAAAGAAAGTTGCTGTTGTAATGTGTTAAGATTAGTCTTCTTGATGATAGAATAGGAAAGTGCTTTCATCCGGAAATTGAAATTTCATGCAATGTACTTTCAGAAGCACTGTCCGGAGATTCTCAATGAGTAAGTGGCGGGTTTCGGTTAGTATCTGGAAACGGAAAAAGTCAGGTACTTCTCGCTACAATTTGGCCCCTATGCGCGCCAGAAAGCCTTCTTTCTTTCGCTTTGAAACATCGAGCGATTTGTCGTTTGCCATGATCACGTATCCACCTTCTCCACGCACGTATTTTTTTATGGCGTTGAGGTTAATGAGGTATGAATTGTGGATGCGATAGAAATTATGTTCGCCCAGCATGTCTTCATATTCTTTCAGCGTGCGACTTACTATATATTTCTTTCCGTCCATCACGGTGATTTCTGTATAGTTACTCGAGGCTTCACAATACAAAATGTCCTGCATCTTGACAAACACCAAACCATCTGTGGTGGGCAAGGCCAGTTTGTAATTTTCCGAGGAGGTGTTTTTCAGGTTCTGCATCAGTTGTTGCAGGCGCAACGAGATGGAGGCGTTCATGCGCTTCTCTACTTTGGTGAGCGCCCGTTTCAATTCTTCAATGTCAATGGGCTTTAACAGGTAATCGATCGCAGCAAACTTGAAAGCTTTGATAGCATACTCGGCATAGGCGGTGGTAAAGATGACTTCAAAATCAAAATCACCGAGTTGTGTCAGCAGATCAAAACCGGTTTCACGTTGCAATTGTATATCGAGAAACACAACATCAGGTTTATATTGCTGAATCGCCTGCACAGCTTCTGCAACGTCCTGGCATAGCGCTTTAACAGCGACATTATCACAAAACTCTTCCAGTAAAATTTTCAGACTTTCACGGCTTTTCAGCTCATCGTCTACAATTATAGCGTTGATCATAGTTTGGGGCTTACACAAGTTAAAAAAGTAAACCTTTATAACCTCAGAATCGTACCCAAATATTTACGCGGGTTCCGGTTGCATTTCCGGCACGATCCTGCAAGTCCTGAATCTCCAATGCAACTTTATCCTGCTCATTGATTAATCGCAGTCGTTCTTCCGTCAGGATGGTTCCCATAGACTTATGCTTTGGAAAATTCTTGGCGCGTAAAGCTTGTGATGCCTTGCGGCCGATGCCATTGTCCTCAACACTAAACAATACACGATCGCCATCATTTTTCACAGCTATACACAAAAGTCCTTTCTCGGGCTTGGAGTATAATCCATGTAAAATAGCATTCTCTACATACGGCTGAATCAACAGCGATGGTATCTCGATGTTGTCCAGGTCAAGCCCGGGATCAACATCCAGTACAAACTCAAATTTATTCTCGAACCGAACCATCTCCAGGTTTATATAGTAACGAAGCAAATCAAGTTCATCGGCCAGGTTAATCTTGTCTCGCACCGAGTGTGTGAGTACACCGCGTATAAGTTTGGAGAATGTAGAGAGATAGTTGATCGCATTCTGACGATCGTTCTTCGCGATGAAGTATTGTATCGAGTTTAATGCATTGAAAATAAAATGCGGATTCATAACAGAACGCAGTGCCATGAGTTTCAACTCTCCTATTTTCTTGTTGGCTTCCGATAGTTCCTGAGCCTTGCGTTTCAGTTCAGTGATATCACGCGTATATACCGATGCACCTACAATGCGGTCATTCTCGATGATCGGGTGCACCGAATTTTGTGTCGTAACAATTTTACCGATATACTCTTCCGATACAGATTCTCCTGTAAAGGAGCGATTGTATAAACTAACCCAGTAATCAATCAGGTAATCCGGTAAATATCCGCGCGATGCTTCTACCATGTTCTGTCCAACACTATATTCTATGTTGTATAGTTCCTTCATGGTTTCGAAGAACACATTGTTGATCGCGGTGATCCGGTAATCCATATCCACCGACCATATACTCAGGTCGGTGTTGTTGATGATCGCGTTCAGTTTGATCTCGTTCTCGCGTATCTTGTCTTCTGCTATTTTTTGTTCTGTTATATCTTCAGCAAACACCGTTACCCCGGTAATAACACTGTCCTTTCCAACAATCGGACTAATGGAATATTTAAAGTAGCGATCGTTGCGCTGCTCCTGCAGTTCGTACGATTCACCTGCACACGCGCGGCTGTATCGTTCGCTCCATACATCACGCAGCCAGCTTGCATCCGGGAGATTCCATGCAGCCGATATAATGGGTTGACCGTACGTGATCTCAATGTTATGGTTACGCTTGATATACTCCTGGAACGTTTGATTGCATATGATGACGCGATGCTCCCGATCAACCGCCCACACCATGAACTTGGTGTTGTTTACGGTAGCCTGCAGGTTCGCTTCACTCAGCATCAACCGCTCTTCTGCCTGCCGCTTGCTGGTGATATCATCCATATAGGCTGTGATACCACTGATCTCGTCTTCTACAAATATAGGGTGCAGCACACAGTGGTATATCCGATTGTTGGTTTCTATATCAAACTCTTCGGTTGCGCGTCCATTCTTTACAATCTCATATTTACTCCGCCAGAAATCACTGAAAGATGCCGGGTTGATAAAATCCAGAATGGGCATGCCGACAAAGAGATCCGTTTTTTGAAAGCGCTTGAAGTATTCCGCAAAGCGATTGTTGAAGCGAAGTAATTTATAGCGTATATCTACCGACCAGATAAAGTATTCGGTGTGATTCAGAATCGATTGAAGGTTCGCTTCGCTCTTTACCAGGTTCTGTTCAATGATCTTTTTCTCCGTGGTATCGCGTACTACTACGAGCAAATGATTTTCACCGTGCAGGTGTACGCGTTGTGCTGATATAGTACCGAGAAAGTGCGTTCCATTCTTGCGAAGAAAAACAGAATCGATCGTAACGTGTCCCTGACTGGCAAGTGTGGAAAAATACTTATCACGATCTTCCGATATAGCCCACAGGTTAAAGTCGCGCGAGGATTTACCGATTACATCCTGACGGGTATACCCTGCCAGTGATTGCAATTTTTCATTTACCTCCACCAGTTGCAGATCGCGTTCGCGGAAGATAAGCATCAGGTCCGGGTTCAGATCAAAAGATTTCCGGAACCGCTCTTCAGCATTTCTGCGCTCCGAAACATCACGCACAACGGACAGGATATACGGCACGCCTTCGATCTCCAGCCGGTTACTGGATACGATCACATATATAATGCTGCCGTCTTTGCGCACGCACGGACACTCAATCTCTACCGTTTTATTGGCATTATAGCGTTCATAAAAAGCTTCACGATCTTTTTCATAGATGAAGAATTTTACATCGTTCAGGGTCTTGCCCAATATTTCCTGCCGGGTATATCCCATGACGGTTTCAATGCACTCGTTCACATCCGCAATCATACGATCGCTTTCGCGTACAATCATCATCAGGTTGGGATTGCTATGAAAAGCGCGGGAGAATTTCAGCTCGCTGCTCTTGATTCGTTCCTCCGCCTCCTTCAGGTAGGTAATATCAAACACGAGGCCCACCATACGCTGCGCTATACCGTCTTCCTCAATCGGATATGCTGTAATTCGCACCCACTTTCTATAACCCAACGGAGTGAGTATACGCCCGGTAATATCGAACGACTCACGCTGGCGCGATTCCATCTGCCTGAATATTTCCTGTATCAGTTCACGATCCGGCATTTCAAAGCGCTGCTCGATCTCGCGGAGATCGTTGGTATTGAAGCTCTGGTCTACACCAAAGATGTTATACATCTCATTCGACCAGAACATGGTTTTATTATCCGGATGATATTCCCAGCTTCCGATGCGCGCCAGCTTCTGCGATTGGTTGAGTATAAATTCACGCGCGGATAGCTGACGGATGTGATGAGACAACTGATCGTTGCTTTGCCGGAGTTCTTCTTCCGCGGTAGCGAGTTCTTCTTCGCGTTCCTGTAATACATGGTTCAGCGCACGTTGTTGCTCCAGTGAGCGTTCCAGCACTTCTTCACGCTTACGTTCGCGTGATATATCGATCCAGCTTCCTACAGCTTTGATCGCTTTGCCGGATGCATCGCGCACAAATGTACCCTGGTCGATTACGTGAACGATGCCCCCGCTCTTCTTGTGAAACCGGTATGTATCAAAAAAATTCTCCTGTGTCTCAACCGCGTGATCAAAGTTCTTGACCACGCGTTCCCGGTCTTCGATATGTATATCGCTGATCCAGTCTTCCAATGTATAGGCTGGATTATTGAAACCGAATTCCTCTAGTGTAGCGTTACCGGCCATCCATTGTAGCTTGCGGGTAGCGAGGTCTACTTCCCACATGGCAGCGTTAGAGAGTTCAGCAATGCGCTTGAAGCGATTTCGTTCAGCTTCCAGTCGTGCCAGCAGTTCGTTCATCTGCTGCTCACGTGTATGCAGATGCGTGGTATCACGCCAGGCACCAATAACCCGCCTTACATTACCGGCTGCATCGCGCAACAGGCGTATGGTATCGTGAATATAGTACACATGGCCGGCAGCACAGAAACGATAGTCGTGTATATATACCGACACCGAAGAATCCCGGAGGGCATTTTCAAATCCGCTGACAGCGCGCTCGCGATCGTCCGGATGTATATTGTTACGCCAGAAATCATTCAGCGCTTCATCGTCCGGTATAGCATATTTGATGCGGTTCGCAGCCGATGAAAACCAGTGGAGTTGATTCCGGGTAAAGTCGATTGTCCAGATAGCCTCTCCCAAAGTATCCAGAATTGCCGAGAACAATTCCGGATCGAGAAGCTCATTAAATTCTTTTTCGGTAATGTTATTCAATCGCGCATGCTTTATACGCTAAAGGTAAGCAAAACGTGTCTAAGTGTTTACGTGTGCACCAGACGCGTGTTTAAGTGTTTACGTGTGCACGTTGATACGTTACCTGAACATAAACACGTACACACATAAACACGTGCACACGTAAAACACGCGCATCACGCGCAGAGGTTAGGGATTTCGAAGCTGAACGTTGTGCCTTCGCCTACTTTGGATTGAACGCTTACGGAGCCTTCCAGTTTTTCGAGTACGCCTTTTACGATATATAGGCCAAGTCCGGACCCTTTACTATCGGCATTGGCGCGGAAAAACATTTTGAATATCTTATCGACATACTCTTCCGGGATACCTATACCATTGTCGGAAAAGCGAAGTATAGCACGCTTCTCATCTACCAGTATATCAATCTTCAGGTATGAATCTTCCTTGCGTGTATCGCGGTATTGCACTGCGTTGGATATAATATTGTTGAACACCATCAGCAACCGGCTATAATCTGAACAGAACGGTGCCTGCTGTACTATATTCCGGATGCTCTTTACGGTATCGGCACCTTCCATATAGCGCAGCGAATCGATAGACTCCTGCAGCAGTTCGTTGAAGTCGATCTGCTTCGGCATGATATCCATGCGCGCATTACGCGAGTAGTGTATAATATCCGAAATGAAATGATCGAGTTTGTTTACACTCTTTTCGATGAGCGCCAGGTATTGATCCGTGTTCTGTTTTTCAGGATCGAGCTTGATCATGTTGATCAATCCTTTAACAGACATAAGCGGAGCACGCAGGTCGTGCGAGGCGCTATATACAAAACGATCAAGCTCTGAGTTTATGCGGATGAGCTCTTCATTTTGTTTTTTCAAAAGATCTTCTGTCCGCGTCTGGTTTGTTATGTCGCGTGAGTACATGGTTAAACCGGTTACTATTCCATTCTCCACAATCGGATACGTTTTTATTTCAAAAATCCTGTTGTCCTTCTCGATCTGGTAAGAGTCATAATATTTACCAGGTCTTCCCTTTAATCCACTTTCATAACGGTTGCGCCACAGCTCGCGCAGCTCGGGCAGGTCATCCGGTATCAATCCCAGAATGTTCTCACCTCGCAGCAACTTAACGCCATAAGCCTGTTTATATTTTTTAAAGAACTCACGATTAAAGTCAATTAGTTCAAAATCGGTGTTGATTAACCAGATACTGTCTTCAATTGTATTTAAGATCGACCGGAGATTCGCTTCGTTCTCTATAATTTTTTTCTGATACGCCTTGCGCACGGTAATGTCGCGGCTGAAGACGGATATAATTTGCGAACCATCGGGACGGCTACTGGATTTGAAGTGTATCTCCCAATAGTAATTACGACCATCGATCTCGAATACATCTTCAACTTTTATAGCAGTACCACTCAACGCTACCATACAACGGTCGCGCCAGGTGTGTGTGAGTGTTGCGTGTACACGCTGCATCGATTCAAGAATGGAAGTACCTTTCTTAAGTTCGATTCCATACGTCTCAATAAAGATCCAGTAGAAGCCAGAGTTGAGGTTAATGATGCGAAAGTCTTCATCGAGTAATAAAATATTAGAATCAGCATCCTCAATTATAGAAGTAAAGATATCCTGCCACACGCCTATCTCTGCATGCTCCAGCATCGTCATACGCTTATTGTTTTGATAAAAATTAACAGACCCGCTCAACGCCTATTCAATACATTTTAAACACCATTCACGATCATGGATATTGCTGGCAGCACACCTTTGACACAACTTTCAACCTGTACGTTGTTTTTGTCAACGTAAAGGTTACTACTGCCTGAAATATCAACCTGTAAGATCATGGCGTGTGTACGTAAACAAGGTAATTTGGATGCCTGCCGTTTATACCAAAAGTGTCTCCATTTTGGAGCTACGCGTTTTTTAGCCTCAAAAACTACATTTTTATGGGGAGCAATTCCGGTGAATCACATCATCAGGTGACGGGTTCATCGACTGATTTTTACCCTTCCTCAGAACCTGAAGGTGCGTATAACAGAATTTCATATCTTTCCGAATTAACTCAGTAACCTTTGCAAGAATTCAATCAACTCATGTCCGATATTGCTGCCTATACCTGGTGGCCTGTATTATTTCTGATTATCGGTGGCGGACTTTTCTTTCTGATATACTCCGGCTTTGTTCAGTACAAATATTTCAAACATGCGGTGGATGTATTGATGGGCAAGTATCACGATCCCAACGCACCGGGACAGATCAGTCCGTATAAAGCTTTATCAACAGCACTGGCCTCTACGGTAGGTATGGGAAATCTTTCCGGTGTAGCGGCTGCTATAGCGATGGGCGGCCCCGGAGCATTGTTCTGGATGTGGGTAACGTCATTCATTGGTATGTCTACCAACTTCTTTACCAGTACACTGGCTAGTATGTATCGCGGTCGCGATTCGAATGGTGAGCTTCAGGGCGGACCGATGTATGTAATTCGTGAAGCGCTGGGTAAACCGTGGCTGCCACTGGCAACGCTCTTCTGCGTGTGCAGTCTTATTGGTATGCTCCCTATATTTCAGGCCAACCAGCTTACGCAGGCTATCATTGATATAGGGTTGAAGCCGATGGGTGTTGGCGAGCATTTTATCACGATCGGCAATACACCGGTGAGTGTGCTGAAACTTATCATCGGACTTTTCATTACTATACTTGTATCAGTCGTTATCATTGGTGGTATACAGCGGATCGGCAACTGGGCAGGACGACTCGTTCCCATCATGATCGTTTTACATTTTGTTTCTGTTGCGGTCATTCTTATTTCGTATGCCGACCAGGTGCCATACTATATCAAGCTGGTGTTTACCGATGCCTTTGCTGCGAGTCATTATCATGGCGATCCTTTTCTTGGTGGTGTGCTCGGTGGTATCATTATGCTCGGTGTTCGCAGGGCAACGTTTTCAAATGAAGCGGGTATAGGTACAGCACCGATGGCCATGGGCGCTTCTATCAGTACAGAACCTGTGCGTGAAGGTTTGATATCGATGTTGAGCCCGGTGATTGACACATTAGTATCGTGTTCCCTAACAGCCTTTGCTATACTTGTTACCGGTGTGTGGCAAACAAAAGATGCTACGGGTATAACCCTTACATCGCTGGCGTACCGCGCTGCGATGCCATCCGGAGAATATATACTCTTGCTGTGTACATTTGTGTTTGCGATCAGTGCGCTATTCTCCTATAGCTACTACGGACGCAAGGCACTCTCCTACCTGGTAGGCGAAAAGCAAAGCCGCTGGTATGATTACTTTTATTTATCCATGATCATTGTAGGTGCTATCGCTTCGATGGACCTGGTGCTGAACATTATTGATATCTCGTTCGCACTCATGGCTATACCTACCATGCTCTCCGGTTTTGTGCTGGCTCCGCATGTAAAGCGCGAGGCTACCCGTTATTTCTCGAAGCTGAAGTAAAATATTTTTCAAGCATAGCCGCAACGCCATCGTCAATATTGGAGGCCGTTGTATACCGTACAACGGCCTTCACTTCTTCGCGGGCATTGGCAACCGCTACACCATGACCAGCCGACTGCAGCATCTCGATGTCATTATAATTATCACCGAATGCCATGGCTTGTGCTATATCCAGGTTATAGTAATGCTGTAGCGCGAGCTTTAATGCCGATGCCTTGGATATAGCCCGCGGTGCAATTTCTATATAGGTTGATTTGGATCGGTACACATGTATAGCCTGCGATAGCGATGCATTCAACGTTGCTTCCAGTACATTCATCTCTTCTTCGGGTCCCATACACATGACCTTGTGCGCCCCGATGCCCGATACCTGCCAGCGTTGCAACACCTCGGGTAAAGCGGTGATTACTGGAGTTACTTTGGTAACACGTGCTTCGCGTTCGGTCCAGTAATCGTCTTGCGGTGCATACCAGTTGTCTTCGGTATATAAGCTCAAATGGATTGTTCTACCGGCAGTATAGCCCAATATAGTTTCACAAACCTGCACCGGTATGGTAACAGTATCCAGTACCTCAGGCTTGTTACTTCCCGTTGTATATCGAATAACATAGCCACCGTTATAGCAGATGAGCGGATGATCGAGTATATCCAGTTCATGTTGCAAATGTCGCATAGCCGATGGCATTCGCGATGACGCCAGGATTACCGGCACTTCATTCTTTATACTTTTAATAACCTGAATAGTGCGTGGTGAGAGCTCTCTCCTGCTATCCAGCAATGTACCATCAATATCGGTACAGATCGCGCGAATGTCCATCATCATAAATTGAAGGGACAAGATAGTAACTTTTGAAATTGAAATGCCCTCATCTGATACGGAACAACAGCATGGTTATTAACAAATGAAGCTTGTTTTTTACAACCTCCAAAACTTTTTATATTTGAACATATGGAAGTAAAAACCAAACCACAATCGCATCACCTCGGGAGAAAGATTGGCCGTATCCGGGAACTGTTGGGAGTAAAACAGGATACTCTTGCCGAGAAACTGGGTATCAGCCAGCAAGCTATATCCAAGATTGAGCAGAGCGAACAAGTTGAAGATGCTACACTGGAAAAGATAGCAAAGGCTTTGGGTGTGAGTGGCGAGGCTATTCAGAATTTTACGGAAGAGTCTGTTATAAATTATATACAGTATAACCAGGAAGGAAGTAACCAGGGGGCTGCTAATGTAGCTGTACAAAACCTGAACTGCACTTTCAATCCGATTGACAAATGGATGGAGACCCTCGAAGAGAACAAAAAACTCTACGAAGCTCTCCTTAAAAGTGAGCGTGAGAAAACTGCATTACTGGAACGACTACTGGAAAATAAGTGATCGTTATATGGCTCAGTACAGACGGTGGTATAGTTATATAGTCTACCGCGTTACCACAATCTTCCTGTAATAGATCCGATCATCCATCTGTAATTTGACCAGGTATGTTCCGGAGCTGACTTCAGAAAGCTCTAACTTCTCGCTGAAAGTGTTGGTAACTTTTTTTTCCCGAAAGAAATGTTTTAGTCTTTGACCGGTAACATCCATAAGTTCCAACGATGCTGTGCCCGACTTCCTGATCTCGATCGTAACGGCTCGTGATTCCTCCACAGGGTTGGGATATAAATTCATTACCTCGCGGGCATCGTTCTCATCTATACCGGTAACAACTTCACCCTTCGCTCCCTTTAATAAAATAGACGTGACTGACATTGACGGCAGCGTTACGTTCAATGCATTCTGCGAAGGAGTAATAGTCGACTTCTGCAAGGCGTTGGTTTGATGCGACACAAAAGTTTCCGAGCTTGTAAGGCCCGATAATTTCAAGACATCAAAAGATTGATTGGCCAGGTTGAACCCGGAGAAATTTACCGTTGCTGTTTTTGAAGTGGAAGCCCGGTTCACCAGCACAACGGTAATGGAGTCTCCCGATTGATTTATAGTAGGATAAGCCGATACCGATGTCTCATCTGAAGAAGTTGCTTTAGCATACTGTGTTTTGTTATAGCGTGCATATAGATGCAATACTTCCCACATGCCTGCCTGCCATGTCCACGGAGCAAAAATTTCCACTTCCGGGTGACGCATAAATTCGCCCAGCATACCGGCATACCAAACCGCAGAAGTATTTGCATTTACCAACGATATACCGGTTTCCGAAACACCGAATGTCACTCCATGACCGGTGCCTATATATTGAGCAAGCCATGCTTTACAACGTTCAAATATATACTCTTTGGTCTGGGAGTCGTCCCAGGTACCTGAAATATTCTTTACACCGAGAGCTTCCGGGTATGAATAATCCTTATCGAAGAAAACGCGGTGGAATTGTACAATTTCAGTCGGGTTTGTACTGCCCGGGTAAAAATGTATATCGAGAACATCAAGCAGCCGAACGCCACTGGCCTGTTGTTCTTCCGCTATACGTTTGATGAAATACTCCAGCCAGGTATATTTCTTGCCGTCCTGTGTAATGCCTCCCTGCCAGTTATACCATTGCCATTCATTGGCAGGCACCGGCCCCACGAGCTTGATACCAGGAAAAGCTTCTCTTGCCTTCTTCGCTACAGCAAAGTATCGTTGCATGAAAGCTTCGGCCGACTCTTGCGTGGGCATTACATCATCGTGTGTGCCCGACCAGATCTCCACTTCGTTATCCATGCTCCAGTAAGTGAGCGAACTCTTCTGCAATGCCAGCTTGTTGAACCAATGGTCCAGGAGGAGTACGGTTGAGTCTGCCGTCCAGTTCTCCAGGTATAGATCAGGATTTCCGTTTGTAGTAGCTGCAGAACCACCGGAAGCATTAACAACACCGCCACCTGCCAGATTCTGGTTTACACCACTCCACCATTGTGAGCTGTTGTAGCTCCAATCGTTAAAGTTGGCAGTTGTTGTTTTGGCTGCCTTGCCGATCAGCTGAAACGACCACATGCCTTGTACATCCGTCAGGTTTTGTTGCATTGACTGCGCTGCAAAATCCCAATCATGTGCGTATACATTGTTATACCAGTCCGGGTGACTGGAAAGTTTACGTCTCCAATTATATTTAGTACTGTTATTCCCTCCGCTTTCGCGAAGAAATTTTATACCGGAATCTTTGATGCGCGTCCACTCAGCCGCAGATAACGGACTGCCCGGATTATCCGAAAGCGAATTGTTGCGCCCGTATATATAGGGTGAAACAACGTGCGGCTCAACTGACAAATCTATTGTAACAGTAACCTGGGCGAATGTGCAAACAGACAAACCAAACAGCAGTGCGGTGATTGTTAGACTTTTCATAAACAGAAATAAAGCCCGAAGTTATCTAGCATCTTTATCAACCATGTGTATGAATTGTATCAGCGTGTGGTAGAAAATGTTAAAAGAGATATTTTTTAAGGTGTTTGATTGATGTACTGACTGATTTGTATCGATAGATTTTAAAATCGCATCCTTTCACAAAAATGTTTAACAAGTATACCTTGTGCTTACGCGAAGAATCGCAACTCCGAAAAAATCTTTATCCGTGAATCAATGCAATCAATCCCCTTTAATAACCTGCACCCAGCTTTTACATGTGGCGTGGTTCTGCACCGTTACCTCGAAGAAATATATACCGGAAGCAAGGCCTTCGGCTGTCCAGTCGTTTTTGTAGTCGGTGCTTTCGTATACTTTGCTGCCCCACCGGTTGTAAATTACGACCGATGTACCAAAACCAAAATCCAGAGGTGTAGCACCTTTTACTTTACCGTACTGAATGAAAAGTGATTGATTCAGATCATCGCCATTGCCGGGGGTTATTACGTTCGGTATCTTCAAAGTATATACCGGAATAGACTGCGCATTTTCCGTTACACATACGCTGTTGCCGATTGTTCGTACAGCAACAAGCTTTATAACATACGTTCCGTCATCCTCATATTCATGTTCTGCCTCCGGACCATCAGCCGTAGTGCCATCACCAAAGTCGAAGAACAAGTGATCTGTTGCTTCCAGGCTGTCGGTCAAGTCTGCTACCCGGATGATGGGCAGTGTAAAACAATTCTCCTCGCGGAACATTTCAAACTCCGGGGCTACCACCGGAATTACGTTGATCTGAACTGTATCACGATGTATACATCCGTTCGCTTCGGTTACCTGGATATAGTATATGGTAGTATCGGTCGGTTTTATTACCGGAGTGGGTAAATTGGATTGAAAGGTCCCATCAGCACTCGTCCACGAATATATAGCACCACCGCTTGCCTTCAGCATATACTCCTTTCCTTTGCACAGATCATCATCGTCTTGTATAGTCGCTTCTGCATCGAATACATCGACAATCGTTGAGACCGAATCTTTTACTTTACAGGTTCCAGGATCGATCGCTTTTAACCACACGGTATACCGTCCTGTATTTTTATAGGCGTGTATAATCATCGAGGTATCATGCTTGGTGATCACCGTTCCATCTCCAAGCTTCCACTCAAACACTTCGCCACCGGTGCTCAGGTTTTGAAAGACAATTTTGTCGGGTAAACAAATTTTGTTGAGACCCGGCATATCGAGTTGTACGGAATTAGTTTGCAGTCGCGCCTTGAGTGACGAGAGATCAAATTTAAAAGCAGCGTTATTACAATTGAGGCTTCGGTTGGTACGCGACCATGCTTGGGGCGTTGTCGGAAAATCGGAATACGGACCACCACAACCGGAACATACGGCATGGTATACAATTCCGTTCTTATCAAAGCGACTCGTGCCCCCATCAACATGCGTCTGCGAGCGATTGCCACCTAAAAATGTTCCGTATAAAAACTGTGTAGCATCATCCGTCAATACGATAAAGTAAAAATCATTGCCGGTCGTGTTCGATTGAAGTGCATCGCTGGTGACTCGCATGCCGTCTGTACTGCTGAACTCCCAATGTGCCCAGTTCAATGAACCTCCCCACCCCGACATATATAGGTTGTTACACTCGTTTACCAGGAAAGCGGTAGGCGATATATCCGGTATACCACTACCCGAACCAAACACCGTGGAGAACCTCAATAACTTCAGGCTACTGTCAAACTTCTGCACGAACTGTCCACTGTTAGGGTTACGGTATACATTGGCTGGCGTAATCGGCATCTTGCCGGAAGTCTGCCCATAAACATATACCTCTCCGGCTTCATTCAGGTCCAGAAAGTATATCTGGTCGAATGACGTTGTGCCGGTGTATGTTGAATGGTATAGTATATCTCCCATGGGCCCCACCTTTGCGATCCAGCCATCGGCATTGCCCGCGAATTTGTTTTGATAGACTGAGGTTGTTACCGGGAAATCTGCGCTGGCAGTTCCTCCTGCTATATAGATGTTGTTGTCTGCATCAAGCTTGAGCGTATGGGCAGCGTCTTCCTTACTTCCGCCCAGAAAAAGCGAGAAGTCCATCTGGCTCAGGTTTTCATTGAAACGAAGCAGGATGGCATCCGTAGCCCCACCGTTGTAGGTGTTATCCTTACTCGGTGCCTGCGGAAAGTCATCGGATCCTGTTACTGAGCTGACGTATATATTTCCCTGCACATCTGTAATGACATCGCCCCGCAATTCATCCCCATAGTTCTTGGTTAATATACTGCTGTCGGGGTTCAGTCCATCATTCTTGCTCCCGCCTACAAATGTGGATGCTAATAATTTCGAACCATCTTTACTGATGCGCGCTAAAATTATATCCGATCCATTATTATAAGTAACTACATGCGATACCGTTGGTCCACCGTTAAAAGTTCGGTCGAATGCATTGGGAGTTGTGGGGAAGTCTGCTGAGCTACTGGTACCCAGCACAATCAATTCTTCTTTTGCATTCATCACCAGACTGTGTGGCGACTCAGAATCATCACCTCCCAGGTAAGAGGCATACAGCAATTTACTTCCGGAAGAATCGTACTTCAATATACCGATGTCATATAAACCTCCATAAGTAGTTTGAAATGCACCACCGGTTGCCGGGAATGTTCCACTGTATCGCAGGTTTACATAGTGATTGGTTACACCCGCAGAGTATAGATTACCTTTTTCGCCAGGCGTTGCTGTGCTTCCCCAGTTATCGGCCGTAGAACCGGAATAGGTGGAGAAGATCAGCAAGGGATCGATCACCAGTTCATAACACGGATCATATCCTTCCGGGAAAATGAATGAGACACGCCTGTTGTTCAAATTATATTCGCACGCTACCATTACCTTTCGGCCGTTGATCCATTGCCAGGCTACCGGCTTCTTTTCGATGATGAAGCCCAACGGGGTGGCTACTGTCAGATCGCCTTGCACAAGCTGTATATCGGCCCCGCTATATTCGAGCGCAATCTGCGATGGATCTCCCTGCGGTGCCACGATAAAATCGTACTTTACATGTTCACCGGAAGAATATACTTTCATATCCACGCCGGCATAAAACGAAGGGTATATAAATCCCTGGTATGCATACGCACGCGATGCCCACCGGCATGAATCACTTCCTATAAAATAATTATAATACTCGGATGATTGTCCGAACGGCAGCGGCACAGCATTGGTACTGGCACCTGCAAAATTTACATAAACGGCATGGCCGGTAATAGGATTGTCTGTAAGATCGGCTTCGCTGACTTCGTGTGGATGATGAGACCGTTCGTGTATGCGCTGTATCTTTTCTTCATCCAGCATATAATATATGAAGCGCCCCGACTCCACCTGCATTGTTACACCGTGTACACGTGTTGAAAATTGTACGGGAGCAGGCCATTGATTTTTATTCTCGATAAACTTCACGGCCGGTGCAGGGTCAGTTGCCAGCGCAAGATGTGCCGAGAAGAATAACCAGGACAGGAAGAGTTTCATGATCCTTGAATGGTAAATCAATTTAATGAAATAAAAAATACCTGGCTCTGGCACGTAAGGTAACAGTTAATCCGGAGATGTAAAACAACGAATTAATAACTTCTATTGGGTGACATGTGTTACCCTAAAATCCTTTTGACTCCGGGTCTGATTCCCTCTTCTCTTACAACAACCGATGTCCCGATACAACGTCATGATCGCCTCATGATCCGGCCTCTCCATTGTCATCGAACAACTTGATTGAAACAACATGATGAACAAACTTGTCAGCCCATCAGGCAGATATTTCAGTAACGTTGACACTGCCCTATATCTTATATACTACGCTGCAATCGTTTACTACTAGTATTCATGTGCAGAACCATTCTATATTTTAAATTTTTAGGAGTTAAAACATTCATAATTAAAAATTCATCCTTAATCTTGCGCCTCCTAATCTTAACCGCGCTATACATATATAGGTAATTAAATTTTTATCTGCCCATGAATTAGGTCTGCGCTTCTGCTATAAAAGACTCCCGATCAGGCCTTTGCCTGAAGTACTATATCTGTTTTCTTTTTAATCCTACTATACCATTGAAAAAATTAATTGGCGTTCTCATAGCCATAACGGGAACTATTTGTGTCCACGGACAAAGTAAACTTGGCAATTTCTACGTTACCTGGGGCTATCACCGCGATCAGTATACCCGCAGCACGATTCATTTCAAAGACACGAAGACGGATGACTATAACTTTACACTGGAGAAAGCGAAGGCTCGTGACAAACCCGACTTTCATGATTTCTTCAACACCCCCCTTACGGTACCACAGTATGTTATCAATATAGGGTACTTCTTTGCAAAGAAACCGGAGTGGGGAATTGAAGTGAGCTGGGATCACTTGAAGTATGTAGTTACCGACAACCAGGTGATGCACCTGAAAGGTGAGATACGCGGCAAGTCGTATGACCTGGACACGCTTGTAACACCGGCATTCGTTCACCTCGAACATACCAACGGCAATAATTACTTAATGGTGAGTGCCGTGCGCAGAATACGGTTACTCCAGGAAACGCACTTCAAAAATCATCTGAGTGTATTGGTAAAAGCCGGTGCGGGAGGATTGGTTCCGAAGACAGATTCATACATCATGGGCAACCATAATGACGGTCCGTTCCGCCTGAGTGGTTTTGTTGTAGGCTCCAGCGTAGCGATACGATACGATATATTTCGTTATGTATATGTGGAAGGAAGTGTAAAGGGTGCTTTTGCAGATTATACTTCAGCCAAGCTATATGAACAAGGTCGCGCGCGGCATACGTTCTTCTCGGCACAGTATATATGGTCGGCCGGTATAAATATACCGTTTCACGGCTAGTACACGTGCGTAAGCGAAAGACTTTGACATACCAGATGCCGTTCCTTTCCGGGAGCGGCATTTTTGTTTTCAGGACCAACACGAAAAAATTTCTGTATACTTGAACCCCGAAAACACCACCATGGAAAACCCCACCCGAAAAAAAGTAAGCCGGAAAGCAATCATTGGAATTATACTGGGCATTGCCGTTGCGATTGCGGTGAAGATACTTGTCTTTAAAACACCTTCGCACGAAGCGCAGCTGCAACAGGCGGCCAGCAATCTGAATAAATCGTGCCCGATGATGATTGATCCGGAAACCCGGCTGGATACTGTAACAATACCGGCTGTACGCGTGTTTCAATATAATTATACCCTGGTGAACATGAAGAAGGCTTCGGTTGATATGGAAGACCTGAAGAATTTTCTGACACCTACAATCGTGGAAAATGTAAAGACGAGTCCACAACTGCAGCTCTTTCGTGAACAGAATACTACACTGTCCTATCGTTACAATGACCTGGACGGTGTCTTTTTATTTGATATTGTCGTTACCCCTGACCTCTACAAAACCCAACCCTGATGCAGAGTATATTTCAACTTTCACTGGTCGTTAACGACTATGATGAAGCGATACAATTCTATACACAAACCCTGAACTTTAAATTAATAGAGGATACCGTACTGAGCGAAACCAAACGCTGGGTGGTGGTAGCTCCGGATGGTTCAACGGGATGTTCGCTGCTGCTGGCAAAAGCTGCGAATGACGAACAGAAGCGATGCGTTGGCAATCAAACCGGTGGACGCGTTTTTTTATTCCTCCATACCGATGATCTGGCGCGCGACTACAACGCAATGCGCGCAAAAGGCGTTATCTTTGTGCGAGAGCCATCTACGGAAGCGTATGGCGCGGTGGCCGTGTTCAAAGATCTGTACGGCAACCTCTGGGATATGATTGAACCGAAGAAGCCTGGCTAAAAAATCCAGGACTGAATCGCGCAGCAGCAGTACATTTCAACAGGTCTTTGCAAAATGTATAAGCACATACACGGCATCGCTATATCTATACCTTCGTGAAAAAAAGTCTTAGTATTATCTTTTTATTACTGCTATGCGGCTTACTGGTATACTATTTTCTGCCGGAAGAACGCCTGCCGGCTCGTACCCGCATTGATAAACTGGTCGTGATAAAGAGTGAACGCACCATGCATGCGTACGCAAAAGGTAAACTTGTAAAAGTATATTCTATAGCCATCGGCAGGAATGCTGTTGGCGATAAAGAATATGAAGGAGATAAACGAACTCCCGAAGGATCGTATTACATTGAAGGTAAAAATCCCAACAGCGGGTACCACAAGAACCTGGGCATTTCTTACCCGGATAAAACTGATCAGCAGGAAGCCAACGCAAAAGGTGTGCGTGCCGGTGGCGATGTTAAGATACACGGCTTGAAGAATGGCATGGGGCTGCTCGGTAAATTTCACAGGCTTCGCAACTGGACTGCCGGTTGCATTGCTGTAACAGATGAGGAGATGGATGAGCTTTACGATGCGGTTGCTATTGGTACACCAATTATCATCCGCCCATAGGGCTATCGGTCCCCTGGTAAAAAGGAGGGTATTTTGTATCTGGTATTCATAGTAGTTAGCATGGGTTTTATATAGCTATAACACAACATCGCATCTATACTATATAGACCCTTTCTAAAAAGCTGTCCGGTCGGCCTTATTTTTCAGGTATAGTATATATTAAAAGATTTATTAAGGCAGTTGATCGGTTATTTTGATTATCGTAAAAAAAGTGAACTTTGGCGCACATGAAAAATTCAAGTAGTCTTGTCTCTACCTCCCTGAAGAAGGCACTGACCAATTGCATTGAAATACTGGAGACCTGCTCACTGGTGGTGAGAAGTGTTGACGACCCAAAGCTTATGCGACTGGGAAAAGTAGTTGGCGATTGTCTGGGAAGCTGCAAGAAGACGCTCATGCTTCTGAACAGTGAAGCGGAGGATGTAGTTGACTTCTTTCCGGTTTGTGAAGTGGCCTGTAAAAAATGCAGTGCTGCCTGCAAAGGTGTTGACCTCGACATGTTCAAAAAAGCGGTGGTGGCACTCACCGACTGCATTGCCGAAATACACTACGCCACGCCATCCGCCAGAAAAAATATACTTTAAGTCATCAACACATCACCAACGTTACACGTTACGAAACATCACTCTTCAAAATCGAGGTCGCGGCCAAAGGTTTCTTTCATGTTGTATAGTGCCAGCAAACCTATCAGGATCGTGAGTGCTCCTACTACGGAACCACTGGCAACCATCCCTATATTTACCCGCAAAAGTTCGAAAGCAAAAGTCAGCGGCAGCACGGTGGCGCGCACAACATTCGGCACCGTGGTAGCAACGGTAGCGCGTATGTTGGTTCCAAACTGCTCGGCTGCAATGGTAACAAACAACGCCCAATAGCCGATCGAGAATCCAAGCAACAAACAGCTCATGTAGAATAATGTTACCGATGTCTGCGCAACAGTAAAGTAGAGTGCTATAGCAAGAGCCGTTATGCCCATGAAGATCAGCACTACTTTCTTTCGGCTCTGTAAGTATTGGCTAAGACTGCCACTGCTCAAATCACCCAGTGATAAACCGATATAACAGAACATAACTGCTTTACCGGCATCAACAACTCCGGGTACAGAAAGCGTAGCGGCAAACTCGGGTGAGAAGGTAACAAGTATACCGATCACAAACCAGATGGGCAGCCCGATGAAGATACACCGTATGTAACTGACAAACGTACTATAGCGCGTGAACAACATAAAGAAGTTACCGCGTTCGACAGCCTTTGCCTTAGCTGCAGCAAACATACCCGACTCGGCCACACTATAGCGCAGCAGCAACAAACACAAACCAAGCCCCCCACCTATTCCATACGCAATACGCCAATCGGTATAGGCAGCAACAACGTAGGCCAGCACAGCACCGAGAAGTCCAACAGACGCAACCAGTGTTGTTCCGTACCCGCGAATCTGTTTGGGCAATATCTCAGCCACCAGCGTTATACCGGCACCAAGCTCTCCGGCCAATCCTATACCGGCTATAAATCGTAGCATAGCATATTCCGGTACAGTGGACACAAAACCGTTTGCCAGGTTTGCTAGTGAGTACAGGAGAATCGAACCAAACAAGACAGAAAGTCGGCCACGCTTATCGCCCAACACGCCCCACAGTATACCGCCCACCAAAAGGCCCGCCATTTGAACATTGATCAGAAATATACCTTGCTTCAGCAAGTCATCACCGGTTAACCCCAAGGCTTTAAGACTAGGCACGCGTACAATGCTGAATAACAACAGGTCGTATATATCTACAAAGTATCCCAAAGCGGCAATAACAACCGGTGGCTGGAGTACCTGCCTCCAGACGCTTTTATGATCCATACTATATATGATTTAAAAAATGGAAAGCTATGCTATAGCGAAGTATATACAGAAATATATACCTCGCTGCCATAGCACGTTTATTTTACTTCAATTGCTGATAGAGTTTGGTCAGTACATCCTTGCGACTGGTGCCGGCCTGCGCCTGGAGTTTTATACCGGAGAGTTTCTCCCACGCAGCCAGCGTTATCTCATCGGCAGCGTCAGTCAGTTTCGCCTGCCATTCCGGTAAATATCCGCGCAAGGCCATGTACTGAACCATCGGAAAGTCCGCATGATCAGGTTGCACATCCTGAAAGTATATCAACGTTGCCTTCTGTTCAATCAGCACTTTCTGCAATTCAGCGATCGCTATATTTCTCACCTTTTGATTGCGATCAATCGCAAGTGATGCCGCTACACCGGCAGCCTGCCCGAGCGCCATCCAGCAGGGCTCCATGCGCAACGTTGAAAAACCTATGTGACTACCGGATACAGGAACAGGCAGTATCAGGTTATCAACAGTCTTCGGTACCATTACACCATACGGCACTGTATATACCTGCGAAGGATAACTCAGGAAACCATCCAGGTGTATACGATTCGGTTCGCGCTTGCGCACAGCATGAGAATCTAATGCATAGTGACTTGCCGTTACACTCGAAGCATGCAACGGAGGACGTTGCCCCGGAGCAACTTCGGTTGCGTCTTTTGCCGTGAAGAAGTACAAGCCTTCAAACCTTCTGCCTTCACGTACATATACCTGGCGCGGAAAGTTATCGTTATCCGTATACTCATCTTTTGCAAAGCCCCACTCCTTCGCAGCCTTCCTGAAATGTTCCGGCAGTGCTTTATCATTCTGCGCAAACCAGATTAACCCTTGTATATAGTTTCGCAGGCGTTGTGCATACTGATCACGCCATGCCCATGCTGATGTCGGCCACGGCCAGTTTTCTTCCGGAAGGTCAGTGGAGATAAACGCCATGTGTTGATTGTTGGCATCGGTCTTCGCATTGGGCAATGTTACCATGTTTGTTATTTTAGCGATGCCCCACACATCGCCCGGTATTTTACTGGGCTTGCCGCTCGCTATATACTTTCGGTTTTCTTCCAGCATGGCGGCAGTAACCTGCTGCATGTGCGCACCGGTGTGCCGGCCTGTCCAGACGTCTTCGATCAACGATATATACTCTTCACGATTATACTGCAGCGGTTTCTTCACCTCAACACGATTGGCCGGATTGTTCGTGAGACACAATCTGTAGTTATACGATTGCACCGCGTTGTCGCCCTGAAATGTAGAGCCCTCTCCTTCCGTACCGCCCCAGTATTTATACACGATACCGGCTCCGGGTTCATTGAACTCATCTTTACCCTCACGTCCTAACCGGAACGGCACTTTGGCAGCTGCCCCCAGATCACCTTCGTAGGTGGCATCCACAAATACTTTACCCGTATATTCTTCACGCTGCTGCGATTCGCGATTGAGAATGTATATCTTTTTGATCTGGTCATTCTCCATAAGAATATTCTTATCGAGCACATCAAACTGTCGCATCTTGCGAACGGTGATCTTTCCTTTTTGCTCGGCCAGCATTTGCTCGAGTATCTGTTCCGCCACAGAAGGCTCAAAGTGGAAACCATCTGAGCAATCTTTCACCTGCTTCGAGTCGGCACCGTACCTTGATATATAATATTGTTTTACCCGTGTGATAAACTCGGAAAATAAACCCGTGGTAGCACCGCGCGTAGCAATATCCGTAGCACCCAAACCATTCGCGGGCAATCCACCGATGTGCGTAGTGCGCTCCAGTATAACCGAGGTTTTACCTTGTCGGGCGGCAGCAATGGCTGTCATTATACCACCCGGTGTGCCGCCTACAATCACAAGATCGTATTGTGCATACGCACTTATCGCGATCAGCCATAATACATAGCTTGCTAATATTTTTTTCATGTGTATAGTTATGGTGCATGCGCACCGTGAACAATGAATACTTACGATTATTCAGATTATTTTACCGGCACCCAGATCACGGCATCTGCCAGCACTTTACCATCGGCCTTTGCATTGGATATTTCCGCATACGCAGATTTACCTTTCGACAAGGTATATTTTCCAACCGAAACCCATTCGCCTGAAGTTTGTCCTTCCACAATAATATCCGATGACTTTATGGTTTGCGGATATTGTTTGTTACCATCCGAAAGCGTTACAGCAATCTGTGACGACATGCCTGATACTTTCGGAAAGTATATATATACCTGGTATGTTCCGTTTTGTGGAATCTCCGGAGTAAAACGAACAGTCTCCTTCCCCGCACCGCCTTCAGCACTTACGAAGAATGATGGACCGTAACCGCCTTTCTTCTCGACATTCCAATTACCCTGCTTGGTCACTTCGGCAGCATCGTCATTATCTACCAATACATCGAACAGTTTACCATCGGCCAGCGGGTTGGCTTTTAATTCCTGCTGCAACTTCGCGATGTCGATTGACTGAATACTCTTGCCCTCGTTAATGGCGTGTACCGCAGCCGTTGCAGAAGATTGCGCCAGTACCATGAACACAGGCTCCATGCGAATGGAACCATACGCTATATGCGTTGCCGAAAGACAAACCGGAACAAACAAGTTAGTACACTCTGCTGCCTTTGGGACAATAGAACCATACGCGATCGGGTATGGACCAAAGCCACCCACTTCTACGTTCCCTTCGTTCTTCACCTGTCCATTCACCACGATACGTTGACAGTTGTGTGAGTCCATAGTATATGCAGCCATTCCTACACCATCTTTCACCACTTCTTTACCTTCACAGTTTGCCTGGCTCATCACGTAACTTCCTGCCATGCGTCTTGCTTCACGAATGTATAGCTGGGGCGACCAGTTGCCATGGTCTGTATACTCATCTTTCGGATATCCCCACTTCAACATTTCTTTCCGAAGTTCAACCGGAACGCGCGTATCATGACCGTAGAAATATAGTAATCCTTTGGTATAGCGTTCATGTTCATCAATGATCTGCTTGCGCTGATCATACGTGCCATCGGGATATTTATAATTCATGCCTATCATATCCGTAGAAAAGCCACCGCGATTGTTAATGTCGGTTTTACTATTCGGCATACGACTCCAGATAAAGTAATCATCCAATCTTTTTCGGTCCGGATTCGCTTTCAACAAACGCACTGCGAGTTCGTATCGCGTGGAGTCATATCCCTCCGGCCGCGTAATCGGCACCATGTTATTTTTATCGGATGTAAGACAGATGCGATAATTATAGGCCTGTACTTTTTTATCGCCTGTCCCATTCGGTTGCAAAGTCTCACGGCTTATTCCCCACACAAGACCACTCTCCGGTTTACCGGGAATTATATAGGGATCTATACCATCCTGAAACTGGTGTCCGTGCATCAGCTGCACCCCATTGATCGTCTCGTTAAAATCTTTATTATCCTCGCGCCCGACTACATACGATACGCCAGCCTTTGCCATCAGGTCACCTTCGTATCCACAATCAATATATACCCTGGCGCGTACAATAACTGCGGCCGCGCTGCGATCAACAGCATTCTCCAATACCACTTCAGTAATGCGAGCTCCCCGTTTCTTTACATCGCGCAGGCGTGTCTCGTATAACACCTGGAAATTTCCCTGCGCCACATATTCCTTGAATATATCTTCCGCTACATGCGGCTCAAATGTCCATTGTTCAAACTTGCCATAATGTTTTCCGATGCGCCTGTAGAAATCGCGGGCCAGTCCGGTAATCGCATACTTGTTTCCGATATCAGTATAGCCTAATCCGCCCGAGCTCATGCCCCCGAGGTGGCGGCCGGGTTCAATCAGTATAGCTTTCTTGCCCAGTTTCTGCGCGGTATAGGCAGCAATAACACCTGCCGAAGTACCGCCATATACACATACATCTGTTTCTATAATTCGTTGCGCGGATGCCGCGGTTGTAACCAATACGAATGTTGCAACCAACGCAACCACTATACGCCTTTTCAAAATCATGTCGTAGGGTTTAGTACAAGTAAAAAAAGGCATCTGCATCATGCGCAGATGCCTGTCTCAAAGTATATAGTTAGTATCCCGGGTTCTGGTCAGAAGCGTCCAGTGCTTTGTTATAGAGCATTTCTGAGTTCGGGATCGGCCAGTACATATGTTTCTCGGCCACGATTATATTTTTAACTTCCTTGATGCGTTGCTCGGCAATGCCCAGGCGTTTCAGATCAAGCCAGCGCTTGCCTTCATACATAGTCTCGTAACCACGTTCTTCCACTACTTTATCAACAAAGCTGGTGAGATCGAAATCACCGATAGCAAAATCAACAGGCGATGGTGTGTTTGCATCATAACCGTACGCTCTGCGGTGTACTTTATTAAGACTCTCCACCGCTTCAGCGGTAGGTCCGTTGTTAGCACGCGCTGCAGCTTCTGCATGAAACAACAACAAATCGGCATAGCGATACCACGGGTAATCATTGCCTGCACCGAGGTTGGTAGCAAGCGGGTCCCTATATTTCCGATAGAGACATGTATTGGCACCGAGGCCTACATCCACATTGTACAGAATGTGTGCTTTGCGCAGATCGCTCTTGCTCCAGTTTTTGATAATGGAATTGGACGCTGAGTCTGTATACTGTGCATATACACCGCCGGGACCAAAATATTTATACTGTGACGTAGCGCGGTGGGCATAGTTTACCAAACCGAATCCCTGCTGGCGGGAGTACTTCAGATAGAAAATCTCTTCGGATGTGGACACCACTTCGGGGCCATAGATCTTCTGAAAGTCTTCGGATGTGGATACCGGCACCAGGCTATATTTACCCGAAGCAATTACTTCGGCTGCTTTGGCTCTTGACTCAGCCCACAGACCGAGGTTCAAATATACTTCTGACAATAAAGTTTTCGCGGCCCACTTCGTTGGTCTTCCGGGTTGGGCCGGTACATCCGGCAATGCCGCTTCGGCCGCCAGTGCATCACTTTCAATCTGATCGTATACCTGTTCAACGCTGGCGCGTTCTATATTGGGTTCTGTCATGTTGTTCTCAGTACGCAGTGGCACGCCTTTCCAGTTGCGTACCATCGCGAAGTACATGAGTGCACGCAGGTATTTTGCTTCGCCTACATATAGATCGATCGCAGCCTGCGATATATCATTTCCGTTCGGCACGTTCTTGATCACAATGTTGGCATTGCGTATCGCCTGGTATAGATTGTCCCAAACGCCACTTACACGCGTGATGTTGGTGTTGTCCAATCCCTGGTATAAACTTACAGGTGTCTGACTTCCGCGTGAGTTACCATAGTCGGCCATGCCTTCCAATTGTGCGGGGTAATTGAGACCGAGTGCTCCATCGGAACGCATCGGACCATATATAGCGTTCACAGCAGCGGCTGCTTCATCGGCCGTGTTATAAAAAACTTCTGCTGACAATGACTTTGGATTTTCCTCTAAAACTTCGCTGCACCCTGCGAGGGCGAGCGATGCAATTATATAGGTGAATACTTTTTTCATACGCTTTCTTTTTAAGTTACGAGCTGCGAGCTTGGGGATGGTGTGTGGGGTACTAGAAACCAAGTCGTACGCCTACCGTCATGCTTTTGGCTGTAGGGTAACTGTAGTGATCTATACCGAGACGGATGGAGTTGGCTCCTCCGTAGGAGTTGATTTCCGGATCGTACCAGGAGTAGTCGGTAAGCGTGATCATGTTTTGTGCGCTTACATATACCTGTGCCTTGCGCAGCCAGTTCAGGTTCAGATCGGTCACCGGTAGATTATAGCTCAACTGTATATTTTTGAAACGCAGGTATGAGCCATCTTCCACAAAACGATTGGACACTTGTGTTTGCGTGGTGCGACTGATCACCGGGTATTTGGCATCGGTGTTTTCGGGTGTCCAATGATCTTCGTATACCTCGCGTGGCATGTTCAGCGCCTGGCCATAATCGAGTGTCTGGTTTACGGCACTCAGGTTGAAGATATCATTACCGTAAGAGCCTTGTATGAATACATTCAATTCGAAGTTCTTATAACTCATAGTTGAGTTAAATCCATAGGTATATTTCGGATTCGGATTTCCGATGATGCGTTTGTCGCCTATATCACGTGAACCGTTGGCGCTGAAATCTTCGTATACAATTTTACCATTGGCATCATAACCTTTTTCAACATAACCGAAGAAGGAACCGATCGGAGCACCTTCACGCAGAATGTTAATATTGTCGTTCACCACCGAGATATCAATGGATTGTCCTAATACATCATTGCCACCGTATAGTTTAACAACTTTGTTTTTATTGAACGATATATTGGCTGATACATCCCATTGAAAAGGACCTTCCAGTACAACGCCACCCGCAGAAAGCTCAAGGCCTTTGTTTTGCACTTTACCAACATTCTGTATGGTATAGCCATAGCCCAGTGACGAAGGAAGCGGAACTGTATTCAACAGGTCGCGTGTGTTCTTTATATAGTAATCCACAGTAAAATTAAAGCGGTTCTGCAGGAAGCCTATATCAAGACCTATATCTGTCTGTGCTGTCGTTTCCCATTTCAGCGGACCTGACAATCGTGTGCCGGGAGCGTAGTATGTAACCAGTGCATCACCTAATACTACTTTACCGGATTCAAGTTGATTCAATGTTTGATAGGGGTTGATCGCAGTACTTCCGGTTTCACCATAGCCTGCACGTAGTTTCAGGTCAGAAATGAATGATATACTCTTTATAAATTCTTCTTCGGATAAGCGCCATGCCAGCGAAGCCGATGGAAAGCTTCCCCACTTCTGTCCATCGCTATAGCGCGATGAACCATCGGAACGGAAACTTATCGTAGCGAGGTATTTATCTTTAAAGGTATAGTTTACGCGCGCGAGGTACGACAGCAACGCCCACTCAGAGAAGGAAGAGCTTGGTACACCTTGCGTAGCAGCAGCACCTATATCAAACGACTCCTGCACATCACTCACAAAACCACTGCCCGATGCATTGAGTGTTGTGGTGGTATAATTCTGATAGGTAAATCCCGCGACAGCGGAAATATTATGCGCTCCGAATTCTTTGGTATAGCTGATGGTATTTTCATTCAGCACACTGCTGATCTGTGTTGTAGCGATCGATGCAGACCCCGTTGAGTTGATGAACTTCTTTGTGGTGTAACCATCGGTGCGGTCTTCGGTATTCTCTACACCACCGGATATTTTTATAGCGAGTCCTTCTATCGGAGTAAAAGTGAGCGCTCCGTTGATCAATACTTTATTCGAGCGGATGTGATCAGACTGTTGCTCGATATAGTTAAGCGGGTTGGTGATAACATTCGATCCCCATGAATATGCCGCTGACAAATTGGTATAGGTACCATCTGCGTTATAGGGCGTTTGTGTCGGATACCCGGACAGCATAGCCGAAATCAGTGAACCACCACGGTTACCACCACCGGAGTTCTTGCGATCGGAATCGATACGACTTAAGATCGTATTGAGATCGAACTTGAATTTTTTACTGATGTCGGTAGTCACGTTAGCACGTACGGAGTTACGAACATAATCACTCCCGATGATGATACCTTCCTGGTTGAAATTGCTTCCGGAAATAGAGAAGCGTGTTTTCTCGGTACCACCGTTTATACTGATCGCGTGGTTTTGTATAGGAGCTGTTTGTAAAACGAGATCCTGCCAGTCTGTACCTTGTCCAAAGGAATTGATTTCATCTTGCGTAAAGTGAGGAGCAAGTCCATCGTTGGCAGCCTGCTCGTTATAGAACAACGCATACTCACGCGCACTCATCATATCGATCTTCTTGCGGATGGTCTGCCAGCCATAATAGCCATCGTATTCAACCGATGTTCTCCCCTGCTTGCCGCGTTTCGTTGTGATGATCACTACACCGTTCGCACCGCGCGATCCATATATAGCTGTGGCCGATGCATCTTTCAGTATCTGTATCGACTCTATATCTGCATTGTTGAGCAATGTAGGATTACCGGAATACGGAAAGCCATCCACTACATATAGCGGTTCGTTAAACCCCTGCACAGAATTCGTACCCCGTACACGAACACTGATGGACGCTCCGGGTGCACCTGTATTTTGCGATATCTGTACACCGGGCGCACGCCCCGCCAATGACTGCACCAAATTGGTTGTGGGATAGGCGTTCAGTTCTTCCGACTTGATCGATGCAACGGAACCGGTGAGATCCGATTTCTTTACTTCACCATATCCGACCACCACTACTTCCTGCAGCGATGTAACATCGGCCGCCATTACAACATTCACGCTGGTTTGACTTCCCACAGGAACTTCCTGTGTAAGAAAGCCAATGAATGAAAAAACAAGTACCGAACTTTCGTCTTCAACGGAGAGGCTATACGTACCGTTGGCATCCGATGTAGTTCCGATCGTGGTTCCCTTTACAAGTATATTTACTCCGGGCAAAGGTTGTCCCTGCTCATCGGTAATGGTTCCGGTGATGAGTATATCATACGGCATTTTATTTTCCGAATCAGCCGGATCAATGTCCAGCGCTCCGGTGCGTTGACGCGTCAGCACGATCTGGTTGCCATCGGCTTCGAACGCAATCTGCAGCGGATCGAAAATTTGTTTCAATAAATCTCCCAAACGTTCATCCGCTGCTTCGATGTTTACGTTTTCTTTCGGAGAGATGAGTTGCGACTGGTAGAGAAATTTAACGTCGGTAGCACGTTCAATTTTTTGAAGCGCCACGCGAAGGCTTACATCGTTCAGGTCGATGGTAATTTTCTTTTCCAGAACCTGTGCAGTGATCTCACTGGCGTGAGCAACACCGAGAAATGTGAGTACGCAAATAAAGTGAATGAATGAGACCTTCATAATGAACAATAGCTGTCCATGAACTTGTAGTTCTTTTTTCATACTTTTGAAAATGGTTTGTCTTGAAGTGAAATACGGAGAGACAACGCCCCTCATCCTCGCCAGGATGAATACGGGGCATTTCAGAACCGGTGGTGTTAGCGCACCATCGGTTTCTTTTTTGTATGGGTATTATGTTTTCATAAGCTTATACAATTGGTTTGGGTTTGGGTAGTGTTGTGTTCAGGTTTTCACTGACTCGTACATCCTTTGCTGTAGATGATGATGTGTGAGTCAATGATCTCGTACGATGCATCTATACCTTTACAGATGAGTTTCAGTTTATCGTAGAGCGGCTCATCCGTTAAGGATGCATTAATGGCACAGCTGGCCAGTAATTCTTCATCGTATACTATATCTACACCGTAGGCATTTTCAATGGCATCAAAAACTTCCCGGATCGGTGTATCGGTAAATTCAAATTCCTGTTTGGCAACCGGTATCAACACCGATGGATTTTCTACAAGTGATTTCACCATCTTCATGGCTTTTCGTTCATATACTACTTGTTGATTCGGCATCAGTACAACACCTTCCACGCGATCTACTGCATCTTCAACCACTTCTTCTTTCTTCTCTTTTTTCTGATCCTTGAACACGGATACTTTACCGGTCTTTACCTGCACCGTTACATTCTTTTCTCCTATGAAATTGCGCACGGTAAAGCTTGTTCCCAGCACACGCGTTATAATTTCATTTGCATGTACGATAAAAGGACGGGCAGGATCTTTCTTTACTTCAAAGAAAGCTTCACCGATCAGGTATACTTCGCGCAGATCTTTTTTGAAATGCTTCGGGTAACGCAACATGGTATGCGGCTGCAGCACAATAGAAGTACCATCTTCCAGCACAACAGTCTTTGGCACATCATTATTATTGACGTGTTTCTCCAGGTTAATCGTAGCTACCACCGGATGATGATTAACGGCAGGATGTCCGGTAAATACAACCTGATAGGTATACCATCCTATACCCAGTATAACTACCACGGAAGCGGCCTTCATATACCAGCGCTTGTAGAACGGTATAATTTTCTTCTCCTCCTCTGCGAGTATAGATAGTGTACCGGAAATTTCATTCCATATAGCACGTTGCTTTTCATGTCCCGGTAAATGCTGAGGCTCTTCGAGAATAGCCCGTATCATCAACCGCGCTTCATCTACTTCTTCCTTGCGATGCGGGTGTTGCTCAAGCCAGTTCTTCCAAAAGCGGTCGAGTTCCGGGTAACGGTTTGCATACTTCACCCATTTGATGAAGTCATCATCAGTGGCTAACTCTTCAGCACTAAAGCGGGCATAATCTTTCATACCTTGTTGAAATCAATTCAAACGTTATAATTACCAAAAGCAACGTTTTCGGGATTTAACTCACCCGGAAGGAAAAATATTTTTGAATTATAGCAGAAATGTGGCAAGGGAGAGAATTTGAAAGGAAGAAGATCGAATATTGCAGGAGTTGGGAAGTCGAAAAAGTCCGTAAGTCGGAAAGTTAGAAAGTCAGGAAGACCGGAAGCGAGAAAATCGGAAGTTAAAGAATTCCGGATGTTTAGAGAGTTATAAAGAGTTGTAATTGTGTTTGAGAATATAAAATCTGAAAACTTACGCTATAGTGACTATAGACCGTAGAGTATATAAAATTATAGAATATAGGGATCAAAAAAGTTATTGAGCCCGAAGGCCATTGCTATAAAATTCATTCAACGTGTACTACCAGGCTTCTTCAGCTTTCTATACATTAAAGTCATTCTTATCTCGACATTATTACATTCGCACTTCCACTCTTTTCCAACTTCTGGTCTTCCGGACTTTCTGACTAAAAAAAGAGAAACACCAACAATCCAATCACATACTTAGCATAATGCCGCAGTTGCAGCAGGCCGCGTTGCACGAGGTTGCGCGCGGATTGTTCGTTCACATTCAGGATGGCTGCGATTTCATCGAACGACATTTCATCGTAGTAACGCAACACCAACGCTTCATACTGACGGGGAGAAAGATCGCTGAGTAATTTTTTTAACCGATATATACGTTGCTTGTTATTCTCTTCGTCAATCAACTCCTGCTCGGATGAAGGTGTTGCAGCTTTCAATGCGTCTTCAATGATGGAGCCATCGGCTGTGAAAAAGTTACTGCGCGAATCATTACGCATCAGTCTTCTCCGCAGCGAGCGGTATAAATAAAACCGAACCGATGTTGTTGACGACAGCGAACTGCGAAAGCGCCACAGGTCTACAAAGAGATCATGTATACCATCTTCCAGCGCGGCATCTGTTGTGCCGATCTTCTTGCCGTAATTATAAAGTAACTTGAAATAGCGATCGTATAACCATGCAAAAGCCTGTTCATTGCCCGCCCGCATAGCTTCCCACTGCTTCAGTTCTATTTCGTTGTGTACGTTGAGGTGCATGGTGTTGACGTGCTTAAATACGGGAATTTATTTTACAAAAACCAGTATCACCTCTTATTTAAATCGTTTGAACTTTTCAGTAATGCTGTTTTTGATGTAAGAAAAAATAATAAATTGATGGAATAAATCTGTTTTAATAGTGCCGTGCAACGGGCAACGATACTACAAACTTCACGCGCTTTTTTAACTTTGTCTGTTTCAGCTTTTATCACTCTACCAACATGGCACTTTCCTCACACAATATATTACTGTTAGGCTC
This sequence comes from uncultured Chitinophaga sp., assembly GCA_902168205.1. GTDB lineage: Bacteria > Bacteroidota > Bacteroidia > Cytophagales > Cyclobacteriaceae > Ohtaekwangia > Ohtaekwangia kribbensis. The sequence goes on along the minus strand of CABHOK010000003.1, from coordinate 1,635,346 downwards.
CATTCTTCTTTTCGTCAGTATCATTACCAGTAAAACATCTTTCAAGTTCGGTATACCAGCACTCATCCTTTTTCTGATCGTAGGCATGGTGGCCGGCTCGGATGGTCTTGGCGGAATATATTTCAACGATCCAAAAATTGCTGAGTTCCTCGGTGTGGTGGCGCTGACATTTATACTTTTCTCCGGTGGATTGGACACGAAGTGGGAAAGTGTAAAGCCGGTACTCAAGAGTGGTATTTCATTATCGACTATTGGTGTTCTTGTTACCGCCACGATCGTAGGCGTGTGCTCATCGTACCTGCTGAATATATCTGTAATGGAAGGTCTGTTGCTCGGAGCCATTGTCTCATCTACCGATGCTGCTGCTGTATTCTCTATTCTCCGTTCGCGAAATATAGGACTCAAAGGTGTAATTCGTCCGTTGCTTGAGCTTGAAAGTGGAAGTAACGATCCAATGGCATACTTCCTCACCGTAAGCTTTACGTTCCTGGTACAAAATCCGGATGCTTCCATTGTATCGCTTATACCGAAGTTCCTGATTGGTATGATACTCGGTACGGTATGCGGATATACTTTCGGAAAACTGATGATCTTTATTACCAACAAGATCAAACTTGATATCGAAGGACTATACCCTGTATTGATCTTGTCGCTGGTGTTTTTCACGTTTTCCTTCACCAACTTTATAGGCGGCAACGGTTTTCTCGCGATCTATATAGCGGCTATCATTCTGGGTAACGCTAATTTTATACACAAGAAAAGTCTCATGAAGTTTTACGATGGTCAGGCGTGGCTTATGCAGATCATCATGTTCCTTACCCTGGGACTATTGGTATTCCCGAGTCAGATCGTTCCCTTTATAGGGCCGGGTGTTTTACTGGCGGGTGTGTTGATATTTCTCGCGAGGCCCATTGCCGTTTTTATAGCGCTTGCCAACTCTGACCTCCGCTGGAGAAAAAAACTTTTTATATCGTGGGTAGGTTTGCGCGGTGCCGTGCCGATTGTATTCGCTATATATCCGTTGATTGCCGGTGTGCAGAATGCTCCGATGATTTTCAATCTTGTATTCTTTATATCCGTATCATCCGTACTCGTGCAGGGCACTACGCTGGCGCTAGTGGCAGACTGGCTAAAGGTAAGTGTTCCTGAAAAGATCAAACGTAAATTTCCGCTGGACATTGAGATCAAAGATGATATCAAAGCTGAACTGCTGGAGTTCGATATACCCGCCCACTCCCCTGTTGCCGGCAAAGCTGTTGTCGAATTGAATCTGCCACGCACAGCGTTAATCGTATTGATACACCGCGAAGGTAAATATATGACGGTACGTGGTGATACCGTTATCCAGGAGCACGATCACCTCCTTATTATGGCCGATAACAAGGAAGTTGTAAAAGATATACATGCCTGCTTCGAGGTTGAAGGCTAGGAAATAGCTGCGAGCATTGAGCTTTGAGCTGCGAGATTGGGGGAGTATATATAGTATCCGTATAAAAGTATAAATCCAATTGCATAGAAATCACGAAGAAAACACAAAGTTTTTCTCCGTAACTTGTGTCTCCTCTGCACTTTGCACAATTGGATTTTCTAATAACGGATAACGATTCACAATCAACGACTCAACGCCTGTACGCGCCAAATGGTATTCGCTGCATCATCGGCTACGAGTAATGCTCCATCCGATGCAACGGCTACGCCTGCCGGGCGGCCGTATACTTCTTTACTGCTTTCGTCTTTTATAAACCCTGTGAGAAAATCTTCCGGAGTGCCGGGCTTGTTTCCTTCGAAAGGTATAAAGACAACTTTGTAGCCGGTAAATTTCGAACTGTTCCACGATCCATGCTGTCCTATAAATGCACCATTGTGATATTTTGACGGAAACGTTTTGGCATCATAAAATACAAAACCAAGTGAAGCCGAATGCGCATCCAATGTTACATCGGGCACAATTACATTCCGGATCGAATCCGGTAACGGCATGTCAACATCCGGATCATCGTGATGACCCAAGTAGGTATAGGGCCATCCGTAAAAGCCTCCCTCCTTAACACTCGTTGCATAATCGGGGACAAGACCATCACCCAGATTATCGCGTTCATTTACCGCAGCCCATAGTGTATTGGTGCCCGGTTGCCAATCTATACCCACCGGATTGCGAAGTCCGCTCGCATATATACGCAATTCTTTCCCATCCGAATTAACCTCAAGTATATTCGCTCTTCTGTATTCATGTTCCATACCGTTCTCGCCATTGTTACTGCCAGAGCCTACTGCTATATATAGTTTGGTATTATCAGCGCTCGCAATAACATTTCGGGTCCAGTGATTGTTGTAGCCACCTGCCGGCAATGGTACAATCATTTCTCCTTTTCCTTTCAGTGTACTAGCACCGGCCTTATACGGAAAGCGCCAGAGTCCATCGGTATTGGCTACATAGAAATAATTATTGAGAATAAGCATACCGAAGGGTTGATTGAGATCGTCAAGAAAAACAGAGCGTATCTCCGGTGTACCATCTTTATTAGTATCCCGTAACAGTGTAATGCGGTTCGCGCTCTGTCCTGAATTTTGTGAACCTGCTTTGCCGGTAACTTCGTCTTTAACCTTGGCAACGCCTTTGGATTCGGTGTTGGCCTCTGCTACAAATATATCTCCGTTAGGTCCTATATATATCCAGCGCGGGTTCTGCAATTGATCTGCAAACTTCGTTACTTCAAAACCTGCAGGCGCTACCGGCGTTGTGCCGATGGGCCAGCCCACCACGTTGCTGTAGTTCTTTACCGATTTGGTTGCATGGGGCTCCGGTAAAGTGCCGGCAGTGATTGCAACGGTATCGGTAGACGCCTTTTCAGAGTCTTGCTTACGACTGTTACAGGATGAACCGATCATCACAGCAAAAAGGACTATAAGCGGTATAAAAGTTTTCAGCATGCAGTTATGGATTTGGGTTTATCGGATCGTATTTTTTACGTTGATCTTTCTATCAACACCCGGTGTGATGGATGTCTTCTTGCGAATTTTCATATTCAGCACTTCAATTATGACAGCAAACGCCATAGAGAAGTATATATAGCCGCGCGGTACATGTACATGGAAGCCTTCTACCACCAGCAACGTTCCGATCATAACCAGAAATGCGAGCGCCAGCAACTTCATGGCCGGATGTCGCTGTATGAAATCGCTTATGCCACGGGCAAAGAATAGCATAACGGCCAGTGATATAACAATGGCAATAATGATAATGATGACGTTCTCCACCAGGCCGATGGCAGTAAGGATAGAGTCCAGCGAGAATATAAGATCGATGAGTACGATTTGAATAATGGCCGAACGCAAACTTAACAAGCGTGGTTTATTTTCGGCATGTGCCGCTCCTTCCAGCTTGGCATGAATCTCGGATACACTCTTACCAATCAGAAAGAGACCTCCAACAATCAGAATTATATCGCGATAACTAAGGTTGAACTGATTCATGGTAAGCACAGGCTTCTGCAATCCAATCAGCCAGCTTACGCCCAGCAGCAAAATGATGCGCGCCACGAGTGCTATACCAATGCCCAGCACACGCGCCTGGTTCTGTTGTGCCTGTGGCAACCTTCCCGAGAGAATTGAAATGAAAACAATATTATCGATACCTAAAACTATTTCTAGAAATGTGAGCGTTAAAAGACTCACCAGCCCTTCCGTTGTGAAAATAGAATCCATCCTTCCTGGTTATGTGATCAGGACGAATACTAAAAATCAACGCCAATGCAGCTTCAAAGTATATTTCAAAGGGTTACGTGATCTCCATTCACTTTCACGGGATCAGTGTCCAAGTATTTCCACAGATGTGTACTAAAAAAGAAAGCCCTGAGTTATTACTCAAGGCTTAATCTTAAAACTATATCTCAGCTTTCTACTTCTTTACTTTATAAAGAGCAAATCCATAAACAAAAATTACCGAGTAGCAGATGATCGGTAAGTAATATGCTGCAGCAACACTTTTGTTCGCAACAATGCCCATGATGGGAGGAAACAACGCTCCTCCTACTACTCCCATAACAATATACGATGAAGCCTGCTGGGTATATTTACCCATATCTTTCAAGCCGAGACTAAAGATGGTCGGGAACATAATGCTGAAAAAGAAGTTGAGCATAATAAGCGATACAAACGAAACGGTGCCCCAGCTCTGCGCAATGATGATACAAAGTATAATGTTGGCAACAGCATAAATCGACAGCAATTTGTTCGGTGCAATGAACCGCATCAGGAACGTTGACAGGAATCTTCCCGCCATCATCATCGCCATGCTTAATGAGAAGAAATAAGCGGCACGTTCATCACTCATCCCAGGATTGATCTCTACACTATAATTAATGAAGTATGCCCACGTACCTCCCTGCGCAGCAACATTAAAAAATTGTGTAACAGCCGCCCACACAAAATGCCGGTGTTGAAAAAGCTTTTTAGGCGGTGCATCAGTCGTACCTGGTTCGTCTGCGTTATGCGGATCGGAAAGTGGTGGAACTTTTACAAATGCAAATGATAAAGCAATAACAGTTATAACTGAACCGATGACGATGTATAGGAATTTAACTGAGTCCAATTCATTGGTATAGTCCTGGCCTGCGCGAAGAATGAAAAAGCCTCCGAGTGCAGGACCAATAACGGCTCCCAATCCATTGAACGATTGAGCAAAGTTAATTCGCTGATCGCTCGTACGCTGGTCTCCCAGCGAAGCAACGAACGGATGCGCTACTGTCTCAAGCGTGGCAAGTCCACAGGCAAGTATAAACAGTGCTGCGCGAAAGAAGGAGAATGATTCTGTGTTGGCTGCCGGTATAAACAGAAATGCTCCAAGGGCATACAGGAACAATCCCAGCAGAACACCATTCTTGTACCCGAACCTTTTCATAAACAGGCCGGCGGGTATGCCCATAACTGCATAGGCACCGAAGATCGAGAACTGCACCAATCCGGATTGCGATTTGGACACGTTCAACACATTCTGAAAATGTTTGTTGAGTGTGTCGCCCATGGTAATGGCAATGCCCCATAACATGAAGAGGGATGTAACAAAGATGAGCGTAACGATGTACTTCTTCTCGGTAAAGGATGGTTTTAAGGTCATGTCAAAGAATTTAGTAAGATGAACTTGAACCGCCCGAAGCAACACTTCGTGTTTCACTCCGGCATATTACCTCTAACATAACTCACTTTATCGAAATATCTATTATTCCGCAGAAGGTTTCTGGAAATAAGGTGCCTTGATATTGTATACTTAAAAATCTCTTTCCGGGAGAAAATCGCTTGGAGCCTTTCAATTTAGCTCAGGTGTACTTTTTCACTTTTTGTTGATTTTTTTAAGGCTGCCTTTCATGATTGTTTTGTAGTATCAAAATAACCCCTCTTCAGAATGACGTATGTACTATACCTGTTGCTGAGTCTTTACTCAGCGGCACCTGCTCAACCCGAAACAATAACCTCGCTCCACACTGCAAACATCACGGCTGTTACCGATTCTATCGATCACACAACTGCCACACATGTTGATGCCGCTGTTTCCTTTGACGACTCGTTGCAGACTCTCTATACGTCTATCGGACTTGAAAAATATAACCTGTCGTACAAAGTTTTCAAGTACGCTGTAATCGGCTACTACACACTGCGCATGCAGGGAAAGCTTAACGATAAAAACCTGTTATCTATTATTGATTTCACCAAACCAAGCACACAAAAGCGCTTCTACACCATTGATCTTGAACATCATATCGTAAAATTCTTCACGTATGTGAGTCATGGAAAAAATACCGGTGAAGACATCGCCAAATCATTTTCCAACACGGTTCATTCCAACCAGAGCAGCCTCGGCTTTTATGTAACTGCTGAAACCTATGTGGGCAGCAAAGGCTACAGCCTGAAACTGGATGGCATGGAAAAAGGCTATAACGACAACATGCGTGAGCGTGCCGTGGTTATGCACGATGCTGAATACGTGAGCGAATACTGGATTAAACATTATGGCCGTCTGGGAAGAAGCCAGGGCTGCCCTGCTCTTTCGAAAGAAATTGCCAGAGAAGTGATTGATGCCATCAAAGGTCACACAGCCATTTTCGCATACTTCAATGACGAAAACTACCTGTCCACTTCACGCTACCTGAACCTTGACCAACTATTGCAGAACGTCAACGTAACGGCTAAGCGCTGATTACTCTTTCTTAGATTCCAGCTACAGCCGAAGGTTTCTGCGCAGGATATAACTGTTGCAACTGACGTTTATCGTGACCGTAGATATCTTCGCGGAAGTTGATCAATCCATTTTCATCTACCCATGCCGTGCGATACTCGATGTGCACCGGGTATTTTTTACGCAGATGAATGGTTGCCGGAGTTCCGGCATGCATAGCTTTCTGCACAGTCTCTTTTGTCCAGCCACGTTGGTCGCGGAGTAAATATTCTGCAAAACGTGCAGGTTCATCCAGGCGCACGCAACCGTGACTGAGTGCGCGATAACTCTTCTTAAACAGGCGGTGGTTCGGAGTATCGTGCAGGTAAATATTCATTTTGTTAGGCATGCCGAACTTCACCAGTCCCAGCGAGTTGTCAGGACCCGGCTGTTGCACGATGCGATATTTATAAGGATTGACCGAACCATCTTTCCACGCTTCCGCTGAAGGATCGATTGTTTCTTCATTCTTATAGAAAGCATAATTCTTCTCGGTATAGTAAAGCGAATCTTTCTGCAGACGCGGTATAATTTCCTCTTTGATGATGCTGGTCGGCACAGTCCACGTAGGACTGAAGATTATATGATTCACTACATCGTTGAACACCGGAGTAGGTTTATTCGGAGCACCTACAATCACGCGCATATCAAACGCTTCTTTACCGTTCTCAAACATGCGGAGTTCATATTCCGGGATATTTACCGTGATATAATTATCCCCATACGCATCCTGTGGCAACCAGCGGAAGCGCTCCATGTTCATGGCGATGATGTTGGCCTTATCTCGAAACGACTGATTCAGAAAACGCACCGTCTTCTCTCCAATGATACCATCCGGTTCCAGTCCGTGGCGTTCCTGAAACCATTTTACAGCATATACCAACGCTGCATCGTAGCGCAGTGAATCGGTTTGACCGGTTACAGAATCTATGGGAAGTGTATAGGCTTTCAGATCCGTCAGCAATAATTTTTTACGGATCAACGGTATAACCTGGTTGCGTTCATCCGGTTTGATCTTGCTCGCAGCAACACTCACCGGAAATTCTTTAGGCTCCGCTTTCTCGAGTGTCTGGTATTGCTTCAGTGCCTGTTGCAGTTTGGCATATTGCTCATATACAGGTTGCAAACTGTTTACAGCGGTGATGAGTTGTTCAGGCTCAAGAATTTTAGCCAGTGTAAATACATCTGTAGTATTATCCTCCGGCTTAAACTCGCGGAGCCATACGGCAGTGGTGTTACCCGGATTTCTCACCTTACCTTCCGCAAGGTGCGTGGTGAAAAGGAAAAGCTTCTCGCTGATCTGTATATCCAGATCAATGAGTGTTGCTGTATCCAGCGGCTTCCGGCTATATAGTTCTTCGAGCTTTGCAGCGAGATCGGTAATGGTATAGTCTTCAGGCACCAGTCCATAACCGGATGCATCTGCCATTAACGCTGTGAATTTCTGATAGAACGGATTGGGTGCATATTCACCTAACCACTTGGTGTGATAGTCGCTCAGCGCATAAAAGCGATGCACTTTATCGTGAACTTTCTGATTATAGTATACATCCTGCTTCCATACCTGCGTGAGGCGGGTATCCAGCGGATGTTTCAATGTATCGATGGAGAGATTGCGTCCGGGCCGTACAGGCTGCGCATAGAGTGAGTCGGTTTGAGCCGCCACTTGCTCAGTGGCACCCTGCTTAGATGCTGTGTCTGTAGGTGTAATGTTTTTACTGCAAGAAAAGAATATGGCTACGCAGAGTACACCGACAACGTAACTGCCCGACTTTTCAAAAATCTGATTCTTCATATTGGTTCTCACCTTTCCTGAATTGAAAAAATAATTCCAACGGGTTGGGTCTTCCTTACGCATGCCCAACTCGTAAACTTGTGGAGTGACAGCGTATTTAGGTCTACAGAAAAGGCTCATAACTTGTCTACAGGTTTATTCCTGTATAATCGATATTGCAACCTTTAGGCCAACTATTTTTCAAATAAATTAGAGGATTTTAGCGTATGTATGATTTGTGATGTTATGAGAAAGTAATTTGCATAAAGCCTATACTTCACCACAAAACTATATCTGTTTTCATTGGGAACAAAATAAAAATCGGATTTAGCTGAACGAACAATTTTGCGCTATATACCCGACAAAAGAACAGCCTGTGCATTTTTATACCCAGGCTGACATATATAGCCTGTATTACTCTTTGGGGAACCTGACAAAAAATACAGCCCCATCATTCTCGGTACTTTCAAACCAGATCTGGCCGTTCATCAACTCGACAAGATTCTTCACAATCGGCAGGCCCAATCCCATTGATTTTTCACCCTTCAGTCCCGGCCTGCGCACCGCATCGTTGCGTTGAAATATAAAGGATTGAAATGCCTGCGGTATACCGATGCCGTTATCTTTTACACTCACAACAAAATCCTCTTCACCTTCTTCCAGTGTTATATCAATCTGGCCACCTTCGGGTGTGAATTTGATGGCGTTGGAGATGAGGTTATGAATGATCTGAAAGAACTTAACACTGTCAGCATTGATATACAGGTTATCCAGCTTCGTTATAAGCGTAAAGTTCTTGTCGTGATTAGTCTCTACCAGTTTCACCAGTGTTGCGCGCACCCGATCAACGATATCAAAACGACTTTTCTTGATAAAGATGCGTTCAGACTCCTGGTGTTCTTCGCGTAAAAAGTTGGTCACGATATCAATGCATTCACGGGTTATACTGCGGATAAGTTGCAGCTGCGCATTCATGTCCTTATACGAATCTCCCTGATAAGACTCTTCGATCTTGTCTAGAATGCTTTGCGAAAGATTCAGCGGTCCGTAGAGATTATGGGTAACCATATCCAGCAGTGTATCTTTCTTGGCACCATAGTTAATGATATAGTTCTCGTGCTCCTTGATGCGGCTGACATCTTTTACAAAACCGATAACCGTAGTATTGTTATCCAATACATACGCATCGCACGAAACGTGCTTCAGCAACCCGCTTGAAATTTTTATCGTGAACTCCGTGCTGGTTATACAACCAAAGTGAATGAGATCCGAGAAGCGCGAACGCAGGTAATGCTGGTCTTCCGAGATGATCAGATCCAGCAGTAACCTTGACTGTGCGTAAAGATTTTCGTGACTTACATAAAAGATCTCACTGAAGGCCGGATTGACGTACTGAAATTTGCGTTCGTCAATCTTATAAATGAAAATACCATCGCTGGATAATTCTCCAATACGTTTGATCTCCGTGTACACCGGGGCTTCTTGCATGGGGCTAAAACTTTATAGCAAATAGAAAGGTATATACTATACTTTCAAAAAGCCACGCGCAGAGGCATACGCAATAAGTTCAGCTGTATTCTTCACTTTCGCCTTCTGAACCATGTTCTTGCGGTGAGACTCCACGGTCTTTTCGGTAATAAATAAATTTTCGGCAATTTTTCTGGACGAGTGCCCTTTCGCCATCAGCTCAAGCACTTCCCGTTCGCGTTTGGAGAAAAACTCATCTTCTCCGCGCAACGTATCCTCAATTCCGGCTAAAAATTTATTAATGTTTTTCAGTTTTCGCGAGGTCTCGGCACAAATATATTTCTTGCCGCTGTACACGACTTTAATAGCCTGGATAAGCTCTTCGTATCCGGCTTTCTTGGATACAAACCCCATGGCACCGGCTTTCATGATCTTGGCAACCCGGTCGGCATCATCATAAACTGAATGGGCGATGATCTTTACTTTGGGATATTTCTTCCGGACGATTTCACATACTTCAAAACCATCAATGGTACGAACGTCCTGCATTCCGTCCAGGTAGATATCAAGCAGGAGTATATCAATGCGCATTTTATCGATAACACTCAACAGCTCCTCCCCTTTTCTTGCTTCGCCTACAACTTCAATGGCTTCATCATTACCTAACAAAAACCGAATGCCATCACGTATAATTTTGTAATCTTCGAGATGAAAAACTTTGATCTTTTCGGGCATTTTAAAGCGATTAAATCCTTAAAGGTATATTGCTTTAATGTTAATAAGTCCAAAAACCGGTCAAATCCGACTAAAAATCAGGGAAATCCCTGATAGAAAGTTAGGGTGTAACCATCTAATATTGAACTGTTGTTTGGAATACATCAGCGGGCGATATAGCATGAGCTGAATACGTAAAAAAAATGATGCCCGTTTACCTTAACTTATACTTTATCCCGATGAGTGAAGACCTGTTGATTAAGAATATTTTTTACGCTGACGATGATCCGGATGATATACTATTATTCAAAGACGTATTTCAGGACTTAGGACTTCCGATCGATATTACGATCGCTGAAAACGGAATTATACTCCTGGAAAAGCTTCGTGCTGCCAACCGGTTTCCCGATGCTATCTTCATGGATCTGAACATGCCGTTGAAGAACGGCTTTCAGTGTCTCAAAGAAATAAAAGAGCATCCCGAATTCAGTTCTATACCGGTGGTTATTCTGTCTACATCTTCTACGCTGGATAATATCGAGAAGTCGTACAAACTGGGAGCCTTTCAGTATATACAGAAGCCATCGCAGTATGCACACCTGAAAGTGTCTATCGAGAAATGCCTGGCTAAACTTTCTGTATAAAGAAATAACCGGCTATATATTTTTAGTCTTTGCCTATGCACGGTAACTGGCCGGGGCTTTTCCTGTCCAACGTTTAAAGGCACGGGTAAAGGCACTCAACTCATTATAGCCAAGCATACCCGATATTTCCTTGAGTTGGTAATTACCCGAACGGATATAGTGTACCGCCAGTGACTTTCGAACGCTGTCAGACAACTGTTGATACGTTACTCCTTCTTCGCGAAGCTTTCGCTGCAGGCTCCGCGCACTGATGTTAAAATTAGCAGCTACCTCCTCCTGGCTAAGTATACCCAGATACGCATGCTGTAACAGGTACGTATAAATCTTAGACTGCAATGTTTGCGCATTACCTTCTTCTTTACCAATTGTATTTACTTTGTCCAACAACACCTTCTGCAGTTCATAGTTGGCGGTGAGAATGGGTTCGTCCCAGTATGCATTGTCAAACTCCAGGGTATGCTGCGTCTTGCGCACAGGCGTGCAACGAAGCACGCGCTCATATTCATGTATATGCACAGACTGAAAAGCGTGTCGCACCGATACAGGCTTTACTTTCTCCAGCAACAAACCATCGAGTTCATGTATCGTGAATATCATGAGCAGATCGAGCATCTGGCGAAATGTAACGGTATCGCTTTGTTGCTTCCCGATAGCGGTTGGTATAAAATGTACTGTAAAGGTTTTCCTGGATTGTATCACATCCATCGTTACAAGGTCAGTTACCATCGGAGTCATGGCTGCAGCATGCGCCAACGCTTCCCCTACTGTACCGCTCATCTTGATGATCTCGCCTACTACGCCAAGCGCACTCAACTGCAGCGATTCACCAAAGTGCAATCCAAATAAAGGATCATCGCACAGGTGACTCGCATTCACCCAGAGGTCTTCCTGTTGTTTGCGCGTAATGGTAACGGCTTCATTTCGTTTCAATGCCGCCAGGTCAAGATTACAAAGCTTGCAGAGTTGCTGTGCCGATATACCCCGTTGCACTGCATACGCCAGCAGACTTAGTACGAATCGCTTTTGTTGCTCATCCATACAACAAATATACTGGTTCAATCAAGGTGTTTACCATGCCACCCTACCGTTGGCGCAAGATGGTAACGGGTTGTCGCAAAAAGATAAACCGCAGGGTATGGTGCCGGTATACCTTTGCTTCATCAATAAACACTAAACGTAAATGTATATGCTATCTCTAAAAAATGTTCTTCTCATCAACGCGGTAAGCTCAGGTGCTACCGGTATTGGACTTGTAGTATTGGCAGAAACCGTTGCCAACCTCTTTGGTACAACCGCTGTAGGAACGGTTATGGGTGTTGGTATATTTCTGGTGGTGTTCGCTGCCGGTGTATTGAATGAAGCTGTACAACGCACAGCACGGCTTACGCATGTATATATTATTATTGCGCTGGATATACTCTGGGTTATAGGTAGTATAGCCATTGTACTGCCGCAGTTATTTAATTTGTCTGCGATAGGCTATATCGCAATTACCGCAGTAGCCTTGTGGGTGGCAGCCATGGCTTACCTGCAGATTAAGGGGGTGAAACAGACCGCAGCAGTCTGAGTTAAACCGAACTCCTTATAGCCTCACTGTGCAGCACCACGGTGAGGCTTTTTATTTCATATTAAAAATATTTTCACTTTGATGATCAGCATGATGAAGCGGCCATCAAAAACGAATCTGCACCTGGCTGAACCTTTCCCGCTTGCAGTTGTGTTTATAGAAAATACATAAACACACCCCTTCTGAGACAGAAGGCATCTATTGTCATGAAATTAAAACTCAGCGTACTCGATCAGACTCCCATTCGCAGAGGAAGCAACGCACGGGAAGCCCTACAGGAAAGTATACAACTCGCTAAACATACCGACCGGTTGGGCTATACGCGCTACTGGTTATCGGAACATCATAACATTGCAACATTGGCAGGTGCAGCTCCTGAAGTACTCATTGCACGACTGGCCGGTGAAACAAAAAATCTGCGCTTCGGTTCCGGAGGTATCATGCTGCCCAATCATAGTACATTAAAAGTAGCCGAGAATTTTCGTTTACTGGAAGGACTATATCCCGGTCGCATTGATCTGGGTATAGGGCGTGCTCCCGGTGGCGATCGTGTTACAGCTTCGCTGCTTAACCCGTCCAATACGTTTAGTCCGCAAGATTATATTCAGCAGATCATTGACCTGAAAGCGTTTTTGAAAGATGACCGTCAGGCCGGCACGATTCACGAAAAAGTAAAAGCTATACCGAGCATTGATACGCAACCGGATCTGTGGATGCTGACAAGCAGTGGTGAGAGTGCCTATATAGCAGCACACTTCGGCATGGCGTTGTCGTTCGCACAGTTCATTAATCCGGTGGGTGGTCCTGAAGCTATACGTGCCTACCGTCAACAGTTCAAACCTTCCGAGCAATTGCAAACGCCACAGACCAGTGTTGGTGTATTTGTATTTTGTGGTGAGACCGAAGAGAAGGCAGCGCAGATGCAGGCCGTTATGGATTATCGCTTGCTCAGCATCGAGAAAGGAAAAATAGATGAAGCACCTTCATACGAGGCGATCAAGGGATATGCATACTCACGCGAAGAGCTTGCTCGTGTGCAATATAACCGCCTTCGCACCATTACGGGTACTCCTGACGTTGTGAAGGAGAAGATCAAACAACTGGCACGTACTTTTGATGTGGATGAAGTGGTAGTTGCTACTTTTGCAGATACATTTGAAGATCGCGTGCGTTCGTATGAATTGCTGGCGGAGATGTTTTTGTTACCGGAGGATGTCTTCGTGAAATAGTGTTAACCGTTATCGGTTAATCGTGAGAAGTGTGGTTGGGGCGTGCTATATATAGTAGCAGGGTTCTCATAATCTAATGGCACAAAGGAAACGGAGAAGACACGAAGTTTCACAAAGGGTCTATATAAAAAATAATCGTTACCCGCAGGTTATACCTGCGGATAACGATTCACAATTAACGGTTAAGAAAACGGATAACGGCTATATCTTCAACAGCCGTACTACGATCGGCTCGCCATCGATAATTAGCTTGATGGTATAGAATCCTCTTCTCCCCGATTGGACACGGTTTGTAAGGGCTGCGCTCAGTTCTTCGAGTGTTCCGGTGCCAGTATAGATTAACTCTCCGTTACTGTTGCGCGCTTCAGCCTGAATTACTTCATGGGCTTCAAGCTCTTTGCATACCAGTCGTACAATGCCGGAGGTCGGGTTTGGTGATGCGATTACAACGGGTTGTCTCTTCTTTACATCAATGATTGTAAATACTGCTATACGCGGATTGGAAAGCACTAGTCCGTCCGTTGTTTTATCCAGGTAGAAAGACACAAACTCCAGCGGGAATTCCTTTTTGCCATCGGCTATCGGATCTATAGCAATCGAAGCTTCGCGGCTACCTGCCGGAACTGTCAATTGTATCGCGCGACCGGCTACAGCAGGTTCCGTGCTATAGTCTTCGCCATATACTACACCCGGGCCTTGTGTTACCTGGATCGTTACAACCTGGTCGGAAGCAACGGCTGTATTCAATTTCAGTTTCAGGTTATATATACCGCTGCCCTCTTTGGCGCTGGGCAGTATCTCGGCAAAAGCAATAATTGGCACATCGTTGTCTTCAATGGAAAGTGAAAAGTTTGCCTGCGTTCCTCCGGCTACACCATCTTCTGCCAAAATCGTGAAGGTAGTTGTCTCCAGCAGTTCATCGGCTTCATCGTTCAGCATTATGATTCGGAATGACGTCAGCAATGTATCCGCCGAAAGCGTCACTGTAATTTTATTATCAACGGCTGCAGGCTCGGTTACAAAATCCTGTCCATAGGTTGCATCGCCCTGTAAGGCTATAACAATCTGTTTGGCCGATGTCGATTGTTTATCTGCCTGAACATATACGTGATGAGATGCACTGTCTTCCGGTAACGTTATACCGCTTGCTGTAAAATTAACACGCGTTGGCTGCAACTGGTAACGTACAATTACCGGCAAGTGATCGGATGTAGTGGCAGCATAATTCGTGATAAAACGGAACGGTGTTATGATCTGCTCAGAACCTCCGATAACCTCTTGCAAAAGGTCGTTCGTGATGATCTGGTGGTCGATCACATCCTGGAAACTGATCGTTGATCTTGCTCCTGCATCACTGAGGTTTTTCGTAATGCCGGTATAATTCAACGAGTCTTGTATAAACGCTATATATGGACTTTCCATACCGGTAACAATCGACTGATCGAGATCATCGTTCAAATCACCGAGTATAATTACCTGCTCATTGGCAAAGTGTAAATCGAGCGAATCCTTCAGCACAGCACCATCATACTCTCTGCGACTTCTGTCGGCTGCCGTAGAACCAGATTTAGCATGTATACCAACAAAGGATATGCGCTCGGTTACGCCTCCAATGGTAGCATCAACCGTTAACAAATACGGAAGGCGTCCGCTGGAATAAAAACTTGAAGGACTTCCTCCGGGATAGTTTGGTAATATATTCGGGTTAGTCGTGCGTGCTTCATCGTACAACGCTTCAAACATCGGACGTGCCGCGCGTACATTTACAGTTGTTGTGTCGTAGATAAAACATACTTTCTGCGGAGGGAATTCATCGCTGGGTCCATCAAAAGAATACGAATAACGATCAGAGCAGGTAGCCCTATATTTACCCAATTGCGAGATCAGCACGGTAAATAACGAA
Source organism: uncultured Chitinophaga sp. (assembly GCA_902168205.1). Classification (GTDB taxonomy): domain Bacteria; phylum Bacteroidota; class Bacteroidia; order Cytophagales; family Cyclobacteriaceae; genus Ohtaekwangia; species Ohtaekwangia kribbensis. Next base: position 1,619,837 of record CABHOK010000003.1, on the reverse strand, counting down.
TCGTCTGATACTTCCTCAACAGCGATGACATCAGCCTGCAATGAATCCAGTACACGTTTTACATTTACGAGTTGCTGTGCTTCATCTTCCGGACCGTACTCTTCATTACGATAGTCTTCTTTTTTCGCACCGAAGAACTCCAGGTTCCAGGTAACAACATCGAGTGTTTTACTTTTCGGAATACTATCTGAAACAGGCGATGGTACATGAGCTCCCGGTATATCTGCACTGAAACGTGGCAGCAGCTGAGCATTGGTACGGAAACGACCTACAACACCGGTGATGGACACAACTCCTTGCGGCTTGGTAAGTCCGGGTATATCGGTGTCTCCGTCAATACGCAGATCGGCCTGTATACCATCTGCCGTCATGCGATCGGTGCTTTGCGGATAAAACACAAAAGCCTTATTAACCAGTTCTACACTGTCAACCGTAACCAGTTGTCCTTCGTACGCGGCCAGTTGACCGATAGCGATAGGTGCCGGATCTATATAGCGCTTTGAAGAATCAGGCTGTATAAAATCTATACCACTGCCACTGATCTGTACCTGGTCGTTAAACACACCTATAGGTCCGGTAACAATTACCGAGTCGCCAATGGAAACATGGGTAGCAAAAGCATAATCAAAAACCGGTATGCCCCCCGTGGCATCCTGTACATAGGCAGGGTTGCCCAGTTCGTTCGCTACAGTAATTCGTCCACCAACCGTAACTTTTTGTCCTGCCGGTTTGGTGCGTGCTTCCGCGATGGATATAACACTGCTCACAAAATCAAAACCATTGCCTTCCACATGCACCACTTTTGACGTAGTGCCGCTGATATGCAACAATGAATCCCTGGAAAGTCCCGGTGCTACCGGTGCAAACTGTACATATACAAAACCTCCGGTAGCCGGTACTATAGCAGATCCGGCAAAATGTATACTATCCGCAGATATAGTATAGGCGTTATTAAAAGTAAAGATCGCGATGGAATCCTGCAGGTTGGCACCGATCACCTGGTAACGAAGTTGCTTTGTCTCATGTACGGTAACATCGCCAAAGTTCAGCGATGCAGGCACTACCTGGATAGCCGGTTCATTCGAAGGTACACCGAAGGGTGTCAGTATAAAATCATCAATTGCCAAACCATCATCCGAGCTTGCTACATTAAAGTCGAGCCAGCGCAGGTAAAACGTTTCACCATCATCAATCGACAATCCATTTATAGTAAAGGTAATGATGGTGTTGTTAAGCGTGTCGTTACCATTGAGTGCGCCTGCTGTACCCGTTGTAACCGGACTGATGAAATCAAGTGAATCTATATCGGTCCATGTACCCGATGTTATGGAAGTAGCATCGGTGCTGTATTGAAAATCGAGTCGGTCGGCTGCACGCCCTGTTGCGCCAAGACGCCATTGCTCACCGCGGTACTGTATGTGTAATGCTGTAATGGTACTGCCGGTATGGTTGATGAACCCGGCACCAACGGTTGAGTTAAGCGATCCGGAAAGTAAACCTCCGAGTGCGCGGTCATTAGCTGTCAGTCCGAAGCTATAGGTGTTACCGGCATTTGCTGAACCTGTACCAGCTGCATACGTAGTGTTGGCATTGGTACCTGACTCACTGAAGGTCCAGCCGGCCGGCAATGTCGCTATATCATTGGTAGTGCCTGCACTGGCAAGTGAATCAAACTGCTGTTGATACGGTGAATTGATAAGATTAAGATGCACTTGTGCCGAAGCCCACTGTGCTCCAGTCAAAAATGCGATAAGTAAAAACCATAACGGGTAATGACTTTTCATGTATATAGGGTTTAGTTCGGAAAAATTACAGTCCGGTTGCTAAACTACTTTTAAAATGTGAAAAGAATGTTGCGTGCAGGTTATAAAATATAGTGTAGAGGTTCGAGTTTAAACACTTATTATTATCTATTGTTCTTTATCGGTTATATCGTTATCAGGAAATAAAATACGGAAACACAAAGGCCACGAGGAGACACAACGGACAGGGAAATATATACTTTGTGAAACTTCGTATCTTTTTTGTGGCCTTTGTGCAAGGAATTTTGAAATCGTTAATGGACGTTTTATGTAGGGAAGCTACTCACCTGATTGCTTTTTCCATTCAAGAATCGCTTCTCTCAAATCTTTATTAAAAGCAGCATTCTGAAAATAGTATTGAAGCATTTTATAGGCTACCTGCCGTGACGCTTCGTTGTCGCTTGGATAGTGTATCCCCATAATCTCTCTTGATCGTCTGATCTCTTCAGCCAGGGCGATGAACTGTGGTTGCTTTTCGGGCACAATCTCACTCCACGTATAGGCCTGAATAAACGCCCAAAGTGTATGGCCGCTGGCAAACGATGGCGAGTTAATTTTTGTCAGCGGCTTTAACATCGGCTCGAGATGATACGGACGCGGCCTCAGCAATTTATACTTGATGGTAAATTCCATGATGCGCATATCCTGCATAACACCCTGAAGCAACTTTGAGATCTTCGGAAAGTTTTTCGAATTAACATTATCTCCCAGCAATTCTCTTCCCTCAAAGAACAGGTCCTGCAGATTATGTGCATAAGAAGTATGTGATGGTACCATATTTACCGAAGGCCAGTAACCAATATCTCCCAGAAATTCAACTCGCTTTATCTGCTCAGGTGTTCGCTTGTTCTGAAGTTCCAAAAGATAGTCTAACTCCTTTCGAACCTGGTCAGAACTGTTTGCCGGAAACTTCACGCTCTCGCTTAATTCTTTTACCTGCGCATCGGACAAGTAATACGGCTTCACTATCAGATATACTATAGAAGTTCCATATTCTGCCGGTGGATATTTTATAGTATCCATCCATGCGCGCTGTTGGTTCGGCATATTACTTATGGATTGCAACGCCTTGTAGTGATCGCTAACAGAGGCAAGATTGAATTTGCTCTGGCCATTGGAATTACTGAAGCGGAGTAATACAAGAAACAGAAAGGCATAATACTTTTTCATGTGAAATAAATTTTTCCCTGAGACGTGATGCAGACTAAAAAGACGCGTTATTTTTCTTGATGCGGGTTGCGTCTTTTTTCAGGAGCATGCGTCTTCTATCCGAACAAAATGTTCAATTACTAAATATTCACATAAAAGTTATTTACTATGGAAGATCTGATTATTTCCATCGAAGGTGGTGGATGTTGCGGTGGCAGTGGTTGCTGCTAAAACAAGAAAAGGCGGGAACAGTCCCGCCTTTCATTTATACTATTATACTATATATGAGATATGCTTTAATTATGTCAACTTTTATTTGCAACAACTCGGATCACGGTCTACGCAAACCACTATATTTCCATACGCATCGGTTTTGATGATCAACGATTCATGCAACTTTTCTTTTAACATTTGCCGGGCACGTTGCACGCGCGACTTAACACCCGAGTATGAAACACCAAGACGTTTAGCCATTTCTATTTGCGACAGTTCTTCAAGCTCTGCCATTTGAAGCGCTTCTCTGTACTTCAGTGGAAGCGTTAACAGCAGTTTCCGGAGCGTGTTTTCAACGCATTCATTAAAATTCAAAACTTCATCATGACTGTTAACCTCAGAAGCATCTATATATTTTGATTGTTTTCGGTAGTGATCGATGATCATGTTCCGGGTAATCTGGTATATCCACCCGGTGGCTTTTTCCGGTTCTTGTAGTTGTCCAATCTTATCCTGCACCCGTATAAAAACATCGTGAACAATGTCTTCCGTAAGCGCTTTGTCTTTCACCCGTTTAAAAACAAAACCTTTCAGTTCATTTTCAAAAAAGCTTCCTTGTGCTACTGTCGATTCCATAATCATTTGATATACTTTTACCTGACTAAGACGCAATACTTTCAAAAAAGACGCAAGCTTTCCGGCCGCTTGTTATTTCAAGGAAAGTGATTCTTTCTGTTTGGTAATATAGGTACTGAGCTGCTCTACCGTTGTCTTTGCAGAACGACCAACACCGATCAATGTTGCGGAAGCAAAGCCTGTCCAATTTCCATACCCCACAAGCCAAAGGCCGGGAATGTGTATTGCCCTTGTACCATCCGTATCAATTTTTCCTTCTTCGTTAATCACTCCCAGCGCGTCCAGGTGATTGAGTGATGCTTTGAATCCGGTGCAAAAAATAACAACATCTATTTTTTCTTCGTGACCATCTGACCACACCAGCGAGTCTTCTGTAAAATATTGAAAGGGTCTGACACTGCTGTTATATACTTTATTACTGCGTGCTTCCTTTACAGCGTCAACCATAACAATATCGCCAAGCGATGGCAGTCTGTAACGCTTGCCTGCCTTTTGCGCTTCGTACATTTGTGTAGCCGCATCAAACAGGAAACGTCCATCGATGTGGTCCGGCAGAAAACGCGGCTCCTTTTGTGTGATCCACAGTGTGCCGGTCACTTTCGAAATTTCGGCCAGTATCTGCGCACCCGAATTTCCTTCTCCGACAATGGCTACGCGCTTGCCGGTAAATATATCCGGTGTTTGATACTCGCCTGAATGCAACACCTGTCCTTTAAATACATTTATACCCTCGAAGGAAGGTATATAGGGATTCGAAAATGAACCGGTTGAACTTACTACTGTTTTTGAAAAATATAATCCATCAGACGTTTCCAATTGGAACTCCCCTTCGCGTTTATATACCCGCGTCACCTGAACCGGTCTGCGTATGGAAAGATTATATTTAGTCTCGTACGACTTCAGGTATTCAATGGCCACATCTCTTGTCGGATAATAATCCGTTCCTCCGGTCATGATCATGCCGGGAAGAGAACTCCATTGCGCAGGAGAAAATAAACGAAGCGATTTCCAGGTGTGTAACCACGCACCTCCAGGCTCTTCCTGGTTGTCAAGAATAATATAGGACAGGCCGGATCGTCTCAGATAGTATCCAAGCGCAAGACCACTCTGTCCGCCTCCAATAACAATTACATCGAACCTGTTCTCCATACGTTAAACAGCTTTAACCGGATATAGTTTCTTCTTAAACCAAAAGGCAAGATTTACCAGCAAGATCAACGCAGGCACTTCAATAAGCGGACCTATAACACCCGCAAAAGCCTGCCCAGAATTAATTCCAAATACTCCTACTGCCACCGCTATAGCCAACTCAAAATTATTGCCGGTTGCCGTAAATGATACTGAAGCATTCTCTTCGTAGTTAGCACCCAGTTGCCTGGAAAGTATGAAGCTCAAAATAAAGATGACAATAAAATATATAACGAGTGGAATTGCTATACGCACTACATCCAGTGGAATTTCCATGATCAGCTTACCCTTGAAACTGAACATGATCACGATGGTAAAAAGTAAAGCAATCAGCGTAAGCGGACTGATCTTTGGAATAACATGATCTCTATACCAGGTCTCTCCTTTTGTCTTTACAAAAAAGAAACGCGAGAGAAAACCCGCAGCGAAAGGCACACCTAAATATAACAGAACACTTTTTGCAACGTCAGCCATGCTCACGTTTATCTCATAGCCTGCTATACCAAAGTACGCTGGAAGTTTTGTGATAAACAGCCAGACGAACAAACTATAAAAAAGCACTTGAAAAACACTGTTCAACGCAACAAGCCCTGCAGCATATTCTTTATCTCCTTTGGCCAGATCATTCCATACCAATACCATGGCAATGCACCGTGCAAGTCCTATCAGGATCAGCCCCGTCATATACTCTGGTTTGTCGCGCAGAAAAATAACAGCCAGTACAAACATTACTACCGGACCGATGATCCAATTGAGGATAAGCGACAAGCTGATAACTTTTACATTCTTAAATACTTTTCCCAAGTGCTCGTACCTGACTTTTGCCAAAGGCGGATACATCATCACGATAAGCCCGGTTGCCAGTAGTATATTTGTAGTGCCCGCCTGGAAGTTTGACATGAACGCTTCCATCGGAAAAATATTTCCCATAGTAACGCCCAGGATCATTGCGAGAAAAATCCAGAGTGTAAGGTATCGATCCAGGAAACTGAGTTGCTTCGTATTATTCATATCTGCGCTGCTATACTTTTACCTGCGAAAAGGCAAACAATATTTCTCTGCCAATTTGATGAACGCGCTCCGTATACTTGGCTGCTTCCAGTGGTGTATCATCAAAATTTTTGGGGTCATCGTAACGAAGCGGAATTCTTTTTACGGCACCATGTACTATAGGACAGTTTTCATCGGCGTGTGAACACGTCATCACGGCAGCAAAATCTTTATTGTGATTGAACGGATCATCGTACTTCTTCGAGAATGCTTTTATACCCGGTATAGCCGGTGAGTATTTTACTTCATATACAGGGTTATCGCCTTCCGTTGATTGGGCGATATCAAAACCTGCTTCCCGCATAGCCTTAACTGCTCTCGGATTAAATGCGGTTGCTTCTGTTCCACCGGAAAAGCAGAATAAATCCGGAATACCAAAATAATATGCAGCGGTCTGAGCCCATATCTGTGAAAGATGACTTCTGCGGGAGTTATGCGTACAAATGAAATTCAGATATACCGGGTGCTTTTTATCAATGCCCTTCTGAATGAATTGCGTTAGCTCGTTCAGTACCGGTTTACGTTCGGCAGGAATCTCATTAAATTCTTTCGCCAGTTGTGTAACCGTAAGCTGTAAAGAAGGAAACAGGGTAATGTTGTGTGTTGACATAGTATAATCCTATCGTTAGGTGGCAGTGTAGCATTGTAATATTACGGTACGATTGGGCAAATTTTTTAACAGCAGTTCTTCTTCGAAACAAATTGAGAGAACATATTGATAAATATATCTTTGGCTTCCTCCCAAACTTTTTCGTCAATGCAGTAATTGACTTTTGGACCTTCAATCTCTCCTTTAATGATGCCGATGCTCTTGAGTTCTTTCAAATGCTGATTGATGGTTGATTGAGACAAGGGCAATACATCAACAAGGTCGTTGCAGATACAAGTCTGATTACTTAGTAAATGCTCAATAATAGCGACTCGCGCAGGGTGATCAAATGCTTTCGCCAGATGAGCAATTCTGTTTTGTCGTTTCTTAAACAGTTCTGATTTCGTAATTCCCATAGTACCGTAATAACGCAATATTACGGTATATTGTTATACAAACCAAAACCCAAATTCTTCACCTCGGGAAACTTGTACAATACGATTACCGGATAACGGCAAAGCAAAGAAAAAAGCGCCTCTTTCAAAGCGCTTTGATCCGATAGCGGTGTTACCCGCAACTCTGGTTTGGCTCCTGTTTCTTGCTACATCACCTGTAATCCTCATGCAGATTAGTGACGGAGGCGGAGGCTCATATACCCGTACTAAAAGTACAGGCTTCCGATTCGTAAACATCACAAGTTCCTATCCCCCCGGTAGGTACTGCAACGGAAACTACCTCCACCTCCTCCGCCAAGCCACATGATTCATAACAGGCCTGTTCAGGAGTCATGACAGCGGTTAGACTATACTCACCAACTCAAACAATAAACTATAAACAACAACCTATAAACAAAAAAAACAAACTCTAGTTAGCACCGTTCGCATCGCGCACAGTTTTATTCGGTAGCCACAGAAAAAATTTGGACCCGGCTTTATATACCGAATGTACCGATACACTTCCGCCCATCTGCTCCAGCACTTCGCGCACCACGTGAAGTCCTATACCCAAACCTTTCGACTTTTCTGTTCCGCGGTAAAAGAGATCAAATACTTTTGATTCTGTTACGCGTTCCATTCCTATACCGTTATCAATCACGTTCACCGAACAGCTTGTAAAATTTACGTTCCCGAGTACTTCAATAAACTTCTTTTTTTTTCCGTCATCACTGAACTGGATCGCATTATCAATGACATGCGCCAGGGCTACGCGAAACCGGCTTTCATTCATATATAGCTTTACGTGCTGCTCAACCTTTATGGTCACGGCTATATTTTGCTCTCTGATTTTTTCGCTGTAGTCTGCCAACACTTTTCCAATCAGCTCGGCAAGATCAACCTGCTGATCCGGAGCATTCTTCTGCGAGCTTTCCAGAGATTGTTCCAGATCATCTACCATACGTTTCACCATTGAGCGTTATCATTACTTTATCTTGTTGTACTGCCGCCATGTATATCCATGTTGACGATACAAAGATCCACTCCGGGCGAGCGCTAAACCTTTAGCAAAAAGAGGATTTTAAAAAATCAGGGACAGGATTAGATGCGTAAGTCTATACCCGTGATTTATAGTCTTTATCGGAAATATTCTGGGTAAATCCAGGGGAATGGATTAGATTTTCCTAAGGTATTCCCTTAGAAAAAGTAAGCCTGCAAAAATTAGAGTTGATTGAAAAAGGTTGGCAGATAACCGGTATAGCTACGCACGAAAACCGTTGCTATACCCTAAAATCCTGAATACCGGGAAACTGGCTATATATTCACGATCTTGTTTTCGATCGCGTAACGTACCAGTTGTGCCGTGTTGGTAAGGTTCAGCTTTCCCTGGATGTTCAGCTTGTGTGTCTCAACCGTTTTTATATTAATGAAGAGTTGATCGGCAATTTCCTTTAAACTCTTGCCATGCGCGATCAGCGTTAATACCTCCAGCTCGCGTTTGGTGAGATCGGTTTTTACTTCGCGTGCACCCGGTGTCTTCTCTACTTTTTCCTGTGTATAGAAATCCTGGAATACAATCGTCATTACCTCGGGACTAAAATAGCGTTCACCTTTTATTACTGTGCGTATGGCGGTGAGCAACGCATCTTTACTTATATCTTTCAATACATAGCCTGCTATACCGGCTTTTATTCCGGCCGCTATAAATTCTTTATTCGCTTCCGCTGAAATTAAAATGATACGGATGTCAGGATTTATATCCGTGATCCAGCGCGTGGCTTCAATGCCCGACATACCCCGCATCTTGATATCCATTAAAAAAACATCAGGTAGTACGGTGTTGGTCAGGTTAACCGCCTCCTCTCCTCCCTGCACCATACCGATTACGGTTATATCCGGTACGTTCTCCAGCATGGAAGCAATCCCCTCACGCATCAGTCCATGATCATCTGCAATTGCTACTTTAATCATCTCTAACAGTTTAGTTCAATAAGCTGTATGTTTGCAACGGTATATATACTTCAAAAATCAAATTCCGGCAAGTACTTCGTGTATTGTGTCCAATATTGTTTCGATCGTGCCGGGTTTCCGAATAAATTTTACCGCTCCCATCGCCAGCACTTTATCTTTACTCTCCTGTTCGGGTTTTGCAGAGAATACAATAACGGGTATATTTTGCCACAATGTATTCGCCTTCAGTGTTTCGATCAGCATATAGCCATCCATAACTGGCATCAATAAATCCGTTATCACCAAGTCCGGCACAGCCTCGCGTACCTTGTCCACGGCATCCTGACCATTTACGGCAGCCATCGTTTCATACCCTTCCATGGCCAGTACCTGGACTATACTTTTCAGAAGATCAGCGGTATCATCAACTACCAGTATTCTCTTGCCTTCCATCGATGGGTATGGATATTGTAAAGGTTGTTCCTTCATTTAATTTACTCTCAACCTGTATTACTCCGTCCAGTAAATCTACCGTTTTTCTAACAATCGACAATCCAAGTCCCGTACCTTGTATGGCACCGGCATTGGAAGCACGATGAAACGAATGAAATAATTTTTCGCGGTCTTCATCCGGTATACCCAGCCCTTCGTCCTTTACTTTCAGTTGCAGGGTATTGGTAGCGCAACTGATCGTTACCCATACTATATTCTTGCCGGGTGAGAACTTGATTGCGTTGGTAAGCAAATTTACCAGGATGATGCGCATCATGCGCGGATCGCTTGCAATAGTTTTCTGATCGCAGCCCAACGCCATGTGAATGTGATGCGTGCGTCCGGTGCTCTCGTATACTTCGCTGGCTATCTTTTCGAAGAAGGCCGGCATTTCGATCGGTGCTACATTTACCTGCACCTTACCTGACTCTGCTTTACCTACGGTCAGTACATCTTCCAGCAGGTAATTCATGTGTTCTACCTGCCGCACAATGTCATCAAGTTTCTTGTCTACATCTTCGGGAGTAATTTTCGCTTTATAGCGCCTGATGAAACCGGTAGCGAGTGATATTGTAGAGAGCGGTGTCCTGAATTCATGCGAAGCCATGGAAACAAATTTTGTCTTCAGATCTGCCAGTTCTTTTTCTTTCTGCAGGGCATCGTTCAATTCACGCGTACGGTCCTGCACCATTTTCTCCAGTCCTTTCCGATAGTCGATGAGCTCGGTAATATTCTGCGCCACGATAATTATACCTCTGATCTGGTCCTGCGCATCATAGCGTGGCGAAGCGCTCAGCAACAGTATAATCGATTCGTTGTTCTTGGTTATCACCGGTAACTCGAAATTGGTAAGGGAGTGGCCGTGTAAAACGCGCGTCAGTAAATGATCTACCGTTTCGCGGTAAGGTTTCTCAACAAATTCATCAATCCACTTTTTACCGTATGCATCTGCTTTGCTGTACTGCATTACTTCTGCCGTTACATCATTCCACTCATTTATATACCCGTTCTGATCCAAACCGAAAATAGGAACATTGGATGTTTCAATGAGAACAGACAACTCCTTGGCTATACTGGTAATTTTATTTTCGTATGCTTTCTGCGATCCTATATCCCGGTAGGTGGAAACGATACCTTTTACACTCGGTATATGCGAGAGGTTGATGGACGTACCCTGCATCCAGATCCAGCCTCCATCCTTATGACGTGCGCGGCATGTAATGGACACCAGCTTGCCCGGGTTCTCCATAACAACGGCCCACTCGCGCGCATACTGTTCAAAATCATCGGGATGAACGAAGTCATGTCCTTTGATCTCGCGGATCTCTTCCCATGTATATCCCAGCTTACGTGTAAAGCTCGGACTGGCATAGAATATATTTCCTTCCAGGTCTACGAGTGCAAATACGTCATCGCTATATTCTACTACCGCCCTGAATTTCTCCTCACTTTCACGCAGAGCAATTTCGGCAGTCTTCACAGCCGTAGTATCGCGAAGATTTATACAGTAGCCTATCAACTGCCCGGCTTCATCGTTCACCAGTGTAATGGTAACAGCTACCCAGTACAAAGTCCCCCCGCTGGCAGTGGATTGCACTTCATATTGCACTAGTTCGCCCTGCCGCGCACGTTCGAGCATCCCCATAAAAGGCTCTCTCCGCTCTTCCTGGATATAGTCCGCTATATTGGCGCCTACTTCCGGTTCACGCTGAAAATAGTACATCATACGCTCTTCGTATGCACGGTTATACGCAATGATGTGATAGTCTTTTGCGAGCAATATATAGGCATCCGGTGTACTGTTAAAAATAGCCCGCAGGTTGGCTTCCGATTGCTGCACAATTTTCTCGCGTGCCTTCTTCTCCGTAATGTCCATCGACATAATGATAACATGCGTTACCTTGCCGAACTGTCGCACGGGTTCATACCGCAGCAAGTGAACAACTTCACGCTCGGGTGTTGAAATATAGGCTTCGGTAACAACGGCTTCACCATTCAGCGCCTGTATATATAGCTGCAATGCCAGGTCTCTCCGCTCTTTCACAACTACATCAGTAAGCCGCATGCCGCGCTTGGGTTTAATACCTGCGGCACCGCCAATAAATGTCTCGAACGTTTTATTAAAAAGTACAACGGTATTATTGGCATCGAGCAACAATATACCTTCTTGTGTATTGGAGAAAATGATATCGAGGTTGCGCCTGTATTCGCTTAGCAACTCGTCTTTCTGCCGGATAATTTCTTCGGCCTGATCGCGGATCGTTGCCTTTGCATGTTCAAGCTTGTCATTCAGCTCGACCAGGTTTTCATTGGAGGTAATGAGTTCTTCATTGGTAGTAGTCAGTTCTTCCAGTGCAGCGCGCAACTCTTCGTTGGCAGCGGCTGTTTCATGATTGGAAGCCTGCAACTCGCGGTTTACATATTGCAGCCGGTTGGCGTTCATCTTTTGCTGCAGATCTTTTCGGTTCAGTGAATTGGTATTGAACAGAATCAGCAAGGCAAAAACAATAATGAAACTGAGGACAATACTGGTTACTCCCAACTCGGTGGAAAGCATAGTATACCAGTGCGCCCATAACCGTATATAGCCTATAAGCAACGGCAGTATAATTACCAACGGTATGAGTACACGCGCAATAACACTACCGGCATAGGGACTGGTAAATTGCTTCATCAGTCCTTTATCGGCATGGGCCAGCAACAAGGCTACCGATAGAAACAGAAAACTCACCGAGGTTAATGCGGCCATGGGATAATAATACCGCGACAAGTAAAACTCGGGCACGCGGTACATATAGCCCAGCAGAAAGAACAATGCGTTCAGCATCACGATGAGCGCGCAGCACTGGGCCAATGCCACGGTTCTGTTCTTCTTTGAAAAAACAGTAAGCAGTATAATTATGATCAGTAGAAAATTAACAGCCGTAACCAGCGGCATACCTTCGCGGTTCTCGTTCTTTTCGGCCAGCACTCGATCGGTATATAAAAATGTATCCAGTACAAAGTCAAGACCGAATACGACCTGTATGATTTTGTACGTTGAGACAAAGACCATAATGGCGATCAGAATATAGGCCAATCGTTGCTGCACTACCGTCCTTTCTTTCCGAACAAAGAGTGCTAACACACAAATAGCCAATATCAACATCAATGCCGTTAAAGGGCTCATTGGCATGGTGCCGGGTAACGGTCGCCTGAGAAGCTCTATATTGAATTGCCAGCCCGCCAGTCCCAGCAACGCTATAAGCAGAACAGCCACTGAAAAAAAACGGGACCAACGCGCAACGTAGTTACCTTCCATAGTTAACAGTCATCATGAACCATAGAAAGATATAAAAATAGTGCGATACAACGATTATCCGCCAGTGTGCGCCATCTGTGGCAAAAACGTAACGCTGTGTGTACTAACGCGCTTCTTTGCTGAGAACTTTGCCAGCGGGATCAAGAACCACGTGCAGGTCTTCATCATCAGACGACAGATCTACTGCATAACGTTTATTGCCGGGCTCCTGTATATAGATGTAGTTGCTGCCGTCATATCCTTTATCAAGATAACTTTCGCGCACCACGCGCATCACTGCAGGCGGAAACTGATCGGGCGATAAAGCATCTGTTGTTCGCAACCATTTACCATCCAGGCTTACTTCGATGTTGCGAAGTACCGGTACATGAATGATGGAAGCGATGTACTTCTTCCGGTTCTTGTCAAGCACCCACAGCGTAATGGGATGCTTGTCGCTTTGCTGTGTTACAACGGTACGGATATTCGCAGGTACCTCGGCTTCCTTCACCTGTTGTGCCCATGCTGTCGTGCCTATACACCACAGCAGAAAAATTGAAAGTATATACTTCATCGTTATGATGATTACAGTGTCTCATTTAAAAAAAGGCAGGGAGACTCTTTCGAATCCATCCCTGCCGGCCAACCTAGACATTAAAAGAAAAGAGAGGGTCTTTTCTTTTACCTGTCGTGTGTACGATGCCGTACAACGATCCGCTAATATTCATAAGCCTGCCACATGAACATGCAGGTTTATTCTATTTATCGGATAAAAATCACGGTCGTTTTCAAACCTTTTACGCAAAAATCGTTTCTAAGATGTGAAAGCTTATGCATCATGGTACTCAACCATCGTAGTGTGGTATTGAAATAGAGTTCTGGCAGATTGACGTATCGTGATTTTTTAAACTCTAAACCTGTGTGGTATGAAAAAACTGTTGTTGTTTGCGCTTACCCTGTACGTTGTATCGCTTCATAGTGTAGCTGCCCAATCGTTGCAACCCCTGACGGGCAAAGACTCGGTCAACATATTGCTCGGATTTTCCAAAAAGATATACAAAACAGATGTTGACAAAGCCCTCTGTCTCACCAAGCGCGCGTACCGCCATGCACAGGAAGCACGCAGTATGGATGGTGAAGCGCGATCGTCACTCATGCTCGGCATTCTTTACAAAGAAGTAAACAACTATACCGAGTCACTGAACGCTTACCAGCATGCTCTTCGCTTGTTTGAAAAACTGAATGACTCTACGCAGATCGGACTTACCTACAACGGCATGGGCGGAGTATACCTGTTCAACCTGAATCACGTTACGTGGTCTGCCTATTACTTCGGCAAGGCGCGTGCGTACCTGCAACACGATTCTGTTAACCTGGCGCTTCCGCTTACCAACCTCGGCTCGCTGAAACTACGAACCGGCAAATTAGATGAAGCCCTCGCACTATACGAAACAGCCTATAGCTTGCAGGTAAAGTATAACGACCTGCCGCGCATGAGCACTACGCTGAACAACATTGCTACATTGCTCGATTCAAAGAAAGAATATGCAAAGAGTAAAGAATACTATGCAAGAAGCCTGGAGATTGAGAAAATACTTGAAAATCCCAAAGGTATTTCGTGGACATTGCTTGGACTTGCAGGAGCATGCTGCATGAACAACGAACATGAACAAGCGGAAGTACATGTGCGCGAAGCGATGGGCATTGCAAAAAAATATTCCCTGCATAAAAACTATATACATGCCCTGCAATACCTGGCGTATGAATGTGAGCATACTCACAAGCTGAAAGAAGCCAAAAGCTTTGCCTTGCAAGCCAGCAGCCTTGCTGATAAACATAACCTGTCGCACATAAAAGGTGAACTATACCAGCAGCTTGCTTTTGTTTGCGAAAAGATGGGCGAGCTGAAGCAGGCGCTGCACTACCAGCAAAAACATAGTATATATAAAGATTCGTTGGCTGAAGCTGAACGCAAAGCAGCCGATGAAGTTGCAGAGCTTAAGGATAAACCAGCACTTGCTTCAGCACCGGGTGCCACGAACGATTACTGGCCCTGGTTAAGTTTCGCTGTGATCTGTACAGCATCCATCGGGTTTATATTTCTGCGAAAGGCAAAGCATCCGCATCAAACAGAAATAACGGAAGTACCCGGGACTCCGGTTGACGAAACGCCATCACCTGCTATAGATATACCTATACCATCACAACCCGAAAACAACGGACAGGCTACCCTACCGGATAGGGTACACCTGGAGGTGATTAACGGGCAAGGCATGAAGATCATCAACCTGGACAATATTCAATGGTTTCAGAAGGATGGCAAATCATATCATGCCTTTACGGAGAAAGGTAATTACCGCGTGCGCCAGAATATGACCGAACTGGAGGAATCATTGCCGCGGGGCCGCTTCTTCCGCATCAATCGCACGGTGATCATCAACATGGATGCGATGAACAATTATTCCTTCTGGGAGAATCACAAGTATATCATTCGCATGAAGGATGAGCAGAAAACAGAATTTACGATTTCACGCAACCGGCTCCGTGAGATGAAAGAGAGCTTCAATGTATTTGAGCACTAGCGATCGCAGCATAATCTGCCTGTTGCAATTGTGACGCTATATATTCCTGTACTTTGCGGATGCGTGCAGTATCAAATTTACCGGTTTGCGCATTGACGCGACCGTCATCAATGAAGCATTGTTTTTTACGCGGACACTGACAGGCTTGTCCCGATCGCAGCAAACTACATTTACCGGCCATCCAGTTACGCAGGTCTTTTCGAGAGCGTGATAGTTTCTGGCGGTAATTATCGGGAGTTATTTTCAACACTCGTGCAGCAGCCTGGTGGTCCATTCGAAATATATCGGCCAGTACCAGCGTCATACGCTGGTCTTCACTGAGACATAGCAATACGCCCGAGAAGTAATCATTCAGGAAGTTATCCGGAAATATAGTCTCTTCAGCGAGCGTGTCATCCGCAGCGGCAAATGCCTGTTGACGCTGGAGTGATCGCTCCCTGCGCATCTGTTGTAAAACATGATTTACGGTGATACGGTATAACCATGTAGTAAACGAACTTTGCTGCTTGAATTGCGGAAGGTGCTCCCACACAATCGCCCATATATCCTGCGTTGCATCTTCAGCTTCAGCGGCATTGCGACCTAACTGTTTTACCAGCCGCATCACAAAACCGGTATGGCGCGCAAACAATACCTCGGCTGCTTTATGGTCGCCTCTTCCTGCAACAGCAACCAGTTCTTCATCATTATAACGGAGTAAATCCAAACGCATACAACGGTAGGGTTATGCACACTTTGCAGCATGCTCTTTATCCGCGATCATATCCACCAGATCATCAAACCCGATAGATAACTGCCGGGCGGGCCACTGCACGTTACCGCGTCTTATTATACACTCATGCTCTGCGCAGTTCCAGTGAACGGCTGTTGCCTGCGTAAAGAAAGTTTTGGTCTCCGCACATAGTACTTCCAATTCTGCAAAAACATCCGCAGGTATAACCTCGTGGTGAATTGGCGGAGTGACCAGCGTTGGCTGAATACGGATCTGGGTTATATCACGTGAAAGCTCGCGCGATATGAGAAAGCCCAGTCCAAACCACAGCACACGATCGGATAAAGGGGTTTTAACCTGCAACACAACGGCACCACTACTGTGAAACGAGAGTGCCTCCACAACAACCGGTTGCCGCGCCTGAAACCGGACACTGGCTATACCATCGGAGTGTCTTTCAACACGGGGATTTAGGGTGATCTTCATAGCGAAAGGGTTCGTTAGTCTTTTCACCAAAAATCACCGATGTTATATTGAAAAAAATGCGAGACTGTACTGAAATGTAGCTTTGATAGCCTGAGATGGAGCCCTTTGTTCTTTGAATAAGGAGATTTTATACTGAAATATACCCATCATCCCTACTCCATCGTGTGAGCACTTCTATACCACGCATCAGTTCTGCATGGCAATGGAAGTCATCACAATCTTGTTGCGGCACTGTGCTTCGTGCGAAATCATGAAGACCAGAAACTCATACGGCGTGCGAAAGTTTCGAACCTTACCTTCGCGCATCGTTTTACGAATGAGTTGAGTAATGGCATCGGCTGTCTTGTCGAGCGCCTGTTTCAGTGTTTCTTTTTCAAGGCCGCGGTCTTTGAGTTTTACCAAACCACTGGCAAGGGAAGGTTCATTCTCTTCAATCCACAACAGTCGTGTGTTGTGCATGTGTACAAATTGCTCGAGTAAATTCGAAGCACGGTTTGAAGACAGTGCCCTGCGAAAATTTTCATCTGCAAAAGAATCCAGCAGCAGTAAATTGATCCGGTTGTTAATTTCCCACGTATCCAAAAATCGTTTCATAGTAATTGCGTCTATACTGGTTAAAGTTTTTTAAAGTGCCCGGTAGTATTTACCGGGACACTTTCCTTTGGATCAAACATCCCACGTCAGTCTATGTCCCACCACACCCGACTATGGTGCTTATCTCCTCCGCTGATCCGGGCAGAGGCAGCTTCGTAATTAATCTTGTTCAGGGTGGCCTCTACATTCGGGTATGCATACCGTCTTGGAATCTCACCACTCTCGTTCAGCGCATAGGGTGTGGGTTGTAAATCCGGATACCCGGTTCGTCTCCACTCAAACCACGCTTCAGTTCCGTTCGGATATAGCGCGAGCCATCGCTGTGTTCCGATCTTCGAAAGTTTTTCTTCGTCTGTGCCGGAGAATTCTACATCTGCATGACCGGTATATACTTCGAATATATCCTGGTCAAAAACTTCGTGCTGCTCCCACGATGCGCGAATGGCATCGTAATACAGATCAGCGGCATCATCGCCAATCCAGTTTCGTACGGCAGCTTCTGCTTTTGCAAGTTGCATTTGAGAAGCCGTCACTATATATCCGCGTGTTGTTGTCTCACGGATCGCTATACCCGGGCGTGAGTAATCATTTTCGTTTGTCCAGTCGATGAGCAGCGAGCGGGTTAATCCGTATGGCAATCCTACAAATTCATCGTCCTGGTTCCGGTCGGCAAATACTTCAATGCGCGGGTCGTTGAGATTCGTTAATGTATTCATCAACGTTTCACTCACACCGTAATCATCCCTTCCGTCAAAGAGTACATTTACCGGGTTGCGTAGTTTATCATCATCGAGAAAACCTACAAACACATTGTCGTCATTGGAAGCAACGTGCCCTGCCGGATGTTCATACGCACTGATAAATTCATCGCGCGCTGTAGCTGGTTCAACATTCGAAAGACGAAGCGCCATGAGCATGCGCAGTGAGTTTGCAAATTTCTTCCACCGTGATGCATCGCCATGAAAAAGTATATCTCCATCCAGCATCCTTCCATTATCAAACTGGTCTACAGACTCACGCAGTTCTTTCAGGAGATCGGTATATATTTCCTGCTGCGAAGTATAGGCTGGTAATGTATTCTGTTTCAACGCTTCAAAATACGGCACATCGCCCCAGCGATCAGTTACCACCCAGAATAAATATGCTCTGAGAATACGTGCTACTGCGAGCTGATTATTGATTGATGCAAACTTCACCATTTGCTCACGAGTTTCATCTTTTGTATTGAGGTCGATGATCGTTTGTAAATCCTGTAAGGACACAGCATAGTAATTGTCCCATAGGGCAAACGTTGTAGCATACTGCGAATCTTCCGGATATTGACTCTCGGACCAATACTGTACATACAACATCGGTTCCGGTGCACCCACGGTTTGAATACCTGCTATACCTCCGCGCAGTGTATATCCCGCTTGCGTAGCGGGCACTCCTGTGATCGCTTCCGTCAGCAATGCAAACGGTACGGGTACACGTGCTGCATTCGGATTTTCATTGGTATCACCAAAGTCCGAGCAGCCTGCTCCGAGCAACAGCAAGGCAACTGCTGCCCACCTTTTTCTAACTATACTTAATGCCATAATGCTTGATTATATAATATGATTGTATCAGAACGATGCTTTGATATTAAAACCGAGTGAACGTGTACCTGGCTGCTGTCCATTCTCGCCCCAGCGCTGTGAAAGTTCGGACGTATCGATGTTCCGGTTGGACAAATAAATAAGCCATGGATTACGCGCTACCACCGAGAACGTAAGGTTCTGCAACACGCGGCTCTTGAGCGGCACTTTATAGCCCAGACTTATCTCACGTAACTTCACATACGAAGCATCGAATACAGAATTGTCCAGTATACTGTGATCGACAAACTGGTGGAAGTAATTATAGCCCTCTACATCGTACGCCACAGGCTCACCGTTTTCATTTACACCGGTTACATGTACACCACCACCTTCTGCAACTGCATCGCGCACATTCTTACCGTTGCTGTTAGTTGCTGCGGTTTGAGACAGCAATCCTGAATACTCACCCCACAGATTAGACAATGAGAAATATTTACCACCGCGTTGAAAGTCGATCGCTACGGCCAGTGAAAAATCCTTATAGGTAAAATTATTAACGATACCACCCGTGAAATCGGGAAGCACGGAACCGAAGAACACATCGTTCTCTGTCTGATAAGTACCATTGTCATTCAGTACCGGCTGACCGTTGATCTTGCGTATACCCGTACCGCGCAGTTGTCCCCATTTATTGCTGCCGCCATCGTAATCCGTCTTGTTCACGAGGTATACAAAATCAAAGTAATCGGACACATCGTATCCAGGAGTGGTAGCATTGATGGTATTTATACCGTCTGCCAGTTCAATCACTCGCGAGTTATTGCGCGCCAGATTTATACCTATATTCCATTCAAATGAACGTGTACTTACCGGAGTTCCTTCAAGGAGAATCTCAATACCATTACGCTCTACACGACCTGCGTTGATCACCTTGTCAGAGAATCCACTGGCAGTACTGATGTCTACATTCAGGATTTCATTCTTCTTTACTTCTTTATAGTATGTAAAGCTGACACCGGCACGGTTGTTCAGGAACTTCAGATCAAAACCCATTTCATACGCAGACGAAAGTGAAGGTTTGATGTTAGCGTTCGTTAACAAGTCCGGAGTTGTCATGAGTATATTTCCATCGAACTGGATCTGATCTACCGGGTACGTTAAGTATAGCTGGTAGGGATCCATGTCTGAGCCAACCTGTGCCCAGCTGCCGCGAAGCTTACCATATGAGAGAAATGGAAGCACAGTTTGGGTAAGTTCGCTGAACACAAACGATCCACCCACCGAAGGATAAAAGTATGAGTTGTTATCGGCCGGCAATGCAGAGCTCCAGTCGTTGCGCGCTGTGAATTCCAGGAAGGCAAAATCTTTATAGCCAACGGATGCTCTTCCGTACAAACTTCTCACCGTTTTATTCTGGCGGTAGTTATAGTAATTCAACGCTCCTTTGGAGTTTGAGACAATGAAAAGATCGGGCACAACTAGACCTCCGTTGGTCGCGATGCGCACATCTTTATAGGAGTTCTGCCGGATGTTACCCCCTATATTTACATCGATATCAAAATCACCTACCACCTGGTTATAGCTAGCCAGGAACTCATAGTTATTTTCAATGTTGGATGTCTGGCCAGTGCTATAGGCGGCCTGTGCATTTGTCTGTGCTACACTTCGCTCGATGATGTCCGGTGTTTTATCTTCATAGTTTGAAGACAACTGATTTCTGCGGAAGAAACCCTGCACACGGAAATGTTCGTTAAGTTTAACCGTCAGATTTACATCTCCGAATAAGCGATCGCGCTTGGTGGTGAAGTTAATATAGTCCATATAGGAATATGGATTATACCAGTAATTACCACGGTTAAAATTCAGAGACGAAAATGTTGTGGACGAAGTCGGATTGGTGTGATTCCAGCTTGCCAGTGCTCCCGTAGGCGTTTTGAAATTACGCAACTCTTTGAGTTTGCTCATATCCAGGTCGCGATGAAACCATTGGTTAAAAGAACCTGCTCCGCTATAGTTGGAGTAATCATCATCAAAATTACCGAACACCACTTCGTTGGTATAATTGATATTCGAGCCGATGGTAACATAGCGACCGAGGTCTGCCGAATTTTGTGTAGATATATAGTTACGATCCAGGCTTGTATTGGGAAGTATACCGGTTTGCTTCAGGTTGGTATAGGATACACGTACAGAATATCCTTCACCGGATTTACTGAAGTTTATATTATTATTGAATGTTTTACCGGTTTCATAGTAGTCGCGTACGTTATCAGGCTGTGCAGTATACCTGGCTGTTTTGAAAGAATACGCTGTACCGGGATACCATGCATACCAGGGTATATATTCAGAGCCATCAATCTTCGGTCCCCACGAAGCATCGTCTGAATAATCGTGATATTTCTTGCCATCGAGCGCAGCCCATTCTGCCGGGTGCACACCCGCGTTATAAGTAAATGTTCTGAAATCAGAACTGCCTCCGCCACCATACGTATTCTGATAACTCGGTAGTATATTTACTTCTTCAAAGGTTGTTGTACTGTTCAGTTCAAGTCCTATACCTTTGGTTTTACGACCACGCTTGGTGGTGATCTGTACAACACCGGCATCACCACGTTGTCCATAAAGTGCTGTAGCGTTGGGTCCTTTCAGAATTGAAATGGACTCTACATCATCCATATTTATACCGAGATCAACCGGAGAAACACCACGAGCACCGCGCTCAAAATTATTCACGGGGGTTCCGTCAATTACATAGAGCGGACTCTTCTCGGTAAGAGAAGCCGAACCGCGAATACGAATGGTAGCAGCAGAACCGAGCTTTGCCCCGGATTGATTCAACACCTGTACACCGGCAACTTTACCGGCCAGCGTTGAGTTGAGATCTGCATCGCGCGTGATGCGAAGTTTTTCATCCGCCTTTACCTGCTGTGCCGAATAGGACAATGATTTTTCATTACGCTCAATACCCAGCGCAGTAACAACCACTTCCGACAGTTGCTGAAAATCGGGTTGCAACGGTACGTCTATTGCCGTACGATCGCCAACTTCAATCTCCTGCGACTTAAAACCAATAAATGAAAATACCAATACGGTATTTCCGGCAGGCAACGCAATGGTATAGTTACCATCGGTATCAGTAACAGAGCCAACGGTTGTACCTTTCACCAGTACATTTACTCCGGGCACTCCCTGGCCATCTTCTGCGGATGTTACCTTTCCGGTAACAGTCCGGTCTTGCGCAACGCTGGTACCACCAGCCAGTGCGCAGAGGCCCAGCAATACAATCTGTAAAATCCTCTTCATAGATTTTGGATATTTTTTAAGAGGATTGGATGCAGCTCTATCAAAGGTGTGACAGTTCGTGACAAAAAAAGATTTCAGTCACATTCAAAAAGAAATGAGACAATACAAAAAAATCCTGGGCGTAATGCCCAGGATCCTATCAAACAACTCGGTTATACACAACGTATTTGTAAACCTTATCTCATCGCTTTCTGCTTTTCTTTGCCGTTTTCTTAGCGCCTTTGCGCGCTGATTTCTTCGCTCCTTTTTTTGCTGCTTTCCTGCCCGCCTTCTTTGCTCCTTTCTTCGGAACTTTAGCACCTGCTCGTCTCGCTTCTGATAAACCAATGGCAATTGCTTGTTTGTGACTGGTTACTTTCCTTCCACTGCGGCCGCTCTTCAACGTGCCTGCTTTTTTCTCGCGCATTACTTTAGCCACTTTTTTCTGCGCGGACTTTGAGTATTTTGCCATAGCGTTTTTTTTAGATTCTCGGGGCTAAAAATCCGTGCCGTTCGGGTGGATTGGAAGATTGAAAAATTTTAAAATTGGAAGATTAGTTTCCGGTATAGCCATGTTTCAATTTCTAATTTTGTAATCTTGTAATCTTCCAATTTTACAATTCTCCATGAGCTTGAGGCGTTCGGGTACGGCAGATCTTCCTTTACATTACGGACATGTTCCGCGGTGGCTCGCGGAGCGTATGGGCAGACTTGGTCTCGCGATTACGGAAGCAATTATAACTGAGTATGGTAAAGCGGAAGTACTGCGAAGACTTAGTGATCCGTTCTGGTTTCAGAGTCTGGGTTGCGTGATGGGAATGGACTGGCATTCTTCCGGTATAACTACTTCGGTGATGGGTGCATTGAAGCGTGCTATAAATCCGCATGCGAAAGAACTGGGAATCTATATATGTGGTGGTAAAGGGAAAACCTCGCGTGAGACACCTGCTGAATTGTTAAAGGTTGGAGAATATACCGGGCTTGATGGTGACTTCCTCGCACGCTGCAGCAAGCTTAGTGCAAAGGTTGATAACACCGCTGTGCAGGATGGTTTTCAACTATATCTTCATAATTTTATCGTGAGCAGCGAAGGACAATGGGCTGTGGTACAACAAGGCATGAGTCCGATGAGTACAACTGCGCGAAGGTATCATTGGCATTCGGCTTCACTTACTTCTTTTGTCGAAGAGCCGCATGCATCGATCTGCGGAGAGAACCAGGGAAATATACTGAACATGGTGGCACGCGAAGCTTCTCCTACGCGTTCGAGCCTGATGGAGATGGCGCATGAATCACCTGAGCGCATGCTGAAAGAAATACGTCAGCTCATAATGCCTTCGCATCATGAAGTAAAAGCAAAAGATGTAGACATTAAACGACTGGGAAGTATACTTTGGCTCGCGCATGAAAAGCAACCCAAAGATTTTGAAGAATTATTGTTACTCGAAGGACTTGGCCCGCGGACACTGCAGTCATTAACATTAGTGAGCGAAGTTATTTATGGAACGCCTTCACGTTTTAAAGATCCGGCTCGTTTTTCATTTGCGCATGGTGGTAAAGATGGTCATCCATTTCCTGTACCTGTAAAAGTATACGATGAGACTATCGCGACCCTCCGAACAGCGGTTGATAAGGCCAAGCTTGGAGAAAGCGATAAACAACAGGCCATAAAAAGTCTTTCGGATCTTTCGATCCGTGCCGAGAAAGACTTTATACCGAATACAAACCTGGATGCGGTGATCGAGAAAGAACGTGAAGAATCGTGGAAATACGAAGGTCGCACCGTATTTGGTAAAGCCGTGCCTCCCCCTCCCAAAAAGAATCAGCAGTTAAAGCTATTCTGATTTTTATCAGCTTCGCGTTACCCTATATCTATACTATCACTACGACACTATTTCCATTTGCTTTCTTGCGCGCGAAGCAACCGATTCACGGGAAAGTATATTACTCATAATAACATCAGCCTTTACCGATGATCCGGTTACTGCATGATGTTTACCTTGCAGCAAAGCTTCATACCCGATACGCGCGATATCTGCAGGATCAGCAAGATCATTCTGAGCCACCTTCGTCTGGGACGCATGAGCTTTTCTGAAAAAGTCTGTACGCGTTGGGCCCGGTATCAGAGCCGTAACTGTTACACCGGTTCCCTCCAGTTCATTAATGAGCGAATCCGTAAACGAAAGTATAAAAGCTTTGGTAGCCGCATATACCGACAGTAATGGTGTAGGCTGATAGGATGCAATCGAAGCGAGTTGAAGAATGCGTCCGCGTTTCTGTAGCAACATATCACATGCATATAATTTCGTCAGGTGTATCATGGAAGAAACATTTAACTGAACGATGGACAGATCGCGTTCAATGCTTGTCTCACAAAACAAACCGTGTTCGCCTGCTCCTGCATTATTGATCAGTATATTTACCTCCATACCCTGCAACCTAGTTTGCTGGTATATATTCGCAGCAGCGCCTGCTATAGACAAATCGGCCACAACAGGAAAAACGTTCGGTGCTCCCAGCGCATGAAATTGTTCTGCGACTTCATGCAGTGTACGTTCAAATCGCGACACCACTACCAGGTTATATTTATCCGCTGCAAATAGTTTGGCAAGCTCATACCCGATGCCACTCGTGGCTCCTGTAATCAGGACCGTGTCATAATCTCTCATATTGTTTTGGTTTAGCATCAACGTTGTTAATGATCAATGAGTAAAGTATCATGTCCAAAAATCATTCCGCTGCTATATGTGATCCACTTAAAATATTTGCGTTTTGGGGAGTGTATACCCCACGGTAGTTCATACAACAACGTGTTCAGTATAAATTATCCCCAATGAAACTTCGATCCGGCTGGCAGCAAAATTTATTCACTCTGGCTAAAAACCATAAAGTTATGATCACACGAGATGGAGCTTATGTAAGTCTGTGGCAGGATATGCCGGTTTATGAAACACAACGTAAAGCATCGTCAACACTTATATACGATGCTGTGATAGTGGGTGGGGGAATCACGGGTATATCTACCGGATTGTTATTGCAGAAGAGTGGTTTAAACTGCCTCCTACTGGAGGCACATAATATAGGGTTTGGAACAACCGGTGGTACAACAGCTCACATCAACACATTGCTTGACACCCCGTATACTACGATTTCAAAAAACTTCGGAGAGGACAACGCGCGACTGGTGGTACAGGCTACCCGTGAAGCTGTCAACCTGATCAAACGAAACATACAGGATTACCGGATTGATTGTGAATTTGAAGAAGCATCTGCTTTCTTATTCTCGCAGGATGACAAACAATCCAAAGAACTGGATGATATCGCAGAGGCTTCTGAAAAAGCAAGTCTCAAACTCGAGCCGATTTTTAGCATCCCCGTTCCTATACCTTTTGAAAAAGCTATCCGGGTAGAAGAGCAGGCTAAATTCCACCCGATGAAGTATGTTTATGCACTGGCTAAACAATTTGAAGCGCTGGGCGGAACCATTGTCCAATATTGCCGTGTAACGCATGCAAACGAAGATGATGACATGATACAGATCGAAGCAGAGTCAGCATCATTCAAAGCATTGAAATTAATTTACGCTACACATATACCGCCTACTATAAATTTACTGCACCTGCGTTGCTCCCCTTGGAGAAGCTACGCCATGGCCATAAAGCTGAAGAGCGGTAACTATCCGGATGGTCTCATCTATGATCTGTATGATCCTTACCATTACTATCGCACGCAGGTAGTTGATGGTGAAAAATACCTGATTGCCGGAGGAGAAGATCACAAAACCGGTCACGAGCCGAACACAGAAAAGTGTTTCCGACAGTTGGAGAGTCACGTCAGAAGGTATTTTGATGTGAGTGAAATCAGCTATCAATGGTCATCACAATATTTTGAATCAACGGATGGGCTACCGTACATCGGTCACCTGCCGGGACACTCGCACAATGTATATGTAGCAACCGGTTTCGGCGGCAACGGCATGACCTATAGCAGTGTGGCTGCCATCGTATTAAACGAGCTTGTCACAAAGAATGAAAGTATATATGGCGACCTGTTCTCGCCTACACGTATCAAGCCGATTGCTGGCTTTGCAGATTTCATTGAGCACAACACCGATGTAGCGAAACAATTCATTGGCAAATGGTTTACCACCGGGGAACTGGAAAGCATGGCCGACCTCGCGCAAGGTGAAGGTAAGGTTGTGAAGTTTAACGGTGAAGTGATTGCCGTATCAAAAGACAGCGATGGTTCCCTGCATGCCGTGTCACCGGCCTGCACCCACATGAAATGTAGTGTAGCCTGGAACCTCGCAGAACAAACCTGGGATTGTCCATGTCACGGGGCACGATACTCTCCGGATGGTAAAGTATTTACCGGCCCGGCCACGCGTGACCTGGAGCCGGTTGAGCTTCGTACACTCTCCGAAAAAGAAAAGTAAGCAACGCACTTCTATGCAGTATACTCGTAATGAGTTATACCGCATGGTATATATACTTCGACAATGCCGGAAGGACCATCCATCGTTATTTTGAAAGAAGCCGTTCAGGCATTTAAAGGGAAGAAAGTTACTGACGTCAATGGCAGCACGCGAAAGTTTGATGCCTCACGTCTGAAAGGAAAAAAGATTACAGACTTTAAAAGCTGGGGCAAACACTTTTTAATTTGCTTTCCCAGGTTCACAGTCAGAGTACATTTTCTGCTCTTTGGCAGCTATCGGATCAACGAACAGAAAGATGCTACCCCGCGTCTGCACCTTCAGTTTTCCAGGGGAGAATTAAACTTCTACGCCTGCGCACTCGACCTCATCGAAGCACCGCTGAACGAAGTATACGATTGGACAGCCGATGTAATGAATGAACATTGGGATGCTGATCAGGCCCTGAACAAACTGAAGGCAAATCCCAAAATGCTGGCATGCGATGCGCTGCTGGATCAAAGTATATTTTCAGGTTCCGGGAACATCATCAAGAATGAAGTATTGTTCCGTACGCGCATTCATCCTCTAAGCTACATCGGAAAATTACCGCCCGCTAAAAAGAAGTTACTGGTTACCGAAGTGGTAAACTATAGCTTTGATTTCCTGGAATGGAAGAAAAAGTTTGAATTGAAGAAACACTGGCTGGCACACACCAAGCGTACTTGTCCGAGAGATAAAGTCCCACTGAAAAAGGAATACCTCGGAAAAACAAATCGAAGAACCTTCTACTGTGACATCTGCCAAAAACTATATACATAATGCAACAGAACATGAATATATTAACCGCTATAGTAGCGGGTATCGGAGGAACAGCCTTGATGACAGCATTTATATACCTGGTGTCGTACATTACACACAAGCGATTGAAAGTGGTAAAGATATTGGGCACCATGCTTACATTTCAAACTACTCCCGATAAAGAAACCTCCGAACACAGCTCTGCCGTTGTGGTTGGGATTTTGGGACATTACCTGGTGGGTATTATATTCTCTGTGATCTACTATTTACTCTGGACAAATGGAATCGGAAAACCAGATTTCATAACCTGTGTACTCTATGGCTTCATCAGCGGCATTGTCGGCATTATCGTATGGCGCATCTTTTTCGCCATCCACCCCAACCCACCAGCCGTACCGTTGAAAGACTATATCCCTTCCATCCTTGTCGGACACATCTTTTTTGGCGCGGGCGTCTGGGCGACTCTTCAACTCCTAACCTAAACACCAACACACGTACCCACATAGACACGTCAACCTTCCAGTTTCTTCAGGCACTTCGCCATATCAATCCCTTTCTTCAACACGCCTTTGAACAGATCGCCTTTTTTGTCCAATCGCTTCGGTAGCGTCTTCATGGTAAACTGTGCAGGTGACAATCCACGCTTTACTTCTTTCCAATCGAGCGGTGTAGATATAGTCGCACCCGGAACCGGACGCAGACTATATACCGAAGCCAGTGTTTGTCCGCGTTTGTTCTGCAGGTAATCCAGGTATATTTTATTCTTGCGTTTATTGAGTGAACGTTCCATCGTAGTCGTGTCGGGCAATTGCTCCATCGTCAGTGTGGCAACAATCTCCGCGAACGAACGCGCCTGTTCATAATCATACTTCGCGCCCAACGGTACGTATACATGCAGACCCGATGCACCAGACGTTTTACAAAACGAAGCCGCACCGGCTTTGGTCAGTATATCTTTAATAACCAGGGCCGCATCAATCACCTCGTCAAACGTACTTTTTTCAGAAGGATCTATATCCATGATGAGATAGTCAGGATTGTCCAAACTCTTTACACGCGAATTCCACGGATTGATTTCAATGCAACCGAGATTATTCAGGTATAACAACGTTGCCTTGTTGTTGCAGAGGATATAGTCAATCTCCTTGTCGGCACTCTCTGAATATAGTTCTATATTATCCACCCATTCCGGAGCGGCATCACCGGCATCTTTATGAAAGAAGCCTTTATCCGTTATACCATTGGGATTTCGTTTGAGTGATTGCGGTCTGTCCTTCAGGTAAGGAAGAATGTATTTATGAATGCTGTTATAATATTCAATCACTTCCCCTTTGGTAATACCTTCGTCTGGCCAGTATATTTTATCGAGGTGTGTAAACTTCAGTTCGTGTCCCTGCACCTTTACTATACCGCTGTCGGCTTCTGGCTTATCACTTGCTTTCCGCCTGGCAACTTTCTTAGCTGCTGGCTTCCGGGCAACTGTCTTTTTCACTTTTGTCTTTGTGTTTTTGTCTGATGCTACTTCCACGTCCAGGTGATCTACTTCTTTAGCTTTCTTATCAATCCGTAATCCCATGAACACAGGGTGTCTCAAAATTCCATCATCCGTTACTTCGGTATATTTGATGGCACATACGTGCTTAGGGTCCACCCACGTTACCGGTGCATTGATGGGTACTTTCGTATCGAACGGGGATGTCTTGCGAACATCCGGTTGCAGCGTTTTGAACACATCCTTCAGTATCTTCTCAGTAAAGCCTGTGCCGGTGTGTCCTATATATTTCAATTTACCTTTCTGATACATGGCCAGCACCAACGCACCGAAATAACTTCTGCTGCCGCGCGGCTCGGTATAGCCCGCTATAACAGCCTCTTGTGTATTGTGATTTTTTATCTTGAGCCAGTCGTACGTTCTTCTTCCAACGGCATATGTACTTTCTGCGCGTTTCGCGATTATACCTTCGAGGCCGAGCTTCACAGCATGTTCAAAGAAAGCCTTTCCATCGGCAGCAACATGGTCGGAATATTTCAATATATTACCTGGCGGCAACACCTGTGCGGCTATCTTCTTCCGCTCAAGCAACGGCAGGTCCGTTATATCTTTTCCTTTATACCGCAGGCAATCAAACACGTAATATACCAACGGCAATGAACGATTCTCACTATAGTGCTGCAGCTTTTGAAAACTCGGACGATCATTCTTATCAAGCACAACAACTTCACCGTCCAGCACAACATCATCTTTAATCTTTTTCAACTCTTCTGCTATCGCGGGATATAGTCTTTCGAATGACAAACCGTTCCGCGAATAGAACCTGATGTTCTTCTTACCCACTTCTGCTACTGCGCGATAACCGTCCCATTTAATTTCAAAGATCCAGTCTTCATCATTAAAAGGCTCCTCACGCGTATAGGCCATGGTGGGCTTAATATAGTCTGTTACCTTCTCCTTTGATGATCGTACAGAACGCGGCACCGATGTATCAGATGAAGTGCTTTTATCTTTACTGCTCCTGGATTTACGTTTTACTTTAGACTCTTGTTCTATATCATACTCATCCGTTGCATACTCATCGCGATGCTTGATGAGCAGCCAGTTCTTGCCATCACCACTCTTCATCTTTACCAATGCAAAAGAACCTTTCAGCCTTTCGCCATAGAGTATAAATTTCAGGGAGCCATTCTTCAACCCCTGCATCATTGTTTTATCGAGATCCGATGCTTCTTCTTCCGGTTCGTATGTGCCATGATCCCATATCTCTACGGTACCGGCACCATAATTACCTTCAGGAATTTCGCCTTCAAAATTTCCATAGGCCAGCGGATGATCTTCCACCATAACTGCAAGTCGCTTGTCATTGGGATTCATCGAAGGACCTTTCGGTACAGCCCAGCTTTTTAAGACACCGTTAACCTGCAATCGAAAATCATAGTGAAGTCGCGAAGCATCATGTCGCTGCACGACAAAAGTAAGCGCAGCAGATTTCTTTTTTGCTTTGCCGGAAGGCTCGGGTGTATGCGCGAAATTACGCTTGCGGGTATATACCTGTAGACTCATTATGATGCACGTTTAAGACTCGCCTTAAGCTGCGACATCAGGTCTGTCGATTTACGATGTGTTACTTTCAGTTTCGGGTAGTCTGCTTTCTTACCGGTAGCTTTTGCCTTGATCAATTTACGCAATTCACCGGTATAGGTATCTTTAAACTTATCTATTTTGAACGGACCTGTAAGCTGGTCGATCAGCGAAAGTGCCATCTTCAACTCTGCTGCCTTAGGCCTGCCGGCTGGTAATTTCAGTTCCGATGTATCGCGAATCTCCTCAGCGAAACGTATCCGGTTCAATACAATTACTTTATCGCTGGCGCGCAATACACACAAGTGTTCTTTACTTCGCAATACAAAACTTCCCACGGCAGCCTTTTCACTTTTTACAAGTGCGTCATGCAACAGGCTATACGCGCGGGACCCCGAACGCTCCGGCTCCAGGTAATACGGTGTCTCATAATATACCGGGTCGATCTCATCTTCCTGTACAAAGTCAGTGATCTCGATCATCCTGCTTTTCTTCGGACTCGCCCGCTCAAAGTCTTTATCATCGAGTACAACGTATTCACCTTTGTATTTATAGCCCTTCACGATATTGGCCCACGTTACCTCTTTACCGGTTTCTTTATTAACGCGCTGGAATTTTATATTGGCGTGATCTTTCTTGTCAAGCAGATCAAGATCCAGATCACTTTGCTGTGTGGCACTATATAATTTTACAGGTATATTTACCAGACCAAAACCTATAGCACCTGTCCATATTGCTTTCATTTTAAAAACGGGTTTGATGATACATGCTGATGCTACGCGCACGTACAATAGTACGTACGTGCATAGCTTCTGCAAACAGTGTTATAAATAATGTGCCAGCATAAAAAATATACCCCTCTCGGAGAGGACTTGCGTCCTGCTCCTGAGAGGGGGGATAATGGATTGTTTGCTTTAAAGAATTATATACCTCAGAAAATTCTGATCTGTCCCGCGAGTAGCTGTCTCACCGTAGAATTGAAAGTTTTTTTAGGAAGTTGTTTTTGCTTGATTCTCTTTCTGAAATTGATATACCGGTTCAACTGTTCTGCATCGCGCACCTCATCACCGAGGTGAAACCAAACCGTAGTATCGGTAGCGTGCAACCAACAGGCGCGATTGTTGTCCAATGCATTGAAAGTCCCAAAGGCCACTTTATTATTGCGAATGAGGCTATGACGAAAGATATCAAAGGCATGCAGTCCCGTATCTTCCGGTTGTATCTGAAAAGTAGTATCGGACGAAGGCGAAGGAAGATGCACTTCATCTTTCAGCAAAAAGTCTTCAATGCGAATTATATTTCCCTTGGCGAGTGCCGGAGAATCAGCACCCGGACTGAAACTTACTGAACCAATTTTAAAAGGAATATTAACCAGGCCAAATTCCAGAGTTCCTGTCCAAAGTGTATGCATAAATTAGCGAGGGTTGTAGCGAAGCATACCGTAAAATTTCGTGCCCGAGAGTTTTACACCGTTTAGAGCGATAATGCTGAAGGCGGGGTTTGGGTTTGTAGAAATGATTGTCCAAAAACAGTTGCGAGCCGCGAGCTTTGAGCTTCGAGAAGCAATACAAGGGCTACAGGCTGCTAGCTGCATGAAAAACTCGCCACGCGTTACAAGCTACGTTACAAGCTAAGAGAATATGCCAGCAAAACGGTTTCGCTACGGAAATCAAACTACAGCTAGCGGCTGTTTTAAACGTTGCGTCTGCACGCCTGTTCCATTGTATCACCCCTCCCTCCGGTATAGTTTTTTCGTCCACGCACAGCTTCACTAAAACCAAAAAAATTATGGCGACAAAACTGGGAGATAAAAGAGTAGCTGTGCTCGCAACAAATGGTTTTGAGGAATCCGAATTTACAGAACCGATCAAAGCCTTGAAAGAAGCTGGTGCGCACGTGGATGTTGTCTCATTGCAAAAAGGAAAGATCAAGGCATGGGCTGAAAAAAACTGGGGCAAAGAATATGATGTCAATAAAACTGTAAGCGAAGTAAACGCGCAGTCGTATGATGCCCTGGTGTTACCAGGCGGTGTACTCAATCCGGATCAGCTTCGTGTAAACAAGGATGCTGTAAATTTTGTAACTGCATTTCTGCAGGAGCATAAACCTATAGCAGCTATATGTCACGGTCCGTGGACGTTGATTGAGACAGGTCTCCTGGAAGGACGGGAAGTAACATCCTACCCTTCTATCCGCACCGATCTCATCAATGCCGGTGCCAACTGGGTTGACAAAGAAGTGGTAGTTGACAACGGTTTAGTTACCAGCAGGAGCCCAAAGGACCTACCTGCATTCTGTCGAAAAATGGTAGAAGAAATCGCAGAAGGTGTACACCAGGAATAGCTGCGAGCTTTGAGTTATGAGCTGCGCGAGGCATATATAGGGCTTCTGGCTACTGGCTACAGGAAAAAATGCAACAAGCAGATAACACCTCTTGTAGCCAGAAGCCAGCAGCTAACCTTCCTCGTAGCTCATAGCTTACATCTCCACACAACGCTACCACTATAGCACGATATACTATACTCCGCATTGGCATGCTTTTTTAAATATACATTTCACTATACTCTGTAGAAGTTATTCCGCATCGTTATGCACGTTCATATAATTTTTTTGACAAATTCTTTTTTTTAATTTCTACACGCGTGTATTTGTGAAGATTTCTCCAGTAAATTGTTATTTCAAAATTTCTACCTCATGGGCAAAAAAACGAAGACAACTCATTCATCTTCGAAGAATGGTGATGATGTTGCTGTAATTTCCCCTCCTAAATCTGCCGGGAAAAAGAAAGCTCCTACACGCTATACTATAAATGAAGATCAATACCAACAGTTCATGGGTATCCTCGATAATCGTGAACTGCTTCGTGTATTAACAGAAGTACGCAATGGAAATTTTTCAGTGCGCATGCCGTTTGACCAGGTTGGTATCAGTGGTAAAATATGCGATACACTGAACGACATCATTTCGATGAACGAAAAAATGATGCAGGAGTTTATGCGTGCCGGTAACACTATCGGTAAGCAAGGTAAACTTACGCAACGCATCGATTTACCCAATGCAAAAGGTTCATGGGCCAGTGGTGTAAGCTCACTCAATGTCCTGATCTCCGACCTTGTACACCCAACGATAGAAATCGCGCACGTAATCAGTTCTGTTGCAAAAGGAAATCTCTCGCAGGAGATGCCGCAGGAAATTGGTGGTCACGTATTGCAAGGTGAATTTGCGCGCATCGCGAAAGAAGTAAACGACATGGTGAAGCAGTTGAACCTGTTCTCCATGGAGGTAACGCGTGTGGCACGTGAAGTGGGTTCGGAAGGTAAACTTGGTGGACAGGCGAAAGTAAAAGGTGTCGATGGCGTGTGGAAAGATCTCACCGACTCGGTAAACCAGATGGCCGGTAACCTTACCAACCAGGTACGAAATGTAGCGGAAGTAACGACAGCTATAGCACGCGGTAATCTCTCGAAGAAAATTACTGTGGATGTGAAAGGTGAAATGTTGGAGTTGAAGAACACCATCAACACGATGGTGGATCAGCTCAACTCTTTCTCTTCCGAGGTAACGCGTGTGGCGCTTGAAGTAGGTACAGAAGGAAGACTCGGTGGACAAGCAACGGTGCGTGGTGTTGGTGGTGTATGGAAAGATCTCACCGACTCGGTAAACCAGATGGCGGGTAACCTTACCAACCAGGTGCGAAATATAGCAGGGGTAACTACCGCGGTGGCGAAAGGTGACTTGTCCAAGAAAATTACTGTGGATGCCAAAGGAGAACTGTTGGAGTTGAAGAACACTATAAACACGATGGTGGATCAGCTCAACTCATTCTCTTCCGAGGTAACACGTGTGGCGCGTGAAGTGGGTTCGGAAGGGCAGCTCGGTGGACAGGCTGATGTACCCGGTGTAGGTGGTACATGGAAAGACTTGACTGACTCGGTAAACCAGA
Source organism: uncultured Chitinophaga sp. (assembly GCA_902168205.1). Lineage (GTDB taxonomy): Bacteria > Bacteroidota > Bacteroidia > Cytophagales > Cyclobacteriaceae > Ohtaekwangia > Ohtaekwangia kribbensis. The sequence continues at coordinate 1,585,608 of CABHOK010000003.1, read as the reverse complement.
TGGCGGGTAACCTTACCAACCAGGTGCGAAATATAGCCGGTGTAACTACTGCTGTGGCGAACGGTGACTTGTCCAAAAAAATTACGGTGGACGTGCGTGGAGAAATGTTGGAGTTGAAGAACACTATAAATACCATGGTGGATCAGCTCAACTCCTTCGGTTCGGAAGTAACACGTGTGGCGCTTGAAGTTGGTACGGAAGGTAAACTCGGTGGACAGGCAACAGTAAAAGGTGTAGGGGGTATATGGAAAGATCTTACTGACTCCGTAAACCAGATGGCATCGAACTTAACAGGTCAGGTGCGAAATATAGCGGGGGTAACAACCGCGGTGGCGAACGGTGACTTGTCCAAGAAAATTACCGTGGACGTGCGCGGTGAAATGTTGGAGTTGAAGAACACTATAAATACCATGGTGGATCAGCTCAACTCGTTCGGTTCGGAAGTAACACGTGTGGCACTTGAAGTAGGTACGGAAGGTAAACTGGGTGGACAGGCAACGGTGAAAGGTGTCGGTGGTGTATGGAAAGATCTCACCGATTCGGTAAACCAGATGGCATCGAACTTAACAGGTCAGGTGCGAAATATAGCGGGGGTAACAACTGCGGTGGCGAACGGTGACTTGTCCAAGAAAATTACCGTGGATGCGAAGGGAGAATTGTTGGAGTTGAAAAACACTATAAATACCATGGTGGATCAGCTCAACTCATTCTCTTCCGAGGTAACACGTGTGGCGCGTGAAGTGGGTTCTGAAGGGCAGCTCGGTGGACAAGCAAACGTACCGGGTGTTGGTGGTACATGGAAAGATTTGACGGACTCCGTGAACCAGATGGCATCGAACCTTACCAACCAGGTGCGAAATATAGCAGAGGTAACAACCGCGGTGGCAAAAGGAGACTTGTCCAAAAAGATCGCGGTGGATGTACGCGGAGAAATGTTGGAGTTGAAGAACACTATCAATACCATGGTGGATCAGCTCAACTCCTTCGGTTCGGAAGTAACGCGTGTGGCACGCGAAGTAGGTTCCGAAGGTCAGCTCGGTGGTCAGGCCGATGTACCGGGTGTAGGTGGTACATGGAAAGACTTGACAGATTCGGTAAACAAGATGGCGGATAACCTGACAAACCAGGTGCGAAATATAGCAGAGGTAACAACCGCGGTGGCGAAAGGAGACTTGTCCAAGAAAATTACCGTGGACGTGAAAGGTGAAATGTTGGAGTTGAAGAACACCATCAACACGATGGTGGATCAGCTAAACTCATTCGCATCCGAGGTAACGCGTGTGGCGAGTGAGGTGGGTTCCGAAGGTAAACTGGGTGGACAGGCAACGGTGAAAGGTGTTGGTGGTGTATGGAAAGGTTTGACTGACTCTGTGAATCAAATGGCGGGTAACCTTACTGCACAGATCCGAAATATAGCGAACGTAGCGGTGGCCGTAGCGAACGGTGACTTGTCCAAGAAAATTACCGTGGACGTACGCGGAGAAATTTTGCAGTTGAAAGAAACGCTGAACACCATGGTGGACCAGCTTCGTGGTTTTGCATCAGAGGTAACGCGTGTGGCGCGTGAAGTGGGTACTGAAGGTAAACTGGGTGGACAGGCATTCGTGCCCGGTGTAGCAGGTACATGGAAAGATTTGACTGACTCCGTAAACCAGATGGCCGGTAACCTCACTGACCAGGTGCGAAATATAGCGGGTGTAACAACCGCGGTGGCGAATGGAGACTTGTCCAAAAAAATTACCGTGGACGTGCGCGGTGAAATGTTGGAGTTGAAGAATACGGTGAACACGATGGTGGAGCAGCTCAACTCATTTGCATTTGAAGTAACGCGTGTGGCACGTGAAGTTGGTACCGAAGGTAAACTTGGAGGACAGGCTGAAGTACGTGGTGTGGCGGGTACATGGAAAGATTTGACAGACTCTGTAAACCAGATGGCATCGAACCTTACCGGCCAGGTGCGTGGTATAGCAAAAGTTGTGACGTCTGTTGCGAAAGGTAATTTGAAGCAGAAACTTTCCATCAACGCATTGGGAGAATTAGCACAGTTGACCGATACGATCAACGAGATGATTGATACACTCGCGGTGTTCGCAGACCAGGTAACAACGGTGGCGCGCGAAGTGGGTGTTGAAGGGCGACTCGGTGGTCAGGCAAGTGTACCGGGTGCATCGGGTACATGGAAAGATTTGACCGAGAACGTTAACCAGCTCGCAGCGAATCTTACTACACAGGTGCGTTCTATATCGGAAGTGGCATCAGCCGTAACGAAAGGTGACTTGACGCGAACCATTCGCGTGGATGCGAAAGGTGAACTCGAGGCGTTGAAAGATACGATCAACCAGATGATCACCAACCTGCGCGAAACTACATTGCGTAACCAGGATCAGGACTGGCTCAAATCAAACCTCGCGAAGTTTACGCAGATGTTGCAGGGACAACGCGATCTCGATACGGTATCGAAACGTATACTTTCCGAATTGGCGCAAGTGGTGAATGCTCACTTCGGTGCATTCTATATTCTGAAACAGGATGAGGAAACTTCAAATGTGAAATTGCAGCTCTTCTCTGCGTATGCCTATAAAGATGAAAAAACAGTGCCGAAAGAATTTGCCATAGGGGAAGGTCTTGTAGGCCAATGCGCATTTGAAAAAGAAAAAATATTACTTACCAATATACCACAAGGGTATATCAAGATCAGTTCCGGTTTGGGTAAAGCGAAACCTTCCAACCTGATCATCCTGCCGGTGTTGTTCGAGAACGATGTGAAAGCGGTAATCGAGCTCGCATCACTCGAAGCATTCAATGAAACCCACATCGACTTCCTGGAACAGGTAACCGAAAGTATCGGTATCGTGTTGAACACGATCGAAGCGAATACACGTACGGAAGAACTTCTTACCCAGTCGCAATCCCTGGCGAGTGAATTGAAAGTACAGCAAGGCGAGTTGCGCAGAACAAACGATGAGCTCCAGGATAAAGCATTGCTGCTGGTAAAACAGAAAGAAGAAGTGGAAGCGAAGAACAAGGAAGTAGAAGAAGCCCGCAAGTCGCTCGAAGAAAAAGCAGAGCAGCTTACACTTACTTCGAAGTATAAATCCGAATTTCTCGCGAACATGTCGCACGAGTTGCGTACACCGCTCAACAGCTTGCTCATTCTTGCACAGCAACTCTATGAAAATGCAGAAGGTAACCTGAACGAGAAACAGATTCGTTATGCGAAGACAATTCACTCGTGTGGTGATGACTTGATCCAGTTGATCAACGATATTCTCGACCTTTCCAAAATCGAATCAGGATTTATTTCAACCAACATCTCCCCTGTTCCGCTTGGGGAAATTGCCTCCTTTGTTGAAACTACATTTAAGCCTATATCCGAAGCACGCAACCTTAAATTCAGAATTGAAATGGATTCAGCGTTGCCGAGCGCGATGGAAACGGATATACAACGACTCAACCAGATCCTGAAAAACCTGTTGTCCAATGCATTCAAGTTTACCGAGAAAGGTGAAGTAAGCCTGAGTATATATGATGCGAAACGCAATTGGAAACCGGGCAACCAGAATCTGGACAATGCGAAAAAAGTTATTGCTTTCTCCATCAGTGATACCGGTATAGGTATACCGCAGGAGAAACAGATGATCATCTTCGAAGCCTTCCAGCAGGCAGAAGGTTCTACCAGTCGTAAATATGGTGGAACCGGTTTGGGATTGTCCATCAGCCGTGGTCTTGCCGAACTCTTAGGCGGTACCATTGAACTCGACAGTTCACCGGGCAGAGGAAGTACATTTACTTTGTTCCTGCCGGTAGACAGCGTTCCAAATATAGCAACCCTCGAAACTTCCAAGAACCTCAAGGCCATCGAGCAAATGCAATTGAGTGATAATGATGGTAACATTGATTCATTACTCAGCACATTGCGCGTAACCAAAGATGGTGTTGATAATCGCGGAGGCGGTATGGAGATTGTAAATGAGATGATCAACGAGGCCGGTGACGACCGTACGCATGTTCAACCCAATGATAAAGTGGTGTTGATTGTGGAAGATGATTACCGTTTCGGAAAGATCATCATTGACAAAGCACACGAAGTTGGCTTGAAAGGAATTATTGCCACGAACTACCTGGAGGTGTTCGACTTCATCAACCGCTTTGCGCCAGTAGCCATTACGTTGGATGTAAAATTACCGGCAACGAGCGGATGGAAAGTGCTCGACCTGTTACGCAATGATCTCAACTATCGTCATATACCAATCCACGTAATCTCCGGTGAAGAAAATAAAGCACTGGCATTGAAACGTGGTGCCCGCAGTTTCCTGCTGAAGCCATTGGACAACACAGCTCTGGACGACTTGTTCAAGGATATCGCTACCTATAACCAGCGCGATATCAAGCGAATACTGGTGGTGGAAGACAACGAGATCGACTCTTCACAGATTGCCAAGATTGTTCAGGATGTTAACATGCAGGTAAGCATCGCTCCCACCGGTACAGCTGCGCTGGAAATGATCAAGGCGGAAGATCCGGATTGCATTATCCTGGACTATACATTGCCGGATATATCAGGACCGGAAATTGTGAGTAAGATAACGCAGACGAAAAAGAAACTCACACCGATGATCGTTTACTCCGCACGGGAATTCTCGAAGTCTGAGATGAATCAGCTCAATCAGAATTCAAATGCTGTAATTCTGAAGAGCGCTAATTCCATCGAGCAATTACTGGAAGAAACAATCGCGCACCTGCACATTAATCACAAAGATCTGTCGCGTGAGAAAAAACGCATTGTCGAAAACATCCGTAACAAAGAAGATATACTGAGCGGACGAAATATACTGGTAGTAGATGATGACGTACGAAACCTGTTTGCATTGACTACCGTATTTGAGCGCTACAATATAAACGTAATCACGGCCGAAAGTGGTAAGGATGCTATTCAGATTTTGAATGACAACCCGAAAATAGAAATGGTGCTGATGGATATTATGATGCCGGAAATGGATGGCTATGAGACAACGCAAAAGATCAGACGCGAACACAAGAACAGTTCGTTGCCGATCATTGCTGTTACTGCAAAAGCCATGAAAGGCGATCGGCAGAAATGTATTGAGGCAGGAGCTTCCGATTACATTACAAAGCCTGTGAAGATCGATCAACTGCTGTCACTGATGCGATTATGGTTCTGTAAGTAATTTTTTATATTGGTAAATATTTTTGCTCCATGCAACCAAAGATCTTACTCGTTGATGATCGCGAGGACAACCTGCTTTCTATTGAAAGTATATTGGAACCCAATGGTTATCATTTTGTCAAGGCCAGGTCTGGAAGAGAAGCACTGAAGATACTGCTCTCTGAATTTGATTTCGCCATGATACTCATGGATGTGAAGATGCCGAACCTGAATGGTTTTGAAACGGCATCACTCATCTATGAGCGTGATAGACTGAAGCATATACCCATCATCTTTATAACGGCCAACAACTTCGGTGATGAGAACATGTACAAAGGTTACCAGGCCGGTGCTGTAGACTATCTTTTCAAACCCATCAATGCAGATGTACTGCGCGCGAAGGTTTCCGTGCTCGTAGACTTGTATAAAAAAACACACGAGCTGAAAGTACAGGAACAGAAACTGATTGCCACCAACAAGAGCCTGGAGAATGAAGTAAAGGAACGTATAGCCTCCGAGGAAAAAGTAAAGCAACTGAACCAGGAGCTACTGGTAAATATAGAACGGCTTCAGTCTGTGAATAAGGAACTGGATCGTTTTGCATTCATGGCTTCTCACGACTTGCAGGAACCACTGCGCAAGATCAGGCTCTTTGCCAACAAGCTTTTCATGAAGTATAAAGATTCACTGGATGACAGTGGTAAAGCTGATTTTGAACGCATTCAGAAATCAGCCGAGCACATGCAATCGCTCATCCGTGATATACTTACCTTCTCGAAGATTTCAGAAGATACACGCGAGTTTACATCCACGGATATAAACATTATCATCAGTGATATTCTGGGCGAACTGGACGAAGAGATACGAAACAAACACGCCCAGATTACCACTGATAAATATCCATTGCTTTATGGTAATCCGGGGCTTATCCGCTTGCTCTTTCACAACCTCATCAACAATGCGCTGAAGTATTGTAAGAAAGATGTACCTCCTGTAATTACCATCTCCTTCGACTGGGCAACCAACGGACAGCCTAGTGTACCGCCCTACCATAAGTATTGCCGCATACTGGTAAAAGACAATGGCATGGGCTTCGATCAGAAATATGCGGAAGAAGTATTCGGCATGTTCAAGCGCCTTCACACCGAAGCAAAACTCGAAGGTACAGGTATAGGTCTGGCGCTCTGCAAGAAAATAGCCGAGCACCACAAAGGAAATATATCTGTACTCAGTAAAGCCGGTGAAGGCTCTACATTTATGGTATCACTTCCGGTGGAAACCCGCGAAGCTGTCGTTCACGAAAAATCCCCTGTTGTAGTCTCCAATTCATGATGCCGGCTGTTTTACCGGTTCACCGCTTTTTTTGTCCGGGAACTGAACGGTATATATTTTACTTTCTGCAAACACGTTGTAGATGGCCAGTATCGCGTGGTGTCTGGCCTTCATAAATTCCTGCGGATGATTATTACTTGTCCAGAACGATATATACACCTGTATCTTCGGATCGGCTATTGCTGAAAAATATACTTCGATGTTACGGATCGTATCGCTTGAGGCCGCTTTCTCCAACGCATCTTTAATACGATTGGATATAAAATCAAGATCAATCGAATTCACAATCTGAAACTCCAGCTCTACCTTTCGTTCTTCAGTAAGCGAGTAATTAATGATAGGCTTCTGAAATATATCTTTGTTTGGGATGATCACGTGCAGGCCCGCGTAGGTACGCAGTGTCGTAGACCGCAGGCGAATCTCCTGTATCGTTCCGGTAAAACCGTTGGTCTCAATGGTATGTCCTATATCAAACGGTCGCTTGAACGCGATGAACGCACCGGATATAAAGTTGGCTGTCAGATCCTGGAAGGCAAAACCAAGAGCAAGTCCGATAATGCCAACACCCGCCAACAATGAAGACACCGCCTTGTCAAGTTGCATGATCTGCAGGGCCGTCATGATTCCAAAGATGATTACCAGTGAATATAGTATACCGGATACCAGTCCACTGATGGATTCACTCTTGGAGACGCTCATAAAAAATTTATGAGATAACCGCTGCGCCAGACGTGCGGCAAAAATAAACAGCAGCAGTACAATAACAGCCAGTGCAAAGTTTGGTAACATCTTGATGAGATATACCCACCAGCGCAGTAGCTTGTCCTGAACGAGATTGATCCAGTCACTCATGACGTTGTAATTTTATAGTGAGAACAAATACGTGTTATAAATTTAATACCATCATCCACTCAAGGCATAATTTTTTGCCCTATTCTGTACAAACAAATATAGAACATCATGAGAACTACAAGAAGAACAACCACACGGGCGTTCAGCCCCGATAATACACTCAACACTTCGCCTGTAATTGATGAACAGATTGCAAGAAGTGAGGAAAATCTTGCTGATGAAACCACGGTGGAAGAAATTTACACACCGGGGTCACTATCGAAAGATGGAAAATCGAAAGAAGAACAGCCGCGCAAAAAGCCTGTGCTTAATAAGAGAGTGGAATAGACAGGATACAATTTATTCTATAAAAAAGCAGTTGTGATTATAACAACTGCTTTTTTTATTACGGGTTAACAACATTGCAATATAGCATAGCTATGAATTAGACGTACGTTGATTTTTGAAAAAGGTAGCGGAGAGATATAGACCAGAATGTTTTCATATTGAAATGTTGGTTATATCTTCACAACAACTGAATTAGAGACAACACATGAAAAAACTCTATGGTAAAAAGTAGATTATTACAAATGCACAATGTAGGCATCGTTGTAGAATCTCTTGACAATGCCATTTCTTTCTTCACAGAGATAGGACTAAAGCTTGAAGGACGAGCTATGATTGAAGGTGAATGGGCCGGACGTGTGACGGGACTTGGTAATCAATCCGTTGAGATCGCCATGATGGTCACCCCCGATGGACACAGTCGTTTAGAGCTTTCAAGGTTTATCACGCCATCAACAATATCAGACCATCGGACTGCAGCTGTAAATGCGCTCGGCTATCTCCGCGTCATGTTCACCGTTAACCACCTGGACGAACTGGTTGCCAGGCTCATCAAACACGGTGCGCAACTTGTTGGAGCGGTGGTGCAGTATAAGGATGTATATCGCCTCTGCTATATTCGTGGTACCGAAGGAATTCTTGTCGGACTGGCCGAAGAACTCAAAACGGAGTAAATTGAACCGGCAGAAGTATATATACGCATATTATTGTCTTTGAAAAACGACCTTGCAGAAAATAATGATACTATGACTAATTGGACAGAAAAATTCGACTCTGAAATTTTTGAACATGAGGCCCTCTTGGAAAAACATGAAATGCTTAATGATGATGATAGTAGTCCAACAGAGAAACTAAAATTAATCTACGATCCCGACAAAAAATATAATTCAGGTTTTTTCAAAGAAATAACCAGTTCCAAAATTTATTCGGAGGATGAAAAAATCAATTTCCTTAAACAGTCTATAGCAGCAAACAATTACAGCTATTTTGAGTATGGATACTCCTTTGCATCAAAGGTGTTTCTTGAAGAAAAATCCCTGGCTCTTTTTCTTTTTGAACATTACAAGCAAGAGGACTCAAAAGATCCTGAAAGAATTTTTCGACATCTTGAGTTCTCTGTCATAAATCAACTTCCCAACAGTAAAGAACTAATAGATGCATATTTTAAAGAACGAAACAGCTATAAGCGGAAATACCTTTGGGAAACTACACTTCCGGTTTATTTATCTAGGCTTGGCTACCACGAAGAGGCTGTAGACTTGCTGGAGTTTTTTGTTAACGAACAGGAAAAGGGAAATATCAAATCCATTCAGGATGGTTATCATGAAGAGAAATCAAATCCATTTGCCGTAATAGGGTTATTGGGAAATCAGGAATTAGCTGAAAGAGTCAACAGGTTGGCTTTCCGATATTTCAAGAATGTTACGTTGGGGTATACTTCCAGCTTGAGTGAATATCTCAGATATATAGATTTATCCGAATACAAGAATTGCTTAACGTTCTGGTTAAAAAAATATCCCGAATTAGATCAGAGCGATCAAAGCAACATCAACGGATACAGATCTCTGTTGGGCGGCCAGGGAAGATATGTTGCTGAAGATATGGGAATGGACTACTGGAAATTGTTTTTGAATAGCAGGGAATTGTGGGAAGCTGATGAATATGAAAGAACTATCATTGACGTTGCTCACTTTGTAATGTCGCCTTCGTTACCCGAACAGGATAAAAAGGAAATCATCGCGTATACATTGAATAATGTTAACTACTTAAGCCCTGATAATGATCGCACCGATAGTTTTACCCTGAGACGGTATATTCCGATTATTCTAAAAACAAAGGAAGGGATTTCCGAAAAAGAAATGGAAGAGTATATTCCGGCAAAATACAAAACGTATGGAGGCTGGAATTATATCTTAAGAGAGAGCCATAATTCTCAAAACGAATCAAATCCTGATAAAATCAAATCAGATTTTGTTGAAGCAAAATTGATTGAAGACTTTCAAGTTGATGCCTACACACTCTTCCAGCGTTCATTGGGACAATTTTCAATTTACAAGTTCCTTAACTTAACAAACAGAATTATCTGGTTCGATGCAGAGGGAGGAATGTTTCCTTTGCACTATAAAGTGCTCTTTGAAGAATATTTCCGTTCTGTATTAAAAACTTCGGGTTTATCAGATTTCAGATTCTCTGAATCGCGGGAAAGACTTGAAAGAGAATGTAAATACACATTAGGGTTTCAACTTGGCAAAGCGGCTTATAAAACAACCTTTACTGAACGTACAGATTGGTACAATGTATCGAATATGTCATTGATCATAAACCGATGTTTAATAGACGCCAATTCTGACCTGCGATTGATCTCCGTTGATACTGGCGACCAATCTGCGTTGCTGGGATTATTTAATCCTGATTCATTTATCCCGCTGATGTTAAAATATAACATTCGGTGCTGGGCTGTAGATGGAGACAATTTAATTGAAATGAATTATTGCTGACATCTAACTCAAATTCAAAGCCTCAAAGCGAACGTAATGACGGCTTTGAATTTGAGAAATATACAAGCCTATATACTATACCTCATCCCGCTGTAACATACTTCCTGACATAAAAGCTATCGTCAGCAGTCCTACTTGATCAAATACTGCAAAATAGCACCATCGCGAAGGCCGGGTTGAATAATGCGTTTATTCTTCTTATCAAAGTATATATCGGCAGCGTCCGTTTTTACGAGTCCCATCATCGTTGAAGAGTCGATTTTGAAAAAGGTATTTGTCTCTGCTTACTCTTCGCGGTCCAGTTCTTCCTGTTTACGAATCATGGCCTCTTGTGTTGCCTGCAGCTCTTCCAGGTTTTGACGCAATTCTTCTTCGGTAGCACGCATCTCTTCGGCTTGTCGTTGAGAAGTCAAAAGCAACTCCTGCATCTTCTCTGTAGTACGTACTCCCTGCAAGGCTGACGCTACAAACTCACCTGCTTTTTCAAGAAATGTTATTTTATAGTCCTCTAACTTTGTGAGACTCGCTACTTCTACAATCGCCTCAATTTTATCGTTATGCTTCATCGGAACAATTACCAGGCAGCCTGGTGTTGCTTCGCCCATACCGGATGTTATATAGGTATATCCCTGCGGTAATTTTGTGAGCAACATTGTTTCTCCCTCCAGGTATGCCTGTCCGACAAGTCCTACACCAATATCTATTCGGCGTTCTACAAACTTCTTTTTATCGAAGGCATAGCAGGCAGAAAGTTCCAGATACGAACCTGCTGCATCTTCGCGCAACGCAAACAGCCCACCCTGTTGTGCTTCCAGGTATTGCGTAAGAAAGCGAATTACCTCGTTCGTCAATTCTGCTAAATTACTTTGATGATTGCGCACGATCTCCGAAAATCTGGTGAGTCCTTCATTGCTCCATAACCTGCGCTCTTCTTCACGCTTCATCTGTTCCAGTTGCGCACGCATGTTGGAAAGTCTTCCGGCAAGGCTTGTTTTGTTAAGATCCTCGTTTGCTTCATTAAGTCCCGCCCATTCGGCAGTATATTTACCTTCGGCTATGTTTTCAATAAACCGACTCGCTTGCTGAAGATTTACAATAGAGTTCTCGATAACCTGTTCAGCATCAGCGGCTGCTATGGTTGTGCCGGGATCAAATATATACTTGCGGTTATTCTCCTCCAGGTTCAGCAGCAACGCCTGCCGCTGTCGTTCATCGCTTTGTAACTTGTAGACTACATAGCCGAGTGTAGGCAAACCAATCAACAGAATAAATGCCTGCAGGTATAAATTATTATTTACAGCAGACTTGTAGTCACTGTTTGCCTGAGCCTTTATAGTTCTTTCGTAGGTCTGAATCTTTCTTCCTACGTCCCACCACTTCAGAAATACCTGTAGTCCCCGATCCTCTTTCATCATTTCCTTAACTCGCTGCGTGCTGTCCAGGTCAATCATTTTCTTCATTTCCAGAACAAAGTCCATATAATCACTATACGCGTTGCGTAATTCTTCAAGCGGAGCCGTATCATACTGCTGACTATCCAGTGCTATTTTTATAGCATCGAACCTTTTATCCTTCACATTTATGGCGTCCAAAGCCGGGCTAAGGATGTTTACATCTTTTGTAACACCGTATCCGCGTATACCCATTTCAAGGTTGTGTAACATCACTGATAGCAGTTGGTCAACAAGATTGGAGATTTCATCCGATTTATGAATGATAGCAGTGTTCCTTATTATAATATTTTTGTTGTGATAGACCAGCACTGCATTGATTACGAGCAACAGCGATACAATGGTGACTACCGCTACAATGCTTTTTTTTCTTACAAATGATACTATTTTCATGACTATATAATTATGTGCGCTTAAGATCCCGATCATCGGCTATCATGGTTCTCAAACCGGATGCTTGGTATAATAAAGATTCGAATTGCCAAATGCCTTCGCGTATTTGGGCAGTACAATGGTGGGGGAATTGCGCAGTTATTCTCCAGCGCAAATTTCAAGGCAAGTATAGCCACCCGTTTCGCGCGGATAAATAAGAAGCAGACGACAAAATAGTGGTCAAAACAAAGCTGCGAACGGGTTTATGGTATGCAAAAGTCTACGTATAGTAAACCTCTACATTTCAAAGTCACAATAGTCCCAAAGAACTGTATACGCAGTCTGAATTTCCGGTTTATGCAATTCTCAAACAGAATGCTGCAAGAAGCTGCCATATATTTATAAATGTATTTATTACATTTATAAATTAAAATGATGTTCCTCCTGCGTGATCTTCTTGCTCATGCAGGAATGTGACTTTGTAAACTCTAACCCACGCCAAGATGTTAAAAGACATTATCCTTGTTGTTGCACTCATCGTAGTTGCAACATTTGCAAATGCTCAAAAGTACGAGCGAATTCCCTCCGGTATCCGGGCAACGGTCGGCACCACCAACGTGCATACCATCGAATTGACTTTTTATACCCCTTCTGTTTTAAGAGTCGTGAAGACGCCTGCGGGAGCAGTTGCCCAAACAAAAAGTCTGTCCGTAATTAAGACTCCGGAGAATGTTAAGACCGAAGTAAAGAATGAAAAAAATATTGTTACACTTTCTTCGGGAGTTATTGTTGTTGATCTCGATTTACAAAAAGGCACGCTTAACTTCCGGAGCACCTCCGGAGAGAAACTATTGAAAGAAGGCAAGACGGCTATATTTGAAGATTTCAACGATGCCGGAAATAAAACCTTTAGTGTATCGCAGTCATTTTTGTTAGACTCTGCCGAATCGATCTATGGCTTAGGACAATTTCATGATGGGAAAATGAATCAACGTCATCAGACTAAATACCTGGTGCAGGGAAACCTGGAAGATGTCATTCCATTTTTTCTTTCCGTGAAAGGCTATGGTATATTCTGGGATAATTATTCTCCTACCACCTTTTCCGATAATTATACGGAAACGTATTTTAAATCTGAGGTGGGAGAATGCGCTGACTATTATTTTATGTATGGCAAAAATGCAGACGGAGTTATTTCACAAATGCGCGGGCTTACCGGTAAAGCTCCCATGTTCCCGTTGTGGACATTTGGTTTTTGGCAAAGCAAAGAGCGCTATAAAAGTGAAGATGAGATTACAGGTGTAGTAAAAAAATATCGCGAGCTGCATGTGCCGCTTGACGGCATCATACAAGACTGGCAGTACTGGGGTAACAACTACCTGTGGAATGCCATGGAGTTTTTAAATCCTGAATTTCCGAAACCGAAGAAGATGGTTGATGATATACATGCGCTGAATGCACACATGATCATTTCGATCTGGTCATCGTTTGGTCCGGAGACATTGCCATATAAAGAGCTCGACAAAAAAGGAATGCTATTCAACATTACCACGTGGCCGATGTCAGGTCTTGATGTGTGGCCTCCGGATATGCGATATCCATCCGGTGTACGGGTTTATGATGCCTATAATCCGGAAGCACGCGATATTTACTGGCGCTACGCCAGCAAAGGTATATTTTCGCTGGGTATAGATGGCTGGTGGATGGATTCAACAGAGCCCGATCATCTTGATTTAAAAAAAGAAGATTTCGATACCAAAACCTATCTCGGTTCTTTTCGCAAGGTTAGAAACGCTTACCCGCTGATGACGGTTGGCGGTGTATCGGATCATCAACGTGCTACTACTTCAGACAAACGTGTATTTATACTTACACGTTCTGCGTTTGCCGGACAGCAACGTTACGGTGCCAACACATGGTCGGGAGATGTAGTCTCTTCGTGGAAAGCACTGCACAATCAGATTACTTCCGGATTAAATTTCACACTTTGTGGTATACCCTACTGGAACTCGGATATAGGAGGATTTTTCCTTCTGGAATATCCGGCTAAATTAAATGATGCCGACTACCGCGAACTATATGTGCGCTGGCTACAATTCGGTACGTTCTGTCCGATGATGCGTTCGCATGGCACGGATGCTCCACGCGAGATTTATCAATTCGGCAAAAAAGGCAACCGCTATTATGATGCGATCGAAAAGTATATTAACCTGCGATACTCACTACTCCCCTATATCTATTCAACTTCGTGGGATGTTACCAACAAGAACTCAACTCCGATGCGAGCGCTTGTTATGGATTTTCCGAATGATAAAAACGCGATTGACCGGAACGATGCCTATATGTTCGGGAAGTCTATCCTAGTTGCACCGGTTATTAAACCTATGTATTCCAAAATTGCTGTAAGCGAACGTGATACAACCCGTGTCGAAGATTTCAGCACAATCAAATCGAGAGCGCTCTATCTTCCTGCTGGCAACGACTGGTATGACTTCTGGACTGGCGAAAAAATAGCAGGAGGTCAATCCCTCCAAAAAGAAACTCCTCTGGATATTATACCGCTCTATATAAAGACTGGTTCTATTCTTCCATGGGGTCCGCGCGTTCAATATGCTGAAGAGAAAAAATGGGACAATCTCGAGATAAGAATATATACCGGAGCCGATGGTGAGTTTACCTTGTATGAAGATGAAGGCGACAACTACAACTATGAAAAAGGGCAGTATTCTGAAGTAACATTTCACTGGAACGATAAGCAAAAAGTTTTAACCATTTCAAAAAGAAAGGGTTCGTTCCCGGGTATGCTTACCAATCGAACATTCAATCTTATCACGGTGTTGCCTGGTAAAGGAACAGGTCCCGCACTATCAGAAAAGTATAACAAGGTGGTGAGTTACAAAGGCGATGCTATAAAAATCAAACTATGATCGCCTATACTGCGTAAACGGCTTTTAATCATTTAGAATATATTATATACTCATCAACACAGCCTCCTGCCCAATGAACAGGAGGCTATACACTATAATTACGCTAAAGTAGATCTCAACATCGAATTTGACATGCCGGTAAATTCCGGACAGCACAAATGAAAAAATACGTTTATTTTATGGGCGGGAAGAATAAAACTAATCTGTCTTCCGTCTTGTTCTCTGCGTACCTCAAATCAAACGTTCAATGTCGAAACCGAAAGTTACTATTGGCCATGTTTTTAAAACCATTGTATGGCCCCGCAGAAATCTTTTGTTTGTTGGTCTTATCCTCATTGTTATCAGCCGCATCTCCGGCCTTGTTCTACCGTGGGCTAGTAAATACCTGGTTGACGAAGTGATCGCCAAGAAGAACATCACCATGCTATATTATCTGCTGGGCGGTGTAGTAGGTGCTATCATAATACAAGCAGTAACATCTTTTCTGCTCACCAAGTTACTGAGTGTTGAAGCGCAGCACCTTATATCGGTGTTACGGGTAAAAGTTCAGAAACAGATTCTCAGACTACCGGTGCGTTTCTTCGACAACAGCAAATCGGGTGCGCTCGTATCGCGCATCATGACGGATGTAGAAGGCGTACGCAACCTGGTGGGTACCGGCCTGGTACAACTCGTGGGTGGATTGCTCAGCGCAGTAATCTGCCTGGTGCTGTTGATCAACATCAGCCCGATGATGACGCTGTATGTATTATTGCCCGTTGCCATATTTGGATTTATATCCCTGCAGGCGTTTAACAAGATACGCCCTATATTTCGCGAACGCGGCAAACTCAACGCAGAAGTTACCGGTCGCTTAACGGAAACACTCAACGGTGTTCGCGTTATCAAAGGTTTCAATGCCGAAGCACAGGAGATCAAAACATTTGAGGCAGGCGTTGAAAAACTTTTCCTCAATGTAAAACAAAGTCTCACTTCTACGAGTCTCGTTACTAGTTCAGCAACGTTTCTCTTAGGACTCGCCAGCACAGGTATTATGGGGATTGGTGGGTATATGATCATCCATGGGAACATGACCTTCGGAGACTTTCTTTCCTTCACGCTGTACCTTGGTTTTATGATCGCTCCTATTGTGCAGATGAGTAACATCGGCAGTCAATTGACCGAAGCGTTTGCCGGGCTCGATCGTACGGAAGAGATCATGAACATGACACCGGAAGACGATGGCATCACGCGCACCATGAAGATCGGCACGATCAAAGGCGATATAGCTTTTAACAACGTGTCGTTTGCGTATGACGAAGGTAAATCTGTTTTGAGAAACATCAGTTTCTCTGCGCCTAACGGTACCGTTACGGCCCTGGTGGGTACATCAGGTTCAGGCAAGACAACCATTGCCGGACTCGCTGCTTCCTTCCTGAATCCGGAGAGCGGTACTATTACGGTAGATGGTGTTGATCTCGCGAAAGTTTCGCTGGACAGTTACCGGAGTCAGTTGGGAGTTGTATTACAGGACGACTTTCTGTTCGAAGGAACGATTCGTGAAAATATACTCTTCCCACGCCCGGGCGCTTCTGAAGAAGAATTGCTGCAGGCAGTTCGTGCTGCCAATGTCGATCAGTTCACGGATTCATTCGAGAAAGGACTCGATACGGTTATTGGCGAACGGGGTGTAAAACTCTCCGGTGGACAGCGCCAACGTGTTGCTATTGCACGTGCTATACTGGCCAACCCGCGCGTTCTCATTCTCGATGAAGCGACATCTAATCTTGACACCGAATCAGAATCGTTAATACAGGACAGTCTCAGCAGACTGATGAAAGGCCGCACAACCTTTGTGATCGCGCACCGGTTAAGCACCATCCGCCAGGCCGATCAGATCCTGGTAATTGAAGGAGGCGAGATACAAGAGCGCGGCAAACACGAACAACTTATTGAAAAGAAAGGCCGGTACTTCGAACTATATACCTATCAGGCCAGAATATAAAAGCAACGATCTTACCTGTCATTGCTATTTATAAAGAGAGAGCGTTTCAATACAACGACTCTCTCTTTACATATAGATCATATAGGTGGATTAACGAATTATAGCTCCCCTCGTAACCTCACCGCTACCATCCTGCAGCCAGCAGCCTTCCCCTCAATCTATCTTGATCACAATCTTCCCAAAGAACGTGCCTTGCTGCATGTATCGGTACGCCTCCTGTATCCTATCCATCGGGAATACCGAATCAATAACAGGTTTCAGCTTTACAGTCTCAACAGCTTTCAGCAGTGCTCTGAAATTCTCAACACTTCCCACCGATATACCGCGCAGGGTTGCGTTGGCCGGCACCGTGTCATATATATTAAACGGTACTACAGCACCGGAGAGATTTCCCGTAAGGCCTATAAATCCATCGGCTTTAATCGCGTAAATAGATTTGGTAAGCGTGTCCGTTCCTACTACATCGAGAATAGCGTCAACGCCCTCCCTATCCGTCAAACGCCTTGCTTCAACATGCCAGTCGGGAGTCTCGCGATAGTTGATCACTTCATCGGCTCCGAGCGCGCGAAGCTTCTCCAGTTTTGCAGGTGAACCGGACAGCGCAATAACCCGCGCCCCGGCTGCTTTAGCGAGCTGCAGGGCAAAGATCGATACACCACCAGACCCTTGTGTCAGCAGTGTTTGTCCGGGTTTTAATCGCGCGTATTCGAATAGTCCGGTCCAGGCTGTGAGTGCTGCTATCGGCAATGTAGAGGCTTCCTCTGCTGAAAGTATATCGGGTGTACGCACGAGCGCAGTTTCAGGAATGGAAATATACTCTCGCAGTACACCGGGATGTTCGAGACCGGTGCGACTTAAGAATAACTCAGGTGTTTTGCTTCCGCTGATCCATTGCTGAATGAAATGTGTAGTGACACGATCACCTTTTTTCCAACGGGTTACGTTGCTTCCGGTAGTTTCCACGGTGCCCGAGCCATCGGAACAAGGAACGTGTGGCAACGGAAGTTGAGGATTATACTGCCCGTTGATCACCATCAGGTCGAGGTAATTTAACGATGCAGCTTCTATCTTTACCAGCACTTCATGAGGGCCGGGCGTTGGTTTCGGAGTGGATGTGATTTTTAAATTTTCAATTCCAAATTTGTCTGATTGAATGGTCTTCATAAAAATTGCGTTACATAATGAAGCAAACTAACATGACGGTGAAGCCGCTATCAAGTATGCACTTTTTGGTACCCTGCGCACCAAAAGGATACTAACGGTGATAATCAGTCAGAAAAAATTTTCAGGTATATGAAGAAGCAAAAAGACACTGCACCTCAATGCTCTGTTGACTATGGTTTTCAACACATCGGAGGTAAACATAAGGGCCGGATTCTCTGGCACCTGGGCGAAGGGCTGCTGCGCTATGGCCAGCTGCGAAAAGCCGTTACCGGTATAACACCCAAAATGCTGACGCAAGCCTTACGGGAACTGGAAGATGACGGACTGATAACACGCCATGAGTATATAGAACTTCCGCCACGGGTGGAGTATCAACTTACCGGCAGTGGTCATGAGCTTATACCGTTCATCAAGCTGTTAAGCGATTGGGCGGAGAAAGAAATGATCCGCCACAACATTCCGCGCATGCATGATGTAAAGAAATGTGCAACGGGTATACCGGAAGCTTCTGCCGATCGTTCTACCGGTGTACTGGTGTAGCTGAACGATGCTATATCTGTTGATGTCTGCAAGCATACAACATGGCCAAAAGCTTTATTTTCAGCTATATTAACGCGATCTATACACGCAGCGTACGCAGGAAGACGTGCGAGTAACGAACTATAGTCTTGTTCCGCTGAATGTATTTACCGGCATGGATAACCGAAGTAAAACGCACCGCTATAGTGCATATCCATACCTGCTGCAAGGTATACACCATGCTACATGAAGAGATATATTTTGAATAAAATCTATATATTCCTTCAGAAGTAAAAAGATTATTAACTAACTTTTCGGTACCTAATACATAACATTCACCGCTATGGCAAAAAAAGCAAAGAAAACATCTAAGAAAGCTGCTAAAAAAACAGCGAAGAAAGCTGTTAAGAAAGCCGCTAAAAAAGTTGCCAAGAAGGCAACAAAGGCGGCAAAAAAGAGCGCTAAAAAAGCTGCGAAGGCTCCGAAGAAAGCTGCTAAAAAAGCAGTGAAGGCTGTTAAGAAAGCCGCTAAAAAAACTCCGAAGAAGGCAGCTAAAAAATCATTTACCAGCAAAGTAGCAACCAAGGCGAAGGCCGTTAAGAAAGCTGTAACCGAGAAGGCTGCAGACTTATCTGCTGCTGCTGTAGAAAAAGCTGTAGAGCTTAAAGATGCAGTAGTAGAAAAAGTATCATCTGTTGTCAGCGCTATTGAAGAGAAAGCAGCCGAAGTAAAAGAAGCTGCTGAAAACAAAGTTGATGACGCCCAAAAAAATCTCTTCAGCGGTAACTGATCTTTATCCTGAAAAAATCAGAAGAGCGATGGTATCTCCTACTATCGCTTTTTGTTTTTAGAACTTTCACCTTCCCTTCTGCTCGTATGAAAACATAGACAGCCATAACTCGCTACAACCTAAACCACCATGAGCCCAAACCCAATTGTACTATCCATCCCGATCTTCTTTTTATTGATCGGCATTGAATTGCTGATCGAACGCTTTACGCATCAAAAACTTTACCGCCTGCCCGATACCATTGCCAACCTGAGCTGCGGCATTACCCAGCAACTCTCCGGGTTGTTTCTGAAGATATTCGCAGTTGGCGCTTACCAGTATTTATTTGAACACTACACGCTCTTCACCTGGGAGCGTAACGCACTATACTGGCTTGTACTTTTCCTGCTGGTTGACCTCTCTTATTACTGGGCTCATCGTATGAGCCACGAGGTAAATCTGTTCTGGGGTGGTCATGTTGTGCATCATCAGAGCGAAGAGTATAACTTGTCGGTAGCGCTCCGTCAAAGTTCATTGCAAGTAGTGTGGACGTTCGGCTTCAGTCTTCCCATTGCCTTCTTTGGATTTGAAACACTCGACTTTGTATTGATCTCTTCACTCAACACACTCTACCAATTCTGGATACACACCGAGACGATCGGTAAACTCGGATGGTTCGAATATGTCTTTAACACACCGTCTCATCATCGCGTGCATCACGGTCGTGATCCGAAGTATATCGACAAGAACCACGCAGGGTCGCTCATCATTTGGGACCGGATGTTTGGCACCTTTCAGGCTGAAGAAGAGAAGCCCACCTACGGCATTACCAAACCGCTTAACAGCTGGAATGCCGTGTTTGCCAACGTGAGTCATTATGTTGATATGCAAAAAGATCTGCAGCGCATTCCGAAATGGAGCGACCGCATCCGCTACCTCTTTAAAAAACCGGGGTGGCTCCCCGACTATCTTGGTGGCTACCGCGCAGCACCGGCTGTTGATAAAGCCGCGTACCGGAAATACGAAACTCCTTCCGGTCTGTTATTAACCAGCTATGTGCTCTTTCAATATGTACTTTGCCTGGCGGGCACTGCGTTGTTTCTATTCAGTCAGAAGCAGGCCGATGGAAGTGATCGTTTTACAACAACAGAAAATCTGTTTATTACTATCCTCATCTCGGTTGTGGTTGTAAATTGCAGCGTGTTATTTGAAGGACGAGCGTGGGTAAAGCGGACCGAGTGGTTCCGCATCGTTTTATACCCAGCCCTTCTGATAGTAGCGGTGTACCTTAATACATGGCCTGTGTGGCTGTACGGTGTGGGTGCGCTATATTTTATAATTTCAGCAAGCTGGTTTTATTTTATTTGTACGCATGAGAAGTCTTAGTGTTGGTTGTCTGCTGGTATGCCTGATGTGCCTGTCGTGCAGAAAGCCGTTACCGGAATTGAAAGGTATTGAAACGGAAGTATGGATGAATGACAAGAACGGATGCAGTGGTGCCCGTGTTACCTCCATCGAAACACTGAAAGAACAGAAGGCTGCATTGCTCGGCCTGAGTGAAATGGAAATTGTACAGGTTCTGGGTAAACCTGATCGTAACGAACTCTACAAGCGTAACCAGAAATTCTACTACTATTATCTGCAACCTGCACCCGAGTGCGAGCAACATTCTGACAGTGCTTTGAGACTGGCCATTCGCTTTAACGCGATGGGTCTTGCCAAAGAGATCAGCGTAGAGTAACATTCTCTCTACGCACCGGATTTATCCGGTATATTTCGCCTCTTCAAGTATATATAGTACTATATATAGTACATAACAACCGAACGATTTCATTCTATAACAGGGACGCTATATTTCGTCCTGATACCGCATTAATATCTTCTTCCATTCGCTTGGAGCAATGCTTTACAACCCGCTACTTTTAGCCGGTATCAATTAAAAACGTTGTGATAAAATTAGTACTTATAGCATGCCTGACATGTATACCCTATACTATATTCGCACAAAGTGCCTCTACACAAATGGGTGCTCGTGCGCAGGGCTTAGGCCTTGCTTCTGCCGCACTCACCGATGAATGGTCTGTTTTCAATAATATAGGTGGTCTTGCGAAAGTAAATCAGATTACAACGGCCTGCACATACGAAGCGCGACCCGGTATAGCGGCATTTAACACCATGGCTGCTGTTGCTATATTACCGATATCCTTCGGAGTTACCGGTATAGGTATATTTCGTTTTGGCGATGACCTCTATAACGAACAAGTTGTCACGGCCGGTTTCAGCAACACGTTTGGTCTGGCTTCGCTCGGTATACGTTTAAACTATATACAATACCATGCAGAAGGTTTTGGAAATAAAGGTGTATTGAGTTTAGGGTTTGGTGGTATTGCAACCTTATCGTCAGCGTTCTCGGTCGGAGCCTATATTTCCAACATTAACCAGCCGACACTTTCGGAAGACGATGAGCGGCTCCCCACAACACTCACGGTAGGTATAGCTTTTACGCCTACTGATAAACTGCTGGTAACATCCGAGCTGGAGAAAGATCTGGAGTATACACCGGTGTGGAAAGCCGGACTTGAATATGAGTTCTATAAAAAATTCTGGTTTCGTACCGGGGTTAACCTGAAACCCAATGCTGCGTTTGTCGGACTCGGCTTCAAGCCCGAGAAGTTTCGCATTGACTATGCCTTTATGCAAAACACCGAACAGGGAGCACGTCACCAGGCTACCGTTGCTTACCGTTTGAAAGCGAAACGTCCATGAGATATTTACTGCTAATGTTGTTTATGTCGGGAACGCTACTTGTGTTCGCGCAGGACGCTGTTGATGGTGAAAATGTTTTTCAAAAGATCGCAGACGACCTCTACGGTGCACAAGATCTTGACCTGAATTACGAAGATCTCTACGATAATCTTGCACAGCTTCTCGCCCACCCGCTTGATGTTAACGAAGCCACGGATGAAGAACTTCGCTTTCTCAAAATCCTGAGTGAAGAGCAAATTAAAAACCTGCTGGAGTACCGGCTTATAAACGGATATTTACTTTCAGTCTATGAATTGCAGGCTGTGCCGGGATTCGATCTGGTTACCATTCAAAAGATAACTCCTTATATACAGGTTCGGGATCCGGCCTCCACCATTAACCGCTCGCTTTGGCAACGGGTAAAAGATGAATCTGATAATTACTTCATCATGCGCTATGAACGCATGTTACAAACCAAAGCAGGCTTTCGATCGGAGACAGATGCCGATAATCATTTTAAAGGATCGCCTGATAAACTCTCGGTTCGCTTCCGTTCAAGCAGGCCGGGTGATTTCAGTTTTGGATTTTCAGCCGAGAAAGATGCTGGTGAACAAATGACCTGGAATCAATCGCGACATCAATATGGATTTGACTATATATCTTTTCATGCGCAGTTGCAAAACAAAGGCAGGCTGAAGAACCTTGTTATCGGAGACTTTCAAAGCCAGTTTGGACAAGGACTGATGATCGGAGGTATATTTGGGATGGGGAAAGGCGGAGAAACCATCACGACTGTACGCAGAAGCAACATCGGCCATTTACCCTATACATCGTTTTCCGAAGCAGGTAACCTGCGCGGCATCGCTGCTACATTGGAAGTTTCCCGAAATATATACTGGTCAGGGTTCTTCTCGAGCACCAAACGCGATGCACAGGTTAGTGATAGTATACAGGAAACATCGATCATATCTTCGCTGATCACTACCGGACTACACCGAAACGAAAAAGAACTGGCGAAACGAGCTGCGACAGGTGAACAGAATTTAGGAAGCGTTATCCAATACAAAACCCAGCGAATGGATGCCGGTATACTCTACAACCAGATTGTGTATGACCATGCCGTAGCAAAGACTGCCACACGCTATAACCAGTTTATATTCAGCGGAACGCGCAATGAAAATATAGGGAGCTATCTGAATTATACACTTCGTAACGCAGCGTTCTTCAGTGAGTTTTCACATTCGCTTCATGGCGGCAGCGCGTATGTAGCGGGTGTTCTCTGGAATATGGCTCCGCGTGTTGATCTCGCTTTACTCTACCGGAATTTCGATCGGTCGTACCATGCGTTCTATTCCAACGCATTTGCTGAAGGGAGTACGACACAGAATGAACGCGGCACATACTGGGGTTGGAAATATACCTTTCACCGCAGGCTTAATGTTACCGGCTATATAGACCTGTTTCAGTTTGCGTGGCTACGCTATCGCATCTACACTCCCTCTGACGGGCATGAGTGGTTGGTACGGGTCAATTACCAACCTTCACGAAAGACTACGCTGTTCGCACAAATTCGTGAAGAGGCAAAGGTTCGGAATATAGCATCACCGGCATCAACGCTTTACACAACTGATCGGGGCAGAAAGTATAATTACTGGATCAGCAGTGACATTGGTGCATCCGATCATGTTCGTTTTAAAACACGGTTGCAATTCAGTTCTTACTCCATTCATCACCAGACAACCCGCGGCATGGTGTTGATACAAGACATTCGTTTCAACATGCGAAAACTCGAAGTTACTGCGCGGTATGCGTTGTTTGATACCGATGACTACGACAACCGGCAATATGTATATGAGAATGATGTATGGCTCGCGTTTTCATTGCCAGCCTATTATGGCAGAGGCATCCGCCGGTATATACTACTGGAGTATAAACTCAATTCGTACGTAAGTTTCTGGGTCCGCTATGCAGACACACAGTATACCGACCGTGATGCGATTGGTTCGGGGGTTGATAAGACGGACGGCTCTGTGCGCAGCGATCTAAAATTTCAGACACGCATAAAATTCTGAACGTTCGAACGTTCTCACAAACATCTTTGTATTTTGTCACACGATGGAAACGCTAATCGAAATACTGGGCTGGATCGGCTCGTTTGAAGTTATTATTGCTTATGGACTAAACAGTTATCAACGGTTGCGGTCCGACACGTTCCTGTTCTATTTTCTGAACATCACGGGAGGTTTACTGCTCATTATCTATTCTATTTATAAAGGTGCGTTTGCCAATACGTTCATCAACGTGGTGTGGGTTATTATTGCCATTCCCGCAGTCATAAAATTGCTTCGAAAATCAAAAAGATAATTGTTATTTGCGCCCCATCCTGGGTTATAGATCGTGGAGGCAGCAAAGAAAAATATTCAAGTTCAGAAATGGGTGGCGGTACTTTCGGTATCTCTCCTGATTGTCAAAGTGATCGCCTATTACCTTACGCATTCGGTAGCCATTCTCACCGATGCACTGGAAGGTATTGTTAACATCGTGGCCGGTTTTATTGGTTTGTATAGCCTCTACGTTGCAGCCAAGCCCCAGGACGAAGATCATCCGTACGGACACGGCAAAGTTGAATTTATATCGGCTGCCCTGGAGGGCAGTCTCATTTTTGTCGCCGGCATTTTCATTATCTACAGTGCGATCATCAACCTGATTCACCCCAGGGAACTTCACAAGCTCGACATCGGTATGGGCCTGATCTGCATAACAGCCTTGCTCAACTATATCATGGGAATGATCTGTATTCGTATCGGCAAGCGCAACAATTCCATGGCCCTGCATGCCAGCGGTAAACATTTACAGTCAGACACCTATACAACGCTGGGTATAACAGCCGGATTGATCGTAGTGTATTTCACAAATATACTCTGGCTCGATAGTGTAGTGGCGATTGTGTTTGCCCTCATCATCATGCGTACCGGGTATAAAATTCTGCGCAGCTCGCTGGCGGGTATCATGGATGAAACGGATCGTGATCTGTTAATAAAAATGGTAGGATTGCTGAACAGTAATCGTAACTGGAACTGGATCGATCTGCACAACATGCGCATCATCAAATATGGCAACCAACTGCACATGGATTGTCACCTTACTGTGCCGTGGTACCTCAACGTAAACGAAGCTCACCTTGAAATTGATAAACTCACCGGACTGGTACGCGATCGTTTCGGCAGCTCCGTTGAATTCTTCATCCACACCGATGGCTGTCTCAAGACCTCATGTCCCATCTGCGACAAAGGCGACTGCCCCGTACGCCAACACAACTTCGTAAAAAAGATCACCTGGACGGTGGAGAATATCTCGGAGAATAAGAAGCACTCTTTGAAAGAGAGCTGCGAGCCGTGAGCTACGAGCTGCCAGAAGGCTTACTGGCTGCAAGCTGCTGGCTTCAAGGTAGAAAAACTGCTATCGTGTTTACTCCTAATGACGATATATACTCACTTATTACCGGGGTACCAACAACTCTAAATTAAGATACTCCTCCTGCAACCAGCACCTTGTAGCCAGCGACCTTTCCTTTGTCTCTCGCGCGAGTCACAGCTCAAAGCTCGCAGCTATTTCTCATTATCCAATCTCAATGACTACATCATCCGTCAACGGGTGGCCTACGCAGGTGAGTACGTAGCCTTCGGCACGTTCGGATTGTGAGAGTCCTTCTTCTTCATCGAGTTTTACCTGCCCGCTTAATGCTTTACCGCGGCAAGCTGTACACAAGCCGCTCTGACATGAATATGGAAGATCGATTCCCTGGTCGAGCGCGCTTTGAAGTATAGTATTGTTGGGCTCTACCTGTACTTTGTATTCCTGACCATCGTAGCGAATGGTTACTTCGCGTGCTTTGACATCACCGGTGGCCGCGGGCTTCTCCTCTTTCTTATCAAGTATACCTTGCACAAAGCTCTCTTTGAAAATTTTCTCTTTCGGAATCTTATGTACATCCAGTAATGTCTCGACATTCTTCATCATGCCTTCCGGTCCGCACATCAGGTATGTAGTTTTGTCGATGCCCCAGTTCGGAACACGCTCGAATAATTTTACAAGCATCTCGTGGTTCAGTAAACCCGAATATCCCTGCCAGTTCATCGGAGCGTTGTCGAGTACATGTATAACATGCAGGCGCCCCTCATATTTCGTCTGCCATTTATCAAGTTCATCGCGGAAGATGATGCTGTCTATATCGCGGTTGCAATAGATCAACGACACAATGCTGTCAGGCTCTTGTGAAAGTATACTCTTGATGATGGAGATCATCGGAGTTATACCGGAGCCACCGGAGAACATTACGATGTGGCGCTTGCCTTTTACATCGTACTCTGTTGTGAATTGTCCCATCGGTTCCATCACCTTCAGCGTCTGCCCTTCTTTCAGATTATCCGGCAACCAGTTCGACATCAATCCCTGCTCCACACGTTTTACCGTTACGGCCAGGTCTTCATCTACAAACGGTGAGCTGCACAATGAATAGGCCCTGCGCACTTCCTTGCCTTGTACGTTGGCGATCAGCGTTAAAAACTGCCCTGACTTATACCCTATATTTTTTCCCGAAGGTTGCTCGAATACAATCGTGATGGCATCCTTCGTTTCGTTAATGATCGACTTGACCTTGAGGTCGTAGTAGTGCGGTCCGCTGTGTGTGGTTTCTTCCTTCTTCGGTTCCTGCTTGGATTTCTTAAAAAAACTAAACGCCATTCTCTTAATCAGTTATGTAGTTATACCCGGCCTTTTGAAGACCCAGGCAGCGATAAAATATAATTCTTAAAATATAATTCCTTCACCACAAAAGTAGTTAGGATTCTTCTTTGTAAAAAGGTAAACCGTGTATCAAAGTACACAGCGAACGCATTTCAAGCGCCTTAATTGCCTGTAACACAGCTAAAATGTACCTCAACGGTTTAAAACACAGATCGTAAAGCCATTATCGGCAAGATTTGGGTGTATAGCCATAAGCGATTAATTTTGAGCTTTAACACTGACATCGTGCAATTAAATCCACTCACCGCTATATCGCCCGTTGACGGCCGGTATTTTGAAACTGTTAAGCCTCTGGCCCCTTATTTCTCTGAATTCGGATTAATGCGGTACCGTGTACAGGTAGAGATCGAATATTTCATCGCGATGTCTGCCACCATCGCGGAGCTTGAAGACTTTCCGGTACACATGCTGAACGACCTGCGAAAGATCTACAAGAATTTTACTGAATTCCATGCGGGCGAGATCAAGCTGATCGAAAAAACAACCAACCACGATGTAAAGGCTGTTGAATACTTTATCAAGAAAGAATTTGAACGCCTGAAACTGGATCACTTCAAAGAGTTTATTCACTTCGGGTTAACGTCTCAAGACATTAACAACACGGCTATACCTTTGTTGTTGAAAGAGTTCATTGAACGTGAATACCTGATCTCTGCCGAGATGTTGCTGAGCAAACTCAACGTGCTGGCCATTGAGTGGAAAGATATTCCGATGCTGGCATTTACACACGGCCAACCTGCATCGCCAACACGTTTGGGTAAAGAGATTATGGTGTTTGCTGCGCGCCTGGAGAAACAACTCAACCAACTGCGCACCGTGCCGCATGCCGGTAAATTTGGCGGTGCCACCGGTAATTTCAACGCGCATGCTATAGCCTACCCGGGCACGGACTGGAATAAATTCGGTGATGAGTTCTGCCATCATTTAGGACTTGTAAGAAGTTACCCGACAACACAGATCGAGCACTATGATAATATAGCAGCGTTGTTCGACAACCTGAAACGTATCAATACCATTCTCATCGACTTCAGCCGTGATGTATGGCAGTATATTTCGATGGAGTATTTCAAACAAAAGATCAAGGAAGGCGAGATTGGTTCATCGGCTATGCCGCATAAAGTAAACCCGATCGACTTTGAAAATGCAGAAGGTAATTTAGGATTCGCGAATGCGATCTTTGAACACCTTTCCGGGAAATTACCAATATCCCGCCTGCAGCGCGACCTCACAGATTCTACGGTGTTACGAAATATAGGTGTGCCGCTTGCGCATACCTATATAGCCATGCAATCTTTACTGAAGGGTATCAGCAAACTGGAACTGAATCAGGCTGCGATCAACCGCGATCTTGATGACAACTGGGCTGTGGTGGCGGAAGCCATTCAAACTATACTCCGCAAAGAAGGATATCCGAATCCGTATGAAGCGTTGAAAGCCCTTACCCGCAAAAATGAAAAGATGACACAGCAAAGCATCGCTGATTTCATCGATACACTAAATGTGAAGCCTGCATTGAAAGAACGTCTGAAGGCGATCACACCTTTCACGTACACAGGTATATAGTAGCCTGCGAAAAAAAACAAAAGAGGAGGTATATGCTTTATATACCTCCTCTTTGTTTTAATGTATAATTATACTTGCGATACGCTACTCAGGCTTGTACAAAAGCTGCTTGGTAGAAAAATCGTATAGTGTTAATCTGCGCAGATCATAATAAGCTGTCCAGAAAGATTTCAGCGCCTGGATATAGCTTCGCTTTGCATCATCTTTCTCGGTCAAGGCTATATTCAGGTTGGTGATATCGATCTTGCCGATCAGGTAACGGTTCTGTGCTACATTATAACGCTCCGTAGCAACTTCGTCTGCTTTCTTCGTGATCTCAATCTGAAGTCTCAGCATTTCGAATTGACGCACCTGTGTCATTACCTCCTGCTCGAAGTTTATCTCATCCTGTGCAATGATATAGTCGTTCAGTTTTTTATTGGCGATGGCGGTGCGCATCCGCGATTTGTTTCGCCCCCAGTCAAGTACCGGCACACTCAGCGTCAGGTTAAATTGCTGCAGTTCCGAAGGATCGGTATATACATCATTCAACATCAAACCATTGTTATTCAAACCAAATGCAGCCGTAAGCTCTGTTTGAAAACGCTGACCACGCGCCTCCGCTACTTCGCGATCGGCTTCAATGCGCCTTCGTTCGAATGCTATATAGGCCGCGCGATTCTTGCGCGCATGTTCAAGTGCTTCATCTACGGTAACATCAAAGGATGGAATGAATTCCGGTAAGCTAAGTGCAAATGTTTCACCCTCGGTAAGACTTATATAGGTACGCAGTTGTAATCGTGCTGTTTCCTGGTCGAGTGTTGCCTGTGCTACATCCTGGCGCGAGCGCAGCAACTGCAATTCTACCTGAAGCAATTTATCCTGCGAAGTTGTACCGATGTTATAGCGGCCTTGTTCAATCTTATAGATCGTATCGTTGTTGGCCAGGTTGAATGTAGCGATCTGCAAATTGATCTGCGCCTGCAATACATTAAAGAAACGACTGACAGCTTCGCGCGATATAAATTCCATTTGCTCTACATATTCGCGTTTGGATTCTTCATAACGCAAGGGTTCTGTCTTGCGATCCCAGCGAAGTGTATTGAATGAGAAGAGCGGTTGATTGAGTTGTATATTCATCACCGTTCCACTCCACTGCTCTGCTAAAGATGTAGGGTCATTGAAATCTTTAAAGTATCCAAGACTGCTGTTGGCAGAGATCACACCGCCCGTCCACTGAAGTGGTTGTTGCAGACCGAGGTTTACATAGTTATTGGTTTGCTCTACCGGTATATATCGAAAGGTACCATCCTGCTGCGGTATCTGGTTTACCCGTTTATAGTAGCTGGGTAAACTCCCTTCGAGGCGCAGTTGCGGATTATAGTTTGATTTATAGAACCGGTATTGCCAGTAGCGGTTTTCTTTTCGTGTCTCTGCCTGTTTGGAAGCAGGCGATTGTCCTTTTGAACGCACAATGATATCATCCAGCGTGAATACATTCTGGGCGTATGAAAAAGAAGTGATGAGAAAAAAGAATACAAAAACAGGTAGAGAAGAATATACTTTATTCATATCGTAAGGATGTGATGGGGTCCTGGTTAGCAGCTTTACGGGCCGGGGCAATTCCGAAAATCAACCCGACTGTAGCGGCCACACCGAATGATAACACGATGGATGTAAAACTGATGATGGTAGGTATACCGGCAAACTTGGAGACCAGGTATGCCAGGGTTACACCAAGTATAACACCAATGATACCACCGGTAACGCTGATCATGATAGCCTCGAACAGGAACTGTTGTATAACATCGCTCTTCTTGGCACCTATGGATAATCGCAGACCGATCTCTTTGATGCGCTCCAATACAGAAGCGAGCATAATGTTCATGATGCCTATACCACCTACCAATAAAGATATACCGGCAATGGCTCCGAGCACGTAGTTGAATATATCATTAGTGCGTTGCTGTTGTTTGAGTAACATTTCAGGAATCTCAATTTCATAATCCACTACTTCGTAGTGTCTGCGTTTGAGTAATCGGGAGAGTATCTCTGCCGTTGGTGTAAGCTGACTCGTTTCA
Source organism: uncultured Chitinophaga sp. (assembly GCA_902168205.1). Taxonomy (GTDB): domain Bacteria; phylum Bacteroidota; class Bacteroidia; order Cytophagales; family Cyclobacteriaceae; genus Ohtaekwangia; species Ohtaekwangia kribbensis. Next base: position 1,555,075 of record CABHOK010000003.1, on the reverse strand, counting down.
TTTACCTGTATAACCAGTCGGTCGAGCTGGTGGTAATTTTTCCGCTCCGCCTCACTTTGTTCACCATTGTTCTGGCTGTTGGAGAACACCATGCCGCGGCTGCGCATAGACTCTAACCGAAGTTGTTCACCGGTAATTTTATCGCGGTTCTTATAGCGAATCAGTATAGATTGTATAGGTGTATACACATCCATATTAAAATCGCGTATACCCAGTTTACTGATGCTCGATTCAGACACCGCGCGTTCTTTCAACACGCCAACAATGGTTAACCAGTGCTGTCCTACCTTGATGGTTTTACCGATTGGATTTTCAGTCGGGAAGAACTTTGCTTTTATAGAACTACCAATAACACAAACCGGTGAACCTAATCGTTCCTGCTCTTGCGTAAAGGGTTTGCCATCGAGCATTTCAAAATTATAGATCGTGAAATATACCGGCTCCACACCTACCAGTTTGGCGGAACGTCTCAGACCGCTGCGAATCACATACGTATCCAGAATTATTTCCGGAGATATACTTGCTATACCGGGAATGGTCTGCTTGATGTTATTCACATCGCGCATGGTAAGGCCGGGGGAAAATTTCTTTTTATCCTTCTGCCCTGTCTGCTCTTCGATCTTTTCTTCTTTCTGTTCAACAATTGGTTTGATCACGATGTTGTTTACACCTACCAGTTTTATCTGGTCAAGAATTTCACGTTGAGCTCCGTTCCCTATGGCGAGCATGGCAATAACAGCCGCCACACCAAAGATTATACCCAGCGCTGTAAGCAAGGAGCGCACTTTGTTGGAAATAACCGCCCCTATAGCAATGGAGAGGTTTGCCAATATTCGTGGTGGAATCATACAATGAACAGATTAATGGTTCGAAGCTGTCGGTATAGCCTTGGCCGGTGCCTCAGGTTTTTCTTCCTGTTCTTTCTTCTTGCGCTTGCCGTTCATCTCCTTGAGTAGTGTGATGGCATCATCGTCTGTTCCTGGAGGTATTGAAAGATATACCCGGTCACTTTCAGCAAGACCGCCCAGTATAACCACATCGTTGGCGTTGGTCTGTCCTACCATCACTTCCTGCTTCACTATATTTATACCGTCCTTTTTATATACATACGTTACGGTATCAGCCTGGCTGTGCAGACACTCCAAGGGTATAAACATCGCTTTATCAATTACACTCGCGATGATGCGATTGCTGGTAGTCATGGAAGGACGCAGCGTAGGATCCGTACCGTTGATCTCAACGGCTACTTCAAATACTTTTGCATCGGAGTTCGGACGTTGCTCACCTACGTTGGCCACACGAATTACTTTACCGGTTAACTTCTTATCAGGATATGCATCAAGACCAATGCTAACATCCTGCCCTGCTTTTACTTTGCGTACATCTACTTCATTGACATACGTTTTGGACATCATCTTGGTAAGATCCGGTAGTGTAGCTACCGTTGGTTCCCACATGTTTATTTGTGAGCCTGCTTTGATCGGTTTACCATCCCAGCCTTTTTCATAGATCACCATACCATCTTCCGGAGCCGTTACATTGAACGATTCCATTACTTTGGTCATGGACGTAAATTCATTTTGTACTTTGCGCAGTTCGGCTGATACTTCGCGCATCTTCTCGATGTTCTGTTTCTTTTTGATCTTGTTATTCTCCTCTGCCTGTTCCAACGCGCGAACTGCTTTCTCGAGGTTTATTTCATTTTGTTTGATGGTCGCCGGTGGTTCAAACTTGGACTGATCAAGGATGATCTGCTTCTCGTCACGCCCATAGCGAAGGTTGATAAGTTCATCGCGCGACTGGCGCATGGTGAGTGTTGTATCGAGTTGTGTCTGTACAAATTTTGAATTTGCCTTTTCAAGCTCGATTTGTTTTTCATTAAAGCGATTCTGGAACTCGGAGCGATCGAGTGTTGCAACCCAATCACCTTTCTTTACAACGGTGCCTTCATCAATGATATTCTGGATGGTAACATTCCAGATACGAAAGTCACGCAGTTGAGACGGACCGAGAATCTTCACTGAGTTCTTGGCTTCCAGTTCGCCTGTTGTTTCGATCTCGACTTTGAAAGGACCTCGCTTTACGTCAGCGATCACGTCTGCAACTTCGTTGGCCTTGTTGCCGCGGACGATAAAAAATACAATGAGCAACAGTGCAGATGCACCTGCACCGATTAGAAGTTTTTTCTTCATTTCAGAAGGTTATTAGAGGTTAAAGGGTTCGCTTGTAAAAAAAATCATTAACGGATTACTCCTCTAACACGCCTTCAACACTATATCCGGTCACACCCAACTACACAATCCGCTTTTCTAAACTGTACTCAACTCTTGCCAGATGGTTACAATAATTAGTCCATTGGTTTAAAAAACTACATCAACGGCAAGAAACAAACGTGCCGGCAAGTAATAACATTGTACTGCCGGCACACTATATTTTAAATTACCGTATGGTAAACTTACTTACTGGTTCTCGCCTTTCTTCACGATAAGCTTCGCCAGTGCTGCATTTTTATCCAGCTTACCGGCATTCACATCTTTCAGAACAGAACCTTTTACAGAGATCTCGAGTGACGATGGTATACCACAGCTTGCACAGCGTGTAAGGCGCACCTGGAAGATCAGCACTTCGTCATCTTTCAGACTCTTTACGGTTTTACCATACTCCAATACATTCTCTTTCAGCTCGCGTTCAAAGGCCGGGTAAAGCTCGCCTACTTTCTTGTTGCGTGTTGCCTGATCTACATCCTGCAGGTTCAGCGTTGGCATATCGAAGCGTTTGTAGTCGCGCTCGCTGCTGCTATATACCTGCATGTAGTAGATCACTCCGTAATCTTTCAAACGTTCGTAGTATATATTCTCTTCGGTGAAATATGTTTTGGACAGATCCACACGGTAAAGGCGCGAGAATATACTTGACAGTAGTTCCAGATCAGGTTCAACCGCATTGGTTGATTCTGTATTCACCACTTTAATCTTCGCATCAGCCTGTGCACGCGTCAGCTTGCCGGCTTTATACTGTGCTATATCTGACTTCAATGCTTCAATGGAAAGGTGCGTACGGTTCGGTGCGTTGAAGTACTGACCTACCCATGCGCGCGGCTGGTTGCCCTGGTTCGTTACTACGATTCTTTCCTGAGGACCAAGCTGTGAGATCATGTCACTGTAATCGAGTATAAATTCTTTTGCAGCTTCAATCACTTTCAGGTTGTATGCATCGCGGATGCTGTCCATGTCAACACCACGGGTTCTGCCCTTTGTTTTCTCTTTCAGCTTATAGGTGTTTCTGCCGTTCACCACTGCGCGGTCGTCACTGCCATCTTCGCTACCGCGTATATCAATAGTAGCGGGCTCTTCAAACTCATCGCTATATACCACCACACCATTGCCAGAGCCGAGCGTGAAGGCTATCGGAGTAGTATAATCCGCAGGCAGTGAAAAAGTCACACCGTATCCCTGCTGGTAATTTCCTTTTATCTCTAACTGAAAGAATGTACGCTGATTGCTGAATTGTTGTTTGATCAATGTACCCAGCACATTTTCAGCTACGCTTATATCCCGTCTCATGCGCTCGTCATCAATCTTCTGCGCGGTTGCAACGTGAGCCCCGATCACCAGCACCAACACACTGCTCATCCATACTTGAATAATCGATTTCATATTCCTTGAATTATCTAATTGTCTGTTCATTTTTTCTTTATCGGTATATATACCGAATCATCAATACTTCGTTTCTTTTACTTCAGCACCATTCACCGTGGTAATGATACTGGTTAGTATCTGTTCGGTTTCCTGCTTGAAAATGTCGGTGTTCTGCTCCAGCGCTTTCAGCTGTGTTTGCACCAGTTGCAGGTCATCGTTGCGTTGTTGCTGCAGGTATTTTGCAAAATCTACGAGTAGTCCCTCAATATATTTTTTCTGCTCGGTTGAAGAAAGCTGAAAGTAATTCTTTACTACTTCTGCATTGTCGTTCTGCAGCGTTGATACAAACTGACGGATCTGTTCCTGTGAAGCATTGGAAGCTTCTTTCACCAGCTTGTCGATCTTACCGGAATTGGATGCGAGGTTACTGCGAATAGAAGCATCGAGCTTTTGCTGTGTTTCTTTCCAGCTTGCCTGCATCGCTATATTGTTCTGGTTAAGCGACTCGTTGATCATGTTCTGCACTTCGTTGGCGGATAGCCCCTGCGTTGCAGGCTGTATCACTTCACGCTTAGGCGCATCACCAAAACTCAACCTGAACTCGTTGCCCGACATACTTATTTGCGTACCGGTAAGTTTACCCACCAGGATGATGATAAGAAGAGAAGCCGCAATGCTGGCCACCATGCGCACGGCCGGTGTATTCCAGATAAAGCGCTGGCGATTATCGCCCACTACGATGGGCGGAGCAATTACTTCTTTATCTTCTACGGCGCCCATCATTTTGCGCAATTGCTGGTATTGCTCCAGTTCTTTGCGTGCATGCGGATCCGATAAAAGATACTGCTCCATCTTTTCTTTTTCAGCACCCTCCAGTTCGCCATAGAGGTAAGCCATCCAATCGTGTTGATCAGGTTTATAGCTCATAGCCAATTGTATCTTTAGTAATATTTTTTCGTTCCAGAATTTTCTTCAATCCATCAAGACCGTAATACATCCTCGACTTCACTGTGTTCTCTGATATATTCAGCACTTCCGCGATCTCACGAAACTTCAATCCTTCGTATTCCTTCATGATCACCACTTCGCGTTGTTCATCACTCAGCTCAAAGAGCGCCTGCTGCAGAATGTCGGAGAGTTCGGCTTGCTGGTATTGGCTTTCCGGGTTCGCATACCGCTGTGATGACGACTCCCACTTGGGCGAATCTTCAGCTTCACGGTTCCATACCACATCGAATGATAACGACCGGCTCCCTTTCTTTCTGCGGGCTTCCTCGCGGCAATAGTTTACAGCAATTTTATAGAGCCATGACTTGAACCGGGCAATGTCCTGCAGGCCAGCCAGGTTCCGGCACATCGAGATAAAGGTTTTCTGCGATACTTCCATGGCCAGGTCATGATCCATAAAAAACTTGTAGCTGAAGTTGTAGATACGTTTGTACCACAACTGCACCAGTTTACCTTGAGCATTCTGGTCGCCTTGTTTCGCCCGGGCAATTACGGTTTCAGAATGCATCATCGCGATGTCGAGTAAGGTCTCGGCCATGAGGTCTAATTTCGAAGGATTTAGGCATTACTGCCGTTTTCTGATATAAAGATGATAAGTGGGCTTGAAAAGTTTTATGATTGTGAAAGAATTTTGAGGAAAGGTCTCATTGACAATAACCGTCACACAATCTACAACCTATTTCAATCGGTGCGCTAGTCCTATAGAAAACCCGTTGCTGTCGTGAGAGGGATTCCGCGCTGCACCTTTGGTGTTTCCATTGGAGATGTGAAGATGTCGGACGCTGACGATAATCGAAGTACTCCTTGAAATGTTGATGTCATAACCTATGCCATACTTTGTTATTCCATTTAACTGAAGTCCGAGTCGATTGTCCCGATCGGTGGGCTCAGGAAATTCAGTCAACGTATAAACAAGACCTCCACCGGATTCAAAATACAATCTCCATTTTATTCTGTTCACCGGGTAAAACCTGGCGAATGGCCTGATGGCAAAACCGTGGCAGCATTGAAGTCGTCCCTTGGAAATAGCGCGATAAACTCCACTCCTATAGACATAAACTTTCTTAGCTGGTAATTTATATTCTTTCGCCTGCCGGCAAGCAAGTACCTGATGATTACCCGCCAATTAACTATTAACCGATAACGATTAACGTTTATCTTTGCGCCCGCATGAAAAAAATCATTTCCTGGCTTATCCGTTTTGTACCACGCAAGTATCTGCAACGTGTTGGTGGTTTTGGTGTTCGCGTTATCGGACTTTTCTACCGCGGCAGCGCTGTTACCTGCCCGGTGTGTGAAACGAGTTACCGCACCTTGCTGCCGTACGGACGGATTAATCCAAGACCGAATGCATTGTGTCCAAATTGCCTTTCGCTGGAACGTCACCGACTCATCTGGCTTTATCTGAAAGAGAAAACGAATTTCTTCGGATCAAAACTTCATGTATTGCACATCGCGCCCGAGGCTTGTTTCATCAAGCGCTTTGAGAAAGTTCATGGTGATAACTATATCACCGCTGACATTGAATCTCCATTGGCCAAAGTAAAGATGGATATACATGAGATTCCGTTTGCTGAAAATACATTTGATGCCGTGCTCTGCAACCACGTACTGGAACATGTACGCGATGATATACAGGCGATGCGCGAGATAAATCGTGTGTTAAAACCCGGGGGCTTTGCTATACTGCAGGTTCCGTTTTTCAATCCGGTGCCCGACACTACCTTTGAAGACAATACAATTACTGATCCGCGCGAACGCGAGCGGATCTTCGGCCAGGACGATCACGTTCGTAAATACGGTCATGATTACCCTAAACGCATTGAGCAAGCCGGCCTGCAAGCTATTGAAGACGACTTCGTAAATACGTTACCCGAAGCAACGCGCCAGAAATTCGGATTGGTTAAGGGAGAGATTTTATATAAAGGCGTGAAGGTGAAGTGACTTTCGGAAGCATTTTTCGTTACTCATACATTCTACTAAACCTTATACGTGATGAAGAAGCTATATTTCACTTCGCTTTATCTCTTGTTGATCATTCATGTTTTCGCCCAGAACCAGAAGCCTCCGCTTGTAGAGGTTCGAGGTAACGCAAGCATGCAGGTACCTCCGGACCTGGCCGTGATCAGCATCTCATTCAATTCCGTTGAATTGGCTTTTAATAAGGCTGTAAAAAGTGTAAACGAAAAAAACGCATCGTTACTGAAGCAACTCGAAAAGCTTGGTTTTAAAAACACTGAAATCAAAAGCAACAGCTTTAATGCCGGAAAGAATTCATTTTACAGAAACGATGTAATAGTCGATAGCGGATATATAGCATCACAGTCTGTCATTCTTGAATTTAAATATGACCAACAACGCGTTACCAAACTGGTAGATGCTTTTATGGAGACAACGCTCGATCTTAATTTTCAATTCAGTTTCATTTTATCGGAAGAAAAACTGGCGGAGGTCCGCGGTAAACTTATTGAACTCAGTATTCAAAACGCAAAAGAACGTGCCGCCATCATTGCACGCCAATCCAAATTAGCATTGGGTAACATTCAATCTATACAGTACGGATACGGATATAATGAAGATTACTCACTACGTAAACGACTACGCTACCGTGATTATGCACCTATACCCTTGTCTGCTTCCAACAGTGACACCGGGTTCAGTGATCTTACCGTGCAGGATATAGAGGTATCAGATGAAGTGATAATCTCGTGGCTCATCAACAATAAACCATAATCACACGCGGCTCTTTCTAAACCTTGAAAGTATTGTATTGATCTTTTGCCTGTTGAAGAATATTACCCAGCAGCAACAGATCAATACGATAAGCGCGAGACAAAAAAGATAGCCGCCATCTCCCTTCACTTCTATACCCAGCAGCGTTGCATGCATACCAAGTGCACCCGCCATCAACCCGGCACCCAGCAATGCGCCCAACCATGCCGTGGCATTTATGATCAGTAATACAGAAGCAACAAGTTCAAGTATACCTACTGCGATGCGGCCCACTGGCTCCATACCTACTGTTGAGAAAATATATACCGATTCTTCTGCACCCGTGAATTTAAAATACAGTGTTTGCGCCATAATAGCGGCCGCTATAATTCTGGCGGCCCAGCAGGCCCATGTAAATGTCTTCATACAGCAAAATGTTAATAGGGTTCTTAGTTGCTGTAAAAGTATGGTGACGGGTGCCTGTAAAATGTCAGGCACCAGACCTCCGGGTGGATTTTTAACTGGAGGAGGTATAAATCAAAAAAGGAAACCGCGATAACGATTTCCTTTAGCAAATATCTTTTTAGTCAGAAGAGCAACCCTCTAACTATGGAAGCGCTATAAATATAGTTTAAATACGCTGAGAAGAATCTTTAGCCTGTTTCGGAGCCTCTTTCTTGGTATAGGTAGGGCATGTATATTGGCTGCAAGCTGACACAAAAGCTGCCAATAGAACGAATACTACAATCTTTTTCATTTCAATGGGATTGATTACAAGCAAAAATATAATTCTTTAAGAACAAAACAAATATCAGGGTAAATCTTAACCGATCATCAGATTGCACCCGCGCACGTCACTATTATCCATTCTTCCCAGAACTTCAAAGGTCCCATCCGGGTAAACCTTGCCTAAATCCTCGGTTTCTATAAATGATACCGTTTGAATGTTAGCCAGATCGATGACATTAATCCCGGCTGTTTCGCGAAGTAACCCCTTGCTGAGGGGGTCGGTGATGTCTCTCCCGATAATTTTCATCCACGGAGGGCATTTAAACCGAAATTCGTCTGCCGTATAGGCTTGCGATAGCAGTTCCGTCATACCATATTCCGAGTAAATATGCGATGCCATTAGCCTCTCATGGAGTATACCATGAAGTTCAGCGCGGGTAATTTCCTTTCGTCTGCCTTTCATGCCTCCGGTCTCGAATATCAGGCAGTGACTCAGGTCGATCTCGAATTTTTCGGCCAGGTCCAGCAAGGCAAAGGATACCCCCCAGAGTATAACTTTCCGCGATGTATCGCTTCGGAGTTTAGCGAGGTCTTCCAGAAGTTTATCGATCTGAAAAAGATAATATGATGAATATGAAGAGTTACTATGCCTGATAAAATGATCCATCATGGCAATGAGAGACGATCCCTGCCGTTCGAGGTAAGATGGCAGCAAAGCCAGGAAGTGATAGTCTGTAAGCGGTCCGAAAAAATACTCGAAGCATCGTTGTGAATGCCGCTGGTAAAATTCGAGATCGGCTACGGCATGTTTACTGGTAGTTGCTCCCGTGGTGCCGCTGCTGGTAAAGGTTACTTCGGGTTGCCAGTTACCGCTTTGCAACGCATGGGTTTTAAAGAATGAGATTGGCAGAAAAGGGATATCCTCAACCCGTGCTATAGCGGCCGGATCTACCGACAGGTTTTGAATAAAAGCGCGATATACCGGATTGTTAACGGCCTGAAAACGAAACACCTCTAAAGCAATATGAGCAAAGGTTTGATCGTTAACGGAGTATAATGTAGATTCAAAACTTTTAAAAGTATCCAAGCGTTTACGTAACTTAACAGGGTTCAAAAATACAGAATGAAAATTACAAAGGGTCTATTGGTGTTTGGTGTTTTAGCAGTGGCGGCAAGTTCATGTTTCGATCCGCCCGAGTATCCGAATACCCCCAGTATCAATTTAGCAGGACTGGAGTTTTATCAGGAAGCTGATGCTATCGACTCGCTTGTTCTTTCTATCAACTTCAAGGATGGCGATGGTGACCTCGGTCTTTCAAGTTCACTGGAAGACATCTCCTACCCGTTTCACCCGAAGAACTACTACCTGGAAAACAACGGCAACCTCATTGCTGTTCCAACCATTACCAAGTATACCAACATCCCTCCCATTCTTTTGATAAATGCCGGTCAGACCGGAAAGCTTGCAACCAACCGTACACTGGACAAGCCGGAGTATGCGAGCAAGATGCCGGAGTATATTTATCCCTATACCTGCAACACCTATATATTTGATACGCTATATGTAGAACGTGGTGATCAATCCACCTTTGATGCTACCTATAACATCACCGATACACTGCGAAGCTCTAATCCGGAGAACCCGGATCTGTACGAGATCAAAGAGATATTCTATACACAGAAGAATCCGAACTATGATAATATCACGGTTGATTTCATTTTGAGCAACGGTACGGAGCTGGATTGGGAAACCATTACCGGAACAGAATGCGGTCCGTCTTTCGATGGAAGATTTCCACGACTCTCGGATGAGAATGGCCCGCTGGAAGGTACACTTCGTTATAGTATGAAATCGGAAGGTCTTGCTATTGTGTTGGGATCACAGTCGTTCAAGCTGCGCGTTACGATTAAAGATCGCGGTTTGAATTCCAGCAATACAATAGAGACTGACTTTGTTACTCTTGAAGGAATCAAGAAATAAAAAATCAGTCTCTCCTCTCCCGGCAGTATTCTTAATATTTAATATAAAGACGGAAATGTATCCGGATCTACTTCGTGCATGAGGGTATATACCGTCTCAAACACATCTTCCGGATTAGGTTTCGTAAAGTAATCGCCATCAGATGCGTACGCCGGACGATGCTCTTTTGCTGTAATGGTTACAGGCTTGGAGTCGAGATACTGATACGCATTCTGTACTTCAAGCACCTGCTGCATCATATAGCTGGTGGCACCACCGGGTACATCTTCATCAGCAAAAATAACCCGATTCGTCTTCTTAATTGATTCGACTATACGGTGATGTATATCAAATGGCAGCAACGTCTGCACATCGATCACCTCGCATGATATTCCGAATTGCTCCAGGTCTTCTGCAGCTTCCATTACCACGCGGCACATCGAGCCATAGGTAACAATGGTTACGTCAGAACCTTCCTTCAAAACTTCCGGTACACCGAGCGGAACATTAAACGTTCCTATATTATCCGGTATTCTTTCTTTCAGACGATATCCGTTGAGACACTCCACGATGATGGCAGCGTCATCAGACTTTAACATAGTATTATAGAAACCGGCAGCCTGTGTCATGTTGCGCGGAGTAAGTATATATATACCGCGTAAGCTTTGCAGCATCATACCGATCTGTGAACCGGCGTGCCATACACCTTCCAGGCGGTGACCGCGCGTACGAATGATCAACGGAGCTTTCTGTCCGCCCTTCGTTCTATACTGCAAACACGCCAGATCATCTGACAGTGTAGGTAATGCATAAATGAGATAATCGAGATACTGCATCTCGGCTATAGGTCGCAAGCCGCGCAAGGCTGCTCCTATACCTTGCCCGATGATGGTACATTCGCGAATACCGGTATCGGTTACACGCAGCTCGCCATGTTTGGCTTGTAAACCGGCAAAGCCCTGGTTCACATCTCCGATCTTCCCTACATCTTCACCGAAGGCTATCACCAGCGGATCGCGTGTAAGCGCGTCATCGAAACAAGCCTGTAATACTTCTCTTCCATCTACAATTGAAGAGTTATCGCTATACTGAGGCGGTATAATTTCCACCTTGAGGGCAGCTTCATCCGATGTACTATATAAATGTGAACTATAGCGATTATAGTTATCGCTCTCGGCAGCGCGCACCCACTCGATCAATTCCGTTTTTGCTTCGTGATCTTCATCGCGGAAATAGCGAAGCGCCTTGCGTGCAGCCTTCATGGTATCGAGGCGTGTGGCGTTAATCGTAGTGTTTAATTCATTACGAAGTGCCTCTATATCTTCACCGCGACTGCTCAGCTTTTCTGCTTTTTCCAATATTGCGTCAACGATGTTCTGGTCTTTGCGTACGTCTTCTGTAAATGCTTTCCAGGCACGATCTTTCGCCTGTTTAGCAGACAGTTTCGCTTCTTTCTCAATGGCATCTACTTCTTCCGGCAATACCATTACATCATTAATAATCCACTCGCGCATCTTGCGAATGCAATCATGTTCTGCTTCCCACGCAAGTCGTTCTTTCGATTTATAGCGCTCGTGCGATCCCGATGTAGAGTGCCCCTGAGGTTGTGTCAGCTCTTCAACGTGTAGCAGTACCGGTACATGTTCTTCGCGGCATATCTTCTCTGCTTTCTGATAGGCTTCCAACAGGCCGGGGTAGTCCCATCCTTTGGCGAGTATAATTTCAAAACCTTTTTCAGTAGCCGTGCGCTGTAAACCTGCCAGTGCTTTTGATATACTTGCTTTGGTAGTATGAAACTCAGCCGGTACAGATATACCATAGCCATCGTCCCACACCGAAGTAAGCATCGGCACTTGCAATACACCGGCAGCATTGATCGCTTCGAAGAACATACCTTCTGATGTAGATGCATTGCCAATGGTACCGAACGCAATTTCATTACCATTCACTGAAAAATTAGTATAATCTTTCAGTGCCGGGTTGTTACGATATAGCTTCGATGCATAGGCAAGACCGAGCAGTCGGGGCATCTGCCCTGCTGTTGGCGATATATCTGCGCTGCTGTTCTTGAGCTCGCTCAGATTTTTAAATTTACCATGCTCATCGAGTGTGCGTGTACCGAAGTGACCGGTCATTAAACGGCCGGCTGTAGAAGGATCTGCTTCGAGATCAGTATGCGCATAGAGCTGAGCAAAAAATTGCTGCACGGTAAGTTCACCAATCGCGAACATAAATGTCTGGTCACGATAGTAACCTGAACGAAAATCTCCGTTGCGAAAAACTTTCGCCATAGCAATCTGCGCCACTTCCTTACCATCACCGAAGATACCGAACTTGGCTTTACCCATGAACACTTCTTTGCGGCCGATGATACTGGCTTCCCTGCTTTCTACTGCGAGACGATAGTCTGAAAGTATATCTTTCACTTTCGTCTGCGAGAATTTTGTCTTTGCTTCTTTTAATGCGCTCAAAATAATCCGGGATTAGGTGAAACCTGTTGAGTCCAAAAATAGGGAATAGTTTTACCTTTCAAAAGCACCAACGATTGCAGTGCTTCATTTTACAAACACGGCTTACAAATTTTATTTCGGGAAAACTCATTCATCGGAATTTTACATGAATGATTGCTCGCTTTACAACAAATTATTTCGAATAAAAATCATCTTTCATTCTCTCCTTTTTCATACTTGATGCAACTGTATATTTGCAGCTCTCATTAACAATCTTATAAATAATTATGATCATTGGCGTACCGAAGGAAATCAAGAACAATGAAAACCGCGTAGCCCTCACCCCTGCAGGAACGCAGGAGCTGGTAAAGCGCGGACACTCTGTGCAGGTTCAGAAATCAGCAGGAAACGGAAGCGGCTTTCTTGATGAAGATTATCAAAAGGCTGGCGCAACATTGATAGACAATGCTGCCGAGATATTCCACAACGCTGAGATGATCATGAAAGTAAAAGAACCGATCGAGCAGGAATATAAACTCATTAAGAAGGATCAGCTTGTTTTTACATACTTCCACTTTGCATCCTACGAACCGCTTACAAAAGCCATGATCGAAAGTGGTGCAACATGTCTCGCGTACGAAACGGTTGAACGCAATGACGGAAGTTTACCGCTGCTTATCCCGATGTCTGAAGTAGCCGGACGAATGTCGATACAGGAAGGTGCCAAGTATTTGGAGAAGCCCCTGAAAGGAAGAGGTATATTGTTAGGCGGTGTTCCGGGTGTTAAGCCTGCCAAAGTATTAGTACTGGGTGGTGGTGTGGTTGGAACCAATGCAGCCAAGATCGCTGCTGGTATGGGTGCAGATGTAACCATTCTGGATCTTAACCTGACGCGCCTTCGTTACCTGGATGACGTGATGCCGAAGAATGTTCATACTATGGTATCAAACGAATATACCATTCGTGAGCTCATCAAAGATTCTGATCTCATTATCGGTGGTGTATTGGTGCCAGGTGCAAAAGCTCCGAAGCTGATCACACGCGATATGCTAAAGTCTATGCGTCCTGGTACTGTACTGGTAGATGTAGCGGTTGACCAGGGAGGATGTATTGAAACATGCCGCCCTACTACACACGAAGATCCTACATTCATCATTGATGATGTAGTACATTACTGCGTTGCCAACATGCCGGGTGCAGTGCCTTATACGTCAACGCTGGCGTTGACTAATGCTACCCTTCCGTATGCCATACGGTTAGCTGGTCAGGGCTGGAAGAAAGCTTGTCAGGACAACCTGGAACTACGTCTTGGGTTAAATGTTATTCAGGGTGAAGTAGTATATAAAGCGGTAGCCGATGCCTTTAGCCTGCCGTATACAGATGTTAAGAAGTTTTTATAGTCAGGCATAGCCTGTTGAATATAAAGCCGCAGGTCTACGAAATACCTGCGGCTTTTGTTTTAAAACGCGTTAACTTGTTGATAACTTAAAGTACTTTCTGAAGTAACCCTCACTTGGACTATCGCGTTTCTTATTCTATTTTTAGCGCCAAATAAACTCCGAACTACTCGGCATGGAAATATTCGCCCACCCGGAAACATGGCTCGCCTTGTTGACGCTTACGTTTTTTGAAGTCGTATTAGGTATTGATAACATCATCTTTATTTCCATTGTTGCCAATCGCCTTCCGGTGGAAATCCGGGCCCGTACCCGTAACTTAGGTTTGATCCTCGCACTCATAGTGCGTATCATTCTCTTGCTTGGTATCACCTGGGTTATATCGTTCAAAGAACCTTTGTTCCATCTTTCTGATATTATCGGAACCAAGCTGGTACACCTGTTCAGCGATCACGATCATCCGTTCAGCGGTCGTGACCTGATCTTGATGTTTGGTGGTCTGTTCCTCATCGCCAAGAGTACACGCGAGATCAACCATGAAATGGAAGGTGAAGACGAACTTGATCAGGAAACAAAAGGTAAAGTCAACGTTACAGGTATAATTGTGCAGATCATTCTGCTCGATATCATCTTTTCATTCGACTCGATTCTTACTGCGGTGGGTCTTACCAACCACGTAATCATTATGATTACTGCCGTAATTATATCCATCGGCATTATGATGATATTCTCCGGAGCCATCAGTGATTTTATTAACCGTCACCCTTCCATGGAAGTGCTTGCATTAGGATTTTTAATCCTGATCGGTTTCATGTTGTTCCTGGAAGGACTTGAGTACGAAATACCAAAAGGCTATATATACTTTGCTGTGGCGTTCTCGTTGCTGATCGAGATGGTGAATATACGGGTGCGTAACAATCGCAAAAAAGCAAAAGAGGAATTCCATGAATAATGACGAACAACTGCGTTATCCCATTGGCAGATTTACAGCCAATGACTCCTATACACTAGAAGATGTAAAGGCCAACATTAAACGCATAGAAGCTGTGCCGGCAAGCATTGAAGCACTGTCTTCCAAGCTTACTGCAAAACAACTGAACACTCCGTATCGTGAAGGCGGCTGGACTGCCAGACAAGTATTGCATCATGTATCGGATAGTCACATGAATGCCTATATCCGCATTAAGTGGACATTGACGGAAGAGACTCCTACCATAAAAGCATACGATGAGAAGTTGTGGGCAGATACTTTCGAAACGAAAGCAGATCCTGCTATCTCTATAGCTTTATTAAAAGCACTTCATGCTAAGTGGACTGTATTGCTAAACGGCATTACACAAGAACAACTGGGAAGACAGTTCTATCATCCTGATTCCAAAAAACACGTACGGATCGATCAGGCTATTGCCAGCTATGCGTGGCATGGAGAACATCACCTGGGGCACCTGAAAATTGTAGCCGGCAAATAACAATACCTTGTCGAGTTATCAACCACCATTCTTCCTTTTTAACGCTCACCTCGAAACTATATATCCGGCCTTGCTAAGGCGGGTGCCGTTGCAGGCGTATACTCGCGAACGCATTGCTACACCCGATCAGGATTTTCTTGATCTCGACTGGGTAAAACAAGATGCTGGCCGACTGGTGATCATTTCGCACGGTCTGGAAGGTAATTCTCAACGAAGCTATATCAAAGGTATGGCCCGAATGTGCCTTGCCAATAACTTTGATGTACTTACCTGGAATTACCGCGGCTGCAGCGAAGAGATGAACCGCGAGCTTCGCTTCTACCATAGTGGTGCTACAGATGATGTAGGTGTAGTGGTTAACCATGCCATCGCCTGCGGCTATACCAACATTACGCTCATCGGTTTCAGTCTCGGTGGCAATCTCACACTGAAATATATAGGTGAGCAACAACCTCCGAAAGAAGTAAAGAAGGCTGTAGCGTTTTCCGTACCGCTCGATCTGCACTCAAGCTGCATTCAGATATCTCGTCCTTCCAACCGCATATACTCCGAACGCTTTCTGAAAAGTTTGAAGAAGAAAATTATTACCAAGGCTGCCTTTCGCAAGGAGCTTGATATAAAAGGTATAGATGCCATTGCCTCGCTTATTGAGTTTGACGATCAATTCACGGCTCCTATCCACGGCTTTAAGAATGCTGTTGATTACTATACTCAAAGCAGTTCGCTGCAGTTTCTTACGCGCATTACGATTCCCACCCTTATCATCAATGCACAGAACGATCCGTTTCTGAGTAAAGACTGTTACCCGGCAGCAGCACTTCACGATCATCCTTTTGCCAAGTTCGAAAGTCCTGCATACGGAGGCCACGTGGGCTTCGCCCAATTCAATAAAAATGGATTATATTGGAGTGAAGAGCGTGCGATGGAATTTATAAACGCTTAACTTGCTGACGGTACTTACTCCGGCAAGTCATTAACTGTATGCATCACCTTTCAAAGCCCCTATATTTATGATCGAACGATACAGCCTCACCGCTACACCCGAAAAGATCAGCGAAAGGTTTTCGATAGATATACCGGAGTTGTTCAAGCCTCGCTACAACGCATGCCCTACACAACTAATGCCGGTAATCACCTCCGCATCACCTCAGGGTATTTCTACGTTTTACTGGGGTACATCACCGGAGTGGGCAAAGAACAAATCGTTGAGTGAAAAGATCATCAACACACCGGTTGAATATATAGCCGAGAAGCCTGCTATAAAACGAGCCATGATGAAAACACGCTGCATTATTCCGGCCGATGGATTCTACGCGTGGAAGAAAGCAGGGAAGAAAACATTTATACCCTATCGATTCATTTGTACTGACCAGGAGATTTTTTCATTCGCAGGTTTGTGGGAAGAGTATGAAGACACCGATGGCAACGAGTTTCACACCTTTACCATCGTTACTACGCGCGCCAACACCATGGTTGCGTCTATATATGACCGCATGCCGGTAATACTGAATAAAAAAGAAGAAAGTGTATGGTTAAATAAAGAAAGCACGGAGGAGGATCTGGCGTTTGTGTTGAACGCGTACGCAGGTGAGCGAATGAATCTATACTCCGTATCGCCACGCATCAGCGATGTGAAAGCAGATGTACCTTCCCTGATTATACCTGCACCTGCTGCTGATCAATTCGGAAATCTGACGCTCTTTGACTGATCCTAGAATCCATCATCATCGTCTTTCTTTTCTTCTTCAGCAGGTTCTTCCTGTGCAGCCTCATCCTTCTTCTTTTTGGATTTCTTTTCCTTTTTCTTCTTGGCAGGTTTTTCTTCCGTAGCGGAATCGTTGTTAGCCGGCTCTTCGGTTGATTTCTTTTTCTTTCTGCGGAACAGACCTTTCTTCTCAGGCTGTGCTTCTTCCGTTACAACAGGTTTCTGCTGTTCATCCTCATCAACATAATCGAAGTCATCAGCTTTAGGCTCCGGTACAACTTGCTGCGCAGTGGAATCAGCAGGCTGTTCTTTCTTTTTCTTCTTGAACAGGTTCTTGAAGAATCCGAAGAAACCTTTCTTCTTCGCTTTGGCAGCTTGCTTTTTCTGCTCAGCTTGTCCTTGTTTGGCAAGATGCACATCCGGCAGCACGAGGTAATCGCGCAGGTACCACATATAGTTGTCCTGCTCTACGTTAAAGGTAATTTCAGTTACAATATACCGCGGTGTTTTCGGCACATATTTACCCGTAGTAGGGTCGTAGATAAGACTATCCGGGAAGTCATATTTCAGTACGCGAACTTCCTTGTCTTTACTGATCATGTATACACTATCTTCTTCAACGGCCGATGTATCGCGCTCTACATCTTCGATGTAAATACTATCGATAACCGAACGGGCCGCCAGATCAAGTTCTGCGCCCGGCACTACGCCATCTTCACCATCCATACCAGCTTCCGGGTTGAGTGAATCCGGCAGCGTAACATACACCGGTTTCATCTCTACCGTCTGCATGCTCCGTATCTTTTTACGATACGAGGTTGGCTCGGCAATGAGATACTTATTTTTACTGGCCGTGAATACTTTAGGAGTTGAGTCTTCTTGGAAATAGCTAAACTTCTTACGAAGTTCATTCTTATCGTAAATAAAGGCGCTCTGGTACGCAGGGCATATCATGCGCTGGGTACAGGCACTTAAAAGCAGGCAAGCACAAACAAATACAAAAAATGCCCTCAGCATGAACAGGGTAATTCAAACAAAAATAAGGATTTTAGTGTGAACTGGTTCTTAGTGCGCATGAATTATCACGTTTTTGAAAGTTATTCCTGCAGTTATAACGCCAGAAGGTTGTTTTTAGTGGGATGAGCCACGGAAAAAGCACTCGTTTTTTCACCAAAATCTCTACATCTGTACGAAAGTCTGTCAAAAATCGCAGCTTGTTTGTTCACACTTTCCAAACTTTGGTTAATAACCTAATCTTCCTAACGTATGGAATCAAATCAAACCCTCGTCCTGGAAATCACAGACGAAAGCAACAGTAAAACAGACATTGACCTTGGTGATGTTACCAAAGTGCTCATCCTTTCCATTCTTTCCTTCGGGCTTTATAGCATCTGGTGGAAAATGCAGTGGATGTGAACACGACACATTCGTAAAGAAACTTCTACAGTTCTGTTTTATTCTTCAGTCTGGCTTTGTCCTTGCCAAACCGCAAGGCATATAGGGACAGACTATAGCTGCCTCAAATAAAACCAGGCGTTCCCAATATTGTTAAATATTATCAACTGAGGTCGATTCGGTACATCTGTACAGAAGCAATCGAAAAGTTAGGGCTTATCAAGGTGCTCTTTGCAATCTTTGGTAATAACCTAATCCTGACCAACCATGGAATCAAATCAGATCCTTGACCTCAACATTACTGATGAAAGTAACAGTAAAGTAGAAATTGAAATCGTTGATGGCATGAAAGTGCTCATTCTCTCTTTAGTTTCCTTTGGCCTGTACGGCATCTGGTGGATCTATAAATCGTGGCGTTTCTTCAAAGAGAAAGATGGCCTTGACATTATGCCGGTCGCACGCGCTATATTCTCTATCTTTTTTCTTTACTCTTTATTTGAAAACATACAGCACTACGCTAAGTCTAACGGGTATCAGAAAAGCTACTCCAGTTGGGCGCTTTTTGCTGGCCAGATCATTTTCAGTATTGCTTCGCGATTGCCTGAACCGTACTGGCTGATATCCATTGTATCATCTTTCTTTCTACTGGCTCCTGCTAACGCCCTGAATTTTGCTATCGCCAATTCAGAACAGTATAAAGCAACTACCATATCGGGTTTTAATGGTCGGCAGATTGCTGTGCTGGTTATCGGTGGTATATTCTGGATACTGGTGCTAGCTGGTTTATTCCTGGCCCCTGAAACCCAATACTAAGGAGCGTATATTCTCAATCAACAACATGTATATATAAGCAATTGAAGCTGTTCAAAGTATATTTATACTATATACCTCAGAACAGCTTCAATTGATCTTGTACCGGGTCTCGCTTTTCACGCGCGATCACCTCTCCAAAATTAGAAAGCGATATACCCAGCAACCGTACTTTCTTGTTGTTCATATCGGCTGCCGCCAGAAGCTGTTGAGCAGTCATGACAATCGTATCTTTATCATTAACACCATGAAGAAACGATTGACTCCGGGTAATAATCTTGAAGTCGCTATATTTTACTTTGACGGTGATCGTTCGTCCTTTGAGTGTATAGTGATTCAAGCGTTTGCTCACCGTTACAGCGAGCTTATCGAGCTCGGTATACATTTCTTCCAGGGTAGTAAGATCGTACGCAAAGGTATCTTCCGCTCCTACTGATTTTGTTTCGCGGTGCGGCTGCACTTCACGATCATCCTGTCCGCGTACAATCTTGTAAAAGAAGCGTCCTGTTTTACCAAAGTGTTTTACGAGTTCATCTTCGGATAATTTCTTAAGATCAGCCCCGGTGTGCAAGCCCATCGCTTTCATCTTGGTTGCTGTTACTTTCCCTACACCGAAGAACTTCTCCACCGGAAGCGACTCCATGAACGACTGGATACGCGAAGGACCAATGAACGTGAGTCCATCCGGCTTCTGCACATCAGACGCTATCTTGGCAACAAATTTACTAACCGATACACCAGCGGAAGCGGTGAGATCAAGTTCATCTTTTATAGCCTGCTTGATCAGCGTAGCAATCTCGATGGCAGAGCCTATATTCTGTTTATCTTCCGTAACATCGAGAAAGGCTTCGTCCAGCGACAAAGGCTCAATGATATCGGTATACCGATGAAAGATCTCACGTATTTTTCCGGACACTTCTTTATAAACTTCAAAGCGTGGCCGCACAAAGATTATATCCGGACACAGTTGCAAAGCTGTTTTGGAAGGCATCGCTGAACGAACACCAAACTTGCGCGCTTCATAACTGGCTGTAGCCACAACGCCACCCCTACCCTCTGGTGAACCACCGACCGCAATGGCCTTTCCTTTATACTCCGGATTGTCCCGTTGCTCGATAGACGCGTAGAAGGCATCCATATCAATATGAATGATCTTGCGGAGCCTTACTGCCGGTTGATTTTCCATGAAGCTTACCGTTGCCTGCACAAATATACAGCCTCTTCTTTCAACAGATGCTTCCGGTTGATATATACTCCTTTCTATCTAAAACAAATCGATTACAGCATCATACCACCTGAAGCTTCTATGCGCTGCGCATTTACCCAGCGGGCATCTTCGGTACATAGAAACGCGATAACTCCACCTATATCATCCGGCTCGCCCACACGCCCCAGTGCTGTAACCGATGTAATGGCGGTTGTTACTTCCGGATGCGCCTCAAAAGTACTTTTCGTGAAGTCGGTATGAATAGCACCGGGAGCCACAACATTTGCACGTATACCACGCGATCCTAATTCTTTCGCGAGATACTTCGTAAACACTTCGATCGCTCCTTTCATAGAAGCATACGCACTATATCCCGGGAAAGAGAAACGCGCCAATCCGGTGGACACATTAATGATACTTCCGTTATAGGCCAGCATGGGCAATAGTTTTTGTGTAAGAAAATACTCCCTTGAAATGTACGTTGCAGAGTATATCAAACTGTTCTTCGGCTGTTGTTGCAATGGGTGCGGCATATTCTGTGCCGGCATTATTAACCAGGAAATCGAACGTATCGCGATTCCAGTTTTCTTTTAACGCGACCACGAGCTGCTGCGAAAATGCATCAAATGATTTTACCACACTGGTATTCAACTGCAGCGCAACGGCTGCCCTACCGGTATTTTTAATCGCTGCCACAACAGCATCTGCATCTTCCTTACGATTATTATAGGTAATGATCACATCAATACCTTTGCGCGCCATACGCAACGCCGCATTTTTTCCGAGACCCCGACTACCGCCCGTGATAAGAGCTACTTTACCTGATGTTTGCATAGTTTGTATTGTTTGATTTAACAATACAAACTTCCGCACCATGTGCTGCAAAAAATGGTGACGAATTCAGGTTAAATGGTGATGAGTTCAGTTTTTAATATCATGCGCATCGACCTTAGACGAGTGTGTTTTGCTCCACACTGGCGAGTATACCTTTTATAATCGCGCTGATTTCTTCGCAGCGATTCACAATCATAAAATGTCCTCCGTCTTTTATGCTATAGTCCGGAGTGCTGCCGCTTAAGAGCCTGTCGCTTGTACCATGAATAAGCACAGCATTGGGCAACAAGATTTTATTCTCCCAGTTGATAATATGATCGATGGCCCAGTGTACAAAGCGTTCATCGGTAGAATTCAAAATATCTTCCAGTAATTGGCGCTCTTCCTTACTGGATACACCAAAGAGCCATGCAATGATTCCATATAAATCTTTCATGCGGCCCATCGGCATAAGCTTGTTAAAATTAACAGCGCCCATCACACGATAGTGTAAGGGTATATCTTCCTTCGTTTTTACAGAAGATATAAGTATGATCTTTTCGGTTTTGATCAGCTTTCCGATTTCAACCGCAATCATACCGCCAAATGAGACACCAATCAGTACCGGATTTTCAACCTTGATCTGTTCACAAAGTCTGGCCGCATACTGCTCCAACGTTTCATCTTCATTTGCACGGATCCATTGGAGACACGTTCTCTTATACGGCTGCAAGTCTAAATATTCAAATACGCGCTCGTCTGCCCCGAGCCCGCTTACCAGGTAAATCTCTTTCATTTTTAAATCATGCATTCTATATAAATCCATTCCCATCACAAAAAACATGAATATAGCTTTTAAACAATACGTTTGTAGAATATACCGTACAGTTTTAGGAACATTTAATGCAGCGGAAATCATAAAATCTACTTACATTAAACAACTCTATCCGGGGTGTTACCCCATCCAAAAAAAGTGAAACAACTTACGCATAAAAGCTGGATCAATTTTGCTGTATCACTCACTATTGTATTGATCATCCTCAACGTTATTATTACGCTTAACAATAACCGGATCATGGAAGAAAACCGTTTGCTGCAACGGCAGGCGGAAGAGATAAAAGTTACGGTCTCACAATTCGCCATCATCATTATACACAACCTCGACCTGGGTATTCGCGGGTATGCGTTATTCAACCACGACAAGTTTCTATATCCGATGCATTTTGCTTTACGCGATAAAGATTCACTCTTCCTGTCCGTTGGTAATTTACTAGAGCAGCAAGGTTATCCGCTGGATGAGTTCTACCAGTTGCAGGACTCCACCGATGCCTATGCCGACTTGTGTGTACAAATGAAAAAACTGATCGATGACGGCAACATGGATGAATTCAAACGACTATCGAACCAGGATAAAGGCTATAAATTATGGCTGCAATACGAAAAAGTTTCTACCAAGATAAACCGCTTTGAAGACGATATAAATAGCCAGGCATTTACAAAATACCATACAGCCCTTCGCAATAATTACCTGGTGCAGATATTTCTCTTCCTCACCTGTGTACCGACATTACTTTTCACGGCCTTTCAAACACACAAAAAATTTGCTATACAGGTAAAGCTTCGTGAATCAGAAGCAGAGAAAGCCGTTATACTTTCACGGCAGAACGAAATACTTGAGCGACAGGTAGCAGAACGTACCCGCGAGATACAGGCACAAAACAGGATGCTGCAAAGTAAACAGGAAGAGATCACCGCGCAGAATGAAGAACTGAAAGCACAGCAGGAAGAAATCTCGAAACAGAAAGATTTACTGGAGAGTCAGAATAAAAAACTGAGTGAGGCACAGCAAACTATATTGATGCAAAACAAGAAGATCATTGCCAAGAATGATTCACTGGAGGAAGAGATTCGCGACCGTACAAAAGAGCTTATCGAATACAACCAACAGCTGCAACAGTTCGCATTTATAGCGGCTCACAATTTACGCGCACCGGCCGCACGCATTCTCGGCCTGGGTAAGGTGTTAGACTATGCCAGTGATACCAATGAAGAAAAACTGATCATCGACAAACTGATCAGCTCAACACATGAATTGGACACGGTTATTAAAGACCTGAATGTTATTCTTGAAATAAAAGGTAATGGAACAAGTTTTCTCACACCGGTAAATCTCAACGAAGAGCTTGCCCTGGTCATGTCAAACCTGGAACGGGAAATACAGGGAACGCATGCCGACATACGCGTAAATTTCGAAAACGCCCCGGTAATAGTATGCGTAAAACCCTATATCGACAGCATACTTTTCAACCTGGTGAGTAATGCTATCAAATATAGACATCCCGATCACAAACTTGTTATCGAAGTAAAATCATACCCGATCAATGAGTATATCTGTATCTCGGTAAGCGACAACGGACTCGGCTTTAACACCGAAACACACAAGCAAAATCTGTTCACACTATATAAACGCTTTCACTTCCATGTAGAAGGTAAAGGCATGGGGCTATACCTGGTAAAAACACAAGTAGTAGCCATGGGAGGCAAGATAGAAGTAGAGAGCAAGATAAATCAGGGCACTACATTCAGAATATATTTACGCAAACGGCCGCCTGAAAATTTCACCATGCGCACTGCCTGAACTTTATTGCGATGCCGGAAAAGTTACACCGCAACTGCTAAAAAGTTCATTTAAACGCTGTAAAGACATCTTTCGCAAGAGGCTTGAAGAATATAGTAATAAAGTAACCTTACGAGGAATCAGTATTTTTACTGATATAACGCTCAATTCATCACGGATGTATCATTTGAAATAAGCCCCTATACTTGCAGAGATTTGATTCAAGGAGAATGCAGCAAAAGCACAATCTGCCTATGGAAGAATTTAGCCTACGTGAATCCTGCTATAAACTGGCCAATAAACTAAACCGGTATCGTACGGTATTGCTGAAGCTGAACATAGACGTTCAGTTAGACGATGTCTATTTGGGCAACCACGATCGCCTGGTGGGCGCTATCAAGCATGGCTGCCTGTTTTTAGCTAAATCCTTTGACATCAACGAAGTCTTTATTGAGATCACGCGAAAAGATCAATTCGACAATGTAACGATGATCGTTATCGACATTACCGGGTACGACCGCGAGAATATGAAGATCGATCTCAGCAAAGGCAACGAGAAGAAAATTACATTTCCGTTCCGCCTCATCAATGCACCTACCGAAAATACCAAGCGCCCGTTTGAAGGTAAAAAAGTATTAGTGGTGGAAGACAGTAAAATCAACGCGATGCTATTTCAATCCATGTTGGAAGGCTGGGGATGCACAACGCTGCTGGCAGAAAATGGAGAGGACACCGTGGCCCTGGTATCGGAGCAACACGTTGACCTAGTGTTGATGGATGACCTGATTCTTGGCGAAGATGGAAATATAGCGACAGCAAAAATCCGGGAGTTCGACAAATATATACCAATTATCAGCTGTCTTACAGCCCCGGTGCTGAAAGAAAATATAGCAGATGCCCTGAGTGCAGGTGCCAGCAGTTGTTTGCTGAAGCCTGTTAACAGTGCTGAGCTCTTCAGGATTCTTTGCAAGTACCTATACAAAGCTAACACCGCCCAGGTAGGTATGCAGCTTACGAACATCCTGCAGTAAGAGCATTACAAACCTGAACAAGAGAGACACGCCTCTATGAAGCGTATTTTTTTAATCCTATACCTGTCTCTTTTCATGGGCATAACTGCTCATGCACAACAGCCCTTTGTGCAGTATCATACATCCGATGTATATAAAGCAGCTTCACTTCAAAACTGGTATATCAAACCCGACTTTCAGGACAATATTTTCATTGCCAACAACGAAGGCGTATTAAAATATGACGGTACCAAATGGGATATGTTCGCACTTCCCAACAAAGATATTATCATGTCTATGGCTCCGGATACACTCGGTAATATATATGTAGGAACCAATTCGGATCTGGGATATTTCCGCAAAGATTCAACGGGACAATATAAATACCACTCGCTTCTGGATCAGGTTCCTGCCCCCTACAATAATTCAAGTATATATCTTATTGCAGTTTACAAAAATGCCATTTTTTTCCAAACCGATGATTTTATACTCCGCTATGAGGATAAAAAATTCTATCCTATAGATATTTCTAACCAGGGGCTCGTGAAAGTTCAAAGCCGGCTTTACCTGGTAAGGCATAATGAAATGTTGCTTTACAAAGAAGGAAAATTTGAACACGAAGATTTTAGTGATGAGCTCAATAAAATATCAATACGCTGGATTGATGCCTATGGTATAAGCTCACTTATTATCCTTGATCAACAGCAGCAGCTATGGACCCTTGACATCACACCGGGTGCAAATGGCAAACTAAAATTATTCCCAAATGAATTAAAGTCTCATGCACGGGGACAGGATTTTACGGTACTCAGGGCTCTTGATAACGGTATGATCGCAATCTCATCTGACGAGGAGATTGTCTTCATGAACGGAGACGGCAATATAACATCTACACTGGATGTTACTGCGTTGGGCGATTTTGTAACGCCCGGCATTTTGTTTAAGGACATGCAACGCAATTTATGGATCTCTTCCAATAATGCTCTTATCCAGATTATTGCCAGTTCGCCACTCACCTTTTACGACAAGCGAAACGGTTTACAAAACCAAATTGTATCATTGGGAAAATCTGGTTCGGATCTATATGTTGGTACCGCCAGCGATCTTTATTATAAAAATACTCCCGACACATTTATACCTATTCAGAAAGGAGGCTGCTCAAATTTTCTAAACATCGGTGAGCATCTGTATGCTGCGCACAATACCGGTGTTTACGAACTGAAGGGCTCAAAGGCTATACAGATCGTTAGCCATACAGAAGCATACGTTCTGTCTAAGATTCGAAATCATACCGACCGGATGATCATGGGGGCAGTAGACGGGCTCTTTCTTCTAAGGAAAGAAAAGGAAGTATGGAAAAAAAATCAGATTAAAGGTTTTGACGACATAGGATTTTTTCTGGCGGAAGATGAGGACGGATACCTGTGGAGCAGTCATCGACAAAAAGGAATTTACAAGATTCTGTTAAACGAAGAGATGGATGAAGTCATATCGGTATCATTTTATGACAAGCGTCATGGTCTTCCATCAAATCTGAACAATCGCATTTATCAGTTAAACAGCAGCGTTGTAGTAACCACAACCGATGGGCTATACAGGTATAACAAGGCTAAAGACCGGTTCGAACCAGACTCCAAAACACATACGTTACTTGACAATTTCTGTATATATAGTGTGGCCGAAAGTGCAGAAGGAGATATTTATTTCTGGGGAGCAAAGCCCGGCCAGCAAGAAACAGCAGGAGTATTTAAAAGTCAACACGATGGAACCTATAAGGTATACTTCACTCCATTCAACAAAGTTGCTATCCCTATTCGCGACTTGCGCATTGGTGTACGCGCCCCCATTTTAATAACCGGCCCGGAAGATGTTTTTATCGGTAACGAACTGAGGTTGCTTCACTATAATCCAAGTCAAAAAACATTTTATGACGATCCTGTTTATACTTCGATCCATAACGTTTGGGCAAAAGATTCGCTGATCTATACGGGTAACCAGAATTCACATCAGCCGGCAATTGCTTATAGAAACAATAGCCTGAAGTTCGACTTTTCAAGTTCATTCTATGAAGATGCTGAAAAGACAGTATACCAGCATAAACTTGAAGGTTTTGAAAATGAATGGTCTGACTGGTCGAGCAGTCGTGAGGCTGCATATACAAATATACCTGGAGGTACCTATACGTTTTTAGTCCGTTCTAAAAATATATATGACGTTATCAGCGCACCCGCGGTGTTCACGTTTACGATTCAATTTCCGTGGTACCAGAAATGGTGGGCCTACGTACTATACTTTATTTTATTAACGGTTATCATCTGGACAATTATATATTACTATACGCAACAGATACGTTTACAGAAGAAATTACTTCAACGCTTGGTTAATGAAAAGACAAAAGATCTTATCGCCAAAAACCAGGAAATTCTGAATAAAAACGAAGAGATTTCAATGCAGGCTGAATCGCTCGAAAACCTGAATCTTACCAAGGACAAAATATTCTCCATAATATCGCACGACCTGCGCGGTCCCATTCACCAGGTACAACAAATGCTCAACCTGCTGGAATATACCTTTATAACGGAAGGTGATTTCAAAAGTGTTTTGCCTGACCTCAAGGAAAGCGTACGCTATACCGTAAGCCTTACTGACAACCTGCTACATTGGGCCCGCAACCAGATGGAAGGTGTGAAAGTTAAACCTTCAGCATTTGATATTCATGAAATCATTGAGGAAAACTTCCGCCTGTTCAGACCGCTGGCAACCCGTAAAAATATAGTACTCACCAATACATTTGAAAATCATGCCGATGTTTACGCTGACAAAGACATGATCAAACTGGTAATCCGTAACCTGGTGAACAATGCCATAAAATTTACCGACACCACGGGCCGCGTGGAGATGGGTGCGCATATAAAAGAGAAATATATTATGGTATACATCACCGATACAGGCAAAGGAATCCGAAAAGAAGACGTTTCAAAAATTCTGCAGAAAGAAACGTTCTCCACCACAGGAACGCAAGGTGAACGCGGTGTTGGTCTAGGATTAAGTCTTTGCCAGGAGTTTATTGAAAAGAACTCCGGTCAGTTATACATCGAGAGCGAACTTACCAAGGGAAGCAAATTCTCTTTCACCATTCCTATATCGGCATAAGCTTCTCGGCAGTCGATCAGCGCATTTAGCCCAGTAGTATATGATCAATTAACGCCTATTGTTATCCAGGCGATCATTTTTTTGGTCAAAAAAAAGGGGCACACATATCTGTGCGCCCCCGACCCAAACCCCACTATCGAAATAAGCGGAGAAATCTTCAATCATTGTAACACAACAACATTTACTATCACACTATCTATTATTCTATAGCACAAAGTAAAGCATCTTCTAAATCATCTGTTCTCTGTATTAATAATGGTAGGGCCACCGATTTTATTACTAAATACATGTCCGTATTTATACGGATATAAAAATGATTGGGAATAGTTATATCTAAGAACCTATCTACATCTGTATTTATCATACAACCACGTAGGTATATTCCCCTACAAGCGGAACAACAATCGCTGGCTACCTTTACTAAATCCTAACAAAATTTACTTATGCGATTCAATTACCTAAAGCGATCAGGATTGCTGCGCTATATCCTGTTGTTCATGATCGTTACGGTCTGCCAAGATCTGATGGCGCAAAACCGGCATCTTGAAATTCAGAAAAAGAGTTCGTACGAATTAAAGGGAGACACGCTGATTCTCGATGAGCTTATCATGCATGATTCCTCCTACCTGGTTCTGAAACACGGTACTTCGGCATCCTATATCAAAATAAACAAGCTAAAGATCGGTAAGCAATGCTGGATTATTGGCAGTGGCACGCACGGCACAAGCTCAAGGCCTTCTAAAGATGCAGATATATCAGAAGGTCCGTGTAACCATGGTAAACCCGGTGCTGATGGAAAAAATGGTGCGAATGGTGAACGAGGAAAGAATCTTACACTTGAAGTAACACAGCTTGAATCGAACATGTATCCTTTACTGTTACGACTGAATGGAGGAAACGGTGGTGATGGCGGAAGCGGTGGGAGTGGCGGCAATGGAAGCAAGAGCACGATCCACTGCGATTGCAACGGAGGAAATGGTGGCAATGGCGGAAATGGTGGCGATGGTGGTGCCGGTGGTACATTTACATTTCGATGCGCACAATGCCCTGCTAATTTGCTCTCCAGCGAAGTAATCAAATTTAACCTGCACGGTGGATACTCTGGCTATGGTGGTGAAGGGGGGCGCGGAGGCGCTATCGGAACTGGAGCTATGCAAACTTCAAAGCGCGGCACCAATGGCAAGCATGGTGAGCGAGGCAAGAACGGACAGGAAGGTAATTTTATATACAACAAGACTGGCTCCTGATCAATTTATATATTGCTATATACCTAAACTAAAAAAAGCCTCGTTCCGAAATATACCCGGAACGAGGCTTTTTAGTTAATGAGTTATACAGTATTCTGCTATCCTAATTTACACTTTCTTTCAGCAAGGCATTAACAGTCTCGTTGAATCGCTCGATATATTGATCGTAATAAAGACCAGTACCAGGTCCGGAGAAACCAGTGTGTATCTTTCTTACTTTACCATCTTTACCGATGATGATCGTTGTCGGAAATGCCATTACCTTGTTCAGCATGGGTAATGTCTGCGATGCTTTCTCTTTATCGTTGGTTCCTGCTATTACAAATGCATACGGCACTTTCAACACGTCAATCATCTTGCGAACACGACCGCTGGCATACGAGAAATCACTTTTACGTTCGTAAGCAAGACCTATAATTTCAACACCTCTGCCTTTATTTACATTATACCAATGGCTTAAGAAAACTGTTTCGTCCATACAGTTTGGGCACCAGGTACCAAAGATCTGCAGCACGACAACTTTACCGGTATATTTAACATCCGGAAATGTTACTTTCTTCCCAGCGATGTCAGGAAAAGAGAATTCAATTTTTTCATAGCCAGGTTTCAGGTACGTAAGTGACTCCGGATCTGGCAGACTCGCGTTTTCATCTTTCTCCGCTGTCCAGAATTCTGTCCAGGTAAGGCCCGAGAAAAACTCACCAAGTAATTTTCCTTCTCCATCTTTGTTGGCAGTAAACAGATACGCGTGGTTGCCATCAAATGCACTGAGACTCATCATACCATTGACTACACTTCCCTCCAGGTAACGATAGTCACCTGTTGTAGTCAGAAATGTACCGGTTATGTGGTTACCCTGTTGTTTGAAAATACCAATAGCATCGGATGTATCGGTTTCGTGAATAAACTTCACAGCATATTTACCGCTATAGTCAGGTTCGTTCGCATTGAAATTAACTTTTGCAAAGCGATAACCTTTTCCGTGAGCTGCATGAAAAGGAACTTGATAATGTTGTTCATAATTCTTAATGAATACTCCGCTAAGCGAATCGCCTTGTCCGAATATTTTGGCTTTGATGTTAGCATCAAAAATATGAAGCGCTATATTGATAGAATCGCCTGTGATACGTACTTCATCGAGACGTAAACGCTCTTCTCCGTTCATGATCTGGATATCGTATCCACCGGCTGCATCGGTTGTTACTTTAAAGTTGAAGGGTAACTCCAGACCCTGCATTTCCAATACGCCTCTCCATACCCCGGATTTGATGGTAGATTTAGTTGAGCCTGCTGTTGCTGCACCAGCAACGAACAGACAAGTGATTAAAGCAATGACTGTTACAATTTTTTGTTTCATGGTGATTTAGTAAAAAATAGACGCCACAAAAAACGTTAAAAGCCAGACGCTTCTCTCACGGTATTTATAAACAGAGTTGTGTACTATGTACACCTAGATACCACTCCGTAAAAACACGTATAGTATAGTAAAAAGATGAGAAGAATAAAAGAAGACTAGTCCTCCAGTATTTCAATTTCCACGCGAACGTTTTCCTGCGCTTTGGCACTGTTCTTATTATGAACAGGTCTTTTACCGCCCCACGCCTTGATTGCCATTCGTTCTTTTTCGATACCGGTACTGATGAGGAAATTACGGATAACACGAGCTCTCTCTTCGGAAAGTTCTTTGGCGGAACCGAAGCCTTCGCGTGTATTGGACAATGAAAAGAAATTATCAGATTTACCCATGTAGACGATCTTGCCGTAAGCACTTCCATTGGTATGGCCGTGAATTTTTATTTTATACTTCGGATTTTCCTTCAGCATTTCCACAAGGCTGTTTACTTCGTAGTTAGACTCTGGTCGCATGATCGCGGCATCTTTAAAAAAGTAAACGTGGTACATCACCGCGATATCACCTTTCTTCAATCGTACCAATTCAAATGGAACAACTATATTCTGACTGGAATCTTGTGAGACACCATCCATCGCCAGGGGATCCTGAAAGTTAATGGTATTCTGTGCGCGTCTGTATCCAAACACTTCGCATATAAACGATACATCGGTGAGATCACTGCGCTCAGCAACGCGCACCGGCATATTTGATTTATAGCTGCCGATCTTTCTCGAACGAACTACATCAATCGCATCAACATCTCCTTCGACAGCTTCACCATCATTCGCCCGGAATACATGAAACAAGAAACGCTTTCCTTCACCTTCATCAATACTGGCAGATTCGCGAACAGGCTCGCGATCAACAACAGCTTCCGGTTTGCGTTCAGGTGTAGCAACGACACTCACAATTGAGGATTCCAGTTTCTTTTCTGTTGCTGTATTTGTTAAGGGACCGGAGGTCATGGTTATTTTATCTTCGTTATCATCGGTGAGAACATGAGCATCCAATATCTCTCCATGATAAACCCATGTATCGGTCAGGTTAGCTTCCAGGCGTACTTGCTGCGCCTGTTCAACAGCCTTCTCGCGATCATCGGTGCGAAGTACATAAACGTAGTATAAATTTTTATCGGTATTCAAGGCATAGGATGCAGGTAACTGCAGGGAAGAAGCATGCTTAACAAAATTGGTCGCGTTATCATGAACGGCAAAAGCACCTATAACAACATAGTATTGATTACTGGCAATAACATCAGGCTCTGTATTATTCTGCGATTGTACACTGAAGTGTATCATCACACTCATTGCCATGAGTAGTACGGACTTAAAAAATTTCATACTCAAAGAACTTCCTATACTAAAATTATACTGATTGGGATTTTACATTTCGCTTCCTGCTTTTCATGCACGCCTCACTCCTCTCCTACTACATCAGTCCGTTTCCACGTTTTACCATGATCGATCTGCTCAACAATTTCAGCGTGCTTCTTATAGACTGAAAAAAGAAGTTTCGCTTCATACTCGGTTATCTTCCTGACAACAACAACCCGCGGAGGCTTATCTGGTTTCCCTTTTACTGGCATATCGGTCACTGAATTATTTCCCACAATACTTATCTCCTTCAGATTTCTGTATATACTCTCATCCGGCTGGAATCGCAGCAGAGCTATAAACAAAATTACCCTGAAGGCGACAGGGGCAGTGTCAGGATTTTCCAGCAGGTAACAACCGGATTTTACGCGAATCGATATCCGTATTTTTACGGATATACCATCGTTACATCACTCCCCGCATCAGGAAAAAACCATCAAAAGAAAAATCAAAAAAAGAACACCTACACCAAACATGATCGAGATCACCTCTCTATCGCCTCTGTTCATGTTACCGTTTGACTGCATATTGTTATTCGTTTGTTTTTTTTATCGATTCAACCTCGTTGTATATCTTCCTAAATAAAAGATACACAGCCACAAAGATAGACCGGAAGCAAACGTCTCACGATAAGCTTCTTTACCTAAAGCAGAACACAATTTTTACGCTGAGCTATATCCGTAGAAATACAGAGAGTTAAATCCGTGCACAAGTTCCAACAAACCCGAATACGGCTACATGGCACAATCGGTGCATCATCCACGATGGCAATTTATCTTACATCGGTTATTGCATCGCTGACGGTTCTAAAAATTCACATCTTCACGATCTTTTTTCATCATTACCAAAATATTTCGACAAAAATATACCAACGTCAACTTCCTGATATTCTCAAATATATCCGCACATCTTACTTAACCGATCCGTAATTATACTGATATATACATCTGTGTAGTACGGAATTCGTGTATAGCATCTCACCTTACCTTTGCCAAAATGGTCTCTGTATCAGGTAAGGCCCTATATATACTTTTTAAATACAGCGAAAGTTATGCTTAAATCTGTACGATCGATTTTTTTGTTTCTAGTTACCTCAGCGCTTATCCCTACCGTTGTAAATCATGACGCTCTAGCACAATGCGTAGGACTCCCCACTGTTTCATCACTGGGTAGTAATAAGTTTCCGGCAGGTTTCTGCTCACCGGTAAGCGCGCGCGTTACATACAATGTAGGGTTCTTAACACCTGTACCTGCAGGTGCTGTAGATATATACATTGACTGGGGCGATGGAAAAAATTCAATACTACCACAGGCACAAGGGCAAACTTCCTATAGTGCTGATGTTACACATACCTTTCCTGTAGACAGCGACTGCGAGTTTGTCGTTGTGATGACCTTACGGTATAAAGGATCACTATGCCCTATAACACGCCAGGTACAACGCATTGCCTCTTGGCGAACCGATGAATATAACGGAGGTAAGGTACAGCTAATCTCACCCGTTACCGGAACCAATGAACACCAGGTCTGCGCAGGTGTTGATATATCAGTGGTGTTTCAGGATGCAACCAACTGGAACTGTAATCCAAACTACATACACCCTCCCGGACCTGATGCAGTGGAGAGTCCGAATATAGCGAACCGCTGGCAGCAGATTGTTTACAACACCGGCACTGCTGTGCCGAAGATACCAAACCTGAAAGTAGATGGTATACCCGTTACCGGTGCCGGTGGCGCAGATATACTCACCAACTACCAGGATACACGCGGAGTTAACTACATGAGCAGCTCTGCCGTGATTGCCAATAATAAAAGACCTTCGCTCGAGATTACAGCACCCGGAGGATTTGGTGCGGGCTATCCTCAGGTTGGTGATGTGATCGAACTGAAAGTTCGTTACTGGAACTTCTGTAATCCATACTCCAATAACCCGTTATCACCACTCGTGCCGGTTAACGGAGACTTTGTAAACGGAGATAACCCTCCCGTGGAGAAAACTGCTACCGTACGTATCGTCAGCGCTCCGCCTCCGCCAACACCTGCGGCTGATCAAACTGTTTGCTACAACAACACACCGAATGCTTTTGCTATATCCGGTGTACCGCCCACGTATATTGTTAACTGGTATAAAAATGTGCCGGGAGCAACTGACTCCCCCGGGGCGTTAATTACTTCGGGCACATCTACATCATTGCCGATTACTTCGCATCCGGATTGGGTAAATAAAAAAACTCCGGGTGTATATAAAGTGTGGGCCAGCTATCAGCCCAACGTAGCCAACGGGTTGAATTGTGAAAGTCCGAAGGTACTGGTGAAGCGAACGATACGCGAAGATATAATGCTGCCAGACCCGGTAAGCACCATACCAACTGAAGTATGTAACAGTACATCCACCAGTACAACCACGGTTACCATTACCATGCCACCGCTTACAACGGAACCGGTAGGCGGAGCCACACAATATGCATGGACGGGTTCATCGGGAGTTACACTGGCTTCGAGCACGGATGTAACCGCCACGTTCAAGTTCAACGTAAATTTCTCATCAGGACAAAGATTTGTTGACAGGACTATAGCGGTACGCAAACAATATGCAAGCTCGCCTTCCTGCTTTAAAGAAAAATCATATACTATACGCGTATACAATCCATCGGTTGGCGGAACACTGTCATCTGCACCGGATGTATGCCAGACATCACCAGTCGGTAACATTACACTCTCCGGAAATATAGGCGATGTATTGCGCTGGGAAGTATCCGTAAACGGCGGTGCTTTTACTGAAGACGCATCGCTTGGAAAAGGTACTACCATATCGCCCGGTGTACTTTCACCAGGTGTATATAAATTCCGTGCTGTAGTAGATAACGGCCCCTGCAACGAAGCAGTCAGTTCGGAAGAGCAGGTTGAAGTATCTACGAACCCCGGGCTACCGGCCAATGCAGGTCCCGATCAGTTTGTATGTCAGCTTACCGGGGCAACGCTGAATTCCAATCCCCTTGCGGCAAGCGATCCATCACCGGGCACAGGCAAATGGTCTTATATAGGAAGTGTACCTTCCGGATTACCGGAGCCAACGTTTAGCACCGACAAAACCGATCGCAATGCCTACATATCGGTTCCATCTGCGAACGCTGGCGCCTATACCCTCCGCTGGACGGTAAGCAGTGGTTCATGTTCCAGTTACGATGATGTTGTCATCGACTTTGGAACGGACCCTACCGATCCGACTGCCGGTGCTGATAAACAGGTATGTGGCCCGTCTACCGTGCTGGAAGGAAATACACCTTCGATCGGAACGGGTAAATGGAGTGTAGTAAGTGGTCCGGGCAGTTGTTCCGGTGCTGCATGTTCTATCAAGATAGATAATACAGGCGCGGCAAAATCACCTGTAAATCTGCAAGGTTCACCATATATATATGGTGCCTATACCCTTCGCTGGACGATCACCAGTGGTGGTGCTTCATGCTTCGAGAAAACAGACGATGTTGTTATTACATTTGATGAGCCCGCTGAAATTACTAGCGCTCCGGATATTGACAGTGTTTGTCTCGATCCAAAAAACTTCACGCCGATAAAAGTATCTGGTATAGTTTCAGCTGGTGCTACCGGTGGTCATTGGGAGAATATATCCGGTAACGGAACTATATCTGCCAGCACACAAAGCGGCAGCGGACCGATCACCATTGAAGCAACCTATACACCAACGCAGGAAGACTATGATGCCGGTGTACCGATCCGGATAAAACTGGTTGCTACGCCAGCCGCTACGAGTTCATGTTCATCTGTAGAGGAAGAAGTAAAGATAAATATAGACCGCAAACCTGTTGCCAACGCAGGCATTGATATACCCAACATCTGCGAGAGCTTTGTTCAGTTAAATGCAGATCCGGCAACCTACAACGCCACGGGTGCATGGACAACAAGCGTGGCAGGCGTTACGTTTGATGATAAAACAAATCCACAAACAACCGTGCGTGGATTAACCGCTGCCCCCAGCAGTGTACTCGTTACCTGGACGCTCACCAGCGCAAGCGGCCGATGTGTATCCGATCCTTCATCGATTACACTTACACGTGCAAAACTTCCGGATGCCAAATCATTTACCACACGTATATGCGAAGAGCCTCCAGCCGGTGCACCGGTTACCGGTAATATACTCTTAACAAACTATGAGGATTCTGTTACTACATTACCTGCAGCAGATCGAAGTATAACCTGGTATAGAAATGGGACACCTCCTGCGGGGACGCAGGTTACCGATCCAACGATACAGGAAACCAATATTACTTCGGGACAAATATACCTGGCCCGCATTCGCGATATATCCTCCAATTGTACCAACGATGCTATGGTTACGGTAGACGTGCGCGCGTTGCCGGTAGCGAAAGATGCCACCGTTGCATTTTGTGAAGATTCTCCCGGCAGCAACAAAGTATCGAATATAGATCTGAATGATGCAACGTATGTAAATGAAGTAACCGGTGGTGCCAATAATGTCGCTGTTGCCTGGTATCCCTCCTTGTTCGATGCACAAAACAATACCTTCGAGATAACGTCTCCGGTCGAGGTAAACGGTAGCGCTAAATATTATGCACGGATAACATTCAAAGACAAACCATCCTGCGCAGACTATGCTGAGCTTACACTGACAATAAAAAATATTCCTGCAAGCAGCGAGATCTTCGGAAGAGAATCTGTTTGCCAGGGCGATGCCGTTGAAATATACCAGATCACTCCTATAAAGGGTGTTAAGTATCGTTGGAATATACCGACTTCGTCCTATAAAGTTTTTGGTGGCGGAACGGACAGCGATTTCTTTGTACTGCTGCAATTTCCTACAGCCAGTGTTAACGGTATAGCCGATACCATCAGTGTTCAGGTTGAACTGAACGGATGTAGCGCGCCTGTTACCAAGAAAGCGATACTCGTCTCTCCTACTCCCGGCAAACCCACTATACATGGCGACTCGGTGGTCTGCGAAAATGATGAAGGCATCAGTTACAACGTAACCCCTAACAACTACCCGGCTTCATCCTATAGCTGGGAAGTACGTAAGTTGTCCGACAACTCACAGGGCGGAGCATTCATCTCCGATGGTCAGGCAACAAACAAGATCCTGGTAAATTTCCTTACGGAAGATGTTGTGATCAGTGTACAGGAAAGTAATTCGATATGCGTTAGTCCGCTGGCGAAAGATACGATACGGGTAAACAAGCGACCGATCATGTTGAATGGTGATGCAGACGTCTGCAGTGATTACGCGACCGGAGTAAAATTCCAGGCTGATCCATCAAGCCCGGTTCCGATCAACAAATATAACATCACCAATGCGAGCTTCGCCACCGAGATCATACCGATCGTTGGCCCGACCAAAGGCAATGGTGTTGCCGATGATGCTATCGTGAACGATCAGTTCCAAAACCTGAAAGCAGTTCCGTTACCGGTGAACTATACGGTGATCCCGGTAAATATAGGAGCCACCGGCAAAGAGTGTCCGGGAGATGCCGAGATCATTACGCTCACGATCAAACCGGAACCGCAGCTTCACCCTACACTCGACAAAGAATTATGTAGCGATATTGAGACAGGAATCATTCTGTCATCCGCATCCAACACGTTCCCGGCTGACAAGTTCATCATCGAAAGTATATATGTACCAGCTGGTGTAAAGGCTATTTCGGCTATACAAACACCCGATGCCACTACACAGTATAATTCGGACGCCATTAAAAACCATAAGTGGGAAAACAACAACGGTGCCGACAGTACAGTAATATATACCATTCGTCCGTACAGCACACAACTGAATTGTGCCGGAGCACCGCGCCAGGTAAAAGTTACCGTTCATCCGAACACAATCATCAAGCCTGTAACTGACTTTGCGGCCTGTAACAACGATCTGTTACACGTACCTTTTGAATCCACGAACAATACTGACGCAACCTTTACATGGACTGTAAAGAATGCTGATGCTTATATCTCCACCGGTTCAAACTCAGGTCAGGGTGATATTGATAATCTGCTGGTACAAAATTCAAAAACTATTGATGGCACTGTAACATTTGAAGTGATCGGTACAAACCCGGCAACGGAAGGAAACTGTTCAGGATCTGCCATTACCTTTACTGTAACGGTGCATCCTTCTCCCGAGGCGACAAAAATTGAAAAGACGGTTTGTTCTGATGTTCCGGGAGGAAACACTTATACCGCAGACCTGAAGGCACTCGAATCATCGATAACACCGAATGCCGGTAAAGCAGATACAAGACTCACCTGGTATAAAAGTCAGACGCTGAATAGTGCCGATATTATTCCGGATGCAGATTTGAAAAAGTATACCGTAGAGAACCAGATACCACTCTATGTAAAAGTAGAATATATACCCACAGGCTGTACCAACGTTGTTACGGTTGAGTATACCGTTAATCCGTCTGTATCCTTTGAAGCAACACCACGAAGCTTACTCTGCAACGGTCTCAGCAACGGAGAGATCAGTATCGTTGTTAAAAACGGTACACCCACCTATTCCTACAAGATCAACAACGCCATACCTGTTACTGCACCTTCGGACAATTATACCTTTACTTCACTGTCGGGTGGTAATTATACCATTGTAGTAGAAGACCTGAAAGGATGCCGTGCAACATCCGTTGTATCACTGTTCGAACCTACCGCCCTGGTAGCAGATGTTAAATTAAAGAAAGCAATCAGTTGCTTCCAGGCTAAAGACGGTGAAATAGAAACCATTGTTACCGGGGGAACCGCGCCTTATACGGAATATCGGATCGTGCAAAGCAACGAGCTCGATGCAGACAACGATGGTATATTTCAAAACCTCGGTGTAGGAAGCTATAACGTACGCGTGAAAGATACTAATGGCTGCTTTGCTACTTCGGAAATGCTCACTATGGATCAGCCTACACCAGTCGAGATCAACACGGTATCAGTCGCTACCGATGATGATGGCTATAACCTGACCTGTAAAGATGCTACGGATGGCGAAGTAAAAGTAACCTTCACCGGAGGTACACCTGCTGCCTCCGGCTATACCGCAGTACTGTCCAAAGTAAACGATGCCACTACCTCTGCCACATTACAAGGAACGGACAGCGTACGCTTCAAGGACCTTGGTAAAGGAACCTATACCATCGTGATCAAAGATGGCAACAACTGTGCATCACGTCCTTCAGCCGCTACGATTCTGAATCCACCTGCGTTGAACGGAGGTTCTATAGGTGTTGATCAATCGGTTTGTCTCAACACACCGGCAGAAAAGATCACAGAGCTCTCGCCTCCTTTTGGTGGTGTGGAGAATTACCGTTACCAATGGCAACAGCAACAACCTCCTGACGGAGAAGCACCGACAACGGATAACTGGATTGATATACCAGCATCCGCGAATGGAAATTCCAATGAATATACTCCGGAAGTGTTAAGTCAGACTACATACTTCAGAAGACTTGTATGGAGTGTCTCGACTCGTACCGGTAAATATTGCGAAGTAAAAGGAACAGACGAACGCGAGATGGTAAAGATCACTGTAAACCAGCCACCGGTAGTCCGTCTCGATGCACCTTCAAATTTGTGCTATGGCAAACCGGGACAGATCAAGCTCATTGTAGAATCCGGTGCTATACCGATTACCTATAGTTATACCGATGGCACCAATACCGTATTGAATGAAGAAGGCGGAAAAACCAGCGTTGTAGTTCTGCCGGAGATTACAGAAGACAAAACGTATAAATTCTATGATATAGTGGATGGCAACGGCTGTAAAGGCGATGACCAGGAAGCAAGCATCAGCGTTGTAAATGTTTCTACCGACTTTTCTATTGTAGGATCAGACGCGCAATGTCCAGGTAATGACTTTGAATTCAAATGGAATGTAGAGCCTGATGTGAAATACGAATGGGTTTGGTCGCGCGACAGCTCAACCGTAATTCGTGAAGATTCACTTGCAGCTGGCGAGCATACCATCAGACATGGCTTCGCTGCCGGTTCACCGAACAACTCCACCGTATATAACGTGAAGCTGAAGGCATCGAACTTCCTGTGTACACCAGATCCGACCACACGTGAGATCACCATATACCCGCTCATCGCGCTCAATGTGTTGCCGGGCGATACTTCGCTCTGCAGTGGCCAGACCATAACGTTCCAGGATCAGTCTCTTGGTATCGATCACGGCACATGGTACTACCATGTACCAGGCACAACGGACAGGCTGGAGGAAAAACCAGCTCCGGCCGCAGAAGTATCGTATGTAATGACGAATACATCTTCGCAGGAACCTATTATATACGAAGTAGTATACCAGGCCGCCAACGCAGAAGGTTGTACCGGTGAGTATAAAAAAGAAGTCGTAGTATACCACAGTGCTACGGCAGACTTTACTTACGACAATGTACCTCCGCTAACTGCGGGTTTGTCAACCATTACGTTTACCAACACATCGTCCACTATTAATACAAATGACTTCGAGTATATATGGGACTTCGATGATATAAAAGCCACACCTCCTACTGCAAATGGTGCAGGTCCTTATACCGTAGAGTATCATGCTGCGGGTACCAAGGAAGTTCGCTTAACCGTTACCAACATCGCTGCGCGCAATGCAGGCGAAACATGCTCGAGTACAAAGATGGAGAAGATCACCATTCTGTTACCGGCTGTAAAGGCTGCGTTCACCGCTACACCGCTGGCAGCATGCTTTCCAGCCAATATTGAAGTAACCAATCTGTCTCCGGGAGCCGATGCTTTCCATTGGACACTTTACAACGGCAGTACACTGGCTGACAGTTCATCGCTGCGCAACCCGGTGTTCAGGGTATCCAAGCCCGGTAAATATAGTATAGCACTGAAGGCTGAGTTCCGCTCTACCGGACAAAGCGATAGTACAAGTATTCGTGGTATTGAAGTATTTGATGTGCCTACTGCCAACTTCGAGTTGCGTCCGTCCATAGTATATATACCCGATATGGAAACGCAAACTTTCAATTTCTCCACCGGAGCCAACCAGTATAGCTGGAATTTTGATGATGGCACAATTTCCGATGAGACAGAGCCCAAGCATCTCTATACGCTGGAAGGTAAATATACCATTACACTCGTAGCTGGCTTCGACAACGGCAGCAAGGATGTTAACGGTGACGGAACCCTGGATGGAAATATAGTATGCTATGACACCGCGCAACACCAAGTTGTAGCTATACAGGGTGGATCGTTAAAAGTACCGAATGCATTTACACCAAACGTAAACGGGTCCACACATGGCAACGGGGTTCCGGGCAGCGGAACATTCAACGATGTGTTCATGCCGATTGTAAAAGGCGCTGAAGAATATACCATGCAGATCTATGACCGCTGGGGAAATATGATCTATGAAACGGTAGATAAAAATCAGGGTTGGGATGGATATGACCGGAATGGCAAACTGATGCCGGCAGGTGTATATGTATACAAGATGGTGATCCGGTTGAGTAACGGCCAGCGCACCACCAAAGTTGGCGACATCACCCTGATCCGGTAAATGTATATATCGTCAAATAGAACGAAGCGATGAAAAAATATATAGTATTCATTTTTCTGTGTGCAGGATTTGTGGCAACTGGTCAGGACCCGCACTTCTCACAATATTACCAGGCACCACTATATCTCAACCCGGGCTTTACCGGTATAACACCCCAGCAACGCCTCGTGGTGAACCACCGTATACAGTGGCCTAGTCTGCCACAGGCGTTCTCCACATACGCAGCCTCTTACGATATTTTTGTAAATGAACTGCGCAGTGGTTTTGGTATACTTTTTACAACGGATAAAATCGGCTCGGCCGGCTGGCGCACCACAACAGCCAGCCTGCTATATTCTTACAAGATAAAACTTACCAGCAAACTTGTTTTTTCACCTGGTATATCTTTTGGTTATGGTATGAATGGAATTGACCGCACCAAGTTACGCATGGGCGATGGACTTGAGTATAACGGCACTTCCCTCGATCCGGAATTGAGCAGGATCGGCAATGAAAATTACCTCGACTTCGGATCGGGCTTTGTTTTATACTCAAAAGAGATATGGCTCGGAGCTTCTTTCGCCCACATCAATCAACCTGATCTTTCAGTGTTGGGAGAAAGCAGCCGATTGCCGATGAAGACTTCGATACACGGTGGTGTAAAGATTCCGCTGCAAGGCTCGCGGACAGCACGACCATCGTACCTCACGCCCTCTTTCATTTATCAGATGCAAGGCGCTTCATTCTCACAACTTGATCTGGGTTTAAATTATCACATCGACCCGGTATCACTTGGACTCTGGTATCGGGGGAAGCCGTTCCAGAAAGGTGTGAACAACACGGTTGAGCAGGACGCCTTCATCATTTTTCTCGGACTATATTTCAAGAATTTCAACATCGGGTATAGTTACGACTTTACCATCTCCAAACTGCAGTCTGCCTCGGGCGGAGCACATGAGGTGTCCCTTGTTTACGAATTCGCGGCACGTAACTCGGACAAGAAGAAAAAGAAATACAAGCTTATTCCCTGCCCTTCTTTCAATAGCAAGGAAGGCTTCTGGAATTAGCCATGCTGTCTCATAAAAAATACCCGCGCTCATGATACTCACAATAATTGATCCTAACCGAAAGCACTTACTGCTACTGAAGCTTATCGGTTTGTTACTCGTATGGAGTTATTGTATAACAACTTCCTATGCGCAAACGCCCGTGATCCAATATGTGAGTAAAACAAGCGGAAGCATGGAACAGATCGTAACGATGAAAGGCAGTGGCTTTGGTACCGATGCAACCAAAGTGCTCGTGATGTTCGGTGCTGCCAGAGCAGATATAGTATCGGTAAGTGACCAGGTGCTCACGGTAAAGATTCCCGCACTTACTACATACGACAACATTGCCGTTACGAATTTAACTTCCAACCTGACAGGCTATACGCAGAATCCTTTTCTCCTGAGCTTCCATGGTGATGATGCACAGCCGTTCAATCCTAATAATCTTGAAGGGCAGTTTAATTTTCCCGGAGGTGCTGCCAAAGAAGAAGGGCTATATGATTTATGTCTCTGCGATCTTGATGGTGATCGGAAGAGTGACCTCGCTACAGCCAGCGATAATTTTGCCAAGATCAATATATACCGGAATACCGGCACTGGTCCCGGTAATGTAGCGTTCAACAGCAATACGGCTATAAATCTTTTTTCGCGCACGCTTCAAATCAAGTGTGGCGATTTGAATGGAGATGGAAAAACGGATCTCATTGCTACGGAGAAAGGATCAACCAACAAAATATTTATACTGGAGAATAATAGTCCGGGACCGGGTACACTTTCTTTTACATCACAATCTATCAGGCTCACCAACATTACCCCCCGGCATATAGAAGTAGCCGATATGGACCTGGATGGTAAACCTGAATTGCTCGTTACATCACAGGCAAGCAACGCAGTATTGGTGTTGCAAAATAAAAGCACGCGTACGTCCATCATATTTGCACCAACTCCGGTAACGATCTCCATTCCGGGTATATCGGGTACCGATGCCTTGGCTTTTGCCGATATAGATGGCGATCGTCTGCCCGATATAATAACTGCACCCTATCAAACTTCCGGAGATATATGGATAGCAAGGAACAGCTCCATTCCCGGTTCTCTTTCATTTGAAAATGCGCAGAAATTTACGGCAGGAACAGCGATCAATACCATTCGCGCGGGAGATATAGATGGTGATGGCAAGGCGGATATAGCATTTACGCAATCATCAGCTTCCGTGGGTGTGTTGGTAAATCAGTCCGGTGCATCGGGTATATCTTTTGGTGCACTCAAAACTTTTACGACTGACAGTGATCCCTGGGGGCTTGCCTTCGGTGACCTGGATGGCGATGGAAAAGCGGACCTCGTAGCAGCCTCCGTGAAAAAGAAATCACTGACCATCCTCAACAACACCAGTACATCGGGAAATATATCTTTTCAAGCTACAACGAAATCTACCACGTACCTCAACCGCCACGTAACCATCGGGGATGTGGACAGTGATGGCAAACCTGATATAGCGTTTACCAGTATCGATGATCCGTTGCAAAATATAGCAGCATCAAAAGTCTCGATCTTCCGCAATAAGACTTGCATGATTCCGGAAGTAACACCG
Organism: uncultured Chitinophaga sp.; assembly: GCA_902168205.1. GTDB lineage: Bacteria > Bacteroidota > Bacteroidia > Cytophagales > Cyclobacteriaceae > Ohtaekwangia > Ohtaekwangia kribbensis. Next base: position 1,510,841 of record CABHOK010000003.1, on the reverse strand, counting down.
GCCGGACCGCTGAATATTTGCAGCAGCAATTCCGTTGCGCTTACCGCGACACAAGGCGGTGGTATAGTATATGAATGGACAAACCTTTCCACCAACACAACATCATCCGGCACAAATACCTATACGCCTGCCGTATCCGGCGAATACAACGTGAAGGCTACTGCTGAAAATGGATCTTGCGTGCCCGTATCAAACAGTGTGAAAGTTACCATAGCAGCAGGCGCAGCTTCCGATCCGCAGCCCGCAAACAACGGACCGGTGTGTCAGGGTAAAACACTTATCCTTTCGTTAAATAATAATCTCGGTTCAGGCTTCAGTTATCAATGGACGGATGCTTCCGGAAAAGTTATCGGCACTGATGCAACGGTTCAGATCAACAATGTAAAAGTCGAAGATGCCGGTATATATTCAGTAAATGTATACGCAGGTGATGCAGCTACCGGTTGCCTCGCCCGGACAGCCACTACAACCGCGCAGGTTACGGCTATACCAGACTTCTCCATTCAACGCTCGACTCCCGAAGTAATCTGTGGCGGTCAGCTCTCAACGCTATCGGTATTTCAATATAGTACTGATTTTACCTATCAATGGTATGAACGAACAGCAGGTGCACTTTCATCAGGTAAGTCAATTGTACGGGGAACATCCGGAGAGTATTATTACACGGCAACTTCCACTAATCCGAATTGTCACGTAGCAACCTCATCACCAGCAACGCTTATTGTTGCCGATCCTCCTGCTCCGGCATTCGATGCTCCGGCATCCGCATGCCAGGGAACAGAGATAACGTTCAGGAACAACACCACCACCTCCGGATCCGCAGAAGTATTTTATACCTGGAGTTTTGGAGATTCTCAAACATCCAATGAGCGTGAGCCTGTCCATATATATACTTCAGCGAATCCCTCCTACTCCGTTACCCTTAGTGCCTCTTATCAGAGTGGAGCCTGTATGCGAACGGCAACAAAATCCATCAGCATTACAGCGGCCGTTCCTCCGGTTATGAACAGCAGCACAGGTGTATATGAAATGTGTGAAGGGCAATCGCTCATACTATCACTCTCGGGTTCGTTCAATAGTTATCAATGGAGCACAGGATCTACCGAGCCATCTATAACAGCAACACAACCCGGTGCCTATACGGCAGAAGTTACCGGCAGCGATGGTTGTATCTTCACCATTACAGGCAACGTAACCGCGCTGCCTCCTCCCAACGTAGTTGCTACGGCACACCCGGCAACTATTAATGAAGGTGAAAGTACACAATTGGAAGCCTCCGGATTGGCGACCTATAGCTGGGAACCTGCTATATCTTTATCGCAGGCAGATATACCCAACCCGGTGGCGCGACCAACCGTATCTACCCTCTATACTGTACAGGGAAAAGATGACCACGGATGTTCCGGAGAAACAACTGTGGAAGTGCGCATACAAAACGCAACAGCATCAACCAAGCTCAAGCCGAGTCTCTTCTTCTCACCGAATACCGATGCCATCAATCCATACTGGACGGTTGAAAATATACTGGACTATCCGCAATGCAGCGTCACCATCTTTGATGACAAAGGTGTCAAGGTATACGAAGCCAAGCCCTACCTGAACAATTGGGATGGAACGATGAATGGCAGAGCACTGCCCGATGGTGTTTACTATTTCGTTATTCGCTGCGATGGCCAGGAGAAAAATCCCCGGACCGGGAGCATCACACTGCTTCGCTAGTATATATCAAAGCTTCAGCAGTTCTGCTACACGCTCCGGTGCATCTTCCGGATAGATATGCATGAATATATCACTCTTTTTCACCCATTCCTCTTCCCATTGCAGTATCTTTAACCGGGTCGCTTCTTCATCGAATTTCTTTCCGGCTGCATGCGCTTTCTTCATCTCTTCAAAAAACATTTTCCAGCGCGGAACATAAAAACCCCTATACATACCCTGCCATGATTTGGAAGCATAGTCTTTCAGGTTATCACCTCCCCATATTGTAATCTGTGTTCGGGCATTCTGCACATATAGTGCAGACTCCTGCTTATTGTCGCCATAACGCGATGCTCCTTCAAGCCAATAGTCCAACACATTAAATTCCTGTACACCGATAAGCGTATCCAGTTTCTCTGCTATAAAAAATGATTTATCAGCCAATGCATCACCCTGCGAGAGATTACCGGCCTTGTAAGCTTTCGTAGCATCGATTAATAATGAATCGATATGCATGCTCATATAGTGACGCGTAAATTCAACAAGGTCATATATGAGCAACGTACCAGGTTTGTTGTGCCCGGTGTCTTTCAGCAAGCGTTGCACAGCATTTCGGAGTTTCTGATTATCGCCCGGGTATCCTTTAAAATCAACAATGTTAGCCGTAGGCCGCTTGAACAACAGGTAAGCTCCTCCCCCATTCCACCAGCGTGGTGTCCAATAGCGTGTCTGAAAAACAGATTCTTTGAGCAGATCCCATGAGGTGAGTATATTATCCGATATATACCCGTATCGATCCATACTATATTGTCTGATCCAGTCTTTCCATGCTATACCTTCTGGCGACCATGACAAATCATATATATACTCATATACCACTGAGTTGTTGTTTAGTCCTTCAGGCAAAACACCATAGCCAACAAGGTTACGTTTATCCGTATTATTCAGCAGGCCAGTAACTTCTTCATTATAGAAATCAAAGTCACCGTATACCGGGTTTGAGCCTCCATAGTTGTGTACATAGCCGTACGTCCATTGTTTGCCACCATACGCTTTGGTACGTTTCCATATACCGGGATAGCGATCATTACCAAAATCCTGAATGATCATTTTCGATGGCGGCACTTTACTCAGAAAAGATTGAATGGATGTAGTGTCCCAAAAAACAGAATCATTGCCGAAGAGCCATCCCTGCATGACCCACGTTGCTGAAGAATCGCCTTGTTGAATGGATTTATATACCGCTTCACCATATTCTGCCAGCAGGCTTTGTTTGTTTGCCGGAGTAACCGGAGGCTTCATTTCGTTGAATGAATCTGCAAGATAGAACGATGCATCTCCATACATCTCCTGGTATAGCTCAATGAATCGTTTGCCTATAGTGAGGAACAACGGATCTTTCGGATCGAGCATATAGGTGCCTTCAAATCCTTTCTCCCACGGTTCAAGTTGTCGTATCTGTGCCGATTGAAATTTATCCTTCAGTTTTGCAGGAACATAGCCGCTGAAGGCAGGTACAACAGGTTGCATACCCAGCGATCGCATTCGTTCGAGTATCTGCTTCTGCAATACTTCTTTCTTTTTGAAGAAGCTCATGGGCAGCGGACCACCATAGCCATTTATATTTCCCATACGATGCCACGGTAAAAATGCCGCACCACTGAAATGCTGGAGTATATCTGCTTCCGTAAGCCCCATTTCTTTCCAGAGACGGAGATATACCGCCTCCTGCCCTTCCATCGCAGAAGGCATGTTGATGCCGCGTATAGCCATCCAGTCGATTTCCTTTTCCCAGCGTTCCCAATCCCACCAAACCGTAGTATAGCCAAAGGCACACACGTTGAGATATTGCCGGTAAACAAAAGGTGATTGCAATGTTTGCAAAGACTGATCGGGCCACTGTGCTGGAAGACTCACACGATTACCTTCCCAACTTATATGAACAGCTCCGATCTTTCGCAGGTACGTATAGGCACCATAGCATATAGCCGGGATTGAACTGCCTTCAATAATTACTTCACCCCGTGCTGTGCTGATCGTTACCTGGTCGGTGGCATGGTTTGTTAATCGCAGTACAAATTCATTTGCTCGTGGACCAATCAATCTTTCCAGGGCATTATAAGCGGGCATAACATTCGCATTGTACTCACGGATTTCCCGACCGGTTCGGCAGGAAATCAAAAGTATAAAACAGAATAACAGGCAACCGGTATATGTACCGCTGCTATAGATTACTTTCTGAAAGGATTGACGGAGGCTTACAAAAGAGGTGTCTGGCATGTGCTATAGTTATGGATATACCATAAATATAGCACTAAATACAAACATCGAACAGACTATATTTACCTATTGGTCGAGCCAGGCTTCCGCTTCTTCCACGGATTTAAAATTCTGCTTGGGAAATTGTGTGGTTTTAGCCACGGCATTGAGTTGCATCTCGGCCAGGTCATCATCCCGTAGTATTTCTGCTACTTTCACAACACCGGCTTTCAGCAAGATTGCCTGTGCCTGTTCGTGCAGCTTTACTACTTCTTTGGGATGTGTTTTCATCTCAGAGGCATCTGTTAAAAGCGTAAAACCTCTTTTCAACCTGGACACTGCAGCGGTCCAGTGTTTGAGATAATCTGGCACGGCTTCAGGGTTCCTCCAGAAGCCCAAAATCTTCAGGTAGGCTCTGTTCTTTTCAGGAGATATCGAAATGATGTAATACTTGTTGTCGCTGATTTTTACAAGGGACATAGGGGTAAAGGGCTTTTTGAGACACTAATCTATCTGATTTTTTGATTGTACTCAACGACAGCCCCGTCTCTTTTGTTGCAACGAACAATGCGAGCCCTTCCCTCGTCAATACTGCAAGTTCTCTACATAGCTATAAAGCATGGTGTTATGCCTGCATAGTTCGATATGTAAATCTTTGATAATCGGTGAATACTCGTGGTATTTTCTGAACTCTTCAAACGAACGTATCAGGGCGTTGCAACGCAGGTTCTTTACGATCGGAGAAAGTTTATGAATTTCTGCGCGTATACCATCCATGTTCTGCTCTTCCACGTATCGTGTTATGTTTTCTTCCATTAACCGGAAATCATTTATCAGGATAGTTTTAATTTTCTCCATCTCTTCCGGATTATAGTTGAATACATCTTCATAAAACTGGAACGACAGGAAGTCTTCTTCCTCTCTTCGCTTCGGACACACTTTTACGATTTTACGAATGAGCATGTCAAGCTGGAAAGGTTTTGTAATGATATCCTGGATGTGATACATGGCCGTGCGTGTCTTGAGATTTTCCGACAACGCTTCGGCTGTAAAAGCAATAACCGGAGTATGATTGTTACGTCCGCCCGGTTGTAAACGCAGCGCCTCGGTAACTTCATAACCATTCAGACCGGGCATCTGCAGATCCATGAGGATAACATCGAATGTTTTATTGGCTGTGTGCTTCAACGCGATCTCGCCATCCGCAGCCAACGTACATTCTACTCCGCAGTCTTTCAGATAACTTTCCACTACCATGCGGTTAGACTCTACATCTTCCACATACAAAATCCGATAGCCTTTGAACGATGCTATCAATGCACTTTCATTCCGTTCTTTTATACCTACATGCTGTGGTATAGCAACGGAACAGATATTAAACGGAACTACCACGGAGAATACAGAGCCCTCTCCCGCTTTACTCTTCACGGAGATTTCACCCTTCAACACGGACACCAGACTTTTTACAATCGAGAGTCCTAAACCGGTACCACCGAATTTACGCGATATATATTTTTCAGATTGATGGAACGGCTGAAATATATGAGGCAGTTTATCTTCTGAAATACCGATACCGGTATCATGCACTTCAAATAACAACTTGCACTGATTTTCATTCTTCGTGACTAACGACACTTTTACTTTTACCTGACCATGCTGGGTAAATTTCAAGGCGTTGTTAACAAGATTGTTCAGGATCTGGTTAAGTCGCATCGAGTCTCCGCTTAGTATAGTAGGTATAGTTGCATCGGCTGTTACCCGGAAATCAAGTCCTTTCTCGGATGCTATAGGTTGATACGCTGCCTGGAACTGCTGCAGGAACTCAATGGTATTAAATGTTATATCTTCCAGCTCGATCTTGCCGGCTTGTATCTTGTTAAAATCAAGTATATCATTTACAAGATGAAGCAGATTGTCGCTCGAATACTTCAGTGTCTTCATGATTGGCAACTGGTCTTCACGCGGTTGTTTCTTCAACAGCAGATTAGACAAACCGATAACCGAATTGAGCGGAGTACGTATCTCGTGGCTCATCACCGAAAGAAAGTCTTCTTTCTCTGCAGACGCTACTTCCGCCAAACGTTTCGCTTCCATGAGCTCTGCTTCACGCTTCTTATCCAGTGTGATATCATAGCTGAAAGAGAAGTACCCGGCAAACTCACCGTTTTCAGTAACGGGCACCATGTGTTTGAGACACCACACCAGGTTCCCGGATTTAGCGCGATAGCAAATTTCACCATGCCAGCCGCGACCTTCCATCACATCGATCCAGATATCTCTGAAGAAATCATCGGTGTGCATGCCCGAATTGTATAGCGTATGTTTCAGTTCGTTGTATGTATTGCCGATGATTTCGGAGCGATCATAGCCCATAACGCTTTCAAACATTTCGTTTACATCCGAGATTTTTCCATAACGGTCGCACAAAACGATGATGGCGATTTCATTCAGCGCATCTGTCTTCAGTTTTAATTGTTCGTAGGTATGCTTCAATACCCGCTGTGATATGGTAAGCTTGTGATTGGTGCTTTCAATCTGCCGTGATCGTTTACCCAACTCTTTCAACAAATAGTTAAGCTTACGATTTAATGTTTTATACTCCCGCACGGAATTGGTAAGACGCGCATTCGAACGATTCAGCTTTTCTTCATAGGCAATTTCATATCCTATATCCCGCGTGAGACAACGTATACCTGTTACAGTACCATCCTGATCTTTAATTGCCCGAAAACTTTTCTGACACCAGATATAGGTATTGTCCTTACGTTTCATACGGACTTTCATCATAACAGACTCGTCCGGCTGACTGAGTGCGAGCCGGAAGTTGGTGAGAAGCTGACGTTTGTCCATCGGATGTGCGCGATCTCCCGTTAACTTCTGTCCTACTATATCGTTGGGTGAATATCCGAACATACGTACAACCGCTGGCGAAATATACTGTACGATACCATTCAAATCGTATAGCCCCAGTACTTCATGCCCCGACTCGGCCAGTATTCTATATTTCTCTTTGCTAAGTCTTAACTCTTCTGCAATCTGTTTTGCTTCCGTTACATCCCACGCTACACCAAAGATCTCAACCGGATCGCCATCTTCATTTCGAAATACATCTCCTTTAAGTTTTACCCAACGAACCGGCTTTCCTTCTTCAGGAGCTGTCCGGTGTTCAACTTCAAAAGGTTCATGGCGTTCGATGCTTACAGTCGCGGCAAGCGCAATCTTGTCCCGATCTTCAGGGTGTACACATTGAAAGAATCGCTCGGCATTAACTTCTTCTGAAGTATCAACACCATAAACTTTATAGGTTGTCTTCGACCAGAGTAAACCACTTGTATTAAAACTCCAGCGCCAGCTGCCTATATCTGAGTAGTGCTGCGATAAACGGAAAAGCTTCTCCATCTCCTCCGATGCCTTTTCAGCCGCCAGCCTGTCCGTTATCTCGATGAGTACATACATGCGGCAGCGCTCGTTCTCCAACACTATATCTCCGGCCTGTACTTCGAATGAACGGATGTTATTATCCTTATCGTAAAAGTGACCTATAAACGATTGAGGTGTTTCGTTACCCTCGTTGTAACTACGAATGATTGACTCTATCAACTCCCGTGTTTCCGTAGTGGCGTGCGTGGTAACGCCCACAACACCTTTCTGGAAATACTCTTCGATATTGTTATAGCCAAAAATCCGGAGCAGTGTCTTGTTAGCATAGATGATCTGCTGGTTTCGCGCTATAGATACGCCGAGCAATGTACTTTCAATAAGCGTTTTATACTTCACTTCACTCTCCAGGCGAAGTGCTTGTTCTTTCAGGAGTTCCAGGCTCTTGCGTTCTACCTCCAGTTTCTTTTTTGCTGACAGTCGCTGGCGGCTCAAGATCAAAAAGAACACGCAGACAAGACCGCCCAGGGTGATGAGTATACTATTTCTTCTATGTACTTCGATCTGGTGTTGATGCGAAAGAACGGAGATCTCTTTTTGCTGCTTCTCCATTTCATAGTTATTGCGAAATCGCTCGATGGCACTCTTGTTCTCGGATCGCTGCAAGCTATCATTCAATGACATGTATAGCTTTTGATAGGCATACGCTTTTCTGAAATCATTATTGGTTTCGTATGCCTTTGAGATGAGTTTATAACTATTGGCAATTTCTTCTTTTGAATTTACCTGGCGGGCGAACTGCAATGCGCGTTGAGCAGCCTCCAAAGTCTCTTTATATTTGTGTTGCTCCAGGTAAATTTCGCTGATGGCTAAATATATAACGGCATAACGGGTAGTAGCCCCGGCTACCTTTGCTTCCTGCAACGCACGTTGCTGATACGTAAATGCATCCGCTAACTGATGTCTTCGAAAGTATATTTTACCTATGGAATTCAGGACTACGCTTACGGAAGATTTAATTCCCAGTTCTTCATTTAACTTCAGGGCACGACTGTAATATTCAAGTGCCAGCGAATCTCTCCCTTCCCTCTCAGAAACTATTGCTATATTATTGAGCGCACGGGCAATTCCGCTTTTATAGTTTAATGCAGTCCAGACATCGAGCGCTTTATCAAAATAGTTATAGGCTTCCCGGTTATCCTCCTGCGTGAGGTAAATGACGCCTATATTATTATAACAGGCAGCGATGAGTCTTTTATTCTGAAGTTGTTCATAAATGCGAAGTGCTTTCAGGAAGTAGTCTATTCCAAGATATGATTTTCCGGTTCGATCGTTATATACCCCCAGAAATGTATAGGCCTTCGCAGTGCCCTGGGGATAATCTATTTTTTCAGACAGCGTCAAGATCTGGTTCGCTGTTTCAGGAATAGCATCGTAATCTACATAAGACTGTGCATCGCATAAAAGCACAAGTGTCTTCACGCGGTTGGTATCTTGCCGAAGAACTTTCAGCACAGTCTTTAAACTATCAATCTTTTTGTTCTGGGCGAGCGTGGCATGATTGCCAAGTAAACTCCCCAATACCAAACAGAAAATTATGCTCCCCTTCATGACATGCGGATTTAATGACGCGCTTCTCTGCATGACCTGCTGGCCACAACTTTACGTGTTCATATACAGGCTTGCCGGATATATACCTTTTAGAACCGTATTTTCTGTTCGGCTATTTTAGCGACCAGCTCTGTGGTGTTTTTCAAATCGAATTTACCCAACACGTTGGCGCGGTGTGTCTCAATTGTTCTTGGACTCACTTCCATACGCGCAGCAATTTCTTTGCTGGAACATCCTTCGATCAGGTATTTCACAACTTCTTTTTCTTTGCTGGTAAGGAATGGAAGGCCTCGGTAGGATTTCTTGTAAAGGCTGCTCACCAGCAGGTTTGATATCTCCAGGGAATAAAACTTTTCACCCTGCAATACTTTGTGCAGCCCCAGGATGAGTTCTTCCGACTCTACATCTTTATGGATATAGCCGTCTATGCCGGCTTCCATCGCGTTCACGATATAGAACTCTTCTTTGTGCGAGCTGAGTATAACTACTTTTATACCAGGTTTTTTCTCTTTGAAGTACTTTGCAACATCCAACCCACTCTCCTTATCCAACGAAATATCAATCAACACAAGGTGCGCATTCAGATCCTGAACGTGAGGCTTTACAGCTGTAAAGCTATTGTACTCGCCCACAACGTTAAATCGGGGATCTTTTTTCAGGATTGATACAAGACCGATTCTGAATAGCGCGTGATCATCAATTACAATTAGTTTTACCATATAGTTATTGAGTTTTCTTTTCTGTCAATTTTTGTCGGGTTCAAGGCTCCAACCGACCGTAAGTAAGTAGCCGTGTACCTTAGATGCTTAAAGCGAACAAGGGTAACAACATATTCGGATTGATCCCCTGACGTTTGAACAAATATGTAAACCCCTTTACGATATCACGCAAATTGCACCATGACAAAAAGGTGTACTTTGGTCCTCCACGTTATCAGATCGCTCCGGAATGGGTACCTTTTGTTAAATATGCCTTCACCCACTTCTTACCGTTCCTCCTGACGTAACGACCATTCATACCGTTTCTAATCCAAAAAGTAATGTCCACCCGTACGTCCAGCATGTAATTTTTACTTAGAATGTTGTAGGTGTTGTTACAAAATGAACAAGGCCCCGACTCTCTTTCAGGAGAATCCGGGGCCCTGAGTCAGCCTACCAATGGGGTAGGCATTACATGCGAATTTGTAAAAACTAGCGCTTGCCTTTCAGTTGGAATGCCCGGGTAACGTTAAAGCCCAAGTGTATGTCGCCATCAAAGAAGTCTCCATCAGTCTCCGTAATGAACGAACGCTCAATCATACCGCGGGTATTCGTCAAGATGATCTGAAATACGTGACCACCGGTTTCTATGTCTACTGCTATACCAATGGCATCATTATAAGAAGCTGCGGCACTCGGGTTAACCCGGTAATAATATTCGAGATTAACCGAAACACTGGGGGTCATTTTTATGCGACCGCCAACGCCAACTGCAACCTGATTGTTATCACCTTCATCAAGCGCTACCCAGTTTTTATGCACCAGCGTAGGCATCAACTGAAGAGATAAAGCGGATGTAAATTTTCTGGCAATCAAAAGCTGAGCTGTGTATGATAAACGATCGGTACGCTGAAAACCATCCGGTACGTCAGCATCTTTAGGAGATGTTTTATACCCGGTGCTTCCGAACGCAGTGACTGTAACAGGCGATCCTTCTCTCGACTGCTTCACCAATTTATACTTCAGGTAACCGTCAACTGTTTTATCGACCGAGTTGCGACCGATACCAATACCAAAATTATCGGTAACACCGTACTCCAACCCGAGACGCACATACGCATCATCAAGGCCGTACATTTCATACAAGCCACCATTGAGGCGACCGAAACGGTGCGAGAAGATAAACTCCAGCGTTCCTTCACCAATGGTTTCAACGGAGTGACCATTTATTAACCGTGTACCTTTAAAAGTTTGTGCAGTATACGATGGTTCCTTCTCCGAACTTGACTCAAGCTCCTTCAACAGATCGTCTTGTGCAAAAGCCTGCGATGTACAGAAGAAAACAAAAATGGTTTTTAAAGCGACTATATTTCTCTTGATCGACTGCATGTATCTCTTAATGTTTGTATGTAAAATTTACGGTTACTTCTACCTGCTCCGCTATATTCTGCCACATCAGTTTCGGGATATCAACTTTATAGTCTTCCAGCTTTACAATGAATACCGACTTCATTACCAGTTTGTCGCCTTGCTTTTCAATCGTTCCGGGAATCTCCACATCTTTTGTAACTCCGTGGATTGTTAATTTACCCTGGGCCTTTACGTTCTGCGTAGCCGCGTTTGCATCAAACCCTACGATCTTTCCCTGAAAGGTAGACTTCGGATATTTTTCAGTTTCCATATACTTTTCATTGAAGTGCTCCTGCATCAACGACTTCTTGAATTGAAATTCATTGATCGGCACTACGAACGCTATATTTCCATTAGACGCATCAAACACACTCGATGCCTTAGCATTATCTGCCTTTATATCTTCGAGTGCTGCACTCGAAAAGAACGTAACAGTACTTTTCTCAGAGGTATACTTCTGCGCATTGGCTCCTATCGCGATACATGCGAACATCACTGCTAAGCGGATTTTCATATTCATAATGTTTAATTTTTACTTTATTCGATTCAGAATCCCTGTTTGATTTCTAGTCACTCTTTGCACCATCGTCTACCCAGCAGGCGATCTTGGTGATCTGCTCCTGCGTAAGTCGCGGCTGACTGGCCGGAGGCATTGAACCATTGCTGGTCCGTGTCTTGATATTAGTAGCATTATTCTGAACATTGGTCAGGTTAGACCAGTCCGGAATCTGATTACCACTTACGTGACAACCAGATATAGCACAGTTTGCATCGATGATCGGTTTAATATCGCCCGTCCAGCTTACTCCGGTTTGTCCGCGCACAACAGAAATACTCAGCGATATAGTACAACCTTGAGAGTCTCTCACCCGAACAGTATAGGCACCATAGTGCAAATCAGTGAAGGTATTGGTTGAACTGAAACTACCCGACCCAATGCTGAACTCGAACGGTGTATTTGTACCGGTAGCGTTCACCGTAATGGTTCCGTTGTTTGTTAAACACTCGCTGTCTTCGGTTATTTCATAGGTAGCTGCCAGGTCTGTTGACTTGATAACAAGTGTCCCTTGCACTACATTTTCACAACCTTTAGAATCGCGCACAGTAATAGTATAGGTACCACCACCCAGTCCGGCAAAAGTTGTTGATGACTGATATGTACCACCGTTGAGACTATATTGATACGATTCACTTCCTCCGGTACCTGCTACAACAATAGAGCCATCATTGCTATCGCAGGTGGTTGGGTCCGTTGTACTCTCTACCGTAACCGAAGGCTTATTCGCTTCACAATCCACCACTTCGGTTTCAACGTGGTTTGTACAGCGCACGAGGACAATCAATAAAACAACTACGTTAACAAACTTTAACCTGCTCGACATATATATACATTTATACCTATTTCAATTTATACTTCAGCGTAAAGAACGACCCGGCACTTACCAGATCAATTTTACCCTGACCAACACCCGACATCGGTGCTTTTAAGAATGGCTCGGCCTGAAGTTGTAATCTCGGACTGATTCTATACTGCAACCCGAATGAAATATTCAGCATAGCGAACCAATGACGATTTTCGTTTTTATAATCTTCGTAGTAATAGTAATTGTTATTATTCTCGGTAACCGTGTATACATAATCCTCCTTCAACATAATGTAGGACGACACTCCTACTGTTGCATAGAAGTTAAGACGGGCTTCCGGCAATATATAGTATGTTATGTTGATGGGTATATCCAACACCCTGCAATCACCATCGAGGTAATCTGCTTCAAACGATGTGCCACCGTATGAATATGACTTACCTGGATTATTTTTATCGTACAATTTTTTAGACCATATAGCACCAGTGCTAAAACCCCAGTGTTTAGCAGGCGAATACTCAACGGTTAAGCCAAAATTGAAACCGGTCTTACCAGGCTTGTTATAACCAATAGAACTGAAGTCGGGCGACACCAGCAATTTTACATACCAGTTTGACTCGTTTGATTTTTTCTCTTCTTCACGCTTATCCTCCGCTGCATTCTTATTCTCTGCAGCATGATTCAGTGAATCAGCTTTTGTGATCGGCTTGGCCAGCGTGCTGTCGTTTACAGTAACTGCGTTTGATGTTTCGCGTGCCTTCCCAATTGCAGACTCGGGGTGATTGCTCAATGAATCGATAGATGTACCTGTGCTGGATGATATAGTCTGTTTTTCTCTACCAGCATTATCGTCTGTTAATTTAGCGAACGCTTCATCTCCTTTAGCAGTGTTACCATCTTTAGCAGGAGCAGCGCTATCTATCACTTTTGGTTTGGAATCAGCTTCATTGCGAGAAAGACTGTCGGATGCCGAAGCGCGATCAATTTCGCTTGCAGGTTGAGTACTGGCATTCTCAATTCCGCCAGTTGCCGTTTTTCTTGTGTCGCGATTTCCTTCATTCGTACGATTACGATTTGCAACGGTAGAGTCAGCAGCAGATATACCTTTATTTTCATTGTATACATTTGCAAGCGCAGGCGCGCTGCCTTGCAATGAATCTTCTTTTGAAGTTGATTTCTCCACAGGACGATCATTCGCAACCACACCAGTCACATTTTCCCGGTCTGTTGATTTTTCAACAACGCCTTTTGCAACAGACGAAATATTGTCGTTTGATTTCAACACAGGTGTCACCGTTGAAAGACTATCGGCACCCGCTATATTTTGATTTGCATTACCGGCTTGATTGGCGGTTGTATTGCCGGATGTAGCATTATGATCGTTCAGCATCGCACTATTCTTCGATTTCGCACGGGTATCCGTTGAAGCCAAAGTATCCGAAGTACCGGAAGCAGATGCTTCCTTATTTTTCAGTTGAGATGAAAGAGTATTGCTGTTTGCCTTCGCCTGATCAGATGTATTTGATTGATTGGTAGCAACTGCTGCAGTCCCATCATTCTGTATTGCTGAATTATTCATTACATCAGCACCGGTACTCGTTCCGGTTAACGCATTGCTTTTCGTATTGGCTGCGTTTTGTTTCTCACCGGAAGTTGTAGTGATAGACGCGGACGATAAACGCTGTGTGTCAGAAGCTATATTTTCATTCTTCTGATTATTACCAGTTGTTGTCTCATTGCTTGAAGCTGTGTTACCCGCCTGTTTAGAAGATTTTTCAGCCTGCACAGATGTTAATGACGATTTCGCATCTTTTTCTATAGCAGATGTTTTCTGTTGACTTTCAGAAGTCAGTGCCAGATCTTTTTGACTACCGTTATTTTCTGAATTACCGGAAGCAGAAAGCGAACCCTCATCACGCATCTTCTCTCCTGCAACGGCTCGCTTCTGCTTCTGTATCCTTTGCTGATCGTTGTCTGTGGCTGTACGCTCAGCCGATTTATGTATAATAGCATTACCGTTCTGATCTTTTGTACCCGCTGCTGTTGAATTGTTCTCCGCAGTCGAAGTTGATTTACTGCTGGTATTTTTACGCTCCGCTGTATTTTGCACAGCCGACTGCGTAGCTGATGTTGATGCTATCGCACGATTTTGATCTGCCGCTGCTATATCTTTCGTTTTTTGTGTATCGGTATTGTTTCCGGCAGATAATGAAGCCTGATCCCCTGCAGAAGAAGTCTGTCCATTCTGAGAGTCACGCGATACAGCAGTTGCACCTTCTGACGAAGAACCGGCAGGCGTACCGTTATCATCACCGGCATCTATACCTGCATATTCTGCGGATGCATTTGTATCCGTACTATTTCGTGTTTCGCCAGCAGCTGCGTAATCTGGTATTTCTTTCTCTATACCCGCATCGCTGTTGTTGACTGCATTGTTTTTGCTGTCCGATTGTCCCCGATAGTAGTTAATACCTAACCATGTAGAGAATATGAGCAGCAACGCCAGCGAAAGGTATATAGCAATTCGTTTGAAGAGATTGATCCGATCACTGCGGTCAATGCGCTTTGATAATTTATCCCAGTCTCCCGGATCGAACTCAGGCTCGATCCGCTGCGCAGCATCCTGGAACAACTTGTCCAGTTCGTTATCAGAAATATTGCGCATAGTTATTAATATTTATCTTCCGTAATTGATTCTTCAGGTGCTCGCGCGCCTTGAACAGATTCGACTTCGAGGTGCCTACTACAATTCCCAGTTGTTCGGCAATCTCTTCGTGAGTATAACCATCGATAACATACAGGTTAAAAACCGCGCGATACGCGTCTGGTAATTTTTGCACCATCTTGATCAATTCCTCATACGAAATTGTCTCATTGCCCTGTGTGTTGTCGGCCATATTCTGAACCGTTCTATCCTCTATATCCTGGTGGTGATAATGTTTGTTGTGTTTGCGATAATGATCAATAGCGGTATTGATCATTATTCTTCTCAACCATGATTTTACAGAAGCTCCTTCATCATGCTGATGTATGTGCGTAAAAAACTTCATAAAACCATCGTTCATGATCTCTTTTGCTTCTTCTTTTGTTTTTGAATAGCGCAGACAAACACTCATAGCATACCCATAGAAGTGCTCATAAAGACGCTTCTGTGCTTCACGACTGCCTTTGCGACAGTCTTGAAGCAGCACTTTTATCTGCTTTGGGTCCTCCAAGTTTTTTCTAGAATCTTCCACCAGACGCAGGGTTAAAAAAAAGGGTTGCCTTCCGAATCGTCATTTTTATGAATTTACACGTTATACTTCTATTGATAAGACCGAAAGAGAAATTCCTCTGACCAAATTCTACCAGATAAAACGGTATAGTCATTAAACTGAAAGCTTTGCTAAAAATAACCTTATTGTGTGCGTTGCTTGCGGAAATAAGCAGGGACAAAAACGTTGGCAATAAAGAAAGAGGGGTATATGATCTTAAAACAACGAAAACTCCCCGATTGCCTCGGGGAGTTTTTATTAACATACGCTATTGTTTTACAATCTTCACAACAAACCGGGTCTTCTCACCCGCCACCTGTACCATATATATTCCAGTAGGTAACTGCGTCAGATCGAATGTCTGCTCTGTTGATTCAACCTTGCTGGTCAGCTGAACTTTGCCGGTTACATCGGTAAATAAAACATTACCGCCCGCCATTTCTTTGGTGAAGCGAACCGTTACCTTATCCTGAACTGGGTTCGGATATGCCTGAATAAAGTCTGACTCTGCCGGTACTTCAGCAACTTCAGGTGCAGCCAAGCGCGCACTACTGGTAGTAAAACTGATATAGCCATTGCAATTCAGCCATTCGCTGTTCGAGCCGCCACAGGTATTGTTCATCCACACTCCTGTGTTGGTTGCCTGGTTCTCTGCCTGATAGGTTACACCACCAATCGTTACATAGTCGATCTGTACATCGCGTGATCCTGCATCGTTAGTAAAATGAACAGTAACCGTACCGTTTCCTGACGATGAAAAATTCTGATACGCTGTTGTAAGTGTCCAGGTAGCTACAGTTGTGTTGTTCACGCGGAGATCAATGGTCTCGCCACCTGCCACACCACGAGCCCGCACAACAATGGCACTGTTTCCTGTAACAGTAATGGTGAAAGCCTGTGTACTCACGCAGCCGCTGCTGTTGGTATAGCGGGCGGTATAGGTACCGGCTTGTGCTGATTGTATATTGGATATAGTAATCTCGCGTGTTGTTGCCGTAAAGTTATTCGGACCTGTCCAACTCCAGGAGCCACCCGTTGTGGGCTGCGGACCGAACTTTACCGATCCTCCTGCTGCTAATGAAGCAGACGCTGTTTGTTGCCAGCTACCTCCGTTTATCTGTATATAGGGTACTATGGCAGTCTGTGTGCAACTGGCAAGTTCTCCATATACTATACCACGACCTGCTGTACTCATATATACTCGTCCGTATACATTTATGTCTCCTATAACAAATTCACCATTGCCTGGTCCGCCATACTCATGATCGTTATCGTTGACGCGTGTCCAGGTAGCACCTTCATCAATTGAACGATGTATACCGAGTACACCGCTTACGGTTCCCCAGATATAGAGTGTCGGGTATGTTTTACCGGGAGCTTCTTTTCCTAAGCCGACTGCTCCGCAGTACGTTACGCTGGAGAGTTTGGTAAACGACTGTCCTGAGTTTGTTGATCGCGACAAACCTCCGTTAAACAACGGCACCCACAAATGACCTTCTACACCCGGTGTTGTACGAATCACTCTCCCTCCTCCGCTACCGGGAGCTCCGGTTGCTGCGAATGAAGAGCCTCCATTCGTACTGATATACATGGAACCGCTGCCCGGATCATACGCATAGAACTTGTTTGAATTTACAGGATCAGCTACCGGACGAGCTTCATTTATACTTAGTCCGCTTACGGAAGTCCACGAAGTGCCGCGGTTGGTTGATCGATAGGTTGTAGTTGAAGTCTCGGGGCAATGCAGAAATGTATTTCCATCAGCAGATATAGCGACTTTACCTTTGTTGCCATTCTTGGTACACTCGGTCCATGATACACCCATGTTGGTAGAGTAATACATATTGTTACCAACGCGCAGGAGTACATTTGTATTCTGTGATGCACATGCCAGCCCGGTAGTTGTACCGGTGCTCGGTGAATGCATCGATGTATATTGTGTAATGTTGGTATGTCTGAATCCATCGTAGTCACCAATCACGGAAACCAACGGACCGTTACTCGGTATACTTACGATATCCAGTGGTACCGTCTCTTCCAATCCTTGTACACGAAACTTCCATACGCAGGGAGTAGCATCAATATCGTCTGTAGAAAATATACCGTTACCGGATGTTACCCATACCTTCTTGGTATTGTACGGATCGAACTCTACAGAACCTGCCCAGTGGATGGCGTGTCCTGCTATCCAGGATATACCGTTTGAATCAAGACTGAATCCGCGTGCGATCACGTCTGTCCAGCTGGCACCGCCATTGGTACTCAGAAATATTCTGTCACCATACGGGCCGCCTTGCGGAAGGTAGGTATTGATGGTAGTTGCTACGAGGCGACTGGCATTGTTTGGATCAACAGATATACCCCCGAAGGCACGATTTATACCGGATGGAGATACATTGGTCCACGCACCGGTTGACGTGTTATACTTCCATATTTGTCCGTTATCCATCGGTTCAGGAACAGACCAGTGTCCATGGGGTCCCGCTCCGTTTCCATACGTGATATATAGATTACCATCGCTGGCCAATACGGCACGGTGTGGCATATAGGTTGTGGGTGCACCACCTACTGCCGAGAATGTAGTTCCGCCATCCGTACTGCGGTATAGATTGGTGCTTCCGGAACGCGATACACCTACATATATAGTCTTGGTTGCTGTGCCAGAGGTGCTGCTGGATTTATCCATCACCACAAAGCTGATCCCGTTTTCATTGGGTGTAGTAGTTACATCCAGCGATGTTACGCGACTCCAGCTTACACCGGCATTGGTACTCTTGAACAATCCGTTCCAGCGCGTACCACAAAAGAGTATATTTCCATTGTTAGGATCTACGATCAGCTTCTCCCCGGTTTGTCTTCCCATGCCATTACCATGTGCCTTGAATTGTGAAGTAACATCGGTAATAGAAAATGTTTTACCATAATCAGTAGAGCGAAGTATAGCGGTTTTACCATTGTCGAAATACGATATACCGACAAGCATATATAGTTTGGCAGGTGCCTGCGGATCGATCGCCAGTGATTCCACTCCGAGATATCCTTTTTCATTTTCGGCAGCCCAGTCAAGTAAGGGTATCCACTTGCTGCTGGCTGCATCCCACCGGTAGGCCCCGCCAACATCGGTTCGTGCATACATAAGGTTCTGCTGATTTCTGCTCGTTACCACTGCAGATACAAAGCCCCCTCCACCAATAGCAACGTTACCCCAGTTGTACGTTGTCTGAGCTTTCAGATCTGTTGTTGAAACGCCTGCGAGTAACAGGCCAATCATCATGATGCACAGCCACCGTTGCCTTCCCTGCGGGAAGATTCGAAGCCGGCCGGGTTCTGTTGTAAAATAACTCTTCATAAGGTTTACTGGTTAATTTTGAGATATCTCACGAGTAGCAATCGTTTTAATGATTCACTAAATCGTTTGCGTAAACCTAGGGAAAATCACCGCCTGCCACCGTATCAAAAAGTTAACTTATAGGGTATAAGATGTTCAGGGGGGGTATGAAACGTATTCAATTGGTATATAAATCATGCATATACCTTTCCCGTGGAAGAGATCATGCCGAAAAAATAACTAACAAAGCCGGTGTATAGATGAATGCAGAAAGAAGCGGACTATACCAACGGAACGTGAGAACATTTTCATAACCTGATCTCACTTGAGTCGAACGAAAAATACCTGGTCGGGCCACAGGTATTTCTGCTTGCCGTACCCACCGGTTATCGGGTGCGATGAAAATATAGTTATACTCTTATGCGGTTCAACATCAAAAACTACCCCACAATGTCCGTATGGTATACCTAAATACGTATTCCAGAATTGCACAAAATCTCCGGGACGTACATCTTCTGCCTTCAGAACTTCTTCGCCTTTACGTGCTTCAACTAATGATGTATGGACTCCCTTTATAACCGGTGACTGCTGTATTAATAACAACGGTATATCTTCACGGGTAATAATCCGGATCTTGTTCTCCTCAGCTGTTGTTAACGGAGTAAACTTCTCAATGACTTTAATAACAAACTCTGTGCACACTACCTGCTTGTAATCCGGAGCCAGCGTTCTTCCTTCTGCATTTACCAACTCAAGAATCTGTTTATTGCGCACGGGTATATTCTCAACATCGCTTACTTCACCGGCATTCAGAATTTGTACCGGTTGTGTGTTGATCCAATAGCAGGCAAAATATACCCCCGCTCCTGCTACCAGAATTAAAAGTGCAATGAACAAACTGCGCTTCATCATAAAAACAGGTTTATGCTATAGAGGTATACTACAGATTACTTCACAATCGTAAACTCCACTCGCCTGTTCAGCTTGCGTGTGTCTTCGGTAGCATTGCTGGCAACCGGTTTAGTTCCGCCCAATCCTTTACCGGTAATGCGATCGGCTGCGATACCTTTACTTACCAGGTAATTCTTGATGGTCTCCACGCGCTTTTCTGACAGCTCTTTATTCAACGCAGGATTACCGATGTTATCCGTATGACCGGTTAATTCAATCCTGATCGCAGGATTATCATTCAACACTTTTACCAGTCGCTCAATCTCCGGATAACTTTCCGGAAGCAGGTCAGCTTTGCTGCGTACAAAGAACACGTTGTTCAACGTAACCGTTTTTCCAACCTCCAGGGGTGTGAGGTATAAATCGCGCTGCACTTCTTGATAGGCTTTTACTTCGCTCAGATCCAGGTTACTGCTCTCGGATAAAAACTGTTCCTTCTCCGCCAGAAAACCATAGGCTTTGGTATAGGGCAACACCATTTTATAGCTGCCATCTACAGGGTTGGATTCTGCGCTCCCTATATCTTTACCGTTGGTCAAATCATGATACGTAATCGTGGCCCCTATCGGCTGGCTGGTCGTTTTATTATATACTTTACCGTGCACAATTACCACGGGCTCCGGTTGCGCTTCCTTCACCACGCGTATACTATAAATATCAGCACCGCCCTGGCTCTTGTCGTTCGATACTATATACGCTATATCTCCGGATGCCGGCACGCTATAGTATGCATCCCAGTTCATGGTGTTAACGGATGGACCGAGGTTCTGCGGCTCTGACCAGTTCTTCCATGAATCGTCCAACCGCCTGGTAACAAATATATCATTACTGCCATACCCGGGCTTTCCGTTGGTTGAATAGTATAATGTTTTACCATCGGCAGCGATGGTCGGTGTTATATCTTTACCATAGGTATTGAGAACCGATCCCATATTTTCAGGCGCTGTCCACGTACCGTCCGATTGCAGGAACGATACATACAGATCGGTACTGCCGTATGTAATGTCCCGTTCGATGGATGAGATCAACACCTGCTGATCGGGCGAAAGTGCAAATGAAACTTCGGTAGAGTAATTATAGAAATTATCGATCACAAGTTTCTCCGGCAGGCTCCAACCCGTGCGCGTACGATGCGTCATGGATAAGCCTTCGTATTTGTTTATCGTTCCGTTGCTGCTCACATAGTCGCCATTGATAAGAAGCGAGTTGTTGTCGGGCATAGCGTTCACCACGAAGTCTGCTTCACGCGTATTTAAGGGTGTCCCTATATTTTTTCGCGGATTCCAAGTACCATCCGCCTTGCGTGTGGTATACCATATATCAGAATTTTCGGTACCGCCTGCATTAGACGGATCGTTCTCAACAGCATAGTATAGTGTTTTTCCATCGGCACTGATGATCGGCATAATATCATCATCTTTTGTATTAACAGCCGGTCCTAAATTATCTTTGGTATAATTGACCGAAGCATTCGGCACGAGGTTCAGTTTGAAATTCTGTTTTACTACTATATAGTCAGCTTCAATTGCTCCCTGGTCGTACAAGGCATAGCCTACAAAGTTTCCCCAGAAGCGTACATTGGAAAGTGTAAACATCTTCTGACCGTTGAAGTAAAAATTGGTAACACCACTTTTCTTTTCTACAGCCAATGTGTTCCCGGTCGGTGATGGTGCCACTACAGGCGATTCATTCTGATAGTATAGATAATCGGTTTTCTCACTGCTGTTTTCACAAAAGATAAGGCGACCGTCCGGAGCAATAAGGTAATAATACCATTTATTGTTTTTCGTTTTACGTGTATCCGCGAAATATAGCCCGTAGGTAATATTGCCGCCTGCGTTCTTCTTAATCTGTGTTTCGATGTAGAAATCTTTATCAGGATCGACCGGGTAATCGTGACTCACAAAGGCGCTCTCGCTACTCCTGTTATCGAGCACCAGTTTGCCGTTAGCCATATATATATTTCGCGAGCTGTTTTCCTCAAGTCCCCACAAGTTAGCGTTGTTGTTGAAATCTTCGCGTACCAGTTCCTGTTGTGCATAGACTGGTATAGTTACACCAATACAAACAATGAAGTATAAGAGGCGGAGCAGCATGATGATGGTTGTCTCAATTGAAGTACTAATAATACGAAAATTTAACGATGCGGTTAGACTGAAATTTTCCGTTACCTGCGAACGCAAAAGACCGCGTTTTACTTTAATGACATCAATTCAGCCTGCTGTTTTTTTGTGAGGCCGGAAACAACCAACTGATACGAATCATCGATCCACTGCTTCACCAGTTTATCGGGTATAGAACCATCCATCAATACGGTGATCCAATGTTTTTTATTCATGTGATAGCCCGGCTGCACCGATGGGTACTCTTCGCGCAGTTCAGCACCTTTCTCAGGATCTACTTTCAGATTTACACTTTCAAAAAACTCTACATCCGTAAGGGCAAACATCTTCCCCATCACTTTATACACCAGTGTGTTTTCACCGAACGGAAATTCTTCGGTTACTCCTTTCTTTCCTATGCAGTATGCGCGATAATTTTCAATGTTCACTTACAAGCGTGGTTTAATGACCAGCTTGAAGATAAGATATAGCACACCGATTAAAAAAATGAGAATGGAAATTTTATTCACACCGTGCATCATGCGTATGTTGATGTTATTGGGGCGTGTTTGATCTTTTTTGCGGAAGAAATAATTTCCAACTTCTCCCAGGCTAAAGAATTCTTTCCATCCTGATTTCTTCGGCTTATTTTCATGCGCAGGTGCTGCGCTGTTTTTAATCTCTTCCATGTTGTGTCGTTGTTTTAGAGCAACATCAGTTCATTGTCTCAAGTTCAATCCAGTCGCCATGCTCACGAATCAGGTTCACCAGTTCGTCAACAGCCTGTGCTGTCGGTACATTTTTCCGCACTACTTCTTTTCCCTTGTATAACGTAATTCGTCCGGGACCAGAGCCTACATAGCCATAGTCTGCATCGGCCATTTCACCCGGGCCGTTTACGATGCATCCCATTATACCAATCTTCACTCCTTTCAAATGGCTGGTGCGTGCGCGTATACGTGCCGTTGTTTCCTGCAGATCAAACAACGTTCTTCCACACGAAGGACATGATATATACTCTGTCTTCGATATACGGGTACGTGTGGCCTGCAGAATACCAAACGCTGTCTCATTGATCATCTTGTCTGAGCCACAATTCTCGGCTGCTATAAAGACACCATCGCCTAAACCATCCACAAGCAATCCGCCTAAATCCGTAGACGCATAGAGCTGAAGCTGCTCTGTTGTTAGATCAGCATACGCTCTGCCAATGATCACCGGCACATCACAACCTTTGTTGATCAACTCCACAAACAACCTGCGCTGTTCCGCCATACCATGTTTGTTATAGGTATCGATAAACAACACAGAAGTCTTATCTTCTTTTAACCGGGCAATTAACGTGTCGTTAATATCCGGAAGACAAGCGTAAATAAAATTAGCCTGATCCGACAGTTCTACTCCGGCTATATATTGCTCTGCCCGAACGAACGGGTAAGCTCTGTCTTTGTCTTTCTGTGTAAGCCAAGTCTTGTGATTGTAGATCAACCCGAGTGTGCCGGGTATTTCAAAATCAATCGTGCGATCACCCAGAAATATATAGTCACACGCCATGTCCGTAATATTCCATTTGTCCAATGGAACCGAATACTGATATCCCAACGCAAAAAAGGACGCAGCGGTAATTTTTTCCTTCGCAGAAAAATCAGCAACTACACGCGGTATCAAGTGTTCAACACCACCAATATTAAGTACCGGTCGCGTAGGTCTGCGGTTATATTCGAACGGAGTGACCGGGTAATTTTCTACAGCAGGAATAGGATTGTGCATCGCGCGATCATCATAGCGCTTGGCCAACGTATAGGCTACCGGCACTTCGGCTTCCGGTTCTTCCGTAAGTGATACCCGAATGGTATCGCCCAAACCATCTTCCAGCAAAGTTCCTATACCTACTGATGATTTTATACGACCGTCTTCACCTTCACCGGCTTCGGTAACACCGAGGTGTAACGGGTACGGCTTCAGTCCTTCTTCATCCAGCTTTTGTACCAGCAACCGGTACGCTTGCACCATTACCTGTGGGTTACTGGACTTCATCGACAATACTATATTATAGTAGCCTTCGTCTTCACAAATGCGAAGAAACTCCAGCGCAGATTCTACCATTCCCACCGGACTATCGCCATAACGACTCATGATACGGTCGCTCAGCGAACCGTGGTTGGTACCAATGCGCATAGCGGTGCCATACTCTTTGCAGATCTTGATTAGTGGTACAAATTTGTCGCGGATGCGTGCTAGTTCAGCCTGGTAGGTTGCTTCGGTATACTCAATTGTCTCAAACCTTTTTTTATCGGCATAGTTACCGGGGTTGATGCGTACTTTCTCTACGAGGCGTGCCGCGAGTTCGGCAGCGTTGGGCGTAAAATGTATATCGGCTACCAGCGGAACGTTATAGCCACGTACCCGCAGTTCTTTTTTAATCTCTCCCAGGTTCTGCGCCTCCTTCATGCTGGGCGCGGTAATGCGCACATACTCGCAGCCAGCCTCCACCATACGGATCGTCTGCTCCACCGAACCCAGCGTGTCCATCGTGTCAATTGTTGTCATCGACTGGATGCGGATGGGATTATTACCGCCCATGGGAACATCACCGATCTTTACCTCTACTGTTTTTCTGCGACTGTATTGTACGATGCTGTTGCAGTATTGCTTGAATGAAGCTATGGATGAATTCACAAAAAATAGTTTAGTGCAAAATTAACGGTTTATCCGTTATTCGTTAGTCCGTTACCAGTTATTAGTTGCGCGGATGGCGATTCGCAAGAATCTATTTCTGCCAGTCGTAACCGACTGGAAAATAATTAAATACAATTGCCAATGCTTCCGCTTTTTAAGTAAGTTCGGTACACTTTTATAAAACTCTCCCGTTATGAAAAATGTTTTACAAAAATTGTCAGCCGTGCTGGGAGACCAACGCGCACGATTCGTTCCACAACGCGCAATTATCATCCTGTACCCGGTGTCGTACAACGCCCACCGTTCACCACCTCCCATTTTAATCTTAAACACCACCTGAAGTCTGTAGGTTGCGCACACTTTAAATCAACCTTCTGAAAAATTTCCGTTGATTGATATCCCCGGCTATACCTGGCAACAGGTAAACTTCTGCCAGTTGTCTTCATTTCGATTCCAACGCCCCATGAGTAGCTCACCGCAGCAGGTATATAGTCTGATACCATAACTATAGTTACTGTTTTCAGTCTTTACAGGCTATACCGATGACCTTCACAATGATATTGATGCTATCGCTTGTGGACAATCCACTACATTTTGCGCGCCTCTATACAGCCGGAAGAATACTATAGCTGGCAACGGTATCTATATACTATATCAGTATTCCGCGGCAGAATCAGGGTATGCTATAGTTCTGTAAAGGGGTAATTTCCTGCTATTCGGCTATATTATAATCGGTGTGCTGTTTATAGGAGCAACATTACCGGATAGCGACTACAACAACGGCAGCCATACAGCCACCGCAACTAAAAATGGTTGCTGTGCGAAAATAAACTTCCCGACCGGAGGTTGCTATGGCCCAACTTTTGAGTAAGTTAGGTAGAGCTTTAATCTATCACTTATGAAAGGTATTTTTACCCCGATTTATCACATTCCGTTACTGCCGGCTTTGTGCGTTTTTACCGGCATAATCCACTATGGAAACACATCCGCCCCTATACCAACCTCTTCCCGTGCAAAATTGTACGCTTACCATCAGTCCATTTTTAATATGAATGTCTAAAAGTTGCTTTGGTTTTGATCAACGGGGGCTTTATTTGGTCGTTGATTGACATCCTGCTGCACCGGCAAACCGGGCAGTTCATGTATAAACAATTATTGTAAATCCTCTCTAACAACCTAACTGTATGGAAAATCCGCCTATGCATACGTATATAGCCTGATGCTATCACATCTGTAAGATGACGAGTTCGGCCCCAACCCTCTCTGCCGCTTACGAAAATAAGTTCCGGTCTGTCCGGTGGCGGTATACCCGCAAAGAATTCATATACTACATATTGCTATACATTGTGTCCATAACGACATGAAAAGATTATTCAAAGTGCTTGCAGCTTTCGGGCTGTCTTGCTTGCCTCTTGTTACCATACATGCGCAAACATGCGATGGATTTAAGATTGAGTTCAATAGTGGACTGGGATCGGGATTGGTTGGCGAAATCGGATGGGGCCAGGTGTGTCCCAATATGTTTGAAAGCTCCGTTCACTATACGGTTGTGAGTTTACCCGATGGGTATTCCGTTGACGATTACCAGGATGGAGAAGAATGCATCCGAATACACGGTGCAGCTCAGCAGAGCGGTCTTCTTCACTTTGTTATTAAAGCAAATACAACCGGTGGCTGCGAGTATACGATTGACTACACCAAAACTTTTCAGTGCCCACCGGTCGGGTCGATCAATCCTACAAACTCCATGCTTCCCGATGCAATAAATGGAAAATTCTATAGCCAGGATTTTAATTTACAACTGCCCTACACGGTTGAATCGGTGCGATATGAAATGGTAGGCTCTATACCCGGACTTACACTTCAAAGTGGTTCCAATGAGACATCCGCATTCTTATCTGGTGTACCAACTACAGTCGGAACCTATAAATTCAGAGTTCGTGCTATACTGGGCGATAACTGCGTAACGGGTGATCAGCAGTATACATTGATGGTGGGTAACACCGAATCGGTAAAATCACTTATCATTTACCAGCTGTGCAACCGAACCAACTTTGTGCGCAACTGGCAGATTCACAATCCCAATAATTTTGCAGTACCGATGAAGTGGGAGCTGTTATTCTATACTGAAAATGCCGTAACCAGCGTAGATGCCTTTACTGCCGAACCGGGCGATACTTACTTTGAGACACCAAGCACGGCCAATCCGAATACCATTCAGATATCGTGGTACGATGGTGTGAGTTCCGTGCAAAACATCGAGAAGTCATCTTTTGTAGGACTCTGTAATCCTCCTACCTGCGTATATGCATCCAACGTTGTTAAATATACCCTGGGACTTAAGAAGAGCGGAGAGGCCCTGTCCGTTGAACAAAATTATGGTACGGCTACCCTGGGCGAACCCGATGCCAACGATGCACCCAATGCTGTCGGTAAATATTTAACACTGGGATATACCGGCTTTGTGGTGCTGCAGTTAAGCAGTGTACTGATCGATCAACCCGGTAATGATTTGGTTATATATGAATACTCAGCCGGCAATCCAGCCTTTGGCACGTACCCGGAACGCGCAGAAGTATTTGTCTCAAAAGATGGCGAAGAATGGATATCATTAGGGATAACAAACCCGGCTACGTGCCAGAGTAAACTGGACCACTCGTTTGATCTTTCCGGAAAAATAGATTGGTGTCGTTATGTACGCGTGCTTGATAAAACAGACCGGCATGCCAAGGTACTTGATCCGGTAACATGCGAAGTTACGTCTGCATGGGCGTTCGATGATAACTCCGATGGTTTTGATCTTGATGCCATTACCTGTGCACAAGACAGCGGTATTCCTGTATTAGGTACCGAAGGAGACGTGAGCGCCAATACCTATATATTATCTCCGAACCCTGCGCATCATTGGTTAACGGTTGATCTCTCCAAAGATCAATCTATAGCTATACCAGCCGACAGACGCGTAGAAGTAAATATTTCCGACATCAGTGGCAATGGTGTCTACAAAACTATACAAACCCTGCAGGGGGATGGTGTAGTAACGTTAGAGGTTAGTGATTTGCGGGCAGGTATGTATATACTAAATGTACGTACCGGAATATATTCTTCCGGTTTTTACAAATTCATGAAACACTAAAAGTTGTTATCCGTTAGCCGTTTTATCATTAGCGGTTAACAGTTACTATAACAACAATCTTTGTGTGTCATCGAAGCATCTCGGTAGTCTTTAGATCTATTTATATAAATCAACACATAACCTCTGTACAGATACAGAGGTTTTTGTGCTTTTTCTTTTTAAACAATAATCAATAACTAAATCCAATCATTAATGATCCACCTTTAACAACTAAACGTATGAAAAACCCCCTGATCCAGTTGTCCATCATCTTCTGTTGTCTCATTTGTTTTAATGTACTTGCCCAGCCCGGACATAATCCTGGTGATCCGGATTTACCCTGTAACTTTGAAATAGCGGCCATCTATGGAGAATCCGGCCATAGTCTTGTCGGTGAGTATGAGTATTATGGAATCTGTTCTGTGCATAGCGAAGAGTCTGCCATAGCATACGAGGTGCTACATATACCTACCGGCTATACCATCCAGAATTATACCCCTGGCTCTCCGTGTATTGAAGTCTGGGGCTCAGCCGTTGAAACGGGAATACAGAGTATAATTATAGCGGCCTCTACGCCTGAAGGATGTCAGGACACACTTACCATCACGCATAACTATCAATGCATGACAGCCGAGCGGATTGCTCCGGAACCTGCTGCTGTTAATCATGGTGCTGTTAATCAATATTACAATCAACGATTCTTTATCGAGTATACCCCTTACCCGCTAGGCCTTCCCTTTCATTTCAATATCACGAGTGGCTCACTTCCGCCAGGACTTGTCTTATTGGACAGTGGGTATTACGATACATTTCTGCGAGGTACACCTACAAGAGCCGGTGAATATACCTTTACATTGCGTGCTTATCTTGGTAACAACTGCACTGCAGTAGAACAGGAATATACTATTGTGATTGATGAAAATCCTGAATGCGCATATTTCGATCTTTATATTGCTTATTCTGAAAACACATATACAACCGTAGGTATACCGGAATACTATAGTATATGCGGTGGCGGTGCGGAACCTGTCCAATTCACCGCAGTGAGTTTACTGCCCGGATATACTATATCCTCATCGGGTTCAGCATGTGGTGACCTGAACGGAACCGTAGAGGAAGCCGGCACATTCAGTATGAAAATAGCTGGTACAAATTCACTGGGATGTACGGATACGCTCACGATTACCAATACATGGACGTGTGCGAATGCGGAGTTTGATCCGTATGAATTCCCCGCCTTCCGGGTAGGACAAGATGTTCACGAAGGTCTCTTGTCTGCCCCGCAATCATCTTTAGGTGTTCCTGTAAAGTATGAAGTAACAGCAGGCACTCTTCCCCCCGGACTCTCTTTGGAGCCCGGCATGGGACTCTCCTTTTATGACGGCGACCTGAGTGGCGAACCGACCATGCCCGGTATATATACCTTTACCATACGCGCTTATCTCGGAAGTAACTGTGCAGGATTTACCCGCACCTATACCGTGCAGGTAGTTGGTGGCTATGCCCCGCTATCACTGGTACTCACACCGCGCTGCGCAGACAGTATAGCGGTAAGAAACTGGGAGATCTATAATCCCAATCAAAATGCCTATATACTTGTCAATTGGGAATTGCTGTACGAACCTTCTTATCAGGGAACACTGGTGGTACCTCCGGGATATACTACTTTTCAAACTCCGAATATTATACACCCGAATACAATCCGCATCAGTTGGCAGGACGGCATCACGGGAACCAAAACACTTATACGCGGAGCATCGTCAGAACTTTGTAATCCACCGGTGTGTGTTATCGGGGCAAGTATAATTACCTATCACCAGGGCTTTCAGAAAAACGGTCAAGCGGTACCTGCACAATTCAGCGATCCGCTGCAGGCACTCGGTGAACCCGATGCCAGCGATAGTCCCAGTGATCCGCCACGACATTTCTCACTCGGGTATAACGGATTTATCGTATTGGAATTAAGCAGTAACCTGTACGATCAACCCGGCAATGATCTTATTGTACACGAGATGTCGTTTGGTGATCCGTCCTTCTCAAGTCATCCGGAACGTGCGGAAGTATTCGTTTCACAAAATGGGACACAATGGGTTTCAATTGGAATAACCGGATATGTACAGGATTGCAATGCTCCGTTGGACAAAGCATTTGATCTTGCAGGTAAAATTACCTGGTGCCGGTATGTGAAGATCGTAGACAAAACAGATCGACATGCGCGGATACTCACGCCTATAACGTGTGCCCCCACCAATGCATTTGCGTTTGATGGTTTCACCAATGGTTTTGATGTAGACGCTGTTACCTGCGGAAGCTATACTTCAACACTGGCATCGGCCCGCATCGCTTCAGAACAATCCTCTGCATCTACGGCAACAGAATATATACTATATCCGAACCCTGTAAACGATTGGGTAACCATTGATTTGTCTCAAGAACGCGAGTTGGTATCGCCTGAGAGTAAAGAAGTACAAGTGGACATCCGCGATATGAGTGGTCGATCGGTATATACACAACTACATACGCTCGATCCTGATCTGAAAACAAGATGTAATCTGTCTGGTTTTCAATCCGGCCTGTTTGTATTGCATGTGCGTACATCGCAAGGTGCACGCTTCTACAAACTGGCCAAACAGTAACCTATAAAAGTATACTGCCGTGGTATACTTTATCGCGGCAGTATACTTTTATATATCGCCCAGCTGCGGGCGAATAATAATCTCCTCAACAACGCTTCGTCCGGATAAACTATAGGCGCTGTAAACTGTATCGGCTACATCTTCCACGCTCATAAAACGTTCCTCCGGGATATTTACACCTTCCCAGCTCGCAGTCAGCGTAGCACCCGGCATGATAGCGGTTACGCGAATATTAAAGTTCTTCAACTCTTCCCGTAAGCATTTACTGAAACCTAACAGCGCAAATTTGCTGATCGCATACGACCCGCCATTCGGATAGGCTTTAATGCTGGCAATGGAACACATATTAAAGATATACCCGCTCTTTCGCTCGCGCATGCCGTGCACCAGTCCGCGCGTGGTATAGTATGCACTGTAAAGATTCGCGTTGATCATACTTTCAAGCGTTCCCTCCGCTTCCGTGGCAATCTCTCCCGGAATAAAATAGCCGGCATTGTTCACCAGCACATCTATAGGCCGGTTAAGATGCAGAACGAAATCTATAAACTTCTTCACATCATCTTTCACCGCCATGTCGGCTGACTGAACATAGACTTTGACGGCATGACGTTGCTCCAGCACAGTCTTGAGTTGCTGCAGATCGTCTTCGTTACGCGCACAGGCAACGACATCAAAACCCTGCGCTGCAAATTTTTCAACAATGGCTCTTCCAATGCCTTTGGTTCCGCCGGTAACAACAATCAGTTTATTCATGAAAAGGATTTCACACGCAAATATGGGATATACTCCTGTAGGTAAGACATTTAACACCGATTGGGCTGTTTTTCTGATCTTTACCGCCAGCGCTGCAAATCTGAAACTTGAAAGTTAAAAATCCTTATACTGCGGATGTTTTAATTTCAATTATCTTAGCGAGATAATGAGGGCGTATGCTTAACGTATGATAACGGAGATTGGTAAGTACTTTATTTTTTTAGGACACCTGTTTACGAATCGTGAGTCGTTCAGAACCTACTATCATCTTATTCTTGAAGAATGTATTGCCATAGGTATCGGTTCGCTTTTTCTCGTAGCGCTGGTATCAACCTTCATGGGCGCGGTAACCACCGTACAAACAGCCTTTAACATGGTGAGTGATTTTATACCCGACTACGTTATTTCGCAGGTTGCCCGGGAGATGATCGTGCTCGAACTCGCGCCCACTATTATTGCCGTGATCTATGCCGGTAAAGTTGGCTCCAGTATGGCCAGCGGTCTTGGTACCATGCGCATCACCGAACAGATCGATGCACTGGAAGTAATGGGTATCAACTCCATCTCTTACCTTGTGCTTCCAAAAATCATTGCATCCCTGCTCATGTATCCGCTCCTGGTGATCATCGCAGGTTTCTGTGGTATGCTTGGTGGGTATCTGGCAGGAACACTTACGGGCGTTATCACACCGGCCGATTATATATTAGGACTTCGCTCCGGCTATAATGAATTCACCATCACCTTTGCGCTTATCAAGTCCGTTGTATTTGCATTTCTGGTTTCGTCTATCTCTTCATACAACGGATACAATACACAAGGCGGTGCACTCGAAGTTGGTGTATCCAGTACAAAAGCAGTTACCAGCAGTGTAATTGCCGTACTGATTTCCGATTATTTGCTGGCTCAACTTTTACTTGGAAAATGATCAAGATACAAAGCATAACCAAATCGTTTGGCGACAAGCTTGTACTCAACAATGTAAGCGGTACGTTCGAGAAAGGTAAACCCAACCTGATTATAGGTGCCAGTGGTACAGGTAAAAGCGTATTGTTGAAATGTATTGTCGGGTTGGCAAAACCCGACATGGGACAAGTATTTTTTGATGGTCGTGATTTCTATGCAGGCGATCGTGACTTAAAAATAGAAGTGCGCAGAGAAATCGGTATGCTCTTCCAGGGGGGCGCGTTGTTCGACTCCAAGACCGTTGAACAAAACGTAATGTTCCCGCTCGATGTACTCACCCGCATGAAGCTCGATGAAAAAATCGAGCGCGTTAACTTTTGTCTCAAACGCGTAGGACTCGAAAACGTAAATAAGAAAATGCCTTCCGAGATAAGCGGTGGTATGAAGAAGCGTGTAGGCATAGCACGTGCTATCGTAAACAATCCGAACTATCTCTTCTGTGACGAACCCAACTCCGGTCTTGACCCACAGACTTCTGTATTGATCGATGATCTGATCCAGGACATAACACAAGATTACGATATGACGACAGTAGTCGTTACACACGACATGAACTCCGTGATGGGTATAGGTGAAAAGATCATGTTCATCTATAAAGGGCAAAATCTTTGGGAAGGCAACAAGAACGACATCACACACTCCGGTATAAAAGAACTCGATGACTTTGTTTTTGCCAACAAGGTTATGAATAGTCTTCGGGAGAAGTAGTTTTTCTCTTCCAACATTCTCTACTTTGCTATAGAACAGCTGCAAATAACCAGCATCACCACTATATATAGTATATTTTACGTATTTATACAGACAGGCACTTACGTATAATATCCAATTGAAGTCTTCATTCCATTGAATCCTAGTGATTATTAATTATTTCCTTCCAACGATTTTTACAGCAGGCCGCACCGGCTTCTTCATTCCTTCACCTAAATAATATCCAACATGCGGAGGTTGATTATAGGCTACATTCTGCCAAACTATACCAAGGCGGTATACCGGGTCGTGCATCAGTGTAGTGAAACGGTATGTTGTAGGTATCGTGGTGGTATATATATGAAGTGCTGTATTATCGTTGGTGCGCCAGATCACTTCTTCACGCCAGTCGCCAAAGAGGTCTGCGCTTAGCACGGGCGTTGCTTTGGTTCCGTTGTTGGCGGTACACTCTTCTGCGGTTAACAAAGGCTGCAGTGTACTGCTCTTCCAATCCCATTTGTAAATTATATTCTTGTCGAGCAGCTCGCGTAGCAGGTCGCCATCCCACCATACGGCAAAATTACAGGCACCCGGTTCCTTCTCCGCGATCTTCTCTCCTTTTGCATTGAACAGCCCGGTAATGTTCGCCCCGCGCACCCAACTCTCACTTCCCTTATACCGCGGGTCTATGTCAAATGAATTGCCACGTCCAGGACCTTCACCATCATCACCAGCCTTTACCGAAGGCTTTTTCCAAAGTATCTCACCGGTTTTTGCGTCACGAAAATGTGCTCCGGCATCATCAAATCGTTCCTGTATATCAAATACCTCAAGCCCCGGACGATCAGGATCAAGATCAGAGAAATGAAGCGCGTCACCATGACCAAGCGCTGTAGAGTATAGTCCTTTACCAGAATCGTCAATCACACAGGCGCCATAAATGATTTCATCTTTACCATCGCCATCCACATCACCAACACTGAGATTGTGATTACCTTGTCCGCGGAATTTACGATTCTCTTCTGAAGCATCACTATCAAACGTCCATACCGAACTCAATTTACCATCACGCCAATTCCAGGCGGCCAGCACCGTGCGCGTATAGTATCCACGCGCCATGATCAAGGAAGGACGCTCGCCATCCAGGTAAGCAACACACGCGAGGAAACGATCCATGCGATTACCATAACCATCTCCCCACACTTCTTTCAATTGTTCAGTCGTAGGATTTTCCGTATCCGGATGCCGCGGAGGTATATAACGTGTTGTAGCCAGCGCTCCACCCGTAACACCATCAAATATAGTCAGGTACTCCGGACCTTTTAATATATAGCCACCGTCATTAACATAGTTTGCATTCGCATCACCGATCACTACACCCTTACCGTCCTTTGTACCATCGGCCGTTTTACAGGCAACTTCAGCTTTACCATCACCATCCAGATCATACACTATAAATTGCGTATAGTGCGCACCCTCGCGAATATTCCTTCCAAGATTAACAGACCACAACAATGTCCCATCCAGTTTATAGGCATGAAGAACGGGTTCGTCCGTTATACCCTTATGAGAATTATCGTGCGCTTTCCCCGTCATGTGAATTACCAATTCATATTCACCATCACCATCGAGGTCACCTACCGATCCATCATTAGGCGTATATCCTTGCGGAGTCTTCAAAGGCACCGTGAGATACTGTCCAACAGCGTGGCTAGCCGCCATCGAAAAAGATTTACTCGCAGCCTGCTCCATCTTATTCACAACAGCACGAACAAACCATTCATTGGTCTTTGAAAGATCTGCCGTCTCGTCCACAAAGAACGTTACATCAGCAACCGGCTTCTTATTCAGCTTTAAAGTTTTACCATCCGTAATTCTATATATATTAAACACAACATCATCCGGATCATCTATCAACAAACGCCAACTCACAAAAACCTTTTTCATATCCTGCCTCACAGCCACCACCCCTCTCCCAATATCCTCCATATACCGCTGAGCAAAAACACTCGTACTCATTAAGACCAGTATACCTATAATTCCCAACCTATACATATCTTATCGCTTTATCTCAAAATATACCTCCACAAACATCAACACCTCAACACCTCAACACACCAACACCTCAACACATCTAACATACACACGTAAAAACTTAAACACGTAAAAACTTCCTCAAAGCAAGCTTCTTCTCCCCTCTAATCGCCTCCGCTACGAGCGCAGCATTAATCCTCGCTCCTGCCTCGGTAGTATGCGTATGATCTTCCAGGAAAAGTTTCGACTTGACTTCCTCCGGTCCGAGTTGTTCATAGCGCGATGCTACCAGGTCATTCAGATCTATATAGTATGCCCCTTCAGCCTTTGCTACATCCGCAGCCCACGTTGCATAACTGTCCGTGGAGCGGACAACCTTACCATCCTTCCAGACATTGCGCGCTACGAGCGAGCATACAATCGGTATAGCGCCCTTCGCTTTGGCATCGCGTATATACTTGCGCATATACCATCCGTATGAATGCACGATCTCATGTTTATGCGTGATGAGATTGTCGATCTCTTCAGTCTCCTCTCCTATACCGCGTATCGATCCGCGGGCACGCAACGTATCATTAATCGCCCCGCCATCGTTATGACCAAACTGCATAATGATATAGTCACCGGGCTTTACGTTTGCCAGCACGTTGTCCCAAAGCCCTTCGGTTTGGTACGTGCGACTGCTTCGTCCACCGCGGGCGTGATTTTCGATACGCACTTTGGTTGTATCAAACTGGGTATAGAGAAAATCTCCCCAGCCCCACAAGCCACTGTCACCTTTACCACTTCCATTCTTCACGGTTGAATCGCCCACCAGGTATATAACAGGCTTCTGTTTCTGAACTGTAAACGATGTTGCTATACCCAGCAACACTAATAGTACTATATATCTCATACTCTAAATTACTTGGGGAACATCAGGGCGCTATCGTTAATATCAGCCGGATGATTTTTTAAAAGACTATAGATCGATGCACCGGCAAGCAACACAGGTCCGTAACCATGCGCTGCATATACATTTACCGGTCGGTAATAATAGAACGCAGGATCGAACGCCATACCGGTTCCAACACACGTGCCTTCCACTTGTCCCTGTGCATTTACTTTTGTAGCTACTGCATTCCATGCGAGCAACGCCATTGGAGCATGCGCTTCACGGTTGATCCAACCTTTATTGATCGCATGGGCAATACAATGTGCATATATAGCGGTAGCTGATGTTTCGAGATATGAATCATTCCTATCAATGAGCTGATGCCAGAAACCATCGCCAGACTGATGCTGCGCTAATCCCTGAATGTGATCTTTGAGAAGTCCTAACACCAAAGGTCTTTCTGGATGATCTTCGGGAAGTACATCTAATACCTCCACCATTGTCATCAATGCCCAGCCGTTGGCGCGTGCCCAATGAAACTGCGGATGTACATCCATGCTTTCCACCCAGCCGTGCATATATAGTTTCTTCTCTTTATTGAACATACGCTGCGAGAACTGGCGGATCTGTTTAACAGCTTCATCGTAATACTTGCGGTCACCAGTAAGCTTACCCATCTGTGCTATCGCGGGTACGCTCATATAAAGATCATCCAGCCACAACGTATTGGGTAGCGGACGATTTCGCGCCAGTGTACCATCCGTCAATCTATACTCTTTGGTAAGAATATAGTTGATATAGTTATCGATCAACGGACGAAGGTCAGCATTGATACCACCACGAAGTCCTTTGATCATCGCAGCACACACGGCACCGGCATCATCGAGCGCGTGAGGCTCAAGCACTTGTCTAAAGGGGTTACGCTCATCCGGAAACGCATTACCATACGCACGGAAATACGGAGCTGCCTCTGCCAGAAATTTAAACCGTGCAGATGTATACTCGCTATAGCGTTTGTCACCGGTAACTTCACCGGCCAGCAACATCGCGCCATAGGTTACTCCCCACTCATAACTCGTCAGACGAAAGTCTCCGGCTTTTACAATAGCATCCTTCACCGGCTTCTTCAGGTCCGTGATAACGGAACCCGTTTTTCGATCGACTACTTGAGTCGGTGTAACTTCTGCCAGGTATGCCAGCACGCGATCCATCACTTGCTTTACATCCTGCGTAGTAGTTTTACCGTATGGAATTTTATAGTTCGGTTGCAGGGCATGTAGCGGAGTGTTGCTGTCATTTCCTTTTGTATTCTGTGCCCGCGCAGTTACACACACCAGGAGTATATATAGCAGGCATCCGTATTTCGCGATAGCGTTGATCATATACGAAATCTTAACTGGTTACAAATTGTCTTTTTGTTTCAGGCTTGATGCTGGTGAGGTCTGCAATCTTTACCGGCAAACCTGTCTCACAGCTCTTACGCGCTGCTATACCTACGAGAATGGACAATGCGCCATCGCGCACGCTGGCCGACTGATGCAGCGGATCTTCGGTAACGCCCCCGAAAATTTTATCTTTCAACAAGCGATCGCCACCACCGTGTCCGCTGGTACCGTGTGGCACTTGTATAAATTCACGTGTTCCGAAATTGTGCGTGATCATGATTTCATCATACGGTTTCTCCAGGAGCGGATTACTCTCTTCGATCCACACATCAATTCTTCCTTTTGTACCGTTGAACGCAATGCGATAGCCTTCGTATGGCGAGTAGGTTGTAAGCGAGTAACTCACCTGCACACCATTCGCATACTTGATGGTAGCAGCCATCTTATCATATATATTGATATCTTCTTTCCAGACGCAGCCATCGCGCAGGTAACCATCATGCTTTTCGTTGTTTACGTAGAGCATGGTATACATCTGGTTTTTGGTAACATCCCAATAAAAATTACACTTCTCTTTATGCGGACAGGGTCTGCAGTTGGTATGACGGAATGAATTGTTCTTGCCGTAAAACTCCAAAGAACCACTGGCATATACTTCGGCAGGATCGGATTCAATCCACCAGTTGAGCAAATCAAAATGGTGCGTGGCTTTATGTACCCAGAGTGTACCACCTTTCTCTTTGAGACGATGCCACCTCCTGAAATAATCGGAACCGTGACCGGTATCGAGATACCAATGAAAATCGACAGAAGTAAGATCACCGATCGTACCGCTGCGAAGTAACTCATATAGCTTGGCACGATGCGGAGAGTAACGATAGTTGAAAGTTACCGTAACTTTTTTACCAGTGCGTTTCTCTGCCTGTAATATAGCTTCACACTTTTGCTCATCGGTGGTCATTGGTTTCTCAGTGATGATGTCCGCTCCCATCTCCATACCTTTAATGATATACTCATGATGCGTGGCATCCACGGTGGTCACAATAAGCACATCGGGTTTTGCCGTTTTCATCATCTTTTCAAAATCGGTAAAGGTCGGACAGGTAAATCCGGCTGCTGCTTTAAAAGATTCAAGACGACCAGGGTTTACATCGCATAAGCCAACGTATTCTACATTTTCCGGGTACGACATCGCTACATCTTTCGACCACATGCCGAGTGCCCGGCTTCCCGTACCCACAATAGCAATCTTCTTCTTTTTGGCCGGTGCCCACTCCGTTGCAGCAGCTGCAAATGGACTCATCACCATGGCTCCTGCTACAGCGGTTCCTGCCGTGGCCATGAATTTTCTCCGGGTTAAAATGTTGTCGCTCATACTTCAGGTTGTTAAAGTGATTATTCTTTTTAGGATTTGAGTTTGAAAACAAAGGCTGATGAAGTCATGTAATTCCCTCCCTGCGCTGCCGTGAACATATATACCGGCTTATCGTCCTTCATTAATAACTGCGGACGTTCCAGTCTGCCATAGCGTTTCAGGTGAGCCGGTGCCGGTGG
The DNA here is from genome assembly GCA_902168205.1 of uncultured Chitinophaga sp. Lineage (GTDB taxonomy): Bacteria > Bacteroidota > Bacteroidia > Cytophagales > Cyclobacteriaceae > Ohtaekwangia > Ohtaekwangia kribbensis. The sequence goes on along the minus strand of CABHOK010000003.1, from coordinate 1,472,108 downwards.
TTCATCCGCATACGTCTTTAATTCTTTATAGGCGATGCGCGGCTCAGACCATTTCATACCATCTTTGGATTGCAGGTGTAAACCCGCTTCGTGATTGAAGAAGCCCATGTCTCGTGCAATCATGTTGAACGTATTATGCTCACGCCATACAAAAGCATCTTCGAACTGGCGATTGTTACCAAGTGAAGAAAAATCTACCACCGGGTTCGATGCGGATTTGATATAAGGACCTTCGAGTGCATCCGCAGTGGCCAGTCCGTATTTACGATTGCCCCGAATAGGTTGACCGGCTGCCGCTATATATTCTTTTGTGTTCCACGATTTATAGTATAGCCAGTATTGACCATCGGGATGTTTGATGAAAGCCGGGTTGGTAGTACAATGATCATCCCACGCACCTTCCGGTCCAGGTTCCAGCAAAGGTTTATCGGGCCGCGTCCACGGGCCGTACAACGTAGTGGCTACCGCAAGACCGATGCGTTTGGTATCCGTCTTTCCATTCGCATTACCCATATAAAAGAGACAATACTTTCCATCTATATATTGAATGTGAGGATTATGACACGTGGTGCCATCCCAGTAGCCTGCACCGCGCGGAGCGAGTATCGTGCTCACATATTGAAAAGATGCTTCGGCATCGTCAGCAACCGCGTGCGCAATTTCACTTGAATTGATCCACCCGCCCATGCCACGCTGCGCAGGCCAGCGCGAAAAGAAAACGTGTACTTTTCCATCAGGCCCGTAGATGGGACTGTTGCACCAGATATACCATCCGTCCATCTCAAGCCTGCGGCCTATTGGCTTCAGTCTTTTGGCAAAAGGCGACATTTTCGCATCGTCCTCAAGAAAATTTTTGAAGCCGGTCAGGGCGGGAAGCATCAGCATTCCCTTCAATAAATCTCTCCTCGAAACAGCAGAATCGCGCATGACAGTGAATTTAGCAAGAAATGAGCAATCGATTGCACATTTTCCTAAAACTAGGCGCCTTAAAAATGGGCACTGTCCTGTACTATACCGTTTGAAATGTTGGGAAAAACGATTGTATTTTTTAAACTTTGGTAATACCAAACCAAATCGAATGAGCATGAGAGCACAGGAATTGGAACAAATCCATGAGATCCGGATCGACAGCGAATCGCGCATTCCGAAGTATCACCAGATTGTTAACTCGATCATCGAAGACATTGAAAAAGGATTACTCACCGTGGGGCAACGTATACCTTCTATCAATGAGATCAGCGAAGAGTATTATCTCTCGCGCGACACGGTTGAAAAAGCTTACAACCTGCTGAAAGAAAAACAGATCATCGTTTCGGCTAAAGGCAAAGGCTATTATGTAGCCCGCACGATATTACCGTCCAAGATGAGTGTGCTGTTTCTGATGAACAAGCTCAGTTCCTATAAACTGGGTATCTACAACTCATTTGTTAACAGCCTCGGCACACAGGCACAGGTAGACCTCAATGTATACCACTGCGATCCGAAAATATTCCTGAACCTGCTCAACGAAAGTATAGGCCGGTATGATTACTACGTGGTGATGCCTCACTTTAAAGATGAACACCTCACCCACCAGAGTATAACCGGGGAAGTGATTGACGCGCTTCGTAAAATTCCGGAAGACAAACTGGTGTTGCTCGATAATTATTTACCCGAACTGAAACGCGATGTTGCTTCGGTATACCAGGATTTCAAAATGGATATATATGATTCCTTACGGGAAGGCATTGACCGTTTGAGACACTATCGGAAACTTATCCTGGTATATCCTCGTAAAACGGTTTATCCGTTCCCGATCGAAATACAGCAGGGATTCCAGAAATTCTGTTCCGACTTTGATTTCGACTTTGAGGTTCTTGAAGAAGTATACAATGATATGGAACTGCAGGCGAAAGATGCCTATATCATTATTGAAGAGAACGACCTGGTAAACCTGATCAAACAAGTGCGCGACCGCAAATTCGTATTGGGTAAAGATATAGGTGTTATATCCTATAATGATACACCATTGAAAGATCTGCTGGGCATCACGGTAATCTCCACTGACTTCCAGGTGATGGGTGAAACCGCGGCCTATATGATTGTGAAAAAGAAAAAAGAACTCGTAAAGAACGCATTCCGTTTCATTAACCGGAATTCGATCTGATCTAACAAGCCTTTTGGTTGTATATACGTATAAAGTATAAAATCCCTGTTGCGTGCTGTTCACGGGCAGGGATTTCTTATCCATAGTACCAACGCTCCATACGTGCTGCGGTTCATACCTGAAGCATGGTTTTTTCCGGACGGTTAACCGCAGGGTCCAATACCGGAAAGTGTAGGGTTTGTCTGGCAGCACACAACAGGACAGGCATGCCGCTCATCAGGAATAGCTTTGACATACTCAGACTTTTTTCAAATCAATTGAGTATACTTTTATGGAAATCCTTGAAAAAACATTTCAACACGTTGACTATCGTTGGGATAAAGCAAAAGAAGCTGCGCTGAAGAACGATGAAGTAGGTTTGCTGATTTACCGCTCCAACCTGTTAGGCTCTGATCTCCGCATTACCAACTACGGAGGTGGCAATACCAGTTGCAAGACGATCGAAAAAGATCCGCTTACAAAAAAAGAAACTGAAATTATGTGGGTTAAGGGTTCTGGTGGCGACATCGGTACTCTTACCAAGAGTGGCCTGGCGGCTCTCTATATGGAGAGACTTCATGCACTCAAGACTATATATAGGGGCTTGCAGTACGAAGATGAAATGGTGGAGCTCTTCAATCATTGCATTTACGATCTTAACTCCAAGGCACCTTCGATCGATACACCGCTGCATGCATTCCTGCCCTTCAAACACATCGACCACTTACACCCGGATGCTGCTATTGCTATTGCTGCTTCCAAAGATGGCGAGCGTATAACCCAGCAGTTGTTTAACGGACAAATTGCATGGGTACCGTGGCAACGGCCGGGGTTTGACCTGGCGTTGAAACTGGACAAGGCATTAAAAGATAATCCGGGTATACGAGGCATCATGCTTGGTGGACACGGTTTATTTACATGGGGCGATACTTCGTTCGAGTGCTATATCAACAGTCTCGAAATAATTGACAAGGCTTCTGAATATTTACAAGAGAACTACGGAAAAAAAAGACCGGTGTTCGGTGGTAACAAAGTTACCGCGTTACCCAAAGAGAAACGTCAGCAACAGGCAGCAGTACTGGCACCTGTACTGCGCGGGCTCGCATCAAGCCACGCCCGCATGGTAGGACACTTTACCGATGACGAACGCGTGCTGGAGTTTATCAACAGTAAGGATCTCGACAGACTTGCTCCCCTTGGCACGAGTTGCCCCGATCACTTTTTGCGCACGAAGATAAAACCGCTTGTACTCAATATACCTGCCGATGCTGATCTCAGCGACAAGCAGGCACTCAAAACCAATCTTGAAAAAGAATTTGAAGAGTATAGAAAGTACTATACCAAGTACTATAACGATCATAAACATCCGAACAGTCCGGCCGTGCGTGATCCCAACCCGGTAATTATACTCTGGCCGGGTGTAGGCATGTTCTCATTCTCAAAAGACAAACAGACTACGCGTGTGGCGAGTGAGTTCTATATCAACGCCATCAATGTGATGAAAGGTGCCGAGGCTATATCCGAGTATGTAGCCCTGCCATTGCAGGAGGCTTTCGACATTGAGTACTGGTTACTTGAAGAAGCCAAACTACAACGCATGCCGAAGGAGAAACCGCTTTCGCGGAAGATTGCCTTGATCACCGGTGGTGCCGGAGGTATAGGTCTTGCTATAGCAAAAAAATTAGCAGGCGAAGGCGCTTGCGTTTTCCTGACCGATATCAATGAAACATCGCTACAGCAGGCTACCAAACAGTTTGGTCGTGATGTAGCATCCGGTTCTTTGATTGACGTTACCGATACTGCCTCTATACAACAAGCCTACGACAGTGCATCGCTTTACTTCGGAGGTGTAGACATCATTGTGAACTGCGCTGGCCTCGCCATCTCCAAGCCGCTTGAACAAACTACCGAGAAAGATTGGGATTTGCTGAACGATGTTATTGTAAAAGGACAATTCATGGTTTCCAAAGTTGGTGTTGAAGTGTTACGCGCACAGAATTTAGGGGGCGACATCGTAAATATAGCGAGCAAGAACGCACTGGTTGCCGGACCGAACAACGTTGGTTATGGAACAGCCAAAGCAGCACAAACCCACATGAGTCGTTTGCTCGCAGCGGAATTAGGTAAAGAAAAGATCCGCGTCAATGTAGTAAACCCGGATGCCGTGATCGAAGGCAGCAAGATATGGGAAGGCGAATGGGCGGCTGGCCGCGCGAAGGCCTACGGCGTTACCGTTGAAGAGCTCCCTGCTTTCTACGCCAAGCGAACCATCATGAACGAGATCATCACGACAGAAGATATAGCCAACGGTGTATTTGTTCTCGTAGGTGGACACCTGAGCAAAAGTACCGGCAACATCATCAATGTAGATGGTGGCGTGGCGGCAGCATTTGTGCGGTAAAATATAGGTATAGATATAGTCAGTAATCACATCGTTGTCCTATCGGCAATGCTGTAAAATTTTGAATGTATGAAACTGGAAAAACAATTTATCGAGGATCATAATAAAAAGCTTCACAACAGCCATCAGTCAGCCTTTAATTTTCTGGCGGAACGGCTTACGCAGGAAGGACACGATGTTGAACGTATACTGAACAAAATCGCTGCGCTGCAGATTGCTATACCCAGCTGGGCACTCGGCAATGGCGGCACTCGCTTCGGAAGGTTTTCCGGGGGCGGTGAACCGAGAAATCTCGAAGAAAAAATCTCGGATGTAGGCTTGCTGCATGCCATGAATCGTTCCAGCGGTGCTATATCCCTGCATATACCCTGGGATATACCGAAAGATGCCAAGGCTATAAAAGCACTCGCAGCGGAGCATGATATAGCCTTTGATGCGGTAAACTCCAATACCTTCCAGGATCAACCTGATCAGGCATTGTCCTATAAATACGGCTCGCTCTCGCATAGCGATAAATCAATACGGAAGCAGGCGGTTGATCACAACATCGAAGTGATTCGTCACGGAGAACAACTTGGTTCGAAGGCGCTAACGGTATGGCTGGCAGACGGCACCTGTTTTCCCGGGCAACAGAATTTCAGAAAGGCTTTTCAGCGCACACTGGAATCGCTAAAAGAAATATATACCGCACTGCCCAACGACTGGCAGATGTTTATCGAGTATAAACCATACGAACCTTATTTCTACTCCACGGTAATACAGGATTGGGGCACCTCTCATCTGCTGGCTACGAAGCTTGGCAAGAAAGCATACTGTCTTGTAGACCTGGGCCATCATTTACCCAACACCAACATTGAGCAGATCGTAGCAACATTAATGATGGAAGGTAAATTAGGAGGCTTCCATTTCAACGACTCCAAGTATGGAGATGATGATCTTACGGTGGGCAGCATCAAGCCGTATCAACTCTTCCTCATCTTCAATGAACTGGTATACGGCATGGAAGATCCTGCGAGTATAAATCCTTCACCTGCGTGGATGATAGACGCCAGTCATAATGTAAAAGATCCACTCGAAGACCTGTTACAATCTGTAGAAGCTATAAAACTTGCCTATACACAGGCGCTGCTGGTAAACAAAGAAGAACTGGAAGCAGCACGCGAGAACAACGATGCTACACAAGCGCAGGAAATTCTGCAGCATGCCTACCGCACGGATGTACGTCCGCTGATAGCCGAAGCCAGAAGGCGCATAGGCGCTGCATTGCAGCCGATAACCTTCTTCCGAAACCTGAATGTGCGCAAGCAGCTGATCCAGGAGCGCGGACTTAAAACTGTTTCTACCGGACTCTGATTATGGCTATACCCGTTACTGCAATTTTTGATATCGGAAAAACCAACAAGAAGTTTTTCCTCTTCGATGAAAATCTGCGCGAACTTCATCACGAATACTTCAAGCTTACGCCTACACTGGATGATGACGGCTTCGAGTGCGATGATATATATGTACTCTGCAACTGGATACAGAACACAGTTCGGAAAATAACTTCGTCTGGTGAGTATCAATTGAAGCGGTTGAACTTTTCAACGTATGGCGCTACCCTCGTTCACCTGGATGCCGATGGCAAACCGGTAACACCGCTATATAATTACCTGAAACCGTTCCCGGATGATATTTGTGATCAGTTTTACAAACAGTATCCGCAAGACGAACATAATTTACACACGGCATCACCTGCACTCGGTATGCTCAATGCAGGTCTTCAATTATACTGGCTGAAATATACCAAGCCGCAAGTCTTTCAACGCATACGGTATACGCTACACTTTCCGCAGTACCTGTCTTACTTGTTTACCGGTCAGTTGGTGAGTGAGCCTACATCCATCGGTTGTCATACCAAACTTTGGGATTTCTCCCGAAACCGCTATCACGACTGGGTATATACTGAAAAGATTGACCACCTGTTGCCGGAGATTGTTCCTGCTTCCAAAACATTTCAAACGATCATTGGCGGTCACGCAGTAAAAGTTGGCGTGGGTATACACGACAGCTCCTCGGCATTAGCTGCCTATATGATGCGCACGCAGGAGCCTTTTGCACTGATCTCTACCGGAACATGGAGCATTACGCTGAATCCCTATACCAAAGAAAGTCTGACGCGTGACGAACTCAATCGCGACTGTCTCAATTTCCTGACCATAGAAGGTAAACCGGTCAAGGCATCGCGTTTATTTCTCGGGCACGAACTCGATCATCACCTTCGCATCCTCAATGATATATTTCACAAGGAAGCGCGATACTATAAACAGATCAAGCTACAGGACTCATTCCTGAAAAAGATACATAACCACGAGCTCACTCCGTCATTTTATCCTGCAACTATTGCCAACCCGTTACTCTCACAAGATGTATTCTCCTCCGACAACTGGAAGCCGAATAATTTTGAATCGTACGAAGAAGCGTATCATCATCTCATCTGGGGACTAACATTGTTACAAGTTGCTTCCGCCAGGCTCGCCCTAGGCAACTCCGATGTCAAGAAGATATATATCGATGGTGGCTTCATCGACAACGATATCTTTATAAAACTCTTACAATACTATCTTCCAAACTATACCATCGAAGTATCGCACATGCCGCTAGGCTCCGCTCATGGAGCAGCAATGATCATGCAGGGGAAGCAGGTGGAGCTGGTGGTTTAGAAGTAAGAAGTCGGAAAGTAAAAAAGTCCGGAAGACGGGAAGTCTGAAGGTAAAAATTGTGACCGCATGGTTCGCTTAGACCTACTGTTGCTTTTTTGAAGAACGGTTTGAATGGAAAAGTACGGAAGCTAAATTCCAGAAGCTTGCAGCCGGCAGCCCTCTTCGCCAGCAACTCAATCTCGCAGCTCAAAGCTTGCGTCTCCTACGGCATTTTTCGCAGTCCCTCCCATCGCACGTTCCATTGACCATTCTTCGGAAAGCCTGGGTTGGCTTCGGTGTTATCATCCCAGCCGGCTGCCATCATAGCGATCGCAGCGAGAAGGCCTCCGTTACCAGGTAAATATAGGCGCAGGCGTGTATCCTGGTAGTTGTGTCCGTTTACGAGGTATATATTTTTCTGTACGTCTTTCAATAATATATCGATGGCTTGTTCGGGTTTGTTGAGTCGGGCGGCTGTCATGGCGAGTAGCGGGTAATCCCAGCCCCACGTTGTTTCCCATTGCCAGCGGTTCATGATCTCATCAAATGTATTGGACATAATGGTTGCATCAACTCGTGCGTTCGCAGGAAGAAAACCCAACGCGCCTACTACTGCCGGGTGATCTCTTCTGAAAAAGTCATCGGTATAGGCTGTAGGTGTTGTCCCGTTGGGCAGGTATAATTTCCCGGTGGCATCTTTTGCCAAAGGTGCAAGGTCTTTTAATATAGCACTCCATGTTTTATGCTCGGGCATGCCCATTCTTTTTCGCCACTCCTGTGCTATCGATAATCCGTAATACCAGTATTGTAATTCATAGGCAGGATCATCCGTTTCTGCTGCCTTGAAAATTTCCTGCGCTGGTATCAGCGGGTGGCAGAGGTGATATTTACCATCACGCAGCTTTACGAATGAAGCCATGAACTCGGCTGTCTCAAACACTATATCTTTATACTGCTGAAGTGTTTCCTTGCCGGGATTTGACCTATAGAGTAATTCTGCAAAATATAGCGGGTGCGGTTGCTGCCAGATAATAAAAGCACCTACGCTCGAAGGACTTTCATTGCCATGCGGGTCTGTCATCTTCTGCCAGCGTGCCCCGGTATAGCCTTGCCATTTGGCTGTTGCTTTTGCTTTATGAAGTGTTTGTGTATACCAAGGCATGCTGCGCGCGAGTAAATCGCTGCGATTCCACAGGGCAAATTGTGCGGCATGCCACCAGTGCATTTCCAAATGAAATTTACCGTACCAACTGTTCATGGTTAAGCCGGTTTCCTGCGGTGGTAATGTACCGGCACATTGTATTTTTGTAAGGTATTGAGACAGTATAACTCTGCGCTCCAGTTCCTTTGCACGCGGATCGATACAGGCACTGAAATCGACCGCGGCACCTTCTGTCCAAAATTTTTTCCACGATGCTATATTTTTATCCCATACATTACTGAACTGCACAGACCTGGGGGTGTTTTCTTTTTTGAACATTACCGTAAACTCGAACGCAGAATTCCTGTCAGGAGACAAAACGAAGTGATGCTTCTTTGCTTCATGAATGACCGATGACTTATGTGTAACCTGAACATAGTAGCGTGTTGAATCTAATACACGCTCAATGACTGTACGCTCTTTTTGTTTTGCGACTATTGTCGAACGATGCGCATCAGATTTACTCCAGTCATACCCGGGGCATACGTGGCAATTCTTTCCATAGGGAAAACGGAAATTTACTTTCAATCGTCCGCTACTGATCAACGGTGACTCTACCCGCACGGCAATACCATCTTCATCCGGGTGAGCCATTGTTATTACCTTTACTTCCGTTCCTTCAATTTCAAATTTACTCTCCAGCGTTCCCGTCCAGAGGTTAAGCTGTTGGTGAATGTTTTTCAAATCGCCCAATGTTACGGCATCGCCATTTGTCCTCGTCATAATCAGACCGATCAACCCTAGATGCAGCCGATGCGGGTTTGCACGTAACGCCTCGGTTGCTTCACCGGCTATACCTTCTTTTTGTTGCACTGCGTAAGGTGCTTTCGTTCCATCGCACGACTCGTATAGCTTCGCTACATCATTCAAAGTATATTTCTTATCTGTCGGAATGCTGTGCCAGGCCCATTGTGACTGTGTACCCAACGAGATACCATTTTCATATTCTTCGTAAAAAGTCTGCAGTCCGGTAACATCGGCTGTAAATGCAAACTCACCATTGCCCACCGAAAGCGAACCGAGTGTATCAACCTGTTTCAGCACAACGTTGTTGCGCGTTACCAGCGCAAAACGATCTATACTTTTTACAGACACACCTTGCGCAAAGGAAAATATACTCCATGCAACGGCCAGCATACTGATAATAACTCTCATAGTAAAAATGGTATGCGATAAAAGTCATCAATTCAACACAAAAAGAAAAGCACTTTTACAGATGGAGCAACATGCATGCAGGACACTACCTGAAAGTTTTCGGAACATCACCTATTACATTGGAGGTACGTTTCACTTCATTTCTACAACCATGACACATGTGAGCAAGCAATCATTTTTGTTGATAATCTGTCTGGCACTAGGCACTACTACGCTTCAGGCACAAAAGAAATTACCGGCACAAGACAAGATACTGGAAGTTATGCACCGCACGAACAAGTACTTCCAGGAGAAGTGGCCTGATGTAGGCAAACGCATTGTAACGGAGCGATCGCGCGCCAGCAACATCTGGACACGCGGAGTATATTATGAAGGATTGATGGCGCTCTACAAACTCGATCCGAAACCAACAGACCTTGACTACACCACACGCTGGGCCGACTTTCATCAATGGAACTTGCGCGATGGAGAAACCTATACGCGCAATGCGGACAACCAGTGTGCAGGACAAACCTATATTGATATGTACCTGCTCGATCCGAAGCCCTATAAGATTGAAAAGATCAAGGCTTCGATCGACAGTATGATGCGCACTACGAAAGTAGATGATTGGAGTTGGGTGGATGCCATTCAAATGGCCATGCCGGTATTCGCACAGCTCGGTGTAGTATATAACGAACCTGCCTACTGGGAGCGCATGCACGAAATGTATATGTATACCCGAAACAAGCATGGCGACAACGGCCTGTTCAATCCGAAAGATGCGCTGTGGTGGCGTGATAAAGATTTCGATCCGCCCTATAAAGAACCTAATGGTGAAGACTGCTACTGGTCACGCGGCAACGGCTGGGTATATGCAGCACTTGTGCGTGTACTGACAACTATACCGAAAGATGCACCGCATCGTAAACAATATGAAGATGACTTCAAGGCCATGTCAGAAGCATTGGTGCCGATACAACGCAAAGATGGTTTCTGGAATGCGAGTCTTCATGACCCTGGTAATTATGGTGGAAAAGAAACAACAGGCACATCGCTGTTTGTATACGGCATGACGTGGGGCATTAACAACGGATACCTGGATGCGAAAAAATATCAACCGGTTGTAACGAAAGCATGGAATGCGATGGTAAAAGATGCCGTGCATGAAAATGGTTTCCTCGGCTATGTGCAGGGCACTGGTAAAGAACCGAAAGATGGCCAACCGGTAACCTATACATCAATTCCTAACTTTGAAGATTACGGATTAGGATGCTTTCTGCTGGCGGGATGCGAGGTATATAAACTTGTTACCGCGCGCAAGATATAGCGACTGCTATTAATCAAGAACAAATATTGAACAGCCTTTGCAGATCATTTCATAACCGATTTGTAGAGGCTGTTTATCTTTTGCAGGAAACTTCGTTTTGAAAAGTTATCAACGGCATACTTCGCGATGGCCTCTGCATTGTAGTCATGGCACGTGCGCATCATTTGTTGTATTCCTTCGCGAAGTGCATCTGTATTTTCATTGGCTACGAGCAAACCGTTCAGCTCGTTAACAAAATCCTCAGGACCGCCACATCGTGTTGATATTACCGGCCGCCCCGCTGCCATCGCTTCAACGAGTGAGACACAGAATGTTTCATAGCGACTGGAGCAAACATAGAAATGCAATCGTTCCATAAAGGCAGGTATATTCTCGTATGGAATAAATCCATAGAATTTACATCTTGTTGCTATCCCTAAATCTTCCGCCAGTTTCTTATACTCGTTCTCAAGTGTACCGGCTCCGCCTATATGCAATACAAAGTCTTCCTGTATACCGGCCAATGCTTTCAGTAAAATATCAAATCCCTTCACGGGAGTATTCATCCCACCCAGAAAGCCTATCTGAATACCACTTTCCTTTACCGGAGCAAGCCCCTGAAATTTTTCAACTTCTACTACATTGGGTATAACAGCAACATTTCTATTTAAAAGTGCTTCCAGTTCAGAAGCCAGACGTCTGCCAACGGCAACAAGAGCATCGGCCTTACGAAGTCCTGTCTTGGTTAGTGTTTTATGAAATAAACTCCTGAAGTTGTTTTTTACGCGGGTGTGTTCCTGCAATATATAGGGCCTGCCGGTTAATCGCTTCAACAGCAATCCCCAAAAAGCTCCGGGGTATCCGATGGAAGCGTGAATAATATCCGGCTTGAAATTTCTGATCACTTCGCGTGAATACCAGAACATGATGAACCAGTAATTCAACTGGTTATATACCGGTAGCGATCGGTTTATGATAATACGGTGCTCTTCCACCTTTCCGTAGAATGACTTCTCGCTATCAAATGAACACAATCCGAATTTACTATAATTTACTTTTGCCGAGATCACAACAACTTCGTGCTCACCACTCAATGCTGCTGCCTGGCTGCGGATGAACGCTCCCGAGTTAAAGCTCAGTTTATCTGGATACCAGGGAGTAACCATGAGTATTTTCATAGTCGCGAAGAGTATATATAGTTAAGCCGGATCAGGAACAAATATAGCGTTGCAAAAATCCGGAATCGATGATACAGGCTTCAGTGTGCCTCGCTTGGTCATCACATGCAATGTATAGCGCATCGCTTTAAAAAATGCAATTACATCAGGCACCGTATAGCCCGCTACCTTATACGTTGCCGGGTTGATCTCGAGCATAATGTGCGGACGAAAACGTTGAATTGTTTTCTGCGCGCCTTTCAGCACCAGCATTTCCGCTCCTTCCACATCGATCTTCATAAAATCAAGACGCTTCAGATTCAGCAATGGAACCTGGTCATCCAGCACTCGTAACTCTATATTTTGAATAAACCGCGCGCGTTGGTTGCTCTGAAAAATAGTAGCTAACCCTTCGTGCTCACCAGCACCGGTCTCTCCCATATAGATGGGAAGCTGTCTTACTTCATTCGACAATCCATAGTGAAACGTATCTATATTCCGGTAATCATTGCGTCCTATATTCTCGCGCAGCAAGTTGTAAAAAAAGTCAACCGGTTCAAATGCCAGTACGCGACCTTTGGTCAGTCGTTTTGCAGCAAACAAACTGAACTCGCCCTGGTTCGCCCCTATATCTGCAAATACCATATCGGGTTTCAGGTAACGATTCAGAAAGCGCCATTCGTTCAACTCATGAAAACCCATCCAGTAGAATGCAGCGCCCATCGCTTTGGATATATCTACCCGCATGGTGATATCTTTATCGATGTTGGTAACCAGCACGTGTTCTTCTTCATGCGGACGTTTCATCCACGAGCGATAACACTTCTCGGAAATATATAGCACGGCTTTCAGCGTTTTCTCTACCGGCCAGGGCAATCCGTATAGCAGGTTGGCATTGAGAGAACGAAACAAATTAGTTACACCGGATCGTATCATATAGCGTGCACGTAGTCGTTTACAGAATTTCTATTTAATAAAATTACGAGGATCTATCAATTTAACTTCCTGCCGGTATACCCAGTATAAAAGTACCAGGCATGAAACCAGGTATATACCATGTATGGTATAGGGCTGCGTAGTTCCCAACCACGGCTCCAGCACCGCGATGAGTAAAAACAGGATCAGCGGTGCCAGCACAATCTTGAACAGGTTAAAGCGAAACTGAAATTTCTCACGAGCCTGATAACGCAGCAGCAATACTTCTACCGCGGCACTCAGTATTGATGCTAGCACAACGCCATATATACCAAGATCGCGCAGCAGCAGTACCATGCAAATAATCTTTACAGCCGAAATGATCAGGTATATAATCGGCAGCGGCCTGGTATACTTGAGCACGCCATAGGGTATAGCAAAGAACAGGCGCATGGGGCGGATAATAAATACCAGGGATATATAGGGTAAATATTCAATCGCGCGTTTATAGTCGGGCTTGGTTACGAAAGTCTCAATTGCCCAGGGGAATGCGAGTATACTCAGGCAGACAAGAATCATGATCACTGAAGTAAAGCCGTGGTAATACCGGTTTATCTCGATTGACGAACCCTTGTCCTTTTGCGCTGTTACGGTGCTAACAACTTTCGGATAGAAAGAACTGTGCAGTCCGTTGAGAATGAATTCAATCACCGACAAACACTTCACACCAAAATCATATACCCCTACATCACTCAACGGCATAAAGAAGAGCATGATAAAGCGATCGAAGTAGTTGATAACCCATTGCTGTAACTGGTAAATAAATGCATAGAGATTAAACTGAAACGATGATCGCAGTAACGGATAATTAAAGTGTACTCCAAACTCCGAGAAGATCCGCGCGAGCACCCATATACCGGCAAGCACAGCCGCGATCATTCTTCCGCCTATCGGACCAATCAGCGAGTGGGGGTATAGCTGAAGTCCTATAACGGTAAGCCCGGCAATGAGCAGGAACGAAATCAGGTTCGACCAGAAAAACAGTTCGGGTTTCTCACGACTCTGCAACAGGTTACTGTGTACTTTGAAGAGTGCCTGAAAAATTCCGGTAACTGCCGCCAGTATACCGTACGGAAAGAAGGAGATACTTTTATCTGTAAAAAAACTACTGAAGGTTAAATCGCCCAGCACCAGCGAGAGTAATCCTACTCCGCCCCCGATCATCAGCATGAGTACAAAAGCCGAGCTTATGAAGGACGAGAGTTTTGCCGGGTCGTGTTTAAATTCGTGAAAGTGTATATAAAGCGAAGTATCAAAGCTATACGTGGTGAGTATCTGGATGAACAGCGAGAACGCCAGGTAAATAGAGAGCGCTCCGTAGTCGGCCGTGCTCAGGTTTTCAATGTAAAACGGGAGCAGAATAATAGCACTGGCCATGGGCAGCATACCTGCCACTGTATAGATAAGCGAACTCTTTATAAAACTTTTACTAATGCGCATAGCGAAGCCAGCAAGTTAGCACCCTTTGACGTATTCGGAAAAACAGATGGGAATAACTTTGCAAGAGTAAACGTATCTTCTGGCAGTAAAAACCAATCCCTTCCGGCATCAAATTTATTATATTTTTGCAAACCGGTTTGATACGGTCGCAGGTTAACGATCAGTGAATCAGTGGCAGTAACGTATACGGGAAACAAAATTCATCGGATGAAAGATATTCTTGTTCTGGTTTTCAGCAACCTCAAGCATGATGCGCGGGTAACGCGGCAGGTTAATTTTTTACGGAAGGAGCATCGCGTTACCGTGGTATGTTTTGATGCTGAAGATACGGAGGGTGTAACGTTTATCCGGGTTAAACAGACCAAGCTTACTCCGTTTCGAAAAGCGCTGATGGCTGTGAGCCTGCTTACGCGACAATACAATGCGGCTTATAAACTCTTTCATGATTACGGGTATCTTCTTGAATCACTGAAGTCCAAACGCTTCGATCTTGTTGTGGCGAATGATATTGATACCTTGCCGCTGGCGTTCCAGGTAAAGGGTGATGGAAAAGTTATCTTCGATGCACACGAGTATGCTCCGCGACACTTTGAGAATAATCGCATCTGGAAAACGTTCTTTCAGCCGTTCTATATTCACCTTTGTAAAAAGTATATACCGCAGGTGGCGGGTATGCTTACGGTTGGCAAAGGATTGGCAAACGAATATGAAAAGAACTTCGGAGTAAAGCCGGTGATTATTACCAATGCTACGCGTTATCACGATGTTATACCTGCACAGGTTAAACCGGATACAATTCGTCTTATCCATCACGGTATAGCCAATCCTTCGCGCAGGCTGGAGCTGATGGTAGAAATGATGGATCACCTCGATGAACGTTTTACATTAGACATGATGCTGATGACTTCCGACTTTGCCTCTGGGCAAACGAAAGCCTTTATCGAAAACCTGAAAGCGAACGCTGCTAAAAATCCACGCATCAAAATATTACCGCCTGTAAAAAGTCACGCAGTGGTAACTACCATTCAGCCGTACGACATCGGTGTTTTTCTGTTGCCCCCGGTAAATTTCAATTACGAGAATACATTGCCGAACAAGTTGTTTGATTTTATTCAGGCACGCCTGGGGGTTGCTATAGGGCCGACACCGGAGATGGCTTCCATTGTAAATCAATATACTATAGGTGTTGTCTCGGAAGAATTTACCCCTGCGAGTCTTGCCAAAAAACTGAACGCACTTACTGCTGAACAGGTAGCGGCCTTTAAGACCAATGCAGGCATTGCTGCCAAAGAACTGAATGCCGAACGCAATGAACAAATCTTTAACCAGCTTGTACGCGAAGTATTAAGCCATTAGCAAGTTTGGGTGGATTGTGTAATTTGGGCAACTTAATTAAACAAATCCATGAAGCCCAGACTACTATCAGCACTCGCCCTGCTTACTGTTTTAACGGCATGTAAAAACAATGAGATGAGAACCATCGGATCAATTGAACGCATAGACCCAGCACTGGATGCTATTATATCTGCATCGGCTAAACCTGAAATTATTGCAGAAGGTTTTGAATGGAGTGAAGGCCCGCTATGGCTCGAAGAAACCAAAACACTGATATTCTCGGATGTCCCTAAAAATATTATTCATCAATGGTCGGAAGAAAAAGGATTGTCGGTATACCTGACGCCTTCCGGATATACCAGCTCGGTGCCGCGCGGTGGCGAGATGGGCTCCAACGGACTCACGCTTACACCGGATGGTAAACTTGTACTTTGTCAGCATGGCGATCGCAGGGTTGCCTATATGAACGCCCCGGTAAATGATCCGAAGCCTGACTTCATTACCATTGCTGATAACATTGATGGAAAAAAATTAAGCAGTCCGAATGACGCGGTGGTTCGCAGCAACGGAGATGTATTCTTTACCGATCCTCCCTATGGACTTCCCTCACAAAGTGATGAAGACCCAGCCAAAGAAGCTCCGCACAACGGTGTATATAAAGCTTCAAATGGAAAGGCTACGTTGCTGGTGGATTCACTCACACGCCCCAATGGTATAGCTTTTCTGCCGGGAGAAAAAACATTTATAGTGGCTAACTCTGATTCGAAGAAAGCGATCTGGTATGCATTTGATCTCGCAGAGAATGACTCTGTTACCAATGCCCGTATTTTTTATGATGCTACCGAGGATGCGAAAAAAGAAAGAGGGTTACCCGATGGATTAAAAGTAGACAAACAGGGTAACATTTTCGCTTCAGGCCCCGGTGGTGTATGGATCTTTAACCAGCAAGGAAAAGTGCTGGGCAAAATCAAAATACCCGAAGCAACGTCTAACTGTGCCTTAAGTGCTGATGAGAAGACTTTATACCTCACAGCCGACATGTATGTATTGCGTGTAAAACTTCGCGACTAACTATATACCGGCCATGGTATATAGCAATCATGGCCGGTATACTTCCATTGAAAGCAATCTCACTTCGCTTTCGCAACAGCAATGCTCCACGCTGCCCCGCTATAAACTTTATACTTCTCCGAGAAGCTTCCCTGGTTTATACCCAGCGAAAATTGCAACAGGCTGTTCATATACGACATATTCTCCCCTATTGCCACATCGGCAAATGTATTCACGTAGGGTATATCTTTTTCAAACACTGATTTTCCTTCGTGATAAATCGAAACGTGTATTTTGTCTTTTATTTTTATACCGAGTTTGTCCAACAGTGATTGATCGATATTCGTCCACACGTTACCGTACTGTATATCGAGTACCGGTATATTTCCTTTCACAACGCCATTCTCTACAACAGGTTTCTGATAGTCGATGCGTACAACCTGCGGATTAAGTTTAGAACCAACCTCCTGGAAAGATATAGCCCCCGAAGCCAGTCGCGCTCCCGTATAGGCATATACATCGCGACCGTGGAAGGTATACGATTTACCTGAATTACGCAGGCGGTTCTTCGCTTCATCAATCTCGCGAACTTCTTCTATACCCAAATGCTCTGCTACGAGTGTAAGCGTTCCGTTATCCGGAGTAACAATATAGTGCCCTGTTTTTGTTTTGAGCACAACAGACTTACGTTCTGAACCGACCCCCGGATCGATGATCGAAACGAACACCGTGCCTGCCGGCCAATACGGAGCCGCCTGGTATAGCCGATAGGCACCTTCCCAAATGTTATAGGCCGGAATTTCGTGCGTGATATCAAACATGCGCAGCTCCGGTGAAACTGAAAACGCAACACCCTTCATCTCCGAAACAGCACCATCCTTCAATCCGAAATCCGACTGAAACACAAGCGCCCGCGGCTGTCCTATAGCCGTCACCGAACAAATCATAACAAACAAAACAAACAACAGTCTATACGAAGCCATATCCAATCATCATTTATACCAACAATATATAAAACCCCAAACAGATTTACGCCCCCACCCATTCTTTCCGTAACTTTACCCAACCTAAACACCTGAACACATACACACCTAAACACGTAAAAAAATGCACGCTGTCAATCAAATAACCCCCACCGTACTGCTCCTCATGTGCATTGGGGGAATTGCTTTTATACTCATCATGAAGGCCATTTTCCGGAAACAGAAGTAAGTTTTAGGACAACTTCGTAAGGGGTAACATCATTTCTACCGATCAACGTACCTTTTAATCGTCAGGATGATTTTATAATTTACCTGTCCAATCGTTACTTGATCCGTATAAATCAACCTATTCAACAAATGAAAAAAGCATTCGTCCTTTGCGCGCTTGCCCTTTTTGTTTCTGGTGCCTTTGCACAGACTACCAAGAAGACTCTCGAACTCCCTGATTTTAAAGGAATCTATGTTAACTCCGCCTACACTGTATACCTGAAGCAAACCAACAAACAGGAAGTTACAGTAGAAGCCCTGACCGAGATTTACTCCCTTACTGAAATAAAAGTAGAGAACGGAGTACTGATGATCAACATGGAACGCAAGCCTGACAATCCGAACAAAAGCCTGTGGGCAAAGATCGATGACATCAAGCTGAACCCGACCATGAAGGTATATGTGAGTGTAAAAAACCTGAACGACCTGCAGGTAAACGGTGGCGGCAAGATTGTCTCTGAAAACTCAATTGCAGCAGACTATATTAACCTGGCCGTAAATGGAAACGGCACCATGGATGTTGATATCAAAGGCAATACGGTAAAAGCCGGAGTTAGTGGTTCCGGAACGCTGATCCTGAAAGGCTACGCTACTTCGATCGATGCATTGGTAAGCGGTACCGGTTCACTGAAAGGATTTAACTGCCCGCTTGAGACAGCCAAAGCTACCGTAAGCGGAAGTGGAGCCTGTGAGCTGAATGTAGCCAACAACATTGATGCTGTTATTCTTGGCAGCGGTACTGTAAAACATAAAGGCAACACCAAAACAGCCGTTAAGAAAATATACGGTTCGGGTGTAGTAGAAAGAGCCTACTAAAAAAATCAAAGGTCCTGTTAAGATTCGAAATCAATCATTTCTTATCTTGACAGGACAATTTTCTGTCTATGGGAATCTTCGGAACGCTCATCATTGTAGCCATTCTGGTATATTTATTTCGCAACAGTTTTACAGGCAGAAATCTCGAAACAAAAGAAGACCGTTACAACGCAGCCCGCAATAAACGCCTGGAAGAACTCGACAATCTCCTCGACAAGATAAACCGCCACGGAATAGACAGTCTTACCGACTACGAACGAAAACGCCTCGATGAATTATCGGGGAAGAAATAGCCTCTCTGCAACATTACAGGAAATATAGTCTTCGGAATCGGCCCTGGTATATCTATACCCTGCTTACATCATCATGTGAGTATACCCCATAATGTTTGCGTAACCGTTACAAAAAGATTACGTTACCTTGCATTACATCCTCACCCCTATGCTTCAAAACTATATCACCGTTGCACTGCGCAACCTGGCGCGGTCGAAAATGTTTACGTTCATCAACATCGGTGGACTAGGCATTAGCCTGGCAAGTTGTGTGTTTATCCTGTATTTTGTATTTGATGAATTGACGTTTGACCGCTTTCACGATAAAGCCGATCGCATCTACCGCGTTACTACAACTTTTGTTGATCCGCCCAATACAAACCGCGTTCGCATCACCGATCAAAGTATAGGTCCGTTTTTGAAGCGTACATTTCCGCAGGTAGAAGAGTATGTTCGTTTTGATGATCTGCGCGACAGGCTATATATCAACCACGAATCGATAAAAGAAGAAGGTATATATTTCAGTGATCCTTCCGTTTTCAAAGTGTTTACCTATCCGTTGGTTGCGGGTAATCCGGAAACAGTTTTTGCAAAATCCAACAGCATTGTACTTTCAGAAACATTAGCCGCTAAATATTACCGGGGCGATGCCATTGGAAAAACGATCGACATTCGAGGCAAGTCTTACGAAGTTACGGGCATTATGAAGGACGTTCCGGAGAACTCCGATAAACGGATCAACGGTCTCATCAATGGTAACTTTCCGACTGAAGAAAGTGCCAACAAATTCTTCAAGTTCGATACCTATATTCTGCTACGCAAGCCAACCGATGTAAAGGAGTTTACCACGATGCTGAACAAGGCTACTGAAAAAGACTGGAAGCCGATGGGCGCTACGTTTGAAGTGCAGGCCTTGCCGGATCTTCACTTCACACAAGGCATTCAAATGGACAATGCAAAAGGGAATCTCAACAACATCTATATATTTATACTGATCGCTGTTATACTCGCTACCGTTGCTATTTTTAATTTCATCAACCTCACCACGGTACGTTCGCTGGAACGCGCCAAGGAAGTTGGTATACGAAAAGCCATTGGTGCGCGGCCGTTTCAGCTTGTTAAACAATTTCTGGGAGAATCCTTACTCGCGGCATTGATGGCCGGTATAGTTGCGTTCCTGTTCCTAAAAGTATTCTATCATATCTTTCATGGTATAACGAGGAAGACGATCAACTTTACGCTGGAGCGTGATATCGTTATAGTCTTTTGCGCATTACTCCTGCTCATTCTTGTTTCGGTGATTGCTTCGCTTTATCCTGCCTGGATACTGTCATCATTTAAACCTGTAAAGGTGCTAAAGGGAGAGATTGGTCCGGTAACAAAAGGTAGTCATGTACGAAAGTTCTTCATCGGTGTACAGTTCATGTTCAGCACTGCATTGCTGATCTGCCTCGCGGTTGTAGTACGACAAATGAACTATATGCAGCATACGAACCTTGGCTTTAACGAAGACCAGGTTCTTGTTGTTCAGAACCCGGGCGACTCCGCTGCCCAGGTCAACATGGGTTTTCTTACGCGTGAATTGATCAACCATAACCTGGCAACAACCATCACCACGGGCGACCTGCAATCTTTACCCGGTGGTATAACCGGAACGACAAACATCTGGTATAAAGAAACGGGTAAAGAACATGAAATGATGCCGCAAAGTATACTGGCCGATGCCGGCTATATCTCCACGATGCAAATGAAATTAATCGAAGGAAAACCGTTCGATGATTTTGCCGCACCGCGCCATGGAGAACTTGTACTGGTAAACGAAGCTTTTATCAGGCAAACCGGTTGGAAGAATGCTATTGGACAAAAGATTGAGATGTTTACTTTCTCCGGGAGGAAAGCCGTTACCATTATTGGGGTGTTGAAAGATTTTCACTTCAGATCCATGCACAATTCCATTGACCCGCTCATCGTACTCTGCGAACCGGCTTCTCCGGGTGGGTATCTTTATATACGCATGTTGCCTGGTAAACTGGACGAGGTAAAAGCCACATGGTCTAAAGTATTACCAGACTCACCTTTCGAATATCTCTTCCTCGATGAATCGTTCAACCGGCAGTACGAGAACGAGGAAATATTACTCGCTTTGTTTATATACTTCTCTGTACTCACCATCATTATCACGGGCCTGGGTTTATTTGGTATAGCTGCATACTCGGTGGAGATACGCACGAAAGAAATAGGCCTGCGAAAAGTGATGGGCGCTGGTGCCGGTTCACTGATCCGTTTACTTTCAAAAGAATTTATAGCGTTGACTATAGCCGGTGCGTGCGCGGGTATAGCGTTGTCTGTCTATGCTGCAACGGGGTGGCTGGATCGTTTTGCGTACCGCATCGATCTTACATTCTGGTTTGTACTGCTGCCTGTCGTAATCATTGTACTTTTCTCTGTACTGATCACGTCATTAAAAATACTGCAGGCAGTACGTGCCAACCCGGTAGATTCGCTGCGGTACGAGTGACCGGTGCTATAGCTGAAGTCGTATCTTGAGCCTGTTCAACCCGACCACAATTACCATCACGATAACAGCATATACTGCCGACCAGATAATACCCGTTATTCCCTGGTAGAACTGCTCGGGCCAGTGTATGTGCAGCAAGTGCATCAGCGCATATACTATATAGGGAATAATATAGGTTAGCAACGGATTGGACGCAGCCGGCTTAAAGAAGCTCGTCCAGCCGCTTACTTTGCGCAGATCAATAAGCCCGTATAAAAATGCAAAGAGCAAGGTGCATACGGCAGCACTGTATAACGCCCACGTGGGTGTTGCGTAGATCTTGGATATAGTATAATACGGACGCAGAATATACCCTACGCCAAACAATATACCTGCAAAAACAAAAGCCAGTATAAACCGGACCCGGGTCTCCTGTTTCTTCTTTTGATCGAAGAAGAACAGTGACACCATAACACCGCAAAGTGCTATAGCAGTATGAATGGCATGACCGGTCTGTCCGCTCATCCACGCGGCTACCGGAGAACTTTCGGTAGCATCCGATTTACCAACAATGTAGAATACTATACTTACCGCGAGTCCTGATAGTACGAGCAGCAATCTACCTCCGGCCAATTGATATATAATACACGTGATCAGGTAAGCCCACCCGATCAGCCCGAGAATGCCCCACCACTGCGGTGTCATGGTCTGCGAGCCGTCTTCGCCACCACGGTATAAATATGCCAGCACAACCAAAAGTACCAAGCCGATACCGCGCAGCACCCAGCGCAAAACGTTCGACTGAAAGGTATATACATTCCACACCAGTATAACACCAGCATAGAAGAGCAGCGACCACAATGCTATCGGCATGCCCATAGCCTGTTCGTTGTAACCTCCCTCGGCATTTACCATAAACACACCGAGCACCAGCAGTCCGATTGTTCGCACCAGTATGTGAAGCTGCAACTGCCACATGTTATCACCTTTGGACAACCGGTTGTTGATGGCAAAAGGTATAGACATACCTACGATGAATAGAAAGGCGGGAAACACCATATCCACGAAAGTCATGGCATCAGCATCTGCGGGCATGTGTTTCATCCAGATCGGTACACCTTGTACACCGGCCAGTTCATTCACGAAGATCATGACGAGTATCGTTATCCCGCGCAACGCATCGATCGACAGAATGCGTTGTGTAGTCAGTGCGTTGTGTATAGCCATGCTGTTACGGGTTTGTCACTACCGATGTCTTCCCTGCCCTGCCTTTCTGGTTAAAGGCCTTCAGCTTAATTGTACCTTTTACTGCGATGGGTGAAGTATATACCGGACTCTTCAACGAAGGCTCTTTACCATCCGTAGTATAGCGAATGGTGAAGCCGGGATACTGCATATTTACCTGCACCTTGCCATCTTGTACAACGGCACCCGGTGAAGGAATTCTATATTGGAAACCACCTGCATAGTAATCAAGTCGCGGCAACTCGCGCCATCCGGCAGTGGCTATAAATTCAGACCATGCCTGCTGGTATAGCTTATCACTTTGCGCGGCATCTTTCTCGGTGGCCCATGCCGGATCTTTCGCCCATGCACGTTCAGCCAGCCCCAGAAATTTAGGCAGTATCATATACTCCATGCGCTCGGCCCCTTGCACGGTCTCGCACCATAACAAACCTTGTATACCGACTATATTGGATCGGCCGTAATCCGTGAGTCGTTCTTTGCCTATGAAAATTGATTTATTCAGCGCGTTACCGTACTTGTCTTCTTTTGCATTCTTAAAGTAATCGTAGGGAATGAAATAGTAAGGTTTGTCTACATCTATAAATGCGCCCCAGTAATATCCGGGTTCATCAAATGCTTTATGGTATGCCATGTCAAAGTAAAAATTACTTACGCATGACAGTACTACTTTATAGCCTGCGTTGGCCAGCTGGTAGGCCAGGTCTTCTGCACCCCAGCCGAGCACGTTGTTCCATACATCAACCTGGAAACGGTCTTTTACAAAATCAGGATTGGGTATATATGTATTGTTACCATCCAGTTTTGTTTTACGCATGGATATCTCTTCCCATCCGTACATGGTCAATCCTTTTTTCTGCAGTATGGTATTTATCTTTCCATAGAAATAATACCAGAGGTCATCTACGTTGTTAACTGATGCATTTTCGTCTATCAGCTTTTTACATAGCGGAGATTTTTCCCATACACCTGCCGGTACTTCATCCCCACCAAAGTGTATCGTATTTAAAGGAGCTCCGGCTTGTTTATACATCGCGGTGATTTCGTCTACAACGGTTTCCAGAAATGCATAGGCCGAAGGCAACGCAACGTTGATCACATTATCGTTCCATCCCTGCACAGAACGGTATTGCGATTGGTCTTCCGGATCGTGGAGTAAATATTTCTCTGCTTCTTCTTTCTTACCTTGTTTGAGCAGGCGTTCATAACGGGCAGCCATGGATTTAACAGCAGCACGCGCGTGTCCTGGAGTTTCGATCTCGGGTATCACACGAATGTGTCGCGCTGTTGCATACTTTAAGATCTCGATATAGTCAGCTTTGGAATAATATCCCGTGCCATAGGGATTGTTTACATCTGGTCCGGAGCCATACGATGGCGGCAAATGTGTACTGCCGGTTAACGAATGGCCGCGCTTCGAACCGATCTCAGTCAACTCCGGCAACGCAGGAATTTCCAGTCGCCAGCCTTCATCATCGTTCAGATGGAGATGAAAGACATTAAGTTTATAGAGAGCCATCAGGTCCAGCGTTTTAAGAATCTGTTCCTTGCGCTGGAAATTACGCGATACATCCAGAAAGAAAGCACGGTGCGAAAAGCGCGGAGCATCTTCCACCGTTACCAACGGTATGGCTACTGTCGACTGGGATTTCGACCACGACTGCACCGGCAACAGTGACTTCAACGATTGGATGCCATAAAATACCCCGACCCCGGAAGACGCAGCAATGGTTATCTTCTCTGCGGTAACGTGTAATTCATACGCTTCTTCCGGCAAACTATTTTTGAGTAGTTGAATCATCTTCTTTGCACTTCCCTCGGTCGTTACAATAGGCGGTTTCGTTTTGAATATCGTAAACAAGTCGCTTCCAAGTATTTCGGCTTCGTTCCGGAAAGCGGCATCCGCTACGATGACTATATCTTTAGACAACGCAAAGAAACCACGCTCTTCCCGATAGGACACGGGTGTTGGAAATATTTTAACAAGTTTATCAGCCGCTACCGGCAATGTATTTTTATTCTGATCATACAGTGCGGCTGGTGTTATCAGTCCAATCTTGTCTCCGGGAAAACGCAAATATTGTTTCGGCTCCGTGGATGGTTTAATGGTGTAGTCGGTGATCACTACACCTTTTTCAGGTGCATGGTCCCAAACTATATATATACCGGCCGGGGCATCGGTAAAATTTACCACCCAGTCGCTGGAGACAAATTCAACACGCAGTGATGCGCCTGCTTTTATACCTTTGAAGTCAGGCTTGGGATATAGCTTGAAGAAATCGCCATTTACCCGTTCAATCATCATGCCCCCCGTAACGGATGTCGGATCTACGGCACGTACAAAATTGAAATATAGTGTCCAACCGACAGCCGGTATATCTTCTTTACCAGTATTGGTAAATGTAAAAGCAGACAGAAACTGTGATTTATTCTGATGACTGTTTTCGATTACCTCCCATTGTACTTTGATTTTAGCAGCGTCAATGGTTTTAGGTTGCGACTGTACTAAAAAAGAAATGAGTACAAGCGCAGTAAGAAGAAGTGTTCTCATTAATGGGCTACGATCTTAATTGGTTTTGTGGTGAATATAGGATGAATTGAAATGACTAGCATGAATAATTCGAAGCACACCGCGCACACTTGAAAATATATTGAGACACACCGGGCACACTGACGAAAAGTATATACCTGGGTTGTTACCAACCTTTGTAACATTTGAAGTTACGGGTACATGAATGTCGTAACACGCAAGCTTCATAAGTGTACCTATAGTACGAGGCAGTTGTAAATTATTTTACCCGGCTATGCCCGTTCTTCCTGCTAAAAGGGCCAATTTTTAATCAGAAATCGATAGAAAACAAAGAATTGCTGGAAAATCAAAAAATATTTCTATTTTGCACTTGTTAATTGTCATTCTTTACTGAGGCCGCCCTCAGAAGTAGTTCAGTCGAAGTCTGTCAGTTTTCAAAAATTAATTTTTCTCATTTATCTTTTAAACAATGAACATTTACGTTGCCAACATCCCTTTTAAGGCATCCGAGCAGGAATTGAAGGGATTATTCGAAGAGTATGGCGAAGTTTCTTCAGCCAAGATTATCATGGACAAAGTAACGCAACGCAGTCGCGGTTTCGGTTTTATCGAAATGGCGGATGAAGCAGCGGGCCGTCAAGCTATCACAAGCCTTAACGGATTCAACTTCTTGGGTAAAACCCTTGTAGTAAACGAAGCTAGACCTAAATCTGACGCACCTCGCTCTGGCGGTGGTGGCTACAGAAGCGGTGGTGGCGGTGGTTTCAACCGCAGAAATAATAACAACGATTATTAATTCGGAGAAATACCCACAAAAGACTCGGAAGGCTGCCCGGTAAATAACCGGGCAGTTTTTTTTATATTCACTTTCGTAACTATACTACCAACCCCTATAGATATGAATATGAGTAAACCTCAAAAGATAGCGCTGCTCATCTTTACGCTATTGCCGCTCGTAATGGTTCCCTATATATTCTACCAGATATTCCATTTCGTAATGGAGACCATTGAGACAAGCGAACATCACGAACCTTCTGAAACCGTAATTATAGCCGGTATACTTTCCTTCATCGTTCCCGTCCTTATACTTTCCTTTATATCTTTTGCATTACACATACTTTATATAGTGCATGCAGCCTTGAACAAAACAATCGATCAAAGCGAGAAGATCATCTGGATATTGATTTTTATCTTCTTCGGTACTATACCTTTTATTATCTACTGGTTTCTTCGCATCTGGAATGAGCGACAGCCCACAGCCCACGCGGGGTTATGAATTGTTCGAATCTACTTGGTTTTGCCAAAGCATTTTCGTAAACTTTGTATAGATTAACGATATAAAGATTATGAGTGTTATCACCGATGTAGAAAAATGGGGTAACAGTCACCGCCCCGGTTTTCTGGATATTCTTCGAATCGCGCTGGGAATATTTATCACCTATAAAGGCTTGTACTTTATTACGCATATGCATGAACTTGAGATGACAACCTCGGGGGTCAACGTGTATTTCGCAGGCGCAGTGCTCGCACACTATGTTGTATTTGCACACATCTGCGGAGGACCGCTGATTGCTTTTGGAGTATTTACACGTATAGTATGTTTTATTCAAGTACCCATATTGATTGGAGCTGTATTCATGGTAAATGCTCCCAAGGGATTTCTATCAATAGGCCAGCACATGGAACTCTGGCTTTCCGTTGTCGTATTGGTTGGTTTAATCATGTTCATGGTGTTTGGAGCAGGGCGTTACTCCATTGATGCCAGGCGAAGACGAGAAATGCACATTACTGAGCATCAGTAAAAGCATTCTCCTAACCTAAACCGAAGGCATCCGATTTACCAACGGATGCCTTTTTATTGTATCCTCTTCTATAACGGCATTAACCCGGCATTACTCAATAGGAATTTGTACTTTGGAGTTTTGATTTCACCATGCAATATATTCTTGGCATTGACATCGGAACGGGAAGTACAAAAGCAGTAGCCGTTGATTACAACGGTAAGGCTATACATACTGAACAGGTTGCCTACCCTACACTATCACCCCACCCCGGCTATAGCGAGCAGGCTCCTGAAATTATATGGCAGGCCTTTCTGAAATGTATTCTTCGTTCGATAAAAACACTTCAGCATACTCCACATGGCATTTCACTGAGCTCGGCCATGCACAGTTTTATACCGGTAGATGCGGCAGGCAATCCGTTGATGAACATGATCACCTGGGCAGACAACCGGAGTGCTTCCGTTGCTGATCGTATCAAGAACTCCCCTGCAGGCGAATTGATATACCGGCAAACCGGTACGCCTGTTCATGCTATGTCGCCTTTGTGCAAGATTATCTGGCTGCGTGAAAATGATCCCGACCTGTATGCCAGAGCTGTCAAGTATATATCCATTAAAGAGTATATCTGGTTCAGGCTTTTCGGAGTACATGAAATTGATCACTCGATTGCCTCTGCAACGGGGCTATTTGATATTGAAAAATTGCAATGGAGTGAACCGGCTTTGCAACTGTGCGGCATCACTGCCGATAAACTTTCTGTACCGGTAAGCACAACCTTTCAACGAAATATACTGACGACAGTAGCGACTGATACAACGGGAATCCCCGCTGGTATACCATTTATGGCGGGCGCGAGTGATGGTTGCTGTGCCAATGTAGGCAGCTTCGCAGTTGAACCCGGTATAGCAGCTTTAACGATTGGTACGAGTGGTGCTATACGCGTTGCCAATACAAATCCTACTTTCAATTTTGACGCGATGACCTTCAATTACCGGCTGGATGAAAGTACATTTATCTCCGGAGGACCGATCAATAACGGAGGGGTTGCATTGCGCTGGTACTTGTCCAGTTTTCTAAAAAAAGATATTGCAGATGCTGCTATATATAATGAAGTGATCGGAGAAATTGATTCGATAAAAGCGGGCTCGGACGGATTGATCTTTTTACCCTATATATTGGGCGAACGTGCTCCGTTGTGGAACAGCGAAACCTCTGGTGTATTCTTTGGCATTACAGCGCAACATACACAAGCTTACTTTACACGTGCTGTGCTGGAAGGCATCACGCTGTCGCTTTATCACATCAGTCAATGCCTGGAGGAATCCGGACTGGTCATACAACAGGTTAACGTAAGCGGTGGCTTTGTACATTCGGAGCGATGGGTACAACTACTGGCCGATATATTTGGTAAACCGATCGGACTGGTAAACACGGATGATGCTTCGGCCATTGGTGCCGCCTACATGGCGCTGCGAAAAATCAATTCACTCGCAGACTATCGCTCTCTGAAACCTGACCGTGTTCGTATCTTTACTCCCAATATTGAAAACCACCGGGTATATAAGGAAAGTGTCTTTCCGCTATTCCGGAATCTTACCAACACGTTGCTTCTTAACATGGGTGTTCTTTCAGACATGAAGACTTCTGCACTGATCTGATGTTTTATTTATCCGGATGGTGATTTAACTTTCGCGCTCAATATATAGGTATGCAAATCGGGTTGATCGGCTTTGAAGGTACTGCGTTGAATCTTGCACTTGATCTGCAGGCAAGCGGTCATGATATAATTGTTTATGACCACGATGAAGTTACACTGCAAACGATCCGGGAGCAGGGCATCGCGACAGCTTCATCGTTGAAGACATTTTCAGAAAGTATAGTTTCCAAACGTGTTGTATGGATTACCATTCCGGCAGGCGAACTGCTTGATCAGATCCTCATCATCCTGAAAGACTATCTTTCTGTAAGTGATATTGTTATTGACAGCAGTGACTCCTTCTACAAAGATACTATTCGCAGAGGCCGCGAGTTGCAAGGTTACCAGATCGATTACCTGGATTGCAGCATTCTATACAACGGTCACGATGCATCCTTTCAACCGCGTTTTGTTATTGGCGGAAATCGTTTCGCGCTAAACTACTGTGAACCTGTTTTGCAAGATATCGCCGGTGCGGATGCCTGTTTATATTGTGGTCGCAGCGGCTCAGGGCATTATGTTGGTATGGTTGCGAAAGCCGTGCAAGCCGGCACCATTACCAGCCTGCAGGAAGGACTAAGCGCGCATCGCAGCGATGACTTTACACTAGACACCGGAAAGATCGCGCACTTTCTGAATATATAGCTATATATCGATTGGAACATTCAGAGTATATATACCAACCCTGTAGCGTGCATTATCCACGCTTGAGCTCGATGATGGTAAGTTCAGGAGGCATACCGATGCGTCCCGGATACCCGAGATAACCAAATCCGCGATTTACATACAGATATTGAGAACCCTCCTGGTACAATCCGGCCCACTGCTTGTATGCGTATTGTGACGGACTCCATTTTATATTTCCGATCTCAACACCAAATTGAAAGCCATGCGTATGTCCCGCAAAGGCTACATCTATATCCGGGTATAGCGGACGTACCTGCGAGTCCCAGTGACTAGGGTCATGTGAAAGCAAAAGCTTTACAGGCGCTTCTTCTGTGCCTGCATAGGCTTTATCAAGTTTACCGTACTTTGAAAACTTGCGTTCGCCCCAGTTCTCTATACCAATCACGGCAATCTTCTCTCCTGCTGTTTCCAGGAAATGATGTTGATTCATCAGCAGGTTGAATCCCATCAGGCGATGTGCTTCGATCAGGTCTTTAAAGTTCTTTTGCTTGGCTGCGTGTGAAGTCCATTGATGATAATCACCATAATCATGATTACCTGTAACAGAATATATACCTAACGGTGCTTTCAGCTTGTTGAAGATGTCGATATAGTCTTTTACTTCGGACGATTCGTTGTTCACCAGGTCTCCTGTAAAAAACAGCACATCCGGTTTTTCCTGCAGCATCATCTCCACACCACCTTTCACGGCAACCTTGTTAAAGAAACTTCCGGAATGTATATCCGAAAGCTGACCGATCTTTATACCATCAAAAGCCTTGGGCAGATTCGGCAAGTATATAGTCTTTCTTCTGACGCGATAATCGTGTGCACCCGACACGATCCCGTATACCATCGTACCGAAAGGTATAGCGGCAGCCACCAATGCTGTCTTCGATAAGAATTCAGAACGAGTAATTCCTTCGCCTGGTAAATCTCCGGAAGGCCCTTTATAGAAGAAGCTTACCGCCCATTTGAGGCCGCGGTAAAGATCGTCAATGAACAAAAAGACTACAGCAAATACTTTTGAGAAGTAAGTAGCGATGAGTACGGTAATAATCCAGTTTCGGGTGGTAGCACTTACACCATACGGATCACCAAACGTCCACCAAAAAAGCGCAGCAAAGCTCAATACAGTCGGAACCCAGAATGCTGTGCGGGCTATCGTTTTCCAGAGCGGAGTCCAATCATCACTAACCGTTTTTACAGCCTGAAAAACATAATAATCTATTACCAGGAAAAGTAACGTGAAGAAAATCAAAGTCATCATACGAGGTTTCATAAAAGAAAAAGTCGTCCCTGTGTAAAGACGACTTTCGCTTAAATTTAGTTTCTGCGCTTACAGAAAGTTAATCGTTAACTGCATCCTGAAAAATCAAACCAAACCTGTTACCTATGCAGTTAACGATTAAGCCTCCCCTGCTATTTATATAGCAACAATGGCTTCTTCTTTTTCATCGCCATGCGCTTCTTCTTTCTTCGTTTTGTATACGCGTGCTCGCAGTCTCGCCATGATCAGGTACATTACAGGCACCAGGAACAACGTAAGGAATGTACCGAAGATCAAACCAAAGATCATGGTCCATGAAAGAGGTCCCCAGAATGCTACGTTATCACCACCGAAGAATATATGCGGGTTAAATTCTGTGAACAACGTAACGAAGTCGATATTCAACCCTACGGCTAGTGGTATAAGTCCTAAAGTTGCAGCCATGGCAGTGAGCAACACAGGCGTCATACGCGTTCTTGCAGCTTCAATCACGGCATCTTTCAATTCTATACCTTGTGATATAAGCAGGTCGGTAAATTCCACCAGCAATATACCGTTACGCACAACGATACCGGCCAATGCCATGATACCTACACCCGACATCACGATGGATATTTCCATTCGGAAGAAAGAGAAACCAAGCAATACACCAATCACACTGAAAAGAATTTCGGTGAGAATAATGAGCGGTTTACCTACCGAGTTGAATTGAATCACCAGGATCATAAAGATCAACCCGAGGGCTACCAGCCCGGCAACACCTAAGAAGTTCGAAGTTTCAGCCTGGTCTTCCTGCGCACCGGTCATCTTTACAGTTACTTCATCCGGAATTGAAATTGACTTGAGACGATTCGTGATCTCAGCCACTACTTCGTTCTCGTTGTAATCGCTGAGTACGTTGGATGACAACGTAATCACACGCTTCTGATCAATACGCTTGATACCGGCATAGCTGTTTGAATACTCAATCGTAGCGAACGAAGACAGCGGCACCTGGCGAACAGCTCCACCCGAAGCCATATCACGATAGGTTATCGGCAGGTTCATCAACGTGTTGATATCATTGCGTTGATCTTCCTTAATACGAAGTTCAATCGGATAGTCATCGTTCTCATCGCGGAAACGAGATACTTCTTCACCATATATAGCGGTGTTCAATGTACCACCAATCTGACCGGTAGATATACCTTCGCGGTTTGCTTTCTCGCGATCGATCTTGATCACGATCTCAGGCTTATCACTTTGAAAATCTGATTTCAATTCTTCAACACCCGGCACTTGTACAGAGTCGAGATAACGCTTCACACGATCCGCTGTAGATACCAGCAAGTCGAAGTTATCAGCGGCAATTTCAATGTTGACTGGCTTACCGGTTGGAGGTCCACCCTGCTCCTGGTCAACTGAAATTTCAGCACCTTTTATACCTTTCACCGCTTCACGGATCTTACCGAGGTATTCTTTCGATGAACGCCCGTCACGTTTCGCAAAATCTACAAAGGCAACCGTAACTTTTCCGAGATGCGGTTGTGATTGCGCACCGGAAAACTGATCTTCAGCAGCACCAATGGATACGTTGGATATAATTGACTCTACCATTGTAGTATCCTTGCCTATAACTTTAATGATCCTGTCTTCGGCAATATTGGTAATAGAATCGGTTACACGCTGATCGGTACCGATCGGCATGCGCACATAGGTAAATATAAAGTTAGGATCGCCTTGCGGGAAGAATACCACCGGAGGTTTACGAATGCCTGTAAATATGATCGAGAAAATAAACAATGCCACTACAGCGAGTACAACACCCCATGGTCTCCAGCCCTGAAGGCACCATGTGATCCATTTCTGGTAACCGTTTTGTACCGATGGCCATGCTCTTGTCTGGAATGCCGATATAACACGCTCGAGTACGAAATGATGCAGTGCATATAGCAGGTATATAAAGATGGTAAAGTTCCCCATACCAAACGATCCTGTTATGTAGAACAGCAATGCTATAGCAACGAAAACGACAGTGGATACTTTAAAGCCTTTGGTAAGTTTAGTCTTGTTCTCATGATCGTGATCGTGCGGCTTCATAAAGTCAGCAGCAAACACCGGGTTCATGATATAGGCAACAACCAACGAAGCAAGCAATGCCACGATCAATGTTACCGGTAGATAGAACATGAATTTACCAATAACACCTGGCCAGAATGCAAGCGGCACGAATGGTGCCAACACCACCAATGTACCCGATAGCACCGGCATGAATACTTCACCGGCAGCAATCTTCGCAGCTTTACGAATCGGCACTTTACCATTGTCGAATACGCGGTGTGTGTTTTCAATTACCACGATCGCATCATCCACCACAATACCCAGCGCCAGCAGGAATGAGAACAGCGTCATCATGTTGAGCGTAAAGCCGAGTGTAGGGAATGTAAGGAACGCTATAAAGCTTGACAGCGGAACCGACAGACCTACGAAGATCGCGTTGGTAGCGCCCATGAAGAACATGAGAATGATCGTTACCAGTACGAAACCGATGATGATGGTATTGATCAGATCATGCAACGTCATACGTGTGTTGTCTGACTGATCGGCAGTAATGGTAATTTTCAATCCCTGAGGAAGAATAGAACTTTCGTATTCTTTTACTATTTCGTTGATCTGGTCAGAAGCAATGATCAGGTTTTCACCACCACGTTTTACAACGTTGAGTGTAACCACGTTCTTTTCATCCAGTCTCGCGAAGCTTTCCTGTTCTTTGTGTGTATCGCTTACATCAGCAACATCGCGCAGATATACTTTTCCACCTTTTGTACCACCGATCACAATACCTCCGAGTTGTTCCGCTGAAATAAATTCACCGTTCACACTCATGGAGCGTTTCATACCGTCTACAGACAACTGACCACCTGCTATAATTACGTTCTCGTATTTGATCGCAGATGAAATATCATCGAGACTTACACCGGCCAATGCTGATTTATAGAGATCAACGTTTACCTGTATTTCACGATCGAGTGCTCCTACTATATCTACTCTCCGAATCTCTTTCAATGACTCGATGCGATCCTGCATCTGCTCGGCATACTTCTTCAACGTTTGAAGATCATAGTCACCGGAGAGGTTGATGTTCATAATCGGCACTTCCGATATATCTACATCCACAACCTGTGGATCATCATCCAGGTCGGTAGGTAAATCCTTCTTGGCTTTATCAACGGCTTCCTGTACTTCACGTTTGGCTTCCTTTACCTCCACATCGGTTTGAAACTCGATGATTACGTTCGAAAAGTTTTGAAGTGAGTTACTGGTAATTTTCTTTACACCGGCAATTGATTTTACCTGCTTCTCAATTTGCTTAGAGATCAGGTTCTCAATGTCTTCCGGTGCACCGGGATATATAGTGGATACATATATCTGCGGAAACACTACCTCCGGGAAGTTTTCCTTCGGCAGACTGTTATAGGTCATGATACCGGCAAGACAGATGATAAGGGTCGCTACGTAAATAGCGATCTTGTTATCGATCGACCAACTGGTGGGTTTAAATTCCTTTTCTACATCATGCATAAACTTGAATGTTAGTAGTGGTTAATGATATACTCCGGGCGATATAGTATCGCCCGGCACACTATATCTTTAAGCTATATTTTAATTACCTGGCCATCGTTAAGACCCTGGTAGCCGAAGGTTATGATCTTCTCACCTGCCTTCAGGCCATTTACCTGTGCAAGGTTATCGTATACACCTTCCACGGTTACTACTCTTTTGCGAGCTACAGTCTGCTTGCCATTGGTTTCTGCTACGAATACGATCTTTTCTTTGTTAAGTTCCTGCACTACGTTCACCGGCACTACAATAGTAGAAGGTTCCGTATGGAAAATTACTTTTAATATACCGGTCATGTTCGGACGAAGGTCGCCATCTGCCGGTAACTTTATTTCTACCGGGAATGTACGCGAAAGCGGATCGATTGTCTTTCCTACAAACGTTACCTTCGCAGTGATCTCTTTCTTCAGCTCAGGTATACTGATAACAGCCGAATTACCTTTTTTGATCGCGGTAACATATGCCTCGGATACATTGGCTATAAGTTTAAGATCGGATGTATTTACTACTCGAACGGCCGGCATACCCGGAGCTATGTTCTCCCCTATCTTGATCGATACATCATCAACCGTACCGCTGATAGGCGCCTTGATGCGTGTCATATCATTCTGTTCGTTGAGAGACTCCAGTTGCTTCTCCAGGCTTTCTTTATTTGTCTTTGCCTGCAGGTACTGTACTTCTGTACCGATCTTTTGATCCCACAGATTTTTCTGGCGCTCAAATACTGTCTTCGCCAATTCAAGTTGGGACTTTTGCGCCTCGATGCTGCGAATGATTACCGAGTTATCGATTTGCGCAAGAACTTGTCCTTTTGATACCTGTTGTCCTTCTTTAATATATACTGCCGTGACAACGCCTGGCGATTTTGCACTTACCAGGATGTTATCTTCAGCATCAACACTACCTTGTGTCTTTACATAGTGATCGAATTTACGCAATGCCAGTTCAGCTACCGTTACTTCTTTTGATTTTACAACAGTTGTTGAGTCTGGATTCTCCTGAGCGATTTCACTTTCCAGTTGCTGGATCTGCTTGGAGATATCTTTCTCCTGCTTCTTCAGTTGTTCCAGTTGTGCTTTCTTATCATCAGGTGTAGCAGCACTGCATGCAGCCAGTACGCCTGCGATAGCGATGACAGTTAAGCGGGTGTATATCGTGGATTTCATAAAGTGTTTATTTTTCATTTGGGGTTATGCTTATTTAGCGGGCTGGGCTGTGGTATATTGACTTGGGTCGATCTTCGCATAGGCTTTATCAAGATCTACTTTGGCGATGATCGCATCATATAGTGCATTGTAGTAATTTACCTGCGCTTCGCGCAAGCTGCTTTCAGCATCGGTTACTTCAATGTTCGATCCTACACCTTGTTCATATTTGATCTTGGTAACACGCGCTACTTTTTCAGCCAGCTCCATGTTTTCACGCTGCGACTTCAAGGTCTCAATAGAGTTCTGATACGTTACGGTGTTCTGTTGTATGCTCAGATCTATGCTCTGACGAAGTGAAGTAAAGCTGTTCTCAATCTTCAACAACGAAAGTTTAGCTTGCTGCACCTGGTAGTTTCTCTGAAGACCACTAAACAAAGGTATTTTCAATGACACACCGAATGATGAGAATGAATACCATTTATCAGGACCGATCTGCGATGTTTCCTCCATCTCCGTATTGGTTTTGAAAAGACCGCTCACATTGGGTGATTGCGTAGTATAGCCCAGGTTTGCAAAGCCTGATAAACTCGGCAATGAATTTGAGTATTTATTCTTGATATCAAGTTTCTGCAACTCGCGTTGTGTGCTCAGTACTTTATACTCAATTCTGTTTTGAGGATCAAAACCCTGCTCATATTCGGCAGCTATATTTTCACTAACCTGAAAATTATCCAATGTACCCTCTACGGCTAAAGGTTGATCCATCGGGTAATTCATCTGGAATTTTAGAAGTGTTAGGCTCAGGTTCTGAAGGTTGATAAATTTCAATCTTTCTGATTTCAGATTGTTAAGTGTTACCTTAATTCGATCAACATCAATCTCCTCTGCAAAACCATTTTTATTCATAGCAGTTGTACTTCTCAGCAGTGAATCAACACGAGCTATATTATTATCAAAAAGATTGATACGCTCATTATTAACCAACACAGCATAGTACGCTTTGGTTACGTTCTCTACAACCTGTATCTGTGTTTGTTGCTCAGTTTTATAGGCAAGCTCTTTATACGTACCTGCAGCTTTCAAACCAACCAGGTATGTACTGCTAAAGAGTAATTGATTGATGGTAATACTGGCATTACCACTGCTTGGTAATTGAAAAAAGTTTGGAGATGCAACAACATCGTTTGGTTGCAGTCCGGGTATATCTAATAATGGATTACCGTTTTCATCCTGTCCTGCAAAACCTTGTGCAGTAGCATAGGTCGAAAAGAAGCGTGGTAGTTTCTGGTTGTGCTGAAGACTTACTTCACCACTTACTTGTGGTAAACCTATACCAAAGGTTTCTTTTACTCTTGCTTCTGATATCTGCGCATCAACACGTGCGTTCTTAACATCTACCGTATTCTCCAATGCATACTTGACGCATTGTTCCAATGTATAGGATGCCGTGTCCGCTTGCTGGGCAAATGCCCCGGGCGGCACAATCAAACAAAGTAAAAGGATTTGATAAAAGCGTTTCATATTGGGGTTAATTATCGTGTTACAGTTTCTGTTATCGTGTTACCGTTTCAGGTGTGTTCTTCTCTTTGCATCGCAGGTATTGCTTTCTTCCTTTCTCCGTTAAAATGCCGAATACAAAATGCTCGAATATCTGCATCTGTACTTCCGTCATCCTGAACTTGTCGTGCGAAAAAGTTTTATCATCAAAAGCGGTTTCGATCAAAGCCATTCGTACAATACTGATTATTTCGGTATTGATCTCTGCTCTGTAAAATCCTTCTGCTATACCTTGATCGAGATTCCTTTTTATAGAATCGTAAATGCACATGCGCTTAAACTCCAGCCACACCGCCCACGCTTTCGGATAATACTTCTGCAAGTCGAATAAAAGCGAAGGGTTTATTTCATCAACGTTCTTCTTCAGGCATACGGAAAGTTTGGCCAGTTCGTCTATCGCGTTCTCAGCCGTATGATGGATGGCTTCAAATTCCTTCCGGCTCTCGCTCAATACTGCTTCGAAAACCAGTGTCACGATATCTTCCTTATCCGTGAAGTGCTGGTACAGCGTTTTCTTGGATACCGACAGATGTCGGGCGATATCGTCCATCGATATGCTTCGTACACCATATTTTGTAAAGAGGCCTTCTGCCCCTTTCAATATCTTGTCACGTGTGCTTGAATCTTCCATAGGCTCGTAAAACTATGGAAACTTTTTGCATTTCAAAAGTTTCCAACGTTTCCTTCAACGGCCTAAAAAGCTTGTAGGTTGAGTTTTTTGTGATTTTTTTCTCAATGTATTTTCCTGAAACAGTCAATCAGTCGCGCGAAGTGTCTGATTTCTGTGTCGAAGTGCTCTTCTCGAAGCTGCACCATTTTTCTTTCATTCTCCGTTTGAATTCCTCACGCTGCTCTGCCGGCATGTTGGAGAATTTTTCATAGAAACGATGTTTCCAGTAAGGCGTGGCTCCGGGGGTCTGATAATGGCGTTTACCGCCCCATCCCCAGAACAATATCTTGCTTAACACCAGCAGGCCGAGTGCCTGCCAATATGTGATAACAGGACCGTTGAACAGATCTGGCACCAGCCAGTTCCATAATAACATGGTTACTACACCTAATAAAGTAATTGCCAGTAACCCCAACACCGCGCATTTTGCAAAATCTGACTTTCTCATAACTCTGTTGTTGGCCTATATATCGTTATATAATCGTTGTAATTTTTTTCGAAGCGCGAGAATAGCATATCGCTTTCTGGAAAGCAATGTATTGATAGAAACACCGGTTTGTTCTGCTATATCGCGAAAGCTGCGCTCTTCTATTTCATTGAGAATAAAGATCTCGCGTTGTTCGGGCGGCAATTCATCAAGGGCTTCCATGATGGCTTCCCAGATCGCTTCGCGCAGGTATGAATCTTCGGGAGTGTTACCCAGGTCGGGTAAAATCTCTTGCAATGTAATAGGCGCATCTTCTTCCAACCCGGTGGCTATACCAAAATCCGCACGTTGTGGCCGGGCGGCCTCTCTGCGATAACGGTCGATGATTTTGTTACGGGCTACCGAAAATAACCAGGACGTAACGCGGTCTATCGACTCGATGGTTTCATAACCGGCTACAAATTGATAAAAGACATCCTGAAGAATATCTTCTGCCTCCTCTACAGTAGACACACGATTACGGATAAAGCTCAGCAGCCTGTCTTTCTCCTTTAGAAATGTCTGTTCTTTTATTTGCATGGCCAGTTCCATCGCCTTCACATTGCTTTATTTAGCTTGAAAGACGGTGCTATGTATCCATTTATTTTAGGTAAATCGAAAATAAGTAGGCGAACAGCAGCCACCAGTCGGTAAGATATTTTAATTTGTCGGCCTGCACAGCCATGAACGAACCAACACCGGAGCTATTTTATACTAAACTCGGTAACGGGAAAGATGTACTCCTGCTATTTCACGGCTTCGGACAAGACAACACCGCGTTCACTCCGCTTGCACGATCGCTCTCGAATCGCTATACCTGCTATATATTCGATCTTTATTTCCACGGCAAAAGCAAGTGGGCACACAACGAACAAGCCTTAGAAAAGAAAGTGTGGCGCGCTATACTGCAGCGTTTTCTTCACGAGAATCAAATTGATTCGTTTTCATTACTAGGCTATAGCATGGGCGGAAAATTTGTGCTCGCCACATTGGAAGCTTACGCTGATAAAGTAACTAAAGTTTTTCTGCTAGCACCAGACGGAGTCAAAACTAATTTTTGGTATTACCTTGCTACATACCCGGTTCTGTTACGAAAGCTTTTCAAAAGCATGATTCATCACCAGGATCGCTTTCTATCGATCAGCAGAACATTGAATCGCATCGGGATCATCGATAAAAGTATTCTCCGTTTTGCTGAGTACCAGATGAATACAACTGAAAAGCGGGAGCGAGTTTACTACTCGTGGGTTGTATTTCGAAAACTCAAATTCAACATTACTGTACTTGCAACACTCGCCAACGAGCGTGCTATACCCGTAACGATCATTGTGGGGAAGTATGATAAAGTTATTACGCCAGCAAGCATGAACACCTTTGTAAAACAACTTCATCAGGCCCGCTTTATCGTGATAGAAGCTGGCCATAATTTCCTTACGCATCCGGAACTTGCCGAGCTTATCTGAGTATTTCTGAGCATTCAAAAGTTATCAAGACAATATTTACAGAAAACACTCCCATTCCTGCAAAATGCTTGTATTTTTGCAGGCTCAAATCCGAGTTTAATCCAATGATTTTATTCTTTCGTTCGAAAGCCAACACGATATATGCGGTTGGTACGGTACAGCCTTTGCAAAATTCAGACATTCAGAAACTTATCTGGCTTTTTGGTAAAGCTGAGCCGCTCTCAGAAAAAACGTTAACCGGAAATTTCATCGGCCCTCGTAAAGAAATGATTACTCCGTGGAGTACCAATGCCGTAGAAATTACGCAGACCATGGGCATCAGCGGCATTCAGCGCATTGAAGAATTTATCGCCGCAGAAAACGATTCTGTGAAGTACGACAAAATGCTGCAGGTGCTTTACAAGTCGCTGGATCAGGACCTCTTCACAATTCATCATACTCCGGAGCCGATCATCGCCATCGATGATATTGCCGCGTACAACGAGAAAGAAGGATTGGCTTTGAGCAAGGTAGAAATCGAATACCTTGAAAATGTTAGCAAACAACTCGGACGCAAATTAACCGACAGTGAAGTATTCGGCTTCTCGCAGGTTAACTCGGAACACTGCCGCCACAAGATCTTCAACGGTACATTTATAATTGATGGCAAGGAAAAAGAATCTACACTTTTCCAACTGATCAAAAAGACATCGAAAGAGAATCCGAATTATATAGTATCTGCCTATAAAGATAACGTAGCCTTTATCAAAGGTCCGGTAATTGAACAGTTTGCACCTGCACGCCAGGATATAGCCGACTTCTTTACCATCGAAGATATAGCTTCGGTAATTTCATTAAAGGCTGAAACACACAACTTCCCGACAACGGTTGAACCTTTCAACGGTGCGGCTACTGGTTCTGGCGGTGAGATTCGCGACCGCCTCGCTGGCGGTAAAGGGGCATTGCCATTAGCAGGTACTGCAGTATATATTACCTCCTACCCTCGCCTTGAAAACGGAAGACCGTGGGAAAAAAAATTCGAAGCACGTAAATGGCTTTATCAATCTCCGGAAGAAATTCTGATCAAAGCTTCGGATGGTGCTTCTGATTTCGGTAACAAATTCGGTCAGCCGGTTATTGCCGGAAGTGTACTCACCTTCGAGCACATTGAAGACAACAAGAAGTATGGTTTCGATAAAGTGATCATGCTCGCGGGTGGTATAGGATTCGGTAAAGAAAAAGATAGCAAGAAAGAACATCTCGAAGCCGGTGATAAAATTGTATTGCTTGGTGGCGATAACTATCGCATCGGTATGGGTGGTAGTGCCGTGTCATCGGTAGCTACCGGTGAATATGGAAATGCGATTGAGCTTAACGCGATACAACGCTCAAACCCGGAAATGCAGAAGCGTGTGATGAACGCGATCCGCGCCATGGTTGAGTCCGGTGTAAATCCGATCGTTTCCATTCACGATCATGGTGCCGGTGGACACTTCAACTGTCTATCAGAACTACTGGAAGAAACCGGTGGAACGATAGAGGTTGATAAACTTCCTGTTGGCGATCCTACGCTGTCAGACAAAGAGATCATCAGCAACGAATCGCAGGAACGTATGGGCCTCGCGATCAAACAAAAAGATATAGATCTTCTGAAACGCGTTTCGGAACGTGAGCGCGCACCAATGTATGTAATTGGTGAAGCTACAGGGGATAATAAATTACTCTTCAAAAAAGATGGTCAGCCTCAAAAGCCGATCGACTTCGAAGTAAAACATTTACTCGGTTCATCACCGAAGACTATACTTACGGATAAAACACAAGCGAGTAACTTCAAGTCGCTTCAATACGATGCAGCGAAACTGAATGAGTACCTCGAGCAGGTGCTTCAACTCGAAGCCGTTGCTTGTAAAGATTGGCTCACCAATAAAGTTGATCGTTCCGTAACCGGTAAAGTTGCCACACAACAAACGTGCGGCCCTATACAATTACCGCTGAACAACGTTGGCGTTATGGCGCTTGACTATACCGGCAGCAAAGGTGTAGCTACGTCCATCGGTCACGCACCGGGTGCTGCACTCGTTGACCCGATAGCCGGAAGTAAACTTGCCATTGCTGAGTCGCTCACCAATATAGTATGGGCTCCGCTTACGCATGGACTGAAAGGCGTATCACTCAGTGCCAACTGGATGTGGCCAGCGAAACAGGAAGGCGAGAATGCTAGACTATATCAAGCCGTTGAAGCGGTGAGCGACTTCGCCATCAAGCTGGGTATAAATATACCTACCGGTAAGGATTCACTTTCCATGACACAGAAGTATCCGAATGGTGAAGTGGTATATTCTCCGGGCACTGTTATTATCTCTGCAGGAGCAGAAGTAAGTGATATAACCAAAACTATTTCTCCTGTTCTTGAAAAAGCAGAAGGATCAAAAGTTATACTCATCGATTTCTCCGGCGATGAACGCAAACTCGGAGGCAGCAGCTTTGCACAGATACTGAACCTGCTCGGCAACGAGGTGCCTACTGTACAAAACGAAAGTTACTTTGCTAAAGCTTTTGAAAGTGTACAGCAACTGATCGGCCAGAACCTGATCCTGGCAGGTCACGATATATCTGAAGGAGGATTGATCACGGCATTACTCGAAATGACTTTTGCTCAGCCGGGCGTTGGTTTAACACTAAATATAGCTTCGGTTGATAGCGATATTATTAAAGTACTATTTGCTGAAAATCCGGGCGTAGTAATTCAAGTCGCTGATGAAGCAAAAGCAACGGCTGTTCTGAAAGAGAATGACATTCGCTATAGTATACTTGGTCACGTAAGCGATGAACGCAACCTCACTATCAATCACCAGAACAAACTGTTGAAGTTTGATATCGACAAACTTCGCGATGTATGGTATAAAACTTCTTACCTGCTCGATAGCAAGCAGCGTCCGGCCAAACATGCTGAGAGCCGCTATACGCACTATAAGAAGCATGTATTGAGCTATAACTTCCAGCCGAAATTCGATGGCAAGTTTGAAACCTATGGTATTGATTCAAGACGCAGAAAGCCTTCGGGTTTAAAGGCAGCGATTATGCGCGAGAAGGGTGTGAATGGCGATCGAGAGATGGCATACTCCCTATATCTGGCAGGCTTCGATGTAAAAGATATACACATGACCGACCTGATCTCGGGTCGCGAAGATTTGTCGGATGTAAATCTTATTGTATTTGTCGGAGGTTTCTCCAACTCGGATGTACTCGGTTCTGCGAAAGGATGGGCCGGTGCATTCCTCTATAATCCAAAGGCAAAACAAGCTCTTGACAATTTCTACAAACGAAAAGATACATTGAGTCTTGGTGTTTGTAACGGATGCCAGCTGGTAATGGAATTAGGATTGCTATATCCGGAGATGGGCGAAGAACATCCGCGCATGCATCACAATGGCTCGGGTAAATTTGAATCAATCTTTGTGAACGTTACTATACCAGAGAACAATTCAGTAATGCTGAACAGCTTTGCTGGTGCAAGACTTGGTGTATGGGTAGCACACGGTGAAGGACGCTTCCGTTTACCTGCTGATAAGAATACATTTGCCATTGCTGCACAATATTCACACACGGAGTATCCGGGCAATCCGAATGATTCAGATTATTCTGTTGCTGCACTTTGCTCGAAAGATGGACGTCACCTGGCAATTATGCCACACATCGAACGCTCACTTTTCCCTTGGAACTGGGGATTTTACCCCTCAGAGCGGAAGCAGGATGTCGTGTCTCCGTGGATTGAAGCTTTCGTGAATGCACGGGAATGGATCAAAAAAATTAAATCATAATAAAGGTTTCAGCCGGCTGTTGTTCTGATGAATCAATAACCTTATATTCACAGAATAACATGCCGGCATATGAAGACGATCGCACTCCCTCTCGTGATATTGGCACTTCTCACCTCGTGCCTTGGATACAAAGAATTACCTGTAGAATACGACTATAGCTATAAGGGTAATTTCAAGAAGTATAAAACATTTGACATCATGAAGCCTGCAGGGCCTGCAGACTCCAGCATGACGAACAACATCATCGAGAAATCGATCGTTGCACGTATGAAATTTCTGGGCTATAGGCAATCTACCAGTAAGCCACACCTCATCATCGGATTCAAAATGTTTAATGATAGTCTTCGCTTCAATGGCTATAATCAACCTGCTATTGAAGAATGGGTAAAGACGCAGAACGACAACATTGAATACGATGCGCAGAAATTTAATTTGAGAACCGGCACACTGCTCATTCAGTTTTATGACAGACGCCAGAACAGATCGATCTGGCAAGGCTACGCTACTACCATGTATGGAACCATCGACTTTAATAATAGCCGACACCTGCGCAATGCAGTTATATCCATCCTCGACAAATATCGTTTCTGGGCCGAAGGTTTTATGGAAGGCGGCACCACGGTATCTCAAGAAAATGATTTTTAATTTTTTTGGTTGAGGTTAACATTTCTGAAAAATAATTCTACCTTTGCAATCCCAAATTCATGGGACTGACATCGAATTGACGATTCAGCGACAACATTGTCCGATGGTGTAACTGGCAACACGCCTGATTTTGATTCAGGAAAGTCCAGGTTCGAGCCCTGGTCGGACAACCATATAAGAATCCCGCTTATGCGGGATTCTTCGTTTGTAAAACGGAATCAGATAATAATAAACTGATAACGATTAACGGCACTAACCATGGCAGTTAAAATCTTTAGCGGAAGAGCTACAACCTACCTGGCTGAGAAAATCGCCAACGCTTATGGAGAGCGCTTAGGTGAAGTAAACTATCAGCAATTCAGTGACGGTGAAATGTCGCCCTATATTACTGAATCCGTTCGCGGCCATGAAGTATTTCTGATTCAATCAACGTTCCCTCCTTCTGATAACTTAATGGAA
Source organism: uncultured Chitinophaga sp. (assembly GCA_902168205.1). Lineage (GTDB taxonomy): Bacteria > Bacteroidota > Bacteroidia > Cytophagales > Cyclobacteriaceae > Ohtaekwangia > Ohtaekwangia kribbensis. The sequence goes on along the minus strand of CABHOK010000003.1, from coordinate 1,427,466 downwards.
TTATTATTAATGGTGGATGCAGCCAAACGTGCCAGTGCGTCCAGCGTTAACGTTGTGATTCCATATTTCGGATATGCCCGTCAGGACAGAAAAGATAAACCACGAGTTGCTATAGCAGCCAAGCTTCATGCTAATCTGATTTCAGCAGCCGGGGCATCGCGCATCATGGCGTGTGACTTACACGCTGACCAGATCCAGGGCTTCTTTGATATACCGGTGGATCACCTCGATGGCTCCTATATATTCGTTCCGTATCTTAAATCATTAGGTCTTTCTGATATCATGTTTGCATCTCCGGATGTAGGTGGTATAAAGAGAGCGAGAGCATTTGCTAAATTCTTTGATGCTGAGCTTGCTGTATGCGACAAGCACAGAAAAGAAGCCAACAAGGTTGAGTCCATGCGACTGATCGGTGAAGTAGATGGCAAAGATGTTATACTCGTGGATGACCTGGTGGATACAGCAGGAACAATTTGTAAAGCAGCAGCACTGCTGAAAGAAAAGGGTGCTAAATCCGTACGCGCTGTTTGTACACACGGCGTACTCTCCGGTAATGCTTATGAAAACATCGATAGCTCTTTACTGGAAGAAATTGTGATTTCCGATACGATTCCGCTAAAGAAGGAAAGCCCTAAAATTAAAGTGCTTTCGGTGTCTACACTGTTCGCCAAAGCGATCCGTAAGATTCATGACAACGAATCGATCAGCTCACTCTTCATTAAACTTTAATTCAGAAACTTTTAATTAAACAATTATATACTATGAAAACTGTTGAGATTATAGGGTATAAAAGAGCAAATCTCGGCAAGGCTGGTTCCCAGAAGTTACGGGATGAGGGTCTTGTTCCCTGTGTACTGTACGGAGGAAATGAACAAATTCATTTCTATTCTCCGATGATTCTGTTCCGCGAACTGGTTTATACCAACGAAGCACACTTTGTTCACATCAACATCGAAGGTGAAGAAGCACAGGCAATTCTTCAGGAAGTTCAGTTCCACCCGGTAAGTGAAGTAATTCTTCACGCTGATTTTCTGCGCATCTCTGAAGACAGAAAAATTAAAATGAGCATCCCGGTTCGTCTGGTAGGTCAGGCTAAAGGCGTTGCTAAAGGTGGTACCCTTGTACGCAAGCGTGCTGCTTTGAAAGTATACGGCTTCCCGAAAGATATGCCCGATCATATCGATGTAGAGGTTTCTGATCTTGATTTCCACCACGCTATTAAGATTGGTGATATGAAAATGGAAGGCCTTGAGTTCCTGGATCCTAAACAAGCAACGATCGCTGCTGTTGAAGTTCCTCGCGCTGCTAAAATGGCCGCTGACGAAGCTGCTGCTGCTCCTGCTGAAGGTGCTGCCGCTGCTCCTGCTGCTGCGAAGAAAGAAGCTCCTAAGAAAGAAGAAGGTAAAAAGTAATCTGATACCTGAATCATATTCAAAAATCCTTCCCGGCAACGGGAAGGATTTTTTGTTTATTACGGTTTCGAATGAAATCTTTGACCCTGGTATTGAACCACGAATATCATTTTTATCCCGATGAAGTATTTAGTTGCAGGACTTGGTAACATTGGCGCAGAGTACGAGCTAACGCGCCATAATATTGGTTTTCTTATACTCGACCAGTTAGCCGACCAACAGAAAGTAAATTTCACAACGGACAGGCTGGCGGAAAAAGCAGAGTTCAAATTTAAAGGCCGCAGTATACATCTGATCAAACCCACTACCTATATGAACCTGAGTGGCAAAGCCATAGCGTATTGGCTGCAGGATCTGAAGATACCGAAAGAGAATTTACTTGTACTGGTGGACGATCTCGCACTTCCTTTTGGAAGTCTGCGACTGCGTACCAAAGGCAGCTCTGCCGGGCACAACGGTTTAAAAAATATAGAACAGTTACTCGGTGGCCAGGATTACTCCCGTCTGCGTTTTGGTATAGGCAATGATTTCGGCAAAGGCCAGCAGGTGGATTTTGTGTTGAGTAATTTTGACAAGGCAGAGTTTGAGAAGTTACCGGAGGTAATCAACAAGGCAAACGAAATGGTGTTATCGTTTTGTACCATTGGTCCGGAGCGCACTATGAACGTGTTCAACAATTAATATATAGTATCATGAAGAACCAGGTACATATAGCGATACAAATTGTTCCTATATCAAAAGGACACCCCTACCCGATCATCGATAAAGCGATTGAAGTTATTGATAAGTCGGGCGTTGCCTATAAAGTAGGTGCCATGGAAACGGTTATGCAGGGAGATTACGATACGTTGATGCGTGTTGCCAAAGAGGCTCAACAGATCTGCCTGGATTCCGGGGCGGATGAAGTCGTAGTGACGATGAAAGTACATGCCCGTAAAACCGGAGATGTAAACTGGGAAGAAAAAGGCATTCAATAAAAATTACTGAATGCCTTCTATATTTTAGGATACGGTAGATCCCGGAGAAACTATATCTGTAGGCTGAACGAGTTTCAGCTTGCCGTCTTTATCTTCCGCCATCAGAATCATTCCCTGCGATTCAATACCCATCATCTTGCGGGGAGCAAGGTTAGCAATGAACGTAACCTGTTTGCCTACCATCTCTTCAGGCGTATAGTGCAAAGCTATACCACTTAATATAGTTCTGCCACCCAACCCATCGTCTACACGCAGCTTGAGAAGTTTATTTGACTTCTCCATTTTCTCAGCAGCTGTTACTGTACCGACACGTATATCAAGTTTGGAGAAATCATCAAATACAATCTCCGGTTTCAAAGGCTTTACCGGCACATCTTCAGAGGCTACGGGAGCCACAGTCTGCTGAGGTTTCTTCAAGCGCTCAACTTGTTTTTCAATCTCGGCATCCTCCACGTTTCTATATAATAGCTCGGCCTTACCAAGCTGATGCTGTGGCGGCACGATATGTACCAGTTCTTCCTTCTTCCAGAAATCTTTGCGACCTTGCTCCAACTCGCTGTTTAATTGTCTGCGAATGCTTGCTGCACCATCCGGCAGGAATGGTTCACACGCCAACGCTATATTTCCAACGACTGTCAGAGCATAATTCAAAATACATCCAACAGCTTCCATATCTTCTTTGGCAAGCTTCCAGGGCTCTGTATCCGCCAGGAGTTTATTACCTATACGCGCCAGGTTCAACATTTGAAATTGTGCCTCGCGGAAACGGAAGTTCTTCAAGGCATCAGTCATTTCTTTTACTGATTTGTTCAGATCTGTATGAGCCTGATTATATAGTGACAAGATTCTCTTTCTTCTGTCATCTGTGCCTTGCAATTCATGTTCAGAGGGAACTTTACCATCAAAGTATTTCCACACCAGCACCATCACACGGTTTACAAAGTTACCGAGTATAGCTACCATCTCGCTGTTTACTTTCTGCTGGTAATCTTTCCAGGTGAAGTCAGCATCTTTTGTTTCCGGAGATATAGACGTCAATACATAGCGCAGTTCATCTCTTCTGCCTGGCAAATCCTGAAGATACTCGTGCAGCCAAACAGCGTGATTACGTGAAGTAGAAAGTTTATCACCTTCCAGATTCAAAAATTCATTGGCAGGAACGTTATCCGGAAGTATATAATCTCCGGCAGCTTTCAACATCGATGGGAAGATGATACAGTGGAATACTATATTATCCTTGCCAATAAAATGTATCAGGCGGGTTTCCGGATCTTTCCAATACTTTTCCCAATCATTCGGCTTCAACTCTTTTGTAGCTGATATATACCCTATAGGGGCATCAAACCAAACGTAGAGCACTTTGCCTTTAGCATCGGGGAGTGGCACGGGAATTCCCCAATCCAGGTCGCGTGTAATCGAGCGAGGCTGGAGCCCCTGATCGAGCCATGATTTACATTGACCATATACGTTAGTCTTCCAGTCTTTATGACCTTCGATCAACCACTCCTTCAACCAGTCTTCAAACTTGTTCAGCGGGAAGTACCAATGCTTCGTTGGTTTCAACACTGGTGTATTACCAGAAACAGTAGACCGGGGGCTGATAAGCTGCTTGGGGCTTAAACTCGTACCACACTTTTCGCACTGATCGCCATACGCATTCGGATTACCACAATTCGGACAAGTACCGATGATATAGCGGTCTGCCAGAAATATACCTTCCTGCTCATCGAAATACTGATCAGACGTCTCTTCAATAAAGAGGTCCTGGTCATATATCTTCTTGAAAAACTCCTGTGCCGTTTCGTAATGCACCGGGTTTGAAGTGCGCGAGTAAATATTGAAGGAGATACCAAAATCTTCAAAGGCCTTCTTCATCAGCCCGTGATATTTATCAACAAAGACTCTCGGCTCTACGCCTTCCTTGCGTGCTCCAAGTGTAATGGCTACGCCGTGCTCATCAGAGCCGCAGATAAAGACTACATCTTCTCCTCTAAGCCGCAGGTAACGGACATAGGTATCAGCTGGTAAATATGCACCGGCAATGTGGCCGATGTGAAGTGGACCGTTGGCATACGGCAGAGCAGCCGTAATGGTATATCGTTTAAAGTCTGTCATGATTCAAAATGCACGAGCGTGCAAAGATGATAATAGAAACGGAGGTAAAAAAATTCCTTCAGCGATCAGATAGAAGGCTTTTCGGAGTCTTCATCCTGTTTGGGAGGCGTAGTCGGGAAGAGCACGTAAAATTCAGTATAACCTTCAGGCGTTGTGAGGAGTCCTACCCTGCCCCCAAGCTTGGCCGTTGCAGTCTTAACGATATACAAGCCTATACCGCCCGTCTCAGAGCGTTCTGAAGCCCTGAAAAACATCCGGAAGAGTTTGCCAGGGTTTGCCTCGCTGATGCCGATACCGTTGTCTATAACGCGCACACGCACCTGCCCTTGCCCGTTTGTATTCACGTGAATATCTACGAAAGAATCAACACGGTCAGACTCGTTGTAGAACTTGATAGCATTATCAATAAGGTTCTCAAGTACGATGCGGATCAACTCTTTATCGGAAAGTATAGTAGCATTATCTTCAACATACCTCCTGATCTTGAGTTTCTGCGGGAGTCCCTTCTTCTTCTCCAGTAACAACACATCGTTTATGATCGTATCAAAATCAATTCGTGCTACACTTAATTTCGAGTTGTTGATCTGGTTTATAATCAGCAATCGGGTAAGTATAGTATTTAATCGTTCCGCAGTTGTATCAAGTTTACTAAGGTAGTCGAGTGCCACCGGATCTTTCACATCCATCAGCGCCACGTTACACATCCCCTTCAAACTCGCCAACGGACCGCGTATATCATGTGAAGTTTTATAGATGAAGTTATCGAGTTCATCATTTACCTGCTTCAACGACTGATTAACACGCTCCAGATCAACAGTCTTTGCCTCAACTTCCTTATCGAGATATTTATTCTTGTCTTCGAGTAATTTGTTCTGCTCTTCAATTACCTCCTTCGCTTCCGACAGCTGCGCGTTCACTCTCTTGATCGTTCGATTGCTTCGCTGCAACACCAACACCAGCAACCCTGCGAGCATGGCAATTATAGCTATAGCTATATTCAGATCACGTTGTTGTTTGATTACCTCTTCTTTGGCAGCGATGGTGGCAATGTTTTCGCGTTGTTCAAAATCTGTTTGGATTTTTGATAGGTTCTTGATCAATGATTCGCTATATATACTATCTTTTAGATGTATATATTTATCTTGGTAGATAGCTGCTTGTTGGTAGTTTTTAGACTTATTAAAGAGAATAGAGAAACCTTTATAGATTTCTATCAACAATAAATTATACTCAGTATCGTCAGCTATCTGTTCTGCTTCCTCCAAAGATTTTTTTGCATGCTCAACGTCATTAAGCTCAGTGTATATTCTCGCTAAATAAACCAGGTTCTCCAGTCGCCATCTTTTATCACGAATCTGGTTGGCAACGTCATAAGATTTTATAAAATTCTCTTTCGATTTAGAGTAGACAGCAGTATCGTTAGTAACTTCAGCCTCTATAAAATACGAGACGCCTAACCCAAAATTACCTTCAATTCTTATCGCCTCACTGCAAATACTATCACAGAAATTAAACGCATTTGTAATAAACTTTCTTGCTTCCTTATAATTTTTAAGCTGGTTATAACACAGACCAAGATTGATAAGCAATCTATCCATATCATATGTATAGTTTATGTCATTTTTAATCTTCAGACAACGCTCATAATACTCAACTGCCCGCTCATAATTTTTAAGCTTAAAATACACGAGGCCTATATTGTTTAACGCTACACTAATTTCATCTTTTTTGCCACCCTTTTCTCGAATCACTAAAGACTGAAAATTATACTTTAACGCTTCATCATATTCCGCCCGGAGTGTATGTGTTAGGGCTAGTGCATTAAGAATCTTTTTTTCTTCATCTTCATAGGTATTTCTCTTTGCTATAGGTAATACTTCTTTTAGAACATCAATCGAATTTTCCAATTGATCAATCCTTCTATAAATTTGCCCTGCCAATCTCCCCGAGGTAACTATCTTCAAACTATCGCCAACATCATATGCTAAGTCGTAGGCCTGTTTAGCATAAACTGATGCCTCTCTGTTATCTACATCAAAAAGATCATAAGCTAATTGGTATAGTATCTCATAGCGATCTCGCCCTGATTTTTCCTTTAGAATTGATTTTAATGAATCAACGTTGGATGTTGTTGTCTGTGCGCAAATACCAGTATAGATAAATATGGCTAACAGAAGAAACCCAAGCTTATAATTTATTTGGTACACGTGTGATTTTCAAAAATTTATTATCCCGAAAAATAAAATTCAGACCACCATCTTTGGCTTACAATTTAACGACAAAAAAACTAAATACTAAACCTCAACATACTATGAAAAAAATTATCTACATCCTTTTAATTGCTTTTTCATGCGCTTTGACAATCACTTCTTGTACTGAAGAAGAAATAACTCCTACAAGTACAGATATGAATGGTGGCGGAGGAGGAATGGATCCTAAATAATCAAAGCTCATCTAAAGTAATTCATAGAACTTAATTCTCTAAGAACATGAAAACAAAAGCATTAAGCCTTATAGCAGTGGCTGCCATAGCAACACTCTCGTTTACTTTCGTAACCGTAAAAACTAGAAACGTTAATAAGAATATCGAAACTAAACCTTTAAAAGTTGTGCATGATGAACCTATCGGAGGATTTACAATGGAGGATAAACTGTAGTACATCTGACCAAGAGATATATAACACCCCACAACAACGCTACTTATGATCTTGCCTGATTAGTAAGCAGCGTTGTTGTTTAAGACTATTCTACCCGACTGTCTATATTTTATTCTGTAACCGCTCGTTTGAATGTTTCGAGAAGACTTTTGAAGAAGGTTCGTTAGGTAATAATTTACTTTTTTAGCCCACTTGTTGCATCTTAAGCAATTTCACAGGTCGAATCTATTAAATCACTGATCCAAATTAAGTGTAAGAACACTTATTAAAGTAATACTTTAAGTATTACTATTTCATATTTCTCTAAATTCATTACATTATAAAATCGTGATATTACGGTCAAAAAGCAACCTTATTTGTCAGGGCAATAGCATTTTTGACTGATAAAAGCCTTTTTATTAGCGTTTTTTAACTGTTATAACAAGGTAACCGATAATCTTATATAAAAAACCGACATTCAACACTGAAAAACGATATTCTAAGGATTACAGCAATAAAAAAGGCGACCGATTAGATCGATCGCCTTTTCTCCATAAGACTTTATGATTGAAGCTATAACTAAGCTGTAACCTCTTCCTTATACGCCTTCCGAGGCGTTAACTGAAGCTGCTGGAACATCTCCTGGTCTTTGATATAGCCTGGGTTTGGCGTTGTTAAAAGTTTATCTCCGGCAAATATACTGTTGGCTCCGGCCATGAAGCATAGTGCTTGTTCTTCGAGATTCATGCGTACGCGACCTGCCGATAGTCTTACCATTGTCTTCGGCATAATGATGCGTGCCGTAGCGATCATACGAACCATCTCCCATACGGACACTTTCGGTTGATCTTCGAGTGGCGTTCCCTCTACGGGTACCAATGCATTTACCGGCACAGACTCAGGATGCTCTGGCAATGTTGCTAACGTGAGCAGCATGCCGATGCGATCATCTTCCTGTTCTCCCATACCAATTATACCGCCTGAGCACACTGATATATTTGCCTTGCGTACGTGTGACAGCGTATCCAGACGATCTTTATAGGTACGCGTAGTAATTATATCATCGTAAAACTCTTCGCTGGTATCAAGGTTGTGGTTGTATGCATACAGGCCTGCGTCTTTTAGCTTCTGCGCCTGCTCCGGTGTAAGCATACCAAGTGTACAGCATACTTCAAGACCTAACGAATTTACTCCCTTTACCATATCGATCACTTTGTCGAAGTCGCGGTTGTCGCGTACTTCACGCCAGGCTGCACCCATGCAGAAACGTGTACTGCCAGACTCTTTTGCTTCTATAGCTTTATCGATCACTTCATTTACCTCCATCAGCTTCTGCACTTTTACATTGGTATGATAGCGTGCAGCCTGCGGACAATACGAACAATCTTCAGGGCATCCACCGGTTTTTACCGACAGCAGTGTACATACCTGTACTTCCTGTGGATCATGAAATTCGCGGTGTACTGTTGCCGCCTGGTATATAAGGTCCAATACAGGCTTGTTATAAATGGCTGCGATCTCTTCGCGTGTCCAGTTATTGCGTATAGCGGTCATGTATATCTATAGGTTAATGAATTAATGAAGTTGTATTTCGAATGGCAAACGTGCCTGCTCGCCCTGATATGTTTTAATCTTGTTGAGTTGCTGATACCAGATATAGGACTCCCCTAACTCTGACTTGATTGCATCTGCTTTCGCATTCTCTTCAAGTTGTGATATCAACTGTTCAAGGAAAGGTCTTTGCTCCGGATAGAAGCGAACTTTATAGTCGTCACCAACGCCTGCGCTTTCAGCTGCAATCTTTACTGCATCATCAAAACCACCGAGAGCATCCACGAGTTTTCTTTCCTGTGCCTGTGCTCCTGACCATACTCGGCCGGAAGCAACTTTTTTAATTTCTTCTACAGCCACACCTCTTCCCTCAGCTGCTTTGCCGGTAAAGGTATCGTAGTGTTTATTCAGATTTTTCTGCCAGAAATTTTTCTCAGCTTCCGTTAACGGACGTGATACAGTATACATTTCACCGAATTCACCGGTGCGTACTTCATCGAATGTAATTCCAAGCTTGTTGCCGAGGAATCCACTCATGTCGAACATCATTCCAAATATACCGATCGAACCTGTTATCGTGTGAGGCTGCGCTACAATCGTATCGCATCCCATTGCCAAGTAGTAACCACCGGAAGCAGCGTAATCGCCCATTGATGCAATTACCGGTTTTGCTTTCTTGGCAAGTTGTATCTCGCGCCACATCATATCGGATGCACGAAATTCACCACCCGGAGAATTTACGCGAAGAACAATAGCTTTGATATCATCGTCTTCACGTGCCTTACGAATCTCTTCTACAAATGTATCGGCACCAATTACCTGTTGCTGATTATCTGCTTTGCCTGGCATAATGGTACCATCTGCTACAATAACCGCGATCTCGTTCTTGGAGCTTTTATAGTTTGAATACGCCTTGCGATATTTGTTATACTTGATGAATTTTATATCATCGCTTTTGGAAAGACTTAATCTGCCTTTCAACTCTTCGATGAGTTGATCTTTATAGTATAGCTCGTCTATCAAACCAAATTCTTTTGCTTCGGCTGCACTATGTACGAGCATCTTGTCAGAGATCTCTTTCAATTTCTCTGCCGGTATATTTCGTGCTTCGCCTATACGCTGCAGGGTAAAGCCATAGATAGAGTTAGCGAGCTCTGTAAGTTGAAGTCTGTTCTCTGGGCTCATCTTCTCGAGTATAAAAGGCTCTACGGCACTTTTAAATTCACCTACGCGGAAGATCTGAGGTTTGATCTCCAGTTTATCGAATAGTCGCTTGAAGAATGATATTTCAATCGTAAGTCCATTGAATTCAACTTCGCCTTCGGGGTTAAGGTATATTTTATCGGCAGCTGACGCGAGGTAGTACGCACCTTCCGACATAACTTCATCGTAGGCCACAACCCATTTTCCGCTTTTACGAAAATCGAGTAATGACTGACGGATCTCTTCGATCGATGAGAAACCTGCCATCGGGTAACTTACTTCGAGATAAATACCTTTGATGCTTGCATCATCTTTGGCATGTTTGATAGCATCCTTTAATTGAAGCAAACCAATTTTAGGTACTTCGCTGGAGAATGGTAATCCTGCCAGAGGATTCTCTACCTGAAGCTCGGTAATCTGAGCATCGAGTTTTAAATGTAACACGGAGTTCTCTGCCACAACAACTTCTTCCTCTGCGGCTAATCCTCCGATAATGCCAATAAGAAAAATGAATGCGACAAAAGAAAACACAATCAGTGCTACGAACGCAGCTAAAAAGCTTTTCCAGAAATTCATACGTATAAGACTTTAAAGGTTCGAAATTAAGCAATACGCCCCCGAATAAAAAAAGTATGTTTGCATGACATGAACAACGGCATTTTTCTTTTGTTAGGAACGAATTTGGGTGATCGGAGTCAGCATTTAGCCGCAGCCCGTGCACTAATCGAGGCAAAAGCAGGAAAAATCATGAAAGCGTCCGCGGTATATGTAACGGCTGCGTGGGGCAAAACCGATCAACCGGATTTTTATAACCAGGTAATTGAAATCGAATCTATACTTTCTCCAGACGATTTGCTGCGAACTACAAAGAATATCGAAGAGGCAATGGGGCGCGTACGAACCGAAGCATGGGGCGCCCGCACCATGGATATTGACATACTCCTTTACGGTGATGTTATTGTTGAGCGTGAACAACTTACTATACCACACCCACGCATGAACAACCGAAAGTTTACCTTAATACCACTTGCCGAAATAGCAGCTGACGTAATCCACCCGGTTGAACAAAAGTCCATCCGCGAACTCCTCACCCTCTGCAACGACACGCTTGACGTGTCTCCGCTGGTACGCGTTTAAGTGTGTACGTGCATTAACATAAACACCTAAACCCGTACACACGTAAACACACTAAAGGCTTGCAACTTCAGATTCGGGTGAAATCTTCTTCACGAGGCCCTGAAGTACTTTTCCGGGACCGCATTCGATGAACGTTTTACCGCCGTCTTTTACCATATTTTGAACAGATTGTGTCCAGCGTACAGGAGCTGTAAGCTGTGCGATCAGGTTCTTCTTAATCGTTGCTATATCTGTTGATGGGAGTGCATTTACATTCTGATATACCGCGCATATAGGCTGTGCAAATGTAGTGCTCTCGATGGCTGCGGCTAATTCTGCGCGGGCAGGTTCCATAAGTGGTGAGTGGAATGCCCCTCCTACCTGCAATGGCAACGCGCGCTTCGCTCCGGCTGCTTTCATTTTTTCGCAGGCTATTTCGATGCCTTTTATGGTTCCGGAAATAACAAGTTGTCCCGGACAATTATAGTTAGCAGCTACTACAACGTCATCGATAGATGCACAGATGTCTTCTACTACTTTATCATCAAGGCCCAGGATGGCAGCCATTGTAGATGGATTGATTTCGCAGGCATGCTGCATGGCTGTAGCGCGTTTGGACACGAGTCTCAAAGCATCTTCAAACGACAGTGTCTTGTTAGCGACCAGCGCGGAAAATTCACCGAGCGAGTGTCCTGCAACCATATCGGGTTGAAATGTATCGTTCGCCAACGCTACGGCTACTGAATGCAGAAATATAGCAGGCTGTGTTACTTTGGTTTGTTTTTGTTCATCGGCTGTTCCTTCGAACATAATCTTCGTCAGCTTGAAGCCGAGAATTTCATCGGCCTGATCGAACAGAGCCTTTGCCTTTGCACTTGATTCATACAAGTCTTTACCCATTCCGGTGAACTGTGCACCTTGTCCTGGAAATACATATGCCTTCATAAATTTTTCGGATCGGGATAACTAATCCGCGCCCAAAAATAGTAAAAAGCTGAAATGTGAGAATAGCAGCGTCTTAATCGACAAAACGGGCCTTTAATTCCGGTGTGGGAATCATGCAGTGATCCTGCTTTCCGAAAAAACGGTAGCGGTTGGTGGCGATAAAGTTATAGAGGCCATCGCGGATAAATTTCGGAACCACGCGAAGGATATATAGCCAGTGCCAAACGCCCGAGAGATGCCTGGCGATTCGAAGAGCTGCATCGCTTTTCTGGTACGCCACACCATCTTCGATTACGATAACACTATAGAGCTGATCTGTCGGGAGATTTACCCGGCGAAGCAAAGCCTGCGCATAGTCTGACTGCAGGGATGCGAAGCGAAATATAGCGGCACGGTCGCGTTTGATTACAAACTGAACCGTGCCGTTACAAAGATTGCAGACGCCATCAAAAAGAACCGTGATATGGTTATTGTTGTCCATCCACGAGGTGAACCCATCCTTTAAAGGTCTTCACACTGTTATTCGGATCGAGCGTAAAGAATGTTACTTCTGCTACATAGTAGTATACGGCCGGTGCGAGTTCTACGCCACCTTCATCTTTACCATCCCAGTCGATATATATACTGTTTTCACTACCTGATTCGTACGAGTATACTTCCTGCCCCCAACGATTAAATACCTTGAACTTAACCTTATCGACAAAGCGTGCGCATTTTTCAATGAGGTGTTGTGGTATTGTACAATCTTCAGGGTTTGGACAGTTCTTCAAATAATCACGAATGTTAAATGCACTGAACTCATCATTCTTGCCATCGCCATTCGGTGTAAACACGTTTGGCAATTCGTAGTAAGGACAATTGTCGTTACATACTGGTTCACTTGGTTCGCTTTCATTACCGGAGCGATCTACAGCAACAATAGTATAACATCGTGCGAACGAAGGTAGGCCTACATCTGAATAGGTAGTTTGAACAGCCGGTACCTGCGCCAGGAATACACTTTCGCCTCCCGGAGTTGCCGAACGGTATATTCTGTAGCTGGCAATGTCAGCCTGACATTCTGCAGAGGCATCGTTCGTCCAGTTCAACACGTTGGTATAGGTTGAATTATCGCACGAGTTCTGCTGCAGTTTAAACTGATCGCAGTCGAGCAGATCAACCGTTAATATAGGTTTACACGGAGGTATACTATCACCCGGCTGCACACAGATTATCTGCGAGAAGTTTTCGAGTGGCTCCGGTATTTTTGTTGGATTACCATACCCTCCACGTGTCAATATGCGGTAGCAGTAGGTAGTACCTTCATCGAGCGGTGTATTGTTAAACTGGCCCTTGTCGACATATACCTGTCCATCAACTGTAGCATCTACACTATCAATCAATACCAGTTGATCCTCGGTTGATCCTTCTGGTCCACGGTATATCAAGTGGCGTGGATGTGATTGTATCTGGTTAGACCATGGTACTACAGCCGTCCAGTTCAATTGAATTTGTCCTACTTGTGATTTTGTATCGAGTCTTACAGCAGAAGCAACTTCCGATGTTCCCACGAATTTATTTGTCAGTGGTGAGCCCGGAGAATAAGCGGCAATGCTATAATTATATATACTCTCTTCCGTATTCAATCCCTGATCCACGAACGTAGTATCGTTCGTAGTTTGTACTAATAAAGAGTCTGTTCCGCGTGTATACCCAACTGCTCTGTATACTCTATACTCATACGGTGGCGGGTATGTTGTTTTATTCGCATCAAACGGTCGCTTCCAGCTTACGCGGATCTGTCCATCGGCCGTACCTGTTTTTTGAACACTAACATGCGTAATGATCGGTACATCGGCAGGTATAGGTCCCACACAAGTATCTTTAGAAACATAGCTTTCACCACCATCGGGCAATGCAAATGTCGCTACGAGTCGGTAGCAGTACATTGCTCCCGGTGCAAGTCCTTTACCTTCGTTGTCATCTATATACTGTGTTACCTGTGTACCGGTAGAAGTCTTGGCAGCTATGGTTGCTATATTTTCATAACCGAGAAACTCCGGCATACCCGTCTGGCAGCTATCCGGCCTGAACGAAGTGCTGTCAACCTTTCGCCATATCTGGATCTTTTCTGCATTGATACAGGTATACGGATCCCACTTGATGGTTGCCGTTCGGTTACTGAGATTGAGTTGTGCGTCATTCCACGTTGGTGCAGGACCGACAACTTTTATCCGCCAGGTCTTATAGGTTACGAGCGACACACCATTGCTCCTGCTATCCGATACTTTGAACACCACCTGGTACGGTTGCTCACGAATATGTTCGCAGGTAGTATTCCATTCAAACTCCAGTTTACCCGGTGAGTTCTGAAATATAGCGGGGTCCGGTGAAAATGTAGCCGGAGATTCAGATGGTATCAATTCGAATATTTGCGAGAACGCTTCGATTTTTACTTTATCCGGTGGTATATCCGGATCCGTTCCGATGATCGTTTCTTTTAAAGTTTTACCTGCTTCTATACAAACATCTTCAGGCACTTCCAGGTCTGGGCGCTGGTTGTTACAGTCATCTTCAACAATGATCTGCATATCGCGTCTCACATATCCCATGGCTACCCATTTGCCAAGTACCTTCCTCCACTCGCGTACAATGAAGGCTATATTATATTCACCCGCAAAGCCCGGAGCATCCCAGGTAATGGTTCCGTCAAAGGCATCGATCTTGAAGGTAGGAGGACCATCGTCTGTCTCATTGCCGGTAGCATAATCAACATAAAATTTAGGATCGTTCGGAGCTTTATAGTTCAGTACTGTAGCATTGCGATCGCGGTAAGGCACTACCATCTCGTACGACAAGCTATCATTTCCGTCCGGATCGTAAGCACCCGGGTTGTGGAAGAAAGCTTTACCAGAGCAGGCTCTGTCGATGGGAGGAATAGTAAGATCAGCAGGTGTACTGCAACCGAGGAAAGGATCGATAACGATTTGTGTCTCGATATAGAATGTTGTGTTAACCGAGTTATCCATGTTAAGCACACCTTCGTTACGGTTCGGCTCAACATAGCTGATGGTGTAACGGCCCGGACCGCCATAGGTATACTCCACGGTATAGAATGCGCGGGCAATACCGCGTTGCTGATCGATCACTGAATAGTTGGGATGTCCCGGACCGATTTCCGGAATGAGTATACGCGGGCTCTTATCACCGAAGTCAAGATAATCCTGGTCGCCACCGAATAAAACATTTGTATTCAGCGTGTTGGTATACACTATCACGGTAATGCTATACTTTCGTGCACTACAGGCACCGATTCTTCTAACAATGATATTTCCTGCACGCAAGTGAGTTGCAAATGCAGCTACGCCAGACAGAATGAAACAAAGTACGAGGAAAATTCCTCGCAGCATACTTCGGGTTAAAAAGGGCGCCTTCATGGATGTAAATGTATTGTCCTGCTGATCAACATCAAAAGAATACGATAAGTTACAATATAAAATCTTCCAGTGGATATGGAAAGGTCAACTACTTTAACGGTATAAAACGCTTTTTATTCTTCACCTGACTGGTTTTTAATAGTATAGACCCGCTTTCAACCCGTTCCGTTGGAACTTGCGTTGCTTCTCCTTGATCTTTACTCACCACCGCAGAGTTCTGTTGTTTTTATGCCGGCAGAAGTCGCAGATTTTCGCAGATAATTTTGATGGAAGTTCGTTCTTCCGATAGCTCATGATGAGCAGCAGTAGTATTGACATATCATATTCTGAGAATGTTTAGGATCGGGAGAACTTAACCTTGTGCGAAGCGTATTACTTCTTTTTCAAGAGATATACTCCGGCACGGCTATATTTCATTTACCAGCTTTGGTTTGCGTGTGTCTCCATTTCAATTACACTTTCACGCTAAAAAAATATACCCCATCTTTTTTCACTTTAGGTTTTATACAATATCTTCGTCTCAGCCAAAACCAATCACCTTAACCTACTCATGAAACCTGATCCTAAAGCCTTGAAGGCTTCCTTGCTGAGACGCGAGCTGGAACTTCAACGCCTTATCCGACAAATGAAATTTGATCAACTTCACAACAGCCCGGTTTATAAAAATCTTGAAAAGGAGCTCAGTTCTGTTAAAGCACAGCTAATTCTAACAGAATCCTAATTCTCTTCATTCTCACGCTTTTACCGAAGAAAGGCACCGATCATTACTATTTTTTGATCACGAATATATTTTCTGATGCGCCAAGTTTTGATCCTTCGGTTCAAATCACTGAACTTTACGGGCTTAACATATATTTAACACGACCTTATATGCGCGTAGTTGGAGAAATTCCGCATCCGGATTGTAAGATCACACTTTTTGCCTGGAACAACCGCTACCTGATCAAGTTTGAACAGGGCTTTCTGGAGCAGACTTTTAAGATCCATGAATATGATGTAACATCGGAAGCAGACTTGCAGGCGCTGGTCGATGAAACCTTTATCCATGAAACGCTAACCCGATTCGAAGCCATGGGAGCCAGTCTTCGTAACAGGTTGAATGCGATAGGTTAATCATCGTATGGCCTAATGATTTAAGGAATAACCGATAACGTTCAACTTTTCACTATTTTGCGTCCCCGAATGGAAGTCGTAGAGAAGAAAAATAAGAATAAGAAGTATAAACCTATCCTGGAAGGTATACCCGACTGGCCTGTATATCAGTTAAGTAAAAACCGGAAGGAGTTTATAGAAGAAGTTGCAAAGAAGTCTATTGCACGTGTTAAGGAACTGCGTCCGACAACGAAACAACTTTTAGACGAACTTCAAACTACTGTTTACCGCGAACAGCAACGCATGAAGCGTAACCGCTGGCGAGTTGACCCGGTAGATGAACCTCGCTTTTGGGCTACCATTAAAGACGACATGGTAGGGCTTGATACCAAGCCTGCCGAAGAAGCCCAGGCTAAAGCTGAGGAAATTCTGCATCGAATTGTTTCGCGTTACGCCAACGAAATTGCCGGTAACTTTAATGCGAGCTCATATAAAGTAACGCGCGAGATTGTTAAGTTCTGGTTTGCCCGCTTATTAAATGGCGCGCGGGTTAAAAAATTCGGAGCATTCTTCCGAAACCGCTATACCCTCCGTGATAAGATACATATTGTTGGCAAGGTAAAGCAACTGCGTAACCTCGCTACCAAGGGTACTGTCATTATGGTACCGACTCACTTCAGCAATCTCGATTCTATATTGATAGGTTGGGTAATCCATTCGTTAGGATTGCCTGCATTTATATATGGTGCCGGACTGAATCTCTTCAACATCAAGATATTCGCTTACTTTATGAATAGTCTTGGTGCCTATAAAGTAGACCGCAGAAAGAAGAACCTGCCCTACCTCGAAACGTTGAAACTATATTCAACCCTGGCGATACAGAAAGGTGCGCATAGTTTATTCTTCCCGGGTGGAACACGTTCGCGTTCTGGCGCCATCGAAAAACAATTGAAGCTGGGCTTGCTCAGCTCGGCCGTTGAAGCACAACGAAACCTCTACCTGGACGCTGTTGATAGCAACAGCACCGAAGAAGTTCGTAAAATATTTGTAGTACCGGTAACACTCAATTATCACTTTGTACTGGAAGCTCCCGATCTGATTGATGACTATCTTTCTGTTAAAGGTCAGGATCGTTATTTACCTGAACAGGATAAATACGGCAGCTGGCAGTTGCTGCAATTCCTCTTCAAGTTCTTCACCAAAGGTTCTAACATATCTGTTTCCATTGGCCGCGGACTTGATGTAATGGGTAATTATGTAGATGATGACGGTAATAGTCTGGATGCACAGGGAAGGGTAATTGATACGCGTGATTACTTTGTAAGCGATGAACATGTAACGATCGATAAGCAGCGCGAAGACGAATATACCCGCATGCTCAGTCAGAAGATCGTATTCGAATATCATCGCATCAACCGTGTATTCGCCAGCCACCTGGTTGCCTTTGTTGCGTTCGAGATGTGGCAGAAGAAACACTCGAAGCTTGATCTGTTTGGATTGCTTCGCTTACCGGAGGAAGACCAGGTTATACCGTACGAAGAGTTTCGCGAAACCTGTAAGCGTGTGCGCAAGCATATCTATAAATTAAAAGATGAAGGCAAGGTATACCATGCAACGCACCTGAAAGGACAGATCGATCTGGTGATTCGTCATGGACTTGATAACGTTGGTATATTTCACTTGAAACGTCCGTTGTTGCTGAATCGCGAAGGAAATATTATCACAAAAGACTTCAACACATTATATTACTATCACAACAGGCTGGTTGGCTATGACCTTGAAAAGTTTATCTGACGATAAACCGGTTGGCGTAATCGGGGCTGGTAACTTCGGCAGTGTGGTGGCTAACCTTCTGGCGCAGCACCGGAAGGTATTGCTATATGCACGCGATGAAAAAGTTATTCAGCGTATACGCGAAACGCGCGAGAACCGCGGGCATAGCATGCATCCGAACATCGAGCCCATTAACGACCTTGCTGCTATAGCTGAGCAGTGCGATATATTGTTTCCGATTGTACCCTCGGAGCACTTTCGCTCGATGATGAAACATCTCTCACCGCATCTTCACCCCTATCATATATTAATTCACGGAACAAAAGGTTTTGACCTTACGCTTACCAACGGACAAAGCATCGAGACAATTACGAAGCTTAACCGAAGCCAGGTAAAAACCATGAGTGAAGTAATTATGGAAGAAAGTGTTGTGGTGCGCGTAGGCTGTCTGGCCGGACCTAACCTTTCAAGAGAACTCGCGGCTAATCAACCCGCAGCAACAGTTATAGCGAGTCACTTTAATGAAGTAATTACACTCGGTAAACGCTTACTCCGTAACGATCACTTCCAGGTATATGGCAACAACGACCTGGTGGGTGTTGAATTGGCCGGTGTACTCAAGAATATAATTGCTATAGCAGCCGGTGCGTTAAGCGGACTCGGCTATGGCGAAAATGCAAAAGGTTTATTGGTAAGTCGCGGCATGGTGGAAATGATATACCTCGGTCGCGCGTTAGGAGGAAATACAAAAGCTTTTTTAGGTGTAGCCGGTGTAGGCGATTTGGTTACAACCTGCAACAGTTCATTAAGCCGAAACTTTACAATTGGTCACCGTCTTGCAAAGGGCGAAACGCTGAAAGAAATTCTGGCGAGCACCGATGAAGTAGCCGAAGGTATAAATACCATACGCATTACCAAGAAATGTGCAGACTACTACGGTGTGCGTGCTCCGATCACTACCACACTCTATAAAGTTTTATTCGAAGATCTTACTATGAAGCAGGCACTGCGATACCTGATGCGCTACCCGTTGAATGTGGATATTGATTTCCTTTAGTGATCGTTAATCGTTATCTATTATCCGTTATACGCAAGAGAGATAGTCCGTGCTCGGTATATATGTATACATAAGAAACGTCTGTAAAAATCAAAGTACATATAAATTAAAAGGCACCGAATTTCTTTGTGAAACCTGGTGCCTTCTTTGTGTTCTTTGAGTAATTGGATTTCGTTATCCGCCAACCTTTAGACTAATTACGATTAACGGATAACGATAAAGACTACTTCACCACGTTAATCTTCAACGTGTTGGTACGTGCCTTTTCCTGAATAGGCATACTTGCCAGGATGATAAACAGATCACCGCTCTGTACATGTCCTTCTTTCTTCAGTATATCTTCCACATCTGCTATCGTTTCATCGGTAGAGTTTATCTTATCGTAGAAATAAGCCTGTGTACCCCAAACGAGGTTCATTTTGGTAAGCAATGCTTTGTTCGATGTAAACACAAAGATGTTAGCGTTTGGTCTGTAGGCAGATGACTGGAATGCTGTGTAACCAGATTGGGTCATACCTACTATAGCCTTTGCTCCTACATCTTTTGCCAGTTTACAAGCTGCCAATACAAAGTTATCGTGTATATAGGTTGGAGAATTCTTATTCACATCGCGGAAGCGATAGTATATATTCGGGCTCTTCTCAACCGAAGCAACGGTACGAACCATACTGCGGATTACTTCGATCGGATATTTACCGGCAGCAGTTTCTGCAGAAAGCATCACAGCATCAGCACCATCCATCACAGCGTTGGCAACGTCATTGGTCTCTGCACGTGTAGGACGAGGGTTCTCGATCATACTTTCCATCATCTGCGTTGCTACGATAACCGGCTTGCCTGCGCGATTACATTTTTCAACGAGCATCTTTTGTACCATTGGTACTTCTTCCAGCCAGATCTCAACACCCAGGTCACCACGAGCCACCATCACCGC
The DNA here is from genome assembly GCA_902168205.1 of uncultured Chitinophaga sp. Taxonomy (GTDB): domain Bacteria; phylum Bacteroidota; class Bacteroidia; order Cytophagales; family Cyclobacteriaceae; genus Ohtaekwangia; species Ohtaekwangia kribbensis. The sequence continues at coordinate 1,407,239 of CABHOK010000003.1, read as the reverse complement.
GTCAGTCAGCGTAATGATTTCATCGATGTTACTCAGTGCTTCCGGCTTTTCAATTTTTGCTACGATGCGTGCGTTTGATTTTTTCTCGTCAATAATTGAACGTAACGATTCTATATCAGAAGCTTTGCGTACAAACGAAAGCGCGATCCAGTCAACATTATTTTCAATACCGAAGTACAGGTCAGCTAAATCTTTTTCGGTTAATGACGGAGCAGAAACTTTTGTGAAAGGAAGGTTTATACCTTTTCTTGATTTTAACGGACCGCCATATACTACTTCCGTTACAACGTCTATATCACGTACTTCTTTTACTTTCAATTCAATTTTACCATCGTCAACCAGGATGGTATCACCAGGTTTAACATCTTTCGGAAGATTTTTATAGGATGTGCTGGCGATTTCGCGATTACCGATGAGGTCACGGGTAGTGATGATAAGTTCTTGTCCACGTTCGATAACGATACCCGGTTCCATTTCATCCACTCTGATTTTAGGCCCCTGGAGATCCTGGAGAAGCGATACCGTTGTACCCATCTCTGCGTTTAGTTCGCGAACGAAGTTAATAACCTTCAGGTGGTCTTCGTGTTTACCATGAGAGAAATTCAGGCGAAAAACATCTACTCCTTCTTTGATCAATGCGCGAAGCATTTCTTTCGAGTTTGAAGCAGGCCCTACGGTGGCAACAATTTTAGTCTTGTTGAACGATACTTTTTCTAGCATAAAGGTTTAAGATATTTCGTGTGGATGGTTAATATGAAATAAATCAGTGTGCATCGGAAGAATCAGAAAATAAAATTTGATTTAGACTTGAGACCGTCCAAAGGTATGAAGGTCACAAACTGAACAGAAGATATCGACTTGATCAACTCCAGCAACTGCGGATGGGTGTACTGATCTTTCATAGCCGCCAAAATTATAAAATCGAAATGAGGAAATTCAGGGATTAGGAAATACTTTCCGGGGTCAGGTTCAGAAGGTTTGTTTTTGAATAGTTTCAATCGATTGAGTTGAGTTTCAAAAGAATAGAAAGAAAAGTACTTTTCGTCATTATTTTTGAATCCGACCGCCAAATCGGGCTGTTTTACCAGTTGTATGTGCAGTGCCTGGTTAAGTTCCCAGGCAAGCTTATAACCCCTTGCTGTCGAGGTGAGTCCCAACAGTTCAAAGTCGTATTCATAGTCTATGACAAGCTTGGTTTTCTTCATTTTTCAGATCAAAACACTCCTTAATGTGACAGAGAGCCGTTTCAAAAAAGTTTGATAATATTCACGTAAATCTCTTTCTTTGCAACTGATTTTTAAATCATAAACCTTAAAAACATGTCTGAAATTGCACAAAAAGTAAAGCAGATCATCATCGAAAAACTTGGTGTTGAAGAATCTGAAGTTACTCCTGAGGCTAGCTTCACCAACGACCTTGGAGCTGACTCACTTGACACCGTAGAACTTATTATGGAGTTCGAAAAGGAATTCAATATTTCTATCCCAGACGACCAGGCTGAAAATATCTCCACTGTTGGCCAGGCCATCTCTTACTTGGAGCAAAACGTAAAGAAATAATTGACCACTGCCTTTATACAACCACACCCCATAGATCATGACATTGAAGCGAGTAGTCGTTACAGGACTTGGTGCACTCACACCCATCGGCAATACGTTACCAGCGTTTTGGGATGGATTGAAGAATGGTAAAAGTGGAGCAGCTCCCATAACACGCTTTGATTCAACGCTCTTTAAAACAAAGTTTGCCTGCGAGGTGAAGAACTTCGACATCGGTAACTTTATGGATCGAAAGGAAGCGCGTAAGATGGACCCGTTCGCGCAATATGCTATGGTGGCTGTGGATGAGGCTATAAAAGATGCAAACCTCCCGCTAACTGAACTCAACCCGAATCGCGTTGGCGTGATTTGGGGGTCAGGTATCGGGGGGTTGTTAACTTTCCAGGAAGAAGTTAAGGTATATGCCAAAGGCGATGGAACTCCAAGATTCAACCCTTTCTTCATTCCTAAAATGATTCCCGACCTGAGTGCAGGTCACATCTCTATCAAGTATGGTTTCCGCGGGCCGAACTATGTAACGGTTTCTGCCTGTGCTTCTTCTACCAATGCACTTTACGATGCCTTTACCTTTTTACGTTTAGGTAAAGCTGATATCATCGTATCAGGTGGTTCGGAGGCTGCTGTATGCGAAGCAGGTGTTGGTGGATTCAATTCCTTAAAAGCTCTCTCCGAGCGTAACGATTCTCCGGAGACTGCATCACGCCCGTATGATAAAGACCGCGATGGTTTTGTACTGGGTGAAGGTGCCGGTGCATTAATACTCGAAGAGTACGAGCACGCGAAGAAACGTGGCGCTAAAATATATGCGGAAGTAATTGGTGGCGGTATGTCATCGGATGCTTACCACATTACAGCGCCACATCCCGAAGGTGCCGGTATCATTCAGGTAATGTACAACGCATTGGAAGATGCCGAGATCAAGCCTGAACAAATAGACTATATCAATACACACGGAACTTCTACTCCGCTTGGTGATATAGGTGAGATCCGCGCCATTCAAAAAGTATTTGGTGAGCATGCTTATAAAATGAACATCAGCTCTACCAAATCCATGACAGGCCACTTGCTGGGTGCCGCGGGTGCCATTGAAAGTATAGCATGTATCATGGCGATCAATGATTCAATCGTCCCTCCTACCATCAATCACTTTGAAGACGATCCTGATCTTGATCCTAAGCTGAATATGACCTTTAACAAAGCGCAGGAACGTAACATCAACATCGCGTTGAGCAATACATTCGGCTTTGGTGGTCATAACTTCTCTGTGATCTTCAGGAAGATCTAGTCCCTTTTTTATCCTGCTAACAACCTGTGCCGCTATATTGTGCTATAGCTATAGGGTTTACTATGCGTTGCTATATCCGCGTGTATGGGTATAGTTGTGGTAGGCTCTATGGTAATCGTTTAAACAATAATCTTAGATAACACGACCGGTAGCAGGATATTAATACCAATAATCTTATTAAATTAGCATCCGACTATAAAATGAACTGATATACAACTTGGTCTGGAAAATCCTTAAGCTTCCGAAAGGAAAATCGAAGAATGATGAGAAGCTGATCAGGGCTATAAAGAATATTGCCGGCCTTACACCTTCCAATCTTGAACTATACCGTTTGGCAACAGTTCATAGTTCTATTGCCAAAGAAAATGGTCAGGGTTTCAAAGAGTCGAATGAACGCCTGGAATATCTTGGTGATGCCATCCTCGGTGCAGCGGTAGCAGATTACCTGTTCAAAAAATTTCCGTTCAAGTCAGAAGGTTTCCTTACCGAAATGCGATCGCGCATCGTAAACCGCGAAACACTCAACCTCCTCGCGCGTAAAATCGGTGTCGGTAACATTGTTCAATACGATCAGAAGAACTCTCATCTGCAGCAGGTTATACTCGGTAATACACTGGAAGCGATTGTAGGTGCTATTTACCTCGACAAAGGATACCTGCGCACCAAGAAGTTTGTAATCGATAAACTTATCGGTCCTAATTATGATCTCGATGAGCTGGTAAATTCCAACTCCAACTTTAAGAGCAAGATCATTGAGTGGGCGCAACGCGAAGGAAAAGAAGTGCGCTTCGAAATATTAAACGTTAAGAAAGGCAAGAACCACAAAGAGTTCACCGCGCAGGTGCTGGTTGACAATGAAGCCAAAGGAACGGGCTACGGCAACAGCAAGAAAAAAGCCGAGCAGGATGCTGCCTTGAAAACGTGTGAGATGCTGAATCTTCTCTCCTAATCAAAAACATTTCATTTTTCTTCCTGTAAAGTCATTAAAAGCTGTTCAGCAAGGTGACAAATTAATCTCCATATTTGTTGGATGTATACAGGCATAAGGCAGGCATAGTCTTATAGGTATACGTATATAGTAAATGACTTTGGTAACGCGAAGTTGTTCAATTGCACTTAATTGATTTGAGATTTTTAATACGCACATCCGCCATGATAAAAATTGGAGGGGCCACCGTCAACCAGATTCCGTTCGATTGGAATAACAATACCCGAAACATACTCGAGGCCATAGAAGAAGCGCGCAGGCAACAGATCAGGATACTATGTTTCCCCGAGCTATGCGTTACCGGCTATGGCTGCGAAGATCTTTTTCTCAGCGACTGGCTTGCCGAACACGCCTGGAAAGAAGTACTGAAAATACGAGACTATACACAAGACATCACAATATGTATAGGTTTACCGATACGCCTGGAAGGCATAACGTATAACGGCTCGTGCGTAATCAGCAATGGAAAAATTATAGGTATAACATTCAAGCAAAACCTGGCACGCGATGGTGTACACTATGAACCGCGCTGGTTTGATCCGTGGGTTCCGTATCGTACGGTTGAACTTACGCTGGGCGGTGAAAAGGTACAGGCCGGAGATCTTATCTATGAAATTGAAGGCGTTAAGTTCGGCTTTGAAATATGTGAAGACGGCTGGCGAAAAAATTATCGTCCGGGGTACCGGTTGATGGAGCGCGGAGTAAATCTGATCTTGAACCCAAGTGCGAGTCACTTTGCTATGGGCAAGAGTACGCTTCGTGAAAGAGAGGTTGTGCTCGATGGTTCCGTTTCCTTTAACTGTGTATACCTCTTTACAAATTTACTCGGCAATGAAGCCGGTAAAATGATATACGATGGTGATATTATTATAGCACAGAAGGGAAAGTTACTCGCAGTTAACAAGCGACTCTCCTTCCGTAACTATACTATACTGGCTTGCTCGGTTGATTTTAAGAATCCGGAGCAAAGCGAAGTTATACCCTCCGCCGATGTAAAAGATAGAAATGAAGAGCTCACACAGGCGGTGGCACTCGCGCTATACGACTATGCGCGAAAGAGTAAAGCAAAAGGTTTTGTGCTCTCGCTGAGTGGTGGTGCCGACTCATCATCGTGCGCTGTATTTGTAGCCGAAATGGTAAAGCGCGCAGTTGCCGAAGTTGGTTGGGACATATTCAACAAAGCACTGGGTATAGAAGCGAATGATATAAAAGAAGCTGTTGGTAAATTATTAACGTGCGCGTATCAAGGCACTATAAATTCATCGTCACAAACTTTTAATGCCGCCAAATCGCTTGCGGATTCTATTGGTGCCGAGTTTCACCAATGGACGATTAATGACGAAGTAAATTCATACTCCCGTAAAATTGAAAATGCCATTGGCAGAAAACTTACGTGGGAGCAAGACGATGTTACGCTACAAAATATACAGGCGCGTTCGCGTTCACCCATTATCTGGATGCTTGCCAACGTAAAGCGTGCTGTGCTGCTCACAACGTCTAATCGCAGCGAAGGCGATGTTGGGTATGCCACTATGGACGGTGATACCAGCGGAAGCCTATCGCCTATTGCAGGCCTTAGCAAAGTATTTATACTCCAATGGCTTCGCTGGGCAGAAAAGAATCTGAATCAAACCGGGCTGAACCTGGTCAATAATCTTCAGCCTACAGCAGAACTGCGACCACTGGAGCGCAACCAAACCGATGAGGACGACCTGATGCCGTATGCTGTATTGGCTGAGATCGAGAAGTGGGCTATTCTTATGCGCAGGTCTCCGCTGCAGGTATATGAAGTAATGAAGATCAACCATGATCCGGCCATGCTGAAGAACTGGATCCGGAAATTCTTCAGGCTCTGGTCTGCCAACCAATGGAAGCGCGAACGCCTCGCGCCTGCCTTTCACCTGGACGATCTGAACGTAGACCCGCGCACGTGGTGCCGCTTCCCGATTCTATCATCAGGATTTACAGAGGAACTGGCGAAACTCGATCAATATTAAACCGGTATTATCCTGCGGTAATTTTATTGTCAGTCAACGGCTTTTTGGTTTTAAGCTTTTCACTTTACGCCTCAACAGGCTATTTGATTTAAGCTTTCTGCTATATTTGCCGCTATGGGTATACTGAGTTACATCGTCTGGAACGCTAGTCCGGAGATCTTTTCGTTAGGTTCTTTTGCACTTCGCTGGTATGGATTGTTTTTCGCATTAGGCTTTCTCATCAGCCAGCAGATTCTATACTATATGTACCGTAAGGAAGGCAAACCTGAAAAGGATGTCGATACCCTTACTATTTACATGGTGATTGCCACCATTCTGGGCGCACGCCTCGGCCATGTTATTTTCTATCAACCTGAAATAATATGGACTGATCCACTCGGCATTTTTTTACCCTTTGAGTTTAACCCGTTCCGCTTTACTGGTCTCCAGGGACTCGCGAGCCACGGTGGGGCTATCGGTATCCTATTTGCCCTGTGGTTATATAGTCGCAAGAAGAAACCCGGACAGAATTATCTCCAGGTACTGGACCGCATTGTTATACTCGTAGCATTAACCGGAGCATTGATCAGACTCGGTAATTATTTCAACTCCGAGATCATTGGTCTGCCTACTGATAAACCCTGGGGTGTTGTGTTTACAGGCCGTTTAACGGAAACTATAAAAGACAAGCGACACGATGTTGATGGGATTGTAGACGATGTAGTATATCATCGGAATGATTCAGTGCCTGCTGTTGGTGAAGGTCGCGTACCGCTATATGTATATATATTCTTTAAGCCGTCAGCCAACGAGACACAGATTGACGAACTTGTGAACGGCCCGGTACGACAAATGCTTTCCTCACAACTCTACGAGTTTTTTGACGAGACTCCGAAATTACGGCTTGACTACCAGGTTGCTAACCCGGATAACAAAGGCTTTGTTGCCAAGATCCCTACAACCGGTATAGCACGTCACCCTGCACAATTGTATGAATCTATTTCATGCATCATTCTGTTCCTGGTGTTACTCGCCATCTGGGCGCGTTACAAAGAGAACCTGGTGCAGGGCCGCATCTTCAGTATATTTTTGATCTGGTGCTTCGGCATGCGTTTCCTGTTCGAGTATCTGAAGGAAAACCAGGAAGCCTTTGAAGCAAGCCTACCACTTAACATGGGGCAAATCCTCAGCATTCCGCTTGTATTGGTGGGTATTGTTATCCTGGTATTATCGTTCAGAAAAAAGGCGTCATAAAAATCCGGTTTTTACAGAAAGTAACGTTAAACTTGTCTAAGTACTACGAGTCTTAGCGTTACAAAATGCTGGTAATTTTATTCGTTCTCCTAAGCTTTTTTGCAGAAGCAGAGCCTGTTCAGAACTCTGACGCAGAGCTTTTGCCTGACTCGGTAAAAAGACCTGCTTCGGCTCGTGTAGCACCGATGGATAGCATCGGGAGATTTGTCAGGATCAATCGCATCTTTATCATTGGTAATCGCATTACGCGCGATCCGATCATTCTGCGCGAGCTCACATTAAAGTCCGGTGACTTTATTTATAGCACCGACCTGCAACATATACTGGAGACCGATAAGAAGAAGCTGATCAACACGCGCTTGTTCAACACGGTAGAGATTCGCACACTCGAACTTGAAACCGATCTGGTAGATCTGCTGATCGATCTCAACGAACGGTGGTATACATTCCCCTCCCCGATATTTGAACTATCGGATCGTAACTTCAATGAGTGGTGGCAAAATTATAATCACGATTTCAGTCGCGTTAACTACGGTCTTCGCCTCTATCAGTATAACATGCGGGGTCGTAACGAAACACTTCGCTTCATCGCTCAATTCGGTTTCTCACGCAGGTTCGGTATTACCTATCGCTTTCCCTATATCGACAAAAAACAGCGTCATGGTTTAGCGGTTGACTTCGATTTTATCGAAACAAAAAACCTGGCGTACCGCACGGCCGATCACAAACTTGAATTCCTCGAATCCAAAGATATACTTCGCACCACGCGTGTAGGAGGATTGACCTATACGTACCGGCCATCGTTCTACGAATCGCATCTGGTATCCCTGTTCTATCGCAGTACCAATGTTCGCGATACCATCGAACTCCTCAACCCGAATTATATCGGCAAAGAAAAAGATACACAGCAATACGCATCGCTCACCTATCAATTCAATTCAGACCACCGCGATTATGTAGGCTATCCGTTGCGCGGCTATTACCTCCAGGCATTCCTTACTAAAAATGGTCTCACCTCCTCAGACGATCTGAACAAGTTTGAAGTAAGCGGAACCTTTGCAAGCTTCATCGACCTGAACAAAGGATTTTATCTTTCCAATTATACGGTAGGCTATTGGAGCTCGCCCGATGATCTTCCCTATATGAACTACGGTGCACTCGGTTATCAGAAGCAGATCATTCGCGGCTACGAAGTATATGTTATCGAGGGACCGGAATATATACTTAACAAAACTACATTCAAGAAAAAGATATTCTCACGTGCGTATAACTGGCGTGCTATGCCCATTCCGCAATTCAGACATATACCACTTGCTATTTACCTGAAGACGTATGCTGATGTAGGATATGTAAGCAACTATCCGCACTATGAAATCAATAGTCGTTTAACCAACAAATTATTATCCGGTGTAGGAATGGGTATTGATATCGTTGGTTCGTATGATATGGTGCTGCGCTTCGAGTATACGTATAATGCAGAAGGCAACCGCGGGTTCTTCTTCAACCTGAAAAAAGAGTTCTGATCTTTCATTCGTTGCTGCATCGTTTAAAGTTACGTTCAACTCGTTACTATCCTTATCTTTGTTCGCTTTAAAAATCTAAACGACATGAAGAACATTGCTGTGATTGGCTCAGGCACCATGGGAAATGGTATTGCACATAGTTTCGCGCAACATGGTTATACGGTTACATTGATAGACATAGCGGAAGATGCTTTGAAGAAAGCACTAAGCACCATTGATAAAAATCTCAGCAGACAAGTAGAGAAAGGTTCTATAACTGAAGATGTAAAGAAGCTGACACTGGCAAACATTACAACGCATACGGATTTAAAAACCGGTGTGAGCAATGTTGACCTGGTAGTGGAAGCAGCAACGGAGAACACGGAACTGAAGCTCAAAATTTTTCAAGACCTTGATGCAGCAACAGCACCGCATACCATTCTCGCGACTAACACCTCCTCTATATCCATCACAAAGATTGCTTCGGTAACCAAGCGCACTGATAAAGTTATCGGCATGCACTTTATGAACCCAGTGCCGATCATGAAGCTCGTAGAAGTTATACGCGGCTATAACACGAGTGATGATGTAACACAAACCATCATGAAACTATCGCGCAGTCTTGAAAAGATACCGGTAGAAGTAAATGATTACCCGGGCTTTATAGCCAATCGCATTTTAATGCCGATGATCAACGAAGCTATATATTCTTTGTACGAAGGAGTAGCCGGTGTTGAAGAAATAGATTCCGTGATGAAGCTCGGTATGGCTCACCCGATGGGACCGTTACAACTTGCAGACTTTATTGGTCTCGATGTTTGCCTTTCTATTCTGAATGTACTTTACGAAGGTTTCGGCAATCCCAAATATGCTCCATGTCCTTTACTGGTAAACATGGTTCAGGCGGGGCACAAGGGAGCAAAATCCGGAAGCGGATTCTATACATACGTGCAGGGAAGCAAAGATTTGAAGGTTTCGAAGCGTTTTGAGAAACAGGAAGCCTGAAAAAAGTGAAAGGCCAGTTACTCGATTCGGGTAGCTGGCCTTATTAACACTTCTCTCCTGCCCTTTAACCAGTGGCGAAGCCACCAGCCTCTGCGCAGGACACTGTGAAACGCTATGGCAAAAAGCTAATCACTGTGTGGAGAGGACTTTAAAGTACGGGCATAACCTCGAATTTTCCTAAGGAATTTCGGAAACTTTCCCGGGCGTAAAAGTTGACTTTTTCAGAGGCCCCGAAAAGGCACTTTTTGAGTCAGGAGGTTTTTCAAAAAATCCAATAAAATACTGAAAAACAGACAGTTAATTATTATACACAATCGATCCACATTTTATCCACAACATCATTTTTGGACGAGAATTTCATGATAGAAGACAACTACAGACATCGCGGTTTGCGCAATAAACTGGTTAAGAAACTTGCCCTGAAAGGCATCAAAAGTGAGGCGGTTTTGAAGGCTATCGGTACGGTACCCCGCCACGTTTTTTTTGAAAATGCGCTGCTCGAACATGCGTATGAAGACAAGGCTTTTCCGATTGGCGAAGGGCAGACGATATCACAACCTTATACCGTGGCATTTCAGTCTGAGAAGCTGGAGATCAAACCAGGCGACAAAGTTCTGGAGATCGGCACTGGCTCCGGGTACCAAGCATGTGTACTGCTTGAGTTGGGCGCGAAAGTGTATACCATCGAATACAAACAAAAGCTTTACGAAACTGCTAAAGACTTTTTACCACGGATGGGCTACAAGCCAAACTTCTTCTTTGGTGACGGCTCGAAAGGACTTCCCGCGAAAGCGCCTTTCGATAAAATTATAGTTACGGCCGGAGCACCCGTTGTTCCAACAGCGCTTACCGATCAATTAAAAGAAGGCGGTATACTGGTTATACCCGTAGGCGATAAAGAGAAACAGGTAATGTTGCGCATCCGTAAACAGGGCGGAAAGCTTTTAAAAGAAGAGTTTGATTACTTCGCATTTGTGCCGTTGCTGGGCGAACAAGGTTGGAAAGGATAAAGGTATCCGTGTAATGCAACTTTCAAACGATTGATAGATCACAATAAAATGGTTCAACAGGAGTTAACATAAAAATTCGTTTCTTTGCCATTCCGTATGACAAACAACATCGTTGAAAATATCCTGAAACTGCTCAAAGGTGAATTTATCAAGTTCGTTTTTGTAGGAGGTATATCTGCTGTTCTCGAGTTCTCGCTACTCATTCTCTTTGTAGAGAAACTTGGTATCGACTATCTCATCGGAAATATAGGAGCGTTCGCGTTAACTAACATCGTTACCTATATACTTAGCAAGCGCTATGTATTCAATGCATCGGCAAGTGCCAACAAAGCACAGGAGGCCGGACTCTTCTTCTTATGCCTGCTCGGTGGCCTTGTTGTAAACCAAATCGTGTTGTGGGCCCTGGTGGAATTTACTTCCGTAGATTACCGCATCGCGAAAGTTATAGCAATCGCCATTACGGTAATCTGGAATTTCTTTACGCGCAAACATCTTGTATTCCGTAATCGCGCGGTAGCCACCGTGGAGCAACCGGCTCCTACAGAGTATTCAGAAGAAAATCTTTAAAGCTGGTATAGTCGCTCTTCAGCGCTATACTCTTCTTGCTTTGCTGCAGGAAGTGCTGCAGAGGCTTGGGTATATCAATGGATTTACCCAGCGTATCATCTACAACTTCCTTGAACTTGGCCGGGTGCGCTGTCTCGAGGAAAATTCCCGTTACATCTTCTCCCTGTTCTTCGAGGTATTTGATCAATCCGAGGTAGCCAATCGCTCCGTGCGGATCCAATATATACTCTGTTGAAGCAAATACATGGCGCATAGCAGCACGCGTCTCATCATCAGAGAATGAATAGCCGGCTATATCTGCTGAAAGTTTAGTAAAATCGTTCTGGAAGAGATCAAGCATGCGGGCGAAGTTGCTTGGATTACCAACATCCATAGCGTTGCTGATGGTTTGCTGAGACGGGCGCGGTGCAAATACGTTCGTGCGCAGGTACTCCGGCACTACATCGTTCACGTTGGTGGTCGCTATAAATTTACGGATGGGCAACCCCATGCGCTGCGCCAGTAGGCCGCCCGTTAAGTTACCGAAGTTACCGCTCGGTATGGAGAACACGAGATCCTTCGCTTTATCTTTCATCTGCGCATACGCGTAGAAATAGTAAAACGACTGCGGTATAAGTCGCGCTATATTGATTGAATTGGCAGAGGTGAGAAAATACTTCTTCCGTAACACATCATCCAGAAACGCTTCTTTTACCAGGCGTTGGCAATCATCGAACGTACCATCAATCTCCAGTGCCGTAACGTTCTGTCCCAGCGTTGTAAATTGTTTCTCCTGTATATCACTTACTTTACCGGAAGGATATAGTACAATTACCTTCGTTCCCTTTACGCCTAAAAATCCGTTGGCAACCGCACTGCCGGTATCACCGGATGTTGCTACGAGAATAACGATCTCCTGCTTCTGCTGGCGTGCAAAGTAGCCCAGCAACTGCGACATGAAGCGTGCGCCAAAATCTTTAAACGCCAATGTAGGTCCGTGAAAAAGTTCAAGCGCATACGCGTGATCATCTACTTCAACCACCGGTGCATCAAACTGAATGGTGTGGTCTACAATGCGTTTCAATTCATCGGCCGGCACATCATCACCGATAATATTTTTCGCTACCGTAAAAGCAATCTCCTGAAATGATTTGGTGTCAATGGTATCAAAGAACTCCTTCGGTAATACCGGAATGTACTCGGGCATATAAAGTCCGTTATCCGGGGCGAGTCCTTGTGTTACAGCTTCCTTTAAATCAACTTTTAAATTCGGGTTGTTCGTACTATAAAATTTCATCGATGGTGGCCTGTTATAAAGTTGTTCTTTTTTCTAAGTATATATTTCGTGCTGCGGGATTGCGTTTTATGCACTCAGTATTTTGGCACCTTCGCCATTGATGCGCGACACAAACACATCGCTCTTCAGTTTCAAAAGATCGAACTGTTGTTGCATCGCCTTGCCTACACGTTCGGCAACAGCGCGCTCGGACGAGAGCGCAAATATAGTGGGGCCTGATCCGGATATACCGCATCCCAGTGCACCGGCCTGCATCGCTTCTTCCTTGATTTTATGAAAACCCGGAATCAACACCGAGCGAATCGGTTCGGCCACAACATCATGAAGTGAACGTTGAATCAATCCGTAATCCGGTTTCATCAACCCTACAACCATACCGGCTATATTTCCCCATTGCGTGATCGCATCTTTGATGGGTATGCTGGGCTTCAGCACACGTCTGGAATCTTCTGTCTTAAGTTCCAGGTGTGGATGTACCAGCGTACAATACAGTTCAGCAGGCGTAGGTATACTCGCTACATCCAGCGGTGCATACCCGCGGATAAGTACGAAACCTCCGAGCAAGGATGGCGCAACGTTATCGGCATGCGCAGAACCACACGCAATGCGTTCTGATTCCATCGCGAATGGCAGCAGTTGTTCACGCGTAAGCGGATTACCATGCAATTCGTTGATGGCAACAAGAGCAGCAGCCGAACTCGCAGCACTCGACCCCATACCACTGCCTAACGGAAGATGTTTATAGAGCTCGATGTTTGCGCCTAGTTTACTGTCGATCGCTTTTAAAAATTCAAGCACGGCTACACCGGAAGTATTCTTCTCCGCTTCCCGTGGAAGTCTTCCATCATCGCCAACAATTTTTGATATCGTAACACCCGGGTTATCGGTGAGCGTTACGATCACTTCATCTGCCGGTGCTTCTACGGCAAATCCAAAAATATCAAAGCCGCAGGATACGTTCGCTACCGTAGCGGGTGCAGATGCTTTTACTGATTTCATTCTTTGGTCGTTATCGGTCAAGCTTTATTAGTCGTTAACCGTTATTAGTTAATCGTTATTCGTGTGAGTGTGTCGTGGGTGCGAGGTATATATTTAGCCGTACCGGATAACCATTAACGATTAACAGATAACCATTAACGGATAACGACTCCCGCTACTTCGCGTAGTGTCCTATACGGATCACATCGGCAAATACACCAGCTGCTGTTACCGCTGCTCCTGCTCCGGGGCCGCGTATTACCATCGGGCGTTCATGGTATCGTTCGGTAGTAAGCAGTATAATGTTGTCGCTACCGGAGAGTGAATAGAACGGATGCTGGCTGTTTACCGAACCGAGTTTCACACTCACTTTGCCTTCGTTCAATACCGCCATATAGCGAAGCTTCTCTCCTTTGGAAAAGGCTTCATCGCGAAGTTTCTCGAACGATGCATCGTGTTTCTCGAGTGTCTTGAAGAAATCATCTACACTTCCTTTCTGACAATCAACCGGCACCAGGTTTTCTACCTGTATATCGCTGAGCTCAAATGATAATCCGGTTTCGCGAGACAAGATCAATATCTTACGCGCTACGTCCATACCACTTAAATCATCGCGTGGGTCTGGTTCGGTATAGCCTTTTTCTTTGGCTTCTTTTACTACATCGCTAAACTTCTTGCCGTCAGTATAGGAGCTGAAGATAAAGTTCAGCGTTCCGCTCAATACACCTTCAATGCTGATCACTTTGTCACCACTCAGCAACAAATCGTTCAGTGTGTTGATCACGGGTAGTCCAGCCCCTACGTTGGTCTCGTACAGGAACTTGACACCACGTTTAAAGGCTGTCTTTTTGAGGTTGGTATATTGCTCCATCGAAGCCGAATTCGCTTTCTTGTTCGGTGTTACAATGGAAATATTGGCAGACAATATAGTTTCATATACAGCCGTAACTTCTTCGCTCGAAGTACAATCCACAAAGATGCTGTTCGGTAAATTGAGACTTACCATTTTATCAGCAAACTCTTTCATGTTCATTGACTGGCCATCTTTCTTCATCTCGTCTATGCACGATGACAGTTTAAGGCCTTCTTCATTGAACAGCATTTTCTTACTGTTCGCTACAGCCACTACATTTACCTCCAACAGATTTTCTTTCGCGAGCTTATTATACTGCTCCTCGATCATATTTACCAGGGAGTTGCCGATCAGACCGGTTCCCACCAGGAATACATTTAATACTTTACGATCCGACAGGAAGAATGCTTCGTGCAATGCATTCAACGCTTTGGCTACATCGGCCTGACGAACCACGGCCGATATATTTCGCTCGGATGATCCCTGCGCAATCGCCATTACGTTCACACCGTTCTTACCCAACGAACTGAACATGCGTCCACTGGTACCAGGACTATGTTTCATACCATCGCCTACAACGGCTACGATAGACAAATCCGTTTCCACCTGTACTTCATCAATTTCTTCGTTGCGTATCTCGTACTGAAATTCTTTATCGATAGCCGACTTGGCCTGACGTGTGTACTGATTTTCAATAGCAAAACATATAGAGTGCTCCGATGATGCCTGGCTGATCAGGATCACGCTTATCTTTTCACGTGCCAGTGTAGCAAATAATCGCATAGACGCTCCTACTACTCCTAACAAACCACTTCCCTGCACGTTGAGTAAACTCACATTGTTCATCGAAGATATACCTTTGATGAGTTTACCGTTCTTGGCATTGGCGTGAATAACCGTTCCCTCAAAAGTCGGGTTAAACGTATTCTTGATCCAGATAGGTATATGATTTACCATGGCGGGTTGCATGGTAGCCGGGAAAATTACTTTCGCTCCGAAGTGCGATAGCTCCATCGCTTCCTCGTAGCTCATCTGCGGCACAGTAAACGCCTTCTTTACCATGCGTGGATCGGCTGTCATCATGCCATCTACATCGGTCCATATTTCAAGATCCGTTGCATGTAAAGCACCGGCAAAGATGGCAGCAGTATAATCAGAACCACTGCGACCGAGCGTTGTTGTTTCACCCGTCTCGGATGTACCTATAAATCCAGTGATGATCTGCAGGTCTGTATGATTTTTAAAGTGATCGTTGATGAGTTTGTTCGTTACATCAAAATCTACTTTCGCATAACCAAAGTGTCCATCGGTGCGCACTACTTTGCGCGCATCGAGAAATTCAGCTGCTACACCTTTATCTTTAAAAGCTTCTGAAATAATATAGGCAGACAGGCGCTCACCAAAGCTCATGACGTAATCCAACGTGCGGGGTGTACGCTCTTTCACCAGGAAGACACCGTGCAGTACATCTTCCAGTTCATTGATCATAAACTTTACCTGGGCCAGAATGCTGCTTTGTTTTTGTACACCGATCAATTCGCGTACAGCATCGAGGTGACGCTTCTCGATATCAGCCAGTTTTGTTTTGTATTCGAGATTACTTTCCAGTGCGAGTTTACTAATGCCAATCAACACATCGGTAACTCCGCCAAAAGCGGAAAAGACTACAGCAACATCGCCTTTCAGATAAGGCTTTACTATTTCTATAACCGATTGTATTCTCGCAGGGGTAGCTACCGATGAGCCACCGAACTTTAATATTTTCATGAACAATTAATTATTCAGGGTGTAGTATTCTATTTTTAAACTGTTGGTTTACGATATCATCTCCTGGAGACGGACATAATCCTAATGGGGCCGGGGTATAGAATGAGCACGGGGTCACCCCGTAATGATGGTAATGGTAATAATAGAAATAATAGCTATCGGGGTAATGCAAGCAATCGTCTTCCCGAATGAGAAGAAAGAAGATGATGCTATATTTTGTGTTGCTTGCATAAGGCGCACCGAAATAATGAAATGATATACTTGATTGCAAACTATTTTTTTAGATTTTTGCACGAACTAACGCTTATTAGCGCTATGCAATCGAATGTTCTGGATGTGTTGAGGTGTTGGAGTGCTCATGTGCTGAAGTAAAATAACTTTAGCAACAGCAACTTAATCTACATCAACACGCCAACACATCAACACTTCAACACAAAACAGATGCGTAAAAAAAAATTTCCCCGCGAATCGTTCGTCAGCATGACGGAGCTGGTATTACCGAATGATACCAACACATTGAACAATCTAATGGGGGGACGCCTCATGCACTGGATGGATATTGTCTCGGCTATTGCCGGACAAAAACATTCCAACTCTACTGTGGTAACGGCTTCGGTAGATAATATATCTTTTAAACATCCGATCAGGCTCGGTAATGTTGTTACGCTGAAAGCAAAAGTTACCCGCGCGTTTAACTCTTCGATGGAGATACGCATTGATGTGGAAGCTGAAGATGTACCCACCGGACACAAGTTTGAAAGCAATGCTGCATACTTTACATTTGTAGCGATCGACCAAAACGGCAAGCCTATTAATGTGCCTGAAGTAGAACCCGAGACTGAAGAAGAAAAGGAGGTCTATAATGGAGCACTTCGCAGAAGACAACTTCGACTGATACTCGGAGGCAGAATGAAGCCGCAGGAAGCGAATGAATTGAGATCTATATTTGATATTAAAGAAGCGTGAGCCAGACATCTGCCATCGAAAGCCTGTACCAGGAAGATCTTTACCAGATACCTTCACGTGTACTCATTATACTCTCTCGTTCGTGGGAAGAACATACGGAAGATGAACGCACTGTACTGTCCAAGATGCTCGCAGCTTTAAGGCTGAGTCTGCCGGCGGTGCAGATCATCACACGAAAAGATTTCACCGTGGAAGACCTCGCCCCACTTGCTCCCACGAAAGTGCTGGCGCTGGGTTCAGTATTCAAAACATCCGACAAGCTATATGAACACCTCACGGTGAATGGTGTGTCGGTAATAGCAGCTGATGCAATCAACAACCTGGACGATCTGAAAAAGAAAAATCTCTGGATCGCGCTCAAAAAAATGTTCGGACTGTAGCCATTACTCCACGCATCACAACTAATCTCCGCTGTCTGGTGTAACACCCGGACGGCACACAACAATCCCGCGCAAACCTGTGCGCTGCTTCTTTTGGCAGTTTGCCACCTATTTATATATTTGTTGTTACTGAAAAACCATCTTGTATAAACAAGGTGGTTTTTTAATGTGTTAATTCAGATTCCCTAAATCTTAAACAATGAATAGTACTTTACTTTTGATCCCCGCCCTCGGGATAATTGGGTTGATCGCGATGGCGATCAAATCAGCGTGGGTAACCAAGCAGGATGCAGGCGATGCCAAAATGCAGGAACTGGCAGGCTATATCGCCAATGGTGCCATGGCTTTTCTAAAAGCAGAGTGGAGGGTCCTTGCTTACTTTGCCGTGATCGCTGCTATATTATTAGGCTGGTCGGGCAGCCTCGTTGAAGACTCACACCCTATCATCGCTGTATCTTTTCTTCTTGGTGCTGTGCTTTCTGCCTTTGCAGGTTATATCGGTATGAAGATCGCTACCAAGGCCAACGTGCGCACAACACAAGCTGCACGTACAAGTCTTGCTCATGCATTGAAAGTTTCATTCACCGGTGGATCAGTAATGGGTATCGGTGTTGCTGGTCTTGCTGTACTTGGTCTGGGTGGATTGTTCATTATATTCTTCAATTATTTTGTACCGGAAGGCGCGGCCATTACCGGACTTGAAATGAAAAAAGCGATTGAAGTGCTCGCAGGTTTCTCACTGGGTGCTGAATCGATCGCGTTGTTTGCCCGTGTGGGTGGTGGTATCTATACCAAAGCTGCTGACGTGGGTGCTGACCTTGTAGGTAAAGTAGAAGCCGGTATACCAGAAGATGATGTGCGCAACCCTGCCACTATTGCTGATAACGTAGGTGATAACGTAGGTGATGTTGCCGGTATGGGTGCCGACTTATTTGGTTCGTATGTAGCCACTAT
The DNA here is from genome assembly GCA_902168205.1 of uncultured Chitinophaga sp. GTDB lineage: Bacteria > Bacteroidota > Bacteroidia > Cytophagales > Cyclobacteriaceae > Ohtaekwangia > Ohtaekwangia kribbensis. Next base: position 1,388,919 of record CABHOK010000003.1, on the reverse strand, counting down.
ATTAGCAACGATGGTGTTGGGTCAGGAGATCGATGCATCGTCTGATAAATTCGGAGGCCTCTCTCCTATATTATTACCCATGCTTATCGCTGGTCTTGGATTGATCTTCTCGATCGTAGGTACATGGTTCGTTCGCATCAAGCATGAAACTGACAGTGTTCAGAAAGCATTGAACATCGGCAACTGGTCATCGATCATCATGACTGCTATAGCTTCTTACTTTGCAGTAAAACATTTGCTTCCTGAAACACTCGTACACCGCGGTGTCGAGTTTACTTCTACCGATGTATTTATAGCGATCATTATCGGATTGATTGTAGGTACTTTGATGAGTATCATTACCGAATACTATACCGCGATGGGTAAACGTCCGGTGCTCTCCATCATCAAGCAATCAGGCACTGGTCATGCTACGAACATCATCGGTGGTTTATCGGTAGGTATGGAATCTACCGTATTACCAATCTTCGTTCTTGCCGGTGGTATCATTGGTTCTTATGAATTTGCCGGACTATACGGTGTTGCTATAGCAGCAGCCGGTATGATGGCAACCACCGCGATGCAATTGGCGATCGATGCCTTCGGACCTATAGCAGATAATGCCGGTGGTATAGCCGAGATGAGTCAGTTACCGGAAGAAGTTCGTCATCGCACCGATAACCTCGATGCTGTGGGTAACACCACGGCCGCTACCGGAAAAGGGTTTGCTATTGCATCCGCTGCACTTACATCACTCGCGCTCTTCGCGGCTTTCGTAGGTATATCCGGCATATCGTCTATCGATATATATAAAGCTCCCGTGCTTGCTGGCTTGTTTGTGGGAGGTATGATTCCATTTATATTCTCATCACTTGCTATAGCAGCCGTAGGGCGTGCAGCCATGGATATGGTAAATGAAGTACGCAGACAGTTCCGCGAGATACCGGGCATCATGGAGTATAAGGCAAAACCTGAATATGAAAAGTGCGTGGCTATATCAACAAAAGCATCCATTCGCGAGATGATCGCTCCCGGTGCTATAGCATTGATCGTCCCGATTCTTGTAGGATTTACATTTGGTCCCGAAGTACTCGGAGGTTTACTGGCTGGTGTTACTGTATCCGGTGTATTGATGGGTATGTTCCAGTCGAACGCAGGTGGTGCATGGGACAACGCTAAAAAATCTTTTGAAAAAGGTGTCGAGATCAACGGTCAGACATACTATAAAAAATCAGAGCCACACAAAGCATCTGTAACCGGTGATACCGTGGGTGATCCGTTCAAAGATACATCAGGTCCTTCCATGAACATCCTGATCAAACTTACTTCGATCGTGGCCCTTATCATAGCACCACACATCTCGCATAAAGATCACACGGCTGCAAAAGCAGAACCGGTGAAGCCGAAGATGGAAGTAATCAGTGATGCTTCGGCTACAATCAAATAGACTTTACAAACTTTATGAAAGCCCCGGTAATGCCGGGGCTTTTGATTTATACCGCCTATACTGTTTTACGGTATAGATCAAGTATAGCAAGCCGTTTACATCGCCATCGTATCCCGAAGCATCGCCCGTATTGTTGACTAGGCCGGAGTATTGCTGTGATAAGACCTAAAATAGACTATTTTTAAAAAATTTTAATCACCTATAATTCCTGACGATGAAACGGATAGCCCCTCTCCTCCTTGCTTTGATTACGTGCTCAGGGTATGCGCAATCCATATCCGGAACATGGAAGACCATCGATGACAAGACTGGCAAACAGCGGTCTATTGTCGAAATCTTTGAACGTCACGGGAAGGTTTTTGGGAAAATTATAAAGATATTTCCTGCTGCCGGAGAGGAACCAGACCCGGTTTGCAACGAATGCCCGGAAGATGATGCCCGCTATAACAAGAAGATAATCGGCATGGAGATTATCAAAGACATGGAGAAATCCGGGGGTGAATATTCAGAGGGGAATATACTCGACCCTGAAGAGGGCAAGGTATACAAATGCAAGCTTTGGCTGGAAGGAAATGATTTGAAAGTGCGGGGTTACTGGGGTCCTTTTTACCGAACGCAAACGTGGACACGTACAAATTGATCTTCTATATTCGTTAATTCGCAGAAAAATACACAAAAAAGGAACCCTGGCGGTTACAACTTTATTTAAAGATGGTATACAGGTCGAGCTCACACATGGACGAGAAGGAGATCTTCGAGCGCATCAGCAAAGGTGATGAGAAGGCTCTTGAGTTCTTGTATAAGAAATATTACCGGATGATGACCAAGCTTGTCATCACCAACAGTGGAACAGAAGAAGAGGCTCGGGATATTTATCAGGACGCACTAATCGTTTTCTGGCAGAAAGCAACCTCAGGCAACCTGGTAATGACTTCGAAAATCAGTACCTATATCTACAGCATTTGTCAGAACCTGTGGCGAAAGGAACTGGATCGTAAAAAGCGCCTTTCCAACGAAGAGAAAGACTCTGCTGTTTCGCTTGATACGGAAACTGCTGAACGCGACCGTATCATTTTAAAATGCATCGAGCAACTTGGGGAGACCTGTAAAAAAGTGCTGATGTATTATTACTTCGAGGAGATGTCGATGCAAGAGATCGCAGACAAATTAGGGTTCGCGAACACTGACACGGCCAAGACCAAGAAGTATAAATGTAAAATGAAACTGGATGAATTAGTGAAAGCTCAGTATTCTGAGCATGATTTTTTGGATTAGAGAGTTATGGCATTAGAAAAAGATTTTGAATTGCTGGATGAATACCTGCGCAACAAATTGAATGCAGCAGATAAAGCTACGTTCGAACAAAAACTGCAGGCCGATGCAGACCTCCAGCGCGAATATAAACTGCAACAAAAAATTGCAGAAGGTCTTCGCCAGGCACGCACAGCCGAATTGAAAAACATGCTGAACAATATACCGGTATCATCCGTGCATGGTTCAGAAATTTCTATCGGTGTGAAAACATTGATCAGCATTACCGTTGCAGGTTTGGTTGCCACGGGTATCTATCTGTATCTCGATAAAGAAGAAACAGAAGTTCCAGCGCAGCAGCAGATCGCCAAAACGGAAACACCGGCTGAAGTTCCAACGGAGCATCAGACAGAACCGGCACCAGCCAACGAAGCGGAAGCCACAACAACAGCCCCCGCCTCTTCATCACCGGCAACGGAAACACCACAGCCTGATCAGCCGAAGCAGCAGCCTGCTGTTACTAATCAGCAGCCGGCAACAAATAAAGAATCTACCAGCGTAACCAAACCGGTTATAGCTCCGAAGCAAAAGGACAGCGTTTCAAAACCGGAAATCCATGTCTTTGAACCCGGAGAAGAAACCGAAAGCACCAAAGCTGTAGATGATAAAACGGCTACCGAGAGCACTCCAAAAGCAAACAAGACTACGCTTACTGTTAAGACAGATGCGAATAACAAGAAGTATAATTTCCACTATCAATTTAAAAATGGCGAGTTATACCTGTTCGGTCCGTTCGACAAGAAGTTGATCGAGATCATGGAGTTCTTCAGCGATAACAAGCACACGGTATTCCTCTTCCACGAGAATAAATACTATCTGCTGAACGAAGCGAATGAAAAAGTGAAACCGCTCACCTCGATCACCGATCCTACGCTTATCAAGAAGTTAAAGGAACACAGATCCGGAAACTGATTCAACATAGAAGATACGATATAAAAGTCCCGCCCTGGCGGGATTTTTTATTTATAGCACAACAGCCATCTACCTGCACCGTTATGCTACTATTTGGTATTTTATCATAACTTTGGCAGTTGACATGGAGAAGAAAGCCCGTAAAAAGAAATTAGGTGGCTACCCCGGCATTGGCGTAGTCGTGAGCATTACACTTGCCCTGTTTGTTATAGGCTTGTTTGGTGTGCTCATTATATACTCGCAGGAACTGGAGCACCAGGTACGCCAGAACATCAAGATGCAGGTATATCTTAAATCAAACGTGACTGAGACTCAACGCCTTCAGATTGAGAATAAACTTCTCTCCATGGACTTTGTGAACCGTGAAGATGGCAAAGGTGTAGCCTTCTTTTCCAAAGATGAAGCCGCCAAGAAATTTATAGCCGAGACGGGAGAAGACTTTACCCAGTTCATTGGTGAGAACCCGCTCAAAGATGCATTTCTCATCAACATCGATCCTGATTTTCACTCGAAAGAACAGATGGAGAAGATCAAAGCAGATCTTCAGAAGATGAATGGTGTTTTCCAGGTATACTATGTAGAAGGTCTTATCGAATCGGTTAACAGCAATGTTACCAAGCTTGGATTTATACTTATTGGATTGATCGTGTTGTTGCTGATCACCGTTGTACTGCTCATCAATAACACCCTTCGTCTTGCACTATTCTCACAACGTTTTCTCATTCGCAGCATGCAGCTCGTAGGAGCCAAACGCTGGTTTATACAACGTCCTTTCCTGGTGCGCGCAGCACTCTATGGAATACTGGCGGGGGTTATTACCTCGTTGCTGTTATGGTCGTTGTCTGATTACGCACAAAGTAAAATAACAGACCTCGCATTGTTGCATAATCAGGAACACTTCATGATGATGCTCGGTGGTCTGATCGTTATCGGAATGATCGTAGCTGTACTCGGCACGTTCTTCTCCATCAACCGCTACCTGCGCATGTCACTCGATCAATTGTACTGATAAAATATAAACTATACATGGAAAGCAAACTTCCCTTTGGCAAAAAGAATTATCAATGGATGATTATCGGTGTAGCCGCCATTATCATCGGGTTCGTGATCATGTCGCTTGACAGCGCTCCCCATGGTTTCGGTTTCCTGGGACTTACCCTCGGCCCTATCGTTGTTATGGCAGGGTTTATCATTCAGATATACGCTATACTGCAGAAGCCAACCAAATAGTTTATCTACACTCCACCGGCTGAATCTTAGCGGAATATATACCGGGGAGTCTGAAATTCATTCGCATGACGATTCTTCAAGCTATCATCCTGGCCATCATCGAAGGCATTACGGAATTTTTACCTATATCCTCTACAGGGCACATGATCATCGGCTCATCCCTGATGGGAATCGCCAGTGATCCGTTTACCAAAATGTTTACGGTAGCCATCCAGCTGGGTGCTATACTTTCGGTTATTGTATTGTACTGGAAGCGGTTCTTTCAGTCATTCGATTTTTACTTTAAGCTCTTTGTTGCCTTTTTACCGGCTGCCATTGTAGGATTTCTTTTTAATGATACCATTGATGCGCTGCTGGAACGTGTAGATGTGGTAGGTTATACATTGTTACTGGGAGGTATATTCTTTCTTTTCATAGACAAGATCTTCCAGGAGAATGAAAAGAGTGACAAGCAAGTAGATTATCCTTCAGCACTGAAGATCGGTATATTTCAGATCATCGCCATGATTCCCGGTGTATCACGTTCAGCCGCTACTATCATCGGAGGTCTTTCGCAGAAGCTTAACAAGAAAACGGCAGCAGAATTTTCATTCTTCCTGGCAGTACCAACCATGTTTGCTGCTACGCTCTGGAAGATGTATAAATACTTTGATGAAGGAGGCGCATTCGGGTCAAACGAAATTACCCTGTTTGCCGTTGGCAATGTAGTAGCGTTTATTGTAGCGATGATCGCCATCAAATCGTTTATATCATTTCTTACCAAGCATGGTTTTAAGCTGTTCGGGTACTACCGCATTGTACTCGGCATTGTTATACTCGTACTATATTATCTTGGAGTAGGACTCTCCATCGTATAATGGAAAATCCAACACCCGAAGAAGGCCGCATCCTTCTCATTAACAAACCACTGCAGTGGACATCGTTTGATGTGGTTAATAAACTGCGCTATAAACTAAAAATCAAAAAGATAGGTCACGCGGGTACACTTGATCCGCTCGCTACCGGACTGCTCATTATCTGCACCGGTAAAATGACCAAGCGCATTGAAGAGTTTATGGGCCAGGAGAAAGAGTATACCGGCAAGTTTACGATTGGCAGCACCACGCCATCGCACGACCTGGAGACTGAAGTAAGTGAACAGGTTGATATAGCACACATTACCCCGCAAGCTATAACGGATGCTACAAAGAACTTCATTGGTAACATCAGTCAGTTACCTCCTATGCACTCCGCTATACGTGTTGGAGGAAAACGTGCCTATGAGTTTGCACGCAGTGGAAAAGAAATAGAGTTGAAACACCGCGATGTGGAAGTCCGGGAATTTGAAATCACCCATATCCAGTTACCAGAAGTATCATTCCGGATTGTATGTTCCAAAGGCACCTATATTCGAAGTATAGCGCGCGATTTTGGCAATGCACTTGGTGTTGGCGCATATCTTTCTGAACTTTGCAGAACGAGGATCGGGTCTTTCTTGTTGAAAGATGCAATGACCATCGAACAGGTAGAATGACCATTCATTTGTATATTGGGGAATGAACATGGAGAATCTCAAACTTTACAACCAAATAGAGTCCTTGCCACAAGAACTTAAACAAGAGGTTGAGGACTTTGTACAGTTCCTTCTTGAGAAGTCCAAGAAGCGTGAGAAAAATCCTCAAAACGAACCAACTGCGGGCTTAGCAAAAGGCTCAATTTCTTAGTGAGAATTACACATTACTTTCCAGGGATAAAATATTTAAATCGTACGCTGTTGACGTAAAGTGGGGATAATACTATATGAAGATCTATCACGGCATCGATGACTTTACGAGATTAGACTACGCGGTTGTTACCAGCGGCACTTTTGATGGTGTTCACGTTGGTCACCAGAAAATATTGAACAGATTACGCGAGATTGCTTCGCGCAACAACGGCGAGACTGTTGTCATCACGTTCTGGCCTCACCCGCGACTCGTGCTGCATCCGGAAGATGATACACTAAAGTTACTCAATACCTTCGAAGAGAAAGCAGAGCTGCTGAAAGAGCAAGGTATACAACACCTCATTCGAATACCTTTCACGAAAGAATTCTCCCAGTATACTTCCGAAGAGTTTATTCAGAAGATATTGGTAGAGACGATTGGTACCAAAAAACTTGTTATCGGTTACGATCATCGCTTTGGTCACAATCGTGAAGGCAGCTTCGAACAACTCAAGATCAATGCGCCACGCTACGGCTTTGAGGTAGAAGAAATTCCAAGACAGGATGTTGATCATGTTGGTGTAAGCTCTTCAAAAGTTCGAAAGGCTCTGGAAGAAGGCGACATCGACACTACTACTCATTTTCTGGCCCGCCCTTATGCGCTTACCGGTCGCGTTGTAATGGGCGATAAATTAGGACGATTACTCGGATACCCTACTGCTAACATCGAGATCGACACAAAATACAAACTTATTCCCGCGGATGGTATATATGCTGTAACCGTACTGCATGAACACACCACCTATAAAGGTATGCTATATATAGGCAACCGCCCAACCGTAAACGGAACCAAGCGCAACATTGAAGTAAACATCTTTGATTTCGCGAAAGATATATATGGCGAGTCACTGACGCTTTACTTCCACAAACTGATTCGTGGCGATGCTAAGTTCAGTGATCTGGAAGGGTTGAAAGTTCAATTGGGTATTGATAAGCAGGATGCGCTTCGTATTCTCGGATAGTCGTTATCCGTTATCGGTTAATCGTAAATACAAAATCCAATTTCATAAAAGGAATCACGAAGAAGACACAAAGTTGCAGAGAAAGCTTTGTGTAACTCTGCCTCTTCTTCGTGCTCTGAGTGCAATGGGATTTTAAAATCGTTATCGCTAACTTTTACTTAATTTGGTCAACGTAATCCGGGCCTCACCCTCGGATAACGATTAACCCATTTACGATTAACGAACCACCATGCTCTGGAGTCCATCAAAAGAATTCATATTGCAATCAAACCTCGTTCGCTACCAGCAATGGCTGAAAGAGAAGAAGCAGTTGCACTTCAACGACTATCATTCTCTATGGCAATGGTCCGTTGATAACATCGAGGCTTTCTGGGAAAGTATATGGCAGTACTTCGATGTTATACACGATGGTTCCTATGCGCACGTGGTGCAAGGCTCCATGCCGCATTGCCGGTGGTTCGAAGGCACAAGCCTCAACTATGCGGAACATATATTTCGTAAGGCAAACACACAGCATCCTGCGATCATCTTCAAGAATGAAGCAGAACCAATACAGGAAATATACTGGGACTCACTTACAGCGCAAACAGCTTCTCTTCAACAGTATCTCAAAGCTCACAACGTAGTGGCTGGTGATCGCGTAGCGGCTTACCTGCCGGGATGTCCGGAGGCAACTATTGCGTTTCTGGCAACCAATGCGTTGGGGGCAGTGTGGTCAAGTTGTTCGCCAGACTTCGGGACAAATGCTGTGATCGATCGCTTTGCGCAGATCGAGCCAAAAATACTCATCGCTACCAACAGCTATCAATACAACGGAAAGGTGTTTGACAAGCAAGAGGTGATACAAGAACTTATCAAATCACTGCCATCGCTGGAACAAGTCATCATCGTTTCTTCAAAAGATATAGTACCCGTTTCTGCTAAACCTATCGCATTATGGAAAGAAGTTACAGCTAACACAACAGCAAAGCTTGAGTTTGAACGCGTTCCATTTGCACATCCGATCTGGATTCTATACTCCTCCGGAACTACCGGTTTACCAAAAGCAATTACACATTCCCACGGAGGTATATTACTGGAGCAACTCAAGTACGGCACCTTCCATAACGACTTTAAGCCTGGTGAACGTTGCTTCTGGTATACCACTACCGGCTGGATGATGTGGAACTATATTCACGGTAGTTTACTTGCAGGCGCTACCATGGTGCTATACGATGGCAGTCCGGCCTACCCGACCCTAAATATACTCTGGCAGTTCACACAAGATGCCGGTATACATCACTTCGGTACCAGCGCAGGTTTTATACTTGCCAATATCAAAGGTGGTACACATCCTGCAAAAGACTTTAACCTCAGCTCTCTCCGATCGATCAGTTCTACCGGCAGTACATTGCCACCGGAAGGTTTCGACTGGGTATATAAAGAAATAAAGCACGATCTGTGGCTTGCCTCGATGAGCGGAGGCACCGATGTGTGCAGTGCATTTGTAGGCGGTATGCCAACGCTGCCGGTATATTCTGGAGAGATACAATGCCGTGCGTTAGGATGCAGACTGGAGGCGTTTGATGAAGATGGCAAGTCGCTTTCACAGCAAGTCGGAGAAATGGTAATCACCAAACCTATGCCTTCCATGCCGGTATATTTCTGGAACGATCCCGACTATAAACGTTATGCGGAAAGTTACTTTGAAATGTACCCCGGAGTATGGCGCCATGGTGATTGGACGGAGATCACCGAACATAACGGAGTGATTATCTATGGGCGTTCCGATGCAACGCTGAATCGTGCCGGTGTGCGCATTGGCACCAGCGAAATATACCGGGCAGTCGATAAAGTAAGAGAAGTAAAAGACAGCCTCATTATCTGCATCGAGAAAAAAGACGGAGAATTCTGGATGCCGTTGTTCGTGGTGATGCAGGAGAATGTTGAACTGACCGCAGATATTAAAAAGAAGATCAACACAACCATTCGGAGTGACTATAGTCCACGGCACGTGCCAGACGAAATCATTGCCGTGTCGGATATACCGTATACGATCAGCGGAAAGAAAACCGAAACACCAGTTAAAAAGATACTGATGGGGAAAGATCCGAAACAGGTTGTAAACGCAGGTGCGTTGAAAAACCCGGAGTCGATGGATTTCTTTATCCGATTAAACCAGAATAAAAATTAATCATCCGCAGTGTATGACCAAAGTAATCAAAACAACCTTTGACGAAGAGTACAAACTGAAGGATGAAGCATTCCTCGCACGTACACCGCTGCAGCGATGGGAATATGCCTATCGTATGAGACAGAAAATGTAGAAGCCTGGCGTGAATTACTCGTTTAAAGGAATGAAAGTTACCGTGAAGAAATTATCATGGGCGTGCGTGCGCGTGACCTCAACAAAAAACACGAAAGCTATCAACCCGAAATAAAGCGCTACGTTAATATACTCTTTAGCTGTCCCCATCATCCTGCAGGATAAAATTATTGCAAACGTATCCTGTAATCTATTTCAAAACTTAATCTCATTTACTGCGATTTCCCTTTGCTGCTTCGTCATTGTGGTGTAGCTTTAAAACCCGATGGACGTAGAAATTCTCTCCCGCATACAATTCGCTTTTACAATTGCTTTCCATTACATCTATCCGCCACTGAGTATAGGACTTGGTTTGGTGATGGTGTTCATGGAAGGAATGTACCTGCGCACCGGCCAGGAAATATACCAGCAGATGACACGCTTCTGGGTAAAAATATTCGCACTGATCTTCGGCATTGGCGTAGCAACAGGTATCGTTATGGAGTTTGAGTTCGGCACCAACTGGGCTGTATACTCGCGATACGTTGGTGATGTTTTTGGAAGTGCACTGGCAGCAGAAGGTATCTTTGCATTTGCTCTTGAATCGGGTTTCCTCGGTATATTAATCTTTGGGTGGAATCGTGTAAGTCCAAGAGTACATTTCTTCTCTACGATCATGGTAACACTGGGTTCGATGTTCTCTGCCATCTGGATCGTAGTAGCAAACTCCTGGCAACAAACACCAACCGGCTATCACATTGTTGGTGAAGGCATGAAAGCTCGTGCTGAGATCACCGACTTCTGGGCGATGGTGTTCAATCCTTCTTCCATCGAACGAATATCGCACGTTTGGTCTGGGGCATTTCTCGCGGGCGCATTTCTCGTTACGAGTGTAAGCGCGTGGTATATATTAAAGGGTAAATATATAGAGCTGTCCAAAGCATCTTTCAAGATTGCTTTATCGGTGGCGGCTGTTACTTCACTGCTACAGTTATTTACCGGGCACAAATCTGCTGATGTTGTAGCACACTATCAACCGGCCAAGCTTGCAGCGATGGAAGGTCACTTCGATTCATTGAAAGCGGCAGACCTATATCTTTTCGGATGGGTAAATAAGAAAGAACAGACTACGACCGGTGTAGCTATACCCCGAGGCTTGTCCTATTTTGTGCATGGTGATATTGACAAGCCCATTCGCGGGCTCAATAGCTTTCCCGAGAATGAACGTCCGGGGGCTGTAAACTTTGTCTTTCAAACGTATCACCTCATGATTGCCATCGGTATGGCGTTGATCGCCCTGTCGCTATATTCTGTTTACCTGTGGTGGCGCGGAACACTTTTCGATAAGCGCTGGCTGTTGTGGATCTTTGTATGGGCCGTATTGTTACCTCAGATAGCCAACCAGGTAGGCTGGTATACCGCTGAAGTCGGAAGACAACCGTGGGTAGTCTATGGACTGCTTCGAACTTCCGATGCTTTATCGGAAGCCGTCACGGCCAACCAGGTTATGTTCTCGCTCATCATGTTCACACTGGTATATATACTGCTCTTCGCCTTATTTATATACCTGCTGAACAAAAAAATAACACACGGCCCGTACGATCATCACGATGACGAACACAGTCCGCGACACATGGAGATGGCAGGATCATTTACATCCGAACATCCCACGGAAGCAACACCGGCAACGCGTGGTAAAGATTCAGAAAGTATATAACAGCGTATAACGAATAACGCATGAACACATTTGCAGGTATAGATTTCCCAACGTGGTGGTTCCTGGTGATCGGAGCAGTATTTACCGGCTACGCCATTCTCGATGGCTTTGATCTCGGTGCCGGTGCGTTGCATTTATTCTTCAACAAAGAAACCAGCAGACGCACGGCACTCAATGCTATAGGCCCCGTGTGGGATGGTAACGAAGTATGGTTGGTTATCGGAGGTGGTGCACTGTTTGCCGGTTTCCCGGAAGTTTATGCCTCACTCCTCTCTGCGTTCTATATACCGTTCATGATATTTCTAGTAGCATTGATCTTTCGTGCAGTCTCCATCGAATTCAGAAGTAAAGAACCGATGCTCTGGTGGCGCAAGATGTGGGACATCAGTTACTGTCTCTCCAGCGGACTGCTTGCATTTCTGTTAGGATTTATACTCGGCAATGTAGCCATCGGTATACCACTTGATAAAGACCACATCTACCGTGGCGACTTCGCAGACTTTATCAACCCCTACTCGATCATGGTCGGCATAACTTCACTCGCATTGTTTATGATGCACGGAGCTATATACCTGGTTATGAAAACAGAAGACCGGTTATACGCCAAGCTCACCATCATCGTACGCAGAACCACCATATTCTTTGTGATCAGTTTTGTCATCACATCCTTCTATACCCTGCTATATATACCACACCTGGTCGATCAGATTCATGATAGTCCCGGCATGTTTATACTTCCCGTGATCATGGTCCTCGCCATTGCCAACATCACGCGCCAGATCTCCAAACGAAAATACCTGCTGGCCTTCCTGTCTTCCGCAGTAGTCATCAGTGTAGCCCTGATCATAGTATCGCTGGAATTATACCCGACCATAATTTATTCACCACAAACACCAGCCAACAGCCTCACCGTATACAACTCCGCCTCCTCCAACAAAACACTCGGCATCATGCTCACCGTAGCCGCCATCGGAGTCCCGCTGGTAGCTGCCTACACCACCTTCGTCTTCTGGACGTTTAAGGGGAAGGTGAAGCTGGATGAAACAAGCTATTGACGTGTTTAGGTGTGTACGTGTGCACGTGTCTTCGTATTGGCAGAGTATATCAGCGAAACTGATGAACCTAAACACTTACACACGTAAAAACATAAACACGTAAACACGTGCCCACCTAAACACGTTCATCACTATTTTTGCTCCCATGAAAAAGTCAACCATAAATTTCTCTGTCGAGCTGGATCATAATAATGTGCCGGATAAAATCCTGTGGGATGCTACTGATAAGCCGGATCCAGGCCTTTCGGAAACCAAGTCCATGAGTGTGGCACTTTGGGATCATAAGCATAAGAATACACTTCGCATCGATCTGTGGACGAAGGATATGCCCGTGCACGAAATGAAGCGTTTTTATATTGATTGCATTGGTGGTCTGGCACAAAGTGCTCTTACCGCTACGGGTGATGAATATATAGCGAACGAGATCAACGCGTTGTGTGAGCGCCTTGTAAAGCACATCCAGAATACAAAAGACGAATAAACAGCACCCTCCCGCTGTCAGAAAAGTATCAGGTATAGATAGAGTCGCGGATTTTTACCGCTCCACTCGTCTTTTCTGATACTTTTTCTTTTAAAAAGAAAGCCTGAAAAACCTCTTCTTTTCCCTCCTTTAATTGGTCCAGCGTTACAACAAGTGATTTCAAACGTTTGTTTTTTGTAGAATTTTTGTACTTTTCGATAAGAAACTCGGTATGCATACTATTTCGGGTTTCTGAAAAACGGAAGTCATAATCCTAAGAACCAAACCAAATTGTATCTATGAAAAACTTTTACAAGGCTTCGTTAGCGACCGTGCTAGTGATGCTGTTGTCTGGCTCGATGGTCTTTGCGCAGACTACCATCTCGGGTAAGGTAACAGATGCTCAGGGCGAAGCCATGCCTATGGCAAGTATCAAAGTAAAGGGAACTGTTGCCGGGACCACAGCCGATGTGGAAGGAAATTTTTCGTTGTCTGTAAACAGTCAGCCTCCGCTTACGCTTGAAATTTCTTATGCTGGATATCGGAAGATCGAGCTGCAGATCACCGATGCCAACACCACAGGACTGGATGTAAAATTAGAGCCTGAAGAAAGTGTTCTGGGAGAAGTAATTGTAACCGGAAGTTTCTATCCGGAGAGTCTTACAAAAGCACCCACTGCGGTTGAACACGTTGATCGCCTGGCTATACAGGCAACCGCTGCTCCTGAATTCTATGAAGGACTCGCGCAGGTAAAAGGAGTACAGATGACTTCCAGCAGTTTAAATTTTCCGCAGATCAATACACGCGGATTTGCTACGATAGCAAACACAAGATTTGTACAGCTCATTGATGGTATGGATTGCTCAGCTCCCCTGCTCAACTTCCCTACCGGTAACATTGTAGGTATAGGTGAACTGGATATGGAAAGTATGGAGTTACTTCCGGGAGCTGCTTCTGCCCTATACGGACCAAACGCATTTAACGGATTGTTGCTCATGAACAGCAAGAGTCCGTTTGACTACCCGGGATTGAGTGTGCAATTCAAAGGAGGTGCTACAACATCCGATGCACAGGATAAAGCATTTCCATATTATAACGTAGCTATACGCTATGCAAAATCATTCAACAACAAGTTCGCGTTTAAGATAAACCTGTCATTGCTTGATGCCGAAGACTGGTATGGTAACGACTATAAAACAGATGTCAACAGACCATCGTCAGAAACGGACCTCAGCGGTACTCCTGATTTTGATGGCTTAAACCTATATGGTGATGAAATTGAACTGCCCACTGGTGTACCCAGCGTTGGTAACATTCACAGAACCGGTTGGAAAGAAGGCGACCTGCTTGATAACCGCGATGCTAAAAGTATAAAAGGTGATGTAGCGCTTCACTATCGCATTACTGATAACTTAGAGATACTCTATAACTATCGTTACGGTGGTGGTAGCTCCGTATACCAGGGCTCACAGAAATATGCATTGCGCGACTTCACACAACAGTTTCATAAACTGGAATTACGTAACAACAACTTCTTCGTGCGTGCCTATATGACGGAGACTAACGCAGGTGATTCATACAACGTAGCTGCGTTAGGTTCTTATGTAAATGAGCGCATCAAGCCTTCACAAACCTGGGCGCAGGAATATGTACTGGCTATGCAGGGATATTTTATAGACCAGGGTATACCGGGCGGAAGTCACACAGCAGCACGTGCCTTTGCTGATCGTAACAGACCAGCTGTAGGAAGTGCCGAGTATAATTCATTGCTTGAATCCGTACGCAACGATTTATTCCAGCGCAACCCTCCCGGAGCTAAATTCAAAGATAACTCCAGACTATATCACGCACAGTTCAACTATAACTTTGCTGACCAGATCAAATTTGCCGAAATACAGGTAGGCGGTAACTTCCGTCAATATAGCTTGTTCTCCGATGGAACGATCTTCAATGAAGATCCGGATGACGGAACTGATTTCAAACGCATTACCATTAACGAGTTTGGTTTCTATGGACAGATCTCCAAAACTATAGCAGAAGCTCTGAAACTTACCGGTTCACTTCGCTATGACAAGAACGAAAACTTCGATGGCCGCATTACACCACGTATCTCGGCGGTATATACCTTCAGCGAAAATCATAACATCAGGGCTTCTTACCAGACTGGTTTCCGCAACCCGGATACACAAGCCCAGTTTATATACTTTGATTTAGGTACAAACATCCTCCTGGGAAGTACAGAAGCCAATGCATCGCGTTATGGATTACATAATGGTGGCGCCTATACCGAAGCTTCATATCGTGCCTTCAGAAGTTCCGGTGGTACATTAAATGCAGACGGAACTACAAGTGGTGGTAATCCTTCTCTACTCGTAGAAGCAAATATACCATACGTTGGTCCGGAGCAATTGAAGTCGTGGGAAGTTGGTTATCGCGGAACCTTCAGCAACAAAGTGTTTGTAGACCTTACGGGATACTACACAACCTATACGGACTTCATCGGTGGCGACAACTATGCATTGAAGAAAGCAACAACACACCAGGGTAAAACCGTTGCTGCGGGAACTATATATTCTCCGTATGTAAACTTCCCGGATGATGTTACTTCATACGGTATCGGTATTGGTATCAACTATAGCTTATTCAAAGGATATACCTTGAGCGGTGGTTACAACTACGCTACGTTCGAAGACAACCGTGATGCGAACAGCTCTTTCCGCGCAGGCTTCAACACACCTGAAAATAAATTCTCAGTTGGTTTAAGCAATCGTAAAGTTACCAAGAACTTAGGCTTTAACGTTACGTACCGCTGGCAGGAAAATTTCCTGTGGCAGTCTGATTTCGGGGAAGCTGAAATTCCTGAGTTTGGTGTATTTGATGCACAGCTGAGCTACAAAATATCTTCCATCAAAACGACAGCGAAGCTCGGTGGTACAAACCTGTTTGGCGGTGACTACAGAACTAACTTCGGTGGACCATTCGTAGGCCAGATGTACTATATATCATTGACCTTTGACGAATTCTTTAAGTAAGAACCAAACCTTGACTTACCATGAAAAAGATTAATTATAGAGGATATACACTTTCATTGCTTCTGTTGCTGGGCGCATGCTCGCAGGAAGATATAGATCTGCAAGCACCCGAAACAACAACAGACACTTCGTGTGAAGATGCAACGGCGGGTTCCGCTGACTTCTCTAAATTTGTTGTGATTGGCGATGCTCTCACGGCCGGCTTTCAGGCGGGTGCCTTGTTTACCGAAGGACAAAACAACTCGCTTGGTAAAATTCTGAACAAGCAGTTTGAATGCGCTGGCGGTTCGGCCACTTTCAACCAGCCGGATATAAATTCAGTGAACGGTTTCAACTCCACCAACTCGAACGTAGGTGCCGGTGTAATTTTAGGACGACTGGTATTGTTTGATGCTGATGGAAGCGGCTCGAAAACAGCAAGCCCTACACCAGCCGGATATCCCGGAGTACCGGCTCCCTACAACACTGCAGATTTACCGACTGCCTATACCGGTGATAAATCGAAGCTGAATAACTTTGGCGTACCCGGTATAATTCTCGGACAAATACTTACCGCTGCAACAGGAGGTCCTAATTCTCAAGCTAACCCGGCTTACAACGGACTGTATGCACGCTTTGCCTCTGTTCCCGGAACCTCTACTATATTAGGCGATGCCATCGGAGCGCAGGGAACATTCTTCCTGTTCTGGGCAGGTAATGGCGATGTACTCGCATACGCTGTAGCGGGTGGATCAGGTCCTGTAGGACTTACTTCTATCGATGATTTCTCTGCACAGTATAATTTTGCACTGAATGGTATACTCGGTTCCAATGCAAACCTGAAAGGTGTGGTTGGAAATATACCGGATGTGGCTACTATTCCACACTTTACAACCGTGAAATGGAATGCCATACCGTTGGATGCTGCCACCGCAGCTACTGTTACAACGAACTTAGCAAATAACTATAATGGCTTTCTGGATCAGATTGCGTCCCTGGGTATCATCACTGCAGCAGAACGTGATCTGCGCAAGGTATCATATGCCGCAGGACAAAATTCAATCTTGTTAACCGATGAGACACTTACCGATCTCAGCCCCTATATGCAGGGAGAAGCTGCAGCACTTTTACCGTATGCAAAAGCACGTCAGACTAAAAATACGGATCTCGTACCTTTATCCGCCGGAGCTATATTGGGTACTACCGTGGGTGGTAATGCACAAATGGTATATGGTGTTACGGTACCGCTTGAAGATAAATATATACTTACTTCAACGGAAGTTACCGAGATACGCACGCGTACTACGGCCCTCAACAACATTATTAAAGGAACTGTAGAGAGCAACAGTCGCCTGGCATTGGCAGATGTGAATGCAACATTCTCAGCCCTTGTAACAGCTACAGCCGAGGTTAAGAGTGGCGTGACGATTACACCTACACTGACTCCTCCTACCGGGGCCTTCTCGGAAGATGGTATCCATCCGAACAGCAGAGGCTATGCGTATGTTGCCAATATTTTTATTAACGCAATAAATGCTAAATTTGGATCTACAGTTCCGCAAGTAAATCTGGGCCTATACAAAGGCACTGGCCTTCCAGTAAGTCCACAGTAAAAGATATAACACAACCTAAACCGAAGAAGCTGCCGCAGGGCAGCTTTCTTTTTTTTTGCACAGTCTAGATCGAAGTTCCATCAGATATACCCTGCAAACTTATAGGCAACCATCCCGACCCATTCCTTGAATAATTTATGCCACACATGTAGCGCATCCAGCTTGGGTATAATAAAAGCATCGGGATAATATTCCCGCGGATGCGAATAGAAATCCGTTGTAAAAGGCTGGATATTCAAACCTACTTTTTTATAGCAGGCAAGCGAACGTCTCATATGAAAAGCAGATGTAATCAACAGGCATTCTTCCGGTTTATACTTCAGTGAATCGAGCATCTTTACTACCTGCTGTGCAGACTCAGCTGTGTTGCGTGTCTCATTCTCGATAATGATATCGGTAGAATCAACTCCCATCATCATCATAGCCCGCCTGTATTTATCGGCTTCCGGTTCGTCTTCGGCAATCAAACGGCCCGTGCCACCGCTGATCAGGATTGTACCAACCAATCCGTTCTTGTATAGCTCAACAGTATGGGTAACACGATCGGCCCCGCGACTGAAATATATACGGTCATTCGGTTCGAGTCCCGGAATAGTGGTTCCGGTCAGTACAATTCCCAATTTATAGGGCGCCATATCTTTATATGCAACCGGCTTGATCTCCCAGGCCAGCATCGCCTCATTAGCCAGAAAATCATTTGAAAACAGGAACAGCAGGATTACTCCACTGTATTGCAGACGCTTCTTCCACTTCGGATTCTTCAATACAATCGAAAGAACCAGCAGTAACATTATAATAGCAAGCGGCAATATCAGGTTGTTGACTAATTTGGAAATGATGAAGAACATTGATCATTTGGTTAAACTCAAATGTACAAATATCTGAACACTCTAAGACGCGTTTTTATATCAAAGGGATATCAAAGGGATTCCAAAACATGACACGCTCTATAAAGTCACGCAACAAACAGATCCCGGATCTATAAAATATACCTTTTTCACGAAAGTCCGCAGCGCCCGGTGCTCTGGTTTATCATAACATTCACTTAAACGTTAAAACATATATAGTATATATCCAGTATAAAGTTTTCACAAACAAAAAAATACAGAGTATATTCTATCCGTTCTAATTTATAAATTAGCATATAACAAATGTTATCATGCTACACTCAATCTACCTCAACGCTGCACGCGCCAGCACCATCATTCTTTTTTTGCTTATCGTTACGATGTTACCATCGGTTCACGTGTATGCTCAGCCTAAAAATTCCAATAAAATTCCCAAGTCGTTAGCGATTGAATGGCGAAAAGACTGGAAGAGTTTTATCAACCAGCTAACATCCAACGACAACAAACGAAAAAATTGTGTCATCGACTCGCTCAAAGCGCTTCAGGGATTTTTCATCCCCATCGAAGATCTGAAACAGTTTATCAAAGAAGCTGAATCTTCGAAGGTGCCGGCCATCGGTATACGTTTATACCTCGCTATTGGTAAAAATGATTCCACCCAGAATAAAGAGTTCAAGCTACTCATGGTTGGTGTATTGGAGACCGGGGTCGACATGATCGCTCCCAATTCCCGGGAGCAAGATTTCATTTTTGATCTGACAAGTCCTTGTCCCAACACATGCGACTCCGGAAGTCCGCTATATATTAGTAACAGCAGCAGTAAAGTTCAAAAACAATAAAAGCAAACACCGGTGGAAATTTCATTCACCAAACTGGTTCTATGGGCGTGCAGTATATCTGTGTCCTTCCCTTTTATTGTTATGAAACTCTTGCCGGGAAAGATACCGCCTCCCTTCTACTGGCTATCGGTTAGTGTGATTGTTACGCTCATACTGGAAATAGTAAGTAAAATACTTTGGACATTGAGTCTGAACAATATGCCGCTGTTTCACATTCACACCTTAGTAGAGTTTATTTTGATTACGCTGTTCTTCAGATCGATTACAACGTTCTTATCCAAAAAAACTGCGCTTTTGTTAAGCTTCATCTTTACTATTATATGGCTTACACCTTTTATATTCAATAAACATGAAATATACCGGTATAACACCATCAGCAGAAGCGTAGCCAGTTCGGCATTTATACTCTATGCCTTACGCTATCTTCTTGGTTCCTTAAAAGGTGACACCTACGCAGGCAGCAGATCGATCCGCCTGATTATTTACGCCATCCTGATATACTCGGCTACATGCCTGCTGATATTTTCCTTTGGTCAGTATATACAGGGGCTATCCAAAGACCTCAACCGGGCGATCTGGAGCATTCATGGTTTTATCATCATACTTTATAATATACTACTATCAATAGCACTATGGGAGCTGCAGAGGAAAAAGCTATCTTCCATTTAGTATTGATCGGCACAATGGGTTTCCTGTTGACTGTTATTTTTATCATTATGCTATATACCCGATATCGGAATACGTTGCTAAAAGAAAGACTAAAGACTGAGGAGCTGAAACATCATTACCAACTCGATCTTTTACGAAGCAACATTCAGACACAGGAACGAGAGCGCATGCGTTTTTCACGCGACCTGCATGATGAAGTGGGCGCGGTGCTTTCCATGCTAAAAATGAACCTCATTCAACTGAACAAATCCGGATGTTATTCCGATGAACAAAGAAATTACCTGGTGTCGCTAGAGGAACTTACAATTGCAGCGTTGAACAGCTCCAGGAGAATAAGCCACGAGTTAATTCCTCCCGCCCTGGAGACTTTTGGATTGATTCACGTCATGGAGGGACAAGCATCTATACTACAACAAGGCGGCATCGATATGACACTACATTACGAAGCTTTCGAGCGTGTTCCTGCCTTAGTGGAACTGGGTATATATAGAATCTTGATGGAGCTGATCAACAATACAATCAAACATGCCAACGCCAAGAGTATAGCAATCACATTTCAGCTGATTAACAGCGCGCTGCATATACGCTATTGTGATGACGGTCGCGGGTTTCAAACGACAGAACCGGCAAAAGGACTAGGCATAAAGAATATTGAGAGCAGAGTGGCGGTATTGAATGGCACGGTGTCATTCACAACGCAACATACCACGGGCATGGCTGTAACCATCATACTGCCTGCAAAAGAAATGCAAAATTCTCATCACACCGAAAATATACCACGAGTATGATACGCATCGGACTGATTGAAGACCAATTGCTTTTTAGAAAAGGAATGAAGGCTATTATTCACGAGTGGACCGGAATGAAAGTTACCCTGGAAGCCAGTACAGGCGTTGAGGCTGTTACTTTGTTAAAGGAAGCGATTGAGAAACCCGATGTAATACTGCTCGACCTCGGCTTGCCAACGGATAAAGAACCTGCATTAAACGGAATTGATCTGACTATACATATCCGGTCTACATACCCGGAAATCAAAATTATAATTTTGTCTGTTCATCAACACGAAGACTATATTTCACATCTCATCGAGCAAGGTGCGCACGGCTACCTGGTAAAAGATACCGACCCCGAAGAAGTACGGGAAGCCATTCATGCAGTAACCATCAAAGGATTTTACCTGAACGAACGCACGATGTATGCCATTCAGAATGGTCTTTCAAAAAAAAAGAAAAGTAAGATATCACTTAACGACACAACCTATCTCACGTCACGCGAAAAGGAAATACTCGACCTGGTATGCCGCCAGCTAACAGCAGAAGAGATCGCGGAGAAATTATATATCAGTGTAAAAACGGTTAATGGACACCGGAACAATCTGCTACAAAAAACGGGCGTAAGAAATACAGCGGGCCTGGTGGTTTTTGCATTGAAAAATAATCTTGTGGATGTTGACCGGTATACATTGTGATGGCGCTATTTATATAATTCAGTCTTGCTCCCAAAGAAAACATCAAAGTCTGTCGGGTGCGATGCAATGTTATAGCTGTCCTTCTTTTGCCATATCCTCACCCCTTTCTTATTCCAGGTGTGGGGTACAACAGGAACATCGTCACTGGTATACTCGGCAAGCCACAATGGGTACCGTGCAAAGACATCGTGTTTCAGATATGTATTCGCAAAACTGAGGTCCGTATAGATCATCGGTATACGGCCGCTTTTTGTTTCTATATAGTTCAGGAACTGAAACAGCTCACGCTCCAGTTTCATCATATCTACAACTCCAGAACGTGCTATACTTCCCTGCTCAATATCCACAATGGGGGCTATATCCAGTGAATCGATCTTTTGTATTGTTTTCCAGAAGTGATTAGCTTGCTTACGCGGATCATCATTTACACGATAAAAATGATAGGCGCCTTTGATCATTCCCTTCGTTTTCATCGCCTGCCAGTTGCTCAAAAAATCAGGATCAGTAATCGTTACGCCTTCTGTAGCCTTACAGATCATAAAACTAAGACTATCCTCTGCATTAATTTCTGTTATCACATCTCCATTATATTTTGAGACATCAATGCCGTATAGCGTGGATATAGTGTTGTAATCAGAATGATCAATCTGCTCATCGTGCTGCGACACCGTATCGTGTATGATGATCTCTGTATTGATTGGCTCCTGTACTCCACGCTCCGGAACATTATACCGGAAGGCCGCTATCACGACAGATATAGTAAACAAGCTCATTACCGCGATACATCCCATCAGTACACGCTTCAATTTTTCAAACCGGATATCTTCCTTCGATCTGAAATTTCGCTGCACAAGCTCTCGAAGCGCGCGGGATATATATACTGATCCCACCAGGTTTTCAGCCATCATGTCGTATGCATCGGTATCAAATAAAATTCCCTGGTATACAACGCGATCATTCTTATCACAAATAAATTCAGGATGCGCAGTATAGTAGCCATTATCATTCAACACAACTTTATCCTTTTTAGGAACGGGATAGGTAACAACATCCTGCCAAAAGTACATCGGCTTCAGCCGGGTTGTGGTGCCGATGAACAAAGATATATACCGCTGATCGCGCAGGTAACGTATCAAAGAAAGTATATCCAGGAATAAAGCAGTTTCTTTTTTCCGAAGATTTTCATCCTTAAAGATTTCTGCATGGATGTAAAGCACAGCAAACCGCGCTTCCGTCTGAAGAATAAGGGCACGTCTGTAGCGTTTCGTAAACAGTGTTTGCGCCAGTAGCTGACTGATCGAAAAGACACCATCGGCCGGCATGGAAACAAGCCTGCGAATAAACCTCTTCTCTATTTCGGTAAAAGCACGCATACCAGATTATTACAGAGTAACACTGAAAATAAAAACATACACTGCTAATATTCCATGATCAGAAATATACCGGCTACCAATATGCTAACCAGGCCGATGACAAAAATGACGTTCGCAATAATGCGATACCGAATACCACAAACTCCCCGTAAATAAAAGTATGACAGCATCATGGAGATTGTAAAGAAAAGAGATGAAACACAAAGCACTTCATCTATAAAATATGCCTGGCGTTTATCTGCAACCTCAAACAACGTAATAATCAAAATACACGCACTCAGCAACGCTATAGAACCATCATAAACGTGACCTACAATTCTGGATATCTCTTCTTCAGTTTTATCACGATGATTCATAACAGGTATATAGTTTAAAAGAAATTTATTTTACATCAGTTACCGGAGGCACGTTGTTCGCAGCAGGCTTTTCCTTGTCGGGATAATATTTATCCAGCCACAACTTCGCTAACTGCTTTCGATTGATATTCTTTAAGTAGAAACTCACGGGCACACCAACGTCACGGTCTTTCGCTTTGATCTGATCCAGGTAATTTTCGAAGGCCGCCATCATCGAATTAATATCAAGCATTTGGTTTGCGCCCTGGTCAATTTTATCCAGCCCCTGCATTACGCTTTTTATAGTTGCGCTTTGCATGTTCAACAACCGCGCTCCTGTCCTGGCACCGGTAGCTCCTGTCTCCAGTGTTTCTGCTTCTGCGCTGGTTGCAGCAGATATAGCTGATAAATAATTAGTCATTTTTTCAGAATCGGAATCAACCAGTTTACTCAACCCCAGGCTCAATTGTTTTGAGGCAATCGAAGGCAGCACGCCCATAACAATCACACTGATGTGAGACGTTATATTCTGTGTACTGAGTAAATTTTTTACTTCATTGGCGATGGATGAATCAACACCAAAACCTCCGGACGCATCTTCCAGCCAGCTCCCGATCTTTAGCCTGCCCTGTATATCAGATGCCAGCGAGACCATCGATGCCGAATCGGTGAGTGTCTTGTTCAGTATATGTACCATGCCTACAAAGCTTGACCCATACGCAACTCCGGAAAGTATACTGAGCGATTTATCTCCACTTGCCTCGGAACCTTTTGCTATTGTCTGGACACCTTCTTCTTCATCAACGTTGATCGGCTCATCCCTATATATTGCGTTCCAGGTTTGTATAGCTTTATCGACATCGAGTATAAACGGTTCGATGATGGCTACGTTCCGATGTGTACAACTTGCTGTGATGATCAGTGTACCGGCAAGGCTGTGATTTTTGCGTTGCTGCCTTATCTGTTCCGTTGCAGCTTTTGCTACCTCATCAGACTTTGCTCCTATATTTCGTGTTGATTCGCGAATGTAGTTCTCTATACTGGCGGAAGCGTCTTCTTCGTTGCTCCCATACGAAAAATACTGTGCATCCAATTTCAGTGATTCAGAAGATAGCGGCAATCGCTTTATACTGCTCAAGGTATAGTCAATCGGACTCTCCATTGTATCACTTACCTCTTGCTCAGTAATTTCTTCGCGTAGTTGCTGAATGCCCGTTTCATTGGCAAGGCGTACTGTCATATAGTCGACAGCAGCCTGCGTAATAGCGGTATCTACTTCCGCGATCCTGGTATTTACATCCGCTACATCAATATTCAGGTTCACCAACTCATTCAGCATCATACCAAGACTCCGTTTCATGGCGATGTGCGAGTTCAGTTTATCCATGGCAGCATCGGTCTTCGCCTGAAGGCTACCAATCTTCTTCATCCGGTTCAGAATAGAAGTATCCACTATATTTCCGAGAACAAGGGACGGATGATCGTATGGTATGGATGAAGCCACGTTTTTTTGCTTTCGTAAAAGAAAAGTAAAACATCCCGCCTGCCAATGCCTTAGCAGGCGGGTATATGATATAGGTATTCTTTAATTGAGCGGTATATAGTGAGTAACTTTATCGTACCCGTTTGAGGTCAAGAAATCGACAGTTTTATCGGGGGAAACAGATTGCCCCCAGGTCAACAAATTTCCATTGGAATCAATATATACCCAGTGCAGCAGACCATTTCGATAACCGCCTGGTTTACCAGTAGCTCGTCCCAAGCCATATATCGTCTTTTTGCTTTTCAGGTTACTCGCCAGCGAGTTGGTTGTGGAGGTCGTGCCATGGAAGTCTGAATTTTTCAGCCCCAGACTTTTACAAAGCCTGCTTACTCCGTTGGCAGTCATTGCAATTCCCATATTATCTCCCAGCAACGTTGTATCAGTTTTCATTTTGCCAACTACCTCTGCCAGATTTTTATAGGCATACTGCACACCAAACACCGCAGAGAAATCCAAAAGCTCTTTCTCAATATCGGCATTGCTGCCGCAGAATTTATCGATCACCGGGAACAATGTATTATAGTCTGTGTCCTTTAGCAAATTAACAACACCGGTATCAGAGGCCGCCTGAATCGCAGCGACAAAACCACAAACACCCCATTTGTTTTGATTTAATTTAGACGCTTCCATTGTATTTAAGATTTTAGTTTTTCAGCTTACTCATATCGTTTTTCGGCATCCACGCTTTACTCTCTTGAAGGATTTTCAAGGAACTCCGTTCTATTCTATAGAATGAATGACCTATATTTTAGCTAATGAATATCAAGACTTAGGTGCATTGTTATTTGCTGGAGCACTATCATCACCCGATATAGCCAGATACTGTCCGGGATAGTATTTAGTCATCCACATCTGTGCGATCTGCGATTTGGTTATAGGCTTGAGATAGTAATTGATCGGTACGCCTACATTTCCCTGAAGACATTTATTGATATAGTCTTCCAGCGCATCCATCATCGAATTCGTGTCGATCACCTTGTTGGATTGCTTATCTATATCCGACAACGCACTTAGTGTAGCCGATATCTGCGAGCTCTTCATTGCTACCAGTTGTCCGCCGGTGCGGGCAGCTTCTGCGGAAGAATCCACCGAATCATTTTCAGTCGCGGTTGCATTCTGTAGTTTCTGAACAGCCGCCATGGACTTTGCCCCGTCATCATCCGCGAATCCCTTCACTCCCATCTGCACGGTATTGGACTTAATGGAAGGTATAGATCCCATGGCTACCAGTGTACAATGCGATGTCACATTCTGCGAACTCAATAAGTTCTTGGCGTCATTGGAGAAACTGCTATCGACACCCATTCCTCCGGACGCCTTTGCCAGCCAGTTACCAACCTTAAATTGAGTTTGCAACGAAGCCGCTACAGAATACATCGCTTCGCTCGAACGCGTGTCCGTTGTATCGAGTATATGTACCATGCCTATAAAACATGAACCGTACGTAGCACCGGAAAGAATGGTGAGTGATTTTTCTTTTTCTGTTCCCGACTGCGCTGCAATCTGCGCCATATTCGTAATGCTATCCGTTTTGATCATATCACTTTTATAGACGCGATTCCAAACGCGCACAGCTTTATCAACATCAAGTATAAAAGGAGCCAGAAGTGATGCATCACGATGTGTACATGTAACGCTGATTACCAGTGTACCGGATATACTATGCCGCGAGTGCTGGCTATTCATTTGTGCCTGCACAGCGCTGCTGGCCTGCGACTGATATGATTCGCCCATATAGCTTACCTCTTCACTCACAAACGATTTGATAGTGGCAGCGTGCGTATCGGAGCTTTGTTGATTCTCGTCAAAGGCAAAATACTGCACATTCATTTTCAGTGAGTCGGCCGAAAGCTGCATCTTCTTGATGTCGGTCTTGTTATAGTCTATGGGACTTTCAATATCATCATGTACACCTATAATTTTGGCGCGTAGTGGTTGCATCTTGGTTTCGGCATCAAGCTTGGCCTTGGCATAGACTATAGCCGATTCCTGTATCTTCTTACCAACCTCGGCACTTTCTTTAATTAACTCGGTTGTATCAATCTGCATATTGATCAACTCCTGGATCGTCATATCAATGCTCCGCTTCATGGATATGAAAGAGTTCAACGTGTCTTCGGCAGCATCAACCGGAGCTTGCAATGCGCTGATGGCGGTGAGATTATCAAGTCGCTCCTGGTGAACAATATTACCCAACACCAGGGAAGGATCGTATGGAATAGTGGATGGCATCGTTATAAAAATATAATTACACCTACTCTGTTAAGGCTTTTCGGTTTGCGCCTTTCGGTCAAAAGCTTTTGATAGATCAAAGATGCTTGAAAAGCATGGCGGGATACAGAGCATAATTACCTGATTTCAAAAACAGGTATTTTTACCCGGATGCAAAAAAAATAGCGACCGGTTCTGGTCGCTATTACTTTATGGGATGCCCTGAACGTTGCGTTTCAGGATTTAGGATTTCGCCTGTACAATGGATTGGAAATATTACTGATGCCATCGATAACCCTGCGCAGCACATCGAAATATAGCATCAGTGCCAGCGTGAGCGACATGGACCAGATCACTCCGGTATTGAAAAAGAATGTGTCGATGTTACGATTCAGAAAATGTTTCTGCGGCATGTAGAACTGCGCGTTGAAATCAATCGCGTGCTCCGGGTTCGGCTCTTTGTAAACCGGGTATATCTTCTGGATCAGCTTACCATCCTGCTCAATGATACGGTGTGTCTCCGATGTATTCTTTACCAGTTCGGTAATGGCATCGTTATGATACGCTTCGCGGTAACGGCTGAAAGCGTCTTCTTTTTCCGGAGTGCTGGTATAATTGAATATCTTCTTCTCACGCTGTTCATCCGCTGTGTTATACCGTTTGATATAGTATCGCTTCAGATTTACCAGGTAGTCAGATATAGCGGTGTACACAGCAGAATCAAATTTAGCCAGGGTTAGATTATCCAGCGCGGGCAGCGTTTGTCCGGTCTCTTCGAGTTCACGCTTGATCTCGCTTTGCATCAACACCATGTTGTTCTCCACTTTGCTTCGTACCTGCGGATCGGTTGATTTATAATTGTTGATGGTATGCTGGAGTCTGCTCTCTATCTCCGGTATCAAATATACTTTCTTATAGTCTGCATTAGCCATCGCTTTGTCAAACGGATAGAATTCGCGTTCGAAGCTGTTGTCCTTAAACTGCGACACCATGGCTGCTTCGAAGGCCCAGCGTGAAGCCATCAGGTCTCCTACCAGCGGTACGGTTGCAGTATTACCAATCGCAGGATTCAGTTTATCAAACTTCACTACCACGCCACTCAGAATCAACTGTGGAATAAGCAGCAGTGGAATCAATATATAGATCGTAACAGCGGAGTTAAAACCGGAGGATATATTCAGTCCCAGCAGGTTTGCAAAACATGACGTTGTAAAGAGTATAAACCAGTGATGGAACAACATCCCTTGTATCTCCAACACATAATTGCCCACCAGCACAAACGTAAACGTCTGTATAGCGGAGAGTATAAACAAGATGGATATTTTAGACAGGATATAGCTGCTGCGGCTCAGGTGCAGAAAGGCTTCGCGCTTCAAAATCTTGCGATCGCGAATAATCTCTTCGGCACTCACCGTTAATCCCATAAAGAGTGCAACAATAACACTCATAAACAGGTACGCGGGTATATTCAGGTTCTTGCCGAATACATAGCCTATATTTACAGAATCATCCACGTTGTAATAGCGCACGATGAACGCCAGTATAAAAGCCAGCACCGGTGCCTCCAGCAAATTGATAATCATATACTGGCGATTGTGAATCTTGGCCTGTATATCGCGCAGCGAAAACAAATGCGCCTGCTTCAACCGGGTGGGTATACGCAAAGTCGAATGCGGCACTTCGCTCGAAGTCTCCACGGCAAACGGACGGTAATTTTGTTTATAGATAGCATTCCACTGCTCGGCCGTGATCTTCCGTTCATTTGTGAAATGTCCGTACTCGTTGATCACCTTCGTTTCAATGATGTTGAAGATCTGCTCCGGGTTTACATTGCCGCAGTCGTGGCACTCACCTTCTTCACTGTTCACCAGATTTATACTCTTCTTGAAATACACCACAGCGTCAACCGGGTTGCCATAGTATATCTGGTAGCCACCGGTATCGAGTATAAGAAGTTTATCAAACATCTTGAAGATATCCGATGACGGCTGGTGAATTACAGCAAACACGAGCTTGCCTTTCAACGAAAGTTCTTTGAGCAGATCGATGATATTTTCCGAGTCGCGTGACGAAAGACCACTTGTCGGTTCATCACAAAACAGCACCGCGGGCTCACGCAATAATTCAAGTCCTATATTCAGTCGCTTGCGCTGACCACCGCTGATGGTTTTACGCAACGGAGAGCCCACCTTCAGATC
Organism: uncultured Chitinophaga sp.; assembly: GCA_902168205.1. Taxonomy (GTDB): domain Bacteria; phylum Bacteroidota; class Bacteroidia; order Cytophagales; family Cyclobacteriaceae; genus Ohtaekwangia; species Ohtaekwangia kribbensis. The sequence continues at coordinate 1,359,710 of CABHOK010000003.1, read as the reverse complement.
TTTGGTCTCTTCCAGTCCAAGATCTTCGAGTACTTTCATCACCAGCTTGTTAATCTCGTCTTCTGCTTTATTGCTGAAGCACAACTTCGCGGCATAGTACATATTTTCATATACCGTGAGGTCTTCAATCAACAGATCGTCCTGCGGTACAAAACCGATCACACCTTCTATAGCCTGCGGGTTGTTATGTATATCCAGACCATTGATGAGCACCTGTCCTTGTGACGGTTTCTCCGATCCGTTCAACACATGCAACAAAGTCGATTTACCGGCACCGCTCGCGCCCATCAACGCGATAAGATTACCCGACTCTTCTGCTAAATGTACATCACGCAGTCCTAACCTTCCGTTCTTGAATTTGAAGCTAATGCCTTTCCCTTCGAACGATAGTCGTGGAAAATCACCAAACTTCTTGAAGCGGTTCAGCAGGTCTCCGTAATATACCGGTTCATCTTTGTCCCAGCGCAGCATACTGCCTACACCCAGCACACCGATCTTGCCGCTCTTTACCGGCACACCGTTCAGGTATACATCTGAACCGCCATGGTATTTGATAAAGTATATTTCAGCCTGCTCGATATATACTATCGCTATAAATCCGTGCAGCTCGGAACGCTGGATGTGATGCGCCTTCTTCAGCGAGCCTTCCGGCATGGCATCAATGATCAGGATATGATCGTGGTCCAGCGCAGCAGCATTTTTACCGTCTACAAATACCTTGATCGCTTCGATCTCGTTCTGTGATATTTTCAGGTTTGCACCAATGGCATTAACGAGTTCCTCTTCGCGCGGGGTAATCTGTTCATCAGCATGCACAATGGTGAGAAGCTCCAGCAGGATAACTACTTTCTGTTTCTGCGTAAGCTCCTGGTTTACTTCCGAACAAAGCTTTTCGATGCGCTGCAGTTCTACGCCTAGCTCACCCGTTGCAGGCAACGCTTCTACATAGCCATCAAACTTTTTTACATAGGTATCAACAGCCGAACGACTGAGGTGATCCTGCAAAAACTTCCGGATCTGTTCACGCTCCTGGTGGGTAACTTGATCTTCTTTAGCAACTACCGCGAACAACCGCAAAATGGCTTTAAGTAGAGGTTCACTCATAAAACTGAATTACATGATTCTAAATATAATCGAAAGACAGGCACCAAAAGAAAAGGACTGGCTTGAACCAGTCCCTTTGTATTCTTCTTACATAAACTTTTACAGTTTATTCAGTAATATTCTTACGCATCTTCTCAACCACCTTTGTAATTTCTTCGAGGTTCTTGTCAGACAACACGAGGTCACCGCGGTTGTTTTTGATTTGCTCTTCAATGTTCAAGGCAGCGTATGCTTTTTCAAGTGCAGTAAGATCACCAACCAAAGTTGTTACAGGCTCAGTCTGTTCAACAGTCTGCAACATCTTCAGCAATTCACTTACTGATTTTTTCTGCTGAAGTATAATGCGCATCAGCGGAGTAAGTACCTGGTTACGGTTATCTTCCGGCAACAGGTTCTTCGGATATGTTTTGATAAGACCGGTTGAAATATAGAGGCCTTCGATGAAGCTACCGGCTACTACCAGTGACGACAGTTTGTTACGGCTATCATCTTTCAGGAAGTTCTCAGTCTTCTTGATAGCAGCATCCAGTAAATGCGTTAATGAATCTTTGTTACCGATGTTCGTCTCGAATCTCTTCAGGATCTCAACATCGAATGAACCGATCACACCCAGGTTATCTGCCAGTGTTTTGCAGGCATTCAGGTAATCGATCGCCTCCTGTGTTTTTTCATAAGAAGCCAGGTACCCGATATCAGCAGCATAAACACCAAGGTTTAATGCAGCCTTGTCTGTGCGTGAAGCATACTGATCAACTTTTGTACGTGAATTGATGAGACTCTCATTGAATTCAGCACCGGTAGCTTGTAACAGGTAAGGTATTTCGGATGGAGAAGGTATATTGTAAACTACTTCTTCGATTTGTTGTTTCAGACTGTCAGCCGACTGAAAATCAGCAGCGTTTTTGTCTTTATCGCTGGTAGAAGATCCGCATGAAGCTAACCCTGCGGCCAGCACAACACATACACAGAAGTTAGTAAGACGATTCAATTTCATAGTGTGAAGCTTAGGTTTTGAGTTCCAAGTTTAACACATTTTTCATGTGTATGAAAATTAATTTTGAAGGATAGCGGGTAATTTTTTCTGCCTTCGGTTACTTTTTATTAAATTTAGTAATGCACATTCTAAAAAATGTTATGGCCAGATTGGTTGACAAGACACTCCTGATTGATGACAGCGATATAGATCTCTTCATCCAGCGCAGGTTCCTGGAAGTGTACAACTTCTCAAACCAGTTGGTACTTTACAAGTCAGCCAACGAAGCCCTCGACTGGCTCAAGAACATCAACGGTGAACCTGCCCCGGACATCATCTTCCTTGACCTGAACATGCCTGAAACAGACGGCTTCTCTTTCCTGAAAACATTTATGGACCTCCCTGAAAAGGTCACTTCCAAGTCGCGCATTGTGGTGCTCACCAGCTCGAATAACATTAAAGACCGTGACCTCGTATTCGAGAATAAAAATGTTATTCAGTATATCACCAAGCCTCTCAAACAAGCTGATATAGAAGATCTTAAGAAGATCATCAACCAAAATTAACAGTATATCTCCTCCGCTATTTTCTTATCGGTCCAGCCAGTCTTTAAATTCCTGCACACGCTCGCGTGCTACAATAATGTCTTGATCCTGCGATCCTTTCAACAATAACTTTAGCCGGCTGTTGGTATAGCTGATAATGTCCTGCATGGCCGTGGCAGCGATAAGATACTTTCGGTTGATCCGGAAAAAACGTGCGGGGTCTACCATCTCTTCGAGTTGCTCCAGGGTATAATCGAGAATCAGGTTCCGGTTGTCGGTCGTGCAGCAAAACGTTGTCTTATCCTGACTGAAGAAATAGAGTATATTTTCAACCTCCACGGTCTTGAGATGCTCCCCTACTTTAATAACGAACCGCGACTTATGTTTTTTGGTGAGCATCTGTATAGTCTGCTCGATGTTGCTCAGCAACACGTTTGTCTCCGGCTCCTGGCGGGTAAGCGCCCTGAACTTGGTGAGTGCTCCGGCCAGTTCGTCTTTATCAACCGGCTTCAGGATATAGTCAATACTGTTGACCTTAAATGCCTTGAGTGCATACTCATCATACGCAGTAGTAAAGATCACAGGCGACTTGATAGTACATTGCTCGAAGATCATAAAACTGATACCATCGGCCAGTTGTATATCCATGAAGATAAGATCAGGAACGGGGTTGTCTTTCAGCCACAACACGGCACGCTTAACCGTATCTATCTTATTCAGAATATTAACGGCAGGTTCGAGACTTTTTACCAGGTTCTCCAGCCGTTGTGCCGCCATCGGCTCATCTTCTATAATCAATACATTCATGCGTGAACAGGAATAACAGGAAGCTTTACTATAAACTTATCGTTTTGAATAATTTCTACCGGGGTGTTACTGAGAAACTCATAGCGCTTGCAGATGTTTTCCAAACCAATACCGGTTGACTCTTCGCTAAATACCATTTTCTTCTGCAGATTATTTTCCACCACTATAAAATTATCCATCGTATATACGTGAATCTCCAGCGGGTTTTCTTCCGATACTATATTATGCTTGATGGCATTTTCAATAAGCATCTGTACCACGAGCGGAGCCACCATACTCTTCACGCCTTCCAGTTGAATATTCAATTTCAGTTTGTCCCCGAAACGGATTTGCTGCAGGTATAAATAAGACATCAGGAATTTCAACTCTTCGTCCAGCGTTACCACCTCGCGATCGCGTGTGTCCAATACATACCGGTATACTTCGGATAACTGCTTGATGAACTTGGCAGCTTTATCCTGATCTTCGTATACCACGTTGGTTAAAACGTTTAATGTATTAAAGAGGAAATGCGGATTGATCTGACTTTTGAGACTCTCGTAATGAGCCGCTATATTTTCTTTCTGAAGGCGTTCTGCATCGATAGCGACCTGCCGCCAGTTAATTAAAAATTCTCTTCCGTGCATAAACAGGGAAATGATGATCGTAATAAGAATAGAATACCCCGTGCTATAGTTGATCGCTACCTGCAGACTCCACGAGTATAAAGCGATGATGCCATACATGGCCGCGAGCGAGTATACAATGGTAACGATGAGCCCGATGATGAAGCGCTTCATCGGAAATTTGATCCACGGCCATTTCCAGGAAATAAAATTGGCCAGGTATGAATTACCTTTCCAGAGCGCGACCCACATCAGGGCATTGAGCGAGCCTATCTTCCAGAAGCGAGGCGAATTAAAAGTACATTCGTTACATCCCAGTCCCGACCATGCAAACAGCATCCCGAGAATGATCAGAACGAAAACACTCTTCATTTCCTTAATAACCAGACTCCGGTCGATGGCCATACGCTATAGTCCTTGTGCTTTATATGAGTAATCCAACCCCTAACGTAATAAGCCCGGCTGCCAATAGCAATGCACCGGTATAAATTAATGCTACAAGTTTACTCGGACGGGTTGCATTGGGACTCATCGATGAAAAGAAAAATCCTCCGGAGATAAGCAACGCGGATGCCGGAATTGAAGCCCGCACAAACCACGTAGCACCCAACGGTAGGGCTACGTGATCTGCGAGCAACTGGCATACCAGCGACAGAATAACAATAACACCGGCATGCGCATGCCCTGCCCTGAACATGGACTTCTGGAAAGCATTGAATTCCATTTTGGTAAACTTACCCGACAATACCATCAACAAAAAATACCCGCCATATTCAATAGACGGAATCGTGATCAGTATAATTCCACACATGAGTTTTGATTCGACTGTCATACGCTAAATTGGTTACTGGCTGCTGGCTGCAAGAAAAGCTGCGAACTTTACTTAGAAGTTTCGAGCTTTGAGCTGTGAGACGTTACTGCAGCGCCCGCTGCCATTATGAAAATTATATTTATAGTTACAAGTTAAACCTCACCGACATCTACTAGCAGCTACTTACTCAATGTCTCACCGAAAACCAATACGCCCACCCGATAAAAAACACCTGGAGAGGAATGCGAAACACCAGGTACATCGGTCCGTTTTCCATGCCGCCCAGTTCTACGTGTTTGAGTGAGCCTATGATGTTGGCGGGAAGTATACATATAAAGAATACAATGAGAAGTATACCGGTTAGTTTCGCGATGCGATCGAACAGCAGTGCGATGGCAGCGAGCAGTTCCACTATACCAGTGAAATATACCAACTCCGTTTTATAGGGAAGTATATCGGGCATAGACTGTACCATTACATCCGTCTTGAAGAAATGTGCCGATCCCGTCATGAGCAACATCAACGCCAGGGCCACACGCCCCATGAAACTAACCGAATGCTTTTCTTTCAACACAAACCGGTTAACAAACCAGAACAATCCAAACGAACCAATCAACACAAACAGAGGCGCCATAGCATGCAGATTTATCTTTATTAGTAGTACTTTTTTAAGTTGCGAGCTTTGAGCTGCGAGTTAAAGGCTACGGCTGTTGACTGTAATTCGTTGATGTGTACTTACTATGTAGCAGTCAGCAACATAATCTATCAGCAGCTGGCAGCCAGAAGCCTGTGGCTTTTTCCTCTCGTGGCTCAGGGCTCATAGCTCGAAGCTATTTCTGACATTTACTCTTCATTCCTTCCGCCATCTGCTGTCCCCATTGTGGTGCCAGCGGGTTGTCTGATTTGAAGGTAGCAAATTTTTCGAGGGAGCGATCGGTTGTAGCGCATGCTTCGGCTGTCGATAAACCGGAAAACTGTGCAATACCCAATTGCATTTGTGCCAGCAATGCTAACGCACGCGGGTTGTTGCCATCGATCGCTATAGCTTTGTTCAGGGTTTGCATGGTGAGCGCTGCATATTGTGGTCCGCGGGAAGCAGGGTCTACCGAGACACGGATCATGTTGATGAAGCCTTCCATCGCAATTATTTCTGAATCGTTGGGAAGAATTTCTTTCGCTTTGTTCAATGATGTTGTTGCCAAGTCGAGGTATGCATCTTTTTTAGCTGCTTCCTTTTCTTTTGTGCTCATCATAATATACCCGAACGATGCATAATAGAATGGTTCCCATTTTGTTTTCTCGGCTGCACCGATACGTTCAAAAGTATTGACAGCGGTCTGGAGGTCTGCAATAGACTGTGCTGTATAAACACTGTGTATATTCTTTTGCATCGCTTCCATGTACTTGCTGTCATTGGCAAATACGAGGTTGGATACAGATACGATCACCACAGCGATCAGGAAAGGAATGATGTTTAATGTTTTCATGTATATATGTGTTTAAGGTTTACGATTTATAGACTTGGTAACTGGTTTACAGATTTATCTTTTGACAAAGTGATGAATATACCTACGAAAAGAAATCGCGGTGCTGCCTGGCGGATCGGTCTGCCGTTATATATACCTTCTGCATTTTGCTGTGTGCTATATTCGTAGCCGAAAATATTATCACGCCCCAGCAGGTTGGTACACGACAGGTAAACGATCAGGTATGGCTTTGGCAAGTAGCTCCAGTTAAAACTCAGATCGCTGTAAGCCGGTGTTTTACCACCATTGAATTTATCAGCATTAGGGTTGTTATACGGGCGACCTGAAGTATAGGAGTAGGTAAAGCCCAACTGACTCTTAATGGACTGCACAAAATATTTATATACTACCGAGAAGTTGTGTTTCGAAGCAAATGTTGGTGTTGAGCGGTATGGATAGTTCAGGTAATTGCGTTTGGTATCCAGGAACGAGTACGAAATCCAGTAGTCGGTATTGCGCAGGGAGCGGTTATCGCGCCAGAACAACTCTATACCTTTCGCATAGCCAGAACCTGCATTGTTTACTGCAGCAGCGTTTCCGTTCTCGTATTTTACCAGGTCGCTATATTTCTTGTAGTAAGTCTCAACGCGGAACGTACGGTTGTTTTCAATGCGCTGGTAGTTCAGAATAAAGTGTTCAGCTTTTTCAGGATCTAACGTAGGGTTTATGCGCACGAGCTCGTTCTTCGCGGTCTGGCGGAATTTACCATAGGCAAATGATACCTGGCTATACGTTCCGGTTTTATAGGCCAGTGAAATGCGCGGATCTACCGAGAACTGATTCATCAGGTCATTATACTCCAAGCGGGCACCGGCACGTGTTACAAATTTATTGCTGGTATACAGATCGGCCTCCGCGAAACCTCCGGCAATCGTTTCATCGAACGAGCGTGCATAATCATCACCATCACTGATGATGTACTCCTGATCGTACGAACGCTGCAATACTTCAACACCTGTCTTCAACTCCACTTTATCGGAGAGCGATCCTTCAAACACTGTTTTGGCATGTATACCTTTTTCAGTCTCAACAATATTATCGTGATCCGCGAAAGCGTCATTTTGCTGATAGGTATAGGAAACACCTCCGCGCACCATCCACTTATCATTCAAAGACTGCTTGTAAAAACCATTGAGGTAGCGGTAGTTATTCGTTAACTCGTACAGGAATTTTGAATTATAGTCATCGATGCTGTGCTGGTAAAGGGAGTAGTTTGTGTGATTAAAGTTACCGTATACTTTCAGCATGCCATCTTTACCGATCTGCTGACGAAACGCACTGCTGCCCTCCAGCGATACCGGAGCTTTTTCCCAGTCTACTTCCTGATTGATCAAACCGAAATACGGACGGATGTTGGTGTATTGAATTTTACCAATGATGGATCCGCCTGACCAGGCCTGTGTGTGTGCTACATCGCCACCCACCGAAAGTATACCTATATCTGTACGTGTCATTTCTGATTGATCTTTTGAATCGAGTACAAGTGCAGAAGAAAGTGCCTGACCGTACTCGGCAGAATATCCACCGGTGCTGAAGCTTGTACCTTTAAACATGAAAGGAAGAAAGCGACCGCGTGACGGTGTATTCGGTGCAGAAGGACTATACGCATCCAGCACAATCATACCATCAATAAAGGTCTTTGCTTCGTTGCTATCACCACCGCGTACAAAGAGTCTGCCGCTCTCCCCTACTTTTTGTGTACCGGGCAATGTATTCAGTGCACCTGCTATATCGGCTGTTGCACCGGCAGTGGTCGCTATATCCAGCGCTTTGAAAACGGTTCTTCGCGACTCATCGCTTGCTGCAAAAGCACCGGCTGTAATCATCACGGCTTCGAGTTCGTTGATCATTTCTTCGAGTGGCACTGCTATGTTTACCGGCTTTCCTTCCAGCACAACTTCACGCTGAAAATCTTTGTAGCCTATAAATTTCACCAGCAATATTTTGGTGCCGGTTTCTGTGGTGGTGAATTCAAAGTTGCCTTCGGTGTCAGAGGTAGTACCATCGTAAGTATCTACGAGTACAATGTTGGCCAGCGGTACAGCGACACCGCGTTCGTCTGTTATCTTACCGGAGATGCGGGTCTGGCTATAGCCCGTTACCAGTATGCATGCGAGAAAAGCGGAGTAGAATAGTTTCATCGTTGAGAGGATTATGCTGTAAAGATTCTGGAAAGAAGAGTCCTTTGAAAAAAGGAGTTACTGAGCTGTAAGGAGATCAGGATGAACTGTAGAAAGCCCATCCTGAATTTTTTGCTTTTATTTTACGAGTGCTTCGATTTTGGTGATATAGGTATTGGCATCAGCCTTCATACCGCCCAGGTGTTGTCCTTCAAATGTCCAGAACTCTTTCTGGCCAACCGCATTGTTATAGATTATTTCACTGCCAACGATGGGTGCTTCTTTATCTTCTTTGCTGTGCACGATCAGCTTCGGCATGTTGGTTAATGCCTTCACGTCTTCTTTCGCTGCATAAGGCGACACGAGGTATTGTTTGATCACAGCATGTTGTTCCTCCGGAGCATATAGCAATGCTATATCGGTGAATGAACTGAGTGAACCTTCCAGCACCAATGCATTTACTTTTGACTGATTGTCTTTCGCGATCTTGGTAGCGATCTGCGAACCTAACGAAGCTCCGAATACGATGAGTTTAGTATTCTTTACATCCTTACGATTGATGAGGTAATCAAATACAACCTGTCCGTCCTGAGCAACATTGATGTGCGTAGGTTTGCCGGTAGATTTACCATAGCCGCGGAAGTCGATCATGAATACCTGGAAGCCGCGATCAACCAGTGGCTTGGTCATGAATGTATAGGTTGAGACATTACCACCGGCTCCGTGAAAGAACAGCACGGTTGCTTTCGGTTTGCCGGTTGGTTTCAAAAATATACCATTGAGTGTAACGGTATCTGTCTTGATGCTGACTTCTTCGAACGCAATACCTTCCATCGGCTTCCACGCCTTTACCGGGAAATAGAATTTGTCATCGAACTGAGCGTTAGCAAAAGAAATGGTCAGGAATGTTACCAGCAGAAGTAATGAGAATGATTTCATATAGGATGTGTTTTTATTTGGGTTTGTGTGAATCATGAGTCAAAAATTCACTTCCGTTCCCACATCCTCAAAAAGACCTTACTGAACTGTAGAACATGCCCGACCAACTGTAATGAACCGTTACCGAAATTTATACCCCGGGCGTGCGTACAATGATCTTTCCGGGAGTTTTATTGCCTTTAAAGACTTTGAACGCGGTATAATAATCGTCATATACCCCGGCAATAACCGGCCGAACCGGATTTACTTCGAGGAACTTTACAAACTGTTCCAGGTCTTCGCGGCTTCCGGTAGTATAGGCCTGCAACCGTATATTTCTGCGAATCACACTCACCAGGTCGATCGCTGTTTTGGTGTCTTCCAGGAATCCGATCAGCGCCACTTCCCCATTGACAGCCGTTGCATGAATTGATTCCTGTACCGATGAACCACCGGCCACATCGATCACCAGGTCAACCCCGCGGCTATGCGTCAATTCCAATACCTGCTGTGACCAATGCGGATGTAGTTTATAGTTGACAATCGCATCCGCGCCAAGCTGTCTCAAAAACTCTTCATTGTCTTTTTTACCGGTGGTTACAATCGTGCGCAGTCCCATGCGCTTGGCAAGCTGCAGTGCATATAGCGACACACCGCCCGTACCCTGAATAAGCACCGTATCGCCCGCCTGTATACCCGACTGCGTCAACACACGAAAAGCTGTTAGCCCGGCCGTTGGCACCGTAGCCGCTTCCTCAAACGACAATGTTGAAGGTGCCTTGGCTATACTTTGTTCATGGAACGATATATATTCGGTAAAGACGCCATCTACCGATGCCCCCAACTGAAGCGAAGCTTTGAAAGCATCCAGCTTACCGCCATACCAGCGTTGTCGCAGTAAACTGATCACGCGATCGCCCGGTACAAAGCGCGTAACTTTACTACCCACACGTTCAACAATACCAGCCGCATCCGAGCCCAACACCACAGGCAGCGGCTTTACCACCGGATACTTTCCGATAATAAAAGCATAATCACGATAATTAAGCGATGTCGCTTTCACGCGCACCAAAACATCATACTCTCCTACAACAGGAGCAGCAGCGTCAGTCCATTGGATACCTTCTAACGAACCGGGGAATTTTAGTTGTAATGACTTCATATTTATTAAGTTGATGACTGCCTGATTGCGATAGCGCAGGCTTTTTTTAAAAAACTGTGAGCTGCTAGCTGCCCGAGGTGTGGGGTTGGGAGAGGGTGTGTTTGGAGTGCCGTCTAAGCTGCGGGCTACTAGCTTCCAGACGTGTGAGTTTGGTAAGTGGGTGTGTTTGAGATGTTACACAATTATCTAAGTATATATTCTATTTTTACTTCAACTTAGCCAGGGAGCGGTAACATCTCGTTAAGCAGTAACACCCTGGAAGCTCGCAGCTGGTAGCTAGAACCTTTTACAAAGAACGCAGTACTGGTCGCGACAATGCTATCTTTGTAATTCGTAATTCCTATCGCATTGATCTGAAAAAAGAATGGAACTCAAGCATCTTCGTTATTTTAAAGTATTGGCAGAGGAGTTGAACTTTCGCAAGGCGGCTGCGCGACTGAATATATCGCAGCCTCCGCTGAGTCAGCAGATCAAAGAGCTGGAAGAATCGCTTGGTATACCTTTGTTTCACCGGCTCAAGCAAGGCAATGAACTTACCGATGCCGGAAAATTACTCTATCAATATACACTTGAAATATTCGAGAAGGTTGAAGAAGCCGAAGAACGCATCCGCGCGATACGCGAGAAGAAAGCTGGTAAATTAGCGATGGGACTTGTGCCCGGTATACGTCCGCTGCGTATAGCCCAAACGATACAACAGTTTCAGCAGGTATACCCGGAGATGCAGGTAACGTTTACCGAACATTGCACTTCCACGCTGATACAACAGGTAAAAGAAAATCAGCTCGACCTCGCATTAGTGTTTGGTCCGGTACAGGATGACGCTCTTGAATGGACTGCTATCACCGAGGAAGAATATCATGTTGTATTGCCGGCTGATCATGCTTTAGCAAAACGTAAAACATTATCGCGCGAAGATCTGCAGGATCAGCCGTTCATTTTATACAAACGCCAGGACCAGCCCTGGCTTCACGATGCCGTTATGCAACAATTGAAGTGGAACGATCGCGAGCCTGTTATCGTCAGCGAACTGTCATCTCCGCGCACGCGTGTGCTGCTTGTACACCAGGGACTCGGACTAACCTTTGCCCCGGCTTCCCTGCAGGAAGAGTATCCGCATGTTTCGTTCCGTCCGCTCGATTCGCTCAAACCTGTCTCCGTAGGCATGCTACGAAAACGGAATAAAAACAATAAGGCGCTGAAAACCATGATCGAAGCCTTTCAAAAAAGTATGCAGTAAGCCTTTCATTCAGGCCGGTAATTTTCACAAAAGGCTTATTTTTGCCGTTCGCCTAACAGAACGAACTACAACATGGCCGATTACAGCAAAGACGAGATCAAACGCATTGAAAAGAAGTGGCAGGATAAATGGGCCGCGGAGGGTATTTACAAGGTAAAGGATGATACTTCCAAACCTAAATATTATGTACTCGATATGTTCCCCTACCCTTCCGGAGCCGGCCTCCACGTTGGACACCCCCTCGGGTATATTGCCTCCGATATTGTTTCTCGCTACAAGCGCATAAAAGGATTTAATGTATTGCACCCGATGGGCTTCGATGCTTTCGGGTTGCCTGCTGAACAATATGCTATACAAACCGGGCAGCATCCTGCTGTTACAACGGCTAAAAATATAGAGACCTATAAACGCCAGTTACGCCAGATCGGATTTTCGTACGACTGGGATCGCGAAGTGCAAACATCGGATCCGGCATACTATAAATGGACACAGTGGATCTTCTCGCAATTGTTCAACGCATGGTATAATAAAAAAGCTGGCGCTGAAGGAAAAGCAGAACCCATCACTGCACTGATCGCTGAACTGGAAAAGAACGGCAATAAAAATATAGTGGCTGTTGCCGATGAAGATACACCGGCTATAACTGCTGAACAATGGAAAAGTTTTAACGAGAAAGCGAAAGAAGATTTTCTGCAGAAGTATCGCATTGCATACCTGAGCGAAACCATGGTAAACTGGTGTGCTGCATTAGGCACAGTACTTTCCAACGATGAAGTAAAAGACGGTGTAAGCGAACGCGGTGGCTACCCGGTAGAACGCATCAAGATGATGCAGTGGAGTATGCGCATTACTGCATACGCTGAACGCCTGCTGAGAGGACTGGATACGATCGACTGGCCCGAGCCGGTAAAAGAAATGCAACGCAACTGGATCGGCAAGAGTGTTGGTTGTGAACTTGATTTTAAAGTTGACGCTGCACAGGACTTGTCCATTCGTGTATTCACTACGCGCATCGATACTATATATGGCGTAAGCTTCATGGTGATTGCTCCGGAGCACGAGCTTGTGGACAAGATCACCACACCGGAACAACGTGAAGAAGTGACGAAGTATGTAGAGATCGCGAAGAACCGCAGTGAGCGCGATCGCATGAGCGAAGTAAAAAGAATTACGGGTGCGTTTACTGGTGCATATGTGATCAATCCATTCAACCATGAAAAAGTACCGGTATGGATTGCCGACTATGTATTGGCAGGCTATGGTACCGGTGCTGTAATGGCGGTACCATCCAGCGATACACGCGACTATGCATTCGCCAAACATTTCAACCTGCCGATCATTGATGTATTGGAAGGCCCCACCAGTGATATAACGAAAGATAACTTCGAACCGAAATCGGGCACGATGATCAATTCAGACTTTCTGAATGGATTAGTATGGAACGAAGCCATCGAAAAAGCATTGCAGCGTGTAGAAGAACTTGGTATAGGTATACGCAAGGTAAATTTCCGGATGCGCGATGCGATCTTCGGAAGACAACGTTACTGGGGCGAGCCGTTCCCGGTATATTTCGATAAAGGAATACCGAAGCTCGTAGCCGATAAAGATCTGCCGGTAACTTTACCGGAGATCGATCAGTATAAACCTACTGAGAATGGTGAACCTCCGCTGGGCCGCGCCAAAGACTGGAACTATAAAGGCCATGCGTATGAGCTGACTACGATGCCGGGCTGGGCTGGTTCTAGCTGGTACTGGTTCCGCTATATGGATCCGAAGAATGAAAACGAGTTTGCTGCCAAGAACAAAATAGATTACTGGAAAGATGTAGACCTGTATATGGGCGGCAGCGAACACGCTACAGGTCACTTGCTATACTCGCGTTTCTGGTGCAAGGTGCTGAAAGATTTAGGCTATGTAGATGCTGAAGAACCTTTCAAGAAGCTGATCAATCAGGGGCATATACAAGGTATGTCGAAGTTTGTATACCGCGTTAACGGCACCAACAAGTTTGTGTCGCATGGCTTGCGTAAACAATACGATGTAACACCGTTGCATGCCGATGTAAGCATGGTAGACAATGATGTACTGGATGTAGAAGCATTCAGGAAATGGCGTGATGATTTCAGCGATGCCGAATTTATACTCGAAGATGGCAAGTATATCTGCGGAACCGAGATCGAGAAAATGTCGAAGTCAAAATACAACGTGGTTAACCCGGATGACATTGTAGTGAACTACGGTGCCGATACACTGCGTATGTACGAGATGTTCCTTGGTCCGCTGGAATTATCGAAGCCCTGGAATACCAACGGTATAGACGGTGTATATAAATTCCTGCGCAGGTTCTGGAACCTCTTCCACGACAAGAATGAGAACTTTGTGATCAGCGATGAAGAAGCTACGCGCGAGGAGTTGAAGATCTTACACAAAACGATCAGAAAGATTGAAGAAGATATTGAGCGTTTCTCGTTCAATACATCGGTAAGTGAGTTTATGATCTGCTGCAATGAACTGAGCTCAATGAAGTGTAACAAGCGCGCTATACTGGAGCCGCTGGTGATCGCACTTTCTCCGTATGCACCACACATCACGGAAGAACTGTGGGAGAAACTCGGTCATGCAACCTCTGTGTTGAATGCGAGCTTCCCTAAATTTGATGAGCAGTACCTGGTTGAGAGTTCATTCGAATACCCGATCTCTATCAATGGAAAGGTTCGTGTAAAAATGAACTTCGCCCTTGATATGCCGAAGGAAGACATTGAGAAGTTGGTCGTTGCGTCCGAAGCCGTTCAAAAATGGACGGAAGGTAAAGCTCCGAAAAAAGTAATCGTTGTACCCGGCAGAATTGTAAACGTGGTGGTATAGATACCATTCACATAATTATACATACCGGAGGCTGCTGTAAAAAGGTAGCCTCTTTTTTTTGTACAGAAAATACAGAAAGTAAATATCAGCCTGTAACAAAAATATATCCCCATCGTCATGCAAACCGTTGGACGTTTGCTGTGGACTGTCTATCTTAAAAAATATTGGCCGCCACCAAACTAACTCTTAATCTAATCTTTATCCATGCAGCTTGTTATTGACAACCTTTCGAAGACGTATGCCAATGGCGTACAGGCTTTGAAGAACGTTTCGCTTACCATTAACCAGGGAATGTTCGGACTGCTCGGTCCTAACGGTGCCGGTAAATCTTCACTCATGCGTACTATCGCTACATTACAGGAGGCCAGCAGTGGTTCCATTACGCTGGGCAACCTCGATGTACTGCGCGAGAAACATGAAGTACGAAAAGTACTCGGCTATCTTCCGCAGGAGTTCGGTGTATATCCACGTGTAACAGCCGAAACGATGCTCGATCACATTGCCGATCTGAAAGGTATAGTAGATAAAAAACAGCGCAAGGAAATTGTACATACACTGCTGGAAAAAGTAAATCTCATTCATGTTCGTAACAAGAACCTCGGTACATTCTCCGGTGGTATGAAACAACGCTTTGGTGTTGCACAGGCACTCATCGGCAATCCTAAACTTATTATTGTAGATGAGCCAACAGCAGGTCTTGATCCGGCCGAGCGAAACCGCTTCTATAATTTACTTAGCGAGATTGGAGAGAACACTATTGTTATACTCTCCACCCACATTGTAGAAGATGTAACAAACCTCTGCAGCAACATGGCTATTATTTGTCTCGGTGAAGTTATAGCACAAGGACACCCGGCCGGCCTGGTTGAATCGCTGCAGGGCAAAGTATGGAGCCGCATTATCGAGAAGAACGAACTATCCTTCTTCCGTAATTCATTCAACGTAATCTCTACCCAGCTCAAAGCAGGTAAAACACAGATACATATAATCAACGATTTTCGTCCAGATGATTTCAAGCCGGAGGAAGCCAGCCTGGAAGATGTATACTTCTCAAAGATAGCGGAGAAGATGGATACCATTACCGTTTAACCTAACCTTACCAACATCTTTATGTTCTGGAAAATATTTCTTTTCGAGGTAAGGTATCGCTTTAAACGGCCTGCTACCTATGCATACTTCTTTGTATTGTTCCTCTTCGCTTTTGTGAGCGGTATATATGGAAACAGTCCTGCGTCCGAGAAAGTATATGTAAACTCGGCGTATGCCATCGGCTACTTCATGATCATACTCAGTATATTTGAAACCCTGATCGCTTCTGCTGTGATGGGTGTACCGGTATATCGTGATATTGAATACCGCACCAAGGATTACTTCTTTACCTACCCCATCACCGAGAAATCATATTTACTCGGCAGGTTCTTCGGATCATTTGTCATTCTTATTTTTATCAGCTTCGGATATCACGTTGGTACCTGGCTTGGTGGGCCGCTGGGTGTCGCCACGGGTGAAGTGGAACCGGAGCGCTTTGGTCCGTTTATACTCTATCACTATATCTACAACACGCTGGTATTAAATATACCCAACCTGTTCTTTACAGGCACAGTGTTCTTTGCACTGGTGGCACTCACACGAAAAATTGTAGTGACGTATGTAGGAAGTGTAATTCTCTTTATCGGGTACCTGCTCGCCAACGCACTTACGCAGGATCTCGACAACAAAGACCTTGTAGATATACTCGATCCGTATGCACTCACCACCTATATCAACGCTACCAAGTACTGGACACCTACTGAACAAAATACAGGACTGATTCCGCTGGAAGGTAATTTCCTTCTGAACCGTATGCTGTGGATCGGCATCAGTCTGCTTTTGTTTGCTTTTACTTTCTTCCGGTTCTCGTTCCGCAGCATGCTCGAAGTAGCTGCCGGCAAGGTTAGAAAAGATGACGAGGTTGAACGCAAAGGACGATCGCTGTCCGATCTCCCGGTTGTTCAGAAAGTATATTCACAAAGTATATATCTCCGTAAGACGTTCCGGTTGGGATTACTGGAATTCAGTAACATTATAAAAGACTTTTACTTTATCGCCATATTACTGGCCGGTGTATTGTTCCTCTTCCTGGATGGCTGGTTCGGCTCGCCCATCTTTGGTACACCTTCCCTCCCGCTAACGTACTACATGCTTGAGGTAAAAGATTATAACTATATAATCTTTGTTTTTATCATTATAATCTTCTATACCGGTGAAGTGGTACATCGCGATAAAAGCGTGAATTACTCCAACATTGCCGATGCCTTACCGATTCCTAACTGGGTTGTATATGGCTCTAAATTTCTCTCGCTTGTCTTGATCAGCTTTGTATTGGTAAATCTTGTGGTGATCTGCGGAGTGCTGAACCAGGTTGTAAAAGGATATTTCAATTTTGAGTTCGGTATGTATTTTACCGATCTGTACCTGATCGAATTCCCAGAGTACATTCAGCTGGTGATGCTCGCATTCATCGTACACATCCTGATCAACAATAAATTTATCGGGCACGTGGTATCCATCGGTATATGGGTTGCGTTGTTCGGCCTGCGTAATTTTGCCGAGCTTAACTATAATCTTTTCTTCTACAGCTATATTCCTGAATACAGAATATCCGACATGAATGGCTTTGGACATTTTCTGAAGTCCACCACATGGTTCAATGTATACTGGCTAAGTCTCGGGGCTATATTTGTAGTCATTGGTAACCTTTCCTGGAATCGCGGAGCTGAAACGAGCTTTGTAACACGCTGGCAGATTGCCAAACAACGGTTTAGCGGACTCTCGGCTACATCGCTCACAATATTTACCGTGCTGTGGATCGGCAGCGGTATATTTATATACTACAACGTAAGCGTACTCAACAAATACTACACTGCGAAGGAAAGCCGGAACATCGGTGCTGACTTTGAAAAAAAATACAAGAAGTATGAGTTCGCAGCGCAGCCGAAAGTAACCGATGTAAAAGTCAACATCGATATATACCCAAAAGATCGCACCACAAAAGCTTCCGGTATATTTACGATCGTCAACAAAAATACAAAGCCAATCGATTCACTCATCCTCAACATCAGCAGTCCGGTGGATCATACCATTATTGAAAAACTTTCGATTGATGGAAGCGAGCCCCAGCTCCTGATGGAAGACAAAGTGAACCGCTTCTTCATTTACAAAATTCCGAAGACGATGCAACCAGGCGATACCATGACGATGGACATCACGATGGACGCTGGCTATAAAGGTTTTACAAACAGCGGTCTCGGCAGACAAATTGTTTACAACGGTACCTTCTTTGACCTGAGTATATTTCCTTCGTTCGGATACCCGGGCGATCCGCTCGACAGTGATAAAGAACGAAAAAAGCATGGCTTGCCGAAGAAAGACTATACCCTTCCGCCTCAAACCGATCCGCATGGTTTGAGTAATTTACTCTTCAATGATGATGCAGACTATGTAACGTTCGAAGCCACTGTTAGCACCGATGAAGACCAGATCGCACTGGCTCCCGGCTATCTTCAGAAAGAATGGGTTGAGAACGGAAGAAAGTATTACCACTATAAAATGGATGGTGAGATGGATCTTTTCTTCAATATATCCTCTGCGCGCTATGCCGTACACCGCGATGTATGGAAAGGTAAAAATGGAGAAGCTGTTAACATCGAAATATACCATCATCCTGATCATGCCTATAACCTCGATCGCTTTGTAAATTCTGTGAAGGCATCGATGGATTATTTCTCAAGTAACTTCCGTCCGTATCAATATAAACAGATGCGTATACTGGAGTTTCCGCGTTACGCTGGTTTCGCGCAGTCATTTCCGAATACAGTACCCTATACCGAAAGCTTCGGATGGGTTGCCGACTATAGCGATCCGAATGATACAGACTATACCTTTTATGTTACGGCTCACGAAGTGGCACACCAGTGGTGGGGCCACCAGGTAACGCCTTCTGCTACACGTGGAGCGAACCAGATATCGGAGTCGATGGCAGAATATTCGTCACTCATGGTGTTGCACCACGAGTATGGTGTTGACTGCATGCAGAACCGTTTAAAATATAGTCTTGATCGTTACCTGCGCGGTCGTTCTGGCGAAGATAAGTTTGAAGCCACCCTGCTGGAGAATGATTCGCGTTCGTATATATGGTATGAAAAAGGATCGCTTATACTCTATGCGCTGCAAGACCTGATTGGTGAAGAGCGGTTGAATGGTGCGTTCCGTAAATTCATTGATACGGCTGCCTTCCGCCAGAAACCTCCGTTCGCCACATCGCGCGAATGGTATAGCTATATCAAAGCGGCTACTCCGGATTCATTGCAATACTTCATAGACGACTCGTTCGAAAAGATAGCGTTGTACGAGAACCGGATTACAAAAGCAGTATCGGAACCGTTGAAAGATGATGAGTATAAAGTCACACTCACCGTACAAACGCGTAAGCTGTACTATGATGGTCTTGGAAAAGAAACCGGTAAAGGCACCGGCAAAGACCTGATCGACATCGGCATCTTTACCGATGATGGCAAGAATGAAAAGGGTATGGTAAAGAAAGTGCCGCTGTATTTAAAGAAGCACTGGTTTGGCGAAGGCGAGCATACGTTTACCTTTACCGTGAAGGGCAAGCCGGTTAAGGCCGGCATCGATCCGTACAATAAACTGATCGACCGCATTCCGGATGACAATATGAAAACCGTGGAAAGCAAATAATTTCCCCGGGGGAAACATCACGATACAAGATACCAGGCTTCAAACACCTGGTATCGTTCGTTTTATAGGGCATCAAGAAAGACAAATCCCTTTGTAAATGTTCGCTCCGATCTTCGAATTCTTTCGTTAATTTGCCCCCGATCTAGTACATGAGTATGCAGGCAATCAAGGAAACCAACTTCAAATTTCCCGGGCAAACGGGTTTTTATAAGGGCAAAGTTCGCGATGTTTATTATTTCGGAGATCGTATGGCGATGGTTGCCAGCGACCGGATCTCGGCCTTCGATGTTATTCTGCCCCGCGCCATTCCGGATAAAGGAAGGGTTTTAAACCAGATTGCTGCCTTTAACCTGGAGGCTACCAAACATCTTGTTCCCAACTGGGTTATTGCTACGCCTGACCCGAACGTTACCATCGGCTTCCGGTGTGAGCCTTTCGCGGTGGAGATGGTGGTGCGCGGTTACCTGGCCGGCCATGCATGGCGTGAGTATAAAGCCGGGAAAAGATCGGTATGTGGTGTACCGCTTCCGGAAGGCTTGAAAGAAAATGACAAGCTTCCGACTCCGATCATCACCCCTACTACCAAAGCGCATGTAGGACACGATGAAGATATTTCCAGGGAAGACATTCTGAAGCGCGGCATTGTAAGCGAGAGCGACTATAAAATACTGGAAGAATATACCTTTAAACTTTTCCAGAAGGGAACCGAACTGGCAGCCGAGCGCGGGCTCATTCTCGTAGATACCAAGTATGAATTCGGTAAACATCAGGGCACGATTTACCTGATCGATGAAGTACACACTCCGGATTCATCACGCTATTTTTATAAGGAAGGTTATGAAGCGCGCCAGAAAGCCGGTGAACCACAGAAGCAACTTTCGAAGGAATTTGTTCGTCAGTGGCTTATTGAAAATGGTTTCCAGGGAAAAGACGGACAGCAAATACCTGAAATGACGGACGAGATTGTGAATTCAATTTCTGCCCGCTACAAGGAACTTTACCAACAGGTACGTGGCGAAGCACTGGACTCTGTTGATTATACCGGCATCACGCAAAGAATTGAGCAAAGCATTCTCAATTCAATAAATTCCGTTAACTTGGAAAGTCAGAAAATCTGAAGTTTTAAATAAAGGTGGACATATTGGTGAGTCCTGAAGACACAAGACGGATCATCGTAGTTTCCATCAGGACGCATACAAGAAAATTATATACAGCGATGAAATATACTATAGACAAGCAAGAGAAGTACTGCATGCTGAAGCTGCATGAAGAAAAGCTGGATTCCAGTGTAGCACCCGGCCTTAAATCAGAGTTGATCACGTTGCACGCAGAGGGCATGAAAAACATCATCCTGGACCTGGCCGATGTAAAATATACTGATTCATCCGGTCTCAGTGCTTTACTCGTGGGAAACCGCATTATGCAGGAAGACGGAGGTATCTTTGTACTGGCTTCGCTTTCTGATCATACCCTGAAGCTTATCAAAATCTCGCAGCTTGACAGTGTACTCAACATTCTTCCTACCGCTGAAGAAGCTATAGATGCTGTTTATATGCACGAGATTGAAAAAGATCTTAAGAGCGGAGATCATTAATCTTTTAGCAACGTAACGTCTACACGACCAAAGCTCTCCGGGTTTTGGTCTTTTTATTTCTTCAGGCATGAGCTTTAAAGTTACGATACTCGGTTCCAGCGGTGCCATGCCGGCTTATGGTCGGCACCCCAGTGCACAGTTGGTGGAAATTCAGAACCGGTATTTTATGATCGATTGTGGTGAAGCCGCCCAGATGCAACTGATGCGCCTGGACGTAAGCTACCATCGCATCAATCATATTTTCATCAGTCACTTGCATGGCGATCATTACCTCGGTCTTATGGGACTGATCTTTACCATGCACCTGCAACGCAGAACCAACGATCTGCATTTATATAGTCACCGCGGGCTCGATGAGATCATTACCACGCAACTTCGCTACTCGCAGTCGTCACCGTCTTTCAGGATCATCTTTCACCGTCTTGAAAAAGATGAGCGCAAAATCATTTTTGAAGATGATGCTGTAACGGTTGAGACTATACCGCTTCGTCATAAAATTCGTTGCTCGGGTTTTCTGTTTCGCGAAAAGCCTAAACAGAAACGTATCGACAAGGATAAATTGCCTGCCGGTATATTGATTCAGCAGATCGCCTCTTTGAAACGAGGTGAAGATGTACTCGATGAAAACGGAAATGTAAAGTATAAGAACGAAGATCATACATTGCCCGCCCGAAAATCCAGAAGCTATGCATATTGCTCCGATACAGCCATACAACCTACCATGGTTGACCAGATCAAGGGTATAGATTTACTATACCACGAAGCTACATTCGCTACCGATGAAGAGTCGAAAGCGAATGACACCCTGCACAGCACCGCGGCACAGGCAGCGATCATTGCTAAAATGGCCAACGTAAGCAAACTGCTGCTCGGACATTTTTCAGCACGCTATAAAGATCTGGCTCCTATATTGGAAGAGGCTAAACCGATTTTTCCAAATGTACAGTTAGCCCTGGAAGGTGACGAGTTCACTTTACAGGAATAATATATTTGAACGTAGAACAGAAGACCCTCTGCCCAAGCAGATATATACATACCCATGGAGAGTACACTTGAACAAAAACGAAGTCGCCTGTTTGTGATCCTGGCAGGAATCTTCATTACGAACGCACTGATGGCCGAGATGATCGGTGTTAAAATATTCTCTGCCGAAACAACGGTCGGGCTACAGCCTGCGCACCTCAACATTCTGGGCTTTACCATGGATTTCAACCTGACAGCGGGTGTCATTATCTGGCCGGTTGTTTTTATCACCACCGATCTTATCAATGAATACTTCGGGAAGCCTGGTGTTAAACGGATCAGTTACTTTACCGCTATACTCATCACGTATGCATTCGTTGTGTTGTTCCTCACAATAAAGCTCCCTCCTGCCGGCTGGTGGATTGATGCCTATAGCAAAGATCCGCAGGGCAATTACTTCAATATTGACTATGCGTTTGGCAAGATCTTCGGACAAGGCCAGCGTATTATTATAGGTTCGCTCACAGCTTTTATTTTAGGACAGCTTGTAGATGTTTTTGTATTCCATAAACTGCGCCATGCTACCGGCAGTAAGTACCTATGGCTGCGTGCAACAGGTTCTACCCTCGTATCGCAGTTTGTTGACAGCTTTGTGGTGCTATACATTGCCTTTGCAGGAATATTCTCCAACCAGCAGATCATCGCCATCGGTATCACGAACTATATATACAAATTCGCCGTAGCGATACTGCTTACACCACTTATTTACTTCGGACATTCCCTGATCGATAACTACCTCGGTAAAGAAAATGCAGATAAGCTTTCCGAAGAAGCAGCAACAAAAAGCAAGGGCTTCCTGTAACAGAAGCCCTTCATTTTATACTTAAAATATATTGCAGTCTAATTCCAGAATCCTTCTTTACTGTTAAAGGTAGGACACGGTATCAGTTTATACTTCTTCTTCGAACTGCGGTTGCTCGGTTTGGATGAGAATTCCCACACCAGTGAAATTTCATGCGCACCTCCGGAAGCAGTCTCCATCTCGGAGATTGTAAAATCGTAGCTATACCCGATCGAAAGTTGTTTGAAATATAGTCCGAGGGTTAAGATCAAAGCATCTTGCGCAATCGAGTTAATCACTGTCTTCTCAAACGGCTTACCACGATACCAGAGTCCAACAGAAACCGGGTCTATGTGATAGTTTACACCGAGGTCAAGCTGTGAGAATGATTTGCCTTGCATGCGGTATATAAACGAAGGTGTGAGATACGAAACCCGTCCTCCGTTGTGAGGACCTCCGCTCAGATCAATACGCGCCCCGGCATGTATAGCAGTCTTCATCGGCAAACGACTTGACTCATTCAACACGGATATACTCGGTCGATTCATGTGTGTAAACGAAGCACCAAACCAGAGTTGTCGGCTATAGATGAGAAAGCCTGATCCAAAATCAAAATAGGAACTGTTACCGATGCGCGCTACATCCGGGTCAAGCGATGATCCGGGCACATCGTATTCTACATCGAGATCTTTTCCCAACCGTACTTTACTTCGATCGATACCATTGGTACCATAACCGAAATATAGTCCAGGAGAGAAAACAACCTTGTCAGTGATCTTTACTTTATACGAATACAATAGCCCAGCCGTTGTGGTGCGCCATCCGGCAGATCCCATCTGGTCGGTGGTCAGCAACAAACCAAAACCACTGCGCAGTTCCTCTACAAATATATCATACGAAGCTGCGTACGTTGTAAAAGCTTTCGGCAAACTCGGCCATTGTATCCGGTAATTCATGGCCACCCGCTGCTGCGGAGTAACACCGGTAAAGCCCGGATTCAAATATAGCGGAGCCTGGTAATATTGCGAGAACTGCGGGTCTTGCGCAACGGCTGCTCCATACGCCATTACAATCATAGCAACGCCCATCCATCGTTTCATCGTGTTCTTCATCTGGTGTTATCGGATAAGTGTTACGTCCCCTAGTTGTGTTGTGCGCTGATCATCGGACAAACGCATGACAATTTTATATACATATACTCCTGCCGGCAACAATCGTCCGTTTTTATCATAGCCATCCCATCCCTGGTTTTTATCATTACTCTCGAAGATCAGGTTACCCCAACGATCGAAGATCTGCATCTGGAATTCTTCAACACCATCCATGATCGGACGGAACACATCGTTAAAGAGTCCATCGCTATATCCGCCATTCGGACCGGTAATATTCGGTGTAAAAGCATTTGGTATACGAATGCGACCACCCTTCTTCGCGATGATTACTTGTGTAGCCGTGTCGTAACAAATCAGGTCACCATCAATTATACCATCGCCATCAAAATCCTTCGGACCGTAATTATGAGAAGCGGAGAGCACGATCAGATAATTACCCGCCAGTTGATAATGATGTTCAGGCTGAAACTCGGCAGATGTACCGCCATCGTTAAAATCCCAGTAATAGTTATTGGCACGAAGCGTATTGTTACGCATCTGTATACCGGTCTCGTCCGGCACAAACACAACGGAATCCGGCACCACTTCAAAAGCAGCATACGGGTTATCCATAATTTGTACCGGTGTATTACGATTATCTGATTCAGCGGTTTGCCCTGTAATGGAATTCGTGGTCTTCAGGAATATAGTATATTCTCCGGGCGCAGCGACTTTAAATACCGGCAGTGTCTCATTGGTTATCACCAGCGTGTTGCCTGCTTTATCTTTCAGTGTCCATTCGTACAGGTCACCTGTAGCATTGTTTTCAGTGATCGTTATAGCAGCCGGGAAACAGGTAGCCTGTGGAGTATATTTGAATGATGCACCCAATGGAGGCAACAATACCTCGATGCGCAAAGACTTGTCTTTAAAGCATGAGAGACCTGCCGCTTCTGCCAATTTATTGGTAACAACGAGACGAATATATTTTTCACCGATCGCTGTATAGCGAATCTGCGGTGGTGTATACCCATCAAATGTAGTTGGCGTTGAAGCTGTACCGAAATCCCATTCATAACGGAAATCCGGATCGTTCACAGGCAGCGATGTATCGAGGAAATCTGCAAAGGCCTCGCCACCAGTATACGCTGTAATAGAAGTAGCATTGAAGTCGGCTATCATTGAACGGTATACCGTTACCGGCATCACGATCTCATCGGAACATGAACCATTCGTTACCTGGTATACGATTTCATATACTACCGTCTGGTTGGTTGTGTTCGTCAAGGTATATTCCTGCGTTGCTGCCGTTGCAAAGGTTCGCTCCTCGCGAACTTCACTCGGATCACCACCTTGTATGCGATAGAACCAGCGATGCACCGAACCGCCCACAGTCGAGTTCACAAATTTCACTTTCTCACCACTGCATATTTGTGTGCGATCAGGCGCCACGTTAATGAATATATTCGGATAGATGGTAATGTTCTGTGCTACCGACTGTTTGATACATGCTGCAACGGTCGTGCTACGCGCAGTCAGTGTTACCGGTATAACGGTATTGCCACCTACGTTGGCGCTGGTAAAGATGTGCTTCACCTGCATTACCACCGGACTTGCCGGCCCCGGTATTGCCGGAATTACTTCTTCCGGTGAACCATCGTTCCAGTTCCATACATATTCTACATCCGGATTAACCGTCCAGGTAAAGGTATATTCGCCTCCGCTACACTGCGGTGTTACCGGTGCAACCGTAAAGCTTGTGTTCATATTGATCATCTTTACCGTTACAGGTTGCGGATAAGACACCGGTTCACATCCATAAAAATCTTTCAGATGTGTAAGCGTAAATGTTTTGGTTGCAGTATAGTTTAGTATCGGCACAGGCCTGTCTTCTCCACCCACCAGGCTATAGGTAGTAGTACCATCGGAGTAATCGAAGAAGTACGGAGCTTGTCCATTGGTGAATTTGAAATCGAGCGTAAAGAAACCATTCTCACAAATTTCGCTCGGAGCTGTGAGTGTTGCCTGTGGCAATGTATGCACCACTACCTTCACAACATCTGTAATATCTTCCGCACATGTACCCGAAGCCACTACCCTGCGGTAGTACATCAGGTCTGTTAGTGGAGGCGGATCGTACGTAGGATTATTATTTATACCCGCTGCCGGAGCATACGCTATATTGTCGGCTGACTCTTCCCATCGGTATACATAGTTGCCGATACCTCCGAACGGTTGAGACAATTCCTGAAACGCGGTTGGATCTGCACCTTCGCATATATCTTTATCAAAACCAACCACACCCGCGAACAACGGTATCGGGTCGATCAGTAATTCAGGCAATGACGTTTTCTGACATCCCTTGGTATCGGTAACCGTAACCGTATATAGTATATTTGCTGATAATCCCTGGAAGCTTCCGTCTGTAGTGCCACTCAGGTTGAGCGGGTCCTGATCCAGTACGTATGTATAACCCGGGTTGCCTCCGGTGATGTTTGCTATATCTACACTGATCTCGCCATCACTTTGTCCTGCACAGCTCACATCGTAACCGTTGTAATCGGAAGTGATATCAATTGTGAAGGCTATATCTCCCGGTTGCTTCACAACAATGTTCGGAACATATAGTGTACAACCATTCTTGTCTTCGATGCGAACAGTATAGGTTGTAGCCCGTAGTCCGATGAAGCGTTCATTAACGGCATCATACGGTACATTGGAGTCCTGCAGCAACGAGAAGATCAACGGATCGCCTCCACCTGCCGCTGTTCCACCTGTAGCCGCTATATGGATCTCCCCATCCGGAGTAGGATCGTTAAAGCAGCTCACGTCTACAACGGACGGGGTACCCGCCACAATCGGATCGGGCTGAATAATGCTAACCGGTGCAGAGTCCTGGCAACCTTCAGCATTTTTGGTATAGATGATATAGTTACCGGCACCGAGGTTTGAGAACAACACGGCAGGCACAAACGTAGTACCGTCTTTACTAAACGTATGATTGGTACCATACTGTGCCGATACAGCGATCTGACCATTCGCCAAACCGTTACAGGTAATATTGAATCGCGGATCAGTTGTCTCAATCGGATCAACCGTAAGCTGCGGTGTAGGACGCACATCAAATGTTACGGTTGCATCTTTATAACATCCGCTGGTTGCCGCAGGATTCAGTACGCGTACATATACCGGCAACGCATCCGTAAGAGTATATGCCGTAATTTGTGCAGGCGGAATCTGTGATCCGGCAAAATCATTTTCATTCGTAAACCAGGTATAGGTTACACCGGGCTCTGTACTGACTTGTGTATGATATGAAGTAAGATCTTTAACAACCGTATTGCCACCATATCCATCCGAGCAGGCTGTCTCATTCAGCGGAGTTGTAATGGCTGGAGAAGGTCTTACGGTAATGGTAATATACTCGGCCGGGCCGCTACACAGCGGTGCTGAAGAAGGATTGGTTGCCCGTACTTCGTATACTACAGTGCCTACTGCAAGACTGTTGTTTACAAGTTTATCGTTAATGACATTCGTTATCGAACCGGTAGCCCCGGTTATATTTCCATTTACCTGCGACACCGTCCAGGTAAACGTTGCATTATTAACATTGACAGATGTGAGCGGTATATTCAACACATCGCCACTACAAACCGGGGGTAAAGAAACCGGAGTTACCAACGGCTTACGCTGAATGGTTATTACCACCGGCACAGCAGGATTTCCATAACAACCCGTTGTAGAATTATAAGGACGGATGTTATAGGTTACGTTCGCATCACTGCCGGTAATATTTTCCCAGCGATGATTATAAATTATATCCGGATTATAAAGTGTTGCCCCGGTTGCCGGCAACGGTGTGAGCGGTGTCAGTACTGCAGCATCGTAGACTATAGATTCGATAACAAATTTATCTGCTGGTAAAAATCCGATAGCCGACTTCAATGTAACTTCAATCGGGTTGTCACTACATACAGCTTTACCCAGGGTTATATCCATCACGGGCTCTGCTTTTATATCCAGTGTTATACTCTTCTCTTCACCCACGCAACCTACTGCGCTGATCGGCTTAACGCGGTATAACAAAGAGAGAACCGGTGCAATGGTTTGATTTTTATAGCTGTCGTTCGTGATGCCGGTTGGTGCCAGTACACCTTGTGTTGGTCCGCTTACGGGAGTTATCCCCGGTAACACGGCAGGCACCTGCACATCAAATGTTGTTGCTACAACCGGACTCGTTGCGTTCTCTGAAAGTATAATTCCGGTAACATCACCACTACAAATGGCTGTAGTTGCATTATCCATAGTAGGTCGCTTGTTAACAGCAACCGGAATTTGTGTTGGAGGTCCGGTACATCCGGATGCGTTACTCTCCGATACTTTTACAAATACATCTTCACTCAGGAATTGTATCTGTACCACACCAGTAGTTTGTCCATCGGCTACAATACCGCCTCCGGGTAAACCATCGCTTTGTTTCAATACCTGCCAGTTATAGGTTGAGCTACCAGTATTGTTCGGAGAAACGGAGAATTGATATATACCATTCTCGCATATATCTACGTTAGGCGGCACAATCGAATATCCCTGCGGACCATCCGATACCTGGATTGTTTTGGTAACAACGTTACTCTCACATCCATTAACCGTTACCTTTACCGACAGGTCATCGGATACAGCATTCGGGAAACTCAACAGTATATAAAAGTCGTTGGCACCACCTCCACCGAGGTATTGGAACGTAGGCGGGTAAGTCCATGTATAGGTTGCTCCTGCGATCTGTCCTACACGGTATAATTCTGAGCCATTTTTACAAGGATCTCCTTTACCGGTAATCACCGGATCAGCCGGCAATGGCTTCACAATCAGGTTTACCTGTACAACATTGAAGCACCCGGTATGTATATTTTCAACACGCGCGAAATATATAGTGTTAGCAGTGATGTCTATATCATTAGGATTGGCCAGCAGGTTAACGGCACCTTCGGCATCAAGCTGTGAGGTGTACCAGGTAATGGTACGATCAGCTGCGGGTAACGCAGTAATGTCATCTCCTACCGTAGCGAGTGTCAGATCTATGTCATCTACACGACCTGTACCGGCCGGGGCTTCTTCGCAGTAATAAAAACTTGTCGCCATCACTACAGGCTTCGGATTAACCGTGAAGTTTACTTCCTGCAGCGTGTGACAATTCAGCGGAGCTGTTGTTATATCAATTACCCGTACAAAAAGTTTATCACCATCGTGAATATCAACCGTTGTTATCGGGTTAATATCATTTACCTGGTCGAATGCGTTGGCATACCACTTCACCGTTCTGTCGGCAGGAGCAGCAGCACCGATTATAGCAGCATCGTATACCGAGAGCGTAACATTCGTAGTGGTAAGTGTACCGGCTATGGTTTCACAAAGATCGTTCGGTGCTGGATCGTTAGCTTCCGGCAGCGGATTTACCGTAACGATTACATCATTGGTGGTAGCAGCACAAGAACCGTTCGGTGGTGTCGCGAGGTTACCCATGGCACTATATACAGTCCACGTAAATGTTGTTGTAGTCGTGAGACCTGTTACCGTTGTTGTCTCATCATTTACATCTGCAACACCAGTCGCAGGAGACCATATACCTATACCGCCATTGTTAACAGCCACAGCATTCAGGTTGGCAACATCACCTTCGCATATAGCGAAGTCAGCACCGGCATCAGCATCAGCTGGTTTACGATCGAATGTAATGGTAAGATTGGTTGGACTGTTTACATTTCCGCAAGGTCCGGCACCATCCGGATCGATTGCTACAAAACGAAGTTGTACAGAGCCTGCTGTAAAATCTGCAACGGAAGGTCTATACGCATCATCCGTATTGGCGGCTGGCAATGCAGCTCCCGGGTTACCGTTGTTGCTGGTAAATGTACCCGAACCACTCACAACTTCCCAGCGACCTTGCGCAGCACCACCGGCTACGGCAGCACCGGTTAAGGTAATGGGAGCTAATGTTGTCTGATCAACGCAGGATACAAAATCAGCCGGTACAGATGCAGAACCCGGTTCGTTAAAAGTAATGATAACATCATCGGTGCGCGGTGTACAGTTTCCGCTAACCACCGTCCAGCGATAAGTGTAACTGCCGTACGCAGCCGGTGACGTATCCAGCAACGCGATATTTGTAGCAGCCTGCTCGTCATTATCAAAAGAAGTATTACCCGCTATAGGGCCTGCAATTTGTGTCCACCTGCCAGTTCCTATAGCAGGAGTTGTAGCATTGAGGGAACCATTCGTTCCGCAGAAGGCATTGTCAGTACCGGCATTCTGTACACCGGGGTCTGTACCAAACTCCACATTCAATTCAGCAAAGCTTACGCAGGATCCACTCGTTACCGTCCAACGCAAGGTATATATACCGTATACATCTCCGGTAAAGATTGAATTACCACTCGTTGCATTTGAAAAATTTGCCGCTGATGCGGAAGAGCCTGCAGGTCGTGACGTTACTGTCCACGCACCTGTGCCAGGCGTAGGGTCACTTCCACCTAATGCTGTTGAAGTCAACAAGGTCTGACAGAATGATTGATCTGCACCAACACTTGCCGCTGTAGGATTCGGAAAAACATCTACTGTCTCAATCGAACTTACAGCTTCTGCACACACACCGTTGGCAACTACCGCGCGGAATCTATAGTTACCCGCAGTTAATATACCGGGTGTTATAGAATTACCCGTGCCTAAAGCAGCATTGGGCAAAAAGGGTCCGTTATTAAAAGAGACTTCCCAGCGCTGAACGGTGCCCAACTCTCCGGTTAAGTTTATAGTACCTACTCCTGTTGTCTCACAGACATCCGGGGTTGTTGAAAGCGTCCCTCCTACACTTGGTGCAAAAATCTGTACACTTAAATTTCTATTCGGTGATGTACAGGTTGGATTAGCAGTGTATCTTCTGTTAACGCGTATAATTCTCGTTACCGAAGCAGCGCCACCAAAATTTATACCTGAGAAATTAAACGTAGCACTGGTTGCCGTTGATGTGAACGTTACACCGCCACCACCGCCTACGGTCCATACATATTGTGTAGCTCCGCCTATTGTTTCGGTAGCAGCCGCTGGCAATGTCAGCGTCATGGTAGCATCGTTACAGATCTGGTTAATATACCCGGCAGGTATAGGAACGATTGGTAGATCTTCCCGTATCGTCAGCGTAACAGGTATCCGTGGACTTTCGCAGGAAACTCCATCAGCATTATTAACTGCATAGTAGCTCGCCCACACTCTATATACACCGGCTACAGCATTGTTTACGCCAATAGCCGATGCGGGTAGGGATGCCGTTGTGTAACCAGCAATTACAGTTCCCGGTACACCAGCGTTATCCCGAAACCATGTAACAACGGAACCCGGAAATGCACCAGGTATCGTAATTGAAAAATCGGGTAACGGACTCACTCCGTTACAAACTAAATTATTGTTAGCTGTGGGAGCCGGCGGTTGATCAACCACGCGGATTCTTGCAGTCTCTGTTACCGGAGTGCCGGGAAACGGATTACAGGTATTCCAATACTCCATAGTAATCTCGAACTCTTGTCCCACCTGCGCATCGGCCGGAATTGTTATAGGCAATGTTATGGTTGGCGTAAGTGGAGCTATCGATGGATTATCTGTAACAACTGCTCCCTGAAAAGGATATACCTGCACTGTCCCGTTTACTTCAACGCCTGTTGCTGATGTAACCGTGTTTACTGTGCCGTATGTAAAACGTCTCCAGCGTTGTGCCTGGTTAATAGGATTGGGCAATGTATAGTCAGGTGGTACGCAGTTTAATATACTTCTGTCTGTGAATGTGACAGTCGTTTCAGTTCCGCGACAAACGAGGTATGTATTTACATTCGTAGTGGTTTCTTCGAGTCTGAGTTCACCGGAGTTCTCATCATCCACATTCCATCGCGTGAACTTTGGCGATGCACCAAAGTTAGGAGTACACTGAACTCCATTAACCAGAAGAGCAACGCGAGGTATATATTCGCACTGAACATCATTGCCGGTTGTCGGAAAGTAGTGTTTGAGATTTACAACTTGCCAGTTGTTTGGACCTGTCTTCGTAGCAGGCACTACCTGCGGTGCGGTTCCGTCATCCCAGTCAACTGTAAATGAAACTACATCACCATCAATCACGTTGCCCGCGGTGATCTGAAGCTCGGCACCTGTGCCCGGTCCTCCCAACGCGTCTACGTTCGCGCATAGTATACCGGCACTGGTACTTACCGCACCACCGGTTATACCCATGCCACCAACTCCCAAACATCCCTGCGCATTTACAGGGGTTGAGCAGGTAGCGATTAGCAGCGTAAAAAACAATAATAACAGTATACCTCTTACCGGGTAAAGAAAATTCATCTCGATAGAAATCAGTTAGGTTTTAAGCCCGAAATTAAACATTAAAGCAGTCCTGCCAAAGAATTACTACCACGATAAGGGTAGCAGATTCGTGTGTTTAATTAATGATCCTTGAGGGAATGTAACCTTTAGGGAGACTTTTTTCAACGAGATTATCAGCAAGAGAACGCATGTATTGATTTACACAACGGAGTAGCTACACACAGATTGAGATATGCAAATGAAATTCCTTTAAAAAACGAAAGCCCTCCATATTCATGAAGGGCTTTCAGTTAGGTATAGGTCGGGTTAGGTAAAAAAATCAATCCCATTTAAGTTCTGTATCCAACGTTGAGGGCTTCGAAGAAGCTTCTGCTGGTTCTTCAGCTTCATGCATGTGATCGAATTGACTGAAGTCCACGGTTGGCATCAATTCATTCTTCACGTGATTTACTGTGTTTGTCAAAGCTTCCAGGAATTTATTAAAGTCTTCCTTGTACAAAAAGATCTTGTGCTTCTCGTAGGAGAAACCATCTTCTTTAAAGCGTTTCTTACTCTCCGTTATCGTGAGATAGTAATCATTCGAGCGAGTCGATTTCACATCAAAGAAATACGTCCTCTTTCCGGCCTTTACTTTCGCTGAGTAAATTTCGTCTCTGCCGTTTTGCTTGTTCTCTTCCACAATCCTTCAGTTTTTAGGGTTAGGTTCAAGTTTGGTTCCAACTAAGTTAGTACTTTGGTCATTCATTCCAAACTAACCAAATACTATTTCGTTAACGATTTCGGTTTATAGTGCTAATAAAGCTTTACTATCTCCAAATAATCAACAATATTCGGCTTTTCCAAATACGTGAAGGCAGACCTTAATCAAATTAACCAAAACAGCAGCCTCGAGCTTCTCGCACATCAGCTCGTAGAAGGCTTTATTACGGGACTCCATAAGTCACCATATCACGGTTTTTCGGTTGAATTCGCCGAACACAGGCTCTACAATGAAGGAGAGAGTACACGGCATATCGACTGGAAAGTATATGCGCGCACGGATCGGTTATTTACAAAAAGATATGAAGAGGAGACGAACCTTCGATGCCTGATCGCACTGGATGTATCAGCTTCCATGTTCTATCCGGCAGATTCTCGGGCAAAAATCCGGTTCAGTAAATATGCGGCCGCAGCACTGTCTTATCTATTGAATCGCCAACGGGATGCTGTGGGATTGTGTTTGTTCTCAGATACCATTCACGAACTCACTCCGGTAAAATCATCACCTACGCACCTCGATAAATTACTGCGGTTATTGAATGATCTCGAAGATCGAAAGCCTGCGCAGACTAAAACGCAAGTGGCTAAAGTTCTTCATGAGATCGCTGAGAAGATTCACAAGCGCTCATTGGTAATTATATTCAGTGATATGTTTGACTCTGAAGAGAGTACCGATGATCTCTTTAAAGCGCTGCAGCATTTGAAGCATAACAAACACGAGGTAATCGTATTCCATGTAATGGATAACCAGACAGAGTTACTCTTTAACTTTGAAGATCGTCCGATGGAATTCATTGATCTTGAAACCGGCGATCGTCTGAAACTAAATCCTGCAGACATCAAACAATCTTACCGAGAGGAAGCTGATCAATTTCACAAAGCACTGAAGATGCGCTGCAATCAGTATAAAATAGATTTCATTGAAGCCGATGTTCAAAGCGACTTCAATGGAGTTCTTCAGACATATCTGATTAAGCGAGCAAAAATGAGATGATGTAATTCATTAACCGTTAATCGTTATTAACGTAGTCGCTACATTCCGATACGACTAACTGATAACGATTAACGGATAACCATTCACTACGCTGCAACTTCCTGATGAAGCCAGGCTTTCTTCGCGAGCAGTTCTTCTTTCGTTTCTACGTAGTCAGGATCAGGCACGCAGCAATCTACAGGACATACTGCCGCACACTGAGGTTCTTCATGGAAGCCTGTACATTCCGTACATTTTCCAGGAACGATATAATAAAATTCATTGGACACAGGAGTCTGTGAGTCCTTAGCATCTACTGCCGAACCGTCTTCCAATTCTACTTTTTCCAATTTAGTGCCCCCGGCCCAATTCCACTCGCGGCCGCCTTCGTAGATCGCCGTGTTGGGGCATTCCGGTTCGCATGCACCGCAGTTGATGCACTCGTCCGTAATAATTATTGCCATGCTTTATCTAATTTTGGTCCGTTTACCAATACAAAAATAATCTAAACATCCATAAAACGGACACGTCTCCATAAAAGTTTACAACTGATGAATGCACATGTAAGAATAAATGCTTTTAGTTTACTAGGACAAACATTAAAAAACATAGATGACGCTGATTTTCAAACGTTAACCGAGCAGGTTGCCCGCGAAAATCCCTGGTTTACCAAAGAGAACGTTCGTATGGCAATTGATGGTATCATAAAATTACTACAGAAGGAAAGACTGGAGCAATGGGTTTCTTCCTACAACTTACGTGATCAATCTAAAAAAATTGCACTTGTCCTGGCCGGAAATATACCACTCGTTGGTTTTCATGACCTGCTTTCGGTGCTGATCAGCGGGAACAACGCCCTGATAAAACCAAGTTCCAAAGATTCGGTATTGCTGAAGTTTGTCATTCAAAAACTGAACGACATTGAACCTGCATTTCGTGATAAGATCGAGTTGGCAGAGCAGCTCAGGAATTTTGATGCCGTGATCGCTACGGGCAGTGATAACTCCGCGCGCTACTTCGATTACTACTTTGGTAAATATCCCAGCATCATTCGCAAGAACAGAACATCTGTTGCTATACTTCACGGAAATGAAAGTGAAGATGACTTAA
The DNA here is from genome assembly GCA_902168205.1 of uncultured Chitinophaga sp. Classification (GTDB taxonomy): domain Bacteria; phylum Bacteroidota; class Bacteroidia; order Cytophagales; family Cyclobacteriaceae; genus Ohtaekwangia; species Ohtaekwangia kribbensis. The sequence continues at coordinate 1,324,602 of CABHOK010000003.1, read as the reverse complement.
GAACACTCGGCATAGATGTATTCAGTTACTTCGGATTAGGATGCAGAAATATATCCAAGCTTCTTGTACCGGCCGGGTATTCATTCAACAAACTATTTTCAACGTGGGAAGTATATCAGCCTATTATTAATCATCATAAATACTGCAACAATTATGATTACCAGAAATCCATCATGCTGATAAACCTGATTCCTTTTCTGGATAATGGTTTTGTTATGCTTCATGAAAATGCCAGGATGGTCTCTCCTATCTCAGTTGTCTACTATGAACGGTATACCGATGAAGCAGACTTGTCAAAAAAGTTAACGGAGGCTAAAGACAAGATCCAGTGTATTGTAGGCAATGGAAATCATGCTATACCATTCGGCAAAGCACAGTATCCTGATTTGTGGGATTATGCAGATGGCGTTGATACGTTGAAATTCCTCACGAATCTATAATGGATAGCTTCAAGTATATATCCAGAATTCACAACCTCCACAAAAAGAAAACACCGGACTATTAAGCCCGGTGTTTCTGTTTTAATTATACACGCTATGTTTACTAAGGCTTCGCACCACGAAGTACTTCAACCCAACCGGTTATAGCAGATCCATCGGCTATCTTGAGGCGGTAGAAATATATACCATCGGACACTCCTTCTGCATCCCAGTTATTCTGGTAGCTGTTTGTTGAGTATACCTGTTTACCCCAACGATCGGTAATGACAAGCTTCGCGTCTGCATCTGGCAAATTACGAATGAAGAACACATCGTTTGAACCATCTTCGTTCGGAGTAAAGATGTTTGGTATATAGATGTCTGTATCCAGCGGCACACGCCCTACAACTTCAATCACGCATCCGATCGAATCACGTACCTGAACATTGTAACGACCTGCCGGAATGTTGCTATAGTTTTTCTCGTACTGTAGATTATTGTTAAGCAATACCTCTTCCCAATCCGTCTGAAATGCCTGACCACCTACTGAAGCTGAGTCGAGCTCAATACGGACTTCGTATGGTATCTGACCTCCGGTAAATCGGGTCACCTGCATTTTACCCGTAAGTATATCCGGATAAGACTCGCTGGTAACGCCTACCTGTGCGAAGAGATGAGGTGTTACTTTATAGTCAACCAGTTCAGAAGACAACAAGCAGAATGATGAAGACTGTACCTGTGTTATCTGGATCTGGTATTCATCCGGAAGTTGCAGGAACGTATGATCATCGTAATCGAGGAGCACACTGTTTGTTACCGGTATGGAAGCAACCGGAGTAGTTTCCATCGCAGTACTTGTAAACTTCTTGAATACCTGAATCTCAAATGGTGTTCCAGGTTCGCCTGTAATATTTGTCAACGCTATCGATACTTCATTGTCATTACAGATTGGAACGATATCGAATGTAAGTGCATATACTCCATCGATCGTGAACGGACCTTGTCTTGTAGCGCACAGTGCAGAAGCACCTTTCGCAAATACATAGTACGTTCCTCTTCCTAATGAATCGAATGTAAGCGGCACATCGTTGGAAGGATCGAACGTTGTATAGGATCTATACTTCGTTGGTTCAACCAAAGGATCTGCACTGATACCTGCCTGGTATGTTCCAGGATCATTGAATCTGATCGCAAGCTTACCGCTCAATCCGTTGTTCGTACAAGTTGCAGATACAACAGACGTTGTGAAGTCGATGAAGCCAGGGAATGTTACGGCAGCTGTAAAGGTCTGCACACAACCTATATTATCTTTCACAGTAAGTGTATAGGAACCGCCTGATATATCTGTGAATTCATTATCCGTCTGGAATGTAGTTCCATCCAATGAATATTGATAAGGGCCACCTACACCACCTGATGCCGTTATGTTTGTGATCGCACCATCATTACCGTTACAAGTTGATGACGTAATATCAAATGTTGCGTTGATAGCAGGGTTAGCATCCTGCATCACCACGGTAACAGCCGCGTTACACGGATCAGAAGCATTTCGTCTCACACTGATTACAACTTCAAAGGTAGGCGCAGCACCTGCCGGTATACCGGTTATCTGGCTGCCTGCCGTAAATGATGTCCAGTTGACTCCATCCAATGACCACTCGAGTAAATTACCAGCTTCACCAGCAACACTCAAGGTAAGTGCCCCTGTAGGTGTACCGGCACAAACCGGCTGTACTATATTAGAAGCTACTGGCGTGCCTACTGTTCCGGATTGATCGATCGTAAATGTTCCCGGCTTGATACAGCTTGAATCACCATATACTATAGTATAGGTATAGGTACCCATTGGCAGATTCAGGAAGGTTGTATCATTATAGTTTGTACGTGTGATGTTCAGGTTTGTACTTGAAACACCATCGATACGAATAATCACACCTTCGTTGTTGATTGCCGGAACAAGCGGATCAATCGTAAAGGTCACTGAACCATTCGACAACGTACATGTAGCCGGTTTCGGGTTCGGTGTGATCTTAACCGTAGCGCAGTTACCTGTACCACCAGCACATGAACCTGTATTCGACACGTTCACTACAATTTGAGTGGCAGGGCTTTCACCGCAAGCATATACCGCTGTAACCTCATAAGTAAAGGTTCCCGGAGCTGTGCGAATTAACTCAGCACCTGGTGTGAAGGTTCCTGTCGTTGTTGTTGCCAGAAGTGTTCTGGTAGCCGGTGCCGTAAACAGATACCACTTGAAGCTTGTTGCTCCCGGAGCGGTTGCTGTTAATACCGGTGCAGGATTGTTAACACATATTGTAACCGGGCTGGTAGCCACTGGCGATGCAGAGAAGTTAATCACTACATCATCTGTACTTGGTGTACACGAGCCGTTGGTAATTACCCAGCGTAATGTATAGGAGTTACCGGCTACACCTACAAATTGAGATGTAGGGCTCAGCGGGTTAATTACAACTCCACCAGTTCCACTTACTATGGTCCATACACCGGTTCCAACGGTCGGGCTATTCGCAGCAAGCGTTGTTACAAACACGCCACAAAGTCCTTGATCCGGACCTGCGTTGGCTACTGTAGGAGCAGCATCCAGTTTAATTGTCACCTGGTCGGATGTTGAAGCACACGCATTCGCGATGGTCCACTGAAGAACATAAGTCTGACCTGCTGTACCGGTGAATACTGTTGCCGGATCATTGTCATCTGCGAAGCTTCCACCTGTACCACTTATTATAGTCCATGTACCGGTTCCTATAGTCACCACATTTCCAGCTAAGGTTGTAGTTGTAGCACATACGGTTTGATCGGCACCTGCATTCGCTACTGTAGGCGTAACGTCAAACGAGATCGTTACGTCATCGGTGCTCGGTGTACAGGTTCCGGTCGTACTGATTGTCCAACGTAATACATAAGCAGTTCCTGCTGTACCGGTAAATGTACTGGTAGGACTTGATGCATCACCAAATACTCCACCTGTTCCGCTCACCACGCTCCATGCTCCTGTACCTACAACTGCTGTGTTCGCAGCCAGTGTGGTACTAGTATTACATATAGCCTGATCAGGACCAGCGTTTGCTGTTGTTGGTGTGTTGATATCAAATGTTATGGATACATCATCGGATGTTGCTGTACAAGATCCGTTTGTGATTGTCCAGCGGATTACATAAGTAGCTCCACCTGTACCGGAGAATGTTGTTGTCGGACTTGAATCATCTGCGAAGACACCACCCGTTCCACTTACTACTGTCCACTGACCTGTACCTACCACTGGTGCATTCGCTGCTAATGTAGCAGGACCGCATACAGTTTGGTCAGGACCAGCATTGGCAGGTGTCGGAGCAGCTTCCAATTCAATTGTTACCTGGTCGGATGTTGACGCACATGTATTCGCGATGGTCCACTGAAGAACATACGTCTGTCCTGCTGTACCGGTGAATACTGTCGCAGGATCATTATCATCTGCGAAGCTTCCGCCTGTACCACTTACTATAGTCCATGTACCGGTACCACTTGCAGCTGTGTTCGCAGCCAATGTAACGGTGGTAGCACATACACTTTGATCAGGGCCGGCATCCGCTACAGTCGGTGCAATATCAAATGTGATCGTTACATCGTCTGTGCTTGGTGTACACGTTCCTGTTGTACTGATTGTCCAACGTAATACATAGGTAGTACCTGCTGTACCGGTAAATGTACTGGTAGGGCTTGATGCGTCACCAAAATTACCACCTGCTCCACTCACAATACTCCATGCACCAGTACCCACTACCGGATTGTTTGCCGCGAGTGCTGTTGATGTATTACAAACCGACTGGTCTGGACCCGCATTGGCTGTAGTCGGTGTATTGATATCGAAAGTTATAGATACATCATCTGTACTTGGTGTACATGATCCGTTGCTGATTGTCCAGCGGATTACGTATGTAGTACCACCTGTACCAGAGAATGTTGTTGTAGGATTTGTATCATCTGCAAAGCTTCCACCTGTTCCACTTACAATTGACCATTGACCCGTACCAATTGCCGGTGTGTTTGCTGCTAATGTAGCAGGACCACAAACGGTTTGATCCGGACCTGCATTCGCTGGTGTAGGAGCTTGTTCAAATACAACTTCAACATCATCAAAGGTAGTTGCACATGATCCGGTTATTGTCCAGCGCAATACATACGTGGTTCCTGCTGTACCTGTGAAAGTAGTTGTAGGAACTGCATCATCGCCAAAGCTTCCACCTGCTCCACTTACTATAGTCCACTGTCCTGTACCTATAATCGCAGTGTTTGCTGCTAGTGGTGTAGATGTACCACACACGGATTGGTCAGGACCAGCGTTTGCTGTTGTTGGAGTATTGATATCAAAGGTAATCGACACATCATCTGTACTTGGTGCACATGATCCATTGGTGACTGTCCAGCGAAGTACATAGGTAGTGCCGGCAGTACCTGTGAAGGTTGTTGCAGGATCTGCATCATCGGCAAGATTTCCTCCCGTGCCACTTACTATAGTCCACTGACCTATTCCAACGGTCGGGCTATTGGCCGCCAATGTAGCAGGACCACAAACGGTTTGGTCAGGACCTGCATTTGCTGTTGTCGGAGCAGCTTCCAGTTCAATTGTTACCTGATCAGAAGATGTACCGCATGAGTTCGCGATTGTCCACTGAAGAACGTATGTCTGTCCTGCTGTACCTGTGAACACAGTAGCCGGATCATTATCATCCGCAAAACTTCCACCGGTACCGCTTATAATTGTCCAGGTGCCTGTACCGATGGTAGCAGTATTGCCAGTCAGCGTTGCTGTTGAAGCACACACACTTTGATCTGTACCGGCATTCGCTGTTGTAGGAGTTACTTCAAAAGCAACAGTTACATCATCTGTACTTGGCACACAGCTTCCGCCTGTGCTTATCGACCAGCGTAATATATAGGTAGTTCCGGCAGTACCGGTAAATGTACTGGTAGGACTGGCTGCGTTTCCGAAGCTTCCGCCTGTACCACTCACGATGCTCCATGCTCCTGTACCTACTACCGCTGTGTTAGCAGCCAGTGTAGTGGTTGTGTTACATATAGATTGGTCAGGGCCAGCGTTTGCTGTTGTTGGCGTGTTGACATCAAATGTAATGGACACATCATCCGAACTTGCTGTACAGGTTCCGTTGGTGATTGTCCAACGTAATACATAGGTAGTACCTCCTGTACCTGAGAATGTTGTTGCAGGATCGGCAATATCTCCAAAGCTTCCTCCTGTACCACTTACGATTGTCCACTGCCCCGTTCCAACGGCCGGGTTATTGGCCGCTAATGTTGCAGGACCACATACCGTTTGATCAGGACCTGCGTTCGCTACAGTCGGAGCCTGATTGATTGTTATCACCACATCATCTGTACCTGCATCGCATAAACCTGCAGGATCATTTGTAGTCAATGTAAGTGTAACCGTACCCGCAGCAACTTCCGCTGCGCTTGGTGTATAGACTGCATTCAACGTGCTGGCGTTCGGAGTAAATGTTCCGGTACCGCCACTCCAGGTTCCGCTTGTAGCAGATCCGCTAACCGATCCGGCCAGCGTTACTGTACCACCTGAACATATATCCTGATCTGTACCCGCATTTGCAGTGGCAGCGTCATCTATAGTAATCGCTACGTTATCCGTTGCTGCTGTACATGCTCCCGCAGGATCATTGGTAGTTAATGTCAACGTTACTGTACCCGCAGCGATCTCGGCTGCGCTTGGAGTATATATAGCATTGAGTGTTGTATTGTTCGGAGCGAATGTGCCTGTACCACCAGACCATGTAGCCGATGATGCAGAACCTCCAATAGTACCTGCCAGCGTAACTGTACTACCCGCACAAATATTCTGGTCTGCACCCGCATTCACGGTTGCGGCAGGACTAATGGTAATGGTTACGTTATCACTTACTGGTGCACAAGGTCCGCTGGTAGTAAGTGTTAAGGTTACTGTACCCGCTGTAACTTCTGCAGCACTCGGTGTATAGACTGCATTTAATGTTGTATTGTTTGGTGTAAATGTACCGGTGCCTCCGCTCCAGATTCCTCCTGTAGCTCCGCCACCAACTGCACCAACCAATGTTATTGAACTACCAGCACAAATAGCTGAATCAGGACCGGCAGTTACCGTTGCTGCAGGACTAATGGTGATTACGACATTATCTATTAATGTAGAGCACGGGCCCGTAGTTGTAAGCGTCAGGGTTACCGTACCGGCTGTAACTTCTGCAGCACTTGGCGTGTATACTGCGGTGAGCGTGCTGGCGTCTGGAGCAAATGTTCCGGTACCTCCACTCCAGGTTCCTCCTGTAGCGGAGCCACCTACTGATCCGGCCAGCGTTACCGTATTACCTGCGCATATAGTTTGATCAGGTCCGGCATTTACAGTGGCGGCAGGGCTAATGGTAATGGTTACGTTATCACTTACCGCTGCGCATGGTCCGGCAGGATCGTTCGTTGTTAATGTTAATGTTACTGTACCCGCGGCAATTTCTGCTGCGCTCGGCGTATATACTGCACCGAGTGTGTTAGCGTTCGGATTGAATGTTCCGGTACCACCTGACCATGTAGCCGATGTTGCAGAACCTCCTATCGTACCCGCTAAGGTAACAGTACCGCCTGCACAAATTGTTTGTGCTGTACCTGCATCAACAGTAGCGACAGGGTTGATCGTAATTACTACATTATCAGTTCCCGCTGCGCATGGACCAGTCGTTGTTAATGTCAACGTTACTGTACCTGCCAATACTTCCGCGGCACTTGGTGTATATACTGCATTGAGCGTGTTAGCATTCGGAGCAAATGTTCCTGTGCCACCACTCCAGGTACCTCCTGTAGCAGCACCACTTACAGATCCTGCCAGCGTTACTGTGCTGCCTGCGCATATCGTTTGATCAGGTCCGGCATTTGCCGTAGCTGCCGGACTGATGGTAATCGTTACATTGTCCGTTACTACTGCGCATGGCCCAGTCGTTGTAAGCGTTAAGGTTACTGTACCGGCTGTAACTTCGGCAGCACTTGGTGTATATACTGCATTGAGTGTGTTAGCATTCGGAGCAAATGTTCCGGTGCCGCCACTCCAGGTAGCACCCGTAGCAGAACCTCCTATACTACCGGCAAGTGTTACCGTATTGCCTGCACAAATCGTTTGATCAGGTCCGGCGTTTACAGTGGCGGCAGGATTGATTGTAATGGTAACGTTATCCGTTAGTGTTGCGCATGGCCCGGTCGTTGTAAGTGTTAAGGTTACCGTACCGGCTGTAACTTCTGCAGCACTTGGAGTATAAACAGCATTCAGTGTAGTCGCATTCGGAGCAAATGTTCCGGTGCCTCCGCTCCAGGTTCCGCCGGTAGCAGATCCGCCCACTGTTCCTGCAAGTGTTACCGTATTACCAGCACATATACTTTGATCAGGACCCGCATTTACAGTAGCAGCAGGATTGATTGTAATTGTTACGTTGTCTGTTACAACTGCGCATGGCCCGGCCGTTGTAAGCGTTAAGGTTACTGTACCCGCTGTAACTTCTGCAGCACTCGGTGTATAGACTGCGTTCAGCGTAGTAGCGTTTGGAGCAAATGTTCCGGTACCGCCACTCCAGGTTCCGCTTGTAGCAGAACCACCTATTGTACCGGCCAGTGTTACGGTGTTACCCGCACATATACTTTGGTCAGGTCCTGCATTTACAGTTGCTGCGGGAGTAATGGTTATCACTACATTGTCGCTCACCGCCGGACAACTTCCTGCAGGATCGTTGGTAGTTAATGTCAACGTTACTGTACCCGCTGTAACTTCTGCAGCACTTGGTGTATATACAGCGTTCAGTGTGTTGGCATTCGGAGCAAATGTTCCTGTACCGCCACTCCACGTTGCACTGGTAGCTGAACCTCCAATAACACCTGCTAGTGTTACTGTATTACCGGCACATATAGTTTGTGCTGTACCGGCATCAACAGTGGCAGGTTGATTTATTGTGATTGTTACATTATCTGTAGCAGCCGTACATGCTCCCGCTGGATCATTCGTTGTTAATGTCAACGTTACGGTACCCGCTGTAATTTCTGCTGCACTTGGTGTATATACTGCATTCAGTGTAGTTGCATTCGGAGAAAATGTTCCTGTACCACCACTCCACGTTGCACTGGTAGCTGAGCCACCAATTGTACCTGCGAGGGTAACGGTGCTTCCACCGCATATTACCTGTGCTGGTCCCGCATCCACTGTTGCGGCTGGCGAAATAGTGATCGTAACATTATCCGTTGCTGCCGGACACAGACCCGTTGGATCATTGGTAGTTAACGTAAGGGTTACTGTACCCGCTGCTACTTCTGCAGCGCTTGGTGTATATACTGCATTGAGTGTAGTAGCATTCGGAGTAAATGTTCCGGTACCACCACTCCACGTTGCACTGGTAGCTGCACCTCCTATCGTTCCTGCGAGAGTAACTGTGCTACCGGCACATATAGTTTGTGCTGTACCGGCATCAACCGTAGCAGGTTGATCAATAGTAATAGTCACATTATCGGTTGCTGCGGTACATGCTCCTGCAGGATCATTGGTAGTCAACGTCAGCGTTACTGTACCTGCAGTAATTTCTGCTGCACTTGGTGTATATACTGCATTCAGTGTAGTCGCATTCGGAGAAAATGTTCCGGTACCTCCACTCCACGTTGCACTGGTAGCTGAGCCACCAATAGTACCTGCGAGTGTTACTGTTCCACTTCCACATATAGTCTGAGCTGCACCAGCATCTACAGTCGCAGCTGGAGAGATTGTAATCGTTACGTTATCCGATACAGCGGGACATGAGCCGGCCGGATCGTTCGTAGTCAAGGTTAGTGTTACTGTACCTGCAGCAACTTCTGCTGCACTTGGTGTATATACTGCATTTAAAGTAGAGCTGTTCGGAGCAAACGTTCCGGCACCTCCACTCCAGGTTGCACTGGTAGCAGAACCTCCTATAGTTCCCGCCAGGGTAACAGTACCTCCTGCACATATAGTTTGAGCAGTTCCAGCATCAACCGTTGCAGCCTGGTTTATAGTAATGGTAACATTATCCGTAGCAGCTGTACATGCTCCGGCAGGATCGTTGGTTGTTAACGTCAACGTTACTGTACCGGCTGTAACTTCCGCAGCACTTGGTGTATAGACTGCATTGAGCGTGTTGGCATTTGGAGCAAATGTTCCTGTACCACCACTCCACGTTGCACTGGTAGCTGAGCCACCGATAGTACCGGCAAGGGTAACGGTGCTTCCTCCGCATATTACTTGCGCAGGACCAGCATCAACAGTTGCAGCTGGTGATATAGTAATCGTAACATTATCCGTTGCTGCCGGACACAGACCTGCAGGATCGTTTGTTGTCAATGTAAGCGTTACAGTACCAGCGGCCACTTCCGCAGCGCTTGGTGTGTATACTGCATTTAAAGTAGAGTTGTTCGGAGAGAATGTACCCGAGCCACCGCTCCAGGTTGCTGTAGTTGCTCCTCCACCTATAGTTCCTGCCAAAGTAACTGTACTTCCGGCACATATAGATTGCGCTGCACCGGCATCAACCGTTGCGACCGGATCAAGTGTGATCGTCACATTATCAGTAGCGGCTGTACATGCTCCGGCCGGATCGTTGGTAGTTAACGTTAGCGTTACTGTACCGGCCGTGATCTCAGCTGCGCTTGGTGTATATACTGCATTGAGTGTAGTATTATTAGGAGAGAATGTTCCTGTACCGCCACTCCAGGTTGCACTGGTAGCTGAACCACCAATTGTACCGGCAAGCGTTACAGTGCTGCTTCCGCACACAGTTTGTGCAGGACCAGCATCCACCGTTGCGGCTGGTGAAATGGTAATCGTAACATTATCCGTTGCTGCCGGACATGAACCTGCAGGATCATTCGTAGTAAGCGTAAGGGTTACAGTGCCTGCAGCAACTTCAGCAGCTGTAGGTGTATATACTGCAGTCAGTGTGTTGGCATTCGGAGAAAATGTACCAGCGCCTCCACTCCAGGTTGCACTGATCGCTGCTCCGCCAATAGTTCCGGCTAATGTAACAGTGCTTCCGGCACATATAGTTTGTGCAGGGCCGGCATCTACCGTTGCTACAGGATCCAGCGTAATCACAACATTATCAGAAACTGCCGGACATGCACCTGCAGGATCGTTCGTTGTTAAGGTTAAGGTTACAGAACCTGCTGTAATCTCCGCAGCACTTGGTGTATACACTGCTGTGAGCGTTGTATTATTAGGAGAAAATGTTCCTGTACCGCCAGACCAGGTTGCTGATGTAGCGGAACCTCCTATCGTACCGGCTAATGTTACCGTACTGCTTCCGCATACAGTTTGCGCAGGACCAGCATCAACCGTTGCTGCCGGACTTATCGTAATTACTACGTTATCCGTTGCTGGCAAACATGGACCTGCCGGATCATCCGTAGATAATGTTAATGTAACGGTACCAGCCGTTCTGTCATTTACACCCGGAGTATAGATCGCATTCGGGTTTGTTATATTATTGAATGTACCATCACCGGAAGTGCTCCAGGAAACACCGGTTGCCGATCCACCAAAAGTACCTGCCAATGTTACTGTGTTACCAGCGCATATCGTTTGGGCAGGACCTGCGTCTACCGTAGCCGTTGCATTGATTGTAATAACAACGTTATCACTCACCGCCGGACAAGGTCCGAGTGGATCGTTGGTAGTTAATGTAAGCGTCACTGTGCCTGCAGTAATTTCTGCAGCACTTGGCGTATAGGTAGCATTTAAAGTTGCATTGTTAGGAGAAAATGTACCGGTACCTCCGCTCCAGGTTGCACTGGTGGCGGAACCTCCAATAACACCGGCTAATGTAGCGGAACCTCCGTTACATATAGTCTGAGGTGCACCAGCATCTACCGATGCAGGCGTACTTCTTGTAATGGTTACCGTTGATGTTGTTCCCGAACAGGTAAGTCCTGAATCAGTTATAGTCCAGCGAAATACATTGGCCCCAAAAGACAAATTACCAACCGTAGTAGTTGGTGAGTTAGCATTTGTGAAAGTTCCGGTTCCTGATACAACTGTCCAGGTTCCGATCTCTCCGGTGCCTGCTGCATTACCAGCCAGTGTTGTATTATCGGCACAAACTGTTTGATCGGCACCTGCATTCGCTTGTGTTACGACTGGTATAGTAACCGATATAGTTGTCTGGCATCCGTTGGCATCTGTTGCTGTTACTGAATAAGTACCCGCGTCTATATCTGTTCTGTCTTCCGATGTTGCTCCGTCTGACCATAAAAATGTATAAGGCGATGTACCACCTGATGCAGTTATGTTCACGTCACCTTCACCTATACCCACGGACGGATTACAATCGGGATTAATTGAGTTTACCGTAATTGCCAGTGGGTTGGTTGGTTCGTCTATAGTAACAAATGATGTTTTACGTTCACAGACAATGTTACCAGTACCGCTGGCCTGAACAATAACTCTATATTGACTTACTCCAGTATTGGCAGGAATACCAAATGTTTCTGCACCCGGTTCAGTAAGCGTACCATTGCCTGTTGTAAAGGTTACAGACGTGCTGGATGTCGTTACACTTCCCAAGAGTGTTAACCCGCTATCATCATAATATAAATCGTAACGATAAGGAGCCACACCAGTATTGACGGTTACGATAATCTGACCATCGTTACCACCGTTACAGTTTACATCCTGACTGGAGACATTTGTTGTTAAACATTGGCCTATAGCCGTGTGTGACGATAATAAGACTAGTGGGAATGCTAAGGCTAAAAAATATTTGTAAAGAGTTTTCAGCATATATTATTTCCCTCCTTTTAGATCAATGAATTCTGAAACTTTATTTCTGCACAGGAAGTCCTGCTCATTATGGAAGGCAACTTTTACTACATAACTCTTGTCAGTCGCAAGGTTTTCAAACAAAAAGCTCTTCGCGTTTGAACCAGAAAACTCTTTCACCACGATTTCATTTATTCCTTCGTATTGAATCAGTTTACCCGAGAACTCTCCTGAACCGGAAACATTCACTTTAATACCGTTGCGAACAGAGGATACCTTAACTGAAGATTTGCAGGTTGATTGTGCCCGACTTACAAAGGATATACCTATTGAAAGTAAGACAATGAAGAATAGTGAAATTCTCATTTTTTTAAGGATGAGTTGGATTAATCTATATTCTAAATATTATTCAAAAAATTATTGTAACCGTCTTTATTGAATAAAGATGGGGTTACACTACTCAGTTCAAAAAATTCGTACAGTTCAAAAAATTAACTTCCCTTAATTCGTATGTACTATTTTCTTAAAAAATTAAAATTTCCGTTGTAGAATCTCACCCATAACGACAGCCTTCTTCAATCCATCAGGATCTCTGAAGTCTGCTAAATACTCCTGGACCAAGTCACGGCTTTGTTGCTTTTCGAACACTTTAAATCGTTCGTAACTCACAACCGTGTCGTCCACCTTCATCGTTTCTTCCAGGGAAAGTTTGTTGAATGCCTCACGCTTACCTTCATCATATACATCGTAGATCTTATCCTGTTTACGATAGTCATAGTCAACGTCTTCAAGATCTTTTTCTTCCTCTTCAATCAGATCATCGTAATCAACATACTCTTGCTGCGGCTTCGTTGTTTCCTGCGATTTGCCTTCTGTAATTTCTTTCAGCAACTCTTCGAACGTCAACGGCTTGGGTAATGCAGCAGTAGATGGTTTTGCAGTAGGTGGCTCAAACTTTTGAACTGGCTTCTCCGGTCCCTTCGAAGGAAAATCACTCGGCTGCTCAGGCTTCTTCTTTAACCTGGTTAACAGGTAGATGACGCCTATAATCACATACAGCCAAAACTGAAAATCCCTCATTACAAACAAATTTATGTAAAATTATTGAAAAAAATACTGATCAGCACTTTAGCCCTTGTGCTCTCAATTGAAAATTTAGGTATGATATTCATCGTGACGGGCTTAAAAATACAGTCTCGGAAAAGCTCAGCTCCCCACTTCTATCCTGCCTGCAAAAAATTTTTGAAACAATAATATTCTGGCAGCACCGTCTTTTACCGTGTAATATCCGGCTCGTTCCTGATTTATAATTTGAGTGCATGGTGCTGAGAAGCCTGAGCAGAAAAAATAAAATGAGTAAAGACCATGAAAGCGGGCGAACTTTGAATAATAGGCTTCAATATTTATCCGAAAAATCTACCTTTGCACCCGGTTTACTCAGGCTGCTTCACTAATCTATGTCATCTACTGCCAAATACATCTTTGTAACCGGGGGAGTTACGTCATCGCTGGGAAAGGGAATCATTGCTGCTTCGTTGGCGCAACTGCTTCAGGCTCGGGGATTTAAGGTCACAATTCAAAAATTCGATCCGTACATCAACATCGATCCGGGTACGCTTAATCCGTATGAACACGGTGAGTGTTACGTAACAGACGATGGTGCGGAGACCGATCTTGACCTGGGGCACTACGAGCGTTTTCTGAACGTTCGCACTTCGCAGGCTAACAATATCACCACCGGAAGAATCTATAATAATGTAATCACCAAAGAACGAAAAGGTGAATACCTGGGAAAGACCGTTCAGGTCATCCCCCACATTACCGATGAAATAAAGCGCAACATATTCCTGCTTGGTGAAAGCGGTGAGTATGATTTTATTATAACAGAAATCGGAGGATGCGTTGGTGATATCGAATCACTGCCCTTCATCGAAGCGGTTCGCCAGGTGAAGTACGATCTTCCTCCGAATCACTCCATCGTTATACACCTTACGCTGATTCCATACCTGAATGCAGCGAAGGAACTGAAGACCAAGCCTACACAACACTCTGTTAAGGAATTGCTGGAAGCTGGTATTCAGCCGGATATACTCGTTTGTCGTACCGAGATGCCGTTGCCGGTAGAGATCAGAAAAAAACTGGCGCTCTTCTGTAACGTTCATATCAATTCGGTTATCGAAGCAATGGATGCTGAGACAATCTACGATGTACCTCTCCTGATGAGAAAGGAGAAGCTTGATGAGCGTGTGCTTTCAAAACTGAAAGTACAATCTAAGGAAGAACCGAATCTCGATCAGTGGAAATCTTTTCTGGGTAAATTAAAGAACCCGGTAAATGAAGTTCATGTCGGACTCGTAGGTAAATATGTTTCGTTACCAGATGCCTATAAATCTATAGCAGAAGCATTTGTACATGCCGGTACACGTAACGATTGTAAAGTAAAAGTGAAGTGGATCTCTTCGGAAGACATCACAAAAGATTCTGTTGAAACCGTATTGCGCGGACTCGATGGAATTCTGGTAGCACCTGGTTTTGGTGAACGTGGGTTGGAAGGAAAGATCGAAGCGATCAAATATGTGCGCGAGAATAAGATTCCGTTCTTCGGTATATGTCTCGGTATGCAGTGTTCTGTCGTGGAGTTTTCTCGAAATGTTTTGGGATTGGAAGCTAGCTCTACCGAGTTGAATCCGAAAACAAAAAATCCGGTGATCGACATGATGGAAGAGCAAAAGAAGATCACGATAAAAGGTGGTACCATGCGCCTTGGAACTTTTAACTGCAAATTGAAGAAAGGCAGCAAAGCATACGCAGCGTATGGCGAGTCTTTAATAGAAGAGCGTCACCGTCATCGTTATGAATTCAACAACAAATACCTCGAGCAAATTGAAGAGGCGGGCTTGAAAGCAACGGGGGTTAACCCGGACTCAGGTCTTGTAGAAGTAGTTGAATTAAAAGATCACCCGTGGTTTGTAGGTGTGCAATATCATCCTGAACTAAAGAGTACGGTGCTTAATCCACATCCTTTGTTTGTAAAATTTGTGGAAGCATCGCTGGAGCACAAGAAGTCGGTAAATAAATAACAGAATTAAGAACAGAATACAATGGATAGGAACTCGGCTATTGGCCTTACTTTAATTGCAGTTTTACTGATCGGATATTTCTACTGGTTCTCTCCACAACCACAACCGGTTACTCCTAACGTAACGGCTACACGCCCATCCGTTTCTGAAAAGAAAGATTCCGTTCAGGCAGCACCTTCTGTTCCTGACGACAGTGTTCTTCAGGCAACGTATGGTGATATATCGGTTGCTATGAAAGGCACTGAAGCGCCAACCGTTATTGAAACGGCTGACATCAAAGTTACTTTCAGCAATAAAGGTGGTTCCATCAAAGAACTGGAACTGAAGAAATTCCAATCTTACGACCAGAAGTATAGCAAAAAAGTAAACGATCCGCTGAAACTTGTTTCTTCCGAAGCAAGCGAACTAAAACTGTTGAGCCAGTACCAAGGCAGAGAGATTGATCTGTACTCTTTATTCTACCAGGTTGATCAGAAGGATGTAGGTGATACAACCGTAGTAACATTTACAGCAACGCTTAGCAGCGGTTCTTCCATTGCTCATACCTATAAAATACCAAAGAGCGGTTATGAGATTAGTTATTCGATTGTAAGCAAAGGTTTTGATACACAACTCACCGGTGAAAACCTGAATTTCCAATGGAACTATACCGTGAAGCCATTAGAGAAAGATCTTACCGACACACGTAATAACACCACCATTACATACTATACCGATGAAGACGGGTTCGGAGAATTACCGGCACGTGCTACCAGCACGGAGACAGAAGCATTTGCTACTCCGGTCAAATGGGTTGCTGTTAAACAAAAATTCTTCCTGGCATCCTTCATTTCAAAAACGAATTTCGCGGGTGGTGAAGTACAATCAATCGTAAACACCAGCGACTCTTCTGTAGTAGAGAAGGCAGCCATTAAACTTTCTATACCAAAGAAATCACTGGCAGACGGTACTGCCAACTTCAAATTCTATGTTGGTCCGAACGATTACCAGGTAATCGGAGATGTATCCGAGCGCTTTAAAGAGAACGTATACCTTGGCTGGAGACCGGTATACTGGATCAACAAGTTTGTAATCTTCCCTGTATTCCATTTCCTCACACAACATATAGCCAACTACGGTATCATCATTATTATACTGGTAATTCTGCTGAAGCTTGTGTTGTTCCCGCTCTCCTATCGCTCGTACCTGAGCATGGCGAAGATGAAAGTACTGAAGCCTGAGCTTGACGAGATTAAGGAACGTGTTGGTGAAGACATGACAAAGGTACAGCAGGAACAAATGAAGCTATACCAGCAGGTGGGTGTAAATCCGATCAGTGGTTGCGTTCCTGTATTGTTGCAGATGCCGATTCTCTTCGCGATGTTCTATCTCTTCCCGGCCAGTATAGAGTTACGTCAGCAACCTTTCCTGTGGGCAGAAGATCTTTCTACATACGACTCACTCATACAATTACCGTTTATAATTCCGTTCGGTGTTGGTAGTCACATCAGTTTATTTACACTGATCATGACTATATCTACACTGATATATACTTGGCAGAACAATCAGTTGTCATCCGTACAAGGACCGATGAAGTCGATGTCGTATATCATGCCGGTAATTTTCTTCTTCTTCCTGAACTCATTCTCTGCCGGTCTTACCTTCTATTATTTCGTATCGAACCTGGTAACATTTGCGCAGCAGGCGATCATCAGACGTTTCGTAGATGAAAGTAAGATTCGCGCCATCATGGAAGAGAATAAGAAAAAGAATGCAGCCGGTGGTGGTAAGAAATCCAAATTCATGGCGAAGCTTGAAGAAGCCATGAAGGCAAGTGAGGAAGCACGGAAACGATCTGAAGATGACAAAAAGAAGCGTAAGTAATTGCTTAGTGAGAGGTAAGTGATTTACAAACAAATCTTTAGGCTAAATATATTCATGAATAACTATTAACAGGCATTCAAGAACTGTTAACGGATTGTGCAACGATTGTGGATAAACCGTTCCACGATGTTCCACGCTCACTTAAGTTTTCCCATATATTTGTGCCCGCCTGGTTAAGACCCCCGGGCGGGTTTTTATTTTTTAAACGTCATTCTTAGATGGGAAAAATCATTGCGATTGCAAATCAAAAAGGCGGTGTAGGTAAAACAACTTCAGCGATCAATCTTGCAGCCAGTCTGGCGGTATTAGAAAAAAGAACGTTGCTGGTGGATGCCGATCCGCAGGCCAACTCAACTTCTGGTTTGGGGCTTAATCCGAAAGACATCACGCAGGGCATTTACGAATGCATGGTAGATGGTGTGAATCCGAAAGATGCACTTGTAAAAAACGATCTGAAATTTCTGGATGTACTACCTTCTCACATCGACCTTGTAGGTGCTGAAGTCGAGATGGTAAACATTGAACGCAGAGAAGAAAAGATGCGTGATGCGCTGGGCATTGTTCGTGATGAATACGACTTCATCATTATCGACTGCTCACCTTCGCTCGGTCTGATCACGATCAACGCGCTTACGGCTGCTGATTCGGTTATCATTCCCGTACAATGCGAATACTTCGCGTTGGAAGGTCTCGGAAAATTACTGAATACGATCAAGATTATTCAGACACGTTTAAATCCCAAGCTTGAAATAGAAGGCATCCTGCTGACGTTATATGATTCACGTACCAGCTTAGGAAACCAGGTAGTAGAAGAAGTGCGTACGCACTTCCAGAAGATGACGTTTAATACCATCATTCCACGGAACGTAAAATTGAGTGAATCACCAAGCTTTGGTTTACCAGCCATCGTTCACGATGCAGAGAGTAAAGGAGCCATAAGCTACCTGAATCTGGCGCACGAAGTATTAGATAAAAACGGCATGTCTAAATGAGTACCAACAACAAGAAGAAAGCATTAGGACGCGGACTCAGTGCGCTGCTAAGCGACAGTTCTGCTGATGAGAAATTGGAAGTAGATATTCCGGTTGGAGTTTCAGCTGCAGCGATAACTACAGCTCCGGTTGCAGCTATACCGGTGAGTGGTATAACTGAAATACCTGTTGACGAGATTGAAGTTAACCCCTTCCAGCCTCGTACACATTTCGACCAGGAAGCGTTGATTGAACTGGCCGAGTCTATTACTGTACATGGTATCATTCAGCCTATAACAGTAAGAAGACTCACCGATCGCCAGTACCAGTTGATCTCTGGTGAAAGACGTTTTCAGGCATCGAAACTCGCGGGCTTAAAAGCTATACCAGCCTATATTCGTTCAGCCGATGACCAGCAGATGCTGGAGATGGCATTGATCGAAAACATTCAGCGTGAAAACCTGAATGCTATAGAAATTGCGTTAAGCTATCAGCGCCTCATTACCGAGTGTAGCCTGAAGCAGGAAGAACTTGGCGAGCGTGTTGGCAAGAACAGAACTACAGTTACCAACTACCTTCGTCTGTTAAAACTTCCACCGGATATACAGATTGCCGTACGCGACAACAAACTCTCTATGGGTCAGGCGCGTGCTATCATCAGTGTAGAGAACCCGGAGCAACAACTCTATATATTCAAGAAAACGTTAGATGAAGATCTTTCTGTTCGCAGAGTAGAAGAACTCGTGCGCGAAGTGTCAGAGAAGACTGCTGTAGCAAAACCGGAGAGTGCGCAAACCAATAACCCGGCATCAAGAGAAATTTCTCAGTTGCAATCTAAACTATCATCACACTTTGGCACTCGTGTTGTAGTGAAGAGCGATGGTAAAAGAGGCGAAATCAAGATACCGTTCCTTTCAGTAGAGGATCTGAACCGAGTGCTCGACATTCTGAGGATCCGTACAGAGTAAAGCATACAGGTTTTTTAACCTGATTGCTCTACCCTTTACTCGTACAGAAGCGTTGCTTGTCTTGTTCCGATGTTTCGGTAACTTGTGCCTGTTTTGCCTCAAGCGGCAACATTCAATGAAGAACCTGTTCGTACTTAGTGCATTTACATTTTTGCTCACCTTTCAGTTACAGGCACAGACTGCCGTGGTAACAGAAAGCGATAGCCTCATCGTTGAAAGTCAGGACACTGTCTTGCTGAAGTCGTATGCATCACGGTATAATCCGCGTAAGGCTTTATTGTTTGCTGCTGTGCTTCCGGGGCTTGGCCAGATATACAATAAAAAATACTGGAAGCTTCCGTTGGTATACGGAGGCTTTTTTGGAACAACCTATGCGATGGTATTTTACAACGACCTATACCGCGACTACAAACAGAAACTCTTTGCCAACCTTGAAGATGGATATGACGCTGACTCTGATATACGGCCGGGCGATGTATATACCACCAAGAATTATCGCGTAGCCGTAGACCGCGCCAAACGCAGCCGCGACTTCTGGTTGATTATGATGGGCGCCATGTATTTACTGCAGATCGTTGACGCACACGTAGATGCCCACCTCAAAGAATTCGACTTGAATCCTCAGCTCCGCGTGAGTATAGAACCGATGATGGAACAGAATATGATGCTGGGCAAGCAATCCGGCCTTTCATTGGTGATTCGTTTTTAGGAGGTCTTCTTAATCTTTAAAGGCCCTATTTTCCACGGCATATTTTTAGGTGATAGTCTTTGAAATCCAAAGACAAAATGCATTTTTACAGACAATTGACTCTGTATGAACATTATTCTTTTAGGCTACGGCAAAATGGGCAAGATCATCGAACGTGTGGCGCTTGAACGAGGCCATACCATTACTGCCCGCATTGACGTAAACAATCAACACGAATTTGAAACCATAAAAGGCGATGTAGCCATTGAATTCTCACATCCCGATGCTGCATTCGAAAATGTAAAGAAGTGTATTCTTAAAAATATACCGGTAGTGTGTGGCACCACAGGCTGGCTGAAACAAAAACCGGAGATAGAAGAACTTTGCCGCGAAAAGAATGGAGCGTTCTTCTATGCATCCAATTATAGCCTGGGAGTAAACATCTTCTTTAAACTCAACGAACACCTGGCCAAAATGATCGGGGCGTTTGATGAGTATAATGTTGGTATGGATGAGATTCATCACACCGAAAAAAGAGATGCACCCAGCGGCACCGCTATTACCCTTGCAGAAGGCATACTCAAGCATGTAAAAACTAAAAAAGGTTGGGTAAATGAAGACACCGATAAAGGTGAAGATTTGTATATCCAGTCGTTCCGTATCGACCAGATACCGGGTACGCACGTTGTCAAGTATTCTTCGCAGATCGATGACATCGAGATCAAACATATAGCACATTCGCGCGAAGGTTTTGCCAAAGGAGCCGTGATGGTTGCCGAATGGATAAAAAACAAGAAAGGTGTGCTGAGCATGGACGACTACCTGAAATTCTAGGTGGTTTCGTGCGACTAATCATACGATCAAATTATTTTCTCTTTATTTACAAGTTTTAAATTCAGTTATACGATTATGAATTGGCAGTTTTGGAAGAAATCACAGAACGAAGCAAAACCAAAATCAAAAGCCCGTGAGTGGTGGGATGCTATACTCTTTGCCGTTGTTGCTGCCACGC
Source organism: uncultured Chitinophaga sp. (assembly GCA_902168205.1). Lineage (GTDB taxonomy): Bacteria > Bacteroidota > Bacteroidia > Cytophagales > Cyclobacteriaceae > Ohtaekwangia > Ohtaekwangia kribbensis. Next base: position 1,303,804 of record CABHOK010000003.1, on the reverse strand, counting down.
TTATCCGCTGGCTTATCATGGAAGCCTATACCATTCCAACGCCTTCTATGGAGAACTCTTTGCTGGTAGGTGATTTTCTTTTCGTGAGCAAGTTCCATTACGGAACACGCACTACAACTACTCCCCTGCAGGTGCCGCTGACACACCAGAAGATCTGGTTTACCAATGTGCCTTCATACCTGGAGTGGATAAAATTACCTCAGTATAGATTGCCAGGGATCAGCGAAGTAAAACGTGAAGATGTAGTGGTCTTCAATGTACCGCCAGTTGGTTTAAATGAAGGTAAAGATTACCCGGTCGATCTCAAGACAAACTATATCAAGCGTTGTGTTGCTATACCAGGTGATACCCTGACGATTAAAGACAAACAGGTTTTCATCAACGGTGTAGCGGAAGCGAACCCACCAGAGATGCAATTCAGCTACCTCGTAACATCAAACGGTCCGATCAGTGAGCGTAACCTGGAGAAGCTTGAACTTGGTCCGGAGGATTACCAGGTATATGGACGCCAGGCTGATGGCAAGTTCGTATACATCATGTGGATCACCGAGAAAAAAGCTGCTGAAATAAAAGCACTGTCCTATATCCAAAGTATAGAAGTAGAGAAACGTAACGAAGAGGATGGCACAATCCCCTACTCTACTTACTACGATTGGTCAGGTGGAAGCAACTCTAAAAAATACTTCCATTGGTCAACGGATAATTTCGGACCGATCTGGATACCGAAAGAAGGCGCTACACTGGCTATCAACGACTCAACGCTGGCCCTATACGGCACAACAATCAAGCTATATGATCACAACGAAGATGTAAAGATTGAGAATGGCAAGTTGTTCATCGATGGTAAAGAAGTTACCGAATATACCTTCAAACAGAATTACTATTTCATGATGGGTGATAACCGTCATAACTCGCTTGACTCACGCTTCTGGGGTTTTGTACCGGAAGATCACATCGTAGGTAAAGCATTCTTCATCTGGCTTTCCATCGACCGTAACGCAAGCATGATGCACAAAGTACGCTGGAGCAGATTCTTCAAACTCATTAAATAAGATTGGAAGATTGTAATATTCGAAGATTGAAAGATTACGTAGAGATATAGGAGCATCCCCAATCTTGTAATCTTTCAATCTTTTAATTTTCCAATTAATTACCCAAACTCACCAATTAATTTCTTTCAGCCCTTTGCTGCGAAGGTACTCGTTGGTTTTGCTAAAATGTTTGTTGCCGAAGAAGCCTCTGTCGGCTGAGAAGGGTGATGGGTGTGCAGACATCAGCACATGATGTTTTTTGCGATCGATCACTTCTCCTTTTTTCTGAGCGTACGATCCCCACAACAGAAATACTACATTCTCTTTTTCGTCTGATATCTTTTTAATGACCGCATCGGTAAAAGATTCCCACCCTTTATTCTGATGTGAGCCTGCTGATGAGGCGCGTACCGTGAGCGTTGCATTCAGCAGCAACACACCTTGTTCAGCCCAACGCGTCAGGTCGCCAGACTTTGGTATAGGTTTTTGTAGATCGTTTTGTATTTCTTTGAAGATATTAACCAGCGATGGCGGCATACGCACATCCTCACGTACCGAGAAGCAAAGTCCGTTGGCCTGTCCGGCTCCGTGGTACGGGTCCTGCCCTATAATAACTACCTTAACATCGTTAAACTCACAGGCGTCAAAGGCTTTAAATATTTCTTTTCCGGGCGGATAAACGGTTTGAGTTTTGTATTCCTGCTTAACAAATTCAATTAACTGGTTGAAATAAGGCTGGCTAAACTCATTTTCCAGCTTGGTTTTCCACGAGGGAGCAATTTTAACATCCATGCCTAAAACTAAACGCCTGCAAGGAAACCTCCAATTCATTACGAAAACCAGAATAAATTTCAGCGATTTTCAGTATTTTGAATGACTATTTGTCGGAAGCACTTGGTAATTCCAAAAAATTAATATTTTTGAAGCGCATGGTAACGGAGATCACCAAAGGAATCAAAGTAAGTGTCGAGACGGAATATCAACCCGCTTATTCCAGTCCCAGCCAATATCACTATGTCTTTACCTATCGCATCACGATTGAAAACCAGAGTGAGTATACCATTCAACTGTTACGCAGGCACTGGTATATACATGATGCAGGATTTAGTCCGCGCGAAGTAGAAGGTGAAGGCGTTGTAGGTCAGCAACCTGTATTGGAACCAGGACAAGCACATCAATATGTATCCGGATGTAATCTCAAATCAGGTATAGGCAAGATGGTTGGAACATACCTGATGGAACGCATCGTTGATGGGCTAAAAGTTGAGGTAAATATTCCTGAGTTTACAATGATCGCACCTCTGCGACTCAATTAAATTTACTCCTCCCGATTATACTTACTTATTGAACAGGTAACAGAATGTTGAAGATAGCTCTTATGAATTTCATCATTCGTTGACCCCCCTGCTCAATAATACGTTCATGCCTACATTTTTTCAGTTTAAAACTTACTTTGCCTACTGGTTAGACCAGGTATCGGAGCATTCGCTTCACTCCCCTTTCCTGTTTGATTTTTATACCAAGGTTCTTCATGCCAAGAGCGATCCGGCTATATATCATTCCATCGAGCAACGGAGAAAAGAATACCTCCACGACACAACGCTATTGACTATACAAGATCCGGGAGCCGGATCACTTAACCTCAAGACATCTTCGCGCAAGGTATGCGATATAGCACGCACCAGTCTGAGCTCATCCAAATACTCATCACTATACGCACGCATCATTCATCATTTCAATTGCAAATCTATACTGGAGCTGGGCACATCGCTTGGCATCAATACACTTTACCTGGCCACCAAGCCCGACAGTTCTGTCACCACACTGGAAGGTGCGCCTCCTATAGCAACTATAGCACTCGATACTTTCAAAGAGCTGAATAAAAAAAACATTCGTCTTGTAGAAGGTAACATCAACTCCACGCTATATAGCTACCTCGGCAATTGTACCTCGCTTGACTTTGCCTTTCTGGATGCCAACCACCGATACGAACCTACTCTGAAATACTTCGATGCTGTTGTGCAGAAGATCCACGTAAAAAGTATAGTGGTGCTGGATGATATTCACTATTCACCAGAGATGGAGAAGGCCTGGAACCATGTGCGTAAACATGCTCTGGTATATGCCAGTGTCGATCTATACCGATGCGGATTGTTATTCTTTGATCCTTCACTGAACAAACAACACGTTGTATTACAATTTTAAGCGTTGAATAACCGCGCGGGATAACTATTTTTGCGGTTACCCATTTTAATCACCTATGAGCGAAACGACTAGCACACAACCGGTTCAGCCGGCTCCGAAGAAATCACACAAGAGCACCATCATTATTGCGCTGATGGCCGTGATCATTGTTGTTCAGGGTATCAAGATTTTTGTTCTTGATCCGCGTGAAGAACAACGTCTTATTGCTGAGAAGACATCAACACAGCAAGAGCTGGATGCCACCGTGCAGCGCCTTACCGAAATAAAAGGAGAGCTTGATGCCAAGATTGCCGAGGTTCAAAAACTGGGAGGCGATGTTTCTGATCTTGAGAAAGCCAAGCAGGAATTGGAGACTGAACTGAAACGCCAGAAACGTGCCACAGGCAAAGAAATAAAAGCATTGAAAGATCGTGTTGAAGGATATGAACTCCTGCTGAAGAATAAAGATGAAGAGATCGAAAAACTGAAGAGCGTAAACAAGGAGCTCATGACCGAGAACCGCAGTTTGAAGACCGAGAAAAATCAACTGGGCGACTCGATCAATCAACTCAGTCAAAGCAAACAGGAGCTTGCAACGAAGGTTGCTATTGCATCGGAGTTAAAGGCTGAGAACCTGCGTATACTGGCTGTGAACGATCGCGGCAAAGAGCGTGAATCTCCCTTCAAGAATCGCCAGTTGGGTAAGCTGAAAGTTGAATTCAACATTGCTGAAAACAACGTAGCGCCAATCGAAGGCAAAAAGATCATGATCCGTATAATCGATGAGAATGGGCAGGTGATCTTTGATGTAGCCCGCGGATCCGGCACCTTCATCTACAATGGCAAAGAAGAATTTTACACAGCATCGCAGGAGATCCTGTTCGATAATACTAAGCAAAAGCTGACGTACCTGTACGAAAAAGGCTCTGATTATACCTCCGGAAATTATACACTAGAGATCTACTGCGACAGCTATAAAATGGGTAGCGGGCAGTTTGCTGTTAAATAAAAGCCGGGAAAAAGGGCTGAAAAGCAGAAAGTTCATGGTTTGACAGACCTCGGGCTTTCTGCTTTTGCATTTGTGTCCTTACCTAAAAATGGAGCCAGGGCTTTGAAATCGTGGAGAAATGCCTACCTTTGCAGGCTCAAATTAAACATCATGAAAAACTACGAGACGGTATTCATTTTAAATCCCGTTTTGTCTGAAGACCAGGCAAAGGATGCTGTCGATAAGTTCGTGAAGGTTTTGAAAAAAGCTAATGCAGATGTGTTGAACATCGAGCAGTGGGGCTTAAAGAAGATGGCTTATCCCATCAACAAAAAGTCTACAGGCTTTTATAACCTCATCGAATTCAAGGCTGAAGGGCCTGTTGTCGACACACTCGAAACCGAGTACAGACGAGACGAATCTATCATGCGCTTTTTAACCACAGCTCTTGATAAACATGCGATTGTTTACAACGAACGCAGACGTAAAGGCGAATTTAAAAACAAAGAGAACAGGAAACCTGTTGCTAAAAAAGCTGAGGAGGAGCGTGGAAGATGACATTAATGAACGAACCAATTAAGCGCGCTGAGATTAAGCCGAAGTACTGCCGTTTCAAGAAGAACGGTATCAAGTATATCGACTATAAAGATCCTGACTTCCTTTTGAAGTTTATCAACGAGCAAGGCAAGATCCTTCCTCGCAGATTGACAGGAACCAGCCTGAAATTCCAGAAGAAAGTAGCACAAGCTGTTAAGCGTGCTCGTCACCTGGCGATTCTTCCGTACACTGGTGATTCATTGAAGTAATCTTTAACCTTTAAAGAACACGAACATGGAAGTAATTTTGAAACAGGACGTACAGGGCCTTGGCTATAAAAACGACATCGTAAAAGTGAAAGCTGGATATGGTAACAACTACCTGATTCCAAATGGTTTTGCACTGATCGCCAACGACTCTAACAAAAGACTTGTAAACGAGAACATTCGCCAGGCTGCCCACAAAGCGGCTAAGCTTAAGCAAGATGCTGAAGCACTTGCTGCTAAGATTGGCGATGTTACGCTTGAAATTAAAACGAAAGCTGGTGAATCTGGCAAAATCTTCGGTGCTGTTACAGCCCTGCAGATTGCTGACGCGCTGAAAGCAAAAGGTTTTGATGTAGACCGTAAGAAAGTAATTCTGAAAGATGCTCCTAAGCAATTAGGTTCTTATGCTGTAACGCTTGACCTTCATAAAGAAGTGAAGCATGAAGTTAAGTTCAATGTGGTAGGTGAATAATTTCAGAGTATACCAATATCAAAAGGCTGTCTTTCTAAGACAGCCTTTTTCATTTTATACCCTTCTGTCGCTTGATTACACATTCAGCCTCAACGCGAGCCGCTAAATTTGTCATTTAAGACCTCCTACTTCTTATGGTAAACTATATATCAATTGGTAACCTCCTTTTACTGCTACATTCGTTTGCATAAATATTTCCACAGGTCACGTTAATATATTCTTCATGTCGTGGTAATTTAGGTTCACTTGAATCTGAAAACCTATGGCTGCAACATCCCTTTTCCAACATTACAATGGTCATTCTTCTGTGTGGGATGAAATGTTTGCCAATGCCTCCGACATCCGGCAGCACTACCAGAATGTAGCCAACTTCCTCTTGACGATACCCGGTGATGAACTCAACAAGAAAGAAGAGTTAGCCAAGCGTTTGTTTATGAGCCAGGGTATAACCTTTACCGTATACTCCAGCGGAGAAGGCATCGAAAAGATATTTCCATTTGATATTATTCCGAGGATCATTACAGCATCGGAATGGGACTTTATTGAACGCGGCATCAAGCAACGCCTTCGCGCATTAAACCTCTTTCTTCGCGATGTATACCACGAGCAGTTCATTCTTAAAGATGGCGTTGTTCCTTTCAACCTGGTTTATTCCTGCCCTCATTACCTGCGCGAAATGCAGGGTGTAAATGTACCGTATGATATATATGTGCACATTGCCGGCATCGATCTGATCCGCGATCATGACGGAACCTTTTACGTACTGGAGGACAACCTCCGCACACCTTCCGGTGTGTCGTATATGATTGAAAACCGGGAGATCACCAAACGTATCTTTCCGGATCTCATTCCGCAGAACCATGTTCGTTCAGTAACACACTATCCCAACATACTATATAAAAATCTGATGGCCCTCTCGCCACGGAAAATCGCCTCACCAAATATAGTTTTACTTACACCCGGGATCTATAACTCGGCATACTTTGAACACACAACACTCGCCAGACTCATGGGTGTTGAACTGGTGGAAGGCCGTGATCTGGTAGTTGAAAATCATCATGTATATATGAAGACAACGGCCGGGCTACAGCAAGTAGATGTTATATACCGCAGAGTCGATGATGCCTTTCTGGATCCGCTGGTATTTGATCCGAATAGCGTACTCGGTGTATCTGGCATTCTCTCGGCTTACCGAAAAGGTAATGTTGCTATTGTAAACTCGATCGGCAATGGTGTAGCGGACGACAAAGCTATATATGTATATGTACCGGATATGATACGATACTACCTGAACGAAGAGCCAATTCTAAAAAATGTTCCCACCTATCAGCTTGGCAAAGCTGATGAGCAGGAGTATGTTTTAAAAAATATAGATAAGATGGTCGTAAAAAAGACCAACGAGTCTGGAGGCTATGGTATGTTAATGGGACATGCCGCTTCTGAACAGGAGATTGAAGCCTATAAAAAAGAAATTATGAAAGAGCCCCGTCACTTTATCGCCCAGCCAACGATAAGCCTGTCGTCTGCACCATGCTATATAGATGGCAAAGTACAACCACGCAGAGTAGATCTACGGCCGTTTGCCTTGTGCAGTCCCAACGGTATAGAGATCGTACCCGGGGGTCTTACCCGTGTAGCCCTCCGCGAAGGCTCTCTCGTAGTAAACTCTTCCCAGGGCGGAGGTAGTAAGGATACTTGGGTGCTTTCTATTTGAGCGTGTTTACGCTGGTACGTGTGTACGTGCCTTCGTTACACTTAAACACATAAACATCTAAACACACATCGAACATGCTCAGCCGCGTTGCCGATTCACTTTACTGGATGTCGCGATATATCGAACGAACCGATAGCACGTTGCGTACTCTTACGATTAACCATCTTTCTGCTCAGGATAATCCGAAAGAATTTACCTGGGGGCCTTTGCTACGCATTTTCAGCAATATGGAAGAACAGGATATAATAGCCATTGAGCGCAACGGCAGACAAGTGCTGCAGTATATGGTGCTGAGTCGCGACAACCCTAACTCTGTTTCAAACCTGGTTATACAAGCGCGTGAAAATGCACGTGCTGTACAAGACAATATCACGAAAGAACTTTGGCAATGTCTCAATGAATTCTATCATGTTGTGCGGGATCAGCGTTTGAAACAGGCGTTGCAATATGATGACCCCGCTACCGTACTCGATACGTTAATACGACAGTGTATGCTTTACTACGGCACAACGGATATCACGATGTTCAGAGGAGAAGGTTTGTGCTTTATGAATCTCGGCAAGTACCTGGAGCGTGCTATACAATCAGCAGACATACTCGATATAAAATTCAGCGACCTGTCGTATGACCTGGATAAAACCACCGATACAACGTACTGGAAACATTTACTGAAATCCGTATCGGGCTATGCGCTTTACCTGAAGCGTTATCGCTCCGGCTTTGAAGCACGTAATGTGGTTGACCAGGTGTTGTTCAACAACGATTTCCCCCGATCTATTTTATATTCCATCAATCAGTTGCACCGATCGTTCAACGGGCTAAAGAACGATCAGAATACAGAGGGCTACAGCAAAGTAGATTTTCTTATTGGGAAACTTCGCAGTAAACTTCAGTACTCCAACGTTGACAGCGTTTCGAGGATTGGACTTCATCATTACTTAACGGAAATTACAACCGATATTTACGCAATCGGAAATACATTGAATCAACATTATTTCGCATACAGTTAATCAGCTCGCATGTCAAAATTTAAAATCAGACACATTACCCGATACCGATATGAAGAAACCGTTCGCGATAGCGCGAACCAGTTGATGCTTTACCCGATTCGTGATCCTTTTCAGGATATACTTGAACATACCATTACGATCACGGGCAACCCGATGGTACATATACATACTGATTACTTTGGCAATCACGTAGGTACATTTACCAATGCACACCCGCATCGCGAACTGGTGATCGATTCGCAACTGACGGTTGCAACCAAACTTCGCCAGATGCCAGAGGACAACTCCCCTCCTGACAGCCAGTGGGCAGCTCTTCAACCTTTGCAACATCACATGGAGTTTGTTGATTTTCTGAGACAAGAAGATTTCAAGGCATTGCCGGAAATACGATCCATTGCAGAAACAGAGCTCGCCAGGAAGCAATCACCTTTTCAGTCGGCACAAAACGTAAGCGAGTATATATATAAGACGTTCGAATACCGCACCGGCATTACCACAGTAGAAACAACGCTCGATGAGATCTGGAAAATAAAATCAGGTGTATGCCAGGATTTCGCCCACATGCTACTGGCTATACTCAGGCTGATGAATATACCGGCACGCTATGTAAGTGGATATATATGTCCGAATAAAAGTGGCATGCGCGGAGAAGGTGCCACACATGCATGGGTAGAGATCCATTTACCTTTTTATGGATGGCTTGGACTAGACCCCACCAATAACTGCCTGGTGAATGACACACACGTGCGTCTTGCTGTCGGGAAAAACTTTTCAGATTGCTCACCGGTAAAAGGAACTTACCGCGGTACATCCAACCACTCCCTGGATGTTACCGTAACCGTAGTCAACGAAGATGGCAGCACCACTACGGCAGACACCTCAGTTACCCCCGGGCCAATGGCCACTACAACCAACGAGCAACAAAACTCTTTCAGAAAATACCAGGAAATGCAGATGCAGCAATAGTTAGCTGCTAGCTGTGAGTAAAGTTGCTGGCAGCAAGCTGCTGGAAGGTTTTACTTTTTGGATATAGATATATACTTGAAATGAGCTGCCGTTTGAAAAGTTTTTTCTTCAAACGAGCTACTTCTCTTTCCTGTGACCAGAAACCAGCAGCTAGTGGCCAGAAGTGCTGTAAAAAAGCGCGAGCTGCAAGTACTCTCTACTCGCAGCTCGCAGCTCGCAGCTCAAAGCTCAGAGCTATTTCTAAAATTTGTGTCTCACAAAAGCTTCCATCGCTTCGTATTCAGCGAGGCCAAGTTTGTTATAGGCTTCGGCTGTAGCGTGGTTACGATCTTCAGCACGCATCCAGAATTCACGCTTGTCGCTACCCGGGAACATAGCGCTGTCTTTTTGTGACTGGTGTTTGAATACCGCTCTGCGCTTACGCATTAACTCTTCCGGACTCAGTGGTACAGCCATCTCGATCTGATCGATGTCCCACTCCTGCCATGCACCACGGTATAACCATACCCAGCAGTCTTTCATCCAATCTTTACTCTTCAAACGGTTCACGGCTTCCATTACGGCAGCGAGACAAACACGGTGTGTACCATGCGGATCAGACAAATCACCGGCAGCGTATATCTGATGTGGTTTGATCTTCTCGATCAGGTCCATCGTGATCTTTATATCATCTTCACCAAGCGGTTTCTTCTTCACAGCACCGGTCTCATAGAAAGGCATGTCGAGGAAGTGCATCTGCTCATCCGGTATACCTACATAGCGGCCACCAGCTTTCGCTTCACCTCTGCGGATCAATCCTTTGATCTTTAATACTTCAGGACTATCATTTTGTCCGGCACCTTTCTGCTTGATCGACTCAACAACTTTCTTGTAGAACTTCTCTCCGTCATCTTTACTCAGATTGAACTGATGATTGAAGTCGCGCACGAAATCTGCAAAGCGAACAGCATCATCATCAAACACCGCTATATTTCCAGATGTCTGGTATGCTACGTGTACCTCATGTCCCTGGTCTACAAGACGAATGAAGGTACCACCCATTGATATAACATCATCATCCGGGTGTGGCGAGAAAATGATAACACGTTTCGGGAATGGCGTTGCACGCTCCGGACGGTGTGTATCATCAGCATTCGGTTTACCTCCTGGCCAACCTGTAATCGTATGTTGAAGGAAATTAAATACTTTGATATTTACCTGGTACGCTGAACCATACTCGGTAATGATATCACCCATACCATGTTCCATATAGTCATGGTTGGTAAGTTTCAATACAGGTTTACCCATCGTCTGACACAACCATACCACGGCTTTACGGATCAGCGCGTCATTCCATTCGATGCTATCAATCAACCATGGCGTCTTGATGCGCACAAGTTCAGATGAAGCAGCTTCATCTAATATTACCAGGCAATTGTCATGCTTCTGCAGGAAGGATGATGGTATCTGATCGGTGATCGGTCCTTCAACAGCCTTCTTGATAACTTTTGCTTTTCCTTCACCCCATGCCATCATGATAACACGCTTGGCTTTCAGGATCGAACCAACACCCATGGTGATTGCTTTGCGTGGAACATTTTCTTCACCAAAGAAATCGCTGGCAGCATCGATACGTGTTACCTGGTCGAGTGTAACAAGACGTGTGAATGACTTCTCAGTAGAACCTGGTTCGTTGAAACCAATGTGACCTGTGCGACCTATACCGAGTATCTGTATATCTATACCTCCCAATGCATCGATCTTCGCTTCGTACTCACGACAGAAGTCAGCTACTTTTTCTTTGGACAATGTTCCGTCTGGTATATGAATCTGATTCTTCGGTATATCTATATGATTGAATAGATGCTCGTTCATAAACCTCACATAACTCTGCAGGTTATCCGGTTGCATCGGGTAATACTCATCGAGGTTGAAAGTATATACATGCTTAAAGCTGAGACCTTCCTGCTTGTGCATGCGAACAAGTTCAGCATATACACGTGTAGGCGTAGAGCCGGTAGCCAGGCCAAGCACACAGTTTTTTCCCTCCTGCTGACGGTTTTTAATCAGGGCTGCAATCTCGCGGGCAACAAATTCAGAAGCCTCGCCTGAGCCGGAAAAGATTTTTACGGGGATTTTTTCAGAAGCAATAAGGTCGTTGTTCATATTTTTGGTTGAATGATTAACTCTATTGAGAACTAAATTACTTCAAAACATGCGAAATTTTCAAGTGTTTGCGGTAACATAATTTATGAACCCCTTCAGAACCGTTTTAAATGCAGGTGTGTCAACGCACACAATTTCTTTGTCGGATAAAATTCTGACACTCGGGTCGTGCTTTGCCGATGCCATTGGCTCCAGACTCGTTCGTTCCAAAGTGCAGACACTGGCCAATCCGTTCGGTGTTTTGTATAACCCGCACTCGATTCACCGGCTTTTGCAGTACACTGTTTTTAACGAGCCGGTGCCGGAACATACCTTTCTGAAGCACCAGGATATATACCTGAACTACGACTTTCACTCCGAACTATCGGCCTTGCAGAAAGACGTGTTGCAACATACCCTGCGCAACATGATTGGCGCCACGCACCATTTTTTAAAAGACGCACAATGGCTGCTCATCACCTACGGCACAGCATGGGTATATGAGCGGGTGGATACCGGAGAAGTTGTAGCCAACTGTCACAAGCAACCGGCTGGTCAGTTTCAGAAATCACTTCTTACACACGATACAATCGTTCAATCCTTTGACACTATATATAGGGCATTGAAAGAATTCAACCCGGACCTACGCATCGTATTAACCGTAAGTCCGGTAAGGCATATTAAAGACACCCTTGAGCTAAACAGCGTAAGCAAAAGTATACTTCGCGTTGCGTGCCATGCATTGCAGGAGACGTATATAGATGTTGAATACTATCCGGCTTACGAAATGCAACTTGACGACCTGCGCGACTATCGTTTTTACAAAGCGGATATGATTCATCCTACCGAACAAGCAGAAGACTATATCTGGGAACAATTTGCTACCCGCTATTTCGATGCACCACTAAAAAGTTTTATCGACAGGTGGAAGAACATTCAGCAGGCACTGGCACACAAAGCGTTTCACCCGTCATCAGACGCACATCAGAAATTCCTGAACGATACGCTTAAGAAACTGGAAGAACTAAAATCGCTGGTTAATGTTGATGAAGAGATCGCTTTTATAAAATCTCAACGCACCGGTTAATATCGGGTACGATTATTTGCATCAACATAACATCCTGACGAAAACTATATTTTATTTACACGCACGAACCCTATCAACTATACTTTAGCATGAACAGACTCCGTCACTCCACATCACCTTACCTGTTACAACACGCCCACAATCCGGTTGACTGGTTTGAGTGGGGACACGAGGCTCTTGAAAAAGCCAGGCAAGAAGATAAACCTATATTGGTAAGCATTGGCTATTCGTCATGCCACTGGTGTCATGTAATGGAACGCGAGTCGTTCGAGAATCATGACATTGCACAGGTAATGAATGAACACTTCGTTTGTATAAAAGTAGATCGCGAAGAACGTCCCGACATCGACCAGATATACATGGATGCCGTACAGGCTCTGGGAGTAAATGGAGGATGGCCGCTTAACGTATTTCTTACACCTGAACAAAAACCATTCTTTGGCGGTACATACTTCTCTCCTGCCGCGTGGGTTCAGATCCTTACCAACATCAACCGTGCGTTTCAGGCAAACCGTAAAGAGATCGAAAGTACAGCTACCGAACTAAGTCTGCATTTACTCCGCTCGGATGTAGCACGTTTCAAACAGGAACCGGTTGATACAGCGTTAGGCACCGACCTCGAAGATATATATAAGAAACTGGCCGTGCGGTTTGATACAAAATGGGGCGGCATGGACCGCGCTCCTAAATTTGTAATGCCCGCTGTATGGCAATGGCTGTTGCGTCATTACAACATTACGCAACACGAGCGTGCGCTTCACCAGGTTATACTTACGCTTAGGAAAGTAGGCATGGGCGGTATATATGATCAGGTTGGTGGTGGTTTTGCGCGTTACTCGGTAGATGGCGAATGGTTTGCACCTCACTTCGAGAAAATGCTCTACGACAATGCTCAACTGATGACGCTTTATGCAGAGGCATACGCTATTACCCGTGATGAAGAATTCAAGACCGTTGTTTACGAAACGTTTGAATGGATGCAACGCGAAATGACCAGCGAGGCCGGTGGCTTTTACTCAGCACTGGATGCTGACAGCGAGGGCATAGAGGGTAAATATTATGTATGGACAAAGTCAGAACTTGATTCGCTGTTAAAAGAAAATGCAGAACTGATTGCTGCATACTATAACGTTACACCGGACGGTAACTGGGAACACGGTAACAACATATTAACCCGCCTCCATACGGATAAAATATTTTTGAATACACACCCGGTAGATGAACAGTCGTGGAAGAGTATCGTAAAGCGCAGCAAACAGATACTGTTGCATGAGCGTGAGAAGCGAATTAAACCGGGACTCGATGACAAGATCATTACCGCCTGGAATGCCATGATGATCGTTGGATTAACCGATGCCTATCGCATCTTCCACGATAGTATATTTCTGAAAGCTGCCGAGAAGAACATGCGCTTCCTGGAGAATGAATTAATGGAAGGCACAAAGCTATACCGATCGTTCAAAGGAAGTCGCTCGAAAGTAGAAGGATTTCTTGATGACTATGCGTACGTGATACAGGCATACCTCAAACTATACCAGGTAACTTTCCAGGAGTACTGGCTAAACCGCGCTTCGCTGTTACTGGAGTTTACGCTGGATAAATACTTTGATGAAACGGAAGGATATTTCTTTTATACCGGACATGACGCCGAAGGACTGATCGCCCGCAAGAAAGAAATCTTCGACAATGTTATACCTTCCTCCAACGCTATCATGGCACAGAATCTATACCACCTTGGCGTTATACTCGACCGTGACGACTGGAAGATGAAGGCTATTGCCATGACTACGTCATTTGCACACCTCATTAAAGGCGAACCAAACTATATGGCATACTGGGCCATGGTGTATACTGAAATTCGCAAAGGCATGGCCGAGGTGGTTATCACGGGAGAAACCCTGCACGAACTTCGAAGCGGGATACAGACTTCCTTTCATCCCTTCGCGCTTTATATGGGTACCAAGACAACGAGCAACCTTCCGCTTGTTACAGATAAAACACTGGTGAACGGGCGCACAACGGTATATGTATGTCGTAACAAAACATGCCTGCTACCGGTACAAACCGCTGAAGAAGCGAGCCAGATGATCGCCACGCAGTAACTATATTTACCGGTTGTTTCACTGCTTATTCTGAGGGTAAATGACTATCTTCGGAATAAATGCAGAAATGCCTCTCCATCCTATTGCGTTTCCTGAAGCCGTATGGTATACCTGTGCTGATGGTTGCAAGTTTAGTATCAACACACCATGTGTATGCTCAACAGGTAACTGGATTCTACTTTACCGTGGAATGCTCGAAGTATACCGGCAAGCCTAAACCCGTAACACTGGGACTGACTAAAATACAGGTGTGCACAACCCCACAGCCAGTGGTTTCCATTGATGGATTTGAAGCCATCAGCGAATTGTTTGAGATACCGGAACAGAACTTTGCTTTCTTTGACGTTACGCTTTCTGAGAAAGCACACCTGGCTCTTAAAAAAGTGGGCGCTACGTTCACCTTCAATGACCTCGCGTTTGTGATGGACGATGAAGTAGTTTTTCTTTTTGCCGTGGAGACTAATAACCCTACCCGCATATTTCGCATTACCGATAGCAGTCATTCGCGCGACCTGAAGCGAATCCACGCCAAACTGAAGTCTCTTAGCGTAAAAGAGTAATCATCCGATCGACATCCATTATTATTGCCGGAAAAAAATAGCTTTTTTTGGGAAGTGGAAATCTTTGATCAACCCGATACAGTCAACACATTCTTTGCAGAAGTTCTGTTACCTGTGCCGATCCCCAAACTTTTTACCTATCGGGTACCTCATGCCTGGAATGATCATGTTTTGATTGGACAACGGGCTATCGTTCAGTTTGGTGAGCGTAAGATCATTACCGGTATCATCCTCGCCCTCCATCATCAGGCACCGAAGGAGTATGAAGCCAAATATATTCTTGAACTGCTCGATAACTTTCCGGCTGTCAACGATGTACAGCTAAAGTTATTCCAGTGGATGGCTGACTATTATCTCTGCACATTAGGGGAAGTCATGAACGCGGCACTTCCATCCGGATTAAAACTTTCCAGTGAGTCGATTGTGCAATTACACCCGGCTTTTAGCCTGGAAGAGTCAAACCACGCGTTCTCCGAAAAAGAGCTTATACTTTTAAAGCGGCTGCAGCACGAATCACTCGGCTATTCCGATATCGCGAAACTGCTCGGCACAAAACATCTATATACTATACTGAAATCTCTCACCGGTAAAGAAGCGATTATACTCTTTGAAGAGATCCGCGAAAAATACAGACCGAAGACGGAGAAAAAAATTCGCCTCACGCCCGACTATAATACTTCGGAAGCGCTGGAGCAACTGTTCAACACCATTGCCAATAAACCGAAGCAGGAAGATGTTATTTTAAAATACCTGCAACATGTACAGGTCATTCATCATCCGGAAGCAAACAAGCAAGGTATAGCCAAGAAGCAACTCATTACGGAAGATATATCCGAGTCATCGCTCAACACGCTCATCAAAAATAAAATATTTGAAGAGTTTGAAGTGGTAGTGCCCCGCTTCGACACCGAAGATAAATCCGAGTTGCCTATAGTTCTGCTGAGCGAAGAACAGGATCGCGCACAGAGCGCTATATTTAAAAGCTTTGAGACGCAAAGTGTAGCGTTGCTCCATGGCATTACCGGCAGTGGCAAAACGGAAATATATATCAACCTGATAAAAAAAGCACTCGATAGCAACACACAGGTACTATACCTTTTACCCGAGATAGCCCTCACTACCCAGATTGTACAACGACTGAAAAAAGTATTCGGCTCCACGATGGGTATATACCATTCAAAATTTTCGGATGCCGAACGTGTTGAAGTGTGGAACGGTGTGCTGCAGGGTAAATTTGATTTTATTGTTGGCGTTCGCTCTTCTATATTTTTACCGTTCGATAACCTGGGGTTGATCATTGTAGATGAAGAGCACGATTCATCGTACAAGCAACAAGACCCGGCACCCCGCTATAACGCGCGCGATGTAGCCATGGTAATGGCGCAGTTGCATCATGCAAAAGTATTGCTGGGCTCTGCCACACCTTCGATTGAATCATACTACCAGGCACAACAAGGTAAATATGGATTGATCGAATTGAACAAACGTTTTGGTGACGCTCAGTTGCCACAGGTTATACTGGCCGACATGGGGCGCGAACGAAAACAAAAAACAATCAAAGGAGAGTTTTCGGGTTTACTGCTAAAGAAAATAGAAGAGACATTAAAGGTAAAAGAACAGGTAATTATCTTTCAGAATCGCAGAGGTTACTCACCCATGGTAAACTGTGAAGACTGCGGCTGGGTGCCCAAGTGCGTTAACTGTGCCGTGAGTCTCACCTATCACCAGTTTCGAAATGCATTGGTATGTCATTACTGCGGCTATAAAGAATCATTACCACAACAGTGTCCTACGTGTACATCTGCGCGTATCAAGACCGTTGGGTATGGTACAGAAAAACTGGAAGAAGAACTGAGCCTTCATTTCGCAGACGCACAAGTGCAGCGCATGGATCTGGACACGACACGTTCCAAGACCGGCTACGAAACCATCATCGATCAATTTGAACGCGGTGAAACGAATATACTGGTAGGAACGCAGATGGTAACGAAGGGGCTTGACTTCGATCGCGTAAGCCTGGTAGGTATATTTAATGCAGACCGCATGATTCACTTCCCCGACTTCCGCTCCTACGAACGTGCCTTTCAACTCATCACACAGGTAAGTGGTCGCGCAGGACGAAGAGATAAACCCGGGCTGGTTGTTATACAAACGTCTGGACCGGATCATCCGTTGTTACAGACTATACTTCGTCATAACTATAAAGAGTTCTTTGCTTCCCAACTGGCCGACCGTCAACAGCACGACTACCCGCCCTTTACGCGACTCATTGAAATTACCATTAAGCATACCGACAAGAAAACCTGCAAAACAGCAGCGGATATATTAGCTGAACAACTTCGCGATACTTTATCCTTCATCCGTATACTCGGTCCGGGCGAGCCCGCTATATCCAAGATCAGGAATCAATTCCTGATGAATATACTGCTAAAAGTACCGCGCGGTAAATATGACCTGGCAGCGATCAAGAAAACCATCGTTACATTAACTACCCAGCTCACCACCGAAAAGCAATTTCGAAGTGTTCGTATTACGGTGGATGTAGACCCCATGTAACAACAGCACACCTATATATACCTCTGTATAATTACCGATCCGATTTCCGGTAATTATAGTATATCTGATTCCGTAAACTCCCGCTTGTTATTGTCCGACCACTCCGTTTAGCTTTGATTTAGGCAACTGAAATATAGATCAATGCAGGATTGAGGTAATAGATACCTATGAAGAGACGAGGAAGGCCGAATCGTGGTAGGTGCTGAGCTATATAACAAAATGTTTTTAGATAAGTGGCTATCGGTATTGAAACAACATCATACATTGATCAATAAAAGAGGCTGACCTATATAGGTTAGCCTCTTTATATTTTCAAACTATATATTTACTAACTCGACTTCTTCACCGACCCTCCGCTGCTTGAATCGGTAACGGATTTGTTCGGGTTTCCGCGGAAGCGTATACTTCCTCCGCTGCTGGCGTGAGCGTTGAGCTCGGTTGTAACACTGATCTTGATGGAGGCTCCGCTGCTGGCTTCAGCTTGTACTTTAGCAGCATCAAGATTATAGGCATCGATCTCACCGGCACTGCTGGCATCAACGCTTAGCGATTTTGTTTTACCGGTCAGTTCAAGTTCACCGGCACTGGACGCACTGGCGGTAACCGACTCGGCATCTATAGCAACTTCAATTTCTCCGGCACTGGAAGCGCTTATATCCAATGAAGAACTCTTAACAGCTTCTTCAGAATAAATACTGCCGGCCGAGCTGGCGGAGAGTTTATCCAGTTGAACGTACGTAACGTACACCTTCACATCAATATTCCCGCGGTAGCGGCCATCGCGCATGTGTACTTTCAGGTATGAGCCCGATACTTCGGTAACAACATTTTCTGGATCGGTGCCTGTAACTTCCACCCGTAAGCTTTCTTTATCACCTTTCTTAAGGTAAACGTTAACACCTTCGGCTGCTTTTATTCCCGTGAAAGAACCAACCGTACGGTTCTGGGTTTGCTGAGCTGATGCTACCGACAGGCAGGATATAAGTAAGATTACGCTTAATAAATTCTTCATGGTATTATCAATTTGCCCTAAAGACAAGCTGCAAATATAAGGGTTGCATGCAGGACGTTGACATGTAATAATTTTGAGGATGTACTAAAACATTGTATTTTACACTAAATTTCATAGCCCATTTTTTAACATTTGCATTTCAAACCAAGAGCTTCTATGATTTTTGACAAAAAAGCCGAACTTAATGTGCTAATCAACCTGGCTGCGAGCGATAAAAAAGTAGCCGACCGCGAATCCAAACTTATCCAGACTATTGCCAAAGCAAACGGCATTACGAAGGAAGAAGTTGATCAGATGCTAAGCAACCCTCAACCCATTGGCAACATCAACAGTCTCACAAACGATGAAAAATTCGAGCACCTCTACTTCCTGATCCAGTTAATGAAAATGGACGGACAGGTTTTCAGAAGTGAGATTGTATTCTGCGAACACATCGCTGAAAAACTGGGATTCAAAAAGGCTGTTGTAGCGGAAGTATCACAACACGTTTACAGCGACCCTTCCATCACTGCCGATCGTGATATGGTTAAGCAAAAAGCTGTTAAATATCTGAAAGCATAACATCTAAAGTTATCTTCTGAAAAAGCCCGCGATATATACCGCGGGCTTTTTTATTTACCAGCCTTCTGCGCTATATATACTCAGCTTTCCTTCCGCAGTATCTGCAACGGAGGTGTACTGATCACTTCGCGCGAATTAAACCAGCCAATCGTTACGGTAAGTACAATGACACCAGCCGCTATAATCAGCAGTTCTACCCAATCAAAACCAAACGTGATCTCGAAGAAGAACTTCGTGAGCAGCCACCCCCCTCCCATCGACAGGATCATTCCGGTGAGCGCGCTAAACAAACCCAGCCATGCATACTCAATGAGCGTTATCATGGTAATCTGCCGCGTGCGTGCCCCCACCGTGCGCAGCAACACATTCTCCTTGATGCGAACGAATTTAGAGTTAATCACTGCACCTGCCAATACAACCAGTCCGGTAATGATACTGAACAGCGCAAGGACACGAATCACCAACCCAAGCTTGTCGAACAATTGATTCACGGTACTTAATATCAGCCGCAAGTCGATCAAGGAGACATTGGGATATTGCATCACCAACTGTTGTTGAAACTGGTTTGCCTGCTGCTGATCGTTAATGCGTGTAGCCGTCACGTAGATCTGTGGTGCATTTTCAAGCACGCCACTCGGAAAGACGAAAATAAAGTTAGGTGGATCTTTCGGCCAGTCAACTTTACGGATACCGGCTATACGCACTTTCACGGGTATACCCTGCACATCGAATACGAGCGAGTCACCTATCGATACCTTCAGGTTTTCTTCCATGCCTTCGGAGATCGTTACCCATACGGAGTCTTTACTGTTTTTCTTCTTTTGCAGTTCACCCTTTATCAACTCTTCAGCACTATTCAATGTATCGCGATAGGTTACGCGGTATTCACGTGACAACGCCCAGCCGGGTATATCATCTGTTGTATCGTTTTGCAAGGTCTCAACACGTTTACCTTTTACTTCGCTCAGCCGGCAGGTAATGATCGGCACCACCTGGTTTACTTTCAGTTTGTTGTCCTGCATCAATTTCACAACGCCATCTTTCTGGCCGGGCTGTATATCAAACAGAATTGTATTGGACTGATTCTCCTGTCCGGTAAACTCCACCTGTCCTAACATACTTTGCTCTACAATGTTTAATGTAGAGATGATGAAGGCGCCTAGCCCGATCGTTACCAGCAACACACGCGTCTGGTTATTCGGACGAAACAAGCTGGAGAGTGAATGTCTCAAAACAAAGCCGGCCTGTGACGGAAAAAATTTACGCACCAGGTATAGTAGCAACGTTGCCACCAGCGCAAGACATCCCAACGCAGCAATCAGTCCTAGGAAAAACATGAGACCTGTCATGATGCTTTTGGTTTGTATCGCTGCGAATGCCATGGGGAATAAACCGATCAATACCAGCACTACGATTTTTGTTTTCGAAAACTTGCCGGTCGGTTCTGATGAAGCCCGTAACACCGTTAAAGGCGGCACAAACCGAACCGATACCAGCGGCAGCACGGAGAATAAAATAGACACAACAGTACCCAGCAACAATCCCACCGCGAGCGAGCGCAGTGAAAGTGAGAAACCAACCTCAAACGGAATAATGCCCTTCAGAAAAACCGGTATCAGTTGTTGTATACCTATACCGATGAGTGAGCCTATCATGCTCCCCATAATACCAAGTATAAAGATCTGGATAAAGTATATATTGAATGCCTGCCAGCCGGAAGAACCCACGCAGCGCAGCATGGCAACTTCTTCGCGTTTCTCACGGGCATAAATATGAACGGAGCTTGCTACCCCTATACATCCAAGTATCAATGCAACAAAACCAAGCAGCGAGAAGAAACGATATATAGACATGAATCCCTCTCCGAGTCCCTCCTTTCTGCGCTCGACAGTATCATACGAATGTCCGGATTTCTTTACCAGCGGCCCGAGTGTTTTCTCTATATCTTTTACCTGCTCATCATTCGCTGTTTTGAAATATTGTTTATAGCTCACACGACTTCCATATTGTACCAACCGTGTTGAATCGAGATCACGCATCGCTATATATACCGAAGGTGTAAAGGTTGTCATGATACCGCCTCCACCCGGAATCTTCTTCACTACACCAGCTACTTTAAACACACTGTTACCCAGACGTAGCGAGTCGTCTGAACTTACCTCAAACTGACTTGCCAGTGTCTCATCCAGCATGGCATAACCTCCACCCTGCATGCGTTTATAGGCATCAGCAGGTAATGTTTCAATTTCACCATAAAAAGGAAAAGGTCCGGAGAGCGCTACCAGTCGTATCAGGCGCGATTGATTGTTATGCAGAAAAAGCACCATCGAAGCCATATCAGCTTCCGATGCCTGTGGCATTCCTACGGTATCAAATGCTTTCTGTAACTCGGCACTGAATTTCTTATCGCCATTCACTACAAAGTCTGCACCGATCAGTTCTTTTGCATTCCGATCGATATCATTCTGCAAAGTATAGTTCAACGAATCAAGCGCCACAACGGCTGCTATACCTGTTACCAGCGATGCCGTAAACAAAAGCAGTCTTGAAAAATTATGACGTGCATCACGCCACGCCATCGTCCATACCCAGCGATCGGTAAATATATTCCGGGCCTTGCGCTTTATTTTAATTATATATTCAATCATGTGGTATAATTGGAAAATGGGAAGATTGGAAGATTAAGAGATCAGAAGATTGGAAGATTCAATTTTAAAATCTTTCAATCTTCGAATCTTTTAATCATTCGCTACCACAGTGTATTTTGTATCTCTTCAATCAGCTTGCCACCTTTCATTCGCAGTATACGTTGTGTGCGCTGGGCCAGATCAAGGTTGTGCGTAACGAGTATCAGTGTAGTGCCGTTCTCTTTATTCATACCAAACAACAACTCGGTAATATGCTTCGCATTTTCTTCATCGAGGTTACCAGTAGGTTCGTCTGCGAACAAAACTTTGGGATCGGTAATAAATGCGCGCGCCATCGCCACACGTTGCTGTTCACCACCCGATAACTGCGTAGGGTAATGATGCAGTCGACTTCCAAGTCCTACACGCTCTAATAAACCTTTTGCTTTATCCTGCACATTTCGTTCACCGCGTAACTCGAGTGGCACCATTACGTTTTCGAGTGCCGTTAGCGTTGACAAAAGCTGAAAGTTCTGAAAGACAAATCCTACATATTGATTGCGGATATAGGCACGATCGTCTTCACTCATATTATTGAGTTTGAATCCCATCAGTGAAACCGTGCCAGAAGAAGGTGTGTCCAGGCCGGCACAGAGGCCGAGGAGTGTGGTTTTGCCACTACCGGATGGACCGATGATCGCGACAGAATTTCCCTGGTTAACCGAGAACGATACATGATCGAGCACGGTTAGTTCATTGCTGGCGGAGCGGTATATTTTGGTGAGGTTGTCAGTTTGCAGTACCGTGTTTGACATGGTTTTTGTTTATGATATTGTAAGAGTAATCGTTAAAAGAACTAAAATTGTTTTCGTTTAATTTAGCACGAATAGATTTATTACACGTATGGTCGGAAAATTAGGGTTGATTATTTCATTTCTGCTCCTGTTTCAGGCAGGAAATTCTACAAAAACGATTTTGTTTTATGGCGACAGCCTGACGGCAGGACTGGGTCTTACAACCGAAGAGGCTTTTCCGGCACTCGTTGAAAAGAAATTCAAGCAGCAAGGCAAGCCCTGTAAAGTGATCAATGCCGGGTTAAGTGGCGAGACTTCCGCAGGTGGTCTATCGCGTCTGGAGTGGGTGCTTCGTCAGCCGGTAGATGTATTTGTATTGGAACTCGGTGCCAACGATGGTCTGCGGGGTTTACCCATTGAGCAAACCCAGAAAAATCTTCAGGCTATTATAGACAAGGTAAAAGCTAAATATCCGAAAGTGAAAATTGTTATAGCCGGCATGATGGTGCCCCCCAACATGGGACCAGACTATACATCGAAGTTCAGAAAAATATTTCCGGAGCTCGCGAAGAAAAACAATGCAACACTCATCCCCTTTCTATTACAAGATGTAGCCGGCAATGAAAAACTCAACCAGGCCGATGGTATACATCCGAATGTGGAAGGACATAAGATTGTAGCCGAAAATGTCTATAAGGTCATTCAGCCGTTACTCTAAAATATAGCCTTTCAACTGCGTTGATCGTTTAAAAATGGATCAA
This sequence comes from uncultured Chitinophaga sp., assembly GCA_902168205.1. Classification (GTDB taxonomy): domain Bacteria; phylum Bacteroidota; class Bacteroidia; order Cytophagales; family Cyclobacteriaceae; genus Ohtaekwangia; species Ohtaekwangia kribbensis. Next base: position 1,280,452 of record CABHOK010000003.1, on the reverse strand, counting down.
CGCATTTTTTGAAGTCAAAGCGATTCGTCATATTTCAGGTCTTAACTTGGGCTTAAGCAATGGTTTGCCGGATGATGGACTATATGGCGCGTCAAAAACACACGATCGGTGCTATCGTGCTGGCATTACTTACAACGGCCGCTATAGCACAACCACACCCGCTCGATAGTCTGAAGAACGAGCTCATTATCAGCACAGCTTCCAATCGCATCAATGTGCTGCTCGCTATATCGCAGTACTTCATCAACGTTAATCTCGATAGTGCCAACGGGTACGCGGAAAAAGCAATGCAATTCGCTACCGATACCAAAGCTGACCAGGACATGGCTCGTATCTATTCGCAGTTGGGACGTGTAAAATTTATAACTCCTTCGTATGATGATGCCCTCGATCTCTTTCTGAAAGCCGAACATCTCCTCAAACAACAAGAGCCTGTTAATAAAAATGAATTGCTGCGGGTATACTCAAACCTCGGTGCTATCTATGAGCGACAGGATGAACTGGATAAATCGTTGCATTACTATGAACGATCGCTGAGTCTGCTGGATGAAGACGATCGCGATAAACATGCAACAGCTCCCTCGGCTTTGCACGCACCGATCTATAACAACCTCGGCAATACGCTCATCAAAATGAAAGACACGGTGAAAGCTGTGGTATACTATAAAAAGGGATTGCAATATGCACTTGACATCAAAGACTATCTTCATGCAGGCAACCTGCTGAATAACCTCGGCAAAGTGATGATTGAGAAAAAAAGAATGGCGGAAGGCTATCCATACCTGAAGCGAGGCGAACATCTCCGTGAGATGATCCATGACGATCGCGGACTGGCTTCGTCCTATCGGAACCTGGTGATATACTTCATTGCTGTTAACGATCTTGACTCTGCGAAACACTACATCCACAAGACCACCAGCGCGCTGAGAAAAATTGGTGACCTCACCGATAAGTTCGGAGAAATATATATGCTGCTCTCGGATATTTATACCCGCGAAGGTAAATACGATAGCGCACTCTATGCATTCAAGCTACATGTACAGTATAAAGACAGTGTCTTTAACGGACCGAAGTTTCGCGAACTGGCGCGCGTAGAAGCTCGTTACGAGATGTTGCACAAAAGTCAGGAAGAACAGGTAAAACAAAAGTCGCGTGAGTTCAAAACGATCATTGCTATTTCTATTCTTATCTCCGGCATTATTATACTGCTGCTGCTATACGCCATTCAAAAAGTACGGAGTAAAAATCAACGGCTGCAATACGAACAATTAAAGCTGCGCGAAGAGAAGCTGGTGAGCGATCAGAACAACCTGCAACTGGAGCTGGAGTATAAACAAAAAGACCTCACTGCGCAGATGCTTTTTCTCTTGAAGAAAGATGAGTTTATCCACAAAGTGATTCATCGTCTTGATACCGTTAAGAAAGATCTTCCGTCTGAGGTGCAATCAAAACTCCTGCGCATTACCAAAGAGCTGGCTGCTATATCGAAGCACAACGATACTTCGTGGCAGGAATTTGAACTACGCTTTAAGGAAGTACATAAAGATTTTTATGAAAAGCTGGAAGCCCGCTATCCGGAGTTAACACCAAAAGAACGAAGGCTCTGCGCATTACTAAAGCTGAACATGACCACGAAGGAAATTTCTTCCATCACACACCAATCCACCCGAAGCCTGGAAGTAGCACGAACACGTCTGCGCAAGAAATTCAATCTTACCAATTCAGAAGTCGGGCTGGTAGATTTTCTTTCGAAGATCGATCAGTAAAAAAGGGAGCACCCGGTATATACCCCGATACTCCCCAAAGGTTAAGGTTTAGTTGTGTTACTTCTTTTTCAGCACTACTTCAAAGTCGCCAAACATACCTTGCGTACGACCGCTCTCATCCAGCGGGTCAGATATAGTAAAGGTTAGTGTCAGCGTATTGTCGGCAATGGTATAGTACATAACCGTTTCGTCTTGTCCACGTTTTATCGCGGTAAATGTGTTGTCGGTAAAGCTCCAGGTATCAGCCGAAACATTGCCAAATGCATAGCCACCGTTTTGCACCAGGTATACCGGCACATCTTTCGTCCCGGTAAAAGTTATAGCCAGACCGGTATATTCTGCACTTACATCCGTGCCATCCGCTTTTATATAGCCACCATTAATCGTCCAGGTGCCCGCTAATTTATTGACTGCTTCCGTTGCCAGGTCGGTAGTGTTATCACCACCACACTTCGTCATCAACGCCAGCGTGACAACGAACCACACATAGTTAATTTTTCCCATAGACATTAGGTATAGGTCAGGCTACCGAAATGATAGCCTGACTGGATTAAGTATTTATTGTTTGATGAATTTGAAAACATGCGAGGTCTCTTTGTTCTGAAGCTTGATCAGGTAAAAGCCAGGCGCAAGCGATGATACATCGGCACGAAGCGAACGGTTCGCCACTGCGGGCTGCTGCAGTACTTCACCTGTAACATTCAAAATCATAGCGTTTTCAACATTGACACCGGCATCTTCCCACGAAAGATTAAGTATACCCGAGGTTGGATTCGGATACAGCTTTACACTGCCGAAGTTAGTTGTCTCAATGGCTGTTACCAGGTTTACAACAACCTTCAGTGTAGTTGTTACCGAAGCACCACTGTTATCGGTAGCGGTTATTGTCAGTATAGATTCACCAGCCTTCTTCGGCTTGATACGAAGCTTATCGCTGGATGCCATCACTTCCGCTACGGTGATATCCGAAGATATAGCCGATACATTCAGTACGTCATCGATATCCGGATCAGTAATGATCGAAGACATAGCAATGTCATCCGCAGGAGCTGCGTAATCGTAATGACGATCGGTATGATCTACCACTACAGGTGCGCGGTTCATATTCCATACGTTGATCGTTACCGGTTTAGTGTTGTTTCGGTTACCGGCATCCTTTGCCTGTATTGCTAAGTTAATCACGCGGGGTGAAATATAGTCTGGCGTATAGGTTACGGTTATACCGGTGGCCGATGTTGTCCAAGTCATGCCTGTCGGAGCGTCTGGTATTGTTCCGGTTACTGCTTCTCCTTCCAGGTCAGTAACTGGCACTTCAAAAACAGAAGTTTCTGTTTCCGTTACGTACCACTCATATACCTTCTCTTCAAACTGCGGAGCCTGGTTGATGTGAAGCTGTGCCTTGATACTTGTATTTGCATGGGCCGGATCATTTGATCTGATAGCTATGGTTGCATACGCATCCGTTGATGTACCCATGTTTGCAGCGTTAGCCATTACCGACACGGTCAGTGAATCTCCTGCAGCTACAGAACCTTCGGCAACTGCGGGCAACGTGAGCCAGCTTCCATTTACGAAATCTTTCTCCAATGCTTTCACAAACCATGCGGCCTTGCGATAATCTGGAATGGAATTTATATCGGACCATACACCGGCATCTGAATAATAATACAGGAATTTACCCGGCATGGCTTCGGTGAGATTAGAAGTTCCCTGCGGATGTCCTGTACCCAGCGGATAGCTGATCACTACAAAAAATGTTTCGCCCGGATAGAACGTGATCGGAGTCTTCAGATCGAACATCAATGTATTCTTGTAGTTCTTGCCAAGTGCCAGTTCATATTCTTCACTGGCCAGCAAGGCTGCCGTCTCTACATCATCGCCTGCATATATACTTACTTTGATCAGGCTGGATTCCAGATCACCGGAAGCATAGTATGTCTGCACATGCGTTAATGTGAAGCCATCGCCAGGCGCTGTAAATTTAGTACCCGATACAAATGCGCCACCAATTCCAAAGCCGAGCATATTATCAGCGTGATCTTCCGCTATATATTCCAGCGTACGGTTATAGCCTTCTACGGCTGTTATACCTGTTTGAAGACCTGCTGATGCAAGCTCGATGGAAGGAATAGCTCCGCTCTTCACAGATTTTTCAGCTACAGGCGCCAACGTTGTACCTATGCGCTGATACTGCATCGAAACACTATATTTCAATGGCGATAAACCTTTCTTGTTGCTGATCACGAATGATTCACTACCTGTATAGGTATTGTCGTTCGCCTGGAATACGATCTCTTTCCTGCTCACGCGCATCGCCGGAGGAAGTACAACATTCGCCTGCACCGGTATTTCGATAAGTCCTGCAGGATCATTACTTTCTATCACCAGTGCATCCGTTAATGTATAATTGTCCATAGCAGGCGATACAGTAATTCTGAACTTCTGTGTTTGCTTGGGAGAAAGTATAATATCACCCGCGGCAACTTCACCCGGAATTTGTGCCCAGTAGTTTCCAAAGAATCCAGACATCTCCATCCAAAGTGTTATATCACTTCCGCTCTTCATTTGCAGTTGTGTGAAGTTCAGCATAGCTGCACCAGTATTGCTCAGGGTAAATTCCTGGCTATAGGTTGCCGGTATACCATCTGCTTCTTTCGCAACCACATCACCGAAGTCTACTGCATCCGGAGCGATCAGTTTCGGAACACCCGTTACCGTAAGTGACACCGGTATATGGAGTGATGTTTTTCCTGGCACGTTGGTTTGCAGCAACAGGTTAGATATATAGTCACCCGCCATCAACTCCGTTGCATCTACGCGTACGTTAACGGTCTTGGTTTCACCCGCTGCCAGCTCTACGCGATTGGCTGGTGTAAGTACTACAGCCAAACCATTCTCAATAAAATTCTGGTAAGCTGCAATACGCACACCCTCCGTTCCATCTTCATTCTCTACACCTATAACGCCACCGTTGGTATAAGTCCATCCGGGTATCTGGTATTGATAACGAATGTTACCATTCTTATAGAGCAACACCTGCATGTTCCACGGATCGCCCATGCCAAATATATTGTATTGGTTTACATATTCGATCGTTACTACATCTTCGGTAGCATGATAGTATACACCATATACATCGTTATCAAGTGAATAAAAAGCTCCGTTGCTCCAGAAAGGTGCGATGAAGTTATTCGGACCTTCCGGATCAGGTATCGTTCCGGATGTAAAGATGCCCACGGGCTGGTTCGGGGTAAAATATACCAGGCCATTCGTGCTCACATATACTTTGTTATACTCCTTGCCGTAGAATCTAAATGCAAAAGGCAGTGGCATCTCTTTCTCTTCCGGATAACCATCAATCACAAAATCAATCCGGTTTTCTTTCTTCATGATCTCCTCCCATACATATTGCACAGAACCATCTTTGCTGGTAGACCAGTAATATGTATTCTTCGGATATTGTATACCGGCTGCACCTGCTGCAGTTTCTGTATCGACCGGGTACACCCACGATGTACCGGATGGCACTACATTCAATGTACTGGCTCCGTTATTGGTAATACTGATCGTATGATCAGCAGATGTTCCGGCTTCCAGTACATCTTCGATAGCATCATATGCCAACGCTATATTCGGAGGCGTTTGTACCACAGCATGTACCGCTACATGTTTCACCGAGTTATCGCTGAAGGTAATGTGAAGATTATCGTTCACCTCTCCTGCCGTGACTCCCTTTTTGGCTACACCAATATATAGGGACGACCGCGCCTTCAGACTATACGGAAGCGCATCGTGTGTTATTGTGAAATATCCATGATCGGAAGTAATACTCTTGATACTGATGGCTTTTGTGCCTGTGTTTTGTACCTGCACGATATCGTTTACTTCATCACCAATAAAAACATCACCAAGGTCGAGTGCATCTGTACTCAGAGCGATATTGGGTGTGCCACCGGAGGTTATATTCACTTGTGCTTTGAACACCTGGGCTGGTGTTGCCGGATCATTGCTGACGATCACAAGGTTTTGCCAGAAGCTGCCTTCCGTCAGATCACTTGTTTCAACCTTATAAGTAACATCGGTTGATGCGCCAACCGCCAGTGTTCCGGTAGTGGAAGAAATCTCCTGCATTATGTCTCTTCCCGGAGAATTAATTTCTACAGAGAATCCACTCGCTGCATTCAATGGCTTTTCATAGTTGGAGATCAGGTATCCGAATTTCTTGTCCGGGTCTTCGATCGCCACCTCGATATAGTTTGTATTGAATGCATCCAGGCTGATGTCTTTATAGTTGATCAATACATTTCCATTATCATATACAATGATCTGGAAGGTGATGTGCTGCGTGTCGTCCCACTCGTGCGGTACATTATCGTATTGCACAATCAGCTTTCCTTGTTTCGCCTGGTAGTATATTTTACCACCTTCAGCGCTTATACCTTGGTTAAATGCGGATATAAATCCAAAGGGCATATACTCGCTTCCTATATCGATCATATTCCCCACCACATTTACTTTATCATCGATGGTGAGCATACCATAGCGTGTGATCATCAGTTGATCGGTAGTCTGGTTAAAGATCGGGAAATCGAATCCCAGTTTTACCGGGTAAAAATCATTGTTCACTACATCTTTAAAGAAGGTCGTGATGTCCTTACCGGTAGCTGCTATATCTTCCCAAGTGTATGCAAGGCCTGAACCATCGGTACTGGTGCGATAGGAATATCCGTAAGCATTATACCCTTCGCTCACATAGTCTATACCTTCACCGCTCGCATACTTCGGCATGAAATATTGCAGCGGATAGTTACCGGTGTTCTTAATCGTAAATTTACCCGTAGCGGTAGCACCGAGTGCCAGGTTATAGGTAGCAGCAGCCGGAGTAAGATTGATCTTCGAAGGCGATATCCCTACACCTACTAACGATATACTATATTTATTTCCACTGGCATCAGATAAGGTAAGCACTCCATTGCTGGTGCCGGTTTGTTTGGCGGTATACTTTACACTGACCTTACCATTACCCAAGGCATTAATCTTGTATGGAGTATTGGTAATAACAAAATCGTCATTGCTTACCGTGGCATTATCTACTATAAAGTTGCCATAGCCGGTGTTGTTTATAGTAAGCTCAAGTTCTTTACTGCGGCCTATAAATATACCACCAAAGTCTGCGACCGATGCAGAGGAAAGCACGGGTTTCTGTCCTTTCACCTGTACCGTAACAGGAATTGCTGTGAGACTGTTGCTATAGTCGTTGTTCAACACCACTACATCAGCGCGATACTCACCGTTTATCAGGTGACTTCCATCAACCGCCACCGCTACAGGTGTTATATCTTTACCGGCAATCGCTCCTTCTTCCGGCAACAGTGTAATATACTGATCGAGTGCAGGACTATTAGATACAGGCGTTTGTACCCAGGCATAGTATGGATTCTGTATAGCGTCTGCCAGTGGTGTCCAGTTCTTGCCTACATCGAAGCTGATAAAGCAATTATCGGAATAAGAATCAGCAGCCTCCTCGCTCATCCCCAGCGGATATAAATGTCCGGCAGGCATGTGAACTACAACCCAAAACGTTGAGCCGGATGCAAAGTATAATTGCTGGCCCAGTTGCAATGAATATACTACATCATAATTGGAGTTACCGGAAAATTCCGAGGCATATACCAGGTTCTGACGATCCATGGTTTCACCGCGGTATATCTCTACAATGAAGGGAGGATCGTTACGTTCGATGTTGTTGTTCACCAACAGGCGCAAATCGGTCATGTTAAAACCATCCGCATATGGCACAATAAACCTGGTAGCCGATGAATTGGAGATCGTTGTATCTTCTTCACCGATCATATACCCGCCATAATATTCATCAAGCACATGACGAATTTCGCGAGGCTCATACGAATCGTTATACCCGGTAGTAACAGCCTTCGGTCTGTCTTTCAGATTAACGCGCGATGGTTGTACACCAGGTTTGCGCACTGATCCTGCGGTAACTTTCGCAGCAGGATATTTCAAATGATTCCAGTCGAGTGAGTAATCTCTCTGTCGCACTTCTCCTTTCCAACGCAGCTCTCCGTTGGCATTGTTCTGAATGATGAAAGCATCCTGTGCCTGGGTGGCGGTAGTCACATCAATTGAAAATTCAAGAGACGACCGATCGATCATTACACTCGGACCTTCCGTTGTTTTTACTTTAATGATCGCAGATATAGCCGACTTGTTTCCCCAGCGATCAATAGCATATATAGCAACATAATATTTCGTAGCGGCAAAAAGCTTACCGATGCTATACTGCATTTTTGCTCCGGCATCCCCAAGGTTTGCTACGGTAGCTGTCTTGATATTTTTGCGCCTCGCTACATCGAGACTGTCCTGTGCATAGGTAATCTCGTATTTAGCAGCAACACCATCATCGCGGTCGCTGCTCACACTCCAGGTTAATCCTATATAGTCTTGTCCTGTATCGGCTGCTAACAGGTCGGTTACTATAGCAGGCGCCACCTTCTCGTTGGTCTTCAAGGCTAATGCTGCATCGATATAGCCTACGCCTAACTGATCGATATAGTCAGGATTGTATTGATTGATGTCGTGCGTACCCGTGATCAACGCTGTCCAAAGGTCTTGCGCAGTATAATTTTTACCACCATGCTGCGACACCACCAACGCTGCTATACCCGACACATGTGGGCAGGCCATGGATGTTCCCTGGAAGAAACCATATTGGTTATCGGGTAATGTACTTAATATACCATCCTCGCTGGCGTTATACTGATCGCCACCCGGTGCCGACAATTCTACCTTCGCACCATAGTTGGAGTAAAATGCTTTCTGATTGGTTCTTCCCAGCGATGCTACAGCCATCACATGATCGTATGCTTCGGGATAATAGTCGAGATCGTTGTTCGAGTTACCCGCTGCAAAGATCACAATCCCTCCTTTCATCGGACTGTTCGGATAATTACCAGCCTCTTCTATAAAATAATCGATGGCATCCAGCACAGCCTGATCGTATGCACCGGGCGTTGTGTAAGTCCATGAGTTTTGCGAGATCACGGCTCCGTTATCCGCAGCATATATATAGGAAGCTGCAGTGTTGTCGTACATACCGTTGAGTATCTTGGCGCTCATTACCTTTACACCACTGTTCACGCCATCACCACCGGCTACACCGCTCACGCCAATGCCGTTGTTGGTAACGGCTGCAATCGTACCGGCTACGTGTGTTCCGTGATCACCGGGAGGTATAGTACCCGAGTCACCTGAAAAATCGTAACCGTTGATGTCATCTATATAGCCGTTGTAATCGTCATCTACTCCGGGGCGACCATTCTTCTCGGCAAGGTTTACCCATACGTTCGCTGCGAGGTCGCGGTGCTTTACATCTATACCGAGATCGTGTACGGCCACAATCACATTCGGATCACCAGTCTGTACCTTCCATGCTTCTACCAGGTTGATGTCGGCTTCGGGTATACCTCCGTTGGTCTCGCCATCATTTTCATAATGCCATTGCAGATAGAAAAGCGGATCGTTCACTGCTTCCGTTACGGAGCTGATGCGCGCATCGGAAACAATGGTAGCCTTGCCCGGCTGTATTGCTGCTTTGGCGCGGATGGGTTCCGCATGCGCTATATTACCGAGTCTCTTGAACTCCCGTGCTGCCGACTCTACATCCGTGTTCAGCGGAACGGTAAGTTCGTACCAGAGGTGTAAGCCGTGCTTGCGGTGTACTGCTTCTTTTTTGGGATTGTAAGGAAAGACGCGCGTCATTTCCATTGCCTTGTGTTTTACCGCCAGCGCATCAAAGCCCGCTATACCGGTCTGGATGTAACCACTCTTGCGTGCGACCTTCATGGTCTTCAAGGTGGCCTCCATCCCGGAGCTGAACTTTATCCGCACTTTGCCGCTCACCACAGCTGCCGATGTTGTTTGTGCCCACACATCCACGATGCTGCCTGCTATCAGCAAACAGACCACGGTTGTTAAGGACATTAGCCGTAGAAAATTCTTCATAGGTTTTGATTAGGTTAATGATTATTGGGTGCATCGCACATGCAACAGTAGGCAATTAAAGACAGCTATACCCCAAAAGCGCTATTCACAACGACCATACAGATGAGAAGATGGGACTGCACAATGACTGTACAATGGGACTTTAAGACACTGTTTATCTGTTGATTGAGTGGACACTGCCCTGCTAGCTGCAGGCCGCTGGCAGATGCGCGTTTAGCCTGGTGCCTAGTATTCCAGCATGAATACTGGGGGAAGCGTTTCCCACCTGACATATAGAAAGAAAAAAGGTTAAGACTTCATCGTACGATCAGGTTAGGAACACACGAGCGCGAACACGCTCCCGCCAACCTAAATGAATAGCGAGATTAAAAAACAGGAATATCGATTAACAAAATCTTGATAGATGCACCTAGTCCGAGCGTACTCCTTCTGCACTAACGGCTAGCGCAATAATTTCGCACGCTCCAGGAGCTCGTAGTTAAAACTCGCAGCTCGCAACTATTTTATTCAAATCTCAACGACTCGATCGGATCAAGTTTCGAAGCTTTGTGTGCCGGGTAGTAACCGGAGATCAGCCCCACAACAATACACACAATCATACCGATCAGCATCCACATCCACGGTACTACAAAGGTATCTATACCCATAGCACGCGACATGAGGTTGCCTATAATTATACCAAGTATAACTCCTGCTATACCTCCGAGTAAACATACCACGATAGCTTCGATCACAAACTGCTGACGAATGCGCAGCGGAGTTGCTCCCAATGCTTTGCGTACACCTACTTCGCGGGTTCGTTCGGTAACGGATACAAGCATGATGTTCATCAAAGCTATAGATGCACCCAGCAGTGTTATAAAGCCAACACTGAAGCCGCCTATACGCAGTGCATTGGTAATAGTAGCCATGTTCTCAGCCAGTGTCTCACTCTTTTCAAGTTCGAATGAATCCGGCGTTCCGATACGATCGTGACGAATGTTACGCATCACTCCAGTAGCTTCACCCATAGCATATTCAACCTGGGTCGGATCATTTATACCTACTGTAAGTTCATAACTTAGTCCACGGCCCTTCGCCATCTGGTTGGCTTTGATCACCGGCACCAGCACCATGTTGTCAAAATTATCTTCAGCCAGTTGTCCTTTCTCTTCCAGTACTCCAATCACTCTGAACTGCGCTCCCAGAAATGTTACTTCAGAGCCCATCACTTTTTCATTCTCTTCATACAACGTCTTATATATCTTATACCCGAGCACCGCTACCTGCGAACCACGCTCGATCTCTATACGTGAAAAGTTACGGCCGTCTTGTAACTCCAGTGCTTTTATAGCGGCATACTCTTCGTTACATCCTACAACGCGCACATTTGGGTTTGTCTTTTTGGATTTGCGTTTTACTTCGGCAACATAGGTAAGATCGGCTGCGAGACTTTTCGTTGAGGGTACACTATATTTCTCGATAAACTGAAACGCTTCCGTAAGGGTGATCTGTGGATACACCTTCTCCGTCCTGCCCTGGTTGTTGGCACCCCGGTTCGTTTTGGATTTAATATCAAATGTATTCACGCCCAGTGACGCCAGACTCTCGTTAACCGATTGTTCGATACCATCAATAGCTGTGAGTATACCTACCAGTGAAGTTATACCAATGGCTACAATCAGCGCGGTAAGGATCGATCGCAGCAAGTTGGCCCTCACTGACCGGAGGCCTTCCTTCATATTTTCAACAATATCCATGTCTGTCTGAAACGTTTAGAGCGTATACATAGGTTGATAAACGGCCCGAAATGTTACACGTACGGGCAACTAAAATTTAGCCGGCCTGCGTTATTACCAAATTCGGGCATCATTCTCGTGAATGTTACGCAAGTGTTGTAAATTTAAACTGAATAATGGGTCGTGTATGAAGAAATGTGTGATTTTACTCGCCTTGGTGCTGATCGGTAAGATCGGCATGGCTAATTCGATTTTTATACCAATGGATGGAAAGCAGGCCAACCACCTGAAGGCGTATGGCATTGCATATTGGATATTGAAAAGTGAAATGGAAGTTGACTGGTTGCTGAACTATCGCGGTGGTAGTTTTATGTGTCAGTATCATCCGGCTATACAGAATGAACTCGTGGTGCGTGGCGTGAGCTTCGAAGTTATTTCCGATGCGCAGGCAAACCAGATCATCAATGAGATTGCGAGTCCTGCCGTTAACTACGATCTGATGAAACTCGAAAAGTATCCGCGCATTGCCGTATACTCTCCCAAAAGCAAGCAACCGTGGGACGATGCCGTTACGCTCGTATTAACGTATGCAGAAATTCCGTATGATGTGATCTTCGATGATGAAGTAATGAATGGTGTACTCCCGAAATACGACTGGATACACTTGCATCACGAAGACTTTACCGGACAGTATGGAAAGTTCTATAGTCAGTTCAGTAATTATCCGTGGTATGTAGAACAACAGAAGGAAGCAGAAGACCTCGCGCGTAAACATGGATTCCATAAAGTATCACAATTGAAACTTGCTGTTTCCAAAAAGATAAAAGAGTTTGTTAGTGGTGGCGGATTCCTATTCGCGATGTGCTCGGCTACTGATAGCTATGATATAGCTTTGGCAGCAGATGGTGTTGACATCTGCGATCACATGTACGATGGCGATCCGGCTGATCCGCAGGCGCAGCAAAAATTAAACTACGACAATACACTCGCGTTTACCAATTTCCGATTGGAGCGTAATCCGCTTCAATATGAATTTTCGGATATCGACAATCAACCCAATGAACGCGGGCTTCGTCAAGACAATGATTACTTCTCGGTATTCGAATTCTCTGCCAAGTGGGACCCTATCCCTACGATGCTGACACAAAATCACACGCAGGTAATCCAGGGATTTTTCGGACAGACTACAGGTTTCAAAAAGCATCTTATCAAACCGGATGTACTGGTTATGGGCGAGAATAAAGAGATCAAGGAAGCCAAGTATATTCACGGTGTACTCGGCAAAGGCTTCTGGACTTTTTATGGCGGACACGATCCGGAAGATTACCAGCACCAGGTTGGTGAAGAACCTACCGACCTCAATCAGCATCCGAACTCACCGGGCTATAGACTTATTTTGAACAATGTGTTGTTCCCGGCTGCGAAGAAGAAGAAGCAGAAAACGTGAGTTGTGTTAAGGTGTTCGCGTGTTGATGTTATTGGACTGGACAACAGATAATATATAGTATATAAAAAGCGAAGGCACGGAGTACGTGCCTTTTCGCTTATCTATCAGGTTAGGTTAGAAAAATATCAGTTGCAGATGGTGATGGTGAAGCGGCCGTTTACGAAGGTGTCTTCTTCGGAACGGGCATCTATTCGGCCGGAGATCTGAGTCGAGGTGATCGATGTGATTTCTACGGCTCCTTCAGAAGCAAAGTAGTTGGTCGTTGTCTCTTTGTCGAATAACGTTACAATCTGGTTGTCCTCTGCATCCCAGTTGTTGTAATCAAACTTAAGCTTGTATAAACCCGTTGCGTTCGGCACGGTAAAGAAAACATGATCGCCCTCCGGAGTTACACTACACCCCTCGCCTTCATGCCCTTGTACCAGTGTAACATAAAGCGTACTCTCTGACGAAGCCCCATCTTGCGATGCATAACCGGCCTGATAAGCCCAGTCGGCATTGTCAATCTTTCCGGTCAGATTCTGATCTTTGAAATTGTATGCAGGATTTTCGATATCGTCTTTGCAGGAGAAAGCTGCTACGGACAGCATGCTTAAAAGGAGGAAGTTCTTTTTCATGTGGGGTTCTTTGATACAAAGAACTCAACTTGTTATTATTAAAGTAGTCTGAAAACGAGCTATATATTACATGTATAGTATATACCAAAAAGTTTTGGATTTCAGAGAGATACCCGGTATGAGTAGCAACATCTGAAATCCCGATCAGTCCTTACTTCGATATATGTTTTACGAAGAGTCGCTTGGCCACCGGCATTAAGGTTTCGTAAAACGGGAACTTCATCTTCGACAAAATCAGATAGGTAGCCGGGTTTGGCAGATCGGTAAATTTCCGGATCAGGTCGAGTTTCAAATTCTCGTAAGTATACAGCGGACGCTTCTCAACACACTCTATAAATTCGGTATTGAGGCTGCGTAGTTGTTCCTGGCTCCCTTCAAATATACTCACCTGGTAGCGGTAAATGTTGGTTTCCTTTTCAGGAGGCACCGTTACAAAGAGATAGCCTTCATTAGCATATAGTGGCGTTACCCCTATAGGAGCAATCTCGCACTGCGACTCTACATATTCATAGATCACCGAACCTTCCTGTAGCGAGTCTTTTATCTTCGGCAATGAGAAGTCGATGATGTTTTCAAGTTCGGTCATAACAGCATCATCTTCTACCAACTGTCGGTATGTTAACTCAAGCTTGCGGAATTCTTCCAGTGATATCTCTTTTGGAAATGATTCGCGTATAAGCGTTTTGTTTTCTTTTACCGCTAACAAATTCCGGTAATGAAAAACCAGGTCAGCGAGGAACGGATATAGTTCAACTTTGCCGAATGAACTTCGTACGGTTTGAAGATATGCCAGCAACACATACTTCTTATACTCAAAATCAATCAAGCCCTGCGTCAGCCAGTCTTTTGACAATTTTTCCATATCTGTGCGTTTTAACAAATAAAATTTAACAAATCCTTTTGAAGCAGTAAAGACCCGAGGTTAGAAAATCGCAAAGTGGAGCGTAAGGTTTGGAGGAAAGTGGGAGTTTTTGATTGAGTTAGTGAAATCGGGAAGTCCGGAAGACCGAAAGTCAGAACGTAAAAAAATCCGAGTCTGAGGAACGGAGAAATTTGAAAATTGGGTTTGATAATGAATCGCGCCACCTGCACGAACTCAAGCTTCCCGACTTTTAGTCTTCCGGACTTTCTAACTTTTTCATCGCTTCGCACCCTTCGCCCCTACTGCCATCTTGCCATTATTGCATTCTAATTTCATGCCACCGAGGGGATAATAAGGTAGTAAAAGCTGACAGGAATTGGAAAAATTGTCCGTTATTCGCGTCTCTTTCCGCCATGGCACAAAAGCTGTTAAGCGGTGACTATCAAATTTGTTAAACCTTAAAAATCCATTACGTATATGGCAAAAATCAACTTTAAACCAAATGAGGACAGGGTGCTAGTTGAACCCGCTGAAGCTGAAACGAAGACAGCGTCTGGAATCATCATTCCTGACACAGCTAAAGAGAAGCCTCAGAAAGGCACAATCATCGCTATAGGCGAAGGTCTGAAAGACAAGCCGGTAACAGTGAAAGTTGGAGATACTGTACTCTATGGAAAGTATGCCGGTACTGAAATCAACATCGATGGAAAAGAGTACCTCATCATGCGTAACTCTGATATCTTCGGAATCATTTAATCAATCAACTCAAACAATCAACTAAGAATTATGGCTAAAGAAATAACCTTTGATACGTCCGCCCGCGACAGAATTAAGAAGGGTGTTGACAAACTAGCGGATGCCGTTAAAGTTACTCTGGGTCCTAAAGGACGCAATGTTATTCTTGACAAGAAATTCGGTGCTCCTACGGTAACAAAAGACGGTGTATCCGTAGCGAAAGAAATCGAGTTGAAAGATCCTATCGAAAACATGGGTGCACAACTCGTGAAAGAAGTTGCCTCTAAAACTGCTGATGCTGCCGGTGACGGTACAACAACCGCTACTGTATTGGCACAAGCTATCTATGCACACGGTATTAAGAACGTGGCAGCCGGTGCTAACCCGATGGACCTGAAACGCGGTATCGACAAAGCTGTTGATGCTGTTGTTGAAAACCTGAAGAAACAATCTAAAAAGATAAAAGACTCTAACGAGATCGCACAAGTAGCAACTATATCTTCTAACAGCGACACTACCATTGGTAAAATGATTGCCGATGCTATGGACAAAGTTGGTAAAGATGGTGTGATCACTGTAGAAGAAGCTAAAGGAACTGAAACTGAAGTGAAGACTGTAGAAGGTATGCAGTTCGATCGCGGTTACCTGTCTCCTTACTTCGTTACCAACACGGAGAAAATGGAAGCTGATCTGGACAATCCTTTCGTTCTGATCTACGACAAGAAGATCAGCAGCATGAAAGAATTGCTTCCTATACTGGAGCAATCTGCACAAACCGGTAAACCACTTGTTATCATCTCTGAAGAAGTAGAAGGCGAAGCGCTTGCTACACTGGTGGTAAACAAAATCCGTGGTGCATTACGCGTAGCCGCTGTTAAAGCTCCTGGCTTTGGCGACAGAAGAAAAGCAATGCTGGAAGATATCGCAATCCTTACAGGAGGTAAAGTGATCTCTGAAGAGCAAGGTTTCAAACTGGAGAACGCTACATTGGATATGCTCGGTCGTGCTGAGAAAATCAACATCGACAAAGACAATACTACGATCGTAAACGGTGCTGGTAAAAAAGCTGACATCGATGGTCGCGTAGCGCAGATCAAAGCTCAGATCGAATCAACTACATCTGATTACGATAAAGAAAAACTGCAGGAGCGTCTTGCTAAACTTTCTGGCGGTGTAGCTATACTTTACATTGGTGCTGCTACAGAAGTTGAAATGAAAGAAAAGAAAGATCGCGTTGACGATGCATTGCACGCAACACGCGCTGCTGTTCAGGAAGGTATCGTTCCAGGTGGTGGTGTAGCCTATATCCGTGCTATCGAAGCACTGAAAGATGTAACTGCTCTTGGTCTTGATAACGATGACCAGGCTACGGGTGTAAACATCGTTCGCCTTGCACTGGAAGCTCCTCTGAGAACCATCTCTGAGAATGCTGGTCAGGAAGGTTCTGTAATCGTAAACAAAGTTCGCGATGGCAAGAAAGACTTCGGTTTCAACGCGCGCGAAAACAAATACGAAAACTTCTTTGAAGCAGGTATCATCGATCCTACTAAAGTATCACGCCTTGCATTAGAGAATGCAGCTTCTATCGCTGGTCTTCTGTTAACTACTGAAGCAGTAGTATCAGAAATACCAGAAGAAAAAGAAGCACCTGCTATGCCACACGGTGGCGGCATGGGCGGCATGATGTAATCCGCTTCGGATCTATACAAGTAAAAAGGCTTCATCATTTGATGAAGCCTTTTTCTTTTACCTAAACCAATAAACAAAGTAACACACTTAGTCTGTACCTACTTTCTTCTTATCACCATCAAGTGATACTGAGTCGGAAACATTATACTTGTTACGATCTATACCTTTGGCAGACTCCAGCGCACCGTTGGGCAGAAAGCGAACTTCGATGCGATCTGATTTACTGCGCTTGTGATAGCTATACCACAACGGCTTGGTAGCGGTACGCTTTCCTTCCTGAGTAGTTTCAGTATATACCATCCAATATCCATCTTCCGGTAACGAGTTGAAATCCCTGTCATACGTTTGCTTCACTGCAAGCGGCACTTGCTCAGGTGTTATACGGATCGTTTGTCTTACAGGAGTCTGCGCCTGTGCAACCACGCCTAGCACACACACCATCATGGCCATCATTAATATTCTTTTCATGGGCTGATTGTATTTTGTTTATAGCGTAGTAAACGTTGTAGAATGAGACCGAGTTAGGGTAAATACATACCGCAAGATTGTGTATTTTTTATCCAAGTTGTCACTCAACATGCTAATCCAACGGTATAGCCATACGACATACAAAGTATTCTTTTTGAAAAACTTACAAGCTTAAAATATACTCTTTTGACAGGGCTTGGGATGTATGTATAAACAAGCATGTACAAATCTAGCAAGCACGACACGGTTGTGTGTTGATGCATTGAAATGCAGCCTCTTCTTTTATGCTGAAAGAACACACACCTTGCCGCAATGTGTATCATGCGCAAAACCTATATATAGATAAAACACATGATGATTCTGTGAAAAGCAGCCAACGGTCTGGTTGACACTTACATTCCTGTAAAAAATACGCGTATATACGTATTTATCTTACACTCAAACCTGTGCCTGTAACCTATGCCGTTCCCATGGAAACTGCTGAATTATAAGGATTTCCTATAAATTTGGCATAACAACAAATCTGAAGTAAAAGCTGTCTATGGGCAATAGAATACCGAATATCTGGATAATTGATGATGATCCTATGTCATCTTTTATGCTCAAACGACTGGCTGAACTCGGGGAATTAGCTGACATCATCACTATTTATAACAGTGCACGTGCTGCGCTGGATTATCTGCAGGCCAACCCGAAAGCAACAAATCAATTACCCGACATTATTCTGTTGGACATTTATATGCCGGTTGTAAATGGCTGGGACTTCCTCTCCAAGTTCAAGGAAATCAAAGGCACGTTGAGCAAGCAGGTTGATATCATGGTGGTGAGTTCGTCTGATCACCCGCGTGACATCAACCAGGCCCAAAGCTTTGAAGAAGTGATGGCGTATGTTACCAAGCCTGTATCACTGGAGCGATTAAAAGAACTTCTAGTTCGTTCCTGATTTTCCATCGCGTTTTTCGTGACCATCTTTACCATCCAGGAGCTGGAGTCCATCGTGACCATCGAATTCTATTCTCACGCCATCGATCGGAAGGATGACTAAAAATGTAGCGCCTTTATTCAACTCTCCTTTTCCGTCAATTATACCTCCGTGTATCTCTACGATCTTCTTGGCAATAGATAAACCTATACCCGTGCCTTCATAGTTACGGCCGTGTAATCGTTGAAATATACCGAAGATCTTGTCGCGGTATTCATTTTCAAAACCAATTCCGTTGTCTTCTACCTTCACGCACACAAAATCTTCTTTACGAATGTTGTAATCAGTCGCCATGTCATCCGTAATGGCGTGCTCTTCAATAATTATCCGCGGTATATCTTTATTGCTGAACTTTAACGCATTGGTCAGAAGATTCTGAAAGAGTTGTCTCATTTGCCCCGGAACAGCATTGATAATAGGCAATGTACCCACAGTGATCTCCGCATTCTTCTCCGTGATGGTAATATCGAGATCATCACAAATGCGTCTTACGATTCTGTTCAGATCAGTCTTCTCCTTATATAATTCACGATTGGATAACTTCGAAAGCGTCAGCACATCTTCAATTAATGTCTGCATGCGTGTAGATGCAGAGACGATCTTCGTCAGGTAATTCAATTCACTTTCAGATAGTTTATCTTCGATCTTCGACTGAAGTATATTTCCAAAAGCCTGAATCTTGCGAAGAGGTTCTTTCAAATCGTGCGATGCCACCGAAGCAAACTGCAACAAATCAAAGTTAGATCGCTCCAGTAATTTATTAGACTCCACCAATTTCTGCGAAGTGGATTGTAAATCATGATAGCTACGTGCGGCAACATCGGCTGCGCGTTTTTTATCGGTAACATCATTGAACGTTGTTACCACACCGTCCAGCATACGCACAACCACAACATCATACCAACGATCGTCTTTGTTAAATTCAAAGCGTGCAGCATCACCGGTCTCTACTACCTGAACATACGTGGCAATATAGTCCTCAAAATCGCGCACGTCTCTATACAATCTCTTCCCAACAAGCGGCTTGAACCTGGCCCCCAAGATTCTGTCGGCTGTCTCATTCGCAACAATACATTGAAAATCGGCAATTTCATTCTTTTCATTACGTACAGCCTGGTACGCCATAACACCACTGGTTGAGCTGTGAAAGACACCTTCAATTATACTGGACAGCTTCTTCGATTCCGTTATATCGATCAGGTTAATCACTACACCATCCTTCTCGCGCGTATGACGCAAGTAAGGTGTAATGCGCACGGAGTAATATGAATTATTGACAAGTCGGACTTCTTTCTGAATAGATTTGCCTTCCGCAATTACCTGCCGTATACAATCAATAAAATCAATATCCGTAAGGTTGGTCGTGATGTCCATAATGGAACGCCCTATATCTGACTCGATCAGGTTAATGACTTGTTTTACCGCGGGACTAAACCTGCGAATCGTAAATTTCTTATCGATCAGTATCTGCCCTATACCGGAATTGGTAAAGTAATTACTAAGATCATCGTTAAGCTCGAGCAGTTCTTTTATTTTCAGTTGATGCTCTCCGCTTACGGTATGAAGTTCTTCGTTCAGCGACTGCAACTCTTCATTTGTACTTTGCAGCTCCTCGTTCGTGGAGATGAGTTCTTCGTTGCTGGATTGAAGCTCTTCATTGGTTGTTTCAGTTTCTTCAATAATCGACTGAAGATTTTCGCGTGTCTCTTTCAGCTCTCTTTCAAGTTCAGCAACACGTTCGTAGTCGCTTGCTGCCAGGTTCGCTGCAGATGCCACCCGTCCTTCTATCGCTTCTTCTTCCAGCACAACACATAGAAACGAAAAATCAGGTTGACGATAAAAAGGCTTCACCGTGATGTTCACGAAATGTTCGGTATCTTCCGGGATTAACACATGTCTCATCACCATGCGTTCGTTCTTGGCAAGCGCCTTCCGCACACATATACCCAGTGTAACAGCGAGACCCGGGCGCACAAGTTTCAGCAAATTGAAATTGAAGTGATCGTCCGGCAACTGCATAAAATGCTTGAAGCTACCGGTGGCCTGCTTGATGTTGAACTCACGATCGATGAAGAAGCCGGCAATCTTTCTGCCTTCAATCAAAGTTTCTTTAAACGCCTCTGCCATGCTATTGGTAACCTGCTTGGCATACGGGTGTTGCGGGTTAACATATAGCCGGTTCTCCAACGGAGTAATGATGCCGTCCTGGTCGGTGATACGCGATTTGGTAAGGCAGCGGTATACCTTCCACTTGCGGCTTACTTCATGCATCACATCTTTTAATATACCTATATTTTCACTCGGCCCCAGCATCAGGTACGAGTTTATATTCAGTGCGAAGTGAAAACGCTTTAGTGCTTTTGTTTGCAGATCAGACGTGAGGTATATAAACATATTCCGGCACGTAATAAGATCGAGCTTGCTGAATGGCGGGTCGCGCAGAATATCATGATTCGCAAACACAACCACTTTTCTCAACTCCTGAGACACACGATAGGTATTGCCCTCTTTAATAAAATACTTCTGCAGAAAATTTGAAGGTACATCTGCGGCAATCGATTCACTATATATACCACGCGAAGCCACTTCAAGCGCCTCTTCATCTATATCTGTTGCAAATACTTTTATGGTACAATTAACATTTACCATCTCCAGGTGTTCCAGCAACAGAATGGCCACAGAATATGCTTCTTCACCACTGCTACAGGCGGCAATCCATATCTTGATTACTTCACCCGGTTTCTTGAGTGAAAATATACCGGGTATAACTTCAACCCGAAGACATTCGAACGCATCACCATCACGGAAGAAGCGTGTTACATTGATCAGGAATTCTTTACAGAGTATTTCAAGTTCCTGTCCGTTATCGCGCAGATAATCGCGATACTCTTTTAATGTTTTAATCTCCAGTTCCGTCATGCGCTTGGCCAGTCGCCTGAACAACGTTGGCCGTTTATAGTGCATGAAGTCATGTTGCGTGTGGTCATGCAACATCTGCAGTATATCTTTTACCAAAGCTTCTTCAGCTTTTGTAAGAGTGTTCATGGAACGGATCAGCGGTACTTCCCTCAGAAAGTCCAAAATCTCGTTGCCCATTATTTCAGGTGGCAATACCAGGTCTACAAGTCCCGTAGCAATCGCGCTGTTTGGCATACCGTCAAACGCTGCACTCTGCGGGTCCTGTACGATTACAATACCCCCCCTCTCTTTTACAGCCGCTATACCACGCGATCCATCGGTACCGGTTCCCGACAGAATTATAGCAAGGGCATCTTTACCTTTGTCGATAGCAAGAGAAGAAAAGAAAATATCGATCGCATGATTTGGCTGAGGCGTATTTTCTTTTTCCTCCAGCCAAAGTTTTCCCTCTCGTATTGTCATCGTTTTCTTGCGCGGAAGTATATATATACAATCCGGCTGAACAGTCATTCCATCTTCCGCTTCAAACACATCCATGGAAGTATGCTTGGACAGCAATTCAACCATGAGACTTTTATAATCGGGTGAAAGGTGTTGGATAATAACAAAGGAGAAGCCTGTGTGCTGATCTATATTGTCGAACAAATCGTGAATTGCTTCCATGCCGCCTGCAGAGGCGCCAACGCCAACAATATAGTGTTTTGAATGTCGTACTAAGTGGGCCATTTTAACTCAAAAGCCAATTTTTTGGAATTTGCCGGGTAAATTAATGTGCCTATATTTAAGCAATGAATCTCCTCAACATTCTTTTGGTAGAAGATGATCCGGATGACGTTGAACTCCTTTTAGAAGCGCTGCATGACAATGATGTAGAGTTTTCCATGGAGTCAATTAAAGAAGGTGATAAGGTGTTGTCCTACCTGGAAGTGTGCAATAATTTCCCCGATATTATTATTCTGGATTTGAATCTTCCGAAAATGCACGGACGTGAGGTACTTATTTCCCTAAAAGCTTCGCGCTTCAATCATATCCCTGTAGTGATCCTTACCACTTCCTCTTCGAAAGAAGACATGGACTTCTGTTTGAAGTCCGGAGCCGATAAATTCCTGAGCAAGCCTGCTACTGTCGATGGATTCAACCAAACCGTTACAGCTATTACGCAGATCGCCACGCAGCACGCTGAGAAAAACTAATCCCTTTTATAAGCCATCCATAAAAAAAGCGAACCTGTCTTTACAGATTCGCTTATCATAACTATAGCTATATATACTATTTATTGGATGCACATACAAAATCCGTTCTCGGTATATCTGTTGCTGCAATTGCTTTGAAACCTCCGCTCACTTCAACAAGATTATTCCATCCTCTTGCTTTCAGAATAGAAGCCGCGATCATGGAACGATAGCCACTCGCACAGTGTATATATACCTCACCTTCTTTCGGAATTTCTGCCAGGTGTTCATTCAGAAAATCCAATGGAGTACTGTGGGCATTTTCAACATGCTCGGCCTGAAACTCTCCGGGTTTACGAACATCGAATACAGCAAGCTTGCTTTGATGAAAGCGTTTGGCAAATTCATCGGCAGATATAGTATCAATGGTATCTACATCTTTACCGGCTTGCAGCCATCCTTTAAAACCACCTTTCAGGTATCCCAACGTGTTATCATAACCAACACGTGCAAGGCGTGTTACAATTTCTTCTTCGCGACCTTCATCAGCGATCAGTAAAACAGGATGTGTTACTCCGGGAATCAGTGCCCCTACCCACGGAGCAAAACTTCCGTCAATACCAATATTGATGGAGTTCGGTATAAATCCTTTCGCGAATAACTGGGCAGCACGTGTATCAAGCACCAGAGCTCCTGTCTCATTCGCAGCTGTCTCAAATTCATCGGGCGTAAGCGCGTGTGTACCTTTACTCAATACCGTGTCGATGCTCTCGTAGCCTTCCTTGTTCATCTTTACGTTCTCCGGGAAATAAGCAGGCGGAGGAAGCAGTCCATCGTTCACTTCTTTGATAAACTCATCGCGCGTCATATCTGCACGCAATGCATAATTGCGTACGCGTTGGTTGCCAAGTGTATCAACCGTTTCCTTCATCATACTCTTGCCGCATGCAGAGCCCGCACCGTGAGCAGGGTATACAATTACATCGTCAGCCAGCGGCATGATCTTCGAGCGCAGTGAATCGTAAAGCAATCCTGCCAGTTCATCCTGCGTCAGGTGTGCTGCC
This sequence comes from uncultured Chitinophaga sp., assembly GCA_902168205.1. Classification (GTDB taxonomy): domain Bacteria; phylum Bacteroidota; class Bacteroidia; order Cytophagales; family Cyclobacteriaceae; genus Ohtaekwangia; species Ohtaekwangia kribbensis. The sequence continues at coordinate 1,256,994 of CABHOK010000003.1, read as the reverse complement.
TTCTGTGCAAGATCCGGACGACCAACATCCCCCAGGAATAAAGTATCACCGCTGAAGATCGCGTAATCTTTTCCGCCCTCGTCTTTAAGAAGATAGGTAGTTGACTCGAGTGTATGCCCCGGTGTATGCAACACCTTGATGGTAATGTTTCCGATCTTCAGTTCTTCACCATCTGTAGCAATGTGTGCGTTGAATTTCGGATTGGCATTCGGTCCGTATACTATAGTTGCTCCGGTTTTGGCAGCAAGATCAAGGTGACCGGATACGAAGTCTGCATGAAAGTGTGTTTCCAGAACATACTTTATAACCGCGTTATTCTTCTTTGCTTTTTCAATATAGGGGGCAACTTCCCGCAGCGGATCGATGATCACAGCCTCTCCCTCCGACTCAATGTAATACGCTCCCTGGGCCAGGCATCCGGTATAAATCTGTTCAACCTTCATGGATAAATCATTAATGAAGCGTAAAGATAATCATAAGTTAAGTTTTTCGCTTTACGCTTCATCGGTTAATCGTTCGGTATAGTCTATAAACTTGATCAGTTTATAGCCACGTTTTAAACCTGGTCCGCTTTATAACCCGCTTTTTGCAAGGCATCCTGTATCTTTTCGGATGCAACATCACCTTCTATTGTTAAAGTTTTCTGTGGATCGGCAAGATTTACCTGCCAGTTTCCGTTTCCGGCACTTTCGTTCAGATACGGTGTTACTTTGGCCACACAGGCATCACATTTAATATTGGTTTTGAACTTTTTCATAATTCGTTGTTTAAAATGTATGTTAAAAAATCTCTATTGATTCATTTTTCTCTTAAAGCTTACTGAAGCGCAGACGCAAACTGTTAGATACAACGGAAACAGAACTCAGTGCCATGGCGGCTCCCGCAATCATTGGGTCCAACAGGAAACCATTTACGGGATATAGCACACCGGCTGCCAGCGGAATACCGATCACGTTGTATATGAACGCCCAGAATAAATTTTGTCGTATGGCTTGTACCGTTACAGATGAAAGTCGTAACGCCTTCGGTATAGATTGAAGGTCTGAGGTGATCAGCGTCATCTTCGCTGTATCCATGGCTATATCAGATCCTTTACCCATGGCGATACTTACATCTGCCTGTGCCAGTGCGTGCGAGTCATTTATACCATCGCCCACCATTGCCACAACTTTTCCCTGTTGCTGCAATTGCTGAATGAAAGTTGCTTTATCAGCCGGCAACATTTCAGCGCGGTAATGTTTAAGTCCGACCTGGGCAGCAATTGCCTTTGCAGATTGCTCGTTATCACCGGTAAGCATATATACATCTATACCTTGCCGTTGCAGATCAGTGATTGCCGCTTTTGATGTTGCTTTAACTTCATCGGCTATCGCGATGATGGCGAGCACTTTTTTTTCATCCGCAAAGTATACAACCGTTTTAGCTTCCTGCAACCACGCTGATGCCTGTTGATCTATAGCAGTGTCAACGGAAGATTTAATCTCATCAATATACCTCCTACTCCCCACGAAATATACCTTTCCACCGACGACAGCTTTTACACCGCGCGCTGTAACACTCTCAAAGCTTGTAACCGATGCTGGTGCTATAGCTTCATTTTTAAGTTTGTTCACCACAGCCTCTGCGAGTGGGTGTTCCGATTGGTTTTCCAACGCATACAAAATCTGTTTACCGTTTGGAGGAAGAACTGCATTACGCCACACTATATCGGTTACCACCGGTTTACCTTGTGTAATTGTACCGGTCTTATCAAGTATAATGGCATTAACGCGATGAGCTGTCTCCAGACTTTCGGCATCTTTGATCAGGATGTTATTCTCTGCGCCTTTACCAACACCTACCATAATGGCCGTTGGCGTTGCCAGTCCTAATGCACACGGACATGCTATAACCAATACCGTAATAGAAGCAAGCAACGCATGCGTAAACGCATTGTCACCTCCCAGGATCAGCCACACGATGAATGTAAGGATTGCTATACCAATAACAATAGGCACAAATATACCTGCGATCTTATCAACCAGTTTTTGTACCGGTGCTTTACTGCCCTGTGCCTGCTGCACCATGCGAATGATATTGGACAATACCGTATCGGCTCCTACTTTAACGGCTTTGAATTGAAAACTTCCCTTTTGATTAATAGTTCCGGCAAATACCTTATCGCCACTTTTCTTTTCAGCAGGTATAGGTTCACCGGTAATGGTACTTTCATCTACATACGATATACCGTTTATCACCACACCATCTACTGCGATCTTCTCTCCCGGGCGCACCACAATAGTGTCGTTTACTTTTACGGAAGCGATAGTCACTTCGCTTTCAATTCCATCGTCTCGTAATAATCGTACAGTTTTGGGTTGTAGTCCCATCAATTTCTTGATGGCAAAAGATGTATTGGACTTGGCGCGTTCTTCCAGGAGTTTTCCCAGCGATATAAATGCAATTACAACCGCGGCCGCTTCAAAGTATACATGTGCATGAAGGCCGCGTGCATGCCAGTACTCCGGGTAAAATGTATTGAAAGTACTGAACAGAAAAGCTATACCGGTAGAGAGTGCCACCAGTGTATCCATATTGGCTTTACCATGGCGCGCCTGCTTCCAGGCATTTACAAAAAAACTTCTTCCAAAATAGAATACCACAGGCGCTGTTAACACTAATGATATATAGTTTCCATAGGGCAAATTCATAAAAAACATACCGATGATCACCACCGGTATAGCCAATACCGAAGCGCCAATGGTTCTGTTCTTGATTTGCTGATAGTGTTTATACTGTGCTTCTTCCTGTATGGATTGTGATTCTTCTGCATTGCTATTAACGACAAGATCGTATCCTACAGAACGTACAGCATTTTGCAATGCCAACGGATCGGCCAGCGCCTGATCATATTCAACCGATGCTGACTGGTTCGCAAAGTTAACGGCTGCATCTTTTACACCGGGCACCGTTTTGAGCATCGATTCAACACTCACGGCACAAGCTGCACAGCTCATTTCCAGCACCGGAAAAATCTGCTTCACAAGCTTCCCGTTATTTATAACATTTCCCTTCATAAAAGTCGTGTATTATTACAGTACAATTATACAGGGAAATGCAGGCTGGTGTTTTACAGAATTATAGAGACGATTTATATCATTTCTGAAGCTGTCCAAAGACTCATTGCACAGCGTCAAGCGGATTTCTTACATCCTGTGGTTTTCTTGATTTCTTTAATTCAGACGGAGTAAGTCCCGTTATCTTTTTGAATTGAGATGAAAGATGTGCCACACTGCTGTAGCCAAGTTTAAGGGCGATTTCACTCAAGTTGAGTTCATCGTAGAAAAGAAGTTCCTTGGCTCGTTCTATTTTTTGCCGGATGATATACTGCTCAATTGTAATTCCTTCCACGGAAGAGAACAGGTTGCTTAATGAATTATAGTCGTGGTTCAATTCATCTGCCAGTATATCCGACCAGTTAAACTTGCGATCGATGCTGTCAACATGATGAACGCGCTCGATGATCTTGTTCTTTACACTTTCAATGAGTCTTGCCTTGCGATCATCGATCCGCTCAAACCCGACTTGCAGCAACGCCTGATCGATCCGCTCCAATTGTTCCTTCGATAACTCAGACTCCGGCAACGTCACCTCTCCAAGTGTAACATGATCTGCCTTAAACCCCAGCTTTGTAAGTTCCTGCTCCACCACCATTTTACAGCGGTTGCAGACCATGTTTTTGATGTGAAGTACCATATCCTAAATATATCGTTCTTTAAAACAACTTTAGCGGCACGCGAAAAGTTCTGCATACCATCATTGCAAACCACCTTTACCACGATAAAGACTTACTTTACCTTCAAGCTCAACGGCCAATACGGTAAGATATTGATCATGCTGATCCTCAGGTGTCTCAATATATACCAGTCCGGGCACGGGACTCCAGGATATTTTACCAACTACTTTAACCTTCGCTTCCGCAGATGTACCAACAACACGAACGCGCTTGATGGTATTCTTCAGTCCCTTGATCATCACAGATTGCTGCGGATTCCCCTGCAGAAATAAATATAGCGTTGATGAATCTTTTGATAACGTTGTTGGTCCGTAAAAGTGTCCCGCAGGTAATCCGGCCTGTGTACCAAAAATAGCTTCACCATGTTTCTTATTCCATTTACCAAGTTCTTGCAATATATATACTTGTTTATCGGGAATCGTGCCATCCTCTTTGGGCCCTATATCCAGCAAAAGATTTCCGCCATAACTCACAACATCCGCGAAGATTGAAATAATTTGATACGGACTTTTCCAGGCAGTGTCTGTAGGTTGATAACCCCAGTTTGCATTGGTGGTGAGACATAATTCCCACCACGGAAACGCAGGCTTCTCTACCGGGAAATTTTGCTCCGGAGTTTCATAGTCGCCATAACCCTGCAAACGTCCATTGATAATAGCGTTTCGATTTGACTTCAGAATGATCTGACGAATTTCAGGTGCCTGCCATTCTTCAGCGCTATGCTCCCAGTCACCATCAAACCACCATAAATCCGGAGTATATTTTGTTGCTACTTCCTGGATCTGTCCTTTATTGTACGCCTGAAACTTCTGCCAACGGGCAGGCTGTGCGCTGATCTTGTAGCGTGTACTGTCTTTCAGAAAGGCCGGATAATCCTTGTACGACCAGTCGATGAGCGAAAAGTATGCACCGCATTTTATATTGCGTTTTCGCAATGCTTTATAGAAAGGCTCCAGCAGATCACGCTTTGCAGGACTGTTGTTTACTACATTTACCGGTCCTGATTTCCACAGTGCAACACCATCATGATGTTTGGTAGTAATCACAGCGTACTTCGCTCCGGAAGCCTGCACAATATCAGCCCACTGCTCCGGATTATAATTCTTCGCTGTAAATCCTTTCAGCTGTTTCATGTATGCTTCATGACCAATCTTTTTATTATAGAACGACCATGATTCATCAACTCCGTTAACGGCATAAATTCCCCAATGAATAAAGATACCCAGTTTGGCATCTGCAAACCACTCCATCTTGTTTGCTATAGAATCTGCTGGAATACGTTGTGCATATATAGTGCCGTGCGTCAACAATAACAGAAGGCTATACAGCCATAGTTGTTGCGCAATTCGATTTGTTTTTTTTGTCATAGGTGGAATAGTTATATCACGATTTTAACTGTGAAAGCTCTTGCGAAAATAGAAGCTTCTTTATATTTTGTTAACACATTCGCCCCCAAAATTAAAGTTCTTTTTTTACACTTTTTACCGTGTTTATTCCGTGTTTTCCTAACGACCTATAATTACTCTTTTCCTAATAAAACCTAACTGCCCAATGTCCAAAAAGTATTTTTTTTGTTGGTATATTTTTACGCTGCTCGCTGTTTCGCACACAGAAGCACAGAAGAGCACACCACTTTTTACACTTCTAAAACCAGACGCAACCGGCATACGCTTTACAAACAAAGTGCGGGAAGACGACTCGCTGCACGTGCTGGTATATGAATATCTTTACAACGGACACGGTATTGGTATAGCTGACTTCAACAACGATGGTTTACAAGATGTATTTATATCCGGTAATGCTACCCCCAATAAACTCTTTCTGAATAAAGGATCGCTGAAGTTTGATGACATTACCAAAGTTGCCGCTGTCGCTGGAAACGGAACCTGGAGTACGGGTGTCAGTATAGCAGATGTAAATGGCGATGGCTTGGCAGATATATATGTATGCCATTCCGGAAAATTCAAAGACGCCAAACTGTCCAATGAATTATTTATCAACACAGGCATTACCGATGGGAAGCCCGTGTTTAAGGAGCAGGCAAAGCTATATGGACTGGATGCCCCCGGAACGCAATCAACACAAGCTGCCTTCTTTGACTATGATCACGATGGAGACCTGGACATGTTCCTGCTGAATCACTCCACCAACACATACTATGCTTTTCTCAACACACGGAAGCAACGGGCTACACCCGACCTTCGGTACGGCAATCGGTTATTCAGAAATGATAAACAAGCCGATGGCTCCACTATATATACCGATGTAACACTAAAGGCCGGAATTATCAATAACCCCCTTAATTACGGGCTTAGTGTAAACATCAGCGATTTGAACCAGGATGGCTGGCCCGATATATATACCACCAGCGATTATTCAGAACATGATTGTTATTACGTCAATAACAAGAACGGTACCTTCACACAGTCTTTGCAAAAATCGTTTTCACACATCTCCAAGTTTTCAATGGGTGCTGACATTGCCGACTTTAATAACGATGCACTTCCGGATGTATTTACATTGGACATGCTTCCGGCTGATAATCACCGACAAAAATTATTGAAAGGTCCGGATGAATATGATGCATACCATCTCTTACTGGACAGCGGATACTATCGACAGAACATGCGCAACATGTTGCAGCTAAACAGGGGAACTGATGCCAACGGCAATGTACGCTTTAGTGAAATAGGACAGTTTGCCAATGTATCAAATACAGACTGGAGCTGGGCGGGCTTGTTTGCCGATTTGGACAGCGATGGCTGGAAAGATCTTGTCATAACCAACGGCTATCTCCGCGACTTCACCGATCTTGATTTTCTGAAATATACTATGGCCGATGCACAGCTTGAAGCTGCGGCAAAGGGTAATCTTAATTTCAAAACCTATAGCCTGGTGCAGAAGATGCCGTCTAACAAACTCAGCAACTATATATTCAGGAACCAGGGCGACCTCACGTTTCAGGACATTACAAAAGACTGGGGTTTTTCTGTACCGTCCATTTCCAACGCTGCTGCCTATGCAGATCTGGACAATGATGGCGATCTCGATCTTGTTATTGGAAATAACAATGAGCCGGTTATGGTATGGAGAAATAATGCAGCAGGATCTCATCACTGGTTACAGGTACAACTGAAAGGCAGCAACAGCAACACCGCGGCATTCGGCACTAAACTATGGTTGTATGCTGATAACAAAGTACAATACCAGGAGCTATACCCGGTAAGAGGCTTTCAGTCGTGTGTATCGCCCGTGGTATATTTCGGTATGCACACAAACCACGCGGACTCTATGATTATAGAATGGCCTTCCGGAAAAAAGTCTGCTATAAGAGAAGTAACCATAGACAAACTTTTGACGCTTGTGGAAGAGACAACACCAACTGTAACCTATAAATCAAAGTCTCAATCTCAAAAGAAACTATTTACTCAAGCACCTGCACAACAACAAATACCATTTCGTCACCAGGAAAATAATTTTGTTGATTTCAAGGTAGAAGTACTACTCCCCTATCAATTAAGCAAACTCGGTCCTGCGCTCGCTACCGGTGATGTGAATGGTGATGGACTTGAAGATATATTTATAGGTGGTGCGATTGAACAATCTGCACAACTATATCTACAAAACTCTCAAAGTGCATTTTCTCCCGCAGCAAGTCAGCCATGGGGTAAATATACCCAATGCGAAAATGTAAACGCTTTATTCTTCGATGCTGATGGAGATAAAGACCTTGACCTGTATGTAGTACACGGAGGCAATGAATACCTGGATGGTTCACCAGAATTTCAGGATATACTTTACCTGAACGATGGGAAAGGGAATTTTGAACCTGCGCTCAAAGCGCTTCCCCGCATGCTGGGAAGCAAACAAGCTATCGCTGCCAGCGATTTCGATCAGGACGGAGATCTCGACTTGTTTGTCGGTGGCCGCGGCAAGTCCGGTTATTTCCCGGAGGCTTCACGCAGCTATATATTACGAAACGACAGTCGGGTAGATAAAGTAGCGTTTACCAATGTAACAAAAGAAGTAAGCGAGCAATTGGAATTACCCGGCATGGTAACCGTAGCAGCTTGGGCTGACCTGGACAATGACAAATTTCCCGAACTTGTTATGGCAGGAGAATGGATGCCGGTAATGATTTTCAAGAATACAAATGGCAAACTTACCAATACATTGACCGGCACAGACGCCAACAGTCTTTATGGACTCTGGAGTGCCATACACATTGCCGATATAGATAACGATGGCGACCGGGATATACTGCTTGGGAACTGCGGCACTAACAATCAGTTCAAACCTTCTGAACAGGAACCCATGACGATGCACGTCAGTGATTTTGATGGCAACGGAAATATAGATCCGATTATATGTTATTATATACAGGGAAAAAGTTACCCGCTGGCAAGTCGCGATGAGCTGCTGGATCAGATACCCGTGCTCAAGAAGAAGTATATCAAGTATACGGATTACGCAGATGCCACGATTCAAACCATATTTACCAAAGAACAACTCGCCAAGGCAAGGGTGTATAAATGCACCGAAGCAAGAAGTATTGCATTGATCAACAACAGCAAATTGAGTTTCTCGAAAAAGATACTACCTTCTGAAGTACAGTTCTCAAACGTGCATAGCATTCTCACGGATGATCTTGATAACGATGGAAAAACGGACATCATCATAACCGGAAACTCATTTACCAACCGCACACAATTTGGAGACAATGATGCCAGCCTCGGTATCGTGATGAAAGGAAAAGACGGTGGCGAATTTGAGACTATAAATCCTTCTGCATCCGGACTTTTCGCAGATGGCGATGTTCGTGCTGCCTCCGTGATAAAAGATGCCAATCACACAAAGAAACTTGTCATCGTAAAAAACAACGATGCTGTGCAAATCCTTACCATTCAACAACCATGAAGAAATCTTTACACTATATATTAGGAATCATACTTATACACTTTACTCAGACTGTATACGGGCAACAGGATAAGTCTAACCAATCGGCAGCACCCTTGCATCATGCACACCAGGTATTAACAAGCATTACCATTCACGATATATTCTCGCCACCGGTGGCGTCACGCATATATGCCTATGCGCACCTCGCGGCTTACGAAACGTTTATCAAAGGAAATGATTCCTATTACAGCCTTCAGGGACAATTGAAAGAATTTCCTGCTATAGCTGCTCCGCAGCAACCCGTGTCCATTCCGCTGGCAGGAGTATATGCCTTTATGCTAACCGGTAAAAATCTTATTTTCTCTGAAAAAACGATGGAAGACTCCATCACACAGGTTATCAAAGTATATAAGAAACAACTGTCACCAAAAGTTTTCCAGGCATCGCTCGCGTATGGCAAAATGGTTTCGGATAGTATAATAAGCTGGTCTAAAAAAGATCACTATGCAGATACACGAAAACTGAGGCGCTATGATTTTGTAAAAGGAGAAGGTAAATGGGTTGCAACACCACCGGTATATATGGCCGCTATTGAACCGCACTGGCGCATGATCCGCCCCTTTGCATTGGACAGCTCTGCACAGTTTGCGCCACATCCGCCAACACCTTTCAGTAAAGACAAGAACAGTGAATTCTACAAGGAAGCTTACCACGTATACCATACACGCAATACACTTACACCGGAACAAACCGCGATCGCCAACTTCTGGGATTGCAACCCGTTTGCTGTAAATGTTCATGGACATATTAACTATGCAACCAAAAAACTTTCACCGGGAGGACACTGGCTCTCCATTGCAGGTATAGCTTCACAAAAAATAAATGCCGACATCGTAAAAACATCAGCAGCCTATACCCTAACTGCTATAGCATTGTTTGATGGTTTTATCAGTTGCTGGGATGAGAAATTCAGAAGTAATCTTATCAGACCAGAGTCCTATATCAACAGTTATATAGATGAAACCTGGAAGCCGCTTCTGCAAACACCGCCTTTCCCGGAATATACCAGTGGCCATAGTGTAATCTCTACCGCTTCGGCCACTGTATTGAGTAATTTCTTTGGTGATAATTTTTTATTCACCGATACTTCCGAAATTCCGTATGGTTATCCCGCACGCACCTTTACTTCTTTTATACAGGCTTGTAATGAGGCAGCGATCAGTCGCCTGTATGGAGGCATTCATTATTTACCCGCGATTGAGCAAGGACAGATCCAAGGCAAAAAAGTAGGCGAACAGGTATTGCGAAAAATAAAACTGCAAAAGACGTGATCAGGGTTGATCATATACCAGTGTCTCATCACCGGCTTCATACGGCACATATACCAGCAGCAGTGTAAGCATCTCCTGGTCACTTCGCATGTCTCCGGATGACTCCACAAACTTCGGTGGGTTATTCGGATTCAGCGGATTGTTCGCAGTGTTGTCGTACGTGCCGTATACATTTACCACATCGCCTCGCTTCAGGATTACCGGCTTTTTATAGCGGTATATTTCCTGCCAGCGAAAATCCCACGCAGGTATATGTACCAGCGGAATGGTATCTTGCTCACGTGTAGCAAAAGCCTTGAAATCTTTCCCGAGATAATGCATATGGGGCCACACGTATAACAGGGATATATCTTCCCGCGAATTCGCTATGCGCAACCGGTGCGTCTGCACTTCACCTGCAAAGAGGACGAGGGGTGGGTATATTTCACTTTCACCGATGCCTCCAGAACCTAAACTGATTACTTTTACGTGACGTTTCACCGGTGTCTTCTTAAAAAAAAGATTAATACCGTTTATACTCTCTACTGTCTTCCCTGACGGAGCAAAATGCACCGTAAGCAAAATCACACCACGTTTAGGCATAACCCATCCTATATCTTTTGGATAAGACTCATATGAAGTACCGGGTATCCATCCTCCATAGTATATCATTCGTTTTTTATAGGGTAACCATTGATCGTACAAATGCATAGATGTATTGAGATCCACCGAGTCAATGGTTTTATAAATATCTATAGCGGGATCTTCAACAGGATGTACAGCAAAGTTTGCGTGGTGTATAACTCTTTTCTCGTTCGTGGTAAATTCTATTGCCTCAACATTTGCCTCTTCTTTTAATTCAAAAGGAATTTTAAAAACAACAAAGCGTTCGCCCCGGTTTGCTTTTACCACGTAAGGAGTTTTCATTTTCAACACCATATCGGGTACTCTGCCATAGGCTGTCCCCAAACGTATTTTCTCCAGTATCTCTTTTTCGGATTGAAGATTTACTTTTCCTTTCGGTGTACCGGCATCAATCCACGAAGTGATTTTCTGAATTTCATCATCGGTCAACGAGCGTTTATTCGAGAAGTCAGTATAGTGATCATCGGCTCTCCATGGCGGCATATACCGACTCGCGATTACTTTTTTCACAAAATCTGCGCGCTTGCTTACATCATCATATGTTATCAGACTAAACGGAGCTCCTCCTCCCGGCCTATGACAACTGGCACACTTTGTATGTACCAATGGCTGAATGTCTTTATAAAAAGTAAGCTTCTGTCCTTTAACCTGAACAAATAGAAATAAAAATGCTGCAAGAAGTTTATACCGGATCATCATTAAAAATAAAGAAATCTTCTAAAACATCTATATACCAAAAAGTAAAGGGTGGCTTTTTACGGCCACCCTTAAAAACCAAACCAAATAAAAAGATTATTACTCTACATCCCACCAAACTCGGCCAAAAGCATCCGTTGGGCCTTGACCAAAACCAGAGTCTTTAGCCATATCATCATACGCTGCTTTTATGTTCTCGTAGTTTGGAATTCCTTCTGATGGAATACTAAGCGGAGCCCTTCTTGGAATTGGCAGAGAAACTCCGTTAGTCTTCATATCAGTCAACGCTAACACACTTGTTGTACTCGGGAAACCAGTACGTTTCCATGAAGCCCAACCTTCTGCCGGTTGACGGAAGTAATGTAAAAATGCCTGACATGCAATTTGCTCTACAGCTATATCCGAATCGAAGGCTATACCAGGTTGAGCAAGATAATCAGTTATCTGAGATCCTGTCAACGGAGTATAGTTTGTCAATGCTGCACCTATGGCAACTTCGTTATACCACTCGATAGAAGCTGTAACGCCTTTGTTATAAAACTCTTCTGCATCTTCGCTTGTAATGTTGCGTGCCGCTAATTCAGCTCTCATGAAGCAGAATTCAGGGTATGAAATTACTGGCAAGTAGTTCAATCCTGTACCAGTATTGAATGCAGGCTGAAACAATCTTCTTTGGATTAATGAAAGGGTATCAAAGGTCTGACCATTCAGTGAACGTGTTGAATAGTATTGATCCTGAATATCTTCATCAGCCGCATCATCAGGGCTTGTAAAGCTTCCAACATAACGAACTGTTTCAGTTGTTCCTGCTTCAAGCTGACCTGCAGCTATCAGAAGATTGATATTAGCCTGTGAATAGCTGTTAGGAGCAAAGAATGCATCGATACGAGGGTCGTTATAGTCAAGCATGAAATCAACCAAAGGCTTAGATGCTCTCAATCCGTCAGGATTGAAGTTACCACCGCTTGTAATTCCTGATGATGCTACAAGTACCCAACCATCATCATTGCTTTCCATGAGATTTCCAGCATCGTTCAGCACTTCCTGAACGATAGCTTTTGCTGTTGTCTCATCTCTTTTAAGTATACGCATCGCCATTTTAAGACGAAGTGCATTAGCAGCTTTTATCCAGGCAGCAGGATCACCACCGTAGTACTGATCATAGCTTCCAAGTGATATTTGTTGAATAGACGGTGTCTCTTTCAACCCATTGATCGAAGCCTCAACCTCTGCATCCAATTTAGCAAACAATGCTTGCTGATTGTCGTATGTAGGGAACATCGTACCTCCATAACGCGCCTGAAACGCTTCTGTGTATGCTATACTTCCATATATGTCACTAACATAAAATGCATAGTAAGCTTTCAGTATATGTGATATATGAAGCATCTGCGCATACTTCGGTTGCTCTTCTTCCGGAAGATTCTTTACCAGCATTTCCAGATCGGTCAATACGTTTCCGATTCCGTTATATAGTCTGCCATAACGGTTAGAGAAGTTACCGAAGCCAAGTGTAAATGACTCTGGATTACCTGTCAATGGTGTTACATATTGCATCCAGGGCATGATACGTCTATAGAAATCATAGTATGCTTCAAAGTCCTGACCATGTATACCAATAGTCGCATTCAGGAATTGATTTTCCGGTGGTATTTCATTGAGAATATCCGGGTCTTTGTTAGCATCTATATAATCTTGATCATCACAAGACACTACCATTGCACACGACACGGCCAGGCACAATAACACCTTTTTATAATATATTTTCATAATGATTTTCTCTTTTAAGTCTTTCAAATTATTAGAATCCTGCTGTTACAGAAAAACCCATCTGACGAGTAAATGGAAGACCTCCGTACTCAGAGAATTCACCAGCTCTGTTACTCTTCAAACCTTCAGGATTCAGGTTGATTGGCAATGAGCTATACAGATACGTCAGGTTACGACCGGTAACACTTAACTTCAGACTTTGCAGTTTGATTTTATTTACAAAGCTCACTGGCACATTGTACGATAAAGAAACTTCGCGCAGTGCTACCCATGAGTTTTCAAATGCAGAGTATTCACGTATACCAGCACCCCAGTTAGAGATGTTTCTGTAGTAACGTCTTGCCTCAATAGGAAGTAAGTGGCCGCCATCAACAGCTTCCTGGTACGTAATACCACCTAAATCACTACCATCTTTAATAGACTTGATACCGTCAGCCAAAACACCATCCGGTATAATACCATCAGTTCTAACATCTCCGTTAGTAGCAGTATACTGCACACCACCGTGATCTAAATCGCGACCATATAAACTGTTAGTCAAGCTACCATTTGTAGTACCATACTGGTGCGTTGCAGATACAAGCATACCACCTACTTTTGCATCAACCTGAACGTTCAGTGTAAAGTTTTTGTAAGATACCGTGTTGATGTTGCTCAACAGGAAGCGCTCCATAGCAGTACCGATTGTCTTCTGGCCCTGGCCATAGTCACCACTTCTCAGGAAAGTCAACGCGTTTGCATTCGGGTTAGAACCGATTACGCGTTTACCATTGTTAGGATGATCTATAGGATTACCTTCAGAATCTTTTGCCTGATAAGTAGCATAGGCATAGTTCGTAACAATTGTAGCATAGTCTTCACCAGCTTTAGCAATAGACTTAACGTCTGCACCAAATGCCAGGCTCAACTCGTATTGTTCTACACCTTCAGCAAGTTCAAGAACTTTGTTTCTGTTGCGCGTAAAATTGACGATTGTGTTCCACTCTAAATCTGCAGATTTAATTGGTGTAGCACGTAAGGTAATTTCAATACCCTTGTTCTGAATCTTTCCACCGTTGATAATCATATCACTCACGCCAGACTCAGGTGCCGCTGCAAGTTTAAAGATCTCATTGCGTGCAATCTTATCGTAGTAAGCTACATCTAAGCCAATGCGGTTATCGAAGAATTGAAGATCAGCTCCAACTTCCCACTCACGAGCTTCTTTGTTTTTCAACTTCTTGTTAGGAAGTGTATTGTCAACAAAGTTATAGTAGTTTACTAGACCATTCGGTGACAGATATTCACTGTCGGCCTTTCTATAAGCACCCGTGCTATTGATAGTCCAAGGATCAGTATCACCACCGGTTATACCGAAGTTACCGCGAAGTTTACCAAACGATAACCAATTTGGCAACGAAGAGAATGTTTCAGTGAATGTCCATGCAAGACCTGCAGCAGGATAGCTATAGCTCCAGTCACCACTTCCATCAGCATAAGCAAGTGTAGAAGAGAAGTCGGTACGATGGCTCAATGTTAAGGTTAACATGTCTTTGTAAGTCAGGTCACCATATACATAGAAAGCGTTCTTGAGTCTTGACGGATTCAGACTTGTTGTTGTGTTGATACCGTTCACACCGTTTGTAATTGAGAACACACCTGGCAGACGTAAACCATCTCTTGTTTCCAAGGTATAGTTTCTACCACCACTCACTTTATTAGTCTCACCACCGATTGTAGCACTCAGGAAGAAATTATCATTAAGAGATTTATTAGCTGTTAAGAGAGTTTGTATACGGTATTGAGTATTATAAGACTCGTTCTGGCTATATGTACCACCTGAGAAGCGAGGACCATCTCCCAATCTCTTTCTTTCACCTTTGTACAACTCGTTCTGCATATTAGCACGAACAACCCAATTCAACCAAGGTCTCACATGCGTTGTTATATCGAGGTTTGCTCTGAATACATTTTCTGTGCGCTCTGTTCTGTCTTCAAATGTATCCCAAAGGAAACCTGTAATACCATATGGATCGTTAGCATCAGCAAGTCTTCCGCCATTTACCGGATCTTTATAATTATTTCTCCAGTAGTCTATATCAAAGTGTCTTGGCTGGAAATATACTAAGGCAAATACAGGGTTGTAGTTACCACCTTGACGAATAGGGTTTACCAGATCGTTGTTGGTATAATCTACATTTACACCAATATCAAACAGCTTTCCGATTTTTTGAGAAGCATTTGCATTGAAGTTATTACGCACCATTTCAGTACCACCAGGCATGATGGTAGAGTTGTCAAGGTGTGAATAAGAAATACGGAATGTAGTGCGATCGCTACCGCCCTCAATCACCACGTTATTGTTAATGAATTTACCCGTTTGGAAAAGGCTGAGCGGGTCATTCGCTTCCCACTTGATCATACGACCGTCAACGTCACGCACCATGCGTCCGTCAAACTTCGGACCGTAGCTATAGAAAAATAAAGCAGGATCAACTTCTTCTACACCGTCAGATCCTTTAGCAAACGTAGCAGCGTTACCACCACCGAATTCGTTTTGAACATCAATAAACTTATAAGCTTTCTCGAAAGATGAAGTATGGCTATAGGTTACACCTAAACCTGGACGCTCATAACCTTTTTTAGTAGTGATGATAATAACACCGTTCAATGCGTCTGATCCGTAGAGAGAACTTGCTGCAGAACCTTTCAACACAGTCATTGACTCAATGTTATCCGGGTTCAGGTTCTTCATGATATTTCCGAAGTCCTGAGTCGCTCCCCAAGAGTCAGCACCAGTTACTGTAGGTCTGATCAAAACTCCATCAACAACAAACAAAGGTTGTGTGTTGTTACTTAATGAAGAGTTACCACGGATACGAATACGTGAAGAAGACATCGGACCACCAGTACCCTGGTCGATTTGTACACCGGCAATTTTACCTTGAAGCGCGTTTACAACGTTCGCGTTATTGGCACGTGTAAGTTCACCGCCTTTAACTTCCTGAACAGCGTAGGCAATTTTTCCTACTTCCTTCTTTTCACCGAAAGCTGTTACGACTACTTCACTTAACTGCATCGCATCTTCAACCAACACAACATCAATAGCAGTGCGTCCGCCAACGGGTACTTCCTGGGTTGTAAAACCAATAAATGAAAACGACAAGATAGCATTGTCGTTCGTACCTACTGCGATAGAGTAATTACCATCAGCATCGGTCGTGGTACCAACGCTGGTACCCTTCAGAACTACAGACACTCCCGGAAGGGCGGAGTTGTCTTGTGCTGCCGTGACCCGGCCTTTCACTGTCTGCCCATAAGCAGTCAATGCCGCCAGTGTAAACACGACTGACAGGAATTGTAAACGTTTCTTCATGAAAATTTGGGTTAGAGATTAAAATTTCAGAAACCATATAATCAACAGAATATTCTATCGAAAAATGAATTTCCGACCAAAAGGTAGGAAGGTATTTGTTAAACTCCAAGAAAAACATAACTTCGTTTCCGCGCACGGGGAAAACGTGCACGCAAACGAAATATCAACATATAACGTATGAAGGGGTATATACACGACACTAAAACCGGGTAACCGTACCTAAGAAAGATGTTTTTTACCTCCGAAATATCCCTTAACATTAGCACCAATGGACAAAAAAATCAGAATCAAAGACATCGCGCAGATGGCCCAGGTATCAGTTGGAACAGTCGATCGGGTCATCCATAACCGAGGAGAGGTTGCCAAAGAATCCTATAGCAAGGTGATGGCCATTCTTGAAAAGACTGGCTACAAACCCAACCTCATTGCCAAAACATTGGGCTCTAATAAAACTTATAAGATTGCAGCCCTGATGCCTAATCCGGAACAAGACGAATACTGGAACCAGTCTATAGAAGGTATCAAGCAGGCAAAAGAAGAATGGACGCAATATGGCGTGCAACTGCAAACCTTATACTTCGATCTTTATGATAAAGAGTCATTCATAAAACTTGCCGAGACAGTTTGTGAAAGCAATCCGGACGGTGTGCTTATGGCTCCTATATTCTATAATGAAGCACTCCATTTTATTAATACGTGCAAGGAAAAGAATATTCCCTTCGTGTTAATCAACAATAATATTGAACAGGCAGGACCATTAAGTTTTGTGGGACAAGACCTTTATCAAAGCGGGCGTGTAGGGGCCGAGTTGTTACACCTCAACGAAAAAGAGAACGGCACCTATGCTATTCTTCATATATATGATGACATTCACAACTCTACGCACTTGAATGAAAAAGAAAAGGGATTCAAAGACTACTTTGTGGAGCAGAACAACGGCCATACGTATAACGTATTGAGTCGCGACCTTAACTATACACACGAGTCAACACTCGAAAAAGAACTCTCTGACCTGCTCAACGAATCCACCTTGAAAGGTATATTGGTAACAACTTCCAAAGGAGCCTACACGGTATCCAAATTATTGGAAAAGAAAGGAAAGAATGGCGTTCGCCTGGTAGCGTACGACCTCTTGGCTGAAAACCTCCACTACCTCAACAATGGCATCATTGATTTCCTGATCAACCAGAATTCAAAACGTCAGGCGTTTATAGGCATAAGTCAATTGTCCAATCATTTGCTATTTAAGAAACAGGCAACAGCGTCTTACTTATTTCCATTGGAAATCATTAGCCGGCAGAATGTGAATTCATATCTGAATTCAAAACAACATTGATAAGTGTCGGTAATATATGTAGCTATGTATAGTGCTGCGTAACAACCTTCAACACTATACATAGCTTGCCACCCCTCTCTCCTAATATTGCAAGTGCCGTGCAGGCATAAATTTTAATGAGTAACTTTAACAAAGTGTATGCTATGGAACAGTTACTCATAAAATCAACTCTTTACACTCATCAGCAAAGCTGGCGGAAGCTCGCTCATCAAAGACCTCATCTACAAGACAAACCAGGATGGCAACGCTAAGAACTGGACCGTAGACGAAATAGAAAACGCCATCAATTACCTACAGAATATTAACCGCTATTTTAATGAAGGCGATGCCAGGGTAATCATCGAAAATCTTTCAAAGACATACAACCTCACTACCCCACAGGCAACCATACGATAACGCCATGCCGTTTCTACTGAACTAAACTGTTTATAACGAATATACTTCGACCGTCATTTTATTTTTATTTTCATACACAATTCGCAGCCTTCGACCTGTAGGCTACGTTAACTGCAAAAAATAACCAGTCGTATGCAGCCCATTAAAATTGCCTCCGCTCAGTTTGAGAACAGAAGTGGCGATAAAGCCTATAATTTGTCCGTAATAGATCGGCTGTCTCAACAAGCGGCCTCTCAAGGTGCACATATGATCGCTTTTCATGAATGTTCCATAACCGGCTATACGTTTGCGCGTCATCTTAACAAACAACAGATGCTAGATCTGGCTGAATATATACCGGATAGCGAGAGTACAAACAAACTTATTGCACTGGCCCGTAAAAATAACATTGCTATACTCGCGGGTCTTTTTGAGAAAGACAGCGATGATAAATTATACAAAGCCTATATATGTGTGACTAAAGATGGACTAGTGGCAAAGTATAGAAAGCTGCATCCGTTTATCAATCCACATTTAACACCGGGCGACCAATATTGTGTCTTCGAACTATACGGATGGAAATTTGGTATACTCATCTGTTACGATAACAACGTCATTGAAAATGTACGCGCCACTACCTTGCTCGGTGCCAATGCTATATTTATGCCGCACGTAACGATGTGTACCCCCTCAACACGCCCGGGTGCTGGCTTCGTTGATCCGGCATTATGGAAGAACAGAGAAGCAGATCCCACATCCTTACGTTTGGAGTTCGATGGCATGAAAGGCCGAGACTGGCTCATGAAGTGGCTACCCGCACGCGCATACGACAATGCTATCTACGCTATATTTTCTAACCCCATCGGCATGGACGATGACCAACTCAAAAACGGCTGCTCCATGATTATCGATCCCTTCGGAGATATACTCGCAGAATGCCGTACGTTAGGTGACGACTTTGTTATTGCCACACTAACACCTGAAAAGCTTACCCAAGCAGGTGGTTATAGGTATATCAAAGCCAGACGACCGGAGTTGTATAAAGATATACTTGGAAAGGAGCATGAGGCGGAGCAGAAGGTTGTTTGGATGTAGAGGTATATTCATTGCAGCAAGTCAAACGCAAAGTTCTTCATATACCGGTAACTCTTAGCCATTCGCACACGCCATTGGCCATAATCTTAATCCCTCTTACTGACATGAATCACTAGGAAAATCGATTGCTTTAATCTTCCAAACTCCCCGCTGCTGTTCATATAGTGTAACATGTAGCCTTTTTAGAGGGTCATGATACTTCTCGTTATACTTTTGGTAATATATTTCTTCCCAAGTTACAGTAGCATGGATAACCCCTTTGTTACTTTTTATTTGGTTAAGTTCGAAGTGAGAAAATGGGAAGGAATGATTTTTCGCTGCCTCCAATTGTCCTTCAGGTAGCTTAAAAGGTCCACATTTAAAAAAAAGGACACGGCGTACAGAGTAAGGATCATAGTTTTCGTACCCAACCTTTTTATTCATATGATGAACCAAGCTGTCTACATCAACCGCAGCGTAGAACAAAGTGGTATCATTTATAACAAAAGACTTTATAAGCTTATAGGTGATGGCCACAGGACTTTCATCAATAACCTGTCTGTTATTGCATTTTGAGCACGCTGTCAAAACGACAATGAGCATAGCGATTATACCTGGTTTACTCATTGGGAGATTCATCCTTAACTGCATTATTCGAGTAAGCGTTAACATAATCTTTACTAGGCATATGGTTTTCTTTTAAGACAGCCCCTCTCGGCGTACCAGCCTGGACAACTTTTTTAAGATTACTAAACAAAAAATTGGGAGTTGTTACATTAGCATCATATCGCACAGCCCTAAATGGATTGGGTGGAGCATTCACCTTTTCGGTTCCATTTAAATACATAAAGCCAGGAATTCTGTTTAAGGAGGCTTTTGCAAAATCACTGCAATTGAACTTTTCCGCGTTATATGTCATTCCACTTCCTTGTTCGTACTGTTCGTACAACCTGGCATTTTCCTGTTCAATCGATTGAGTAATGTACGGTGTAGTGTGTACTTGGATCAATGCATCAGGTGCATTTCCTTCATGAGAAAAGCGCTTTAAATCTTTGATCTTAACATTTTCAAATTTACGAAGGGTTCCTTCGACATCTCGATCAGGATTTTGTGGGCTACCGCTTCCCGTAAAACTGTAAACCGTTACTGTTCCATCCTTTACCTGACGAGTTTGAGCTTTGCCGTCTTTATAAACGGTTTCGCCATTTTTATCTTTCACCTCCTCCGTTTTATAATTATCAAAAGCTATCGAAGCATGTCCAATTTCGCCTGACTTTGTGTAATAAACAATCAAATAAACATCATTTCCATCAGGATCTACGAGTGCAATCGGATTATTTAGAACGTATGCATATGGACTATGTGAATTATACTTTTCAGACATATAATCAATCGCGTTCCATCTACCGATCTCTGGCATATACTTTCGTGCGTTATAATCCAACCAACCTAAGCCAAGCGCTGTTTGATCCTCTTTACCGTTGTATTTATAATCCTGCGACAAACTATTTTCTCTCTGAGAACTATTGAATTCTAGTCCAAAAGAATAATAATCCTGAGTTTGAGTAACAGGCGACTTAACCTGCTCAACGTTAAAGTCATCAAAATATACTTCATAAGGATTTGTACCCTGTTCATTGGAAAGGAATACATATATATACCCTGGCTCGGTAATAGTGACGGTACCCGATAACAGCTCATGCGCCACATCACTACCATCCTCTTTGGCAACAGAACTCATCTGTCTGAAGCCACTCTTTGATGCTATCAAAGTATAATTACGATCATATACCAACCAGCTCAAGAACGCCTTCGGGCTAGCCTCACTGCTGCTCGATGTATTTTGTGTTGCATCAGCAGGGAATGGAAACGAACTTGTGCTTGCCGCATAGCTTCCCCCGTCTATCACTGTACCGCCAGGGGCTGTACCGGCAGCAATCTGCATGATAAGTGTATTCAAGGCCGCTGTCCGGTTCGATTCATTCGGATCTATATACTTCGCGTATACTTCCATGTTTATAACATCACCCGGCATTACACTTAACGATTTTGCTAAGGCATATATTTCATTACCCTGTCCACTTAAACGCTGCGCTCCTCCTTCTACTTGTGTTGGCTTCGAACCTTTCGTATGATCGAACAAGAAGTGATTTACAATTCGCGTATTGTCGTATCGCAAAAACTTCCCTTGCTCCTCTTGTGCATTTTCATCTTCCAGTGTCGCGGTACTGCTATCTATATCTTGTTTTGTGGTAAACGTCAACCTTACGTTGCCTAAATGATCTTTCAAATTATACTGATACTCCGGAGTAGAGCTTTCCAACTTGATTAACTCAAATGCATTCAAAAATAGATGAGCCGTGCCTGTGGGGGAATTCCAACCTATTCCGACTTCCATTGTCGTTGTATTAGCAGGCACTACATAAATCTGTTCTATCCACGACTCGTTTGCAACTAGCGCAGGCAAATAACTACCATACGTTATCGTTGAATTATTACGTCTGACCATAATAGCTACATTGTAGTCACTTCTGTAACCCTTAACCCTGATCAGGTACTTTTCTCCCGGAACAACACTGATAGCATTGCCTATAGGAAAAATACCAGAACCCGAGCCACTGGAAGAAGCGCTAATATACTTCTCCCCGTTTATTGTCATCGGGGTAAGCGTAGTATTTAAAGCGGTGAGTCCGTCAATCACATCCCCATCATGCTTATACAAGAGCTTTTCAGATGAGACCGCAATTCTGCCTTCCCCATGATTTACAAATCGCAGGAAGTCATTTTCATAAATAAATTCTCCAGAGTAGTCAGTCTGACTCACTGCCAACCCAGTCCGTACAACCTGAGAAAGTTTGCGGCCCGCAGCGTCATATATATAGCGGATATTGTTCACGCTCTTGGTAACAACCTCCGGAAGATTAAGATAATTATAGGTTATTGGTGTACTCAATCCCTTATTAAGATCAACGGTCATATTGCCATTCACATCATAGGTATAGTCGTTGCAACTACAACATAAGAACCGGGTTCACTTACATTCAAGGTAGCACCGCTTCCCACAACAATGTTATTTTGCTTCCAGGTACACAAGCTGCGGACATAGGTATATCAAAGCCGGATGGCCGGAGTTATGTAGGGATATACCTGGCTGGAGCACGAGGCAGAACAGAAAGTTGGGTGCAGAAATTGTAGTTTTATACACCAATCCGATACCGACAAAAAGTGGTAGTACTAATAGTAGATATATCGATATTTATATCGATTATGGGATGCCATATCCTGTATATACCGCGTAACTCGGGAAGAATCTAGTAAGCCCTTAGAAAAAAAGAATAAAAATTCCTTCTTCAGCCGATCAAATTCTTTTATATCCTTAATTTCTCCGTTTTCATAGTACTTATATTCTGCGGTTGTTTCCCAATGATATTCATCATCGCTGTTTAGCGACACTTCAATTTCCTTACGAACTAGTTTACTTTCTGAATAAATATACATGAGTGGGCCAAAGCCATCATCAAATTCCTGCGTAACTTTTCCTTCGCTGTCAAGAACAAAAAATTTACTTTATAAGGTCTTGTTGTTGTATCACCGTGCAAATTCCAATCACGAGAATTACATTCTCTCATCGTTTGAATTAACGTATCTCCTCGAACCGAGTACCGGGCTATATATTGCACAGAAAAGTCAGAAAACATCATTCGTTTCACAAGAAAATCCCTTGCATCATAGGCTCTCTTCTCTCGTTCATACGGCCCGGTTATGCTAACGACATTGCCATGAACATCTAACTCAATTGTGTCAGGACGCGGATCTATTTCTCCGATTCGTTCAAATACAATAAACCTAATATTCTTGTTTCGAAAAGATTGCAGGTAAGGATCGCTTAATTCAGGTGGCAGGATTGTCACTTGATTACTCCTCTTGTCTTTCACGGTACATTGAGCTACCACGACCATTAACACAACTAAAGCAACACACTTTGACATATTTTTACTTTCCAGTGATTTTTATATCCAATCTAGTCAAAATCATCGTTCCTATATTTCTTCTCATAATATTGATAGGTAACAAACCATGCAACAAAGAAAACACATACTTGAGCAAGTAGTGTGTACCAATATCCATCCGAATCGGCATACATAATACCAAAACCGACAAAAGATACTGGTAAAGTCAAAAGAACGCCAACAAAGGCCCAACCTCCATGAAATAATGATCCGGGATAGATAGACATCACGCTAATGGTTCCCAAACCAACGTATAAAAAGGATGCCAATAGCGAGTCATAAAATGCTTTTTTGTTCATACAGTACTTATATCTTTGCAATCTAGAACTAAAAAAATTGATCGATGTACACCGGCTGTTGGTTGATAATAAAAGATGACGCGAAAAGAACGTACGAGGTTTGCGGTCAATCTCCGGATGGCAATTTGTTTTATAACAACACCATTGCCATGCAACGAGCTGGGATGAATGTTAGCTGTATCACACCTCCGATCACGAATAAAAACTCCAGCAAAGAATTGGTTAAAGTACCCGGGTATACAAAAGAAGACGGACTCCGCGAACGCCTTCAAAATCAATACCGGGAAATATACATGAAATCCGTAGACAATATGGATGACGACTGGGATGTTTCCTGAAAGAGTAAAATCTCCTGATATATATAACAACTAGTACCTATCAGTAAACTATACTGACGCCAAAGCAAAATCATTCTGCGTCTATCAGCGCTCTCTGCGGGCTAAAAATTAACCGAGCCCATTCCGGTAAACCTGAGGTGCCACGCCAAACTTTTTTCGAAAGGCTATCGAAAAATTATTAGCGTGTTCGTAGCCGATTTCATCTGCCACTTCAGTTATGGATTTGTTTGTATTGCGTAGCAGGAGACCTGCGAATTGAAGTCTTCGATCTTGTATATATTTTATGGGAGATGTATCGAATAGTTTCCGGAAACCGTATTTCAGTTTAAATTCGTTTATACCAAACCTGCGCGAGAGGTCCGTGAGCGTTGTCTCATCGTGATAACGTTCGGTGAGAAAATCATATATAGCCATCAATGTATCGCGATCACGACTCGTGAGTTTGGCGTCTTTAGGTGCAGGTTTATCACTTACCGCATAATGGAACTGACAGCATTGCAGCATCATAAGCGCTTTGAGTTGAGCGGTTATATACATGTCGCGCATGCCGTTCTTGAAAGGACAATGGAGTATATTATGCAGCACTCCCTGAACACCGGCATCGATCGGTTGACGAGCATTGATGGTATTGAACTCTTCGCGATTCAGAATTTTTTCAGTCAGTAAATTTCCTTCCATAACACCATCGTGTAACAACGTGTTATAGAATGTATCGTCCAGTACAAATGTGATGTCATGTTGTCGCATGCGTTCATCCACCAGGCTGCGACAATCATACATATTAAAATAGTTAATAGACTGGTGATAGCATGGCAGTAAAAACGGATTATGCTTATCACGGTATGCAGAGTAACCACCAAACTGAAAGATCATGGTAATGCAAGGTGTCTTGCGAGTAATCGGAATTGTTAATAACGGACCTTCATTGGTATACTCATGCTGCAACAACGAGAAGTGCTGATGACGCGTCACCCGGCATTCGAATTTTCCCAGCTCATTTTGTACCCGGAGCTGATCGGTTTTACCATTCATCAGAACTGTACTTAGCGCATGCTCCAGTTCTCCTTTTGTTTTAATAGCCTCCATCATGATCATTCGTGTTAAACGAATCGACTCGGTATGGGTTCATCATCAAGTGTCAACTATTTAACGACACTTGGCAGGTAAACACAAAATACTTCCCGCATAAGCTTTCATCCGTTTCGCATAGGCTGAAGGTTTTCGGTATACATAGTTTTGTCAAAAAAAAATTAACCTCAAATGACAACAACAACTGAAAACCTCCCTTCAATCGACCTGTCCAAAGTAGAAGCTTTCGCAGGACAGGTTATTATGGACATGTCTGCTACCATGGGTTCTGCCATGACGCAGCTCGGCCATAAGCTCGGTTTGTTCACCGCGATGCATGGTGCGGGATGGATCACACCGCGGCACCTTGCTGACAAAACCGGAACACATGAACGTTATGTGCAGGAATGGCTCAACTGTATGGCTGCCGGAAAGTATATATACTATAACCCGGAATCCAAGACATACCAACTTCCTTTTGAACATGGCCTGGTATTGGCAGAACCTGAAAGCCCTGCATACCTCACAGCGGGTTTAGATATACCGGCTACTGTATGGGCTGAAGAAGAAAAACTTGTAGCGGAGTTTAAAAGCGGTAAAGGTTTGGGATGGCACCAGCATGCTCATAAACTTTTCTTCGGGACAGAAGCATTTTTTCGAACAGGCTATAAAGCACATCTCGTGGATGCTTGGAT
Organism: uncultured Chitinophaga sp.; assembly: GCA_902168205.1. GTDB lineage: Bacteria > Bacteroidota > Bacteroidia > Cytophagales > Cyclobacteriaceae > Ohtaekwangia > Ohtaekwangia kribbensis. The sequence continues at coordinate 1,231,349 of CABHOK010000003.1, read as the reverse complement.
TCCGGCACTGGATGGTATAAAAGAAATACTCACGGCCGGCGGAAATATTGCCGATATAGGTTGTGGACACGGGGCATCTTCGTTGCTTTTGGCAAAAGCATTTCCCAACAGTCATGTATTCGGGTTCGACTATCACAAAGAATCTATACTGGTTGCGCGGCAGCGTGCACACGAGCAAGGTATCAGCAACGTTACGTTCGAGAATTGTACCGCGGAAAATTACCCGGCTATCGGGTATGACCTTATTTGTTTTATGGATGCCTTTCACGATCTCGGTCATCCCAGCCGTGCGGCTATATATGCGTTACGTGCATTGAGTAAATCAGGTTCCGTGATGCTCGTAGAGCCACTTGCCGGTGATCGCGTAGAAGACAACCTCAACCCGATCGGTCGCATGTACTATGCGGGGTCCACTGCGCTTTGCGTACCTCACTCACAACACGATGGTGGTGAATGTCTCGGAGCTCAGGCGGGTGGTGCGAAACTTTTTGACGTACTGCACAAGGCTGGATTCAAAAATGTACGCACGGCTATAAAGTCGCAGGTAAATATGGTTATTGAAGCCAAACGTTGATATATACATGAAGACGCTTCGTTTAATAGCAGGCAAACTCCCGGACCTCTCCGGGATTTGCTTTTCGTTTCTCTGCATGATTCACTGCATAGCCACTTCGTTGGCAGGTACGCTGCTTGTGTTTTACCCACACGAACATCACGATCATTACTTTCACCTCGCTGTACTCGGTGCAGGTATCGGGCTGTCTTTTCTTACGCTGCGAAATAATACTGATATGAAATTCAAACCGGCAGTCATTGCTTCCTTTATCTCCGGCTGGCTGTTATTTATACTTTGCGAGTATACACATCTTTATGGTATGATCCTGATCCGCATCCTATCAGGATTGCTCATCGCTTCGGGACATATACTAAATATGGTGAGTAAAGGTTTTCATAAACATTAACTTTAAATCCATTGCACGGAGTACACAAAAGAGGCTTAAAGGGGCACAAAGATTTATACCTCTGTCTACCTTTGTGCCTCCTTCGTTCTTTGTGAAATTGGATTTAAAAAAGAGTATATATTAATTCGCTTGTGAATTTCGAGGCACAGTAAATCTGAATACAGAACCCTTGCCTTCTTCACTTTCAACCCAGATGTGTCCGCCATTCTTTTCAACGAACTCTTTACACAAAATGAGTCCGAGGCCGGTACCTTTTTCATCGGCAGTACCTTTGGTAGTGTGCTTGGTGTCGATGCGGAAAAGTTTATTCATTACATCTTTGCTCATCCCCACACCTGTATCGGCAATCGAGATAACTACTGAATCTGCCTGCTGCTGTGCGCTCACGGTAATCTTCCCTCCTTCCGGAGTAAATTTGATAGCATTGGCAATGAGGTTACGCACCACGGTGTTAACGGAGTTCTTATGCGCATAGATCATCTGCTGTTGTGTACTTCCGTTTTCCAATGTTATCTTTTTATTCTGTGCCTGTGCGGTGAGTAAATCTTTATTCTCTTCCAGCAACTTGTGTACATCAAAAGCCTCCGGTTTAAATTCAATCTTGCCGGTTTGCGAGCGCGACCACTCCAGCAGATTTTCGAGTAGCGCGAAGAGATTCTTCAATGATTTATCAAGATCTTTTGCCAGCATCTTGATTTCATCTTTACTCAAACTGTCGGTGTGGTTAATCAGCAAGCCCGAAAAAGATGTAAGCGAATTCAGCGGCCCTTTTAGATCGTGACTAATGATCGAGAAGAATTTATCCTTTGTAGCATTCAAATCCTGCAATGCTATATTTTGCAATTGCACTTTATCATTCGCCTCCTGTAAAACTTTATTCGATCGCTTCTTAACGATATAAAGATAGGTTACGAGTATAACAATGATACAGCCAAGCCCGATAAGACCGAAAAGTACATTTCTGAATTTCTTCTGCGCTGCGATTTCTTTCTCGCGTTGGATGCGATCAATTTCAAGTTTATCGATCTGTGATTCTCTCTTTTTCAGCGCATAACGATTTGCCGTTGCAAGCGCCTGCTGTTCATTACGCTCATTCACTATAAAATCGTGTATACTTAAGTATTCATCTTTATAGTTCAGTGCTTTTTTAAAATCACCTACAGCCTGGTAGCAGAAGCTCAGGTATTCATAACTTTTTTGTATCTGCTCCTGTGCCTGCGCTGCACGCGCGGCTTCCAGCGCTAACTGCAAATTGGCAGCAGCGCGCTGGTAATTTTTCTTCCGGTAGTATAGAACACCAATGTTATTGTACGATTCGGCAATAGTACGCTTGTCTTTTAACGCCTGCCGTATTTCAAGGGCTACTATATGATTGGCCAGCGCCTTTTCATCGTTCTTCATCAGGTGGTATAATTCACCGATGTCATTCAACGATGTTGCTTCACTTTTTTTATCGCGAATAGATCGGCTAATCGCCAAAGCTCGTTTATGCGTCTGCAATGCTTCGGTATATTTACCTTGTTGTGAAAAGAGATGTCCCAGGTTAAACAATGCCTCGGCTTCTATGCTTGGCTGGTTCAGTTGATCTTCATATTTCAACACCATCTCATAGTTCTCGAACGCGTCATCAATCTTTCCACGCTTCGCATTTACGCGTCCGAGTTTGTTCAGGATCAATACAAAAATTTGGGGATCTTTGAAAGGCTCGCTGATTGCAAAGGCATCGTTTAAAAAAGCAGCACTTTCCTGGTGAGAGTCTACCTCCTGTGAAACCTCAGCCATCGCCAGATACGTAAATATTTTTTCATGGTTCAGGTTCAATGAGTCTTCCAGCGCAAGCGCCTGTATGAAGAAATCCATAGCCCGATCTACATTGTGTGCGCCCGTCAAATGTAGCAACCCCGTTTCCATCAGCGCTTTTACTTCGGCTGTCTTGTTGCCAGTACGTTTTGATTCTCGTAACTTAATAGTGGCTTGTTCCAGTTCTTTCTCAACAGGTTTACGCTTGCGCGGTTGAAAAAAACTCTCATACCAGTCAATTGAACTACCGGGAGCATCCTGTGCCGTTACCTGTTGCAGACTGAGCATGCAGAGCATAATGCATCCTGAAAAAAAACGTATCGAAAAGGGCATTAGCAGATTTTCTCCAAAAGTGTCGAAAAAGTAAGAGTATAGAAATGGAAGTTACCGCTAAATATTACACCTCGTCTGGCGAGCGGCATATAAAGCGGGCAAAAAGTGATACAAATAGTTGGTGTAAGGCCAGTGAAGACCCGATTTGTCTACATTCTATTGTGTAAAGGCTGGTACACTATTTTAATCGGATTTCTTGTAAGACTATACGCAGACTATAAATTCTTACGATTATGCCCGTAAATAGAACTGAACTGGATGACAAGATTCACTGGTACAAGGATGCTGTGATCTATGAATTGCACATTAAAGCCTTTCGCGATGGGAATGGCGATGGCATTGGTGACTTCGATGGCTTGCTGGAGAAACTCGATTACCTCAAAGACCTCGGGGTTACAGCTATATGGGTGCTGCCGTTCTACCCATCGCCGCTCAAGGATGATGGTTACGACATTGCCGATTACTATAGCATTAACCCGGCTTATGGCAATATTTACCAATTCAAACAGTTCCTGAAAGAAGCGCATGACCGGAACCTGAAAGTAATTACCGAGCTTGTTATCAATCATACTTCCGACCAGCATCCGTGGTTTCAACGGGCGCGAAAATCTCCGAAGGGTTCAGACTATAGGAATTACTATGTATGGACGGATGATCCGAAACAGTATAAAGATGTACGCATCATCTTCCAGGATTTTGAAGCATCTAATTGGACATGGGACCCCGTAGCACAACAGTTTTACTGGCATCGTTTCTTCTATCATCAACCCGATCTTAACTATGATAACCCGCTCGTGCAACAGGAAGTTTTCAAGATCCTGGATTACTGGTGCGAGATGGGTGTAGATGGGTTCAGACTTGATGCTGTTCCCTATCTCTTCGAACGTGAAGGTACCAACGGAGAGAACCTTCCGGAGACACACGATTTTCTAAAGGAGCTTCGTAAACATATTGATGAAAATTACCCCGGCACCATGTTACTGGCAGAAGCCAACATGTGGCCGGAAGATTCAGCTTCTTACTTTGGCGATGGCGATGAATGCCACATGAACTATCACTTCCCGGTGATGCCGCGTATGTTCATGGCGTTGCAGACGGAAGACCGCTACCCCATCACGGATATATTTGATCAGACTCCTCCTATACCGGAAACATGTCAGTGGGCTATATTTCTGCGCAACCACGATGAACTAACCCTCGAAATGGTAACGGATGAGGAACGAGACTATATGTACCGGGTATATGTTAAAGATCCAAAAGCACGCATCAACCTGGGTATACGACACCGGCTCGCTCCACTGATGGGGAACAACCGGAATAAAATAGAGTTACTCAATTACCTGTTGTTCTCACTACCCGGCACACCGGTGCTATATTATGGTGATGAGATTGGCATGGGCGATAATTTTTACCTGGGCGATCGCGATGGTGTTCGTACGCCTATGCAGTGGTCATCAAATCGTAACGCTGGTTTTTCAGAATGCAATCCGCATAAGCTATACCTGCCAGTGATACTCGATCCGGATTATCATTACGAATCTGTTAACGTTGAGATTCAGGGACGCAACACGTCATCGTTGTTGTGGTGGATGAAGCGGCTCATTAACAAGCGCAAACAATATAAAGCTTTCAGTCGGGGCGACATGAAATTCATAGCATGCGAGAATCCGAAGATACTCGCGTTTACACGCAACTATAAAGAGGAAAGCATCCTGGTGATTGTAAACCTTTCGCGCTATACGCAGCCAGCCGAACTTGATCTTCGTGAGTTCCTGGGTTATGTACCGAAAGAGATATTCAGCAATAACAAATTCCCGATCATCAAAGACGATGGTATATATTTCTTCACGCTGAGTGCACACGGCTGCCAGTGGTTTGTATTGGACAAAGTGCACCCGGAAATAGATCGCGCCAAAGAATTGCCACACCTGGCTATCCGCGATTGGAAAGAAATTACCAGCAAGCGCATATTGGAGACGTTGTCTCAAAATGTACTCCCTAACTATATGCTGAACCTGCGCTGGTTTGGAGGAAAGGGCCGCGTGATTGAAAACATGCAGATCATTCAGCATGCCACCATACCGCACGAAACCAGCACTACGGTTATTCTGCTTGTTGAAGTACACTATCAAAGTGGTTTATCGGAGATATACCAGTTGCCGGTAGCATTCGGTAAAGATACACTGGCCACCAAACTGCGCGAGAGCTGTCCGCAGTCGGTTATCTGTAACCTCACGATTGGCGAAGAACAAGGTATACTATACGATGCGCTCTACGGTATAGAATATCAGCTGGCATTAATAACCGGTATGGCTGCCAACCAAACTATAGGCTTACGCGACAGTGAAATACGCTTCCAGGCAAGTCGCACGTTGAGTAAATATATAGAGGAGCAGGAAGCAATAAAGCCTCGGGTATTGGGAGGAGAACAAAGCAATACATCGCTTACGTTCGACAATAAATTTTTCCTGAAGCTATACCGCAAGGTAGATCGCATCATTAATCCTGATCTTGAAATTTCACATTTCCTTACAGAACATGCGCACTTCCAGCATGTGCCTCCTTTTGTAGGAGCGATCGAATGGCGATTGGGCAATGATGCCATTGTGCTGGGCATGATGCAGGAGATGGTAGAAAGCAGCAGCGATGCCTGGACTTACATGCTGGATCGCCTCGATGATTTCAACGAAAAAGTATTGTCGCTCGCGGATGTACCGAATTTACCTTCACTGCACGGAACCATAACAGATCCGGTTGGTTACGACCAGATGCCGGAGTCTTTGAAAGAACTGATCGATGCTACATTGGCGGAGCGTGCACGACAACTCGGTATACGCACCGGGGAAATGCACCTGGCACTCGCTTCCGGAAGTTCGCTGCCGGCATTTTCATCTGAAGAATATTCATTGCATTATCAACGATCTTTATTCTCCGGATTACAGTCGCTCGTGCGGGGTACATTTCAGAATCAGACACGAACATTATCGCGACTGTCCAGCGAAGTAAGGCATGAAGCGGAAGAAGTACTTTCGATGAAGGATGATATACTAAAAACATTCCGCAATATATATAAGCGTAAGATCGATGTGGTCAAGATCCGAATCCATGGTGATTATCATTTAGGACAAGTCTTATTTACCGGTAAAGATTTTGTGATCACAGATTTTGAAGGCGAACCGGCCCGCAGCTATAGCGAACGCAGATTGAAACGTTCTCCGTTACGGGATATAGCCGGAATGGTACGTTCTTTCCACTATGCTGCCTATGCGAGTTTGTTCCTCGACAACCAGATCCGGAAAGAAGACTATAGCAACCTGATACCGTACGTTGAACAATGGTATCACTACATGAGCGGCTTCTTTGTTAAAGCGTACCTGGAAACGGTACAGGGAAGTGCGTTCATTCCGAAAAACAAAGAAGACATGGATATACTCATGAATACATTCCTGTTGGAGAAAGCTATATATGAATTGAACTATGAGCTGAACAATCGTCCGGACTGGGTAATTATACCGCTGCGTGGCATCAAGGCCATCATGCACTACGAAGAATACCACGAACTGGAAGAACTTGCCACGGTATAGCAGAACGTGCACGCTCAAAAGGATACTGGCTTCAAGCTGCTGGCTACAGGATTTACCAGTCTGAAGCTAGTAGCTAGTTCAGGTCCTAAAATAAAGGGAAGCAGATCATGAATCGTTTTCCCTTTATTTTTTATATAGCTACCAGCTTAAAACTACAGACTACAAGATAAACGGCCAGCAGCTTAAAGCTAGCGACCAGTAGCTAATTCAAATCCACATGTTGTAGTAGCGAAGGATTGGCAAGCTTCGTAGTAAACTCAGATGTATAGTCTATATCAATCTCGGCTTTGCTGATCTTGCAATCCAGTAAATGTCCACCTGTGGTTTTATTGTTGTCGATATAGTGAAAATGATATACCGGACTATTCAGAACTTCGGCTGCCCTAGGTGTAAAGAATCCTACGAGCGTTCCCTGTACATCGGCACCGGCAAATGGAATCTCTTTTACATCCTTAATGGGCTTATACGGTTGTTCCTGCACTTCGAACGATCGGTATTGTATGGAAGCAAAATGTGCGCGGATGCGTATGGCGGCAAAAGAATTCTGGGTAATTACCGAATCAAGTAACGATTCAAGTTCCGCCATGGTAAGCGATCGTTTTACAAACAGCTTTTTATCACTGGTAAAAAACTTGACAGCAGCGAAAGCGATCTTGTTTGTTTTAGGCATAACATGAGCTTTACCACTAGCCGGTATACTATAGGCAATTCCGTTCAGCAATACCAGTTCACCGGCAAGCCGTTCTTCACTGCCTAGTCCAAAGTTACCATGAGTCTTCAGTTCGTTAACTGTTATAACACCATCATATTGTCCCTGGTGTATCGCTTCATTGAGGGAAGCATAGTATAGATCATCGGACTGCGGATTCATTCTCGGGTCTGACCGTATCATCAGGACAGAGCTCAGCAGAATAAAAAAAAGCAAACGCATATCGACAGTGATTAATAGAGTTTCACCGAACCTATATAAATCTCGTGCCCATCATTTTACTCAAATTATATATCGGGCATACTTTTTTCCACTTGTTGGTCAGACCAAAAAACAAACGATATGAAAAAGTATGCACACATCACGCTCCTGCTCATCACCATGACCCTGATAGCCATTTCGTGTAATAAACCGAAAGAACAAGACAGTAAAGAAGAAGCTGTTGAAGAAAATAAAGACAAGTTTGCCGAAACCGATCTGAAAGCCGATTGGGAGTTTGCCGTAAAAGCTGCTGCCGGTGGTTTAATGGAAGTTGAACTGGGCAAGCTCGCACAGAGCAAAGCCACGGATCCGCAAGTGAAGGCGTTTGGTGAAAGCATGGTAACCGACCATGGTAAAGCTAACGAAGAACTAAAATCGCTGGCACAACAAAAGAATATATCTATACCTGATTCACTCAGCGAAGAGCACAAAAAGAAATTTGACGACCTCGCGGCCAAATCAGGTAAAGATTTTGACGAAGCCTATATCAAGCACATGGTGGATGATCATGAAAAAGATATATCTGAATTCAAGGATGAATCTGAAAACGGAAAAGATCCGGAATTGAAATCCTGGGCTGCAGCAAAATTACCGATCCTGACACACCACCTGGAGATGGCAAAGCAGGCAAAAGAAAATGCTGAACGCAAAGACGACAAGGCTAAGAAATAAAAAACAGACCCCTCATATACGTCTGTTCAGGAGTGTTTCCGCAAGGACACTCCTTTTTTCTGTGCTATATATATAGTAAAATAAAATTATACAACGAATGTCTCCGATCAGCTTCGGTTAAAAACCTTTGTCCAATGGCGTAGTTGTTCTTCGGTAGCGGACGTGATTTTACCGGGCAGTAAACGCCAGCGCCAGTTGCCGTTTACCGAGCCGGGCATGTTCATCCGGGCCTTATCGTCTAAGCCGAGTATATCCTGTATCGGAACGATGACGATCTTCGCGATGGAGCTATACGCGAGCCTGATCAATACATCATGTATATTATTTTCACGAACCGATGTGCCGGCATAGAGCGTTAAATTCCGGATATGCTCTTTCTTCAAATCGCTCTTGAACCATCCGGCTGTCGTGTTGTTATCGTGGGTACCGGTATAGGCTATAAAGTTATCCGAACTGAAGTTATGCGGGCTATACATGGATTTACCGATATCATCTGTCACGGCAAACTGCAACACTTTCATACCGGGCAAACCAAATGCATCGCGTAGCTGGTATACATCTTCCGTTATCTCTCCTAAATCTTCTGCTACAAAGGGAAGTTCGCTAAATTCATCGCGAAGTATTTTAAAGAAGTCAGCACCCGGACCGCGCTGCCATTTCCCATGGATGGCAGTCTCCTCACCGGCAGGTACTTCCCAATAACCGGCAAATGCGCGGAAGTGATCCAGGCGCAACAAATCATAGAGTTCCATGTTTTTGCGAAGACGCTGTATCCACCATTGATATCTCTGCTTCTTCAGCACATCCCACCGGTATACGGGCATGCCCCAGAGTTGCCCGCTGGCATTAAAGTAATCGGGAGGAACACCGGCTATACATTGCATCTTTCCCTCGGCATTGAGACAAAATATATCCCGATGCGCCCACACATCCACGGAGTCGTAACACATGTAAAATGGCAAATCACCAAACAATTGGATATCAAGGCTGGCGCAATAGGTTTTCAGTTTTTTCCACTGACGTGTAAAGATAAACTGCAGCCATTGTACATATAGTATAGCTTCTTCATGTTCATCTGCAAATTTTTCCAGCGCAGCAGCATTCCGGTTTCGGTATACTTCCGGCCAGTCGCACCAGCAGTGGTTTTCATGGTGGCGCTTCAACACAACATACAAAGCGAAGTCATGAAGCCAATAGGACTCTGTCTCAACAAATCGCCGAAACGAAGACTGCAACGGATCTCTTTTATTCCGGTTAAAATTCTGCCAGGCTGCTTCCAGCAACTTCTCTTTCTGCTTTTGCAGCGTTTCGAAATTTACCTTATCCGAGGCCGGCAATATATAAGTTGATGCATCTTCACGGGTAAGCAGATTATCTTTCACCAGCAACTCCGGACTGATCAACATCGCATTACCTGCCATGCTTGAGTATGCACTATACGGGGAATACTGCGTTCCGGCATCGGTAGGGCCCAGCGGCAATAACTGCCAGTAAGCCTGATGACTGCGGTATAAGAAATCAGCAAAGCTATAGGCTTCCGGCCCCAGATCACCAATACCATACGTTGACGGAAGTGAAGTGATGTGCATCAATATACCGGCACCGCGATTTTGCGAAACATGCTCCAGCTTCAAAAAGGCAATCGGCACATGGCTGAATAGATCTTTTACAGCGAGCGTACCGGTGTGCTTGCCTGATTTGTTCACCAGTATATCCGTTACATCGCCAGGCACTTCGGGTGGCAACACGATGTGAGTATCTTTCCACCGTATATCCAGCGGACCTTTCTTCTGCATTTTACCAAGCGATGCCAAATGCAACGGAGCTACCGTAATATACCACGTCTTCTTATACCGGCGGGCATAGGCAACAACATAATCTTTATACTCGCCTTCGACCAACAGCGGTATATATTCTCCTTCTGTAAAGGCTTCGGGATTTTCTTTGCGCGCATGCAGCAAGGTATAGGTTATCCATTCCTTGATCCTGGCATTGTTACGCTGCTGCCAAAGCTCCTCCAACAATGCGGGAGCATCTTCGCTCGCAAGGGCTTCCATCTCGGTGAGCCATTGCATGCGCTGTTGATAATCTACAGGGCGCCTGTTATCCGGGTCTACCATACTGAAGTCCCAAAGCTCACACCCCTGGTATAGATCGGGTATACCGGGACAGGTAAATTTGAGTAATACCTGTGCCAGCGAATTAACAATGCCGAAGTCAGCTATAGTCTTGTGAAATTTTTCGAAGCTCTTCCAGAAACGCCCCTCTCTTTCGAGCAGTTGAAGTGCAAAATCGGTCGTGGATTTTTCGTACGCATCGTTTGGCGATGCCCAATCGGAATTCCTTTTAGACTCCCGTAGAGACTTCACTATATATTCTTCCAGTCGTTGTGCGAACCGATCATCATTGGCAGGATATACTCCGATGAGTGTCTGGTATATAAAGTATTCATCGTTGGTATCGGGCATTCCCAATATCTTTTTGGATGCGTTCAGTTTTTGCCATTGTTTTACGGTGGAGATCCACTCGTCTGCCAGTTCCGGTAAAACATTCAGTCGTGTACGCACATCCTCCCCCCGCTTGGTATCGTGCGTAGCGGTGGCATTCATGGCGAGCGGCCATTGCTGTTGCCGGTCTTTCATACGCTTGTGAAATTCTTCCGTTGTAATACCGAAGAACACAGGCGAATCTCCCACTTCATTGTGTCCTACAAAACGATTATAGGTATACATGAGCGTGTCCTCCACGCCTTTCGCCATGAGCGGTCCAGTAAATTGCATGCACCGCATATAGAAGCGAAGCACACGGTCATTATAAGCAACATCATCCTGCTGTGTTCTATTCAGCAGTATATCTTCCAGGGCATTCGCAACGATTTCAAGTTCCGGTTTATATTCCCGAATATTTTTAAATATCGTCCGTATAGCTTCAGCTTCATCATTCTCCAGCGGCATCTGGTTGCCATAGTAGCGGTATACCGGACAGCGGATGAGAAATTCGGCAATGGTTGCTTTTATACTTTCCGGATCGATCTGCTGCAAAGTAGCATCGTCAAGTATATTCAGGTCGAGCAGAAAATGTTTCAGGTTCTCCAACTCCCCTGCCATGTGCCGATGCAGGATATGTGACTTCTTGTCCCATATCTTTTCATCAGCCGGTTGACGATCTTTTAACAGCGCGTTATAGAAAGATGAGAGTTTCCCTTCGGATTCATTCCACGTAATCAGGTTATTGACATACGCAAGAAAGTCGTAACCAGTTGTTCCCTGCACGGGCCATGCCGGTAATTTTTCATCAACTTGCAATATCTTTTCAACTACTATATATACTTCCGGCCCCACCAGGTTACGAAGTCGCTCCAGGTATTGCGTGGGGTCGTACAACCCGTCAATGTGATCAATGCGCAAGCCATTAAATATACCATCGTCTACCAATGTCTTGATGAAGCAATGGTAATGATCAAACACCTTTTCGTTCCGGACATTCAGACCGATGAGATTGGTTATGGTAAAGAACCGCCTGAAATTTATCTGCTCATCCGATCGCTGCCACTCACAAAGCTTATACTTCTGCTCATCCAGTATAGCTTTCAGTTGTTCGCCAGTATCATTCATGACCTGCAACCGATTCTCTATATAATTCCGGATGTCGGTGTTGTTCATCAGCGCTCCGAACTGAAGCAACAGCTCATGCCAGCGCATGGTATAATTCATCGCGTCATCGAGCGAGTGCAACTCACCGATCTGCTTTGTAAAAACCTGTATAGATTCCGGTGCATCATCCATTTGAAGAATGGTAGCATACGAACGCGGATGTATAGGATAGGTGCTTTCAAAATACCGGAACACCAGGCGTTGCTGAAAGTACTCAATGGTAATCTCTTTATTGAAAAGTATATCTTCAACAGATCCCCCTAAAAATGGAACGACAAGTCTGCCCTGAAAAAGATCGCTCGTCCAGGCCAGGTCAAAGAACGAAGCATACACCGAGTTTTGTCCTTTCTCCAACACATCCATCAGCCATATATTGTTGGAATGAAAGGCCATGTGGTTGGGCACTATATCCTGTATCCATTTTATACCGGCCTGCTTCAGTTTATTGCTGATGTTACGTAGTTGTTCTTCGGTGCCGATCTCCGGGTTAATGCGAAGCGGATTCACTACATCATAACCATGTGTGCTACCCGGCACGGCTTCGAATACAGGCGATGCATATATAGTATGTACACCGAGCTTTTGCAGATACGGTATACTTTCTTCAAAATCACTAAAGTTAAAATCCTTATGAAACTGAATGCGATATGTTGATACGGGATTAAACATAGTTACTGGTATAAATAACGATCGATTCAGGCTGAAGCGTTAGTACAGAAATATTGGTAAGCAGATCAGCGGATGCTGCGGGGCCGCTCCATTGTGGATCAGCAGAGTCGAATACTCGTTTCCAACGCTGCCCGATTGTTACAGATATAGTCTGTGGTGCATTTGAAAAATTCATCAGACACAACACATGCTGATTATTGTGCCTACGATGCAACTGCAATGTCTTATTGGCTTCACTATGCGAGACTTCCAATTGTTTTCGATCAAGCCGATGCAACGCGGGGAGTTGTCTGCGTAATGCAATCAATGCCCGGTAATAGTCAAATAATATTTTATGATGATCTTTCTCCGGTAAATCCCATTGAAGTTTTGATTTGGCAAACGTCTCTTCGGCTTGCGGATCCGGGGCTTCATCTGCTATATGAAACGCTGCAAACTCAGCTTTGCGCCCTTTGCGAACATTTTCCACCAGTTCCGGATCACCATGGCTTACAAAGTATAGAAACGGATTGGTCTCGCCATACTCTTCTCCCATAAACAACAAGGGTATATATGGACTTACCAATACTGCACCGGCCAGCAACTTCTGCATTTCAAAACTTACCAATACGCTGGTACGCTCGCCCAGCATCCGGTTACCGATGTGATCGTGATTCTGTGAGAAGACTATAAATTGACTACCGGGGTGCTCGGCTGCTTTTACACCAAACTTCCGGTGCCGATGTGTAGAATATATACCATCGTATACATAGGCATCGCAATATGCTTTTGCCAGGTGTTTTACACCTTCGAAGTCGGAGTAGTACCCGGTTCCCTCCCCGCCTGCTGTTACGCGCAGCGCGTGATGAAATTCATCGATCCACTGTGCATCCATACCGTAACCACCTTTATCGACTGAATTAATATAGCGTGTATCATTCAGGTCGAGTTCTACAATCATATAGTGATTGCGTTGTTGTTGCCGGATCAGGCTGTCAGTATAACTGTGTATTTCACGCAGTATATGCACCGGACTAAAATCCTTGATGGCATGCACGGCATCCAGTCGCAAAGCATCAACATGAAAATCACGAAACCACATCAATGCATTCTCAATAAAATAATGCCGGACACCATCGCACCACGCATCATCAAAATTTACAGCCATGCCCCAAGGTGTTTTATACTTGTCGGTAAAGTATGGGGCATATTGATGCACATAATTACCTTCCGGACCAAAGTGGTTGTACACTACATCGAGCACCACGGCTATCCCCTGATTGTGGCAAACATTTACCAAGTGTTGGAGATCTTTCGCGCCACCGTAGGAATGTTGCACTGCGAAAGGAAATACACCATCATATCCCCAGTTGCGTTCACCCGGAAATTGGGCTACCGGCATAATCTCGATCGCATTAATGCCGAGGGATTTTAAATGCGGAATTTTCTTTTCGAGACCGCGAAATGTACCGCGCTCTGAAAATGTACCGATGTGTACTTCGTAAAATATATACTCTTCCAGCGGTGGATTTATCCACGCCTGGTCGGTCCATTGAAATTCGTTGAGGTTTACAGCTTGTGACGGTCCATGTACGCCACCCGGTTGTGCGAGCGATGCGGGGTCGGGCAATTCCAGTTTTTCATCCAATACAAAACTATACAGTTCTCCGGGCTGCAGTTGTGTGGTATGGAGATGCCAATAACCAAACTCCTGTTTCTTTAAAGCAAGCATCCGATTACTATCGAGTAAACGGATGCATGCTTTATTTGCCATGGGTGCCCATAACAGGATTTCCGCTTCGTTATTTGCTGTAAAGTTTACACCAATAGATCTTCGGTTAATGTTTAGTGGATTTACCATAGGCAGTGGGTTGTTGCAGTAAAAGGATGGAGCGGCCTTCTACTTGTATAACACTCTCTGCTGGATATACTTCACCGGGTTCTATTTTACCATCTGCAGTACTTAACAACCGTGTCCAGCTCCTGGCATATTTTGCGCCTGGCAGCTTAAACTCAAGTGCTTCGTGATGCGCATTAAAGATCAGGTAAAAATCATCATCAATAATCTGCTCACCTTGTGGTCCGGGGGTGTGTATACCGCGGCCATTCAGAAATACAGCCATCGATTTGGCGAAATCTTTCGTCCAGTGCTCTTCAGTCATCTCCTCTCCGTCAGGCTGAAACCATGCTATATCTTCAAGTCCTATGCCTTTTATCGGTTGTCCCTGGAACCAGCGTCTTCTGCAAAACACCGGGTGATCTTTACGTAACGCAATCAACTGTTGTGTGAATGCCAGCAGTTCATCATCGGCATCCTTCCAGTCGGTCCACGATATCTCGTTGTCCTGGCAGTATGCGTTATTATTTCCTTGCTGTGTGCGACTAATCTCATCACCGGATAATAACATCGGTACACCTTGCGAAAGGAAAAGTGTGGTAAGCAGATTACGTTTCTGACGCTTGCGTAATTCAATTACGTCCTGCTTATCAGTCTCTCCTTCTTCACCACAATTCCAAGAACGATTATGACTCTCGCCATCATTATTGTTCTCTCCGTTCGCATCATTATGCTTTTCATTGTAGGACACGAGGTCATTCAATGTAAAACCATCGTGGGCTGTAATGAAATTTATACTGGCTGTCGGACTCCTATAGTCTCCTTCGTATAAGTCAGAGCTTCCGGTGAGTCTCAAGGCAAACTCACCGAGCATACTGTCGGCCCCGCGCCAGAAATCGCGGATGCAGTCCCTATATTTACCATTCCACTCGGCCCAGCCGGGAGGAAATTTACCAACCTGGTATCCGCCCTCTCCTATATCCCATGGCTCTGCAATGAGTTTTACCTGCGAGATCACCGGATCCTGATGTATAATATCAAAGAAGGCACTCAGTTTATTTACTTCATGCAGCTCGCGGGCTAACGTAGATGCAAGATCAAAACGAAAACCATCTACATGCATGTCCTGTATCCAGTATCGCAGGCTGTCCATCATCAGGCGTAATACATTCGGAAGATTTGCATTGAGTGTATTACCGGTGCCGGTGTAGTCCATATAGTATCGCTTATCATCGGATACCAATCGGTAATAGGATTCATTATCGATACCACGGAAACACAGCGTTGGTCCCATGTGGTTACCCTCTGCTGTATGATTATATACTACATCGAGGATAACTTCAATACCTGCCTTGTGGAGTTCCTTCACCATGTTCTTGAACTCATTCACCTGCTCGCCTAACACGCCACTGCTGGAGTAGCGAACTTCAGGTGCAAAGAACCCGATCGTGTTATAGCCCCAGTAATTGGTAAGTCCTTTTTCTACAAGATGACGGTCTGCAATAAAATGATGTACGGGCATTAACTCGATCGCAGTAATGCCAAGTTTCTTCAAATACTCTATTGTTACCGGATGTGCGAGCGCGGAATAACTGCCGCGTATATCTTTCGGTATATCCGGATGCAGCATGGTGAAGCCACGCACATGTGCTTCATAAATTATACTTTTGTGATACGGTATACGCGGAGGTGTGTCGCTCTCCCAGTCAAAAGTCGGATCAATCACTACGCACTTCGGTAAAAACGCGGCACTGTCTTGTTCGCTCAAACTGAGATCTTCTTCTTCGCTTCCTACTTCGTATCCGAAAAGCGAATCGCTCCATTCAATTTTACCAGCTATAGCTTTCGCATATGGATCCAGTAAAAGTTTATGGGGATTGAATCGCTGTCCGTTATTCGGTTCATACGCACCGTGTACCCGGTAACCATAGAGTTGTCCTGGTTTCAGGCCGGGTATATAGATGTGCCATACCTGGTGTGAGCGTTCGTTCATCTTCAATTTCACAAACTCTTTTTCGTCTGTGGTTGATTTGAAGAGACAGAGTTCTACACCAGTTGCTTTATCTGCATAGAGCGCAAAATTTACTCCGTTACCGTCCCAGGTAGCTCCGAGGGGATAGGGACTACCGGGGTATGACTTTATCTTGGGTGTGACAATGGGTTCAATTTCTAATTCCTTAGTGCTCATAACTGTTTTGTAAATTCATGGCCCACGTAGGCACTTGTAGTTCTCTTCGCTCCGCTTCTGAGCGTATTGCACCGGCTTTCTGTTTGTTCAGCGGGTGACGCTCGTGTTCACTTACCTGGTATGAGAAATCGTTTAACACGTTCATATAGTTCATGAAAGCTTCGTATGGTGATGGATATGGACTAAAGTATGCATGTACATTTCCATCATCGTTCTTCTTGGTAGACATATAGTAGAAGTGATCACTGGTTTGCAGCCAGCGCCAGCGCTCGAGCAAATCCGGATCATCTATACTTTTGATATCGCGTTCCATTCGCACCATGCAGTCAAATGCATCGCGCTGCATATCGTTGCCCAGCCATGCCGACAAATCGCGTTCCTGGTCGGCCCATGAAATATAGTGGGGCACAGAAAGGGTATCGTGCGGCTTCACCGTGCGAATCACTTCCGATGCCGTTGCCATCACGAAGCGTTTTTGTTTTGCTATCGCGGTAAGCAATCCTTCCAGGAATTTTACAATGCCGGTGTTGGCTTTCTGGTGTTCACCAAATGTCTCATAGTCCATCGCCAGCGTCACCACATTTTCATGGTGCGGTATACCGTTGAGCCACGCCATATACTTTTCCACGGTAAGCCCGTGATGCGAGAAGCGAAATGCTATATCATCGCTTAAGTGATAGTTGCGTAAAAATATCTTTAATCCTCCCAGGTCGGAATGCTGGTATAAATGATGCGGACTGCGACCATGCAGTATACGCTCGATGCCATCGGTAAATATACCGTTGAAACCCAGCGCTTCTACACGTCTGCCAATCTCATCGCTATAGATCAGTTCGGTGTTACGAAAAACAGTAGGCCTAACGTTGAAGTGTTCGTGCAACTTCGCAGTGTGATCGAGTATCTGTAACTCAAACTCATCGCCTGGCATCATGCAAGCCAGTGAGTGATGGTCTGTTTCCGAGAGGAATTCAACGCACCCTGTATCCGCCAAAGCACGGAAGCTGTCTAATACTTCCGGAGTATATTCTTTGAACTGATCGATCGCCACGCCAGATACCGAGAACACCACCTTTATCTTCGGGTACTTGCGAATGAGTTGCAATAACAAGGCGTTCGTAGGCAGGTAACTCTGTCGGGCTACACGCTCTGCTATAGCTTTGTTCTGCTTATCGTCAAAGTACTCTCCGCATGTTCCTATATCAAAGAAACGGAACGGGCGCAGTCTTCTGGGTTGATGTACCTGAAAATATAGCACGATGTGCTGTTTGGTTGTGGTGTCAGATAAGTTCATGATATATAGTTTTTATTTTTTTTGCAGCTTTATCCCACGTTATATTCTTGATCTCTTTCAAGCTGTTCTTTTTTAAAGTAGTTGATAAACTTTCGTACGCTAACACGTTGCAGATCGCATCTGCCAGATCATCCGTTTTCCAGAAATCAACCTTGATGGCATGTGGCATTACTTCGGCCACACCGGATTGATTTGAGACAATAACCGGTACACCCGCCTGGATGGCTTCCAACGGGGTAATTCCGAATGGTTCGGAAACCGAAGGCATAACATATACACTGGATACAGACCAGACTTTATCTATATTTTCGCCCTTCAGAAATCCGGTAAAATGAAATCTTGATGAAAGTTTTAACTGGGCGACTCTTTCAACAACCTGAGGAAATAGGTCCCCGGAACCCGCCACAACAAAATGCGCATCCGGAAATTTTTCCAATACTTTTCGCGCAGCTTCCACGAAGTAAAACGGACCTTTCTGATAGGTAAGTCTGCCAAGGAATGTGACAACATGTGAACCGATAGAAGGCATCACCGATGTTGTTTTCAAGTCTTTCGGCATGATGCCGTTATAGGACACACTGATTTTAGCAGCATCAATACTATACCGGTATACCAGTATATCTTTTGTCCATTTACTGACAGCCAGTATATGATCGGCCTTCTCCACACCTTCCCGTTCAATGGCATACACTTTCGGATCTACATATTCACCGGAGCGGTCAAACTCGGTAGAATGTACATGAACAATCAGGGGTTTGTTGCTTGCCCGTTGTGCTGCTATACCGGCCGGGAAAGTCATCCAATCGTGCGCGTGAATAATATCGAATGAAAAATTACGAGCGATCTCGGTTGCTACTTCCGCATACCGGTTTGTTTCTTCAATGAGGTCAGGACCGTATGTGCCCGAGAACAGATGCGTAAAGGTGTCGATAACTTCTACTTCTTGTGTAACCTCATGTGTCGTAGGTTCCAACGTATAACTCCAGCTCTCCATGTGCGTAACCGGAGCATGATACCGGGACGAGCGGTATGGCGAAAGAACAGACTCCACTTCTATTGTTGTGATACTGATGTTAACACCACTCACTTCTTCTCCCGGCTCCTCGATACGGTGGGTCGTGTATTCTTTATGACTGCCAATTTTAATCGGCACTTTTCCCGCATCAATAAAATCAACACGCGGAACATCTTCACCTCCATGCAGTTTGGGTACAACAAAAAGGATGTCTACATTTTCTTTCGTTAGTGATTTAGTAAGTCCATAGCAAGCCGTTCCCAATCCTCCCGAAATATGTGGAGGAAATTCCCAGCCAAACATTAATACTCTCATAGTGTGCCCCTCAAGATTTTACGATAACAAGTCATATATCCGGATAAGTATACGACCGCATACCTTTATCTAAAATTTATGCCAGCTTATGCTCCACACTTTGGGCAAAGCATTGCAATGCTGCCTGGTAACATTATGATAACACGGTGGAATAATTTTTGCGTGACGATCTTTATTCAGAGAAACTTCTTTGTGCCAACATATACGTCACACCGATCAAGCCAACTTATATATACCGCTCTGATAAATTCCGATTTTTTTTGATAAGGAACAAGCTATCTACAGGTATAAATTTAACCCACAAGTATAGCCTTCCCGAAACGGATAAAAAGTAAAGAATATAGTATACTAATTTTAGTATTATCCTACTGCCGGCTCAGGGGTTTTCTGCAGTGCCTTCATTAATTCATTTTCATTGGTAAGATCAAGACGTAATGGCGTTATGGATACATATCCGTTCTCAACAGCCCATCGGTCAGTTCCTTCCTGTGCTGGCTCGAGTGTCGTAACAGTAAACCAGTAATGTTTGCGACCAAGCGGATCGGTACCTGGTACAATCTTACCATCATACTGCTGCACAGCTTGACGTGTCCATTTTATACCCTCAGGTTTAGGAGGAAAATTTACATTGATCAACGAAAGATCAGGATGCTCTAATAATACAGAGAGAGTCTTCTCAACAAAAGGTTCGATTGCATTGAAGTCTGGTTCGGATTTACCGGCCGGTGTACTCAACGCTATGCCACGCATACCCATCAGCACGGCCTGCTTCGCTCCTGCCAATGTACCGGAGTGCCACATGGAGTTACCCAAGTTCGAACCCATATTTATACCGGAGAGCACAACATCCGTCTGCGCCCACAGGTGCGATCCCAAGGCTACACAATCTGCTGGTGTTCCGTTCACACGGTATGCTTCTATATTTCCAAAATTTATAGGAGACTTCTTATAGAAAAGTGGTCGTGAAGCTGTAATGGCATGTCCCATAGAAGATTGTTCAACATCGGGAGCTACTACTTTCACTTCACCAAAACGTGCAGCTATTTTAGCCAGGCACGCTATGCCCGGGCTATATATTCCATCATCATTTGTTACCAGAATTCTCATACGCCACTTCGTTGTTTTCATTTATTCCATGTTAATATTCATACCAGGCATATAATTAGCCTACATGCCAACAGGAAAATACTTTATATGAAACTAGCCAAGCTTATTTACAACCCTACGGCCGGAGAAGGGGTGGATACTACTCAAAACATTGTTTCTCTTTTAAACAAGGCAGGCTACGAATGTAGCAGCTCATCTACAAAAGAAGACGACTGGGGAAAACTGGATTCGAAAGGAACTGAACTGATTGTGATAGCCGGTGGTGATGGTACGGTGCGAAAAGTTGTCTTTGAATTATTAAATAAACGACTACCGATTGGACTTATACCGATGGGCACTGCCAATAATATAGCGCGAACACTCGATCTCCCGGACGATCCACAAAAAATTATTAAAGAATGGAATCTCAACAAAATAAAACGCTTTGATGTAGGACGCATCTATAATCTGAAAGATCAAAAATTTTTTATTGAAGGATTGGGCTTCGGAGTTTTTCCAAGGCTGATGAAGGAGATGCGGAAGGAAAGCAAGAAGGATCATTCGCCCGATAAAAAACTACGGACGGCCCTGGAGATTCTCCACGATATAGTATTGAACTACGAAGCACGTAAATGTTCCATTCAAATTGATGATGCCGAACACTCCGGAAATTACCTGATGGCGGAAGTGATGAATACACGTTCGATAGGTCCAAACCTGAACCTCGTTCCGTTCGCTGATCCCGGGGACGGTGAGTTTGAAATTGTATTGATATCCGAATCTCAACGCGAGCAGTTCGCTAATTATATACTAAACAAAATTATGGGCAAGGAAGAGCCCGCCTTCTTTAATATACTAAAAGGCAAAAACATCAAGATCAACTGGCAGGGTGTACACCTTCACGTAGACGATGAGTATATCAAGTTTGACAAAGAAACCGAAATCAAGATCGAACTACAGGAAGACGCAGTGCACTTTTTGAGCCACGAAACAGCGTAGCTGCTGCCGGAAGCATATAACTTCGAAGAAGCAGTAACTTCCTGTAGCCAGCAGCTGAAACCAGCGGCTTTTTTCTCTCGTAGCTCGCAGCTCAAAGCTCACGGCTATTTCCCATGTTCAAGCCATTCAATCGCTTCGTTTTGTTTGTTGAATAGTTTTGTTACGATGGGGAATTTATTTACTGCAGAGAGGATCAGGTTAATATAGTATAGCTTGAAGGCGTTTCCGTTTGTAACAATGGCTGCACGTTTCAGTCCGGCTGCTACTGCGCGGGGCATCATTTCCTTTTCAAACCATTTCCGGTTATCAGGACTGATCACACCCTGATTCGAAATATCAGACAACATGCTGTCAACAGGATGTGTTTTGCTATACTCCAACATGGTAACAAATGGCACCTGGTATTCTTCCTTGGTCGGACTTCCGTTCCATACCAGTACCAGCAAACGCTTTTCAGGGTAGTAGGTTACTGAAGCATAGGGTGCTTCAAATACTTTCGGATTCATTACTCTAAGCTACGAAATAAATTCAAATGCTATACCACTGCTATAGATTATCAACGTTATATACCAGACTATACTTACGGGTATATTTAGGTTATGTTAACAAAATGATCTTACCGATATGCTCACTGCTTTCCATCAGAGTATGTGCTTCCGCTGCAGCCTCCATCGGGAATGTTTTATAGATGATCGGCTTAACCTTGCCTGATGCGAGCCAAGGCCATACGTGAGTTTCAAGTTGCCGGGCAATGGCAGTCTTAAATGCAGTGTCGCGCGCGCGAAGTGTTGAGCCCGTAATGGTAAGTCGTTTTCGCATAACAGCTGAAAGTTTCACAGGAGTTTCATCGCCACGCATAACGTTTATTAAGACCAGCCTGCCTTCTTCTGCCAATAGCTCCAGGTTTACAGGTGTATAGTCGCCTCCGATCATATCCAGGATAACATCTATACCTTTACCATGGGTGGCCTGTCGCAATACGTCACCAAACTTTTCGGTTTTATAGTTCACGGCCTTCGTTGCTCCCAGCTTTTCACAATATATACATTTATCATCCGTACCCGCGGTTACATATACTGTGGCTCCCCACGTGTGCGCCATTTGTATAGCGGCTACTCCTATACCGCTTGATCCTCCGTGGATCAGTAAAGACTCTCCGGGTTGCAGTCTGCCTCTGTCAAATACATTGCTCCATACGGTAAAAAATGTTTCGGGTAAAGATGCCGCTTCCGCGAGCGAAAGATTAGCAGGCACGGGCAGCGCCTGTCCTTCGGGTACTACACAATACTCAGCATAACCGCCACCCATTACCAATGCACATACTCTATCACCAACCTTGAATCGCGAACAGTTCGTCCCGGTTGTTACTACAGTACCGGCTATTTCGAGACCCGGTATATCCGGTGAAGCTCCGGGTGGTGGCGGATAGTGTCCTTTGCGCTGCGCAACATCCGGACGGTTCACTCCTGCCGCAGCTACTTTCACCAATAGTTCATGCGCCTGTGGTTCGGGTTGTGGGCGCTCTTTATATTGTAACACGTCCGGAGCCCCGGGCTTCTCGATAACGATGGCTTTCATATACTTTAAAAGTAAAAAGTTAAACGTAAAGCAAAAAGCTCTTGCCATATATCCATAAAAAAAGTGGGCAACATTACTGTTGTCCACTTCAGTTATACTATAGGACCGACCTGCTTCAGATGAGCGATGCGTCCAGTGTGATGGATGTGTTCAGTAATTTTGATATAGGACAATTTTCCTTGGCATCTTCGGTACATGCCTTGAATTTATCGGGCGTTATGCCGGGCACCTTTGCCACTAACGTAAGGTGCGATTGAGTAATAACACCATTCTCGAATGTAATGCTGCAATCTGTGGTAAGTTTCTCCGGGGTGAAACCTGCTTCACCCAATACAAAGCTGAGTTTCATAGTGAAGCATCCGGCATGCGCAGCTGCTATAAGTTCTTCCGGATTTGTTCCGATTCCTTCTGCAAAACGTGAGTTGAAAGAATATTGAGTGGCGTTCAGTACGGTACTTTGTGTTGTTAAATTACCGTTACCATCTTTACCTGAACCGTTCCATACGGCTGTTGCTTTTCTTTTCATACTATATATAGGTTATAATTATACTTTATTTTTTAATGAATTGTGATTACCTGGCAAACTTGATTAGTTCAGCATTGAACTTTTCGCGTTCTTCGATGAAGAGGCCGTGTCCGCTATTTTCAAAAGGTACGATCACTGAACCTTTGATGCCGGCATTCATTTGTTTTGCCAGGTCGTATGAACAGATCTTGTCTTTGAGACCGTGAAATATAGCAGTAGGTATTTTTATTTTAGCAAGCTCCGGACGAAGGTCTGTATCACGCAATGCAATGAGACTTTGTGTGGTAGCATACGGTGAAGCCGACAGGTTGATTTCACCTAACCAGTTTGCAAGTCCTTTGGATACAGAGGTTTCAGAAGCTGCGAAGATGGTACCGAAGTTTTCCAGTAGCTGCGGGCGGTTGGTTTCGCTTAACGCGATCAGTTCGTTTACACTTTCTACAGAGAATCCATACGGATAGTCATTGCGTTGTGTCCACACCGGAGCGGCAGCACCAAAGAGTACAAGTTTAGCAACGTGTGCACTGTTGTGACGGGCTACATAATGAATGGAGATGGCACCACCCATGGAGAAACCTCCCAGCGTTGCTTTCTCGATCTTCAGTTTGTCCAATACAACTTTAATGTCATCGGCATATACATCATAGTTATATTTACCATAAGGCTTATCGGATTTACCAAAGCCACGCAACGTGATGCCTATTACGCGGAAACCGTTTTTAACAAGTTCGCTGTATTGATATTCGTACATCGCATCGCTTAATGGCCAGCCGTGGATCAATACTACGGGCTTACCTTCGCCGAGGTCTGTAACATGCAGCTTAACGTTGGGTTCCACTTCTATATACTCACTGCGTCCGGCAGAAGCATTTACACGAGGTTGTGCCCAGGCTTGAGCAAAACTTACCAGAGCAAAAACAGCGATAAGCACTGATTTCGCGTCAATCATTTTATTTATCGTTTTCATAGTTTGTGTTGTTTTTTTATTTAATGTTCAACGACACAAAAGTATAGCAACGGGCTAACCTGCGGGATAGACATTTTTCTACAAGAATTGGACATTTTTCCCTGACCGGGCATGGAAGGTCATATTTTTCTAAACTCGAAGCAATCCGGCAACATGGATAAACGTCCCTATGAAGTCGCCAAGACCGTCACAGGCTAGGTGTAAAGCCATCCTTTACGCATATAATAATATGTTACTCGATTACATAAGCACCAGCAAATCAGGTTGTAAGGCGAAGAATGAATTCGTCAAGCCCCTCTCCATCCGGTATATTGAGCTTCTTCTTCAGCCTGTATCGTGATTTCTTAATGCTGTCGGTGGAGATGCCCAGGATGGTTGCTGCATCCTGCAACGTTATGCCTAAGCGTATAAAGGCAGCCAACCGGAGCTCTGAAGCGGTAATATCGGGATAGAAGTATCGTATGCGACCGAAGAAGCCGGGATATACTTCCTCAAATGATTTCTTAAAACGATCCCAATGATCTTCCGTTATAATGTTGCTCAGTAAAATAGTGTGAACCTCGGTGAGCTTGGCCTCGTTCTGCAGCGGTATTGTTTTCTTCAGCTCTTCAGCATCCTGTGTTATTCTTTCCAACAGTTCTGACTTCTCTTTCAAATTTTGAACCTGCAGGTTCAATTGCTGTGTATTGAACTCCAGTTGCCTCGATACAGACGCAAGCCGTTGACTATACAGTAATAGTCCGATGATCAGAATCCCTACTATGGCAATCACCACAACATTGCGCCTGAACCGCTGATGTTCATACTGCTGCGTTGCCGTTGTTAGTCGCGCTTGCTTCTTCTCCAATTGGTATGCGGCTTCCAGTTGTACGAGCTTTTGCCCGCCCTCTGCGTGGTTGAGCGAATCGCGCATGGTATTATAGAGCGATTGATAATAAAATGCTTTTTTATAATCGCGCGCCAGGTAGAGTGCCTGGGCCATGCGATTATAGTTGTTCATTATATATATAGTTGACTGCGTACGTTGGCTTAATTCAAGCCCCCTGCCTGCCAGATATAGGGCTTGCTTAACATCCTGCTTAATCACGTAGAGTTCGCTCATCGAACCGTATATTTCAGAAATGATCTCATCGTTATGGGTTGCCTCAGCAAACACAAAAGCACGTTGACGTAACGTAAAGGCACGCGCATAGTCCTTTTGAGCCTGGTATATTTCACTTGTATTCAACAGCGTGTATACCATTAAAGCCGTGTCTTTCAGATTTTCGGCCATGGATAGTGACCGCTCGTATAAACGTTGCGCCCTCGTATAATCTTCCTGCTTCTGACAGATCAATCCTATATTAAACCAGGTGTTCATAACGCAACCTTTGCATCCCAGCTTGTGCCATATCGCCAATGCTTTCCCATAGTATTCGTGCGCCATCGGAAAATTATTCACATCCATGTATACGCCTCCTATGTTGCTGTAGGAACATGCAACACCGTCCTGGTCATCGATCCCTTCATATATCCGGAGACAATAGAGGTAATGCTCTATAGCTTTTACCGGGTCGTTCATCAACACATACGTCCATGCCTCACTGTTGTAAGCCATGGCTTCGCCTTTGCTATACCCTATATCTTTCGCCAGGCGCTGCGCCTGATCTGCTGTCAATAACGCTTCACCCCGATTGGTATATTGATATTCGAGACTCAGGTCGACCAGGGCATGAACGTAGTTTGAATCTTTCGGAATCTCCTTCAATACATGAATCAGGCTGTCTATAGCGTGTGTCTGTGCCGTAGCCATGCCGTTGTAGAATACAAACAATACAATGCTTAAACTCAGGTGCTTCATTTCAACTCAATATTTCTTCTGCGCGTATTCTCAACCACTCCTAATATTATGCAGTAAGCCGAATAATGAATTCATCTACATTTTCTGAATCGGGGACTTCCAGCTTCTTCTTTAAACGGTACCGCGATTTCTTTACACTCTCAGGAGATATACCCAGCATGGCTGCTGATTCTTTCAAGGAGAGTTTTAATTTGATGAGCGCTGCGAGGCGAAGTTCCGAAACGGTTATGCCCGGATAATGATATCGCAATTTAGCAAAGAACCCCGGATGCACGCCCTCAAACGCAATCTTGAAACTCTCCCAGTCGTCTTCTGTTAATATCTGCAGGTTCAATACTTCGTTAAACTTCCGAATGTGTATATCTTCAGTTGACAACGAGTTTCGTAATGTAGCAAGCTCCTCATTCACCTGGCGTATCATTTCGGATTTCTCCACCAGACTTTGTGTATAATTATCAAGCCGTTGCCTTTTCAGCATCAGCTTCTTATCGAAAATAATTTTTTGTCGATTATAAAGCAGCCCGCCAAT
Organism: uncultured Chitinophaga sp.; assembly: GCA_902168205.1. Classification (GTDB taxonomy): domain Bacteria; phylum Bacteroidota; class Bacteroidia; order Cytophagales; family Cyclobacteriaceae; genus Ohtaekwangia; species Ohtaekwangia kribbensis. The sequence continues at coordinate 1,204,556 of CABHOK010000003.1, read as the reverse complement.
AGCAAGAAAAGCGACCAGTGCGCCGATAAACGCATTTCTGCGAAACACTTCGCCATCGCGTTGATGCTGAATGGAAGCTATAGCTGCTTCTTCTTTATCCAACTCGTAATTAAAGTGCAGTCGGGCTGCTTCATGGTGGCTGATTGCGCGCTGCAGGCTATCGTTCAACCGCACGTACCTCGCCTGAAAATCATAGGCCTGTTTAAAATCAGATAAACACGCATATACCTTATACATTTCGAAATATAGCTCTGCGACATCTTCCGCGCGCATTTGCTTTTTTTTGAACATCAGTGCCTTATTAGCAGTTATCAATGCATCGCTACAATGTCCTTGTGCCTGCTGTATTGCACACTGTCGCATGTATATAGTCGCCACGGCAACGGTATCATGCGTGTAGGACGCCCGTTGCATGGCATCTTGCTGATATTTCATGGCGGTAGTATAATTTTCAAGATGCAGGTATATCGCTCCGATGTTACTGAGCAAATGAACCATACGAACGCTGTCACCTTCCCTTGTTGCACTGGCGAGTGACTGGTGGTAAAAATATAGTGCAAGCGAATCATTGGCTTTTTGCCGAAAACGATCCGCGATTTTTTCAAACGTTTCTGTTGAATTAAAATTATACAGGATGCTGGATTGGGCAAACGAAATTTGCACCGAGCTACCGACAATCGCCCATAGAATAACAAAAATGACCTTCTTCATCTATTGATTCTCTTTTCAGTAAACCATAGGCCGGGTCTTTGGTTCACAGGTATCGCTAAAGAATATACAGGTATAATTCAGAACACATCTCCCTATGTATAGCTGCATTACCGAATTCAAAAGTAATCCTTTTTATCGCTTATGTCTACTTAAATGTCCGTTCATCCAAAAAAGAGTTCACCAAACTATTAACATACATCTATATTGGGTATGTAAACAATATATTAATAACTACTAAAATGTTATTTTATCAAGACAAAAAGTATGATCTAAAAAATACATATTTAAAAATTCAACAGATTATAAAACCAGCAGCCGTCCACAGGTAACGCTCATCCGGCAACGCTTTAATGTACTGGGGAATTTCGATACTTTTATTTAATCACCACGTGCACACATCTTTTTAACTGCTACTCGGCATATGAATAATCTCTCCACACCATCCGGCACCACACTCCTGTTACAAGCCACGCAAACCTTGCTGCAGGCCCGCGACAACGATCGCGTGATGGCAACTGTACTCTCCGTTGCCCGAAAAATTACCGGTGCGCAAGGTGCTGTCTTTATCGTATATGAGGGTGAGCAGTGCTTTTTTGCAGATGAAGATGCAACACAACCTCTCTGGAAAGATTTATACTTCCCTATCCATCAACGTATAGAAGGCTTAGCACTACAGAATAAACAAACGCTATGCGTTGAAGATATTTATACTGATGATCGTATCGAACCGGAAATATACCGATCTACATTTATCAGGAGTCTTACTGTCGTTCCATTTGATCGTGCTTCATCAACCGGAGCAATCGGTATATATTGGCCTGATATACATCGTTCTTCTGATGAAGAAATTGCCCTGCTTCAATCACTGGCTGGTATAGCAACTGCTGCGCTTGAGAATATTCATATACTTCGCCAGCAGGAACAGACTGAAATACAACTGGACCATCTGAAAAAAGAATACGACAGTTTAAATAAAGAGTTCGAGTCCTTCTCTTACTCTATGTCACACGACCTGCGCGCCCCTTTACGTGCTATTGTCGGTTTTTCCAGGATGCTGGATGAAGATTACCGCGATGTGCTGAATACCGAGGGCTCTCGCATACTCGGTGTTGTGCAGCGCAATGCCTATAAAATGGAGAATCTGATTGACGAATTGCTCAAGCTTTCGCGCGTTGGCAGAAAAGAGATTATAAAGATTGTTATCGACACTCCAAGATTGGTACAGAGCACCATCAATGAAATCAATAATTCTGTCTCGCACAAGAGTACAATTCAGATCGGTGCGTTGTTACCTTCTTTCGCAGATTATGCTTTGCTAAGCCAGGTGTGGACAAACTTGCTATTGAACGCCATCAAGTTTTCATCGAAAAAGGAATCTCCATTCATTGAGGTGGGTTCGTATACCACCGAAACCCATATCGTATATTTCATTAAAGACAACGGTGCTGGTTTTGACATGGCTTACGCTGATAAATTATTCGGTGTATTTCAGCGATTGCACAAGCCTACTGAGTTTGAAGGCATTGGTATAGGGCTCGCACTTGTACAGCGCATCATTAGTAAACACGGAGGCTCCATCTGGGTTGAAGCGTCTGTAAACGAAGGAGCGACCTTCTATTTCTCCTTACCTGCTCAAAATTGAGTAGTATAAAAAAAACAAAAGACCGCTCCATACTTTAGGTAATATATATACTATCCTATTTCTTTACGATCCGTAAATCATCTACACAAAAGTTTATCTGCAGCGACTTTTCATTGTTATTGGCTACAACCAGCACAACAGCATTATCGAGCGGAAGACTTTTCCAATCTGCGTAGATGTTTTTATCGGGGATATTGAAATCGGCTAATGATATCGAAAATTCAAACCAGCGTCCTACAGGAACTGTTCCGGTCTTCCACGGCTCCAGTTTTACCGAATAATTTTCGTTGTTGGCAATGCGTACATCTATATATACAGCATCTTTCCATTCATAGCCGGAATAAAAATTAAACTTGAGCGCCAGATCGCTGATCGGTGTATCATCGCTAATTGACGTTGGCCAGCTATTGATAGCATAACCGTTGGCCTGGCCCCAACCGGTATAGGCAGGAATTGTTCCCGAGAATCGTGTGAACTTTCTGCGCGCTACAGCCGGCGATGAACCGTTAACCGATTCACTGCTGGCCCATGTCCAATTGCCGATACCATCGTGATTATATATATCTTTTGTCGTATCATTAAGCACCACTGTACCCGGTACTTCCGTACTGCTGGTTACAATTTTCAATATACCTACGGCCTGTAGCCTTGGCGTTATGAAAGACAGGCGCGTCTGACTTGCATTGATGTGAATAGCGCTTGCTGGTACTTCCACATTACCGGGCAGCACAATTCTCTTAATACCCATAAAATACTCACCGCTAATCACAAGCGAATCGCCCCACACCGGCATATCCGTACTGATACCGGTGATAAAAGGAGTAACGGTTGCTCTGAAAATCTTTGAAGCCTCACCGCTCTCCGTTACTACGGTGATGGTACCATCCGCATCGCCTCCCGTGGGAATTGTTACATATATAGTATCATACGTGCTGCTAACCGTGAACGCAGTCACATCAATTGCCTGACCACCGGTAGCAAAAATAACGTTCTGCACGTTGTAAAAATTAGTACCGATTATGTCCAGCGTCTGCCCTGCGGTAGCTGGGAGCGAAAAATTAAACTGCGCAATGGTTGGTGCTGGTGACAGAAAGGTAAAGCTATATACTGCTTCACCATGCGCTGTTGTTATTTTTATCTGATTGGGCAACGAAGCATCCGTGCCATGTAACGGCAAGTCTTCCGGAATCTCCACTATTATACTTCCGTCCCGCACGTATGCAGGATTAATACTCACCACCGTGTTGTTCATGGCAACGCTTTTCACATCAATGAAATTCTGTCCTTCCACAACAACCTTTATTCCAGGAAAAGCTTCAGTAAATGTACTGTCCTGATGAGCAGGGTCAATCAGTCGCACTTGCGTGATAACGGGAGCACCAATCTTTTCATCATCGTTGCAGGATATCATACTATAGCCACCTGCCACCATTAAAAGAAGCAGAAAAGCTCTTGTTATCGCTGTGCTTGTAGTATTCTTATTCATACAATTCTTATGTTTCTTTTTTAATGATCAATCAAAAACTATACGGCACAGGATCCCTCAACAGGTTCGGTGCACGTGTTAATTCAACGGTAGGAATCGGCATTGTAAAATTGCCGGAGTTGGCTGTGATCTTCCTGGAATAACTCAACGATATAGTCCAGCTCGTAGGCTCTGCCGAAAGATCATTACCGGTATATACCGGTGTAATCGTATATAGTCCGCGCTCCTGGTCGCTGAGAAGATCGTATGCTCTTGCAGGACTATAGTAATGCAACCGAACATAGTCGTACCAGAGTTGTCCCTCCATAGCAAATTCGAGAACGCGCTCGGTATAGATATCATCCCACGTGATGGAGGTTTTTGATGAGAGTCCCGCACGTGCACGAACCTTATTGAAGTACTTCAAGGCTTCCGCATTGGCCGTAGAAGCATTATTCCCCAGTATAGCTTCTGCATAGATGAGGTATACATCTGCCAACCGTAATATATAGGTATTTATACCTGTACGCTGTTGCAATACTTTACCATCATTATCTTCCGGTCTGCCCACTACATATTTCTTTACCCATGCCCGCGCTCCGAAAGAACCGTTGCTCAAAGGAACTTTCAATTCCTGAATGGTACTCTCACCGGTCTGGGCATTTGTTACCGATTGATGTATATAGCTATAGTGATCGCCCGGAAACATGAACGTTCCCTTCCTGCGCTTATCAGCAGCTTCATACTTTTCAAGTATAAACATAGAAGCGCCAAGATCGCCCCCCCAGCCATCGTTGAACCCGGTAATTTCCGGACTATACGCCAGGTACGATTGCATCGCGTTCTGCGTTCCCCAAGTTCCGTTGTATATCCACTGCAGTGCGAACAGACTTTCCGTGTTGTTGTTATTTTTCATCTTGAAGAGCTCTTCATAGTCTGCTAACAACGAAGCACCACTGTTATCGATCACGGATTTGGCATAGTAAGCAGCGCTGTCCAGATCCGATTGATTTCGTGTTCCGGATATACCGGCACGGGTAAGAAACATTTTCGCCAGAACGCCTTGCGCAGCATACTTGGTGAGTCGTCCATCCTGAATAGGTGTAGCTGACAACGTTTTTGCTGCATAGCGGATATCGCGGACAACAAACTCCCATACCGACTCAACTGTGTTACGCGTTATTTCGGTATCACTAAGCGATGCCTCATTATCGGTAATGATGGGAACAGGACCCCAGTTTTGAACCAGGTATGAATAGGCAAGACCGCGCATAAAACGCGCTTCTGCTATAGCGTATAGCTTCGTACTTTCGGGAACACTTGATGCCGTATATTTCTCTACATCACTCATAACCCGGTTGGCTTGTCCTATCACATTATAAAAAGCACGCCACGCACTGCTGTTATCCGATGAAGCACCGGATGTCTCAAAGAGTATATTATCGATCTGGTTAACAGTACCGGTAAGTGTTCCACCTCGCGCATCGCCTATACCATACGATGGCGTTGTGTTATAGTCAAACCATGCGTAACCGTATAGGGATGCCGTTGCAGCCAGCACCTGGTCTTTAGTCTGGTAGAAGTTCTCATTCAACGGGGCATCCAATGGCTCACGGTCAAGAAAGTCGCTCTGACAACTGGCCAGTGACAGCAACAGTCCAACAGCAGCTCCAAGGTAATATCGGCGATTAATATTTCTTTTCATTTCGATAGTCTTTATTGGCTTACAATTCAACATGGATACTAAAGGTATATACCGGTGTCAATGGGTATCGTCCGTAATCGACACCTATTGGCTGATTGTTAGCCGTCATCGATTTACCTACATACGCTCCCACTTCAGGGTCATATCCTTTATAGCCCGTAAGTGTGGCCAGGTTCTGTGCACCTATTGCGATGTGCACATCTTTAACCAGGTTCTGTTTGGACAGCAGTGATGACGGCAGTGTATACCCAAGCTGTACATTTTTCAACCGCAGGTAAGATCCATCTTCTACAAACCGGTTACTGATGCGTGTATTGTTACCGTTGGCCGTACCTACAAGACGGGCTTGCTGTGTGCCCGCATTTAAGAGATAAGGATTACCCTGAGCATCAGTTGCTACCTGTGCATAGCTCATCGTTTCGTCAAAAACATTCATTCCCAGATTTACATTGTTGGGATATGAATTGGCATAACGCATATAGTTATAAATGTCGTTTCCATACGAACCGGTGATCAGCACGTTGAGATCAAAACCTTTATACTCGAATGTATTGGTAATACCGAAGAAAAATTTCGGCCAGGGATTACCAATATAGGTGCGATCTTTTTCATCAATAACACCATCCTGGTTTACATCTTTATACTTGGTATCGCCTACCCATACGCCATACTCGCCAACGGATAACTCTTTTCCATCACTGCCAACCGGCAGCGCACTCGCATTAATCTCATCAACAGACTTGAACAGTCCTTCTTCCTGGTAACCATAGAATTGCCATGGAGCTTTACCCACCACAGAACGCTGTGTAAAATTATTCATATACCAGGCCGAGCGATCGATAATAGCGGACTCGGAATATAGCCTGGTAACTTTCGTTCTAAACCCGGATATATTGAAATTGGTATTCCACACAAAATTATTCCGATCGAGATTTACAGTGCTTACGGTAATGCTATAGCCACGATTTTCAAGTGCACTTATATTTTCCGTTGGCGAAGCAATCGAACCGTTTCCGTTCGTTCCTAAATAATCAGGCAACTGACTTTTCATGATCAGGTTATCAGTCTTCTTGATATAGAAGTCGCCTTCAACATGAATATGATCCTGCAACAGTCCCAGGTTGAAACCTATATTATAAGTTGTAGTTTGCTCCCACTTCAGATTATGATTTCCATACTGGCTGGTAACGAAACCTGTTCCCCATGAAGTAGTGATCGGGGTAAGTGCGCTATATACTCCGCCATTACCCTGGTTACCCGTAACACCGGCCTCAGCGCGGAGCTTCAATTCGTTGATTGGAGTTATACTCTTCATGAACGGTTCCTGCGAAATACGCCACGCTACGGAACCCGATGGGAACACTCCCCAACGATGGTCGCGACCAAAGTTTGATGATCCATCAGCACGCATCGCTGCCTGTACTATATATTTATTTCTAAATGTATAGTTTACCCGGCTGAAGTAAGACTCCATCGCCCAATCCGATTGCGTACTACTGTTTGATGATTCACTGCTGTTACCGGCATTCAGGTCGAGTATATTGGTAGTAATAAAGCCCATGCGTCCGCTGGAGACATTCTTCACGAGACCGTACTGCGCTTCATGACTCACCATAACGCCAACAGCATGATCACCTATTGTTTTATTGTATTGCAGTAATTGGTTCCAGCTCCAGTAGCTAGAATTTGTCTCTGTTATGGTAAGGTTTGCTATATTGTTTGCCTGTTGCCCAAGCGTATAGGTCGGCACAAAGTATGTCGTGCTGGCTGTACCTATATTTGTATTGAGTGATGTTTTGAACGTAAGTTCCTTCGCAAGATTGACCTCAGCACCTACACCGCCCAGTAACTGTCTGCGTTTATATTTATTCTGGATGAGGTTGGCAATGGCTACCGGGTTGTAAGGCGTATACTGCACGCTGTTGCCGTTGGCATTATCTGCTCCGCCCCAGCTACCATCGAGATTTCGTACTGCTATATTAGGAGCAATAGCAAGTGTATTTACAATTACATTTTCGCTTTGTGCAGTAAGTTTATCATCGGTCTGGTTAACATTCAGATTCACATTCAGTTTTAACCAAGAGCGCGTCTGGTTATCGACATTTAACCGAATGCTTCCGCGATCAAAGCCTGCTCCCGGAGTAATACCATCCTGTTTGAAATAATCACCCGACAAATAGAATTGAGTATCTTCTTTACCACCACTGATGCTGAGCTGATGGTTCACCAGGGGGGCCGTTGTAAACAGTTCACGTTGCCAATCAGTACCTTTGCCCAATAACGATACGTCCTGAAATTCTTCCGGACTTGTCCCCCCCGCGCTCGCATGTAATTCGTTTGTAAATTGAGCATACTGTTGCTGGTTCAACACCGGAAGTTGCTTTGGGGTATTCTGTATACCATATTGAAATCCATATCGTATACTCAGATCACCTTGTTTGCCGCGTTTGGTTGTGATGAGAATTACACCATTGGTAGCACGCGATCCATATATAGCCGTGGCAGAAGGTCCTTGCAACACTTCGATCGTCTCAATATCTGCCGGATTCAATCCCGCCAAAGGAGATACTGCACTGTTACTGCCGAATGCTCCGCTGGTATTAATCTGTATACCATCGATTACATAGAGCGGATCATTTGTACCGTTTACAGAATTTATACCGCGTACGTTTACGGATACTGATCCATCGGGCTGGCCCGTGTTCTGCGTAATATATACTCCGGCTGCACGACCCTGCAACGCCTGCTCAACCGTAGTATTCAATGTCATGTCAACTTGTTTGTCATCCAACGATACCTGCGCACTCGAAAGATCCGTTCGTTTCAATTCACCGTAACCAACCAATACAACATCCATAAGTTCTGCGAGTGACTGTATATCTTCTTCAAGCGCAACATCGAGGTGTGTGTTGTTGCCTACAGGGAGTTCGGCAGATATATACCCTGATATCGAAAAAACCAGTATGTCGGTTGATTTTACCAGGATCGAATATTTACCCTCGGCATCAGTAGTTGTCAAGGTGAGGGAATCCTTAACCATGACACTTACGCCATGAATCGGTGCTCCCAGTGATGGATCGGTTACAACTCCACTCACCACCTGCTTCTGAGCAAGTGCGCTGGAAATTCCCATGAGTATAAAACAAGTAAAAAGCAAATAGTGTCGCCTGTTGCGTCCTTTTTTCATACAATTGTCAGGTAAAGTAAGGTTGTCATGTATAGTTCTCTTATTATTTGAATTCACTCAAGAATATTGTTGGCTAACGCTGTTAGTTGTGCCGAAATTTTCAGATTGCGTTTGTCCAGTTCCTTCATATTGATATCGAACTTCAATTTGCTGTTGATCACTATAAAACTCATTGCAGCGCCTTTCTTATGAAGTCCTTCCCTTTCCGCTATAATCATTACAGGTTTACCATCTGTTACTTTCAACAGCTGCGATAGTTGATTACTCGCACCATCCGCTATATATATAATGCTCGCATCCTCTATACTGGCATCATCATCATCGTTCTTTACAACGGTGGCGGCAGACCCGGCTATCACTTTACCTGCAACGCTCTTCACGATTTCATCGTAAGCCTTTGTATTTCCTACAACCACCACTTTAAAACCACTGGGTGATACCGGCCACGAACTATACCGGGCGAAGCTTTGAACAAACACGGCATACGAGTAATGGATCGAAGGTTGTGCATAGCTATGCACGTATAGGGCAAGCATCATTATGTTTGTAGAAATGAATGATGGCCGAAGTTTGATTCTCCAACGATGCGTCCATTGAAAAAATCCTCCTAACTCTAAACGCATTACGAAATGGATTGTGTTGACGAACGATCATCTCCCTTTCTTACAGAGAGTGCGGTTCGATATTCAAGTATATCTTTTGTTTCTTCGTCCAGCAGAACGGTAATGGCTTTGATTACGTCATCAAGTTCGGTGGCACTTTTCTCCAGCATTTCAATCTGGTCGTCTATTGAACGGATACTCTCGTTTTGATTAACTGCGGAGGTTAACCGGATCAGGTATATGAGCCCCAGTATTCTGGCTAACGGCCCTCTTACTTTGTGAGAGTTGAAGAAAGCGTATTCAATCAATTTCTGATTCAGCGACTGTATATCCTTGGTTCGCTCTTCAACCAGTACTTCGAGTGATCGGTTGTAAGACGCGATAACTTCATTTTGCGCGTATACCTCTGCGTTTGCTTCCTCTAGTTTCTCGTTGGTCTCAAATACACGCTCGCGCTCTTTCTCAAATTCTTTCTTATAGAGGTAAACTATGTAGAGTACATTTAAAATGCGGGCAAATATCTCGGCTATATTCACGAGCACGGAATCTTTGTCGCGCACGTTCGATATCCACTCCGGATGTGCAATCTGAATATAGGACACAGTCAGAATCTGCAGTGTGTACAACGACAAAAACACAACGCGTTCGCTCCCGTTAAACACGAACGTAAGCGCAATAATAAGTGCAAACATATCAAAGCCATTGACATTGAATAGTCCACCCTGAAAAAAGAAACCTCCCAGAACGGAGAGCATATACATGCCCATGATAAGTTTGATAACGCCACGTGCACCTCTCGTATATAGAATGAGAACATACAGGCTGCTATATACAATCATCGTAACACCGGCCTTTACACCAGCATCAAAATCGTTCTGAAAAAAATCATAAATTGCATAGAGTGCCGTAATGATCATTGTGCTCTTGGTGAAGCTAAGCACAATGTTCACTTCCAGTGATCGATCTTCCCGGGGGTAATTAAAAATCATCCGAAATCAGTTCAATCCAATGTGGTTATCAGGCAGGCACCCGCTATACATCGCAGTATATTTCATTGATCAAGGTTCTTACCGGAGTCCGGCAATATGATAAGCTTCCTCTGTACTCGATGTATATACAGTCTCTACACGTGGCTCAGATAGTCGCACAAAATATCCCTTCGAGGGTTCTTCAACATCCTCCGGGCCAATCGTATTCGTTACAATCACACGCTTGAATTTCTGCCCCGAGAAAGTACGCATAAAGTACTTCTTGGCGTACTCAAGCAGCGCAGCAGTAGCATACCGCTGCAACTCTTCGCTCGTATTATGCTCCAGGACGTTAAACACCAAAATTGCGGGGCGATGCTTTACCATCAATTCCGCAACCATATCTATACCTGCCTTAAAAATTCCCTGGGGAGTAAATCCTTTCCAGATCACTTCCAACCCCTCTGTGTCAAGCTGATTAACGATCAGATAAGTTCTTCCTGATGTTGTTGTAAGCCTGAGCAACTCCGTCACACGCATAGATATCATTTCAGTTCTGTTTAGCTCCAAAAGCAATAATTATGTCCAGGTCTTTTATGGTATATATCTGTAAGTACTGTTTATAATAGTATCAAAGTAGTTATCAGTTTTCAGGCTTCCTTTAATCTCCGAAGCTCTTCTTCCGTAACTTTCAGCTTCTCTATAATTTTATTGGTAGCCTGGCGATTGCTCTCAGCTACTTTACGCGCACGTTCGGCCTCTTCTTCGCGTATGCGATCAATCTCTTTTTGCTTGCGAACCATTTCCTCCTGCGTAGCCTGCAGCTCCTCCAGGTTCTGGCGCATTTCTTCTTCCGTAGATCGCATCTCTTCTGCCTGGTGTCGTGAAGCATCAAGCAGGTTCTGCATCTTCTCTGTTGTTCGTACGCTTTGCAATGCAGAAGCAACAAACTCCCCTGCTTTCTCTATAAACGCTACGTGGTAATCTTCAAATTTCTCCAGACTCGCCAACTCAATGATTGCTTCCGTTCGCTCATTATACTTCATCGGCACAATCAACAAGCACTCTGGTGTAGCTTCTCCCATTCCGGATGTTATATAGGTATATCCTTGTGGAACTTTCGTAATGAGGGTGGTTTGTCCTTCGAGGTACACCTGGCCGATGAGCCCCACGCCTATTTCTATTTTCTTCTCTATATATTTCTTGCGATCAAAGGCATAGCACGCTGCAAGCTGCAGGTAAGATTCACTTTCATCTTCTTTCAAAACAAAAAGGCCGCCCTGCTGTGCATTCATATACTTGGTAAGGAAACGCACTACTTCGAGCGACAGCTCCGTTAAGTTCTTCTGGTGATTGCGAACGGTTTCCGAAAACAGCGTTATACCTTCGTTACTCCACAGCCTGCGCTCCTCCTCTTTCTTCATTTGCTTTAGCTGATCGCGCATGCGCGTAAGTCTGCCGGCCAGGTTCATTTCGTTGAGTGCTTTATTGGCATCGTTCAACTCAGTCCACGTGGTATCATATCGTCCTTCCGATATATTTTCAATGAACTCACTCGCCTGTTGAAGATTTTTGATTGAGTGTTCGATTAACTGTTTCTGATCGTTGGAATAGGATGACGTTCCCGGATTGAAAACATATTTACGGTTGTTCTGTTCGAGTTCTGTGAGCAAAGAAAAGCGTTCGTTGTTATCTTTTCGAATTTTATAGATTACAAACCCGAGTGTCGGCAAACTCACAATCAATATAAAGAACTGCAGGTATATATTATTATTTATGGCAGCCTGATAACTCTCTTCGGCTTGCCCGTTAATGACATCTTCGTGAATACTGATCTTTACCCCGACATCGTTCCAATGCATAAACACTTTCAATCCGCGATCTTCCGACATCATTGCGCGAAATGTATTCATACTGTCCAGCTCAATCATGCGTGCCATCTCATGAATAAACTTACCGTACTCGATATAGGTTTTGCGAAGCTCTTTCAATCCCGCCACATCATATGGTTGTGCCTGCTCCTGCAGGCCGCCTTCCAGTTCATCAAACACTTGATCTATTTTTTCAATGGCTGTCATCGAAGGAGCTAACATATCCTTGTTCTTGGTTGCACCATACGCACGTATACCGAGGTCCATATTATGCAATACGTAGTCAATCAATTGGCCAGACTTATACTTAATCTCTTCAGCCTTTTGCTTAATGGCGGTGTTCTTTACAAGCGTTGCTTTATATTGAAGAATAAGCACAACGTTTGTTACCAACAACAATACGATCATGATGATCGCTACCGTGATTGCATTTCGGGTAAGAAATTTTTTTACTTTGGTTTTCATCCTTTATACCTGATTGGGATCTAGCGTATATTCATTGATAACTTTGAGTAGCCTGCTCCATCCAGCGAATAGCATCTTCAAATGATTCGAAAACAGCAAACGTCAGTATACCAATATTCGTGAGTCTCTCACTCTTAGGTATTTTTGAAAAAATATCTTTGGACACAACGGTAGCCTGATGCGAGTATCCCGCGCGAACGGCTTTATTGGCCCATGATGTAACGGACCATTCCTGGTCTTCCGAAGACAACGTCCCCAGCTGCGATGCATCAACAACAACTTTTCCCGTTTTAAAATGCTGCATCGCCAGAAGCAACGTATGCAGACCTTGCCTGAAATCATCTGAACAGGGGGCTATCTTCCATTTCAAAACAATGAATGTATAGTCTGTATTATACTCTATGTTTACAAAGTCGTTATCAAAATATACGCGCATGCTTATCGAGACTATATATAGTATATCCTTACTTTTATCCGGTTGATTGCCAACCGCCACCCTTCAACTCGTTATCAGTTATTTTACACCACCGGATTGCAGTTCCTCCATCATCTGTCGGAGTACATCTTCCTGCGCTTTCAGTTGTTCTTCCTTTAACCGGATCTGCTCAGCCTGCGCCTGCGTTTCGTTTTCTTTCTCCTTCAGCTTGGTAATCGTTTTCAACATCATCTGCTCCTGCGCTTTCATTTGAGCTGCGCTTCGCTCGAGTTCTCTGCTTCGGTTAGCTTCACCTTCCAAAGTAGACTGCAGTTCTTCCATCGTTTGGCGAAGTTCTTCCTCCTGCGCCTGTGTTTCCTTTTCCTTCTCTTTCAGCTTCTCAATAGCCTTTAGCATCATCTGCTTCTGCGCTTCCAATTGAGAAGTATTGCGTTCCAGTTCGCGACTACGTTTTGCATCACTCTCCATCGTAGCCTGCAGTCTGTCCATCGTGTCGCGCAATTCAACTTCCTTCAGCCGGCTTTCATTTAACAACCTGTCAACTTCCAGTTTAGCTTTTGTGATGTCAGTTACGTCTTTCGAAAAAAGTGCTACAGCAAATACATGATTGCTATCATCACGCATGGGTACATATTGTACTATAAAATGTCTATCCCGGAGCGTTATTTCTTTATGGATAGTTTCTCCGGCCAGCGCACGATCATATATTTTCTTCCAGTCAGGATCTTTCGTATTATTACTCAGCAAAAGAAAATTACTTTTCTCCTGCAGCCTTATGCCCTCTGCCTCAAAGCTCTTTTGCATCGCCGTGTTGAAATGTATAACCCTGTATTCGCGATCGAATGTTACAATCGCATCTGTTGATGCATTCATGAGATCACGCAAGTAGCGCTCCTTATTCTGTGTTTCAGTAAGAATACGCTGCATCTCCTCTTGCGTAGCTGCAAGTTCTTCCATATTCTGCCGCATCTCTTCTTCCTGTGCGTGCAGATTTTCAGTCTGAAGTCGGCTTACCTCCAGCAGATGCCTGGTCTGCTCGGCATTTTTTGCAGATGCTATAGCAGCCGCTATATTTTCACAAACCTTTACTATAAATTCCTGTTTGTGTTGGGGGTATGGTTCGAAGGATGCGAGTTCCAGCACACCATATATAGCTTCGTTGATCTTGAGCGGTACAATAAAAATAGATCGCGGAGTAGCATAGCCGAGACCGGAAGTAATGTGCACATAGTTGGCCGGAACCTGCGTTAGAAAAACAGGATTGCCCTCCTGCCAGCATTGTCCTACAAGTCCTTGTCCTTTATAGATTTTCTTCTCCTCAAATTTCTTCTTATCCCACGCATAACAAGAATATAGCAGCAGGTGCTCTTCTTCGCCTTCGGCACTGTCCTGCACAACAAACAGACTTCCTTGGTTTGAGTTAGTATACCGTACAATGTTACTGATGATGGTATCGGCCAGTGTTTGAGAATCATCCTGACTGCGAATGATCTCGGCAAAATCTGCAAGACCTGCTATAGACCAGTTTCGCTGACGCTCGGTTTCTGTATTTCGCTTCAGGTTGTCACGCATATCGAGCAATGCCTTACCCATAGCATCACGATCGCTTTGTAATTCAAAATCCGTATCGTATTCGCCTTTACCAATCTTCTCGGCAAATACGAGCTTGGAATTCATACCTTCTGTAAGAGAAGCAAGTGCCTGACCGATCTGACCTATCTCATCGTTTCTCTTTTCAAAAGCTACTTTTGCTTTACTGCCCTCTCCTACTTCGCGAATCACTTTTTTCAACTCAATGATGGGATCTACCACGCGCGTAATGGAAAAGAAATACGCCATCCCCGCTATACCTATAAACATGGCAAGCATCACAATCAACGTAATGACTACACGCGTATAGGCATGCTGTTTGTCTGCTCGTACTTCATCGATGGTAGTATCAAGATTGTGGATGTGTGTGTCGAGTTTATCGCGTAACTGCCTGGTTTGAGGGGTAACTTTTTGTTCAAAAACGCGATGCGCGCGATCAAAAGATTCTGTGTTTAGGTATGACGAATCGTTTTTGAGTAAACTCATCAATTCATTCTGCGCAGAAATTACAGTTTGAAAATCGCTAAACAACTCCTGAATTGCCTGGCGATCAGACGCCAGTGATGAGTTCTTCAGTATTTCATCCAGGTTTTGTTTTACTTCGAAATATTGTGTCTTATGAATAGTTCTTAGTTCCTGTTTCTCCTGGTTACTGTCTTCGTGCGCCACCCAACGACTGGTTAGTCTGTATGAATTTGCCAGCAGTGCATCAAGATCCTTCAGGGAAAAGTAAAATGGCATATACACTTGCTGTATACGTGTATCCAGATCCTTGTTTCTTTCCAACGCGCTAAAGCATGATACTATAGCGATGATAGCGACCAGTACGATTACCAGATATCCCGCAGATATCTGGTAAGAAAGTTTGAATTTCAGCTTCATGTTTCGATCAATGTTCTTCTTAATAAAGGGAAATGGGTTTAGGGGTCGTATCTGTTTGGTTGTATTACCGACATATCGACTTCTCTTTTGCCGGATATTTCATATATATACTTTCGTTTTATAGTTGACAATTTTATAGAAGCAAAAGTATATTCTTCCCAAAGGAACTGTTGTCTGGTTTAATGCTTAACTCAGAATCTATAATTACCGAAAACAACCTCCGTATTTCTACGGATATCATCATACGTTAAAGAAATGAAAGGATCTAACTTGGTTTGCCGGATAGAAATTGTCGAAGAATCTTTTCAACGGGATATACCAGCAACGCGATGGCTGCCTGCACAAAGAAGTTGATAACAGGAGATGTGTTGGTAGCCCAGTAACTCTCTACCAGGTTTTGGATCAGCTCGATGATGAGCACCAACGTTAGCAACGTAAGTATACGCGTAATAAACTCATAGCGACTCTCTTTACGATTAAGTCTGAAGGTTGCCCACAACAATGAACCGAAGAAGATAATTTCCAACAGGTAAAACCACGAGGTCTTCCAGTACGGAGGCACTACATTAAAATGGATTACCTGTTCTTCAGATACTTTACCCAACGTATCCCGTATACGCACATGAAGATTGTACGAACCTGCGGGCAACAACTGGTATGAAAGTGACGAGTTGGGAGTCCAGGCTGTCCACTCATCAGAAAGTCCGTTGAGTTTATACTGGTACTGAACACCGATTAATCCCAGGTAATCCGGATGAACAAACTCAAACGCAAGCGAACTGTTATCCTGCTCTACATGAAGGTCTTCGAGTGGCAACGGCTGTCCTTCTTTACTCCGGACTTCACGCAACAAAACCTTGTGCATCATGGAAGACTCGTTATACCCGGCAGAAGAAACCTTGTATAGTTCGTTGGTACTGGTTGTTACCCAGCATTCTCCGCCTTGCTGTGCGTACAGCGATTTTACCTGCTTGAAGAATCCAAGTACATTTAATGCCCGATGCTGTGTGTCTTTATCGGTGAGACAGATCCATCGGGTGCCGTTGAAAATCCATATACTCTCATTGCTCATGATAACGCGCTCGGCTTTACCGAACTGCTTTTTGAATTCACGATCGTGCAACAGAACTTTACGCGATGCATCGTAATAGAAACAATCGTGCGAAGTGATAAAATATGTTTTATTATTATGCACGAACGAGTATACATCGTCATTGAATGGATTGCTGATGCCCAACGTACGCACTACCTGCAATTGACCCGCAATATTGCGCTGTAACAGATATATAGCATTGCGACCAGCCAGCCATATGTCCTGCTGGCTCGTACGGTTAATATGTACTATATCATCCTCGATCTTTATCGAAGATGACATTGACCATTTGTCTTTTTCCTGCGAGAATACTTTTAAGATATGATCGCCCGTAAACGAGAATATCTCGTTAAGAGTCGCATCGTAGGAAAACACCAGTGTGTTATCGTCATCAATGCGAACTGCCTTTTTTTCTTTGATCTCAAATAAACCACCCGTACCACCTGACAGCAGGCTGTTTTTAAGATGCCTTATGCTACTGCTTTTGCCCGTAAAACCCGCTACGGCCTTATAGATATAGCGCACAGATTTTAATTGGCGATGACGTTCAAAAATAGTCTTGGGCTTGCGTGAAAAAATGCGTTGTATAAACGTACTTTTTCGTTTAGCAGGCTCGACCGTTTTTTCTTCAACCTCCGGCCGACTTTCTTCTTCTTTTACTTCTTCTTCACGTGCTTTCTTTTTCTTCGACTTCAGAAATGAAAAGGCCTTGCGTTTTGTTTTTGTATTTGCCTCTTCCGTTATTGTCTTTACCGGTTGCGCCTCTGTCTTAACGGACACTTTGTTCTCGGTACGCTCTTTCCTGTTTTGTCGGGGTGATCCTTTTACCTCAACACGCTGCAGTGTTGTCTGAAAATTTTTAGTCTCTTCCAGGTAGTACATGCCCGTGCTGGTACCTGCATATACTGTATTTTCAAAAGGCATTACCGCTAACAGATTTCCTTCTATACCCGGAAAATTAGAGAAGCAACGAAAAGGAAGTTCCGGTGCTATGCGTGTGAAGCCATACTCATGTGCTACCCATACTCCTTTATCGCGATCGCTGCCCAGCGCATATACCTCATTATCCGGTAAACCGGTATGGTAATTAACGATCTTATCGATCATGCCCGTGGTAGCATTGAGAAATACAACACCACCCCGCAATGTACCGATCGCGATCAGATTATTACTTACCCAGCTACACGCCGTCAATTCAGATTGCTCGATATACCCATCGTCCTTCGGATATATTCGCGATGCTTTACCCTGACGTATCCAGTAAAGTTCATTACGATCTGTACCAATGAGGCTGATTGATTTATTAGACGGATGATCTGCCGCAAATAATATCCACGCATTTCGCGGGCATGCCGTTACCGCCTCCTTTAACCTTCCATTTTGCAGCGTATATATATTCTTGTTCTGTGTCTGCAACAGAACCTTTCCTGACAGGATAAATATATTTGTAAAATCATTATTCTCCGGAGCCTGAACCTGGCTGGTGGTATTCTTCGACTCCTGGTATATATAGAGTGTCTTATTACTGAGGAACAGGATACTATCCGCGCGCTGCTCAATGCGAATAATGCCTTCTACCGGAGCTTTACTGAATATAGGGATATAGGATGCATTTGACAAGCCTGTAACATTTTGCAGGTAACCAAAACCGGTTTTACCGGCTACATATACCCGGTTCTGTGGTGTGATGTGAACATCGTAAACGGAACCGTTGCACGAAACAAGGTCCCAGTTGTGACCATCATAACGCAATATGCCCCCTTTGTTGGCAATATAGATAAGACCGTTGCTGTCTTGCGCTACATCAAAATTTACCGGATCGTAGCGATCATCATCGTACTTGTGATGTGTTAAAAAGTAGTCGCCTTCCTGTGCCAGGCATGCCGAATGAAAAAACACCAGTAGGAACAATGCTATATGCAGCTTCATCTCAACCCTCTTTTTACGTTCCGGAAATCAGAATAGATTTAGCACCAGCTCCCCATACGGGTAACTCATACAGCAAGTCAGGTGTTTCTGAAGATCAAAAGTAGCGCATATATAAAAATACACTTGTCCTAATTGATCAGGAAGAGTATGTACATAAAATATAGAGTTTCATATCCGTAATTATACGGATACAAGCGAGAGACTAAACTGCTTTATTGCGGTCGTTTATAGTTTAACTCAAAACCAATGGCGGCTTGCATGCTAAAAAAATACGGTAATACTATATTTGGATTAGACCATCAATACGCTTATCTTATTATTAAGATTTGATCGTCAGCCTGTTCGCCACAGATGCAGGTGTGTTTTGTGCGATTATGTATAACCTGTTTTCATAGTCCTGTCCTTTACAAGACAGTGAATACTTAATATTGTTGTTTTAAATGGAACTGTTCGCTAATAATAAGCCCGATCACACACAAGCAATTTTAGCTTCAATAGTTGATTGCACGGAGGATGCCATCTTTAGTACTACCCTGGCGGGATCTATTACAAGTTGGAACAAGGGAGCCGAAAAACTTTTTGGTTTTACCCGTGACGAAGCGTTGGGTAAACCAATAACATTTATACTACCTGTCGACCGCACGGCTGAAGCTGAAACTATACTGGAGCGGTTGAAGAACGGTGAGTCCATTGATCACTTTGAGACAGAGCGGCTGCGAAAAGACGGTGTACCGGTATATATATCACTAACGGTTTCGCCTCTTCGGGATATAGCGGGTAACATTACCGGTATAGGACAGATCGCGCGCGACTTTACCAAGCAACGGAAATCGCGCGAAACGTTCAAAGCGTTACTCGAATCTGCTCCTGATGCCATGGTAATTGTAGGACGTGACGGCAAGATTCAGATGGTCAACGAACAAACTGAAAGACTTTTCCTGTACAAACGCGAAGAGCTTGTTGGTAATAAGGTTGAAATACTGATTCCGCAGCGATATACCCAGAATCATCCGGATCATCGTAAAGGTTTCTTTAACGATCCGCGTGTGCGAGGGATGGGTATAGACCTGGAGTTATATGGCAAACGAAAAGATGAGACGGAGTTTCCGGTAGAGATCAGTCTGAGTCCACTGGAAACAGAAGCCGGTATAGTTGCACTCGCAGCCATACGCGATATCTCGCTCCGGAAAAAATCGGAAGAGAAATTCAAAGCACTCCTTGAATCTGCCCCGGATGCCATGGTTATTGTAGGACAAGACGGTAATATACAAATGGTAAATGCCCAGGTGCGAAATATATTTCAGTTTGAGCGCAGCGAGATTATAGGACAGCCTATCGAGATTCTTATACCGGAACGTTTTCATCATGCACATCCACATCACCGGCATGGATTCTTCAACGATCCCCGTATGCGGGGCATGGGTATAGGGCTGGAGTTGTACGGCAAACGAAAAGACGGAACCGAATTTCCCGTAGAGATCAGTTTAAGTCCGTTGGAAACGGAAGACGGCACCCTGGCGCTCGCAGCAATACGCGACATCACCGAACGAAAAAAAGCGGAACACCAGATCCAGCAACTCAATCGCGAACTGGAGGAACATATCGTAGAACTGGAATCTTTTTCCTATTCCGTATCACACGATCTGCGGGCACCGCTGCGTGCTATCGATGGGTTTATCGCCATATTCATGGACAAGTTTCAGGACACGGTTGATCCGGAGGGCAAACGACTATTGGACAACATCCGCAGAAATGTTACCAAGATGAGTAACCTTATCAATGATCTGCTCATGCTTTCACGCATTGGTGCAAAAGATATAGACCGTACGTTCATAGATATGAAAACTTTAGTAAATTCAGTACTGGATGAATTCAAGGGGACGCATAGTCATGCAACGGTACGGGTAGGCGATTTGCACCCGGCATCCGGAGATATAGCATTGATGAGACAGGTCTTTCTGAACCTGGTCTCCAATGCCTTTAAATACTCTTCCAAAAGAGAACAGCCGCATATTGAAATCGGATCGATTGAAAAGAAGGGAGAAATTCAATATTACGTAAAGGACAATGGCGTTGGCTTCGATATGGAATACTATAACAAACTGTTTGGGGTATTTCAACGGCTGCACAGTCCGCAGGATTACAACGGTACGGGCGTGGGTCTGGCCATTGTAAAGCGCGTTATAACACGACATGGCGGACAGGTTTGGGCAGAAGGCAAAGAAGGTATAGGAGCTACTTTTTATTTTTCACTAAATACAACAACTCATGGAGCAAGCTGATCGTGTAGAAGTATTATTGGTAGAAGATAATCCGGATGATGCAGAACTAACCATGCATGCGCTTCGTCTCGGAGATAATAAAATAAATCTATTGCACCTGAATGATGGCGCAGAAGCGCTCAACTTTGTGTTCGCCAAAAAAAGCTTTGAGAACAAGCGCATTCAAAATGATCTCAAACTTGTATTGCTTGATCTGAAGCTGCCGAAAATAGACGGACTGGAAATACTGAAGCGGATTCGTGAAGACGAACGAACGCGTACCCTACCCGTTGTAATACTCACATCCTCGCGGGAAAAGAAAGACATTGCAACAGCCTATAACCTGGGCGTCAACAGCTATGTAGTGAAACCCGTAGAATTTGAATTTTATGTACACGTAGTAAAGACTCTTACACTATACTGGAATACTATAAATGAAAAGCCTATAGGACAGATTTAGCATGAACACAACCGAAAGCCCCCACCCGGAGATTGTTCTTGTTGAGCAAAATGATCATGATTCCGAAATGATCAGGGATTTGCTGGTGCGCAACAGCATTCACAATAATACTGTGCGCCTCCGGACTGGCGATGAATTGCTGGACATGCTATTTGCACGCGGCCCCTATATACACACACCCGTTAAACATTTACCGAAAGTAATTCTGATGGATGTAAATCTTCCCACCATCAGCGGACTCGAGGTACTCAGGCAACTGCGCAGCAACAAATCAACGCGCAACATTCCAGTGATGGTATTCACATCAGATGAAAATGAGAATGAAGTTTTCGAAAAGTACAAGCTGGGTGTTACTGCCTATATCCACAAGAAACTCGATTTTGAAAAATTCGAAGAAGCGCTGCTCCAGGTACAGCTATACCTGAAAACCTATCGTATTTTAATATTGGAAGATAACCCTGACGATGCCGAGTTGCTGCTATACGAAATCGCTTCCTTCAACATTCAGCTGGTCTCTAAAATTGCCAGCAATAAAGAGGAGTATATAGCAGCGGTAGAAAATTTCGATCCGGATGTAGTCATTGCAGATTTTAATATTCCACCCAATTTCGATGCCATACAGGCTATACGTATACTGCGAAAGAAGAACGCACGCGTTCCTTTTATACTTATCTCCGGAGGATTGACGGAAGAATTTGCCGCAGGTTGTTTAAGCGAAGGTATAGATGATTACCTGCTGAAATCAAACCTGAAGCGCTTTCCGATAAGCCTCACCAACATGCTGCGGAAAAAGAAAGCAGAAGATGAAAAAGAACTCGCGCTGCAGATGCTGCGCGAAAGCGAGGAGCGCTATCGCAAGATTATCGAAACAGCGCAGGAAGGTATATGGGTACTCAACGCCCACAACCAGACTATATTTGTAAACAGGCGCCTGGCTGAAATGCTGGAATACTCTGAAAAAGAAATGATCACGCGATCGTTCTTCAGTTTTATGGATCACGATGACCGTGCCCGCTCCATTGAGCATTTCAAAAAACTGGGCAAGGGTAAAAAGATATCGCTCGAAATTAAACTGAACTCCAAGACTGGTAAAAAAGTGTGGACTTCTATATCCGGCAACCCGCTCTACGATAACCAAAGCAGCTATAGCGGTGCGTTTGGAATGATAACGGATATAACAGCCCTTAAGACTGTACAGTTTAGTCTCGAGTCGAAGATTACGGAGTTGAATGCATTTCTATACCACACTTCGCATGTATTGCGCGGACCGGTATCTTCTGCACGAGGATTGATCAATGTACTGAAGATGATTTCACAAGATACCGAAGAGCAGGATTTTCTGAAAATGCTTGACGACTGCAACGTAGATATGATAACAATTCTCGAAGAACTGACACGCATCTCTACGCTATATTACAACCCGATTATCAACGACAAAATCAACTTTGAAGAAATAGCACGCGAGGCTATCCGCGATCTTCAATATTTACCCAACAGCGAACGCACTACACTTTCGATACGTCAAGACAATGATATAAATTTTTACAGCGATCCGTTTATCATCAAGCCTATATTTTATTGTCTCATTAAAAATTCCATGACCTATACTGATGATACACAGGAATGTGCGATCAACATTACGGTAACGCGAGAGAATAACCGCGCCAAAATTGAAGTAACAGACAATAGCGATGGTATACCACCAGAGTTTTTACCGCGCGTATTTGATATGTTTTACCGGGCACATAAAAAAGCAAGAGGCCCGGGACTGGGTCTCTATATTGTTAAACACATTGTTGAAAAACTAAATGGAACTGTAGGTATATCCAGTCAGAAGGATGCCGGCACTACTGTGGTGATACGGTTGCCACTCACCTCTTCTCACGCACCTGCAACGGTATAGCGATTCGCCCAGCGCTATATCACGCGCTCTGTTGCCAGAGTGTAAATTTTGCCACCTTAAGACGCAGCTCTTCCGGATCAAACGGTTTACTGATAAAGTCATTCATTCCGGTTTCTATTACTTTATCACGCATACCACTCATGGCTGCGGCTGTCAATGCAATGATAGGTACTTCTTTAAAATACGGATCTTCCATGGCACGTATCTTTCGCGAAGCTTCATAGCCATCCATACCCGGCATCTGCAGATCCATAAATATCATGTTATAGGATTTGCGTTTGATCATGGTGAGCGCTTCAAATCCATCATTCGCTATATCAACCGCTACACCCCATTGCTGTAAAAAGTTAAGTGCTACAATCTGATTGATGCGATTATCTTCTACCAGCAACACGCTGATCGTTTCATCATTAACAAGTTTACCGGGCACGGAATTAGTTTCGGCAACAGGCTCATCTTTACCTTTGTCCATCGTTAATACAAACGAGAAGGTAGAACCATAGCCGGGCACGCTTTCCAGATCAATCTTGCTGCCCATGAGATGAAGTAAACCTTTGGTAATGGTAAGTCCTAAACCGGTACCGCCAAACCTCCTGGTAATATCATTATCAGCTTGGGTAAAATGTTCAAAGATTGTCTCAAGCTTATCGGCTTCTATACCGATACCGGTATCTTTTACAGCGAACTGTACTTTATATTTACCTTTCTCTTCGCCCAGTAATTTTACAGACAGCTCAACATAACCGCGCTCGGTAAATTTAATAGCGTTGCTCAGCAGGTTGGTAACAATCTGTGAAATACGAACCGTATCGCCTTTTAAAAATTCAGGCAACTTCGCATCATACTTCATATAGAGCGATATATTTTTCTCCTGCGCGCGCTGCTCCAGCATTTGTCTTGTATCCGAAAGCAGTTTCTTCAGGTTTATATCGATAGACTCGAGAACCAGTTTACCAGCTTCAATCTTGCTAAAGTCAAGTATATCGTTGATAATCGTTAACAGGTTATGCCCTGAAAACTTCAACAAGTTGAGACGCTCGCGTTGATCTTCGCGCGGATCATTCTGCAAAAGTAAATTGGTGAGCCCGACTATAGCGTTCATTGGTGTGCGTATCTCGTGGCTCATCATCGACAGGAATAAACTTTTCGCGCGCGTTGCTTCCTCGGCCTTCTCCTTGGCAACCTTCAGCGAAGCTTCAAACTCTTTTCGTTTTGATATATCACGTGATGAACTCTGAAACCCGGTCATGTTTCCATTATCATCATAGAACGGATGCGCATGAGATTCCAGCCATACATAGGTACCATCTTTCCTGCGCATGCGATATTCAAGTGTCGCGGAGTTTCCGGTAAACACAACAGACTTCAATATCTTCTTTACTTGTGCTTCATCTTCGGGGTGTATATTATCATAGGGAGAACTTCCCACCAACTCTTCCGAAGTATATCCCAGTATATCGTTTACTGAAGGTGATATAAACGTACGTGTTGCAGACGCATCAATCTTGTAAAGCGCAATCATGTCGCGCGTATTGCTGGAGAGCAGGCGGTATAGCTCTTCACTGTCACGCAGCTTCTGAAACATTTGCTTGCGCTCGGTTATATCGTGTGTAGTGCCAATATAGCCCGTCAGTACCCCGTTGTCGTCCAGCACCGGTACACCTTCGCTGATCACCCAGCGTATACCCTGTGTATCATTTACAAAACGGAGCTCGATTTTGAAGCCGTGTTTTTCTTCAACCGACTGTTGCAACGTAGTGGTTACACGCAAAAGATCTTCCGGGTATACAGCTTTTATCCAGCCTTCCCGGAGCATATCTTCTTCCGGCATGCCTGTAATTTCACTGACACGTTTATTCACATACGTGCATACACCCGTTGCATCAGTCTGAAAAATTCCGACCGGTGCATTTTCAGCCAGCGTACGAAAACGATTTTCACTCTCCATACGCTTCAGCTCTGTATTCTTCAATGTTGTTATATCGCGTGATATAACACTTACTTTTATAACTTTATAGTCATCGGTAAACTGCATGTTTACATTCTGACCGATCCAGATTCCTTCTCCGCTTTTTGTAAGCATAGTAAATTCCAGGTAAGTATTACGCTTACCGGACCTACGCTGCTCTTTATAAAAGTTGACGATGCGATCACGATGGTCCGGAGATACCAGTTCCCAATACCGCATGGCAAACAACTCTTCTCTTGTATACCCGGATACGCGTTCCATTACCGGGTTTACAAATGAAAAATATCCTTCTGTGTTAAGTTCATATATAAGGTCGGTGGCATTCTCCACCATCTCGCGATATTGACGTTCGCGAATTTCGAGCTGGTCCTGAAGCGACTTGATATGCTCCAGGTTACCGCGACTCTCGCGGTTCAATATAGCCAGCTTCATGTTGGATTCTTCCAGCGTGCGAGCGCGCTCATCCATCTGGCGCGCCATGTATTTCAACTCAATTTGTTTAATGACGTTGCGTGCGAGTGTACGCAAACTGAGACATTGAAAGTCGGTAAGATTTCCGGGCTTGCGGCCCATCACGCACAACGTACCTAGCGTGTAGCCATCCGTTGTAATCAGTGGCATCCCGGCATAGAACCGGATTCCCATAGAACCTGTAACCAGCGGGCTCGCAGCGAATCGTTCATCAGCCAGCGCATCCGGCACAATCATCAATTCATTTTGTAATATAGCATGCGCGCAAAAAGCGTGTTCGCGCGGAGTTTCTGATATAGCTACGCCAACTTTTGCTTTGAACCATTGCCTGCGTTCATCGACTAAACTGATAAGTGCTATAGGAACATCACAGATGGTAGCGATCAATTGGACTATATCATCCAGATCTTTCTCATCACTCGTATCCAGTATCTCAAGTTTGCGAAGTGTCTCCAACCGACTGTCTTCAAAAGCTGTAGGCAGAAAGCAGTTCATGGGGGATTGTTATAGAGAGGGTCTTGATTACGTCAGTTTTTTAAGAATGGTCTCGGTTTCTTCCATCAATACTTCGTGCGAAGTAATGAGCGCAGCGATCCGGCTTTTATAGTCAGGATCACTTACATGGTTTGCATTTTCTTCCAGATGTATAATCTCAGAGTATAGCGAGTCTGAACACAACAAAGATGTTGACGATTTCAGTTTATGGAGTATACGCGCCACATCAGCAACGTTCTCGGCCATAGCAATGGTGCGAAGTTCTTCCAGCAGCGCAGGTGTAAATTCCAAGAACGCTTCGATCAGTTCCGCCTGTATCTTGTCATAACCACCAGTGAGCTTATCAAACTTGTCGTGATCGAAATAACGGCCCACAGCCTTCGGTTTATTCATAACATCCCGGCCATGAACAGATAACTCTACGAATGTCTGCTTATTATTGTAGAATGCTGGGTTAATGGATCTGTTCGCGCTCATAATTTTAAAATTTAGTTGTTACTGCGTGGTTATTCGTCATACAAAAGTGGAATGAAAAAACATCTAAAAAATCAGTGACAAGCTGATTTTTACCGAGATCAAGAGCTCCTCCATATCTTAAGGATTTTCCCTAGAAAATACGTAGAACACTTAGATGGCATTACGATTTGAGGTTGGGAATCCACACGAAGAAGCTTGAACCACATCCTTCCTCTGACGTAACGGTAATGCTGCCGCCCATTTTTCGCAGCACTTCATTTACTACATACAGTCCTATGCCTGCACCTTGCGACTGTTGCGCTCCGCGGAAGAAAAGTTGAAATATATTCTTCTGAATGTCGGACGACATACCGATACCATTGTCCAATACCTTAATATGACATCCGTTTTCGTTAACGCGCACAAATATATCGATGTGCTTGTCTGCCTTCTCGGAATCATTAAACACCAGCGCATTCGAGATGAGCTGTATCAGGATAAGATTGAGACGCTCCACATCCGTGAACAACGGAACTGTTTGCGTTATACTTTTCGAAAAACGGATGTTCTTACTTTCAGCCTCTCTGCTATAGCGCTCGAGTATAAGATCAATCGTTTTGGACATCGACACCGATTCAATAACAAGATCTCTTCGTGAGTTCACCAGGAACTGCTCAAGGTCATTCAGAATGGTTTCCATTTTATTAACCGTCTTCTGGATAAGCTCAAGATGTTTGTAAGGATCTTCTGTTGCTTCCGGATTCTGCAAAAGTTTTATAAGACCTGAAATAGATTTCAATGGTCCACGCATGGTATGAGAACAGCCGTACAAAAATTTATCAATAACATTTTTAGCTTTTGCAAGCTCTTGTGCTATTGATGTATCGGTGCGCTTCTGTTCTCCCATTGTTTGTAAATTGACTTGTATCATAACTGTAAACTGATGCGTCAAAATTCTATAACAATGTGTAGACTTGAATCCGTGTGATGCTGATTTTGAAAAAATAAGGACGCAGATTTGTTCAGTAAATCTCCTCAGTAAAATCCTTAGACTGCAGAAATGCGATTCTTCATTTCAAGATGTACCGCAATAACACGGCTGATGATGCTTAACGATTGGATCTGCTCTCCTGAAAATTTACGAGGCTTGCTGTCAGACAAAGCAATTATACCGATGCGACTTCCCTGACCATTAACGATGGGCATACCCGCCAGAAAACGAATAACAGGCTGATCGAGTACACGTGAATCAAATTTGAACACTACATCTTTCAACGTGTCTTCAACTTCGGTATATTGTTCATGCTGTATCAATGCTTCCCATAACCCGATGCGTTCGGTTGAAAGTATAGTACCGGCTGATGCTGTTACGCGCAACACCGTATTGTCATAAACACAAATGGACACGGAAGTTGTACGGCTGATGGTGATGGACAACTGTGCGAGCTCTTTCCAGAAACGCTCGTTGGAAACACTGGCATCCGTATGAAACAAAAAGCCCTTTCGTTTTTCTCCTGCCAGTAAATCGGTGTCGGGCGTTGCCATGGTTTAATATGCGTTAATCAGAAACAAATGTCTGATTGCGCACCCTAAAATCTGACAGCAATAGAATGATTTTACAAAATCAGGATATTACTGATGTAGCCTACGTGAAAAGCTTAGTATCGCGTTACCTTGCGCTCCAGGGCATATCGCACAAGCTGTGCCGTGCCGGTGAGCCCGAGTTTATCCTGGATATGAAGTTTATGCGTTTCCACCGTTTTCACACTGATAAAAAGTTCTTCTCCGATCTGTTTCAAACTTTTTCCTTCGGCTATCAACGTGAGTACTTCTTCTTCGCGTTTGGAGAGTACGCTGCCCTTCAGCTTTTCTCCCCGGTCATTATCGCGCGTGGATTTTTGTGGTGATGAAAATTCTTCCAGCACGAGCGAAGTGATATCAGTGCCAAAATATTTCTCTCCCTTCATTACACTGCGCACAGCTTTCATCAACACATCGGATGTTGTACTCTTGTTGAGATAGCCATCCATACCGCTGCGAAGACCTGCGCGTATAAAATCCTTATTTACTTCGCTTGACACCAGTATAACTTTTACATGCGGGTTTTGTTCCTTAATCCAACGCGTGGCTTCTATACCCGTCATTCCTCTCATCACAATATCCATAATAACTATATCCGGTGAAAGCTCCGTAGCGTAGTTCACGGCTTCTTCTCCGCTATCTACACTTTTCAGGATTTCCACTTCACCACTTTCACGTAACAACGAAACGATACCCTGTCGCACCAATCCGTGATCGTCTACAACTATAACTTTTACAGCACTCATGATCTTCTTATTTATCCAGTATACTTTTTACTATCTCATGCAGATCGTCCAGCGAG
The DNA here is from genome assembly GCA_902168205.1 of uncultured Chitinophaga sp. Taxonomy (GTDB): domain Bacteria; phylum Bacteroidota; class Bacteroidia; order Cytophagales; family Cyclobacteriaceae; genus Ohtaekwangia; species Ohtaekwangia kribbensis. The sequence goes on along the minus strand of CABHOK010000003.1, from coordinate 1,175,612 downwards.
CACGGCTTCTTTATAAAGGCCTGCACATTGAGACTCAATGCCCGCGCTTCGTTTTCATGCGGTGGCTTTGCCGAAAAAATTGCAACCGGTATATGTTGCATAGTCTTGTCCTGTTTTATTTTTTCAATCAATGCAAATCCATCGAGCTTGGGCATTAGCAAATCCGTGATGATCAGATCCGGTTTACTATATGCCAGTTTCCGATACGCATCATGACCATTCGAGCAAGGCTCTACATCATATCCCTCCATCGTGAGGAAATCTGTTACATGCTGCAGCAGGTCAGGAGTATCTTCTACTACCATAATTTTCTTAGGCATGTTCCAACGGAATTACTATAGTTATTTCTGTACCTTGTCCGATTACACTCTTTATATCTACATAACCTCTGAGCAGGTCCAGCGCTTTCTTAATAATAGAAAGACCAAGCCCGGTACCTTCCACATCGGCAGCATTGCTTGCACGGTAAAACGGTTCGAACAGATTTTTTATATCTTGCTCCGGTATACCTATACCATAATCCTTTACACCTATCGCAAGCTTGTTATAGTCTGCAGTTACAAACAAATCAACGTATGAAGCACCCGGAGAAAACTTGACAGCATTGGTGAGCAGGTTTATTACCATGGTACGAATCAGTTTCTCATCGGTATTCACGCTACCTTCTATACTATCGATATGTAACCGTATAGTATGTGTATTGCCGGTACTTTGCTCTATCTCGTTTTTCAACCGCTCAAACGTATCAGCAATATCTACTTCCGATGGATGTACCACCAGCTTTCCGGCTTCCGTTTTTCCGATCAGCAGCACATCGTCCAGCAAATGCGTCATGTGTCCCACCTGCTTTTCTATGTTGTCCAATCGTTTATCAACTTCCTCCGGTGTAATCTTCTGTTTGTACTTTTTGATAAAACCTGATGCCAGTGAAATGGAAGAGAGCGGTGTACGGAATTCGTGGGACGCGATGGAGACAAACTTGCTTTTCATCTCTACAAGCTCCTTTTCCTTCTGCAACGCCTCGTTCAACTCGCGCGTGCGATCGTAGACCATACGCTCCAGATTTTGTTTATACTCTATAAGCTCCGTTATATTCTGACCGACAATCGTTGCACCAACAATTTTATGTTCAGCATCTTTCCGTGGTGAAACACTGAGTAGCAAGGATATCTTCTGCTTCTTCCGACTCAGCACCGGCAATTCAAAATTACTTACGGGTACACCGCTGAGTGCATCTTTCATAATCGCTGTTACTACTTCATGATATTCCGGTTCGAGTAAATTCGTTATCCAGTCACGCCCGATCATTTCGGTTCTTGAAAAACCTGTGAGTTCTGCTGAGACACGATTCCATTCGTTTATCTTTCCATGTTGATCAATGCCAAATATAGGCACGTTGGCATTCTCGATTAAGCTTGACAGCTCGCGCGCTATTGCCGTTAATGTACCTTCAAATTCCTTCTGCTCATTTATATCATGCGCTTCGATGCAATAACCAAAGAGTTTACCTTCAGCCGATCGTACCTGACTGATGGTTATTTTAAACCACGCAGCTTCAAGTCCTCCGTTCTGAAGATTAGCTTCGTAGGAAATCATCTCACCATTCTCAACACGTTCCAGTAAATAGGTAAAAGCACTTCTGCGATCTTCATCTATATACTCCAGCAGGTTTACACCTGTACGCAGTTCCTTGTTGGTACGCAGCAGCACATTCTGAAAATTAGCTTTATTAAAAGCAATGATCGTATAATCCGGAGACAGCAACGTAAAAGAATCGCGGGTGTTATCAAATATAGCTTTCAGGTTTGCTTCCGATTCGCGCAGTATATTTTCCTGTTCTTTCAATTGCGTGATATCGGATGCTATAATGGCAACATGCGTAGTTTTACCATCGCTAATAATCGGCTCGTATCGAACAGAATGATATATAGCATTATCCTGCATATAAAACACCGCCGTGGTCTTTATCAATTTACCCTCAAGCGCTTCCTGGAACAATCGCTGCGAAACCTCCCTGCGATCTTTGGTAGTTATATCCCATATATACTTTCCTACAACCGGCCGAACGCCTGTTACAGCTTCCGCGAAGTATTCAAACGCTTTATTAAACAACAAAACTTTTCCGGTAAAATCCATCAGCACTATATTTTCCTGAGTGTTGGAAAATATAATATCGATTTGCTGCTGATAGCGAAGTATAATTTCCTCTGCCTTCTTTTGATTAGTAATATCTACAATGATCCCCTCCTGTCGTAACGGCATTCCGTTTTCATCATCCACCACGTGCATTTTTTCGAACAGCCATTGATAACCATCATCAGCGGTGCGTATGCGATACGTACACTCTGCGTAGCCATCGAGGGATACATTTCGGAGCGCTTCTTCTTTTAACGGCCAGTCTTCCTCCAACACGAGGTGTTGCCAATATATAGCATCGATCAATAATTCTCCCCGAACATTGTCGCCCAGCACCTGCGTGGCAGAGCGGCTGATATAATGTTTGCCGGCCCCCGTTAAATCGATCGACCAGATTATATCCTGCGAAGAATCGAGCACACGGTTAAGTTGTTCATCTTTCTGACGAAGTATCGTTTGTGTCTGCTCTGCTATTTTTACATGAGCATCTTCCAGCTTCTGGTTGGTATATTTCAATTCTTCGTTAGCTGCAGCAAATTCTTTATTGGTAATTAACAATGCTTCGTGGCGTTTGTTTAATTCGCGATACGCCCGGCTTTTCCGAAGTGCAAACACCATCACAACTGCGCTTAATACCAACAGGCACACAAAAGCACCTAACAGTATAGATATAGGTTGAGTACCGGTAATGCGTTCAACTTCAAAGTCAGGTTGAAACAGTGCCATACCTGCATGTACAATCACAATATCAGGAACCATTACGGCATACGAAAACTCTGCACTGAGTTTTCCACTACTGCTCGCCCGGTTACAGGAAAACAACAACTCCAAACAAAACAAAATACAAAGCCAATGATGTATCCGCATCGTTGAAAAATTCAGATCAACACACCTAATTCTAAAATGATCTACTTAATGATCTTAACCAATAATAACCTGTAATCTATTGCACCGTCAGGAATGTGCAGGAACCAATTCAAACAATCTCTACTCGATCAATTTAATGTAGAAAATAGTGAAATATCAGAAATAAAAAAAATCCAACCGTATGAATACACGCAGAATAAAAAAATTACAAATAACACGATTTGAGACAGGTAGTATTGTCCTATCAGGATCAGGACAAAATGTTGCAACGTATTTTAAAAAATGGTGAAACGCAGATAAGCGTGCGCGTAGTATCCTATCAGGAAGTGCTCCCGTTAAAACAGCAAGACTATTTCCTACTGCGAGAAAATACTTCACAGCAAAACGAAATATAGCGAGCAATCTACCGACCCTCTTTTTCGGCTTGCTTTTCTTCATGCAGTTCTTCGGCTTCTTCGATGGAGTGTGTTTGTTGCATGCTGTCTTCTTCCTTACTCATGGTGGCGAGTTTCGCATAGAACTTGCGCAGTACTCTTAACTCTTCTTCCGTGAGGTCTTCTACCGAAACAAGCCGGTTGCTTGCTTTGCTATGCGCTGCAACCAATTCATTCAATTTAAGATGTATGGCAATTGATTCTTTATTCTGACTTCGTTGAATGAGAAATACCATTAAGAAAGTAATAATGGTAGTACCCGTATTAATAACGAGTTGCCAGGTATCAGAATAATTAAAAATAGGCCCGGTAATCAACCACACCAATATCAATAACACCGCCACCAGGAAAGCTGATGAACTGCCAGCAGCACCCGTTACCACAGTGGAAAATTTTTCCAGTGGGGTTATTTTTTTACAAGATGAATTCATACGTATTGTAACTCTGTTGTGTAGCACTGTTTAAAAATCCATTCCCGGGTGGAAAGTATATTCTCACGGCATTATTTTTTTATTCACTTCCGTTAACGAAACCAATCCAATTATGAAAACGCACACTAAATCACATACACCCCCCCGCATCAGCAGACAAAAGCAGGGCCGTGACGCATCTTCCCCAAAAAGTAATGTAGATACAGGCGAACATATATCTACCGATTCTTCGAAAGAAGATCCTGGCAAACCAAAACGATTGGGCGAGTCACAAATCGAAATTAATGACGAAACCACGATATAGCCTTTTCGCAATTAAAGTTACAAGGAATGTTTTTTTCCAAGCATGACGTATAGAACATGATCTCACGAAAGAAAAAAATTCTATGGGCGTTAGCAATTGTTGCCGTGCTGCTGGTAGCCGTGCGACTGGCACTCCCCTATATTGTTCTTCATTACCTGAACAAAACACTTGCCAACATGGATGGTTATTATGGCAAGGCCGATGATATAGATATAGCATTGATACGGGGCGCCTATGAGATTGACAGTATATATCTGAACAAAGTAGACAGTACTACACAAAAGGAGACACCTTTTTTTGGTGCGTCTCAGATTGATTTATCCGTAGAGTGGAAAGCGTTGTTTCACGGTTCGATCGTGGGAGAGCTTGTCTTTGAAAACCCGATGATACGATTTACCAAAGACAAAGTGGAGCCGGATGAAGTGCGAGACGACTCCAGCAGTTTTAAAAATCTGCTCGATGACTTCATGCCTTTGCAGGTAAACCGCGTGGAGATCAACAATGGCAGCATTCAGTATATAGATGAAACTTCTAAGCCTCGTGTGGACATCAGTCTTACCAATGCCTACGCACTGGCGGAAAACCTTCGGAACAGTTATGACTCAACGGTTGTGTTACCGGCATCCCTTCGGGCACACGCCAATGTATATGAAGGAGATCTTGCCATTAACATGAAACTTAACCCACTGGCGGATGAACCAACTTTCGATGTGAACGCTGAATTAAAGAACACGAACCTTGTTAAGCTTAACGACTTCTTTAAAGCCTATGCTAAGGTAGATGTTAACAAAGGCCGCTTTGGACTTTATACTGAGGTGGCAGCGAAGAAAGGTAAATTTACCGGTTATGTTAAACCGCTCATTCAGGATCTGGACATTCTGGGACAAGAAGATCGCGATGATAACATTCTGCGAAAAGCATGGGAAGCTACAGTCGGTGTTGCGGGAGAAATTTTTGAAAACCAACGCAAAGACCAGGTTGCTACCAAAATTCCTTTCCAGGGAAGTCTCAAAAACCCGGAGACAAATGTATGGTTCGCGCTTACGCGTGTGCTGCAAAATGCTTTTATACAGGCGCTGCAACCTTCCATAGACCAGGAGATAAATATAGCAACCGTAGAATCACAATCGGAAAAAAAGAAAACTTTCCTGGAAAAAGTGTTCGGCAAAAAAGACGACAAAGAAAAGGATAAGAATAAGGACAAAGACAAAAAGAAAAGCTGATTCAAAACACTACATCTTCGAATCAGCCTGTCTCCTTTTTACAGATTGGTATATACAACAACGCTTAGCGGCCGTATCGTAACAACTTCTCCGGCCAGGACCTGTTCCGGATGTTTATTTGGGTTTCCTGTTATACACCATTGGTCCTCTTTCGAATCCAGTACCTTTAGCCATTGTGTGGTGTAGGCAGCCATGGTATACACATACTTCTCTTCGGAAAAATTAAACAGGCACAATAGATGTGCACGATTATGTTTACGATGCAACAGCAAGCCTTTTTCACCTATTACCGTTGCCTGAAAATCTTTTCGGGCATAACTCTTCAAGGCAACATGATTCTGTCGCATGCTGATGAGTTGTTTGTGCCAATTGCGCATAACCGCATGCTTCCCTTCATTGCGCTTGTCCCATTTCAATTTGGATGCATGAAACGTTTCCTGCGCATAGGCATCGGGTGGTTCGCCTTCAGAGGCAAATGCAGCGAACTCTTTCTTACGTCCTTCGCGTACCGCATCAATCAAATCAGGGTCCTCATGACTGATAAAATAAAAAAACGGAGATTCGTCCGCGTACTCTTCGCCCATAAAGAGCATGGGTATATACGGAGACAGTAACATGGCTGCCGCTGCGAGCTTCAGTCTTTCGAAATCAACCAGTGCCGATAACCGCTCGGCTCGCACACGATTACCAACCTGATCGTGATTCATGGTAAAAACTAAAAACCGATTGGGTGGAATACCGGCAGATGAAGCGCCATATTTACGTTTCCGGAATTTCACGTACTCACCGCTCATGACAAAGCCTTCGTTATAGGCTTTCTCCAATTGTTCCATCGAGCCGAAATCTTCATAACGCTTCTTTCCGCGTTTGTCCAGCAAGACATATAGGGCATGGTGGAAATCATCTAGCCACTGTGCCTCAAAACCAACACCACCCTTCCCGATTGGCGTTACTATCTTCGGACTGTTAAAATCGCTTTCCGCGATCATATACAACGGCCTGGCTACTCGCCTTTCAAGCGCTTTAATCCGCTTATGACAGAGTTCCCAGAAATGTTCTGCACTCGTATCAAAGACAGCATGTATAGCATCCAGTCGTAAGCCGTCAATATGAAAATGGTTGAACCAATATATAGGATTGCCGGAAAAATAATCGCGCACACCATCCGACCACTCGCCATCAAAATTTATAGCATTCCCCCACGGGGTACGATAGGTATCAGTAAAATACGGGGCATAATGCTCAAACCAATTTCCTTCCGGCCCTATATGGTTATATACTACATCGAGTACCACTGCTATACCTTTTTTATGACACGCGTTCACCAGCTTTTTCAATCCCTGCGGACCTCCGTATGAGTTCTGTACTGCATACGGAAATACACCATCATATCCCCAGTTTCGCTCACCGGAGAATTGAGACACCGGCATAATCTCCAATGCATTTATGCCATTGTCCAATAAATCTTCGAGGCGCGGTATAATTGCTTCGAAAGTTCCTTCTTCGGTAAATGTACCGACATGAAGTTCGTATAGTATATAATCTTCCAGGGGCTTGCCGCGCCACGCTTCGTCCTCCCAGACAAAAGCATTGTGATCTACTATTTCAGATGGGCCTTTTACACCGTGCGGTTGAAAATGAGAAGCGAGATCCGGTATATCTTCCGCTCCTTCCGGCATGAAGAAGTATTGCGTACCGGGCGTTACACGGCTCAGCTTCGTATAAAAGTATCCGGATTCGTCTTTTATCATCTCCACTTTCTCTTCCTGTGGAGCCACCAGGTGTAGTATCATTTTCTTCTTTTCAGGAGCCCATACAGAAAATGTACAGGTACCATCTTCAGCATATACTGCACCGTGAATGCGTGCGTCTGTAGACATATATATAGTTAATCAACAAATTTATTTTAGGCATCGAGCCGCACAACAATGGCTTCATCGCCACTCAGGCTGGTGGTACCCTCTACGGTCGTTCCCTCCAGCTCAGGCGAAGTAGACACAAGGATGGTGCCTTTCAAAGGTTCTGCCAGCGATTTGAAATAACACGGGCGATGACTAAAGTTTAATACAATCAACAAACGCGGTGCTCCTTCAGCAGCACGTATATAGGCCATCATCTGGTGATCGGCATATACTGGCATATAATTACCGGCTACCAGTGCTATATATTCTTCACGCAGCCGAATCAATTTCCGGTAAAGCTGAAGCATGGAGTATGCATCATCCTTCTGTGCCTGTACATTGACCTGGTAAAAATTACGATCGAGTCGCAACCATGGTTTACCAGCTGTAAAACCACCTTGTTCACTGTTGTTCCATTGCATAGGTGTGCGCGAAGGATCACGACTCAAATTCTTATCGGGCATATTAAGTCCCTGTGGATCTTGTATTTCATGAAACGGAATGGGTACATCGCGCATGCCTATTTCATCACCATAGTATACCGTGGGCGTGCCACGCAAGGTCAGTAGCAACGTGGCGGCTACACGCGCCTGGTGGGCTCCAACCCGACTGGCAATACGAGGCTGGTCATGATTACTCAATACCCAGTTCGGCCAGCCCTGTGAAGGTAATGCTCCTTCGTACTCGCTCACGGCAGAAGCAATGACGCGCGCATTCCACGGCAGCGTAAGCAACTGGAAATTAAACGGAAGATGTGCCCCCTGATTATCTTTACCATAATACGTAACCAGCTTATGAATCGGAAGGTATATTTCACCAATCAGCATGCGCTCGGTATAGCGATCGAGCAACGCACGCATTTCACGAACGATATCATGTACTTCCGGCTGATCGGTTGAGTATACTGGTAATAACTGATCGTATGTAGCCATGTGATGCTGATACGCGGTATTCACCGGGTTATCACGCAGCTTCTCATCCTTGATCATGTGCCACATAACATCCACCCGAAAACCATCCACGCCTTTCTCGAGCCAGAAGCGCATGGTATCAAGCATAGCTTGCCGTACAGCCGGGTTGCGCCAGTTCAGGTCGGGCTGTTCTTTCAGGAACGCGTGATAATAATATTGCTGTGTTGTCTCATCCCATTGCCAGGCCGATCCGCCAAAAGCTGCAAGCCAGTTGTTCGGCACGCCACCATCCGGTCGTGCGTCTCGCCATATATACCAGTCGCGCCTGGGGTTGTTGCGTGAAGATTTTGATTCGAGAAACCACGGATGCTGATCGGATGTATGGTTGGGAACAAGATCGAGGATGAGTTTCATGTTCCGTGCATGTATCTCACGCACGAGTTCATCAAAATCATCCATCGTACCAAACATGGAATGTATATTGGTATAATCTGCTATATCATACCCGAAGTCGGCCATGGGCGAAGGATATATAGGGGAAATCCATATAGCGCGAATGCCCAGCCATTGCAGGTAATCCAGTCGGGTTATGATGCCTCGCAGATCGCCAATGCCATCGCCATTGTTGTCCTGAAACGAGCGCGGATATATCTGGTAAATAACTCCGCTCTGCCACCACAAAGTGTTTGGTTGATTGTTTTGTACTCCCATACCATTCTTGTTTCCAAAAAGCTGTGCCAGTACAATAGAAAGCTATATAAAAATGAATAAGTCGCGAATTGGCATTTTTTTACTCATAAAAAAGTATACCCTTCTGAAAATGAGGAAAGTCATTGATATTCGACATAAAAAAAGAACCTGAGTGTTATACCTCAGGTTCTGCTTATATCGTTTTCGCTTCTCCAGCAATTGATTAGACCGGGGCAATGGCATTCAGCTCACGCAGATCCAGATCGTTCAAATCAAGTACTGCGGCTTTCATGTTATCTTCGAGGTGCTTTACGCGCGATGTACCGGGTATTAACAAGATGTTATCAGCGCGGTGCAACAGCCAGCTAAGCGCGACCTGGTGTACGGTAGCATTGTGTCGGTCTGCTATATTTTTCAACGTTTGCTGTGCTGCTACATTTCCGGCACTAAGCGGATACCACGGAATGAAGGCTATATTATTTTTATGGGTATATTCCAGTACCGCTTCCCACTTCCGGTTATCAACACTATACATGTTCTGCACCGATACCACGGGAAAGAATTTCTGTGCACGCTGTATATCATCAACGCTAACTTCCGAGAGTCCTATATGCTTTATCTTTCCTTCCTCCTGTGCCTTGCGTAAAAACGCAAATGATTTTTCAGCCGGTACTTTGGGATCAATGCGATGTAATTGATACAGATCGATTTGTTCAAGTTTGAGACGTTTCAGACTTCCTTCCAACGCACGTTTCAAATGATCGGGATGTGAATTGACATTCCATACATTCGGACCGGAACGTTCGAAGCCACCTTTCGTTGCAATCACCAGGTCTTTCGGATACGGATGCAATGCTTCGGCTATCAGTTCTTCCGAAACATCTGGTCCGTAACTATCTGCAGTATCTATAAAATTAACGCCCAGCTCTACTGCACGCTTCAATACGCGGAGTGCTTCGGCTTTATCGGCTGGTGGTCCCCATATACCTTCACCTGTAATACGCATAGCGCCATAACCCAAACGGTTAACAGTAAGATCTCCTCCCACACGAAATGTGTCGTTGATTGTTTTTGTACTCATAATTGTATCGTTTAGACAATTGAAATGTACCTTACAACACAACCCGAATCGAAAACATTTTTACGAAGCGTGTCTTTTTTCAGAATATTTATTTTCTGCCACCCATCAACAACCTACATTATATAAACGATCGCTATATACCGATAAACAACCATAAACCAAATCGCCACACACGTGAACACATAAACACCTAAACAGGTAACCTCATTCATCACGAAGACACCGTGCCGGATTAACACGCGCAGCACGAATAGCCTGCAAACCAACCGTTAACCAGGATATAAACAGCGCTATACATCCGCCACTTACAAAATACCACCACGTTAACGGGATCTTATAGGCAAAGTTATCCAGCCAGAATTTACCTATATAATAGCTCACAGGTAATGCCAGTATAATAGCCACCAGGACAATGCGCGTAAAATCTGCCGTAAGCAGTATAACTATATTTGTTGCGCTCGATCCCAGCACCTTACGAATGCCAATCTCCTTGAGTCTTCGCTCAGCCGTAAAGGATGCAAGTCCAAATAAACCCAGGCATGAAATAAGAATGGCAAGCCCGGCAAAGTATTCTGATAGTGTACCGATGCGTTCTTCTGCAGCATATTGTGCCTGATAGTCCTGATCGAGAAAACGATAATCAAGATCGAATCCCGGATTATAAGTCCGGTAAAAATTCTGCAACCTGTCAATTGTCTCACGCTCGGAGCCGGCCGTCATACGCGCAATGATCTTGCTTGTATAAGGAGGTGCTATAACAAAGAACATCGGTGCAACTTTACTGTGCAGCGATTCAAAATGAAAATCTTTCACTACACCTATAATTTCAACATTCAGTTTATCGTTGCCAAGCTGTATCGTTTTACCTATCGGATCTTTAAGTGCCATGATATCAATGGCTGTCTCATTAAATATAGCTTTAAACCCCGGACTATCGTCCCGCGAGAATGCGCGACCTTGCAGTAGTTCCAGGTCCAGCATTTCGATAACATCATAGTTAACCGGACGTATAGCAAATGGGACAAGCATATTCGGTTCTTTACCTTCCCACTCTATTTCAGTGGTGTTACCTCCGCCTACCATGCTTTGTCCTATACTCGAAGCACTCACAATGCCGGGAAGTTTTCGGAGTTCATTCAGAAATGTTTCCGGATTTTCTTTCACACGTCCTTCCATCGGGAAATGAATGACGTTGTCTTTATTATACCCGAGGTTTCTGGATTGCAGAAAATCGATCTGCATATATATGATCAAAACAGAAACGATAAAGATTACCGAGAGCGTGAACTGGAATATAACAAGACCTTTTCGTGCCCACAGTTCGCCTGTTGACGAATTCAGTTTGCCTTTCAATACATGGACCGGGCTAAACCTGGAAAGATATAGGGCCGGGTAACTGCCTGCCAATAAACCGGCTGCCAATGTTATGAGGAGCGATGCCACCACAAGATCGGTACTGAATGTTAATACCAGTTGCTTACCCGTTATGATGTTAAAGCTGGGAAGGACCAAATCTACCATGAGCACTGCGAGCAGAAGCGAGACGAAACTCATAAACATCGACTCTCCTAAATGTTGTATAACCAATGTTCGTCTGCCTGCACCTATGGCTTTCTTTATACCAATCTCTTTAAGCCTGCGTGATGCTTTTGCTGTAGAGAGGTTCATAAAATTAATGCAGGCAATAACGAGTATAAAAGCAGCGATTACACTAAACAAGATCACATAGTCAATTCGGCCACCGGTGGCTATACCATTTTCAAACCGGCCGAAGAGATACCCATCTGAATATTTCTGTAAAATCAGATCGCGGTGTGTAGCGGTTGTCTTTGTTTTAATGAGACCTGATATTTTTCGCTCGAACAAAGTGGCATCGGTTCCTTTCTTTAAAACAAGAAAAGTCATGGGACCGGAGTTAGCCCAGTTGAGTACACCTTTGTTGGTGTCCTTCATAACCTCAAACGACAGAACGAAATCAGATCGCAGAGACGAAGCAGAAGGAATGTCTTTGAATACACCACTCACGATATACTCCTGCTCGCGCTGCCATTCGATTGCTTTACCCATCGCGTTGGCTGTTGTTGTAAACAGACTCTTCGCTATACTTTCGGATATCACAATGGAATTCTTATCTGCGAGTACACGGCTGGCATCACCGTGAAGCAGGTCAAACGAGAAAATATTAAAGTAATCCTTACCGGCATATATACCGGCTGCACTTATCCGCTTGTCCTTTACCGATAACGTAAAGCGGTCAAACCAATAGGGAGGCGTAACCGTTGATGCATACTCTACCTCGGGCATATCTTCCGCCAGTGTTTCAGCCAGTAGCCCGGGCGTTGAATCAGTAACTCCGATGTTACCGGAGTGTTGCTGCTTCTCAAATATTTTATACAGCCAGCTGTCGTTGGCGTGGAATTTATCAACCTGCCACTCATCATATACCCACAGGTATATCAGCAAGGTACAGGCAAGACCTGTGGAAAGACCGGCCAGGTTGATAAAGAATGTACCTCTGAACCTTTTGAAATTCCGGTAAAGGAGTAAAAAATTATGTCGGAGCATATAGATCCCTGTTTCTTTCTCTAGGTGTTTACCAACACGATGCCATAAACAATATGCTCCTTTTCGTGCGAAATACAAGCGTATTCACCTGAATCGTTATAGCGAGTGCCCATTCATAAAAATAAAACTGTCCATTGGTGGGCACTTTCTATTGCTTTCAGCCATGCTGTCTATACCTTTAACGATCGGTACCTATAAGTCTGAACAGCCATGAAAGCAGCCGGAAATATACTGCTCGTTGATGATGATGAATTTGTTCTTCTCTCGGTCAAGCTATTGCTCGAACCCTATTTTACTTCCGTTAAAACGATCAGCAACCCCGAGCGCATTCAGGCGGTGCTGGACCGCGAACAATTTGATGTGGTAGTGCTCGACATGAATTTTCGCCAGGGCGATACCACGGGGAACCAGGGACGGTTCTGGTTGAAGAAGATCAAAAGTATAGCGCCTGAGACACAGGTAATTTTATTAACGGCTTACGGTGATATACACGTAGCCGTAGAATCAATGAAAGAAGGTGCACTCGATTTTATAGTGAAGCCCTGGCAGAATGAAAAGCTACTGGCTACCGTTAAGACAGCGCACTTGTTAAGCCAGGAGAAAAAGAAAGTAAAGCAGTTGAAATCGCAGCAGCGATCACTAGCCTCTGCGTTGGATCGGCACGAACCGGTTATCGGTATATCTGAATCTATACTTGCCATCCGAAAGGCGATTGAGAAAGTGGCGCCCACGGAAGCTGATGTCCTAATTCTCGGACAAAACGGTACGGGTAAAGAAATTATAGCGCGCGAAATACACCGGAACTCCGCCCGGGCCAACGGTATATTTATGACGGTGGATGTAGGTTCTCTAAGCGAAAGTCTTTTTGAAAGTGAAATGTTTGGACACCGTAAAGGAGCTTTTACCGATGCAAAAGAAGACCGCGCAGGCCGGTTTGAAGCTGCGGCTGGTGGTACTTTATTTCTCGATGAGATCGGCAATCTGTCACTTTCGCTTCAGGCCAAATTGCTCACCGTGCTACAACACAAAAAAGTTACCCGACTGGGTACACATGAAAGTATCGATCTGGATGTACGAATTATCTGTGCCACCAATGGCAACCTGCAGGCTATGGTAAAGGAAGGTAAATTCAGGGAAGATCTATACTATCGCATTAACACGGTAGAGCTCACGTTGCCACCGCTGCAGGATCGCGCAGAAGATATACCTTTACTGGCTGAACACTTTCTGAGCCGCTTCAGTCATAAATACCAGAAGCCTTACTTAAAGTTTACCGATGATGTTATCTATACTCTTCAGAAATACCGGTGGCCGGGTAATATACGCGAACTGCAACACGCGGTTGAGCGTGCGGTAATTATGTGCGAAGGACAGCAGATCGAATCTGCAGATTTCGGAACCCTGCAAAAACAAATGTCTTCTGAAGTTACCTTTGAAGATTTCAACCTCGAAAAACTTGAAGCCTGGGCGATCCGCAAAGCTATAGCGAAACACCACGGAAACATCAGTCATGCTGCCGATGAATTAGGACTTTCGCGTGGTGCACTATACCGAAGAATCCAAACCTATGGTATTTAAGAATTTCAAACTTCAGATCGTTTTCCGTGTGTTATTGCTGACGGGCGCTGTCACGCTATTTGCCTGGTGCATCGTGCTCGGGTATTATCTTCGAAGTATATACCTCGCTGGCGCGATCTTGATTCTGCTCGTTGAACTGGTGTGGTATACCGACCGTTTTAATCGCGACCTGAAAAACTTCCTGACGAGTTTACTGCAAAGTGATTTCACTACGCATTTTCATACTTCGGGTAATGGCAAGAGTATCGATGAGTTATATAGCATGCTCAACAAGATTGCTACTGCCTTTCGCAACATCAGCGTGCAGAAAGAAGTGCAATACCGTTACCTCGAAATGTTGTTTGAGCATGTGCGTGTCGGTATACTCAGCGTGGATGCCACGGGCAAGGTACAGCACGCCAACCAGGCATTGAAAACCATGCTGCAAAAAAATATACTGCCCGATCTTCATGCTTTCGAAAATATTGATGCTTCGCTGGCGAATACAATTCGTGAAATACGTACAGGAGAAACACGCCTGGTAAAGCTGCGCGTGCAGCAGGAAGTATTACAACTCTCTATACACGCTTCCGAATTCAAGCTGGAGGATATGTACTATAAATTGATCTCCATGCAGAACATCCGGCAGGAACTGGATATACATGAAATGGATGCGTGGCAAAAACTGATTCATGTTATGAGTCATGAGATCATGAATTCGGTATCGCCTATTATATCATTAAGTTCAACGTTACATGGCCTCGTTGTCCAAAGTAAAGCTGCCGATGTGCCCATGCCATCGATCTATGATTCCCTGAATCAGGGGCTGGACGCCATCCATATACGAAGTGAAGGACTTTATAATTTTACAAAGACTTACAGGAAACTGGCGGCTATACCCAAACTCAACGCAACCGAAACTAACCTGCGTGAAATTGTTCACCGGGTGGAAGTACTCATGGCCGCGAACATCAGGGAACAAGGCATAGCTTTAACCACTTCTGACATCGATCGGCCTGTTATAGCTGATCCTGGTCTGATGGAACATGTGCTGATCAATTTATTATTGAATGCTATTGATGCTGTAGCGGGTAAAGCTGCTCCTGCTATTCACATTTATACTACACCTTCGGCCAAAGGCCAGGTAAATATTCATATTCGCGATAATGGCGAGGGAATGGATGAAACTACATTGGAAAAAATATTTATACCATTCTATACTACCAAAAAAAATGGCTCCGGTATAGGACTGGCTATATCGAAGCAGATATTGCAGTTACATCATGCTGATATCCGGGTGAATAGTGCGCCATCGCTGGGCACCGAGTTTATCATTACGTTATAATTTTCTTTCCCGCAGAGGACGCTGATTTACGCAGAGTATAAATACATGCACGAAACCTTTCTGCGTATACCTGCAAAACTGCGGGCAATAAAAAAGCCTTCTGCTGATGCAAAAGGCTTTCCATTTATATATAGGTTTAAATACTATAATGTAGCCATATCGATAACGAAGCGGTAGCGAACATCGCCCTTTACCATTCGCTCGTAGGCTTTGTTGATGTCTTTGATATCGATTATCTCAATATCAGAAACGATGTTATGCTTGGCACAGAAGTCGAGCATTTCTTGCGTTTCAGGAAGTCCACCGATCATTGAACCTGCCAGTGTCTTTCTCCCTGCAATCAGGCTGAATGCATGAACAGCAGCAGGATCTGGCGGAACGCCTACGCATATATGTGTACCGTTGGTTCTCAACAACGACAGATATAGGTTGAAATCATGGGCGGCAGAAACCGTATCGAGTATGAAGTCAAAATATCCGCGAACACTTTTCACTTGCGCTTCGTCAGATGTAACAACAAACTTGTGTGCTCCAAGTTTACGCGCATCTGCTTCTTTGGACGCAGATGTACTCAACACCGTTACCTCAGCACCGAACGCTACACCAAACTTCACAGCCATGTGGCCAAGACCGCCAAGACCAACTACAGCAAGCTTGTGTCCTTTTCCAACTTTCCAGTGACGAAGCGGTGAGTATGTAGTTATACCGGCACACAGTAATGGTGCCACTGCAGCGAGTGAAAGTTTTTCAGACACGCTCAGCACAAAATCTTCGTGCACTACAATGGTGTTGGAGTAACCGCCATACGTTGGTGTTTTGTGGTCTTGCTCGTAACCGTTATAGGTTGGCGACATACCATTCAAACAATATTGTTCGAGACCTTCTTTACAGTTCTCACAGGTTCTGCATGAATCCACGAGACATCCAACACCTACAAGGTCACCGGCTTTGAATTTCTTTACGTGCGCACCAACTTTAATTACTTTACCTACCAGTTCATGGCCTGGTACCATCGGGTATATAGATCCTCCCCACTCATCGCGTGCCTGGTGAAGGTCTGAATGGCAGATGCCACAATATTGTATATCGAAGTGAACATCATGAGGGCCTACTTCGCGTCTCTCAAAATTCCAGGGTGCTAAAGCCGAAGTGGCGTTTTGCACGGCATATCCTTTTGCTTGTATCATAAATGGCTAGTATAAAGTTTAATGAAGTTTCAAAAGTCGAAAGAACCGAGTTATACCGGATATCAAAATTCAAACAGAAAGGTATAAAATTCAAACAATTTTCTTTTCCTGTCAAGGCTGCAGATTTTTGCAACCACGGAGTGCTGCATAATACAAAATTCTTCCTTCTTACAAATCCATCCGTAAAAATTATATCTCCTTCCGATTCCATCAGGCACAATTTTTTTAAGTTGTAGTATAAACCCACCAGCTATGAAAACTCAAGAAATTGCAAACAGACTTGCTGCTTTATGCCGTGAAGAAAAGTATGAGCAGGCACAAAAAGAACTTTATGCTGATAACGCGATCAGCATAGAACCTGAAGCATCAAATGGCTTTGAAAAAGAGACCCACGGATTAACTGCTATTATTGAAAAAGGAAAAAAATTCGAGTCCATGGTTGAAAAGAGTCATTCGATCACCGTTACCGAGCCGTTGGTTACACAGAATAGCATCGCCTTTTTACTCTCCATGGATATGACGATGAAAGGAAGACCGCGCTCAACCATGAGCGAGCTATGCGTCTACAACGTAAAAGATGGCAAGATCGTATCTGAACAATTCTTTATGTAGCCTTTGCGATACGGGGCGCTTAGACTGATGACCTATAGTATATATTCAACTCCTCATTTAAGTATAAGTTCCATTTGAATATTACAACGCTCATACGGTGTTGCGTGCCCGATTACTTTTTTAAAACCAAGTTTGTGATAGAGGTTGATGGCAGGCGCAAGAATGGTGTTGCTCTCCAAATATAGTCTGGATGCACCGAGGGATTTTGCTTTTTTAACAATGGCCTGTCCGAGGAGAAAGCCTATATTATTACCCTGTGCCAGTGGCGACACCGCCATCTTGGCCAACTCGAAATCATATACCGGGTCATCCATTTTGATCAACGCACACACACCTACCGGAACATCATTGTACAAGGCGACAAAAATATGTCCACCGTTCTTTAATATATAACTTTTAGGATTGTCCAGTGCTTTGTAATCCGCTTCCTCCATTTTAAAGTATTGTGTAATCCACTGTTCATTCAGGTCGCGAAATGCTTTTTGATATTTCGGAGTATAATCAACAATCTTGACATGCTGGCTTTCGCGCTTTTTCTTTTGTTCCTGCACACGCTTCAGCAATGGTTTCTGTTCCAGCAGAAACTCCCATTCTTCCAACGCCTGCCACAGGTCGTGTCGCGTTTGTGTGAGTATTTCTTCGATCGCATTATTCACATCCGTATACTGTACAGCGATCTTTTCGGTTATAGCTTTCCCCTTGGGTGAAAGTGTAACCAGCGTGGTGCGACCATCCGCTTTGTCTTTCTTCTCTGTGATATACCCTTTCTTTGTCATCTCGCCAATGATCTTGCTTACAGACGGATGCGAGTGTCCTATCTCGCGGGCAATGGTTGTGATGGTGCGAGGCTCACCTTGCGAGAGCACGTAAAATACTGGGAACCATTTCGGTTGTAGTTCAACATCGTAAAGTTTATAAATATGAGCCGCATCATCGGTGATGCGTTCTGTTAACATGCGCAGCCTGCTACCCAACGCAAGCTTGCCAACCTGATTGAAGAATTCCATACGTAATCAATTATGTAACCAATTACGTAAATTATGAATGAATGCAAAAATTTTTTCGTCTGAATCTTTTCAGAACACCTTTATCGTAACAGCAGAGGTATATTTAAAGCCCTTCCCTGCCTTCTGCCCAAAACGCCTGCGCCCGAATGTTTCGGGGTGGTACACCTTTGGTTAACAACACCTTGCGTACACCTTTTATAGCATTGGCATTTCCCGTCAGGTAAAATGTACTCGCGCGCCAAACGTCCCATAGCTTGCCGTGCAAACCGTTCAGGTAAGCAGCAGAATGTTCATACGGCATCACGGTATCTTTCGGGACTACATCCAGCATCAGATCAAGTTTATCGGGCAGGTCAAACAGATCCGGGTGAAGTGTTAACACACCCAGGTACTCCTGCTGGTTGGCGTGAATCTCATTCTTAAGACTATTGAAAAGTCCAAGCGATGTCTCATCACCAAAGAAGAAATGATATTTACTTTCGGCTTCATACAAACTCTTTCCGCGCGGACCGATCATCTTCAACTTGTCGCCCACCTGAAGACCGGATGCAAAGGTGCTCCCGGGACCATTGCCGTGTAAATAGAAACACACCGAACATATACCGGCTTCGCTGTCAAAAAAATTAGGCGTATAATTCCTATAGTGTATATCGTCTACACGAAAGGCAACGGCCTGCGTCAGTTTGAAATCAACAGTCGAGAAGTCGCCCGTAAACGTTACCTTCTTCAAATTAGCATGTATATACTCAACATCCGATACGGTAACATCGTGTATAAATCTTTTAAAGACAGTCTCCACAACGTTTCCCATCCATTTTGGCATGTGTGGCATAGTGATAATATTTATATGATTAGATTAGCCACAAAGATCCCTTTATACGTTAAGGGCCTTGTACCTTAAAAGGATTTTGTTTTACTCTTAAAGGATTATTTATGGTAGTGCGGCTGACCGATGCAGACCTCGAGGAAATCATATACGAACGGAATCTGCCGTCCGATCTGAAATGTCAGGATGGTATAGCTGAAAATATATCCCTGATCGACTGCCGGTTTGGTAAAGCGACCATGCGCGAAACGTGGTTCGAAGGGGTACACATCAGCCACGGCAGCATCAGTCTTCAGAATGATATATCACTAAAACTGGAAAGTGATACTCCGATCATTGAGATGCATTTCAACCTGGCCGGAACGCAGTATGCACAGGTCTATGGTAACGGCCAGAAGTTTGTGGTTCGCGAACGCCAGCACAATATGTTTTATATGCCTGAGTTCGAGGGCTATATAGAATCAGCCAGGCAAAAAGAGACGTCACAAATGTTGGAAATACACCTTACCGAAGCATACTTTCAACGCTTTGTCTCCACTGACTCAACGCTGTTAAATCGTTTTACGGAAAAGATCGACAAGAAAGAGTTGTCGATGCTACACCACCTGCACATGACGATCACGCCCTATATGGAGACACTGGTTCAGCAGATTCTTCAATGCAGCAAGCAGGGTATTATGAAGCGCTTGTTCCTGGAGTCGAAAGTTATGGAGCTGCTTATGCTGCAGATCGAGCAGTTTGAAACGAGCGTGGAGAAAAAACAGTCTACGGTGATCAGGGCCAACGATGCAGAGAAAATTCATCATGCCCGCCATCTGCTCGAACAAAATATAAGCAAGCCTTATTCGCTGCTGGAGCTATCGCGCATGGTAGGCCTGAACGACTTTAAGCTGAAGAAAGGTTTTAAAGAAGTGTTTGGCAATACGGTATTCGGGTACCTGCACGAGATACGTATGCAGGAAGCCAAAAAACTTTTGCTCGACCAGCAGAAATCAATCCACGAAGTTGCCGAATACTGTGGCTACCAATACGTGCAGCATTTTTCCACGGCATTTAAAAAACGATTTGGCATCACGCCCGGTGGTATGCGTGTATAACACTCCGTATAGCGCACAGGCTATATATACCTTTCATACAATGTATTTTCCTTTCACTTTGTAATTGTATCACGCATGGGCTGGCGCGGTAATTTTGTTATGCTCAGTTCGAACGTCTTCGGGATAATTTATCGTTACAACATCAAATAAATAAATGCTGTAACATATATATCCGGGTATTCGCAGCGTTTCAATTTTTCAGTATATTCCTTTGCTTAATCGGGCACCTTTGTATGCATAGTAGCCGTTACCACTTCCTGGTTCTCTTCGTTCTCATGATCGCACAGGTCGGATGGGGACAGAAAAAGGATTTGATGTTCCGACATCTCAACACTTCGCATGGACTTTCACAAGATCACGTTAATGCTATTCTGAAAGGTTATAACGGTTTCATGTGGTTTGCTACCGATGAAGGCCTTAACAAATATGACGGCTACCAGTTTCAAACCTATAAGCATGACGATGCTATACCGGCCAGCATCAGCAGTAATTATATACATGATATAATGGAAGACGATGAGCGAAATCTGTGGATCGCCACAGCCAGCGGCCTCGATCGTTTCAGCCGGGCACAGGATACTTTTACACATTTTACACCTGGCGATTCAACCATCATTACCCGCGACATTCTTTTCGACAGCAAACAAAAGTTAATCTGGCTGGGTACAACGGAAGGGCTATTTGCCTTCAACCCGAAAGATCAATCCTTCCAGTATTATCCCTATGCGGAAAACGGAATCCTCAACCTCGCTCAGAATTTCATTTATCGCATTACACAGGATTTGTCTGGTGACCTGTGGCTGGCAACAGATAACGGTCTCAACCGCTTCAACCCCGCAAGCAAAACTTTTAAACGGTATACGCATCGGCCTGAAGATCCGGGCAGCATTGGGTCCAATACAATCAAGGCTGTATATACCGATGCGCAGGGCCGGGTATGGATCGGCACACTGGGCAGTGGCATTGCACTTTACAATCCTCAAACTGATTCATTCAAAAGTTTCCGGCACGATCCGAACAATACTACTTCCATCGGTCACAACGATATACTTTCGTTTGCTGAAGATGACAATGGAAACTTATGGGTAGGAACCGAGAATGGCGGCATTAGTATATTTCATGAAAAGACACAGACCTTCACCCGCTATACCTATAATTTGTTTGACCCCAACAGCCTCAGCAATAATTCGATCTATAGCCTGTATAAAGATGATACCGGCAATATGTGGATTGGAACGTGGTCGGGAGGTATAAATTTTGTCCCGAAGTTCGGACAAAAATTCAATCTATATCAACAGCAACCTGACCATAAAGGTTTGAGTAATAACATTGTGCTGGCTATAACCGGAGATTACAAAGGAGATCTGTGGATTGGGACCGATGGTGGCGGACTAAATCTCTTTCATCGTAAAACCCACACGTTTACACATTTTCAACACAACCCGAAAAATCCCAATAGTCCTGCGAGTGATTATATACTCTCTGTTGTGGAAGCAACACCCGGAGTGCTGGCCTTAGGATATCATCGCGGTGGACTAGACCTGTTCGATACGCGCACCGGTATATTTATACACCACATGCCGGAGGAAGGAAATCCCACGAGCCTCGCACACACTACGCTGACGGCCGTGTTCAAAGACCGCGATGGGCACATCTGGATTGGCACGTGGGGAAGCGGTATAGGTATATATCATCCGGATAAGAAAGAATTTACCTGGTATCAGCAACACCCCCATGACAAGAACAGTCTCAGTGATAATTTCATTTATACATTGGGCGAGGATGCCGAGGGGAATATATGGGTCGGTACTACTTCCGGTTTGAATAGGCTGGACAAGAAGACCGGAAAATTTACAAGGTTCTACAATAATAAATTTGATCCCAAAAGTCTGGGGCATGATGTAGTGGGCACCATGCTGTGCGATCATCTCGGCAACATGTGGTTCGGCACTTCCGGTGGACTGAATCTCTACAACAAAACCACCCAGACGTTTACTCCCTATACGGAGCATGACGGACTTCCCAACAACATGATCCGAAGCATACTGGAAGACAATCATGGTAATTTGTGGGTCGCTACCAACAAGGGTCTCTCTCGCTTTAACCCGAAAACAAAAGCAGTTCGCAACTATACTACAGCCGATGGCTTGCAGGGAAATGAGTTCAAGTCTCATTCCTGTTACAAGACTGCAGACGGAGAATTATTCTTCGGTGGCCCCAACGGGCTGAATAGTTTCTACCCTGATAGTCTCAAAGACAACACGTCTATACCGCCTATATATTTTACCGGTCTTCAGATCTTCAATAAACCGGTTACTGTGCACAGTAAAGATTCTATACTGGAGAAACAGATCAACGAAACAAAAGAGATCACGCTATCCTACGATCAATCTGTATTTACGCTGGAGTTTGCTGCGCTCAATTTTGTACTGCCCGAAAAAAATCAATATGCCTACAAGCTGGATGGTTTCGATAAAGAATGGAACTATGTAGGACACAAACGCACGGCAACCTATACCAACCTCGACCCGGGCGAGTATATATTTCACGTAAAGGCCTCTAACAATGACGGCGTGTGGAACGAAACCGGCGCGAGCATACGCATTGTTATTACACCACCGTATTGGTATACATGGTGGTTCAGAATTTTGATAGCGTGTCTCATTGCAGGCACTATATTTATCTTTGTCCGCATCCGGGTAAAGGCTGTCGATAAACAACGTGCAGCGCTGGAACACCAGGTAAAGATCCATACAGCGGAAGCGGTAGAGCGGAAAGAAGCACTCGAAGCGCAGGCTGAAAACATGCAGACGCTGAACGACCAGTTGCAGGCGCAGACTGAATTTCTGCAAAACCTCAATGATGAAATTGAACAGCAACGTATAGAGGCAGAAGAAGCTCGCAGTGAAGCCGAACGTGCCAACCAGGCCAAGAGTATATTTCTGGCTACCATGAGTCATGAAATACGTACACCTATGAACGGTGTGATCGGCATGGCATCGTTACTGGCCGAGACTCCGCTTTCTTCCGAGCAACGCGAGTATACAGAAATTATACGAAGCTCCGGGGAAAGTCTGTTAGGTGTGATCAATGATATACTGGATTTCTCCAAGATTGAATCCGGTAAAATGGAACTGGAGGAAAAGGATTTTGATCTGCGCAATTGTGTGGAAGAAGTGCTGGACCTGTTTGCCAACAAAGCGTCTGATCTGCGACTCGATCTACTTTACGAACTGGACCCTGATGTACCGGAATATATTGTTGGTGATAGTCTGCGCCTGCGACAGATTTTGATCAACCTCGTAGGAAACGCTATCAAATTTACCCAACGGGGTGAAATCTTTGTGAGTGCGCATGTGCAAGGTAAAGATGGCGACCGGTATCAATTGCGCATTACTGTTCGCGATACCGGTATAGGTATACCCGAAGACAAACTGAACCGTTTGTTCAAAGCTTTTTCGCAGGTTGATGCATCTACCACACGTAAATATGGTGGCACCGGATTAGGACTCGCTATATCTGAAAAACTGGTTGGCCTGATGGGTGGACACATCTGGATTGAGAGTACGGTTGGTAAAGGGACAACTTTTTTCTTCACGATTAAAACCAGGTTAAGCAAAGAGAAACCGCCAACCTATATATATGACAAAGATGCGCTGCGAGATAAAAAGATTTTGGTAGTGGACGACAATGCTACGAACCGTCTTATTCTGAAAAACCAACTGCAGCTGTGGCAGGCTGAACCTGTACTGGCCAATTCCGGAGAGAATGCCATGGATATACTCTCCAAGACTTCCGATTTTGACCTGGTGCTGACAGATATGCAAATGCCCGGAATAAATGGATTGGAGCTGGGAAAAATGATTCGGGAGCGCTATCCGGAACTGTCGATGGTCCTTTTAAGTTCAATTGGGGATGATCGCAGTGAACGTTTTACGAAAATATTCTCTTCTATATTAACCAAGCCTGTAAAGCATAGCATGCTCTACAAAATTATACTTATGAACCTGCGCAAACATGATAAAACTCCGGCTCCGGCCGACCAGGTGAATCAAAAGCTACGCGATGACTTTGCGCAGCAATTCCCATTGCATATTCTGATCGCAGAAGATAACCTGGTAAACCAGAAGCTGGCTACCCGCGTACTGAACAAGCTTGGCTATAATCCGGATGTTGCCTCCAACGGACGCGAAGCGCTGGACTCGTTCATGGCTTCGCACCACAATATGATTCTGATGGATGTACAGATGCCGGAGATGGATGGACTTGAAACCACACAACGTATTCGCCAGCACAACGGCACACAACCCGTTATCATCGCCATGACTGCCAACGCCATGCAGGGCGACCGCGAACAATGTATAAAGGCTGGTATGAATGACTATATCAGCAAGCCGGTTAATCTTGAAGAGTTAATGAAGACGATTGAACGCTGGGCTATACAGGCAAAAAACCAGCGTTAATCCGTCCGCACAAGCAGCATATATACTATACTATTCTATCATCACCGACTTCTGCAACGTAGACTCTTCGTTAACGGCCCGCAGCAGATATACTCCGCTGGAAGGACTTGCTGGGAGATTTACTTCATAGGTGCTGGTGCCGGACCGTGCCACACCGGTATATATTAACCTGCCCGTGCGATCGTGCAATGATATATACGTTGGGCTTTCCAGCTGCGTATGGAAATCAAGAAGAAACTTATCTTCTTTTACCGGATTGGGGAATGCCGTGAGTCTCAACTGTCCTTGCAGATCTACCCGTACTATATCCGAGAATTTATACATACCATCGAAATCAACCTGGCGCAAACGGTAATACGACCGACCGGACAGCGGGTCTTCATCAGTGTAACTATAGCTGTTTAAAATCTGACTCGTACCAGCACCCGACACGCGCCCTATCTCCGAAAAATTTATACCATCGTTGCTTCGCTGTACGGCAAAGTAATCGTTGTTGGTTTCAGAAGATGTTTCCCAGTATATATCTATATTTCCTTCTTCATTCGGCTGTGCCGAAAAGCTTAACAGCTCAACCGGCAAAGGCGCATTGTTACCCGATAATGTCCACGGAGAAAAAGTAGTTACACCGGGAACCGTGGCACTGGTTGCAGTACTGGTTTGTCCTGCCAGCGGAGCATCCCATCCATTGACCGATGAATTCCAACGCTGTGCACGTAACTGCGTTATAGTGCCTACCTCGCCTGCTGCCGCATCAAAACGTAATGTAGCAGTACCACTTACTCCATCTTTATCAACCTGCCAGAACCGGTCTACTACATTTACACTGTTATCGGCTCCGTTCCGGTATATATTCGTTACTGCGACAGGCGAAGAAGGATACGGTGTATTATTCGTGGCCGTAGGAAATGTGGATACCGTAACGTTGCCTATATTTCCGGCCGTAAGGGTAAGCGTAAATGGTATATAGCCACCGGATGCTGTGCCGAAAGGAAAAACGTGCGCACTTGTATTGGTGCCTATATTCCACCGTAACTTACTTGTATTATCGGTTCGCTCACTTAATATATACCCGGTAACACGCGTAATGGCATTGGATGCGCTGTTATTTATAGTAAGCGTTGTTCCGTTCAGGATCAAAGGTCCTGCTGTTAACGTGAGCGCATTGCTGATGGCAACATCACGCTGCATGGTTATACCCGCGGCATTATTCCCTCGCAGATTATAAAATGTAATGGGCGATGTACCAGTAATGATCTGACTTGAGCTTCCGTAAAAGTATACACCCCCCAGATCCGTAAACGTTCCGTTATTAACAAAGTCACCAAAGAACGCTACAGAAGCTCCCGAAAACACCTGCACGTTTCCGGTATTGGTAAACTGACTTTGTGCATTGGCAAACGTACAAATCAAAAACAAGGCGCTATATATCGCTATCTGCTTCATACGCTGTTTATAGTATAGTCTGTATGACATTCGGTTAAAAATATAGGATTACTATAGCGCACTATTTTGTTTCAGTATACCACTGTATATCGCGGAAGGTAATCGCATCGCCACTGTTGGCTGAAGTACAGTATATTTCAAAATAATCTCCGGGTGCTATGTCTGTCAAGTAAATGGTCGTAGCAAACTGGTAAGGATCGTTAGCCGTTGTCAGGCGAAGATCAGTTTCACCAAATCGTGTTGCCACCACTCCGTTTTTTACAATGGCTATCGATATAGTCCGGTTGTTGCTGGGCACGGCTATATTGCCGGAGATGATGGCCCATCCTTCACTTTTATTAACAGGCTGATACGTAATCCGGTTTGTAGCAATTGTCCATTTGGTAGTGAGTGATGTTTGATTGCCTGCTGTCCAATTGGCTTTATACCATGTTCCGGCTGTTGTTACCGTTGTAGTGGCACTGTTGTTATTCACATTTATCCTGCTGTGCGGGTTCTGATCCGGACCACCGGAGTTGTTACGAATAAACACGTTTGCATCCCGGCCATCGGAGCGTGAAAAATCAAAGCCGCTCATGAAGGTACCAACGTTGTTCCAGGTGTTATTGGTAATGAACATACTGGAGATAGAAGTAAATGAGCCTGGTACGTAATTTATACCTATACCACCAGAAGCATTGTAGAAGCCACAGTTTAGCACCGAAGTTACGGAAGCAGATCCCGACAAGAAATTTATACCTTTCGCACAACCGATAAAGTCCGTCTCTGATATCTTGAAAGAAACTCCGCTTGATCCACCGGCAGCCAGTTCTATACCAGCTGCAACAGCATTGGTGATGTCAACTTCAAACACCCACAACTCAACGTTACTGATGGCAGCGATTGCTTTGTTAAAGCTGTCAAATGTGCAATCCTTTACTTCGAAGTATTCACCACCCGTTACCAATTGTATCGCAACATCACCGGAATTTGATCCATAGCCACCGAGTGTTGTAGCATCAAAGGCCAGCATCTTGAAATAACTTTCGGATACACAACTAAACATTGGTGATCCACCTAAACCTGAGGCAGCCGTAAGATACGATGTGCCGTACGAGCTTCCCTGAATCGTGAGCGGATGCGGCAGGTCTATTGTTTGCGTAGAAGATATAGGATAATCACCACCTACGAGTTTAATGATCGAAGGCCCCACCATGTGTAAATCCAGAAACTCCAGTATCTCTTCAATCGTTGTCCAACTTCCACCGGGTTTTACTTCAAACACATTATCATCCCTTTCTTCACTTCCTTTCATAATCCAGTTGCCGTTCATGGCTATATATGTTTTCCCCACCCATCGAAAATGTTTCGATATCGTGGAACCCTCAATGGTAGCAGAGCCGTTGGGAATAACATCTACTTCATCGGTATGTGTTCCAATGTTCTTAACGGTTATGGAGAGACCATTGTCTGCAGCAGTAACGGCCGGCAGGGTCAGCGTTATATCATTGCTCGCCACCACAAAGGTTTCGCTCTTGGCAATAATGGAAGTTGTTGTTTTTGAAGTAAGGCTCGGTTCGCCCGAAGTAATAAACGGCACCCATTGACCACCGTTCCAATAATAATATCCATCAGCAACCGCTCCCCCACTGCTATATACCAGCATCCCTGCCGGTACAGTTCCAGTAAGCGGAGATACCGAAGACAAGTTATTAATGATAACACGCGGAGGAAGTAATCCCTTGTTGGTACTTTCAAGTTCAAGCAACGAGTTGGGGTCGATCGTAGTCGGGTTATTCCCCACTTTGACCTGTGCATGAACACTAAAAATAAGATGGATCAATAAATAGATAAGAAGTAAAAATCGTTTCATCATATACAGCTTGGGATTAAGTATAGTGTGAGGAACACTAACAAAGGTGGAAACATATATACTGCTATGAATCAGGAAAAAGCTGATTTTGGATTAGGCTTATGCTTAAGGCTAATTTTCTTTTCGAAGTTCAAACTTCCTTTAGAAGTAGAAGTAAGAAGCCTGGAGTAAGAAGTAAGAATGTGGATGTATGCTGAAATACTTTTTCAGGAAGAAGTGTTACAACTGATTCTACGATTCTCCGAAGCGACATTTCACTACTAGCCTTATCTGATCTTACTTCCTACTTCTTACTTCTAAATAGTAATGCTTCCCTGATTCGACTGCATGTGCAACGCCCACTTCTCCAATACAGCAACGAGGGCTTCGAGTTTTACGGGCTTGCTTACATAATCGTCCATGCCTGCTTTCATACATTCATCGCGATCGCCTTGCATGGCGTTGGCTGTCATGGATATGATAATGGGTTGATGGTATCGTTTCAGGCGGATCATGCGCGTGGCTTCCAGGCCATCCATCTCCGGCATCTGTACATCCATCAGGATTACATCGTAAAAATCTTCGTCAAATTTGTCCAACGCTTCCAGACCATTATTGGCAACTTCAACATCGTTATAACCAAGCTTGCTGAGTATACGTGTTGTTAATTTCTGATTCACCGGGTTGTCCTCTGCTATGAGTATACGCAGCGGGTAACGTTTTGCAAATTCTTCCGACAGTAATTGTTTCGGTGCTGTATCTTCCACCACACTTGCCTTTTGCACAGGCTGAAGTGCTGTTTGTATAGCACGGTATAGCGCCTGTTGTCTCACAGGTTTATTTAAGACAACAGCAAATAATTCTGTATACTGCTTTTTATTTTCATCACCTAAAGAGCTTAAGAGTATAACCGGCAGATCAGCATTGCTCTTCTTCAGTGCCTGCGTAAGTTGCACACCATCTATATCAGGCATCTGCATATCGGTAATCACCAAGTCGAACCTTCCCGTGCCCGATGAAAGTATATCAAGCGCTTCTTTACCGGATACAGCCAGTACCGAAATCAGCTTCCATTGCTCCATCTGACTTTTCAGAATAGCGAGATTCGTTGCGTTGTCATCTACCAGCAACACACGCTTGCCTACATGATCACCCTCGGCAGCAACCTGTATAGTTGCCGGGCGTTCATTACTTACTGTACCATTTAAGGTAAAGGTAAATGTAGTACCTACACCGGGTTCGCTCTCAACACCAATAGTTCCTCCCATCAACTCTACCAATCGTTGGCTGATGACAAGGCCAAGCCCTGTGCCCCCATACTTGCGTGTCGTAGAGGAATCAACCTGCGAGAAAGCCTTGAACAGTCTCGACAATTTATCCGATGGTATACCTATACCCGTATCGCGCACATGAAACGACAGTTCCAGTTTATCACCGCCATTACTCAGTAAATCCACACCAATGTATATTTCACCGTGGTGAGTAAATTTCATGGCGTTACCAATGAGATTGATCAATATCTGTCGCAGCCTGTGACTGTCGCTGATGATCTGATCCGGAATGAGCGGATCTATATAGTATAAAAGATCAAGGCCTTTCTGTGCTGCTTTACCGGAGAACACATCCATCACATCTTCGATGCACTGACGCAGGCTGAACGAGTGACTGTCCAATTCAAGATTACCCGATTCAATCTTCGAGAAATCCAGGATATCATTAATCACCGTAAGCAGTGCTTCCCCACTTCCGCGAATGGTATTGGTATATTCCTGTTGTTCCGCGGTAAGTTTGGTTTCCGCTAACAACGCAGCCATACCCAGCACACCGTTCATCGGGGTGCGTATCTCGTGACTCATGGTAGCCAGAAATATACTCTTGGCCTGGTTGGCGCGCTCGGCTTCATTCCGTGCTGCTTCTGCCTCTTCGCGCTGCAGGTGTATCTCTTCATTTATCGACTGCAGAAAATTAGTTTGCTCCTGAAGCTGCTCGTTCAGCGTTTGCATATCTTCCGTCTGCGCTTCGAGTATTTCTTTGCGTTCAATCGCTTCTGCTGTGCGTTCATTCACTTCTTTCTCCAGTGCCTCCTGCAATTTCTGCATAGACCGCATGCGTGCCTGATACCCGAGGAAGACAGTTCCGATTACCAGTAATATAGCGCTGGTCATAAACCACCAGGTACGCCAGAACGGTGGCGTTATGGTTAGGTGCAACTGCAGCGTATCCGTTGTCCAATTGCCTTCGCTGTCGCGGCCGCGTACTTTAAATATATACTGACCGGGGTCGAGGTTGGTGTAGGTAACACTGCGTATGTCGCGCTCTATACTCCACTCCTTGTCGAAGCCTTCCAGCATGTAGCTATATACTTTCCGTTCGTTTGAAATATAGTTCAGGGATGCGAACTCAAACGATATAACAGAAGCACTGTGCGACAATGTAATGCCATCGGTTTCCGTAATACTCTTCGAAAGCGGAGAATCATTCACGCTATCAGCAATAGATACCGGTGCATTGAATAACTGAAAGCCGGTTAACACGATGGGCACCTGGTAACTCGTGCTTCTAATACTGTCAGGAAAAAACTCGATGAAACCATCTTCGCCACCAAAGTACATGGCACCATCGCTACCTTTCAGAAAAGCACTCTGTTTAAACTCGGTGCAGCGCAATCCATCCGCTATACCAAAATTCTTGAATGTACCCGTTGGTGGAGTAAACTTCGACAAACCGTTATTCGTACCTAACCAGAGATTTCCTTTTGAGTCTTCCAGTATACCATAGATGGCATCGCTGGGTAGCCCATCCGTTGTGCGGTATATCTTGAACTTTTTGGTTTTCATGTCGAGGTAATTTAAACCCGACATCGTGCCAATCCAGAAATTTCCGTTCTTGTCTTCATACATCTGGTTCACAGCATTATTGCTGATGCTGTTCACACCGTCTTTATGTAAGAAGGCTGTAAACTTCTTTGTTACCGGATCAAAAAGATTAAGTCCGTTACCTTGTGTACCAACCCAAAGCCTGCCTTTTGAATCTTCAAAGACCAGGTATACTTTATTTCCGCTAAGACTGTTCGGATCATTATCGTCATGTACAAAATGCGTGAATGAACTGTCTTTCGGATTAAACAAATTTAACCCTCCGTAGAATGTCCCAATCCATATATTCTTGTGACTATCTTCCAGAAATGCCCACGCGTTATTGCAGTTAATGGTGGTGGAGTCTTTGGGATTTACTTTATAGTGTACGTATGTATCTTTCGTGGGATTATATACCGTTAAACCATCTGACCATGTACCGATCCAGAAATTACCATTGCTATCTTCATTAACATTCAGCACATAGTTACCGCAGATACTGGCAGGATTGTTCGGATCGTGCAGAAAGTGTTTGAAGTTTCCAGTCTTGCGATCAAACAGGTTTACACCGCCACCATCTGTACCAATCCATATATTCTTTTTGGAATCTTCGAATATATGAAGAACCTTATTATAACTCAGGCTTACAGGCGAAGAAGTATGTCGGTAATGCGTAAAGCGTGATCCATCTTTGCTTAACAAATTTATACCTCCGGAAAATGTACCTACCCACATATTACCCTTGCGATCTTTGTATATAGACCAAACGGAGTTAATGCTCAGGCTTGCCGGATCTATATCATCATGACGATAAGTATATATTTTATTCGCATGCTGATCGAGCACACTCAGTCCGCCATTTTCAGTACCAACCCACAGATCACCATCAAACGATTCGCTTATGGACATCACAAAATCATTTGCCAATCCCTGTGGATGTCTGAAGTGTTCAAAATCTTTTGTAGCCGCGTTAAATTTATTAAGACCTGCGCCCCATATACCAAACCACATCTGGTGATGGTTGTCTTCGTAGATTATTTTAGCATTGTTACCGCTGAGAGATCGCGGGTTCTTTTCGTCATGCTGAAAACGGCTGAATGTCTTAGTCTTCCGATCGAAGAGACTGATACCGGCCCGCGTTGCAATCCATACATTATGCGCGTGATCTTCAAATATGTGTGTAATCGCATTGCCGCTTAAACTGGCGGGATTGTTTTTATTATAGGTATAGTGAACAAAAGAATTGTCCTTTTCATTATATACATCCACACCATTATTGTCCGTACCAATCCACAGCAGCCCTTCGTGATCGAGCATTACGGTTGTTACGTCATCACCGGAGATTGAATTTACATTCCGGGGATCGTTCTTGTAGTGTGTAAAGTTTTCCTTATCGCGATTAAAACGGCTCACGCCTCCACCGGATGTTGCAATCCATAAATCGCCTTTCTTATCTTCTATAATGGCTTGAATGAAGTTACCGCTTATGGAGTTTGGATCTTTCGGATTATTACGATACACCGTAAATGTATAGCCATCGTACTTGTTCAGACCATCGCTGGTACCGAACCACATAAAGCCGTGGCTGTCTTCGAGTATACATACTGTATTACTGTGCGATAGTCCATCACGCGTACCGATATGGCGGAAACTTAAATTTTTGTTTTGGGCAAAAGCTGCCACTGACAACATCATGCACAACACGATGCAGCCCATATATATATCAATATAGTTCGGTATCCTGCGAAGCATTACTGTCTTACTTTTACCTGTACAGCCCACTTCTCCAAAATGATTACCAGCTCTTCAAGGTTTACCGGCTTGCTGATATAGTCATCCATTCCGTTCTTCAAACATTCTTCACGATCGCCCTGCATGGCATTGGCCGTCATCGCTATAATTACTGGCTGGTTCTCCAGACACACGCGGATCATGCGCGTTGCTTCCAGGCCATCCATCTCCGGCATCTGCACATCCATCAGGATCAGATCGTAATTACGTTTACTCACTTCTTCGAGAACTTCTTTACCATTCTCGGCTATATCCGGATCGTACCCGAGCTTGCCGAGTATACGCATGGCCAGCTTCTGGTTCATACGGTTATCCTCCGCAATGAGTATGCGCAGCGGATACTTCTTGGAGAAGTCTGTTGTCAGTTTTGCTTTAGCCGGAGCAGCATTAACGGCAGAGACATCGCCTCTGTTCAGCAACGCGCTGAGCATGTGCTGGCTTAATATACTGTGGCGTATTGGCTTCGTTACCACCGAGCTGAATAACTCCGGATACTTTTTACTGCTCTCATCACCGATCGTGCTCATGAGTATAATCGGCAACTGCGGATGTTTCTTGCGTATGGCGAGCGACAATTCCATGCCATTCATTTCCGGCATCTGCATTTCGGCCAACACTAAATCTATACCGGCACCATGAGACAATAACTCCAATGCCTGTGCACCTGAGTCGGCAATTACCGGAATCAGTTTCCAATATGAAATTTCTTCTTTCAGAACATTACGTAATGTAGTGTTGTCTTCTACGATGAGTACGCGTTTACCTTCCACGCCCACCATATCCGGATTGCTGCGCAATGTATGCGAACCGGTATTAACAGGAACATTAAATTTAACAACGGTACCTTCATTTACCCAGCTTTCGATGCTGAACGATCCGCCCATAACCCCTACCAGACGATTGCTCAAAAACAATCCTATACCGGACTGTTGCGCGCCTGATTGTGTAATGGTATTGCTGAGGAAACGCAGTTCATCTTCTGCTATACCTACACCGGAGTCGCGCACTTCAAAGCCAAGGTCCATTACACCATTCGGCTCTTCGTTACGTACCCATACTTCCACAAATATCTCTCCCTGCTTGGTAAACTTCACCGAGTTCTCAATCAGGTTGGTAAGTACCTGGCGAAGTCGCGTATTATCACCAATGATCTGCGAAGGTATGCGGTGGTCTACCTGGTATATTAACTCTATATCTTTCTGCGCGGCCTGCCCTGCGAAAATATCAAACACTTCTTCTATCGCGTTGCGCAGATCGAAATCGTTTTGTTCAAGCTCGGCTGCATTAGACTCTACTTTTGCATAGGACAACACATCGCTCAAAAGTATATCATTGATAACGGTGAGTAAGCTTTCGCTACAATTGCGAATGGTATCATTAAAATCTTTCTGTTCGTTGGTCAGTTGTGTTTCCGACAGCAACGTAACCATTCCCATAACACCGTTCATGGGAGTTCGTATTTCGTGGTTGATACGGCTCAGCAGGTTTTTCTTTTTCTTTTCTACTTCTGCTTTATCCTCCAGTGCTTTTTGTTCGCGTTTACCGGAATATAGCAGCAACTCTGATTTTTCGTTCAGCATGCGTTTCAACTCGAGCTTATCGTGTTTGAGGCGATTTATTTTTATCGACAACACAATCAGTAAAACGCATAGCAGCGCGGTAATGACAAGAATCTCCATCCATCCGAATGAAAGCATAAACATTGTCGAAGTAGCTGCAAAAAGAGATGTCATATATATCAACTATTAGGGGGTCTTTTTTGATGTCTCAATTCCAAGATTTATACCCAGCACGAAATACCGGCTGTTATCGAAGGTATTGAAACTATATATCGGTATACTCCATCTTCCAAACTCAAAACCAATTACGGCACCATGTTCAAACAAGGCTGTATTTGCATGAAGCATCTGTGTATGCTGCAAACTTAAGCCCAGGTAAAACCACGATGACACTTCATAGCCTACTTCAGACCAGCTGAAGAAAAAATCAGCCATTGGGTCCTGCGTTGAAAAAGTATACTGCGACTGCGATGAGAAGAATAGTTTCTTCAATTCAACCGTAGTGTTCAATCCGGCAGAGCCGCCATCAAAATCACCGGCAACAGCTCCCACAATAGGCGTTAATGTATACATCAGTCGTTTACGTTCGCCAGAAAATTTCTTTCCGGCATAAAGCGAAAATGTATTCTTCTCTTCGTAGTTATAGCGTGCTTCGGTATACCAGTTATTGGAAGTCTCAAAACTAACGATGGGCACAAACTCCACCGGTTGCTTTCCCTGTACGTAGTAATACTGCTCAACACCCGCCTGTCCGAACACAGTTGTGCTGCACAACGCTATATATACCGATATGAAAATGATTTTACTTTTCATTTTCGATAATGATTAATTCTGCTGTCGCCAGTTTATTCAGTATGGATATATCTTTCAGGTGCGGATTCCAGTAGAACAGCAACAGATCGATCGGTCTCCACAAAAGCACCCAGCTGAAAATATCAAGGCTGTTACCGAATGCAGTATGAAAACGGTTATGCTCATCGAGAAACATGGGCACAAATCCCTGGCAGATTAATACCATAAAAAGACTGATGCCCAACAGTATCCAGCTTCGGTTTTTAAATCTTTTAAATTCCTTCTCGCGCATCTCCTTCTTCATCTGGTAATGCGTGCGTATAGCATACATCAACGGCTGCGCGTATTGCTTGTCTATTTCACTAATGCATTTAAACTTGTAGAATACGGCCGAGTATCGTTTCGCAGAAACGACCGATGTTCTGATATACTCTTCCAGCTGATGACTGAGTTGTCGCTTATAGATCGGAGCCGGATCGTGACTATTAAAATAATTATTAATGGTTTGCCGATCTACCGTCAGGAAGATATCAATTTTGTCGGATGCAGCAGACTCGTCCATGTCTAGATATATACAATAAAACTATTTTGCTAAAGTCTAAATGAACACTGGTGGTTTACTTGCTATCGTGCAGACTGATGATAATCTCTGCACAGACCCTGTCAAGGTCCTGAGCTTGTTCAATGTTGGTGATATCGGCTTTTAACTGCTGCACGATGTCGAGCAGTTCGCGATCTTCCAACATATCGAGCGTAGCTTTTATCTTGTGACAAACGCGCTGAAAGAGTACAACATCTTTCTGCTTGGTAGCTTCACCCAATACCTGTTGCATTTCCTGAAGGTTATCGATCATCAGGTCGGTTATCTCTTTTTTGAATTCAGGATCACCGTCTGTGTAAGCATCGAAATCGATAAAAAGGGGTCTTCGGGCTGAATCGGTTGAAGTTCTGAAGGTCCTCATATACAGTATGTGTTATGTTGAAGCAAAGATGCCGGGTCTGGGGGCGGTATAAATCAGGAGAAAACTGATTTTAAAAAATCAGGACAAACGGGTGAATAAGCAGAATGATGACCCTGGAAAAAGGCTTTTCCATGCTCGTGGAAGAGTATTTAGAACTGAATAGAGTACAACGCCAAGCGCTCCGGAGTAAGGTGTTTCTTACCGGAGTTAAAAATATAACGGGAAAGCTGTTTTTCTGCAGCCTTCGTGTTTTCAACAGGAAAAAGGAAATCCGGATCTGACAGTGAAGCTATCAGATATGTCTTAGAAAGCGTCAGGAAATTCCTGATGTCCTGAGGCCTTCCCTTAGAATGGTATATCAGGAGGGGAATGCTGCTGCATCCGGAACGCGAATGTTATGTGGCGGCATCGCCCGTAACAGACTAAGATTCCTTAACGGTCTCTATATTTTTCAGTCGTTCCTTCTCAACGGTTATAATGCTCTGGCCCATGATGATGCTATAAACAGTCTTGGCTTTGTTGATGGCTTTAACAACGGACACAGGGGTTTTACCGTCCAGCAGATACTGACGGCCATTTTCGATTTCCATATAATTTGTTTTTAAAAAGAATCATGCAGAAGATCTAGTCTTCTATTATCAATAGGTATATTTTTTAAAGAGCGCGCTGATCTCCTGAACAAAACGTTGCTGGTGTTGCACCTGGTTAATGATGGCAACATTGCCGGAGTCTTTTATCTCTTTGATGAGTGCAGCGTAATGCACCAGGTCTACGGGAGCAGACCAGAGTTCTTTCAGATCGCGTTTCAGAAATTCGTTTTTTATAGCACTTACTTTCTCAAGACCGTAGTGTTCTGAAAAGTAGGCACGGATAGCTTCATCTTCCTGGTAAAATTCTATTAGTGTGTTACGGGTTTGCCGAATGAGTTCGATAATCTTCTCCGTTGATAACCTCAACACCTCAACCTCTGCCGGTATGTTTGACATAAGACGAATCAATGTTCAATGATACTACAAAAAGATTTCAACAACATAATTTTCTTGCCTTGCAAATCCAGAAAATCTTCATTGTTTCTCAACTCTCTGTCTATTACAAGGAAAGAATCGAAAAAATTCCTGTGCCTCTGCCTATAACTTCTAAAAAAATGTGTCAATAGTATTTTTTTACCAGTCATTTCATGGTAAAATTTTACTACTCCCAAACTATACATTCTATTGTGTATTTGTAGTATTACATCCATCCAAACACCTGTTATAATTTCATACCCCATGGAGTTTAATACCGAAGCTCATCTGAAGATACGATACCAGAAACACCTGTACGTTGTTTTCTTTGATGAACACCCGGACGTTCTTACATGCGATGACTGCTGTAAAATTGTGCTGCATCCCATCTGGAAAGACTGGATCGTACGTATCACCAGTCCTTCGGTACGGCAGCTGATGACTGTTACCAAAGCAGACTGTGCCTTTGAAAGAAGTGATGTATTGCAATAAACTATATAATTCATGTATAGAACCTGTTTAGGGTTTTACCTGTTGCTATAGTCTTACAAATATTTTTGCTTCTATATCCAGTACATCAAATTGATGCGGATCAATCAACGGCATTACCGCATCGTAGAAGCCAATGATCAGAAGCCCGCCAGGCTTCAGCGAGTCGTAGAACTTTTTCAGTAGTTTAAGTTTGGCTCCGCTGTCAAAATAGATCATAACATTGCGGCAGAAAATAATATCAAGGTTTACAGGAAACGGATCGGTAATCAGGTTATGATATTCAAATGATACATGTCGTATCAGGTCGCTGTGCATTTGAAACGTGCCTTTACCAGATGTAGAGTATCGCTTTAAAGAACCAAACGGATTAAACTCCTTGTAATTTTGCTCATACTCCGGGAACTTCAATGCATGATAGCCACCCCGTTGTGCCTGTTCAATGGCTTGTTTGCTGATGTCGGTAGCCCAGGCAGTAACGTTATTGGCGAATACCGACTCCCGTAACACAATGCCGAAAGTATAAATCTCTTCCCCTGATGAGCAGCCGGCATGCCATATAGCCAGTTCACTTTTTTTTACGAGATCGTTGTTTAACAGGTATTGCATTTTTCTCCAGAGCACAGGGTCT
Organism: uncultured Chitinophaga sp.; assembly: GCA_902168205.1. Taxonomy (GTDB): domain Bacteria; phylum Bacteroidota; class Bacteroidia; order Cytophagales; family Cyclobacteriaceae; genus Ohtaekwangia; species Ohtaekwangia kribbensis. The sequence goes on along the minus strand of CABHOK010000003.1, from coordinate 1,137,618 downwards.
CTGAACATGGCGGTAAGGCCAACGCTAACCTCATCCATGAAGGTATAGATAAAAGTTCTGTCGCGGAGTATCAGCCGCCACAGAGCGTGTATGGAATCGACATTAAAAACTCCGAGTACACGGATCACCCTGCGCTTCAGCGACAACCGTTCATAGCAGGTAAAATCAATACCATGCCGTTGAAAGATTGCCTGGGTTAGCGACTGAAGTTCTTCGTCTGAAACTGTTAAAGATTCTACAGGTTTACCAGGTCTGTCATTCATACATTACCAATTTACTCACGCACCCGGTTGATTTTCTCACATCGGACATCACCGCTATATATACTTCAGGAGTGTACGGGTTTCGATTCGATCCTGTCAAATATATCCTGGTCTACCACCCATATAAAGCAAGGTCGCAGTTCCGGATATTTATCAAAAGTGAAATGAATGGCATTGATATATACCGACTCCGCTTCTTCTGCGAAATCATCGTAGATCATGTTCTTCAGATTGCAGTTGAATGGATTTACCAGCATCGGGATATTGCCATACATGTTCAGATGCAAGGCATTGGACAGTTTCGAGATAACGGAAGCCGAAAGAATGTTATCAAGTTCTTTCACAAGCTCTTCCTTAAAATCCATCACAGCATCATGGGTGCCGTATGCGCGCTGCGAGAGCTGATCGAGCTCGCGTGTATTTAACAACAGGTAACTTTTACCACACACTTCGCCAATCACATCGGTAGCAACCAACAAGTTTGCATCATGCCTGCCAATCTGCGCCATGTATTCGGTTTCATCATCGGCCACAACATGTAGCCCCTGATGCGTTCTCACATAACCGATGTCCGCACCAATAAATTTGGAAAACGAGTGGGCTGCATTTATGTAGCCGCTCTCGAATGCTTCCAGCACACGTACGCCAGATTCCGTTTTTAGTCTGTCCGGTATGATCATAAACTTATTTTATTATGTTGTGTATGATTGACTGTATTTAATATACCCGGGATGCTTAGCACAAGGCATACCTTGCCATTGCCCAGGATGGTGACTCCGCTGATAAATGAAACACCATCGGCAGGTTTTTGCAGCGGTTTTTCAATGATCTCTTTCTGTTGCAGCAATTTGTCAACTATAAAACCAACCAACCTGCCGTTAAAGGAAACAACAACAATCTCGAGTTTGGCTTCCGGATGAAATCGTTCAAGTGTTGCCATACTACTTCGCTCCTGCCGGAACAGGTCATTGAGAAATATCAGCGATATTGTTCTGCCCTGATAAACTGTAATCAACCCGTTTGCTACTGTATGTATATCTGATTTATAAACGGATATTACGCGTTCGGTATACGACAGCGGAATGGCAAATGTCTCATTGTCCAACTCAAACAACAACGTTGCCTTAACAGCCATGGAAGAGGGAAGTCGCAGGAAGAACGTGGTTCCCTCGCCCACCTTCGTTTCAATATGTACTGTGCCACCAATAGAATCCAGCGCCCTCTTCACTACATCCATTCCAACACCTCTGCCGGCAAGCGAGGTAACTTCATCCATTGTGGAGAAGCCGGGCTCGAAGATCAGCATTATAATATCACGATCGCTCCATTGAGATGCATCAGCCAGTGTAAGTATACCTTTCTCTACAGCTCTTTTCCGAATGCGCGCGGCATCTATACCTCCACCATCATCCTGTATAGCGATGATCACGATATCAGACTCACTGCTGGCTTCAAGCGTAACGGTTCCATACTCTGGTTTGCCACTTTGTTTCCGTGCTTCCGGTTTTTCTATACCGTGTCCGATAGCATTACGCACCAGGTGGATAAGAGAGTCGCTGATTACCTGGAGTATATTTCGATCAATCTCAGTCTCTGTACCTTTCAGTTTCAGACTAACATTTTTCTCTTCCTTCGAGGCGGCATCGCGCACAATGCGATGGAATTTATTGAAGAGAAAATCAACGGGAACGAGCCGCACATCCATCACCGAATATTGCAAATCGGATGATATACGGTTGAGTCGCGAATACTCGCTGGCACTGTGCATGCCCGATGCAATAATACGATCGCGTTCGATCACCAACTCTCCTACCAGGTTCAGCAGGTTATCAAGCTTTTGAACCGGCACCTGCACAAGATGCGAAAACGACAGCTTTGTCGCTGTATCAATATGATCTTCATCATCATTCTGCAGCATATCCAGCAGTTCGGGTGCTATTGCATTTTCGTAACCGGAGGCCGCGGGTACAGTTTCATCTATACTTTGTGATCGTTCTGCCAGCGCAGAACGCAGCATTACTTCCAGCTTGGTTTTTATACCCCTATATTTTACTTCTCTCGGGTTTTTAACAGCATCTATCAATTCGTTCAGTATATCGGCAGCTTTATAAACCGACACAAACATCTCGGAGCTGATGATAACTTTACCTTCGCGCACCGCCCCGAAAAGATCTTCCAGCACATGGGCGAGTTCGGCGATGTGTTCAAAGCCCATACCCGTAGCGTTGCCTTTCAATGTGTGGGTAATGCGAAATAACGCATGAACCGATTTTATATCTTCAGGATTCTTCTCCAGAACAATCAGGAGCCGGTTGATCTCGTTAAAGTTCTCGATTGCTTCCGTCAGAAATATATCGCGGTATTCTTCTTCTTTTGTACTCATGCCGTATATAGTTTCCGTATAATGAAATCAGGAATTTCCTGAATCGATAACTTATGTAATGCTGCGCCGGATTCAAATGCAGCACGCGGCATACCATACACAACAGAAGAGTTTTCATCCTGCGCAATGGTTACTCCGCCACTTTCCTTTATCTTTTGTAAACCGGCCACGCCATCTTTACCCATACCGGTAAGAATTACCGCGAGGGCCCGTGGACCGTATACCTCCGCTATAGATTCAAACAAACAGTCTACTGATGGATTGTTGAATTCTTTATATACATCGTTAACAAATTCAATCACCGGTGTATTCGACTCATTACGAACAATGCGAACGTTGGATGTACCTGGAGCAAAATAGATACGATTGGGCTTCATCTCTTCTCCATCCTGCAAAACAGAAACACGCCATGACGATGTATCGTTGAGCCTGTTGGCAAGCGACTCTATAAACAGATCGGGCATGTGCTGCGCCACCAGTATGGGTACATCTATATATTCGGGCAGGTTACTTACGATATATTCGATCGTTTTAGGTCCACCCGTGGAAACCCCCAACGCTATAATATCAAACTGCGGACGGGGCGTACCAACACGCGATGCTGTACTATAATGAAGGATCGCATCTTCTTTGTATTGCACATCGGCCTGCGAAGCTTCGTGCACCACCTTACACAAGCGGGCATAGCCATTTTCGATCTCGCTCTTGGCTGGTTTACCTAAAAAAGTAAAGGCTCCCTCCCGGAGCGCACTATATATTTTAGGATCGCAGCGGTGTAATGAACTCAATACAATAATGGGTACAGACATTTCTTTCACTAATGTTTGTACTACATATAATCCATCGTATTGAGGCATAACCATATTGGTAATAATTACATCTGGTTTCAGTTGTCTTGCTTTTGACACACCATCAAAACCATTGCTAGCCGTGGCCATTACTTCAATCATTCCGTCTCCGCGAAGAAGATCGGAAAGAATGATGCGCATAAACCCGGAATCTTCAATAAGCAACGTCCTGATCTTCCTGCTCGCCACTCCTGTTGATCTAAAGTGCCTGAACGGTTTCCAACAGATGTTCCGTTGTAAAAGGTTTAATGATATATGCCTTCGCTCCCAATGCTATTCCTTCCTGGATAACCGACTCCTGCCCCACGGCACTGATCATGACTACCTTCGACCGAAGTCCTTCTTCACGGTATACTTTCAGTACATCCGTTCCGATCATATCCGGAAGAATATTGTCAAGGGTTATAATGTCGGGTTTCAATTCAAAAGCCATATCAATAGCCTGCTCACCGTTGGCAGCAAGCCCCACTATATGATAGCCATTTTGTTGCAGTGCATCTCTTATAATCGTTCGCATATACAGCGAGTCGTCTACGATTAACACGTTTTTATTCATACCGATTTTTTTACTTCTTCAAATAATGTACTTCTCCTGTTCGGAAGTAGAAATAGTCAGCTCTTGTGTAACGCTGTTGAAGCGCACCGAGCGCGATATCGTTCCTCCCAGGTCCGAACCAGCTATATATATCTTCCGGGCGTGCAGCAACTCCATTACGCTTTCTGCATTTTGCTTCCCGATATCAAGGGTCTGATCAAGTACATTTGCTCCGCCTGCTATTTTGGCGCGAAGCCTGTTTACATCACCACCTTTTCGCTGAAGCTTATATAACAACTCGTCAATAATCTGTCCAGCCGATTTCATTCCGGCAGTGAACTCACCACACGGTAGCGGAATATGTGCGCCTCCGTATACTTTCCGTATTCTGTCAGTAACAAAAACAGCAACGCACGAACCAAGCCCTACACATACCATTTCTACAGGCCTTACCGAAACCTCAACTTCATTTATATCCAGCACACACGACATCATACAAGCGCTGTTTGTTTCTTGAAAACCTGCTGTTCTTCATATTGACTCAACACTTTGAAGATGTCAATCATGATAATCAGCCGCTTCTCCAGTTTTACTATACCTTTGATGTACGACTGTTCTATACCGCTATCACCCGCCAATGTGATTTCTTCAATAGACGATTCTGCAATGGATAGTGTGTTGGGTACTTCCTTTACAAGCACGCCCATTTTATACTCTGCACTATCGATGACCAATGTAAAATTATTGCCGGCGTGTTCATCGATGGTTTTACGAAGACCGAATTTTTCTTCCAGGTCCAGCATTGCGATAATATTTCCACGGATATTGGCAACGCCCTTTATAAACGAAGGCTTTTGGGGTACACGTGTTATAGAAGGCGTAATAACAACTTCCTTAATCTGATCAATATTAAGCGCATACTCCTCATCACCCAGGCGAAACACTACGATCTGTACATAGCGTACATGGTTCGTTTGATTTCGCTCCTCTTCCTGCCTCATATTGTTATACATTGTCCGTTAATCGTTATCTGTTAATTTGTATAGTTTGATATATATACTCTTGCCTATTCAGCCTGATGTATACTTTACGACTTATCCTTTATTAAGTTTAAACTGCTGTATACCCGCCTGGAGCTCAGCTGCTACTGCTGCAAGCTCATCGCCTGCGCGCGAAATCTCCTGCATACCACTGTTCATTTGCTGACTGGAGCTGGCAACCTGCTGAGTACCTGCAGCGGTTTCTTCCGCAACAACAACAATCTGTTCTATATTCTTTACCACGCTATCAATAGCACCTTTCTGTCCTAATGCAGCTTCAAGTATGGATTTAGAGAAACTGAAAGTCTCATCCGTTGACTTGGATATTTCCTGGAATATACGTTCCGACTCCTCTGTTGCCTGATTACCTTCCTTCACGCTGGCTTCCATCGTTTCGATGGCTTTACCGGCTGCATGCGTATCCTTTTGTACATCGGCAATGATCTTTTCAATTTCAACTGCTGATTTACGGGAGTCTTCTGCAAGCTTGCGTATCTCTTCGGCAACTACGGCAAAACCTCTTCCGGCATCACCGGCACGGGCAGCTTCGATCGCGGCATTCAATGCCAGTAAATTTGTCTGACTCGCTATATCTGTAATAACGCGCAACGTGCGACCTATTTCCTCTGAACGTTTGGTGAGCACATTTATAGATTGTGCAGTAAGACTTGCTGAGTCTTTTATGCCACTCATGTTCTTCACCAGGTGCTTCACCGTTTTGAGGCCGGCATTGGAACTTTCCAGCCCGCGCTCGGCAGCTTTGTTAATGAAGCCAGCTTTCGTCTCCATATCCGCAGCCGAACTCATAACATGATTAGCAAGCTTCGATGATTCGTCTGTACGTTGTGCCTGGTCTTGTGCACCTTTAGCCATCTGTGCTATAGCAGCAGCAACTTCGGTTGTGTTGCGCTTCATATCTTCTGTTTTCTTTTGCAGAAGATCCGATGATTTGGCCACTACATCAGAACCCTGGCTGATATTGCTCAACACAGACGTGAGATTATCCAATGTCCTGTTGATCTCCTGAGTCAACCCACTGTTATCCACCGATGTATCGCATCGCAGACTCAGGTTACCGCTGGCCATCGCCTTGATAACGCGAATTACACCCGTCATGTCAAGCGCAAACTTTACAACCTTGAAAGGCTTTCCGTTCAGATCCAGTATCGGGTTGTAAGATGCCTGCAGGTATACTTCGTTTCCAAACTTATCAATACGGGTATAGGTGCCTACAAAGAATTCGCCACGGTTAAGTTTGCGCCAAAACTCTTTATACTCTTCGCTGCGGGCATAGTTTGGTTCTACAAACATGCGATGATGTTTACCCTTCACCTCATGAAGTGAATATCCCATGGCATTCAGAAAATTATCGTTGGCGGTAATTACCGTACCGTCCATATTCATTTCGATTACCGTGTTGGATTTTCCAATTGCATTCAGCTGTCCTTCATAATCGGCATTCTGAAATTTCTGGAGACTCACATCAACACCAATCTTGATCACCTTGATCACATTTCCGGTTTCATCTTTTACCGGAGTATAACTCGCCTGTATCCATACGTCTGATCCATCGCTCGCTATACGTTTAAACTCACCGGTCTGCGGTTTACCCTTGCGCAGATCATCCCAAAAACGTTCGTAATCTTTTGATTTTACATATTCTCCATCACAGAAAATACGATGATGCTTTCCGATAATATCCTGTTCGCTATACTTTAAAGCCTGTAAGAAAAGATCATTTGCTTTTACAATCGTTCCATTCGTTTCAAATTCAATCAAAGCATTGGTCAGGTTAATGGCATCCAATTGACCTGTTATTTCCAGCTGCGATTTCCGAAGCTCTTCTTCGCGCACGATCTGATCGGTAATATCATAACGCACCCCCATATATTTAATAGGTTTACCATTCGGCCCCAAGACCGGTGCTATAACTGCATCAACCCAGTAAGGCGTGCCATCTTTACGTCTGTTTTTGATGACACCGCGAAATGTTTTACCCTTGCCGATCGTTGCCCATAATTCCTTGAATACAGCTTTGGGTGTATCCGGATGGCGGAACATACTGTGCGGTTGCCCTATACATTCTTCGCGCGTATACTGTGATACTTCGCAAAGTTTATCATTTACATAAATGATATTTCCTTTCAGATCAGCTTCCGAAACAATGCATGAAACGTTGATCTGCTCCATACGTGCCTCCAGCTCCCGCTGCATCTGCTCCAATTTCAAAACAGACTCTTGCTGCGCATGCTCCTGCTCACCAGGCAGTGTTGTTGCCGGTGATGCATCACTTCCCGATCCGTTCGTCTGGGTATATAAATTTTTATTCATGGTCTTTTTTATTTGGATATCAGCAATGTCAGCCGCAGGCTCGCGTACAGGCAGTACAGATTCTTTCTTCAGATTTTTACCTAATGCCATAATGATTTATTTAGCGGTATACGTTGGTATAGTTCTTACAAATTCAGCAGCAAAGCTTATATAGTCCTGCGCACTGGAAGAAGCCGGGGCATAGTGAATAACACTCGTACCGAACGATGGTGCTTCTGATGCCTTCACATTCGCCCGTATATAGCTGTCGAATATTTTTAGTTTGTAATTATCCTGTATATAGGATACAATTTCTGCATTCAGGTTCTTCCGCTTATCCACCAGTACCGGCAAAACACCCAGCACATTCAGAGCAGGATTAAGACTTTGCTGTATGCTTGCAACAGACTGCAGCATTAAATCAAGACCGCGAACCGACAACACTTCGAGCTGCAGCGGTATAATTATACCATACGATGCGGCTAAAGCATTGGCTGTAAGAAGTGAAAGTGCCGGTGGGCAGTCTACCAGTATAAAGTCGTAATGAACGATGGCAGGCCGGAGTATATCAGACAGCACGGTGTAGCGGTCCTCAATCTTCGCGAGTGCAAGTTCCACATCGGCAAGTTTCATATTGCCTGGCAGCAGGTGCATGCCTTCGCAGGAAACAAGAGCCTCGTTTAACGCTGCTTCTTCAAAGAGTACATCACTCAGCGTACATATAGCATCAGCCGCACCCAATGAATAACTCAGGTTGCCTTGGGCATCAAGGTCTACCAACAGCACACGACATCCGCGCCTGGCAAGTGCTGCGCCCAGATTCAGGGTGGTAGTAGTTTTACCGGTTCCGCCTTTATGGTTGACTATAGAAATGATCATTTGACCATACTCGACACAGCGAGTTTTATTTATAGGTCAAAAGTCGAGATTCCTGATTAACCGGATTAAATTCTAATCACCATTACACCGTCATTGTAATGTTTATGGTGATATTAAAAAAAGCTGTTCATTTTTAAGTCTAACTACAAAGAACAACCTCAGTGTTTTTACTTACCCATTGATATGTATATGGCTCATGACGTGTTACGAAACAGTATCAAAATATACTTTTTCGACATTTACCCCCCAAGCAAACAGATTTGCTTCGATACATGAGACCAATTGAAATACTTTGCAGACGACATTGACCACTGAAGTATACCTTAAAAATATACCCAATAAGTAGCTATAAATATAGCCTTAAAATATACCTCTAAAATATGAACCGAAACCCCGCGGGCACTGCGAACGAAACTACAGCAATACTTCCCTACCTGATCAATCAGCATGCTTTTATAAAAATTCGGGTGATGAAGATCTATTAACACATACCGTCAAGTGCTCGAAATCGGTCATTCCATTACTTCAAACGTACAGTATAGTTTCAAAAAACATTCGAAATCAGAAGTTTATGCCGTTGGCAGGACATTTGTTCTACAAAAGTTGAAAATATAAATCAATGGCATCACGCATATACCTTGGAGAACTCGAGGAACTTATACTCCTGATGGTAGCCCTGCACAACCGGGAAGCGTATGGAGTATCCATTACGGAAGAACTCAAGAAACATGCTGACCGCGACCTGAGCATCAGTGCTGTACACGCGGTGCTGCACCGGCTGGAAGAAAAAGGATTTGTTAAATCGAAGATGGGTGGCGCATCGGACGAGCGAGGCGGCAGACGAAAAAGACTTTTCACGATTACTGCTTACGGCCGTAACGCTTTGGAAGAACTGCGCGATACCCGCAACACAATCTGGTCACTCATCTCAAAAGTATCTCCGGCATGAATAAGACTCCTCAGCCCCCACGCTGGATCGATAACCTGATCGACCTCTTCGCACCTTTTGATCTAGCTGAAGAAATACGGGGCGACCTGTATGAACTATACCGTATCGATATAAATCGTAAAAGTATACCCGCTGCACGCCTGGCCTATATCGCCAATGCCTTTGGCTTTTTATTCAGGCGTTTCTTCTGGAAAAGAAATTCTCTCTCACTAAACACCCCTGCCATGCTACGAAATTACTTTACCATTGCCTATAGGAGTTTACTGTCCTATAAGAGCAACACCGTTATTAATGTACTCGGACTTACTATTGGAATAGCATCTGCGCTTACCATCTTTACCTTCATCCGGCATGAACTGAGTTACGATACTTTTCACAGCGACATTGAACATATATACCGTGTTGTGCGCGTCAGTGGAAAAGACAGGTCTGAGGCACGAACCGGAGTTTCTTACCCGGTGCCAAGAGCCTTGAAAGATGAGATCGCTTCCTTTCAAAAGATAACATCGATGGAATATTTCGGTGAGATATTGGTAGAGGTGCCGGATACAAGCGGAACCGTTATCGCACAGTTTAAAGAGAACAGCGGACTGGCGATGGTTGAACCTTCGTTCTTCGAAGTACTTGACTTTAAAGATAAACCGATTCGATGGCTGCAGGGGAATCCTGCCAGGGCATTAGTTGATCCATTCTCTGTTGTACTTACGGAGTCGCTTGCTAAAAAATATTTTGGCGAAGGAAATATAGTGGGCAAAACCCTGCGCTTCGAAAAAGAAGCCGACTGCAAAGTTACCGGGGTAGTATCAGATTTTCCTGCCAACACTGATTTTCCCTTTACAATGCTGATCTCGTACTCTACGTTGCGTCAGATCAAAGCACGTATGCAAGATGACTGGTCAACCGTTGAAGACAACCATCAAACCTATATCAGACTTCCGGAAAATATCACGAAGGAAGAAGCCGAAGCACAGATTGCCAAAGTACATGCCGCGCATACACCAGAAGACCTGCACCGAAACCGGCTCTATATCCTTCAATCACTTTCGGATGTACACTTCGAATCGCGTTTCGGAAATTACAACAGCCGCTCCGTTAGCAAAACCATGCTGTTAGCCATGGCGCTGGTAGCTATATTTCTATTGCTCACCTGCTGCATTAACTATATAAACCTCGCCACTGCTCAATCCGCGATGCGTGCAAAAGAAGTTGGTCTTCGTAAAGTAATGGGTAGCAGCAGGCGAAGTCTCATCTGGCAATTCTTAACCGAGACCTGCGTTGTCGTATTGATAGCGGGCTTCATATCACTCGCGTTGTCAGAATTATTGTTATTCAAATTACAGTCATTACTAAACCTGCCTTTACAACGTCATCTTAACGATCCGTTTATTCTGGCAACACTCGGTATTGTTATGCTGGCGGTTATACTTTTCTCCGGGCTATATCCATCATTTTCCATTTCTAAAATGAACCCGGTAAATTCACTGAAAAGTAAATTTACAACGGAGACATTAGGCGGCTTCAGTTTCAGAAAAGTATTGGTAGTAGTACAGTTCACCATTACACAAATTATAGCGGTGAGTGCATTTATCGTGGTCAGTCAAATGCATTTCTTCCGAAACCAGGACATGGGCTTCGACCAGGAAGCCATTATAACTTTTCCGATTCCGCATCATGATGACTCCGTGGCACGACATCAACTGGAAGACCGGTTTCGTGCACAAGCCTTCGTATCCAATGTATCCTTCAGCTATACATTACCGGCCGGAGTTCACCGAAGACAGAATGCCAGAAGTATCTGGCTTTCGGGGAAGAGTGCACCCAATGTAATTTTTGAATACCAGGCAGCTGACTCTTCCTATATACATCTGTTCGGCATTCAATTGCTCGCGGGCCGAAACATTAACAACTATGATCGTGAAACGGAAGTATTGATAACACGCAACCTGGCGAAACGCCTCCACTTCTCCACACCGGAAGAAGCCATTGGACAACCTGCTTCTATGTCTGGAAAAGATGTTACCATCGTTGGCGTAGTAGAAGATTTTTATAACAACTCGTTGAAAGAAGATCTGGGCAGCATTGTTATCACCAACAATACGAAAGCGTTCACTTCCGTGAGTGTAAAGCTTCAGTCTGTTCAGCAATATGAAGCGCTGCAGCAGGCCATGGGAGCACTTCAGGCTATATGGAAAGAAACATACCCTACACATTTCTTCGAGTATCGTTTCTTCGATGATAATGTGAACGCATACTATGAGCAGGAACAAAAATACGCACAGCTCTTCCAGATATTTTCCATCATCTTCCTGCTTATCGGTTGTCTCGGATTGTACGGTCTTATTGCATTTGTTGTAAATCGCAAAAGCAAGGAAGTGGCTATCCGGAAGGTACTCGGTGCAACAATCTCTAATATACTCGTTATGTTTTCGAAAGAATATATACAACTCATTGTGATATCCTTTGTGCTGGCTGTACCCGTTGCATACTATATACTTGACAGCTGGCTCAGCAACTTTAAAAATAGAATACCGATGGCGTGGTGGATGTTCGTACTGCCCGGTATACTAGTATTATGCATTGCCGTGATGGTAATCATACTAAAATCGATGCGCACCGTACAGGCCAACCCGGTGGATAAGCTCAAATACGAGTAAAACCAGAAGTAAAGAGTCAGAATAAATCTATACTCAAAACGTGATCACTACCCGACAACGAGCCATCACTGGTCGTGAGCCTGAACACATATACTCCGCGTTTAAGTTGGACACCGAAAGTGTAGGCGTGGCGGTTGATGCGAATGTAGCAGAAGGACCACTCACTTTCGTCCATGCGTAGGTAGTGGAGCGCCTTCCGGATCGGAAGCACTTCCGGTTAATGTAAATTGAAATTGTTCGGAGGAGCGGAACTGATCCGCTCCGGCATTAACCGTTGGCTTCATGTTATGGCCGCAGGACACTTGAGACAAAATGAGCTGGATGCCCATCAGGCAGTAAAGGACAAGTTTTATATTTGTATAAGAGTTTTATAAGTTTTCTGACGCACCAACCTACCCTCATTGAAAGCCATACCTTCCGGTATATACAATAACAATTCACCACAACCATAACGGCTTCACAAAGAGGACTCCGCGAATACGTCCAGGTATATAAATTATTTCCAATAAGCATTACGCAATTAAAAACTGTAAACGTTTAAACAAGTAATTATAACCACTCAAATACCCCGGCAGATAATTGCAGGAAGTATACCGCATCGATATTAACCTTGCTAACTTTACCGTATCCCCATTAACGAATCTGAAAGTCCATGAAGAATTTTTCAATTACCGGCATCTATACCGATCTGTATCAACTCACGATGGCACAGGTATATTTTCTTACCGGGAAGAGCCACCTTCACTGCTGCTTCGATTACTTCTTCCGCAAGTTACCCTTTGAAGGAGGCTACGCTGTATTTGCAGGACTGGAAAATGTTATAGACTTGCTACAGGAGCTTCACTTTTCAAAAGATGATATCGACTATCTGAAAGATATAGGATTGAAAAGAGAATTTGCCGATAGCCTGGAACATTTCCGCTTTCGCGGAACTATATATGCCGTAAAAGAAGGCGAGATCGTTTTTCCCAACGAGCCCATTCTCCGTGTGGAAGGGAATATACTCGAAGCGCAGATCATTGAGACTATGCTGCTGAACATCCTCAACTTTCAGTCGCTTATCGCCACCAAAGCAGCGCGTATGAAATCCGTAGCCGGCACAAAGACACTCATCGATTTCGGATTAAGACGGGCACAAGGTACGGGTGGCTATCATGCCACGCGTGCAGCTATCATTGGAGGATTTGATTCTACGAGCAACGTTAAGGCTGCATGCGATTTTGGTATACCCTGTGTAGGTACCATGGCACACTCATTCGTACAAAGTTATGATCAAGAACTCTCGGCCTTTCGCGATTTCGCCGCGAACCGTCCGGAGCACTGCGTTCTGCTGGTTGATACTTATGATACACTTCGCTCCGGAATCCCCAACGCGATCACGGTTGCCGGGGAGATGAAAGCACGCGGGCATCGGCTTCAAGGTATACGGCTCGATAGTGGAGATCTCTCCTATCTCTCGAAGCACGCGCGTAAGATGCTCGATGATGCAGGGCTACATGATGTTAAGATAACGGTGTCCAATCAACTTGATGAATGGGTAATTAAAAGTCTGCAAGATCAACATGCACCGATCGATATATTTGGTGTCGGTACAAGTCTCGTAACTGCGCCACCTGATGCAGCACTGGATGGAGTATATAAACTTGCCTATGCAGATGGCAAACCAAGAATCAAATTATCCGAAAATCTGAAGAAGATCACACTCCCGGATAAGAAGCAGATATACCGTACGTACCTGAAAGATGAACATCATTTTGATGCGGATGTAATCTGTTTGCAAGACGAGAAAGCTCCCTCTGTCATGCATCATCCGTTCGAGCCGGATAAGTCGTTAAGTCTCACCGGGCGAAAACAGGAACCGCTACTGCATCTTGTTATGCAAAATGGTAAACGCGGCAATACACCGATTCCCCTAAAAGATATAGCACGCTATACGCAGAAGCGTCTTCGCATGTTGCCGGAAGAACACAAGCGGTTTCATTATCCGCATACCTATAAGGTCGGCATCAGCGAACAACTGCGCCATGAACGTGATGAACTGAAACGACTACACAAGCCATGAATGCACTGCTCATTGTTGATGTTCAAAATGATTTTATACCCGGAGGCGCTCTGCCTGTTCCACTGGGAGATGTCATTATACCGTTGATCAATTCGCTTCAACGAACTTTTGATCTGATCGTAGCAACACAAGACTGGCACCCGGTTCAACACAAAAGCTTTGCATCGAGTCATGCCGGTAAAAAACCGTTTGATATCATTACACTGCATGGTCAGGAGCAAGTGTTATGGCCCGACCACTGTGTACAGGGATCAACCGGTGCTGCGTTTCATTCTGCACTCAGCATGAATAAGGTGGAAGCTATATTTCGAAAGGGAATGGACTTAGAGATTGACAGCTATAGCGGCTTCTACGACAACGGTCATAAAAAATCAACAGGTCTTGCCGGATACCTTCGTGAGCATAAAGTACAGCGGATTTTCATTTGTGGTCTCGCTGCCGACTACTGTGTTTTTTACACCGCGAAAGATGCTCTGCAGGAAAATTTTGAGACCTATATTATTGAAGACGCAACCCGCGCCATCAATGTTGCTGACTTTGAAAATGCCAAAAGCACTATACTTGCCGAAGGCGGACAGTTGATTGAAAGTAAATTTCTTCACAGACATCTCTGAGACCTATTTCCCCTGTCAATCTTCAGCAAAAAAAGCGGGCATAGCTACGTACACCCGCTTATCTTGAATACTATATATATCGAAAGCTTTACAGCACTTGCGACTTTCTGCGCTTGCTTCGAAGCATGAGCAATGTTACCACAGCTGTTGCAATAACAGCCCCGACAGCAACTTTCCGTATAACACCCGGGCGGTTATATCTCCACTCAGCACTCCAACCGTGCTCTTTGAACAGATTGGGCACATGGCCGTGTCTCAAATCATCTAAAAGACCTTCCACAACGTTAACCCTATCCGCCATCAGAAGTGTTAGCCAGTGTGCAGAACTTCCTTCACTGAATCGAAACGCATACCTGCGAAGGTGTCCACTCAACCCGGAAGGAGGCGAGGACGTACCAAACACTCTCGTGATACCTGGGCGCTCATTGGAGTGAAGAATTTCTTCACGAGGCATTTGCTGTTTGCTGCGTTCGTATGCCAGGCGCTGGTGATCAGCACCGGTATAATGTTTCATGGGATATGTAGGATTGTTGTTGGGGTCAGCATCAATACCCCATCCCTCAATCGTTTTACTTTTATCCGCCAGTAATGTATCTGCTAAATTCTCCATAACTATATATCTAATACTATATATCTATATTTCAATTGACTCAGGCTGCAACGGGTGCCTGGTTGGGTATAAGCATAGGCTTGATACAATTATCGCGTTTGGCAGAAAAGATATGATAAGCATCAGCCACCTCTTCCAATGGTACACGATGGGTAATGAGACCTTTGGGATTCAATCTTCCTGCCATAACATGTTCAATCAATCTCGGGAGCAATCGTTTCACGGAAGCCTGGTTAGCACGAATGGTGATACCTTTATTTACCACGTTGCCGATCGGCACTAAATTCCACGTAGGTCCATACACACCTACAATAGAAACTATACCGCCCTTCTTTACCGAATTGATCGCCCACTGTAAAGCAGTAGCCGATCCGGCCTGAAGCATTAATTTTCTTCCGGTGATGGTTTGCAGCGCACTGCCGGATGCCTCGCAACCAACAGCGTCAATACATACATCCGCTCCAAAAAAATCCGTTGTCTTTTTTATAAAGACTACCGGGTCATCCATATCCTTTACAAAATTATAGGCTTCACATTGTGCATATTGTTTTGCAAACTCCAACCGGTAATCAATATGATCAATGATTATTACCCTGCCGGCACCGAAGAGCCATGAACAACGGGCAGCCATCAAACCGATAGGACCGGCACCAAACACAACTACCGTATCACCTTTTTGTATACCACCCATTTCCGCTGCCTGATACCCGGTAGGTGTCACATCGGTTAACAATGCAGCATCATCCAGATCCATTCCCGGTGGTATAACGGTGGGACCTATATCTGCGTACGGTACACGAACATATTCGGCCTGGCCTCCATCGTATCCACCCGCCGTATGAGAATATCCAAATATACCACCTACGGCTGTGGCTTCCGGATTGGACTCATGGCAGTTTCCATAGAGTTCCTGTTGACAGAACGGACATGTACCACACGCTATATTAAACGGAACCAGCACATGATCGCCCACGTGAAGATTGGTTACTTCGGAGCCAAGTTCTACGACAACGCCAGTAAATTCATGACCGAACGTCATTCCTACTCGTGTATCCGGAACAAGTCCATGGTATAGATGTAAATCCGATCCACATATGCAGGAACGGGTAACGCGTACTATAGCATCACGCGGATGCAAAATTTCAGGATCGGGTCTATTGCGATCTGCACGGACTCTGTAGGGACCGCGATAATTCATTGCCAGCATAGTAATTCATTTATAGTTTGCTCTTTATGCTGGTGCATGCCGTAAAAAATATGCCATTCACATGTAAAAATGAAAGGGATAACTTATGTAGACATTCGTGCAATAATCTTCTGCATGCTTCGGGGATGTGTCCTATTCCTTTCACTGATTTGCCCCATGTGGGAAAAATATATACCGAACACGCTACTATGAAACTCCTGCACGAATCACTTAGACTTTCTTTATCAGCAGGAATAAAAATTGAAGTGAATTACTCTGAAAAGTATTTGTCATAACAATCGCATTTTAAACTAATGCTTATGCATGTCATCTTGGGAGCCTCCGGACAAGTGGGATCAGCCGTAGTTAAAGCACTACTGAAAAGTGAACAGTCTGTTACAGCTGTTGTCAGAAATCCTGCCAAAACAAATGAATTAAGGCGCAACGGTGTGCCTATTGCTCAGGCAGATTTGTTTGATGCAGCTGCTTTGCAGGAAGCCTTCCGAAATGCCGATACTGTTTTTCTCTTGACACCGGAAGATCCCGCATCGCAGGATGTTCTGCACGATGCAAAATCGATCGTACAAAATTACAGAGACGCGATACAGGCATCAGGCGTTAAAAAGCTAGTAGCTCTTTCTTCGCTCGGAGCACAACATGCATCCGGCACAGGCAATCTGGAAATGTCGTATATGCTGGAGCATGCCTTTCAGGGACTGGCAGTACAGCAGATTTTTATTCGCGCACCCTATTACTATAGCAACTGGATGCTTTATCTATCTGCCGCACAGGAGCAAGGCATATTACCCACCTTCTTCCCGGCTGATCTGAAAATCTCCATGGGTGCACCGGCTGATGTAGCGGCCTTTATCGCCAGGGCTATAACGAACGCTATACCGGAACAAAAGAAACTATATGAACTTACCGGACCAGCCTATAGCAGTGCTGACGTAGCCTCTGCACTTGAAAATATACTTCATCATAAAGTATCCGCCCAAACTATACCTGCCGACCAATGGCATAACACACTCCTGCAGGCAGGCTTCTCCGAAAATGCAGCAGCCAACATGTCCAAAATGACGCAAGCTGTTATTGCCGGAATAACACGCCCCGAACAAAAAGAAAGTAAGCGCATACAACTTCCCACTACCCTCGAAACATACTTTCAATCTGTATTGCAAGAGCCGGCATTAAACAAATGATGCCGATCGGTATTACTACGCATATATACTACTGCACAGGGTAAAGAATGATATACACTGTATATACTAAGTCCATAAAATTTCGCATAATTAAATTATGTTTAAACGCCATTAGGTTTTATAGTTATTGTAAGGAGTAACACTTTTTATTACCAACGGTTATTTACCATCTGGCGTAAAAAAAATTGATGTTGCGTTATTAATTTCTACGGATTTCCACAAATAGGCTCGCGTGTCTTCGTAAATTTAGTGCAGTCAGACTGTTATCTAAATACCGAAACATATGCGAACCCTTACCACACTTGCTATAGCAGCATGGATGTTTGTGCATTTTGTTAGTGGAGATCTGTTAGCACAGACACCTGGTCTTATTGTAAAACCTGCTGTAGCAGGAAAATCAGTACTGGATCCTAACCTCGATAATTATACTTCATCTGACAACGAAGGCTTTGTCAGCAATGATGAAGGCGAAAGCGAGATTCCATTCGTTCCTATAGTTCTGGTTAGTCCGGAGCCCACCAGCGATCTTGCTACGGGTCCCTCCTGCGGCTTTACCGATTTGGTGGATGATGCTACTTCCTATAGCGCAGCCTATACCTATATATCCGGCAGCAACTGGCTTTTCAGATTCAGGCTTGGCAACTACGCTACCAATTCGAAAGGGTATAGCATCCTGCTCGACACCGATGGTTTGTTTGGTAATTCAGGAACACTTAAAGATCCAAACTATACCACGGGGAATCCCGGATTCGAAATTGAAATTATACTCGTTACCAATCACGGAGTACGATTGTATGATGCCGATGGCACTGCATCACCAACTTTGCGAACCACATTATCATACGATGACTACAGTCAGAAGTCGGTAGCATTCACTACGAATTGCAGCAACCCGGATTACTTCTATGATTTTTATATACCGATCGCTACCATCACAACTTACTTTCCTTCGTTTAGTGCCTCAACTACAGTACGGATGGTTGCCAACACAGTTATCAGTACGCAGTCGGTATTGCAAGGTGGCCCCAGTGATATAGGAGGTATAAATGATGGGACATACGCAGGCAATTATAGCAACGCATGGACAGCTGTTGTCAATGCCTCCGTTCCCACAGCGCCCTCTAATTTTAACAGTGGTTTTCCTGCGGTACGATCAGCTACACCCGTTGTAAACAGTCCATTGTCTGTTGGTGCTACTTCCGTAAGCGGTACATCTACTGAAGCCAACGGCACAGTTATAAATGTATATGTGAATGGCGTGTCAGTCGGTGCAACTACAGTTACGGGCGGCACGTGGACACTCTCCGGTATAGCAGCGTTAACATTGAGCGCTTCGGTAAAAGCCACCGCGACAGCTACAGGTAAATCGGTGAGTTATGATTCCAATGCAGTTACGGTCGGAGCAACGTGCAGTCTTGCTCCTCCTGCTGCTTCGTGTCAATCCAACAAAGGTATAGGAGGAAGCGGCCCAACCGGAGCGGCTGCCGGAACAACCATTGCCTTTTACGGACCTAATGTTCCCGGTACATTCTTCACATCCGTTACAACAAACGCATCGAATACGTTTCTCTATAACTGTGCCGGTGGTACGACCAATTGTACCGGTGGCGGGCCCAACTGTATTACTTCGGGTATATATTGGATAACAGCGCAGGAAAGTGGCAAATGTCAGTCGCCTAAAACAACAACAGTCTGTATCGGTACATCTGGTACAGCAACTACACCGGTAATCACTACGAACCCGATCTTAGCAACTACAACAACCATTACCGGAACGGCCACTGCAGGTAATACCGTACTGCTACATATTAACGGTTATCTGCAAGCCAGTACTACGGCAACCGGAGGTAACTGGACTTTCTCGGGACTTACTTTAAACTTAGGACAATCTGTTTCAGTATATACCGTACAAACCGGTCAATGTATATCGTCCGCTGCAACACGAAGCGTTACCGAAACATCAACAGCTCCTGTTGTTAAAAGTCCAATCGTTACCGGTGCCACGAGTGTATCGGGCACCTCGGTAGAAGCTGCGGGCACAACGATAACGCTATACAAAACCGGAGTATCGGCAGGAACAACTACAGTTGATGCCAATGGCAATTGGACAATCACCGGGCTATCACCTGCACTGGCTGGTGGCAATCTGATAAAGGCAACGGCTACAGCAAGCGGAGAATCAGTAAGCGGATTCTCCAATGAAGTCACCGTTCAGTCACGCACGACCGCACCGGTTATTACCGGAACTTATCTGGAAGGAGCGCTCGCTGTAGGTGGTACATCTTCTGCATTGACAGGCTCAACCATTACACTATATATTGATGGTGTAGCGCTTGGAACGGGCGTAGTCGCAGCTGGGTTGTGGACAATTGTAACGCTCGTCACCGATCTATATCCCGGTGGGGTGCTCACTGCTACCGCTACCGAAACTGGCAACGCGGAAAGTCTTCCTTCGACATCGGTTACCGTCACATGTGCACTACCCTCGGGATCTTTAGGAATCAATATACTCACCGGCACTACATGCGTTAACACAAAAGCTTCCTTGCAAGTATTGTTATCCGAGAGCAACGTAATCTATACCTTGCGCAATTTTGCAAACACAAGTGATGCAGGTTCTTCTACCTTGGGTACCGGAGGAACAGTAACACTGCAGTCCTTTCGCATTACGGCTACGCAAACCTTTATTATCAAAGCTGTAAAGATTCCGAATACGGCTTGCAATTCATCACTCTCCACAATGGCAACGGTAACGGTAACACCACCCAGCAACACGACCGGTGTACTTAGTGGTGATTATTTCTGGACAGGATCATCTTCCAATAATTACTGGACCGATGATGCAAACTGGGTTAAGTGGAACGGAACAGCTTTCGAAACCGTAGGCGTCTCTCCCACAACAACTGATAATGTTGTGATCAAACCCATGGAACGTGTATCACCAATCAACCGATCATTATTACATCTGCAACTGCTACAACACCAGCCGTAGCAAAAAATATTACGATCGCCTCCGGGGCAACATTATCATTGGAAAATACACCTTCCGAAAGAGCCATAACATTAACGGGCAACTGGAGTAACTCCGGGACACTCGTTCCAAATCGTGGCACCATTAAGTTCAACGGAGGCACTACACAAACTATATATAGTGCGAGTGGCAGTGAAACATTCAGTTCAATTATCATAGAAGGCAATAATACGGTGGTACAACCATTGGTCGATGTATCGTTAAACACCAATGGTGTGTTGAATCTGAATGGTGGTGCTTTGAATCTGAATGGACGCAAAGTTACGGCCCTCAATCCAAGTGCTTCTGCAATTGTGAGAACATCACCGGGTTGTGTTATTTCGGAAAGTCAGAATGCGAATGGAGAATTGCGCTGGGCCATTGGCAACACCACGGCTACCAACTATGTATTTCCGATGGGCAATGCTTCGAAAGTATATATACCGGTTACCGTTAATCTCGCCTCCGGAAATGCAGGCACGCTGGGTGTTAATACATTGTTCGCCACACAAAGTTCACCTGCCGCCTGGCCAACAGGATCGGAAGCTGTAACATCCGTAGCGACACCCGCGCAGGCATTGAGACGCTACTGGCATTTTTCAAGTACGCAGGCTGCCGGTACCTATACCGCTACCGTTACCTTCAGCTTTGCCAATACGGAAGATCCGACTGCAGGGATAAGCGATATAACAACCAATGGTATAAAGATGCAGCGGTGGAACGGAACCAACGCCTGGAACGCAGCGCTGAGTGGACAGTCGTTTTCGAATACTTCGCCTACCCGTACCGTTGTAGTGCCGGACATTACACAATTCAGCTGGTGGTCGGGAGGAAACAATGGTCAGTCTCCGCTGCCGATCGAGCTGCTATATTTTAAAGGATACAATGATCATGACGAAAACGTTCTGGAGTGGGCTACGGCTACCGAAACCAACAATTACTTCTTCTCCGTTGACCGCTCAAAAGATGGAATTAATTTTTATGCTTTAGATAGTATACCGGCTGCAGGTAACAGCACCACCAGAAAGGACTATACGTTCCGGGACAGACGTCCATTACCAGGACTTAATTACTACCGGCTGAAACAAATCGATTTTGATTTAAAATATACCCATTCGAATATCGTACCTATATTTTCGGATCGTGATGCATCTTTCAACTGCATCCTGTTTCCCAACCCAACACGGGGAGAGCTGCCCATTTTGTATATAACAGCCGACCGAAAACAAAACGTATCGATACATATATATGACAGTTTTGGTGTTCTGCGGTATACCGCATTGGTTGAAGTCTCTGAGAACAAGACTGACTATCCGCTAACGGGTTCACACTTTAAAGAACTTCCTCAGGGTATATATATACTACAGGTGAGCAACGGTGAGAATACAGTAAAACAGTCTATCGTGATCAACTAACTGTACTGAAACCCATACTTTGAAGTAAACATCTAATCATCTGCGCTAAATATCTTTACGAAGCTCTTTAAACAGCTTGATTACTTTTACTTCGTCAATGGCCAGGTGCTTCAGGGTCATCCCCTTCAACAGCTGGTAAACTTTTTCGGAGATGATCAGTTCACCGGCTTTGTTAACACCGAGATCATCCTCACCGGGAACTCCAACAACCTTCATCAGGTAGTATGTCGGCAGTTTATCTTTTTCAATAAACTCTTCGAGGCCTCCCGATAACCGGGGCTCGATCTTTCGGCAAATTCCTAAACCGGAAAGATAGCTCTCCCGAAATAACTTCAGGAGTTTTTCAGTGACGATGTAATAATGTTTGATCTTGATCAGATCATCGTCAGACAGTGCATCAAAAACAACATAGAGCTCATCCACAGCCCACGGTGTCTTACTCTTGCCGTATACCTTCCCTGCCGTTGATAAACTCCTCCAGCGAATCTTATAGAACATGGCTCATTGTGTTTAATCGGTGCATTACAATTAGCGTACCATATCGCTATCCTCGCTGCAGAGCCTGTAGACGCATCTCTCAATGCTATCAATTCGGGAAATGAGTTTCAGCATGGAGAACGTTGAGCATGTGCAGGCATAAAAATTATCTTCTCCCAATTATATCCCCGCTGCATGGCAACGACTAAAAAAATAAAAACAAAACCCGTTGACGAAACCAACTGGGACGATTTTGAAAAGCTTTTTGAGTTAAAAGGCAGTCCGCATTATTGCTGGTGCATGGTGTGGCGTATGACGAAGGAAGAGCAAAAGCGCAGCAACACCGTGAACCGGAAAAAATTCATAAAGAAGCGTGTCCGATCAAAAACGCCTATCGGTTTGCTGGCCTATATAGATGATGAGCCAGTCGCCTGGTGTTCCGTAGCTCCGCGAGAGACACACCTTCGTCTCGGTGGTGATGAAAGTCTGGATAAAGTCTGGTCTATCACATGCTTTTTTGTTCGGAAAGAGTATCGTGAACAAGGGCTTGTCGATCAACTGATCACGCATGCACAAAAGTATGCAGGTAAAAATGGAGCAAAATATATAGAAGCGTATCCCGTTGCGCCCGGGTCGCCCAGCTACCGCTTTATGGGCTTTACAAAGACGTTCAAAAAAGCTGATTTCGAATTTGTAAAAAAAGCCGGAACAAGGCGAAACGTCATGACCTATAAATTGAAATGAGGCCAGAGCACGAACCATATATTCCTAACGCTATATATCGAACAGGTTGTGCCTATATATTTATATCGAACTTACTATTCAACCTTCAATCCATCCACAGGATTTAGTTTCAGTACTTTTCGAATTTGCGTAGCAACCACCGCCAGCAAAACGATGACGAGTATCACGAGTGCTATAGCAATACCGGAATATCCGATCGGCATGGGATACGCGAAGAGCATATCCAGGTACGCCTTTGTAAACAGATAACTGACAGGTGCTCCGATGATCAGCGATATCACGGTAAGCCCCGCATATTGCTTAAGAATAACCGAAGCTATATTTCGAATTCCGGCACCCAGCGTTTTACGGATGCTGAATTCTTTTTGTCGGCCGGATACATTTAGTGTTACAAGACCATATAGTCCGAGGCTTGCCAGTAGTACTGCTATCGATGCGATCACTTTGTTGAATTGCTCTGAACGATCAACGCTGTCAAAATAATTGGTCCATACATCCTCTTGGTAGCCTCCCTGAAATGGAATCTCAGGATATATCTCAGTCCACGTTGCCAGTAATGCTTTATGAGTCTCTTCCCTTCCGCCTTCTTTTACACGTAACGATAAATATCGATAGTCTTGCTCAGCGGCAAGTTTCAAAACAGCGGGACGAACTTTACTAAAGAAATCTTTTGTATGAAAATCTTTCAGGACACCGACTACTTCATACTTCACACTATCGATTTCAAAAAATTGTCCTATAGGTTTAGTAAGATTCAAGTGTTTAACAAATGTCTCATTTACCATCAGTGCCTGCTTGTCTGTTTCAGAATCTTTCCGCAACGATCTTCCATCGATCAATTGTAGTCCCATGGTTTGTATATAGTCTGCATCTACGGAGAACTGGTTCACTTCGTACGACTGATTAGCCGTTGTTCTCAATACGGCTGTTGATACTGTCTTTCCCAGGTGATCGGCCGATCCGGATACCGATACTATATCCGGGAGGCGTACCATGGCCGCGTGCATGCGATCGAAAGCAGCTTTATCAGGAACCTCTATATATAGCGCATCTTTCTGGTTGTATCCCCAGCTCCGGTTATTCTGAAAATGATTGTTTTGTGTAAAAACTACCCCTGCAGTAATGGTAATGCATGCCAGCACCAACTGAACCGCCAGGAATACTTTGGTAAGCGGATTCTTTTTACCGAACTGAAGGGAGCCTTTGAATATTCGCACGGCATCAAACCTGGATATATAGAAGGCGGGATATATACCGGAAGCTATACCGGTAATAAAAATCAAAGCGATCATAAACAGCCACAGGTTTTGGTTCAGCAACCGGAGTTCCAGTTCCCACCCGGTAAACTGAACGAACCACGGCAGGAATATAAAGAAGCAAAGTGCTATCCCCATGACAAGTGCGAGCGATGTTACCACGATGTTCTCTGTAAGGAATTGGACAACTATCTTCATTCGGTTGGCACCGATCACTTTGCGAACACCAATTTCCTTGAGGCGCTTTGCTGCTGATACAATTGCTATATTGATATAGTTGAAACATGCCAGCACGATCATAAAGATCGCGATGATGGGCATGCCGATTCTTCCTTCTACGTTATAGTCGTGTGCGATA
This sequence comes from uncultured Chitinophaga sp., assembly GCA_902168205.1. Taxonomy (GTDB): domain Bacteria; phylum Bacteroidota; class Bacteroidia; order Cytophagales; family Cyclobacteriaceae; genus Ohtaekwangia; species Ohtaekwangia kribbensis. The sequence goes on along the minus strand of CABHOK010000003.1, from coordinate 1,112,823 downwards.
CCATCTTTGATGTTAGCGGCTCTTTCGTGCAAGGTAACCAGCGGCTCAAAAGCAAATGCAGTAATCGCCCAATCCGGTTGCGCTGCGTTTTGTAAAACCCTATACTTCTCCATCTTCAGCTCCACGGCCTTCAGATCGGACGGATTTTCAACTTGAATGAGTGTGGCACTCAAAAATTTACTCCAATCATTTATATCATAGGCAGGTTCTGCAGTGCGAATGTTTTCAAAGTTGATCAGGAATCTGAAATCTATATCCCGCGACTTCGGAAAGGTTGCGGCCACACCGCCTACCGTAAATGTCTTCTTGATCCGATCATTGAAGATCACCAGCATATCACGCCCCACCGGATTCTCTTCACCAAAATATTTAATAGCCATATCCTCACTCAGTATAATCGTGTTGAGATCGGCCAGCGATGATGCTGTTCCCCATTTCAACGGGAACGTAAACATCTCCAGGAATGCAGGATCAGCATAGCGAATATTCTCGTGAAATACGTTGTCATCATACTTCAATACAACATTCCGGTCCTCTACCCTACACATCTTTTTTACTTGTCCAAAATCCTGCTTTAACAAATCACCCAATGGTCTCGGTGCTGTTCCATATTGCTGCGTGGCACCATCGCTGGCAGCAAAGAAAGTAGCGAGGTATATTTCGTTTTTGTTTTTGTGATACTGGTCGATGCTGTAATCATACTCCATGAATGTATATACCAGCAGGCAAATACCGATAGCCACGGACAATCCAAACACATTGATAAAGGAGCTCAACGGATTTTTCATCAGGCTCCGGAATGATGTCTTGAAGTAGTTTTTAAACATAGGGTATGGGGTTACAGGTTGAATGCCACTTATGTTCTTCATGAGTACAGGCCGGAGTAATTTGAGTGCCTCCACTATATATACCCGCCTCGCTTTGCGATACGACTGTTCCTGCTCAAGCGCATCACAAAAGATCTCTTCCATATCACCCTCGATCTCTTCCAGGTATTCTTTCTTTAAAAAGAACCGGAGAAGTTTCAAAGGCCATTCCGGAGGGCGAGGCGTGGTGGGTTGCATCATATCATTTTCAGGTCGTGCGCCAGCCGTGGCATGGATTTCCACAAGCCGGCCCGTATTTCTTTGAGTTCACGAAGTACCTTGAGTGCGTAAGGTGTAGCAGTATATATACGCTTGCGTTTGCCTCCTCGTTTTTGTGTTGCCTCACCGAATTCTGATTTGAGGAAGCCCTTCTCCTCCATCCGTTTCAACGCTGATTGAATAGATCCCACGCTCAGTTTCTCCCCAAGTCGTTCCTCCAACTCCCGCTTGATCTCAACACCATAGGCGTCATCCCGAAGGGCCACCACCGTTAACAATACCAATTCCTCAAACTCGCCAAGCTTTGTTATTTTCATATACAACCCATAGTATTATTCGTAATTGCAGTAAATATAGTTACATTTAATTCGTAATTGCAGTTAATATATCATTTTTTTTGTTAACCGTGACTCGTTAGTCGTAAAACGCAATCCGTAAACGGGGCTTGACGCATAAAGTAAAACTTCCGGCTATAATTGAAAATAAGGCTTTCAAGAAGACTATTAACGATTCACGATAAATGGATAAAGAATGTCCAAAAAGCATATCCACGTTTCTACCGAAATCAGCCTGTGTAAGTAATGCGGTGATATTGCCGCTTATTTACTTTAAGAAATGAGCCGATACCCTGCCTGGCTTAACCTTGTCCGTAAAAATACCGATGCCCCTGTAGGTATTCACCTTGTTTCATTCATCTTTTAATTGCCATAGTTTTGAAGCAAATTCCTGGCATCAATGACGAAACATGGGTTATTGAAGATTGGACACTGGCATGGAGCCATGGTCAAAAGCTGGTATACATATCTTACCTGACGATGACCAAATGCGCAGTCTGTTAATTATCTGTTTATTTCTTTCGAGCTGTTTCATTACGCGTGGACAACAACCGTTCACACAACATTATCCTATTGAAGTTTACCAGGGAGCCAGTCAGAACTGGGCTATCCGACAAGATAAGTATGGCGCCATCTACGTTGCCAACACCGAAGGTTTGCTTCGGTATGATGGGAACAAGTGGGATTTGATTTCACTTCCGAATAAAGTATCCGTTAATTCAATTGACACCGACTCAACAGGCCGAATTTATATCGGCTCTGATGATGATATGGGCTATTTCCAGAAAGGATCCAGCGGCAAGTATGAATACATCTCATTGTTGGCGCAGTTCCCGGACTCCTGCAAATACGATCTTGGGGGCAACCTGGTTAGGGTTTTCGAAAACAAGGTTTTCTTCCTGGGCGAAGAACACGTCTATATATATACTGGTAACCATTTCAATGTGCTGCGCATCGCCAGCAAGGGACTGATACGAAACAAACACAGTCTATACCTTAGAAAAGGAGACGCATTATATAAGTATAAAAACGGAGGTTTTGAAACCACGCCCTATTTCAGAGAAATAGAGGGCATGAAATACAAGTGGATTACAGATTACGACCACGAGAGTTATCTGATACTGGACGACAAGAACCAGGTATGGATGGTCAACGAAAAAAATCCCGATCGATGGAACATCCTTTCACATGAACTCAACCGGAATCTGAAGAATGAGGACATCGTGAGCATGACTTGTCTCGACAATGGCAACATTGCTATTCACACCAGTAAAGGAATTGATTTTTATAGCAAGGACGGAAAACTACAATACAATATTGCCAATAATAAACTCATCCAATGGGGCTCGCTTTATGAAGACAAGCAACATAATCTTTGGGCAAATGCCGACTCGGACATTATCAACATTGTATCAAGCTCTCCCCTGTCCTATTATGATTCCAGAAATGGATTGACCGGTTATATCGTTTCACTGGGCAGACAAGGGAGTCATCACTATATAGGAACAGACAACGGTATACTATACCAGGAAGACCGAAATACTTTTGTACCGCTACCCGGAACAGAAGGCAATACCTGGAACTTCTACAATGCACACGACAGGCTCTATGCTCTCCATGACTCCGGTGTGCTGGAACTACAAGGAAAAAAGGTTATCCAAATTACTCGGGAGCAATATATACTTTCCATGTGTGCACTCCGGAATTATTCTGACCGAATGATTGTAGGCACCAATTATAGCGGCATTGGATTATTACAGAAAAAAGGAAATACATGGAGTACAAAAAAAATCAAAGGATTTGAACAGGAAGTACGTTGTATACTGGAAGATGAAGATGGAAGTATATGGATCAGTCAACCTATTAATGGCATTTGGAAACTGCGGTTGAATGAGCAAATGGATTCTGTTATTTCTCAAACTGCTTATGATACCACCAGAGGATTACCCGCTAATTTCAACAACAGACTTCACCGTTTAAACGGAAAAATTATAGCTACTACCATTGAAGGCATATATAGTTACAATCCAACCCACAATCGGTTCGAACCGGAAGAAAAATACAGAAAAGTACTTGGTAGAGATTTTTGTATCTATAGCCTCGCGGAGAGTAACGAGGGCGATATATATTTCTGGGGAGCTCAGCCCAAGGAAAAAGAAATGGAGGGCGTTATGAAAAAACAACCAGATGGCAGCTTTAAACTTTTACTAACTCCGTTTAAAAAGATCGCCGTCCCCTCCCGGAATTTAAGAGTAGACGTTGATGCACCTATACTCATCACAAATTCAGGAGAAGTATGGCTTGGGAATAATCAGAAAATTTTCAGCTACAATCCCAACCAGAATTCCTTTTATAACGACCCTATAGTTTTATCCATTCAGAAAGTCTGGTCCAGGGATTCTTTGATATACCAGAACTCTGCCAAAGATTCGATCCATTCATTACCATATACCCAGAATAACCTGAAGTTTGAATTCCTGTGTTCGTTTATTGAAGACAACGAAAAAAACCAATACCAGTATAAATTAAAAGGGTTTGAAAACAAGTGGTCGGACTGGACGCCAACCAAGGAAGCTATCTTCACGAACTTGCCCGCTGGCGACTATATTTTTTATGTACGGGCAAAGAATGTATATGATGTGGTGAGTAAACCGGCTTCATTTTCCTTTCATATTGATGCTCCGTGGTACAAGACCCGGCTCTCCTATGCCATATATTCTATCTTATTCATTTTCTTTATCTACCTGATCATTCAACTTAACATACAAAGGGCAAAAAAACGACAAGTATTTCTGGAGGGAATTGTTAAAGAGAAGACGAAAGAATTGATCGATGTTAATGAAGAGCTTCTTACGCAAAGTAATTTACTGTCGGAAAGAAATCACCAGCTTCAAAAGGCTCATGCAACGATTGAGAATCAGAACAAGGAGATAAAAAACAGAAACGAAACACTTGAAGACGAAGTGGACAAACGTACCCAGGAACTGGTACGATACAATCAGCAACTCGAACAATTTGCATTTGTAACAGCGCACAACCTGCGCGGACCCGTTGCCAGGATATTAGGACTTGGTACGGTTTTACGAATGATCGATCACGTGCCTGATGAAGTAAAAACAATCAACGATAAGTTAATCTTTACGGCACACGAGATCGATTCTGTTATCAGAGATCTCAACCAGATTCTGCATATAAAAAATGCACCAAGTCATTTCGAAGAACTCAACCTTGTGCAAGAGATTAACAAGGTGATTGCAGGTCTTGAAAAAGGTATCAGAAATTCTAACGCAATTATCCGCACTGACTTTTCAGAAGCTAGCACCATCATAACTTCACAAGCTTACTTCTATAGCATTGTATACCACCTGCTAAGCAACGCTATAAAATTCAGACACCCGGAGCGGATTCCCTATATTACGATATCGGCTATAGATTCAGAAAATTATATCGGCCTTGTTATTTCCGACAATGGTTTGGGAATTGATTTACAGAAGAACAAGGACAAGATCTTTACCCTCTATAGCAGATTTCACCTGCACCTTGAAGGTAAAGGATTAGGACTCTACCTGGTCAAAACACAAATGTCTGCCTTAGGCGGCAACGTTGAAGTTGAAAGCGAAGTAAACACGGGTACTACATTCAAAGTGTTTTTTAAGAAGACACAAAATCTGAAAGGTATATCTGATGCGGAGTAATTCGATTCGTATCGCTTCAACTTAATATTGACGAAAGAAATCAAAATGAGTAGGTATAATTCAGCGTTCCGGTCAGTTCGGTATAGGAAGGTTGTTGATCCGTGCTTTTAATGCGATTTAAAATGTTCAACCCCAGTGAGAGGTTATGTCTGCTGTTTTCACCTTCCTCACCTTTAGGCGCGTAACTAACGCTAAGGCGACTGTTTAGAACCGGGCTGCTCTGGATGTTACCTCCTGATGTCTCATTGTACGAACTGGCCAGCGATCCGCGTAGGGTTTTATCCATAAAGGATTTGGTGGCGCTTACCGTTGGCCCCCAATACGTACTTTTTACACCGGCTGCATTATTGGTATATACGTTACCAGCTATGGCAAGAGTCATGTTGGATGGCACTAAAGAATAACTATACGATACATTCATGGTAAGGAAATCGGACTGCAGGCTGCCTCCTTCATATTGTGCTACATCGCTTGCTTTCTGATAGCTCCCCGTTAGCATAATGCTTTGTGGGTTATCCTGGTCTCCAAGATTGCGCATAACTGTACCCGTAGTGGTGCGGCTCACCTGGTAGAAGTTTAATGTATCGAGGGTATTTCTAAAGTAAGGATCGATCTGTGGACGCACATTCGTATAAGAAGAGAAGTTAGAGTAATTCGCAGCGAAGTTCCATTTCTCATTGGGTACATACGTAGCGTTGAAGGCCCCAACAGTACGCTTGGTGGTTGATGTTCGGGAATTGTCCAGGTTGTTTTCCTGGAAACCTACGTTAGCATTCAGATTCAGTTTGTTCTTAAAGAGACGAACACTGGGCACCACCGTGATATTACGCATATCGTTGTTAAAGTAATATGCACCCAGTGTTTGATACTCCGGCGCTATACGTTCATATCGGAATTGAAGAGTATACCAATTACCCTGATAGCCAACACTGGCATTCAATGCATCATAGTAACGACTGGTTGCATTTTCAGGCAGTAATCCTTTTATGACGTTGTTCGTTGGCTTATGCACAACGGTATCGGCTTCGCTGTTACTATCGTTGGCTCGAATATCATTGTTCAATGCCGACACAGCATATTCACCTTCTATAAAGAAACGCTTAAAAAAAGTCTTTCGACCACTGATGCTGATGGCAACATTCTGCTTGGGCGTAAGTGAGCTATTGTAAAGTATATAGGGAATTGAATTAACATCATCCTTTGCTGTAAATATATTTGCTGAGATCGAATTACCGTTGTCTTCATAGCCGACTTTCAAACCATATCCCATGCGTCTAAAGATTGCATTCAATGTGTCGGCTCCCGTAAACGGAACAGCTTTCTTCAAACGACCATACATGGCCGCGATTCTCCATTTACCAGGAGTAAGTTCAACACCACCCCCTAAGAATACATGACCGGCTAAAGTATAATTGGAAAACGTCATGGAGTTATAGCCGATGTACGTCTTTACCCATTTATACTGTGGCTGAAAGCTGAATTGATTGAAAGGCTGGCTAAAGCTTTTGTTCGCATTGCTATAACTAAAGGAAAGTGGAGCATCGTAACCGAATAAATTAATATTCAGATTGCCGGTCAGGAACCAGTTGAAAGGATCTCTGCGCTGTTCTATACCATGTGCATAATAGCCGACAGTATTTACATTAAGAGAGCCATTTACTTTTATGCCTTTCTTGACTCCAATAGACTCCAGGTTTTGCGCTGATGCTATTACGAATCCGCTAAAGACAACAGCTATGGTTAGGATATATCTTACTGATAACATCGTGTAGAGTAGATTCAAATTCCAAAGATTAAGTCACCTATATTTTTCTATTCATTCAGCCAAGAGGCTTTTATTTCATACTGAAACAAGTACTCGTATACTTACAGGCTTTGGAGGTCATTTAGAAATATTTTTTTAAAGCAGCTTCCTCTTTCAAGTCAATATATTCATCTATTGACTTGAAAATATCAGCAAGCTCATTGGATGATGATACTATTTTATGTTCACTAGCATTAGGAAAATTCTCGATTACGAGTGTATATCCGTTCTTGATAAAGTCTAAAAGGGCCGTGGTTTTCTCTATTGCATAGCCTTGTCCAGAGGCTATCTGGAAAGCATCCGTTATCTTCAATAAATCGGCATAGTCAATTGTATTTCCCATCTGGTAGTATTTTGCTATTCATAATTCAACACTAAAAATGACGATAGAGTATCATTGTTTGGAATAATTTCAATCAATCTTAGATGCCAACTTCACGAGCAATTCTCTCATACTAGATTTCCAGCTTTCAGAAAGTTCACTACTCATTTGATAAACCTCCAATAATTTCGTTGCATAGTCATGTAAAATTCTTAAAAACAATACTTCATCAATCAAAGTCTCTCCATGCACAGGATTAAATATTTTAACATTCCCCTTTTCGAAGTCAGATTGATTAACAAAATCTTCCAGAGTCAAATCATTAAAAAAAATAACACCGCCAGCAATCTCTTCACCATATCCTTTGGAAGAAAGTGCGCAATCAATTAAAGTTGGATAACCAATAATCTTTAGTCCTGAAAAGAAAAATTTTATTGGATCATTGTCTGGCTTAAGTTCCAGTCCTATCTTAGAAGATCTGGTATACTCAGGATTTTCAATAATTCTATAGATCATTGGCACTAAAATTTGTATAAAAAGTGAAGTGTAACTTTTTCATTATCACCACTAAAATTTTCGACTGGCTTTCTGTTTCCGCTTCCACTGAAACAGGTAGTTAAGTACTAAGTTTGAGTTTCTATTTTTTTCTTTAGCTTTTCTATTTCTGCATTCATTGTTTCAGTCCAATCTTCCGGAGTCTCTTTATTATCATGATATACTTCGACCAATTTTGTGGCATAGTCCAATAAAATTTTGTTGAAGATAACTTGCTTGATAATTGAGGAACCAAAAACCTGATGATATATCTCTGCCTCGCCTTCCTTGATTCCCTTTGCATTTTGAATATCTTCCCAATCCATAACTTCATAAGGTTGATACAAAGAAACCTCGTTCACAAATCCATCCCTTAAAATTGCACTCTCTAACAAATCTGGGAAGCGATTGAGTTTTGTTCCAGATAAAAAAAACTTTACTGGCTCGTTCTCCGGCGAGAGCTTCAATCCAATTTTTACCGTACTGGTATAAGGTGGATTCGATATGATCAGATAGTCCATTTGTTATTCAAAAAGAATTAGAGTCATTTTCCGTGATTTTATAAGTGTCCCCAAAACTAATAGTACACAAGTCATTATTTTTTACACCTAATTATCAATTTTACTCTTTAAACTCTTTAAAGCATTTTGCATTTCAGCACTCCAATTATTCGGCAAAATATTATCGTCTGTATGAATCTTTAATAATTCGGTGGCATAATCAAAAAGTATTTTATCAAATGAGTCAACATTTAGTATGGTTTCTCCTATTACATCATGCACCAGAAACATTTCTCCCTCTTCTAGGTTACAGCCCTTGACATTCTTAGCCCAAGCTTTATCTTCCCAATCCATGTCATTAAGAAATCGTACATGGACAAACTCATGTCCCCAACTTACAGTATTAGCAACAGCATCAATTAATTCAGGATAATGAATCAATTTTACTGTATATAAAAAGGACGCTAGAGTATCATTGTTGGGAATAATATCAATCTCTATTGAATGCGCGGTACTCTTATTTTTCTTAAAGTGCCATTCCATATTTAGTCAAACCAAAAGCTAGTTACTTTACCTTTATTAGTTGTAAATAAAATTTTATACCCATCTGATGTCAATCCAGGAGAAGGATTTGCAGTCGGAAGGATACCATTATTTTTATTAATAGCATCTATCAATGCTTCTCTTAGGGCCTTTACAAGTCTTTCATCCGTCCAAATTACAGGATCATAAATTGTTTTGATATAATTCTGAATTGATTTTTCACCCCTTGTTGTTCCTGTAGTATATCCCTTATTAACATCGACCCCATTTATCCTTTGAGATAACTTTCCATTGGTGGCAGGTACCCTATATTCAACAATTTTAACTCCTGGGATCTTATCATGGCTTTTTTCTACGAGAATTACTATTTCTTCAACTTCATCAAGAGTTTTCCCAATCGCCACCTGATAACTTGTATTCCCAATCGCCTTAGTGGCTCGTAGTTTCGCAAATTCAACTGCATCATGCATTCCAACAATATCTCGTCTCGACAAATTTGTTAAATCTCTAAATTTCACATGATTCAAGGCACCTGGAATATCAAAATCATCCCATTTATTAAGCCATGCCTTCAATGCTGTCCATGCTGGCTCTGTTATATTTTTAGGTTTATAGTTTTTGCTTACCAAAAAATCAACTTCTTGTGCGTACGCGCCTTTGAGGTTTCCAGAAGCATCTACTAAATCCTCTGCCTTTTGAGGGATCGTAGCCAGATATATATCATCGCCACGTGCAATCGCGCTATTGAGCCACGGCTTGTTATAAGCGCTCCACCAAGTATTAGCATCGTAATAAAAATCAGGTTTGTTTAATAGGTTTATACCTCCAGGTGCTTCGCCCAAACCTATATTTTTATAAGAACCCAGTTCGCTGAATAACGCTTTTATATCGGGTCTGAATCTTCCTAAAATCGTATTTACTTTGCTTGCACTCGTTGTTACCGTGCTTCCTGCTATAGTAAGTGTTTTCGGTGTTACTCCTGATAACACTTTAAGTTTACCAGCATGATCAGTTAGAAATTCAGCAAGCTTGGTATTGAATACATCATCACTTGCGTTTAATATACTCGTTTTAAATGTACTCAGTCCAGTATTTTCGACAATGGCAAAGGCGTGATAATTACCTGTTGCATCGCCCAGTAAAATCCTGCCATCATTCAGATCAAACTTTACATAATATCCTCCATCAAGTACTATATCATATAATGAACTGCCTGTTTCACTAGCGAATGTTTTGGCTGTATGAAGGGTGTTGTCAGTAGCATTTACCCATACAACATATTTACTATCCAGATTTTTCCAGGGTATATCTAAGGAAGCAGCTTTGCTTACAAGCTTTTGTAGTGCTGATACTTTGGCCGCACCGTTTACCCATGATAACCCGGCTACGCGTCCCTCCAACTCCAGTTCTTTCTCCAGCGCCAGTATTTCATCTGCATTTTTATTTCCTTTAACAGCAAGCTGCTGCAATGCTTCTTTTACTCCTGGCTTGTTTACTTCCCCTACAAACTCGCCAGCGAGATTTGCTGCAAGCTTTGTGCCTCCTGCCAGGGATGCTATATTTACAGCAGCCATGATCAGGTTATACTTCTGCACTACACTGGCAAAAGCAGGATCATTATTGAGCATGTTAACGGTAAGGTTACCAATGGAACCGGCAGCGGCAGCAAGATCAAGTCCTAAGTATATACGCTGTGTAATTTTAGCGAGATTATATACCTTCGTCATCGGCACCAGAATGGTGACTGCATCAAGGGTCATGAAAAAGCCCGCAGCAGCATTGGCGTTAAACTTTTTGTCCTGCGCGTATTTCAGCATGAGGGCAGGCACTACAATCACTTTCGCATCTTTATCACCAACACCGTTTAGTATCGCCAGATCAGAACGATTAATAAACCCGATAAGATCAAACGGATTTACTACAAACTCATCTTCCTTAGACCATATCTCCTGGCAGGCTTCATACGATATTTCAGACTTGGCTTGTGTTCTGGTTTCACATTTCCAATCGGTAACATATTTATACTTTACATGTATATAGCCGTTGTCCATCAAATCAACATCATAGGCATTTGTACCAATGGGTGCATTGATAAAGAAGTTCAGCGCATAGCTTTTATCCCAAACCAGTGTGCGATTATTTTCCGGGTCACCTATATATGCGCCAGTTTTTGCATCGATGCCGGAAGAATTTTTAACAAGGTGGCCAATCGTTTTAACCAGTTGCAGGTAGTTATCATCACCCCATAGTAAATGCTCGTCATCGGTTCTGCCTACTATACATTTCAGCAATGCCTCGCGCTCTGACGAAAATTTGTTCGAGGTCATCAAGCTATCCAGCAACGGCTCATAATCTCTTGTGGGTGCAGTTATAAGAAGATTTGACACTTGTGTTTCTCGTCCCTCGTTAAGCCTGGCACTGCTTAATACTTTGAGGGCATGAACACGTTGCCTAAGATCGAAGGCCGCTATACCGGTGTTCCCAGCGTTATGCACCAGGTCGGCCATCTGGTCAGGGTCTGTGATTTTCAGAATGGCTTCCAGCGATCCTTTCAGTCTTTTATACTCTGCATTGTTCTTTTGTATTGCATCAATAAGAGTCACTACTTTGGCAACCTCTTCTTGCGGGAAGCTTGTTTTTTTGATTAGCCTATTCAACAGTTTTTTATACTGTTCGTCAAAATTTATCTGACTATTGTTCGGGTAATATACCCACTGGCTGATTCCCTCTTTATCGTTCTTAAAAGCACGAAAGTTTACAAAGCCACAGTATAGTGTGGGCTTGGAAACTTTTCCAAGCGGCTCACTTGTAATACCGGTAACAATCGAGGCGGCTTCATCAGATATAGGTTGTGCAATTGCACTTACAATTTCACGTTTGTTACCAGCAAAAAAACCGCGGATAGTTTGATCGTCAGGAATTTCATTTACAAATTCCATAGGCATGAAATGCACGATCAGTACATACGTATCTATATCGCTGGTACTATTCATTGTACGAAGTGTACCATCCAGATTGGTTAGCGTAGTTTGATCCAGTAGGTATTGCGCATCAGCACCACGCCCAATACCTTTTCGCTGCGTTATATACTCAGCATTCGGATACCCCGGAGATACAATAACCAGGTAACTATTTTCACCCGAGCGTCCTGCTGCATCGTTGATTGCATTCTCTTTCTGAAGTTGTAATAACTGCTTCTGACCTTTGCGGATAATTTCATCTTTCCATTTATCATAGGGACTTAAAGCCCACGCACTGATGGAGACGATGAGGAGAGTAAGACTTAATAAAAACTTTCGCATGCTATCAGTATTTTTCATCCAGTATTTTGCCAATGGTTAAAACGATCGCTTCCTTTATCTCGGTTTTCAGAACATCATCGGTAGCCCCTTCACTTTTGCGTTTTGTTACGTAAGTGCCATAGGCAAGTTCGTTGATCTTCATACTTTGAATAATCAGTTTATACTCCTCTTTTGTGTTGGTATCACGGGCAAACAGTTTACTTACCCTCGCTACGTTATAGTCACGTTCTGCCTTTTTAAAAGCAGCACTGATAGATGAAAACTCATCATCACTAACAGCAATGGGTTGTGCATCAAGAAGTATAACTTCATCCTGATTAGCAGAAATTGTTGTCCCTGCAGTTCCAACTATATCTTTCTTTGCTTTCTGTTTATATTCTCCTATTGCCACATGTTTTGCATCATAGCTGCTGTGAAGGGAATTGATCTTTGTATCAGAGTAATCTTTTTTAAGTTCAGCCAGGGCTTTTTTCAAGAGATCAATTTCTTCCTGTGATACTGGTACATCACTCACGGGAGGCAGCCCACCGCCCGGCACTTTGGTAATTTTCGTTTTATCGCCATCCTTCTGCACTACAAACTGATCTCCATTCTTATCCTGTATAATAATTGCCTTTTCCGGATAGGCTAACAGTATCTGCGTTACTTCTGCATTGGTAGTTACGTTGCCTTCGCTATCGGTAATATCGAGATAACCTATACCTTCTGATGTAATCGTATCAATGGCTATATTATCGTAAGCAATAATCTTGTCGTAGAACACTGTGCCTTCCCACGTATCGCGGTTCTGTTTCTGAATTTGTTCTTTCGTTTTCTGTGCTGCATTCTCCGATTGCTGCACCAGCATTTCAGCTATACCTTTCGATATATAGTCTACACGGCCATACCCGGCCACTCTACCATCGTCTATGAAAAGTCTGTCGAACTTTACGGCAAAATTAGCCCCGCCCAGGTAGTCGACACTCACTTTTCCCAGACCTTTATACCATCCACCTCCGAGCGGAGTAACATCGAGCAGCATCATTTCCATATCATCAAGCTGTACGATGGTTCCTTTTATTATTGTATTCAGCGGCTTGCTTGCATCACCAAAAGGCATTACCGAATTGTCTCCGCACTGTGCCACCTTGTGAGGTGGTATTCTGAATTTTACTATATCTGTATAATTACCAAAGTATCCACTCTTCTTTCCCTGCATACGCGTTTCATATTCGGTGTCAGGCTCCAGGTCAAAAAGTTTTACTTCTCCATTCGTCTTTCCTGCTTTTGTCAACTCCTCTTTGGTAACATTTGCCTTGAACCATTCATACCCTTCTCCGGTCTTCCGATACTCAACTCTGTAAGAATCAAAATCACCGGTGTCCCACCACATGCGCCCTTTGCGTTCGCCTTCACCTTGCGCCTGGAAATTCTTAACAACGCCTATACTCATATCCGGATCGGTACTGCCATAGACAAACGTGCATACCTCTGAATACCCGTTGTTACGGAAGGCATCTTTACCATTGCGATCTATAGCGCGTACACGCCATACGTATGTCATATTCTCCAATAGCAACGGATCGGCAGGAGTATATACATATTGTGTTGTACTGAGCAATGTTTTAAATACAGGCTGCGTACTGAGGGCTATGTCATTCGGATTTCTGCCCGCAGGCCGTGTCTCAAAAAGTTCAAGTTGGTATTCAGTGTCAGCCGCGGAGTTGGGTGACGATGTATTACGCGAAAGCCATGAGAAAACAATTTGTTGTGGTGTGCGCATTACTACTTTAGACCCACAGGCCGGAAAGTTTATAAGCGGTGGCTCACTCTTGGCGAGGTAATAAAATGTACCTCCTGCATTACTTACCTGTACATCCTGTCTGCGATAGTCATAAGCTGTAAACGTTATTTGATAACTTCCTTCCGGCAATGCTTTGGTTCTTTCGTATTGTTCTTTGCTATAGCCAACAAAATCTATATTACGACTATCCAAATAGGGCGCTAAATCACCACCTGATATGACGGTAGGTATACCGGGATTCAGGCTTATCGGTGGCGGATTATAGGTACGCGATGTACGCATGATGATCTTGCCGTTTAACTCCACACTCATCACCAAACGTAACTGATAAGAAGGTTGTGTTAAATCGCGTTGAACCAGAATCACCCGAAGCTTTTCATTGCCCGGAGTTGCATAGTCGCTCAGGTATACCGAGTACGGTGGAACAAGTTGGGGCGTGGATTGTACCGGGTAAAATTGCGCTTGTGTGTAGAACGATATTCCGGTAAGCACAACGACTAAACACAGCCTGATCAATCCATAATTTCTAAAAGACATTGTAAACATGAGGCAACGAAAATTATTTATTGATCAATATTCTGACATCCTGTGCATCCGATTCTGTAACGGCTCTGAGTAGATATACTCCCGCGGAAACATCATTTAGTATAATGTGTTGCGTTAGTTCTTCGATACTCTCCCAGGTATTATCGTAATGCCTGTTTCCCAGTACATCGTATACGACAATAGACAGGTTGTATTTCTTTGCAAGCTTTATAACCACATCAAATTCACCTGTGGAAGGATTTGGTGATACTGCTACACTTTGAATAGGTTTATAGCCGGGTAACTTTTCTTTCTCGACCGAAGGATCATACGGGCTTACCGTCATATTCTTGGTCACATTATAATCACAACCACCGAAATATCCGGTCATGCTTACAAAGTAAGTTCCTGCATTCAGAAACTTTAATCGTGGTGACCATTGATCATTGCTGATTACAAGAGCTTGTGGATCAAATACCCAGTATATCGAATCAGGCTTTGGCACACTCACGTCAATAATGACCAGCGTATCCATAGCATTACGTGTTGTAGCCACCAGGAAATTTGGTTCTGGCTTATCGTTACGCAGCACGATTTGTGTAGAGGCAGCTATAGTACATCCTTTGCTATCTTTTGATGTCAGGATATAACTTCCCACACCTTGCGAGAAAACCGGATTGGATTGAAAGCTAACGCCATTGTCAATGGAGTATATATAGGGTTCAGTTCCTCCCTTTGTGGTAACGGTAATGGAACCGTTGATACGTCCATAGCAAACCGGTATAGTCGCAAGGCTTGTGCTTAATGCTTCGAGTGGCTGTTGTACGAGTGCAGATGCCTGCATGGTACATCCGGCATGGTCAGTAATTTTTACCGTGTAGGTTCCTGTCGTAAGCGAAGTGATAGATGAAGTAGTTGCTCCATTTTCTTTCCATAGGTATTGAAAGGGACTAACACCGCCCGTGACAGAGGTTACAACAGCTCCATCACTTCCGTTAAAACAGCTTACATCCGTAATGGTGGTTTCAATTTGAATAGGAGGATTAACACTGACTATATCTTCGGTTGCTGTGTTGTCGCAGTTGTTCTTGTCTTTTACCGTGACTGTATACGTTCCTGCACTCAGACCGGTAAATCTTCCCTGATCCTGAAGCGCTGCATTGTCAAGACTGTATTGATAGGGAGGCAAACCTCCTTTGCCGGTAAACGCCAACACACCGGTAGCATCGCTATAGCATACTACATCTTTCTTTTCAATGAGTTGAGGTAAAAGTTTATCGGTAGTCTGCGTAAAGGTTACAGTCTTGGATACACTACAACCCCGTGCGTCTTTTACCTGGAATGAATGCGAACCGGCATATATACCTTCCATCGTGGCGCTTGCCTGATAGGCACCATTGTCGATCGCGTATTGGTAACCGGAATAACTGGCACCATTACCGCCTGAAGGTATGAGTGTAGCCCAGCCATTGCCACCACCAAAACAGGAGATATTATAGCCGTTGTAATCGGATAATGTTTCGGTAAAATTTAAAGCGGAGGCGGGCGATGTAATGGTATACTTGTCTGTGTCTGTATAACTGCATCCGTTGGTATCGGTAGCTTTTACAACATATATACCGGCAGCCAGCGGTGTAGTGGAATTGAATGCGGTGAACGAAGAGCCGTTGTTGAGTGAATAGGCATAGGTATAGGCCCCCGTTCCACCACTAGCGGTTATCGCTATATTTCCAGTTTCACCAAAACATTTTATGTCCGTTACCTGTACACCTGAAATATCAACGGCAATTGGTTCGATGACCGTTACTTCATTGGAAACAGCCGGACACTGCTTTTCATCTTTTACCCTGAGCCTGTATGTGCCATCTACTAATCCGGTTAGGTTGGCGGTTGTTTTGCCCAGCGATGTCCATGATCCGCTTATTTGCGTTTCCCATGTATAGCTATAGCCACTCGTGCCCGGTGTACCTCCGGATACTGCCGAAGTAATTTGTCCATCATCAGCACCAAAGCAAGAAATGTCTTTCTTCGAAATTAACGCTACGACTTGTGTAGGTTGCTGAATGGTAATGCCGGAAGCTATATACTTGTCGTTACAGGTTATCGTATTGTGAATGGTAACGGTATAATTTCCTGCCGAGAGGCCGGTAAATATACCCGTGTCGTTGGATTGTGTAGCGGTGCCAGAAAGATCATATACATAACTGCCCGTTCCGCCTGTGCCCTTTATGGTTATGGTTCCATCGCTGCCATTGTAACAGGTTACATCTGTAACCACAGGGGCCGGGGCACTGATCGGATCAGGGCCATCGATCAAAAAGTTTACCGTAGCAGCATTACAATCGCGCCCGTCTTTTTCCTTTACTACGATTTTGTAATCGGAACTTACCGGCAGATTTGTCCAGGTATAGGTAGCCGCTGTTAAAAATTTTTCATTGTAAAGTGTGCTTCCTTTGAAGAGTTGGTAATGATATATAGCCGAAACAGCCACGTCAGGCAACCCGGTTTTTGATACCGTGATTTTGGCTGTGCCGTTGCCGGGATCAATACACGTTGCGTTTACTTTCTGAAACTCGATGCTGCTTACTTTGGAAGGTTGTTTGATTTCAAAATTACTGATTACATCCGGTGTACACTGGTCATTGACGTTAAGCCTATATGTGCCGGGTGCAAGTTGATCGAATGATATTGATGCGCTGGCCGTAGTACTCGTCTTGGAAAGTGCCGTGTTGGTAGTTTGATTGAGCAGATCATAATGCACCGTTGCGTATCGCCCGTCATGTATGGTAACACTAAAGGCTCCTTCATTTACGCCATTGCATGTTAAATCCTGTGGTGTAAAAGGACTGATGCCCAGATTCGGAATAGCAGGTACGGTATAGGTGCCTATCCACCTGGAACAGAATCCGTATTTGCCTGCATTGTTTATCAAAAACAATGTATAGGTTTCAGCTTTTACACCACTTATAGTAAAGCTACTGCCAGAGGCACTTCCCGTTATATCATCAGCCGACAAACAACTTCCTTCCTTGTCGGGGTTACAACCCAATGCCGTGTAAGTACCTTTTTTCAATATATACCTATACTGGCTGAACTGGCTCGTTACACCGGATACATTAAGGGCGCCTGTTCCTACTGCACCCGGACAAGAGGGATCGATAGAAACAGACGTAGCAGTCGGTGCTGGCGGGCTTACCATAATGGTCGTATTGCCGTAGGTGTTACTTGCCAACCCGTTGGCTACAGTCTTTATCCGGAAATATATAGTTGTATTCTGCGTGAGTCCATTGATCTTCTGAAGGTCGGCAGGTGTAAATGTTATTGCCCCGCCATCCTGGTTGCCATAGGTGGTTTTGAAGGAACGCCATACGGTTTTACTCTGCTGAATAAACGCTGGTTCATCACAACAGGCGGGTGGCGGCCCACCACCGGGCGGAGCCACGGTTGGAGTAATTGTGCCCCCCTTTGCTTGTCTGGCAGTACTGCCAGAACCAGCACAGGCTGGTTGGGTATCACCACAGTAAGCGGGATTATCTACCCATACCGTTGTAGTCTCTCCACCAACATTATATTCCCATACATATTGAAGATCACTCTGAAAATTTGAATTGACAGAGGTTGATACCGGAATCTTTACGGTACAATCCGGGCAAATCTGTCCATCACAGTTAACACCGTTGACGCTTGCTGTTCCGGCCAGTGGTGCCGGTGGATAATAGGTGAATTGATATTCTAAGGTATAGCTGCCATTGCAGTAATCTATCTGTATAGTGTGCGTGACACCCGGCTTGTAATCAGACAACCTGAAACCACCGGGCGATGAAGACGGCCCTCCGGAAAGGATGCCCAGTGCATTGCTGCAATGCCCGTTGTCATCACAACCCGCAGTGGTATTGTTGTAGGAGCAGTCATCCTTACAGTCGTCTTCTTCCCATCCCTCACCATAGAGGAATATTTCATCGGTAATCTTTGCAGCTTTTAAAGAGACAAGCGTAGAGTTAAAACTGAACCATTGGCTAGGCCCCTGGTTTTGTACTTTCAAACATAGATCATCCGCAGTGGGGCTATTGTAACGTGCTTTCCAGCGGTAGTCATCCGCTTCTCCGGAAGCATTATATGTACTCTTTGCCCGCGAGACAACAACAGTCACTAATACATCTGTACTCTGCGCGAAAAGCGATCCCGCATTGAACAGGAAACCAATAAAAAGTACAAGCCTTACGTAAAAACGTTTCATAGAAGCCAACTAGATGGAACACAGTAAAATTATGGCGGTTACTGATACAAAAATTAGAAAGTAACCGTTTGTAAATGTATAAACCCTGAAAAACAAGAATTATACCTTTCGTGTAAGTTTGTTACAGCGTAAGATTAATAATTTTACATTCCTTTTTCAGCACCGCAATTTCCGCTTTAAGCCATAATTTGAGGTTACTAAACTCAAACGTTATTCTATGTTGGCTTTTAAGCAGTTTACAGCGCTGGCGCGCATTTTAGCTGTATTACTCTCTTTCTTTACTACACTCACTTACGCTCAGACTGACTACAAATTAGTTTCAGGATTTGAAAATGCTGTCAATTCAAAATGTAAGGTTGTACAAGAAAATTGCAAGATTACTACCAAGCTTGACGAGTCCGACCTCTTTGACCTTCCTATAGGTATATCTCCACAAGGTTGTAATGGTACTACGATAATCGTTATTGATAGCGCGTATCGAACCGAAAAAGGTGGGCAGTTCTTTAGCGCATACGCTTCTATCGTAATACCGGGAACCGCTAAGCCTATAGCATTCGCCGCTAAAAATATAGGGTTCGGTAAAGGCGGGCTGAAATCTTCTTCACAGGTAAAACTTGTCCTGGTAAGCAAGCAGTCGATAAAGGTAAATGACAATCTAACGCTGGAGCTACCCGCAGACGGACACAACTATATAGAGTTTGATTGTGATGGTTTCAAGGCTATAAATCTCAAAGGTAATTTCATTTTCTCCGATGGACTTCTAAAGCCTGACCCGGATTTGGCGAAAGGTATAAATACAGTCACCGCCTCATTTGAGGTAAATACGCACGACCTGAATAACATCATGGCCACGGTAAATATCACTCCGTTCCAGATCAGCGGCCTGAGTGATGTTTCATTCGAGGTACACAATGCGGTAGTAGATTATAGCGACATCATTAACCCTTCCGGATTTATATTTCCGCAAGGCTATCAGCAAACATACGGGGCCGACATTAACCTGTGGCGCGGCTTTTACCTGCAAGACCTCACCGTGCGGGTAAAGGCGTTATCGGATGATGCCACTACGCAAAACAAGTTTACGATCAATGCCCACAATCTTATTATTGACGACCTGGGTGTGTCGGGTATATTTACCGCTTCCAATATACTTCCCCTCAAAGAAGGCTCTGCGGATGGCTGGCCATTTTCCGTAGACCAGCTCTCTGCTAAAATTGAACTCAATCGCCTGACGGGCGGTGCGCTGGCGGGCGTTGTTGGTATACCTTTCCTCGGTGAAAATCCCGTAGGCTATAGCGCGATGGTAGAGCAGGAAAATAATCACATGAACTTCCGCTTTGCCGTTGCTATCCCTGACTCGATGGTTTTTCAAACAGCGCTCTCGGCAACTGTACAACTTGACAAAGGTTCTGTCATAGCACTGGAAAAGAAAGGCAACGGTCAGCTTATACCTTCTGCCTTGCTGCATGGTAAAATCACTGTAGGTGGTAAACTCAACGCGAAAGGACTTGCCTTTCAAAACCTCGGCCTTACTACCGCCAAACCGTATGTCACCAGTGGCGAGTTCTCTACCATTGGTATGGGACAGTCAAAAGGGCTGGGAAGTTTCCCGCTCCAGATCAACGACATAAAACTAAGTATATATCAGGGTGAAGTTGCCCTGGGCTTCGGACTCTCGCTGAGTTTTATGAATAAGGAAGATAAGCCCTGTGGAGCTTCCACTCACCTGGATATACTCGCCAAGATGGTAGAGGAACAGGTAACGGTAACCCCTGACGACAGACCTTCCTATACCCACACGGAGCACAAATGGAAATTTGAAAAAGTCAAGGTACGCGATATAGCACTTGACATACAGACACAGGCATTCGGACTGAAAGGATCACTTACACTATACGATGATGACCCGGTATATGGCACGGGCTTTCATGGAAACATAGCACTTTCCATCAAGAAGGTTTTGGAAAAAGGCATCAAGGTAAATGCTTACTTCGGAAGCAAAGATGACTTCCGGTACTGGCATTTGGATGCTTATGTACCCGTTGGACAGATACCTATATTTCCACCGGTATTGCTGACTGGTATCATGGGTGGAGCGTCTTATAAAATGGTACGGCAGCAACCTCTGCAACCCGACTTCTCGCAGATCGGTGGCACCGATGGTCAGCAACCCCAGCAGCAACAACAGGATTACCTGGTATATATACCGGATGGTAAAGCCGGGCTTGGCTTCCTTGCCGGGGTATCACTCGTAGTAGCAAATGACAACGCGATTAATGCAGACGTGATGTTTGAAATACAGTTCAATCAAGGTGGTGGACTTAAATATATACGCTTCGATGGTTCTGCTTTCTTCCTCACACCCACCAAGTCGCGCGGACGTGTGAGCGGTGGCGAAGCTCCAAAAGCAACCATCCTTGCACAGATGAGTATGCTCTTCGATAATGATAACGATGTGTTTCACTCGAACCTGAAAACCTATATCAACCTGGCAGGTGTTATTACGGGTATAGGCCCGAACGGACTCGTGGGTGAAGCGGTAATACACGTTGACAAACACAACTGGTATACCTATATCGGTCGCCCAAGCTCGATGTTTGGTATAAATATACTGGGACTCGCTACCGCGCAGACATACTTCATGGTGGGAACCAAAGTTGACAACCTTCCGCTACCGCCTTCTGAGGTTCGTGAAATTTTCGGAGATATAGATTTAAGTCTCATGCGCGATGATCTTGCCGCTGCCGGTGGTAAAGGTTTTGCCGCAGGGGTACATTTCAAAATTGCTTTTGATTCAAAGGATCGCTTCAGACCTTTTTATGTAATGATGGCCGTAGGCGCAGGAACTGATATTATGTTTCGCAACTATGGCAACGCGCAATGTGTAGGCCGCGATGGCAAACTCGGTATAAATGGCTGGTATGCCTCCGGACAGGCGTATGTATTCCTGACAGGTAAGGTAGGTCTTCGCGTAAAGAAGAAATCATTTGATATAGTTAGTCTTGGTCTTGCTGCATTGCTTCAGGCAAACCTTCCGAACCCCGCATGGATGCGCGGTATGCTGGCCGGTAAATATTCTGTACTCGGTGGTCTGGTAAAAGGTAAATTCAATCTCAAGTTTGAAATCGGTGAGCAATGCGAACTGCTACAGCAAGGTGCCGAAGTAGCCGACATTGTGGTAATCGCGGATATAAAGCCGGATGCTAATAGTACCGATGTAAATGTATTCACTGCTCCACAGGTATCTTTTAATACTTCCATTGGTCAGGAGTTCAGTATGGCAGACCTCCAAAATAATGTGAACTCTTACAGAGTCGTGCTCGATGAATTTACTCTGGCAAAAGACGGAGTTAAAATACCAGGCACGATTCAGTGGAACGCTACCAGCGATGTAGCCATCCTGAAAACTGCAGAAATATTGCCGCCTCAATCTCAACTTTCGGTATCAGCAAAAATTCATTGGGAGAAGAAGTCAGGCAGTGGACTGTGGGAAGCCATGCACGATAACGACAACGTGGCTATGACGGAAACAAAAGATACGCAGTTCTCAACCGGGGCGGCTCCTAAATTTATACCGGAAGAAAACGTAGCTTATAGTTATCCCATCAAGTACCAGTATAATCTATACATCAATGAATCAGGTGCGGGTTATGTAAAACTTAATTACGGGCAGGAGTATCTTTTCAAAGCTTCTGACAGTACAGCGAACTGGAGCTATATAGCACGGTTTAAAGACAACAAAGGCAAGGTAAGCGAGGTTCCTATTTCCTATGATGTGGCACAGGCGAAAGTAAATTTCAATTTTCCTTCACTCGAAAAGCAGGCAATATATACCATGACCTTTATCAAAAAACCTCAGTCTGATGGTGCGATCGATCAGAATGTGCAGCGACAGGAAGTAGCCGTAAACGCAGGTGATGGAAATGAAATGACAACGGCCTCCAATACACTTGAAGGAAGCGTTACACAGGATGTAGAGAAGGAAATATACTCATCGGCATTCCGTGCCAGCCAGTTTGCAACATTCAGTGAGAAGTGGACAGCACTCGGCAGTGGTCAGGATGCCTTTGATGTGGCGAAAGGAAATGTAGCGGTGATCGGCAAGCGCATGAATACTTCCGAATCATTTGATGACTATGAGCTGAAGGGTAAAGATGGTGCAGCACCGCTTGTCCAGGTAACAGCCTCACCGGAGAACGCATGGTTTAAAAACATTATCTCGCCATTGCTCTATGATCTTTACCCTTACGACAAGGATATAACTATATCGTGGAGAACACCGGAAGTACTGGGCGTAAAGCCGCTCAAAGGTGTAAGACTTGAAGGCAGTGTAGATCCTTTCAAACTCACCGATCCCAATATAGCGGCTGGTAATACTCCACCCACGAAAGGTTCTGTGTTGATCGGGTATTACCTGTCGTATTATGTATTCTGGGATTATTCAGACCTGGTAAATAAAGCGTCTGCTAAATATCTCAATAACTGGAACAGTCGTCCGGAAGGTGTTAAAAGACTCATGGCTGAAACCGGCTATACCGATTTACTGGAAGGTAATTACCCGGTGGATATAAAGTATACATTGCCAGGGTCAGACAAACCTAACTTTACAACGCAGACCTCTATCAAATTCTAATTCTCGTTTTAAAATGATCACTCGGAAAATAACAGGGCTTATTGTACTGGTTATACTATGGCATACCGTTAGCGCGCAACAGCAAAGCTCTATCGTGATTTTACACTATACCAAAGCGGACGGTGTATGGCTGCGATGGGCGCCCGTTGAACCTACTGCATGGCAATTGGGAAACAAGTATGGCTATACCATTGAACGCTTCACGCTCTTGCCCAATGGCGATATGGTACCGGGATCACAAGTTATGCTCACTACATCCCCTTTAAAGCCAGCCACCGAAGCAGAGTTTGATAAGCTCTCTGAAACTTCTGATGAAGCAGCCGTGCTTCAGGAATTACTTTACGGTAAAGAATTCAACAGCAATTTTTCCGCGAATGATCTGGGTGCTATACTTTCTAAAAAGAACGAATTGGAAAATCGGTTCGGTATAGCACTGCTTATGTGCGATCTATCCTTGGAAGCAGCCAAAGCCGGAGCGCTTTTCTTTAAAGATGTAACAGCAGAAAAAGGGAGGCGCTATATCTATCGTATTAAAATAGCCACAGAAACCGTAGCGTTGCAACCAGGCGTGATTGTTATTAACACAATGGATCAAAAGGTAATGCCTGCACTGAAAGACTTAAAGGCTCAATTCGGAAATAAGAAAGTTACCCTGAGCTGGTCAACCCTTATGCACAAGGGTGTCTACTCTGCATACTATATCGAACGCTCGACAGACGGAAAGACTTTTAAAAAGCTCACAGATCTTCCCTATGTACACATGAGTGAAAAGATTGAAACGGAGACAGCATTCTATGTAGACTCTCTCGATATTAATCAAAAAACATACTATTACCGTATCAATGGTATTAGTCCGTTTGCAGAAATAGGGCCATATTCAAATATAGTTAGTGGTGAAGGTAAAGATGATCTCACCGGTCTACTCATCATTCGGGAAGGAAAAGTATTAGAGCAACGAAAAGTAAAGGTAGCCTGGGAATTTCCACCATCCATTGAAAAGCAGATTGTAGGTTTTTACGTAAGCAGCGCACCAAAACATGATGGCCCCTATACCGATCTCAATAAAAAGCCGCTTGCTAAAACTATTCGGGAATACACACAGGAGACTCCGTATAACAATACTTACTATACGTTACGGGCTGTAGACAAGAACGGAGTAGAAGTAGCACGATCATTCCCGTATCTCGTACAGATCGCCGATGAAACACCGCCCGCTATTCCTGTTGGACTTACCGGATCAATGGATAAAACTGGTATAGCTTCCTTAACGTGGACAGCCAATACCGATAAAGATTTGCTGGGATATAGAGTGTTTCGTTCTAACAGCCTCAAAGAAGAATTTGTAGAAGTAACAAAGTTTATTCTTAACAAACCTTCATTTGTCGATACGGTAAATATCAAAGTACTCAATAAGAAGATATACTACTCCATTGTAGCGGTCGACAAGAACTATAACCCGTCTGAATATACTGCCCCTATCCTGCTCATGCGTCCCGATATAATTGCTCCCGCAGCACCTGTGCTTACCCGGACAGAAGTTATAAAAGATACCATTGCCCTGGCATGGATCAATAGCGCCAGTGACGATGTTGCCAAATACGAAATGACTAAGATTGAAAAGGATGAAAAGCTATCGCGGGTTATGCTAACCTGGTATCCCTCCGCTCCGCTTACAACCTATAAAGATATATCCATCACACCAGGTAAAACATATCAGTATATCATTACAGCTTACGATATCAGCGGTAACAAGAGCTCGACAAAATCGCGCGAGGTGTACTTTGAACCGGGTTTCAGGAAAGCTGTTACCGGTATTGAAGATTCTGTAGATCGTCAGAATAAGGAAATTATACTTCAATGGAAAAATGATCAGCCGGCTGTTAAATGTATCATCTATCGTAAAGTAAATGACGGGTCGATCAAGATTCTGGCAACACTTGATGGTAATGTAGAGTCGTTTGTCGATACGATGATTTCACCAAACAATACTTATATCTATAAGATACAGTCTATATATAGCAAGGGTGTGAGGGCTATGATTTCGGGGGAAATAAAAATCACATATTGATTGCCACTTACACAGCAATGAAGCAATCGTAGGCCATACAAAAAGAAAAAGTTGCTACACTTCGAATTACTTTACCAACGCTTAGGCTATGCGAATTACAAAGGCGCCTAATCCTGAAAAGAGCGGGTAAGCAAGGTGCTGTATTCAAAGGAAATATCGAAGCATTTATAGCTTCGTTGCGACCTTAAAGGGAAGTACAAAAAATTTAGAGCACCTGTTCGGGTGCTTTTCTCGTTGGTGGAAAAAATATTTTTAAATATTTTGCTCAACTCAGAAACAAAAAAACCTCGAATATATAGTATATCCAAGGTTTTTAGAGGTCTCGAGCGGATTCGAACCGCTGTAGGAGCTTTTGCAGAGCTCAGCCTAGCCACTCGGCCACGAGACCATCAAAGTATGTCAGCATCGCGTTATGTTCGTTTGCCAACAAAGCACAAAAGTATAAAAATCAATTGTGATTGCAACGGTGAGAAAAGAAAAGGTGACTGAAATTTCAGTCACCTTTATCTATTTCTATAGTCTAAAGGTTATTCGCCTTTGCTTTCGCCACCAGACATTTTCTCTTTCAGCGCGCTTAACGCTTCAAGATCACCCAATGTAGACTTCTCGTTCTGCTGATTGATAGACTGGATCGATGCTCCTTTTGCCGGAGCTTTCTTGCCACCTTTCGCTCCGGCTGCAGGTTTTTCTTCCTCTGCTGACCAGATTGATTTGTGTGAAAGAACGATTCTTCTATCCTCTTTAGAGAACTCAAGTACTTTGAAGTCAAGTGATTCACCAACTTCCGCTTTTGAGTTATCTTCTTTCGCCAGGTTCTTCGCTGCTACGAAGCCTTCGATACCGTATGGTAATTCAAGTACTGCACCTTTATCATTTTTGCTAATGATGGTTGCTTTGTGTACTGAACCGATTGTAAATACAGTTTCGAAAGTATCCCAAGGGTTTTCTTCGAGGTGCTTATGGCTCAATGCAAGTCTGCGGTTAGCAGCATCAAGTTCAAGAACTTGTACTTCCATTGATTCGCCAACCTTCACGAACTCAGAAGGATGTTTAATCTTCTTCGTCCAGCTAAGGTCTGATACGTGCACTAGGCCATCGATACCTTCTTCCAGCTCGATGAAGAGACCGAAGTTAGTAAGGTTACGAACGATACCTTTATGTTTCGTACCAACAGCATATTTAGTAAGAACATCCTGACGTGTCCAAGGATCTTCAGTAAGTTGCTTGATACCGAGTGACATCTTGCGCTCATCGCGATCAAGCGTCAATACTACAGCTTCAACTTCGTCACCAACTTTCATGAAGTCCTGAGGATTGCGCAGGTGTTGTGACCAGCTCATTTCACTTACGTGGATCAAGCCTTCAACACCAGGTTGCAATTCAAGGAATGCACCGTAGTCAGCTACGTTAACAATCTTACCTTTTACTTTAGAACCTACCTGGATATCAGCAGCAAGCGCATCCCAAGGATGAGCTGTAAGTTGCTTCATACCCAATGAAATTCTCTTCTTGTCTTCATCGAAGTCAAGCACAACAACTTTAACAGTCTGATCAAGCTTGAGCACTTCTTCCGGATGGTTGATGCGTCCCCAGCTGATGTCTGTGATGTGAAGTAATCCGTCAACACCACCAAGATCGATGAACACACCGAAGTTAGTCATGTTCTTGATAACACCTTCCAATACCTGACCTTTCTCAAGGTTAGTAAGGATAGCTGCCTTCTGCTGCTCGAGATCTTTCTCGATCAGTACTTTGTGCGATACAACTACGTTGTCGTTCGTGTAGTTGATCTTCACAACTTTAACTTCGATATTCTTATTTACATAGATATCGAAATCGCGAATCGGCTTAACATCGATCTGTGAACCTGGCAAGAATGCCTCGATTCCGAATACATCCACGATAAGACCACCTTTTGTTCTGCGTTTAACAAAACCTTCGATAACCTCATCTTTATCCAATGCATTCTGTACATACTCCCAACCTTTAACAAGTTTCGCTTTTCTGCGGCTGAGTACAAGCTGACCCATTGCGTCTTCACGCTCTTCGATGAAGAGGTCAACAACATCTCCTATTTTCAGGTTGGTCATCTCTTTGAATTCAGCCAATGGCACAAGACCATCTGACTTGAAACCAATATTCAGGATAACATCGCGGTCGTTGATACCTACTACAGTACCTTTTACCACTTCACCACTGTTTACAGAAGTAACGGTGCCAGAGTACATGTTCTCCATCTCTGCACGTTTCTCTTTTGAGTATCCTTCTCCAAAACCTTTAGAGGCGAATGCTTCAAAGTCAAACTGACCAGGAATCTGTTTTTCGTACTTCGCTTTCTTTAATTCTGAAACCGGAATGGCTTCTGTTGAGATTTCTTCTTTCTGAAGATTTTTGATTTCAGCCAACGGATCTTCTTCGTCAACATCAATCTTTGATTTTGCTTTTGAAGCACCTTTCACAGGCTCCTTCGTGTCGGCAGGTTTTCTGGGTCTTTCACCAGGCTTTTGTGTTTTTGCCATGTAAACGCCCTCGTAATACATGTAGCTAACCGGGCTGAGTCGCTACAAATTTGTTTTAGATCACCCTTCAAAACTTATGAAGAGGCCTGTTCAACCGAACAGGGGTGCAAAGATACAAAATTATAACAAGGTGTAAATCTCTTGCATTGATGTTTTCGGAAGGAAACAAAAAAGCCCCTCTGTCAAACAGAAAGGGCCTTTTAGGGGGTTGGGTGAAAAATTCTTTCTTATGGAATATCTTCAAACTTCAATGTACCGATCGCATAATTGATCAACAGACGTTGAAACATCAGTGTAAATTTAGAGCTCTGAAAGTCTCCCTGTGCTTTCACATATGCCTGGTTCGTCACGGTAAGTTGTGTTATGTCTGAAATGCCAAGGTCGTATCGTTCTTTTTCCACTTTGTATGATAGTTCTGCAGCACGTAGCTGTGCCTCTGAAGCCTCATACGCTGCTTTGGCATCGTTAAAATTCTGGAAGGCATTCAACACATCGGTCTTTACAACAATCTCTGTATTCTTGGATGCTATCTTTGCATTCTCGTATGTAACTTTTGTTTGTGCCGCCTGTGCTCTGTAGCGTAAACCGTTATAGATGGGTATCGTTATACTTAAACCATAACTAAGCTGTGTATTGTCTTTCGTGAACTGATCATTGAAAGAGCGATTCTCGTCTTGTCCTCCATATACATAGTTATAACGCGAACCATACGAGGCACCTGCATATAAACTTGGCATATACCTTCCCTTCATAGCAGAATATCCGAAGTGTGCTGCCTTCTCGTTAAACTCAGCTTGCTTCAAATCACTTCTGCGATCAACAGCTGTAGCATACATCTCATTCAGCGACAAGCTATCAATCATTACACTGTTTATATCCCAATCAACATCGGAGATTTCAAATGTTATCGGATCAAGCTGTAATGTAACTGCGAGTTTAGCTTTATCATTCTTATAGGTATTGCGCGAACGTACCAAAGTAAGTTCTGCGTTTTTCAATTGATACTCCTGGTTATATAGATCCGCTTCAGCTTTGCTGCCGAGCTCAACCTGCGCTTTGATCTGGTCATACTGTATGCGTTGTGTACGAACATTCTCTTCGTTGATATGTACCAGTTGCTGATCCAACATACACAGAAGATACTGATTAGACACATCCCGAATAACATCCTGTGATGATCGATTTACCTGGTGAAGCTGCGCTTCATTGGCATTGTTCGCTTGTCGGTATGAATTGAACTGATATAGTCCGTTAAAAACAGGCATGCTGGCACTGATCGATCCATTCACATAGTCGATCACCCCGTTTACAACTTCGCCCCGGTTTTGGTTGAAGGAGTTACCATCGTTACGATAAGCACTTCCGTTCGCTTCTATACTCGGACCAAGCTGAAGCAGCGAAGACGTTTTGTTAATCTGTGTATACTCAAGCTGATTTTTTTGCTGGTTCAGCGTTACGTTATTATCCAAACCAATTTTCACTGCGTCTTTGAAACTCAATGCTGCAGGAGCAGTTGGCTGCTGCTGGCTATACCCTGCTATTGCCGATCCTGCAAAAAGTAATGTCAGTAATTTTTTCTTCATGTTACTCATGCATTTACCAATACCTTTTCATCGGATACGATAGCACCATCACCAACGCGAACAATGCGTTTGCTATAGCGTGCATTCTCTTCGCTGTGTGTTACCTGTATAATAGTTATACCTTCTTCGTTCAGCTTCTGGAAGATCTCCATGATCTGTTTACCCTGATCGGAGTGCAGGTTACCTGTAGGTTCATCGGCCAGTAATAATTTAGGCTGACCAACAATAGCACGTGCTATACCTACCAACTGCTGCTGACCTCCGCTAAGCTGCTCGGGGAAAAGATCTTTCTTGGCTACCATGTTAAAGCGATCGAGCATTTCTGCTACCATGCTTTTACGCTGGCTTCCGCTTACACCTTTATAGAGCAGTGGAGTTTCTATGTTTTCGTATACGGTTAGTTCATCGATCAAGTGATAGGCCTGGAAGATGAAGCCTATATAATTTTTGTGCATGTCAGACTTCTGTTTTTCTTTCATCTTGTGCACAGGCTCATCAAAGAAATAATACTCTCCGGCAGAAGGTTCATCGAGCATACCGATGATGTTCATCAGCGTAGATTTACCGGCACCGCTCGGCCCCATGATGGTTAGAAATTCACCTTGTTGAACATCGAGGTTTACACCCTTCAGAATAAAAGTGCGCTGGAAACGAGAGTCCACGTACTTGTCGATATCACGTAGTTTAATCATAATTTGTGGTTGAGGCATTGGGATCAGAATTTTTAGACACGATAGATTTTTTTCAATACGTGTTAAAATACATAATCCTTTCCGAGTCTCCCCTTTGCCAACAATGTGCCAATGGATTTTTAGCGTTTGAATGCCTGAAAATGAAGATTTACAAAGGATGTGCTCGTCCGGTTGTGCAAAACGGTGTCCTAAATCGGACAGAAACGAACATCAGAAAACAATCGGGTACAGAATAACGTCAACGCGTCTATTCATCTGCATACCTGAATAAGTTTGATTGCTGTAGACCGGATTTTCAAGTCCCCAGTTCTTGATCGTGATCTTGTGCTCGGGGATCTGTTTGTTCAGGAGTAAATGCTGCACTGATTCGCTTCGCATTTTAGAGAGCCATTCATTGAACTGCTTTCCTCCAATGGGATCGGTATGACTGATCAGATGTATCTGGTATTTCTCCAGAAGATTGGGAACAGAGTCCAGCCAATGGTATAGTTCAGTAGCCTGAAATTCGTCTATGTCGTAACTGCCTCCGCCAAAGTAAATGCTCATCCTGATTTCGTCAGGCGACTCGCTCTGTGCCTTTGCAACAGCAGGCAATACGAATAGCATTATGATATACCACCGGAGCATAAGTGAATATAGGAAAAGTTATTCTATCGTTATCGTTATTGGTTATAAGTTATCCGTATAGCAGCCGACAGACAACAGATAACCGTTAACGAATAACGGATAACGATTAACGCCTACAAGAGCTTACGCAGGTTCTCGATACGATCGGCTTCACTGGCCGGCTTATCCTTACGCCACCGCCTGATACGCGGAAAGCGTAATGCTATACCGGACTTGTGACGCGTTGATTGCGCTATACCTTCAAACGCAATTTCAAATACAAGTTCGGGCTTTACACTGCGCACCGGTCCGAAGCGCTCGATCGTATTTTGTTTTATCCAGCGATCTACTTCACGAATTTCATCATCAGTTAAACCGCTATAGGCTTTTGTAAAAGGAACAAGTTGTTCACCATCCCAGGCAGCAAATGTATAGTCGGTATATAGATTGGCTCTGCGGCCAGCACCGTGCATGGCATAGATCATCACAGCGTCTACAGTAAATGGATCGATCTTCCACTTCCACCAGTCTCCCCTCCTTCGTCCGTTACGGTATATAGATTCTTTGCGTTTTAGCATAATGCCTTCGCTGAACAAGTCTCGCGCACGCGAACGTTCCTGCGCAAGCTCTTCCCAGGTTTCAAAATTCACCAATGCCGAAAGTCTCAATACCGGATGTTCGGCAGAGCAGATCTCTTCTACTTTTCGCCTGCGTGCTTCCATTGTCCAATTACGTATATCTATACCTTCCCACTCCAGTATATCGTACGTTACAAATGACACGGGTACTTCTTTCAATACTTTAGCGCTCAGTGTTTTTCTGCCGATGCGTGTTTGCAGGTGGTTGAATGATAACGGCTGATCATCTTTAAACGGAAGTATCTCGCCATCCAGCACCGTACCATCCGGAAGTATATCCAGCAGCGTTGCAAACTCCGGGTATTTATCCGTAACAAGTTCTTCACCACGCGACCACACAAACAACTGGCGATCGCGCACGATAATTTGTCCGCGTATGCCATCCCACTTATGTTCGGCAAACCACTCCTGCGGATCTCCCAGGGTATATACTTCACCTTCCAGTGCATACGCCAGGTAAAATGGATAGGGTTTGGATATATCTTTCTGATCTTCTTCCAGCATCAGTTGCTGAAATGTATCAGTCTCGGGCGACCAGTTTCCCATCAGGCGATGTGCTACTATATTTTCACGTGTACCCGTATGTTTTGCCAACGCTTTTACCATGAGCTGTTGTGATACCCCCATGCGAAATCCACCGGTAATTAATTTATTGAAAACGAATCGTTCGGTTTGATCGAGTCTGTTCCAGGCCCACAATACTTTTCCTTTTTTCTCTTCGATGGTCAATGGTTCCAGTGAACGAATGAAGTCGATCCAATAGGTGAGTGACTCATCCGATTGCTCAGCAGTTTCCGGAAGAAGAAGTGTAATGGTCTCAGCAAGATCGCCTACTACATGATACGACTCAGTAAACAACCACGCAGGTAAACCTGAAAGCTCCGATGCCCATGTACCGAGCAATGTTGTGTTGATAGTACGCCTCGGCCTGCGATGCGATAGCAAGGCTATAGAC
Source organism: uncultured Chitinophaga sp. (assembly GCA_902168205.1). Taxonomy (GTDB): domain Bacteria; phylum Bacteroidota; class Bacteroidia; order Cytophagales; family Cyclobacteriaceae; genus Ohtaekwangia; species Ohtaekwangia kribbensis. The sequence goes on along the minus strand of CABHOK010000003.1, from coordinate 1,080,464 downwards.
CATAGTTTATCGTGGTCTGACACTTTCTGAAAGTATTCTGTCAACGCTTTAATTTTACCAAGTGTTTTGGTTGTGCGATCGAGATCCGTAAAGAGTTGCGCAAAGTTCCTCATAGTATATCACACCATCGTATCTAAACCTGTATCATATATATAGTCAAGCATCACAACTGCTCTGTATCGTCATTTGGAGTATCATTTGTAGTGACTGGTATATTTTCACCGGTACCGGCAGGAGTCGTAGCTGTTCCTTCCACCATTTCACTCAATTCGCCTTCATACTCTGTTTTTACCACGTGCGACTCTATACCATTCTCACTCAGCCATTGCGAGAATACTTCGGAGTATCCATGCGTTACAAAAACTTTTTCGGCACCGGTTTCACGCACGGCTATATTGAGACTTTTCCAATCTACATGATCGGATAACGGGAACCCACGATCGGCTCCCCTCCTTCTACGGGCTCCGCGAAGACTCATCCAACCGGAAGCTATACCAAGGGAGTACGGTAGAAACCTGCGGATCCAGGGGGAACCTACTGCGGATGGAGGACATATCACCAATGCTCCATCAAAATCCTGCTTCCTGCTATCTTTGGTAACGCGATGTGTTTCCGGTAAAGCTATACCTTGCTGTCGCATTACCTGGTTAACGGCATCTACTGCACCATGCACTATAATTTTGCCAATGGATACATCTACATTTTTTAACAGCCGCTGGCTCTTTCCCAAAGTATATCCTGCTATTACTGATACTCTTCCTTCGGATTGATTCTTCCTCCACCATGCATTGATCTCGTCAAAAATTTCCTGCTGCGGTTTCCAGTGATAAACCGGTAGCCCGAACGTTGACTCGGTTATAAAGTTCTGGCATCGCACTAATTCAAAAGGTTCCGAGAGTCCATCAGGTTCAAGTTTATAGTCACCGGTAAAAACCCATACTTCACCTTTATGCTCTACACGAATCTGGGCAGAGCCGGGTATATGTCCTGCAGGATGAAAGGAAAACTGAACACCGTGTATATATACCGGTTCACCATAATTTGCTGTCTCAATGGTATCAAGCTGAAGCCGGTGCCGGATTACAGGAGCGGCCGTAGCGGAACACAAATAATTTTTATGTCCCCAACGGGCATGATCGGAGTGCCCATGCGAAATGACAGCACGATCTACCGGCTTCCACGGGTCGAGGTAAACATCGGCCTTCGGACAGTAAATGCCTCTTTCTGTAAATTCAAGTAAACCCATAGTGTTTAAACTTCAGGTGTTTAACAAGTAATCTGCTAAAAAGATATACCGGGCCGGTTAAGATTCAAGAATGAATGCTTTCAGGAATAATAAAACGTCAAACCCTACTGATGCTTGGTCTGTATTTTTTTAGGGATGTCACATCCTGTTTTTCTGCGTGTATCGGCCAGGTGAAAGATCTTCCAGCCATCTTTACCCTTGTGCAGCTGAAAGGCATCCACTCCGCAGTGACTGAAACTTTTATCGATATAGAATGCATAGTCACACCACGCTTGTGCAAAATCGCCATCGAGCTGAATCTTCAGGTTCCAGATTTCCTCGTACCAGGTTTCCTGGTGTGGCGTGCCCACAGCTTTCAGAAAACCGTCCAGCGAAGACTCGCGATGCAGTATAGGATCACCGTTCTTATTACGTGCCATGGTAGCAAGCGTCACTTCGCGTGCAAAGGTTGAATGCACCAACGCACTATCACCTTTCTCCATTCCTTTAAAGAGATCGGCAATTACCTGTTGCACGGCCGCTTCGTCTGTAGCTATTGTGTTCTTTTGAGCAGATGCCGCAATAAAAAATCCGAATGTGAAGATGATCAGGCAGTAGCAGTGTTTCATAAAGAATATATTCGTAACCGAAAGATGGTATAAAGCGCGCAAATCACCGAATAACATTTACGTTAACGGGCATAATGCGCTCTCGCTGCCAAAATATTTCTTACTTTTATCACTGTATTGTTACAACTCTTATGACCCACAAAAAGCTCTGCCTGCTCTTGCTTTGTTCCGTTATCGTGCTGTCTGGATGGGCACAGTCTGACAGTCTTCAAGCTGCCCTCGATACCGCCAAGAATCAATATAAGGTAAAGGCTCTCAATGAGTTTTTCCGAGCTTATCATGAAAAGGACCCGGCACGCGCGGTTGGCTATGCGCGTGAAGCCCTGAACCTCGCTACCGAGATCAACGACAAGAAAGGACAGGCTGCCGCCTATAACAACCTCGGTATAGCCTATAAAACACAAGGCGCTTTGGATAAGGCGCTGGAATATTACCTTACCTCGCTGCGCATCTACGAATCGCTGGCCAACAAGGAAGGTATAGCTACCACCAAGAGTAATATAGCTACCATCTACTCCATGAAGAAAGACTACGGGCAGGCTATGAAATATATGGAAGCATCGTACGCGTTGTTTGTAGAGATGAGGGATGAAGACAAGATCATCCGCTCAATGAACAATCTCGGCAACCTGCACAGCGAAATACAGCTATATGAAAAAGCCATGAGCTACTTTTCGCAGGCATACCAGCTAAGCGAGAAGAAAGGGAATATATACGCTGATCCGTTGATGAACATGGGGAACCTATACTTCCGCCAGAACAACTATCAGCGTGCTGTTGAAAATTATGAGAAGGCACTTGAGCTTGAACGCAAAAGCAACAACAAGCTGGGTGCGCTGAACATTATTATCAACCTGGGCATTACCTATACCAAAGCCAAGCAGCCGAAGCCGGCACAAATATACCTGGATGAAGCACTGCTGCTCTCCAACGAGTTGCAGGCGTATGCTTTCCATCCTACCATTTACAAAACCATTGCCGAAAATTACTCGAACCTCGGCAAGTGGAAGGAAGCGTATGAAGCGCAGTTGAAATATGATGAGACGCGTGAAAAGATCTATGGCGAAGAGAGTACCCGTAACATCGCGCAGATGGAAATGATCATGGAGTTTCAGCAAAAGGATAAGGAGTTCGATCTGCTCAAGCAGCAAGACGAGATAACCAAACTTGAACTTCGTAACAGCCGCTTGTTCATTGTGCTTTTCATTTTAGCAGGGCTCGTGGTTTTGGGTGCGCTGAACTTTTATTTTCATAGGAGGAAGATTCGGAGGGTTTAGGAAAGTCCGAAAGTCGGGAAGTCCGGAGGACGAGAAGTCGGAAAGTTTGGAAGACCGGAAGCGACAAAAATGACGGAGAGTATAAAAAGACGGGAAGTCCGAAAAATCAGGAAGTCAAAAATGTCCTTATCGGTGCTATCGATTGAAGTTTAGGGGACCTGGGGACGAAACTTGCTGAGGGTCAAAACCGTTTCAAGCACGTTAATTTTTTAAACATAAATGCTTTCATGGTTAGGGTTCAACACATACCTTTGTTGCCGTTAAACAACTACAACCATGTTTCAACAGTTTATTGGAGACGGAGCTAATATTTTCATCGCGATCGTAGCTGTAATCGTAGGGTTTGCAACTGCCCTCGGCTATGTAGACTTCCTTAAAGTTAAAAAGGAACAGAAGAAAGACTAACGCAGATCAACATGCTATAAAACAAAAAAGCCTTGATGCTGCTGCATGAAGGCTTTTTTGTTTACGTACTCTCCTATGTCTTAAAACGGAGATTTATACTTCGCTTGCCACTCTTCCCATTTCACACTCTTATAGTGCCCTTCGCCAATGTACTGGGCAATCATGTGAAACTCAGGAGCCTGCCGATAGCCCGGAAGTGGCTGAATCATCTTGAAGTCTTCATCGAGAAATACTACGGTTGGGTAACTTAACTGGTTGTTGAGCAGTGCCGCTGCCAGTTGATGATATCCGTTTCTTCCGCTGGGTACAAACTTGAATGTAGTGCCGTTAAACACAACATCTTCTTTCTGCTCGCCATTGAACTTCACGGCATAAAACTTCTCGTTCAGTAACTGCGCTACTTTCGGATCGCTGAATGTATTCTTATCCATTACTTTACACCAGCCGCACCAGTCCGTATAAACATCGATGAAGATCGGGCGCTTGCTCTTCTTCGATTTTTCCAACGCTTCTGCAAAGGTCATCCATTTTACAGGTCCCTCTTCGATCGCTTCTGTTGGTCCAATCAACGTCATCGAGGTGATCATCATCGCGCCAATCAGTGCTGTAGCTGTTAATAATATTTTCTTCATACGCTGTAATCCTATGCCTTGGTAGTTAACAAATTTAGTGATTAAATAAATCTCTGTCGGTGCTTAATCATTTCCAGGCGGCTGGTAGTAACCTTTTCCGATAAAGACGGTAATCTCTGTACGAAAATATAATGACGCCATGTTCATAAGTGAACAACATACTGTGCTACAAATCAAGGATCAGACCAAAAAGCGGTCTTTTACCTCTGGCACACCGTTGGTAAAGAGGAATGGCGTGAAAAAACATTTTACATACCGCGAACTCACACTTATCATCGGCATCATCGTGGCGGTGGCTATTGTTATTCTCTTCACCATCATGAACCGGCAGTCGCACGAGCTTTCATCCTATACCATTACGCACTCCGGATTGTTACCATCGTTCGTTTCTACAGCCGATAGCTTTGCTGAAAAAGTAATGACAGTGATTTTATTTTGATCTGCCTGATCTGCGCGGAGCTTCCTTCAGGTTGAAGTAATCGCGGTTAAGATTAAATACCAGAGAAAAACGGTTCCGGTATATCGTGGTGATCTCAACATCAGAAAGAGGTATTTGATACCCGTAAAAGAAATCAGCAAACCCCAGAATCGTTAAGCCAACTTTTGGTGTAAACACTAATGATTTACGATCATGGCCTGCATCGTTATAGTTACGATCAATGAAGTAAGTCATGTCTGCAGCAACGCCCAATATACCCGCAGTAAATTCATAACCAAGCTTCGGCCCCAGCAGCAAGTTCTTGTCATCAATAAATATATCGATGGTACAATAAGGACCTTTCGATGCAAGACTTAACGGATGCTTGTAAATATTCTGCCAGTATACTCCGGCTTCAAAGAAAGCGCGGTCTTGTACACCCACGCCAACCTTGGGTACAAGCCGTGGTTTGGTCCAGTAATATTGAAAGGGCTTTGAACTGGAAGAGTCACTAACCTGAGCAACCAGTGCTGTTGTACAAAAGAGTAACAGCGCTGATAAAATTATTCTTCCTGAAAATATGCTACGATCTGTATGCATAATAATGCAATATAACTTCAATTGCCCGCTTCATGGCTTCGTTAATCGGGAAAAAATCTCGTGCCAACTCAAAATCAATAGCATGAAGCTGCATGTAGTAATGACTCATTACCGGCAATTCTCCTTCGCTTTCTTCTATCTTTTGTGAAGCCTGCTGATAATTACCGGCCTGTTCTGTTTTGATAATCTGGCAGGTAACGAGTTCGCGTTTACCATATTTATTAGTTCGCGCAGAGTACCCGAACAGCCTGCAGATCAATCCGCGATGTTTATACTCGGAACATAAACCTGCGCCTCCCTGTGTCGGATTAAGAATCAAACAAAGAGAAGAATCGTTACCCTGTAATTTTTCAAACCAGGTATAGGCCAGGTCTTGCTGGTATAAATAATGTGCAAATGGAAGAAACTCAAGAATGGTAGCTTCAATATCGGCCTTGTAGCAGCACTTGCCACAACCCCACGCACAGTGAAGTCCTGACCAGGACTGAAACGAAGCGATCTCACGATCGAGCTTTTCAAAGACCTCCTCTACCGCCCGTACTTTTTCTTCCAACTCCATAGCACAAAGTTACGAAGAAAGGATTGCTAACCGAAAAATGAATAAATGATCTGTAGCGCTAACGGCCTGCTATATATTTCTGAAGAGCAGCTTTGGCATTGCTGTGAATCTTGTTTTGCACCAATGGACTCCAGCCCAACAATAAACCGGAAGCTCCCAGCGCCTGCCGCGACCAACGCCAAAGATCGAATGAATCGCGGTGGTGAAGTATCTTTCCTTCTTTGAACTCGAATGATGCCCGGATAACATTATGCACCGGCCGGCCTGTTTTGGAAAAAGTATACCACGCCTGCCAGGTGCACGAACCGGTATTGCCGGTGGCCTGCACATCATCGAACGATACCTTCAGATCTTTGGCTGACGTTAACAACATCTGCCACATCGCGCGGACTTCATTTGCGCGAAGATCCTGAAATGCCGGATCGTGAAATGTAGCGTCTGCATGATAGCAGTTTTGCATCGTGGTATAGTCGCGGTTTTGAAACGCGGTATAGAATTGTTCAATCAGTTGTTTGTGCTCCATTTCATTCAGCATTTACATCAAAGTAACAAAATACTGACGAACGGAAACATCACCCTGAAAATTACTTCTTCAACTCTTGCTCCTGCCGCGTATACCACAACGATACCAGTCCGGTTTCATAGTGCTTTGTCTTGACGAGGTTAAAGTATTTGCGCTCGCGTATCTGCTGAAACAAAAGTTTACCACTGCCTAACAACAACGGGTGGATGGATAACCAGAGCTCGTCAACAAGATCTGCGTTGATAAAAGCTGTAGTAAGACTGGCACCACCAAACAACCATATATTTTTACCGGGTTGTTGTTTAATCTTCTTTACAGCCTCAATGATATCTCCGGATACCAGCTCAGCCCCTTCCTGTACAGTTTTCAAAGAGTTAGAGAATATATAGGCCTTCTTATCGGGATACAGGTTTCCTCCGGCCATCTCAAAACTTTTTCGACCGTAAAATATAGCATCAATGCTTTCTACAAATTCTGTTATACCATAATCCTGGTCGGTAAAGCACCAGTCGTATTCACCATTCGGTCCTTCTATATATCCATCCAATGTTACGGCAAGTCCTAATGTTATTTTTCTCATCTGCTATATATACTTATGTTGTTTTAGTTATCGGTCTGCAGTGTCTACTCCCAGTTTTTTTAAACTCTTTTTCACCTTGGGTTGTAATCAGAAAATGTTTGCTCTGCAGATCTTTTTCGATCTATCCCAGTTCTTCAAAACGTATTGTAACGCGATTGCCAGACTTTCCGCCTATATGCGAAAGCAGCTGATCTGTGGCGCGGATTCAATTCGTTTCATATGCTTCACTGTATTGTAAACAGATCAACGGTATATTCCCTGATTCCATTCTCAGTGCAGCTTCCAGTAATCGCTTGCCCTGAGCCGAGTACGCTATGAATATAGCAGTAAGGCCGACCAGTATACCGATCAGGATAATTATCTTTTTCATAGTCTGATTTTTCAAGGTGTATAGTTTAACCAGGTATAGCACAGTTATTCTGTTATTGAACACCAATCTGTATCTCTACTGCATTGGCATCCGGATGTTGAAAGTCGACATTCACGTAGATCTCACGATTCACGGCTTTAGGTGTGAGTTTGTTGTCGGCTATATATTGCAAGAGCTTGCCATAGCTTTGTGGCATCAGGTTCCACGCACCTTCGTGTTCCATCGTAGCGCACTTGAAGGCCTCGGTTCGCTTAAAGTGAAACTCGCCATCGTAGTCGTGCGGAACATCGGCTACAGGCAGTGCTACCTCCAACGTAAACGGTTTACTTTCATCCCCCGTAAATCCATAGTAATGCCAGTGCACAGGACCAGTAATACTCAGTTGCTGTTTTACAGCTTCACGGAAAAGTTGCTGTCCTATCGGTAAAAAAGCATGAAGCTCTTCTACTTTTGTCTCCGTACGGAAGAACAAAAAATTGATTGGTTTAACTTCTTTAATTTTCATGGTCATAGTTTTTAGAGGGTTATGAACTATATTTCTGTAAATCAACGATCGCGACATGACAGCCCTGTGTCATCAGTAAAAAGAAAATTGATTAATCTTCGAGCTCGAGCATTTCCTTCAACCGGAAAATATCACGCGACCGCTCTTCGAGGAACCGGTTCGAAACAAAAGGATCAAAGAGTTTATACAAACCACGGGCACGCGCCTGCATCGTAACCTTCATAACGGTACCACTGTGGCAGGGCTCGAACTCGAACGTGCAGGTCGATTGAAAAGCTCTGTTCTTACTAACCACCGAACGTTTCTGATATGGAATGAACTCAGCTATCTCGCATAGTACGTGCGACTTACCATTGGCGTGTACTTCTTTAAAGCGAGCGCCAGAAGTGTTACGCTCATCGTTCAGCCATTCCGTGTCTTCAACACGCTGCTGCCACGATGCATTGTTACTGATGTCAGACACATAGTTGAACAGCGCCCGCACCGGCCAGTTAATTTCTACTTGTTGATGAATGGATCGCATACGGTTTGATTTTTCCATAAAGCAACACCCCGCCCGTGACAACGGTATGTCAACAAGTTTTTAAAAGATTCTAAAATTTTCAGGAACGTCCGGAATCTGCTACTTTACCTCCTCACCTATCGATTTATTATTCTATCATATTATCACACATGAAAAAACTTATCCAACTCGAAGAATTTATAATGTTTCTGGCAACGCTGGTGCTGTTTAACTTTCTTGGTTTGAGCTGGTGGTGGTTCGCGGGCTGCATCTTGTTGCCCGACATAAGCATGATTGGGTATATACATAATGCCAGAACGGGGGCCTGGCTCTACAATATAGCTCACCATCGTGCCCTCGCAGTTATTGTCTGGCTTGGAGGATATTTTCTCGGAAATATAGTCGTTGAGTTTATCGGACTGATTCTATTCTCGCACGCTACGATGGACCGGATGCTGGGATATGGGTTGAAGTATGAGAGCGGGTTTAGGTTTACGCATTTGGGGGAGATTGGGAGAGAAGTAAGAAGTAAAAAGTAAAAAGTCCGGAAGTCGGGAAGTTTGTGTGGGGAGTGTGGGTATAGGGTCTGGTTGAGTTGGAATGGTATTATATATAAATAAAAAAGTATCGCAGACCGTGGTTTGCGATACTGGATATATATAAAGTGTGTGCTGCTTACAAGCTTGCAGTTGTTTTGCTGGCAAGCAATGGTTTAAAGGCACTGCGATATGCCCACGCGAGGAACAAGTTGAGGAGTAGTATAACTACGCCCATCGCGGAGCCTTCCGGTGCCAGGTATACATGGAATAGCAGTATATTCAGACTTACCGGCACTAAAATTACCAAGGAGAGCGGCACGAATAATCCCACCAGCAACAGGGCTCCGAATATCACTTCCAGTCCTTTAAGGAATGGGAAAAAGTATCCTGATTGAAACAACCCGGTAGTAAAAGCTTCAGCTTGTGGAGTAGGTGTAGGGCCGTTCATTGGTATAAAGTGAAAGAAAAAGTTGAGACCGAAAACAAAATAGATAAGTCCCAATACAACACGTGCTGCAATTACTGCAACTGATTTGATTTTAGCTGACATAAATTATATAGTTTTTAAAGTAGGTTTCTGTTGTTGATCAGGCATTGACCATCTCTTCTTCAAACACCGGGTAATCGGTATAGCCTTTTGCATTTGAAGAGTATAGTGTGCTGGCATCCAGTTTAATATTGAGCGGTAATCCTTTACTCAGGCGCTCTACTAAATCGGGATTGCTGATGAATGGTTTACCAAATGCTACCAGATCTGCGATGCCCGATGTGAGATCTTCCTCCGCACGGGATATAGTATATCCACCGGAAAGAATAAGGGTGTTGGTAAACTGTTCGCGAATGGTACGCTTCAATGTAAGCGGTACTTCGGGTGCACCACCGGCACTGTGATCCGCTATATGTATATACGCTATGCCGAGATCATTCAACTTCGTAGCCACATATGTATAGGTTTCATCAATCTCCGGATAGTTTGGCATATCGCCTGCTACACCGTATGGAGATATACGCACACCCACTCTATCTCTGCCGATAGCATCGCCTACCGCTTCTGCTATTTCGAGTAACAGCCTGCTGCGTTTTTCAATGCTTCCACCATAATTATCGGTACGTCTGTTGGTGTGTGGTGATAAAAATTGTTCGAGTAAATATCCGTTGGCTGCGTGTAGTTCAATTCCGTCAAAGCCTGCTTCAATGGCGTTCAGCGCAGCGGTTATAAATTCAACAATAACTTCCTCTACCTGTCCTGCACTCATTCCCTGTGGTATCGGTAATTCTTTTTTGCCTTCCTGGTCAGTCCATATATGTCCATCAGCAGCGATGGGAGATGGTGCGAGTACGCGTGCACCTTTTGGTAAATTAAGTCCGTGTGCCATGCGACCTGCGTGCATTAGCTGTGCAAATATTTTTCCGCCTCTGCGGTGTACGGCTGCGGTTACCTGTTTCCAGGCATCTACCTGCTGTTCTGAAAAAATACCCGGCATGCGTGCATAGCCCAAACCGTTGGGTGAAGGAGAAACTCCTTCTGATATAATCAACCCTGCAGATGCGCGTTGCTCATAATATGTCGCCATCAATTTGTTCGGCTTGTTGTCATGCGCACGGCTGCGTGTCATCGGAGCCATTACGAGACGATTATTCAATGCTATACCTCCTAATTGATGAGCGGAAAATGCAGTTTTAGTATTCATATGCCAAGGGATTTTAATTAATACATTTAAATATTTCAATACGTTAATTTAAAAAAAGTGGCCGGTCAGGCCAGTTAAACTCTACAATGCGAAACGTTCTCGTTTAGTTCATCGATGCATTGAAATTCTTCAATATATTTTATAAAAAAAATATAACTACACGAATTTCAACTGGTTAATGCTTTGGGTGTACTCCTTCAACACCTTCTCGTTCAGAATATATTTATGGTTTCTACCCTCCTTTTCTGGCTCAATAAGACCGGCTTCGATCAATACTTTTAAGTGGTGACTTACAGAAGGCTGTGCCAGTTCGCTTTCTTCCTGTATTTGCGAACAGTGACCACAACCACCCTTCTTGGAAATATGCTGAAGGATCTTGAGGCGATTACTATCTCCCAATGCCTTGGAGATCTTTTCGATTTGTTTTGTGCTCAGTGCCATCGCTAATAAATGCAAATATATCAATATGTTCTAAGTACACAAAGACACACAAAAAGGTTCAGCCACACGTATGCACACTATTAACGCTGCAAATGCAATCGTTGCTTCGTCCAACGGGCAATGTCCTGCTCATAATGTGTGATCAGCACCAGCGTAGTGTCTTCGTGCAGATGCTCCTGTAAATATTGACTCACGCGATCTTTCGTATTGGTGTCCAGAAACTGAAAAGGTTCGTCCAGCAAAATCAATTCTTTATCGGACAGCAGACTCAACATAATGAGCGTTAACTGCAGCTGTCCCGATGAAAGTTGCTTAACCGGCTTTGCTATAAATGACTGTGCATCGAAAAAGGCAATGACACGCTCCAGTGCCGCAACGCTCATGGTCTTTTGCTGCCCCAGCATATATTCTTTTACCGTCATGGTAATGTGCTGAGGATTCAGATAACTGATCAGCTCTGGCCCCAGGTAATTAATGCGGTTCTTGATGTCCCAAATGGACTCACCACTCCCTCTGCGCTTGCCAAACAAATATACCTTCTGACTATAAGCCATCGGGTGATCGGCAAAGATGAGACTGAACAACGTGGTTTTACCAGAACCGTTTCGTCCGGTTAGCGCCCAACGTTCACCGGCATAAATTTTCCAGTTAAGGTTGCTGATGATTTCCTTCTCGCCATAGCGAATGGTAACATTCTTCATTTCGGCAACAGGCGTACCCGAGCCGTTTGTATAGCTATATATAGTATCGTTTGGAATGACCGAAGCCGGCTGATGCCTGACTTCTTCTTCCGAAACAATTTTGAATTGATTGAGTACAAGTTTTCGGTTTATTACAGCAGGCAGGTGATGTTCATGATCTACCAGCACAACCTGTATACCATACGTAATGGCGAGATGATCCATAAAAACTATCAGATCATTACGGCTGGCGTGATCCAATCCTTCGAACGGGTAATCGAACAGCAATACTTTTGGCAAGTCGCGCACGAGGTTTTTAAGAATCAGCACCTTCTTGAGCTGACCGTTGGAGAGCCTTGTTACTTCAATGTCCAATAACCCATCGATGTTGAAGCTTGGCGGAAAATCGAGCGCATGCAGTCTCGCCACATCATCGCCAAACAGATCGCGCACCCGCGGAATACGTTCATCTCCTATACTATAGTAACGCTGCTGATAAAACAACTCGTGGTGCTGCAGGAATGTTTGAATGGCATGTGCAGGAATATAGTGCACGTTTTGTTTCCGCTGAATAAACCGTTCATCCCATGTATTGCCGTTCACAAAATCATATACCACTTCACCGTGCGCTGCGTGTGCGTTACCGGCTATAAGTTCCAGCAATATAGTTTTTCCACTACCGTTGGGCCCCGCTATAACCCAATGTTCGTTCGGTTTTATAGTCCAATTGAGAGTCTCAAATAAACGCCTGCCGTTCTTTACAACCTCTACATTCCTCAGTTCTATCATGGAAGCAAAACTAATCGCCCTTCTGAAAATAGAAAGAATTATAGTGCATTAATCCATGAAATGCAGGCACATAAATTTAGAATATACGTATACTACATAACTATAGCTTACTAAATAAGCCCTGTCGGGTATAGGGTATACCACTATAAATGCAAACGAAATACGGCTTTCTGGTATCCGTATTTCAAATGCTGTTATAACAGATGAATAAGTTATGAAAGCTTCTTCACAAGCTTGTCATAAAGTACTAAATTGACCACGCTCTTACCGTTACCCCTACCAGTCATGGAAAACGAAAAACTGGAGTTCTTTAAACTTGATGAGATAGACCGCAAAGTTTTACTCTGGCTCCTTGCGCATGTCCCTCAAAAATCCGTTACAGCCTGGATTGACTATATAGCTACTGAATATCGCCTGAGTAAATCGATTCACATCAATGCCGATTTACTATTAGCCGAGATGCAGGACGAAATACTTCAAAAGCCTGATGAACTATAAGTGGATTTGCTTTCACATTGTTTCTTAAAATTATTTTAACTCCCATACCTCAACTGACATAGTGTTGTCACCGGGTGAGATTCACTTTGTGCAAAAACAACGTATGGAAAAGTTAGACCTCACTAAAAAGTTTAAATCCTATTATACTGCCAAGCAACAACCAGAAATTATAGAACTCCCATCTGTACCATACCTGACAATAACCGGTAAAGGAGATCCCTCCTCGCGCGCATTTGCAGACAAACTGGAGACGCTATACCCGGTTGCGTATGCGATAAAGTTTATGGCAAAAGCAACGGCACACGATTTTACAGTGCCCAAACTCGAAGGACTGTGGTGGTTTGATGACGAACGCTTTGGAACACTAACCATGGAGGAAGCTCCACTACGTATACCACGTGACGAATGGTACTGGCGTTTACTGATACGCATGCCTGACTTTGTCACTGAAGCGATGGTGGAAGAAGCTAAAGCAACGGTATCGAAAAAGAAAAATATACCCAGCGTAGCAGAGACATCTTTATATACTTTAGCCGAAGGCAAAGTGCTTCAAATGTTGCATGTAGGACCGTTCGATCGGGAACCTGAAACTTTACTGCAAATGCAAAAGTTTATAGAAAAACATAACCTGAAGAAAAACGGCCTCCACCACGAAATATACCTTTCAGATTTCAGAAAGACAGCACCGGAAAAACTCAAAACTATTTTACGCGAGCCGGTGAAGTGATATCAATAAAAAATGTCACGAACGTATAGTATATATGGCCGTGACGTTTTTCTTTTGCCGCAGATATAGCAGATTGGCGCAGAGGTTAAATGCGAATCTCCTGCATATATCTGCAATTTCCGCGGGGATGAACTTTCCCTACACTGTTCTATTTTCAATGAAGTTCAGGCAAGTTGCAATAACCTCTTCATCTCGCAGAATACGCGTGTGTCCTAAAGTAGATGTGATTTTAACTGTAGCTCGCGGATACGCTTCGTATAGTCGCTGTGCATTCTGCATCGAGGCTTCCTTGTCATGTTCATCGTGGATGATGAGCCAGTCTATACTCTGATCTAACTGCTGCGCGAAATGCGAAGCCATCAACTCATGGAACGGGCGTTGAAATGTTTTCAGGATATGAGCTTTCAACTTTTCCTCAGCCTTTGCGGAGCCGTTGATGCGCAGTGCAAATTCGTGGATGATCTCATCACCGATAGAAGGCGTAGCAATGGTTATTACCGTTTGCGTTTTTATACCTTCCGCCAACGCAAATATAGCAGCAGCGCCCCCTATAGAATGTGCAACGATGGCACGAAACGCTCCGGCCCTTTTTTCAAGTTGAAGAATAGCATCCCTGAACTGGAAGATATTGGTTCGATTACCTTTGGAGTTTCCGTGTGCAGGTGCATCAAACGCTATAACCTGGTAACCGCGATCGGTTAAATACAGAACAAAATTTCTGAATTGAGAAGCGCGACCAGCCCAACCGTGTACGAGCAGAACAGCAGGCCCGGTTCCCCAGGTATATACTTCTATTGGCACATCTCCTATATATAGTTTTGATCGTTGTGCCTGCTGTAACACTTCACGTTCAACCTGTGGTATAGTATACCGTGGCGGACTAAAGAACAAATCCACAAACCAGTTGTGTGCATAGCGAGGCGCGATCATCTCCAGTCGCGGCAACGTCCAGCGGATAAAGCGTATAGCCAGGGGGATGTGAAATTTCTTTTTAGCTGATGTCGCTGCAGATCGGTTCACCACGGTATTGTTCATCACAGTCTCCATGCATTATATGATCTTGAGTTTTACAATAACACCTTTTGTCTTGTTGTGAATGGTACAATTCATAATGACCTGGTACGTACCGGGCGTTACCTGCGCTGTTGTAGTGATAACCGCTGCATAATCAGATTCGTTCTGTGCATCGTAACGAATCGTTATACCTTCCGGAAGTGATGATGCAACACGAAACGATGCTTCCGACTTTTGAAAATTCTTCGACCGCATGATCTGCAGATTTATTTTCCCGGTGCTGCCGGCAGCAATGTCTACAGCCTGCGCATCGGCATGTACTGTAAATTCTTTTTTGGGTATCTCAACACTACTCTGCGCGATGGCATAGAACGAGGTGAAGCAAAGCAACATTATTAATCCAACCTGTTTCATGATCTTTTTTGTTTAAGCATTTAGAAAATTGATTTCGTACAACGAAGGTATAGCGTAGAGTATAGTCGACTGTCAAGAGGAAATGCATGGTTTATTTTCGAAGGATGTATTAATTTTAAAGTATCAAACACAACCATAGAGTATACTCTACACTCGTTAAACAGTTGCTTATGCTGATTGGTGAACTTGCACAAAAGACAAATCTGTCCAGACACACGATCCGGTTCTATGAGAAACTCGGGTTGATACAAGTGCCTGAGCAATCGAGACGTAAAAACAATTACAAGGAGTATCCGGAAGAAACGCTTAGTCGCATTACCGCCATTAAAGAAATTACGGCCCGAGGGTTTACACTGAAAGAAGCGCGCGGCATCATCACCTTGATAAACGATGGATCACTGGACCCTAAACGCGCCAAGAAGTATCTTGAAAAAAAACTCAAACTTGTTCAGGAGCAACTGGACGAGCTGGCGCGCACAAAAAATAATTTACTGATCATGATCGATCAATGCGAAACCGGTGTATGCGATGTAACACGGCTGGTACGCGGCAAAGTGAATGGCGTAAAGAAGGAGAAATAAAAAAAGCCAGCCTGCTCTGGAACAGACTGGCCTCACAACTTGAGGATGGGCTCCCTGCGTTAATTATCCGTTCTCACACTCGCGTGTAAAACTCACAAACTCTTTCCATTCTTCTACCGAAGGAACTCCTTCCTGGAACATCGCCATTAATTGATTCACGATCTCCGGCTGCAAATGCAATGCCTCGATTATCGTCATCATAAATTCGGTTTCATACTCCGTAACTTCATTGTCGATGTGTACGATCTGCATGAGATCGTATACCAAATCCATTCGGTTGTTCATTGATTCAGGTAAGAAAATCTCACAATTTCCCGGGCTTTCAACCAGCTCACTTACCTGCCATACTTTCAAGCCGCGCTTCGCTCCGATCTTTTGGATCAGGGTTCTTTCCTCTTCATCAAGCTTTCCATCCAGGGAAGCCAGACAGATCAGGTTACGCATGTAATTACGCTTGTAACTTGATCGTTGATGTTCAAAAAAAGTCGTCATAGCTAATGAATCTTACCTCAATATTTACAAATGCAGGTCCAGATAGAGCGAATGCTCGCGTGCCAACGATATTTTTTTCGGATACTTTGTTTCTGTCTCAAAATCAAAGATTACAACAGTGCACGGATGGCTGTAATTAGAAGTGTATAGTCTGGTATATATTCAAAATGGGAATTTCTTTTCTAAAAATATACCATCTCGCGAATTATCTAAGCAGGTCGATGAGTGTTCGTGTAATTCCTCTGCGCGAATATTCGGTGAAGCCGGCAGGCTGTGCCACCGACTCGCCTTGTTGCCATGTCTCAAATTTCTGAAGCAGGAATGTTTTTATAGCGGCAGTCTTTTCGCCATCGATCATCGCTCCGGCTCCTGTAGTCTTCAGCAATGCAGCAGCATCACCATACTCGGGACCAACACCCAACACGGGCAGTCCTGTGGCGAGATACTCGAATAACTTTCCGGGTAAAAATCCTTCACCATCTTTGTAGCCCGTCAGCACCAGCAAGAGTATAGCAGACTCGCCATAGCATTTCATCAGTTGCTTGTGTGGAATGGTGGAGGTAAACGTAGTGATACCTTTCAACACGTCATCGTTCAAAACAAATGCACGAAAATCCGGATGCACCTCACCAACAAAATCAACCTGCACGGCAGCCCGAAATGCAGTATGCTCTTGAGACAATGCTTTCACTGCGAGCATGAATGGGCGCGGGTCACATTTCTCATTTACAATACCGGCATGACGAATAATAAACCGCTCATGCCTTTGAACCACCAGGTTTTTAAAGTCATCTTCATCAAAACCATTGGTGAGTAACTGTACTTTTCTACCCGACAACTTTTCAAACTTGCGTACATAGAAGGGTGTTATGGTAATTACTTCATCAGCCGTGCGCATTACCTGTGCTTCGAGTTTTTTATGAAAGCTACGCGCGATCGATCCAACCATAAGACTATCCAACAAACCCCAGTCACTCCACGGATCACGAAAGTCTGCAAACCATTTCAGAGTTGGTTGCTTCTGTTTTAGTTTAAGACCGATGAGGTGTACACTATGAGGCGGACCAGTGGTGATGATCGTATGTATATCATTCTCCTGCAGGTAACGCAGCAGAAATTTTACCGAAGGCTTTACCCAAAACACACGCGGATCGGGTATAAAAAAATTCCCGCGTATCCACGTGCTGATCTTCTGAAAGAGCGATTTCTTTTTACCCGATACAAGATCCGTTGGCTTGGCCGATTTTTTACTGCCGAGTAATCCGGATAGTTTAAAGAATGCTTCATAAGGTTCCCATATCGGAAAGTGAATTACGTTGGCTTCGGCAGGTATATCTTTCAACAACGATTCATCTCGAATGGCAAACGATGGATTCTCCGGAGTAAATACATAGGGCTTCCATCCGAAAGAAGGTAAATACTTTACAAACTTCAGCCAACGTTGCACACCACTCCCTCCGCTCGGTGGCCAGTAATAGGTTATGATCAATACTTTCTTTTCCATGTAACTTCCGGAACGTGTGCTTTAACTAATATATACTTCTGCTAGTTAATCAATTTTAATATACCCGCTATATCCTGCGGATGCATCCAATGTGTTTCTTCATCACGCTTAAACCAGGTGAGCTGACGCTTGGCATACCTGCGCGAGTTACGCTTCAGTAACCGCACTGCTTCATCGCGATCATATTTACCATCCATATAGTCAAAGATCTCCTGGTAGCCCACGGTTTGCAACGCATTATGATCTTTATATATATATAGTTCTTTTGCTTCCTCAAACAACCCGGCAGCAATCATCTGGTCCATGCGATCATCAATTCTGCGATAGAGTTCTCCGCGCGGCAATTCCAGTCCGATCTTCACCACCTCGAACGGATGCTCGAGTTTGCTTTGCTTCCGATAGCTGGAAATCGAATTTCCGGTACCGATTTTTATTTCAAGAGCCCGAATAAGGCGATGTGGATTTTGCTGATCGATAACCGCCAGATGCTCCGGATCAAGTTGTCTCATCTGGTCTTGCAGCCACTCTATACCGTGCTTCTCAAAATTCGCAGTGAGTTGTTCACGGATTTCATCAGGCACTTCCGGTATATCATCAAAACCTTCCAGCACTGCTTTTACATAGAGTCCGGAACCACCGCAGAGAACCAGGTACTGGTGATTTTTAAAAAGCTCGTGAATCAGCGCAAGCGCTTCCCTCCCATACGAGGCAGCATCATACGCATCTTTGATCGAGTGACTGTTTATAAAATGATGAGGCGCCTGGGCTAATTCAAGATCATCGGGCTTGGCAGTACCAATCGTTAACTCTCTGAATATCTGGCGCGAATCCGCAGAAATAATTTCCGTATTGAAATGCCGCGCCACCTGGATCGCCACCGATGTTTTCCCTACAGCAGTAGGCCCGACAATTACAATGAGTTTCTGGTTTGCCATTTTTCGAGGGCGCAAGTTAAGGGAAGAGAAGGAAGTCGGGAAGTCCGGAAGACGGGAAGACCGAAAGTTTGAAAGAAAAGAGAACGTTAGGGCTTTACCTCACAACATCCTATATCTTTTACCTTGTTATATCAGGTTTGGCTGTATCCCTAACTTTTCAATATCATCTCTTTCAACCTTTCAGATAAAAAACTTCAGGCCATATCACTTCCAATTTTCATTCTCCCATCATTCCGAATCCCCGGCTTTTCTGTCTTCCGGACTTTCGGTCTTCTCCGACTTCCTGTCTTCCCGACTTCTCCGACTTTCCCCGCGATTGCTTATCTTGCGCCTGAGAATACAACCACTATGATCAAGTATACAACTCAGTTCCTGTTAAAGCTCGAGGAGATGATTACGGAATCGGACTATACCCTTCGTTACGAAAAGGGAAATTTTAAAGCCGGATATTGTGTATTGAAGGATCAGAAAATCATGATCGTGAACAAGTTCTTTACAACCGAAGGTAAGATCAATGCCTTGCTGGATATATTAAAAGGCGTTACCCTGGACCCCGCCAAGTTCTCTGAAAAAAGTCTGAAGCTCCATGAAGAGCTCACTCAGCAACAACAGCAACAACAACAATCACCTGCCGCTTGAGAGTAACATTTTTAGGCACGGGTACTTCACAAGGTGTTCCTGTGATTGGCTGCACATGCGAAGTTTGTAGTTCGCTTGACTATCGTGACAAACGCTTACGAACAGCGCTGCATATACAATTGGATGGACAAAGCTGGGTGATTGATACCGGACCGGACTTTCGTCAGCAGATGTTACGCGAACACATAGACCGACTCGATGCTGTGATCTTTACCCATGCGCACCGCGATCACACAGCAGGACTTGACGATGTACGCGCCTATAATTTCTGGCAGCAGATCGATATGCCTATCTACGGCACAAAGCCTACGCTGGATCAACTGCGTGTAGAGTATGCGTATGCTTTCGAGAAAAATGCTCCGCTGGGATTACCGCGTCTTGATTTGCGTGAGATCGATGCTACGCCTTTCACTATAGGAGGTTTTGAAATTATACCCTTGCCGGTAATGCATTTACGCATGCCGGTGTTCGGCTATCGCTTTGGCAACTTCAGCTATATTACGGATGCTAATTTTATTCCGGATGAAACGCTGGAGCGCCTGAAAGGGACGGAGACACTTGTATTGAATGCCTTGCAACACGAACCACATGTATCGCATTTCAATCTTGAGCAGGCGTTGATCAAAGCAAAAGAGATCAATGCGAGGAAAACCTATCTGATACACATGAGTCACCGAATGGGTTTGCATGCTGCCATTGAGAAAACACTGCCAGACAATGTATCGCTCGCCTACGATGGCCTGCAGTTGGATCTGTAACATCACACCGCGCTGCTATTGATTTTGTTTTATCTTTACCCATAACAGGTAGCGCAATTTTATCGGACTCAGTTCTGTGCATAACAATTATTACTTTCTCCGGCAGCTCAGTAAATCGTTAGAGACAACTTTAACAGGAACGGTTATATCCGAGTGTTTCAGTCAGAATAAAGATGAGCTTGTAATTCGGTTTGAGACTCACACCGAGCCTTTCTTTATCAAAGCAAGCCTTGACCCTTCGTTTACCTGTCTTTCGTTTCCGGGAGATTTTAGTCGTGCAAGAAAAAACAGTGTTGATCTTTTTGGTGACATGATCGGCCATCGCGTTGCCGGTATCCGTCAGTTTGAAAATGAGCGCAGCTTTGCTATACTTCTGTCGGATGACAAATCGTTGCTCTTTAAGATGCATGGCAACCGATCAAACATTATACTCTTTGAGAAAGATATACCGGCACAACTCTTTCGTAATAATATACCGGCTGATATAACACTTCGGCTCAATGCGCTCGATCGCACCATCGACTGGAGCTATGAAAGCTTCCTGCAACATCGCACCAAACTACAGTCGCTATATTTTACCTTTGGAAAGATTATCTGGAAAAGTCTCGCCACAAAAAATTTTGAAGCACTTTCTCCCGAACAACAATGGCAGGAAATTCAAACCATAAAACAGCAGCTTGAGAACCCGGTATATTTCATTAGTCAAGCCGACAATATCCTGGCGCTTTCGCTGATACAATATGGACATACACTAAAGGAATTTCGTGATCCTGTAAAGGCCACCAACGAGTTCTTTTATACCTATACACAGCAGGCTGCCTTCATCCGTGAAAAAGCATCCACGCTGTCGCTGCTACGCAATAAACTGCAAGGCTCCGAAGCATACTATCAAAAAACATTCGACAAACTTACTGAAGTAGAAAGCGATAACCACTATAAAGTGTGGGCAGATCTGGTCATGGCCTATATGCACGAGATCAAACCCGGAACAGAAAAAGTAACGCTGCCTGATTTTTATCACGAGAATAAACCGGTAGAGATAAAACTAAAAAAAGATATACCTCCGCAGAAGAACGCAGAAGTATTTTATCGCAAAGCCAAAAACCAGCACATCGAAATACAACGTCTGCAGGAAGTACTCGAAGCAAAAGAAAAAGAGATCGAAAACCTCAAGCAACAACTTCACGAGTTTGAAACAATCGGGGAATTAAAGACGCTCCGTAAAACCATTTCCAGCAAAGGACTTTCTGATGAAAAAGAAAAGCAGAGTGCACCGTTACCATTTCACGAGTTCGAAATGAGCGGTTTCAAAATCTGGGTAGGACGCAACGCACAGAACAACGATATACTTACTTTCAAATACGGTTTTAAAGAAGACTTGTGGCTTCACGCCAAAGATGTAGCGGGCTCTCATGTACTGATCAAATATCAATCTGGTAAAAATTATCCGAAGGATGTTATTGAGCGTGCAGCACAGCTCGCAGCCTATAATTCAAAACGCAAAACTGAAACGTTGTGTCCGGTAATTGTAACGCCTAAAAAATTTGTACGCAAAAGAAAAGGAGATCCTGCAGGGGCAGTGGTTGTGGAGCGCGAGGAAGTAATTCTCGTGGAGCCTCCGAAGCAATTGTAGTGCTCAAGTGTTGGTGTACATTCTGCGTTTGCTCTGCAAAAATCCGTGTCCTCTGCGGGTTAAAAAAAATTATTCAAGCCCACGCACCACCAATCGAAGTTCGTTTAGCATCATCGCTGTAGCACCCCATACTACTTCACCATCTATTTCAAAGTGAGGAGCCATCATTCTATACTGTCCTGCTGCTATAATTTCTTTTTGGAGTACGGCTTCTTCACGGAGTAAATCGAAGAGATCAGCAGCCAGTATTCGCGCTACTTCTCTTTTATCAGGAGTAAATATTGGTTTCTCGATAGTGCCTACAATCGGAGTTACCAGAAAATTACTGGGTATCACGAAAAAATCTGATAGTCTTCCGAGTACTTTTACTTTACTGCCATCTATACCGATCTCCTCCTCTCCCTCGCGCAACGCTGTCTCAATCGGGTTCTCTCCGCTCTCAGCTTTACCGCCCGGCAAACTGATCTGACCACTATGTGCCCCCAGATACTCAGGACGTTTGATCAGTGGAAACTTCACAATACCATCTTCCTCGTATAGCAGTATCAAAACGCTGCCGGGTTTTGCAGGCAGCTTGTGCTCAAATCTAGGAATGGTAGAGCCGATCGGTATAGCACGCATGGGCTCATGCGCAGTAGCCCCGGGCAATTCCAGCAATAAGCGTTCAGAAAGTTTTTGTGTCAGCTCTTCAAAAAACATGTTACTTACAAGGTTTCATACTCGTGGAACCGCCCTCCTTATTGGCAACCGATTTCTCGTATGCCTTGCACGCATTTTCAAAGTCTTTCGTCTGCAGATAAGCTTCTGCCAGGTATATATATACTTTGTCAATGAACGGGTCCATTGATTCCGCCTGCTTCAGCACGCGAACAGCGTCTTCGTATTGTTTCGTCTGCAGGTAGTAAATGCCTTTGTTACGATACGCCCATCCGTTGTACGGGTCGAGACTGATACTTTGATCAATATCACTGCGTGCTTTGTCAATGTTATCTGTCATCAGGTATATATAGCCGCGGTTATTGAGGAAGAACGGATCATCCTGTTTAATCGTCAATGCCTGTGCGAGCCATACGTGCGCCTGATCGTAATTCTTCTTTTCTGCTTCGATCATGGCCAACGCGTTCAGTGCATTTGCCTCCTTCGGATTAATCTGAAGAGCACGTTGTAACTCTGCCGCAGCACGATCAAACTCTTTCTTATAAAAATAGAGTGTACCTATATTTACTACGATCTCCGCATTTTCAGGCTCAATGGTACCCGCTTTACCAAACACTGCCAACGCATCATCGAACTTACGTTGCTTGGTATATACCAGTCCTTGTGTAAAGTATACAATGGCAGTATCCGGTTTGACTTTTACAACCTTATCGAGATCTTGCAAAGCGCGATAATATTCTTTCAGTTCGTAATTAGCGTTGGCGCGATTCAGCAGGGCATCGATATACCCGGGCCGGCAGGTCAGTGCACGATCGTACTGCTCAACCGCTTCGGTATATTTCTTCTGCGTAAAATATAAAGTGCCCAGGTTATTAAGGGCGTCTGCAAAACAGGAGTCCAGTCGAAGCGCTTCTTTAAAGTAACGTTCGGCTCCTTCTGCATTGCGCAGCGCAACCTGCTCATTGCCCTGAAGTAAATATCGTTGCAGTCTGGTTTCCTTACTATCGCTGCAGGCTGCTGCTAATCCTGCCAATGCGATCCAATACAATACCTTTCTCATTCACACGAAATCAAAAATGTGCACGTCAATATTTAATGCTATGGCTGCAAGTTGATTCTCAAAACTTAAAACACCAAACAATACCTTTCGTTCCGTCTACATAGTTCCCGAACGGTGGTTAGTACGGAATATCAGGAACTATTGCTAATTTTTTTAATCATTTTTCTGAATTAGCCGTTACAGATTTTGACTTTTCACAACAATTTGATTTATTCGCATCGCTTTAGAACAATGAACAACAACATCACATCAGGCTTACACCACCACCATCATGGAAACAACACGATGCGTGGCACCGCCTTTTAGTGAATTTTGAAATAGAAAAAATTTATGGGCTTGTCACGGTGTGGCAAGCCCTTTTTGTTTACTGCATTTTAAGAATATATAGTTCACACTACGCACAGGAATCGGCAGCAATACGCTGCTAAAACTTTAACAACTATGAGTACTTTGTTACGAATCGCCATTCAAAAATCCGGACGCCTGCAGGAAGGTTCTCTCGATCTGTTACACGAAAGCGGACTCTCTTTCAGCAACGGTAAAGACCAACTAAAAACTCAAGCGCGGAATTTCCCTGTAGAGATTCTCTTCTTACGCGATGATGATATACCGCAGTATGTTGAGGACCAGGTTGCCGATGTTGGTATTGTTGGCGAGAATGTATTCTGCGAAAAGAAAAAGAACAATGAGCTGGTAAAACGACTCGACTTTGCAAAATGTCGTTTGTCAATGGCGGTGCCGCGTTCTGAAAATTATACCGGTGTACAATGGCTCAACGGCAAAAACATTGCTACCTCCTACCCGAACATTGTTAAAGACTTCCTTCAGAAAAATAATATCAAGGCCGGTATTCATGAGATCAGCGGCTCGGTTGAGATTGCACCGGGTATAGGTTTGGCAGATGCCATCTGCGACCTTGTGAGTACAGGCAGTACGTTGTTAAGCAACGGACTGAAAGAAGTAGAAGTGGTGATGCAATCCGAAGCCGTGATCATTGCGAACCCTACACTCGATGCTGAGAAGAAAAAGATCCTTGAAAAACTTTTATTCCGCATTGAAGCTGTACGCAAGGCGAAGAACACGAAATATATACTGATGAACTGTCCCAATGAAGCGATTGAACAGATTACACGTGTTATACCCGGCATGAAGAGCCCAACCATTATACCGCTGGCGCGTGAAGGATGGAGCTCATTACATTCTGTGGTTGATGAAAATGATTTCTGGGAACGCATCGACCAACTAAGAGAATTCGGTGCGGAAGGTATATTGGTTGTACCGATTGAAAAGATGATCGTATAGTACACATCACTTATAAATAGAGTATGAAGATATATTCCAATCCATCGCAGGAAACCTGGACCGAACTTTCCAAACGTCCACAACTGGAACTTGAATTTCTGGACAGCTCCGTTCGTAACGTTCTGAACCGCGTCAAAAAATCCGGTGACGATGCCTTGCGCGAGCTGACACTGCAATACGATAAAGTATCTATACAGGAACTGCGTGTAAGCGAGGCTGAACTTGCTGAAGCCGAAAAATCACTCCCCGCTTCCTTGAAGCAAGCCATTACAACAGCCGCTGCCAACATCGAAAAGTTTCATGCAGCCCAAAAGCGCGATGTAATGACCGTGGAGACATTGCCCGGTGTAACCTGCTGGCGCAAAGGTGTAGCAATCGATAAAGTAGGTATATATATACCTGGGGGCTCCGCTCCTCTCTTCTCTACGGTACTCATGCTGGGTGTGCCCGCGAAACTCGCTGGATGTAAAGAAGTAGTGCTTTGCTCACCGCCTGATAAATCCGGAAAGATCAACGCGGCTATACTCTTTGCAGCTAAACTTGTTGGTATTACACGCATCTTCAAAGCGGGTGGTGCACAGGCTATAGCAGCGATGGCCTTCGGTACACAAAGTATTCCGAAGGTTCACAAGATATTTGGCCCCGGTAATCAGTATGTAACCAAAGCTAAACAACTGGTAATGGAAGAAGGTCTCGCGATTGATATGCCAGCCGGTCCATCCGAAGTATTGGTAATGGCCGATGAGACAGCCGATGCATCGTTCATCGCAGCAGATTTACTCTCACAAGCCGAGCACGGTGAAGACAGCCAGGTAATGCTGGTACTCAACAATGACTCCATGGTTTCTGCTATACAAAACGAAATCAGTAAACAACTCGAGCAATTGCCGCGCAAAGCTATAGCAGAGAAATCACTCGCCAACAGCCGCGTCATCATCATCAACGATCAGGCAACAGCACTCGACTTCATTAATGAATACGCTCCCGAGCACCTTATCATCAACACAAAAAATGCCGATGCCGTTGCTGCAGCCGTGAGCAATGCAGGTTCTGTATTCATCGGTAATTATTCTCCGGAAGCTATAGGAGACTATGCATCGGGCACCAATCACACTTTGCCAACGAATGGTTTTGCAAAAGCATTTGCCGGAGTATCACTCGAAAGTTTCATGAAGTATATAACGTTTCAGAAACTTACCGAAGCTGGTATAAAAACACTCGGCCCTGTTGTAGAAGAAATGGCGGAAGCCGAACAACTCGCAGGTCACAAACGTGCCGTAACCATTCGCCTTGAAAAACTAAAGTAACATAAACACCCGCACACATAAACACCAAAACACGTAAACAGTGAGTAAGAAGAAATCATTTCCGGATATCAGCACCCTCGTTCGCAGAAACATTCTGACCATGAAACCCTATTCATCCGCGCGCGATGAATTTAAAGGTGAAGCAGAAATATACCTGGATGCCAACGAGAATCCATACCAATCGCCTTATAATCGTTATCCGGATCCGCTGCAGTGGAATGTAAAGAAGGAACTCGCTACGATCAAGAATGTAAATCCCAAGCAGATATTTTTAGGAAACGGAAGTGATGAACCTATCGATTTACTGATCCGCGCGTTCTGCGAACCAAATCAGGATTCTATACTCATCACCGAGCCAACCTACGGTATGTATTCGGTATGTGCCGAAGTTAATGCCGTGAACGTTCAGCGTGTATTACTCACCCCGGATTTTGATATAGACCTCGATGCATTCCCCAGAACGTTTGATGCTACTACAAAAATTATATTCCTGTGTAGTCCGAATAACCCAACGGGTAATTTATTAAGTCGTGACAAAATTCTGGAAGTATTAAAACGCTTCTACGGATTGGTAGTGATCGATGAAGCCTATATCGATTTTGCCAAGAGTAAAAGTTTCCTCGAAGACCTTACGAAATATCCGAACCTGGTAGTGCTGCAGACTTTCTCCAAAGCCTGGGGACTTGCTGGCTTGCGCCTCGGTATGTGTTTCGCGTCCGAAGATATCATCAACATCCTGAACAAAATCAAATATCCATACAACGTAAACATCCGTACGCAGGAGCTTGCACTCGATGCACTCGAGAATGTACACGTTATGGAAGAGTGGGTAAAGGAAATTATCAAGCAACGCACGAAGCTTGTTAAAGCACTCGAAAAACTTTCGATCGTAGAAAATATATACCCTTCCGACAGTAATTTTATACTGGTACGGGTAAAAGATGCTCTGGCTACGTATCAATATTTACTCGAACACCGCATCATTGTGCGCGACCGTTCGCGTGTAACGCTTTGCTATAACTGCATCCGCATCACCGTTGGTACACCGGAAGAAAACGAACGCCTCATGAAAGCCCTGGAAGAATTATGAAAAGAGTATTATTCATAGATCGCGATGGAACCCTCATCATCGAACCACCTGATGAGCAGATCGATTCCCTTGAAAAACTGGAATACTATCCTGGTGTATTCACCTGGCTCAGCAAGATTGCCGCTGAAACGGATTTTGAACTGGTGATGGTAACGAACCAGGACGGCCTCGGCACAGACAGTTTTCCGGAAGACACCTTCTGGCCCGCTCAAAACAAAATGCTCAAGGCGCTGTCCAATGAAGGTATACATTTCCCCAAGATATATATCGACCGGAGTTTTCAGCGCGAGAACAAACCTACGCGTAAACCGGGCACCGGCATGCTTACCGAATTCTTTACCGATGCGTATGATCTGAAGAATTCATTTGTATTGGGCGATCGCCTGACAGATGTAGAACTTGCCAAAAATTTAGGAGCACAAGGTATACTGCTCAACAACGGAAGTCTCGCAGAGAAAATGAAAGCGCAGAACCTGGAGCAACACTGCGCACTCACAACCACATCGTGGAAAGATATATATACTTTCCTCACCAGGCCTAACCGTAAGGCAACAGTAAAACGCACCACCAAGGAGACCGATATTGACATAACGATCGATCTGGATGGCAGCGGCAAATCGCAGATGGAGACCGGACTTGGTTTCTTCGATCACATGCTCGATCAACTGGCGCGGCACGGTAATATAGACCTCTCTATAAAAGTAAAAGGCGATCTGCACATTGATGAACATCACACCATTGAAGATACAGCGCTCGCACTCGGTGAAGCTTTCCTGAAAGCACTGGGCGACAAGCGTGGTATAGAGCGTTATGGTTTCTGTTTACCGATGGATGATTGTCTCGCACAGGTAGCGATTGATTTTGGCGGAAGACCGTGGATTGTTTGGGATGCCGAGTTTAAGCGTGAGAAGATCGGTGAGATGCCAACGGAGATGTTCTATCACTTCTTCAAATCATTTTCAGATACATCCAAAAGCAATCTGAATGTGAAAGTAGAAGGCACGAACGAGCATCATAAGATCGAAGCTATATTTAAGGCTTTCGCGAAGGCCATTAAAATGGCAGTCCGTAAAGAAGGGAACCAACTGCCCAGTACCAAAGGTATATTATAACATCAAACGTTTAACAGGACGTAGCACAAACATGAAGCTCGCAATCATTAAATATAATGCAGGTAACATTCAATCCGTTTCGTTTGCTCTCGAACGACTCGGTGTTGATTTTACCATAACCGACAATGCGGAAGAGATCATGAAAGCCGATAAGGTATTGTTTCCGGGTGTAGGGGAAGCCAGCACCACCATGCGATACCTGCGTGATAAAAAACTTGATCAGCTGGTACCTGCACTCAAACAGCCGGTGCTGGGTATATGCCTGGGCATGCAACTGATGTGCAGACACTCGGAAGAGAACGATACAACCTGCATGGGTATATTTGATGAAGAGGTAAAACTGTTTGTTCCGAAAGATGATCTGAAGGTACCGCACATGGGCTGGAACAACGTTGTGAAAGCCAACGGATGGCTCGATCCTGCTATTGAAAATCAGTACGCCTATTTTGTACACAGCTATTATGTACCGGTTAATTCCTATACATCGGCTGTAACCGAATATATCACACCCTTCAGCTCGGCTATGCACCGCGATAATTTTTATGCGGCACAATTTCACCCCGAGAAATCGGCCAAAGCCGGTGAACTGGTACTGAAAAGTTTTTTGAAGGTATAATGTAACTTTAACGCGATAATAACAACCCAACCGCATCAACCTCATGAGAATTATTCCTGCCATTGATCTGATAGACGGCAAATGTGTAAGGCTTACGCAAGGCGACTATGCTCAGAAAAAAGTATACAACGAAAATCCACTGGATGTTGCCAAGTCGTTTGAAGACCAGGGCTTGCAATATTTACACCTGGTAGACCTGGATGGCGCCAAAGCCGGAAAAGTTACCAATTGGAAAGTGGTGGAAAGTATAACTGCGCACACGAAGCTTATTGTTGATTTTGGTGGCGGTATAAAAACAGACGATGAGATACGAAAACTTTTTGAGCGCGGTATCCAACAGGTAAATTTAGGAAGTATCGCGGTGAAGGAACCTCAGAAAGTTATCCAGTGGATCGATGAGTTTGGGTCAGACAAAATCATTCTCAGCGCCGATGTAAAGAATAACACGATCGCAATCAGCGGCTGGCAGGAAAGTTCATCCATCAACATCCGGAATTTCCTTCGCGACTATATTGAGAATGGTATTGAATATGTTACCTGCACCGACATCAGTACAGATGGTATGCTTACCGGGCCGAATATTGAACTCTATAAAACATTAATACTAAGTTTCCCGCAGCTTCACCTGGTAGCAAGCGGTGGTGTAGGCACTATGGAAGATCTGCAGGAGCTGAAGCGGATTGGTGTAGACGGTGTCATTGTAGGGAAAGCTATATACGAAGGACGCGTAAAACTGGAAGAACTGGCACTGCTATAGTATAATAAGCTATAGCAACAGAAAATACGATCAGGAACTAAACTATATTTCCGTGCTGACAAAAAGAATTATACCGTGTCTTGACATTAAAGATGGCCGCACGGTAAAGGGTATAAATTTCGTAAACATCCGCGATGCTGGCGACCCGGTAGAACTGGGCGCAACCTACGCGCAGCAAGGTGCTGATGAACTCGTGTTCCTCGATATATCCGCCACAAATGAGCAACGTAAAACATTTGCTTCGCTGGTAAAAGATATAGCACGCCACATCAATATACCATTCACCGTGGGCGGTGGTATCAGCAGCGTTGCCGATGTTGCTCCGCTGCTCGAAGCGGGTGCCGATAAAGTAAGTATAAATTCAGCGGCCGTACGCAATCCAAATCTTATCGATGAACTTTCAAAGGCATTTGGTGCGCAGTGCATTGTACTCGCCATTGATGCCCGCAAGATCGACAACACCTGGACTGTACATACGCACGGTGGTAAAAATGCTACCGATAAAAAACTTTTCACATGGGCAAAAGAAGGACAGGAACGCGGTGCCGGTGAAATACTTTTTACCAGTATGGATCACGATGGAACAAAGGCAGGCTTCGCCAACGATCCGCTCAGCAAACTTCACGACTTGTTACAGATACCGGTGATCGCTTCCGGAGGGGCCGGCACAAAAGAACATTTTATCGATGCCTTTATTCTCGGGAAAGCAGATGCTGCACTGGCAGCGAGTATATTTCACTTCGGTGAGATCAAGATCCCGGAACTGAAAGCATTCCTGAATACCAAGAACATTACCATGCGGATGAACTGACACTATATATAGTTTATCCGATGGCACCTCAACCGAACTGATAATGAAAGATCTTAAAATAAATTTCTCAAAGCTTAACGGACTTGTTCCGGCTGTTGTTCAGGATGCACGCACCAACAAAGTGCTGATGCTGGGTTTTATGAATGAAGAAGCGTATCAAAAAACATTGCGCGACAAGCGGGTAACGTTCTACAGCCGCAGCAAGCAACGCCTCTGGACAAAAGGAGAAACATCCGGCAACTTTCTTGAATTAGTAGATATACTCCTCGACTGCGACCAAGACACGCTGCTTGTCAAAGCAAATCCCAAAGGTCCTGCATGTCATACCGGTGCCGATACATGCTTCAACGAAACGAACGATGACTGGAATCTTTCTTCACTCGCGGCCATCATCGAAGATCGCAAAGTCAATCCGCAGAAAGGTTCCTATACCAACAAGCTGCTCGACTCAGGTATAAATAAAGTAGCACAAAAAGTTGGAGAAGAAGCCGTAGAACTGGTAATCGAAGCCAAAGACGACAACAAAGACCTGTTCCTCGGAGAAGCCTCCGACCTGCTATACCATTACCTTGTGCTGCTCACTGCGAAAGGCTATACACTGAATGAAGTATTGGACGTGCTGAAGAAGCGACACGCGAAATAAAAAGCTGCGAGCCGCGAGAAAGGCTGCTGGCTTCTGTCCGCTGGCTACTGGAGAATGCAGAGGCACTGCGCCACTTAACGCAATCAGCAACTAACAGAAGAGCGTCTAGCAGTTAGTGACCAGAGGCCAGTAGTGTCCGGGGGCTAGCAGCTTATTTAACGCAATAGTAGCCATAGCAACAACGACTAGCAGCTAGTAGCCATAAGCTAGCAACTGCTATAGGTAAATCGCCATCCATGGCATACACGCAGCCAAACCTAAAATCGAATGTCTGCGTAGACTCCACTCATGCTGGTGCGGCAGGATAGTTTACCTTTCAGTGCATCGGGTTTGAAGAGTGATTTACCTAAGAGCATGCGTACACATTCCTGTATACCTTCGGTGATGGATGGATGGGGATGGACACACTCGGCCAGTTCTTCTATACCTTTGTTCATCCAGATCAACAATGCTACGGCTTGTATAGCGCTGGAGGCATGATTACCTATAATCTTGAGACCGAGTATCTTCATGTGATCATCGTTGGTAACGAGCAGCTTGATAAATCCTTGTGTATTGCGTTTCGCGATAGCGCGCGGAATGCAGCTATAGTCCAGCGTTACTACTTTGTAATCTATATTTTTTTCGCGGGCCTGTGTCTCATTCAGTCCTACGCCCGCCACTTCCGGGTTCAGGAACATAATCGTGCTGATGTTCTCATATACCAGCTTCCGCTCCGGACTACCAAATATCTTTTCTACGGCATAACGTCCTTCGAGTTCACCTACATTTACCAGTGATATATCAGCTGTGATATCCCCTACCGCATAGATGTTGGATATATTTGTTTGCGTATCGTTGTCTTCAATGCCACGTTTTGAAATGCTGATATCAACCTTCTCATCCCACAGGTCTTCATAATTCGGTATACGTCCTACAGCAACAAGCGCTTTCTCTACATTGAACACCGACTTGGTTCCGTCATCGTATTCCAATTCATACTCTACACGTCCGTGCTTGATCTCCATGCGAATGAGACGCGAGTTACGGTGAATGAGTACACCGCTGTTCTCCATGTTACGTTCAATAACATGTACTATATCTTCATCTTCAAACGGCAGTATACGATTGCCTTTATCGATCAGGTGTACCTTTGTTTTTCCAAAGCCCGAAAAGATTGTAGCATATTCACATCCGATAACCCCGGCACCGACAATCACCATGCTCTCCGGAAAATCTTCCATCTTCTCAATGCCCTCGCTGGTCATTACGCTCTTTTCATCGATCGGCAACTCCGGTAAATATCGTGGTCTGCTTCCTGTAGCGAGTATAATATAATCGGCCCACACTACTTCGCGCGTTCCGTCTTCCTGTGTGATCTCGATCTCGTTCTGACTCAGTAATTTTGCTGTGCCCTGTCTGAATGATACCAGGTCTGCATACTGCGAACTCTTCATCAGTTGCAGATGTTCTTCGAGCATACCTTTACGTTCATCAATGGCACGCATTACTTCATCCTGTATCTCTTTATAATTGATGGTTGGTACCTGCAGGTTGAAGCGCTTCAGGTTCTTCAGGAACGATGCCGTTTCGCGCGAGAGCTCCCACCACGTTTTGGAAGACAGTGCACCATTCACGACACCGGCACCTCCTACCAGGTTCCGTTCAATGAGAAGTGTTTTCTTTCTGAAGTCCAACGCGCGCATCGTGGCAGCATAACCGGAAGGGCCTGCCCCGATAACGACCAGATCATATCTATTCATAATAAAGCAACTAAAGGCAAAATGGTTTGTTTTACACACCAAGGTACGACTTTCGTCAGGTTTAAATCAACGAAAAACTTAAACACCGTGGCGATATTTATGGTAACCAACGTACTGGCCATAAGCTTTTGATCTGTGGGGTATACAGATTGAAGTAACCGTTTATTGTTTAAATTTGAAACAAAGCCCTGATACCATCGCGCATTGGATGAAACCGATCTACTCAGTTGTATTTTCCGGACGTCAGTATACCAGAACGTTGTCTGAAAGAAGGGGCGTTACTATAGCCAATGCCATCGGACTAAGCCTGGTTGCATTAACGTTATTGCTCTTTGTATTTTATTATACATGGTATGGCTGGAGTGTTGTTACCGGTGCGATTCCGGCTATCGGGCTGTTGGCGGCCAATACGATTTTACTAAATCGTTTCGGGTTCGTTAACATCAGCCGTATATGGACGTGCCTTCTGATACCTGTTATCATTACTGCGCTTTCTATTTACTCCAAAACAATTTACTATAACTCGCCCGAAGAGCTGGACTACTTTACATTCCGCTTTGTTATACTCGGCAGTTGCTCATTTCCCTGGGTGTTGTTCTCCCTGCACGAGAAAAAGTTATTGCTGTTTTGTTCACTCGCAGGTATGGTGATATTACTGGCGTACGATCCGCTTCATCAGTGGTTCAGTGTTGGTTATTCACAGGATCGTCTGAAAGCATCCACGTATTACTTTGCCAATGTTGTCATCTTTATATCCTATTGTTTACTGGTAAGTGCACTCGCTTTTCTGAAGTGGACATCCGAACGGAACGAAGCCCGAAACATGGAGTTAATCGATGAGCTGAATGATACCAATGAAATTCTGACGGAGAAGAATGCAGAGATCGAAGCACAGACTTCCGAGCTGCAGGCACAAAGTGATGTACTGGAAACAAACCAGCGGCAATTACTCGATGCGTATCGGATGATTGAAGAACAAAAGAACAGGCTGCTCACCCAAAATCAATCACTCACCTCGGAGTTACTCGAAAAGAATAAAGATCTGACGGAGACAAACTCGGAACTGATCAAACACAACAACGAGCTGCGACAGTTCTCCTATACGGTGTCTCATAATTTACGCGGACCGGTAGCCAGCTTACTCGGACTGATCAACCTGTTGGAGCCTACAGCACTCGCTCAGAGTGATGCCGAGATACTCGATCACATTCGCACGTCTACCGAACGATTGGACATGATCATTAAAGATCTCACCAAGATCATCGACATTCGTCATGATATATTCAAGATCCGCCAGAAGATCAGCATTGAGGAAGAGATCGATGAGACATTCGCGATTCTGCACAAAGACACGCTGCAGTCGGACGTAATACTGGTCAAGAACATTCATCAGCACTATATATATTCAGTAAAGCCGATGGTGCACAGCATTGTGTATAACCTGTTGAACAATGCACTGAAATACCGCTCCTCGGAACGGCAACCCGTTATTATTGAAATAACATCATCGGAAGATGAAATGTACTATATCCTGGAGGTACAGGACAACGGGCTGGGCATTGATCTGAAGCGAAACCGCGATAACCTCTTCAAGCTATACAAGCGTTTTCACTTTCACACCGAAGGAAAAGGTTTGGGGTTATACCTGGTGAAGTTACAGGTAGAAGCGCTCGGAGGACATATTACGGTTGACAGCGAAATAAATCGCTATACTAAATTTACAGTGTACCTGAAGAAGCCGGAAGATATACAGCGCCAGGTGTTACTGAAAGAGCGGTATGCCGAGATCTTTTATGATGCACAACTTAACGCTACCGGTATAATCTGGCAGGAGTCTGTTACCAGCGAACAATACCGCCATGCTTTCGCGAAGACATTAGATTTTGTGAAAGTATATAATACTCCCAATTTTATTGCCGACCTTTCGCGCCACGGATATATTGACAAGGAGGACCAGCGATGGATGTTCCGCGAGATAATTCCTGAATCAGCGCGTAACGGATTGACACGTATTGCTACGGTACACCCAAATGCCGATAGCCACATTGACAACTATATTCAAAGTATACAGGACGTTACTGCGCCTTTCGGTATCACGCAACGATACTTTACATCGATGCAGGATGCCGTGGAGTGGATTGAATCGGAGAATGAGAAGATAGCTTTGAAAATAAGAACGAATGGAAAGGTTAATTGAGCTTGATAAAAAGTTATTTCTTTACCTGAACGGGTTTCATACAACCTGGCTCGACCAGGTTATGCTTTTTCTTACCCAAACCATTGCGTGGGTGCCGCTCTATGCTGTGCTGCTATACCTGCTTTTCAGAGAGTATAAAAAAGAAGTATGGATTGCGATCATCGCTATTGTACTTACTATCGTTATTGCAGACCAGACTACCAGTGGTTTGATGAAACCCTACTTTGAAAGACTTCGTCCTTCGCACGAGCCTACATTAGATGGCCTGGTACATCTGGCGCGCAAGGCAAGTGGCGAACTCTATAAAGGAGGACGTTTCGGATTTGCGTCCAGTCATGCAGCTAACACCTTTGGTATCGCAACATTACTTTTCCTGCTGCTTCGTAAAACAAGAAAGCGCATCGGGCTGATATTCCTCTGGGCTATACTCGTAACGTATACACGTATATACCTCGGTGTACACTACCCGGGCGATGTAATTGTAGGAGCCTTTGTTGGCATTGCTGCCGGCATGATAAGCTATACCTTTCATCAATGGTTGCAAGACCAATACCACAGGCGGCAGCTCCGCTCTTCGTGATTACTTGGCTATACCGAGCAGGCGCTTTACATATTTACCGATAATATCAAACTCCAGGTTTACAACGTCTCCCGCTTTCAGCTGGTGGAAGCTGGTGTGCTCGTAAGTATAGGGAATGATAGCAATGGTAAAACTGTTTGCTGTACTATTGAAACAGGTAAGACTTACACCGTTCACCGCGATCGATCCCTTCTCAACCGTTACATTTCCATGAGCAGCATCATACTCAAAATGGAAGAGCCAGCTTCCGCCTACCTCTTCGATTGATTTAACCACTCCGGTCTGATCAACGTGCCCCTGAACTATGTGTCCATCGAACCGGCCGTTGTTCAGCATGCAACGTTCCAGGTTTACCTTGCTTCCCTCTTTTAAATGAGACAGGTTGGATTTCTGCAAAGTCTCCTGAACAGCCGTTACCCAATATGCATCACCTTCCAGCGACACCACCGTAAGGCAGACACCGTTGTGAGATACACTCTGATCAACTTTCAACTCGCGGGTTAATGTGCTTTTTATTTTGAAATGACGGTTCGTGCCTTCATCGCGAATGGACGTAACCTCGGCTACTGTTTCAATGATTCCTGTAAACATGCGGCAAAAATAGCTAAAAACGGTTTATTAAAAATATTTTGGTTTATAATATAAACCAGTTTATGAATATGTCGTATACTTGTATAACAACACGCCACTACAATGCAATACCCCTTAACCTGTATATAAAATGAAAGACTCTGAAAATCTAAGTGCCCAGCAAAGTCTCGACATCATTACCAGTATGATCGACCAGGCAAAAGGTAATGTTCAACGAAACAGTTTCTACTTTCTGCTTTGGGGCTGGGTAGTTGTGGTGGCCAACCTCGGCATGTTTACCTTATCTATACTTCACTATAAACATCCCTATATAGTATGGCTCATTACCATACCGGCATGGTTTTATACCTTGTATCACGGCTTTAAAAACAGCACGGATAAAACCACTACCTCGCACTTCGATCGCATCAGCGCAGCCCTGTGGATCTGTTATGCTATCTGTATATTTACCCTGGTAGCATTCGGGTATAAAATAAATTACCAGTTAGGTCCCGTTATACTAATTGTCAGTGCGCTGCCTACATTCATTTCCGGCATGATCCTGCGTTTCAAACCACTCATGATTGGCGGCATTCTCTTCTGGGTCTTCGGCATCATCGGGTTCTTGTTACCAACCTATATGCAATCACTTGCCGGTGCCGTTGCTATACTCTGCGGCTACCTGATACCCGGCTATATGTTGAAGAACAAGCGCGAAGAATAATGTTCAACGATCTCGATCCTTTACTTCACTCGCAGCTTCGGCTGGCAGTAATGTCATTGCTGATCAGTGTTGAATCAGCAGAATTCACATTTCTGAAAGAGAAAACCAACAGTACGGCCGGTAACCTGAGTGTACAACTCGACAAGCTTTCGGAAGCCGGCTATATACGTGTAGAAAAATCATTTCGTGGTAAAAAGCCTTTAACTACCTGCAGCATCACTAAAAAAGGTATCAAAGCATTCGAAGACTATGTCAATAACCTGAAACAGTATATCAACAAATAAACCCCTATATATGAAAAACCTTTTGATCATTATTCTCGCTGCCTTACTCTATACTATAGCAACCGGCAACACCGCTGCGCAGGAAATGGGCGATAAAGAAAAAATGAAAATATTCACCAACTGGATAGGCCGCTGGGAAGGCGAAGGCTCTATGCAGATGGGACCGGGCGAGCCACGCAAATCCAAAGTAGACGAACGTGTTGAGGCCAAACTCGATGGCATGGTACTGTTGGTGGAAGGCGTAGGTAAAGCACAGGATGCATCCAAACAGGAAATTGTAGTACACCATGCACTCGCGGTATTATCGTACGATAAAAATACAGAGCAGTATAAATTTCGCTCGTATCTGAAAGATGGTCGCAGTACCGATGCCTGGATCAAACCTACCGGCGAGAATACATTTCAATGGGGATTTGATATACCCGGTCGTGGTAAAACACGCTATAGCATTGTACTCGACCCGGTAAAGAAGACATGGGATGAGACCGGAGAATTTTCACAAGACGGCAACACGTGGATGAAGTTCTTCAGCATGCACCTTACCAAGACTGAATAACGCGCTGCCGGAAAAATATATAGCAACGTATATATAGTATTGTTATGAAAGCAGCAACCGAGCGAAAGATCATCCGATGGTTTCATATACTGGCCAGTATTCCGATCATTGGCTTTGTATATGGCCCCGTGTCTACGATACCCGAAGCCATAACCATGGTACGCTGGGTGATCTTTCCGCTCGTAATACTCTCCGGTTTCTGGATGTGGAAAGGACATGTAGTAAAGAAATGGTTCCGCTAACATTTCGCAGGTCTCTTGGGTGATCGTTCGCGGATGTGTATCTTTCACTATGGAATTCGGACGCATCACATCAGAAGAACTTGAGAAAGTGGACTTTACACTTCCTCCGGATCGCCAGGAAACAACGCGATTGTTAGCATCAGCAAAATCAGCCAAGCCTGAAATTTTTGTGGGCTGCGCCAAATGGGGTCGTAAGGACTGGGTTGGAAAGATATACCCGAAGGGCACGAAGGAAGCAGAATTTCTGAATCACTACGCCAAACACTTTAACTGCATTGAACTGAACGCTACTTTCTATCGCATGCCAACGGTTGAACAAACGCAGGGATGGCGCAGTAAAGTAGGAAGTGATTTTAAATTCTGTCCGAAGTTTACCGACCAGATCACACACATCAAACGACTAAAAGATGTAAAGGAAGCAACGGATCGTTTCCTGGAAGGTATATCCGGCTTCAAAGAAAACCTGGGCCCTATATTTCTGATGCCTCACCCCGGCATGGCTCCCAAAACGCAAGACACGATTGAGGCTTTTATACAATCCCTGCCAAAAGATATTAAGCTCTTTGTTGAGTTCAGACACCCGGAGTGGTTCTCGAATGAGACAGCATTTCAATCTGCATTCAGCATGTTAGAAAAAAATAAGGCAGGTGCTGTAATTACCGATGCATCCGGTCGCAGAGATTGCGTACACATGCGTCTCACTACACCGGAAGCCTTCATCCGTTTTGTCGGCAACGGCTTACATCCCAGTGACTACACGCGCATTGACGATTGGGTACAACGCATCAAACAATGGATGACACAAGGTATAGAAAGAGTATATTTCTTCATGCACCAGCACGAAGAACTTCACTCACCTGAATTAAGTAAATACCTGATTGAGCAGCTCAACAAACACTGCGGCCTATCTATACCGGTGCCTAAATTTGTGGAACAAGACATGGAGTTATTCGGCAGTGCTGCACCTCCGAAGAAAAGAGCGCCACGGAAGAAGGCTTCGTGAGTTTTTACATATATACCTGGCAGCAATCGACCCTGACATTAAAAAAGCCTTGCATATCACTATATGCAAGGCTTTCTATAAAACTGAAAGTATATCACTTCAAGCGAGCAAAATCACTTTGCATTCAAACCCAGCATAGAACGATGCGAAGGTTTACTTACCCTGCCCCCGCTGGAGTCCGTTATATACGTCACCGATGTATAGGCGCCTCCGATGTCAAAAATAGTATCCAGGCCGCGTGTTGATTGACGTCTATAACTTTTCAAACCTTCCTAATCCGTGATGGCTTTCACATCATATACACCATAGCCCTTTGGTGTGCCTAAGGCAGGAAATGTATAGATGCTTAAAGACGAAGGCAATTCCAGCGAAGGTACTGTTTGAGAAGTCCCTTCCGGCAATAAGAAATACCATCCACCAGTATTGTCTTCAAAAATAGTTACGAAAAAATCAAAATCGCCCGCTACACGGTTTTCATCTATAAAGAGTCGATCATGAATAAGATTACATGCTCAAAGTGCACAATACCAGATCTATCCGGCATAGGATATATCAGAGAATTTTACGGTAGAACAAACCAATACCAACTACTCAACCTCCGTGCTATCAATAGCATCGGCTACAACCTCCTCTATTTCATCAACATCTTCATCATCTGTGTTGACAAGTAGCTGCTGTATACTCTCCCAGGGAGTAACCAGTATCGGTTTGCTAGTATAGGTATATTCTTTCTTTTGTTTGATGATTTCGGCTGAACGCTCTTTGGTATCGGGGTGTGTGCTGATCCATGCGAGTTCTTCGGGTAAATTGTCTTTACGGGCCAGTCGGAAAAAGAAATTGCTCAGATGTTGTGGATCTATATCGGCATTGGCAAGTGTCTCTACGGCAAACGCATCAGCTTCACGTTCGTGTTTCCGATCGAACGCTGTAGATGATAAGACTTTGGCAGTCTCGCGTGATATATCATTGCCGGCATCTCCGGCTGCTATTGTGAAAAGCATCTCCATGCCAATTTCTTTTACCAGCTTCTTCATCACGTGGTTCTTTTCCATGTGACCAATCTCGTGTGCCATAACACCGGCCACCTCTTCTGCATTCTTCGCATACTCCAACAAGCCGGTATAGATCACCATGTGATGATCCGGTAACGCAAAT
Source organism: uncultured Chitinophaga sp. (assembly GCA_902168205.1). GTDB lineage: Bacteria > Bacteroidota > Bacteroidia > Cytophagales > Cyclobacteriaceae > Ohtaekwangia > Ohtaekwangia kribbensis. Next base: position 1,040,496 of record CABHOK010000003.1, on the reverse strand, counting down.
GCATTGATCTCGCTGCTGCGCACCAGGTGAATTTTAATTTTGTCGCAATCCAGTTTTTTGGTTTCACACAACCGAACTTTGATCGAATCAAGTATAGCTTTTACTTTCTCGTTTTCAATCTCATCGTGTGTATTGGTAATGCTTTCGAGGATCATCTCGCTGAGCTTCTTCTCACTCTCTTTGGCAAAACGATGCATGTCGCCCTCTCCTATATATTCAATCTGACTAAGCAGAAACCATAATCCGAAAAATGAGACTACAATAACTACCAGTTGGGTTAAGATCTTGTTAGCCATAATCAGGGTTTGCAGATTTGATCAGTAAGCGGACCAAAGAACCAGAAGTAAACATGCTGTCCTTTACGGGTATTGACAGCTGCATATATAGTCATGATAAATTCACCCACATTAAAAATAAAGATGGTGATGAGGTAGGCTATATAGGTATTGGAAACTTCGTTATCGCCGAAGATGATCGATAGTGTCCAATAGAACCCGGCACTGTTCATCATGAGCACAAAGACCTGCGACAGCAATGCCTGCATACAATGCCAGCGTACAAAGAATGTTCCCTTGCGATTGCTGAGCCAGAAGAAACCGGTAGCCAGCAGGTTGATGATTGGTAACGGCAACCCGGCAATAACCGCTATAAGCGACATGAGATAACTATTGGAAGCCTTCTCACTTTCATAGTCATCGGGCCGGTATGGAAATACTACAACTTCTGCCATAATGATACAGGTATTACAGGTCTTTCATGATGTTCCACCCCCAGTTGATCACAACCAGCATGATCAACGGAATGTAGATACTTTTTTTTGTGCGGATTGCATCTTCTGCCTGGCGAAAGACTTTCAAGAGGGTTTGTTGATTCAGTACAACATCTCTGATCAGCCACACCGGTACCAGTATCAGCAGCAAAGCAGCCAGTATACCCAGTGGATTGATCCACAACGCCTCCCCTATGCGCCCATGCAGAAGTGAAAGTACTGACCGGGTAATGCCACACGAAGGGCAAGCCCAACCGGTTACATTTTTAAAGATGCATACGGAAAATTCCGTGTGATCGTGTTCCAGAATATGAAACCCGATCCATGCATACCCGGCCAGTGAAATGAGTGATAGTATCCAATATATCTTCCGGTTATTCGGTTTCATATCGGAATGTAAACGTACTCCTTGTTGATTACGCTATTTGGAAAAACTTCGTAGCGTTTACTTCACGGGTACGGCCCATGATAATAAACCAGTCAACGATAGTCCATATACCAAGACCACCACAGGTAAGCAGTTTCGCTATAGCAAGTCCGGTATCACCGATCATAAAGCGGTCGATAGCCAAACCACCACCAACAATTGATACGATCAGGATCGTTGTAGGATCTTTCAGATTGATAGAGTGCAATTGAGCAAAACGGGCTTCGTCCATCGCCAGGAGTTTTTCGCGGACCATTGGGATCTGGTGACCTTCGAAAAACTTTCCATTGGTCATAAGGTACATGTCAACTTTTTGTGCATCCATAAGTAAGGTAGATTAAGATTTTTTTGAAAGATATTTATAACCGGAGGAAATTCAATGGACACGACAGAAATGTTGTTACTTTTCATGATTTAAGGGGCTAAAACCGGGTGGGCTACACGCAGAATCAGCTTCTATAGTCAACTCCCCGCCACTGCCACAGTTCTGCTTTGCCCCTGTGCATCATATACCTTAAGCTCCTTTACACCTGCCGGTATACGAATGGTTCGTGTGGATTGAGACAAGTAACCGGACCCGTAATAAAACTCTACCTTCTGCTGGCGCCCGTCTGCGTAGATAAGCTGAGCATATACATCCTGCAATTCCGGTTTAAACATATTTACTGTCGAGCTCTTTGTCGGGACAAAGACACGCAAACTGTCGCGATTCTGAGTGGCTATAAATAAATCCCCCTTCATGCCGGCCAGGTGCACCAGAGCTTTGGCATCGCCTGGTATATAAAAGCCGCTGGTGGCTGATGGTACCGGGGTGAGATTACCTTTACCATCGCCCAATAGTATCAATCCCGTAAAGGCATCGTACCGGCCGGCAAATACTTCATTACCATAATCGTTGCCTGTCATGAGTACATCCAGATTGCCATCATCATTCACATCAAAAGAGATGAGTCCTTTTACGGGGGCAACCTGCACAAGCACCGGCAGTGCGCGCATCTCAAATTTACCGTTGCCTTTATTTTCGATATAGCTTGTCTGCATGTGATTGGCTTCGAGTACAACGGCATCCTTCAGATCATCTGCAGGCAGCAGCTGATCCATCGTTGCTTTACTGTACTGACGATAGCGCGAATATTTGTTCCTGAATTTAGGACTCTGCGAGTTGAGTTCATCCCAGAAATGTACCGGGTATAGATTCCTTGCCTCCGATGCCATGGACGCGCGCATATAGCAAGCCATAACCGGATCTACACTGCCGTTGCCATCAAAGTCTTTTGCAAAAACCTTCAGTGGCGATTGCTCCGTTACCTGGTAATTATTGTTCATGCCAAGGTTGCCGGCTACATAATCGATATCACCATCACGATCGTAGTCGCCTGCGGTTATACTGTTCCACCAGCCGGTATATTTCTCGATGCCCGGTGCTTGTGCTTTTGTGAATTTACCGCCATCGTTCTTAAAGAAGGTTACCGGCATAAATTCTCCCACCACCAGCAGATCAATTTTAGTGTCGTTATCAAAGTCAGTCCACAGTGCATCGGTAATCATACCCGCCTGTTGAAGAGCTGAGGCAACCTCCGCAGTAACATCCGTAAATTTACCTTTGTCATTACGAAGTATATAGCTTGCTGCCGGCATCGGGTAGCCGCGGGCAATTACTCTGCCTCCTACAAACAGATCGAGGTCTCCATCGGCATCATAATCGGCTGCACGTACACACGAGCCGCTTGCTTTTGTATCGGGCACGGCATCAGTTGCCAATTCAAATTTACCTTTGCCATTGTTCAGGTATAGCTTATCCTGGTAATCGGCATCGGAAGAACCTTCTATACTTCCGCTGACTATATATAGATCGAGGTCACGGTCTCCATCCACATCAAGAAGCAACAATCCTTCATCTTCCTCAACCTTTTTTGTTGCCGCTATCAATTGACTCTGAACAAATGTACCGGATGCCTGCTGGGTAAATATAGTGGCAACAGTATTCGCAGCGCCACCAACAATAAAATCTTCACGACCGTCCTGGTTAACGTCTCCTACCGCTACACCCGGACCGTCCTGTGTAAATTTATGCGGCAGTGTACGTTGCAGATTGAAGTCGATCTTATCCTCCTCTGAATGTTTGAAATGTATATTGAGTGATTCTGATATTTCATGTACCAAGGCAGACTGCGCTGAAGCTGATGTTTTCCTTGCCACGGCTTTACTGTCTTTATGATCAACTGTAATCAATTGCCCTGCCTTTGCGTTGCTGACAACGGAGACTTTGCCATCAGGCCATTCCACTACTATTGAATCAAACTGTGCTGCATCGCCCAGACCAAAGTGCATAACACCTTCTACGGATGAAAGGAAGCCCCGGTATATATAGTTTTCCTGGTATTGCACCTTACCCGTTTGATAGAGCGTTACCTTCGCACCAAGCGCCTGTACATTTTGTGATGGGCCCTTGAGAGCAACGCGCAGAAAATTATTCTTTACAGAATCTTTTTTACCACCATGGGCATAGAGTGTATTTTCATAAACTGATGCTTCTGCATTGATATTATTGACAACATAATCAAGATCACCATCGTTATCAAAATCCACAAAGGCCGCTCCGTTAGAGAACGAAGGTGCATCCAGTCCCCACTTACGTGTAACATCGCTGAACGTAAGGTCTCCGTTATTCCGAAAAGCATAGTTCGGAATTTTAATAACCGGTATCGAATCGTTAAGGTGACCTATACTTGCAAAATTGCCTACATCAGCACGGTAGTTTGCAAAATCCTTATCGGTAATATCTTTGGGGAACCCATTGGTGATGAGTATATCTTTCAATCCATCGTTATCAATGTCAGCCATTAAAGGCGACCAGCTCCATTCCGTTTGATATATTCCGGACAACTGTCCTACTTCACTGAACTTTATACCCTGTGCCAGACCGTTATTCAGGTGCAACATGTTACGCACGTACTGATACTCATATTTATACTGCTCGTTATTGATATAGGTCTGGTAACTTTTATTACTGATGGTTGTTTTCTTGCGATCGTTGGTTTCGGGTAACATATCCAGTGTAATGATATCCGGCCATGCATCGTTGTTAAAATCGGCAGCGTCATTCCCCATAGAGAACTGACTTTGATGCCCTATATAACTTGCAATTTCATTTTTGAAAGTTCCATTCTGCTGGTTGATATATAGCAGGTCATTCGAGAGGTAGTCATTGGAAACATATATATCCGGCCATCCGTCTTTATTTAAATCAGCTATAGCCAGTCCTAATCCAAATCCCTCGTAAGTAATTCCGGCTGCGTTGGTAACATTGGTAAAGGTTCCATCGCCATTATTTTTATAGAGTCTGTCGTTGTTCGGAGAACTTCCGTCAGTCATTTTAGGGCGATAGTTGGTCGGAAAATTATTGAGGCGCTGATTGATGAGTACATACAGATCCAGGTCACCATCGCGGTCGTAATCAAAAAATGCAGAGGCAATACTATATTTAAAAACTTCAATACCATATTTCGCTGCCTGATCTTCAAACACCGGTATACCATCTTTATTAAGACCTTTGTTAATAAACATCATGTTTTTACGATCGGCAGAATCGGCATGCATGGTCGCTGTAACGTATACATCCATCCACCCATCGTTATTGATATCCACGACACTTACACCTGAGCACCAGCGTCCGTTGCCGGATATATTGGCTACGTCTGATACATCTTCAAATTCAAGTTCACCCTTATTGATATATAGTTCATTGGGAACGAGATTCCCGGAGAAGAAAACATCCTGCAAGCCATCATTGTTAAAATCCGCTACGCCTACACCTCCACCGTTGTAAATATACTCGTACGACAAAATGTTAAAGGAGTCATTATCCTGTATAACATTATTGAATGTAACTCCGGTTTCAGCCGCAGGTAAAAGACGAAACAACGTATTGCTTTCCTTTTTACAACTGCTGATCAATACGGCGAGTAAAATAAAGGCGGGTATCAGGGAAGAGATTCTTTTCATAGTACTAACATAAAAAAGCAAGACCAATATACATTGGTCTTGCTGGTATTTTTTATTGAATCGTTAACCGTTATTAGTTATCTGTATATCAGGATTAACGATTAACGGATAACAATTAACGGCTCAAGGACGATTAATATCCTTTGTTCTGCTTCAGCACGTCTGCACCTTGCAAGTCGATCTGACGTTGAGGTATAGGCAAGAACTGATCGGTAGCTGTATAGGTTGCGCCACCCAGGTTTGTAGGAAGTTTACCTCCGTCATAGTCGAGGTAATCGTTAAGTTCTTCCTCTGCTATACCCCAGCGAACCAGGTCGTACATGCGCTGACCTTCCAGCGCAAGCTCAAGTTTACGTTCAAAGCGAAGTGCTGCACGGGCTTCCGCCTGGTTGGCAAATGCTATATACAATCCAATGTTATACTCTGCAGCATCTTCATCGAAATCCAGTATAGGTTTCTTGTAGTCGGTAGCACCGCTGGTAGTACCAAAACCTGTCAGTCTTCCTTTTACAAAAGTAGAGTTTGCTGCACGCTGACGTACCTGGTTGATATAGTCCATCGCCAGATTCAGATCACCACCACCTTCAATCTCTGCTTCTGCAGCAAGCAACAGTACATCTGAATAGCGCAGAATCATGAAGTTGATAGAGTGATAGCCCGGAGTCCAGGAGCTACCATCCTGATATTTACCTTTATCAGATTTGCGATACGAATATTTTTTCTGTGTAAACGGACCAGCATACGACTGATCGCGGATCCAGTCGAAGCCAGGGTGTGGCATCCAATCCAGGAATTGTACATACCTGCGACCTATCGTCAGGTCAAGGCGAGGATCTACCTCGTGTGTCAAGTCTGTTTCAAACTCTTCATCACTCTTTATACCCTGGTCATCAGCAAGCTCTTCGTCAGCATCCCTGTATGAGTTATCGAGCAGCGGTAAACCCAATGCATTGGTTCTATACGAGTTGATGAGATCGAAGCTTGGCGCAAAAAATCCGCAGCACTCACCCGGACCTGTAGGACCTGTGTTATACGGATAGTTCATCGCAAGATCCTGGTTGGTGTTATTTATATCACCCGTACCGGCAGCTGCCTGGAATGCAAATACAGATTCAGAGTGATTTTCATTTTCACCTTTGAATACATCTTCGAAGTTAGCCACAAGTGCATACTTCTTGCCATTGGTAGTTTGACCGTTCGCGATTACTGCTGCCAACACAGTTCTTGCCTGTGTATATTTTGCTGCGTTCGTTACAATCACACCGTCATTATCCGGCCAGCTTGCCTGGTATACCAGTACTTTACCCAGATAAGCACCAGCAGCCCATTTGTTGGCACGACCAACTTCAGATTGTGTTTCAGGAAGATTGTCGTATGCAAACTGAAAATCGGCTTCGATCTTAGGCCATATATCTACATTGTTCGGAACATTACTCTTCTCAATGATCTCCTGGTCAGATGAACTTGCAGGCTTGTTGGTTGTCTCATCTACCCAAGGCACATTGTTGAAGTTCTTCTTGAGTTCGAAGTAATAATGTCCGCGAAGGAATCGTGCTTCTGCTATAATTCTTGTTTTCACAGCATCTGATATATTTTCAACCAGATCGTTGTTCAACAGATATAGCACATAGTTGGCGCGGTTAACACCTTCGTAGCCACCTAACCATTTACCGTTTACTTCACCGTTCACAGCATCTACTTCAAAACGCTGCACAGGGTTCATCGCGTTAAAGTCACCGGCATTGGTACCTTTGTTGGCATCACCACCGCGTATACTTCCCCACATCCAGTTGGAAGCACCGGAGTGCCAGCCGTTACCACGTCCGTTAAGAACTGAGTAAGCACCAATCAGCAAACCTTCAACACCTTTCTGGTTCAGTATCTGTCCTTCCTGAAGCTCACCGGTTACCGGCACTTCCAGGAAGCTTTCTTTACAGGCAATAGGCCCCAGCACAATGGCGGCAACCAGTACCCATATCGTTGTCTTTTTATTTCTATATATAAATTTCATATCTGTAATCTCATTAAGTGATTAAAGTCCCAGGTTAACACCGATGTTGAAACCTCTTGTTACCGGAGGGTTACCGAAGTCCAGACCGAGTGTTGTATCCGCTGCTCCACCTACGCCTGGATCAAGTCCTGAGTAATTAGAGATTGTAAAGAGGTTAGTAGCCTGCAGATAAATTCTGGCACGTGTTATACCCCAGTTACCAAGCATATCAGAAGGCAGGTTGTATGCAATCTGCAGGTTGGTGAGACGTGCATAGTTACCTTTCTCGATATAGTATGAATTAGACTGTGTGTTGGTTGAGAAGTTTGAAACGTTTTCAAAGATTGGTACTGTGTTACCACCTCTTTCAAACGTCCATGAATCTTTCACGTTAGTTCCGATCGCAGCCCCGGTAAAGGAAGGATAGAAGTCTGTGAACCACTTGGAGAAGTTATAGTTCTCGAATCCTAAGAATACACCGAGGAATGTTTCGAGTTCAAAGTTCTGATACTTCAGCTTGATGTTGATACCACCGGAGAAATCAGGAACAGGATCACCGAGATATGTTCTGTCATCCGCGTTGATCTTTCCATCCGGAGCGTTTGTTAAATTACCTTCAGCATCGCGTCCGTTGATGTCTGCGTACTTGAAACGACCGGGAGCAGCTCCTTCCTGTGTAGGAGAATTTGCTACATCCGCAGCATCCTGATACAGACCTACAACTTTATACCCGAAGTATGAAGATATAGCGCGTCCTACCTGGTTGCGTATAACGTTACCGTTGCGGGTGTTACCACCATCGAAGTACTCAACTCCGGGAACCAGTGATACGATTTCGTTATTCAGGAACGATCCGGTTGCTTTCACTTCGTAGTTTACACCCGATGTACCTACATCGCCACGTGTGGTAATTTCGATATCCACACCTGCGTTACGCATTTTCGCAATGTTGATAGAAGGATCGGTTGCCTGTGGCCCAACCACGGCAGCAGTTTCTGATCCGTATAGCAGGTCGCGTGTATTTTTTCTCCACACGTCAAATGCTATATCTATTTTACCATCGAATAACGAAGCATCGAAACCTATATTGGTTGTAGAAGAAGTCTCCCACTTCGCATTCGGGTTACCGATTCTTGAACGGTACAAACCGGATGTTACACCTGAGTTAGAACCTGCTATATCATACGCTGCAAGACCAAGGCTTGCATTCCAGAGGCTGAACTGGTTGTTAGGATCTACGTTGTTCGAGTTACCCATTTCACCCCAACCACCGCGGATCTTCAGATCAGAGATGAAGTTCAGGCCTTTCAGGAATTCCTCTTCAGAAGCTCTCCATGCCACTGAAACTGCAGGGAACACACCGAAGCGATTACGCGAAGCAAAACGTGAAGAACCATCACGTCTGATAACCCCTGTTAACATATACTTCTCGTTGAAATTATATTTCAACTGTCCGAAGATTGAGTAGAAGTTAACACCTTTGCTATAGGTACTTCCGGTAACACGGCCACCTGGCTGTGTGTTGGTAACGTTAATATAGTTTAAATCATACAGGAAAGGATTCAAACCTGAACCGTTAACACTTCTTCCTGTTCCGGTATTGAGCGCTTCAACACCTGCGAGTATATCTATACTGTGTGCATCAAATTTGTTCTTATACTGGGCAGTGTTGGTAAGTGTCCAGGTAGCAAATGAACCTGCGCCTTCAGCATAGGTAAAAGACGAGTTGTTTTCAGAGTTCTCGTATGACGGGAAAGTATAGCTATTGAAGTAGTTATTGCTGAAACCACCTCCAAAGCTGGTACGCCATGTCAGGTGCTTAAGGAGATCGAGTTCCGCATATATATTACCGAAACCAAGAATGCTATACGAACCGTTATCAGAAGATCTGTCGCGTGCAGCCACCGGGTTGCGCGGGTTGTTAAATCCTTTTGCAATTGTACCGGCATAACCGCCGAAAGCATCGTGCACCGGAATGATGGCTGGCATACGGAAAGCAGACAATACATCGCTTTCTTCGTTTGCTGCACCACGACCTCCGCTACCACCGATAATTCCTTTTCTGCTCAGGTATGTGAACTGAATGTTCTGACCGATGCGGAAATTTTTATGAACGTTATGTTCCGAGTTGATACGGAATGTATAGCGTTTGAAGTTCTGATGAATCAGGATACCGTCCTGATCCTGCACACCCAAGCTCACATAGAATGCACTTCTGTCGCCACCGCCTGAGAAGCTCAGGTTATGACGATGCAGTCTTGCCGGACGAGTGATTTCATCCCACCAGTTTGTTCCTGATTTGTTAGCAGGTATAACTAAATATACTGCACCTTTAGAAGCATCATTATTATACTTGGCACGCTCAGCATTGAGATCGATTGATCCAACCACACCCGATGCATCACCAACTTTCAGATAGTCGGGTAGCACAGGCGTTGCCCCGTTGCCATATTGATCACTCTTGAACTCAGGTGTTTCACCAAGCTGAGTTGCAGTGTTACGAATCGCATTCCAGGTCCAGTCAGCCTGTTCCTGTGGATTCATAATATTATCTACTTTACCGGGAACAGTAACCCCTAAAACACCATCGTAGTTTACACGAAGTTTACCGTCAGACTTCTTACCTTTTTTGGTAGTATATACAATTACACCGTTCGCTGCGCGGGCACCATATATAGAAGCTGAGGCTGCATCTTTCAACACCGTTGTTGATTCGATGTCATCCGGAGAAAGGAAATCACTGGCGCCTACCGGAAGACCGTCAATAATGATGAGTGGATCGTTACCACCAAACGCACCGAAACCACGGATACGAACCACACTGGTTGTACCGGGCTGACCGTTGGTGATTACCGTTACACCCGGCACGCGTCCCTGAAGCTGCTGCTCAACGTTACCGGAAGGAACAGCAACAAGCTCTGCCGGACGTATAGTGGATACGGCACCGGTAACTTCTCTTCTGTTTTCCGTAGTATAACCTGTAACAACAATTTCCTGGAAGGTTGTAACATCAGGATTCAGGGCAACATCTACCACTGACCTTGAGCCTACGGGGACTTCCGTAGTTGAATAGCCCACAAATGTTACGATAAGGATAGCGTCTGAATTAGGCACCGCGATTCTGAATTTTCCTTCGGTGTCGGTTGCTGTACCTGCCGAAGTGCCTTTTACGAGAACGTTCACTCCCGGCATTCCGGTACCGGTTTCGTCAGTGATCGTACCGGTCACAATTCGCTCTTGTGCCAGCGCCACTGAAGCAAGCATCAGCATCATTGCCAATGACAAACTCATGCTCCTGTAGAGTTTTTTCATAGATAGATTTGGGTTAATTGATTTGGTTAAAAATCGATGCACAAAACATTATTGCGAATCATGCATCATTCGAAAATAAAAATTTTGTTAATTCTTCAATCATAAAGAATTAAAAATACTTTCGTAAACGTTTTCACAAACGTTTACGGTTTCGATAGTGAAAGCGTTTGTGAGGCCGTTTTCCATCGCACGTTGGGTTTAGCATGAAATAAAGGATTAAGTTGAGAGTTCTAGAAAAGTGAGGGGAAAATGAAATCGATTGCTAAGCTCATTAATATTAAAAAATAAAGCAAGGAATTCAACGAAAACGTTTTCGGCGACCGCTCATGGAAATCCTGAAATCGGCGTAGTACAAAAATCAGCACCCCATTTTGTTAAAAAACTTATAACGCTCCCTTTCGGGGATGTGCTTTATCGTATTATATCTGGTAAATACGTTATTTTCGGCCCACTTTTTTACGCTATGGCGCTTTACGAAAAATATCCGGTTCATCTGTCCAACTCCCTGGGAGGCAAAAAAGAAGTCTTCAAACCCGTTAATCCCGGTCACATCGGTATGTATGTGTGCGGACCTACGGTATATAATGACGTACACCTGGGAAATGTAAGAACCTTTCTCACGTTCGATATTGTATCCCGATACTTCCGACATCTTGGCTATAAAGTGCGCTATGTGCGTAACATAACCGATGTAGGGCACCTCGAGAACGATGCTGATGAAGGTGAAGACAAGATCGCGAAGAAAGCACGCGTTGAACAACTGGAACCGATGGAAGTAGTGAAACACTATACCGAAGGCTTTCATGAAGTAATGCGTCAATTCAACATCCTCCCTCCCAGCATTGAACCTTCAGCTACCGGACATCTTGTTGAGCAGATTGAAATTACCAAGAACCTTATTGATAAAGGTTTAGCATACGAAGTAAACGGTTCGGTATATTTTGATGTGATGAAGTATCACACCAGTCACAACTATGGTATACTTTCGGGGCGTGTGATTGAAGACCTGATTGAAAGCGGAAGAAAACTCGACAGTCAGGATGAGAAGCGCAACAAGATTGATTTTGCTTTGTGGAAGAAAGCTTCTCCCTATCACATCATGCGCTGGCCTTCTCCGTGGAGTATAGGTTTTCCAGGATGGCATATTGAATGTACGGTGATGAGTACAAAATACCTCGGTGAGACATTTGATATTCACGGTGGTGGTATGGATTTAAAGTTCCCTCACCACGAATGTGAGATCGCGCAAGCCGTAGGTGCCAATGGCAAGCAACCGGTTAACTACTGGCTGCACTCCAACATGCTGACAGTAAACGGACAGAAGATGAGCAAGTCATTAGGCAACTCATTTTTACCGCGTCAGTTATTTGCCGGAGATCATGCGTTGCTTGAAAAAGGATTCGGCCCGATGACGGTACGTTTCTTTATGCTGCAATCGCATTACTCCAGCACACTTGATTTTTCAAATGAAGCATTGAATGCTGCTGAAAAAGGATTCAGGAAATTATCCAATGCCCTAGGCACGGTGAAGAAGCTTGAGCATACCGGAGGATCAGACAACGCAGAACTGCGCGATGATCTTCTGAAAATGGTGGATGCATGCTATAGCAACATGAGCGATGATTTCAACACGGCTAAAACACTGGCTGCATTGTTTGAAATGTCTGCGCGCATTAACGATTTTAAATCAGGTAATCTATCGCTGAAGAACATCAGTGAAGAAACCTTTCATGCATTCAGGAATGCCTACATACAGATCATGGAAGATGTACTCGGCCTTCGCGAAGAAGAAGAGCACAATCATGAATTGTTAAGTGGTGTTATTAATGTATTGATCGACCTGCGCAAAAAAGCGAGAGTCGACAAGAACTATGCACTCTCCGATAAAATACGCGATGACCTCAAACAACTGGGCGTGCAGTTAAAAGACGGCAAAGACGGAGAGATAAACTTTACGATTGAATAACATAACCATAGTATATATTTCATCCCGACAACTTTTCTGAAGCGAAAACAGTTAGGATGAAGTATATAACCAGTAAAGAAGTGCTTCGCAAAATTTTCATATTGCCCATCCGCTTTTACCAGCTAAGCATTTCACCGTTGTTAGGATCCAACTGCAGGCATACTCCCTCCTGCTCACAATATACCATTGAAGCCATTCAGGAGTGGGGCGTTTTTAAAGGCATCTGGCTCGGCATGAAACGAATTGCACGCTGCCATCCGTGGGGAACACATGGTTACGACCCCGTGCCTAAAAACACACAGCCCAACAGCACCGGTCATCATCATAAATCGCCAAGTAAACAGAAATAACAAGTAGCATTTAGCGGGGAAAGATTTACATTTAGTTTAAATCTTTAACCTTTTCTATGCCCAAATTTCAAATTAAAGAGACTTCAAAATCATACGATGTTTGCATTGTTGGTTCTGGAGCTGGTGGTGGAATGGCTGCGTATACCCTGGCGAATGCCGGAGTAAAAGTAGTATTGATCGAAGCAGGTCCGATGTACGACCCTGCTAAAAATGTAATGCAATTAAAATGGCCGTGGGAATCTCCACGCAGGGGCGCGTCTACCTATTATCGAGGCTTCGGAGATTTTGATGCAGCCTATGGAAGCTGGCAGCTCGAAGGCGAGCCCTATACACACAAGAATGGAACACAGTTCGATTGGTTCCGCTCACGCATGCTGGGCGGTCGCACCAATCACTGGGGAAGAATTTCGCTGCGCTTCGGCCCGAAAGATTTCAAACACAGAAGTATTGACGGACTCGGTGATGACTGGCCGATCAGCTACGAAGATGTAGCACCTTACTATGATAAAGTAGATCAGCTCATTGGTGTGTTCGGTTCGAAAGAAAATTTACCGAACGAACCGAATGGTATATTTCTGCCTCCACCGAAACCGCGTCTGCATGAATTGTTTATTAAAGATGCAGCTACCTCGTTAGGTGTACCGGTAATTCCTTCACGACTATCGATACTCACACGACCGCTGCCCGGTAATAAAGATCGCGGTGCGTGCTTCTTCTGCTCGCAGTGTAATCGCGGCTGTACAGTATATGGCGACTTCTCATCTTCATCTGTGCTTGTCAAACCCGCTATAGCAACGGGCAACGTTGATGTTATACCGAATGCCATGGCACGCGAAGTAATAACAAACGATGAAGGTATAGCAACCGGAGTTTCATTTGTAAATAAGGATGATCAGCAAGAGTATACCGTTAAAGCCAAGATTGTAATACTCGCTGCGAGTGCCTGCGAATCGGCACGTTTGTTACTCAACTCCAAATCATCGCGCACTCCCAACGGACTGGCTAATGGCAGCAATGTGGTGGGTAAATATCTGCACGACTCCACCGGTTCTGCGATGGGAGGTTTTCTTCCGAAACTCGTAGGACGCAAGCGCTATAATGAAGATGGTGTGGGCGGTATGCACGTATATACTCCCTGGTGGCTCGATAACAAAAAGCTCGACTTCGCCCGCGGTTATCACATTGAATACTGGGGTGGTATGGATATGCCTAGCTATGGTTTTGGTTTTGGTATGGACAGCGTGAATGGTAAATATGCCGGACGCGATGGAAAGAAAAAACAAGCCGGAGGATATGGCGCTTCACTGAAAGATGATTACCGCTATTTCTACGGAGCTACATTCGGTATGGCAGGCCGTGGTGAAGCAATTGCACGCGAAGATAATTACTGCGAGATCGATCCGACTGTCGTAGATAAATATGGTATACCGGTGTTACGCTTCCACTATAACTGGAGCGACCAGGAGATCAAGCAGGCCAAGCACATGCAGGAAACTTTCGAAGAGATCATTCACAAGATGGGCGCGGAGGTAACATGGGGTAAAGCTGGTGCTGATACCAATTACGGTCTTGAAGCTCCGGGCCGCATAATCCACGAAGTCGGTACCACCCGTATGGGAGATGATCCGAAAAAATCGGTAGTCAATAAATACAACCAGGCACACGAGGTTAAAAATTTATTCGTAGTCGATGGAGGTCCGTTTGTATCACAGGCTGATAAAAATCCTACGTGGACCATCCTCGCGCTCTCGATGCGTGCTTCCGAGTATATTATTGAAGAAATGAAAAAGCAAAATCTCTAAAATCAATTAAGGGTTTCTTACAGGATATCTGTCTTATATCTGTAGGAACGCCCGCAACCGAACTGTGTAAATCATGGATAGAAGAAAATATTTAAAAACACTTGCTGTCAGCACCGCTGGCGCAGGTTTACTCTTCCAGGCGTGCAAACCTGAAGAGAAAAAAGAAGTGGTTGAAGCACCGAAAGGTTTAACCATCGATCGTTACGCGGCCGAGCAGGTGCGTGAACAAAAACTTGCTGCTGAAAAATTCTTCGATGAGCATGAGATGAAAACCATCACTGTTCTTTCCGACATCATCATTCCAAAGGATGAAATATCGGGCAGTGCTTCCGAAGCGGGTGTACCGGACTTCATCGAGTTTATTGTAAAAGATATGCCCGATTACCAGACCCCATTACGCGGTGGTATAAAATGGCTGGATGTTCAAAGCATGAAGCGATTCAATGCCGACTTTGTATCGTGCTCGGCAGAACAGCAAATTGAAATAGTAGATGATATAGCGTATCCTGAACAGGCAAAGCCGGAAATGAAACAAGGTGTTGCTTTCTTCAACACGATGCGCGATTTAACAGCATGCGGATTTTTTACCAGCAAGATCGGAATAAAAGATCTGGGCTACGTTGGTAATAAACCCAACCAGTGGGATGGTGTTCCGCAGGATGTACTGGATCAATACGGTTTGAAGTATGATGACCGTACTTTGGAGATCAGTGTAAAATTTGATAATGCGTAGTTACTCCGGGCTTCACCCTATATAGTATATATCGTGAAGCCCGTTTAATGAATAGCACAGCTGTATAGAATTATAGTGCCGCTATACCGATACAATCATTTAACCCAAATCCAACAGACGAGATGCCACTGAAAAAATCAACTCCTCCAACCACCGACCTCTCCCGGAGAAATTTTATCAAGAATGCAGGAATGACGGCCGCTGCATTTACCATTCTGCCGCGCTTTGTGCTGGGCGGTAAAGGTTATCGCGCTCCCAGCGATAAGCTTTACGTGGCCGGTATAGGTGTAGGTGGTAAAGGTGAAAGCGATATCTCAAGCTTTGCAAAAAGCGGTAAAGCAGAAATTGCATACCTGTGCGATGTAGATACACGCAGAGCTTCCAAATCGGTTGCTGCATTTCCGAAAGCAAAATTCTATAAAGACTATCGCATTATGCTCGACAAAGAGCATAAACATATAGATGCTGTATCAGTTTCTACTCCGGATCACAACCACGCGGTGCAGGCACTGGCAGCTATGCAACTCGGTAAACATGTATATGTACAGAAGCCGCTAACACATGATATATATGAAGCACGTACGCTTACCGAAGCTGCCAGGAAGTATAAAGTAGTTACGCAGATGGGTAACCAGGGCGCTTCCGGTAATGATGTGCGTCAATTGATGGAGTGGTATAATGCAGGGTTACTCGGTGATGTACACACGGTATATTGCTGGACAAACCGCCCGGTATGGCCACAAGGCATTAGCTGGCCTGCGCAGAAAACAGAAATACCAAAAGAGCTTGACTGGAATTTATGGTTAGGTACTGCACCTCAAAAAGATTATGTAGATAAATTAGTACCGTTCAACTGGCGCGGCTGGTGGGATTACGGTACCGGCGCACTCGGTGATATGGGATGTCACATTATTGAACCTCCGTTCCGCGTATTAGGACTTCAATATCCTACGGATGTAACTGCGAGTGTCGGTAGTGTATATGTAGATGAATTCAAGCGTGGCTACTTCCCGGAGAGCTGTCCTCCTTCCTCCTATATTGTACTTACCTTCCCGGCACGGAACGGTAAACCTCCGGTAAAACTTCACTGGATGGACGGTGGTATACAACCGGAAAGACCGGAAGAGTTAGGACCAAATGAACGCATGGGTGATGGTGGCAACGGTGCTATATTTGTTGGTACCAAAGGCAAGATGATGTGCGGTACCTACGGTATGTACCCATCCCTGATACCAACATCCCGAAATAAAGAAGTAAATATACCGCAGACTATAAAGCGTGTACCAGGCGGAGCTGACGGCCACTATGCACAATGGGTAGAAGCTTGCCAGGCAGGTTATGGAAAAATGGAAGTTAGTTCGCCATTCGAAATTGCAGGTCCGCTTACCGAAACAGTATTGATGGGTAACCTCGCGATACGCAGCTACGATGTTCGTATCCCGAAGAAAGACAACGCTGAACAATTCGATTTTCCGGGACGGAACATTAAACTGATGTGGGACGGTGCCAACATGAAGATCACCAACTTCGATGAGGCCAACCAGTTTGTAAAGCGTGAGTACAGAACCGGATGGTAACACGCTACAGAGCTATATATAGATATACCATAAAATAAAAAACCGACCCTTTTACAGGTCGGTTTTTCTTTGCGTATTTAACTTATCACTCATCCCACCAAACGGCATCGCTCATGTGAAGAGTTCCCGATGCAGCTTGTCTCTTTACAGCTTCGTTTACATTCTCCGCGTTCAAGGTATACTCGCGCGTAGCGTATGTTAAACGGAGCGGAATACCACGACCTTCCACCGCTGCCGGTGCAGGAGATAATACAGGATATCCTAATCGTCTCCATTCAGACCATGGTTCATGTCCTACAGCATAAAGCGAAATCCACTTTTGCTCACCTATAGATTTCTTATAGTTACCGGCATCAAATTGTACACCGGTCTGTGCTATATAATCGTTAATAACATCTTCATCCGTTATACCATAATAATTCAGGGATGCCTCAATAGCAGCATTGTATAACTCTTCAGCATCACCACTTGCCCAGCCTCTCGCTGCAGCTTCAGCCTGTATAAACAACACTTCGCTGTAACTCATGATGATAATGGCTGTAGCGGGGCTCTCTTTCCAATAATCCCCCAGGAATGATATGGAAGCATTGGTGGTTGCTCCCGCTTGCGCCTGTGTAACACCATATAGTTCACCTACATATTCCGGTGTACCTGCTTCTACCGAGTTCTCCGTAGGATTTGCATATACAGGAAGTCGCGGATCGCTAACACCTTTCATGAAATTTACCAGCACATTGCTGATTGCGTAGTCGGTACGATTGGACACATGGAAGTGTGAGTATATCGGATTGGAGTTTACCGAAGCGCTGAGGTAATTAAACACCGCGCTCTCATCGTTGTTTTCAAATACACCACCGGCAAGCGCAGATGTTATAGCGTCTTTCGCCAGATCAGGGTTTGCTTCGGACATGCGTATACCTACCCGTAACAACAACGAGTTGGCAAACTTTTTCCAGAGGTCCATGTCACCACCATAGATAACATCACCTTCCACACCTGCACCTGCATCGATCTGTGCTGCGGCAGCCTTTAGCTCGCTCACCAGGTCGGTATATATTTCACTCTGCGGAGTGTAGGCCGGTGAAAGATTTTCCATACCCAGCAATGCATCTTTATAGGGTATATCTCCCCAGGTATCCGTCAGAATCTGGAAATTATAGGCTTTCAGAATACGCGCTACTGCCAATTGATTGGCATTGGAACCTGAGCTCAATACCTCTGCTGATTCTTTGGTAGATTCATTTGTGTTCAGATCAATGATCTCCTGCAAATCTGCCAGCGGTCCCTGGTAGAAACCATCAAACGAAGCTTGCTCGGTTTCGTAGCGCGAAGTATTGGTATACTGTGTTTCGGCAAACAGCTGCGCATACAGGTTCGTTGTAAAGTATGATTGTTGCGCCAGTGTATTTCGCTGTGCTTGTGTTAACAAGTACGAAGTAGGCACCACAACAGGATCGTTCGGGTTGGTGTTGATCTCTTCGAAATCTCCTGTACACCCGATCATCAGAGCTGCTGTAATCGCAGCTGCTATCTTGGTTTTATATCTTCTATAGTTTTTCATTTCCTTAATTTTTTAGTGACAGGATACTATAATTTCAAATTCAGGTTGAATCCGATTACCCGTGTACTTGGGTGCTGACCGTTTTCATATCCTTGAATAGATCCTGATCCCAATGCTGTTTCCGGATCGATGTTCGGTGTATTCTTATGAAGTATAGCCAGGTTCCTTCCATATATACCTACCGATATACCGGTGAAAGGAGTTTTGGAAGTTATGGTACCCGGAAGTGAATATGTCAATTTTGCTTCACGCAGTTTAACAAAGCTTGCATCGTATAGATAGTTCTCACGAATGGTTGACTGGTTCGCGAAGTAATCAACGGCTTCTACATAATCATCAAATGTCTCACCGGCAGCAGTAACACCTGCTACGTGTACGCCTCCGCCTTCAGCAACCGGATCTCTCTTCGGATTTCCTTTATCGTTCAAACCGGCAGTAACATCCAGCAATCCTGAATATTGTCCATAACGGTTGGTCGTAGAGTATACATTACCACCATGTCGTATATCGATCGTAGCACCGAGACTAAATCCTTTATAGCTGAAAGTGTTGGTAACTCCACCGGTCCAATCAGGCAGGTAACTTCCAAACACCTGGTTCGGGTTCTGCACAAACGCACCAGCCGGTGTAACTACTCTATTACCGTTGTCATCATACTTATAGCCAATGAGTACAAATGTACCGTACGACTCTCCTACCCTTGCGTTGGTAGTAACGCTATAGCTGTTGATGATGAGGTTGTTCAAATCGCCATAGAGCTTTTCAACTTTGTTACGGTTGCGCGCCCAGTTAGCCGTTATATCCCAGGTGAAACCTGAAGCTGATTTAATGGGTGTGCCGTATAGCATTACTTCAAAACCTTTGTTCGATAATTCTCCGGCATTTACCCATGCAGAAGAATAACGACTCGCTGCAGATACATCGAGGTTGATGATCTGATCGGTAGTTTTGATATCATAGTATGTGAAGTCAAAGCCTACACGATTTTGCAGGAAGCTCATCTCCACACCAAACTCTACTGTTGTAGACAACTCCGCTTTCAGATCCGGATTGTTCAATGCGTTCGCTACAGAATAGGTAGGATACGAACCGAAAGCAGTTTCTCCGGTATAGGTTGTTGCAATGCGATACGGGTCAGTATCATTACCAACCTGCGCCCAGCTTGCACGCACTTTTCCTAATGATACGATCTCCTGTGCCGGTAATAATTCAGAGAATACAAGTGTACCCGTTACAGATGGATAAGTATAGGCCCAGTTCTTCTTTGGTAAAACAGATGACCAGTCGTTGCGTATAGTCGCATCGAGGTATGCTAAACCTTTGTAACCAAGACTTACCTGTCCGTATACCGATTGTACTTCTTTCTCCTGGTATACATCGTTGATGATTGGTCTGTCTACAGAGGCATTCAGGTTAAAGTAATTCGGTGAACTTAAACCTCCGGATGTACGACCGTAGTTGATATAATATTTACGTTTCCGTACGTTGGTTGCAGCCAGTACGTTCAGCGAAAAGTCTTTCGACAGATCTTTGCTATAGGTCAGGTGAAGTTCGAAGTTGTTATCGCGTACTTCACGCACATCTTCATCGTAGTAGGGCTGATCCAGTGAGCCGGTAGCTTGTCTGCGTTCTCTGCGATCCGTATAGAAATCTGTACGTGCCCAGCCTTGTATATTTAGTCCTTTTGCAATCTCATACTTGAGCGATATATCACCGAACACCCTTTCACGTGCCTGGTTTGTCGGGCTCTCATATACTTCCCAGAAAGGGTTGTTCCAATAGAGCGGGTGCATGTTTGTCGGACTGCTGATGTTCCAGCTGCGTTGTTCACCGGTTGGTGTTTTATACTGTCTCAGTTTTTCCATATCCAACTGACGCTGGAACCACTGGTTAAAGCTTGTTGAGTTGTTGGTATTACCCATCGCATCGGAGTATCCGGATGTAGGTATACCGGTATGCAGAAAATGTGCATAGTTAACATGCGTTGATATCGTTAACTTTTTAGTAAGGTTGCTGGTAAGGTTAACGGAGATGTTATTCTTCTTCAGCTCATCGTTCGGGAAAGTACCCGTTGCATTATAGTTGGTATAGCCTATACGGAAACTCGTTTGGTCACTACCACCGCTTAATGCTATACTGTTGTTCAATGCTACACCGGTTTCGTAAAAATCTTTTACGTTATCAGCGTGTGGTGAGAAGGGCGTTAATTTACCATAGTCTGGATCATCCGGAAACCATGAGAACCACTCACGCACCAGTTGTCCGTCCATACGAGGTCCCCAGCTTTCATCAGCCGCATAGTTTACAATAGGCTGTCCGTTGTATAGCTCGAATTCCTGTTCGTAACCGCCACCATATTCATTCTGGTATTTTGGCAGAACAGCAACTTTACTGATCTCAACACTGGAACTGATATCTACTCCTATACCCTTTCTTCCTTTGCCGCTCTTGGTCGTTATCATGATAACACCGTTGGCGGCACGCGAACCGTATAGGGCAGCAGCATTGGCACCTTTCAGTACCGTGATGGATGCTATATCATTCGGGTTTATATCAGCAACAGCATCACCGAAGTCGGTACCACCGGCACCTGCTTCCGGAGAACTTCCGCCTGATGATTTAGGAGCACCGTTAAAGTTCGAGTTGTCAATAGGCGTACCATCTACTACATATAGCGGACGGTTATCACCGGTAATTGATTTTATACCACGGATAATGATCTGTGTACTTCCGCCTATAGCACCAGGAGAACCGTTTACAGCTATACCTGCAATCTTTCCTGACAAAGAGTTTACAAAGTTATTCGTCTTTACATCAGACACTGCGGAGCCATCTACTTGTTGTACTGAGTAGCCAAGTGATTTCTTTTCGCGGGGAATGTTAAGGGCTGTAACGACTACCTCACTGAGCTGTTGAATATCCTGGCTGAGCTGGACATCAACAGAAGAGCGATCGCCAATTTCTACTTCTTGTGTTCGGAGTCCGATAAACGAGAAGACAAGGACGGAGCCTTCCGGTGGGACTGACAATGTATACTTACCTTCCGCATCAGATACGGTACCGATGGTAGTGCCTTTCACGAGTACGTTTACTCCAGGCAGGCCTGATCCGTCTTCAGCAGAGGTAAGTTTTCCTGAGACCGTTCGGTTTTGCGCGCGCACTTCAAAGCACAGAAATGCGAGCGCAACCCCTAGGATTACTAGTAGTTGTTTCTTCATATAGTTTGTGTTTAGGTTAAACCAAACTACCAGCAAAATTTTATACTACAAAATACAAATACCACCAAAGAGGGTATTGTATATGCCAATAACCCAAAATTATCACCCGTTTTGGGGCACTAAATCGTTTGTTGTAGACTTAAAAAAAACTTAAATATTTTTTAATAAACGTTACAACAACGGACATCCAAAATTCATGTGATACGTGATTTCTTTAGCGGATAGTGCCTATCTTAGAAGAAAATTCCCCTTTCATGAAGAGACTTTTACTTTTACTTTTTGTATTGGCGACTACTTTTTGCCATGCTCAGCTAAGCGTTCTGAAGGATATCAACCAGGCAGCAGATCCAAACAGATCGGGTATAGATGCGTACAGTATAACACCACTTAATGGCGTAGTGCTTTTCAATGGACGATCCGGTGCCGGACAAGAGCTCTGGAAAAGCGATGGCACTGAAGCTGGAACTATACTTGTGAAGGATATAAATCCGGGCAGCAGCTCTTCAAGTCCATCCAGTCTGGTTGATGTAAATGGTATAGTATATTTTCTCGCAAACAACGGTACAGAAGGAACCGAACTTTGGAAAAGTGACGGCACCGAAGCAGGTACGCTATTGGTGAAAGATATACAAACCGGGTCTGGCTCAGCCAATGTATCCAACATGATTGCAGCCGGTAATTTACTTTTCTTTACCATTACCGATGGCTCCAACTTTCTCGACCTCTGGAAAAGTGATGGGACAGAAGTCGGAACTGTACTGCTCCGAAACAACATCATCAGCGCCAGCAGCAGTCCGTATTTTGGTCAGGCGAACGGCACACTATATTTCACCGGTAACAGCGCAGCCAACGGTGTTGAGCTCTGGAAGAGTGATGGAACATCAGCCGGAACTGTATTGGTAAAAGATATAAATACAGGAACAGGCTCATCATCGCCTGCCAGATTCAGTGCCGTAGGAAGTATGCTATATTTCATTGCCACAGATGGCACCAACGGTTATGAGCTCTGGAAAAGTGATGGAACAGATGCAGGCACCGAACTCGTATTGGACATACTGCCCGGAACAGACGGTTCATCGCCTGATCTGCTTACCAATGTAAACGGCACGCTTTTCTTTACAGCTTCTGATGGCACGATCATTAATGGTCTATGGAAAAGTGATGGAACAGCGGCCGGAACTACCTTCGTTAAAAACCTCGGAGAATTCAGTATCATAGAAAACACAACGGCTGTAGGAAGTATACTATATTTTACTGCCAATACATCCGAACTCTGGAAGAGCGATGGAACCGCTGCAGGCACCGTTACCTATAAAAATATAGGAAGCTATGCTGCTGATTTCGCCAACATGAACGGTGAACTATATTTTGTAGCACCGAAAGATCTGACAGCAGGCGCCAGTCTTCAAATCTGGAAAAGCGATGGAACAGAATCAGGCACCGTACTGGTTACGGATATAGCAAAAGGGACAACACCGGGCACACGGCCTCCGAATGATCTTACTCCCCTTGGCACAACACTATATTTCGTTGCTGATGATGGCAATACCGGAAACGAACTATGGATAACAGATGGTACACTCGCAGGCACGGATCGCATAACCGATATACCAGTAACAAATGCGGGTTCAAATCCGGGACATTTTGAATCCCTCGACAACGCCCTATATTTCTCTGCTTACGATACTGGCAACGGCCAGGAGCTCTGGAAAAGTGATGGTACCAGTGCAGGCACTGCGCTGCTGAAAGAAATCTGGTTTAATGCCGATAGCTCGTCCAATCCGTCATACCTGAAACATATAAGCAACCTTATATACTTTACGGCAAGGGATATGAGTAAAGAGCCTATACGTTTATGGAAGACCGATGGAACAACAGCCGGCACCATTGAATTAGGTGCCAAACCTTCGGATGGCTCTGAAATTACCGGTGTAGGTAACATTGCTTTTTTCCCGGGATATGAAGCCAACAATGTTGCTATCGAACTATATAAGAGTGATGGTACTGTAATTGGGACCAAGCGTGTTGCTAATATAGGCGGTTCCATCAGTTCCAATCCTGCTTCACTCACTAACTTCAACGACAAACTATATTTCATTGCCAATGATGCAGGCACTGCTGGGTTATGGACCAGCGATGGTGGTGAATTAAATACAGGTACGAACGTAATCAAGACGTTTACTTTTCTGAAAGGATTAAAGAACAAAAACGGAGCGCTATATTTCTTTGCGGATGATGGAACTCATGGACTTGAACTCTGGAAAAGCGATGGCACCGATGCCGGCACTGTGTTGGTGAAAGATATTAACCCCAACGCTGCAGGAGGTTTTGTAAGCACGGATATACTTCAGTTTGAAGAAGTGGATGGTATAGGATACTTTGTAGTGAACGATGGTGTGAGTGGAAAAGAATTATGGCGGACCGATGGAACTGAAGCAAATACCAGCCTGGTATTGGACATCAACCCCGGTGCAGCATCTTCCAACATCAGCCAGCTGACGGCATCCAATGGTATACTATATTTCACGGCAGATGATGGCACCCATGGTGAAGAACTCTGGAAGAGTGACGGTACGGCAGGGGGAACAGTCATCGTATCGGATATAAATACCGGGGCAGTCAGCGCGGCACCGGCAAACCTTCTTGCTGTTAACGACTTTTTATATTTCACAGCGTTTGATGGCAGCATACGCACGCTGTGGAAAACATACGGTCCGGCTTGCAGCACTATAAAAGTCACTAACAACACCACGGTTACAGCCGGTGGTATAACCGGAGATATACTCGCCATTGGTGAAAAGATATATATCACCGGATTCGCAGCAGGGGTCGGTGACGAAATCTTTGTGCACGATACTTCCACAGATTTGGCATTACCAGCCGGATGTCGTTTGGAACAGACCATTACGTTCAACCCGCTTCCTGCCAAAACGTATGGCGATGCTCCGTTTACCCTTACCGCTACCAGTGATGCTGGTCTGCCGATTACGTATGAAAGTTCTGATCCAACCATCGCATCTGTAAGCGGTAATGTAGTGACTATACATAAAGCCGGTACCATCATGATGAAGGCAACGCAAACGGGCAATGGTACTTACGATGCAGCAGACCCGGTTGAAGTTGTACTCCTCATCAACAAGGCAGATCAAACCATCACCTTTCCTGCTATAGCAGATAAAACTTTAGGTGATGCTCCTTTTACACTGCCAGGCTCCAGTACGTCTGGACTTGCGTTATCATACCAGACAACAACACCTGCTAAAATTACCATCACCGGCAACCAGGTAACGCTTACTGAAGCGGGTACCGCTACCGTTGTAGCAAACCAGCCTGGTAACGAAAACTATAATCCTTCTGCAGTGGCACAACAAAGCTTCTGTGTCAATCCGCAGAAGCCAACGGTTACAGTGTCTCAAAACTCAAATGCAGCATTGCTTACTTCGAGCAGCACAACGGGTAATCAGTGGTTCAAGGATGGTGTAAAAATTACCGATGAAAAAGGCGTTACATTAACTACTTCTGAAAGCGCGGTCTATACCGTGCAGGTTACGATTGATGGATGTACCAGTGTTATGTCAGACAACGTTGACGTGGTGATTACGGATATAGAAACCAATCCGGGACAAAAATTAACAGCGTATCCAAATCCTGCTTCTGACAAATTAACGATCACACTTCCCGGTACAGGAAAGAAAGATATAGTCATTACGTCAGCGCATAGCAAGGAAGGACTTCGCTATAGCACACACGAGCGTTCACTTGAACTATCTGTAGCAGACTATGCGGCCGGAGTATATACCTTGAGTGTGAAGACTAATAGCGGAGTGGCTTATTTGAAGTTTGTGAAGAAATAGAAGTAAGAATAAAAAAAGGATCCTATTTCTTATAGCATCCTTTTTTTATTCGTTGTAGGACAGGTGTATGTTGTCGATAGACATAGCCTGCCTGCTATATTTTATACTAGAGATGTTTCCGGATTTTTTCGGCTACCTCTGCGAGAGCTTCCTTGGATGGCGACAGTTTGGCGCGTGTAAAGTTTACATCGTCTGCTGAATTCATGGGTACAATGTGTACATGGGTGTGCGGCACTTCCAAGCCTATAACAGAAACACCAATGCGTTTGCAGGGCACTGCTTTCTCTACTGCTTTGGCAACCTTCTTTGCAAAAACCATCAGGCCAGCCAATGCATCATCCTCCAGGTTAAATATATAGTCCACTTCCTGTTTGGGTATCACCAGTGTATGTCCTAACACAAGCGGACTTATGTCGAGGAACGCAATGTACCTATCATCTTCTGCAATAATATAGCCGGGTATCTCACGGTTGATGATGCGAGTGAAAATGGAAGCCATGGTATATATCTATTATTTAGAATAGTTACTTTACCTGAATGATCAGGCTGTAATATTTACAACTTCAAATTCAATTTCACCGGCAGGTGTTGTGATCTTGGCAACTTCACCTTTCTTCTTACCCAACAATCCTTTTCCGATGGGCGACATGGTAGAAATTTTACCGGCTTTCAGATCAGCCTCTTCTTCTGATACTAATGTATAGGTAACGGAAGCACCGTTCTTCTTGTTTTTGATGGTAACTTTAGAAAGTATAGATACTTTGGATGTATCTATATTGTTTTCATCGAGCAGACGAGCATTACTTACCAGGTCTTCAAGCTGAGCAATTTTCGCTTCAAGCAGGCCTTGAGCATCTTTGGCAGCATCATACTCTGCATTTTCACTGAGATCACCTTTATCACGTGCTTCAGCTATCTGGCGTGCTATATCCGCACGGCCTTTTGACTTCAGTTCGCTTAACTCGCTTCGCAGTTTATCTAAACCTTCTTTTGTATAGTATGAAACTTTCTTGCTCATAGCTTAACGTGATTCGTTACTTAGTTTATTTTGTTCTTGCCATCAAAAAAAAGAAACAACGGCCCCGTCTCCGGGACCGTTGCTGCTGTAAAGGTAACAATTTTGTTTTTATCTCCCAAAATCAGGAGCCAACTAGCTCCGGCAGATTGGTTTTAATCTGCTCCAGTATCTCTTCATCAAAGCGGGCCAGGTATAGCGTTTTTACCTTTGATAATTGCTCCACGGTAAGTCCTTTTGCTCCGCGCAGATCGGCTTTATAAAGACTTGCATTCTCAAAGTCTGCCCCCATCAGGTAACAGTTCTGCAAGTTAGCTTCCATTAAAAATGCATTGTTAAAATTAGCTTTGATCAAAAATGCATTTTCGAATTGTGACTTGATCAGGAATGCATCCTTAAAGTTTGCTCCACTGGCATAGGCACCTTTCAGATTCGCCTGGTTAAGATTTGAATTTTCAAAGTTTGTCTGGTTAAGACGAGCATTCTCCAGGTTCGATTCGATCAGTGTTGACTGCGATATGTTTGCTGAATTCATATTGGAAGAAGCCAGGTTAACATAGTTCAGGTTTGTTCTTGGCAGGTAACAGTTCACCAGGTTTATCTCATGAATCTTATGGCGATTTAAACGCTTGATATTACCCACAGTACGAAACGCGGCTTCTTCAGACTCCCACAAACGGAAGTCGTCAATCTCATCTTTATAGGTACGTATACGCTGCCGTATCTCCCCATTCTGATTCAACCAGAAAATCAAGATACCGATCACAGCAATGTCGAAAATCATTCCATGTGCTTCCGCTAAAATCTGCGGCACGAACGTATCGAACTCATGCAAATAGTATTTTGTACTAAGCCCCAGTACGATGATAGTAACAAGTATCAATACCAGCGAAGATGTCAGTAAAGGTTTCTCTATAATCGAGTTAAAGAACTCATTTACATCCTTCATCCGCTTTTCGAAAAAACGCATGGCTTAGCTCTGATTGGTTTATTTAATATTAAGGATAAAAAAATTAATGCGCTAATCCGAGCGCTTCGATTTTCTGTATCAAAGCTACATTAATTTTTACGTGCGACTCAAACGTCCAGCCTGCAATATGCGGGGTGAATATTACATTCGTTTTTTCTGCCAATGTATCGAACGCCAACTTCTGCGCAGGCGAAAAGGTGTTGAGCTTTTCATTTTCCAACACATCCAGTACAGCGCCACGCACCAGGTTGCCTTGCATAGCCTCCGCCAGATCGGTGAGGGATACAATCTCTCCACGTGCGGTATTAACAAGTATAATTTTCTTCTTGAAACGGTGGAGATATGAAAGATCAACCATCTTCCGGGTCTCCGGTGTTAAAGGTATATGTAGACTCAGAATGTCGGCTTCAGCAAACAACATATCCATCGAAACTTCTTTAGCATACAGATCGCCATAACCGGTTTTGTATTTATCGTACGCTAAAACATTACATCCAAAGCCCGAAATTCGTTTGGCAAAAGATTGTCCCATGTTGCCATAGCCAATGATGCCTACCGTTTTGCCCATCAGTTCTTCACCACGATTTCCTTCGCGCTCCCATACGCGGTTACGCACCTCACTGTCCGCACGGGGTATATTTCGCATCAGACTTAGTAATGCACCTGCGGTATACTCTCCTACCGCATCACGGTTACCTTCAGATGCATGCAATACAGCTATACCTTTCTCCTGGAGATAATCAAGATCTACGTTATCCAGACCGGCACCGGCACGACCTACAAATTTAATCGTAGGGTTTTCGCCCAGCAGATCGCGATCAATAGTCGTTTTACTGCGTACGATCAATCCATCAAAACCATGATGCGTTGTTTTTATTGCATCGCGGGTAATAGAAGGCATGGATACTGCTTCCCAGCCGATCTCCGATAACATCGGAAAAATACTTTCATGCATGGGATCAATGATTAAACATTTCGGAAGAGCCATCAGAGAATAAGGTGAACTGTAAAGAAATATAGTGTAAGCCCGAGCAGATCGTTTGTTGTTGTAATGAACGGACCTGCAGCAAGCGCGGGGTTAAAACCAAATCGATTGAGTATAAGCGGTGTTATAGTACCTATAAACGAAGCGAACACAATAACACTGAACAACGCTATAGATACCACAAGCGACAATGTATACTCCTGGAACAGCAATATATTTGCGCCCCACACGAGTGTAGACAGCACCAGGCCATTGAGTATAGCCACGAAAAATACTTTGATAAGACGTTTCCATAAACCTTCATCAACAAAATCAGGATTCGCAAGACTTTGTACGATGAGTGACGATGATTGTATACCTACATTTCCACCGGTTGCCTGTATCAGTGGTGTAAAGAAAGCTATAGCTGTAACCCGTACAAGTTCTGCTTCGAACAAGCCCATAAACTTGGCATTCATCAAGCCACCCAATATACCAATCAGCAGCCACGGCAGACGGGCACGCGTGTTACGCCAGATACTATCATCTTCTTCAACATTCTCACTGATACCGGCCATCATCTGTCGTTCTTCCTCCGCCTGCTCGGTAATCACGTCAACGATATCGTCAATCGTGATGCGTCCTACCAGGTAGCCTTGTACATTTACTACAGGCACCGACACGAGTTCATATTTCTTCATGACCTCCGCCACTTCCCAGTCTTCCATATAGGTCTCGACCGAGACTATATCTTTCTCATATATATCTGCCACAAGCTTGCGTGCATCCGAGATGATGAGGTCCTGCAGTGATAATCTACCCAGCAATTTATCGCGATCGTCTACCACATATACCTGGTAGAACTTCGATACATTTTCAGCTTGCTTGCGAATCTCATCTACACATTGCACTACCGTCCAGTTGATGCGCGCGCGTATAAGTTCTTTCGCCATCAAACCACCGGCTACATTCTCTTCGTATCGTAGCAGTTCGGTTACCTGCGAACGCAGTACAGGCTCGAGTCCTACAAATACCTCTTCGCGCACCTTTACCGGCAGTTCATGAAGTATATCAGCAGTATCATCCGAGAGCAGTTGATTCAACAGTATAGCAATGGCCTGCGGATCGTGCAGTTTGAGATATTTTTTACGCGTCTCTGAATCAAGATCACGAATAATTTCAGATTGAATTTCAATCGAGAGTAACTCCATGAAGTACTTCGATTCTTCCGGAGTAAATTCGTATACCAGTGCAGTTATATCGGCAGCCTTTACATCCTGCAGTGAATTACGAATGAAGGCATCATCACGTTCATCCAGAGCTTGCTGAAAGCGATCGCGAAATTCTTTTGTTAATTCAAACTCCAGTGTTTGCTGTTCCACGGCTCGATTCAATTAATTGTGTGAGGTGAACAAACTCCTCCACGGAAAGCTGCTCAGCCCGCTTGTCAAGCAGTTTAAGGGATGAAATTTCGGCAGGCAAAATTAGAGGTTTTAGGGCGTTGCGCAAGGTCTTCCGCCTATTGTTAAACCCTTGCTTCACCACCTTTACAAAGAGCTGTTCATCACAACCCAGCTTCACAGTCTGGTTGCGTTCCAATCGTATCACTGCCGACATAACTTTCGGTGGTGGTGTAAATGCCCCCGGTGGTACCTTGAATAAATATTGTACCGTATAGTATGCCTGCAGCAACACACTTAATATACCATAGGTCTTACTGCCGGGTTTCTCAGCGATGCGATCGGCAACTTCTTTCTGAAGCATGCACACCACTTGATCAACCTGGTCGCGATGCTCCAGCACTTTAAAAAATATCTGCGATGAAATGTTATAGGGAAAGTTACCAATGATCGCGAACGTACTGTCGAACACCTTCTTCAATTCAATCGCCAGAAAATCTCCCTCCACTATATTTTCGCCCATGGCCGGATAGTGTTTATGAAGATACTTCACAGAGTCGCGGTCAATCTCGATCAGCTTCAGATTCAGTTTATCATTCGTAACAAGGTATTGCGTAAGCACACCCATACCCGGCCCGATCTCCAGCACCGGGTTGGCACCCTCCTTTACTTTCAGTGACTCAACAATTTTACGTGCAGTATTCTGGTCGTGCAAGAAATGTTGCCCCAGCGACTTCTTCGGTCGTACCTTATCAAATGATTTTTCCATGAAGGGTTAAAAGTACGAATAAGTTGGAAGACGAGGAGTTGGGAAGTCCGGAAGGCCGAGAGTTGGGAGACCGGAAGTTGGAAGATGTGAATTGATGAGAAGTAAGAAGCCATCAGTAAGAAGGTAAATGCCCCTCTGTAATTATATATAGATCGGGTTATGGATGATTTAAGATACCAGGGACTATATAACTAGATAAGCTCGACTGAATGAAATACAGTGGCACATGAATATACGCCAAGGTAGTCAGTCCCCAACAGCCTCTTTCTCTAAAAAAATATACTCTATGTCACACCCTTATTCTTACTTCTTACCCCTGTCTTCTATCTTTCGGACTTCCCGACTTTCGGACTTCCCGTCTTCCCCCACTTTCGGACTTTCCACCAATATTTACTAAATCGCAAAGAATTCATTTTGTTTTTACATGACTCAAGCACAGAAACCCCGCATTGGTATTACACTTGGTGACCTGAATGGTGTTGGTCCTGAAGTAGTGATCAAGGCTCTTGCCGATAACCGACTTCTTAACATGATCACTCCGGTTATATATGGATCGGCCCGTGTACTTTCATTCTATAAGAAGCAGTTGAACATTGAAGAGTTTAACTATACACAGGTGCGTAACAAAGGGCAATTCGCTCCCAAGACTATCAATGTGATCAACTGTTGGGAAGATACTATTGAGATCAACCCCGGTAAGGCTTCCAAAGAAACGGGCAAGGCAGCTTTCTCGGCTCTCAGGCAGGCATGTGAAGAACTAAAGGAAGGATTGATCGATGCACTGGTTACGGCCCCGATCGATAAGCTCACAATCCACAGTGATGAGTTCCCATTCAAAGGACATACAGAATTTCTAACCGAGTACTTCGGTGCAACAGAGAGCCTGATGTTCATGGTGAGTGACTCACTTCGTATAGGTCTTGTTACAGAACACACCGCTGTAAAAGATGTAGCAACTTCTATTACAAAAGAAAAAATTGAAAGCAAGCTTCGGCTAATGGAGCACTCGCTTCGTAAAGACTTTGGCATTACGAAACCAAAAATTGCTGTGCTCGGCTTGAACCCGCATGCCGGTGATGGCGGACTTATCGGTCAGGAAGAAGAGCTGATCATTAAACCCGTTATTGCCGACCAGAAGAACAAAGGTAAACTGGTATACGGACCATTTCCGGCCGATGGTTTTTTTGCTGCCGGTACCTATAGTAAGTACGATGCCGTGTTGGCGATGTACCACGATCAAGGGCTCATACCGTTCAAGTCGATAGCCTTTGATGATGGTATAAATTTTACCGCAGGTCTACCAATAGTTCGCACATCCCCCGACCACGGAACTGCGTATACTATAGCCGGAAAAAATCTTGCAAACGAAAGCTCGCTACGCGAAGCCATTTATAGAGCGCTCGATATTTTCAAATACCGATCTGAACCATCCACAGAAAAATAACCTTACTTAGGTAGGCCATTTTTACCACTTGACCGGACGAATAAGGTTAGATTTTATTAATGGTTATATTTGATATTCAAGTATTAGTTGAAATGGATATTGTCACTAAAAAGCAACTGAACATACTTATTCAACTGGCCGAAGCTGACAAGCACTTTGCCAAGATCGAGCGGGAACTGATTTTTAAAATTGCCCGTGAGCGTAAATTTCCAGAAGAGGAAGTACTTGAACTGATTCGTAATCCCGAGCCTATAGATTCGCTGGGAGCGCTTTCACTCGATCAGAAATTTGAGTACCTGATGTCGAGCATCGAGCTGGTGTATATTGATCAGAACGTGTTTGAAAGCGAGATCATCTTCACCAAGAACATTGCCATTAAACTGGGCTTCAAGAAAGGAGTTATCGACTTTATTATTGAAAATTATGGCAAGAAGTCGCGCGAGGAATTCAAGGACATTGCCATCCACGAGTTCATTTAGACTTTGAAGCGCTCTTATTTGCCCGTTACCTATCTTCTAAAAAGCCGCCTCAGGCCCTCAGAATTGACGTTTTGTGCAATTTCTATACACGTTGGTGTAGAAATTCATTAATTCTCCTAAATTTGCCGACTAATTTTAAAAAAACCTTAAAGGGTTCGATTTCGTGGGGGCTTATAGTGTAAATATTATCGGCCTGAGTAGTAACAAGGTTCACCACTTCGATTATGAATTAGGTGAAGCGTTCTTCAGGGAGTTCGGAACAGACCTCGTTTCGCAGGGAAAGTTCCATGCCGATGTTGCACTGAATAAACACGAAACGTTCATTGAGGCAGATTTTAATATTAAAGGAAACGCTGTTCTGGTTTGTGACAGAAGCCTGGAACCATTCGATTTTCCGATTGACAGCAAGCATAGCATTGTTTTCAAGTTTGGAGATGTGAATGAAGAGATGAGCGATGAGATCATTATGATACACCGCGATACCGCTACCCTTGAACTCGGCCAGTATATGTATGAATTCATCGCACTGGCTATACCGATGAAAAAACTCCATCCCAAATTTCAGGAAACTGAAGACGATGAGGATGAAGAAAACCCGGAAGGTAAAATTGTCTACACCTCTTCTGATAGTAGCGGTGACGACAAAGACGATGACAACAATGGAATCGACCCGCGCTGGGATATATTAAAAAAATTAAAATAAAAACTGTTTTTAGACTATGCCGAATCCGAAACGAAAAACCTCGAAAACACGCCGAGATAAAAGAAGAACCCACTACAAAGCAACTGCAAAACAATTAGCAGTATGCCCTACAACGGGAGAAAACCACTTGCCTCACCGCGCCTTCTGGCACGAAGGAAAACTATATTTCCATGGTAAGGTGGTAATGGAAAAAGAAGTTCTGGCGTAATTGCATGAACGGGTCTGCACTCGAAAACATTCAGTTCACTGAACGTGTGGCTTGTACCACGATCGGGAAAGACTATATCTCGAAAGAGATAGCCTAATTATGAAAATTCAATGCTCGATGTATATATACATCGGGCTTTTTCTTTTTTATTCGGTTGCCAGGGCTGACAACCACTTGCGTAATTTTAAAATTGTATGACTAAAATCAGAGCAGCCATTACCGGAGTTGGAGGATACGTTCCGGACTATATTCTTACCAACCAGGAGCTTGAAACCATGGTGGAGACAAGCGATGAATGGATAACCTCCCGCACGGGTATTAAAGAGCGAAGAATATTAAAAGGTGAAAACCAGGGTGTATCGGTGTTGGGCATAGCAGCCGTAAAGGACATGCTGGCAAAAACCAAAACAGATCCGAAAGAGATCGACTGTATCATCTTCGCTACGGTTACAGCCGACATGACGTTTCCCGCTACCGCTAACATTGTAGCTACTGCTGTAGGCGCTGTGAATGCTTTTAGTTTTGACATGGGTGCTGCCTGCTCAGGCTTCATCTACGGACTTACTACCGGAGCCAGCTTTATTCAATCCGGTATGTATAAAAAAGTTATTGTGATTGGTGGTGATAAAATGTCTGCCATCATGGACTATACTGATCGTACGACCTGCATCATCTTTGGTGACGGAGCTGGTTGTGTACTGCTCGAACCAACTACCGAAGATGTAGGTGTAATGGATTCTGAATTAAAGAGCGATGGTGCCGGTGAAGCATACCTGCACATGAAGGCCGGTGGAAGCCGCATGCCTGCATCACACAATTCAGTAGACAAGCGTTTACACTATGTATACCAGGAAGGTTCAGCGGTATTCAAATTCGCTGTTACCAACATGGCCGATATATCTGCACAGGTTGCAGCTCGTAATAATCTGAATGCTGATACTATAGCATGGCTTGTTCCACACCAGGCGAACAAACGCATCATCGATGCCACGGCACATCGCGTAGGTATTGCTGAAGACAAAGTAATGATGAACATTGAGCGCTACGGTAACACTACCGGAGGAACAATTCCATTGTTGCTGTGGGACTATGAAAAGAAACTCAAGAAAGGTGACAACCTTTTACTCGCTGCCTTCGGTGGAGGTTTTACCTGGGGCGCAGTATATGTGAAATGGGCGTATAACAGTTAAGCGTTAAGCGTTATCCGTTAATATATATACCCTGGTAATAACGATTAACGAATAACCGATAACGACTAACGGCTCAAATCACTGACTTGTATTTATTTAATTGATTCGTAACTTAATGACCTAATTTTTTTTATGGCAACCGTATCCGATCTGAGTAAAGGAAACTTTATGCGCTACAACGGTGAGATCATGCAGGTAGAAGAACTGCAGCATCGTACACCGGGAAACCTTCGCGCGTTCTATCAAATCAAAATGCGCAACGTTCGTAATGGTAAAGTAGCTGAGAACCGTTTTCGCCCGGGTGAAGAAGTAGAAATTCTCCGTGTTGAAACAAAAGAATACCAATACCTCTATGCAGATGGTGATAGCCTGGTGTGCATGGACAACGTAACATTCGACCAGATATACCTTGATAAAGCTTTACTGGGCGAATCCGTTAACTATATAAAAGAAGGTGTAACATTGCTGATCGCTTTTGAAAATGGCGACAGAGCTATAACAGCAGAAGCACCATCACACGTGGTAATGGAAGTACAATATACTGAGCCTGGTGTGCAGGGTGATACGGCAACCCGTACACTGAAAGCTGCTACACTGGAGACAGGAGTAGAAGTGCGCGTTCCACTTTTTGTAAATACGGGTGATAAAATCAAAATCGATACACGTAACGGTGAGTATATCGAACGTGTAAAAGAATAAACGAAGGATCATGAGCAAAACTCCAGCAAAAACATCTGCTAAAAAAGAAGCGAAGCCTGCACGGGCAACAGCTGAACCTGCAGCAAACCAAACTGAAATGAAGACATCTGAAATCCGCGACCTCATCGATTTCATATCCAAGTCTGGTTTGAACGAAGTGGATATCGAGACCAAGGAACTTAAACTTCATGTGAAGCGTGAGCCTGATCAGAAAGTATTCAAATCAAGTCCTGTTATTGCTCCTGTAGCAGCAACAGCACCGGTAGCAACATCAGCTCCTGTTGTACAACAGGCTGCTCAAACTCCTGCTACGCAACCTAAAGCGGCTGCAGAAGCTCCGGCTTCCGGCAAGAAAACGATCGAGATCAAATCTCCTATGATCGGTACATTCTATCGTTCATCCAATCCGGATACACCTCCGTTCGTTTCGGTTGGCGACAAGGTTTCTAAAGGACAAACCGTTTGTATCATTGAAGCGATGAAACTCTTCAACGAGATCGAATCAGAAGTATCAGGTACCATCGTGAAAGCACCGGTAGAAAATTCAAGCCCGGTGGAGTACGACCAGGTATTGTTTGTGGTAGAGCCTGATTAATCTATAGATATATAGTTTAAGGTTCAGAATTTAAAGTTACTGGCAGAAGTGCCGGCCTTAAATTCTGAACCTTTAAAATTTCAACCTTGAACGAACAAACACTATGTTTAAGAAAATACTTATAGCGAATCGCGGTGAGATTGCCTTACGTGTTATCCGTACCTGCAAAGAGATGGATATTAAAACAGTAGCCGTATACTCTACAGCCGATCGCGAAAGCCTGCACGTACGCTTTGCCGATGAAGCCGTATGTATTGGTGATGCACCCAGCAAAGACTCATACCTGAATATACCCCGTATCATTTCTGCAGCCGAAATTACCAATGCCGATGCTATACATCCGGGCTATGGTTTCTTGTCTGAGCGTGCAGAGTTCTCCGCTATATGCCACGAATACGGAATCAAGTTCATTGGCCCTACACCGGCCATGATCAACGCGATGGGAGATAAATCAACGGCGAAAGATACCATGAAGAAAGCCGGTGTACCCACTATTCCCGGTTCTGATGGTTTGCTTGGTTCGATCGAAGAAGGTATAAGCCTGGCAAAAGATATCGGCTACCCGGTAATTGTGAAAGCAACAGCCGGTGGTGGTGGTAAAGGTATGCGCATCATTAACGATGAATCTGAATTCAAGAAAGCATGGGATGATGCCAAGCGTGAAGCAGGTGCTGCCTTTGGTAACGATGGACTATATCTTGAGAAGTTCGTTGAAGAGCCGCGTCACATCGAAATACAGGTAATGGGCGATCAGTATGGAAAAGTATGTCACCTTTCAGAACGCGACTGCTCTATACAGAGAAGACACCAGAAGCTTGTAGAAGAAACGCCCTCTCCTATCGTAAGCCAGGAGTTGCGCGAGCGCATGGGTGAAGCTGCTATAAAAGGAGCGAAAGCTATAAATTACGAAGGTGCCGGCACAATTGAATTCCTTGTAGACAAGCACGGTAATTTTTACTTCATGGAGATGAACACCCGCATACAGGTGGAGCACCCGATCACGGAAGAAGTTACTGATTACGATCTGATCAAAGAACAAATCAAGTCAGCAGCCGGTGTACCTATATCCGGAACAAATTACTTCCCCAACCTGTACGCGATGGAATGCCGTATCAACGCAGAAGATCCTGCAAACGGTTTCCGCCCTTCACCAGGTAAAATTATCAACCTCCATTTACCCGGTGGCCACGGAGTGCGTGTAGACAGCCACGTATACGCAGGATATACTATACCTCCGAACTACGATAGTATGATTGCCAAGCTGATCGTAAGCGGACAATCACGCGAAGAAGTAATTACCCGTATGAAGCGTGCCCTCAGTGAGTTTGTGATTGAAGGTATAAAAACAACTATACCGTTCCACCTTGCATTGATGGACAACCCTACGTTCCGTTCCGGTAAATTTACCACCAAGTTCCTCGAAACTTCATTTGATTTCTCGGTGATCAAGTAACCTTTCATCCGAAAGGGAACCACTCACATAATCTAATAGCAAAGGATACCATTTTCGGTATCCTTTTTTGCTTTTTGGATAACTTACTATCCGAATAACTCTTAAACCTAAATCTGATAACCTTGAAAAGACGAGATTTTGTTCAACTCGCGGGGTTGGGTATTGGCGGGATGCTGCTACCTTTCTCCTCCCTGGGTAATCCGGTTCCGGTAGAGGCATTGCTGGATATACCGCTTGATATAGCACAGAAAAAACAACTGGCTGATGTAGCGCTCAACACAGCAAAGTCCTCGGGTGCAAGCTATGCAGATATCCGGATCGGGCGTTACCTGAATCAGTTCATTCTCACGCGCGAAAACAAAGTGCAGAATCTTGTTAACACAGAATCGTTCGGTGCCGGTATACGCGTCATCGCCAACGGTACGTGGGGATTTGCCGCTACCAACTCGGTAACCGCTGATGGTATACGCAAGGCTACATTACAAGCCATAGCCATCGCGAAAGCAAATGCTAAATTTCAGAAAGAGCCGGTCAGACTCGCTCCTGAAAAAGGACACGGTGAAGTGAGCTGGAAAACTCCGATTGTTAAAAACTCATTCGAAGTACCGGTATCTGAAAAAACAGATCTGCTGTTAAAAGCAAACGCTGCAGCTCTGCAGAACGGAGCAAGCTTTGTAAACTCTAACCTCTTCCAGATCAATGAGCAGAAATACTTCGCATCCACCGAAGGATCCTATATTGATCAGGATATACATCGTATCTGGCCAACGTTTACGGTGTCCGCGATCGATCGCGCATCCGGTAAATTTAAAACACGCGATGCCTTGAGCGCTCCGATGGGTATGGGATATGAGTATATGATTCCGAAACCGGAAGACAAAGTAAAAGGTATAGCAGGCACGATGCTCTATCGTAACAGCTATGATATAGTAGAAGATGCGACTATAGCAGCGAAGCAGGCCAAAGAAATGATCACCACGGCTAAATCAGTAGAGCCGGGTAAATATGATCTCGTGCTGGAGCCAAATCACTTAGGACTCACCATTCACGAATCAGTAGGCCACCCGTTGGAACTAGACCGTATACTCGGCTACGAAGCCAACTATGCCGGAACAAGTTTCGCGACACTGGATAAACTCAAATCCGGAAACTTCAAATACGGAAGCAACATCGTAAACATCTTTGCCGATAAAACACAGACGGGCTCCCTCGGTGCCGTGGGCTATGATGACGAAGGTGTGAAAGCAAAACGCTGGGACCTGATCAAAGACGGTATATTTGTTAACGTACAGGCTATACGCGACCAGGTACACATGCTGGGGCAGAATGAATCGCATGGCTGCTGTTATTCACAGAGCTGGAGCGATGTACAATTCCAGCGCATGCCAAACGTATCGCTGGCACCGGGTAAACAACCGTATACTCCGGAACAGATGATCAAAGATGTAGAGAAAGGTATATATATAGCCGGTCGCGGCTCTTTCTCCATCGATCAGCAACGCTATAACTTCCAGTTTGGCGGAACCGTATTCTACGAAATCAAGAATGGACAGATTGCCGGTATGCTCAACGATGTAGCGTATCAATCCAACACACAGGAATTCTGGAACAGCTGTGCAAAGATCTGCGATGAAAAAGATTACCGCCTCTTCGGATCATTCTTCGATGGAAAAGGACAACCTTCACAAGTAAGCGCAGTATCGCACGGCAGTGCTACTACACGCTTTAACGGAGTGAATGTGATCAATACAGGCAGAACCATCTAACCCCGATCATTCATGAACAGAAGAGATTTTATGCAACTGGCCGGTATGGGTGCAGGCGCCATGCTCCTCCCTATATCTGCTTTCTCAAACCCGGTAGATCCGGCACGCATGCTCGATCCGCTGATGGATGCCAGCCAAAAAAAGCAACTGGCAGATATAGCACTCAACACGGCTAAATCATGGGGCGCTACGTATGCCGATGTGCGCATCGGTCGCTACCTGAATCAGTTCGTAATTACACGCGAAAAGAAAGTTCAGAATATAGTCAACACCGAATCGTTTGGTGTAGGTATACGCGTGATTGTAAACGGTACATGGGGCTTTGCTGCCAGCAACAGCGTTACGCCTGACGGTATGAAGAAGACAGCCGAACGCGCTGCTGTTATAGCGAAAGCGAATTCAAAATTTCAGAAAGAGCCGGTAAAGCTTGCTACTGAAAAAGGACACGGTGAAGTAAACTGGAAGACACCGATCAAGAAAAACGGTTTTGAAGTTCCGGTAAAAGACAAAGTAGATTTACTGATGGCCGCCAACTCCAAAGCGTTGGAGAAAGGTGCAAGCTTCGTAAACAGCCTGATGTTCCTGGTAAACGAGCAAAAGTATTTCGCATCAACCGAAGGCTCCTATATCGATCAGGATATACATCGTACGTGGCCGAGCTTTACGGTTACCATGATCGATCGTGCATCGGGACAATTCAAGAATCGTTCGGCCTTCAGCGCACCTGTTGGTATGGGCTACGAATATCTCGATGCCAGAACCGAAGACAAGATTGAAGGTCCCGGAGGAATTATACTCTACAACAAATCATACGACATTGTAGAAGATGCCGGCATGGCAGCTGAACAGGCGAAGCAGATCATCGCAGCTAAATCTGTAGAGCCCGGTAAATATGATCTCGTACTCGAACCATCACACATGTGGTTAACGATACATGAATCAGTGGGACACCCGACTGAACTGGATCGCGTACTCGGTTATGAAGCCAACTTTGCCGGCACCAGTTATCTCACGCTTGACAAATGGAAGTCAGGTAAATTTAACGCAGGCAGCAAGATTGTAAACTTCGTAGCCGATAAAACACAAGTAGGTTCACTCGGAGCGGTTGGTTATGACGATGAAGGTGTAAAATGTAAATCATGGGACATCATCAAAGATGGTACACTGGTTAACTACCAGGCTATACGCGACCAGGTAAACATCATCGATCAGAAAGAATCGCACGGTTGCTGCTACTCGCAGAGCTGGGCCGATGTACAGTTCCAGCGCATGGCCAACGTATCGCTGAAGCCGGGTAAGGAACAGGTTACTCCGCAGCAGATGATTTCCAATGTGGATAAAGGTATATATATCGTGAAGGATGGATCATTCTCCATCGATCAGCAGCGGTATAATTTCCAGTTTGGCGGTGTACTCTTCTTTGAGATCAAAGGCGGTAAAATTACCGGCATGCTTAAAGATGTAGCATACCAGGCAAATTCGCAGGAGTTCTGGAACTCGTGTGTGCAGATCTGCGATGAGCGTGACTATAGATTGAATGGTGCCTTTAACGATGGTAAAGGACAACCAAGTCAGTCGAACGCCGTATCACATGGTTCTGCGACCACACGCTTCAACGGTATCAACGTGATCAATACAGGACGAACGATATAGTTATGATTGATCATTTGTCATGCCAACACTCAAATAATAACCTAAACTAAATTGTAAATACATGGCCATCCTTTCAAAAGAAGAAGCTAAAAAGATATTGGAGAAAGTGATAAGCTTCTCCAAAGCTGATGGTTGCTCGGTAAGCCTTAACGGCAACGACCGCGGTAACATTCGCTATGCGCGTAACAGCGTGTCCACTTCCGGTGAAGACAGTAATATAGTGCTCGCGGTACAATCGTACTACGGCAAGAAATCAGGTTCAGCAACGATCAACGAGTTTGATGACGCATCGCTTGAAAAAGTAGTGAGACGTGCGGAAGAGCTCGCGAAGCTTGCTCCGGAAAATCCGGAGTTCATGGAGCCACTTCCACAGCAATCATACGGACCGGAGTCTAAAACATTTTCAGAAGCTACTGCGAAGATCACACCTGACTTTCGTGCACAGGCTGCCGCTGATAGTATAAATCCTGCTGCCGTAAAAGATATAACGGCTGCCGGGTATCTGGAAGACAGTCGCGGATTCTCCTGCATCATGAACAGCAAAGGTTTATTTGCCTATAATAAATCTACGAGTGTAGACTTTACCGTTACCATGCGCTCCAACGATGGTACGGGTTCAGGCTGGGCCGCTGCCGATCTGAATGATGTAAGCAAACTCAACGCTGCCGAAATTTCAAAAGTAGCGATTGATAAAGCCTTGATGTCACGCAACGCCAAGGCTATTGAACCGGGTAAATATACCGTTATACTTGAGCCTGCTGCCGGTGCTGATTTGATTCGTCTTATGCTGAACATGAATGCACGCCAGGCTGACGAAGGCAGAAGTTTTTTATCAAAGAAAGGCGGAGGCACCAAGCTCGGTGAAAAACTGGTTGACGAAAGAGTAAATATATATACCGATCCGTGGAGTGAAGAAGTACCTGCTTCCCCCTGGACAGGTGATGGACTTGCGCGCAAGAAAATGGATTTGATCCGTAACGGCACCGTAGCGAATCTTATTTATGATCGTTACTGGGCATCACAGAAAAATGTGGAGCCTATACCATTCCCGGGTAATGCGATTATGGACGGAGGAAGTGCAACACTCGAAGATATGATCAAGGATACCAAGAAAGGTGTACTCGTAACACGCTTCTGGTATATACGTCCCGTTGATCCGCAAACGTTGCTATATACCGGTTTAACACGCGATGGAACTTTCTACATTGAGAACGGAAAGATCAAACACCCGATCAAAAACTTCCGTTTCAACGAAAGTCCGATCATCATGCTGAACAACCTGGAAACATTAGGGCAGCAGAAGCGGGCGGTAACAAGCGAAGGCGGCACCAATGTATATATACCCTACATGAAGATCCGCGACTTCACCTTCAGCAGTCTCTCAGACGCTGTATAATAAATTGATCTGAAATTTACCATGAGGCTGTTCCAACACCGAACAGCCTTTTTTATTTCTTTCCTGTCCCGATAACTATCGGGACAGATTTTCGCAGATAAATATACCGACAAAAATACCCCCATCCACCTCACACGCTCTCCTCTCCCACACTTCCTGCAGCCAGAAGCCGGCAGCTTGCTGCTATATCTCACAGCTCGTAACTACTTTCACCGCCTTCCGTTGGATAAGCGAAAAACTATTCTGTATCTTAAAACGAATTTACATATTGCTATACATTTACTGATTCCCACAAATAACTCATTATGAAACGTAGAGATTTTATTCAGCTTGCAGGCATGGGAGCATCGGCTGCTGTGCTGGCGGGTATTCCC
The DNA here is from genome assembly GCA_902168205.1 of uncultured Chitinophaga sp. GTDB lineage: Bacteria > Bacteroidota > Bacteroidia > Cytophagales > Cyclobacteriaceae > Ohtaekwangia > Ohtaekwangia kribbensis. Next base: position 997,854 of record CABHOK010000003.1, on the reverse strand, counting down.
TCCTTCGGGAAACCCATTCCTCCCGAGCGGGCGCTTGAGACCGTTGATGTAGCACAGAAAAAACAAATGGCCGATGTAGCACTCAATGCTGCACGCTCCAAAGGTGCTACCTATACCGATGTGCGCATCGGTCGCTATCTCAATCAATTTGTTATTACGCGCGAAGACAAAGTACAGAACATTGTAAATACCGAGTCTTACGGGATGGGTGTACGCGTTATCGCCAATGGCGGCTGGGGCTTTGCTGCAACGGACAAGCTGGATAAAGACAGCATTGCTAAAGCTGCAGAACTTGCTGTAACGATTGCAAAAGAAAATTCACGTTTACTTACCGAGCCTGTTAAACTTGTTCCGCAGAAAGGCGTTGGTGAAGTAAGCTGGAAAGCTCCCATCGAAAAAAATTCGTTCGAAGTGCCGGTAAAAGAAAAAGTTGATCTGCTGCTCGGTGTAAACGATGCTGCTATAAAAGGCGGAGCAAACTATATCAACTCGTTTCTCTTTACGGTTAACGAACAAAAATATTTTGCATCGACAGATGGTTCCTATATCGATCAGGATATACACCGCATCTGGCCTACATTCTTCATTACAAAGATCGATGCTGCTACCGGTAAATTTGAGACACGTAATGCCTTGAGTGCACCGATGGGTATGGGCTATGAATATCTCTATGCTCGTCCACAGGATAAGATCAGCGGTCCGACAACACTCTATAAAGGCCGCTATGATATGATTGAAGATGCACGTTTAGGTGCACAGCAGGCCGGAGAAAAACTGAAAGCTAAATCTGTAGAGCCCGGTAAATATGATCTGATACTTGATCCTTCTCACTTATGGTTAACCATTCACGAATCGGTTGGTCACCCGACAGAACTTGATCGTGTACTCGGATACGAAGCGAACTTTGCCGGAACAAGTTTCCTGACACTTGACAAGTGGCAATCCAAAAAATTCAATTTCGGTAACAAGAATGTAAATCTCTTTGCCGATAAACAGCAGGTTGGTTCACTCGGTGCTGTTGGTTATGACGATGAAGGTGTACCATGCGGTCGCTGGGATCTGGTGAAGGATGGTATCCTGGTAAACTACCAGAGTATACGCGATCAGGCACACATCATTGGTCTCGATGCATCACAAGGTTGCTGCTATGCTGACAGCTGGAGCAGTGTCCAATTCCAGCGTATGCCAAATGTATCGCTGCAGGCAAGTAAGGAAAAACGCAGCGTAAACGATCTCATCAAGAACGTAGAGAAGGGTATATATATCATTGGCGATGGTTCTTTCTCCATCGACCAGCAGCGCTATAATTTCCAGTTTGGTGGCCAGCTATATTATGAGATCAAAAATGGAAAGATCGTAGGCATGCTGAAAGATGTAGCCTATCAATCGAACACGCAGGAGTTCTGGAACTCGGTTGCCGGTATAGCGGATGAATCGGATTACCGTCTCGGAGGATCATTCTTCGATGGTAAAGGTCAGCCTATGCAGTCGAGTGCTGTATCCCACGGCTCTGCCACCACACACTACAAAGGAGTAAATGTTATAAACACATCACGAAACATCGGATAATACTATGCCTATACTTACAAAAGATGAAGCACAGGCTTTACTGAAAAAAGTACTGAGCTATTCCAAAGCAGAGCAATGCGAGGTAAATATATCCGGTGTTGACAGTGGTAACATCCGGTATGCACGCAACGCAGTATCCACCAGCGGAAGTGTAAGTCAGACGACACTGGTTGTATCTTCTGCCTTCGGCAAAAAACTGGGTACCGCTACCATCAACGAGTTTGATGATGCATCACTTGAGAAAGTAGTAAGACGTGCTGAAGAGCTTGCACAACTTGCTCCTGAAAATCCGGAGTTCGTTCCGTTTCTCGAGCCACAGAAATATACCGATGCCATCACCTACGTTCCGGCAACAGCCGCTATAACTCCGAAGCAACGTACCGATGCTGTCGCACAAAGTCTGCAGGTGTCCAAAGATAACAAGCAGGTAGCAGCAGGTTTCCTCGAAGACAACAAAGGCTTCGCAGCCATGATGAACTCGAAAGGTTTGTTTGCCTATAACACGTTCACCAATGTAAACTTCTCGGTTACGGCACGCACAACCGATGGTACAGGCTCTGGCTATGCTACCCGTGGCTACAATGATTTTACAAAACTTGATACCAAAGCAGCAACCGAAATTGCTACGCAGAAAAGTATGAAGTCGGCAGCTGCGAAAGCGATCGAGCCAGGTAAATATACCGTGATACTCGAACCGGCAGCGGCCGCAGTATTACTCGAGCGTATTCTGTTCGACCTCGATGCACGACAAGCCGATGAAGGACGCAGCTCCTTTAGCAAAGCCGGTGGTAAAACAAGACTCGGTGAAAAACTGATGGATGAGCGGGTGAATATATATTCTGATCCACTGCATCCCGATTTACCAACCAGTACCTGGACAGGCGATGGCCGCCCTCAGGAGAAAACCACGTGGATTGAAAAAGGCGTTGTAAAAAATTTCACCTACTCACGTTACTGGGCACAGCAAAAAGGTGTTAAAGCTATACCGGCTCCCGACAGTTTTATTATGGAAGGCGGCACCAAGTCGTTGCAAGACTTAATTGCCGGAACCAAGAAAGGTATATTAGTTACCCGCCTCTGGTATATACGTGATGTAGACCCGCAAACTTTACTGCTGACCGGATTGACCCGCGATGGTACATTCTATATCGAGAACGGCAAAATCATGCACCCGATCAAGAACTTCCGCTTCAACGAAAGTCCGATCATCATGCTGAACAACCTGGAAGAACTGGGTAAAGCAGAGCGCACCGTAAGCGTGGAATCAAACAACAATTACCTGATTCCCCCGATGAAGATCCGCGACTTTACCTTCACCAGTCTGTCAGACGCGATCTGATCCGAAAGCTATACATGTGATAAAGTCCCTGGCATGCCCGGGGACTTTTCATTTTCAGCACTTCGAACTCGTTGCAGTATCCACTTATATAATTTTCTTTTTTCGTTTGATAGAAAAAAAGAACTTGCCATTGATACGCTATGTACGCGGCTAACAAGTTTTTCTTTACGCGCCTTCAATATGAGTCAGGTGACTGGGATGTAGACCAGCGCATGCCCTCGAACGTGCTGAACTCCCTGATCGAGTATACTACACTGAAGGTGGATACACAAGAGAATATAATTCCGCTGAGCAGCGACAAGATCTTTAGCTGCCCGTTCTGTTACCTCAGTGGCCACAAACTGGTAGAGTTTACCGCGGCCGAACGAGCCAACTTCGAAAAGTATGTACGCAACGGAGGTTTTGTATTTGTAGATGACTGCAACCATGACATTGACGGACTCTTTGCCAAGTCGTTCGAATCACAAATGGAAGTAATCTTTGGAGCGAATGCCCTGAAGAAAATTCCAAACAACCATCCTATATATTCGATGTTCTTCCAGTTCGAAGGACCTCCCACTACATCACAGGAGCTGAATGGCTGGGGCGATGACATTGTACACGATTACCTGAAGGCTATAGAAATCAACGGCAAGATCGGCATCCTCTACAGCAACAAAGACTACGGCTGCGAATGGGACTACGATTTCAGAAACAAACGTTTTTATAGAATAGATAACACAAGATTTAGTGTGAATATAGTGATGTACGCGCTGATGAGGTAGAAGACAGAAGTAAGAAGTAAGAAGTAAGAAGTTAAAAGTATAAATATAGCTATAGACAACATCACATAAACACATACACACATACACACCTAAACACGTTAAAACATCAACACTTCAACACATATGAAAGAATCCGTGCAGAGCATCATCGACAAGCTCGGTGCTTTGAAACAAGAGATCGGGAAAGTAATTGTCGGGCAGAGTGAGACTGTCGATCAGTTGCTCATTACGTTTCTGGCTGGTGGACATGCGTTGCTGGAAGGTGTACCCGGTCTTGCCAAAACACTGATGATCCGTTCGCTCTCGGAAGCTATAGATTTACCTTTCAGACGTATTCAGTTTACACCGGACCTCATGCCTTCGGATATCATTGGTACAGAAGTGCTGGAGGAAGATCACACCACGGGTAAACGTTTTTTCAAATTCAACAAAGGTCCCATCTTTGCCAACATTATACTGGCTGATGAGATAAACCGTACATCTCCTAAAACACAATCGGCATTGCTGGAAGCCATGCAGGAATTTTCCGTAACGTATGGAGGTGTAACATATCCATTGGATAAACCTTTCTTTATACTCGCTACGCAAAACCCGATTGAACAAGCCGGTACGTTTCCATTACCGGAAGCACAGCTCGACCGCTTCCTGCTATATATAAAAATTGGCTACCCGACAGCCGAAGAAGAAACGGAAATACTCGCAGCTACTACCGGAAGAAAAACTACGCAGATCAATAAAGTATTGGAAGGTCGCGAGATCAAAGAAGCACAAGGCCTGGTGCGCGAAGTACATATCAGTCGTGAGTTGATTGAACGCGTTGCGAGTATAGTACGCTTAACACGCCCGGATTCAAGCACACCGTATGTAAAAGAGTGGGTGCGCTGGGGGGCTGGTCCACGTGCCGGACAAGCCATGATCATGACCGCGAAAGCACGCGCGTTACTGCACGGTAATTTTGCTGTTACTTCAGAAGACATTGAGCGTGTAGCCTACCCTGTACTCCGCCACCGTATACTCATGAACTTCCGGGCAGAGGCCGAAGGTGTTACGTCTGATCTCGTCACCAAACATTTGCTGGAACACGTACGCACGCAAACAAATACAATTTAACAAGTATAGCAGCATATACTTACAGCTGAAAATGAATTCTGAAATACGATCGTTACTCAAGCCGGAAGTGATCAACACCGTAAACGGGTTGGAACTGATCGCGCGCGTAATCGTGGAAGGATTCATGAGCGGCAGCAATAAAAGTCAGAGTGTAGGTGCCGGACAGGAATTTAGTCAATACAGGAGTTACGAGCCCGGTGATGACCTGCGCATGCTCGACTGGAAAATGTATGCTCGTTCCGGCCGCTACTATATACGGCAAGCCGACATTGAGACTAACATCACAGTAAAGTTTATGCTGGATGCCAGTCGCTCGATGATGTATGCCGAAGGCGGACTGAGTAAATTTCAGTACGCCAAGGTAATGATCGCAGCCCTCGCCTACCTGGCACGCAAGCAAAGTGATGCCTTTGGTCTATATACCGTTAACGAAAAAGAGATCACGGAAATACAACCGCGCTTTGAACAACAGCAGTTCATGCGCTTTTTGCATGCACTCGCGACAGTAAAAAGCGAAGGTACATGGCGCAAGGGTAACGGACTCGAACATCTGTACGATCACCATGGAAAAGAAATGATCATTTTCATTACAGATCTATATGATGAGAACGATGATCTGCTTCGCTTCATCACGCGTCTGAAAACGGTACGCAACGAAGTAATTGTATTTCATGTGATGGGACAACATGAAACAACGCTGGACTTTAAAGGCTCCTATACTTTTGAAGATCTCGAAACCGGTGTACGCACCAAAGTAGAAACACAGGCTCAACAGCAACAATATACCGAACGGGTACAGCAATGGATCAACCAATCACGCAACTGGATGCTGGAGAAACAAATCAGTTATGAACTGGTAAATCTCAATGAGCCGTTTGAAACAACCCTTCGTAATTTTTTAAAAATCAGAAAATCATTGGCGCGCTGATGCAGTTTGCAAATCCGATATGGCTTTGGGCACTAAGCGGTTTGGTTATACCGGTTGGTATACATTTGCTCAGTCGCAAGGAAGGAAAAGTTATTTATATAGGTAGTCTACGCCACCTCGATGAGTCCAGCACCAAACAGTTTAAAGCGATACGTCTCAACGAAGTACTCCTGCTAATCCTACGCTGTTTACTGATTATACTCACCGTGCTGTTGCTCGCTGGTATACAATGGAAACATGCAGCAACGGAAGAACAGAAGTGGCTTGTGATTGAACCCGGCATTCAAAAAGACAAAACAATAATTTCACTGGCGGACAGCCTTACCGTTGCGGGCTACGAAACACATTACCTCGCACCGGGCTTTCCTGCCGAAGAAGATACAACAGCATACAACGTTAAAAATTACTGGGCGCTCCTCAACGAATTAAAATCATCGCGTGCGCAGGAAGTTGTCGTGCTGTCCGGAAGTTACCTGAAAGACTTTACAGGCGAGCGTGTTATGTTCCCTTCCACTATCAGGTGGATCACTCCAGATGCTGATCCGAAACAATACCCGGTACTGGCTGCACGGTATAAATCAGATTCTGCCGTAGTGCGACTAGCGAAAAGTGATGCGAAACTGACCTCATTCAAATATAGCACAACAGGTATATCCCCCGGGCAACAAATTATATCGTTACAAAACGATCCCATAACATTAAACGTAACGGATACTCTACACGTGACTATTGTGTATGACAAGGATTTTCAGTTCGATGCCACTATCATGGAAGTATCACTCAAATCCATCGGACAAATTCCGGCAGTAGCCATGCAAACAACTGTAAAACGTACAACGAATTTTCAGTATACACCAACCGACTGGGTCATCTGGTTATCCGATAAACCTTTTCCGGAACCTGGCGCATGTCATCTCATTGCCTATGAGAACGATCCGACAGCAAACGATATACTATATCCGGAAGGACCACAAACGCCTCACCGGCATTGGACACTTTCGCAACGGTTAAATATCGACAACGCCCTACAAGAGCATCTCACCGTTACACTGGCAAACGCATTACTGCAAGACAGTACACTGGAGCAAACCGCAGACAAGGCTGACCAGCGAACTATACCGGAAACATTTTTACAGGCATCTTCCGAAAATCTTTCAACGACAAAACGTGTTATAGCAACAACCCAGCTTGACAAATACCTGATCATATTGATCGCCCTCATGCTGTTAACCGAACGATTACTGGCCTATAAACGGAACCAATGAACGATAGCTACGCACGATATCGCCTCCACCAGTTACTGCGCAAGTATAAGATCATGCGTATGAGTGAAGCATTCATTCTTTCGCTGGCACTGGCATTAGTCGCATTTATAGTTCCGTATGTACTCCATGTATCATTGGCAGGATCGCTTGCTCTTGCTATCATCGGAGGTATACTATTATTCCTATTTCGTTGCGAGCAGCTTCATCTCTTCAAATTGAACGCGTATAAGGTTACGGTATATCTGAATCAGCATTTTCCTTCGCTTCAAAACAGCAGCGATCTTTTACTGAAAGAGAACGAAGAACTCACCGGACTACAACAGCTTCAGAAAATACGAACGGTCCAGGCATTCGATGCACTATATCCATCCATTAGATTGCCGCATCGTTTGTTGCAAGCTACGGGTATACTTGCCATTAGTATGCTCGCTTCGTTTACTTTGACGTCATTTGCTCCTATGCTTACACACCGGGGAGACAAGACAGCCGTAAATGAGGACACGAAAAATCCTTCTGCCGCTATACCGGCTCCGGCACAGGTAAAGCAAACCAGTATTACCATTACTCCTCCGGCCTATACCAATCTGAAGACAGAGCATACGGAGTCGTGGGCATTAACTTTTGCCGAGGGCAGTACCATTCATTGGAACATTGCTTTTACGGCCGGAGTAAAAAAGCCGTCACTGATCTTTTCAGGAAAGGAAAATATACCTTTAAAAGCTTCTGATGCAGGGACATTCTCGCTGCAAAAAAACATTTCCGAAACGGGCTTCTATCAGTTGGCCTGGACGACTGACCAAGGTGAGACCAAACATTCTGACTTCTATAAACTGGAAGTAATCAACGATCTTCCCCCGGTTATTACCGTACACAAGCTGAATCAATTTACCGAACTTGAATTCAGCAATAACGCTACCATTGATATACAGGCTACACTTGCTGATGACTACGGATTGGACAATGCACACATTATAGCCACCGTGAGTAAAGGAAGTGGTGAATCGGTAAAATTCAGAGAAGACAAATTGTTCTTTGAAAAACCAGCTACTATCCGTGGTAAACATATAGATGCCACTCGCAAGCTGAATCTCGCGAAGCTCGGGATGGAGCCGGGGGATGAATTATATTTCTATGTCGTTACCTTCGATACGAAACAACCTATACCGAATCGCTCACGCACCGAGACTTACTTTGTGTCGCTACTCGACACTACGAAACAAGAAACTGTAGTTGACGATGGACTTGGTGTTGACCTGATGCCGGATTATTTCCGCAGTCAGCGACAAATCATTATCGACACGGAGAAACTCCTGAAAGAGAGAAAGCAGATCACGAAGCAAACATTCCAATCGAAGAGTAATGAATTAGGTTATGATCAAAAAGTATTGCGCCTGCGTTACGGAGAATTTTTAGGAGAAGAATTTGAATCTGGTATAGGTCCGCAGGAAAATCCGGCTGAAGAAGATCACGATCATGAAGATGAAGACATCACGAAAAAGTATGGTCACGTTCATGATACGGAGAATGAGCACAACCTTGTAGAAGAGAAGAAAGGTGGACATGATCATCATCACCATGCTGAAGGTAAAGAAGGTGAGACAGACAAGAATGGTATACCGGCAGGATTTGTACATGAACACGATAGCGAAGAAGAAGCTACATTCTTTACACAATCCATTCGTGCCAAATTAAAAGCAGCACTTACTATAATGTGGGATGCCGAGCTACACCTGCGCTTGTATGAGCCGGAGAAGTCATTACCGTTTCAGTATAAAGCGCTGAAACTATTGAAAGAGATCAGTCAGGATTCGCGCATCTACGTGCACCGCACGGGTTTTGATCCCCCTCCGCTAAAAGAAGAGAAACGCATGACGGGAGATCTGAGTGAAGTTAAAAGCGCAACAGCCCAGGCAGCAGCAAAACAAAATGAAAGTTACCCGGCTATACGAAAGGCTTCACAGATCATTGCTTCAACCCTGGCTGCAGATAGCCTGTACGTTGATGATATTGTCAGGAGAAGCTTAACGGACGCGGGCCGCGAGTTAAGCAAGCTCGCACTGGAGAAACCGGGGCTATATTTGAAAAGCTTATCACTGATCCGTGCAATTACTGAGAATGAAGTAAAGCCTGCAGAACAGCGAAAAGCGCTAAGCGATATACAGGCTTCACTATGGCGTGCATTGCCCGTAACGGCAAGTGCTCCGGAAGCATCTGTGCGAACATTACACGAACTTGATCAGGCATTTATTAAAAACCTGCGTACTCATGACTGACCAGGCACTAACGGTACATCCGCTTCTGGACGGATGGTGGTTTATAGCTATACTTATTCTCTTCGGTATATATATTCTCTGGCAGGAATACAAACGGGAGATTCGCTTCCGCACTTTACGATTGATCGCAGCGTTTTTTTTAATGACATCTATCGCTGCCTTGTTTTTGAGACCATCATTTAAAACAGAAAAAGAACTCTCGGCTGTACTGCTTACCGATGGCTATAGAAAAGAGCAGGCTGATAGTTTATATCGTACTAACCAGGATCTGCAATTCTATCACTTGCCCGATGCTGCACCGTATAAGCGTTCCATTAAACTTGCTTCGATAAATGATATTACATCTTTAGCAAAAGAAATCAGGTTGGTACTGGGTAACGGGCTACCTGCCTATGCCTGGAATCAACTGGACAACGCTAACTATATATCCGGAAATTTGCCGACTGGTTTAACGTCTATTAATATACCGGATCGGGTATATACAAATCGTGAAGGTATACTTCAGGGAAAGTACGCCATGACGGGTGATAACCTTACGATCGCACTGAAGTCACCTGCGGGCGTTGAAGATTCCGTAACCATTACAAAGCCGGGCATGCATTCTTTTAAGTTATCGTTTACGCCCCGACAGTCCGGCAATTTTGTTTATGAGCTTATTGTGAGACAAGCAGGCAAAGCATGGGCAGAACCTGTACCGGTAATTGTTCATCCTGCTATACCTTATAAAACATTGTTCCTGCAACAGCAGCCTGTCTTTGAGAATCAATACCTGAAGAGTTTTCTGTCCGGTAAAAATCACAGCATTGTACTCCGTTCGCAATTATCCCGAAGCATCTTTCGGTACGAGTATATCAATCACCCTTCTGTACAAATAAACACATTGTCTCAAAAAATACTTTCCGGTTTTGACCTGGTCATTGTTGATTCAGAAACGCTGCAAAGTATCTCTGCCGCAGAGATAAAGGCGCTGAAAGATGCGATTGATAATGGTCTGGGATTACTGGTATTGATGCACGATCAGCCTGCGAACAGCCGTAACGTTACAACGTTCATTCCCTGGAAGACAGTCTCACTGAAGACAGACACCACCAACATTATACTCGCTTCCGGAAAAACCGCCAGCCTTGCCGTTGCACCTTTTGCATTTACGGAAGGTATATCTCCGCTTCAAACCATTCTTCAAAACAAAAGAGGAGTGCTCGCAGGATTTGGTTATGCCGGCACCGGCAAAGTTGGTTTCCAATTACTACAAAACACATACCCGCTCATATTACAGGGCGATACTATCGCCTATAGCAAACTCTGGTCGCCTGTACTGGAACAAATTGCGCGCAGCCAGTCCGTTGCAAACGCCATCCGGATAAAAAGTACATTCCCCATCTATCCCCATCAGCCGGTCGACATTGAACTGACTTCAGCCGGTGGCACACCGGTATTGCAAGATGACAGCATCTCATTACCATTAGCTGAAGATGCACGCATCGACAACATCTGGCATGCCACCACATGGGCAGGTAATTCCGGCTGGCATATACTCGCCACCGCAGATTCTGTGCAGCTCCCCTACTATGTATCCACAAATAATTCATGGCATTCGCTCGAGGCAGCAAACCGGGTTAACGTATCGCAGCAAAGAAGTATCAATAAAAAAGAGATCAGCGATAGCAAGTATATAGCGTATACTCCTGTAGCACCGCTGATCTTTTTCATCACACTTTTGTTAAGTCTCGGGTTTCTATGGCTTGCACCCAAGCTATAGCATTGTTATTTACGCTTTAACGGGAGTACGCGCGCATCAATCCGGTAAACATCTTCGCGACCGTATCGTTTGTCTGAACCAGTCGGCCACGGTGTGCGAGTGAAGTAAAAGTATTTCCCATCCGGACTGAGTGCCGGTTGGAAGTCGTGCACATCGCTGTTTATCTCGGGGCCTAAATTCAACGGAGTACTCCACGTGCCGTTTTCACGATAACTGATATATAGGTCGTATCCACCAAAGCCATCCGGACGATCAGCCATAAAGATCATATAGCTTTCATCCGGAGCGATCAGCGGGTTTGATTCCGAAGCATTCGTATTTATACCTTCAACACGCACGGGCTGCTGCCATTCACCATTAACACGTTCAGACCGGTATATATCACATTTACTATCGCCCCGCTCTGAAGAGAAATATAGTGTCCCGCTACTGGTCATTGTGGCAAAGTACTCGGCATGTTCGTTTGTATTTACTTTTCCCGGCAACGGATACGGATCACCCCAACCGTTGGGAGTCTTATCGCTCACCCAGATGTCTTTCGATTTTCCATTGGCAGAAAAGATCATCTTGCGGCCATCGGTCGTTACGTATGGTAAACCTGTATAAGCAACGTTCTGTGAGAATGGCACTACCACCGGTTCTGACCATTTACCGTTGGCAAAATGTGATTGAAATATTTTTACAACGGAACGATTACTGTTCGAACGGGCTATATATACCGTTTTGCCATCAGGCTCAAAGGCTGTGTTCATGGTGTTGCCTTCCGAGAGCAATCCATCTTCAAATATAGAGGCCTTACCTGTTACCAACTGTCTCAACGTTGAAACTGGCAGATATACTTTGTACAAGTCTTCTTTGAAACGCTTGCCTTTTTCAAGTCTTGCAAAATATAGCGTATCCTCTCCCGGCAGCATAAACGGACAGAATTCAGCGATCGAAGAGTTCACTGCACTTCCCAGGTTCCAGGGCTTTGTCCAATGTCCGTTAACGTTAAAACTTATATACAGATCGTTGTCACCATAATTTCCATCAGTCTCGGTAGACAGGATCAGGAAACTCTCATCGTGCGCTATAAACGGATTGGTTTCATGTTGCGAGGTATTGATCGTCATGCCTGCATTAACCGGAGTTTGCCACACGCCATCTTTAATCACAGAAGAAAAAATATCAAGTTTGCCATAACTCTCTTTTCGCATCGAGCCGTAGTATAACCTGCCATCGCGTGTTACGGAAGCAAATGCTTCGGAGCTATCCGAGTTCACGATGTTGCCAAGATGTTTCGCCTCGCTCCAGCCTTTCGGAGTTTTAGACACCATCCAGATATCAAACTGCTTGTTCACATTGCCTCCGGGTTTAACCGGACGATTCGATTGAAAGTATACCTGTTGTCCATCCGGAGTTACGAACGGGTCTATATCTTTCCATACACCCGGTTTCAAAGAGAATGAAGCAGGCGCGGGCTTCTGCCATTTTCCTTTCTTCTTCACAACGCTATAGATATTCATGGTATCACGTCCGCCCCGCGACCAAACGTAGAATGCCTGGTCTCTTGCCTGGTTCATGGAAAATCCAAATGTCTCATCCGCGGGATGCGGTATCTCCGCAGTACGGGTTGCCTGTGCCAACAAGGTTTGTGTCAGGATGAGTAAACATCCCAGTGCGATCAGTCTCTGCATAAATCAAAAATTTTTAGTGCAAGCAATTGCTTCATGCGCTTCCGATCTTCCGGATTTATAAATCTGAAGTACATTTTGAGGTCAAAAAGACCTAATTTTATCAAAACCTCGTCCCGTTTGAATCGTATACCCACGCAACCCTTTATCCTATGACGTCAGCGATCATGGTCCTTTTCGGAGGCTACGGCATTTTGCAGAGTCTGCTTTTAAGTATGTATGTACTCACCTCGAAGCTTCGAAAGGCAACATCCAACCTGGTGCTGGTCGCGTTGAATCTTTTCCTCATATTCTTCCTGGCCGATTCACTATATCTCTTCATAGACGAAAGCAATGTTGTCCACTTCAACAGTATATCGCTTACATCGCTTGCGCTGATTGGTCCGCTTACACTTTTGTATTGTCATGTATTCTTAAATCCAGACTATAAAGCCGGGCTCTCCGAACTCCTTCAGCTCGTCCCTCCGTTTTTGCCGCTGGTATACCAGATGAATGTGTGCAAGCTTCACTTGCTTGGCATTGGAGGCTATATCCTGATTTATACCGTTGCTGCATGTATGGTTGTGAGTCGCAGTTCATCTACGGTACTCAAAAAGCGTTGGCTGTATGTGCTGCTGAGCAGTATCGGTACCGTTGTATTGCTGCTGTCATGCTTCTCTATGAACTACCTCTGCATAGTGGGCATCTCCATCGGATTCTCTGTGATGATATACCTGATCAGTTTTCTGAGCATTCGCTTTTACAAAGAGTTGTTCGAACCAGTATCGAAGAAGATCGCTCCCTATCAAAAGTCTGATAACGATGAGACACGTCAACTCTTTCAGAAAGTATCGGATGAAATTGTGACTAAAAAGTTGTTCAAAGATCCCGAGCTTACGTTGCCCAAACTCGCATCGTTAACGAATATACATACGCATAAACTGTCTCATCTCATTAACCAGCAAAGCGGCAAAGGCTTTCCGGAATATATCAATTTGTTGCGCCTGGAAGAGGCACGAAATTTACTGCGCACATCTGATATGAAAGTGGCGGCTGTTGCTTTTGAATGTGGCTTTAACAGTCTGTCATCGTTTTACACGTACTTTAAAAAGTCGGACGGGATGACACCCAGTGAATTTAGATCGTTGCCGGAAGTTCATGTTGGACGCGAGCGCGATCAATCGGAATAAACTTATTATTTTCGCATTGTCTATAAGTTAGTTTTAAGTATGCACCCTCAAAAAGAAACCCTCTCGGGTTGGGGAAATATCCCTGCCCATGCCTCTCAAGTCGTTTACCCGCGGTCGCTAAGCGATGTAAAGGAAACACTCAAACTCGACAAACCTCTTGCCCGCGGTCTGGGGAGAAGTTATGCTGATCAGGCCACCAACCAGAATCACGCCATCATCAAGATGGAGAAGTTCAACCGATTCATTTCGTTCGACCCGGAGAAAGGTATACTCGAATGTGAAGCGGGCACAAGTCTCGAAGATATTATTCAATACTTGGCGCCTCGCGGATGGTTTCCGATGATAACCCCGGGAACAAAGTATATTACCATTGGTGGTGCTATCGCGAATGATGTTCACGGTAAAGCGCACCATGCCGATGGGTCGTTTGTAAATTGTGTTTACGACTTTACGATCATGCTGGCCGATGGTCGCATCCTGAAAGCAAGTCGCGATGAGAACAGCGATTTGTTCTGGGCAAACTTCGGTGGACTCGGATTACTCGGTACCATTCTCACCGCACGTATACAGCTTCGTAAAATTGAGACAACTTATTTTGTACAGAAAGCTGTACCGGCAAAGAATCTCGATGCTATGCTGGATGCGATTGATGAAAGTGATAAAGACTATAGCTCATCCGTTGCATGGCTTGATTCGATGGCACGCGGTAAAGATCTCGGTCGCGGTGTATTGACAATGGGTAACCACGCTAAACTTGCTGACCTGCCTGCCAGTCTGCGCGCTGAGCCCTTGAAGCTTGGCAAGAAAGCGAAACTTACCGTACCATTTTACTTACCGAGTTTTACACTCAATACGTTGTCGGTTAAAATACTCAACACAGCCCTATATATTATGCAGAAGGGTGGTAAACCCATTGCACATTACGACAAGTTCTTTTACCCGTTGGACATGATCAACAACTGGAATCGCGGCTATGGTAAACGCGGCTTTATACAATACCAGTTTGTTATACCGATGGAGAATGGCCGTGAAAACATTCGTAAGATCCTGACCGAAATAACACAGAGTGATTGCGTGCCTTTCCTTAATGTATTGAAGAAGTTTGGCAAAGGACAAGGAGGATTACTTTCGTTCCCATTCGAAGGATATACTTTCGCGATCGACTTCCCGATCAAAGATCAGCTCAAGGCTTTCACACAAAAGCTTGATCAGATGGTACTGTCTATGGGGGGACGTATATATTTAGGAAAAGATGCCTACCTGGATGAAGCTACTTTCAAAGCGATGTATCCGCAGTATAAAGAGTGGCTCGATATCAAGCGCAAGTACGATCCGAACAATGTATTTAGTTCTGATCTTTCGCGCAGACTGGGACTGGAGCTTTAGGAGGGTTACAGGCTGCTGGCTTCTGGCTGCAGGAAGGTGACGTTACTTCGAGGTTTATGATTTCTATATATAGTATATCTATGAACACAGGTAATACTACCTGTAGCCAGAGGCCAGTAACCAGCAACTATTAAAGTTATGAAAAAGATGATTCCTCTTTTCAGGTGTACGGATATGAAAAGGTCTGTTGCCTTTTATACCGGTATACTTGATTTTGAATTGTTTCCGGGTGATTCTTCTGAAGATGTTGTTGTGATATTAACAAATGAAGATGCTGCGTTGATGCTTACCAGTTTGGAGGGCGATCAGAAGGCCGGTATCGCAGCGAATATACTCGTAGAGGATATCGATGCATTGTTCGGGAAATATATAGCGCGCGGGTTGAATACTTCTTCTAAAAAGGAATCACCTGTACATCAAAGGCCACTTGATCAAACGTGGGGAAGACGGGAGTTTTATATTACCGATCCGGATGGGAATACGCTGCGATTTATACAGCCTTTATAGTAATAGCTATACTCTTCACGAATGCAAAAATCCATTGCACGAAGAACACAGAGAAGGCACAAAGGAGCACAGAGTGATTCAGCTCTTCTTCTCTTTCTTCACTTTCTCCTTCTTCGGCAGTGCTTCGATTACTTCTACCAATTCGTTATACCATTGTTCTCCGTATTTACGGATCAGCGGGTCTTTGAGGAATTTATATACCGGTACCTGTAACTCTTTTCCGAGTGAGCAGGCTGGTGAACAGATGTGCCACTTGTGATAGTTGAGTGCTTCAAAGTTTTTCTTCGCGGTAATGCGGATTGGGTAAAGGTGACAGGATATAGGCTTCTTCCATTTTATCTTGCCATCGAGGTATGCCTGTTCGATGCCGCATTTCAGAATTCCTTTCTTGTCGTAGATAGCGTATGCACACTCGCGGCCGTCAATTACCGGTGTACACAGGTCGCCATCATCGTCTGTTGTATGCGTACCTTCTTTTTCAATTACCTTGATGCCTTCTTTGGTGAGGTAAGGTTTTACAATCGGGTATATCTCTTCCAGGATAGCAAGTTCGTCTTCATCCAGCGGTGCACCAAAGTCACCTTCCACGCAGCACGCACCTTTACATTTCTCGAGGTTGCAGACAAATTCTTTTTCTACAACATCATCCGATATGAGAATTTCACCGATTTTTATCATACAAGTGCAAAGATACAAATACAAAGCACGAATTACGCAATGCGTAAGGTAATGTTTCACCCCGCTCATAATCCGTGCCCGTCAAAGCTTTTGTGTTGCTACAATCTGTCTACTTCGCGCCAATCTTTCTGTAATCCAACGCTGGCTTTCGGTCGCCCAGCAGGGCTTCATATTTAAAACTGGTGCCTCTCCGTTCATTCAATTCCTCCCAGGCTTTCTTTAATTTGTCAGGAGCGTTGTACAAATCAATGGCTGTTAACGTGAGCGATTTGGCTGCGATCATCATGCCTTTGTAACCAATGGTAGTTCCTCCTGCGGCTACTGCCTGCCAGCTATGCGCTGCTGTTCCCGGCACCCACGTAGCTGCCCCCAGCCCTACCGTTGGCACTACCCAACTTACATCGCCTACATCGGTAGATGCACTGTGTGGAGTATTCTTCACTTCGAAAGGCATGATCTGGTTCGTTGTCTCCAATGACGGAACATCCCCGGTAAACGTCTTCTGTATAGCCGCAGCAAATTCCTTTTCGGCAGCCGTATAGGTATATCCTTTTACTGCGCGCAGACTGCTGTCCATCATTACCGCCAGTGTCTTATTCGGTAACACATCGTATACACCACCTGTTATTTCAAACTCGAGTCGCGTACCCGTACCAAGTGCTGCTCCCTGTGCAGCTTTCTCAATGCGCTCCCATACAGCTTTTACTTCATCGCGTTTGGGGTGTCTTACATAATAATATACTTCGGCATAGGCAGGCACTACATTGGGAGCTTCACCTCCGCTTGTAATGATATAGTGAATACGCGTCTCCTGCGTAACATGTTCGCGAAGCATATTTACCATATAGTTCATGGACTCAACTCCATCGAGCGCAGATCGGCCGCGCTCCGGTGAAGCAGATGCGTGTGATGCTATACCATAGAATCTGAACTTACCGGTTTTGTTGGCGAGCGTTGCACTCGCGCTGGCACTGTTGGCTGGTGCCGGATGCCAATGCAATACAGCATCAACATCGGCAAACAAACCACTGCGTACCATATATACTTTACCGGAGCCACCTTCTTCCGCAGGCGTTCCGTAAAACCGGATGGTGCCTTTTATCTTGTTCGCCTCCATCCATTTTTTTACGGCTATAGCGGCTGCTGCCGATGCTGTACCAAACAGGTGATGACCGCAGGCATGTCCGGAAGTTTTACCGGGTATAGGTTTTAATTCCGGAGTTGCATCCTGCGATACACCGGGCAATGCATCGAACTCGCCTAGTATAGCGATTACAGGTTTACCTTTTCCATAGCTCGCTACAAATGCCGTAGGCATACCGGCCACGCCAGACTCAATGGTAAATCCTTCCTTTGTCAATTCCTTCTGAAGCAATGCAGAGCTTTTCTCTTCCTGGAAACCAACTTCTGCATACTCCCATATTTTCTGCGCTACAGCAGAGTATGCCGCATACTTATCATCAATCGATTTAATAACTTCTTCCTTTGTACGTTGCGCGTAGAGCGAACCTGAAATCAATAGAACAGGTATAAGCAAAAAGTACCGGGCGTTAATTTTATATAGCATAATCTAAAGTATATATACATGTAAAAGGGTGACCTTCATCGATCACCCTTTAATATAACAAAATTTATTGACGTGGATTGGTTGTCTCAGCACTGCCCGCAGCAGGCGGATTGTATACAATTTCATTATCGGGTACATCCCAGTAATCGAGATAATTATAGTTAATGGTTGCATTGGTACTTACAACACCTGTTTTACTCAGCGCTATAGCCCCGGTGCGTCCGCTTTCAATTATACCCCAACGTCTTGCATCATAAAATGAAAGCGCCCTGAACAGCAGACCGATCCTTCGCTCCTTCCGAAGTTCTTCGCGAGCTTCATCTTCCGTAAGTCCTGTGCCGGCAACGGCTGCAAGTCCTGCACCCTGTGCTGTACGAACGGCATCGATCAGCGCAAGACCACCTTCTACATCCGAAGTATAAATCATTGCTTCTGCTTTCATCAATTCATTTTCCTCGTAGCTCCCTGCCAGAAATAATTCATAACCACCAGCAGCATTGTTGCAGAATTGTATAACAGAAGCAGAGCCTGCCGTTATACTCCGGTCTATTAATTCCCACCGCGTGAAAAATGCATTGCCACGTGATACCTCGCCAATATAGGCGGATGAGCGTTGCTTGAAGTTATTGGTGAATCGCAGGTCACCCGCTTTAAAATCCTGTATCAGTCGTTCTGATATTTTATAGGTTGATGTACCAGCTGTTTTAGCAGACACAGTTCCGGTGGAAGGCGCCAGAAAATCTCCGTTGGCGTTCGAGCGACCGGTAAATACAAAATCAGAAGCCACTATACCGTTGTTGGTAAGCGTCAATATCTCATTCCACTGCGTGGCAGTCATATCTGCTGCTTTGGTGTTTACCAGTATATTTCGTGCCTTCATGGTATTGATATTCCGCAACCACATAGCCGGTGTAAGCACGCCACCTTTGCCGGTCAGGTTAAAGCTGGGTATCAAACCGGTTAGTGTACTTGTATAGTCTGCATTAACGGTTAGCCCGTTTAATATACCGGCAGCCGCATCGAAGCTCGCGTTAGCCGCTGCAATTATTTCTTCCTTGGTTACATAATTACCGTTGGTGCCGTTGAGCTCTTCTCCGTTAGCTACATCGTTAATGATACCGGCATAGTACATCGAGCCTATGCGCGAGTACGCATATCCTTTCCACCAGTATGCCCATGCCTGAAGCACACCTTTTTTCGTTGCGGCATCGCCTGAGAATGTTATATCATCTATATTCTCCAGTATTACATTGGTAGCGTTGTTGATGTTATACATATAGGCCCATTCGTAAAACGTAGTATTCTGATAGCCGGTGGAATTTACGTTGGCGGTGATGCGTATAAAATCCAATTGCTTGCTGGGAGAATTCGGGTTTGTCAATGCAGTGCCATCATCCAGAGTTACAAGGTCAGGACAACCGATCTGGTTCATAAACACGTTGGCTATATCGGTGCCGATAACATCGCCCATTAACTCGTGGTAGCCTATAGCGCCTGACCAGAAATACCCGGGCACACCATCGTAATACTTAAGGTCCTTGAAACCCGTTATATATATACCTTGTCCGAAAGCAATAATACCCAGTTCATTCTTGATAGCTTCCGAAGATGGTTGATTGGGATTTTCAACATCCAGTTGATCGCTGCACGATATACTGATGAACGTTATCACCAACATCAGCGAAAATATCTTTGCCATTTTCATAGTGAAATCTGTTTTACCGTTTGTAAAATTTATAGACCGATGTTTAAGGTTGCCTGGTAGGACTTGAAGTTCGGCATCGTGCTGTGATCGGTACCGCGGTCCCACGCAGAGTTGGAAGAACCCGAGCTAATCTCCGGATCAAAGCCGGTATAGTCTGTTACCGTCCACAGGTTACGACCGGAGAGCACAAGCTGCAATTTGCGAAACGCAGGCAGGTTAAATACTTTCGCGAAGTCCAATCCTACAGCCACGTTTCTTAAACGCAGAAACGAGGCATCTTCATAAAAGTAATCTTTGGTTCCGTTGGCTGTTCGCTGCGCATATACACCTCTGTAAAATGCGGTCCATGCTCCTTCTTCACCTTCAATGGCGATAGGCCTGGCATAATCGCTGTGTATACCATCGCGGTACATCCACTCTTTCGTCTGGTTATACAAGTGGCTGCCATATACCCAGTCGAACTGGAACGAAAATGTCAGGAAACTTTTATAGGAGAAATCATTGATGAACGACAAATTGAATTTCGGGTTTGGATCACCGAAGCTATATTTATTGGCCGTGAGATAAGGCTGCTTGGTACTTTTACTGACAACATAACCGTTACTGGCCACAGTATAATTTACCTGCTGCGCTTCCGGTATCAGGAAGTTTCCATTGGCATCTCGTTCCGTAACACTGTGTAACATTTTGAAACCATATAGCTGTCCGATCTTGTCACCTGCTTTCAACACATAGTTGGTACTTCCTGCACTCGACAGAATAATTACTTCCTGATCACCTCGTATGGAAAGTATCTCGGATGTTTGCTTGCCATAATTTACCGTGGTGTTCCATCGCAGGTCGCTGCTGTTATAGGCTGTTGCATCCAGCGAGAACTGAATACCATGGGATCCCAGCGAGAAAGCATTATCGATCAACGTTCCGAGTCCAATGGAAGGCGCTACATCTACCGGATAAATTGCATCTTCAGTCTTTCGGTCCCAATAGGTACCCGAGAAGGCTATATCATTTAGCCAGTTTGTATTCTTGAACAAGCTTACCACTATATCTGCGCCCACTTCAAATTCTTTGGAAACCTCCACGGATAACTCCGGGTTACTTTGTGATCGTTTATAGTAAAATGCCGTACTGCTTCCTACAGTTGTAGGAGACACCGTAATATACCGGTCGAATGGTTTTGGCTGAATACCGGCTTCACCGTACGCAGCCCGTATTTTCACTTCGGGTAAAACACCATTCATATTGCTGTTCTCCCAGAATTTCAACGCAGATACGCGGAAGTATGCATCGCCTCGCGGAAATGTAAACGGCTTTGATCCTTTTCCATAGGCAGAAGAATAGTCGCTGCGGAAGCCTCCGGATATACCGGCTATATCACCGTATTCAAAACGCTGATTCACCAGATATCCGTACGTAATGAATGGTTCTTCATAATCACGAAATACCTTCCAGGAGGAAGTATTCTCGCCTGTATAGGGCTCGTAAGCAGAGGGCAGTCCGATGGCAGCCGAAGTATACTCCTTGATAACATTTTTACGCCAGTCGAACGAAGCCTGTGTAATGGATTTCAGCGGAAGCTCAATACCAAAGTCTTCTTTGAAGTCCAGTGCAATGGTAGCCGTACCTAAAAAGTTCTGAAAGAATATACTGTTGCTATACTTGGTAAGATCACCGGTATTGGTAGAGTTGAAGTTTACTGCCGGGTTGTTCGGGTTGTCATTATATATTTTAGAAACATACGAGTTGGTGATAAACCGCGATGAACTGAGCCAGTACTTCACGTTCGCATTAGCCGATTGGTTGGAATACTCGAGATCGCGATCCTGCACCTGGTAATTCAAACCATACTTTACATCGAGCTCTACAAATTTCGGAAATGCATAATGAAGATTGAAGTTCTGGATGATATCAACCTTATTGTCGTTGTTGTGCGTATAGTGTTGCCGGTATAGCGGGTTAGATGAATTTATACCAGCCGTCTGGTTCAGGTATAGGGGAATGGAACCATCGTTCGTAGTAAGGGAGAAGTCGGCAAAGGGATACGCATTGAGCAGGCCGTATAGAATTGTGCGGTCGCTGGTTTTGAGTGTACTCTTGGTATAGGCCAGTTGTGTAATGGTGCGGAACTTGAGTCCTTTAAACAGATCGATACCTATATTTGTATTCAGGTTGCTGCGGTCCCAGTAGCCGTTGTTCACAATGTTACTCTCTTGGTGACTGTTTGATGCTGATATACTGAAATCAACTTTATCGCCTCCTCTGGAAACAGAAATACTGTTGTTTATCGTGTTAGCCGGTTTAAAGAAAAAATCAAAGTGATCGATATACTTCAGGTTGGCATCGTATGCTTTATCATTCTTTACGGTTGGGTCAGTAGAGAAATACTGAACATTTTCGGTATATATACCATTGACTGCATCGAATGTTATCGGATTTCCGGATGAACCGATCACGTTGTTATTGGCATCGGTTACAAACGCGTGATACTTGGCTTTGCTTACTCCGCCAACGTTCAGATATGTATTTTCGGTTATGCTGGAAGATATATCTATAGCCAGCTTGCCGCTTTTACCTTTCTTCGTAAACAGTTGTATAACACCGTTCGCTCCCTGTGCACCATAGATAGTAGCAGCAGCAGCACCCTGCACTACCTCTACACGCTCGATGGAATTGAGATCTATAGTTTGCAGGCTGGTAGCACCTACTTGTATACCATCAATAAGAATCATAGGCGATGTGCCCCGATTCAGTGTATTGATACCCCGCAAGAGTATATTTATATCTGCACCCGGTGTACCGCCTGTGCTGGAGATCTGCGCTCCGGCAATTTTACCAACGAGTGCCTGATCGATTGATGCCGAAGGTGTTTGTGGTAATTGATCCGATGTAACCGACTCTACAGATATAGCAATCTTTCGTTTGTCGGTAGCAACGCCTACACCAGTAACAACCACTTCCGCGAGTTGCCGGGCATCGGTTGCCATCTGTACCGGTATAACTGTAGCATCGCCAATGGGAATCTCTTTTGTTTGAAGACCGATAAATGAAAATATCAGTGTTCCTTCCTGACCGGATATAGCAAGAGAGTATTTTCCTTCTGCATCCGTAACAGTTCCAATGCTTGTACCTTTCAACAGTACATTTACTCCGGGAAGTGCTGTTCCATCTTCTGTGGATACAACCGTTCCGGAGATCGTTCTCTCCTGAGCCCACGTGTAGCATGCGAAGCCCATCGCGAAACAATACAGTAAAATTCGCTTCATAGAATTTAGGTTTAGACATTTCAATTTATCCAAACTTTTATTCTACAAAAACGATGTTTAACCAAATAAAATACAGATACCATATACTATAACAAAATATAAAACCAACAACAACCGATTGTTCAAAATTTAAAATCGTTTGCATGCTGCTATAGCATCTCTCAAAAAAACGGAGAAGAAAATTTAAAAATACCGTCTCGTAAGGTATATATATAGGGATATAAAATATACCGTGCTGTCCGTGTACTCTGCCAGGAAGTAAAAATATAGGTACTGACTATATACTTTACTCTGCCGGGCTGAGCGCCATAGTATATATATACTTACCACAGCTCAAATTGCACGTGCTCACTCTCCTGCACATCGCTGAGCACAGCTTTGGTTGAAAATTTCTTGGAGAAGAAGCCGATGTAGTACGCGGGGAGCTCCATTAGCCTGGACTCAAGTTTATGCACCGACAACGCGGTGTTAAGTCCCAGCACCAGCATGTTGTTCTGGTAAATGCGTACCATGTGTTTATAAAATTGCTGGTTGCTCTGCACATTGGCGAGTCGCTGCAGATCGGCAATGCCGAGGTATCGCTTCAGTTGCTCGCGGTGTTCTTCGAGGTAAAAAGCGTAGCTCATACGTTGATTCATCATCCAGGTAAACGGTATGAGGAAACTAAATCCGCACGCTGCGAGTTTATCCAGTAACGCGTAAGGTATTTCGAATGAGAACGGATCGACCAGGCAAAGAACAGCTTTCTTGTTTCCTTTTGTTTGTGGAATAGCGGAGCGAAGTCTGTCGGCCAGTGCATCTAGCGGTTCGTCCAGCAACAGTATATTTTTATTGCGGAAGAAACGATCTGCACGACTTTGCAACGCATACATCTGCTCATGATCGCGCTCGCACAGAATCCATTGTGATAGAGGCAGATTAGCAGCGAGCAAAGACAAAGAAGAACCTGCAAAAATTTCTTTCTGATGTCCGAATGAGAAGAGACCACTGCCTGCACACAGGTCAACCAGCACAATATCATCCACTCTTCCGGCAGCATTCACGATGAATGATTGCACGTAACGTTCTATGAGCTGAACCTTTACTTTAAACCACGGTTCTACAGCAGTTACACTGAGTCCGTCAGCCTGAAAAAATGGAACTTGCGCGGAAAGTTTTGAGTTCAAGAAAAAAGATTTTTTCAAAAGTACTGAAGGTTGAAATTGATTAAAAGGATGTCAACCTTTAATGTTTAATTTGCGCCCTGATTATGACCGATTATTTAGCAACCCTTAATGAACCTCAGCGCGAAGGTGTACTTACAACAGATGGTCCCTGCATGCTTATTGCCGGTGCAGGCTCCGGAAAAACACGTGTACTAACCTATCGCATTGCACACCTTATTCAACAGAAAGGTGTTGATCCGTTCAGCATCATGGCGCTGACCTTTACCAACAAGGCCGCAAAAGAAATGCGCGAGCGTATTGAAAAAGTTGTTGGCCACGATGCCCGTAATTTATGGATGGGAACTTTTCACTCTGTGTTCTCCAGAATTCTGCGCGCAGAAGCACATCACCTGGGCTATCCGCACGACTTTACGATTTATGATTCGGATGATTCGAAATCACTTATCCGCACGATTGTAAAGGAAATGGGCCTTGACGATACTGTTTATAAAGTCAATACCGTATATAGCAGAATCTCTGCTGCAAAAAACCGCTTGATCAGTTGGGAAGACTACCTGCGCAATGCTGAGCTGATGGGCGATGATGCAGCCAACCTGCGCCCGGAGATCGGCAAGATATACAAGACATACGCCATGCGCTGTTTCAAATCAGGCGCGATGGATTTTGATGACCTGTTATTCAACACTGATAAACTTTTTAAAGAACACCTCGAAGTACTGAATAAATATCAGCACCGTATTCACTATGTATTGGTGGATGAGTTTCAGGATACCAACCTGTGTCAGTATTATATCATCCGTAAACTTTCCTCTGTAAAGGAGAATGTATGCGTAGTAGGTGATGATGCGCAAAGTATATATGCGTTTCGCGGTGCCGACATCACGAATATTCTGAACTTTGAGCGCGACTACCCGGATCTGAAAGTGATCAAGCTTGAACAGAATTATCGTTCAACGCAAAATATAGTGCAGGCAGCCAACTCGGTGATCAAACGAAATCGTGCACAGCTTCCTAAAAATGTATGGACTGCCAATGAAGAGGGCAATCTTATTGAACTGATCAAAGCTGTATCCGACAATGAAGAAGGAAGACTGGTGGCTACATCTATCTTCCAGGAGAAAATGCAGCATCAGCTCAAGTTCAGCGACTTTGCTATACTATATCGAACCAACAGCCAGTCGCGTGCTATAGAAGAAGCACTGCGCAGAATGAATATCAAGTATAAAGTTGTTGGTGGTCTGTCGTTCTATCAGCGCAAGGAGATCAAAGACCTCCTCGCCTACCTGCGCTTTACCATGAACCAGCAGGATGAAGCTTCGTTCCGCAGGATCATCAATTTACCGAAGCGTGGTATAGGAGATTCAACGGTTGACAAGATTGTTGTAGCAGCGAATGATCATGGTACTTCTATCTGGGAAATTCTGCAGAATGCAACGCCATTTGTTGGCGGAAGGGTTGCCGGACCGATCGATGACTTCGTAGCGATGATCAAACGCTTTACGATTGAGATACAGCGTAAAGATGCTTACGATGCTGCCTTTGAAATTGCTAAAGGTTCAGGCCTGCTTCGTGAGCTATATGAAGATAAAACTGTTGAAGGGTTAAGCCGTTACGAAAACGTTCAGGAATTGTTGAACGCGATCAAGGAATATGTAGATGATCCGGAGCGCCAGGACAAAACGTTGGGTGCATTTCTGCAAGAGGTATCGCTGGTTACTGGTCAGGATGAAGATAAAGACAAAGATCCTGATAAGGTAACACTGATGACCATACACATGGCCAAAGGACTTGAGTTCAAGTATGTATACATGGTGGGGATGGAAGAAGACCTCTTCCCTTCACAGATGATGATCAGCAGTCGCGCAGAACTGGAAGAAGAAAGACGATTGTTCTATGTGGCGATCACACGTGCCGAGAAGCGCCTGTTCCTCTCCTACGCCTTAACGCGTTATCGTTTCGGAAGATTGAAGAACTGTGAACCGAGTCGTTTCCTGGATGATATCGATCAGAGCTTCATCAAGGTAAGTACGAAATTCTCAGGTCTCGAATCCGCGCCACCGAGTGACTATGCGAAGAAGCTGGTAACGGGAATTAAAAAGACTATTACCTCTGCACCTCCGGCACAGAAACCAACGGCATACAAAGCTCCGGCTGATTTTGTACCAAGCGATACTTCATCTCTGAAAGAGGGTATGAAAGTAGAGCACCCCAAATTCGGCTTTGGCACCGTATTACAAATGGATATGTCGGGCGCAGACCGCAAGGCCAAGATCAATTTTACAGAAATTGGCGAGAAAACCCTGCTGTTGAGCTTTGCCAAGCTGAGGATCGTAGAAAACTGATTTTGGCGTTTTTATATATTCCTGTAGCTTTGTTAGGAACTGGGAACATAATGTTCCCTGCCGGAAATCGTTTCGTAGTATACGGGCTGACTGAAAAACGCCTGATACTTTTAACAAGTAGATTTACTTTTGGCTAAATCCATCAGAAATATACAGCTTTCATAACGAGTGTCGTTTCCTGAAGAAGATATAGCAGCTCGTTTACTATAAAGCCCAGGATATAATTTAGAGAAATATCACAATCGTACCTCATATAAGAATTTATGATCGGAGAATACAACACCCAACGTCCGGGTATCATTTTGAAAGAATACGGACGCAACGTTCAGAAGCTGGTAGAGTATATCAGAACTATCTCTGATAAAGAAAAGCGCACGGAGCTTTCCTATACATTGATCGAACTCATCAAGCAACTTACGCCTTCTATTAAAGAGCAGGGCGATGATCCGCAGCGCATGTGGGACGACCTGTATATTATTGCCGATTTCAACCTGGATGTAAACAATCCTTTCCCGGTGCCGGAGCGTGAGATACTTTTCAAAAAACCGATGAAGGTTGAGTATCCGCAGAGCAACATCCGCTTCAAGCACTATGGTAAAAATATTGAGAAGCTTGTAAAAGAGGCGTTGAAGAAAGAAGATCCACAGGAACGCCAGGATGCCATTATATACCTCGGCAAACTGATGAAAACTTTCTACGCTAACTGGAACAAGGAACCACTGGATGACTCAGTTATCCTTCGTGACATTCAGCAGATGTCGGGTGGTGCCTTGAACATGACGATCGATCGCGTACGCGAAGACAACCTGTTCGAGAAGCTGTATAAAGAACGCAAGAAGGTAAGACCTCAGGGCAACGGGGGTCATCAGCACCAGCGCCAGGGAGGACACCGCCCTTTCAACAAGAACAAAGGTGGCAATCAGAATTTCCGCAGAAGAAGAGATCAGTAATTCAGCGGTATAACAAATCTTATCAGGTACGATTTTGTCAATTTCAGGCATTGATAATAAGCTATTGTTTTTAAATGAGTGTATTCAAAATTAAAGGCGGGAAGAAACTAAAAGGAGAAATCGTTCCGCAAGGCGCCAAAAACGAAGCATTACAAATTGTAAGCGCGGTTCTTCTTTCGGCAGAGCCCATTACGATTCACAACATCCCCGATATAGTGGATGTTAATAAACTGATCGAACTGATCGGTGACCTCGGCTGCAAAGTTGAAAAGCTGGGCACAGGTTCCTATCGCTTCACTTCGTCAGACATCAACATGAAATTCCTGGAGACGGATACGTATCGCAAGAAGGCGGCTGCGCTTAGGGGTTCCGTTATGTTGCTCGGTCCGATACTGGCGCGCTTTGGTAAAGCAAGCTTGCCGAAACCTGGTGGTGATAAAATCGGCAGACGCAGACTGGATACACACTTCCTCGGCTTTCAGAAACTGGGAGCAAAATTCAACTTCGATTCCAGCGAACACCTTTTCCACATCGATGCTTCTGAACTTACCGGCTGCTATATGCTGCTGGATGAAGCTTCCGTTACCGGCACAGCCAACATTGTAATGGCCGCTGTACTCGCAAAGGGCACAACAACTATATACAACGCAGCCTGCGAACCATACCTGCAACAACTGTGTATGATGCTGAATCGCATGGGTGCCAAGATCTCGGGTGTAGGTTCCAACCTCCTCACCATTGAAGGTGTGAGCAAACTGGGAGGAACGGAACATACCATGCTTCCGGATATGATCGAGATTGGTAGTTTCATTGGTCTTGCTGCCATGACACAATCCGAGATCACGATCAAGAATTGCCGCATCGATATGCTGGGTATCATCCCGGATATATTCAAGCGCCTCGGTATAAAAATGGAATTCCGCGGAGATGATATATATATACCTTCGCAGGAGCACTACGAGATTGAAACATTTATCGATGGTTCTATTTTAACCGTTTCCGATGCACCGTGGCCGGGCTTCACGCCTGACCTGATCAGTATTATACTGGTAGTGGCCACGCAGGCAAAAGGAACGGTGCTCATTCACCAGAAAATGTTCGAAAGCCGCTTGTTCTTTGTAGACAAGCTGATCGACATGGGGGCACAAATCATACTTTGCGATCCGCACCGAGCCAACGTAATTGGTCTGGACCGCAAACAGAAACTAAAAGGTATCAAAATGTCGTCACCGGATATACGTGCCGGTGTAGCACTGCTCATCGCAGCACTTTCTGCGAGTGGCACAAGCGAGATTTCGAATATAGAACAGATCGACCGCGGTTATCAGAATATAGAAGGTCGCTTAAAGGCGATCGGTGCCGAGATCGAGCGCGTCAGCGCTTCGTAACAATATCATTTAAGTAACGGAACAGCATCACCAGGTGCTGTTCTTCTTTTAGATTCAGGTTATTCTTCCTTATATACTGATCAATCTCATCGGTGTACTCAGACGGTACAATTTGTTGCAGTGATTTTTTATTCTTGAATTCCGTTAGTGGTTTTCCTTCTGCTGTCACGTAGTATTTTTCATCGTCTATAAATTCATTAAACTCGCGGCCCGCGCTATATGCACCCTGATAACTAGCCTCTTTGAATATCTTTATATTCTTTTTGAGAAGTTGAATATTTCCCGGCACCAATACCTGAAAATATAGCAGCTTGTTATCTTCTGCTTCCACTTTCGTAAAATGTAATGAATCCGTACCGGTATATATACTGAACCGGTTTACCAGTTTTTTATGAATAACATATTCGCTGCCGTTACGGGCCATGATCAGTTCGTTTGCATGCGCATCGAAATTTACTTTCGGATAGATAACAACCTTTTTATCAGTCATGTAAATTTTGGCGGGAGAAAAATCCTGCAGCAAGGTAACGGAGCCTTTTACTCCTTTATAGCGATTATCAAATGTGCGGGCGGTATAGCTGCCTGCACCCAGCATGTTTACATTGTTCTGTGCTTCCAGGCCGTTCACCTGTGCGTAGAGCGGCACTGCTCCAATAACGAGCAGAATTATAGTGATCAGTTTCATTTGTATATTTCCCGGGGTTAGCGTAGAATACAAGATATACATACTTGTATCACTCAAGATACAAATCAGGCAACAGTTTTGCCAACCGGAAAATACGACAACGTTACAATTCTATACGAAGGGCTACCGGGCAGTGATCAGACCCGAGGTATTGATTATAAATGGCGGCATCTTTTACCTTATCGATAATCGATTCAGACACCAGGAAGTAATCAATTCGCCAGCCTGTATTTTTAGCACGGGCATTGAACAGGTAATTCCAATAGGTATATTTCACTTCTTCCGGGTAAAAACGTCTGAAGGTATCAATGAAGCCGGATTCAAGCAGGCGTGTAAAGCCATCGATCTCACGCTGGGTATAGCCGGCTGATTTGTTATAGTTCTCTTTGGGGCGCGCTATATCTATAGCCTGATGCGCCACGTTGAAATCGCCACAGGCAATCACTGGTTTTCTGCGGGTGAGCCAGTTGAGGTATTCCGTAAACTCTTTATCCCAGCGCTCGCGGTAATCGAGGCGCGCGAGTCCTTCACCTGAGTTGGGTGTATATACTGTTACCAGGAAAAATGTAGGATACTCGGCTGTGATCACACGACCTTCCTGGTCATGTTCCTCCAGGCCCATATCGTACGTTACCTGGATCGGTTCTTCTTTCGAAAGAATAGCAGTGCCGGAATATCCTTTTCTGGCTTTGGACGAATTGATGTATACATGATAACCTGGTAAAAGCTCAAGTGCCGAGCGCACTTCTTCAACCGCTGCTTTGGTTTCCTGAAAACAAAGAATATCAGGATCCATCTCCTTTACATCTTTCAAGAAATCTTTTTTAATGATCGAGCGAATTCCGTTTACGTTCCAGTTTACCAGATGCATGAATACAAACGATTAGCGTGTAGTTAAAAAATTGCTGCACGTGTTCTGCGGGCAGCCCGTAAAATCAGATGCTATTTACGATTCAGGAATAAAACAAAAAAGCCCTGCACGAATGTGCACAGGGCTTCTTGTTATACTTTCGTATGATTAAGCTTTCTTCGAAGCGTTAGCTTTGAATTCTTCTTTAATCTTTTCGATATCTACGTTTTTGATAACCGGTTTAGCATTCTGGATTTTCAGCGACTGGCGTCTTACTGCTGATACTGCTTTATCTTTACGGTTTTTTCTCTTAAGTCTTGTTACAGCCATGGCACTTTTCTTTAAAAGGAGCGCAAAAATAACCGCGTTTTTCTGAATTGCAAAGTATTGATCTACTTTTTTATTAAATCCATTGCACCAAGTTCACGAAGAACACGCAAAGAAGTACAAAGAAAAATACCTTTGAGAAACTTTGTGCCTTCGCTGAGTTCTTTGTGCGGTGGATTTTGGTTCTATCAGCGCCCGCGCTCTTCAAATCCTCAATTTCCTGTTTAGCTTTGCGGCCATATTATGGAAAAACCGACATTACCAAAGGGAACACGCGATTTCGGGCCGGTTGTTATGGCCAAGCGGCAATTCATTTTCGAGAACATCCGAAAGGTATTTCAGAAGTATGGCTTTCAACCGCTGGAAACCCCTGCGATGGAAAACCTTTCTACCCTTACCGGAAAGTATGGCGAAGAAGGCGATCAATTACTCTTCAAAATTCTTAACACAGGCGACTTCCTGAAAGATGTCGATAATCAAAAGCTCGAAGCTCGTAACTCAAAGCTCATAACTTCTAATATATCTGAAAAAGGTCTTCGCTACGATCTCACTGTCCCTTTCGCGCGCTATGTGGTAATGAATCGTAATGAAATTAGCTTTCCATTCAAGCGTTATCAGATACAACCTGTATGGAGAGCGGATCGACCGCAGAAAGGAAGATATAGAGAATTCTATCAATGCGATGCCGATGTAGTGGGAACAAACTCACTCATCTGCGAAGCCGAGATCATCCTCATGATCAAAGAAGTATTCAAAGGTCTCGGTATACAAGACTATAGCATCAAGATTAACCACCGTGGTATACTTTCAGGTATAGCGGAATACATCAAAGCTGTAAATGAGACAGCCCTGTTCGTTGCTATCGACAAGCTTGATAAGATTGGTGAAGATGGTGTAAGACAGGAATTACTCACGAAAGGTTTTGACGATGCGAGCATCACTACACTCTTCAAAATTCTGAGTGTTAAAGGATCGGCAACAAACAAGATCGCTTTTCTCGCAGCACACCTGGATACAACCCAGCACGGCATGAATGGTCTGCGTGATCTGCAGGAAGTCCTCAACATTCTGAAAAGTTACGGATCCACTATCGACCACGTTGATTTTGATATAGCACTCGCCCGCGGCTTAAGTTATTATACGGGGTGTATCTTTGAAGTAAAGATCAATAACGTTGCTATCGGCAGTGTGAGCGGTGGCGGACGTTATGATAACCTCACCCAATCGTTTGGTGATAAAGAAAATCTTTCTGGCGTAGGCTTCTCCTTTGGCGTAGATCGTATATACGATGCTATGGAAGAACTAAAACTCTTCCCGAAAAATGCACAGGTATCTTCAACAGTATTGGTTTGCCATTTTGATGATGAGAGTTTCCACTATGGTTTAGGCGTACTTACGCAACTGCGCAGTGCCGGTATAGCTTCGGAAATATACCCTGACCAGGCCAAGCTTAAGAAGCAACTCGACTTCGCTAACAAGAAAGGAATTCCTTATACGATTGTGATCGGATCGGAAGAAGTAAAAAGCGGATCGCTTCCATTTAAAGACATGGAGAAAGGCGAACAGGAAAAGATTACGATCGACCAAATCATTTCAAAACTCCAGCGATAAACAATAAACATTCCGTATACTATATTCCGCTGAACTGAATATATTTAGCAAATCATGGCAGTGCATTTCATCTCCGACCGGCAATTAACGCTTCACGATTTATCCGCTATACTGGCCGGAGATGTTACCGTGCAACTTTCAGAAGAAGCCAAACAAAAAATAATACACTGTCGTCAATACCTCGATCAGAAACTTGCTACTACGCAACAACCGATCTATGGTATCAACACCGGTTTCGGCTCACTATACAACCGGAATATATCGCACGATCAACTCGAAAGACTGCAAGAAAATCTTGTAAAGTCTCACGCTTGCGGTACCGGACCGGAGGTACCGGTTGAGATTGTGAAGCTGATGCTTTTCTTAAAAGTACAATCGCTGGCCTATGGTTACTCCGGAGTACAACTTGATACAACGGAGAGGCTGCTGGCCATGTTCAACGAACAGGTATACCCGGTGATCTACGAAATGGGTTCACTCGGTGCCTCGGGCGACCTCGCTCCCTTAGCACATCTTACTTTACCATTAATTGGTTTAGGCGAAGTATACTATAATCAGCAGCGACTAACGGGAGAACAAATCAATCAGAAACTCAGCTGGTCAACTATACATTTCCAGGCGAAGGAAGGACTTGCTTTGCTAAACGGCACCCAGTTTATGAGTGCATACGGAAGCTGGTGTACACTCCATGCACACCGACTGATGCAATTGTCCAATATGATTGGTGCGCTTTCGCTGGATGCTTTTGATGGTCGCATAGAGCCTTACCTGGAGCCGGTGCATGCTATTCGTCCGCAACATGGACAAGTAAAAACAGCAGCATCGTTTCGTGAATTGTTACAGGGTAGCGAACTGATCGGTCAGCCTAAAAAGCATGTACAGGATCCATACTCGTTCCGATGTATACCGCAGGTACACGGTGCCAGTTGGGATGCTATCGGGTATGTAACCAATGTTATTCTCACGGAAGTAAACAGCGTTACAGACAACCCGAATGTTTTTCCGGAAGATGACCGCATTATATCGGCCGGTAATTTTCACGGACAACCACTTGCCCTGGCTTTAGACTTCTTATCGATTGCTTTGTCGGAACTGGGCAATATATCGGAGCGCAGAACGTATCAGCTTATCTCCGGAGTTCGCGACCTGCCGAATTACCTCGTAGCGAATCCGGGTATAAATTCAGGATTGATGATTCCACAATATACTGCTGCATCACTGGTGAGTCAGAATAAACAGCTGGCAACTCCGGCTTCCGTAGATTCGATCGTATCTTCGAACGGACAGGAAGACCATGTGAGTATGGGATCGAATGCTGCCACCAAAGCGTATAGAATTGTCAACAATCTATACTCTATTCTGGCGATAGAACTCATCACGGCTGCGCAGGCGCTCATGTTTCGAAGACCCTTAAAAACTTCTCCCCTCCTGGAAGAGTTTGTTCATACTTTCCGTGAACATGTTCCGTTTATTGAAGATGACCGCGTATTGCATCACGACATTGCAAAGGCGGAATTATTTTTAAAGAAATTTCCAGTTAACTATCCGGCATGAGAGGTAAAGCCTGTATTCTTGTTCTCGTTGGGATGCTCATCTCCTGGAAAAGCTGGAGTCAGTATAACAGCTTGAATAATAAATTTACCGTAGATGAGGTAAAAGGCTGTGCAGGATTGAACATCCAGGTTACGCACAACGTTACGCCTGCCTGTGGCTCCGGGGGTATATTTTGTGTAATCGATTATGGTGATGGCAGACCTGCTCAACCTTTCGTAAGTGGCGATATCGCGAATTATCCTACAGCCGGCAATTTCAAACTGAAAATTATATACTCTACCACCGTTGTTGATAACGACAGTGTGGGCGTTTCCATTACTGCCAACGATCCTCCTGCATTTGAACCATACTCCTGTAACGGCAACCAGGTATCGGTTAAAGTAACGGAGAGTAAATATGCATACTATATCTTCAACTATAACGATGCTACGGCAGAGGTAACAAAGCCTGCCAATGCTGCTACCGATATTCATACCTATGCGGCACCGCCTCCCTCTACCCGCAACGTTTCAGTGCGTGGTTACAACGGACCGGGTACTGCTGATAACTGTGTAAGCAATACATTGCCGGTAACGGTTGCTGCAACTTTACCAGCCGCCACTATATCTCAGACCGAAGTACTCGATGCATCTTCTGTTAAAGTCGATTTTGCGTCATCGCCTTCTATTCAGTACCGGTTCATGATCGCTACGAATAATGCCACCAGCTTTCAACAGTATAAACAGATCTATAGTCCTGCGGCCGCTACGCTCGCAGAGACTATACCAGGCATTCGCCCCGATGACAATTATTATTGCTTCCGGGTAGATACGTATAACCCGTGCGGGAATAATGTAGCTGCAGTTTCTCCTATCGTATGCAGTACAAACTTTGATGTAGCGGCACAAAACAATCAGAACAACTTAACGTGGAATACTGCGAACGCGTCCGGAGCACATCCGCTTGCCAATTTTACGGTTGTAAAAAACAGCGCAGCATTAACGCCTGCGCTTGCCGCCAACCTACGCGCGTATAGCGATACTGATGTAGTGTGTGGCACATCGTACACCTATAGACTTGAATCTAATTACCCTGGTAATGTTAAAAGTCTTTCGCTGCCCAAAACCGTAACCGCATTCTCAAGCGATATACCGGCTGCTATTGAAAACATCAGTGCCGTGGTAAATCCGGCAGGCACTGAAGTACAACTCTCGTGGATACAAGACCCGGCTTACAATGCATCGGAGTATACTATATTAAAATCCGACAACGGGGTCTTTACGCCACGCGGTACATCCGATCAGATTACTTTTACAGATAGTGAATATACCACTGCTTCAGCAGCATGCTATAAGATTGAGTACATCGATGCATGTAACAACCGCAGCGCACAGAGCCGCGAAGCTTGTCCGGTAGCATTGAAGGGAAATGTACAGGGCAACAACGTCATCACCATTAATTGGACAACGTACAACGGCTGGGCTGGTGGCACCAAGAATTATGTTATCGAAAAATATGATGCCGGTGGAACCTTGCTTCAAACTATTGATGCCGGCTCCGCTACCACCTATACTGACAATGCGCAGGATGTAGATAACCAGGTATACTATTATACTATATATGCTTACCCTGTAGATGGAACTTTGGCAGAGTCTGTATCCAACACCCTGGAGACCATCAAGCAACCGAATCTTTTTTACCCTACCGGTTTTACACCGAACCACGATGGTCTCAATGATAACTTTACCGTTTACGGACAATTTGTAGCGAAGTTCGAGATGAGAATCTTTAACCGCTGGGGTGAGATGATGTATACCACCGATGATCTTACCGGTGCCGGATGGGATGGTACCTATAAAGGCTCCCTCATGCCCGAAGCTACGTATGTATTTAAAGCGAACATCACTGATTTGCTCGGAAGAACATTTGAACGCTCCGGTTCTTTCTTCCTCATTCGTAAAAAATAAATACGATTCATGTACTGACAATCGAACACAGGTTTACTTCGTAAATCGCATTTACTATTTGTACCTTTGGCCTTTTAATTTCCGGATCCCGTAAAAACAATACAGTATGTTTGACATGATGAAAATGATGGGCAAGATGAAAGAAGTTCAGGCCCGTATGAAGGAAGCACAGGATAATCTGGTAAATGTACGTGCACATGGTGAAGCTGGTGCAGGTATGGTAAAGGCAACTGTAAATGGCAAGAAGCAACTGGTATCATTGGACATAGACCCTTCGCTTTTAAAAGGTGATGATAAAGTAATTGTACAAGACCTGGTAGTAGCCGCAGTAAATAAAGCTTCCGAAGAAGCCGAAGTACTGGCCAAGGAAGAGTTACGCAAAAGCACCGAAGGTTTATTACCCAACATTCCGGGCTTAGACTTAAGCGGCCTCATGGGATGAGCCACACCGCAGTAGTTATTCTGAATTATAACGGGGAGAAATTTTTAAAACAGTTTCTCCCTGCTGTTATCTCACACTCCCGCGAAGCAGAGATCATTGTAGCTGACAACGGCTCTACCGATCAGTCGATCGCACTGCTTGAAAAAGATTTTCCATCCGTCAGGATCATTCGCCTCGATAATAATTACGGATACTGCGGTGGCTATAACCGCGCACTGCGCCAGGTACAAGCCGATTACTATGTGTTGCTAAACTCAGATATAGAGGTAACTCCGCAGTGGCTTCAACCGATGATCGCGCTGTTGGACAGCAATCCATCTATAGCGGCTCTTCAACCGAAGATACTCTCTTATCATAATCGTAGCGTGTTTGAATATGCCGGTGCTGCCGGTGGCTTGATGGATACGTTGGGCTATCCGTTCTGCCGGGGAAGAATATTTGATTATGTAGAAGAAGACAAAGGACAGTATAATGATATACGCCCGGTATTCTGGGCAACCGGAGCCTGTCTCATGATCCGATCAAAGGCTTATCACCAGTTCAATGGACTCGATGAAGATTTTTTCGCGCACATGGAAGAAATAGACCTTTGCTGGAAACTTCATCGTGATAATCAACAGGTATACTATTGTGGAGCGAGTATAGTATACCATGTAGGAGCCGGTACGTTGGGCTATGAAAACCCGCGCAAGACCTATCTTAACTTCCGAAACGGCCTCGCCCTTATCTTCAAACACTTTGATACGGCAGAGCTACTCTATAAATTTCCCGTGCGTATAGCCCTGGACTGGCTAGCGGCCTTTATGTATCTGCTAAAGGGTAAAACAGGAAACTTTACCGCTGTATTTCAGGCACATATCAGTTTTATAGGAGCTATCGGTAATAACCAGCGAAAGCGCAGTCAACTGCGTAACCAATACCCGCATTATAGTAGAGTAAGTCTATATACTGGTATAGTTATAGTTGACTTCTTCCTTCGTGGTAAACGAAAGATCGGTCAATAGTCCCAGATGGGTTTACGCTTACGCAGATGTTTGCGCATGTTCATAATAAAGGCCAGGGAAAGGTATACGATCAGCGGAGAGCCGAACGTTATAAAGGAGGTATAAATAAAAAACAGACGTATACTGGATGTAGCGACACCCAGCTTTTCACCCAGATGCGTGCACACCCCGAAAGCCTGACTCTCAAAGAAGTCCTGGATTTTATCCGTTAGTTGGTTCATATTATCTACACATTTAGATTTTCAACTTGTCAAAAAGTTGATTTATCGAGCAAAAATCCGGCTTACAAATATAACAGCCTCAGGCCCTTATTATTACCTATCTCATCTTATTTTTTTGAGTATAATTGCAAAAAAATACACATAAGTATAGTTTTGCAACCTGTTAAAAATCAAACAATAAACCACAATCCAATGAGAAAAGTAGTTTACTCATGTCTGGTCTTCGGTGCATTGACCCTTGCGGGCTGTACGCTGCCCAAGATGGTGAAGATGTCGAAAGAGCAGCAGCTCACTGTTACACCAAACCCGCTGGAAGTTCACAAAGACACTGTTGCCTTTGAAATGGCAGCAAACCTCCCTGTTAAAATGTTGAAGAAAGGTACAGTTTATACTGTGAACAGCTTCTATAAATATGGAGACAAAGAACTTGCACTGGATCCTATTCCATTCAAAGCTGAAGACTATCCAAATAGCAAGACTGAACAGCCTAAAGTAACCAAGAACTTCTCTTTCGCTTATCAGCCTGCCATGAAAACCGGTACGCTTGAAGTTGAAGGTGTAGCTTCTAAAGGCGAAAAGTCTAAAGCATCTCCTCGTATGCCTGTTGCAACAGGAGTAATCACTACTTCTAAACTTGTTAAGCCAGTATATTTCGCTGCCTATGCAGGTCACGGTTACAACAACCAGGAAGAACTTACACCAATTGTAATTCCTGATTTCATCTTCGAACAAGGTAAATCTGTTCTGAGAACATCTGAGATAAAGAGCACTAAAGGAAAGCAGTTAGATGCATTCATCGCTTCTAAAAACGCTACCCGTACGGTAACTATCACGGGTACTCACTCTCCTGAAGGTGCTGAACGTATCAACAGCAAACTGTCTCCGGATCGTGCTGCTGCTATCGAAGCTTTCTACCGTAAGGAAATGAAGAAGTACGATTACAAAGGCAAGGCTGATTCTATCCAGTTCATCCTGAAGCCTGTAATCCAGGACTGGGCACAATTCAAAACTGAACTCGAAGCTTATACTGGTATATCTTCTGAAGAGAAGGCTGAATACCTGAACATCATCAACGGTGGCGGTACTTTCGAAGATCAGGAAAAACAAATGAAAGGTCTGAAGACTTACAAGAAAGTTTTCAAAGATGTATATCCTAAACTGAGAACTGCTAAAACTGAAATTCTTGTTGTAAAAGAGAAGAAGACAGATGCAGAGATCTCTGTACTTGCTAAGCAAATCACACAAAACTCAGTTAGCGCAGATACACTTTCTTTCGAAGAACTGATGTACGCTGCTACACTTACTCCTTCTTTAGATGAGAAAGCTGCGATCTACGAAGCTGCTACTAAAAAAGGTTCTAACTGGAATGCACACAACAACTTAGGTGCAGTATATATCGCTCAGGCTATTGAGAACCCTAGCAACGCTGCTGCTTTAGCAGACAAAGCTCAGGCTCAATTAGACATCGCTGTTAAACTGCAGGAAGCTCCTGAAGTTCACGCTAACCTGGCTTCTGTATCCTTATTGAAAGGTAACGCGTATGCTGCTTACAACCACGCTAGCAAAGCGATCAGCAGCGGTCTTACTGGCGACAACGCAGCTGGTGTTAACGGTGTGAAAGGTGCTACTGAAATCATTAAAGCTGAGTACGCTGCAGCGGTTAGCTCTGAGTCTAACGCTACAGACAATGCTGACAACCTGTTCAACAAAGGTCTGGCACAAGTACTTAACAAAGATTACCAGAATGCATTAACTTCATTCAATGAAGCTATCAGCAAAAACAGCAACCTTGCTATCGCTCACTACGGTGCAGCTGTAGCTTCTGCAAGATTAGGTCAGGCAGACGGTGTGGTTAGTCACCTGACAGATGCAGTTAAAATTGATCCGTCTTTGAAAGAAGCAGCACTTAGCGACCTTGAGTTCGCGAAGTTCTCAGCTACTGAAACTTTCAGAAACGCATTGAAATAAGATAAACTCATTGGAATAACAATAGGTAGAAAACCCTTCCGAATGATCGGGAGGGTTTTTTATTTGCCCAATCCGTCCACGGATACTATTTTTACACGCTTTTCAAAATACCGACATGAGAGAAATCCAGTTTAGAGAGGCCTTGCGCGAGGCCATGAGCGAAGAAATGCGCAGAGACCCAAGCGTAGTGCTTATGGGTGAAGAGGTTGCCGAATACAACGGTGCCTACAAGGTGAGCCAGGGCATGCTGGCCGAATTCGGTGCCGAGCGTGTTTTAGACACTCCTATTTCAGAACTTGGTTTTGCAGGTATCGGTGTCGGAGCGGCCATGAACGGGTTGCGTCCAATCGTTGAATTTATGACATTCAACTTTTCCCTGGTGGCTATCGACCAGGTGATCAACTCTGCTGCCAAAATATATTCAATGTCTGGCGGGCAATATAGTGCTCCGATGGTTTTCCGCGGACCTACCGGTAACGCAGGTCAGCTTGGTGCACAGCACTCTCAAAACTTCGAGAACTGGTATGCTAACTGCCCGGGATTGAAAGTAGTAGTTCCTTCCAATCCATATGATGCAAAAGGTCTTCTGAAAGCTTCCATCCGCGATAACGATCCGGTGATCTTCATGGAGTCTGAAGTGATGTATGGTGATAAAGGTGAAGTTCCTGCAGAGGAATACATTATCCCGATTGGTCTTGCTGATATCAAGAAAGCCGGTAGTGATGTTACCATCGTTTCATTCGGTAAGATCATGAAAGTTGCTTTGGCTGCAGCGGCTGAACTTGAGAAAGAAGGTATATCTGCTGAAGTGATCGATCTTCGTTCCGTTCGTCCGATCGACTATGCTACTGTGGTTGAATCTGTAAAGAAAACAAACCGCCTGGTGATCGTTGAAGAAGCATGGCCTCTTTCATCTATCGCGACTGAAATTACATACCACGTACAGAAACATGCGTTCGATTACCTGGATGCTCCTATCCACCGTATCAACAGCCTGGATGTACCACTGCCATATGCACCTACATTGATCCAAGCTATTCTGCCAAACGTAGAAAGAACGGTGAAGGCTGTAAAAGCTGTATTGTACAGAGACTAGATTATAGAAATTCAAACTATATAAAAAGCCGCGTCTACCTGATGCGGCTTTTCTTTTTCAGGGTACGCAATAGTATCTTTTATAGTACCGAACATCTAAAATCGTAGTCATTTTCACCGAGGTGCCAACGGTTCTCGTTAATTTGTGGTATGTAAACAAAAATTATGGAGCTACTATCCTATATAACCTCGAAGATTAAACTCGATCCCGAAGTATGTTCCAAAATAGTAGCAGCCTTTAAAACGGAATCATATACCAGGGGCGCACATCTGATAAAGCCGGGCGGTTCGTCATCAAAAGTATATTTTATCGAAAAAGGATTGATACGTACGTTTTACTATAAAGATGAGCGTGACATAACACAATTCTTTTTCGATGCAGGCTCGTTTACCACGCCTCTGAATAGTGTCTTCTACGGTAAAGAAGAGCCCTACGGATGGGAAACTCTGGAAGACACCATCGTAAAGGTAATTCCATACCACGAACTGGAAGCGATGTGCGTTCGTATACCCGAGGTTCAGCGTATGCTTTTTCTGGCTGCCATCGACACGCTGAATATGTTTGTTATTAAGCTGGAGTCTCTTCAATTCCAGACGGCCGAGCAGCGCTACAGCTCCATGATGGAAATGTACCCCGAAATATTACTACGCGTACCGCTCGGTCATATTGCCTCATACCTCGGCATAACCCAGCAAACGCTTAGTGTGATCAGGGCCAAACGGTAAATTTCTTTCCCCTACAGGGCGCTTTTTAATATATCTTAAAAAAGTATTCTCCGCTTCTCGCTTCTTTTGCACCTGCAACGGCAGAACAAAGTAATTCATGAAAGCGGCCATAAATAACTACGCGCGGAAAGTTAACCGACCTTACCTCATTGTATTGGTCATCGCTTACGTAGCCGGAATGAACATTTTTGTCCTGCTGAAAATGCTCGGGCTAAAAGAATTGAACGAGATCAATCTCCAAACTCAACAGGCTCTGCTCCCACTCTCATCGTGCATGGCCCTGCTCGTGGCACTGGGTATAGCATTCATGGAGGTGTATATATTTAATCGCTGGGAAAACTATCCTTTCGGAAGATTTATACTGTATAAATACAGCATCATTATCTTGTTGATAACGACCGGTTGTATTCTCGTTTTTATATTCTTTGCACAGGTTTTTGAGAATAAATCTCTGCATGCATCGTTGCAGTCAATACCCGAGTTTCTGCAAACCGAGATATTCCTTTCGGTGTTCCTCTACCTTATACTCTTCAGTATTTTACTAAACATGATCAAAACGATCTATGACTACCTGGGGCCGCAAGCTATTGTAGGTGCTCTTCTCGGTAAATATAGTCAGCCGGTAGAAGAAGATCTTACGTTTTTGTTCATCGATCTGCAGGCATCCACTCGCATTGCCGAACAATTAGGACATGCACAATATAGTCGTTTTATAGAAAGCAGCTTTCAACTACTAACCGAAAGTATACATCAGCACGATGCAATTCTTTACCAGTTTGTAGGTGATGAAGCCGTACTGCTTTGGCCTGCGCGAACTGCCCAGAAGACACTCGCACCGCTCAAGCTATATTTTGACTTTATCAAAAAAATCGATCAGCAAAGCGACTACTTTACAAAATCATTTGGAGAAACGCCTCGCTTTAAAGCTGCAGTACATACCGGGCTTGTTACCGTTACCGAAATACGTACTATAAAACGAGACATCGTTTATCACGGAGATGTACTGAATACCTGTGCGCGGATGCTGGAGCAATGTAACACGCTGAAGAAAAATTTACTGGTATCATCACCCGTAGCGAACTGGCTCCAGGAAGCTGACCGATTTACTGCCTCATTCGCCACACAGCTTACCTTTCGCGGTAAAGCTTCCGAAACCGCTATCTACGAAATAACAACACCTTCAATACACTAGGTTTTCATACCTATAGCCAACTATACTTTACGGCCATTTAACAGTAGCTTCTCAAATCATATTGCCGGTATATTCGATACAAGGCACCAAT
The DNA here is from genome assembly GCA_902168205.1 of uncultured Chitinophaga sp. Taxonomy (GTDB): domain Bacteria; phylum Bacteroidota; class Bacteroidia; order Cytophagales; family Cyclobacteriaceae; genus Ohtaekwangia; species Ohtaekwangia kribbensis. Next base: position 955,341 of record CABHOK010000003.1, on the reverse strand, counting down.
TTGTTTTTACGAAGTTACCATACATGATTAACAAATTTACCTTATACCCATTCGTTTTTAATATATCTTAAAAAATATACTATGTCTTATAGCTTCCTTTGCTTCATCAAAAAAGAAAAGAGATGCAAGACAAAACGTTCAACAAACACCTGGTATATATAGCTGACGAAGCAGGCATGGCTTCTGTTTTCCCTGAATTAAAGCACGAACTTACCGAAACGTCTTCAACGGCAATAACCATACTATACCAATCCGTCAACGATCACTTTGCATTTACAAAAGAGCTGAACATACTCGAACGGTATTTTCCCGGAAAGCTATATATATCGTACGAATCCGAGGCCATGTCTGGTAATAATATATCCTGTCAAAGAACGATAGAAGCCATTATTAACACGAACATCATTCCGGAGACGAGCTTTATCGTATCAGGACAAACTGAATTTATTGAACAAGTCAAAACAGTTTTACAGTTCCTGGGTATCAACACAGTTACTGTTCATGAGCAGTTCTTTACCGACCTGTAGCACACTACACATCACATAATTCATCAACAGAAAATTATATATACTATATGAAATACAACTCTATTCTCGCCGTGCTCGTGCTATTCACAGCCTGCACAGGCAATCACGAACAAATCCACGCTGACGCAGACAGCGCCACGGCTGTAGAAGTGCAGAAGGTAACAGCACAAACAGTTCCGAACGTAATCATTTTAAGTGGAAGCATCGAAGGAAAAACTACCGTAAAACTCGGTTTTATGGTACCGGGTAAAATTGAATATATAGCCGTAAAAGAAGGTTCACAGGTAACAAAAGATCAATTACTCGCAAACCTGGAACCTACTAACTATACTATTGCCAAGCAGCTTTCTGATGTGCAGGCAAATGTCGCCCAGGATGAATTCAACCGCTTAGACCAGTTATATAAACGAGGCAGCCTGAGTGAGAGCGATCACACGAAAGCATCCTTTTCACTACAGCAGGCTAAACTTCAGCAAAAGCTGGAGAATAAAAACCTGACCGACACAAAGCTCCATGCACCATTAACCGGTATACTGTTGAGCAAGCAGGCAGAAGCAGGCGAGATTATTGCAGCCGGTACACCCTTGTTTGTAATCGCAGATATACAACATGTTATTGTCACAGCATTTATACCGGAAGGAGAATTACACCATGTTACCATTGGGCAACAGGCAGCGATCAGCATTGCCGCATTAAATAAGAAATTTACCGGCAAGATTACTGAGGTTGGTGCTATTGCAGATGCTACATCGCGCGCCTTTACAATAAAAGCGGAGATCGCGAACAACGACATGCTTATACGCCCGGGAATGATTGCTGAAGTACAACTCAACGGTAACTCAGATAGTATGGGTATACTGGTTCCGGCAGAGTCTGTCATTCATGATGTAGACAATCAAAGCTATATATATGTTGTGGATGAAGCCACGCACAAAACATTCAGACGCAAGGTAAGTCTGGGTAGCATGATCGATAATAAACTACAGATTATCGCGGGCTTGTCGGCAGGTGAAGTAATTGTAACGGCTGGTCAGTCAAAACTCTCCGATGGTGTAAATATCACAGTCGTAAAATAATAAGTCATGAATTTTATTGAAGCAGCACTTAAATACAAGCAGGTAACGCTGGCCGTACTACTCATGTTATTTGCCGTGGGTGTTAACTCGCTTTTGAATATGCCCAGGCGCGAAGATCCAAAAATCACCATCCGGCAAGGACTCGTGATTGCCTATTTTCCCGGAGCGAACGCTACGCAGGTGGAAGACCAGGTCACCAAAAAACTGGAGCAATATCTTTTTCAATACGAAGAAGTAGACAAGACCAAAACTACCGCGGCATCAAAGGACGGCATGGTAGTGATTACGGTTGAATTAAGCCAGGATGTAAAACATCCGGATGTATTCTGGAGTAAACTAAGACACCAGCTTCTCCTTGCACGCGAACTCGATTTACCCGCAGGCGTAAACGGTCCGATCGTAGACTCTGACTTTGGTGATACTGAAGCAATGGTAATTGCATTGGACAGTAAATATGCAACCTACGAACAACTGAAGGGCTATGCGCAGAAAGTTGAAGATATGATTCGCACAATACCAGCCGCATCAAAAATAAAACGCATTGGCGACCAGCGCCAGCAGATTGTAGTTTCATCCAATTCAGAAAGATTATCACAGTATGGTCTAAAGCTCGACCAGGTTGTACAACTGCTGCAGTCTCAAAACAGTATTCGTGCTACAGGAGAAGTGAAAACAGAAACACAGAAAACACCACTCTACACAGAAGGGTACTTTCACACCGAACAGGATCTGTCCAGCCAGATTGTAGGAGCTTCACCTTCAGGAGCACTTGTGCGATTAGGCGATGTTGCTACGTTGAAGCGTGGCTATACCGAACCTGAAAGCATCCTTACCAGCAATGGTAACAAAGCTATTATGCTGTGCATCCAGATGCGTGAAGGAAATAATATTGTCGAATTCGGAAAGGCTGTAGAGGCTAGAATCAAGGATGCACGAACCATTATTCCGGGTAGTATAAACATCACTACACTCATATCACAACCAACATTGGTCGATCAGAATATATCGCATTTCATCAAAGAGTTTTTCCTCGCTATAGCGTCTGTTATTGTTGTGGTAATCCTGCTGTTGCCCTTTCGTATTGCATCCGTAGCAGCCATGGCAATACCGATGACTGTCGCCCTTACATTCGCCATGATGAACTTACTCGGTATAGAACTGCACCAGGTATCATTAGCGGCATTGATACTTGTACTGGGCATGGTGGTGGATGATGCGATTGTTATTGCTGATAATTATGTAGAGTTACTCGATGAAAAAGTAGATCGCTGGACAGCCGCATGGCGAAGTGCGCACGATCTGATTATACCGGTGCTGGCCGCTACAATTACCATTATAGCATCGTTTATGCCGATGATCCTGATCAGTGGTTCTACGGGTGAATTTATAGCAACACTGCCCGTTACCGTAGCGATTGCGCTTATAGCCTCTTACTTCGTTGCGTTATTCCTGACACCGCTACTTTGCTATACCTTTATTAAAAAAGGACTGCATCAGCACGATCACACAACGCCCGCGATACATTCTGCCCCCGGAACGAAACCGAAAAAGTCTGTACTAACCTATATGCAAGATGGATATAACACCACATTAGACTGGTGTATACGAAATCCTAAAACTACAGTGATCGGAAGTTTCGCTTCCCTCCTGCTTGTAGCCTTGCTGTTCAAGTTTGGTGTTCGCGAATTATTTTTTCCTCCGGCTGAACGCAACCAGTTTGTTATAGAGTTATGGATGCCAACGGGTACTAAACTCGAAAAGACAAATGAGACAATTCTGAAAGCTGAACATTTGCTAAAAGGTGATGCACGCGTTACCTCGTATGCTACCTTTACCGGAACATCTGCACCTCGTTTCTACTATAACTTTTCACCGGAGTTTCCTACCACTAATTATGCACTCATACTGGTAAACACTACATCCGAAGCAACGTCAGAAGAATTAGCGGAAGAACTTACTACGAAGGTCAGGAAGATTGCAGCCGATGGCAGATTCTTTGTAAAGTTGATGCAGCAAGGATCATCGCTCCAGGCACCCGTTGAAGTACGGATAGTCGGCGATGATATTACGCGACTCAAGCAAATTCGAAATGAAGTTCACAAAATTCTTAAACAGACTCCGGGTAGTCTCTTTGTACGCGATGATTTTTCCGAAGACCATTATGGTATCGGTCTTCAACTGAACGAAGAAGCTAAACGCCTGGGCTTCACTACCACCAGTATAGCACAATCGGTATTTACCGGATTCAACGGAGCGCCTATATCAACACTCTATGAAGGCAGCACACCTGTAGATATAGTACTTCGCCTCGATGCGAACAAACGACAAAGCACCACCGACCTTCAGAATATATATCTCACCTCTCCCGCTACAGGTGCTGAATTACCACTGAGACAAATCGCTACGCTTACACCACAATGGCAATCAGGTAAAATCATGCATCGTAACGGTGTACGTGCACTTACTGTGCAAAGCGAAATACAAACGGGCATATTACCGGCAGAACTTCTCGAAGCTATAAAACCGAAAATCGAAAAGATTCATTTACCGGCAGGCTATCGGATTGAGTATGGTGGTGAAGAAGCAAATAAGGAAGAGGTATTTGCAGAGATGGTTACAGCACTCCTGATAAGCCTTGTATTGATCTTCCTGATACTGCTGTTTCAATTCAGAAACATAAAAGAAACGATCATTATCATGTTAACGATACCACTCAGTTTATTTGGTGCTATCCTGGGACTGGTCGTAACGGGCAACAATTTCAGTTTCACAGCTTTCATTGGACTGATCGCACTCTCCGGAATCGTAGTACGAAATGCTATTATACTGGTTGACTATACCAATATACTCCTGAGACAGGGAATGGACATCAAGACAGCTTCGATCGAAGCAGCCAAACGAAGACTTCGGCCTATATTTCTTGCAGCTATGGCAGCAGCGATCGGTGTTCTCCCTATGATCATTTCCGGTTCAGGTATGTGGGCACCGCTTGCGAGTGTGCTTGCCTTCGGTGTGGTGTGGAGCATGATCACGGCATTACTCACCGTTCCAGTCCTATATATAGCGATGATCCGCCCACAAGATAGAATACAATCCTGACATCTCAATTCCTTCTACTCATGAATTCATACATCAAGCGTAATATACTGCTTGCAGGCATCCTTCTTGTCTCCTGCGTTTCGCTGCGGGCACAGAACAATGCACCCTATACACTGCAGCAACTTATTGATTCGGCTGTCGCCAAAAACAATCTGGTGTCTATAAAAGAATGGCAGCTTCAGGAAAAGATAAGTAAACTTAAAGAGGACGAAACCAAACGCTATCCATCGGTTATACTCGGTGCGAATTACCAGTATAATTTTTCACTCGGTGATCTCAATATACCGGCCGGTGCTATTGGTTCGGTACCGACACTTAACGGTGATCGATTGCTTCCGGCCGAGAATCAGCAAATGCAATTAGGACAACACGCAAACTATGGTGCCGATATAGCACTATACCAGCCGTTGCTGCAACAGGCCAGGACTAAAACCGGTCTGGACATTGATAGGGCCGATATAGCACGCTCTGAAAAAGAGAAAGTAAAAATGGTACGCGAACTAAAACTCGCTGTACGGAAATTATACTATGGTATATTGATTACCCGGAAGCAGCGCGAGGAAGCGGTTGTACGCCTTGAACTTGCGCAGGTTAAACTAACAGATGCAGAGAGCGCACTTACCGCAGGGAAAACAATATCCTCCAACCTGGCGGGACTCCGGGCACTGGTTGCGGAAGAAGAACAAAACATTCTAAAACTCGACATTGCTCTACAGGACTATAATCACGAACTGTCCGATATTACCAATATCCAGCATGATACCGACATAAGCCTGCAGCCACTTGATACAACAACTGCACATATCGAAACCACACCTGTAGAAGAGACTTTCCAGAATGCTAAAACAGCAAACACTGATTTACGGATCGCGCGAATCGATCAAGAGAAAGCACTTCTGGGCATAAAAGCAGCAAAGCGAAGTAATCTGCCTGATATAGGTCTGGTGGCGGGATACTACTATCAAAAAGGGAATCCCATACTACCAACATCGAGTCCATATATAGGTATAAACCTGCGATGGAATCTGCAGGATCTTTTTACCAACCACCAGGTATTGAGGCAACGTGAAGCACAGCTAAAGCAAGCCGAGCACAAGGTTTTATACCAGCAGCAGCAGCTTCGTGCAGATATAGATAAAACACATCGCAAGGTAAATCAAACCAAAGCGCTAATGGAAGTTGCACGCAAAGCCATGCGATATCGACACGAGGAGCTAAAAGTACAGCGGGACAAACAAGGTGCAGGTCTGAATATCAAAAGTGCTTTGCTTGAAGTAGAGGCTGCCGCAGCAAAATCGGAAGCAGACTTCTACGCTGCACAGTTATCATACCTGCTGACAATTGCTGAATTGGAACACCTTACAGGTCTTTAATCTCTACTAATAACAATCATATATGATTCTCCTTTTTAAAACCGATCTGGCCTGTAGCCATGATGTTGAACACATTGCAGCCGACCTGACAAAAATTACAGGCAGAAATAACTGGTCTGTAGATATAGGCGATGAAGATAAAGTGCTACGGGTGCTGACTGAGAAAGACATTACAGCCTCTATCCAGGACATTCTGTATAACCACGGCTTTACTTGTGAAACTCTGAAATAAAATATCCATGCTAAAATTAACAACCTGTAGTCTGCTGCTTCTGTTCGCAATACCTGTAAAGGCACAAGTAGATACCCTTAACCAGGCGCGCAAGCTGCTATACTATTTCAACGGAGGAATAGGACTCTATATCCCCACATCAACACACGGTGCGCTTAGTGAAACCGGTTTTGCCAGCAGCTTCCAATTCCAGGTCGACTACAAAAAGCATTTCTTCTCACGACTATATCTCGATCAGTACAACATAGCTTTTCTCACCGACTACACGGCCCGGGATGGCTCCAGCCTTTCCATCAAAGGAAAGATACCCAGTACGCTGATCGGCCTGGATATGGGGTATAGCTTCCGCATCAAGAAATTCTCACCGTATGCATATGCCGGAGCGGGTATAGCGATTACCGATATACCTTTTCTGGAAGAGACTTCTTCATCTGGCAATATAAGCTTAACGTCCCGATCGCGATCTGCGCTTTCGTTTCGCACCGGTGTCGGCATCGACTATAAAATCAACAGGTTCTTCATTCTCTACTTCGAATCCCAATTCCTGAGTTTCCCAATCACTACGCAGGTATATGATGGGAATTTGAATGGTGTGAGTTTACAGGTTGGGTTTAAGACTCCGCTGCAATAGCTGTGAGTTTTTAGCTGTGAACTGCAAGAAGTAATTCATCGTATATATAGTTTAAAACGCGAGGGACACTTCGTGTATGTCCTTCGCATCTCCAGACTATAGTTCGTTTTAATAACCTATATTATTCCCGGGTACTTCCACTCTCCCCTATATGCGCGACTCAGGAGTTTATTCGCTTCGGCATCATTTTCAATCAATCCTTTCTCTCCGTTCCATTCAACACTTCTTCCGAGTTTCCAGCTGAGCATGCCGAGTAAGCTCATGTTGGTTGAGCGTTGTCCTATTTCAATATCGCATACCGGTAATTTATTAGTCTTGATGGATTGAAGGAAGTCAGACCACAGGCCTGCTATATTTTGCTGATCGGGTTCATCGAGCTTTGGTGCTTCGTGAATAATCTGCTTTTTGGTATCCGATGGATAGAACGTCCACCCGTCAAGCCAGCCCATGTGAAACGTGCCTTCGGTGCCATAGAAGTAACAGCCTATATTTGTCTTCTCTGCTTCATTACCTGCATAGAGACGATGCTCCCATGTAGCTATAAAAGAATCAAACTCAAAACTAACGGTCTGGGTATCGGGCGCATCGGTGCTGTCCTGACGAATAAATCTTCCACCCGTTGAGTATACTTTTTTCGGATGCTTTTCTTCAGTCCACATCAATATCTGGTCCATCCAATGTATACCCCAGTCTCCAAGCTGACCATTGGCATAATCCAAATGCGTTCGAAAACCTTTCGGATGAATGGTTTTGTTGAAGGGCCTCAACGGTGCTGGTCCACACCACATATTCCAGTCCAGCTCTTTCGGTGGCTCACTATCGGGAGTCTTTGTACCGGCACCACCGGGGTAGTGTACGAAGGCTCGTACCATACCAATCTTCCCGGCTTTGCCTGATTTCAAAAACTGCATACCCGATACGTTGTGAGGCGATACTCTGCGGTGCGTTCCTACCTGTACAATACGTTGTGTATCGCGCGCAGCCTTCACCATCGCTTTACCTTCGTTGATGGTATGACATATAGGTTTCTCAACATATACATGCGCACCAATCTCCATGGCAGCAATAGCAATCAGTGGATGCCAGTGATCGGGTGTTGCCACAATAACAATCTCGGGTTTCTCTTTGCTTAACAGTTCGCGATAGTCGCGATATAGCTTCGGTGTATCTCCGTTTAACCGCTTTACCTCTTCAGCTGTCTTTGTCAAATGACTTGCATCAACATCGCAGAGCGCCACAATTTTACTTTCACCTGCCTGTATAGCACACCGCAGGATGTTATTACCCCACCAGCCACTGCCGATAAGTGCGGTTTTATACTTCTTATCTTTACCTGGAACATAGATGAGCGGTGCTGCAAGCGCTACACCGGTAGCGACAGAAGCCTTGATAAATTGTCTGCGATGCATGGGCGTCTTTTTTTTGAATGAGAAATTAAGGCTTTCTCCAAAAAGATCACACCATTTCTCCATCAACGGTTAATGGCATGCAATCGCTCCAGCAGCGGAGGATGCGAATAATGAAAGAATACATATAGCGGATGCGGGTATAGATCGCTCAAACTATCCACTGATAACTTCTTCAACGCATTGGCCAACGCAGTCCCGCTGTAGGTCTGCCGCGCATATGCATCTGCTTCAAACTCATTCTTGCGACTGAGTATACTCATCAGTAAACCTGTTATACCCGATACCGGTGAAAATAAAATAGCAAAGGCTATCAGGTTCAGATGAATGGCTTGTTGCTGTCCACCCAACGCCAGCGAAAGATTTTCATTGAAGATCATCAGCGAAAGCACATAGAGCATAAAAACAATTTGTACTACCGATACGATATAGCTCCACACAATGTGCTTCTTTTTAAAGTGCCCTACTTCGTGTGCCAGTACGGCCACCAGCTCTTCCGTTGTATGGTTGCTGATGAGTGTATCGTACAATACAATCTTTTTCTTTTTACCGATGCCCGAGAAGAACGCATTGGCTTTGCTGGAACGTTTCGATCCATCGATCACAAAAATATTATCAAGCGGAAAATCTACTTTCCGGGCAAATGCTTCGATGGCGGTTTTCAATTCTCCTTCCGGCAACGGAGCAAGTTTATTGAACAGCGGAAGAATTACCGATGCATAGAACATATTCATCAGCAACATGAACGAACAGGCAATAAGCGCAAACCAGATCCAGAAGTTCGGTCCTATAGTCTGCACCAGGTATATCAATGCAGCGAGCAGTGCGCCACCGATAAGCGCACCCAATATATACCCCTTCAGTTTATCGGCTATAAATATTTTAAGGGTTGTCTTATTGAAACCATATTTTTCCTCAATCACAAAGATGCGATGCCATTGAAACGGAAGCGTAAGAATATCGGAAGCAACGCTAATAACACCGAAGAAGGTTAATGCCAGCAATATCTCATTCTCCACTACATTTCGAAGTATACCATCAATCCAGCCAAAACCTCCGAAGAGAAGCATACCAAGCGACAACAGAAAACTGAATGCGGAAGTAAGGAATGAAAAATTAGTTAACTCGCGATGATACTGCAGCGACTTGATATACTTCGCACGATCATAGAAAGCAGCAATCTCATCCGGAATATCTTCGCGTTGTGCCCGCAGGTTTATATACTCCAGGATCTGCTCGAAAATATAGCTGATGGTCGTGATGGAAATTATAATATACAGGATCGTCTGCGGTTGCATAGGTTCGTTTATGAAGCCGCAAAAATCATCAAGTTTCGCGAGTAAATCAACGTATTCGTTTGATTAGCGCTACTTTGTTGTATACTAATTGTTGTTTTAAACTAATCGTTGCTTTTGCTGCCCCTGGCTTTATCTTTTTTATTGGCCCTGTCTTCTTTTCGGGACTTGTCTTTATCTTTCGAAGATTCTTTCTCGCTCTTTACTTCAGCTTTCCGTTCGTCTTTCGATTCTTTTGTCGCGCGCTCTGATCCGGATGAAGACGAAGCGTTTGATACCTTCACACTGCCTCTGCGAGGTGGCGGTGAGCCTGCCATGTTCGGTGTACTGCGTTGTACATTGTTGGTGCCATCGCGATCCTTACCATCATTCTCGGAAATAGTGCTGGGCGAACCTGCCGAGCTTGTACCGGTTTCAAAAATAGATGTCTCGTTGGTGTTGGCCGGACTATTCGGATTCGCATCATCCAGTGCCTTGTTCGATTCGTTTTTCACTGCGCGATTTTCAGTTGGTTGCTGGCGCGCATTTATACCGGTGGTCGTGGTTGTATCGGCTTGCGTTCCTTTATTGCGATTACGATTCAACTCCAACTCACGAAGTTCTTTCTGGCTCGGTTTAGCCTGGCTCTGATTTATAGTGGGCCTTCTGCTTTGCGTACGTTTACTTGAATCACTCACTTGCGCGTGAAGCTCGGTTATGCCGATAAGTATAATGATCCATGGAATGAATATAGCTTTCATCTGTTGTTGCTTTATAGTTTCAAAAAAACATACCGGCAAGCATATATAAGCAAGCTTAGTAAGCCAGTACCTTGAATGTACCGGTTGCCTGTGGTAATGCTGCATTTACGGCTTTGCTTTTATTGAGCAATGCGTTGACAGCGCAATAGCCTGTTATACCTCTTGCTAAAAGATATCCGCCTCCGAGTATCAACGAAATACCTTTACCTCTTTCAAAGTGACGAACGCCTGCTACAGCCAGCGCGAGTCCGCTTACTACGGATATAATTCGCTCGCCAGGAGTAACATTTGTGATGGATGAAACTGATGTCAGCAATGCCCCGGCATCTCTGTTTCCGTCTGTGTTATAGCTGCTCATAACTAATTACATTAAAAGTAAAATTTCATGTTGTCCTTTGCATATTCATGCAGGGAGTATACATGCGTACGTAAAAAAATATACCATTATGTTCATGCAAAGTCCCGCGCAAAATTCTTTCCCGCAGAGGTCGCAGACTTACGCAGAATAAAGGCAGATCAATCCAATCTTAGTGTTGTCAAAATTCTACAGTAATAGGTTAACGACTGTTTGCTATAACGGAAACTCAAGAAGAGTGTACTTCTGGAAATCTTCAGAAAATGTATGATTGCGGTAAAATATAGTCGGATGTAATATTGCCAGTACATTTAAGTGGCTCCGACCCCGTTGCTTCATCAACTTTGTAATGCAAAAAACACCCCCATTTTTTATGAGAAATCCATATGTATCCATGCTCAAAACGGCATGGAAGTATGCGCGCCACGAGAAGAAACGATTTGTATTGATATACTCGATGTTTGTTGTCTCAAACATCATTGTCGCGATCAACCCGCTTTTTTACGGCTGGTTTGTCAATGCGCTTCAGCAAAACACTCAAGCAGTTTTAGAAGTGGGCTGGATGTATGCCGGAGGCTTCATTGGACTTCGTTTGCTGGAATGGGCCTTTCACGGTCCGGCTCGCGTTATGGAGCGTAAGCTTGCCTTTGGCATTGCCCGTAACTACGTAGAGGAATTATATCATAAAGTTTTACACTTGCCTGTAAAGTGGCACCAGGATCACCACAGCGGTGCCACGATCAATCGCCTGCGCAAATCGCATGAGGCGCTTCGTGATTTCTTCCAGAACGGTTTCATCTACATGTACTCTTTTGGCAAGTTTTTCTTTTCGTTCAGTGCAATGCTTTACTTTTCGCCTCTGTTCGGAACGATCGGCATTGCACTCGGAGCTATCACGGTATTCATCATCATTAAATTCGACAAGCCTTTTATTGCCAGTCAGCGCGAGGTAACCGAACGCGAGCATGAGGTTTCTTCCACACTGTTCGACAGTCTTTCCAATATCATTACGGTTATAACACTGCGTCTTGAGAAGCGAATTCAGAAAAGCTTTATGGAGAAGCTTATGAAAGTTTTTCCTCCGTTCAAACGTAATGTTACCATCAATGAATGGAAATGGTTTATCGCGCAGATGATGGTGGGACTTATCTATGCCGTTACAACCATTGGTTATTTATACCAGCACTATACTCCGGGTGAAACACTATATATCGGTGGTCTCGTAATTCTGTTGGGATATGTGAATCAGTTTACAAGTGTGTTTAACGATATAGCATCGCACTATACGCAGATTACGAAGTATGATGTAGAGATCCAGAATTCACGCGAGCTGGAAAAAGCGTATGACGAGTTTCACCACGTTCGCGAAGAACGTCATTTACCGAAAGACTGGAAACAGATTGAAATACAAAGCCTCAACTTCGAGCGCAGTGAAAAAGCGGGCGACAGAACTCCTACCGGGTTGAAAGACCTGGATATGCGCATAAAAAGAGGCGAACGCATTGCCTTGATCGGTGAAAGCGGAAGTGGCAAGAGTACATTACTCTCACTGCTGCGCGGACTATATACTCCGAAAGAAGGATCACGCGTATACACTGACAACGGTGTGGCCAGTGATTTCGACAGCATTGCCAATGCTGTAACGCTGTTTCCGCAGGAACCGGAAATTTTTGAAAACACAATTCTGTATAATATAACACTCGGACTCCCCTTCTCTGAACAGGAAGTGATGGAAGTGTGCGAGGCTGCACACTTTGCTGATGTGATCAACAAACTTCCGCAGGGACTTGAGACACACATCAAGGAGAAAGGAGTAAATCTTTCGGGTGGACAGAAGCAGCGTTTAGCACTGGCCCGTGGTATACTCGCGGCACGCAGCAGCAGCATTGTATTGCTGGATGAGCCTACCAGCAGCGTTGATCCGCGAACGGAGAATTGGATCTATGCAAACCTGTTCAAGGCATTCAAGAAGAAAGCGGTTATATCGTCCTTGCACAGACTTCATTTACTTACGAAGTTCGACTATATCTATATTCTGAGAAACGGTTCTGTTATAGCCGAAGGAACGTTTGATGAACTGAAGCGTACGAGCCTCGTGTTTAAAGAACTTTGGGAGCACCAGGTAGCGGAAAGTGCTGAGGAATCTGCTTCTGTCGAAAAAGATTCAGCCCAGCAACTTCCGGTTGCCCTGTAAAAATTAAAATATAGTCTCAACGGGATTCAACGAATCAATAGCGGTTCGTTGAGTCTTCTTCCAGATTCTCTTTATCATCGCCTCCCAGACTATAGGAGTTATTTTCTTCATCTTCTGAACCGATCATTTCATTTCGATCATCGAGTTCACTGCCTGGTATATCCAGGTCACGTGCTGTAAAATCTACCGGCCACTTTCGGTGCTTCAGCTGTTCATCATCCCCCATGTCCAGGCTCAGATCCCGCGGGCCCAACGCCTCCTTGTCTTCGTTGGTAAGATTTGATTCATTATCCAATGGACGCGGTGTATCCTGCACAGCCTCTGCCGAAGTTGCTCTTGATAAACTTAGATTGTCCAAATCAACATGAACGCGTTCAGCATCATTTACCGGGTTCATGATATCTTCACTGGGCGGGTATTCGCCCGGAAGTTTTTTATCTGCTTTCGTTTTACTTGTCTTACTTGCAGCATTTCCTTTATTACTCTTTCTCATAGCTGTTTACTTTAAAGGTTTGTCAATTGAACTTTCTTGCCTGTATGTGCGGCTTCATATATAGCCATCAGTATCTTTACATCGCGCAAGCCCATCTCACCACTTTACTTTCTTCTTTTGCAATACACAGCTGGTGAAGTTATATGCCCGCAAAATTCATACAGCGTGGGTTAATACACCTGAAAAAGGTAAAAACCATGCCTATGCTTTTACAAGCGTTATTTTGCGGGTAATGGAACCTATCGTAACGCACTGCAACGGCTGGTAAAATCGATGATTAAATTCTACACAGCACCAAAAAGGAATAACGGATGGAAATAAAAAAAGAGTACTACGTGTTTTCACGTGTACTCTCTCTGTAAATGAGTTTATCGTACGTTAGTCGATCAGTTTTTCTACGGCTTGCTCAGCGTCTCCGAATTGAAAAGACTCCAATGCGCGACTCATCATTTTGTTGATCTCCGGAAGATTAAGATTTCCTATACTTCCTTCGTGCGTGTGATCAACAGTTGTCTGAGGCTGATATTTACCTTGCTCAATATCAAGTCCTATTTTCTTATAGGCATCACGGAACGGAACACCCGATAATACCAGGCGATTTACTTCCTCGACACTGAACAGGAATTTATACTTTTCATCAGCCAGTATATTCTCTTTTACGGTGATGTTAGAGAGCATGAGGTGCGCCATACGCAAACACTCTTTCAACCGTTGAATGGCCGGGAAAAGAATTTCTTTCAGCAATTGCATATCGCGATGATAGCCGGAAGGAAGATTCGCCAATGACAACGCTATATCATTCGGAAGTGCAGTCAACTGGTTGCAACGCGCGCGAATCAACTCGAACACATCCGGATTTTTCTTATGTGGCATGATGCTCGAACCGGTTGTGAGTTCATCCGGAAAACTGATAAAGCCAAAGTTCTGATTCAGGAACAAGCAGGCATCCATCGAAAGTTTACCCAGCGTGGAAGCTATATTGGATAATGCCGAAGCAACAATACGTTCTGTTTTACCACGGCCCATCTGCGCATATACTACATTGTAGTTAAGATCTTCAAAGCCCAGGAGCTGTGTAGTCATCGTACGATTCAGCGGGAATGATGAACCGTATCCGGCAGCTGAACCCAGCGGATTTTTATTCACGATCTTGTAAGCAGCCTGCAGGGTAATGATGTCATCAACCAGGCTTTCTGCATACGCGCCAAACCAAAGCCCGAACGATGAAGGCATCGCTAACTGAAGATGCGTATAGCCCGGTACCAAATGATTTTTATAGGCATTACTCTGCTCGATCAGCAGATCAAAGAAGTGTTTTACTTCTGTAGTCACTTCTTTTATTTCATGGCGCAGGTATAGTTTAATATCAACCAACACCTGGTCGTTACGCGAGCGACCGCTGTGAATTTTTTTACCTACATCACCGAGTTTGCGCGTAAGCTCAAGTTCAACCTGCGAGTGTATATCTTCAACACCATCTTCTACCTTGAAGTCGCCTTGCTGAATGCGTTTGTATATATTCTTCAGTTCGGCAGACAAGATTGCAAGTTCATTTTTTTCAAGCAGTCCGATTGATTCAAGCATCGTAATGTGAGCGAGTGATCCCTGTACATCAAACGGAGCCAGGAACATATCCATCTCCTGATCTCTGCCCACTGTAAATTTTTCTACTTCCTTGAGCGATGCTTTATCTTTTTGCCAGAGCTTCATGAACTGAAATTTTTAGATCGGTTGATTTGCTGATATATACTGTAACACTTCTGCTGTTGTAGCTATAGAAGCGTATTCATCTTTTAAGTGCGCCAATGACAAGGCGTGTACCAGGTATGCCGGATATATAGTTCCGTCAATGCCTTGTTTATCAAATGCGGCTGTAGCATCTGTTACTACTGTTGTTTTAAAACCCAGATCGCCTGCCATGCGTGCTGTTGCCTCCACTGAGTTGTTGGTTACAAAACCAGTGATCACAACTTCGGAAACACGATGATCTGTTAATGTCTGCTGTAAACTGGTACCGATAAAAGCATTGGTAACTGATTTCTTAAAAACGTTATCGTTAACAAAGGGCTTCACGATATCTTTGAAGTCGTTGCCTGCATATCCGGGTCGGAAGGGTGATACGTTTGAGACAGAGCAATGCTGAACGAACATCACCGGAAAATTTTTATCGCGCCACGCCCTCAGCAGATATACTATATTTTCTTCGGCCTGCGGGTTATTGCGATTTCCTCCCCAATGCCCGGCTTCGTCAATACCTTTCTGTACATCAATCACGATCAGAGCCGGCTGCTTCATGCCTACAGGATCACTTCGTTGAGCACCTTGATATAGGTATCTATCCCCTGCCGGATTTCATCGGCATAGATAAACTCATCGGCTGTATGCGAACGAGCCGAATCGCCTGGCCCCATTTTTACAGACGGAGTCGGGATAAGCGCCTGATCAGATGTAGTAGGCGAACCATAGCGGTTTATACCGAGCTTGATGGCTGCCTGCACCAATGGGTGTTCATCCGCTATACCGGAAGGGCGCATGCGCATGGAGCGCGGTGATACTTCACTCTTTACGTTCTGTTTAATAACCGCGAGTAATTCTTCCAATGTATAGGCATCCGTCACCCGAACGTCTACAGTATAGTGACATTCAGCCGGCACAACGTTGTGTTGCTTACCTGCATTTATGATCGTTACCGTCATCTTGATCGGTCCGAGTGTTTGAGACACGACCGGGAATCTATAGTTCCGGAACCACTCTATATCCGGCAATGCTTCATATATAGCATTGATGCCTTCTTCGCGTGCTGCATGACCAGCTTTGCCGCGTGCTATGCAATCCAGCACCATCAGTCCTTTTTCTGCGGTAGCCATCTGGCATAGCGTAGGCTCACCTACGATAGCAAAGTCAACCGGTGGTAGTGAAGACCATATACTTTCAACTCCACCCGTTCCTGAAATTTCTTCTTCCGCTGTAGCCGCGAGCATCACATTATATTTCAGGTTCTGCTGCGGATAGTAATGTAAAAATGTAGCGATCAACGATACGAGCGGTCCACCGGCATCATTGCTGCCTAAACCAAATAATTTCCCATCGATGATCTCGGGTTTGAATGGATCGCGTGTATACTGCGGATTGGGTTTAACTGTGTCGTGATGTGAGTTTAATAACACGGTGGGTTTTGCCGGATCAAAGTATTGATTTTTTACCCATACATTGTTGCCTTTGCGATAGGAATGAACGCGTTCCTTCTCAAAGAACTCTTCCAATACCGAAGCTACCTCATCTTCTTCCTTGCTGAACGAAGGAATAGCGATGAGCTTAATCAGCAGATTGGTAGCCTTTTCGTATAATGAATCCATAGTTTAGTTAGCTTCGAGCTATGAGCTTTAAGCTTCGAGACATTACCCTTCCTTCGTCTTCACATTTCCCGAAGCGTTGCCCGCTCTGGCCTTTATAAAGTTATCAAAGTTCCTTCTGTTACCTGTCCTGTATTCTTCAGCAGGTCTTTCGCTTCTCCGATCAACACTTCTTTTACGCCTGTCTGTATAGCCGCGTAAGCATTTTCAAGCTTCGGCAGTATACCATCGGCAAATATACCTTGCGGCAACAGTTCATCGTAACGTTTCTTCGGCAAGTGGGTTATTACAGAGCCCTGATTGTTCACATCCATCAATACGCCTTTCTTCTCGAAACAGAAGATCAGTCGTACATCAAAATGTTTACTGAGCGCTACGGCCAATACCGAAGCTATTGTATCGGCATTGGTATTCAGTATTGAACCATCGGCATGCGTAAGCGGTGCGAAGATGGGCACTACATTTTGCTGTAACAGGAAATATAGCAGTGCCGTGTTAACACCCTCTGCTTTTATATCGCCTACAAAACCATAGTCTATATCTTTTACCGGGCGCTTCACGGCCTTGATCAGATTACCATCGGCACCGGTAACGCCCATCGCGTTGCAACTCAAGGTTTGCAGAGTTGCTACGATTTGCTTGTTCACCAAACCACCGTATACCATGGTAACAACGTCCAGCGTTTGAGCATCGGTAATTCTGCGACCATTAATATACTTTGATTCTATACCGAGCTGATCGCCAAGTTTAGTCGCGATCTTTCCGCCACCGTGAATCAATATCTTCGGTTCCTTAATCGATGCAAAATCTTTCAGAAAAGAACTTAACGCTGCCGGGTTATCCAGTACGTTACCTCCTATCTTGATGATGAAAAGTTTATTCATGAACCGTTCGCTTATTTAGTTTTAGCCGAGAGTAATTCGTGCAGTACAGTTTGCGCTGCCCACACGCGATTGGAAGCCTGTTGTGTTACTACACTGTTAGGTCCATCCAATATCTCATCGCTCAATTCCACGTTACGTCTCACCGGGAGACAGTGCATTACCTTCGCGTTGCTAGTAAGCTTCAGCTTTTCATTGGTGAGCATCCACGAAGGATCGTTGCAGTATATTCTTCCATAATCAGTATATGTACTCCAATTCTTTACATATACAAAATCAGCATCCTTTAATGCTTTCTGCTGATCGAGTTCAATGGCAGCACCTTTGGTGAATTTCTCATCGAGCTCGTAATCTTCCGGGTGTGTGATCACAAAATCAGATTCACCCCATGCATTGATCCACTGCGAAAAACTGTTCGCTACACATTGAGGCAATGCCTTTACATGCGGAGCCCATGTGAGTACGATCTTCGGTTTACGTTTCTCCTTGAAAGTCTCCTGTATCGTAATAACATCCGTAAGACTTTGCAGCGGATGGAGTGTTGCACTCTCCAGGCTCAGCACGGGTATACCGGCATACTTGATAAACTGGTTGATATATAGTTCGCTATAATCATCCACTTTATTCTGCAGCGATGGAAACGTACGGATACCGAGTACATCAAAATATTTACCCATGATCGGTGCGGCATCTTTCACGTGCTCCACCGTATTACCACTCATGATGGCTTCATCTTCAAACTCAAGCGCCCATCCATCCTGACCAACGTTGAACACGATCACCTTCATGCCTAAATTTTCGGCCGCGATCTGCGTACTTAAACGGGTACGCATGCTGGGGTTGAGAAATAACAAGCCAATCCGTTTGTTCTGTCCCAGGGCCTGGTTTTTCAGCGGGTTAGCTTTGAAGTCAAGGGCCTTTGCAACCAGACCGTTGATGTCGCTTACATCATTGACGGAAATAAAATTCTTCATTTCAATTCTTCAGTCAGTGCCGTTATAAATATATCTGCTTCCTGTGTGGTTAATGTTAACGAAGGCAGCAAGCGTATGGTGTTGGGCTTGGCCTCGCCTGTAAATATCTTATGTTTCTGCAAAAGATCGTTGCGCACACTCTTCTTCTCTTCCGGCAAATCAAAGCCTATCATCAAACCTCTGCCGCGCACATCTTTTAATATACTATATGTCTTCAACTTCGCGATGAGGTATTCGCCTTGCATCGCTGCGTTGTGAATGAGATTTTCCTTCTCCATGACTTCCAGCACCGCGAGCCCGGCTACAGAAGCAAGATAAGCGCCTCCGAACGTTGTGCCAAGCATACCCGCCCATGGTTTTATATCCGGGTGAATCAACACACCACCAATCGGAAATCCGTTACCCATACCTTTTGCTGTGGTGATCAGATGCGGTCTTACACCGGCATGCTGATGCGCGAAGAATTTTCCGGTTCTTCCATAGCCACTCTGAATTTCATCAAGTATAAACAGCGAGCCGTTTTCTTTACATTTCTTTTCGAGGTGTTGCAGGAATGAGTCATCTGGTAATTGTATACCACCAACACCTTGTATACCTTCAATAATTACCGCAGCAACAGTGTTGTCCAATGCAGCATCGAAGGCAGCTTCATCGTTCATCGGTACAAACACAATATCATGTCCTGCGTTGAACGGTGCCACGATCTTCGGATTATCGGTAGCCGCTACAGCACCGGATGTTCTTCCGTGAAAAGCTTTCTTGAAGGCAATAACTTTTTTACGCCCTGTAACAAACGAAGCAAGCTTCAGCGCATTCTCATTTGCTTCGGCACCGGAGTTACAAAGAAAAAGCTGATAGTCCGTATAGCCCGACAGTTGTCCTAATTTTTCCGCGAGTCGCTCCTGTATCGGGTTCTGAACGCTGTTCGAGTAAAAAGCGATCTTGCTTAACTGATCCGAAAGTGTTTTTACATAATGAGGATGCGAGTGCCCTATAGAGATTACCGCATGGCCTCCATACAAATCGAGATACTTCTCGCCCTTGTCATCCCAAAGCCATGAGCCCTGCGCTTTAGCAGGTGTTATATTGAATAGCGGGTATACGTCAAATAGTTTCATTTTTTTAGCTGCTGGCTGCGAGCTATTAGCTGCCAGCCTGATTGGGTTAATTTTAGAATGCTATACTTTTTAGTTTGATTCCTGTAGTTTCTTCAAGATTGAATAACAGGTTCATGTTTTGGACGGCCTGGCCGGAGGCTCCTTTCAGGAGGTTGTCTATAGCAGAATGAACTACTATTTTGTTGCCTTCTTTCTCGATGCCGATCAAACATTTATTGGTGTTTACTACTTGCTTCAGATCGATTGTATCATCGGATACAATAGTGAAGGGATGTCCGTTGTAAAAATCTTTATATAGTTTTTTTACTTCTTCCAGTGATTTATCAGTAGCAATGCAGGAGCTTACAAATATACCGCGGGTGAAATCTCCCCGCCACGGCACAAAATTTATAGCATCGCTGAAGCCTGACTGAAGTTGTTTCAGCGACTGGTTGATCTCTTTCAGGTGCTGATGTGAAAGTGTTTTGTAAGCGGATATATTATTAGCGCGCCACGTGAAGTGCGTAGTATCCTGCAGCTTTTGTCCGGCTCCGGTTGAACCGGTTATACCCGTTGCAAATACTTCTTTCAGTATACCGGCTTTTGCCAAGGGAAGTAATCCCAATTGTATAGCGGTAGCGAAGCAGCCCGGGTTCGCAATGTTGTTTGCCTTTACTATATCGGCACGATTCAGTTCGGGTAAACCATATACAAAGGTTCTTCCGTTAACCGATTCACCCAATCGAAAATCCTGACTCAGATCAATGATCTTGATCTTGTCGTTGATTGTATTCTCCTGCAGAAACTTTTTACTCTCACCATGTCCGAGACACAGAAAGATTACATCGACATCCTGCAGAATGGTATCGGTAAATTTCAGCTCGGTATCACCCTGCAAATCAGCATGAGCAGAATATAGCGGATTACCTGCGTTGCTTCGGCTATGTACAAAAGCAAGATCTACCTGAGGGTGGTTCAGCAGCAACCGGATCGTTTCGCCCCCGGTATAGCCTGCACCTCCGATGATTCCTGCTTTTATTTTATTCTTTGTCATGAGCACTATATTTTAAGTTACGAGCTGTGCGCTATGAGCTTTGAGACAAATATTACTTTTCGTTTTCTTCTTTTACCTGCTGGTATATAGCAGTCTGGTTGCCGAATATTTTGGTGAAGCCTTTTACGTCATCACCGGTCCAGCCAAGGTTCATTTCACCATACTTGCCAAACTTCGATGACATGAGGTCGTACGAAGATTCGATACCCAATACCTGGTAACGGTATGGATGCAATTCGATAGACACTTCACCGGTTACATGTTGTTGTGTGTTGGTGAGGAATGCTTCGATGTCGCGCATTACAGGGTCAAGATACTGGCCTTCGTGTAACCAGTTACCGTAGAATTGTGCGAGCTGATCTTTCCAGCTTAGCTGCCACTTGGTGAGTACGTGCTTCTCCAGCGCATGGTGGGCTTTCAATACCAATATAGGAGCTGCAGCTTCAAAACCTACACGTCCTTTTATACCGATGATCGTATCGCCCACATGTATATCTCTTCCTATACCGTATGGACCTGCTATAGCCTGCAGGTGTTGAATGGCTTCCGCAGGATGAGCGAAAGCTTTGTCATTTACTTTACGAAGCTCACCTTTCTCGAACGTAAGCTTTACCGTTTCATTTCCTGTTTTGGTTACTTGTGTGGGCCACGCTTCTTCCGGAAGCATACCGAGTGACTTCAGTGTTTCTTTTCCGCCTACAGATGTTCCCCATATACCTTTGTTGATCGAGTACATGGCTTTGTCAAAGTTCATCTGCACACCTTTCGATTTCAGGTATGCTATTTCTTCTTCGCGTGATAGTTTTAGCTCGCGGATCGGAGTGATGATCTCAATACCTGGTACGAGTATATTCAGGATCATATCGAAACGAACCTGGTCGTTACCGGCACCGGTGCTACCGTGCGCTACCGCATCAGCCTTTATTTCTTTCGCATATATAGCCACCGCCAATGCCTGCGACATACGCTCGGCACTTACACTGAGTGGATAGGTATTATTCTTCAGTATATTTCCATAGATGAGGTAACGGATTACCTTATCATAGTAATTCTTCGTTTCGTCTACTGTTTTGTGTGAAGCTACGCCCAGATTTTTGGCGCGTGTTTCAATCTCCTTGATCTCCTTGTCATCAAAACCACCGGTGTTAACAGTGATGGTGTGAACTTCAAATCCTTTTTCTTCACCTAAATACTTTACACAATACGAAGTATCGAGACCTCCGCTGAATGCTAATACGACTTTCTTTTTGCTCATGTGTATATCTATTTGACTGCTGTGGGGGTTTAACTATATATTTCTCTGTGAATGGCTAGTACCTTCCGGACACACCTCTTTCACACCAGTCAGCCCGTTGCTTTAAACGGAACTGCCTGGTGCAAATTACTTCTCATCTTTGGTATTCTACCAAAAGAAGAAAAAGCTTAACAATGTTTTCTTATCGGATTTATCTCCGTTGGACTCGTCTCTTTTACGGGACTTCAACAACACGAATTGCTTGAAGCGCACCCAGCGTTCAAACAGTTTGAAGTTGCCTTTGAATTCACGATGACGGTGCGTTACCAGCTCGCCTTCCGGAGTTACTACCGTTTCAGGAGCTTTTACAGGTTGGGGCTGCGCCAGTGCGCGGGCAGCTTCAGCAGCTTTGATCTTGGCTTCGGCTTCTACCGGATCGAACAACATGGCTGTACACATGCAGTTTTTTCTGCCCTTACTCATCAGGATCTCGTAGTTAACGCAGCTCTGGCAGCCTTTCCAGAACTCTTCATCGTTGGTGAGCTCAGAATAAGTTACCGGCTCATAACCGAGATCCGAGTTGATCTTCATAACGGCCAAACCTGTGGTAAGACCAAATATTTTGGCGTGCGGATATTTCTGACGGGAAAGATTGAATACTTTATGTTTAATCTCTGTAGCCACTCCGGTTTTACGGAATGCCGGAGATACGATGAGACCTGAGTTAGCAACATACTTGTCGTGCTCCCACGCTTCGATGTAGCAAAAGCCAACCCATGTTCCCTCCGCTGTAACGGCAATAATCGCTTTACCTTCTTCCATCTTCTTCTCGATGTAAAGAGGTGAACGCTTGGCTATACCGGTGCCGCGCGCTTTGGCAGATTCTTCCATCTCTTTGGTGATGGTCTCTGCGTAATGTTTATCGTCAACTGTTGCCAGTCGAACAATGATATTATGATTTTCCAATGTTAAATTCTGAATTAGTAGTGATTAATTGAAAACGGCCGAGGCCCAAAAGCACAATAACGCAATGTCCTTGACATCACGTTAGCTCAACAACAGAGGTTGTATGATGGAGGTATCAGATACGCGCAAAGCGTACGGGTCGCGGTCGCCTGGTCACCATGCAGGCAGTAAATAAGAACTGAATAGTTCTGTCAGATTGGTAGGCAGCCTTGGCTGCGTTAATTATGGTGAACAATGTTTTCAATTTCTTTTCAAGCGTTAAAGTGAAACGTTAGATGAAAATCATTCAGCTTTTGTTTATGTTTTTTTTCTAAATGCAAAATTAAACGGAAAAGTTTGTTTAATGGCAAACATTTGGGGTAAGAAACTTTATTTTTTTTAACCGCTAACTTTCGTTAGTAAGAATTTACCCTTCTTCTGCCATCTTCTGAGGTCTCTCAATAACCATACCCACCTGTCGTTATCGGTTAATCGTTACACGTTATACGAAGTTCTATTAACAGCTAACTAATAACGATTAACCGCACTACTTCAATTCTGGTAATGATAATCTATACTTCACCGCCACGAGTCGTATAGCGATAATGATTCCGGCAGACACCAGCAGGTTGGCATTGCGCGTTATGTCTGTGAACAGATCCAGAAGTAAATAACACACTGCCCCTGCCAGACATGCCGTTGCATAAATCTCTTTACGGAAGATCACTGGAGTTTCGTTGGTAAGTGTATCGCGGATCACACCGCCCATCACCGCTGAAAACATTCCCATGATCGCGGCTATCTCCGGACGAACACCCAGGCTCAGCGACTTCTCTACTCCCAATACGGTAAAGAAGGCTATACCAAAAGTATCAAACAGAAAAAATGTTTTGCGCAGGGTAATGATATACCGGTAGAAGACAATGGCAGCAACCGTACCGGCAATGATACTGTACAGAAAGTATATATCGCCCACCCACACCAGCGGATAGCTGCCGAGGATCATATCGCGGAGACTCCCTCCTCCTATAGCTGTAACAAACCCGGTGAAGCCCGCTCCGAACCAATCGTGCTCTTTGTCCTGAATGGCGAGTGCTCCCGAAATGGCGAAGACGAATGTGCCGAACAGTTCGAGTGTATATTGAAGATTCATAGGCGTTAGGTATAATCTTACAAATATAGCCGAGTACAAAATAAAAGAGGCTTTCGCAATGAAAGCCTCTTTGTATGTTATTGCATTGAATTTACCGTGAATCTCATTAGAAGTCGGGGCACGGAATCACAAGTTTATCTTTTGGTGGCTTTCTCGGGTTACGCATCGGCCAGGTATATACGAGGCTGAATTCATGCGCGCCTCCGCTGCCGGGACCGAGCTTCGATATAGTATAGTCATAACTATAACCAATGTTGATGGCATCCTTCGCTCCGAGCTTGGTGAAGCCGAGCAGCAATACGATCGATTCATTGTTCACCGTACCGCCCAGGTTCTTGAAGGGTACACCACGGTACCACGTTCCCAGCACAAGCGGTTCGAATGTAAAGTATAGACCGAGATCAACCTGATCCCACTGTCCCTGATGACGATATTGAAACGCTGGCGCAATGCTTCGCTCTGATTTGCGTGCGTATGCTCCGCTCCCCACTACACCGGGTTGCATATAGAATTTAAAACCTCCGTGCACTGAAAGCTTTACCGGCAATTTACTTTCCTCGCCGATCAAACTCTGGTTAGGGCGTGTAAGGTGCCAGGTTGAAACACCAAGCCATGCACTTTTTGTAAAGAACACACCACCGAAAGAGAGGTCAACAAAAGTTTTGCTTGACTGTGTATTGAACGTCTCGGCAGTTTCCTGACTGATGATCTGTCCGGTAGAAGCATCGAACTGATCTCCGAAGGTAAGTTTGTCAAAATTTACATCGCGGTTAAAGACAGCCACCTGTACTCCCGGACGAAAGCCGAGATACTTGGTAAGCTGAAGTTCATAGGAGTATTGAAGCCCGAGACTGATGGACTGCAAGCCTGCAAGTCCTTCACGGTCACGCGTAATGATAACCCCCACACCACTATTCTTATCCTCAATAAAATAATCGAAGTAGGCCGACAGTGTAGTAAAGTTAGCATCAATAGCCGGCCATTGATTCCTGTAATTTATACCGGCCCGCGCCTGATTGGTGGCACCGGTCAGAGCCGGGTTGAGATATAGGGGCGCTGCATAAAATTGCGAAAATTGAGGGTCCTGAGCAGTTACCGCACCATTCAGCATCAGCATTAATACACATGAAAGCAGGAGTATCCTGTACATCGAGTCGTGTTCTTTTAGAGTATGCAATCGGGGCAAAGTAATAAAAAGTTATTCGTTATCCGTTATCCTTCCGCAGAAAAACCGTTGTGCGCTAACCGTTATCTTTCAATTGTATTCAGACACCGTTTAACACATCTATGTGCAGTATTATCGGTTAACGGTAAACTGCTAACGATTAACGGTTAATTTTACCTCAAATTGTATACTTTAAAACAACTTGAGCGTTTTACATTTGACACATAATTGTGTTGATAGGTAAGTTACAGAACCTAATACTGAAACGAACGTGAGAAAAAATCTTTACCGGTTCCTATTCTTCTTAACAGCAGTCATACCGGTCTGCTCCCAGGCGCAGAACTATGCCGGCCATAACTGGTACTTCGGTAACAGTAATCAGGGCATACGCTTCAGCCGTTCCGATAATTCTGCCTCACTGGTAACCAATCAGTTTACTCCCTTTGGTACCGGAGGTAGTGCAGTAGCCAGTGATCCCGTAACGGGTAATCTTGTTTTTTATACCGATGGAACACGCGTGGTCGATGCATCACACCAAGCTGTACCTAACGGTACCATCATAGGCGACAACACGCGCAACCAGCCTGTAGCCATCTGTCAGAACCCGGCTAACTCTGCTCAGTACTATATATTTCATGCCGATGCCACCGGCACGGTGAGATATAGTGTATATGACTCTACCCTGATTGGAAATGCTACTGCGTTCGGTCAGCCTCCGCTCGGAGATCTTGTGATTACAATCAAGAACCAGACTATAGCAGGCCTTCCCGGTAATTTATCAGAAGGGATGATCATGGTGGCCGACACCAATGGTGATGACTTTTGGTTGATAACCCACCAGACCGGCACGATCAACTACCATTTTGTGAAGATCAATGCCACGGGTGTTACATACCAGGGTAGTGTAGCCATCGGCCTGGTGCAGAATGTTGCCAACCTTGCTTACAACGCTTCCTCTAAGCGCATTGCCGTTTCACCAAAAGAAGCGAACCGCGATGTCGAGATACTTACCATTGCTTTTCCCGTTGCTCCTGCCACGTTACCGACCTTAACCGGAACACGCGTTAACAACTCAGCCGTAACGCCTGCCACAACGCAGGCTATATACGATTCTGAGTTCAGTCCGAACGGACAATACCTGTATGTATCTGTATTTGGAGAAGGTGCCGCTACCGGTAATGTATTGCAGTACGATCTCACCGCTCCAACATTATCACCTGTATCGGTACTGAACACACCACCAACGGAGAGTTATGGATTGCAGATGGGG
Organism: uncultured Chitinophaga sp.; assembly: GCA_902168205.1. Lineage (GTDB taxonomy): Bacteria > Bacteroidota > Bacteroidia > Cytophagales > Cyclobacteriaceae > Ohtaekwangia > Ohtaekwangia kribbensis. The sequence goes on along the minus strand of CABHOK010000003.1, from coordinate 928,794 downwards.
CCTGACAGTGTCATCTACCATTTATACCAGTCGGGCGGATCGTTTCTGTTAGGAGCCTTGACCAATACCGACACCGTGGCGAGTGAAGTAAATTACGGTACACCTGCTTTTGCAGGCAACTTTGGCGGACGCCAGTTCCCTCAGTTCGCACCTCGCGACAGTATAAAAATGAAAGTATATTTCGAGGCACAAGGTTTCTGTGCCAATGCTCCTACATCTTTCTTTCCGACCGTTACTCCGAATGCCGACAGTCTTAACTGGGACTTTGGTGATGGTACTACATCCAGCGACTGGAGCCCGGTATATACCTACGAAGCAGGCGGAACGTACGATGTAAAGCTTACCGCGTTCCTTAACGGTCAGGAAAAAGACACCACACAGACGATCACTATAAATGATTTTGATACACAGATCACACTCGTACAAGATACAACGGCTTGTAGCTGTGAACTTCCCTATCCAAAAGATAAAACTGTTGCCTCGTGCGGTCGCACATTTAGTGTAACGGCCCAGATACAGGGAAGCGGAAGCGCTACCTGGCAATGGTTTGGTCCGGCAGGTGCCATGAATTCCGGTTCAGGCACAACAGCAACATTAACGCCTGACTCAGCAGGATACTATTATCTCGTAGCTACGGTAGGCGGATGTTCTACGTATGCCGGAGTAAATATTAAAGAATACGGCATACAGGACCAGCGCGCCAACATCTGGTACTTTGGTCAGAATGCCGGTATAGATTTCAATCCACTGTTTGATGTACCTTCATCACCGGCTGTGCCTATATCAAACCCGGTCATGGATGCTCCGGAAGGAACTTCTACTATATCCGATCGCAACGGTCAGGTGATCTTCTTTACCGATGGTAACAAGGTATGGGACCGAAACTTTACGGAAGTAGCAACCGGTATAGGTGGTGATGTTAGTGCCACACAATCAGTACTAATCATACCTGTACCCGGTGATGAAACACTATACTATATCTTTACCACACAGGAGATATACGGTTCTTATACCTACCGCCTGGCTTACTCGCTGTTCGATCTGAAACTGAACAATGGTACCGGTGGACTGATTGAACAGAACGTAACACTCTTCACCAAGAGCACCGAAAGAATTACCGGTAACGACACTTGGTTAATTGCCCACGAGTATGGCAACAACTCATTCCGTGCGTACCAGATCACCGCGACAGGTATCGGTAACCCGGTTGTATCGAGTATTGGTTCAGATCATACGATGGCAACCGCTGTAGCAGGCCAAGGCTATATGAAGCTCGGTGCACAGAACAGACTTGCTGTTGCTTTGTCAACTCCAGGTGTATCTAACATAGTTGAAGTGTTTGACTTTGCTGATTCAAGTGGTACTGTTACCAACTTCCGCTCGGTAAATTTAGGAAGCGCTACCGGCCAGGTATATGGCGTTGAGTTCGGAGCAGGCGGTAATAAACTTTTTGCTACACTGAAAGATGCTACTTCCAAGATCTATGAGTTTGCCTTCGATACATTAGGCAGACCTTATGAAGTGGATGGTCCTCCGGCTATGTCAGATCAGACCTATAACGAAGAGTTGGGTGCTATTCAAATTGCGCCTGACGGACAGCTATATGTAGCCGTTAACAATAAACCTTACCTCGGAGTTATACAGGTGAACGGAGATACAACCGTTGCCTCGACATTCAACGTACAGGGATTCGCATTACAACCGGCAACACCGGCACGCAGTACATTAAGCCGTTTAGGTTTACCGAACTTTATACAGATCATTTCCGATCCAACGCAAGGGCCGGGTATATCTGTCGCGGGACAATGTTTGGGAGACTCAACAACATTCTCCGGTTCCGGCACAGATCCAATCGATGAATTCTTCTGGCAGATCACACAAGGCGGATCGGTTATAACAAGCTCTACCGAAGAAAGCTTCAGTTTCCTCTTCCAGGCAGCGGGGTTATATACCGCTACCTTACAGATCACCAACCGATGCGGATTGGACACTGTATTAACACAGCAGTTCAGAATATATGCACCTCCGGCTGATCCTTCTGCTACATTGGCATTATGTAATCCTCCGCTTACACTGGATGCAAACCCGACCAACGCACCTGATCTTTCTTACCTGTGGGAAACCGGTGATACAACCAAGACAATCAGTGTAAGTCGCGCGGGCTTCTATGGTATAACTGTTACGAACAATGTATCCGGATGTACCACTGAAGGACAGATCGATGTATTCCCTTCGCTTACAACCATAGATTTCGGTCCGGATTCGACAGTATGTTCTGTTGCGAATGGCGGCATAACCTTGAATACCGGTATAAATCTGCAAAACCACACATGGTTCTTGAATGGTGTTAACCAGAATAACTCCGGTCCTACACAGCAGGTAAGTTTTGCAACCGCTGGCACATTTGAATATATAGCTATATATACAGACCCTACTACAAGCTGTACAACACGCGACACCGTAGTGTATACTGTTAATCAATCCCCTGTGGTGAATATCACATCCAATGGTACCATTGCCTGCGGAGCAACCAACGGACAGATATCAATCGCCATTACACAACCGGTTGGTTCACCAGTATCCTATACATTAGGTGGTCCTAATTTTGCCGATACACAATCCAATATAGCAGTACCGTATAACGGAACTGTTCCCAACCTGGAAGCAGGAACATACTCGATACAGGTTATCGATCAGGTAACAGGATGTTTTACGAATGATGCTACATCGATCAGCACCAATTCGTTTACAGTAACGCCTACACCTAAAAATGTTTGTTCGCCTGAAGCAATTCAAGTCGTTACTACATCTGCATTGGCAGGTACTTATAGAGTTGTTAATGTAACAACGGGAGCTGAAGTTATCGCTTCAACAGCCAAACCTGCAACTGCTACATTTAACACAACACCTCTCCCTGCCGGAGAATACCTTGTAGAGGTTACTATCACGGGATGTTTAGCTAGTGGGCAAGTGATTATCGGAACAGGGCCATCCGTACCGGGAGCAGATATAAGCTTAACAAACTTGTGTACCTCTTCGCAAGCAACCGCACTACCTGCCGGAGGTACTTATGACTGGAGCGGCTCACCTGCAGGAAGTATCAGTTCTTCGTTAACCGGACAATCCGTAACTGTAAATCCAGGTACATGGCTACTGCAGGTAATTATCTCCAGTGGAACAAACTGTCCTACAACCGTAACCGAAACTGTATCGGTTGATAACTTCACACCTGATTTTACTTTCGATGGTTGTACAACACCAACTATACTTGTTGCCGCTCCTACCGGTAATGCAAATCCTGTAGGAAGCTACTTCTATATCTGGTCATTGAATGGTGTAGTGGTTGGCACTGGCCAACAGTTTAGTGCTACCACTTCAGGCACGTACACTTTAAGTATGCAAAGTCCAATTTCGGGCTGTCCTCCTAAAACCGTTGCAAAAGGCGTAACAATCGCTGGTCCGTTGAGTGTAACGATAACAACTGTAAATCCTCCATGCGATGGTTCTCAGTTTGCATTGCTGGCGACACCAAGCAGAACCGTGAGCAGCTACCAGTGGTCACTGAACGGAACGGCTATATCCGGTGGAACAACAGCACAGCTTAACGGACAAACATTGGCAGGCTTATACTCTGTAACCGTATCCGATGGACAATGTGAAGCAACGGCTGACCTTGATGTACTCCTCGCTCCTACCACACCAGGCAATCTTACCGATACAAGATTGATCTGTCCGGATGATGCGAACCCGGATCCGAATACACGCGTGGCCGTTCTTGATCCAGGTCCAGACTATGAAAGCTATGAATGGTTTGAAGTTATAGCAGGCTCTCCTTCACCGCTCGGAGTAACTACACAAACTTATACAGCCGATCGCGCTGGTATATTCCAGGTAACACTCGAGAACTCATTCGGTTGTCCGAGCACAGACCGCACGACAGTAAGCGTTCAGTGCGACCCGGTAATTGTCGGACCGAATGCATTCCGTCCTGTAACCGGTATAGAACAAAACAAAAACTTCAAGCTCTTCACATTCTTCATCGATGATGATGGCTTCCAGGTATATATATTCAATCGTTGGGGCGAGATGGTGTTCGCATCATCCGACCGTCAGTTCGAATGGAATGGTGGCTATAACAACAACGCAGGTCAGATGTTACCGGCCGGTACATACTCCTACGTAGTCCGTTACAAGAGCTCGTATCGTCCTGAAGATGGAACGAAGGAAAAACGCGGAGGCGTGCTGCTGGTGCGATAGACGATTGGAAGATTAAAAAAATTATAAGATTATAAAATTGAAGTGCCGGGTGATGCCTGGCATTTCCTTTTATGATTGAACGATTGTAAGATTAGAAGATTGAAAAATTAAATTGCTATAGGTGTAAGATATACACCATCGCAAATGATATATATCAGCGCGCAAATTTTTCAACCTTCCAATTTTGTAATTTTCCAACCTTACAATCTTAAAATATTCCAATCTTCTAATCTTCCAATTTTCCCTCCCCCCGATCCTCCAATCCCACCACCAGCCATCACAAGCACACGGACACACTTTCTGATTTCGTTGGTTATTGATAATTGTTTTTCTATTTATGTAATCTACCAATCAACAATCATCAGACACCATGCAAAAACTAAAACTCATCTACCCCCTGATGGCTATATTGCTGCTCGCAGCGTGTAGTAAGAAGGAAGAACATGCAGCGGTAACGATACCCGGTATTATTCCAAAGCCTGTTTCCCTCACCCCCGGAAATGGTCATTTACATTGGGACGGATCGGTTGCCATCATCGCTAAATCGGCAGACGAAAAGAATGTTGGCGAACTGCTCGCTACATTTCTTAAAGCAAAGAACATCGATGCTTCGATCGCAGAATTTTCTGAAGACAAAAACCAGATCGCACTATATACCGCGGAAGATACTACGCTTCACAACGAAGGCTATAAACTTACCATCGATGAAAAAGGAGTAAGTATACAGGCCAACAACGGTGCCGGTTTATTTTACGGTGCACAAACATTACTGCAGCTCTTAACGGAGAACAGTAAAGAAGTTCCTTTCGTAACAATTACGGATTACCCGCGCTTCGCGTATCGTGGACTTCACCTCGATGTAGGACGCCACATGTTCCCCCCGGAGTTCATCAAGAAATATATAGATCTGCTCGCGCATCATAAATTCAACCGCTTTCACTGGCACCTGACGGAAGACCAGGGATGGAGAATCGAGATCAAGAAATATCCGAAGCTGCAGGAGATCGGTGCATATCGCAAAGAAACAGTAATAGGACATGCACGTACTGCTGATCGTAATGACAAAAAGAACTATGATGGCAAACGCTATGGTGGTTTCTATACACAGGAAGAAGTAAAAGAAATTGTGAAGTATGCGGCTGATCGCTACGTAACCATCATTCCGGAAATTGAATTACCTGGTCACGCACTTGCAGCATTATCAGCGTATCCGAGTCTTGGTTGTACCGGTGGTCCCTATGAAGCTGCCACTACCTGGGGAGTTTTCGATGATGTATTCTGTGCAGGCAAAGAAGAAACATTCCAGTTCCTGGAAGGTGTGCTGGATGAAGTCGTAGAACTTTTCCCAAGTCAATATATACATATAGGAGGCGATGAGTGTCCGAAGACACGCTGGGAGAAATGTCCGCATTGCAAGAAGCGCATGAAGGAAGAAAAGCTGAAGGACACCCATGAACTTCAAAGTTATTTCATTCAGCGCATCGAAAAATACCTCAACAGCAAGAACCGCCAGATCATTGGCTGGGATGAAATACTCGAAGGAGGTTTAGCGCCTAATGCAACAGTAATGAGCTGGCGCGGTGAAGAAGGCGGTATAGCTGCCGCAAAACAAAATCACGATGTGATCATGACTCCCGGTAACTGGTGCTACTTCGATCACTACCAGGACACCAGCAAAACAGAACCCCTTGCCATTGGCAATTATACTCCTGTAAGCGAAGTATATTCATATGAACCGGTTCCGCCACAACTTACGACACAGGAGGCAAAACATATACTGGGTGCACAAGCCAATGTATGGACTGAATATATACCCACCAGCGATCACGTAGAGTACATGGTATATCCACGTGCCTGCGCTATGGCAGAAGTGGTATGGTCACCAAAAGAAAGTCGCGATTACAACGATTTTCTGACGCGCATGAACATACATTTCAAACGCCTCGATGAGTGGAAGGTGAACTACGCCAAACACATCCGGAAAGAAACAGACAGTTTAAACGTTTCAAAGAACTAATTGACAACTAACAGAGCACGCTACGCAGGTAGTGTGCTAACCAAACTTTAAGCTTATCTTAGGGCTGCTGATTGAAAACATCAGCAGCCTTATTATTTTTATATCCCTTACACAAAGGAAGTTTCTCTGTGTATTGGGATTTACTGATACGATTAACGAATAACTTATAACGACCATGAAGACAACGCTAAGATCACTTACCGCTGTATTACTGCTGCTTGCAATGATGAGCTTTCAGCTGATCAAGACGCAACTCACGATTACTATTCGCAATGAACTAGGAAACACCGAAGCAGGTACAACGGTACGTCTATTCGAAACGGAAGACGATTATAAAGCCGAAACCAACCCGGTAGCCGAAGGGAAAACCGATGCCAAAGGTGTTGTAAAATTCAAGGAGCTGAAGGCTATCTCGTATTATGTTATAGCCAGCAAAGATGATAAAGACAACACAGGTGGTGGAGAACAAACCGGAAAACTGGAAGCGAACCGTATTAACAAAGTTACGATCGTTATTCAGTAACCTGTATGTGGAAATGTCCGAAGTGCGGACGCAGCTTTAAGAATACAAATCAGCAGCATCACTGCGAACGCACTACTGCTGCTGCACAATTAAAAACTCAACCGGAGGTGATCGTTGAAATACACGATCGCCTACTGGATGTTGTGAAGAAGATCGGTATATTTTCAGTGAGTCCTATCAAGGACTATATCATGCTCAAACACAAGAGCACATTCCTCACCATTAAGCCCCGAAAGAAATATCTTGACATCAGTTTTTTCCTTCCAGAAAAAACCGAAGAGTTTTCCATCTTTGCATCCCTGCAGCAATCGAAAAAACGTGTGCTGCATGCAGCCCGACTCGAGAAGCCCGCTGATATTACAAAGCCGGTTATCCAGTGGATCAAACAATCGTACGACCTGACAAACTCATGAACTATACACGCGCCACGTTAATCCAAGCATTAACAAACTATACCACTACATTTGAAGAAGAGAAACCATTTGCTGCCGATTTTCTGAAGTTACTGGAACACGACCGTGCCTTTTATCGCGATCATATACCGGGGCACATTACCGGCTCTGCCTGGATTATCGATGCTGCGCGTCAGTCGGTGCTACTCACTCACCACGCTAAACTTGATAAGTGGTTACAACCCGGTGGTCATGCCGATGGTGATGAAAATGTATCTGGTGTAGCGTTGCGTGAAGCTGAAGAAGAGACCGGTCTGAAAAATTTCAAGCTCCTGCAGCAAGGTATATTTGACCTGGACATCCATATTATACCGGCACGAAAGGATTTCCCGGAGCATTTGCATTACGACATCCGGTTTATATTCGAAGCCGATCCAAAGGAAGAGTTAGTCATTACCGATGAATCGCATGATTTGAAGTGGGTACCACTAAGTCAGTTATGCGAGTATACATCCAACGTTTCGATCCAGCGAATGCTGCAAAAGGTACTAGGATAATCAATATACCTGTACATGCACGTGATCATCATGGCGCACAGCCTGACAACCGTGAAAGCGAATTTTAGGTGAGGGTAATCCGAGACGTCTCTTTAAATGCGGCTCGATGAATATCTTTTCAACGCTCTTATTCGCTGATAGTATATTTACCAATGCCGCAGTACGTTCGGCATCAAATATATAGTCAGGCTTGTTACGCTGCGGTACGATTTGTTCCATCACACCATACTGCCAATACCCTTTTGAAGTACAGCGTTCGGCATAATTTACTTCAGAACCGCGCGGTGATTCATATACGCCATACCCTATAGCTGATGGAGCATCGTTCAGAGGTTTACCGTTCTTGTCTTTGTAGAAGAATGCAAGATCAAGTTTGCGTCCATCGTTATGGCTCAAGTGTGGTAGCAGCGGGAAACCATTATAGAACGGAAACCCGGCGTCAAGGTAATTCACCGTGCATCCCGAATATTTAGAATCGAGTACCTGATACGATTTCATAACAACATCGCGAAGCGCGGGTCGCACATAGTGTCGGTTCAATAAGCAAGTGCCTATGTTCAGTGGCTTAACTCTACCGCGTAATGGAAGCGGTACCCGTCCAAAATGTTTGGCAGCAAGGGGAACAATCGTAAAATTACTGATCGTATACAACAGGATAAACACAACGGTGCCCGACAAGTATATCTTCCACGATGATGAAAGTCGCTTCCGAAAAAAAAAAAATGATACCGATGGTACAGAGTAAAACTATACCACCGGTCTGCGTCACCGCCGTGAGCAGCGCCAGTAGAAAAATCAGCAACAGTATTTTTACTGTCTGACGAATAAACATTATTTACTACTGATTAAAAGTAATCCGAATGCAATCACCACCAGCCAGAATTTATATACTGAAATTACTGCGATCGATACCCAGCCTAATTGCATCAGCACGGCCAGGAGGACAAGTATAACAGCGATGGCTTTAAGGATAGATCTGGTTTTGTTACTCATGTGTTCGTTAATCGTTACAAGTTATTGGTTAATCATGGCATCCATTTACACGCAGAACATACAGAAGATATTGAGTTACACAGAGAAAAAAACTTTGTGCGTGCCCCTTTATGTCTCCTTCGTGATTTCTTTGTGCCATTGGATTCCTGCAAAGCTAAAAATATAGTTTCAGATTTATTGGGGTATACCAAACTATCAATACCATTCCTCGATTCCTTTGGCGGGTTTCCAGTTGGAATCGGGCTCGAAGTAATTCCACAGTAAATTGGAAACCTTCCGGATCAACACCCAACCTTCATTGTCGAACGTCCAGCTTTGATCGTTTTGATTTTTAGTAATGATGCAGAATACATAATCACCATGCGGTGCATTAACCAGTACAACTTCCGATCGCGACTGATTAACAGCCCCTTGCTTCGATGCGGCCTGAATATAGGGCGGTATCTGCGAGAGCGCTTCAGTGTCCCAATAGATACGCACCATGTTCCGGTATATACGTTCGCTTACCCGCGGATTAATTACTTTCCCCTGCCGGATGCGTACCACCAGTTCCGCCATTTCGCGCGGTGTGGTTTGTCCCCAGCCATATTTAGCTTTGTTCGCTTCACGTCCCGGTGTTCTCGAATTTACTCTTGTATTGGCAAAGCCATTGCGTTGCAACCAGCTATTAATCGTAGTGCCTGTACCTGCCATTAACTGACACCACAAGCTTGCCGTGTTGTCGCTTGTGGTGATCATCAACATCAGCACAGCTTTCAACGCTATCTTCTCTCCATCCTTAAAAGAACCCAAAAGATCTTCACCCTCATATAGCAGTGAATCTTTATAGACCAGTGTGGAGTCATAACCGATCTCGTTCTTCTCGATCTTGTCAAACATACCAATAGTGATCGGTACCTTGATCATGGACGCTGTCGGAAACAATGTATCCGCCTGGAGTGCTGCAACTTTATCGGTTTTGAGATGCCGCACATAAATGCCCACATCACCTTTAAAATCTTTTATAAGAGCCTGCAGTTTCTGTTCGAGTATCTTGTCAGTCCTCTGAGCCTTGCATACCAGGCACAGGCACGACAGCAGCATGATGAGAGGTAAACGCATGTTGTAAAATTTAGCAAATACAACTTACCTGCTTTACCGCAGGGTAGCAAATAAATTTTAGCTTTGCGGTCGATGGCAGCGATCGGAACCGATATTCAATATGCGAAAGCTCTGCTCGAGCAAGGCGATGTGGTAGCAATACCTACCGAGACGGTATATGGACTGGCGGGAAACGCGTTGAACGTTGCTGCCGTAGCGCGCATCTTTGATGTTAAGAACAGGCCGCAGTTTGATCCGCTCATTGTACACGTGCCTGACCTTAGCACTGCCGAAAACTATATACAAAATATACCCGATGCTGCACGACAACTCGCAGATTACTTCTGGCCGGGGCCACTCACGCTGTTACTGCAGAAGAAAGATATAATTCCAGACCTGGTCACATCAGGACTGAGCACCGTGGGCATTCGTTGTCCTGACCACCCGCTGACGAGACAATTACTGAAAGAACTTCCTTTTCCGTTAGCGGCTCCGAGCGCAAATCCATTCGGCTATGTTAGTCCTACAACACCACAGCATGTCAATGAGCAACTGGGTGACAAGCTACAGTATATATTGGATGGTGGTGCATGTCGTGTAGGCATTGAGTCTACCATCATCGGTTTTGAAAATGATATACCCACGGTATACCGCATGGGTGGATTGAGTCTTGAACAGATTGAACACATCACGGGACCGGTACAGGTGCAGGCACACTCCTCTTCAAATCCAAAAGCTCCGGGACAATTGAAGAGTCATTATGCGCCCGGAAAAAAAGTTATCATTGGCGTTATTGAAGAACTTCTTCAGCAATACCCGGCTCACACATCAGGGTTGCTTACGTTTCATAACGATTTCAACTCACCGTTTCAATATATCTTGTCTCCTTCCGGCAACCTGGACGAAGCAGCACAAAACCTGTTCACTGCGTTGCGTGCCTTCGATAAGATGCCCATCGATTATATACTGGCTGAACTTGTGCCGGAGACCGGATTGGGAAGGGCCATCAACGATCGGTTAAGACGGGCAGCCGCGGAATAACGTGCTATCAAAAATTAATCGTTACTAATTCAAGTATAGCATTGCATCCCCTTGAAAAAGGTTGCAGGCGTTTTTGCTTGCTGCTTACTTTTTTAGTTTTTTTATAGTAAACCATGAACGCATAACAGTATGGAGAAACCAAAAAAAATACTCATCCTCACCGGCGGTGGTGATTGTCCGGGATTAAATGCTGTGATCAGAGGAGTTGCCAAGCGGGCACGCAAGGAAAAAGACTGGGAAGTATATGGCAGTATAGAAGCCTTTAATGGTGTACTCAATGAGCCGCAGGAGATTATTCGCATCACCAGTAAATTTACAGCCGGTATACATGTGCGTGGTGGTACAGTTCTGAAAACAACCAACAAGTCTAACCCTATAAAATTCCCGGTACCTCAAAAGGATGGCACGGTTAAATTTATAGATCGCTCCAACGAGCTCGTAAAAAAACTGAAGGCATTAAAATTCGATGCCGTGATAAATATAGGGGGCGATGGCTCTCAGAAAATATCCAAAGTATTATTCGATAAAGGTATACCGGTGATTGGTGTGCCGAAGACAATCGACAATGATCTTTCTGCAACTGATGTTACTTTCGGTTTTCAAACCGCGGTGCAGATTGGTACCGATAGCTTTGATAAACTTGTAACAACAGCCGAGAGTCATCACCGTACCATGATCATGGAAGTGATGGGACGCGATGCCGGATGGATCGCCCTGCATACAGCTATAGCAGGCGGTGCCGAGATCTGTTTGATACCGGAAATACCGTATGATATAAACAAGATTGTAAAGCGTATAAACCTGCGCTATAAAAAAGGCAGAGGCTTTGTAAATATAGTGGTGGCGGAAGGAGCCAGACCACAGGAAGGAACCATTACTTCGACTGCCGGAGAGAAAGGCTCTGAACACGTGCGACTCGGTGGTGTAGCCTATCAACTTTCAAAACAACTCAAAGATGCCGGATGTAAAGCCGAGATACGTGAGACCGTATTAGGACACGTACAACGCGGTGGAACACCGGTTGCTTATGATCGGGTACTCGCCACGCTGTTTGGTGTGAAAGCTTTTGAACTTGCATTGGCGGGTGACTTTGGCAAAATGGTAGCGCTCAAGAACAACGAGTTCATTGGTGTATCGCTGGAAGAAGCCACCAAAGATTACCACGGTGTAAGCAAAGATTCGTATCTGGTGCAGGCTGCGCGCGGACTCGGTATAAGCTTTGGCGACTGAGATTCGTGGTAAAAATGGCGCTCTGGCGTTGAAACAACTTCAACAAAATGCCATCCAGCAATCGTTTGTTTTGAAAAAAATCAAAATCACCAAATAGAATCCGGCTTTTTTACGGAACGACATGATTGTAAAAACTCAAAAATCTTAGCTTTGCTGTCCGTAAAATTTTAAAACTACATCCGAACCATGAAGACAATCAACGACATCAACTTTAACGGCAAGCGCGCACTCATCCGCGTTGACTTTAATGTTCCGCTCGATAAGAGCTTTAACGTTACTGACGACAACCGTATCAGTGCTACCATTCCTACCCTGAACAAAATTCTGAAAGACGGAGGAAGCTGTATATTGATGTCTCACCTCGGCCGTCCGAAAGAAGGTCCTGAAGATAAATATTCATTGAAGCACACCATCAAGAAAACGGAAGAGTTGTTGGGTCGTCCGGTAAAATTCGGTGGCGATTGTATTGGTGAAGAAGCTTACAAACTCTCCGCTGCATTAAAGCCAGGCGAAGTTCTTTTACTAGAGAACCTTCGCTTCTACAAAGAAGAAGAGAAAGGTGATGTTGCCTTTGCAGAAAAACTTTCGAAGCATGGTGATATCTATGTAAACGATGCATTCGGAACGGCACACCGTGCCCATGCTTCTACAACTATAGTAGCACAGTTCTTCAAAGATAAATGTGCAGGCTTTGTAATGGCGGCAGAACTTGACAACGCGAAGAAAGTAATGGGTAACGCTGAGAAACCTTTTACTGCGATTATGGGTGGCGCTAAAATCTCTGACAAGATATTGATCATCGAGAACCTGCTTGATAAAGTAAACAACCTGATCATCGGTGGTGGTATGGCCTATACTTTCTTCAAAGCCATGGGCGGTAACATTGGTAACTCACTCGTAGAAGCCGATAAACTTGATCTCGCAAAAGAACTTATCCAGAAAGCAAAAGCGAAAGGTGTAGATTTACTCTTACCGATTGACTCTGTTGTAGCGGATAAATTCGCTGCTGATGCAAACACAGATATAGCGAACAACAACGCGATTAAAGATGGATGGATGGGACTTGACATCGGTCCGCAAGCAACGCAGGTATTTGCAAAAGCAATCGAAAACTCCAAGACTATATTATGGAATGGTCCGATGGGCGTGTTTGAAATGGAGAAATTTGCAGCCGGTACAAAAGCAGTTGCTGAAGCTGTAGTAAAAGCAACGAAGAAAGGTGGCTTCTCGCTGATCGGTGGTGGTGACTCTGCTGCGGCTGTAAACCAGTTTGGTTTTAACGATGACGTAAGCTATGTATCTACCGGTGGTGGTGCATTGCTGGAATATTTCGAAGGTAAAGTATTACCAGGTGTAAAAGCACTTGATTAATTACTGTTATATTCTTTGCAAAGCCTGTGGATTAATTCCACAGGCTTTTTTTATTCAACTATACATTACTATTATTCTCCTACACAATACGTTGTCCTAAAACCTTTCGGGTATATTTCCGTATGGATACCTGAACTACCTATAAACGTTTATACCCTTGCATCTATATAGTTATTGCAGCATTCCGCTCCTGTTCTATTGATTATTTACACTAGCTTTATAGCCAATTTATAAATCATGAAATATTCCCTAGTGTGCTTGTATGCACTCATTGTAACGTTGTCACTATCTGTAGCGCCCCGGGCCGGGGCACAAACCTTAACACCTCAGGAAATTAAAGGTTGCTACTATCATCGCTTTGAAGTCAACATCGATTCGCTTGTTGATGCAATTGAACTGAATGTATGCCTGAATGATCAAAACCAGTTTGTTGTGCACATCAATGCTGACAAGCTTTCCCGAAGTTATTGGGGGACCTATACCATCGATAACGACACAATTTTATTTACGATAGATCCTTACTTCCAGGAATTTCACCTGGGCACCCGGTATAATAAAAAAGTAAAACAGGGATCTATAAAAATTTCAGTTCATGATACGCCTATAGGCATGTATGGCCTTACGCTCGCTACGTTTGCCCAAGACAGTCTGCATGAGCTTTACTATGTATCTGATTTTGAAAGCAAAGATTCAGTCTACTCAAAAATTGTAGCGGCATTACCCGGAGACAAGATTCAGTTTACAGATGACTATGGAAGTCGTAAAACTTACTCCTATAGCGTGCCTGAAAAGGCCAACGACATTTACGTTACGCGCAATGTCGGCAATTTCTTTACCGCGCATTTAAAAGCCTGGAGAACAAGTGATGGTATCGCCATTACCGAAGCCAACAACAAGAACAACGAACGCATCGATACGTTACAGTATATTTCATTTGACGCCAACATGTTTGTTGCGCGACCGCAGCATTACCCTATTCCCGAAGGGTATACTTACCTGTCGGTTTCTGAGATCATCGATCCCCCGGCAGACAATTATAGCTACGATGACGCCTATTATACAGACACTACTGCATACGCAGACTACTACGAAACCAAAGACACCGTACACTATGTAACCGACTATAAAACGGCCCTGAAACAGGCTAAGGATTCATCGCGCTATCTCCTGCTATACTACGATGCCAAAGGCTGTATAGATTGCGGAAGACATGCCACGAGAGAAGTGTTGCAGGCGTGGAATGATCCGTATACCTATTACGATTTCCCTGTAACATTCAACGGCCAGTATATATTTTACATAGCGCCCGAAAAGGACAGTCTGCGTTTTAAAACATTGGGAGCAACCGAATTGCCGGCAGCCATCATTCTTACTCCGGATGAGAAGCCACTCTATATAGCACACGGCAAAACGTTAGATCTTACCCGTCCCGGATTTGGCGGCTACGATGCATCAACATTCTACGAAAAACTCAAACTTCATGAAACGTTTACGTATTTACCGGAGAAGATCAAAGCCAGCGGTTACGACAGCATCTACATTAACCAATATCTGCAGACGCTTCCGCTTTCCGGTCAATACCAGAACCAACTATACTATAACGATGGTGTGGTCGATGTAACCGCGCCAGCCCTTATACCCGACACTCTTGCTGGTGCCGCTGATATAATTGACAGTCTCACCACCATTGTTACTGATGACAATTATACGGACTACGGCTATGTATATCCACCAGCCGTGGATGACAACTTCTACAGCACTTTCACCTTGCATGCCGACACTGCCTTTGCTCAGGCAATACTCGATTCACTCGTAAGCAAATACTATATCAATGTCCCTGCAGACAGCGCGCGTGCTGCAAACATTGTAAGTATAGTATACCAGTTCGATGATTACTATTGTTCGTTTTACAGCAGTTCGTTCCTCACCACAAATGACACGATCTTCAATCCGCGGATATCCTTTCAATACCTCATCAAGAATTACAACACACTTTCGCGCTATAGCTACCTGTCTGATGTGCTGTATTCCGGTTACTACGTTTCACTATATGAGTTAATCAGCAAGCGGGTCAACCGGTTCATTACCTATATTGAAGCCTCCAATGGCGAAAAGCAAAAAGCTCTGGGTTTTCAAAAAGAGCTAATCAAACATCTTCCGCAACTTCGACATTTAGAGATGCCACTATACATCTCGAACCTGGTAGTCTGGTATGATACGCTGCAGCATACGGATCTGCAGGATAAATTTGTAACGGATTATTTGCAGGAGATTGGCGGCAATGCATCTGCCGCGATCGCGAAGACCGATGCCATTATGCAGCAACTGACACGTGAGAACACACCAGATGCCATGAATTATGACTATAGCAACAATTACTATTACTACCTGGGTGGCAATTACCGGTATAATGTCGATGGCCAGGCCAGTGTACGGTATGGCTATTACAAGCATGCTGAAACACTGAACCATGTAGCATGGCATTACTATCAACACGTAACCGATAAAGACAAATTACAGCAGGCCGTAACATGGTCACAATCATCGCTGGCGTTGGATCCGGAGAATCCATACTTCCTGGATACGTATGCACACCTCCTCTATAAAACCGGTAAAACCAAAGAAGCAGTGAAGTATCAGAAGAAAGCTGTCTCAAAACTCAACAGCAAAAAGCTTCGGTTCGAGATCGATGATGCCCAGGCGGAAACGATTCGTGCCGACTATACCAAAATGAAAAACAAAACGCTCTAGCAAAAAAAGCATAACGGGTAAACGATATAGTATATCCGTTATGCTTCTTCTTATCATCTATAGCACGTCAGTTTTCCCCTTCTTCTTTCTGCCCGAGTGAGAACCAGTTACCTGAATCATCTTTGAAAAGTGCTTCTATACCATAAAACTCTTTCTTGGGGGCCTTACTAAACTCTACACCTTTGGCTTTAAGTTCCTCGTAGGTAGCATATATATCGTTGCATTTAAAAACACCGAAGCCAAAGGTACCTTTCTTCACCAGGTTCTTCATTTGCTCGGCACTCTCTTCGGTGAACATCATACCCGACTTGATCGGCATTAATGTTATTTCAAGATCCGGCTGATCAGGCGGTGTAACCGTAAGCCAGCGCATGCCCGGCCCCATGGCTGCATCGGTGGCCACTTTAAATCCTAGTTTGTTCACATAAAAATCATAGGCACTGTCCTGATCTAGGACGTAGATGCTTACGTGCGACATTTTGTTGATCATACGCTTGTGTTGTCTTAAGTATAGCACAAAGGTGAACAGCAGCAACTTCTTTCGTTTATCGAAAATTGCTTTTTTAGTGCCAGCCATTTGCCTTCGCAAAACATCCGGGTACAAAGCCCAATGGTTTCTGAGTTACCAGTGCCTTTATCTTTTGATGATAGGCTGTAAAATCGGTGGGTGATATACCTGCCGTGCGCTTGAACAGACTGCTAAAGGAACTCAGACTTTCAAAGCCCACAGCAAAGCATGTATCCGATACGGGCATACCGTTACGCAAGAGCTGCATGGCTTTTTCTATGCGCACGTGAATTAAATACTGATGCGGTGTAAGTCCGTATATTCTCTTGAACAGCCGTATAAAGTGAAATTTCGAGAAGAGTGCTTCATCTGCTATATTATCCAGATCGATCGCACCGTCATAATGATTATCTATGAAGAGCTTGGCATGAACGATGCGCCTGTATAAATACACTTTCGGATATTCGTCTGCAGCCATGGTATTGCCTCACTCGCGCTAAAAATACAAAAGCCCAGGCAATTACCAAGGCTTCTGTATATATCGGAAACAGGATTGCTATTTCAAACACGTTTATTCAAACAGGTTTGAAATGCGATTACCCAATTCGTTAAATCCTTCCTTCACATCTTTAAAAGTGTTGCGCGCACTTTTACGTACATCCTGCCATGTTTCTTCACTGGCATTCTCTACATCTTCGAGTGCCTTCTCTACACGCTTGCGTTCGTCTTGTAATTCTTCACGCGCATCTTCGAGTTTCTTCTTGCCATCATCTGAAGCTTCATCCATCTTATCATTTACCTTTTCAATTTTCTTATCGATGTCGTCACGCAGTTCGCGCAGGTCAGCGCTGAGTTCATCGCGTTGTTTTTTCACATCGTCTTTAACATCCTTTAAATCTTCTTTCAGCGCTTCCGCTGTTTCGCTTTTCTTAGCAGGCTCACATGCGGTCATCATCAACAGACCGTATGTAAGCAACACCGAAACAATCAATCTCAATAATGTCTTCATACATTTCTATAGTTTATATATACTTTCTTTTTTAACTTCATAGCGTGTCAAGCAACCTGATCAAGTCGAGCAGTTCCTGTCTTCGTTTTACCACTTCATGTTTCAACGAAGCATTTACAGCATCATCGCATTTCAACGCGGTGGTATGTATACCACTACGTTTCTTTTTAAACAGGTTCTTTACACGTTTCAAAAAAATCATAGGTTATTTCGGGGTCGGGTAATAAATGCTTGTCTCATTCGTTCCATTTTTACCGGCTCAACGCTATGGCACAGAAATTTTGGTCATCCGATAACTTTTAATTTCGCCATGATGATAAAACGAAGATTCAATCAACGATGCTTTTGGATAGGTTCCGCCTTCACCATCATCATTACACTTCTGCTATATCTTACCGATGATAAACCTGTGCGTACCGAACAGGCAAATGCACAGAAACTATATCCCCGCAGTATTTATCTACCAGCCAAAAAGTAAATTAAAACCGGGTATTTCTTATTCTATGCTGTATTAGCAGGCATTTACAACGATATAGGGCCATGGCTGTTACGCCATGGCTTTGTTTACTAAAACTTTTGCAGACGCGCGCTCCAACATTTGTTTGCGCATGTTGCGAATCGTATTGGTGTGTCTTATCTTCTTCAGACTCTTCTCGGTGGTATCTTCCAGCGGGAAGAAAATGCGGGCCAGGAAATAGGTAGCCGTCATAAAAGCGAGGTAGGCTACTATAAAGGTTAAAATGATCGTTAAAACATTCATAGACAGTAAAATTTAATGATCACCAGAGAAAATTAAATGCCAGAAAACGGAATGCTCCTGTTCATTGTCAAAACATGATTCTGTTGAATTAATCCCCATTTTTTGCGGACACTATTCCCCAATTCTGGCATAACACCCACAACTGTATCCCGATTAGAAAACCATAATCTATACCCTACTCCTGCTTTAAAGTATAGCATTTACCGGGTGGCACTGGTTTTTATATATCCTGGTAAATAAAAAAATTATGGGAGACTTACTATATATCATCGCTGTCATCCTGATTATAGGATGGTTGCTGGGTGCATTTGTATTCAGTGCAGGCAGTATAATTCACCTGCTTCTTGTGATCGCCATTATAGCTATACTGCTGCGGCTTATTCGCGGCAGAAGTGTTTAGCGGTTATTCTGGATTCATTTCTATGGGCAAGGCCTCGCGCAATCCGTGAGGCCTTTTTTATACCTGTACATACCGTTGTTAATACAAGCATATATAGGAATAATTCGTTATATTTGTTTAGTACACATGTCGCAATACATGTATACCAGTATATTATTTACCTAATATTTATACTATGAATATTTTCGTTGCAAAATTGAACTTCAAGACTCGTAAAGAAGAACTGGAAGCAGCTTTTGCAAAGTTCGGTCAGGTAGCTTCTGCAAAGATTGTTCGCGATAAAGAGACCGGCCGATCGAAAGGTTATGGCTTTGTTGAAATGCCCAATGATGACGAGGCCAATAATGCTATTGCTGCCTTAAACGAAAAAGAGTTTGACGGTAAAGTGATTGTTGTGAAGCCGGCTAACCCCAAGACTGCAGCTTCAGATAATTATTAAAGGTGAATGTGGATCTTCCCGAGTTTTCAAGTCCTCTGATTAAAATCGGAGGACTTTTTATTTGCTAAATATATAGGGCGCTGTATTCATAAAAAGATAAGTTTATATTTAACATTCCAACAAACACTAACGCTACGTGAATAAACAATTTCTTTCAACACGCGTCATTGGTTTCTTTCTTGGCCCGTTGTTATTTATTATCGCTCTGCTAAGTATACCCGCTGATTTTATTTCGCCCGGAGCCAACAAAGTATTGGCCGTAGGTATATGGATGATAACGTGGTGGGTAATGGAAGCAGTAGCCATACCGGTAGCGGCCCTGTTGCCACTCGTCATGTTTCCTATTCTCGGTGTTATGACAGCGGAACAGGCTGCAGCACCGTATGCCAACCCGATCATCTTTCTTTTTCTCGGTGGTTTTATGATCGCACTCGGACTTGAAAAACATAAGCTTCATGAACGTATTGCACTCAACCTTATTCGCATTACCGGCACTTCGGGTAATGGAATTATACTCGGCTTTATGATCTCTACAGCCTTCATCAGCATGTGGATCAGCAATACTGCTACAGCGATGATGATGTTGCCCATAGCGCTCTCGGTTATAAACCTGGTAAAGAAAAATAAAGATCAGGCACCTCACGAATTACCCAGGCCCGAACGAAACTTTGCCCTGGGACTTATGCTGATGGTAGGCTATGCCTCTACACTGGGCGGACTGGCTACCGTTATCGGCACGCCACCCAACGTTGTGTTTAAGGGACTGCTCGAAGACTTTTATCATCAGAGTATAGATTTCGGAGAATGGATGCTGATTGGTGTGCCGGTAGCCACTGCGTTGTTATTGATGACGTACTGGATGGTAACACGATTTCTCTTTCCTAATAACCTGGACAAGATTGAGGGCTCGGACAAACTCATCGCTGATAAACTTCAGGAGATAGGAAGAATACGCAAGGAAGAGAAGTTAGTAATGGCTATATTTTTCATTACTTCTTTCTTCTGGATCTTCCAGGAAGCGATCAATACATATCTCCTTCACAAAAATATACTCAACGATACCAACGTAGCCATGGTCGGTGGTATGCTCATGTTCCTGATGCCGGTTAACCTGGCTGAAAAGAAATTTCTGCTTGACTGGAAAGACAGTAAAGATATACAGTGGGGTATATTATTGTTATTCGGTGGTGGCTTGTGCCTGGCCGATGCCCTGAAACGCGCCGAAATCATTCAACTGGTGGGCCAGATGATTGCAAACGAAAGCTCCTATACTGTAGGACTCATCTTTATACTTATTACCGCCAGTGTTATACTTTCGGAGTTTATGAGC
Source organism: uncultured Chitinophaga sp. (assembly GCA_902168205.1). Taxonomy (GTDB): domain Bacteria; phylum Bacteroidota; class Bacteroidia; order Cytophagales; family Cyclobacteriaceae; genus Ohtaekwangia; species Ohtaekwangia kribbensis. The sequence continues at coordinate 908,136 of CABHOK010000003.1, read as the reverse complement.
AACGTGGCGCTGGTACAGATTTTTGTTCCGGTTGTATTCGGTATCGCGGATGGACTGGATGTAAATCCGATACTGCTGGCGCTTCCTGTTACGCTGAGTGCCAGCATCGGGTTTATGTTTCCCGTAGCAACACCACCCAATGCCATTGTTTTTTCGAGCGGTTATATCCGCATCAAAGATATGGTAAAGGCCGGTTTCCTGCTGGATGTATTTTCTATCGCCATTATACTGCTGGCATCCGTCACGTTAATGGTATGGATATTCGGACAGCAGTTGTAACTTTATAGGGAGCATCGCATTTATTGGCACTCCAGTCGAAGAGATTTCAGGCGTTCTGTCCGGAAAAGAAAGCCGCCCGATAGCTGTATACACTTTTACAATGCGTAAATTTACAGGGACGACAGAACGTTTTTACGAACGAATGAGGCATGCAGTATTTGCGCGATAAAATATACCCTACCTCCATGAAGCAAAAAGTGCTGGCAGGTTTCCTGTTGGCATTTGTAGCCATTATACTAGCGTTGGGTATAACGCATTTTTCGTTTCGTGAGATGCTCGATACCGTGGATGAACTTTCAGCTCCCAACGAAAAGATCACCATACTGAACCGCGTGTTCGAAGAAATCACAACGCTCGATCAACTGCAACGTGCTGAAGCAATAAAGAATCCGCGCAAGCCCTATAAAGCATTTCTCAATCAGTCGAAGTCTGTATCCATCATGATTGATTCACTCATGCTGATGTCGTGGGACTCGCTGCAACTGGAACGCCTGCGCTCGATGAAAGATATACTTTCACAACGCAACAAACTTTTCTTCTCATACCTCAAGCTCAAGTCAAAGTATGCCGAGAAGAAACAGTTCACCAAAAGACTCGATACACTCTCTACCATCATCGAACAAAGTCAGATTGATACCAGTGTTGTAACCACGCAACGCAAAACCATTACTACCTATACAGACTCCATCGTACAAAAAGAACAGGAACGTTCAGGCATCGGCAGACTCTTTGGTAAGAAAAAAACTACGGCTGTCCCTGAAACGCATATCAAAGTACAGGAAGAGTTTAGTGTAAAAGTTGATACGCTGGCCTTCGCACGACAAAACAAAGCACTTGAGGAGGTAGAGCGCATTATGCTCGACCTGGAAGCGAGCCAGCAATCGCAGAGTAAACGCCTGCAGCATCGCGAACTGGAACTCATCCACGCGAACAGTCTCTTCATTAACCGCCTGCTTAACACGCTGCACGAAGTAGAGAATGAAGAATTGCAGAAGATGCGCGACAATAACAACCGCGCAGGATTTCTTTTCAATCAAAGTATATCGCGCATTAGTATACTGGTGCTTGCCTTCTTTCTGATTGCCGCTATACTGGTATATTTCATCTGGATTGATATCAGCAAAAGCAATTACTATAAAGAGCAGCTTGAAGATGCCCGTGATGAAGCGGAAGAACTTAGCAAGATCAAAGAACGCTTTCTGGCCAACATGAGTCACGAGATACGCACACCGTTACAATCCATTATCGGCTTTGCTGAACAACTCAAGAAACATCCGGGCAGCAACCAGGAAGCTGCCGATGCTATCCATAGCTCGTCCGAACATTTACTGCATATTGTAAATGAGGTGCTGGACTATAGCCGTATATCTTCCGGTAATTTTTCATTGGCACATGAACCTTTTAAACTCCTGCAGTTAGTACAGGAAGTTGAAAACGCCATGCGCGTGCAGGCCGATAAAAAGAATCTCACGTTTTTACTCGACACCGAACAGGCTGCAGAACACGATGTGATGGGCGATCCGTTCCGCTTGCGCCAGGTACTCTATAATTTACTTGGCAACGCTATCAAATTTACACACAGGGGTTTTGTAAAGCTGATGATAAAGACGGCCGAGTATCCTGATAAAATTACCTGTGCATTTGATATTACAGATTCCGGCATCGGCATTCGTCCGGAGGATATAAAACGAATCTTCAACCAGTTTGAACAGGCAGGTTCATCTATATTTCAACAACAGGGTGGCGGCTCTGGTCTTGGACTTACCATTGTGCGCTCGCTGGTAGAAGCACAGCACGGGAACCTGGAGGTATATAGCGAGCCAGGTATAGGATCGACCTTTACTGTAAAGCTTACGTTTGATAAAGCACCGGAAAGTATAATCGACCACGCGCATATACCCCAGCCTGCTTCTGCAATCGCCTCTGCACCATTTACCGGAAAAGTTATACTGGTAGATGACGACACGATGATTTTACGACTCGGCAAACTTATTTTTGACAAGCACGCCATTGCGAATACAACCTATCAGCAATCAGAACGATTACTGGCCGAGCTGCCCGATCCGGACGTAACGCATATACTCATCGACATTCGTATGCCGGGTATTAATGGTATAGATCTCTGCAAGGAGCTCCGCAAGAAATATACTCCTGAAGTAAAATATATAGCGTTAACAGCCCATGTATTTCCACAAGATCAGCAGAAGCTGCTCGATGAGGGGTTTGACAAAGTACTGTCCAAACCTTTCCATGAATATGAGTTATTGAACTTGTTGGGTATATCGGCCTCCACCTCCACGGCTGTATTGGCAGAAACAGCGGTTATAGATTTCTCGGCTGTACGAAAAATGACAATGGGTGATGAAGAACTTTTCCAATCGGTAATCAACCAGTTCCTCGAAGAAACCGAAGCCGACCTTCATTACCTTGACAAACAATTATTGACATTGAACAGTGATGCTGTTCGTGATGTTGTGCATAAACTGGCAGGCCGCGTAGGACAAATGGGCGCTGTAGCCCTCAGCAAAAAACTCCGTGATCTGGAGACCCAGATTATACAAGGTCAAAAAGTTGGAACACTTTCCGGGCGCATCCACCAACTACGCGAAGAAGTAGAAACTCTCGTAAAAGGAGTCCGTGTAGCCGCAGAGTAGAAAAGGTATCTGTAGTATATTTTACCTACTTCTTACTTCTATCACTCAATCCCATACTTCTCCATCTTCAAATAAAGCGTCTTCCTGTCGATATTGAGAATACGAGCCGCTTTCGATTTATTATAGCGTGCTTCCTTCAACGTGCGCATAATCATTTCGCGCTCCTGCACTTCCTGTAACGCTTTGAGATCATATACCGGAGCAGCAGGTTTACCTTTTGCCTGAAGCTCTTTAACGGCTGTAATCATTTCCACCGGTATAGCATCCATCTGTACGCGATCGCCTGTGGTAAGCAGCACAGCGCGCTTCACAACGTTCTTGAGCTCGCGTAAGTTACCGGGCCAGTCGTACGAAGCAAAGATGGCCAGTACATCATCGTCAAAGCCTATAACATTTTTACCGAGCTCTTTATTGGCACCTGTACGGAAGAACGTCAGAAACTCTTCGACATCATCGTTGCGCTCACGAAGAGCCGGCACACGCATTTTGAATTCATTCAACCGGTGGTATAAATCTTCGCGGAACTGTCCTTTGCGAACACTCTCGGCAAGATCATCGTTGGTTGCTGTAATGATGCGTACATCTACGCGTGACTCTTTGTTGCTGCCTACCGGTGAAATGATACGCTCCTGTATAGCACGCAGTAATTTTACCTGTACTTCGTACGAAAGGTTTCCAACTTCATCCAGGAATAACGTACCACCGTTGGCCATTTCGAACTGACCCGTTTTATCCTGCAGCGCACCGGTAAAGGCACCCTTTACGTGACCAAACAATTCGCTGGCAGCAAGATCTTTTGAAAGCGCACCACAATCAACCGCTACAAAAGTCTGCGAGGCGCGCTTGCTGTATTGATGAATAGAACGCGCTACATATTCCTTTCCGGTACCGCTTTCTCCTTCAATGATCACCGACATATCGGTAGGCGCAACGAGTCGTATATACTCATGCAGTTGCTGCGACTGCACACTTTTACCTTGCACAAAAGCACTGGTGCTGGCAACGGGAGCTGCTATTACTTCAGAAATTTTTCGTTTTTCTTTTTTGAGTGCCTGCGAAACAATCATCAGCAACTCATCCGGGTTTACCGGCTTGGTAATATACTCGAAGGCTCCTGCTTTGATCGCTTTTACAGCTGTACGTATATCCGAAAAACTGGTCATGATAATTACCGGTATATCGGGTGATGTATTCTTTATATCGAGCAATACATCCATACCGGTGGCATCGGGCAGGCGGTAATCCACCAGCACCAGGTCAAATGCTCCTGATGTAAACGTCTTTAATCCATCCTTCCCTTTATGACTCAGTTGAACTGAATATTTATGTTTTTTCAGAAACCCCTCCAGTATTCTGGAAAAGGTCAGGTCATCTTCAATTACTAGGATATTCGCCATAACTGGCCGAAAAATAAAAAAGAAAGCCGGAATAATTCCGGCTTTCTCAAATTAACAAATAGGGATTGTTTGGAGGGCGAATTAATCAACCTTTTTACCTTCTTTGTCGAACTTAACAGTTTTAGTTTCAGCACCGTTTTTCAGTTCAACTTCGTATGTATTTTTTGCTTTGTTGTGGTAAGCAGCGTTAATCAACCATCCGCGGTAATCTTCACCTTCCAATTGTTTCTTGATAGTTTGAGGAAGTTCTTCTGCCTTAATCTTTACTTTCTCATCCTGCATTTGTGTTGACTCAGTAGCTGCTGGAGCTGGTTCACTTGCTACTTGAGCGTTTGCTGCACCTATACCTGCAACTAATGCGAAAACGAACAATACTTTTTTCATGGTTTTAAAAAATTAAGTTAAACATTCATTCTGTTTACCTCTTATTACAATTATATGCCAAGGGAGCTCACTGACTAATAAATTACTGCACAACAACCACTTACAGTTATTAAAAGATTTTAACCGGACCGATACCTGTTGAATTGTTCTACAACGTGTTGGAAAACATATACGTTTACTACACGATATACACATGCTATATCGCTACATCACGAGCAACACTGTATAAACACAAGAGGACTGGCCAATATATATGCCAGTCCTCTTGTACATGTTACGACAACAAAGTAAGAACTAGAGTTGTTTTTCCTTCGCATTCTTGTTCTCTTCAATAACATAGGCGAGGCCGAGTCCTATACCTCCGAAGATGAACAGCATGGAGAAGTATGCTACTTCTTCTTCAAGCGCGAAACTGCGCTCCAGAATGTGCCCTAACAGCAAGCCTAACCCTGCTCCTATCAGTAACAATGAAGCGCGCAACGGAAAAGATGTGTTTCTGATTTTACGAATGTTGAGGAACTCCGGGCTTACGCCTTTTTCGATCATCGCCATTCGTTCGGTGTTTTCGTACTTGCGCAGGTAAATGATCATTATAAAAAATCCAATGATGGAAATGATCGGGATCATGATGGCCAGAAATTCGATATTCATATACTTTATTATTTGAGATTTGCAGCTTTGACGCAGGCATTTACCATCACGTTACACGCCTTCACCAAAAGTTATTCAGTTATTATAGCAAGAAAATATAGCACAGAAGCTGTAACTTCCGCTGAAGACGCTGCGTCAAACCACGCAACATGATATTGGATCCGGATCTACCGCTAATTGACAGAATTCTGGCAGGTGAGCAGAATGTTTTTGCCGAGCTCATAAACCGGCACAAGCAGTATGCATATACTATTGCCGTAAAGATTCTGCAAAACAGACCGGAAGCCGAAGAAGCTGCGCAAGATGCCTTTATTAAAGCATATCAGAACCTGGCCGGCTTTAACCGGCAGGCACGGTTCTCTACCTGGCTATACCGTATTGTCTTCAACACTTCCATCAGCTATAAGCGAAAGAACAATAAAGTATTTCAGAGTATAGAGAATACCGTAATTGTATATAACCACGAAGGTGAAGTATCGCTGGAGAAAACGGACAAAACGCGCTATCTTAACCAGGCTATGATGAAGCTGAATGAAGCTGACCGCACTGCCCTGACATTATTTTACCTCGATGAATTTTCGCTGGATGAAATTGCCGACATTACCGGTATGCAGGCCAATACGGTAAAGGTGCGCATACACCGGGCACGCCAGCGATTGGCAGATGAATTGAAAATATTATTGAACCACGAAGCGTTAACTTTGTAGGAACATGAACAGACTATCACAAGCACAAGAAGATATACTGCTTGAGTACCTGGATGGTACACTGGCTGCTCCAGCGAAAATAAAGCTTGAAGAAGAGCTTCGCGTGAATGCTTTGCTCCGTTTACGACTGGATGAACTGCGTGCTGTACATACTATATTTCAACACGCATCGCTTGCTGAACCTTCGCGTGATTTTACAGCGCGCGTTATGCAAAAGCTGGACACCGCTCCGTCACCAACACCTTCACGATGGCCTATACGCAATGCTATATTTTTACTGATCGGTGTATTAACTGCGATCGGTGCTGCAGCGCTGTTGATCGCTTCCGGAGTGTTTGACGGTTCAACCAGCATCAGTCTCAATGACTCTTCGCTTCCTCAAAAAATTATTCAGCAGGAGATTCCAGTCTTTACATTCAGTGGAAAGCTGATTATAAACATCATCATCATGCTTAACATCGTGGTGGGTTGGATACTTTTGGACAGGGCTATTCTTCGACCTTACTTTCAGCGCAGGATGCAGGCCTAGGCTTTGTGTTGATGTTTGGTGAGGCTAAGATATACTTCGATAGATATACCCTATATATCCTCTTCCTATATATTCTCAATTAAAGTCCACCGTCAGGTTTTTGTTCTTTGGGTTCGGGGCATTCGATCTTCCAGTCTCTGGAGAGGGCAATGGTTCCTTCTTTTGCTTTCTTGATTACTTCATCGCGCTTGCTGCTGAATTTGCAACCTATATCTACATAACGATACTTGGCTCCATCTACCTTGAAATTGAAGTGGCAGGTGTTAGAGGCTTTGTGCGTTTTCATGCACGAGAATTCGATATTTTCTCCCTGGTAGTAATTTCTGAATCCGGTTAGTGCGATAAACGAAAGAAGTATACAATAAAAAGCAGTTTTCATAGAAAGTATCAATTGTAAGGTACAAACCAAAGGTAGAAAAGACTTCAGGCAATGTAAACACATAGAGCAACCGTTAGGCGACTGTACACGCCTGTAAACAAAAAAGCCCGCGATATAACCGCGGGCTTCTCCAATATAATTCAATGTTGAATTAATAGCGATAGTAATCCGGTTTGAACGGACCTTTTGTCTCTACGCCAATGTATTTAGCTTGTGCATCTGAAAGAATATCAAGCTCTACACCGATCTTCTTCAGGTGCAATGATGCCACTTTCTCATCCAGGTGTTTCGGCAGCATATATACTTTGTTCTCATACTTGTCAGAATGATTCCAAAGTTCCAATTGAGCCAGGGTCTGGTTTGTGAACGAGTTAGACATTACAAATGAAGGGTGTCCCATAGCGCAACCCAGGTTTACCAGGCGGCCTTCTGCCAACAGGATTACCTGACGGCCACTCTTCAGTGTGTATAGATCTACCTGTGGTTTGATCTCGTCTTTCGTTGCATTCTTGTTAAGCCATGCTACATCGATCTCGTTATCAAAGTGTCCGATGTTACAAACGATAGCTTTGTCTTTCATGCTGAGGAAGTGACGCTCTACAACAATGTTGAAGTTACCGGTTGCAGTAACCACGATGTCAGCTTCCTTCACAGCATCGTCCATCTTCTTCACTGCATAGCCGTCCATAGCAGCCTGCAGCGCGCAGATCGGATCGATCTCGGTTACAATAACCCGGGCACCGGCACCGCGCAATGAAGCAGCAGAACCCTTACCCACATCACCATAACCCGCTACAACCGCTACTTTACCAGCGATCATAACATCGGTTGCTCTGCGGATAGCATCCACACAAGATTCTTTACAACCGTATTTATTATCGAATTTTGATTTGGTTACGGAGTCGTTGATGTTGATAGCAGGCAATGGAAGTTTACCATTGTGCATACGCTCAACCAGGCGGTGTACACCGGTAGTAGTTTCCTCAGATATACCTCTGATACCGGCTACGAGTTCAGGGAAACGATCAAGCACCATGTTGGTAAGATCACCACCGTCATCCAGAATCATATTCAAAGGCTTGCCATCTTTAAAAGCATGAAGCGTTTGCTCGATACACCAGTCAAACTCTTTTTCATTCATACCTTTCCAGGCAAATACAGGAATTCCGGCAGCAGCTATAGCAGCCGCGGCATGATCCTGCGTAGAGAAAATATTGCAGGATGACCACGATACTTCTGCACCAAGCTCAACCAGTGTCTCGATCAATACAGCAGTCTGGATAGTCATGTGAAGACAGCCTGCGATGCGTGCACCTTTCAAAGGTTTTTGTTTACCAAACTCTTCGCGAAGAGCCATCAAACCCGGCATTTCAGCCTCGGCTAATGTTATTTCTTTACGACCCCATGGAGCCAGGGACAGGTCTTTAACCTTGAATTTGAGTTTTTCGTCTACGGTCATGTTATATATTGATTTTTTCTTTTAACTGGGAACACAAAAGTACAACAAAGGTTTGATATTTTCATGCCGAAGAACGTCCTCAAAACCTTGGCACTCCCCCTGGACTGAACTATTGAAATACGATCCCTGTTTGCCTATCAAACAAAGAAATTATACATGAATACGCCTATAACAATGTTAAACAAGCCCGTTATCAAGATCGATGTCGTTTCGGATGTAGTATGTCCGTGGTGTTACATTGGTAAACGCAGGCTTGAAAAAGCGATGCAGCAACTTTCTTCTGAATATACCTTCGAAGTAGAATATCATCCGTTTGAATTGAACCCCGAGATGCCGGCACAAGGCACGAACCACAGAGCTTACCTGGTCGATAAATTTGGAAGTGAAGATCGTTACGAACAGATCACCAATCACACAACACAAGTCGCTGCTACGGAAGGACTAACCTTTAATTTCGATAAACAACATATATCACCCAATACCCGTAAAGCGCATGCCATTGTACACCTTGCCAAGTTAAAAGGTAAAGACCTCACGGTTATTGAAGATCTCTTTAAAGCTTATTTTACAGAAGGTACAGATCTGACAAGTGATAAAAATCTTATTGCCCTGGCTATACAGGCTGGTCTTGACCGCGAAGAAGTAGAGTTGCTTTTATCCGATGAAGGCTCACTGAAACGCATTGCCGACATGGAGAAAGAAATGCATAAACTCGGCATCAGTGGTGTACCGTTCTATATCATTAACAGTAAATATGGAGTTTCAGGAGCACAGACTCCGGAGACATTTGTACAAGTATTCAAAGAAGTTGGCAAAGAAGTAACTTCCGGTGAAGCTTGTGATGTAGACGGCAAGAACTGCTAAATAAAATATAGATCGTTATCAGTTCGTATGAGTTGATAACGATCACTTCATTTTTGCAAGATCATCGTGTTTGATCACCGTTGTCAGTACAGTTGTTTTTCCCTGCTCAATGCGGGTCCATGCCGATACAATCGTTCCTTTACCGGCTGCTATATGGCAACTTACATTAGAAGCACTTTCTGTTTTAAAAGTACTTTCGCTGACTTTCACATTTTTGAAACTGGAGCCACCATCAACTGAATACGACATGTATATATCAGTCATGCCCTCTTCATTGCGATTGAAATATAGTATATAGATATACCCGGTAGTTTGGTCTACCGCCAGCCACGGACTATATTGATGGCCAGCCTCCACATCATTTATTTTCAAAAGTGATGTCCAGTTATCGCCAAAGTTATGCGAGCGTACAAACAACACATCCTGGTCGCTGCGCATCCAATCAGACCACACCAGGTACAGACTTCCTTTATAAGAACCTTTGCTTCGATCTGTTGAAATAACCGGCACCGTGGCACATCGTTTACCTCCGGTTACATTTTCATCACAGCCTTCTGACTGGCGGATGATGGCGATATCATTTGTCAACCATATTTTACCATTGAAGGAACGGTCGAGGTATATTTTGTTTTGGTTAGACCATGTGCAGTACTCCTTGCCATCAAAACTTACAACGGCCATGCTACCCGCAACAGTGTTGTGATCGTCTGTACAATTACCGGGTGTTTGCGAAAGTTCCTGGGGGTTACTCCATTTCTTTCCGCTTGAAGATGTAGTGAGTTGTACGTGTGAGAGGCAGTTGGCGTCACTGCTGGTATATTTATCGAACTGTGTATAGGTGAGGTAAATATTATTCTTATCGTCCAACGTAACACTGGGAGCAACCTGGTCTTTCGTAGATTCTGCATTTACAGGTACGCCTTCGCTCCAGCTTTTCCCGCCATCTCCGGAAGTGTAGCTTATAATTTTATGGACACCGCCTTCTGCAGTTTGCAGAAAATAATACAAATCTCCTTTAGTGTCGGCAATCAATGCAGAATGTTCTCCTGCCGGAAAGGTTGCTGCACTTCGCTCCCACGTTGCTCCGCCATCTATACTATAATAGATACTGTTGCCGAGGGCAGCCGTTAGATACTGACTGTTTTTAGAGTTGAAGGCTATGCTGACGTTGCCCGAATTTTCTGCGTCAACGATTTGTGTGTTTTTAACCTGGGCTGTAGAATAAACAACGTTCAGAAGAACAAGGAGAGTAGCAAATACTTTGTACATAGGTGGTGTTTTACCTATACGCTAAAGTAATGTACAACACGTTAACTATAACATTTTCATGTAGAAGATATTCGGAATTTCATCTACACTTTCGCCAAAGCAAAGCGCTTTACTTCTTCTCTACGGTAACAGAACCTGTTTTTGTTTTTATCTGGTATACTCCTGCAGGCAGTGCAGACAGATCAATTTCGAATTTTGACATGCTGAGTATATGGATAATTACTTTGTCGTTCATGGATTTACCGGAAGCATTGTTCACGTCAATCTGATCGAGGTTAAGATCCAGGTTACCATCTTCATGTTTGGTGAGAATCACACTATAACGATTCGCATCAGCTACGCTAACACTGTCGCCTGACAGGTTGTTTGAAATGATTGTGATCTTGCCGGGTACCGGTTTGGATTGTGCATGTTCAGTTACCTCAAGCGTATGAGATGATGCCTGAAAAGGTTTCACAATCGCGAGGGCAGCTATTAATACGATGGCAGAATATGTTTTCATAATTACTTGGTTAGTCGTTCGAAACAGATACTACAACTTTGGTAACAGAAAGTAATTATTGCGTTTAAACGTAAAAAACGAATCTTTTCACAATTATGGCGTTGGAAAAATTCCAATTACGGGATAAAGATATACAGCATTTCCATTTTACGGATTAAGTCTCTGTTAATGTAATAAGGGTGTACCTTTATATTCCAATTCTACCCCTTGCTGTATTGTGTTAGTGCAGAACTTTACTTTTCTTGACACCAAAACTTAATCACTATGCTAAAAAGAATTTTTACAATCATGTTAGTGGCTGTGTCGTTGACCAGTTATGCCCAGAAAATCAAGATCACAGAAGGAAGCCTGAAGCCCCTGAAAGGCCAGAAATCTGTAAACACACAATTCACGTATGACAATATGCTGATTGGTGGTAAGGACCTTGCCGAGCAAGCTTACCTTGAGAAAAGAAAGAAAGAGCTTGATGAAAAAGAACCGGGCAGAGGTGACAAGTTTGAGGCAGCATGGTTTGCAGATCGCAAAGAGCGTTTCGAGCCGCAATTCCGCGAACTATTCTCCAAGCACTCTGAAATGTCTACTGTAGATGAAAAAGCTCAGTATACGATCATCTTCCACACAACCCGTACGGAAGTTGGTTTCAACGTAGGTGTTGCCAGCAAGCCAGCCTATATAGATGCTGAGGTAACGATCGTAGAGACTGCTGATCCTACGAAAGTAGTTGCCAAGATCACCATTCTGAAATCACTGGGTTACCAGGCGATGGGTATGGACTTCGAAACCGGAGTTCGTCTGCAGGAAGCCTATGCAAAAGCTGGTAAAGAGCTGGGTAAACTTATCTCGAAAGAGGCTAAGTAATCAAAATTCATATAGTATATATAGCGGGCAGCCCAAAAGGCTGCCCTCATTTTTTCACAGAATTCTCCCCAATGTGAGTAACATTTACACAACGTTGCGAAACTCACGTATTTCCCTCTATATCCGTTTAAAGCTATAAAACTGAATCAATCGCCATAAATAACGGTTTATCCCTCGTTTTGGAACTGGCCGCCGAAGTTGTACAAAAGTTTGAAGAAGGCTTTGGCAGAACATAAACAATATGGCTATGATCAAAAGAATAGTATTTGCACTACCCGTTATAGGTATGCTTTGGAGTTGTGGCACCAAAGAAAAAGAACAACTCCGCGCGCAAGTGGACTCACTGCGTACTGAATTACAAATGAGTCAGCAAACAGCGGCTACTTTGGAAGAAGTAGGCTCTCTGATCGACTCCATCGATGCAAGTCGTCAATTACTGCGCACCGATGTTGTGGAAGGTACTTCTTACAAGGACTATAAAAGCCGCCTTTCGGCTATTAACCGTCACATAAGAGACACCGAAGCAAAAATCGCTGAACTTGAAAAGTCAGTTAAGACTTCCAAGAATGCATCTGCTGGTTACAACGCTACGATCAAGCGTCTGAAAAACGACCTTGAAGTAAGCACACAACAGATTGCTTCACTGCAACAGGAAGTTGAAAAAATGCGCTCTGAAAATCAGCAACTCGCTATGACTGTAAGCCAACGCGATTCTACTTTGACTGAAAGAGAAGGCGTGATCAAAATGCGCGAGCAGGATGTAGCGAACCTTGAGAACAAGGTTGTTGAAATCAACGCACAGGCAAACAAAACTCAGGCTGACATGTACTACGCTCAGGCTGCTGCTCTTGAAACTGCGGCTTCCCGTACCAAGTTTGCTCCAAAGAAGAAAAAAGAAACCCAGCGTGAAGCTCTTGAATTATACAAGCTGTCTTTATCGCTCGGTAAAACCGAAGCTCAGACTAAAATTGATGAGCTCGAAAAAGTAATAGGTTAGGTTAAAATTGCTCAGACAGGTAGGTTAGAGTAGAGTTAAGGTGGCTCCCAGGTGGGGAGGCACCTTTTCTTATTTCAGGGCAGTATATAACCGGGTATATATATACTGTGACTTACAACTTATATATCAGAAGTTACGGTTATCGATAAACTTCCGGATCTTGCGATCCATTTTGCCGAACTGAAGCTTTTCCAGCTCCTGGGCACTGGCAAAGTATATCTCCGGTACAACGCGCAGGCGCGATTGAAATATAGTAGACAAACGTTTCTTGATATCATCTTTCATCTCTTCACTTACCAGCAGGTGAAGTTTCAATTCATCGGTACCAAGTTCTCCTGTAGAAGCCTCCACGACATAATCACGAATGGATGACATTTCATTCAGCAACTCAAATATACCGGGAGGGTAAATAGTGGTTCCCTTTAACTTGATAAGTTGCTGCTTGCGCCCCAGTACAGGTCCGAGACGAAGTGTTGTTCTTCCACATGCACACGGTTCGGTATAGGCTACCGCTATATCTCCGGTTTTATAACGCAGCAAAGGCATGCCTTCAACACCCAGTGTAGTAATGGTAACTTCTCCCGGCTCTCCGGCTGGCACCGGTTTACCGTTGTCGTCTAATACCTCTACTATTAATAACTCTGGATGGTGATGTCCGCCTATGCCTTGCTTACATTCTGTAAAGGCTGTTTGCATTTCAGACGAAGCATACGTGCTATACAGATCTATATTCCAGGCGTCCTTGATTTTCTGTCCGATGATATTCAGGTCGAATGCACCGGTGCGCAGCCCTTCCCCTATACAAATAGCTTTTTTTACAGAGCTCTTGTTGGGATCTATACCATTCTGCCGCGCATACTCAATCAGCTTTACAATGAACGATGGTACCGCTACGAGTGCTGTTGGTTTTAATCGCTCGATAGTTTCCCACTGCATGGCGGGCAACCCGGGGCCTACCCGCACGAGTCCTGCTCCGAGCTTGCGTATACCTTCATAGTATGCTATACCCGCCATAAACTGGCGATCGAGTGTTAACATCAATTGGTACAGATCATCAGGTGTACCATCTGCGCAGGCAAATGATATACATTCGTTATATGCGAGGCGATGAAGATCGTTATCAGTAAGGGCAAGTGTTACCGGTTTACCCAATGTACCCGAGGTACTGGCAAACTCTACGATGTCGCTTTTCGAAGCGGCTAAGAAATCCCAGTTGTTCTGCTGAAGATCATCTTTTGTAGTAGGTGGAATGCGCTGCAGATCTTCCAGAGTTTTTATAGACGCTATATCTATACTATGATTTGCGAAATGTCGCTGATAAAAAAGAGAATACTTTTGCAGGTATACCAGCAGTTCCTTCAGTTTATCTTCCTGAAAACTTCTGATGGCTGCCGCTGGCTTGAACTCTATTTCCGGTGTGTGTTTCATTGCTCGATAATAACTACTGCGCACGCCATGTCTTTCAGGTGCGAGAGTGATACATGTATTTTATTCCAATTGTTTTGAATGGCCTGTTCGTAAAAATTACCATGCAGCCTGATTCCCGGTTTGCCCAGTTCATCACTTACAATTTCAACTTCACACAAATCATGTCCGGCCAGTAAACCCTTTCCTGTTGCTTTCAGAAATGCTTCCTTGGCAGCAAAGCGCACTGCATAGTGTTGTCCTTTGTTGGACATCGATTCACAGAATGATATTTCAGCAGGAGAAAAAACCTTCTCGGTAAAGCCATTCTTCCGGGCTACGCGTTCAGCAACACGATCAACTTCAATAATATCGATGCCCGTGCCCAGAATCATTTCAGTTTCTCTTCTGCTTTTTTCAGATTCTTCTCCATATGCTCTTTCTCCTGCAACGTAGCAATTTCTTTGGTCAATCCCAGCCTATAGATTTCAACGGCTTTATTGTATTGCCCATGGTCGAGGCAGTAGTCACCTGCCAGCATATAGGCATGGTACGAATTCGGATTCCACGCTATCAGACTATCCGGTTGTATATCGGTTCTCGGGTTGAACGGAAAACGATACGGATGAAATTTGGTATAACGCGTATAGTCTTTCATGGTCAGGAATGTATCCGCAGGAATGGTCAAGGTAGTTTCATATACCTCTTCATTCTTCGTCATCTTCCTGGCAAAGACCTTATTCAAATCGTAACAAACAAATTTACCCAGTTGCCACGGTGCTGTTGAGATCCATACCAATCGCTTCTCCGGTTGAAAAATTATACCATGGTGCGCCACCAACTGATTAACCAGTTTTTCGTTCCCCATGCCTATATCTGCTCCGCCCAATCCTTTTTGATTGCGTAGTATAGATGCAGTCTTCACCACCGAGTTCTTTCCGTTCTGTTGCAACAGTTCTTCTACACGCTGATAGCGATAAGGTGATGCACTGGTGCGCATGTGTTCGCGATTGAGTTCAGTTTGTCCTAATGTCTTCCCCTGAAAATGATTCGTACTCACAAGCTGATCGCCCGGTGCTTCGTAGAAATCTATACCTTCCGGAGTTTTTTCAATGAGTGCTGCCTTGCCGTCTTTCGCAGAACCAATGAGGAATGATTCTGCTACAAACATCTTGTGCTTCTCGGCTATAGCATACGCTTCTTTAATGGTAGATGCATACTGCAGTATTTCGCGCGCCACCAATGAAACCGGTGTTGCCGATGCCGAAGGTACATCAGATTTCGCTGCGTTGATTGTTACCGTAAGTCCTTCAGCATTCATCCCCGACAGTACACCGGTCATTCCTCCAAATGTTACCATCATGAATTTATAGCCTTTATCAGGACTATAGAATGCCATGATCTTGTCGCGGGCAAAATCATCGCCTACATAAAAATCAAAATTACGACCGATGATGAGTGTGCTGTCTTCCGAGTGAGAGTCCCATGTAGCAAAGGCTGTACATCCTACCAGCGACATATTCTGCAACGCATGGCCTATATCATGTGCTGCGTGATAGTTGAGTATACGTTGATACGGAGTCGCTATATCATCAAAATCATGAGAAGCCACCTGCGATATTCCATAGATCTCCTGTTTATACTCTTCCGATATATGTTTGTCCAGATCGCGGTTAAACCATCCGACAAAATACTTGAGTATATTCAGGTAAAACGAAGAGGGCACCAGTCGATGAAGCTGCCCGGTAAATACTTCTTCCTGGTATTGCACCAGTTCATGCGTAAGCTTACCATTTACCACGCCACGCTCGAAGGGAGTTCCTTCTACATATAGTTCGTACAAACCGCTTTCGCTTTTACGAAACCAGTTGTTGCCAATGGTATATAACCCGGAATCAGGCTGCTCTACTTTTGCATCGAGTATAGCGAGTGAAGCCGGCACCGGAGGGTCAACCGTGGCAACACTTCGTACATAAACCAGAAGTATCACGATCAATACGATCAATATGGCCACTATCCAGGCGGCGATCTTAGCTAGCTTTCTGAGCATCTCTCACTTTTTGAATCAGATAATCAAGTCCTAAAAGACTAGAGCATGTCATAATTGCGCTGATCGTTACTCCGAGTACACCGTGCATATTGATGTTTTGTCCTGTCAACAACAGATTCGGAATTTTGGTTTGAGGCGCTATAAACGTCTTCAACGGCTCGCGGTAATCCTTGGCATAGCCGTACAGTGAGCCATCATCTGTTCCAATATAATCGCGGGCAGAAAGTGGTGTTGCGCATGTATAGGATTTGATATTTTCTTTAAAACCAGGAAAATGCTTCTCCACCATGTCAAAAAGTTTTTCAGCCTTCTCGCGCTTGAAAACTTCGTAGTCTGCGCCACGATCCGCTTCGTGCGACACTGTGTTGAAGGTTGCCTCCCACTGCTTAACATCTTCCATGCGCATATACGACATCACGGTAATACCTTCTGCATGCTCTGGTGAACGTGATGAAGGTGTGAAGAACAACGCATACCCGCGCGGCCATGTGCTCTCGGTGTACTTATCGCCACACCACGCATTCTCCTCCGCGAAATAATAATAATTGCTGTTGATATACTTGAAGGAATCTTTCTTCATCACCACGTTCGCATAGAACACCGATATAGTACTCTCCAGACTTTTCAACCGCGAACGATAGGCATTCTTGATCATTTGCGTCTCGGTCATCTCCACGGTTTTCAACGGGTGCACATTTGAAATGAAGGTCTTTGCGTAGTAGCGGTCGCCGTTCTCGGCTTCAGCATACGTGATCTTACGATCTTCTTCTTTCAGCTTCACGATCTTTACGTGCTTGATAACTTTACCGCCACGCGATGTAATTTCTCTCGCCAGCAAGCGGGCTATCTGCGAACCTCCGTCTACAAATTTCCAGGAGCTTTCAACATAGTGGTTCACAATCAATGCGTGAACGAACAATGGAGTTTTATAAGCATCACCGGCATATAGCAGGTTGGTGCCTGCTAAAACAGTCTGTAGCTTTTTATTGGTTGTTAATGATTCGAGAAACTCCTGTGTATCGGTCTGGTAGGCTTTCGCTGAATCGGTATAGGAACCAGCCTGTACGTTGTAAAGTGGAAAATTTTTACAGATGTCCTGAATGGTTTCGCAATACTTACGAATAGCCGGCTCTTCATCCGGAAAATATTCCAGCATCTGGCGTATGAAGTTGTCATAGCCTTGCGCGTATTTATATACTGTAGGATCGTCTCCGAATATCAAACCATCCACAAAGTCTTCATCCATCTTGCGCAGTTTCAGTTTGTCCATAATACCGAAGTATTTGAAAAACTGGTAGAGGTTCTGTCCTTCACTAAGACCGCCAACATAATGCACACCGGTATCGAATATAACTTTATCGCGGGCAAAGGTTTGGAGCATACCTCCTATCTGCTTGTTCTTTTCAAGCACACAAACATTATAGCCTTCTTTGGCCAGAATGGTGCCGCAGGCCAAACCGCCTAAACCGCTTCCAATAATAACTACATCGTACTCTTGCATTTCTATTTGGGTCGATTACAAATACTGACTTTTATTCTGCGCTGAATATTTCCTACGCGTTTTTCCGAATCACAAAAATAACATTGGAAGTATACTTTGTATCATCCACCTCTTCCACTTTCATACCGTATTCCCCTGCTAAATGCCTTATTTTCTTACCTGAAATGAAATTCAGTTCGTTTTGAGATTTATTGAACCCGAGCACCTTGATGGAAAAAAACTCGGTAAGCCTGGTTCCCTTGTGTCGCTCCTGCAGATCGGCATTTCCATCGCGCAGAATAAGCATGCCTCCGGCATTGAGCGCACGGAAACATTTTACCAATAAAGCATCCTGCGCTTCTACGGTCAGGTAATGCAACACATCGCTGATGATAATAACATCATACCCTTCCACCGGGAACGTAGTGGCATCACCGTGAAAAAACTGTAGGCGCTCTGATTTCAGATAACCGTTATTGGCAGTGGCTATTTTTTGCTCATCGTAATCAACACCGGTAATGGTGCGTTCTTCCGAAAGGAACTGAAGCATATAGCTCAGAAATCCGTAACCACAACCAAGGTCGAGTATAGATGCTTTTTTCGGAACCAGTTTTTCGAAAGGTGCATAGTTCTTCTCCAGTCGGAGTTTTACACGCATATACCATTCGAGTACCGGCCCTTTGTAGATATAGTTTGTGATAAGCCTCTTGGCGAAATAGTCGTTTGTCTCAATTTCCTGGGCGAGTGTTTTATACTCTGCTTTAAAATACCGGCTTATCTCTTTAGTGCGCTGCGCATACTTGTCGCCATAGCGTGTATCATTCGGTTCTATAGGAGGCAGAAACTTCAGCGTGAGCTGTCCTTCGTTCAGTATAAAACTTCCTTTCGGTATAGCATCCGCTGCGCCATGTATCAACAACGGACGAACTGGTATATTAAACGTTTCTGCCAGGTAAAATGCTCCTTTGTGAAAGCGCTTGATCTTTCCATCGGGCGAACGTGATCCTTCGGGAAACACTACGATAGAGTAACCTTCTTCTACACGATGTCTCAATCGTTCAACACTGTCTTCGGCACCCTCGCTTACCGGGTAGTAGTCCGCGAGTCTAACGACACCGCCAAACACGGGCGAGTCCCACACCCATTGATTGGTAAGCAGAATCAATTTAGGATGCAGCATTACGGTTAAAAGTATATCCAGGAAAGAAGCATGATTGGCAATGATCACGCTTGGGCGTGAGAACGTCTCAGGTGTTATGCCTATAATTCGTTTTTTTACATTCGGCTCTACATAGATCACAAACCAGGCACACGCTCGCAGCATGGAATGGTATATAATCTTGATGCGTTGCTTGCCTACCGGGATAAGTTTAAGAACAAACCCTACGATGGTAAGCAGTATAGCACCGCCTACAAAAAATGTATAGGTAACCAATGTTCTGAAGAAGCTGAACAATGTAACCGGTGTAAATCCTTTGCTCGTTCTGTTAGTGATGAGCATGCGGAACAGGAACGGCATAATGGTTTGTGCCATAATGAACACGCAGACTATACCAATGATCGAAATTGCTGCGATGGATCGCAAAGCTGGATGCTTGGCAAAAATAAGTACACCGAGACCGCAGATTGTAGTGATGGCAGAAAGAAATATGGATGTGCGTATTGTACCCAGCACCTTCTTGCCGGTTTGATATTCTTGTTGTAAACCATCCATGGTAAAGATGGAGTAGTCATCGCCCAAACCGAAGATGAAGGTGGAGATCATCACGTTGATGATGTTGAACTCTATACCAACCAGTGCCATAATACCCAGTATCCAGATCCACGTGATCAGCATGGGCACAAATGTGATCAACGTAAGCTCTATGCGCCCGTATGAAATGAGCAGCGCCATAAACACCAGTATAGAAGTAAAGGTTACAATGAAATTGAAATCGCTGTGTATATACTCCACAAACAGGTTCGTCATCATCTGGCGATCAACACCGTGCGCAGGTGTCTTTTCCAATTGCTGATATACTACAGGTTTATTCTCAGGCTTTACGTTGGCTAATGTAATAACTGTAGCGAGACCATCTTTTTCGATAATGAAATCGTCAAAGAAAGCGGTGCGCAGCGGATTCGCTTCACCCGAAGGTAAGGGCAGAAATTTACGCGTGATCAGTGTATCAAAGTTTGATAACACACGCGGAGAAAAGTGCAGTTTCTCTCCTTCTCCGCGTACAACTTTCTGAACGTCTTCTCTGCGCTTTGCATCCCAAAAAGAATTCCAGCGTTCGATGCGAACCTGCTGCAACGAATCCGAGATCATGAACGATGATACGGATGATACTTTTGTTACAAGACCAGTAGCTTTCAGCTTGTCCAAGACCGGCATAGCCTGCTCGTTGCTTCGCAGTGCTTTCTCAAGTGTGCTTCCGTCTGATACGATGTATACTGCAGTGAGCGATGACTTGCTGATGGTCTCTAAACGGGTTTGCGCCTGTTGCGTTTTTTCGTTCATGAAGTTAAGCTTACTCATGTCCGAATTGAACTTTACACTGCCTGCGAAGTAGAAGAACACGGGTGTCAGGATCAGTATACCATATACCAGGTATTTATTCGACTCGAATGACAATGCTGTGAGGCGTTCAAGTTTGCTATCGGTTTTCTGGTTTACAAACAGATCTTCACGCACCAAGTGTGGTAAGAAGATTAATGAGCACAATGCAGCTCCGACTAAACTCAATCCGGCAAATAAACCTATATCTCCCAATACAGTAGCATTGGTAAACTGAAGACACAGAAACGCCAATACGGTAGTTGTACTTCCTATCGTAAGCGGCTTTGCTAATTCCTGAATAACATGTTTGGCAGAATGCTCATGTTTCAGAATCGTGAGATAATGCAATGAGTAATTTACTGCTATACCCAGCACGATCGCTCCTACCGCCAGCGCGAGAATAGACAATGTTCCCTGTAGAAATGCTATACAACCCAATGAGAAGAACGCCCCGAAAATTACCGGCACCATCATCAGTAACGGCACGCGCTTCTTGCGGAAGAAACCCAGAATTACCACCATCAGCAAAACCATCATGATGCTGAGTGTAATGATAGTGTCGCTGCGCAGTTGCTTGGCATTGCCTACCGCCACGACCGAAGCCCCAAAATATGAAGCCATCAGTTCTTCATGTCCTGCAGTTGTCTCTGTCACTATCGTATTCAGCGCATCAACAAATTCAGAATTATGCTTGGTCTCTGCCGGAGGATACGCAGGTTGCAAAAAGAAAAGTATATGGCGATGATCTTTGGTGATGATATAGTTATCGTACAATTCAAAGTTCTCATCGTATTGAAGCTGTTGCAATTTCTTCAGCGCCAGGAATGAAAAGCCGAGCGGGTCCTGAACAATGATGCGTTTGGTTACTATACCGGAAGGCGAAATCAGCTGCTGATAGTTACGCTGTAAAACTTCGCGGGCAACTTCGGGTCGGGTAATTGAATCGAGTACTATATAGTCTTTCTCGTCCAGGTATATCGGCAATGATTGCTGCACGGAGCTGAAGACTTCCATAACCTTTTCGTCATTTACCTGTGCCGTAATTTTCTTTACATACGGCTGCAGATCGCGTTCCATGCGCGCTACCAGCGAGTCGGCCAATACTACCAGACTATCAGGCTGTGGTTGCGAGGTACTGTCTTTCATAGAGACCATCACCACCACGCGCTCTACAAATTTGGAGTTGCGGAATATATAGTTCAGCTTTTCAACACGTGCATCGTCCGGGAAGAATTTGGTGATATCTTCTTCGAGTTCGATACGCGATGCACTCCAGCCGATCAGCGCCAGGGTAAATACAAAGAAAATCCAGAAGACCTTTTTACGCTCTTTGAAAAAATTATAGATGGCTAAAAATATCTGCTCCATATCGCTATACCTTCTTCCGGTATATATTCGTTTATCGTTTCCTGAAAATCTTCAGGAGTATAAATGTTACCAGTCCGAAACCCAGCCCGGCCAGAATGGAAAGAGTTGTACCTCCGACCACATATTGTATAAAATTATTATGCACCACCTCCAGCGTAATACCATCGGTAAAGGAGATCATTTTAGCCTGGTCGCCCATCCAGATTGCCCCGGTGCGGTGACTCAGAAAAAGGATCAGCGGAATCATGGGTGGTATACTGATGTTGGCTGCAATAATGACCAGCGCTTTGTTAAGTCGAAATACGATAGACAACGCAATGGCTATGGCAAGCTGAAATCCCCACAGTGGCACAATGCCCATAAATATACCGAAGCCCACCGAACTTGCCTTTACAGCATCAGACTCTTCCGGATTGAAGATCTGCTCGCGAATTATCTGTCTTAAATTTTTTTTTTAATGCTCCGGAAAAAATCACGGGGTTTATAGTATAGCAATGCCATCGTAACCAGCACGGTATTCAAAATACTAATGCGTGTAAAATCCTTGAACGGCCTGAAATGCGAAATACGTTTACCCTTCTCGGCATAGAACACGCGCACGGGTACTTCAGTAATTTCTATACCACTCCAGACTGCACGTACCATTACTTCGATTTCAAATTCAAATTTCTTCGTCATGAATCTGAAATTCTGCAACAGTTTAACCGGATATAGTCTGTAGCCACTTTGAGTATCGCCCATCTGCACACCGGTTTCTACCTTGAACCAGAAGTTCGAGAACTTATGTCCAAAGCTGCTCTTCCCCGGTACACTTGCCTGATCCATATTGCGCGCACCCATAATGATCGCCTTCGGATGCTGCCTGAGCTTCTCTAAAAATTTAGGCAGGTCTTCCGCAAAATGTTGTCCGTCTGAATCTATGGTAATCGCATAATCATATCCATACTCAACGGCTTTCTTAAAACCCAGGCGAAGCGCGTGGCCCTTGCCCTGGTTGTTAGCATACTGTACTGTTCGTATGGATGGATATTTAGCAAGTATATCTGCCGTGTTATCCGTAGAGCCATCATTTACTACAATGATGTGCGTAGTGAAACGCATTACATCCTGCAGTACATTTTCTAATGTCTGGTTATTGTTATAGGTGGGTATAAGAACACAAACCTTATGCTGTTCAAATGCTTCGTTCATCATACGGTCTGGAGTGTTCCCTTGAATTTAAAAAATGTAACCGCACCTGCAAAGAGTGTAGCATTTACTATATAGCTGTCGCCTTCTTCCTTGCTGGTTAGTGTTACCTCTACTTCGCGGTTTTGTCGCGGATCGATAATGGAAAGGAATTTAAGATTATCACCTTCCACAATCTTCAACTTCTTGTTGATCGCCAACTCGGTAAGCTCGCGTACGATCTGCATCATACAAACTCCTGGCACTACAGGCTGCCCCGGGAAATGACCTTTCAGGATTTTATGCTCAGCATCAATGGCAATAACAGCGCTGCCTCCTGCCGGAGTGAATTCTTTTTTTACGATGCTATAGAAATTATCCAGTAACATTTCAGCGTTCAATTTTTTTCAAACCAATCACCATGTTGAAAGTATAGTGCTTTACTTTTACAGAGTCCGGAGTTGTCAGATTATCGCCCCACATTTCAACCGTTACTTTCTTTTTGCGTTTCGATCCGAGCTCTATTCTTCGCAAAGAAGCACAATCTGCACCGGTAATGAAATAGGCCGTTTCCTTTTTTTGAGGTACACCAAAGTAGCGCTCATCATTCATTTGCCACGACTCATAAACTCCCTTGCGGAACGGAATACCCAACATCAACTCAAAGTCTTTCCGCAGTAATTGTATAACCGCTTTTCGATCCAGTTGTTTGATCACCTGCTTTACCTGGAAAGATCCGTCAGCACGAAATTCAAAATCCAGAAACGTAACACCGGCTTCATTGGTAAACACAACTCGTTTCGAAGAGTCGGGCATTTGTTTCACCAGCAGTAATCCGCTGATATGTTTACCGATAACATCAATATGTGTAGTATACCACGCTGTTTTTATACCCACCGGTTTAATCTTTTCAGTACAAACTGAATCGGGAGCCACAGCCTTGCGCGCTTTATAGTCTGACGCACACGCTGCCACCAGCAACAACAGTATACTATAATGCAAAAACTTCATCGGCTACCTGTGCATTCAGCACTTTGTTGGAAAACGTTATGGTGGTTTTATCACCTGATGGTTCGTTCATATCGATCGACTTCACCGAGTAATCTTTCTTCTCTACATTCAACACGATCGTCTGAAAAAACTCTTTCAGTGTTTTGGACACCGGTGTCATTTCCAGCAGATACGTTTTATCATTTTCAAAAACACGTGTTGTAAAATCTTTACTGTCCAGTATAGTTCCCTGCACACAATCGATCATGATCTTGTTTACCTGCTGAAACAGCTTGTTTGATTTTACATTGATGCGGCTTTCTTTCTGATCATCTTTCACCAGCATCTTGTCTCCATTCATTACCATGCGGTAGGTAAAGGGTTTAGTATAGTCTATACGAACGCGGTTGCTGCGCTTGAACCAGAACTTACCAGACGATGTAATCGTTTCGGTAAGCGCCAGTAATTCTTTCTGCTGCACAAAGTCGCTGGTGATGGATTGAACCTTGGCAGACTCTGTAGCGAACTGCTTTTTGAATGCCGCCAGATCGTTGACTGATTTATAGCCCGCATATTGTGCAGATACCTGCAACGCCACCGTGAGACCAGTGATCAACAGCAGGGTATATTTCGCCACAATGCCTTTATTCTGTATGAAATTTCTAAACATAAGCCTTCTCGTTTAACAACTCATCTACTCTCACAACTTTTAAACCAAGTTTGGAAACGTGATTCAGAAAGTCATCGAGGATATCGTGAGTGCTCTCGCTGTAATCGTGAAATAAAACAATATCGCCACCTTTCAGCGATCGGGTAACGCGGTTGAAGAGTTTTGCCCGATCTTTTATAACCGTATCGAACGAGCGCACACTCCAGCCGATAACCGTATAATCGCCACTGCGAATACCTTTAGCCACCATCGGGTTGGTAACGCCATAGGGTGGTCTGAAAAATTTCGGTTTAACGCCAACGGCTTTTACAATGGCTTTGTCCGTATCGGCCAACTCCCGGGCTATACTACGGCCAGACTGCAAATCAAATGTGGCTTTGTGCCAGTAGGTGTGATTGCCGATCAGATGTCCTTCATCGTGTAAGCGTTTCGCAAGCTCAGGCTCGCGCGCTATACGGTGACCTATACAAAAGAATGATGCCTTTACTTTATGCTTATCCAATATAGCCAATATCTTTTCGGTCATGCCGGCAATCGGTCCGTCATCAAATGTAATGGCTATAGCCTGCTGTGGTTTACCCTGGCATTTTGCCGGGATAAAGAATTGCATGGATAAATAGATGGAACCGAATGTATGAAGAGCGATGAGCGGTGCTATAAGTGCAACATACCACCAGGCAGATATACTATAGGTGGCATCCAACACGAGCAGGACGATCAATAAAACCAGGAAGACAATATTGACTATCCAGAAGCGCGACATGACTTCAGCAGAATGAATGAGTGGTGTGTACCAAAATACTGGTTAAAGATCAGCACGTTCTTCGGCTTGCGACCTGTGTCATGCAGCATGACAATGGAAGGAATGGTTTGCTCCTGTATCATTTTTGCGGCAAGCCAAAATGCAAAAGAAGACGCCACCGGATGTTCTCCACTCAGGTGTTTGAATACACCGGTAGAACTTTCAGGGAACATCTTTACTGTATAGTCCAGTAATGTTTTATCTATACCGGCATCACCGCTGGTGCCCAGTAAAACAAAATCTATATCGCTGACCTTGAGATTAGCATCACGAAGCAAATTGTCTAAACCCTGCTTCAGGGTTTGTTCATCCGCTTTGTAAAACGTGGCTACGGCTTCAACACCAACCGCGCTGTCGCTTGTGTTTTCTCCTGACAGCACAAAGTATGTTGCGCCTTCTCCATTCACGGCACCTTTACCCGTAGTGAACAGGTTCAGGTTCGACTCCGGTTGCTGACGAAATATACCGAAGCGTTTCTGGATGGTATGACTGAGGTCTGTGATCTCATCAACACCGCCTACCAATACTTTCAGTGCCGGTTCATCTTTCAACATCATCAATGCATCAAGCAATGAATTCTCGAATGAGAACGCACCTTGTGTATAGGTCTGGTTATACCCCTGGCACTGCAACATCAGCGCAATGAGCGAACCAATGGTATTGTGCGTGGATTGTATAAACGGTGTCGGATTGAGAGCTTCTTCGTTGTTCTCCACCATCTTGGTGAGAAATATACCAGTGTCTTCAAGACAACCATATCCGGTTCCGGTAATGATAGCATCCGGCACCGCAATGTTAGCTTCTTTCAACGCCATCGATCCGGCTGCCACACCCATCTTCAATACGCGGCTCATTCTGCGTAACTGGCGCGGATCAAACCACTGGGTGTAGTCGGGCTCAACACAAGCAAGGCGCTCCGAGTTATGTTCGGTCACTTCCGATAACAACGGTGCATCGCCCCACGTTTTCTGTGGCGATATAGTACCCATGCCTGTAATGAAAATATTAGCCATTCGATATATAGGTATATAGTATACGCAGCGCTACTTCGAGAAAATGATGGATGAACAGTTCCCGCCAAAGCCAAAGGAATTGCTCATAACATGATTAACCGTTGTCTGCTCAAATTTCTGTTGTGGTATAATATCAACTTCGGGCATCATGGTTTCGAAGCGCAGGTTGGGAAACACGCACTGATGCATGATCGCTAATACGGAGAACACCGCTTCTATACCTCCGCTTGCTCCCAGGGTATGCCCGGTAAATGCTTTGGTAGAACTCATGCGCGGAAGCTGATCGCCAAAGAATCGTTTTACAGCTGTACCTTCCGAAACATCGTTGTTCAATGTACCGGTGCCATGCAGGTTAATATAGTCTATATCTGTTACTGAAAGCCCGCTCATGGCCAATGCTTTTTGCATGGCAGCATACGAGCCTCTTCCTTCCGGAGATGATGCTGTCTGGTGGTAAGCATCATTGGTGTTACCGTAGCCGGCTACTGTTGCGAGCGATTTCTTTTTCTCTTGCTCAAGAACACGATCGGAAACAATGACCACGAACCCGGCACCTTCGCCCAGGTTGAGACCTTTGCGTGTAGCATCGAATGGTCTGCAAGGTTCTTTGTCCAGGATCATGAGACTGTTGAAACCGTTGAGGGTAAATTTAGAAAGTGCATCCGTTCCACCGGCTACCACTACATCCAATATACCGTGGTTGATGAGTCGCGACCCCAATGCTATAGCATTTACCGATGAAGAGCATGCGGTGTTGATCGTAGAAATGAAATGATGTATACCCAGATCATCAGCAACAATCTCGGTTGATCTTCCGCACTCGTGATTTACCACATCGTGCAGTTTTCCCTTGCTGTGATCCTGGTGAAATGCCGGAAAGAAATTCTCCGTTCGATCCATACCGCCTACGGTAGTGGCAGAGATCAAACCGGTGCGCCACTTTTTAAGATCGATGCCAGCATGTGCTACTGCTTCGCGCGCAGCCTGCAAAGCCAGCAATGCTGTACGACTGGTATACTCTCGCAACCCTAACTTCTTTGCGAGTGCCTCGTTCGTGGCCTTTACTTCACCTACAGGCAGTACGCCACGGTGCACCGAATCGAACAACGTAATATCACCTATACCGGAAGTATGTTGCCGAAAAGAATGCATACACTCCTCCACACCATTTCCAATGGAGGTTATTACACCAAGACCAGCAACATGTATCGTGCCTTTCAAAATAATCAGGCAGTTTGATTCGCACGGATATACTCCGCGATGGATTTTACTGAGCGAAAGATCGAAGGTCCATCCTGTGGATTATCGATCTTTACCTTATAGTTCTGTTGCAACAGAACGATGAGCTCCAGCGCATCAATAGAATCCAGGCCTAATCCGTCACCAAACAAAGGCTGATCATCGCCTATATTTTCTGGCTTCAGGTGTTTCAAATTCAAAGCTTCAATGATCTGTTTTTTCAGATCTGCCATCAACTGTTCCATAGTTACTACCGGTATAATTTTGTTAATTCTTCTGCTGTGTGGGGCAACGCTATTCCCCGTTTTTCTTTCTCTATCAAATATAAGAAAACATCGTGGTGACTGTCCATTACATCGATCCAGCCCGCTATACAGGCCTGTACCGATGGCTGTTGCATCACCTGGTTTACATACGCTTCGAGCAGTCCGGCATCAAAGGAAGGCGATACAAAGAACGTATTCTCACCTTTAATTTTATGCCTGATGCAAATCTCGCCTGATACGATGTTGGGCAGTGTATATACAAACAACGCAGGACTTGAAGATGTTTTGGCAGCTTCATGATACCGCACATCGGTATCGAGACTTGCGTGTGCATTGGACAGTACCAGCGACACCGCTTCGGGAGCGTATTGCTTTATCGATGCATCGCGAAGCAGCACTTCTGTTGCCAGAAAGCCGAGCTTTGCGAGCCGATCCATTTTATAAAATTTAGGATACTCCGGTGACAGGTAATCGTAAGCGCCTGTCAGAAAATCATCCAGGGATACGGATGTATTTTCAAATGCCAACGTGCCCTGGTGATAAATAGCCTGCTTACGAATTTTACTGGTGGCCGAAATAAACATATGTATACTTAGTTACGAGCCATGCGCTCGTTTACATCGATCAGTTTTACCAGGCGCTTGAGCGAGTTGCTGTGATCGCTTACATACGGGTTGGTCTGATCCCACACATACCCTGCGAGTACAGAGCATATCTGACTCTTGATAAGCGGATCCGGATTTTTAGAGAAGAATACTTTCTCCAGTGTTCCGTCATACCAGGCCATTACATACGTGCGGAATACATCTACACCTTGCTGTACTACTTTTGTATAGTCTTTGTCCCAATCGACAGATTCGCCTTTCAGTTTGCGCACCACCTGCTTACTTGCCAGATGGCTTGACACCGTAGCAAACATTACGCCTGATGAGAAGATCGGATCGAGGAACTCGGTAACGTTACCCGTTAACACAAATCCTTTTCCGTAGAACTTATCCGTTGTGGCAGACCATGCTTCGAGTTTGCGTGGTTCGTCCCATACCCATTTCACATCACCAAAACGCTTCTTCAGATATGGATGTCCTTCGATGCACGCTTTGTATTGCGCAGAAAGATCGCCCGGTATATTGTTGAAGTAATCGAAGCCCCCTACAAAACCAAGAGACGTTACGCCATTCGAGAATGGTATAATCCAGGTCCAGAAACCGGGAGCATACATAATCGCGATGATACGGTTCGGCTCATCAAAGTTATCGCGGTGCACATCGTGTACGTGTGCGAATACCGCTTTGCGCGGATCCAGGTTGGATGGTTTATCCAGGTTGAACAACCGTGGTATAACACGACCGTATCCGCTGGCATCGATGATGAAACGTGCCGCTATTTCTTCGGTTGATCCATCGAGACGTTGCACGGTGGTAACTGAACTTTCGTCTTCAAAGAATTCGATCGCTGTAACCGTTGTCTCAAAATCAACCTGTACGCCTTTGCGCTGTACTTCTGTAGCAAGGGTAAGATCGAACTCGGCACGTTGCACCTGCCATGTCCAATTCCATCCTTTTGAAAACTGATCGCTGAAATTGAAGTCTGATACATTTTCTTCCTTCAGAAATTTAGCACCAAACTTTTGCTGGAAGTTCTTCGCTTTTACTGCTTCCAGTAAACCTGCATCATCCAATACTTCCATACAACGCGGCAATAAACTTTCGCCAATAACAAAGCGTGGGAACTTTTCACGTTCAACAACCCGCACAGTGAATCCGGCTTTGTGAATGATAGAAGCTGCGATGCTACCAGCAGGGCCCGCTCCGATTACCAAAACGTCAATTTTCTCTTTCATTGCTACAGTTCTAGTGGGACTTTCTATTCTCTATGTATCTGATTCTTTTCGTATGACTATATATATAGCTATAGAGCGCTTTATTATACCGGCTTGCACACCAGCAGGGTGTTACCAACTCCCAGCATATCTTTTTGTTCAGCTACTTCAAAACCTGCTTCTTTGATAAAGCCTTTGAATATATCCGAGTGGTACATCTGGCTGTTACCGTTGGCCATAGCCGTGAAGTATATAGATGTTTGCTGCAATGCGAACGCTCCTACCTGGAATCGCTGGCAATCCCAGAACGGCTCGAGTATATATACACTTCCACCCGGATTCAACGCCTGGCGGCATCGCTTCAGGATCGATATAATTTGCTCATCGGAGAAGCAGTCGAGGAACTGGCTCATCCATATAGCATCAAAGCCTTTCGGGAATGGCAGTGACTCAACTAGTATATCACTTTCGTGGAAACGGATACGATCGCCAAAGCCCCGAGCTGTAATATTTTTATTGGCCATATTTACCTGGCCCGGCAAATCAAAAATAGTAACGACTACATCCGGATCGTACTGAAAACACTCCAGCGCCCATTTACCGGTGTTACCGCCTATATCCAGTAATGATTTAGGTTTATGCTTGAATACGATTGGTAATACATCAGCAAAGGATGCATCAGAATAATAATGGTCAAAGGCCAGCCAGCTCTCTCTTACTTTAGGAGGGAAGTGTGCAAGCGCGCGATATAGCGTAGGCCAGTCGCCAAACACTTTCAATCCTTCCGGCTTGCCGTTCTCTATACTTTTATCCAGCGTAAATAAACCCTGATAGCATACATCATTCATGAAATCAAAGTTCACTTGTGTAAGCTTGTCATTCAATATGAAGGTTGCTGTCTTCGTTACTTTATATATACCATCTTTGCAAGTGAGTAAACCTATACCCAACGCAGCTTCCATCAATACGCGCACACCATATTTGGACACATTCGTTTTTTCAACAACCTGTTCCTGTGTCAGGCCGTCAGCATGTTGTTGAATAAGTTGCAGTATACCCGTGTCGCGAAGTACGCGGGTTGTTTGAAATACGGCCGGAGCGAATGCTATCCATTGTGCCTTTTCAATTGACTGTAGAGCTGTGAGTTTGTCTTCTTCGAAAAAATTCATAAACTGTTTTATTGATTAACTTTTTCCACAACTAGTGCGGCATTGCATCCGCCAAAGCCGGAAGCAGTTTTTAAAATTCTTCTCAGTGGTTTTGATTGAAACGCACTGCAAACATTTATCTCTTTCGGAACGCCAAAAGTATCAAATCCACGTGTGGGTATCAATTCGTTCCTCAAGAGACCATACATGGTTATTACCGTTTCTATAACACCGGCTGCACCCAGTGTATGGCCGTAGTATCCTTTCAGACTATTGAGTGGAATTGTACTCAACCCGGCATAGTTAAATGCCTTGGCTTCCATCTCATCGTTATATATAGTTGCTGTTCCGTGAGCCGATACAAAGTCTATATCTGCCGGAGTAAGTTGTGATGCCTGAAGTGCATGACTAATCGCGGAAGCCAACTCTTCGCCCGTGCGCGATGGACCGGATATATGGTTCGCATCGTTGCTTACACCGCTGCCGAGTAAACGAATCACTGGAGTTATACCCAAGGATGCCGGATCTGCTGACAAAACCATCACGCCCGCAGCTTCACCTAAATTTATACCGGTACGATTGGCATCAAACGGTTTGCAATGCGCAGGACTTATAGCCTGCAGACTTTGAAAACCGGATACTACAAAGCGACTCAACACATCGGCTCCGAGTATAACTGCGTGATCGTACTGCCCGTTTTCCAGAAAGCGTTTCGCTATAATTAGCGCCAGCACTCCGGATATACAGGCGTTGGACACGACTATATTTCTTTTAAAACCAAATATACCGCCGAGATACTCCGCTACTTCGTGCAAATGTATTCGTGGATGATTGGGATTTTCATGATCGAGTTGATCTATATTCCCCTTTGTGGTTGACAGAATAAAAATTGTTTTATCTGCCGGTAGGGTAAATTTCTTCAGCGCAGCTTCCACTGCTTTTATACTGATCTCTTCAAAACGCGTGCGCTCATCAGTTGGTACCAGCGTATCCATAGCCGATGCCATGAAAGGTTTATCGTTCCATGAAGTGTTGGTAACAGACTTCACTCCCGATATACCCTGGCGTATAGCATGGTAGTTCTCTTCGCTGGTAGCACCCAGCGGAGAAACGATACTATCTGCTACTGACCATACTGCGCGCGCCATTATACCTCCATCTTTTTTTTCCAGGCTTGAAAAAATTCAGGCACGGTGAGTTGCAATTGAAAATTCTTGATATCAACAAATACCTGCATGGTACTGCCTACAGCTACAAGGTCGTTTGATACCGACTCGTACATGTTGTAACTGAATTTCAGTTTGGCTGCGTTGGTGGGCTCGTATATAGATTCTACAATAACCGAGTTACCATATCGAAGCGGTTTCTTATAGTCGCACTGCGCTGAAACCACAGGCACTGCTAATCCGTTCTTGTAAAAATCGAGATAGGAAATTCCGTATTTCATACCGAATGCTTCACGGCCATCTTCAAAATATCGGAGGTAATGGCCATGCCACACAATGCCGAGCGGGTCGGCCTCATTGAATCGCACGATAACTTCTGTTCGGTAAATCAGCACGCTTTGGGGGTATTAAAACAAAAGCACAAAGCTAAAAGCTTATTTGAGAAAACTTTCAGCTTTGTGCCTTCAGAATCTTACTTTTTATCGGATGATCTTACGGGCGATAGTATTTCTTACGCCACATCGGGTATTCTTTCTTCTTGATACGCTCCACAATCATGAAGAGTGCTCCTCCCCAGAAATTGCGCATGCCAAATCCTCTTGGCTCTCCGGTTACTCGTTCTGAAAAGAGAACTTCCTTGGTGTCCAGTTTGATAAATGTTACCCAAACTGATGCCTCTTCATTCAACTTGCTGAAGCTCTCCACATTGAACATCATACCGATACCGGACAATCCTTTAAAGTCGTACGATGAAACGATTGACGATACACCATCGCGGTTCAGGTGTATATAATCTTTTTCAGCATTCGAGAGCATAGACAATACATCCAGCGATGCATTGTTATCAAGTGTAGGCTGAATGTTTTTATCGATCTTCTTTTTCTCGATGGCTAAAGCAATATCAAACTTTTCTCCTTCTGTAACGATGAGATTATTCCACGCTTCCACCAAATGACGGATGTCCGATTCCGAACCAAGTTTCTCGCGATCACCAATGAGTTTTGCCTGCGAAAAGTCTAGACCAAGCCAGGTAATTTTTG
Organism: uncultured Chitinophaga sp.; assembly: GCA_902168205.1. Lineage (GTDB taxonomy): Bacteria > Bacteroidota > Bacteroidia > Cytophagales > Cyclobacteriaceae > Ohtaekwangia > Ohtaekwangia kribbensis. Next base: position 875,043 of record CABHOK010000003.1, on the reverse strand, counting down.
CATCTTCCTTGAATACATCGCTGCGGTCCTGAGCAACTGCTATAGAAGCAACAAACAGGAGGACGATGAGGGTTTTGAGTTGTTTCATAGTTAGTGTTTTAAGAATATAGTTTACGCATTATACAACTATAGCATTAGGATGCTATAGAAAAATTAAGGCGTTTCAATTTTAGCAAAAATTCTCATTTCACAAGAGCACAACAGTTGTCCATCCTGCTCAACTTTACCTTGTGCTATGGTTAGTTCCAGCACCTGGTTAACAATGCGAATGGATGTTGTTATCGTTGAGTTCTCGCGGGGTAGTGCATTGATCTTTAAATCTCTCACAGCCGCTATATATCCGATCGGTACCGGTATATTTTTTTGTTGACATTGATACCCAACATGTACCGCAGCCGTCTGTGCTATATTTTCCACAAGTCCGGGTTCTGCAAAATATCCAGCCGTTACAAATACATTATCCGGCTCGATGGCTAATTGTGTTACAGCATGCGCATCGCTTACCTCCACCAGGTTGTGGATCATCACAATCGGCTCGCGCTGCGGGATATAGTTTGTAATGTTGGATTTCGTTGCAAGCATGATGTTTACTTTTCTGACGTGACACGTGCGGTATAACCGACACTATTTTTCCCAAAAGTTATAATAATTAAACCACTGTATCGGGTATAGAAATACTTTTTGCTCGAGCTCATCTACAAAAGCCTTCATCAGTTTATCGGTAAACTCCTGCTTGGGCTCGTCATCCCTGCGCTCGTAAAGCTCGCTGCCAAAAAAATGATAATGTGTAGGAGATTCTTTAAACGCAAATACAATAGACACCGGCACTTTGAAGCCAGCCGCGAGTTGAAAGGGACCAAGCGGAAACAAAGCTTTATCTCCAAGAAAATCCAGTGCTTGTGTTTTGTTGCCTTCGAGGAAACGATCGGCATGCAGGCAGATCAATTCATTGCGTTGCAACGCCTGACCTATGGCATATACATGAGATATGTCGTTCTTGATAACGATCACGTTGAAGTTATGACCACCGGTAACTTCCTGTAAATATTGTTTGATGCGCTCATGTTCGCCATCAAACATCACCACGTTAACACGCGTGTTAAGGCGTTTTAATAAATGACCGGCAGCCTCCCAGTTGCCTACGTGGCCACTGAGTAATATACCACCGCGACCACCTTTCACAATGTCGCGGAGATTTTCTTCACCATCAAAATTATAGGTAAACTTGTTTTCTATGCCGGCCATAACAATGACCTTGTCCAGTAACGTCTGACCAAAAACGTAGTAGTTACTATATATCTTCAGCAGCGAGGAAAGCTTTCCGTACTTAAGCCTCGTTCTGAAATAAGCATAGATATGTTTTGATGAACTCCAGGAGACCAGAAAATAATAACCTGCAACAAACCGTAGTAAAAAGTACGCGGGCTTCACTCCCATGTACTTTATTACATAGACAAATATCCTATAACCCAGTTTGTTACCCTTCGATTTACCTTGCCATCGCGGCATAGGATCATGAAGTTACTTTCTCTCCTACGCGGCTAGTCACGTAGTCATAGAAGTTCTGAAACGTAACAATGTTCACGAAGTCTTCCGGCTTTACTTTAAAACCGAAGTTACTTTCAATTACCACCACCAGGTCAATGTAGTCGAGGCTATCCAGCTCAAGCGTCTCGCGCAGGTTGGCTTCCGGAACAATCTTGCCGGCCTCTACCTCAAATTCTTCTACTAAAAACCCATTGATTTTTTCAATGATTGCTGTTTGATTCATCGCTATTGCTTCCACTTTTTAACAATTAAGGTCGAGTTTGTTCCTCCGAATCCGAAAGAATTAGACAAAAATACGTCAATATTTTTATTCTGGGCCTTGGTGATAATGTTCAGGCGCGCAGAGTCTTCGTCAGGAGTTTCGAAATTAATATTCGGAGCCATGAATGAATTTTCCATCATCAGCAACGAGTATACAATTTCACTTGCTCCGGCCATCCAGCATTCGTGGCCAGTCATTGATTTGGTAGAACTCACCGGTGTCTTCACATCTCCAAACACATCAAATATCGCTTTCGCTTCACTTGCATCTCCGGCCGGTGTTGAGGTAGCATGTGCGTTGATATAGTCTATTTCAGAAGCCTTCAAACCTGAATCTTTCATCGCGATGCGAAGTGAGCGTGCAGGTCCTTGAACAGTAGGATTGGAGATGTGCTCACCGTTTGATGAGAAACCATATCCAATCACCTCTCCTAATATTTTAGCTCCTCTGCGTTGTGCAGATTCCAGGCTTTCAAGAATAACTGTTGCAGAACCTCCGCTCGGTACTAAACCATCGCGGTTCTTATCAAAAGGTCTTGATGCAGCCGTGGGATTATTCTCACGGATTGAGAATGCACTAAGCGCATCAAAATTTCCCATGGAGTATTTATTCGTTTCTTGTGCACCTCCGCAGATAATGCAGTCTTGCATACCGTTCTTGATGAACATCGCTGCGAGCCCGATAGAATGTGAACCGCTGGCACACGCAGCACTTACAGTAAAGTTTATACCCTTTAACCGGAAGATGGTGGCCAGGTTCATATTTACAGTAGAGTTCAGGGACTGGAATACAGACCCTGATCCGATAAGCATTGTATCTTTTTTCTCGCGGATGATATCCGTTGCTTCTATCACTGGTTGAGCAGAACTGTCGTTACCGAAAATGATACCGATCTCGTGTTGATCGAGATAGTCCTGATCAAGACCAGCGTTCTTCAATGCTTCCGTGGTAGACATGAAAGCATATTCACCTTGCTCGGGCAACATGATGCGTGCACGTCTGTCAAGCACACCTTTCAGAGAAGGTTTCTCCACCTTACCCGTAAGCCCTGATCGATACCCCATTTCTTTTCTGGCAGGATCCAGCCATATACCAGATTTACCTTCATAAAGTGACTGTGTTACTTCTGCCAGGTCTTTGCCGATGCAGGAATAGATACCGATGCCCGTAATAACAACTCTATTCATAGAGAGGTCAAGGTTTTTTTAAATGTTTACCTTCCCGCAAGGGGCAGGTAATGTTTTATTTTCGCAAAAATAATTTTTTTAATCCTGATTGTCACCATTAACCCATGTAGTGCTACAAAGATTAGCAGTGATGTACCTTTTTAGATAATTATCTACGAATAAAGGCCTCCGTTGATGGAGAGTACTGTACCCGTGATATAGGATGCTTTAGGCGATGCAAGAAATACAATTGCTTCAGCCACTTCTTCTGGTTCGCCAAAGCGTTGCATCGGTATAAGAGCTTTCAGTTCCTGTTCGTTCAGATCCTGCGTCATATCGGTACGGATAAAACCAGGTGCAACAGCGTTCACGGTTATGTTTCTGCGGGCAACTTCCTGTGCCAGTGCTTTGGTCGCACCGATCACACCGGCTTTCGCTGCCGAGTAATTTACCTGGCCCGGCATACCTTTTATACCCGACAGTGAAACTACGTTTACAATTCTGCCATAACGCTTTTTCAACATGCTGTTTACCACCAGTCGCGTTACATAGAAGAAACCATCGAGACTTGATCCCAACACACCATCCCACTGCTCATCGGTCATCCACATCAGCAACGTATCCTGACGTATACCCGCATTATTCACCAGGATTTCAATCTGCTTGTCAGCATTCTTCTCCATCCATCCACCCAACGCAGTGGCTACTTCTTCTTTGTTCGAAACATCAAACTTCAACAGTTCACCGGTAACATTTTTCTCTTCTACAAGCTTCTTCGTATTCAAAGCTTCTGCTTCGTTGCTCTTGTAGTTGATGAGTATATTATATCCTTGTTCGGCAAGTTTAATGGCAATGGAACGACCAATGCCACGTGAACCTCCTGTAACGAGTGCGTATTTCATTTAACAGTTTTTATAAGTGGAAGTGGGACAATATCAATTCAACGGAAACGTAGCTCCGAGATTTACCAGGTACTTGCGTATCGTTTGTATATCGTTATACCGTGGTTTGTCTTCGAGCACGGGGCCTACCAGCGCACGGAATTCATCGTATACTTTGGTTGTAAAGGATGAAAGACGTGTATGGCATTTCAGAAAATCGATCGCCTGCACCACAGCAAAAAGCTGAATGGTAAGCACATCAAAACTATTGTCGATCACGCGCTTCGTCATCAGTGCAGCATTACATCCCATACTAACAATATCCTGGTTGTCATTGTTATTGGAAATGCTGTGGAGATACATCGGGAATGATAAGGTCTGGTTCTCAGCCGTTGTAGATGTTGCCATGAACTGCATACCCTGCAAGCCGAAATTCAAACCGAGTGTTCCCAGGTTGATGAACGGAGGAAGTTTCTGATTGAGTTTATCATTAAGCAGGTAGTTCAGCTGACGCTCCGAAAGCATGGTAAGCTTGGTAATAACGATCTTCAGTTTATCCATGGCCAGCGAAACGTAATCACCGTGGAAGTTACCACCGTGGTATACCATTTCGCGTTCATGATCGATCACCGGGTTGTCGTTAGCAGAGTTAACTTCATCTTCCAGTACGCGTTGTACTTCAACCAACGTATCGTATACCGGTCCGAGGATCTGCGGCACACAACGGAGTGAGTAGTACTCCTGAACTTTATCAGTAAATACAGCTTCTACAATCTTTCTATGGTATAAATGCTCCGGACGTTTACGAATCAATTTACTATCAGACAACACGGTACGGATACCGGCTGCGATCTTGGTTTGTCCGTTATGAAGTTTTACGTGATTGAGTTCTTCCGAGAAGTGATCATCAAACGACTTCATCAGTTCGTTGGTGATTGCTGAAAGAATGGTAGCACATGAAAGCAGACGTTTCGCCTGGATAATGTTAACCATACCAACACCGGTCATGGCAGAAGTTCCGTTCATCAGTCCAAGTCCTTCGCGCAGGTGAATGTCTAACGGCTTGAGACCGTTTTCAGAATATACTTCATTGGCCGGACGAAGTTTACCATCTACCAATACTTCACCTTCGCCTATCAGATTGAGTGCGAGGTGAGCCAACTGCACGAGGTCACCGCTGGCACCAACACCACCGCGTTCAAAAATACACGCGCTGATTTTTTTGTTGAGCAAGTCGCGGATCAGTTCCGCTGTCTCAACGTGCACACCGGAAACACCTTGCATCAGACTATTCAATCGCGCAAGCATTGTAGCACGCGAAAGCTCTTCCGAGAATGGCTGACCGGAGCCGGCACTGTGGCTTCGGATGAGGTTATACTGAAGCTGACGCTGGTCATCTTCACTGATTTTATATTGAGCCATCGGTCCAAAGCCGGTATTGATACCATAGATGACTTTGTTCTGCGCATAGGACTGCAGAAAGTCAAAGTTCACCACTACTTTTTCACGGGCCGTGTTGTCCAATTCTACTTTACCATTCTGATAAAGTAATTTTTCGAAATCGTCAACAGACAATTTTCTGTTCCCAACAGTGATCATACGAACTAAGATTTAGGCAAAAGTTGCGCAAAATAACAAAACTGAAAGCAAAATTCCCATCTGGTGTATTGTTCTGGTAGCTTTTTGTTTAGTTCTATCCTCCAAAAAGTGACACTTTATCGGACGTATCTTTAGCCGATAAATGAATAATACTATTTTGATGCCCTCATGGTGAAGTACCCAATCACAGTTATTTTTCTGTTCATAGCAAGTCTCGCTGCGGCCCAACCTAAAATTGGATTGACGCTGAGCGGTGGCGGAGCAAAGGGCCTGGCGCACATTGGTATACTCGAAGCAATTGATAGTGCGGGACTTAAGGTAGATTACCTGACCGGTACGAGTATGGGCAGCATCATCGGTGCGTTGTATGCGGCCGGGTATTCGGGCAAAGAGATCGAGAAGATTGCCCGCACCCTGGACTGGGGAGTTCTTTTCTCGGGCAAGCCTTCCATCAGTAATGTTAACATTGATGAGAAGAATGAGTTTGGAAATTATGCGATTGAGATACCGTTCGAAAATGGAAAGTTCAAGATCGCTTCCGGAATTATTGAAGGGCAGGAGATCTGGCTGAAGTTTCAGGAACTGTTGCTGCCGGTGTATGATGTGAAAGATTTTTCAAAATTCCCAATACCGTTCAAGTGTATTGCCACCGATGTAGGAACTGGTAAAGCGGTGTTGCTCGATCAGGGCGAACTCGTTACGGCTATACGATCGAGCATGGCTATACCTTCTGTATTTACGGCTATTGATTACAACGGAACCAAACTCGTGGATGGCGGAGTAGTACGAAACTTCCCTGTGCGCGATGCCAAAGCGATGGGCGCAGATATACTCATCGGTGTAAACTTGTCGCAAGGGCTTCGGCCTGCCACCGAACTTCACAGCGCTATAGATATACTATACCAGATTGGCTTCTACAAAGATGCTGATGATTTCGAACGCGAACGCAAACTCTGTGATATACTGATTGAACCTGATCTGAAAGATTTTACTGCGGCCAGCTTCAACAGTGCCGATAGTATTATTGAACGCGGTAAAGATACAGGCAACAAATTCTACCCGATGTTCAAGCGCCTGGCTGATTCACTGCGACAGGTATACCCGAAGTATAAAGTGAACACCAAACGTTTACCCACCATCAAAAAGATAACGGTGGATGATATGAAGGTGGAAGGCCTGCATCACACCACGAAGACATCGTTCATAAACCGTCTGCATCTTGAAAAAGGAAAAGCGTATGATGGTATTGAAGTTGCCAATGCCATTCGCAGAGTATACGGTTCGCAGAACTACAGGCGTATAGCCTATGAGTGGCAACCCACCGAACCCGGCAAAGCCAATCTCAAATTCAATGTAATCGAGCAGCCCCTCACCTACTTCAAAGTAGGTATACATTACCATACCTTTAGCAACGTAGCACTCATTGCAGCCGTAACATCCAAAAACCTGTTATTCGATCGATCAAAAACAACTGTAAAGGCAAACATCAGCGAGAACTTTCGGTTTCTCATTGAGCACAACCAAACCTTTGGTGAATCGGAGAACAACAACCTGATACTCTCCATGTATCACGAGCGTTTCCGTTTCCCGATCTACGCTGACTTTGAGCAGACTCATTTATACCGCAGCCGCTATGCCGATTTTGATGCCCGCCTGCAACATACATTCGGGTTTAGTCAGGCGCTTGGTATAGGCGCCTCGCTGGAGTATTTTAAAATCAAGCCGAAAATGCGTGCCGATGTTGCCGCAGAAGCCAGCAACAGTTACCTCACCAACTATATATACTATCAGCTCAACACGCTGAACAAGCGAAACTTCTCCACGCGCGGCTGGAATGTTAAAGCTCAGTTAGGATGGGTATACGCGCAGGAGCCGCGAAGCATCGCTTTCGAAACCGACTCGCTTACACAATCGGACACCACCAACCTGCATGGATACGCGCAGTTTCGTTTCAAGGCAGAGAACTTCAAGCCGCTTTCGCCTCGTCTTACCTTGCTAACACAGTTCAACACTGCCATCAACTTCTCGCCTCGCGAAGCTTATCTCAACTTCTTTAATATAGGCGGCATCAACGATTTTATACGCAACCAGGTACCGTTCACCGGTCTCAATGAGTATCAGCTTACAGCGCATAGTGTTGGTGTACTGATGACTGGCCTTCAATACCAGATCTCCAAAAGTTTATATGCCACTGCCCGTATTAACGGAGCGGTATATGATTTTCTCGAGGATGATAATCGAAAGACAAGATATCTCTCCGGTTACGGATTGTCCATCGGGTACGACTCTGGTATAGGTCCCATCAGTCTCTCTGTGATGTATAGCGATCAGTCACAGAAAGTTCTCGGCTATGTAAACATCGGTTTCACATTCTGATTTACATCGGCCAGGGATCGTTAAATTTTTTACCGGCATGAAAAGTATATACTTCTTCATCGGTTAATATGCAGGTATATAATTCATCGCGCACCTGTTGCTCGTTCATTTGCGTGCCGATGAATACGATTTCATTCATACGATCGCACCACTCTGCATTCCATTTTTTCTGAATACTTTTCTCATCCTGTATATAGGCAGGGTTGCGTACACGTTCAACCTCGGGTACAGAGGCCCACCATTTGCCATATACTTCCGCCTGCGAAGAACCGCCTGCCTGGCTCCACACCAATGCATCATCCGGTCGTGATGCCAGCCAGAATATACCTTTACTTCGCACAATGTTTCCGGGAAATTCAGTTTGTACATACCGCCAGAAGCGCTCGGGATGAAAAGGTCTGTGCGTTCGGAAAACGAACGAGCTGATTCCATACTCTTCTGTCTCCGGTGTATGCTCATTGTTCAACGCACGAATCCAGCCTGCAGCCTGCGATGCTTTTTCGTAGTTAAAAGAACGTGTATCGAGTATATCACGCGGATCAATTCTACCCAGCACCGACTTGACAATCCTGGCTCCGGGATTTAGCTTGATCAATATACCTTCCAGTAACTTCAGTTCGCGTGCCGATACAAGATCGGTTTTGTTGAGTATAATGACATTGGCAAATTCAATCTGATCGGTGAGCAGATTCACAATGGTGCGCTGGTCTTGTGCATCATCGGTAAGGTTGCGTTTCAACAATGTATCTGCACTGCCAAAATCTTTAAAGAAGTTAAAAGCATCCACTACGGTTACCATCGTATCAAGCCGTGTAATGGCAGACAAATCATACAACGCATCCCCTACATCAAAGCTAAACGTCTGGGCAACGGGTATAGGCTCCGATATACCAGTGCTTTCAATAAGCAGGTAATCAAATTTACGTTGCGCTACAAGTTTTTGTACTTCGCGAATCAGGTCATCGCGCAGGGTACAACAAATGCAGCCGTTACTCAGCTCTACCAGTTTCTCTTCGGTGCGCGACAACTGCACTTCATTTGCCACGAGGCGTACATCGATATTTACTTCGCTCATATCATTTACGATCACAGCTACTTTCAATCCCTGGCGATTGTTGAGTACATGGTTCAGCAATGTAGTTTTACCGGCTCCCAAAAAGCCAGAGAGTACCGTTACCGGAAGTTTCTTCCCCGGTTTAAAAAGATTCATCATATCGTAAAGAGTATATTTCTTAAAAGGACATTGATTTTTTAGTCACCGCGAAATTGCCGCAAGCTGGCAGCAATGGAATCAATCTTTACCTTCATTGCGCTTTGCACAACCACCATTTCGATTGCTGTTATCGGTATCATTTCAGCGGGTGCATGATGATGATGTAATTCACCGTGGTGATCTGATTCATTACCGGGCACCTCCACGATATCGGCCTTCCAGTTTTCAATCGCCTCGATATATAGCTTTATGGAATCCTGTATTATCGTATCCATCGCCAGTATATAAAGGCTGTCCTCAAGCTTCAAAGCAGTTTGTATAGCTTCGTTATGAATGGCAGCGGCTTCCTTTAATAGTTTATCATCATCCTTGCTTTGCGTGCATGCCACCAGCATACCGGCACCAATCAATATATAGCGGTATATGCTCATATCATTTACCTGTTATCAGTTCAGCATCTTTCAAAATAAAATTCATGTGATCGATATTGCTGTCGTTCAGTTTCAGTATACCCTTTACGGTAATGATCTGATCGGCCTTGAAGCGCGGTGGCTTCATTTTAAAGTATATCTCTGCTACTGATGCAGGGCTGGCACCACCGCAGAAGAAACACATGGAATACGGAAACCTGGACAGGATGATCATACGATTATCATCAAGATCCATTGGCAGGTAATGTCCTTTCAGTGTAAACTCCTTCCCCTCGAGCGCGCGAATCTTACTATCAAAAAATGGATAGAGGTAATACTCGTTCTCTTCCTTGAAATACTTCTCGGTAAATTTTACCCGTGCCAGTATATCCCAGCCGTCATCCGACAAAGCAGCTTGTCCAAAGGATACCAGGACAAACAGAAATAGTATTATCAATAGCGCTCTCATAAATGCAACAACGTTGCAAATATAAAAACATAAAAATTAAATGCAACATAGTTGCAAGTAACTTTCTTATCTCAAAAGGATCTTTTATTAAAGAGATTGAATGAAGGATTGTGTAGCGTCTGCGAGTTCGGGAATCAGTTCAGTTTTTTTTGCTTTGAAACTATGATCGGCTCCTTCAAAAGACACAAGCTTCGCCGTAGATAATGATGCGGATACTTTTGTTATGAGACTCCACTCAGCTAATGCATCACGTGTACCTTGTAGAAATAGCATGGGTATAGTAATGTCGCGCAGATGGTCCGCGCGATCTATAGCGGGCGCGCCTGCAGGATGCAGCGGAAAGCCATAGAAAATTATACCCTTCACCGGACTGAATGTTTTCTTAGCCAGCAATTGCGATGACATGCGGCCACCAAATGATTTACCACTAACAAACAACGGAAGGGCTGGATAATGTTTGGAAGTATACTCGATTACCTCCTCGATAGCTTTGTGAGCTGTAGGTGGCATATCGGGGCGTTTCTTTCCTTGCTCCATATAAGGGAAATTGAAACGAATGGTACCGATAGAGCGCTCCGCCAACGCCTGGGCCAGACGCACCATAAAGGTGTGATTCATTCCGGCACCCGCTCCGTGCGCGAGTGTCATCATCGCAGTACATGATGCCGGCTCCAGTATAACAGCTGATACCGCCCCTATACTTTCAGAAACGGGTACACTGATTGTCTTTTCTTTGATCTTCGGTTTCGTCATACTATATATAGTTTTAGCAGAAACCGATCGTCTGTATCAGTCGATTATTTACTAACCAATACAGCATCGGTTAAAATGAAATTCACGTGATCAAGGTTTTCGGCATTCAGCTTTAATTTACCTTTCACGGTGATCAGATCATCTACCTGAAATTTACGTGGTTCTTTCGCAAAGTTTACTTCTGCTATAGATTCGGGACCACCGCCTCCACAAAAGAAACACTGACTCATCGGGTATTTGGAGATGATGATATAGGTACCATCTTCCGGAGCGAACGGAACATAAAATCCCTGCACGGTAATTTCTTTACCTTCCAGTGCTTTGATCTCGGCCGGGAAAGTCGGGTAGAAAAGATACTCGCCAAGTTTTTCATAATACTTCGGTTCGAACTTGGTTTTGGCAAACGCTTCCCACATATCCGTTTTTCCCTGTGCCAGTAAACTTCCTGCACAAAGTATAAATACACCAAGCAAACTAATCTTCTTCATGGTTTTTATCTTTTATATATTCTTCCAGTTTATTCGTTCCTTTTATTTCCCACAGAGACCGCAGATTGACACAGAATTTAAATGCAAATTTCTTCTGCGTAAATCTGCCTTCTGCGGAATGAATTTCAATTCCCTGCCAGTACCCTCGATATATCCGTGCGGTACGCTTGTATGGCCGGAATCACTGCACATATCAGACCCAGTAACAAACTTCCGCCCAAAATTATCCATTCTTCCGGATAGAAAATAAATCCGTTGATACCGGCTTTCTGCGTTTCTTCCACCATTCCGGATAAAAGAACGAGTACACCGTGTCCCATCAACAACCCAATGAGACTTCCTAACATCGTGAGCACTCCACCTTCCAGCAGGATCGAAACAAACAGTTTGGTCCGCGATGCCCCCATCGACCGCATGATGGCCAGATCGTACCTCCGCTCTTTTAGCGAGTTATACAATGCAATAAATATACTTAACCCTGATATAACGATAAGCACATACGCAAAACCCATGAGTATATCTACGCCTACACCTAAAATAGAAAACAAACGCGCTGTCTCAAATGCCGGTGATGCCGCCTGTAAACTGCTTTGTGAGTTTACCAATCTTGGCAATTGTATAGCACCCATCGGTGAGCGGTATTGAATAAGCATGGAAGTAATTTCTTTCAGTGAATCGCCTTTCCCTACTGAAGGCACTAATGGAGATGGTATAAAGTTCGAATCAGCGGCATGCTCATGTTCGGCATGTCCTTCTTCCTCCTCAGCATGCTCTTCGTGCATTTCCCAAACACTTTCTACGTTGGTAAGTATCAGGTTGTCCAATACACTGTTTGTGGGTTTAAGTATACCAACGACTATATATTGATGATCGTTGTGTGTATGACCGCCATCAGCAAGTCCGTGGGCACTGGCGAATTTATCACCGAGCTTCAATTGTGTCAGCGTGGCTACATTGGCACCGATGGTAACGTCCAGGTTGTTCCTCCACCAGTTGCCTTGTTGTATCTCAGCTTTATAGAGCTCTGCATATTTTTGACTGGTACCAATAATTCTATACGACTGGTAACTATCGCCCAATGCAAGCGGTATAGCATTTTTTATAAGGCGATGTTTGGCAAAACGTTCAGCTTCATTAAGCTTGATATTACCTGTAGGAAAATCAACATGAAATATATTGCAAAGTATAAGTTGCAGCGGGCTCCCCTTTGCTCCTACTACCAGGTCTATACCGCGCGCGTTCTCGGTAATTTTTTGTTCAAGCTGCTTATTAAAAAGTAACAATATCGTTATTACGGCTATGCCCAGTGAAAGCAGCAAAATGTTAATCGCTGTATTGAGAGGTCTTGCCTTGAGATAATTCCAGACGAGTGTGAAAATAGACATGCTACAATTATTAAAGTATACAATGAATATAAAAACAGGCCAACCATTCTATAGTGATGATAACCAAACCTGATTTGATATTTTATCCTTGAGCCGCTGATCGTGCGTAGCTACCAGCAAGGTAGATTGATGTTGATTCGCTACATCCATTAACAGGTGTATAACGCGTTCGCAGTTTTTATCGTCCAGCGCAGACGTTGGTTCATCGGCAAAAATGATAGAAGGTTTATTCAGCACCGCACGTGCAATCGCTACGCGTTGTGCCTGTCCGTGACTTAACTGTGTAACACGACTCTTTCGTTTCTCGGCCAGTCCTAATCCCGAAAGTACTTCTGTAATTCGTTCGCTTTCTATTTTTAATCCAGCGAGGTAAGGTGCCATCATCAGATTCTTTTCAACGGTTAAGGCATTAATGAGATGATTACGTTGAAAGATAAAGCCTATATTTTGCCCGCGAAAACGATCGAGCGAAGCTTCCGATAACTGCGCTAATTCCGTGTCTTCTATCTTAAGAGAGCCGGAGTAATGACGAAGTAAACCTCCGAGTAAATGAAGCAGGGTTGTTTTACCACTGCCGGATTCTCCCAGCAACAAACAATGCTCGCCACGTGTTACCGTAAAATCAGGAAACTGGATGGCGTTTCCGGCAGCATATTGAAACGAAAGATTCTGAACTGAAATCATAGCATACTGATTGCGTTTTCAATTTAGGCGCGATGTTGAAAATAAAAAACCTTCCTGTGATTAACGGAAGGTTATGTTTTACGGAATCGTTATTCCTGACTGACTTTCTCTCTTCGATCCTTGTCTTTACTGCCGGAATACAATTCATATTCCAGTAAGCGACAATCAATTTTGGCGTTGTAGAACTCTATTCTTCTGCGTGCTTTCAGTCCTATCTTTTTAGCGAGGTCAAGATTACCCGTAAAGATATAGCCGGTATATCCTTTACATTTCTGTTTCAGAAAGTCGCCCATGCGTGCATAGGTTTCTTCCAGTTGTTTTACATCTCCCAGTCGTTCGCCATACTCGGGGTTAAAGTAAACAACGCCTTCTTTACCTTCGGGAACATCCGTGAGCGCAAAATCACATCGTTTGAAGTGAATCATATTTTCAACACCGGCTATACCAGCATTTACTTTGGAGATGTTGATCGCATCATCACTGATATCGGTTGCCTCCACCAGCAAGCCCGGCACTTCTTTTATCTGGTCGCGCAGCCTTTGCATCTCTGCGAGGTATACCTGCTCATCATAATCTTTCAGGTGCATGAAGGAATAATTCGTTCTGTATAAACCCGGCCTTCGGTTGGTCGCTAGTAGTGCAGCTTCAATCGCTACCGTACCGGAACCACACATCGGGTTGATGAACGGTGACTGACGGTCCCACTTCGTAGCCATTACCGTTGACGCAGCAAGTGCTTCGAGCATCGGAGCTTTACCCGGTATCTTTCTATAGCCATGCTTCGCGAGTGTTTCACCGGAGGTATCGATAAATATTTCAGCACGATCATCCTTCCAGTACAAATGAATCACGGCTCCGGTAAGATCAGGTCCTGAGTTAGGTCGTACACTGGTCTCCCTCCGAAGTTTATCTACAATAGCATCTTTTACTTTAACATTTACAAACATCTCGTTATTCACCGTCAGTTGATCTACCGTGCAGGTAACCGATATATAGCTTGTGTTGTTAAGTATATTTTCCCACGGCATCCGCACCAGTACATTGTATAGTTCTTCCGGATGCTCGGCACGAAATTCTTTGAGTGAGTAATGCACCTGACTGGCACAACGCAAGTTGAGGTTTAGCCGGATACAATCCGCCATGGTTCCTTCCAGCTCTACGCCTGTTTGAAAGGTTCGTGTAAGCGTAAAACCAAGTTCTGTTACCTCCAGCTCCAGGTAGGGCGTTAACCGTTTATTGCACGTAATGATGATACGACTGCGATCAGAAAAAACATTCATGCTGCAAAGATGCTTGAATAATTTACACCTGCATTATTGCAGATAACTGATTTCCTTCAGATCAAATGTTTTTACTTCCCCGGTATCGTTACGCAGCACTTTCAGTCTGCCGCCATCATCAATCCCCTGGATAACACCTGTAAAATTTTCGCCATTCGATGCGAACTGATGTACTTCATCTTTCCAGTATAAAACATCGAGGTAATCATTTTTGATTTTGGCCACTGAGTTCTGTCGCAGTTGCAGATAACGTGCTTCCACCTTTTGCAGGAGTTGCTCAAGTTCTTCTTGTAAAAGATGTTCTGTTCCGGTAACTATACTTAATGAAGTGGCTGTATCGTTATTAAAATACTGCTGATTGATATTGATACCAATACCGACAACAGAGGCCGTAAAACGCGAACCTTGCACCTGGTTTTCGATTAAAATACCACAAAGCTTTTTTTTACCGACCATCAAATCGTTTGGCCATTTGATGTGACTATTTGAAATTTTCTTTGTTACCAGGTAATCATGAATGCCGAGAGAAATAATGATGTTTAGAAAGAATTGATCTTTCAAATCAAGGAACACAGGTTTCAGAATAATGGAGAAGGTAAGATTCATTCCCGGCTTTGCTTCCCATGAATTTCCCCGCTGACCACGGCCTGCAGTTTGATTATTGGTAATTACCACAGTACCTTCCGGTGTTGAAGGCTGCTGGCATAGTTGCAGGGCCAGGGTGTTGGTTGAGTGACATTCCGGCACAAAAACTAAGTTGCCGCCCATGAAAAGGGTATTGGCAGGAATTTTATACAAGGTATTTTGTTTAATTTTGAGAGTTAATCTAAAAACGAATATAGTTTAATGGCAAAAAAAAGGAAGGGAGCCAATTCAGAAAAACTGAGTGAAGTGATTGTGAAGGGCATGCAGGAAAAAAAAGCATTGGACATCGTTATCATGGATCTTCGGAAAGTTAAAAATGCTGTGGCCGATTTCTTTATTGTTTGCTCTGGTAATTCTGATAAACAGCTCGATGCCATTGCCGACTCAATTGACGCAGAAGTTTTCAAAGCGCTGAAAGAAAATCCCTGGCACGTTGAAGGAAAAAACAATAAAGAGTGGATGCTACTCGACTACACGGATGTAGTTGCCCATGTTTTCAGAAAAGACCGCAGAGAATTCTATGCCCTCGAACGCTTATGGGGCGATGCAGAAATCACTGAAATTGATGGCGATTGAACCAAAAGCTTTTTAACTCGTTAATGTTTTGATATTTTTAAATTGATTGAATAAGAACGTAAGAAATGGCCGACAAGAAAGAAAATAATAAACCGCTGTTACCAACAAAGCCACCGAAAGGTAATTACCAGATCTGGGTAATTATCGCAACGATAGCTGTGATCTTTGGTGTAATGTATTTTAACTCTGCTAGCAGTCTTAAAACCGTCCGCTACGATGACTTCAAAGAGATGGTTAAAAACGGAGATGTACGCAAGGTTGTATTGATACAAAACCAAAAGTTTGTTGAAGTTACACTTACCTCTGCTGCCCTGCAGAATGCAAAGTATAAACAGGATATCAATAACGGACCGCTCAGTTCCGGAAACTCAGGTCCGCACTATGTTTTGAAAGTAGTGGATGCCGGTAATTTTGACCAGGAGTTCCGTACGTTTCTCGATAAGCAGGTTGCTCAAAGCCAGCGCCCCGAGTACGATACAGAAGATCGTGGTGATTATGTAAGTCAACTTTTCCAATGGGGACTTTTATTCCTCCTGCTTTTCGGATTCTGGATGCTGATGCGCAGAATGACCGGAGGCGGTGGCCCTGGCGGACAAATCTTCAACATTGGTAAATCCAAGGCTGCATTATTTGATGCTGAGAACAAAGTAAAGATCACGTTTGATAACGTTGCTGGTCTTGATGAAGCGAAAGAAGAGGTAAAAGAAATTGTAGACTTCCTGAAGAACCCGGGCAAGTTTACCAAGCTCGGAGGTAAAATTCCTAAAGGTGCTCTTTTAGTAGGCCCTCCCGGTACTGGTAAAACATTGCTTGCAAAAGCTGTAGCCGGTGAAGCCGGTGTACCATTCTTCTCACTATCAGGTTCTGATTTCGTGGAGATGTTTGTGGGTGTAGGTGCTGCGCGTGTTCGCGACCTCTTCAAACAAGCAAAAGAAAAAGCTCCTTGTATTGTATTTATAGACGAGATTGATGCTATAGGTCGCTCACGTGGTCGTGGACAATTACCCGGAGCGAACGATGAGCGTGAAAATACATTGAACTCATTACTCGTGGAGATGGACGGCTTTGCTACCGACTCTGGAGTAATTATACTGGCTGCAACAAACCGTCCGGATGTATTGGACTCTGCGTTACTTCGTCCGGGTCGTTTCGATCGCCAGATCAGTATCGATAAACCGGATATCGTAGGTCGTGAAGCTATATTTAAAGTACACCTCAAGCCTATCAAACTTGATCCGAGTGTAGATGCTAAAAAACTTTCGGCACAAACTCCCGGATTTGCCGGAGCAGAGATTGCCAACGTATGTAACGAAGCTGCGCTTATCGCTGCCCGCAGAGATAAGAAAGCTGTAGATATGCAAGACTTTCAGGATGCTATCGACCGTGTGATCGGTGGCTTGGAAAAGAAGAACAAGATCATTTCTCCGGAAGAGAAGAAGATCGTTGCCTTCCACGAAGCAGGTCACGCAGTGGCAGGCTGGTTCCTGGAGCATGCTGATCCACTGGTTAAAGTAAGTATAGTACCGCGTGGTGTAGCTGCACTTGGTTATGCTCAGTACTTGCCGAAAGAGCAGTTCCTCTACCAGACAGAACAAATGCTGGATGAAATGTGCATGGCCTTTGGTGGTCGTGCAGCAGAAGATATAGTGTTCGGTAAAATATCAACGGGTGCATTGAGCGACCTGGAACGTATCACGAAGATGGCCTACAGCATTGTTACCATCTATGGTATGAACAAAGAGATCGGTAACATGTCGTTCTACGATTCGAAAGCCAACGATTACTCTTTCCAGAAGCCTTACTCAGAAGCAACATCCGAGAAGATTGACCGTGAAGTAAAGAAGATCATTGACGAGGCGTACGAACGCACCAGATCTTTGCTAATGCAACACCGCCAGCACTTAGATGTGATCGCGAAAGAATTGCTGGAGAAAGAAATTCTCTTCCAGGCAGATCTTGAAAGACTGATCGGAAAGCGTCCATTTGAGAAGCTTACTACATACCAGCAGTTTACCAACGGACAGGGTAAATATGAGAAGAAGCAACAGGAAAGCGAGCAGCCTGGCGTTGACCCTACTCCTACCCTGGAGGGTGATAAACCGGATGAGCTGGCGAATCAATAGAACTTAAAGAGAATACTCTTATTTTTGGACTCAGGTACCGAAGTGCCTGAGTCCATTTTTTTTTACGATACCCCTATACGCAACTTTTGCCATGAACAGAGCAACTTTATTCTTTTACCGCAGGCCTATATTTTCAACCATGCAGCGTACTGTTCTTTCTATTTCTGCGTAACCGCGAAACGATATGCTTGAAAGAATTCAAGACCTGCAGCATAAAAAGATCTTCTTCGCATCAGACTTTCACCTGGGTGTGCCAAATCATGACGCCAGTGTAGCACGTGAGAAAAAGATCATTGCATGGCTAGACTCTATAAAAAATGAAGCGCACACGATCTATCTGCTGGGCGATATATTTGATTTCTGGTTTGAGTATAAACACGCTATACCCAAAGGACACATCAGGCTGCAGGGTAAATTAGCCGAGCTTCGCGATGCCGGTATACCCATTGTATTTTTTACCGGCAATCATGATATGTGGATGTTCGATTACTTCCCGAAAGAGTTGGGTATACCGGTATATCGCGATCCGCTTGTACTCGAAGTGGGCTCGCAACGATTACTGATCGGACACGGTGATGGCTTAGGTCCGGGTGATCATACTTATAAAATACTCAAGAAGTTTTTCAACAGCAGTTTCTGTCAGTGGATGTTTGCACGCCTCCACCCTAATCTTGGCATTGGTATTGCAAATCGTTGGTCCAAGAGCAGTCGTCTTACCAATATGAAACGTGAAGACGGATACCAGGAAAATGAAAAAGAATTTCTCTGGGTATATTGTAGTGAGATAGAGCAAAAGCAGCATCACGACTATTATATATTTGGACACCGGCATTTACCGCTCGATCTGCCCATTGGTGAGCACAGCCGCTATATCAACCTGGGCGAGTGGGTAAATTTCAGCACCTACGCTGTGTACGATGGAAAAACGGTAGCGCTTAAAACATTTGACTTGTGAAATTTACTGTAAGACAATATTCCCGACATCATTCATCTATACCGGTATATATAAAAGTATACGTTCTTTTATTGACCGGTATACTGCTATACGCTCCCGCTTCAGCCCAAACCCGAAAGATCAAAACGCTGGAAGTGAGCGATACCATTCGCTATGCGGCTGTTGACCGCCCCGGTGAGCTATATATTGTAACTACTTCCGGACAACTTCAGAAATTTGATACCGATGGTAAACTCTTAGCCCTCCATAAAGACAAACCTGCTCCTACCCTGTTCGATCCGCGTGATGGCAGCAGACTCTTTGCTTTTTTCCGTGAATCAAGACAATACAATTTTCTCAATCCATCGTTCGAAGCTGTGCAGGCTTTTTCGATCGACTCATCGTTTGCCACCGAACCCTGGCTTGCCTGCGTATCCGGTGACTATAACATCTGGCTGTTCGATGTGGCCGATTGGACACTCAAGAAAATAAACACTACAACGGGTGCCCTATCGGTGGAAGAAGTGATAGAAACGAAATCAAAACAAAAATCAAACTATACCTTTCTTCGCGAGTACCAGGGCTTTGTGTTTCTGCTGGATGTAAGCGAAGGAATTCTGATCTTCAACGGTGTTGGCAAACATATCCGAACCATCGCTGTAAAGAATCTCAGTTACTTCAACTTCCTGGGCGAAGAGCTCTATTACCTGCAAGGCGATACCCTTCGCTTCTTCGATCTCTTCACTACCGAAACACGCGAGCAGAAGCTGGCTACACAGGGTAACTTTGCGCTCATTACCGATGAGCGATTCTTCCTGATCCGAAAGAACATCATTGAAATATACCGCGCACAATAGAATAGCTCAGATACGTAGCAAAAGATTTCTGAAACTGTTCACTTTTGAACATATTTGCATCTTCAGAAACGGCAATGTACCTGATATGATTTAAAATCGCACATTTCTAAATCTGGCATAAAATTTCTGACTGAAAAGCGTTTCACCTAAATCTATTGTATTGTGAATCCGGAAGGCGGCAAAATTCTAATGATTGATGATGATGAGGATGTACTCCTCGCGGCAAAAATGTTGTTGAAGAAACAAGGTCATCATGTGATCATTGAAAAGAATCCAAAGAAAATTCCTTTTCTACTTCATAACGATACCTACGATGTCATTCTGCTCGACATGAACTTCAGCAAAGACATTACGAGTGGTAAAGAAGGTTTCTATTGGCTCGAGCAGATTTTAGGACACGATCCTTCTGCTGTTGTTATACTCATTACAGCCTTTGGCGATGTAGAGATGGCCGTGCGTGCCCTGAAAGCAGGCGCTACCGATTTTATACTCAAGCCATGGCAAAATGAAAAACTGGTTGCCACTATATCTACCGCTATACGCCTGAAGCAATCGTATAACGAAGTAGATAAACTGAAGAAGGCAAAAGAAATGCTGGAAGAGCAGATCAGCAGACCTTTCGGTGAAATTATAGGAGAGAGTAAAGCTATACAGGAAGTATTTACGTTGATAGATAAGGTAGCCAAGACGGACGCCAATATACTTATACTCGGAGAGAACGGAACGGGTAAAGAACTTATAGCCCGTGCTATACATCAACGCTCGCTTCGAAAAGACAACAGCTTTGTATCGGTAGATATGGGTGCCATAACCGAGACACTTTTTGAAAGCGAACTCTTCGGTCATAAGAAAGGAGCCTTTACCGATGCACGTGAAGATCGCCCGGGTAGATTTGAACTTGCCAACAACGGTACGCTCTTCCTCGATGAGATCGGAAACCTGAGCATGAGTTTACAGAGTAAATTACTCAGTGCCCTGCAGTCGCGACAGGTAACGCGCGTTGGAGCCAACCAGGCATTACCGGTAAACATCCGGTTGATCTGTGCTACCAATATGCCGCTCCACAAGATGGTGCAGGAAGGTACGTTCCGCCAGGATTTATTATATCGTATCAATACGGTGGAGCTTCATGTTCCGCCTTTGGCCGAGCGCGTGGAAGATATACCCATGCTGGCACAACACTACCTGAATTACTACGCCAGGAAATATCACAAGCATGTATCGTCTATCACGGCAGAGGCTATTGATAAACTGAAGCGCTATGCATGGCCGGGTAACATCCGCGAACTACAGCATGGTATTGAACGTGCCGTGATCATGACCGACTCGGCAACGTTGCAGGAAAGTGATTTCCTTTTGAGCCGCACTGTCTCCTCCAACCCCAACAGCAACACGCTGAACCTGGACGAGGTGGAAAAGACCGCGATTGTGAAAGCTTTGAATATGCACAACGGTAACATTTCAAAAGCTGCTGATGAATTAGGACTTACCCGTGCTTCGCTCTATCGCAGAATGGAGAAGTACGGTATTTGATTTTCAAACATATATAATATACCCGTTGGGTATACAAGGCCCGGTTCACCACCGGGCTTTTTTTATTGCACCCTTTGCTTGTCATACCAAACAGTGGTGCGTTGTTGAAAAACAAAATTATTTATCCTTCAGGCGGTTACTATTTTTTTCTTCTCCAGATAGGTTATAATGATATCCCGGGCCTGTTTACATAAACAGTTTCGTCATAGCATTTGTTTAAAAATTGTTGTACATTAAATTGTCCTATGCAAGCATATAGATTTGCATGTATTGTTATTCTCCTGACATGTATGGTATCTGCATGCGAGGACGATGGCTATATTATTCCCCTGCAGCAGAAAATCAAAGTCTTTGCATGGCTGGATGAAGCCGCACGCAGGTGTCGCCACAGCACGCCTGATTCAGTACTGGCATGCGCTTCCGCAGACGATACCAGTTCTTTTCTCACATCCGTAAATCCTTCTGCCAAAACAAAAGAGATCTGGCTTCAGTATAAAAAAGCACATGCACTTTCTGAGAATGACTTTGGTGACGAAGCCATCCGGATCATCAACCATATACTTCCTGAAACAGAAGACTATAATTACCTATACGAGCGAGCCATACTGTTATCGCTGCGGAGTTTTATACATACCAATCATTTCAATGCACAGCTCGCTGCGTATGATGCCTATCAGTCGGCTGATATTCTGATGGAGCTGGGCATTACTAAAGAAGCAGCTTCCAAACGTCTGTCCATTGCCAACCTGCAGTTTAATACCGGTAATTTTGAGATCGCGCTCGAAAATGCAAAACAGGCCGTTATGCTCTACAAGAAAAGTAAAGATCTGAAAAGAGAAGACACGCTTCACATCATCAACGCCTACAATACTATGGGCATGTCGTATGTTCACCTTAAATATATTGATAGTGCTGCGACAAGTTATGGCGCTGCGCTCCCGCTTACGAGGCACATTAACAGCGATATATGGGAAGGGCTGATTCTTGGAAATATAGCACGCGTTGATTTTATACGCGGCAACCTGGGCGCTGCTATAGCGAAATATACACAGGAAGCTACCGTGTGTCTCAAATACAACGAGCGGGCAGCAGCCGGTAAAGCACTTACCGGATTGGCAGAAGTATATGTGGAGCAAAAACAATACGATCTCGCCAAACAATACTACGATAGCGCCTGGCATTTGATGCGGGTTGAACGAAGACCATCCATCTGGCTTGATTACTTTAAAAGTCTGCACAGTTGGTTCGAGCTTATGCATCAATTTGATTCGGCACACCTTACGTTTGAAAGATATATAGCCCTGCGCGATTCGGTGCAAAGTCCGCAGAGCCAGCAGTTGCTGCGTTTGCAGAAACAACTTCAATTCGAAAAGCAACTGACGTTGCTTCGTGCCGAAAATCAACTGAGAAGCAGTGAACTAAATACCAGCAGAATTCTGATCGTGTCCATTCTCGCTGTGCTCGTGCTGATTAGTATACTGCTATATACCATCCGCAGAAGCTACCGTAAAACCAGTGCACTCAATGCTGAACTTGAAAATAAAGTAAAAGCCCGCACGGCCGAACTTGTAAAACTCAACAGCGAACTCGACACATATCTATACCGCGCTTCTCATGATGTTCGCAGACCTATTCTCAGTATTATAGGTTTAGGACAGCTTGCCGGGTTAACGCACGATGAGAATGAACGGAGAGCGATTCAACAGAAGATCGATCTTACGGCCCGTGATATGGACAAGATGCTGTCTAAAATACACATGGCCTACGAATTGGATAAACTTGAAGGTATCCAGTCGGTTAACATGAAAGACTATATTTTGTCGCTGATGGAGCAGTTCAAAGGACTCTATCCCGAGATAACGTTTCATGCCGACCTGGAAGATGACATTCTTGTAAACTCCAACATCAGACTGCTCGATATCATCTTTATCAACATCTTTGAGAATGCCTGTATATTTAACAACCAGATTGACCCGGAGATAACCGTTCGGTCAACCCGCGCAAACGGCCATGTCGAGGTTGTCTTTAAAGACAATGGTATCGGCATCGAACAGAAATATCTGAAGTCTATATTCAATCCCTACACGCGGTATAGCGACCGATCTATAGGAAGCGGTCTCGGCTTGCACCTGGTGCAAAAAGCTTTGTCCAAACTAAACGGCCGCATTTTTGTAGAGAGTACTATATACCTGGGAACAGAATTCAAAATTATACTCCCGGCCTGCAAGGAAGCTGCCTCTATGGAACCGGCCTGGGATACCCGGATAAAATCATTCTGACAATCTTGAACTATATAGTGTCGAGTGTTGCCTCGCTCACGTTCCACCCGCTGATGGATACCAGGGGCGTACCGAAATCTTTTTCAGGATTATACTCAAGATATATAGTACGTTGACTGCCGGGCGCTATGGATATATAGCTGTCGCTGTAGAACCCGGACATTAACCGCTTCCGGGTATTCGGGTTCATCATGGTTATTCTGCTGAAGAAGGCTACCATACCCGGTGAGAAATTCGAAAGCTTCAATTCAATCTTTCCGTCAAACCAACGGGCCTCGGCCTGTATACTCGCAGCCCGGGTATTGTTAAGCCCGGTATAGGCATCGTTATCAACCGGCAACCAGTAAAAATTCTCACTGAGTATCCGGTTGTCAAGGTCCAGCAACTGAAGCTGCAGAAATATACCATTGCCTCCGTGAAAAGTATTCAGCATACCTTTCAACGCCCAATACTTTCTGGCGGCTGCGGGTTCTATCCCAACAAAGACTTGCGAAAGCAATGTATCTTTTGCGTGCATATCGGTTTATACGAAGGCTGTTGTAAATGCTCCTGCAGTGCGGCTTATGGTATTATAACGCACTGCGTATACTTTCAGATACCGGCAAACAAAATCGATCATTCAACATCACATGAGTTCAGTGTATCAAATCGCCTCGTATAGCTCCTTCAACTATACCTGAATCATTCTATAGCACGCGCGAACGGTATCCCTGGCACATCGGGTATTATAAGAAATGCCTGTAAAGTTTGAATCCTCCCGCCCTTCTTATAGAAGAACAAGGAGGACTCCCAAACCCAACTACGCACACAGACGTTACCAAAACTGTGTGGTAGCACTGGCCTATAAACGACAGCGGTGTATAATTCTACTCTGCTATACCTAAAAATTATAAAAGTTTTTCTTTGCCCGTAAATAGGCGTGGCAACTGTAAATAATTACAGCATGAACCAAGAGAGTGCCAGAAGCACAATGGTTTGCATTTGCTTGCGTAGTGAACGCAGCGCTTTGAACACGGCATTGTAAACCGATTGAATGGTAATACCGAGTTCGTCTGATATCTCTTTATTCGAGAGTTCCCGGTAATATTTCATGTGCAGTAACTTTTGTTGATGTCCGGACAAAGAACTCATCGCTTTGAGCACTTGCTCCTTTTGCCAATGCATTACTTCATCATCCTGCATCGTTCCATCTTCAACATCAAAATCAGTAAAGTCTTCTTCGGCTTTTAATCGCACGTGTGGCGACTTCAGCGTATCGAGTAATTTTCGTTTGAGCGATGTAAAGAGATAATACTTGATCGAGGTTGTCTCATTCAGGTTCTCGCGGTTATTCCATATCTTAACAAACAACTCCTGTATACAATCCTTGATCTGATCTTCGTCTGCACTAAGCTTCTTGCCATAATTATAGAGCGCGAAAAAATACTTACGGTATATCATGGCGTACGCAGCAAGATCACCGGACTTGAACTCCTTCCAAAGTATATAATCATTCATGGAAATTGAACGACTCCCCTGCCCTGGCTGGAGTGCATCGTTATCAATTTGTCTGGCAGCTTCCATGTATTTATAATCTGGGTTATAAGTAGCTTATAAATGGCTCCGTGTGCGGAAACATAGTACAAAATCGATATTTAAACGGGAAAAATAAAATCTAATTGCAAACATTATTTACATAACCCAATAATCTTCGGGATTACAGAATTCTCACGCACCATTTCCGTAACAAAAGGCTGTAAAAGGAGTGAATTAATGCAGATGTGTCGTGTGTCTTTCTTCAACCGTGTTCAAAAAATATTTTCAGCAGTGCTATCCAAAAACAACATTTTTGATTTCGGTATTGAATAAACGGATTCAATATTACATAACACTGTCTCATTAGTTGTTTACCCATTAACAACATTGTGCAGCAGAACGCAACGGTGGTAAACTAAATTTCTAACCTGTCAATTAAATTCCCTCATCATTAAATATACTTGCACCCTCACTAAATACATGGTATGAAAATGCGCGCTGGAGTTTTATTGTTAATGATGCTCACATTCTGGTCGTGTAAAGAGACTGTGCAGGAAGGCACGGCAGACACGACTTTAAATCTTACTCAATATGTTGATCCGTTGATCGGAAGCGGATTTCACGGACACGTTTTTGTCGGAGCAAATGTTCCGTTTGGTGCTGTTCAGGTAGGACCAACACAATTATCCGAAGGATGGGACTGGTGCTCCGGATATCATTATTCTGATTCAGTCATTATAGGTTTCTCTCACACGCATCTGAGTGGAACAGGTATTGGTGATCTTGGTGATGTACTGTTGATGCCTGTAACGGGAGAGACTAAATTAGTAAAAGGTAAACCCGGTGTTACGGGCAGCGGTTATGGTTCACTCTTCTCGCACGCAGATGAGAAAGTTAAACCTGGTTTCTATAGTGTAAAACTAAAAGACTATAATATTGATGTAACCCTTACGGCATCTGAACGCGTGGGCTTTCACAAGTATATATTTCCAAAAACAGACGATGCTAAAGTATTGATCGACCTGCGTGAAGGTATAGGATGGGATCTGCCGTATGAGACATTCATCGAGAAGGTAAACGATACAACCATTACCGGATATCGTCA
This sequence comes from uncultured Chitinophaga sp., assembly GCA_902168205.1. Classification (GTDB taxonomy): domain Bacteria; phylum Bacteroidota; class Bacteroidia; order Cytophagales; family Cyclobacteriaceae; genus Ohtaekwangia; species Ohtaekwangia kribbensis. The sequence continues at coordinate 848,962 of CABHOK010000003.1, read as the reverse complement.
TTCAAAAGGATGGGCTGAAGATCAGCGTCTGTACTTTGCTATTGTGTTCTCTGCTCCTGTAAACCAACTCGATCTTTTCGAGGGCACAGAACCGATACAGGGAACAAAAGGCAGCGGTAAAAAAGTAAAAGGTGTACTGCATTTTGGTAATGCTGTTAAAAAGCCGTTGCTCGTCAAAGTTGGTATATCGCCGGTAAGTACAGAAAATGCTTTGCAGAATATAGCAGCAGAGATACCACACTGGGATTTTGACCGCACTGCGCAAGAAGCAGATGCAGCCTGGAACAAGGAGCTGAACAAGGTACAGATCAAAGCAAGCGAAGAGCGTATGCGTAAATTCTACACAGCCTTCTATCACACGATGATCGCACCTTCAATCTTCAATGATCACAACGGAGATTACCGCGGCACCGACAAGCAGGTATACCACGACACTACATTTACCAATCTCACTACATTTTCATTGTGGGATACCTATCGTGCAGCGCATTCACTCTATACCATTACTCAACCGGAGCGTGTAGATGATATGGTAAACTCCATGCTGAAGATCTACGAACAACAAGGTAAACTTCCGGTGTGGCATTTGGTTGGTAACGAAACCAACACGATGCCCGGCAACAGTGCGTTCCCGGTTATAGCAGATGCCTACCTGAAGGGCTTCCGCGGATTTGATGGAGCCCTCGCGCTAAAGGCTATGAAAGCTTCTGTAATGCGCGATGATCGCGGACTGAAATATGTGCGCGAGCAAGGATATATACCGGCTAATGCAGAAACTGAAACGGTAGCAAAAGGACTTGAATACTCCATTGATGACTGGTGTGCTGCACAGTTAGCGCAGGCACTTGGAAATAAAGAAGAGTACGAATTCTTTAGCAAGCGTGGACAGAACTATCAACACTATTTTGATACTACGATAAACTTTGTGCGCGGAAGAATATCGGACAAAGAATGGAGAACACCATTCAGTCCGTTTGCTGCGCGACACATGAAGGATGATTTTGCCGAAGGAAACTCCTGGCAATATACATGGCTTGTGCCACACGATGTAGAAGGTCTGATAAAACTGATGGGCGGTGAGCAGGCATTCCTGGCAAAGCTTGATTCGTTATTTACCGTACAAGGCGATATGGGCGAAGAAGCATCCAATGACATCACGGGGCTCATCGGGCAATATGCACATGGCAACGAACCAAGTCACCATATACCTTATCTCTATGCTTACGCAGGACAACCCTGGAAAACCGCTGAGAAGGTGCGCTACATCATCGACAGTTTATATACTGACAAACCCGATGGTCTCAGTGGAAATGAAGACGTAGGACAGATGTCTGCCTGGTATGTACTTTCATCGCTTGGCTTCTACCAGGCAAACCCGGCCAATGGTATATATATATTTGGAAGTCCGGCGATGGATCATGCCGTGATCAACCTTCCGGGGAAAAAGAAATTTACGATAGATGTAAAGAACAACTCAGCTGCCAACATCTATATCCAGCAGGTTACGCTGAATGGCAAGCCCTATACCAAATCATATTTCCGCTACAGCGATATTATGAATGGCGGAGACATGATACTCGAGATGGGTAACAAACCTTCTCCTACATGGGGCACTGCTAAAGAAGATTGGGCAGTATCGAAAAGCTTCTAGCTACCAGTTCCCGGAAGCTTACGCTGATTATAATATCTTCGCTTTCCAGAATGCAATGCGCTGACGTTTCCATGTATACGTCAGCGCTATTGTATCTCCATAATGTATAATGGCCGGATATGAAAATTCATCACCTTGCTGGCCTGTCTCAAGATCTTTTATAACCGGCCATGTCTTACCGTTATCATGCGACAAGGCTATCGACACAGGTCTGCGATTTCCCCAATTCTTTCCATCACGATTATATACAAGGGCTAATATACCGTTGTCCAATTTTGTAAGATCAATGCCGCTGTTGGGATTGGGTAAATCTGTTTTATATACGGGCGACCATGTTTTACCATAATCTTCAGAATCACTACGACAGATCACTCCGGCTGAACTTCTCAACAACATGTGAACTTTACCTGGAGACGATTCCCATAGTGTAGGCTGTATAACACCTTCGCCCGAAATAGAGTCGCGATTGAATGTCAGGAACGGGGTTGACTTCCACGTCTGGCCGTTGTCTTCACTGCGATCAACAAATGCGTTCCATACACCCTTCCGTTCATTGGATGCAGGAGCCAGCCATGTACCATTGGACAGTACAATAAGTTTATTCTTTACTGGTCCGCGGCCTCCTTTATCACCCGGCACAAGTTCTTTCGGTGTTGACCATGTTGTGCCGTTGTCTTGCGAGATCATATACCATGTTTCCCAGACATCAATCGGCTTACCAACTTTGAAATATAGGATGATATCACCCGAAGAAGTTTTGTGAAGCACCGGGTTCCAGTGAGGCTCCTCGCGTATCTTGGCTACTTCGATCGGAGCAGACCAGTGTTTGGTTTTACCTTTAGACAACCATATACCTACATCGTCATGCTTCTCGTGCGTTCCGCCAAACCAGGCTACCAGAAAATTATCATCGTTTGTACGAACCAGCGTTGAAGCATGGCACTGCGGAAACGGACGATCGTCACCAAAAACGAAATCCTGCTCCGAGAGTATTAAACTATCTTTCTTCAAAGTCACGGCATCGGTATGGTCAGTTGTTGTTTCCTTTTTACATCCCGTTACGGCTAAAATTACAGAGAGGGCCGTTGCCACTATAGCAGTATACTTCATGCAGAATTTCGTTTTAAGTCAAATCAGTTTTGTGGCAACGCAAGCGCCTCAAGTATAGGCTCACTCGATGTTTTTATGGTCTTCTGAACAACATCGTTCTGCTGTTCAAATATTACTATTTCGTTCTGCCCTTTTTTCAGCCAGCAGCCCGGCACATAGAGTGTTTGCTGCGGACCTACTTTCCAGTAACGTCCTATATGTATACCATTGATAAAGACAATTCCTTTACCCCAGCCCTGCATATCGAGGAAAACATCGCCAGGTTTTTCAACAGCAAGGGTAGCGGTATAAAATACCGGAAGGCCTGCGACATTTTTAGCAGCGCTCTTTGAAAGATCCGGCACCTTATCAAACGGCAGGCTATACATTTTCCAGCCACCAGTAATTTCAAAGTCGTTGATGGTTACGGGAGAAATAATGCCCTTGGTACTGTTTACAATGTCAGCACCATAGTTAATGCGGCCCATGTTCTCTACCAGAATGTCCAATCTGCCATTGAAAGGTATATTTACCTCCAGCGTATACTTTTTATCCTGACGACTTAACTCACCCGCTTTCCTTCCATTAACATATACCAGTGCATAATCGCGCAGACCGTTGACCTGAAGTAAACCTTGTATAGGCTGGTTAAACGATTTACTGTACAATACATATCCGTGGCCTTGTCCTAAATCTTCAAAAGACAGTGGTGTATCGTTCACTATGGGCTTCACTGTATTTTTCCACTCAAAGAAGTCAGCCATTTTTGATATAGCCACATCCGGCAATTTCAACACCGGTATCTTTTCCGGAATTTCAGGTATAGTATATTTCACATACTTTTTCATCAGTTCGCGGATAGCCATATACTTGGGACTTGCCCACCCGGCTTCGCTGATCGGTGCGTCATAATCGTAGCTCGTTATATCCGGCTGTATATCGTGCTCATCGTTATAGTTAGCGCCCGAGGTGAAACCAAAATTTGTACCCCCATGTGCCATATAGAAATTGAAGTGCACATTGTTCTGCAGGTACTTCTCGGTTTGCTTCACAATCTCATTGGCACCAATCCGGACAAAAGGTTCTGCCCAATGATCGAGCCATCCCGGGTAAAACTCGGCCACCATATAGGGACCTTGATTGTTATGATATTTATTTACAGCCTTCTTCAGGTTATCAATGTTACCTTCTCCGTTAGCAGTTGGTAATATACCGGCTATAGAACCACCATCGAACAACCATGTACCATCCGATGTAAAGAAAGGTCCTTCGAAGCCTGCATCCGTCAATAACTTTTGGATGGCGGCATTGTACTTTTTGTGTTCTTCCAGCGGTATATCTTCTCGCTGCGACACATACGAACCAAATTCATTCTCTACCTGAACAAGGATGATCGGTCCGCCCTTACTGATCTGCAGATGCTTTACTTCTTTCGCCAGTCTATTAATATATACTTTACAGGAATCCAGGAATGGTTTATTATTGGATCGGATCACGAGATCTTTATTCTTTTGCAACCACCACGGGTAGCCACCAAACTCCCACTCCGCGCATGCGTATGGTCCCGGACGAAGTATAACGTGTAACCCTTCTTCTTTCGCTATAGATATAAACTCTGCAAGATTACGATTGCCGGTTTTAAAATCCCACACACCGGGAGCGGTGTTATGGTAGTTCCAGAATACATAAGTAGCAATGGTGTTCAATCCCATTGCCTTTGCCATTTTTAAACGATGCCTCCAGTACTCTTTCGGAATACGTGCATAATGTATTTCTCCCGAATGAATCTGGGTCGGCTTGCCATCGTACACAAATTGACCGTCCTTTACTTCGAAGGTATGATTTTTCTTTTGAGCCGTAACGCTGGATGTTATACATACCAGCATTACCATGATAATTAGTATTATTCGTTGCACGTTCTGATTTCTATACTCTCCCCACATTAATATACTTCCACTGCTGAAATTACCGGACACGCTTTCGAAGCTGTGATGGTAACACGTACTTTATCAGTTTCTACAGGATCAAATTTCAAAATTCTTTTATAGCCGATAGTTGTAGCTTCTGCTACTTTCTGCCACGCGTTGTCTTTCCAAACTTCCACGTTGAATGACTTTACACGCTGTCCTAATTTGATATACTCCTGCAGCACGATATACTTTACAGGCTGTACTTTACCCAGCGAAATTTCCAGGCTGCCGGTTGTTACGTTATCATCGGTTGACCAATAAGTTTCCTTGTTACCGTCAGCTACATTCGAAGCTGCGTATGCATCGGCTTCACCGCGGTATGAATCTGCCTTCACTTCTGCTTTGGCAGCGAGGTTGGTTTTAAACTCACTGTCCAATAAAGCGCGCCAGTCTTTCAACGCCTTCACATCGTTCTCGTGCACAACACCGCGTTTATCCGGAGGAACATTAAGTAATAAGGTAGAACCACGTCCGACAGAAGTAAGGTATATATCAAACAACTGCTGTGGTGTTTTTACCAGCGAATCTTCCTTCGCATGATAGAACCATCCCGGACGAATCGATACATCTACTTCAGCCGGAATCCAATGTGTACCATTTTCATTTCCGGTACCGAGTAATTCTTCAATGCCTCCTTTACCGGCAAATAAAGTATCCGGAGTAATCGAGTTCCAGTTTGTCTCTCCCGCTATACCGCGTTCGTTTCCAACCCAGCGTACGCCCGGACCTGCATCGCTGAAGAAAATTACATTCGGTTCCATTTCACGAACGAGGTTGAGTGTAGTCGGCCAGTCGTAGTATGTCGCTCCGTTTATTCTGCGTTTTTCATTCGCACCACCATAGTAGCCATCGCCACCGTTGGCACCATCAAACCACATTTCAAATACCGGACCATACGATGTAAATAATTCTTTCAACTGGTTACGGTAGTACTCAACATACGAAGGCGAACCATAGTCAGCGCGGTTTCTGTCCCATGGCGACATATATATACCGAACTTAAGACCGTGCTGTTTACAAGCGTCTGATACTTCTTTTACGATGTCTCCCTTCCCTTCTTTATAGGGACTGTTCTTTACCGAGTGCTCGGTATATTTACTTGGCCACAGGCAAAATCCATCGTGGTGTTTGCACGTAAGAATAACCCCCTTAAAACCGGCATCTTTCAATGTTGTTACCCATTGGTTTACGTCAACGGCTGTAGGATTAAATACGGATGGTTTCTCATCACCAAAGCCCCACTCCTTATCGGTAAATGTATTGGTGGTGAAATGTACAAAAGCATTCAGCTCCATTTCGTGCCACGCAAGTTGTGCATCACTCGGTACAGGGAGTACCGCCTGTGGAGCCTTCACTTCCTTCTTCGCGCATGCTGCCAGCAACACGAGCAGAGAAAGAGAAAAAATTTTAAATGGTGTTTTCATCTGGTAATTTAATCCTTATTGTTAGAGAATGATTGAGCGAAATATAGATGCGTTTGTACGATGATCAAACGATTAACTATATTCATTTATAACTTTTACAGTATTATTTTTTGGTAATTGTTTCTGTGTGCGGTGTGTTTTTCGATGTTGGCACAAAAACTCCTGCGGCAGCATTGTTCCTTGAGACAATAATTCTTGCAGATGCCTGAACAGACCGTGCAACACCTAATGCACGGATGTCTCCCGATAACCACACCGGTTGTTCCGGTTTATATACATGAACGGTACCATTCTTAAATTTCAGTATAGTTCCATAGGATGCATCACAACGTCCCAGCTGCACACGGTATGGATAAAAGTTTCCGGCAGCCAGTATCTCTTCTTCACCATCGCCATCAAAATCGAAAGAGACGAAAGACTGTATAGCAGAGACCTGTGCTATTGCGGGCAACAACCGCATTTTAAATTTACCGTGTCCGTCATTTTCAAACCATACTGATTCGAAGACTGTCGCCCGGTATACTGATGCATTCTTTAACAGATCACCCTCCAGTATATCTTCTATTGAGGCATTGGCATATTGAGCATACCGAATAAATTTCTTGCGAAGTGGCGTTACCTGGTCCAGCAGTTCATCGCGACTCGGCAACGGGTAACGGTTACCTTGTGTATAGGAGGTGATGATCGGATCGATCTTGCCATCCTTGTTCATGTCGGTTGCAAATAATTCAACCGGTTCTTTATCGGAAGCATGCAACGAAAGATTTACCCCTGCATTACCTGCGAGTATATCCAGATCGCCATCGCTATCAACATCTCCGGTATATACTGTATTCCACCATCCGTGTGCATTAGCAAGTCCTGCTTCGGTGGTGATCTCTCTCAGTGTCTTGCCTTTTTCGTTCACAAATATTCGTACGGACATCCACTCACCTGCCAGAATCAAATCCGGCCACGTATCACCATTTACATCGGCCCATTGTGCATCTGCTATCATACCTGCCTTTTGCACCAATGGATTCAGCTCCGTTGTTACATCAACAAACTTTACCTGTCCACTATGAGAATCGTTCCGAAGTACCATACTCTGCGGTGATAATGGATATTGATCCGGAACTAACCTGCCGCCTACAAATAAATCTTCATCGCCATCATGATCGAAATCAGTAGCGGCAACGGTGCCTCCACTTGCAGTCTCTACAGGCAACGCATGTCTCGCTCTTTTAAAGCCGCCTTTACCATCACCTATATATAGCCGATCCTGGTATAGTGTGTCTCCAGGAAAGAATTCATTGCCTCCACTTACTACATACAGATCAGCATGGCCATCACCGTTTGCATCGAAGAAAGCGGAGCCCAGGTCTTCACAATATTTATCAGCTTCCCATGGTTTTGCCGCCGACTCAGTAAAGGAACCATCATTGTGCCCTATATATAGTTTACCCGCCTGACCGTGCGCACCTTCAAAAAACACGTCATCGTTCTTATCGTGGTTCACATCAGCTACACTACACTTGCCGCCTAATCGCGAAAGCTGGTACGGCACCAGGCGCTGAACTTTGAAATCTACGAACGGATTCTCGGCATGTTTATACGCTATACCCGAAGTGCCTGTTTTATCAGTAATGATTGGTTGATCAATAACAGGCTGTTGCTTTTCACGAAGGGTTGCTTCCTGTTGATTTACGATTATCAACTGGTTTGCATTAACGTTGGTGAGTAACGAAACACGACCATCGGGCCAGTATATCTTTACTTCCGGAATAACGGCATTCTTCCCGACACCAATCGTAAGCAATGGTTCTACCGATGACTGGTAACCGCGGGTATAATATACTTCCTGAAACAACACTTCGCTCTTCAGCTTGATATATACTTTCGCCCCGAGGGCCAGTACATTCGGTTTCGCTCCTGCCAGCTTCAGTTTTATATAGTTATTCTTCTGAATTTCGTTCTGGTGGTTCTGAAGAATGTTTGCTTCTTCATTAAGATTATTAACAACCAGGTCGTAATCGCCATCGTTGTCAAGGTCTGCATATGCGGCAGCATTGGAAATATTTTTACGTTCGAGACCCCAGGCTTCTGATACATCTGTAAAATGTAAACCATCGGTATTATGAAATATATAGTTATGCACTTTCGTGGATGACATTTTCTGGATTTGCTCCAGCAGGTTTACAGGATGACTGTTGTCATTTGCTTCCTTCGTCATATCACTCACGGTATATTTCAGAAAATCCTGGTTTGTAAAATCGCGCAGATAACCGTTAGTAACGAAAATATCTTTCCGTCCGTCATTATCGTAGTCCGCCAGTAACGGAGCCCAGCTCCAGTCTGTATTGGACACACCTGACACTTGTGCCACTTCACTGAAACGCGGCAGGCTATCCGAAGCGAAACCGCGATTAAGCTGAAAGGTATTGCGCATATACTGGTGGTAGTAACCACTATCCACCGCGAGTGAATACTTATCATATTCGTCAGCGCCTTTCAGCAATTTCTGACGGTAATTGTCTTCGGGCAGCATGTCGGCTACAAAAACTTCCGGTAAGCCATCGTTGTTTACATCAGCTATATCCGAGCCCATACCGAATTTCGACAAGTGTCCAAACAAGGTATGCGACATTTCTGAAAATGTTCCGTTACGATTGTTGATATAGCAGAAGTCCTGTTCTTCGTAATCATTGGTAACATATATATCGGGCCACTGGTCACCGTTCAGATCGCTGATGGATGCACTCAATCCAAAATTCAAACCACTTCCGTGGATGTTAGCCGTTGCACTCACTTCGGAATATTTCCCAGCATCATTGCGGTATAGTTTGTTGCCAAAGTAAGGATGTCGCAGGTTGCGCAGTCGCTTTACATTGAAGAAGGCTGCGTAAAACATATTGGCGTGGTTGAGCAGAAACAAATCGAGATCGCCATCGCGATCATAATCAAAAAAGTATCCCTGCGTTGAAAAAGTACCTTTCGCGTCAATACCATATTCTTTCGCCTGCTCTATAAATTTAGGCATTCCACCCTTCTCACAGCCCTGGTTGATGAACAACTGGTTAGCACGTTTGGGATGTTCGCGAATAACAGGACGATTATAGCCTTCGCCTTCAGCATTACCCGAGTAGCAAACATATATATCCAGCCAGCCATCGCTGTTTATATCCACCATTGTTACGCCGGTCTTCCAGTCACGTTCACGACCGGCTGTACCGGATTGCTGTGTGATGTCTTCAAACTTCCATTCGCCTTTGTTCAGGTATAGTTTATTGGCAACAGAATTCCCGGAAAAGTATATATCGGTAAGACCATCGTTGTTTACATCACCCACGGCAACACCGCCTCCGTTATAGGTATATTCATACGTCAGAATGTTGTTATGTTCTGTCTCAACAATATCGTTGCGGAATTGTATACCGGTATCTCCGGGTTCCATTTCACTGAATTGTTTCGATGGCTGTGCACATTGCTGAAGCAATACCAACAGCAAGGCAATTGACAGGATTTTGAATTTACTCTGGCAGGTCATGGTATGGTCTGGTTTCCCGATATAATTATTTACGCAAGAACGTCCAGTAAAGAATAACGGAGGCTCTCACCTCCGTTATTATAGTTCATTAATTGTTTATAATCAATACCCCGAGTTCTGCGTAAGCGAATTGTTGCTTCGCTGGATCTCTGTAGCCGGTATTGGCAGGAAGTACATCTTGTCATCCCACTTGCGGGTATTGTCTGCAACCATACCATAGATATAGTCGAACGAAGCGCCTGCTTTGTATACATCTACACCCAGCGCAGGTTTGTCCAACGCTTCCGGACCGATCTTCCAGCGTCTTATATCAAAGAAGCGATGATCTTCCAGTGCCAGCTCAATGCGTCTTTCCCTGCGGTAACGCTCTTTCAGCTCGTCACCACTTTCCGTTACATCCGGCATACCGAATCGTGAACGGATAGCATTGATTGCATTTCTGGCTTCATCGTAATTTTCAAGTTCTATTTGTGCTTCTGCATAGTTCAGGTAAAACTCTGATAAGCGGAAGATGATCCACGGACCTTTATTACCGGCATCCCAGGCTTCACTTTCCTGTGACCATTTTCTGAAATTATACCCGGTCTTCGAAGCGTTGTGTGGTGAGTTGGTAGAAATCGTAAAGCGTGAATCTTTACCGGCCAGCAATGAAGAGTCCGGGTAAGTCTTATCGCGATACGGGCTATATATACCACCTTTGAACGAAGCTCCGTTATACAATATAGTTTCATAGAAACGAGGATCGCGATTCACATATGGGTTCTGATCGTTATAACCTGACCCAGCTTCTGAAGGCAGTAAACCGTTGGTCAATTCGTAATCATCTACCAGGTTCTGCGTTGGCGTAGTGGTGGCCCATCCGCCATTACTGTTCGGAAAGAGCCACACATTTACACCCCAACCCTGGTTGTTTGTTTGCGTGAAGTAACGTGCAAAGATTACTTCGTTCGCGTTCGTGCCGCGGAACATTGCACCGTATTGTGTTGCATTTCCTGCCAGGCTTACACCAGCCAAATCCATTACGGCTTTGTTGGCATCACGAGCTGCTGTCCATTTACTATCATCTGCTGAAGTATTGTAGAGCGCGCTGGCCGCATATAGCAGTGTGCGGGCTTTCAATGCCATCGCTGCTTCAACTGAAGCTACACCGGAAGAATATCCGGCATCAGTCATGGACGGTAACTTTGTTATCGCATCGTTACATTCGGTCACAATGAAATTTACAATCTCATCGTATGATGCGCGGGTAACTTCGTAAGATTCATTCAGTCCGTAAGTCTTGGTGATCAACGGAACACTTCCATACCAGCGAAGTAAATCGAAATATAGGTATGCGCGCAGAAACTGCATTTGTCCGCCCAGCGTTTTCAACGCTTCAGCATCCAGGTCAGAGTCCTGCGTTTTCTCGAAGAACAAATTTACTCTTCTTATGCCGGCATATGCCTGTGTCCAGAGGTTACGGGTTACACCTTCGCCATCATCCTGGCTTACTTCGGCACGGGTATATATCTTAATGGTGCTCTCTGCACTTCCGTGCTGGTTGTAGGCGTTATCAGTAAGACCATCCGTTAACGAGTTCTCATCGTCAAACGGAAAACGAATACTTCGGTAGGTACCGTTAACATAATCACGCAGCAACGCCTCGTCTGCAAAAACATCTACCTCGCTGTAACCATTCAATGGTTTCTTATCCAGTATATCATCGGAACATGCCCAAAGAAGACCGGATACTGCAGCGACCGCTATATATACTATCTTTCTCGTATTCATGCGCTGTTAAAAAGTTAGGTTTAAACCAAAGTTTATACTCTTCGTATGCGGAAACTGCCAGCCTTCCACGTTCGTGTTTTCAGGGTCAGGCAATCCGTCCTTCTTCAGTTTGTCGAATGTGAGCAGGTTGTAACCATTTACATATACCCGCACGTGTTGCAAGCCAACGCGTGATACAAGGTCGTTTGGAATGGTATAGCCGAGCTCTATATTCTTGAGTCGAACAAACGATACATTCTGAAGCCACAGTGTGCTATACTGTGCATCGGTATTACCACGATTGATGGCCGGTAATGAACCATTCGGATTATCTTCTGTATCGTAAGCGTTCTCGAGGAAATATACCATACCGTTGTTACCGTTGGAGAAGCTATAGCGCAGATACTGCTCTGCACGCGCTTGTCCCTGGAACACGGCTGAGAAATCAAATCCTTTGTAGTTAGCCCCAAGTGTTATACCATATTGAAGCTGTGGTATATTGGTGAGGTCCTGACGGGTTCTGTCGGCATTGGTTACGGCACCATCACCATTCACATCGCGATAGATTGGATCGCCCAATACTGCCACTCCGTTCAAGCCCGGATACTGATCGAGGTCAGCCTGTGTACGGTATACACCTATATATTGATAAGCAAGGCGTGAACCGATCGGGTGTCCTTCTGCTTTCTGATAGTCTTCCGGATATACATTTCCTTCATCCATGAAGATTACCTTGTTGCGTGCATAGGTAATGTTACCACCGATATTGAAATTTACATCGCCAATCGTATTGCGATACATAATCTGTGTATCGAAACCTTTGTTGTCTACTTCACCGATGTTTTCATCCGGTAACACCAGCCCGGTATAGTTCGGAACGGTTACGTTGCGCGGAGCGAGGATGTCGTTACGTTTTTCGAAGAACACATCGAACTCCCAGGTTAAGCGGTTCGCAAAGAAACCTGCATCAAAACCTACGTCAAATGTGCGCTTGGTTTCCCACGTGATGTTCGGGTTAGCAGCAACGCCCGGGTTCAGTACGTTCACATCGTTTCCTCCCAATACATAGCCTTGTGATCCTGCTGTAGGATAGCTGAAGGTACTCAGGTACTGGAACGGATTGATACGGTCGTTACCAAGTTTACCCCATGAAGCACGTAGCTTCAGGTTGCTTACCACCGAGTTGTCGATCATGAAAGCTTCTTCTGAAATTCTCCAGCCGGCTGATACACCCGGGAAGAAACCAAAACGTTTGTCGCTCGGGAAATTTGAAGAACCATCATAACGGAAGTGGAACTGCAGCATATAGCGGTCTTTCAACGTATAGGCTAAGCGTCCGAAGTAATTCTGGCGTGCCGTTTCGGATGCACTACCGTAGTTACCCTGGTAATCTGTATTCGCACTTCCCGCAAAAAGCTGGTCTATACGACTAGACTGATACTGGAAGCGTTGTGCGTAAAAGTTATTGTTCGAGAATTCGTTCTGCTCGTAAGCAACAAACGCGTTCACGTTGTGCATACCGAAAGTACGCTCGTACTTGATCTTACCGTGCAAGGTTACGGATTGTGTACCGATATAGTCTTGCTTCAGGTATGTGTTGTTCAGAGTAGGACCGCCCTTCACGGCTACGATCTCTCCATTCTCTTCTTTATAGTATGTAAATGGCTGATAGAATTTCTTCTGGAAGTCCTGCACGATATCGATCGCAGCAAAACCATCTACTGAAAGACCTTCTATATAGGGTAATTTATACTCGCCACTCAATGTACCATTCAACACATTGCGCTGCAGGTTCAGATAACCCGGGCCTTGTGCCACTGCCAATGGGTTTGTTTCCGAACGCCCCGCAGTAGGCAGTCCGTTGATAGTAGCCGGAATGGTTGGAGCCGCACGGATCGTGTTACCATAGATAGTTTCATCTTCATATTGTAACCATCTTCTATCTTCGCGTCTTCCTGCCAGGTTCAAACCGATCTTGAATCGCTCCGAGATCTGTGCATCTATATTTGAACGCACGTTGTACTGCTTGAACTTGGTTGTCTCATCACCGGTGATCAAACCATTCTGATACGTTGTACCGGTAGAAAGGAAATACTTTACTTTATCGGTACCACCGTTCAGCGTAATGCTGTGGCGATTCTGCAGGGAGTATCCTTTATATACTTCATCGATCCAGTCTGTACTTGGAGCAACACCACTTTCATAGTCAGCGATTTGCTGAGCCGAGAACAATGGTGAACCGTTCCAGGTGTTTACACTCTTTGCATATAGGGCAGCGTCTGCCAGTTTTACTTTGCGTGTAGGACTAACAAAGCCCTGGTTAAATGAATAGTTAACGGTTGGCTTACCAGTTTTACCACGCTTGGTAGTGATCAGTACAACACCGTTCGCGGCCTGCGCTCCATATATAGCAGCAGATGCATCTTTCAATACAGTGATTGTCTCAATATCATTCGGGTCGATACGCGATATACCATCGCGGTTGGCTATACCATCCACAACGATCAACGCATCGGTGTTACCAGTGGTACCGACACCGCGAATAAAAATACGCGCATCGTCACGACCAGGCTCTGAGTTGGTCTGATTCACAAATAAACCAGGAACACGTCCGGCCAGTGAGTTGGAAATAGAAACAGCAGAGCTTTTCTTGATCTCTTCACCGGATACCTGCGATATGGCAGCCGTTACTTCTTTCTTCTCCTGCGTGCCATATCCTACCACAACAACTTCAGCCAGCGACTGAATGTCTTCCAGAAGCGTTACATCTACCGTGCTTTGATTGTTGGCTGCAACTTCTTTTGTAGCGTATCCTATAAAAGAGAACACAAGTGTTACATCGGCAGAGGGTACTTCCAGGGTATACATACCATCAGCATCGGTAGTTACACCGGTGCTGGTACCTTTTACCACAACGTTTACTCCGGGTAATGGTGATCCGAACTCATCGGTTACCTTACCAGTAATAGTTACAGCTGCCGGTGGTACTTCTTCGGAAGCACTTGCTTCTGCTGAAGATGTTTTACCGATCGGCATCAGTACAATCTGGTTGCCTAATACTTTATATTCAATGGCAGCACCCAACAGGTTATCAAGCGCATCGCCTAAACGCGCTTCCTGCAGGTGAAGGGTTACTTCTTTGGCATCCTCGACAAGTTGAGGACTGTAAGCAAACTTAACATTGGCCTGCCGGCTGATCATCAAGAGCACATTCTGAACTTTTGCGCCCTCAACGTCAATGCTGACCTTTCGATCCAATACCTCCTGACCAAAGCCCGGTACCGCATGTGCCATGGCAATGGTAAAAGAAGATATCAGTATGTGAATTAATGTCACTCTCATAAGAAACAATAATCCATTTTTAACAGGTTTAGGTTTTATCATTAGATTTATAATGTTTTTGTTTTCACTAGGCAAAAACTTGGATGCGCGTGATTTTCCGAATCACGATGCATTGACTCAGGCCGGTAATGGTTGCGACATTATCGGCCTTCATTATTTTTTTCGTAGGGTTTACTTCATAGGCATTGCAGCGTTAGGTTTTTATTAATCGTTTTTTTTTAATTACAGCCCTGAGCATCGATAACAATGGATGTTTCCGTAACCTCATAACGGGCACCCAATGCATTGCAGATTATCTCAAGCTGCTGGTAGAGATTTTCATCCGTCATATCAGACGTAAGTGTACATCCGGTTAATACTTGTTCATTAAACTGAATGTTTACGCCATAGCTTTCTTCCAATGTTTTCAGGATTGACGCAACCGGTGCGTTGGTATAGGACAACACCTGCGCAGGTTGCTGTGCAATATGGCCTGCTGATTTTTGCACGGCACTGCGCACAGCAAGTGCTTCTTTACGATCGTATACGACCTGTTGATTGGGTGTGAGTATAAATTCCTGCGCGGCACTTTTTGCAGAGGAGTCCATGCGAGGTTGTGTAAACACAGAGACTTTTCCGGTCTTCACAACCACTATAATTTCTTTCTCCTGTTCGTAGGCTGTAATGCGAAAGCTTGTTCCCAATACTTTTGTAGTTACTTCGTGGGTATATACCAGGAAAGGATGTTCAGCATCTTTGGCTACTTCAAAGAATGCTTCACCGGTGAGATATACTTCGCGTTTGGAAGTAAATACTTCCGGATATTTCAATTCACTGCCGGGCTGCAGCGTAACGATACTTCCATCCTGCAAAGCCAGTTTATGTGTAGTGTTCGTTGTATTTACAAAGCGGATTGTTTTACCACCAGCGGATACGATCGTATTCGATTCCGAAACTGTGTCTGAAAAATAGCGCTTCACCAGAAATATACTTACGAGTATACATGCAAGTGCAGCCGCCACACGGCCTACGTTCCAAAATGAAAAACCAGGCTTATCGGAATGCGGAAGATCAAGTTCACCGTTCAGTTTATTCCAGAGCTGATCTTTTACAGCAGTTTCTGTCTTATTGCTGAAGGTTTCGTCTTCACCATCCTCCATGGCTTTAAACCACGCCTCCACCAGTTGCCGTTCTTCTTCAGTACAGGTACCTGAATTATACCGGTGAAGTATCTTGTCAAACTCTTTCGATGTCATTGCCATGAAATTCCTATGTGCACACCACGTGCAGCAACAGGAAGACGCGCCATCCGGATTTTTCCGCAAGGTTGAATAAAAAATATTTCAGATTTTTTGAAGAAGGTGATCCACGCGACTGATAATCAGCGCCAAACGTGTCTCAGAAGAACAAACAGAAGCAGATAAAAAAGATGAAGTCCTTCAGGTGCAGGCGAAGTTCGCGTAACGATCGGGTTAAGTGATGTTCGATCGTTCTGCGCGGCATCTTCAGATTTTCAGCAATCTCTGCGATGGATAATCCCTGCAGGCGATTCAGTCGAAATACCTGCTGCGATTTTTCCGGCAGGTGCTGCATCGCTTTTTCTATAGCGGTGTTCAGATCGTTATACTCAACAACCTCTTCGGTAGTTGTTGTGCCTTCGGGAAGGAAATGTTTATAGTACTCCCAGTATTTTTCGTGCGTGATGCGCTGACGTATAGCACTGATTACCCTGCGCTTTACCGATACAAATAAGTATTGATTCAGATTGGTTATCAATACTTCAGAGCGTTTCTTCCACAGTGAAGCCAAAAGCTCCTGAACAATTTCCTCGGCATCTTCATGCGACTTCAATCGCGCATAGGCTATACGGTATAAACTGTTCCAATACCGGTTAAAGATTGCTTCGAACGCATCTTTACTGCCTTCGCGCAGCAGGCGCAACAACTCTTCATCGGTATGGTGGCTATTTATATACAAAACGTCCGAGGGTGAATCGGGGCCAATTTTCGGATAAATTAATAATAAATTCAAAGGAAATTATTATCAAAACCCTACATATACAGTACACCCCCACCTCACGAGCTACCGCAAAAATTACGAAAATCAATAAAATAAGGCGACCTCAGGGGCGTAGAACACAGTAATCCCGGCACTTACTGTTTTCCTTCAAAGGCTTCAAAGAAGGCTTTTTCATAACTCGTACCGATCGGAATTTCTTCGCCTGCCACGGTAATGATCTTGTTACGAATGTGTTCGATGCGGCTGAAGGCAACAATATACGAGCGATGCACACGCACAAAAGCCTGGGCCGGAAGCTTCTCAAGCATCACCTTCAGTGTCATGCGGGCAACAACCGGTTTTTGATTTTGCAGGTGGATGCGCAGGTAATCGTCCAGGCCTTCTATAAAAAGAATGTCGGCTATATTTATCTTGATGAGGCTGTAATCTGCGCGAATGAAAAGATATTGATGCTCGGGCTTACTCTTTTGATGTATATGGTTGTGATACTCTTCGGCCTTGGTAACAGCCTGCAGGAAACGATCGAAGGTAAACGGCTTCAACAGGTAATCTATAGCGCTCAGGTTAAATCCTTCTACGGCATATTCGCTATAGGCTGTGGTAAAGATCACCATCGTGTTTTGCTTTACCTCTTTATATAGATCTATACCACTTACCGATGGCATGTTGATATCAAGAAAAAGCAGATCGACCGGAAATTTACCTATATACTTGAGTGCTTCGTTGGGCTTGATAAACGTTTTCTCCAATGAAATAAAATCAACCTCGCGACAAAAGGTTTCGATCACCTGCAATGCAGGCGGCTCATCATCTATAGCAATGGCTTTTATCATGTTAACCGTATGGTTAGTAAAACAGAAAAGCTTTCTTCGGTATCGGTAATAACCAAACTGTGTCTGTTCGGGTATAGCAACTGCAACCTGCCGCGTGTATTCTCAATGCCCAGTCCGCTCTTCTCTTCTTCTCTCCTGACGAAAACCTTGTTGTTAAAAACTTCCAGTCTCAACTCACTATTATCAATATCAATTGATATTTTGATACACGAACTGTCTTCAGCATTTACACCATGCTTAAAAGCATTTTCAACAAACGGAATCAAAATCAACGGAGCAATCTTGCTACTACCTGCATTACCATGTACAAAGAACAATAACTGCACAGCCTCGCCAAACCGAAGTTGCTGCAGCTCTACATAATTACGAATATAACTAAGTTCTTTATCGAGTGGTACAAAATCGCGGTTAGATTCGCTCACTACATAACGCATCATAGACGATAACTTTACAACGGCAGAAGGAGTAACATCCGACTTCTGAATCGCCAGCGAGTAAATACTATTCAGCGTATTGAAAAGAAAATGCGGATTAATCTGCGCCTTGAGGTATGAAAGCTCTGCATTCAGTTTTTCCTGCTCGGCCTGTTTCCAGCGGTTGCTGATCTTCAACGTTAGCGAAACGAACGTGACCACCGAAAATCTGAAAAGGTTATGTCCAAACTCAAACAGTATCGATCCTTCTTCCGGTTTACGCGGCATAGGACCACCACCGCCATCAGGAGGCGGAGGCGGATGAATCTGAAACAACAGAAAAGGTACCATCGTGGTCACGATGAAGCATCCGATAATTATCAGTATATATAGTGTATACTTTCTGTCAAAGTAAAATTGCTGCAACAGTATATTCGTATTCAGATAAAAATACCCGATCAGCAATGCACACGCTACGAGTTCGCGCTGCATATAGCCTTTGCCGAACATATCCATGGAAAGGCCAGGTGCCGGTGAAAACAGGATCGGAATAACCAGGAAGAGCACCCACCCCGTTGTGTGCACGAGAATATTTTTCTGTTTGCTCATCGCTTCACGTTCAAGTTACTCCATTTCAGATAATCACAAATATGGACCGAAAGTACCATACAATATAGGCACTATCGGTTTATTGCGGCAAGCGAGGCAAATGTGTCGGTTTTTCTAAAACAAAAAACTCCGGAGCCATACTCCGGAGTTCAATCTTTTGGACAAAGAGTCCGATGTTGTGTATTTACACCTTGCTATTTCTGAAACGAAAACGTCAGAGCTGCATAGGCTTTATTCTTTTTCAGAAAAGATGATGGCAGCGTTACAACTACCTTGTCGCCATCTTTTTTCCACTTCACTGTTTCGCCTGTGGCAAGTAATTTCACGCGTGTTCCGTTACGCGGTATATTTCCCGACCATGATACGGTGGTCGGTATACCTTTACCTTCTGGCAGTCTCACCAGCGCAAATGTCTCATTGCTCTTACCAGTAGTAAAGTAGGTATCACTGCCTGTGTCATAGTAGTAATCAGCGGTGCGCGTATTGTATATAGCGCCACCGTTGCTTTGCAGCCATGCTCCTACTTCTTTCAAACGCTCCACTTGTGCTGCGTTAAATGTACCATCTGTACCGGGACCAACGCCCAGCAACAAGCTTCCACCTTTGGCTACTACTTCAATCAATGTATGTATAACTTTTGCACTTGATTTATACTGATCATTCGGCACATAGCCCCAAGCATAGCCCAGCGTTATGCAACTCTCCCACGGGTGATCCAGTTTTTGTTTAGGTATGCTCTGCTCGGGTGTCTGGTAATTTTCATACGGGCCATGCACGGTACGATCAACAATTAAAAGTCCGGGTTGTGCTTTACGTGCCATAGTAGCAATGCGTGGCATATCTATATCCTGGCTCCAGGCAGGTATAGCAGCACCCCACGCGCGAACTTCATCGTTCACGGTCTCCAGCGGACGCACCCATCCACCATCGAGCCAAAGTATATCAATCTTTCCGTAGTCGTTTACAAGTTCGCCAATCTGGTTATAGGTAAACTCTTTATATTTATTCCAGCGCCATGGGTTCTTGCGTATATCATAATTCACATTACGATCAGCCGTAGCGTAGCGTGGCCACCAGTAGTATTCACAATGCCAGTCGGGCTTGGAGAAGTATGCACCGATCATCATCTGCTGATTGCGGAAAGCTTCGAATACATATTTGGCAACATTCGCTTTCGGATGATTGGCAAACGGGCCGTTCGTAATTTTAAAATCGGTTTGCTTTGTGTCGAACATATTGAAGCCATCGTGGTGCTTGGTCGTGAATACAACATAGCGCATACCGGCATCTTTCGCAGCTTGTGCCCATTGGTCCGGGTTGAAGTTCACCGGATTAAATTGTTTGTTCAATCCCCAGTACCATTTCTTATAGTCTTCATACGCCATGGTGCTGTCGCGACCGATCCAATCTTCCGAGCACAGCTCCCACGATTCAATAATACCCGGCACAGCATACAACCCCCAGTGAATGATCATTCCGAATTTCTGATCGCGCCATGTCTCAAGTTTGGCGCGCACCAATGGGTCATCCGGCCATTGATACGTTGTTGATTGCTGATGGATGTTGCCCTGCGCATATACACGAACACACGGTATAGCAAAAACGAATAAGCCGGCAAACAGAAGAGTATATATCGATGCTTTTTTCATAGTCACAGATCAGTTCAAATTAAGCGCGAAAAGATAACTAACAAACGAGGATACTTGCGAATTCTAATACGGTTTATTGATTATGATGGGGCATGTCCCCTTGTTGCCTTCCTCCGTTAGCACTGCGAAAGGCAACAAGGGGACGCGCTTTCGCTACTCGCCAATCCCCCCGCATGCCACTTCGGGCTCAAACAGGCCGCTCAATCGCTCACGCGCGTTACAGCACAATTATACCTATATATACCCACGGAAGTATATTTTACTTTCCCGTCCACTTAATTTTAGAGATTGTCTCACCAACAGATTTAGTCGGCTTATCCATATCTTTAACAGCAAAATCTATAGCTGACTTCACAAGCTCTTTTACTTTCTTGTTCCTGTAATCTTTAGGAGTCTCAATAGGAATGTGCCTGATCAGCTTTCCCGTACCTGCCAGTAATTTATAAGGGTCTTGCAACAAGGTACCCTTATTAAATCCAAGATTCAGATGATTGGTATAAATGGGCAACATGCAAAAAGCATCCGATAAATTATCCGATACAGAAAAAACAGTTGTCAGCGCATGGGTATGATAAAGTATCTCATTGCTCTCCGGATAAATTTCCAGTATATAAGAACGCAGATCTTTAAACAGATCAATCACTTTCTGTTCTTTAAACTCCAGCAGGTAAAGAAAATGCGGATGTATTTTTCGAACTCCGGCCATTGCGTTCATCTTGCTTCGTTGTCAGCTTGCATCGCACAAACAAGATTGCCTTCCGTATCCAGAAACTTGGTTATCCAGCCAACGTAAGGAATAGCCGTTCTGGGCATAAGAATCTGCCCGCCATAATCCTTTACCCGCTGTATAATTGCTTCAACATCGGCCACCGTTATGGTGCACTCCAGGCCAATTACTTTTTCTTTCACAGGCGAGTATTTTCTTGATTGCAATGCACCGATCAACTCCCCGTTTTCTGTTTTATCAACCTTTATCTGCAGAAAATCAGGCGGACCGTAAGACGAAAATCCCCAATCAAATACTTGCTCATAGAAATTCTTTGCCCTTTCCATGTTATCAATGTGAATGGCAAAATGGGTCATTTTGTTTTTCATACATTAAAATAAGGATTTTGAAGATGCCGATGGAGCAATGAAAAAAATTTGTAACACCGCAGACTTCGCCCGGTATCCTATTCAGAGAAAGCTATATATCTGCGTCTTTCTCTTTAAGAATCATGTTTTTTAAAGGATTTTGATGCTGCCACGTTGATTTTTGCCCTTTCATTGATAACCATAACATCGCACTGAAATGAAAGGACTGATTGCATTGCCTGCTATAATTCTGTTGCTCATCACACGTACCGGACTGAGTCAGTCTGTACCAGACATTGATAAAAAAATGGACAGTTTGTTTGCGCATTACAACACACATACACCGGGCGTCTCCATCGTAGTTGTAAAGGATGGTAAAACAGTATTTAAGAAAAGTTACGGAAGCGCCAACCTGGAACACGGAATTGCCAATACACCGGAAACTGTTTTTCAAATCGCATCGGTTTCAAAACAGTTTACCGCCTTTGCTATTTACCTGTTGGCGAAACAAGGCCAGCTTTCGCTGGAAGATGATATTCGGAAATATATTCCGGAGTTGCCGTCCTATGGGAAAGCGATACGGATACGGCATCTGCTTGCACATACCAGTGGTATACGAGACCTCGCAGCCACGCTCACCCTGGCAGGTTGGCACATTGAAGATGTTATGACCACTGAACAGATTCTGAAAGTAACGGCAAGACAAAAGGAGTTAAACTTTGAACCCGGCACTGCGTTTGGCTATAGCAACACCGGATATACCCTGCTCGCTCAAATTGTAGAGCGTGTAACCCAACAATCCTTCACAGACTATACCAGCAAAAATATATTCGAGCCATTACAGATGACCAACACGCGTTTCTACAACGACTATCACACCATTATAAAAAACAGGGCGCATTCATACGAAAAAAGTGATGGACAGTATATCAAGAAAGAATTACTCGTTGCCGATGCCGGTCCTTCAAGTTTACACACTACAGCAGAAGACATGGCAAAATGGGCAAACAATTTTTATCATCCCATTATCGGAGATGCTCAACTGATAGCAGCGTTCAACGAGGTATCAGTCTTGGACAATACTAAACCCGTGGTCTGGGCCGCATCAGGAACTGATACAACCTATCATGCGAAAGGACAAGTTCGTTGGAAACATCGCGGTATACCTGCCATTACGCATGGCGGACACACGGCCGGCTTTCGCGCGTGGTTAGCAAGATTCCCGGAGCACAATCTTTCCATCATCGCCCTAAGCAACGATGAACACTACGACATTCTCGGTACAGGACTAAAGATTGTTGAGTTCTATCTAAAAAATCAATTCACTGAACCTGTTACAAACAACACTTCACCAACTTTAGCAACCACAAAGACTGAGAAATATACCTCCAACCTAAAAGATTTCACCGGATATTACTATAGCGATGAGCTCGCCACCGGATATACTGTAACACTCCGGAACGATAAATTAATTATAACTCACAGCAGACTAAGTGATATAGAACTTACCCGAATTGATGACAGTAAATTTACGGGTATAAATTCCTTCAAGTTTGAATTAGAGTTTGTAAGGAACAAAAAAGATATAGTTGGCTTTAAGATTTCGAATTTTGGTGCGAAGAATGTCAAGTTCAAGATTATCAAGTAACACGATCTGTTCCTGCTATATTCTTGAGTATACGATTAAATAATATATATCGGTATATATAAAAAAAGCGACCATATAATATGGTCGCTTTTTTCTATTCAAGATTCTAACGTTTAGTTAACATCCCACCAAACTTTCGCGCTACCTACATCCTGTCCGCCTGCTATAGTACTTACGGCAGCATTAACCGCAGCGGTGTTCGTACTATATTCATTCGGCAGATAAGTAAGTCTCTTCATCACTCCTCTTCCAACAGCAGAGTTTTCTGTTTGCAGTAAAGGATACAGGATGTTAGCATCTGTTCTTCTCAGATCAGACCATGTTTCCCATGACTCCGGGAAGAGTCCAAGATACTTCTGAACGGCAATCTGCTTCCGTTGTGCACTCTCAGTACCTGCCCACGACACGGGCACATCAACCGGAGGAGTTGTACTCAATCCAGCCGCTGCATACTCACTAACCAAAGTTGGTTGTACTGCAGTTGTACTTCCGGCAATATAGGCATTGATGTCATCCGTATCAGTAACTCCCCATTGTTGCAGCGACAAGCGGATACCATCTTCGTAATACGTCTGCGCTGTTCCGCCACCCATGCTCCAGCCATTCAGAACACCTTCTGCAAGATTGAAGTAGGTCTCCGATGCCATCATAATTTCGATAGGCTTTGTGTTAGGATCTCCAAACGTAGTAGTTTGATTTGTCAGACTTAAGACACTGGTGCTCCAGTCGCGCACAGTTCCACCACCATTTGGCTGACCTACGAATTCTCCATTTGTATTAGCAGCAAACCATATTGAAAGCCTTGGATCATTGTATCCTTTCAGGATGCTTTCCAAATCGGCTGACATATAGAATCCCCAGTAACGTGCTATATCTACAAAGTTATTGTATGCGTTCGAGCTTACTGCAAAATAAGCGCTTCCGGTATTGGCCTGTATAACACCTGCAGCTACGGCAGCTTCAGCCTGAGTTTTGGCAGTAGAGGCATCCACACCGGATATTCTCAATGCAAGGCGTAATCTGAGTGAGTTACCAAATCTTCTCCACTTTTCAATGTCGCCACCGTATACTTTGTCATAGCTTCCAAATATACCTACGGTAGTTTCTGCAGAAGCACTTAAGGTAGTGTTTGCAGCATCAAGCAATTTGAAAAAGTCTGCATACATCTCCTCCTGTGAATCATATGCTACAGATGCACCACCAATTCCTGCCTGTGAATAAGGCACAGCACCCCACGAATCCGTGAATCTATGGAACATAAAAACTTTCCATATATCAAGGATAGCCAACGCTTCAGCATTTCCTTCTGACGCTGTATATGCGTTTCTCAGAGAAGGTACAGCGAGGGTATAGAATCTCAACCATCCGCGGCTTCTCCAGCCATCGTTGATTCCGTTTCTTTCTGTTGCCCAACTCGGAGTGCCAGCAGAGAAGTAGTGAGAGAAAAGCATGGAATGCAACATGGTGCTCAACCCATAAGTACCATAGTCATCTCCCGGAATGGCCCATGAAGCATTACCAATTCCTTTGTATAGGGCATTGGCAAATGACGGCCCGGCCATGGTAGCATCTAATTGATCTGCTGTAAGGGTACTCGGATTGGTATTAATCTCATCAAAGTCACTGGTGCAGCTCACCGACAATAACAGAATGGCCAGTGTGATATATTTCATTTTATTTCTTTTCATCGCGACTTTCTTTTAAAAATTTACTTTCACATTAAACCCGATGTCTCTGGTAGTAGGAATATTGAATGATTCAATACCCTGAAGGTTTCCTACTCCGACTCCTTGTTCCGGATCAAAGTATTTAGCCTTGTTAACAAGGAAGAACAGGTTTCTTCCGACAATCGAGAAGTTTACTCCTGTAATTGGACCATCTCCTAAAAGTTTCTTCGGCACTGAATATCCGAGTACCAATTCTCTCAAGCGGACGTTGGTTGCACTGAACACAAAATCTTCTGCAGATCTTGGGTCACGGCTTGCAACCTGTGTCCAATAACTTTCTGCTGTAATGGAAGTTGTATTGGGTGTAGTAGATGTAATGTTACCGTCAGCATCGCGGGTAGCAACAACACCCTTCACTACGAAACCATCGGTGCGTCCGTTAAGTGTAATATCGCTTGCTCCAACGCCAGCCAGTTTTGACTGCGTATAAGAGATCACTTTACCTCCTACTCTTGCATCGATCAGGAAGCTAAGAGAGAAGTCTTTGTAAGACAGTTTGTTTTGTATACCACCCAACCAACTCGGATTGAAGTTACCTGCTTTGACATCAAAGCCTGAAGTAAATTCAGGTAAACCTGTGGTTCCATTTACCAGGATCTGTCCATCGTCCGTACGCTCAAAGCCTCTGATATACAGATCTCCGTAGCCACCACCTTCTTTGATAAGTGTTTGAGCTAATCGCTCATATCCGGTTGTGATCGACAGTTCATCACGACCTTCCATGATGCTAAGTACTTTCGTTCTATAGCTTGAATAGTTAAGGGTTACATCCCATCTGAAGGCATCCGTTTCTACAACACCTGCATTCAGCACTACTTCTATACCTTTGTTCTGAATGGAACCTCCGTTCACTACCTGAGTAGAATATCCGGAAGACTCAGGCACGTTTATAGTAAAGATCTGGTTTTTAGTCTTGGTCTGATACAAAGTAACATCTAAGCCGATTCGATTGTTAAAAAATCTGGCATCTACACCAAACTCGTTTGAAGAGGAAATCTCTGGTTTAAGATTCGGGTTGTTGAGCACTGTTGATGATTGTACAACACCACCGTCAAATCCATAGTAAAGAAGCTGCTGACTCAACCGATAAGGATCAGTATCATTACCCACAGAAGCATGAGAACCTCTTACTTTCAAATACGTCAGTACATTAGACTCAACGTTAAGCATATCCGTCAATACACCTGAAAGACCTACCGATGGATAGAAGTAAGATCGATTGCTCGCAGGCAGTGCTGATGACCAGTCGTTACGAGCCGTAACATCCAGGAACAAAACATCTTTGTAACCCAACTGCGCAAAACCATAAAGTGAGTTGATGCGCTTTTCATAAGGATCGGAAGTTACGGTAGCAGTAGAGAGATTGCTTATTGCAAAAAAGTTTCTTTTACTCAATGTACCACCTGTACTT
Source organism: uncultured Chitinophaga sp. (assembly GCA_902168205.1). Taxonomy (GTDB): domain Bacteria; phylum Bacteroidota; class Bacteroidia; order Cytophagales; family Cyclobacteriaceae; genus Ohtaekwangia; species Ohtaekwangia kribbensis. The sequence continues at coordinate 822,849 of CABHOK010000003.1, read as the reverse complement.
AACGTAGATCGTTTCTGCATAAGTGAGTTACCACCAGCACTTATGTTAGCAGAGAAGTCTCCAAATTTTTTATTATAAGACAAAAGGAAATCTGAGTTCAACTCGCGTGTGGTTCCTTTTGATTGTGAATAGCTACCGAAATCATTAGCAATTACAGAAACGGAAGCATACCGGGAAACATCTGTAGAGAGTGATGACTGATCAAGACCCGAACGCACCTGTAAGCTTAGTTCATTCGTAAAGTTATACTTCAAAGAAGCAAACCCGATAAATCTGTTTTGCTCGTCTATTCTCAGGTTTCTGTGTGCAAGCCAGGCCGGGTTCTCCATTACTCCGTTTATAGCGTTGGGATTAGGCCAGTTATATTGAATCTGTCCCGCGTCATCTATATACTGATATTGCTTGTACTGGCTGTACTGCATACTTCTGGGCATCGTATATACACCCTCGCCTATTGATCCTTCACCTGTATTCAGAGCGTTGTCTATTTTCTGATATATATAGTTGGTCTTAACATCCAGTTTCAGTTTGCTGCTGAGGTCACTGGTAATTCTCAAATTCAGGTTATGTCTGTTCAGTTCGTTTCCGGGTACTATACCTTCTGAAGAAGTATTGGTATAGGAAAAATATCCCTGTGTAGTCTGGCTTCCCATAGACGCGGAAATGGTCTTCGCCCAGTTATACCCGGTCTTGAAGAAATCCATGCCGTTGTTAGGCTGTGGCGTGAGCGCATAGGTTGCAGGTCCTGCGTAATTAGGATTAAACGAAAGTTGCCATGCTGCTACTTGCTGACCATTCATCTCAGGTCCCCAGCTATTCCGGGATGCAGGATCATACACTCCGGCACTACCTTGACCATATTGATTTTGCAAGTTCAGCAAATTATATGCCTTGGAGAACATCAGGTTTGATGAAACTGATATATTGGTTTTCTGTCCTGCTGTACCTTTTTTAGTGGTGATAATGATAACCCCGTTGCTGGCACGTGTTCCGTATAGCGCTGCTGCAGACGGACCTTTCAATACTGAAATAGAAGCAATATCTTCCGGGTTGATACTGGATATACCATTGAAGCTGGTAGTACCCCCTATATCTGCTGAAGGTGTAGAAGCCACATTGTTATCCATCGGCACGCCATCTATAACAAAAAGCGGCTGGTTGTTTCCGGTCAGTGAGCGGTTACCACGAAGTGTAATTCTTGATGAGCTACCAACACCGTTACCGGTTGTTGAGAAGCTTAACCCCGCTACTTTACCTGACAGGGAGTTCGCCACGTTCAACGAACGAGCTTCAGAAAGTTCATTCGTTCCAACCATCTGTGCCGAATAGGTTATTGCTTTTTTCTCACGCTCCAAACCAAAAGCAGTAACCACTACTTCACCAAGCTGAGATATATCCTCAGCCAACACAACATTAACCGCAGTCTGATTATTAACGGGTACTTCCTGAGGTGCATAACCTATAAAGGAAAAAACGAGCGTAGCATTACTGCTCGCTTCAATAGAATACTTTCCATCTGAATCTGTTGAGGTACCGACTGTTGTCCCCTTCACCAACACATTTACTCCTGGCAATGGAGCACCATCACTATTTGAAGTAACTGTACCGCTTATCGTTCCGCTCTGACTTCGCGCTGCATAGGCGAAACAGAAACACAGGGAGAAAACCAAAAAGGTCTTCATCCTTTTCCGTAGATGTTTCATCATAGAGTAATTATATAATTAAGTTTAAAAGGTTGTGCGACAAAAAAATTATAGAGAGGAGCGCGAATTGCGTTGGTGAGCGTGCCCGATTGACCCGGTGCGACTAGAGTATAAATTCTAAATTCAGCATTAACCCAAACTAAATCATTGAACGTTAAATAAACCTTATGAGCAGATAAGGCCTGTCGCACCGGGGCAATGGCTTGTATGATTTCTGTTCTGACATATATATATAGTCTATATGGCAGAAACATATGAAAGCAGGTATAGGCAAATGAATTATTGTAGCAATGATCCATTCTGGTGGTTTTGCTACTAAACGGGAGGCTAATCAGAATCTAATCCCCTTCACCAAAAAATATTTTATTTTTTTAACAAAAACTGATCATTACATAAACAAAACACCGCAACTACAAAATAATATCGCAAACCAACCATTAATCACAGAATCAACAAAAAACGCAATAAATACACCTAAAAAAGCCAATTTTTAACACAAAAATATACCTATATATACGTTAAACATTTATTATACTATGTTATACCATTATCAGTTAGCACAACAAAACCGGATCGTACAATAAAATATTTGGTATTAAGGCATAAGGTCACTGCACATCCCAGAAAACTTTACCATCGCGCGTATCTTTCGCAGCAACAGCATTATAATTACTGTTAAACGTTTTCTCGTTGCCAGGATAGGTAAGCCGGGACGGAGGTAATTCATACCCGGTGAGCGGCGATGTATAGAAGTATAATTGAGGAAGATGCGTTCTCCGCAATTCAGACCAACTTTGAATAGCCTGTAAAAAACCAAAATGTACCCACTTCTGAGTCCAGATGGCTTCGAGCTTATCGTGTTGCGTTCCGGTATAGAGCGGAGCAATGGCGTTGGCTATAAATGTGTCGATAGTCGCATCGGCGGGAGGCGCAATTTTTCTGCCAGACGACTGATTCAGATTGTTGAGGTAGTAATAAAATACAACAGACCTGTTAACGCCTTCGGTATATTCATCAACAGCGCTACCCCCACCCCATCGTTCATAGGCTTCTGCCTTTAGAAAATTAACCTCAGAGGCCGTCATTAGTACTCCGGGCAGTTTCGAATTGTAGAGAAATGTACCTGAATCCAGTATAGCGAACTTCTCCAGGTTTATTTGTTGCTCGGTTTGCGAATATGTTATCGGCATACCGTTGTAGCCCGAGTTCGGCACAAATTGTCCGTTCATGGTTTGTCCGTACTTATCGTATAACACCGGTATCCGCAGGTCTTCTACAGGCTTCAGTACTTCTTCCAGCATAAAGTACGGTGCCGGGTAATTGGTCCAGTCGGTAAAAGCTATATGCAGATCATCGGTATAGTTTACAAGCGGCTGTAACAACACATCATCATTATCGGGGTCGTACTGTGCGGCTACATCACCGGGGAAAGGATAAACACCCGGGTTGCTCAACATTTCCGTTACCTCGGCTTGTGCGCGACTTTCGTTCACAAACGAGATGCGCATCAACAGACGAAGACGTAGTGCATTAGCATACCGCTGCCAGCGCTTGAGATCGCCATGCAGTAAAATATCCTGCGTAGAAAACACTGATTGCGTAGAGGACGACAATTCAGCCGATGAAAAATATTCAGACGCTTCTTTCAAACCTGCCAGCAAGGTATCATACACAACGGCATCGCTGTCAAAAACCGGATATACTACTTCACCTGTCTTATTCAACAAGCCAGCTTCACTGAATGGTATATCTCCCCACATATCAACCATCTGTGCTGCCTGTTCATACAACACCACTTTTGCAGCCTGTACAAATACTTCCACACTCTTCTGTTCGTCCGTTGATAAGGCCGCATAAGCTTTTTCAATCTCGCGGTATAAAGCCATCACTCCGGAACCATTTGCACTCGGGCGGTAAAAATCATCCCAACGATTACTGATATAGGCCTCATTCTGCTGGTATATATATTCAGTATTCAAAAAACCGACAGACTGGGTATATACACCAATATGCCAGTTTATGAACGTACTCATCTCCCAGTACTGAGGCCGCACGCGGTTATTGTTCAGCATTGCTGTAAAAAACTGATCGATCGTTGCATCCGCGGTACGATCCGGATTCTCATAACGATCATCCAGTTCTTCCTTACAGGATATACCGATCATCAACAGCCCTATACTTATTATAATTTTTCCGAACCTCACATCCCTGATATTTAGAAACTCATATTAAGTGCAAAGCCATAACTTCGTGTAGCAGCATTGGTTCCTTCGTCTATACCCTGATTCAACCAGTTTGTACCAATGGTAGATTCTGGATCAAGATTCTCCAACGTGCGCCAGAGGTAAAAAAGATTTCGTCCTACCAGCGACACACGAATACTTTGAAAGTGCAGCTTGCTAACAAACTCAGCCGGCAGCATATAGCTTAGCACTGCTTCGCGCATTTTTATATAGCTGTTGTCGTATATAGCTGCGTTCTCGTTCCAGGCGTTGCTGCCCCAGTCGTATGTACTCAGGTAGTAGGTTGGTGCATCAATAACTGTTTCGTTGGGTGACCCGTTGTTTGTTACCCCTTTCAATACAACACCGTCATGGTATACCGTGCTCCCATCCGGAGCTGCTGCATTATGCCCTTCAAGCAGAATTTTAGTACCCGTGGCGTTAATATAGTACGGCAATCCACCGGCTTCAGCCGTACGATATCGCAGTGTACTGGTATACATGCCCGAGCCCATACCATATTTTAAAGGAGGCGAAATAATCCGGCCACCAATGCTGTAATCGATCGTGAGATCGAGTCTGAAATTCTTATACTGTAAAGCATTCACAAATCCACCGGTTACTTTGGGCAGCATGTTACCAGCTTTAACATACCGGGTCTTATCGATGATATATACACCTTTATCATTAATAATAAAGTTACCGTTACTATCTGTCTTGCGCGGGTATACATATATATTTCCAATCGACTCCCCAGGTTCTGCTACAACTTGTATAGCGCTTCCTTCCAGATCGCGAAACACCAGTTTATCAATACCATTTCCCAGCGAATGAACCTTCGATGTATTCAACGCTATATTGACAGCGCTTGTCCATGTAAATGCGGAAGTTACTACTGATGAATTGAGTCCCAGCTCCCAACCGTTATTTTGCAACTGACCTATATTCGTCAGCATTTTACTCGCACCTACGCTCGTGGGTAAATCCAGTTTCAGAATCTGGTTTTTTATTCGGCTGGCGTAGTACGTCAGGTCAACCCCTATCTTTCCTTCCCACAGCTTTGTCTCAAGACCGAATTCTGTCTCATATTTATTTTCGGGTTTGATAGCATTATTACCGTACAGGTTTCCCTGTGTTGAAGCAGCTGTCACAGAACCTTGTGTAGTCTGCAGTGACGTGAGATCATATAGTATATTTGCTTCATAAACGGGTGGAGCATTCCCCACCACGCCATACGACCCGCGAAGCTTGGCGTACGAAATAAAACGAGGCAACGTCACCGCGTCTGACAAAATAAAACTACTATTTACAGATGGATAAAAATACCGGTTATTACCAGGTGCCAATGTAGAAGAATACTCCTGCCGCGCTGTACCTTCCAGAAAAAGCAAATCCTTATAGTTCAAATTTACTATACCCAGAAAAGCATACTTTAAAATAAGCGACTGTGTTTCTGTTGCAATCTTGGTAGCGTTGTAAGAGTTATTCAGACTAAACCAGTTTTCAACAGCCAATCCTCCGCTCGTAGCAGTGGCCTGATCACGATATTGTTCATCCCGCAATTGGAACCCGCTGTTGACCGAGAAAGAAAAATCACGCGATACGGTTTTGCTATAGGTTAACAGAGCATCGGTATATAAAATCGAATACCGCCCGTTGGACACACTATACGACCCGGTGCTGCTGTTAACATTAAAGATTGTCGGGTATTCATTATATCCTTTTCCTTTGATGGAGAGACTTGTAAAGTCATTACCGATCTTACCACGAAAATGCAGGTTGGGTGTAATCTCGTAATGAAGTGTGACACTGGAGATCAGTCGATTCTGGTTCTCGTCTTCACTGTCCCGAAGTTGCTTCCAGAAAAAATTCATTACTTCATAACCGCGCGGTGTTGTAAAGTATAGGGTTTCGGCAGGATCTCGCTGCGATTGATCGTAGGGCACCCATTTATACCCTTTCGATGTTTTATACTTTTCAGACAACAACGACATATCTTCTGCCCTGCTGAAAAATCCATCCCAGCTTGACGTAATCCGATTAATTTTTAACGGACGATTGTGCACCCGGCTATTGGAATAATTCAATACTACATCGGCCGAGAGGCGATCCGATATCTTGATATAGTTATTCAGGTTAAATGTATTGCGTTGCAGTTTACCACCTACCTGTATACCGGCATAGTCGTTTCTGGAATAAGAGAATCGATAGGCAACGCGTTCTGTTTTATTACTGATGGCGGCATTGAATAAGGAATTATAGCCGTGCCTGTAAAAATCTTTATAATTGTTCGGATGAGGACTATAATTTCGTTTTGTACCATCCCACCACATTACCTGCTCGCCATCCATCTTCGGTCCGAATTGTGCATACGATTCAAACAACGGGCGCTTTGTTTCGGCTTCACCATCCTGATCCATATCAACCGGAACCCAACCGGATGCATCAGCACCGAGCGATATATTTCGGTCGCGATCGAAACCCGGACCGTATACATTCTGATAATGCGGAGTAAAGGCAACCTGTTCGAGACTGGCAGTATACCCGATCTCTACACCGAGCCCTGCTTTCTTATCGCCCTTCTTGGTGGTGATCACCACAACACCATTCGCAGCATCGGATCCATAGAGAGCTGTTGCGCCTGCACCTTTCAGCACCGATATCGTTTCAATATCCGATGGATTTATATCCAGTATACCATTGCCACGAATACGGGCATCGGTATAGTAATCAGTATTGTTTACACCGAGTGCGCCCTTCTCGTTTCCGTCACGCATCAAAACACCATCGACTATATATAGCGGCTGTGCATTATAGTTCAGTGAATTTAAACCGCGAACCTGCATGGTAACAGCACTCGTAGCACCGCCGGGTGCTGTACGTATTCTTACACCCGGAGCTTTTCCATACATGGCGGACACAACGTTGGTATTTCCGGCCTGTGTGATCTGAGACGAATTGATCGTACTCACGGAGTACCCGAGAGCCTTCTGATTTTTGCTAATACCCAATGCCGTGATAACAACTTCCGAAAGCTGCGACAGGTTTTCAGCCAGCACAACGTCAACGTACTGTTCACCGGTATAGGACACTTCCTTCACCATATACCCTATATGGGAGAACACCAGTACATTTTCATTATCCTGCGGAAAGCTGATCGAGTAATTGCCTTCCATATCGGTTAGCGTACCAATGCCTTCTTCTTTCAGGAATATACTCACACCGGCAATGGCTTCGTCAAACTGGTTTGTTACCTTTCCGGATATCGTTAGTGTTTTAGCTTCGGCAAGCCGCTCACGTTTCGGGTATATAACATAGATCGTCTGATCTATACCTTCCACCCGTTTATACTCCAGGTTGTGCGGAGCAAGCATTTCGTCAAGGTATACTTCCAGCGATTTACGTTCGTCTGCCGTATAGGTGACAAACTTATTTTCCAGAAAATCTTTCTGATAGGCGAAGGTTACGTGATTCCGCTCTTCGAGTTTACGCAACGCATCGGCTAAAGGAATTGGTTTATCAACAGACTGACTAAGAAGAGGTTTATTAACCGCAGAGCGATTTTTTATAGTTGCACCCTGTGCATAGATATAACCAACCATGCTATAGCATGCGACAAAAGCACAAAACGCTTTCATCACTCTTTGTGATTGGCAGCTCATTGGATCGAGGTTTACCTATAGGGTTTGGAGACTGGATAGAGAAAACCTATTCCACCAAAGGTAATCAATCCTGATGATTGGGACTTATAACGATCTGCTTTTTATTTTGCTCGATTTGGACATCCAATATTTCTCCAAGAACTTGCAATAAAACATCCACATTTTTACGGGATATCTTTGCTGTTACACGTTTGTCCATTAAAGCCGATTCGGTTACGTGCACCTGCACTCCGAAGTTATCTTCAATGTCCTGAATGATTCCGGAGAGCGGAGTATCATTATAGATGAAGAGATTATTTTTCCACGCCAGCGTATTCTCTGCTTTTGCATCACGGTTGAACCATACTGGATTTGTGTCTTTGATCACCGCGAGATCACCGGGTTTTAATATCACGTTTTCTTTCGCAGTCTGCAGCTCGATTCTTCCCGATTGCAGATATACCGCAGTATTTCCTTTACGAGTATTTACGTTGAACTCCGTGCCGAGTACCTGCACTGAAAAATCTTCAAACGTTTCTACTATAAATTCTTTGTTATCGCCCGTATGTACTACATCAAAGAAAGCTTCGCCCGTTAGGAATACCTTGCGTTTCGTTCCTGTCCAATTGGTATTATATACAAGCTGCGAGTTGGCATTCAATGCCACGCGCGATCCATCCGGAAGTATAAATTCTCTGATTTCTCCAAAGGCAGTTCTATAGGTAACATCAGCCTGCTGCGCGGGCCATAAAACATATATCGCAGCCAGCACCATCATCGCAGCTATAGCTGCTGCCCAGGCTCTGTAATTCTGTGTGCTTTGTGTTTGTTGCTGCGTCTCTTGTTCTGCGTTCTCTTTTATCTTTCCCCACACATCGAGAAAAGCAGTAGTGATCTCGTTGTCTGTGCGCAAGCCAGCGAGTTTAACAAGTTGTTTAGCTTTATGAATGTCTTCTTCTCTGTGAGGATTACTTTCAAGCCATCGGTTCCAGAACTGAGTAGACTCATCATCCGGGCTCAGCACCCATTTCCTAAAACTGTCGTCCAATGCAAGATCCTCAGCAGAATAATTACTATAGCGCATCTAAATAAATCTATCGATCCCTTAAATTTAACAATGATAATCGTATATCCATACAGGGATGGAACATACTCCAAGTTATTCTGCTCTACACTCTGGAACCCTTTAAACGACTATCTCCCGGAAATCTAATCTTAATAACCGCAGAAAAAAGAATAAAAAAAATTTTCCATGCCGCATGTCCCATTAAAATGATTTACTGTCAATATTTGAACCCTCAAATCAATTTTAACCCGGTTCTGCCATGCGAACGCTTTACTTCATACACACGTTTCTGTGTGTAATTTTATTCACCCTGCCTGCTGCTGCACAAAGCACGGTGCAACCTTACCAGAATGCAAGTCTCCCGGCAGACGATCGCGTGCGCGATCTGCTGAAGCAACTCACGCTCGAAGAGAAAATTCACCTGTTCGGTTTTAACAGCAAAGGTGTGCCGCGTCTTGGTATACCGGTATATAACTGGTGGAATGAAGCATTGCACGGAGTAGCACGGGCCGGTGAAGCAACGGTATTTCCGCAGGCTATTGCCCTTGCGGCAACGTTCAACGATGATCTGCAACATTCCATCGCAGATGTTATTTCTACCGAGGCACGCGCCAAGTATAACCTGGCCGTGAAACAAGATCGCAGGATACAGTATATGGGACTAACGTTCTGGTCTCCGAACATTAATATATTCCGCGATCCGCGCTGGGGCCGTGGACAGGAAACATACGGTGAAGATCCGTACCTCACAGCGCGCATGGGGAAAGCTTTTGTAAAGGGCTTGCAGGGAAACGATCCGCATTATCTCAAAACATCAGCGTGCGCCAAACACTTTGCCGTGCACAGTGGCCCGGAAGCAAACCGCCATACGTTCAATGCTATTGTTGACGAGAAAGATCTGCGCGAAACATATCTCTATGCTTTTCATGAACTGGTAGGTGCCGGTGTCGAATCGGTGATGTGTGGCTATAACCGTGTGAATGACGAACCTTGTTGTACAGGCAATACTTTGCTGCATAAAATACTTCGTGAAGAATGGGGATTCAAGGGACATGTAGTAACAGACTGCTGGGCGCTCGAAGATATATGGCTGCGTCATAAAGTAATGCCCGATGCTGTACACGTTGCTGCAGCGGCAATCAAAGCCGGTGTGAATCTAGATTGCTCCAATATGCTGCAGGATGATCTGATGAAAGCGGTTCAGCAAAATCTTATCACCGAAAAAGAAATTGATGATGCTCTTGCTCCTTCCCTGCGCACACAATTTAAACTTGGGTTCTACGACAACCCTGAAAATGTACCGTTCTCGTCTTTAGGACAAGAGAGTATACGTAGCGCAACCCATGTTAACTATGCGCGTAAGGCTGCTCAACAAAGTATGGTACTGCTGAAAAACGACAAGAATATACTTCCGTTGAAATCAGAATCGTATGGAAGTATACTTGTGGCCGGAGCTAACGCGGCATCGCTCGATGCGTTGTTAGGAAATTATCACGGTGTTTCTTCGGATGTAGTCACGTTCGTGGAAGGCATTACCAAAGCTGCCGGGCCTGCTACCGTTGTGCAGTATGACCTGGGTTGTAACGATGTTGACTCAGTACATTTCGGTGGTTTGTGGGCATCCGAGAACAGTGATGTTACCATTGCCGTGGTAGGACTTACGCCTGTGCTGGAAGGTGAAGAAGGCGATGCATTTCTCGCGGCTCACGGTGGCGATAAAGCTGACCTGAATATACCGGCCAGCCATATAGCGTTTCTAAAAGCACTACGCAAGAAACACAAGAAGCCGATTATAGCTGTAGTAACTGCCGGCAGTGCTATAAATGTAGCTGCGATCGAGCCCTACGCGGATGCCGTTATACTTGCCTGGTATCCCGGAGAACAAGGCGGAAACGCTTTGGCAGATATACTCTTCGGAAAAGTTTCTCCTTCAGGACGACTGCCAGTAACGTTCTACAAATCATTCAACGATCTGCCTGCTTACGACAGCTACGCTACCAAAGGAAGAACGTATCGTTACTTTACGGGCGAGGTGCAATATCCTTTTGGATTTGGACTAAGCTATACGCAGTTCGCTTACGCCTGGAAAGAAAAACCACGCGAATCCTACAAAGCAAAAGATATAGTTTCATGTACGGTGCAAGTAAAGAATACCGGTTCGTATGATGGCGATGAAGTTGTTCAGGCCTATATCAAGTATCCTACTGGTGAGCGTGCTCCGTTAAAGGAGCTGAAGCAATTCAGTCGCGTACATATAGCCAAAAGTGGTCAGCAGGATATAACGTTAAGTATACCGATTGCTGATCTGCAAAAGTGGAACCTGAAGAAAAGCACCTGGGAAGTTGTGCCGGGCAAGTATACTATATTTGTTGGCGGCAACTCACAAGATGAAAAAGCTGTCGCTAGCTTTACGATAAAGAAATAATAGTTCATGATTTCCCGCAGAAGCATTCTGCGGGAAATCATTTTTCAATGGATATCAACGCTCTGTCTCAAGTTTTCCCCTGACAGTCTCCTCTACTTTCCTCACCTCATCATCTTCAATCAGACGCCCACGCCACCAGGTTGCAAGCATTGATCCGGTTATATTCATGAGTGGACCAAATATAGCAGGCGCCAATCCTACGGTTGCAAGCTTGCCCATCTCCCGGGCTATACCGGAAGCAAGACCACCGTTTTGCATCCCCACTTCAATGGCAATGGTTCGGCAATCCTGTTCCTGCATACGGAACAATCGTGCAGACCAGTATCCTAAAAAATATCCTGCAGTGTTATGAATGAGTGAAGACGCAATCAATGCTATACCTATCTCCAGCAAACTTCCGCGACCGGCTGCTGTAATAATGAGTATAATAAACCCGATGCCTGCCATAGAGAGTAGTGGCATTGCTTCGTCAAGCCATTTCACTTTGCCTTTCAGCAGATGATTGAAGAGTAAACCAGCTCCTACCGGGAGAATTACAATCTTGGTAATGTCCCAAATCATCTTCACAACATCAATCTCGATGAACTGTCCTGCGAGTAGCTTCATGAGCAACGGAGTAAGTATAGGCGCCAGAAAAGTTGATACAGTAGTAAGTGTAATGGAAAGCGCCAGGTTAGCTCGTGCGAGATACGATATAACATTAGACGCCATACCGCACGGAGAACACCCAATGAGTATAACACCCGCGGCAATCTCCGGGGGAAAATCAAATATATTCGCAAGTGTAAAACCGAGCAGCGGCATAATGGTAAAGTGATTGAGTGTACCTACAATCACGCCCTTCGGCATGCGAATGATACCTATAAAATCCTGCGCACTCATCGCGGTTCCCATACCGAACATAATGATCTGTAGCAATGGCGTTATCATGCGGTCGAGCCGGAAATCGCCAACGGTAATAAAATACTGCGGATAAAACATGGCTGCAATCACCGCAGCGATCACCATCATGGTATAGGTATATCCCTTCAGCGCAGCATATCGGCGAAAGCCCAATGCCAGCAGCACCACAGCCGCCACCAGTAATATACCCGAGCCACTATCTGCGTCTGTCCATATCAATATACCGGCTGTCAGCAAGCAAAGAGCCGACAGGTAAAAAAAGGTTTTATAGCTATATATCCTGAGCATCTTTAAAAGTTAATGTAGTCTGATTGATCGCAGGAAGAATCCTCACCAGGTTCTGTTCTTCATAAACTCATCCAGTTCGGCACGCTTCATAGGCAGTGCTCCGGGATTTTTATCGAGCCATTGCAAAAAGACTTCCTTTACTCTGTCTGTCCACTGGTTGTCAATCTCGCCCGGAGTAAATCTGCCTTCACGTAGCATCGCGTAAGCAAACTTGTCGCGAAGGGAAAGGAACTCCGCGGTGATAATAACTTTCTGAGCAAGGTGTGCCGGTATAAAAATTACGCCCTCTTCTTTGGCCAACACGAGGTCGCCCGGCAACACTACGGCTTGTCCTAAACGTATGGGTGTATTTAAACCAATCAACACTACATTTTCCAGGTACGATGGATCCCAGTCGCGAACCCACGCGTTAAAGCCTTGTATATTAGATATACCTTCGAGGTCGCGTGCGGCACTGTTAAAGATAACTCCGTTTCCCGACTTCGCATAGATCGAGCTTGCCAGGTTGTCGCCAATCAATGTACCGCCCTGTATCTTGCCAAAACAGTCCGCTACATATATATCGCCTTTGCTTAATTTATCAATGGGCCATGCATTGGTATTTCCGATGCGGCCTTCCTTTTTACCGCGCTCTTTGATGTTCTTCTCTATATCCGGGCGACTCGGTATATACATGGCTGTTAACGCGCGCCCAACCATCACTGCGTTATGATTCACAACCTTCCAGTTCCCTTCAAACTGACAGCGGTAGCCTTCATTCTTCAACACAAGCCATGCCTCTTCTATTGTAACGTGTTTGGCACGTTCCAGCAGTTCATCGGGTAACTTCGGTCGGCCGTCAGTAAAACGTTCGCCTTTCCACTCTGAGGTAAGAAATATAAGTTCGTCTCGCGCTATAGTTTGTGCGAGTGAAACGACCACCGGTGCAAGCACCAGCAGCAACATCATCATTGACTTCATGTATATCTACTTTGCGTTGGTTGTCCTTACAGATTTATTCTTTATTTACCACGAGCGGTTTGCTCCGGCATCCATACCAGACTTGAAATACCATTGAGGTCGTACACAATTTTTCCCGCACGTATAGTCAGCTCGCATTGCAGTTTTTTAGTACCGGCTATTTTATTCCCGCCAGAATCTACAAAACCAAATTTACCGTTCTGTACAGTGAACACCGCTATATCTGCAACAGCACCGACAGACAGATGTCCTAAGTCATCGCGGTTAATAGCTTTAGCGGAAGCCCACGTGGTGCATTGAATCACCTGCTGTAGACTCATCCCTATATTTAGGAATTTAGACATCACATTCAGAAGATCCTTCATGCCGGCATTCATGCTGCCGGTATGTATATCGGTGCTGATAGTATTCGGAAAGAATCCGTTCTTTATAGCGGGGATAGCTTGTGAAAACAGAAAACTTCCTCCGCCATGACCTACATCGAAAAGTATACCGCGCTGTTGAGCCTCACGCGCAAATGGAAGGACATTACCTTGCGCATCCACAACAGGTACTCTGCCGGCAACGCGCGCGAATGTATGGGTAAATATATCTCCCGGACGTAAGTGTTTTTCCAGAAGCTCCTGCAGCGACAACGGAGGAATGTGTCCACCGAAATCGATCATCACCGGTATACGTGCTATCTTCCCGGCAGCGACCGCGCGATCCACCGGTTCCCATTCACTGCCGGAGTAATGCGCTACTTTAATGCCTACAATTTCACGATGCTGTTGTGCCACCAGCGCTGTCATGCGCGCATCCATATCTGCCAGGTTCTGCTCATACGGACCACCGCGCATTCCTTCACCTACTATATTTAAGAAAGAGAGTACGCGCGTTTTGGATTGTCGTATCGTCTGATCGCGAAAGACTGTAAAATTTTTCCATCCGGCACCACCGGCATCCACTACCGTAGTGATGCCACACCGAAAGGTAAATCCATCGGGAGGCAGTGCCTCGAAGCCGTTGCTCAAATAATGATCAGGCTCTGTGCCATAAAAATTATGAGAATGAAGATCGATAAGTCCGGAAGATATATACATACCCGAAACATCAATCACCTGCCGCGCGCGCGAAGCATCGAGATTTCTACCAATGGCCACAATCGTATCGGCACGCACCGCTATATCGGCAGGTCCATTGATATTATTTTTCGGATCGATAATATGACCGCCCTTTAACAGCAACGTATAGTCTTGTGCATATAGCCTGTTATCCAATAGCAAAAAGATTATAAGCAAACCACGCAACCATATCGGTCTCAATCGATGTATAGATAATCGAGCAAGCATTACACAGCAGCTTTAAGCAACGCTTCGCGAAGTCGCGATGCCACAATTCTCTCCTGTCCGGGCACGAGCATCCAGGTTGTAATGCTTACACTGTTGGCACCGCCACCGGCTACTTCAATTGACGGATGTCCCGTTCGAAGCTTTTCCTTCAGTTCATCACCGGAGAGCTTTACCTGCTTCGTATTCCACGACACATTCAGTGTAGGTATATGGTTGGCAATGGGTGGTACATCTATCTTTGTTTCCACACCCGGCATCAATTTAATGGCATCGTTGATAACAGCGATCTGGGCTTCCCACATCTTCCACTCCTGCGCATGATCTCTGGCAAGGTATACTTCGAGCGCAATCAGCATTCCCAGAATTTCTTCCTTATTTACTTTCATGCAACGCCCTACGGTGTTACCGCGTGGCGGAGCACTTAACCGGGCCGCTGCAACCAGGTCTTTTCTTCCCAACAGAAGTCCTGCGCTTTGCGGACCGCGTATACCTTTTCCCCCGGAGAAACACACCAGGTCGAATCCCATACGGGTATATTTCCAAAGATTCTCTACCGGTGGAACATCCGCGGCACAATCGTTTATAGTAGGTATACTATATTTTCGGGCAACTTCCACAAATTCTTCAGCGCGGATTTTCCCTTCGAAATTATTGGCGTTCACAAAGAACATCAACGCCGTCTGACTGTTGATCGCCTTCTCAAGCTCGGCACGTGTCTCCACGAATATTACTTTCACGCCACAGTTACGCAGCGCATGTGCATATACTATATCGTGCGCCTTTTGCATGATCACTTCCGTTTTCATGCCGCTGCCTTCGAGATGAGGAATCATCGCAGCTTTCTTTTCATCCATGCCGCTTAATATACCGGCCGTTGCCAGTGTAATGGCCGATGCTGCCCCGGAAGTAACTGTTGCGGCTTCACAATGTAACAGGGTCGCGATTCGCTCCCCTACCTTATCCTGCAACTCATCCAGCAATACATATTCTTTGGACGCATACTGTATACCCTCCACCACTTCATCCGCCATAAGCGACCCTGTCATGGAAGTATAGGTACCCGCAGCATTAATAAACGTACGGATACCCAGCTCCTTAAAATAATCTTTATACCGTGGTGCTGCCACTATATCCAACGGCATTACACTGGCAGCCAGTCCACCCAGTAAAGGCAGCGTTGAAATCTGTTTTAATACATCTCTGCGTTTAGGCATATCTTAATCTTAATCATGGTAATAACTATATTTTAAAATCTCACAGCTCACACCTCGAAGCTCACAGTTATCTTTTAAACAATAGCTTCCACGGCTCTTGACCAAACCAAGCAAGAGCACGTGAGAAGCCTGAAGAAAAAATTAACACATTACATTCCCGTGAGAGGGGAAATTTTTCAGACGATCGCGATGCAATCTATCTCTACCAGCGAATTTCCCGGTACACCACCGCCTACCCCTACCGTTGTGCGTACGGGAGGCTTGTTGCCAAAACGGCCGCGGTATACTTCGTTCATAGCCTGGTAGTCTTTTATATCGTTGAGGTATACATTTACCTTTACTACATTGTCCATGGAAGAGCCTGCGCTCTTCAGCTCTTTTTCAAGTTCTTTTAAAACATGTTCGGTATGCGCCTTTATATCACCTTCAAAATGGGCACCCTTGCCGGCAATAAATACAAAACCACCATGTTTCACAGCTCCGGAGAATAGTGGTATCTCCTGGTCGGTGGTTACATTAAAAGCAGTTTTGCTGGTATCATTCCCTGCCTGTGCAGCATAACCAAGCCCTAATATACCGGCCAGTGATGCTGTCAGTTTCTTTAACACGTTTCTGCGTTGTTCTTTCATGAGTATAAAGTTTGGATTCAGTGTCTATTCTTTGTCCCACCACACGCGGGTCAGGAAATCATCAGGACCTTGTCTCCCGATGGCTTCGTTATAGGATGCTGTGTTCAGTGTAGCTTCGTTTACCGGGTAAAGGAATCTTCTGAAAATTTTACCACCGGTGGCATTACCGGGATAATTATTCGGAACCAATGCCGGATATCCCGTACGCCTGTAGTTTGCGAATACTTCCTGCGCATCCGGAAATATACCCAGCCAGAACTGCGTATATATCTGTTCCATTTGCACATCGATGGGAGCGCTTGTCTCTAACGGGTGCGCATCGATATAGTCTGTTATGGCATCTTCTGAGATTGTACCGGCGGTACCACTGATGAGATCCCACTGCAACATGGCCTCGCGAACGGCTTTCTCATAAAGCTCATCCGCAGTCTCACCCGTATACCAGTTACGAAGCGCGGCTTCAGCAAGCAAGAAGTTACTTTCGGCTGCTGTAAAGAGTAACATGGGCGCGGCTACACGCAGCAATGTTTTTTGATTCGGCTCTGAGTATGTCACAAAGTCGGCAGGCTTCACTCCGTTTATCGTGGCCGGCATACCTTTCTGTATAGCCGGATCAGAACTTGCCACACCGTCTACATATACCACCGCCAATACGCCAAGCCGCGGATCGTTATTTGCTTTCAACGAATCAATAAAGACTTTTTGATATTTACCGCCCTCTGTGTTTGAGACTCCATCGGCTTTGATATAGTCATCGTTGAGCATGCTCAACGCTAACGGATTCTTGTTAATATCCTGACCGGAACCGATGTAGGTAAGTTTCGCTATATCCGCATAGCTTGTAATAACACCACCGGCTATAGCTTTTGTTACCCATACCTGAGCCTCTGCAGCATTTACTTTTGTCATGCGCATACCGAGGCGTAGCATCATGGAGTATGCAAACTTTTTCCATTGGGCTGTATTACCCCCATAGATAAGATCGGATGTTCCGAATGTAACAGCGTTATTTACATCAAGACTCTGTACGGCTTCCTCCAGCTCCTTCAGCATATCTGCATATATACTTTGCTGTGTATCGTATACCGGCTGAAAGACTGATGCATTATACCCCTGGCCCGCTTCAGAATAAGGTATATCGCCATATAGATCTGTCAGGCGGCTGAAGCAGAACACGCGCCATATCCTTGCCACGGCATACATATTCACCCGCGTGGGGTCGTCCTGTACTGCTTTGATCACTTCCCCGATCTCGTTGATCTGGTTGGGATACGAAAGACTAAAGACTGAACTGGACTGTGCACTCTGAGAAGCTACATACTTGGAACCAAATCCGGCAACATCGTTA
Organism: uncultured Chitinophaga sp.; assembly: GCA_902168205.1. Classification (GTDB taxonomy): domain Bacteria; phylum Bacteroidota; class Bacteroidia; order Cytophagales; family Cyclobacteriaceae; genus Ohtaekwangia; species Ohtaekwangia kribbensis. The sequence goes on along the minus strand of CABHOK010000003.1, from coordinate 805,119 downwards.
TAGCTTGTGGTATACTGCATGGTTCCCAATAACAACGCCTGCGTGTTGCCTCCGTACCGCACGCCATCATACTGTGCCTTGCTGAATATATACTGCGGAGTAACTTTTGAGACAGCATCCGGATTGGTATTTACGTCATCAAAGTTATTGTCGCACGCCAGCATGAAGAGAACCGGGGTCAGCAATACTCCCTGGATATATTTCTGTATTGTATGTTTCATGATCTTCGTGTTTAAAGATTAGAATTTGAGCATCAGGTTCACTCCATACGAACGCGTGCGCGGCAAGCCGATGGATTCTATACCTTGTGCAGGACCGTTTGTGAGACTTGTCTCCGGATCAAAGTTGTCTGTCTTCTTATAGAACGTTAACAGGTTGCGTGCCACAAATGCTATACTGGCCGATTGCATACGCAGGAATTTTACTTTGGAAACGGGTATATGGTATGATATAATTACCTGGCGCAGCTTTACAAAGCTGGCATCGTGTACAAACAATTCGGTATAGCGGTTCAGGTTATTATAGTAGCCACTTCGAAGTTCGGTTACCGGTATGGTGCGGGTAAAGCTGTCGCCTGTTTTTGTTACACCGGTTAGCACTAAACCATTCTCGCGCCCAGGCAGCGTTGACTTTAATAAACCTAACCGTGTGGCATATACTTCCATTACAGAAAACACTTTATTACCGAATTTACCATCTATCAAAAAGCTCAGCGATATATTCTTGTAGCGGAAGTCGCTGTTGAAGCCCATTGTGAGCGGTGGTACGCCTTTGCCCAGTTCCTGGTTTATATCCGTCTGCAAGGGCAGGCCGGAGTTGGTATCATAAATTACATTTCCATTATCATCGCGCAACATCCGGTATCCATATATAGCACCGTAGGTCTTGCCAACTTTGTTGTTGATAAAGGCATTGCCGTTTGCCGAGTTTCCAAGGGAAAATGTACTTATACCATCTGCGAGTTTCAACACTTCGCTTTGATTGTAGGCAAAATTATAGCTGGTTTCCCAACTGAAATTGGTTGTCTTAACCGGTGTGCCGGTGAGCAACAACTCAATTCCTTTATTACTCAATTCACCGGAATTAAGTATAGCGGAGCTATAACCGGAGGTGTTGGATATAGGCACCTTCACAATGTCATCAGTCGTTTTGCGATTATACAGGGCGAGATCCAGGCCCAACCGGTTATTGAGCAATTGTATATTGAAACCAACTTCGGTTGTTGTAGAGGTAAATGGTTTCAGGTTTACATTGGTGATTGCTGTAGTACCATCCGATTGTGTCGTAACATTCTGCAACGGCACGGAGCTGGCACTGGCAACACTGCTATAGGTAAGGTTGATGGCATACGGATCAGGACCACCACCACCGACCTGCGCCCACGATGCGCGAATGCGTGCCAGATTAAAGATACGTGGCAAAGACACTGCGTCTGACAACACGAAGCTTGCACCAACACTCGGATAAAATATATGATTGTTCTTCGGACTTAAGGTAGAGAACCAATCCTGTCGCCCGGTTGCTGTAAGGAACAACATGCTTTTATAGTCCAGATCGACAGAGCCAAACACCGAGTTCGTTGTAACGCGACCGGTATAGGGCACGGTAGAAGATGTAGCCAGGTTGGAGAAACTATAGAAGTATGGCTGTATATAGTTTTTGCCGGACAAGTTCAGTTGCTTGTTCTCAAACTTGCGTCCGTTGATACCGGTCAATACAGATATACCAAACTTCCCGGCAATCTCTGTTTTATAATTGGCGGTGATCATACCGTTGGTTTCTGAAACGTTTGACTTTATACCGGCATACTCGCCTTGTGGTGTATAGAGTGTACCGGTGGGCAGTATATTGACATAATTATAGTTATAGAAATCGCGCGTGATCGTTCCTTTCAAGGTCAGGTTCTTTACGATATCATACGCGATCGAAGCTTGTCCTATAAAACGATTCTTATCATCTTCTTCCTTGAACTTGTTTACCACGAAGTAACTGTTGCTGGCAATGGCTGCATCATTCCAGAAAATTTCATTGCCTTGTGCATCATAACCAGGTGCAAGCCAGCGTATATCTACGGTGTTGGCAACTTCATACGGTGTCCAATTGGGATTACCCAATGCATCACCGGCACTCGCACGATTCTTAGCTGACTCCAATGAATATTGGACTACCGATTCAACGCGCAGGCGATCGCTCAGTTTGGCGCTGATGTTCAGGTTTGCTGTCTTGCGATTATACTTGCTGTTCGGTAATATACTCTTGCTGTCCAGATCGGAGAGTGACAGGCGGTATAGCAGTACATCGTTACCACCCGAGAATGCAAGCGTATTGGTAAATGTTGTACCGGTGCGATAAAAGTTTTTGAGATTATCGCGTTGTGCCGTATACGGATGATTCTTTCCATCGGCCGCCATATACTCAGTAGAGCCATCGATCTTTGCTCCGAACGACCTTCGTCCCGTAGCCTGTGCCTGCTCGAGTGTTGTTGGCATTACGCCTCCATCACCTTGTCCGTATTCGTATTGAAAATCCGGGAAGACAGAAACGCGTTCGAGGGAGAATGTAGAATTATACTCGATACCTACACCTTTTTGTGCACGACCTTTTTTTGTAGTAATAAGTATAACTCCGTTGGCTCCGCGCGAGCCGTAAAGTGCTGCTGCTGTACCACCTTTCAAAACTGTTATAGACTCTATATCATCCGGATTGATGGCTGCTATGCCATCACCGCGATCAACGTTGCTAGTTATACCGTTGGGTGTTGCACTTCCCCCGGGAACAGAGTTATCGATAGGCATACCGTTGATCACATAGAGCGGCTGACTATTGCCTGTCACCGAACCATTTCCGCGAATCACCACTCGGCTTGATCCTCCCGGCCCGGTAGACATACCGGTTGCATTTACACCGGCAATCTTACCACTCAACGCGTTGGCTACATTGTTCTCGCGTGCCTGTGTAAACTCTTCACCTTTTACTTCGGTTACTGAATAGGCTACGGCACTTTTTTCTTTTTCTATACCGAGCGCGGTTACAACCACTTCGTTGAGCGACTGTGCTTCCTGCTGCATCACAACATCTACCGTTGTTTGTGTCGTTACCGGTACTTCCTGTATAGCATATCCTATAAAGGAAAACACCAGTATACCGCCTTCATCGGGTAGTGTAAGTATATATTTACCATCGGCATCTGTAGTTGTACCATTGGCTGTTCCTTTCTGCAAAACGTTTACGCCCGGCAGCGGCAACCCGTCATCCTGACTGGTAACTATACCGGATACTTTCAGAACACGTTCTGTTTCTTCCATCGAGGTTTGTATAGCGGTCTCGGAAGATTCGGCTTCTGTTGGAGCATTTTCTTCTTTCTGTTCCTGCGGAGAAGAGAAGATAGAGAACTGCCGTTTATTGATTCGTTTATAGTTCAACGCTACACCACCCAAAATTCTTTCCAGCAATTCTTCCAAAGTATAGGCTGTGTTGTTAAGCAATGCGCGGGATACACGCTTGTCATCCAGCAAGCCTTCCTTATAGGCAAACTTCACCCGGTAGCGTGTCTTGATCTGCTCAAGCGCCTCCTTCAGTGTAAGATTTCCATCTTCATCATACGGCACGTTTACAGCCGTTTTATTCTGTGAGATGCGCACATTTCCGGAAAATGCACTGGCATACTGCTGTCCCAAACATTCCGGAGACAGGTTGATGGCAACCACCAGCAAGAAGAATCCACATAGTGTAATTGAGTCGAAATTTTTCATAGTGTATGGTTTAGGTATAGGCAGATACAGGTATATAACTTACTTCCGTGTTATAATAATCTCTTTACCGGATGACTCGATCCGGATGTCCAGCGTTGACGAAGCGAGTGCAAGTAATTCATCTACACTCGTTACACTGATTTCTCCTTCTATCTTCATATTCATCAACTCCTGGTCTTCTACATTGACAGAATATCCATAGCTGTCCTGCAACGTTTCCATAATATCATTCAGCGATGGATCAATGAAGGTTATTTCACGCACGGTCCATGTGGCAACCTTGTGTGGTCGGTTGAGTTTCTTTTTGGAGAGTAACTTTTGTCCGGCATACTCAACGTAATCACCGGGCATCAGCACAAGTCCACCGGAAGAAACCTGTGACGCATCGGTATAGCTTACTTCGATCTTCCCACTCAGCAATGCTATATTGGTTTTGTTTCTGCGGCTCTTTACATTGAACGATGTACCGAGTACCTGTATATCTATACCATTTCCGTGCACGATGAACCGATGATTCGGCAAAATATTAGCAGTGTCCTGGTTGATGTGCTTTACATCAAAGTATGCTTCACCTTTTATCCATACTTCGCGTGGCTCGTCCTGTGTCCACATTCCTGTATAGGTAAGCTCTGAATTTCCATTGAGCATCACGATCGACTGATCGGGCAGTGTAATGGCTTTAACTTCACCAAAAGCAGTTTTTATAGTATGGGCTTCTTTACCCAACACCATCCAGAGTATATATGTACAAGTGAGGAGTAATGTTACAGAGGCCGCAATACGCGCATATATAGGGAAGCGTACAGTTTTAGCAGGCGCTATAGTTTGTTGCTGCTGCAGGGTTGCACCAATGCGTTTCCATACATCATCGCGATGTTCTTCATTTGCAAAGAATGACTGACTCCTATATACCCGTATTATGGTTGCTGCTTCGCGTACTACTTTTTCTTTCTGTGGGTATTGTACCACGAAGGCTTGCCAGAAGGCATTACTCCCGGCATCCGGCCGGATTACCCATTGAATAAAGGAGTCGTCTTCTAAAAAATCAGATAGTGTGTATTGTGCGTAGTCGCGATAGGTCATGTCGTATGAATTCTGTTAAACTCATACCTATTAGACCTGAGCAGACCAAATTATCCCTTCCAATAAGAAAATTTTCAAAAGATTATTTCAAATGAATACACACAAGCACACTGAATTATCTGCATGACGAGCATTTTTCGAAATCAGCAGGAAAGGATTAAGGAGCAAGAAGTAAGGAGTAAGAAGAGTCGGAAAGTCAGAGAAGTTATTGGTGGCACATTACTTCTTGACTCAAGCGCTATGCGCGTGCACTACACCATTCGCATGATGCATGTATTTCTGGAAATCAGATGAGCCGAATACGGTTCGCAGCATGATTTCCACTGTAGCGATACTTAATACGCCCAGTGACTGCTGTACATTTTCAAGCGCCTTATATAAGAGTTTATAGGCTGAATTGATATGTATAGCCATGATGTCGGCAATCTCTTCGTATGAGAGCCCATCGTAAAATCGCAGGTATATAATTTCCTGCTGACGGGCGGGCAAGGTATGTAATACTTTCCGGATGGTGGCCTGCAGCATGGCCTCCTCTTCGTTCAGGATCAACTGGCTGTCGTGTGCAACTTCAAACGGTATAGATTCCTCATCGTCTTGTATCGCGAAGAAGCGCGATTGTGTTTTCAATTTTCTGAACAGAATGTTCCGAAGCGACTTATATAAATAGTTCTTTACTGAAATAGGTTCACCCAGGTTGTTGCGATTTGTCCACAGCCGTACGAAGAGATCGTGTATAGCATCTTCAATCAAGTCTATATCACGGGTAAATTTATAGCCGTAGTTGTTCAGCAGGCGATAGTATACATGATATAGGCTGGTATACGCCTCCCAATCACCTTTTTTAAAGGTATTCCAAAGTATAGCATGCGGGTCCTGGTGGGAGCTCATATAGGGTCGCTTCTATAAAGAAAGGCAATAAATACGAAAGGACAAATATACTTTACCGAAATACTATCCTTTAAAAGTATAAAATGCCCTTAAAACACGGCCACCGGGCAGATATAGTATATTATTTATTTTCAATCGACATCGTGTGCGTTGACGCACGCACATTTAAAACGGAAGGTATAACAATGCGCTCGTTCTTCAGATTATACTTTTTCTCCAGCGCTTTAAAAAGAATGGTAGCCGCTGCTTTGCCCATTTCAAATGCGGGTTGTGTAACGGTAGTAAGCGGAGGATAGAGCAACGATGCTATCTGTAAATGCGAGAAGCCTATAATTTTTATATCGTATGGAATGGCGATGCGGTGGGCATGACATATTTTATATACCGGCATCGTTACCTTTTCGATGGAGCCTATAATTCCATCCGGGCGATCACTTGCTGTGAGCAGCTGCTCTATTATAGCGTTGTTCTCATCTTCATTATCGGTACAAAACACTACGCGCTCGGGCAGCGCATGGTCGCGTAATGCCTGGGTATATCCCTGATGGCGGTGCTTGATGATGGCGAGCTCACCCGGCATAGACAAGAATGCTATACGCTTGCTGCCCTGGTCAATGAGGTGTTTCGCTGCGGCATACGCTGAATCAAAATCATTCGTTACGACACTGGCTGTCTCAATACTTTCACAAACACGGTCAAAGAATACGAGTGGAATTTTATTGGCGTATAGTTCAGTGAGGTGCTCGTACTTTTCATCGTTGGCTACGATGGACATTAACACACCATCCACTCGTCCGTTGCGAAATTCACGTACAATTGATTGCTCGCGCTGCACATCTTCGTGTGTGAGGTATACCATGGTGTGATAGCCCTTGTCGTGCGCAATGGACTCTATACCATTAATGGCTGCCGAGAAAAAACTATCCGCTACTTCGGGTAGCACCACCGCAATGTTTCCGCTTCTTCCTTTCTTTAAGCTGCTGGCATACGGATTGGGTATATAGTCCAGTTTAGCGGCATATTCAAAAACGCGTGCTTTGGTTTCAGCGCTTATCTCGTGACTATCGCGTAAAGCTTTTGATACTGTTGAAACAGCCAGATTAAGGTCCTTCGCAATTTTCTTTATCGTTACACTCATGTACCGTTGGGCTTTGTTAAATAACGCAAAATCAATCTATATACGAAAACGGTTTCGTAAATAAGCCGGTACAAATCGTTGATTGAGCAGATATAATTCACCAAGTTCGATATGTGTATTCCAAACGAGTACACCTTTTTCGCTTTCCAAAAATTAAACAAATCAATTTTATGAAACCTCAAATTGAAAGTAATCCGTTGACAAATCTGGATGAATGGGAAGATGATTTGTTACGCAGGTATCCGGATCCTGAAGCTATAGCTGATCAAAAATCAGTGGAAGAGTACAGGAACTATGAGACTCCGCAACGGGATACTGTTCGTGAATTTTACAGACTCAATCATACGTATCAGACTTATGATTTTGTTATGCAGAAGCGTGAGAACTTTTTGCGCTTCGATAAAAAAGAAATGTCTATATGGCCGGCTTTTGATTTTCTGAATCAACTCGTAGATGATTCCGATCCGGATACAGACCTCGACCAGATGCAACACCTGTTGCAAACTTCTGAAGCGATCCGCAGAGACGGACATCCTGACTGGATGGTGTTAACCGGTTTGGTTCACGACATGGGTAAAGTTCTTTGTTTGTTTGGTGAACCGCAGTGGGCTGTGGTAGGCGATACATTCCCGGTAGGCTGTGCACATTCTGACAAGATTGTGTTCCCGGAATTCTTTGATGCCAACCCGGATCATCACAACGAAAAATACAATACAAAATATGGTATATATGAGCCCCAGTGCGGCCTGCGAAACGTACACATGTCGTGGGGCCACGATGAATATGTATACCAGATGATGAAAGATTATTTACCGGAGCCTGCGCTCTATATGCTGCGCTATCACTCTTTCTATGCGCAACACCGTGAGCATGCATACGATCATTTAATGGATGAGCACGACCACAAGATGTTCAAATGGGTAAATGTTTTCAATCCATACGATCTATACTCTAAAAATCCGACTCCTCCAAACTGGACTGAACTGCGTCCTTATTACGAGGACCTGGTTGCCAAATATTTACCCGCTACGCTAAAATTCTAGTGTAACGATACATACACTTTTCATAGCACTGGAAAATGTAATGATCCACCTGTAGCGGCTACGGGTGGATCTCCTAAAAAAAATCCTGCGCGACCTTCCATGTTTCCGAAAAGTCGTAGCAGGATTTTTTATGCTATATACTTTGATATATATACTTACGCTAATTCTAGGCGATCGCGCGGAATGGTAAACATAAAGGAGCTTCCTTTACCGGGTTCACTTTCAAACCAGATCGTTCCCCCGTTTTTTTCCACCAGTTCTTTACAAAGTGGCAAGCCAAGGCCGGTACCTTTCTCGTTGGATGTACCCGGTGTTGTAAAACCGCCAACACCATCAAAAAGCTTCGATTGTTTTTCTGTAGGTATACCTGTACCGGTATCCTGTACAGTAACTTTCACGAACCTTTCCTGATCAACTACTGAAAGCGAAAGACGATCGCCCGCGCGTGAAAACTTAATGGCGTTGTTCACCAGGTTGCGTATCACAATATCAACCGTAGCTTTATCGGCGAAAGCGATTGCCGGTGTAGCTACCCGTGCAGATATATGTACGCGTTTGGTATCGGCATGACCTTTGGCCAGGCGTACGTTCTCATCTACTACTTTCTGCAGATCGAAATGTTCTGCGTTCAGCACCGTACCATCCATCTGGCTCTTGGCCCAATGCAGCATGTTCTCCACAAGCTGTACCGTTACGTTCAGCTTCTCGCTCATAAGCGTGCTCATCTGACGTATATCAGCTGTGGTGAGTGTGCCGTCGCCAATGAGCTCTACCATGCTTTGCAGCGAGTTCAACGGACTTCTGAAATCGTGACTGATGATGGAGAGTAATTTATTCTTGACGGTGTTGAGTTTTTCCAGGTGTGCATTCTGCTCATCGATCTTTTCCTTCTGCGTTATTATAGCAGCGTTGCGTTCCTTTAGCAGTACATTGAATTTCTTTCTGCGCTGATTTGAAATGACCAGGTACGTTATAATCAGTATCAACAACGCAAGCCCCGCCATATAGGTTTTCGTTCTGAATTTGTCGCGTATAATTTCACGCTGCTGAAGTGCCTTGTCTTTTTCAAGCATTTCAATCTCGTGTTGCTTGCGCTGCAGATCGTACTCTGCCTGGAGATTGTTAGCCTCGCGCTCTTTTTCGATGCTGAACATTTCTTCTTTCAGCGCAATTTCCTGGTTGCGATAGTATAACGATTTACGATAGTTCTTTATGCCCTCGTAGCCTTTGTACAATGTATGGTAAGCTTCCAGCAATATTTCTTTATTACCGGCTGTGGTCAGGTTCTCAATACTTTTTTCAGCGTACGATATACTCTTACGATATTGTTTCTGACCAAGGTATATACTGGACAGTAAATTATAACTATAGGAAATACCCTCTATATCACGAACACGCATGGAAATAGCAAGTGACTCCTGCAGGTACTCCATGGCTTTTTCATCTTGCCCGGTTTTATGCAGCGTCTCACCCATATTATAAAGTATAATGCCGGTGTTAGCCGTATCTTTCTCTTCAAGGCTTATATTCAACGCCCGCTGATTATACTCCATAGCCTTCGCGTAGCCTTCCGTCTTAGAGTACATATCTGCTATATTAATCATCGTAGGTAACATAGCCGCGTTACCATACTCTTCAAAAATAGCGAGTGCTTTCTCATAGTATATAATCGCTTTGTCATAGTTGCCCATGGTAGCGTATACTATACCTATGTTATTGAAATTATTGCCGGTAAGCCCTTTGATTTTCAGCTCTTCGCTGATCTTGAGAGCCTCCAGGTGGCAACGCAGTGCATCGGGATATCTGCCTTTAGCAACCAGGGCAACGCCTTTGTTAACACAACTTAATGCAATGCCTTTTTTGAAGTTGTATTTTCGGGCAAGTTCCAGCGCCTGGTCTGCCATGAGTATTGCGCTGTCGGGATTCCGGTACCAATAGAACTTGGAAAGAGCACAGTATACATTAACCTGGATTGTATCGCTAGCAGTGCCCTTCAGTTCCTCATTCAAAAGCGCGATTTCACCAGATTGCGGGTAGCAAAAAGATATACTCAAAAACAACAATGATAATGTAATGAGCAGTCGCGGCATGCCTTGGTTCTGTAAGTTACAATCGAATGTAAACTTATATACATCAGCGGGCATTCAACAAGGGAATTATAGTTTTTCATTACATCCAACATCAATGTTGCGTATTTTTCAAAAAGCGGCATACAGAACATCATAACCCATCATGGATTACGTTTCGCTGAGTGCTATCGCGACAAACACGCCTTTGGTAGCGGTAAATCCAGATTTTCGGTGTAACAAGACTTTGGGAAGCCCGGCTGCGTTCTGTCAAAAAAGGTTACGTTATACCGCTGACACCGCGATTACATGCCTTTATATATGATCGAAGACGAAGATATTACATCCTGCCACCGTCTTCATTTAACTGTGAATGTGACGTTTCATACTGTCATTCCCTCGCTCCGGCTTTAAAGCAGCACGTTCATCCCAATCAAAAAACATATACTCAGCACGACACGCTGATCGTAGTTCGCTGATTAAGTCTCCTGACGTGTAAATTATATCGTCACTTCATTTCGATATTTTTCACGAACATCGTTCGCTATACTTGTTACCGATGCAGCCACACCAGCGAACAGCATCTGGTATATAATTCATTACTTGCACCTCTAATTAATTATCGGTACATCTATACGCAACCTTGATATTGCCGACAAAGTATAGATGTGATTTGATAGGGAGCACATACCCGGTAATTCAAGCATGCCACTGTACGCTGCGTACACTTTTGTGTCATTTCCGTACATAGCAAATCTTACCTTTTATTTTATCAACTTGTGTCCGGATCTTTGCGTTAGTAACCCGGAAGGAATGTTACTTTCGTGTAGGACGTATTGCCCCTCTACAATTTGATGCTTATGGATTTTAACTGGCGATCACCAGTAGTACCGCGGGTAGCAGCACTGGCTGCCTCTATCTTTTTATTCTGCTTCTTCGCCTTTTCGAAAGGTGACTGGATCTATGCGCTGATCTTTTTAGCACTGAGTGCATACCAAATCAAACTGCTTATAACATACCTCGATCGCTCGCACGAAAACATAGCATCGTTCCTTGACTCTGTAAAGTTTGATGATCTCTCCTATTCGTTTAAAACCGAGAGCGATGATCCGGCCGTAAAGCGTTTACACCAGGAGCTTAACAATGCCTTGCTGAAGTTACGCAGTGCCCGCAGTGAGAAGGATTCTGAATTTCTCTTCTTCAAAAACATTGTGATGCACGTGGGGATCGGACTCATGGTATTCAAAGAAGATGGCACCGTGGAGATCTTCAACAGCGCAGCACGGAAACTCCTGAAGACAAATCGCATCGATAACATCAGTGATCTGAAAGACGTGAGCGATACACTCGTAAATGTATTCACGAAATTAAAAACCGGTGGCCGCGAGCTGGTGCGCCTCAAGATCGGTGAAGAGATTGTACAACTTTCCATCTATGCCATCGAGCTTACACTACGCGGTGAAAATGTGAAACTCATTTCCGTTCAAAACATCCAGAACGAACTTGAAGAGAAAGAGATGGAAGCCTGGCAAAACCTGGTGCGTGTACTTACGCACGAGATCATGAATTCAGTAACGCCAATCTCATCTTTAGCGGGTATTGTTGAAGAAGAACTGAAGCCGCATATACAGGAAGATAACGGCATGCCGCTGAGTAAAGATCAGCTGAGCGACATTCATCTTTCATTACAAACCATCAGCAAGCGAAGCGAAGGACTTATACATTTCGTAAAAGAGTTCAGAAGTCTTACCGCTATACCGAAGCCGCGCCCGGTACAGATCGATGTGCGCCCGCTACTGGAAGAACTTACCATGCTGCATCGCAAAGATGTGAGTGAAAAGAATATCCAGCTTTCCATCTCGGTATATCCGGAAGACCTGACTATATCTGCCGATAAGAATATGATCGAGCAGGTAATTATCAACCTGTTTAAAAATGCAATTCAGGCATTTGAAGATCAGGACCCGAAGATCATCGAACTGCGCGCGTACCTCAATGACAAGTCGCGACCTGTCATTGCTGTAAAAGACAACGGTACGGGTATTGATCAGGAGGCGATCGAGAAGATTTTCATTCCGTTCTTTACTACCAAGAAGACCGGGTCGGGTATAGGACTGAGCTTGTCGCGGCAGATCATGCGCCAGCATCAGGGCACGCTTTCGGTGAAATCTACTATGGGCAAAGGCACAGAGTTCTTTATGCGATTCTGATATGGGTGGCATTGATCATCTCGATTGAGACACCCCATTTCGCTGATTACGAATCGCTTGAATCGATCTGAACGGGGATTTTAGAAATTTGAAACGGATTTAATACATTTGCCCCGATCCATACAACATCACGCTATGCAAGACATTCCTGAGAAAGTCACCAAAATTCTAACAGAAAAACTCGGCATCGCTGCATCTGAAATAACTCCCGAAGCCAATTTTGTAAAAGACCTTGGAATAGACTCCCTCGACTACGCTGAAATCGTGATGGAATTCGAGCAGACTTTCGACATTCGTATACCGGATGATGATGCCGAAAAACTCCAGACCTACGGACAAGCTGTAAGCTATATCCAGGACAAGGTGAGCAAGAAGAAGTAATTCAATTCTTCTCCGACTCAAAGTAACAACACAAACGTACTACCGTTTTGGCTGCCGCCTGTGTGAGCGGTTGCAGTATCGTATTGTCTGTTATGTTTACCAGTTGCCACGCAACGGGGTCTCCATCCCACACAATCACAAATTTACCGGTGCCCATCAGCACAACATCCATCTCGTATAGTTCATCACCGGCTTTATCATACATACCGGTAAACGGGAGAAGTATATGATCTTTTTTATACAGCGCTCCTTTTACACAATCGATACTGTCGAGTCGCATCAGCAACCTGGTTTCAGTATTCCAGGCTTTGAACAATAACTTTCGCTGCGAGAGGAAATGCATGTCCATAAAAATTAGTAATGTTGAGGCGTGAACAACGAAGGTAAGAAGGTATTATTTATAGTCAACAAGTATGCAGGCACGAGCTACCAGCCGCAGGTTGAAGGACGCATTGTAGAGGCGTGCGTAAAAAATAACGCAGAGTGTACAGTTGAGTTTACGCAGGCTGCCGGTCATGCTGTAGAGCTTGCCGAAGGAGCGAAACAGCAGGGCTTTGATTTTGTTGTAGCCGTAGGAGGCGATGGAACCATTAACGAAGTAGCACGCGGTGCACTAAAGGCATCTATACCCATGGGCATTATACCGCGTGGCTCTGGCAACGGTCTCTCGCGACATCTTGGTATTCCACTCACCGTTGGTCAGGCAGCAGAGTCTTTATTTCAAAGTACAGTATTGAACATGGATACGTTTACCGTGAATGGCAAGCTTTCACTAAATGTATCGGGAATTGGTTTTGACGGACACATCGCGAATCTGTTTGGCGGCAAGACCAAACGCGGACTGGCCGGCTATGTAAAACTTACGGTGGAAGAGTTCTTTGCATTCCGGGAGTTTGATATGGAAGTATCGATCGATGGTATAACATTTCCGAGTCGCGCATTTATAGTGGCTATTGCCAATTCATCGCAGTACGGTAATAATGCACGCATCGCTCCCGCGGCTTCGGTGTGCGACCAGTTGTTGCATGTTACACTGGTAAAGAAGGTGCCGGTATATCGTGTTGATTTTGTATATAATATGTTTACGGGTGGTCTTAGCAATGCATCATCATTCTGCGATATGCGGGCCGCTAAATCTATAGCAATAAAAACATCCAAGCCTGTAGCATTCCATGTAGATGGCGAACCGGGCGGCCATCATACCGAGTTTGAAATTTCTTTGATGCCTGCCGCTCTTCAGGTTTTAGTGCCGACAAAAGCGCTTCAAAAAGGAACGCTGTAAATACCGTGTGGAGGGTGACATCGCAGCTGCGATACAATCGTTTAATTACTATATAATTAACCTTACAACCCCATGAAAAAAATTCTAGCTGTAGTCATGTGCCTGGCAGCAGGCATGAGCGCGTTCGCGCAAAGTATCTCTTTACCACCCAGTGGCGACAACCAGAGATCAAGTGTTACACAATGGATTGGTCCTGTCTCCGTAACTATCCAGTATAGCAGCCCGAATGTGCACGGGCCGAATGGTGAAGATCGTAAGGGTCACATCTGGGGCGAGCTGGTACATTATGGATTTATAGACCAGGGCTATGGTACATCCAAGGCTGCGCCGTGGCGTGCCGGTGCCAATGAAAATACTACGATCACTTTTTCGCACGATGTAAAGATCGGTGGCGAAAGTATCAAAGCCGGTACCTACGGACTTTTTCTCGATGTTGAAAAAGAAGGTAACTGGAACTGGATCTTCTCTACAAACTCAACGCGCTGGGGAAGTTATTACTATGATCCGAAAGAAGATGCACTGCGCGTAAAAACATCGCCTCAGGATGCAGAATATACCGAGTACCTTACCTTTAGCTTTACCGACCGTGAGGCTGCCAGTGCTGTAGCCTACCTGCAGTGGGAAAATAAACGTATACCGTTCAAGATTGATGTACCCCATGTAAATGAAATATACCTGTCGCAGATACGCGGAGAGCTGATGGGTAATCGCATGGGCTTTGACTATCAGCCCTGGATGGATGCAGCACAGTTTTGTGCACGTAACAAGATTAACCTCGAGGAAGCTTTGACATGGGCCGACAACGCGATCAGTGGTCAGTTTATAGGTCGCGAAGATTTTGCTTCACTCCAAACCAAAGCACAGGTGCTATATGCAATGAATCGCGATAGTGAGGCTGATGTTGTGATGGGCAAAGCTATCAAACACCCGACTGCGAATGTTGCTGAAGTACACCAGTACGGAAGAGCGTTACTGGCTGCCGGTAAAACGGATAAGGCTATGGAAGTATTCAAGACGAATCGCCAGCTTCACCCGGATGATAAATTTACTACCTATGTAGGCCTCGCCCGCGGCTATTCGGCAACAGGCGATAAAAAGAACGCTATCAAAAACTGGGAGATCGCGATCAAAAATATACCCGAAAATCAGAAAGCATTTTTACCGCAGTACGAAGCGGAAGTGAAGAAGTTAAAAGGAGGAGCTTAGTGCTCCTTCTTTTTCTATATAGGACTTGTGCAGTTGCAGGCTGAACGTGAACGTTGTTCCTTTACCCTCCTGACTTTTTACACCGATAGAGCCTCCGTTGTGTTCTATAAATTCCTTGATCAGCAACAAGCCTATACCAACTCCTTTTTCCTGGTTGGTACCGAGCTTGGTAAAATGTGTTTCGGCATTGAAGAGCTTTACAACATCATCGGCTGCTATACCTACACCGGAATCAGACACCGATATTTTCATATACCCTTTGTCTGTCGTATGCGAAATGGTAACAAGACCTTTGTGTGAGTTGAACTTGATGGCATTGGACAGCAGGTTGCGAAAGATCATGTGCAGGTGATTCTTGTCTGCGCGAACGTGCATATCTTTTTCGAGCTCGTTCACGATCTTTACATCTTTGCTGCGCGCGGTCTCATCGTACAGCGCTATAATTTTATCGGCAACTTCCTTGGCACATATAGGCTCTATATTTACCTGCAGTCCTTTTAATTGTGATTGCGACCAGTATAGTAAATTCTCCAGGTTCTCCTGCACCGAATCCAGGTTCTGCTTGAGTGTATTGGAAGCATACTGAAACTCTTCCTGCGTAAGACCGGTATCCTCCACTAAATTCATCAACCCCCGGAGACTTGCCAGTGGTCCGCGCAAATCGTGACTGATAATGGAGAATAATTTACTCTTGATCTCATTCATGTTGCCCAGCTGTAACGCCTGCAAGGCTATCTCGCGGTTCTTCTCGGCTAATTTATCGTGCGCGCGTTTTTTAATCTGGTTGTTATAGATCAATACAAACACAATAATGAGCACCAGGGTAAGGCAGCCGAACGAAAAGTATATCCACACGCGCTGGTTGTTGATCTCTTCCTGTTTCAATTCAGCATCTTTGGTGAGTAACTCGATTTGCGTTTCCTTCATCTCCGAATCAAAGCGAGCTTGCTGCAACGCCAGGTATTCGCTGTTCTTCTGATCGTATAGTGAATCGTGTATTAACTGATACGCTGTTTGATACTCCAATGCTTTCGAATGATTACGCTTGGCCAGAAAGGCACTTGAAATAAGTTTATAGGTACTCTCCAGTTCATCCTGGTAGCCGTACTTTTTAGCCAGCGCTACATTTTCAAAAAGATACTTCAGGGCAAAGTCGGGCTGGTTTCGCTCCAGGTATAGATGGCCGATTCTGCGAAGTACAGAAGCTTCGTGGTATGTTTTGGAATCGCCGCGTGCAAGTTGCAATGCCTGGCTGAACTTGATCAACCCGTTGTGATAATCCTTCCTATACATATCGATATCGCCCAGCACACGCAATACAGCACTGCGGGTATATTTATTCTCAACGCCGTTACTTAAGTCATAAGCACGCTGTGAGAAAAGTATAGCGGAATCATACTGATTATTACGCAGGTGTACATACGCTATATTCGCCAGCGTACGGGCCGCGGTAGCATGATCGCCAATGGCTTCGTTGAGTTTATAGGCACGCCTGAAATAATTATTAGCCTGCGCAAAAAGTTTCTGTTCAAAATATATAGCGGCTATACTGTTAATGCTGCGCGCCATGGTGGCGGTATCCAACTGCAGCTCGCTGGTTTGCAAAGCATCTACCGAAAGTTGAAAGGCTTCCGAAAGATTACCGAGGCGATAGTAAATCCACGCTAAATTCTCTTGTGCGGGAGCGAGTCCTGCCTGGTAATTTATATTCCGTGCAAGCTCGTACGCCTGTTGTGCATAGCGAAATGCCTTGGTATTGTTTCGTTCACGTAAAATAGTAACAAGACGATTGATGTGCAGCACCTTTGTGCTGTCGTCTGCATCATGCTGAATAGCATACTCCAGACTATCGACAGACTTATACTGGCACAATGCCACTAATGGTAGTAATAAAAAGGTTATTAAGGTAACAGACCTTAGGTGCATAATGCAGTAAAGTATGTTGCAACTACGGAATGTTAGGCTTCACTTTCTTAAAAAAATGGACTAAAAACCTACATGTGACTTTTCATCAACAAATTGTCAGGAAAGATAAAAGGCTGCCTCCTCAAATTGGAAACAGCCTTATTTTCAAACTTTTGTTACAAAACCTGACTTACTTCTTGGTGAACGTTAGCGCACAATCGAAGCCCCCGAAACAAGCTGCGTTAGGGTATCTGACATTAACCGTAAACTGTCCATCATCCAGATCATCGTATAGTCCGGGACCGAGATCGTCAATGCTGGAGGTTGCTACATCCACATTACTTCCCCCTCCACATCCTAAACCTATACTTTGAGTTTGTACAAACACGCGACCACACGTCAAGTCTAAATCAAAGCCTATACCGGAGAACACGTTGTCTTCATCAATGGCCCATGTACCTGTAAATGTACGCTGCACAGGATTACCTGCTACGGTGGCCAACACTACATCGCCAGAAAAAAGTCCGCAGTCATCCGTAACGGTATAGGTACCGGTAAACGGAGATGACACAGAACATACCATCGGAAAGTTGAGCTGGCCGGTAAAGCTGGTAGTAGCTCCGGAAGGGAAGTAGGAATTTTCAGTATTGATATATTTCTTACCATCAAGATCAAGTGTATCCGGATATACTTTTCCGTTTTCAAGCTCTACTACATTATATATAGTAAATACATCACCTCCACCCAGTGAAGCAGGATCAACACCGGTTGCATCTGCAAACGCTGATAGCGGAACGGTAATTTTGGTTGTACCGTCATTGGTAATGGCAGCACCATCAATCTCGGCAAGGTTAAATCGCCAGGTGCGCGAATTGTTCAGGAACTGGTATAGTTCCACCACTACATTTACCTTTTTTATATTGTTGGTTTCCGAGTACATGGTGAACGTTACACTCGGATCAGTATCTGCCAGGTTAAACGATGTGGCGCTTGGTATCATACGGAAGTTAAAGCCTACTTCCGATTCATCTAACCCCAGTCTGCCCTGCTCTTCACAGGCAAACAAAACCACGAGGCCAAGCAACATCCATGAATATAGTATCTTCTTCATAATCATTTCTTTTAAGTTCATTACTTCATCCAGAATGGTTTAGCCTCATTGCTGGTTACTACTTTCTGTGCCGGAGCATTGCTGTTCACGGCCAGGTTATTGGTTGGCCATGGGTATGCAAATGGAAACTCTTTGGTGCGAATGGTGAAGCTGAGGTTATCGGTGTTGCCATCAAACAACAATGGGAAACCGGTTCTTCTGAAATCAGTATACATATCAACACCCCATCCGAAACTTGCTATCCATTTCTGCGTCATGATGTGTTCGAGTTTACCGGCATCATCGGCAGCATCGTATGCAGCGAGTACAGCATTTATATAGTTATCGCGTGCTGTTGTGGTAATTACCGGTGCACCGGCTGTTTCGGCTATCTCATTTACTTTGGCAAATGACGCACGCATGGCATCGCGAAATGTAAGTCGTGCATCGCCGGTTGCTGTGTTACTCAGGAATAACTCAGCCTGTATAAATTTCACAGCATAGTAATTCAGAAGACGTTGTGGTGTTTGCGGATAACCATTGAAGTTGGATGTACCACCTTCGCCATCATCATATTTACCACCCAGCGGATACAGGCCGGCAACGGTTTGAGAAGATCCCTGTCCATATCCTTCATTCGGATCTATATTCAGTGAGAATGCAAATACAGACACCATGCCGGTACCTTGTAAAGCAGGCACTTTGATAACGAACTCTTCTGTGTTTGGATCTATATATCCATAGCAGTATGAGCATGGATTCTCCGGTGAACTGGACTGACTTACCTCTCCTATCTGATTATAGAAATAGTATGGTATACGCGGATCAGTTACATCGATCTTTCCTCCATAGTCAGGATGATTGAAGGTGTTGAGGTTCGCCATAATCTCGTAGAAGTACGGACTGATATAGTAGTTTGCTGTGCCGGGCGCCCACTCTTGTACATAGCCGGGGTTACGGTTATCAGGACCTACGCTGGTGCCATACTCCATTTCGAAATCTTCTGCTTCGCTGCTGATGAAGTTATCTTCGGTGATCAATGCATCTACTTCAGCCGTTACGTCATCCACCAGTCTGATCTGGTTATATAGTTTAAGTTTTACCGAGTTGATAAACTTGATCCAGAGATCGGTATCACCACCGTAGAAGAGATCTTCATCGCCTACTTCAAATATAGACTCCTTCTCCAGGTTCGCTTTTGCTTCGTCAAGCAACGTGAGCAACTGTGGATATATAGCTTCACCCTGATCATATTTCGGTAAAAGATTCTGTGGAGCCTGATGTGCTTCTGAATACGGAACATCACCCCATAAGTCAACCATGATGCTATAGGTATAGGCTTTCATCGCCTGGGCCATACCCAGGTAAGGCCATGCTTCCTGCTCGGTTGCTTTTTTGATGATATTCTCATTATCAGCAAGTGCACGTGTATAGAGTACAAGCCAGGGCGATTGCACACCACTATCCGTACCCTGCACACCATAATCATTCTGGTTGCTGCGTTGTACAAGCTGGTGCATATAGGTGCTGGTTATCTGCGAGAGACCTGCCGTACTTGTACCAAGTGAACCTGCCATATCAAGTTGTACAGAAGGCAACAACAGTTCGAGCGATACATCGAGCGGGTTACTCGGATCATCGTTTATATCCAGAAAATCTTTTTCGCAGCTCAGTAAGGTGAGACAAGCGAAGGCTGCTATTATTTTATGAAATCTGAAACTCATAAGATTGCTTGTTAATGATTAAAAAGTAGCGCGCAGTGTTACAGCAAATCTTCTTGCGGAAGGAGTCGTGCTATATTCTATACCCTGTACATTGCGGGCACCGAACTGGTTTGTTTCCGGATCGTAGTTAAGATCTTTCGGCATGTGCGGTGAGTAATTCCACAAGTTGCGACCGGTTACACCAATACTTACTGCACCGAATGGTGTGCGTTGTAAAAGTGATTTCGGAAATGCATAGGTAATGGATGCTTCACGTAGCCTGTATGTTGTAGCATCGAACACAGACCATTCATCAGCTGCGTTCACTGCGAAGGTCTCACCAAAATATAGCGAGTTCACTTCGATCATGGTCTCATTCGGAATTTTGTTTCCTGCATCATCCAGGTAAGGCTCGAATGTTTCCGGGTTACCATATACTCCTTTGAGTATAGCATTGCCTTCACGATCGGCCTGGTATGCCAGTACTCCACGACCTAATATAGAGTTAGCGGTTGTTGAGAACAGATCGCCACCCTGGCGTAAATCCCATAGTGCAGATATAGTCAATCCTTTGAACGTTACTGTATTGGTTATACCGAGAATGAAATCAGGGTTTGGGTTACCGATAAGCTCCGGATTGAGTTTGCGTATAAACTGTCCGCTGGACGGATCAATCAACAGATTACCTTCATCATCACGCGCATCTACTGTGCCGAGTAACTGTCCATATTGTTCGCCTGGTCTGTGAACGGAAATTACGGAACCGGTAAATCCTGAACCGAATTGTATTTCACTTACACCCTGGCGCAGTTCAAGGATCTCGTTACGGTTACGGGTAAATGAACCTAATATAGTCCACGATAAACCATTGCTCAGTTGTACCGGTGTTACAGAAACACCAAGCTCTATACCTTTATTGGTAACAGTACCAAAGTTGGTAAGCTGCGCCTGGAATCCGGTTTCTTCCGGTAGTGATATCTGTGCAATCTGATCGCTTGATTTTTTATCATAGTATGTGAAGTTTATACCGATGCGATCGTTCCACAGGGCAAGATCAAAACCTGCTTCTACTTCGCGTGTTTTTTCAGGTTTCAGGTTCGGATCAGACAACACAGCACTTTGCCCGGCAGTAGGTATAGTAGCGCCACCTGCAGGTGTAAAAGGTCTGCCGGCTGCATTGCCAGTAACATTATCGTAGTCGTTAACTATATATACTGTGTTGAGCAGGTATGGATCGGTATCATTACCTACGTTAGCCCAACCTCCGCGGATCTTTATACTGTTGATTAAACCGGGTTGCATACCCAACGCTTCATTGAGTATAATAGACGCATTGGCGGCCGGATAGAAGAAGCTTCTGTTTTTTACAGGCAACGTAGAAGACCAATCGTTCCGACCTGTTAATGTCAGGAACGCCCAGTCTTTATAGCCTAAACTTACATCACCATAAAAACCATATAGTCTTCTGCGCGAGTAACTTCCTCCGTTCGGTGTAACATCATTTGTATTGTCGATATCATCTATATTAAATACAACATACCCTACACCATTAACCGATTGTGTCTGGCTGGTGCGCTGGTTTACGTTCCATCCCACGAGGGCACGTATATTCAGATTCTCCCCTATATCTTTTGTTGCTGTAGCAATCAGATCGGAGTTTATCTCATCGTGTGTTACGTTTAACTCTGTAATAGTACCAAGCGGACTACCTGCACCGTTCGGTCGCTGAAATTCTACCTGGCGTTGTGAGAATGCATTCATACCAATGCGATACGATACATTCAACCAGTCGAGTATATCATACGATGCATTCACGGAAGCTACATACCGATCTACCTTTCCGCGTATACCGGTATTCTTCACAGACCAGTACGGGTTGTTTACCTGGTCTCTTCCTACCATGAACTCACTTCCGTTATCAACCGGATTTTGATAAGGCTGTCCCTGGACATCCCAGTTACGACCGAAATATAGCGTACGTGCAAAAGCTGACGGATCGCCTGATGTAGCACTCGGTGCGCCACTCAACACACCATCCTGCAATGAACGGGTATAAGCAAGATTAGCTCCTATAATGAGACCGTTAGCCAATGTAGTTTTACCACCGAGACTGATGTTGTGGCGAAGGAACTCTGTTTCGGGAACAAAACCTTTTTGATTGAGTTGAGACAATGTTACAGATATAGCGGACTTCTCGTTACCACCGGATATAGAGATTGAGTTTTCAAAGATCTGTCCTGTCTCAAAAAAATCTTTTACGTTGTTGGGGTATGCGCGGTATGGAACTTTTACACCATCGTAATTACTCATACCATTTCGTCCGGCATACCAGTGCGGTATAGAGTCCAGAGTAGCATACGGCCGTGTACCGATGAACGGAGCTCCCCACGATCCGTTGGCCTGTGCATACGAAAAGTTAGAACCGGTTCCGTATGTATTCTGGAAGTTTGGCAGGTTGGCAATTTTCTCGATGCCGTATGTTCCGCTATACGTAACTTCGAGTCCCTTTTTACTCGCGGTAGCAGAACCTGATTTTGTTGTGATAACGATCACACCATTTGCAGCACGTGCACCATACAACGCTGCAGCTGTAGCACCTTTCAGAATGGATATAGACTTGATATCATTCGGATCGAGATCGGATATACGACTGGAGAATGCACCACCGGATGTAAGACCACCGGTGTTGGTGTTCGTTCCTTCGGTAGTAACATAATCGTTGTTATAGGGTATACCATCTACTACAAACAACGGCTGATTGCTGTTCAGCATCGAAGAGTTACCGCGTATGGTAATGCGCGTAGAACTTCCGGGAGCACCGCTGGAAGATATAATATTTACCCCCGGCACTTTTCCGGTAAGTGCGCGCAACGGATCAGGTTCTGATACCTGCTGCACTTTGTTACCGCCCACTGTCTCAACGGAGTAGCCAAGAGCTTTTTTCTCACGCTCGATACCAACAGCCGTTACAATTACTTCACCGAGTTGTGTGATGTCCTGCGACATCTGCAAATCAACCGTGGTGCGTTCTCCGATCTCAACTTCCTGTGTTATTAATCCGATGAACGAAAAAATCAATGTACCACCGGATGCCGGTGCACGCAAGGTATAATTACCTTCCACATCGGTTACAGTACCCGTAGTAGTGCCTTTCACCACCACATTCACTCCGGGCAAGGCTGTCCCGTCTTCTTTCGCTGTTACCTTACCGGTAACGGTTCGCTCTTGTGCCCATGCAACAGTTATATGCAAGAGGCAAAAGCAGCATGCTAGTAAAATCTTCCTCATACAAGTTGGGTTTGTTATAAAAATCGACTCCACCCCCCAAGCCGCAAGCGGTTGGCAGCGATGTTATACCAAAACTCACAAAAGGAAATGCGAAATAAATGACTACCGAGTCGGTATATTGGATATCAATAAATAACGTATGGAGGGTTATATTTTATTGCGAATGGCGTGAGCAGGCGATTGAAGGTAGAATCACGCTACATACTATATATAGCTGTGCCTGCAGGCTGACGAATAAGACACTAAACGCACAACATTTTGCTATACCGACATTACATGATGATTAGAAATTATACATCACCGCTCCGTGCATCCGTGAAGCTTCCGTGTCCTAAGTATATATATAAACGTTTGTTAGTATAAATGATGCATAATGTTGCTTATCGTGAATGAGACAGTTCTGCGTGTAGCCCATGGGATATTTTTCTACAAATGAAAATCAACACGAAACACGATTGGATAGAAATAAAAAAGCCCCTCCGTCTGAGGGGCAAATCCTTCTGAAATTTTTTTCATTAACCTAAACTTATGAAGAAATTTCTACTTGTATGAGGAAGGATTGTGTCGTAAAGTTTCAATGTTACTAGTTAAATTCTATCACCCAATACGGTTGATTTTATAATATGTTTCACTCACAACAACAGAAAAGTCCGGTAATTTTCATTCACCGGACTTTTCCTGATGCAGTGTTATGCATTTACTATTAAAAATGTGTGCCGTGTCGGTTAACGTTAGATTAATTTTTCGAGGTTCGCTTTCGCGATAGCTTCTGATTTACTGTTAACCTGCAACTTCGAGTAAATATTTTTGATGTGTGTCTTCGCGGTTTCTTTGGAGATGAACAACTCTTCTGATATCTGCGTATAGGTTTTGCCCTCTGAAATGAGCTGCAGAATCTCTGTCTCACGCTTGGTAAGCGGTGAGTTTGGGTTGACGTGAAAGTTGTCGATAACCATGCGTGCTATACGGCTACTCATAGGTGCTCCTCCTTTTACTATTTCTTCTAATGCTGCGAGCAACTCCATGTAGTTGGCACTCTTGGTTATATACCCGGATGCCCCGGCTTTGAGTGCTTCAAATACAAGCTCGCTATCTTCATAAACGGTAACCATCACGATATCGGTATGCGGACTCTTGTCTTTAATCACCTTCGTACCTTGTATACCGTTCATGCCGGGCAACTCTACATCCATCAAAACAATTTCAGGCTTGTCGCGATTCAGATTGTCGATGGCTTCTTCGCAGCTTCCATAGGCATTTACCACCATGAACTTCTGCGAGCTGTTTACGATCAGATTAAAACTGTTGCGTATTTCCTGATCGTCTTCCACGATCATAACGCGCTTCTTAAAGGGCAAGGCCATACTTGAGCGTTTTGGTTAGTTTGAAGTTTAAGGTAATCTTGGTTCCGTGATGCTTCACACTGGTTATACGTAAAACACCGTGAATCCTGTCGGCTCTTTCACGAATATTTTGAAGACCGTTTGATTTTTCTATATCACCGGTCAAAAAGCCAATACCATCGTCTTCGAAACTCATCTCAAAACCCTGATCGTCTGTCCTCCTCAACTGCAAGGCTACGTTACGGGCTTCCGAATATTTGAATGCGTTGGTCATAGCTTCCTTAAAGATCAGGTTCGCCTCGCGACTGAAACCGTATGGAAGTTTGATCTTCTCTTTTACTTCATTGAAAGCGCGGAACTGAATATTCTTCTCCTCAAAAAGTTTCTCACCAAAATCACGGATGTGTATAAACAGTTTGGACAGTTCATCATTCACCGGGTCGATAGACCAGATAAAGTCGCGCGTACCGGTATAGAGATACTTCGCAGAGTCTTCCACTTTGGTATACAGGTCGCTGCTACCAATACCCGTACCGTTGCCATTGCCATTACCATTGGTATAGCCGTTGAGCTTCAGCAGACTTATATAGTTAATGATGCGTGTAAGCTGGTTCCCCATTTCATCGTGGAAGTCGCGCGCAATTTCTTTTCGCAGCGTTTCCTGTTCTTTCGCGCGGATGCGTTCCATCATCAGCATCTTGTTTACTTTTTGCCGCACGCGCAGGTACATGATGAGCGTGATGATACCGGCTATCAAAATCAATAGCCCCACAACAAATGATGTAGTCTGATAAAACGGAGCCTTCACGGAAAATGCATACGCTATTTTTTTATGACTCCAGCTTCCTTCCTTATCGGTACTCATCACATGAAACACGTAATTACCCGGAGGAAGATTGCTATAGGTAACTTCGCTCATGGAAGAAGGCTGCGACCATTTCTTATCAAAGTTCTCGAGGTAATATTTAAACTTGACTGATTTAGGATAGCGCTTGTCTACACGGTTAAAGTAAAATGTAACGTGATTCCGATCCGGTGGAAGTTGAGGATTTACGGGTATCTTGAAGAAGCCATCTGTTGTATCTGAGTATTCGCGTGGTTCATACTCACCGTAAAATATATCTACGTCAGTAAGGTGCAGATCAAATGATTTACCCGGCTCATCACTCAGATCGTTGAATTCATACAACCCATCCACCAAACCAAAATACTTGTGACCTCCTGACAGATCAAACGCATTGAGATTGGTTTCTACTCCGGTAAGTCCGTTGTCATAACCATAGTATAAATTCTCCTGTATTTCGAGTTTACGATCGAGCTTAACACGATTTATACCTTTCTCCGTACCAATCCACAGGTTGTCTTTATCATCTGCAGCAGCAAAATATATAAAGTCAGAAGCAAGGCCTTGTTCCGTTGTTACAAACTTGCGCGTACGTGTTTTCGGATTGAAGATAACAACACCTGCTCCACCAGTACCCAGCGTCAGTAATGAATCCTGGTACGGAAGAATACTCATGATCGATGTATTGCTCAGCCCGGCAATTTGTACCACATCGAGTTTCCCATCACGCATCGTTTGTATATTCAGATCCGTGGCTACAAACAAAGTTTTATACCGCTTCGAATAATGCAGGTGCCATATACCGTTACTCAGCAATCCGTTTGTTGTATTATAGTTATGAAACTCCTTGCCATCGTAATGAGACAGTCCGCCACCGGTGCCGGCCCACAGATCGCCATTTTCATCAAACTCGATCGCGGATATCAGATTACCGGAGAGCCCATTTTCCCGTGTATACCAGATAAATTTGTTGTGTGCTTCATCGTATTTGCCTAGCCCGAACGTTGTGCCCACCCATATAGTACCACCGGGAGCCTGCTTCACAACACCGATGCTGTTTCGATAGGATTCGTGCGGATCGACAAACGAAGTTGTCTTTCCGTTCTTGATGCGATGCAGTCCTTTATTCAGTGTCCCAATCCATTTTGCCCCGCTCCTGTCGTTTAGTATAGACATGACACCGCGCAGATTCTCGGAGCTGCAGCGATTAAAATCCTGAATGAAATATTTATAGAGCCCGCGACCGTCTGATGCAAACCACGTGTTGCCTTCGGAATCTTTCAGCACCTGCAAAACCGAGACATCTTTTAATATCGTATCACGCTTTACTTCATTGCCTGTTACCTTCTCACGCAGCAGGTTCGCGCCATCGCGCGTCCAGAAAACATCTTCCTTTTCATCGTATAGCAGAATCATGTGCTTTAACGGCAACTGCAAGGGTTCTACTTTGCGCTCTTTATAATTTACAATGAAATACCCGACTGAACTTCGAAATGCGATGTTGCTCTTGTATATAAAGGGATAATACGTTTTACCCGTCTCAACATCAGAAGAAAATGAGAACGACTCGTTGGGTGTCTTTACATAGTATGAGCCATCATCCAGAAAAAAGCAATGTACACCCTGCGGTGTTTGTATAGCGCGCCAGATAAACTTTCCTTCTACCAGTGTTTTATTCCAGTAGTGCAGCGAGTCCTGGTATATCTTTCCTATACCATTGCCGGCCAGAAAAAATATAGAGTCTCCCAACTCATATATCCTCCTATACATAACATGTTGTCCCTTTTTATTTTGAAAACGCTTGAAGGTATGCCCGTTAAAACGCGTAACGCCATGTGCATGGAGTATCCATATATTATGATGACGATCGATGAGTAGTGATGTGATGTTGTTGGAGAACAAACCATCTTTGGTAGTATATACTTTGAACTCCTTGCCATCGAAGCGGGCAAGTCCTCCTCCCTGTGTGGCGATCCATAAATATCCGTTGCTGTCTTCAACAACCGAAGTGACCTGCGACTGGGGTAATCCGTCAACGGCAGTATAATTGCGCGTTGAGTATGGATAATTCTGAGCCCAGCCTGCTTGTGTTAAAAGAAGGAAAATGATACAGAAAAAACGGCACCGGCTCATACAAATATTCTTACAAAGAACGAGTATCCGGAATGAACTGTTATCACGCATATTTCGGTATTTAACTTCTTTACAGTCTATCTGCAAAAAAATACAGCTTGCTGCAACCCCGGCACGGTAAATTAAGTCTTATTGGTGTTTTTTAAACCCGGAATCTATGATCAAAAACTATTTCCTCATTGCTTTTCGAAGCCTGCGCAAACACTTGTCGTATTCCCTTATCAACGTGTTCGGCCTGAGTCTTGGCCTCGCCACCTGCCTGTTGCTGGTAATGTGGATCAAACACGAACTAAGTTACGATAAGTTTCACGAAAAGGCTGATCGTGTTTACCGCGGTTGTCTCGAATATAGCTTCGGTGGCCAGACCTCCAAAACACCGGTGTCACCAACAGCGCTACTGCCTGCCATGCAAAAGAACTTTGCGGAAGTTGAGACAGGCGTGCGTATCTATAACGCTTCGGCTTACAACGGCTTTATTCTTCAACATGATAATAAGTTATTCCAGGAGCATGGCTTTAGCTATGCAGATAGTACGTTCTTCCATGTATTCTCCTTCCCACTGCTCAAAGGCAATCCCGACAAGGCTTTAACAGAACCCAACTCTGTTATACTGACGCGCTCGATGGCCAAGAAGTATTTTGACAGTGAAGATATCATTGGTAAAACGATAAAGGTTAATAACGATGCAGCGTATACCATTACCGGGTTAATGGAAGATGTTCCGACAAACTCTACATTGAAACTTGATTTTATAGCTTCGTTCTCTTCATTACCTGCTTCGCGCGAAGCCATTTGGTGGACGGCCAATTACGAAACCTATATAGTGCTGGCTCCCCAAACGAACGTAGCATCACTGGTAAGCAAGACCAATGAGCTTGTAAAAAAAGAACTAGCCTCTGACCTGACCAACCCGGGCGATTATGTAAAGTATAATTTCTTCCAGTTGAAAGATATATACTTGCACTCCGGCCTGGCGAGTGATGTGCAGTATATCTATATATTTGGCTCCATTGCTTTACTGGTTTTAC
Organism: uncultured Chitinophaga sp.; assembly: GCA_902168205.1. GTDB lineage: Bacteria > Bacteroidota > Bacteroidia > Cytophagales > Cyclobacteriaceae > Ohtaekwangia > Ohtaekwangia kribbensis. The sequence goes on along the minus strand of CABHOK010000003.1, from coordinate 776,736 downwards.
TTATAGCCTGCATCAACTACATTAACCTGGCAACAGCACGTGCTGCCGACCGCGCGAAGGAAGTTGGCATCCGCAAGGTAGTGGGTGCGTTGCGCCAGCAACTCTTCCTTCAGTTCATCAGCGAATCTGTTGTTATTACGTTTATAGCACTGGTGGTCGCGTTTATTATCGCAAAGATTAATTTACCGCTCTTCAACCAGATCACCGGCAAGCAATTCGATTCTTCGTTACTCTTTCATCCGCAGTTTATACTGGCATCGGTTGGCGCAGCCGTTATCATTGCTATACTCGCGGGCGCATACCCGGCATTTGCCATTACAGGTTTTAAACCGGTACGCGTATTGAAAGGTAATTTTAAAACTTCGGGCAAAGGCATCTGGTTACGGCAAAGCCTCGTGGTAACACAGTTCAGTATTTCCATTATACTCATCATCGGTACGATTGTCGTGCTCAATCAGCTTTCTTTTATTCAGAGCAAAAAACTGGGCTATAGCAAAGACAATGTTGTGATTATACCGATGGATGCACAAACGAAAAAGGTATACAATGAATTAAAAACCGAGATACTGCGCAGTGGCATTGCCACGCATGTTGCACGTGCTATCGAATCGCCCACACAGATTAATGGTGGTTACTCCTTAACGTTGCCCGGGTCTGCAAACCAGATCGGCATGATGGTTACAGCCAACGCTGTAGATCCTGATTTTATACCGGCACTGAACATGGAGATTGTAGCGGGACGCAACTTTACCGAGAATGACTATATACGCATGGAGAAGGATACTATATACTCATTTGTATTGAATGAATCCACTATTAAAGAACTCGGACTAACCAACGAGCATGCCATTGGCACTACGATCGATATGAATAACCGTAAAGGTGAAATTGTAGGCATTGTAAAAGATTTTCACTTTGCACCACTGCAACAGAAGATAGCACCGCTTATACTCTTTACAGAGTCGTATCAGCTGAGCGCTATATTTATAAAATTGAAAGAAGGCAATACACACGAACAAATTGCCGGGCTGAAATCAATCTGTACTACCGTTACACCTCATCGGCCGTTTGAGTATACTTTTCTGGATCAGGAGTATAATGCGATGTATGCCAACGAAGAACGCATGAGCATGGTGAGCACTACGTTTGCAACCTTAACGATTATAATTGCCTGCCTCGGATTGTTCGGTCTCGTTTCATTTTCTGCGGCACAAAAAACAAAAGAGATCGGCATTCGAAAAGTTATGGGCGCCACAGCGTCAGGCATCGTACTTCTTATTACCAAAGATTTCACCAAGCTTGTTATCATCGCCATTGGTATTGCCATACCCGTGGCTTATTGGTTAATGAAGCAATGGCTGAACGATTTCGCATATCGCACTGATTTAAGTGCATGGCCATTTGTTATGGCCGCTTTACTTTCCATTGTCATTGCATTTGGTACGGCCAGCTTCCAGGCCGTCCGTGCAGCACTTATCAACCCCGTTGACACATTGCGAAGTGAATAAATATCATCTCATAGCCGATCGTTGCGTGTGAATAGCGCACGATCGGCTATGAGTATAACTAAAATTACCCGCCACTTGTGACTTTGTTTATTCCTTCGGATTATAGTGTTGTAGTTGCAGCGCAGCATGACAGAAGCCGAGATACAACACGAGTACGCCATCCTGGAACGGGCCAAGCGGAATCCTAAGGCTTTCGGAGAGCTTTACGAAAAATACTTTGACCGCATTTTCAACTTCATTTACCGCCAAACCGATGATGAAGAACTGACGGATGATCTTTGTTCGCAGACTTTTTTAAGTGTGCTTAAAAATATAGGCCGTTATGAATTTCGCGGGGTGCCTTTCTCCGCCTGGCTATACAAGATTGCCAGCAATGAAGTGAACAAACACTATCGCAAAAAGAAGAACGACAAAGTATTCAGCATTGAAGAAGTGCGCGTACGCGAGTTGTTCGAGCAGGCAAATGACGGCTGGGATGAAGAGATGATGGAGCAATTGCTGCGGTACTTCAAAGAATTACCCACCGATATGCTGCAAGTATTGGAGCTTCGCTTTTTTGAAGACAAAGATTTTAAGGAAATTGCTTTCATCCTCGATATAACCGAGAGCGGAGCAAAGATGCGAACCTACAGGGCATTAGACCGATTACGAAAAAACTTTAACATACGCATTAAGTACGATGTCAAGGAATGAAATACGATTGAGGCGTACGATCAGTCCCGGGCAGATAGCACGGCACCGGAACTATAACAAGCTTATGGCAAGGCATTCGCGTTACATAAAAATGAAACGCTCCATCATTGCTTTGGTATATGTACTGATTATTATACTGATGATACTACTCTATATGCTGGTGAGACGTGCCGAGCATCAAAAGCAATTGCAGAAGAACGGCAAGAATGTTGCCTGGATCATGAAGCACAACCACGACTCCGGTTGTGAATCCATCGACAACTATATATTTAAACAGAAAAAGGTCGCGGAGTAATACTACATCCGCGACCTTTTTCCCTGATGTTTAGAATCGTCCAAACTTCAAAGTAACGTTGTAGGATATATCACTCAGGTCACTGTCGGATAAACCTTTTCCATCACTACCAAACGCAGCACGGTAACTTACACCCGGGCTGAAACGCATCCACTTGAAAACATTTACCTCAACCTGTACACCTGGCTCCACTACCGTGAACCAGTTTTCATCGTGCGAGTTATCGCGGTCCCAACGATCATCAAAATCGTCATCATCATCCCAATCATCCCAGTCGTCCCAGTCATGGCGATCATATTGAAGCGTAAACCCTGCACCCGAAAAGAGGCTGAACGTTACGTGAAAAAGTTTATTGGAATTCAATACATACTCCGTTACCAAACCACATTGCCCGTATTGATACGTGAGGTCAGCACCCGGTATAGCGCTATATTCCGCAGGCACTGCTATATCATTGGTAGATGCAGCCCCACCTAACCCTAAAAACAAGCGCTGATTCAAATATACTCCACCATATACACCGGATATATTTGCATACTTGCCACGTATACCAGTAAACTTATTGGTAAGTGCACCATAACCTGTTATACGTCCTCCGCTTTTAAAAACTGTTTGCATCTCATCCTGAGCGTACGCGCAGCCAGCGATCAGCAGCAGGAATAATGTCATACTCGTAAGATTCTTTTTCATAACCGTTTTGTGTTTAATCGCCTTTATGACAATGGAGTTGGGTGGTACCCCCATGTGGTTGGAAGATTTTTTTTGGAAGGCAGGAGTAGGAAGAGTCGGGAAGTCCGGGAAGTCGGGAAGTCCGGGAAGTCGGAAAGTCTTCTGGGCACAGAACTTCTTAATATTCCAATCTTCAAATTTTCCAATTTCCAAACCAATTCTCCCCTATCCCATCCTCTCATGTAGTGTTTCCTTGTAGTCTTCTATATTGATTGCTAAAACCTTAACTTGAAAAAAAACTTAAACTACGTATGCGAAGTCTCCTTCTACTTGTATCAATCATTTTTATCAGCAGTGTTCAGGCACAGAACCTGAAATCAGGTGGTATCTTAAAACCTGAGCAGGCCTTGATGGACATCCGGCATTATACCATCGCACTGGATGTTGATCCGGCACAACAAAGTATAGATGGCTATGCCGAGATCGATCTGATCACATCAAAAGCAACGGATGTTTTATTATTCGACCTGGTACATTTGTTAACCGTAAAGAAAGTATGGGTAAACAAAAAAGAACAACCCTTTACACAAGACGATGACCTGATACGCATTACTCCTGCTACACCCGTGGCAGCCGGAAAAGTTAAAGTAAAGATTGCGTACGGAGGCAAGCCCGGTATAGCCGAACGCGCACCGTGGATCGGAGGTTTTCAGTGGGCGAAAGATTCACTCGGCAATCCGTGGGTAGCCATTACGTGTCAGAGTGAAGGCGCCAAGATATACTATCCGTGTAAAGATCATCCCAGCGATGAACCAAACGAAGGTGCGGACCTCATCATCACGGTACCAAAAGGACTATATGTAGCTGGTCCTGGTCTACTCAAAAACGTTTCTACCAAAGGCAACAAGAGCACCTATCACTGGAAGACCAGCTATACCATTAACAACTATAGTATACTTTTCAACATCGGGAAGTATGTTATCGTATCCCGCGACTATACTACCGTGAATGGCAATAACGTGCCGCTGCAGATCTATATATTGGAAGAACACAAACATCGCGCAAAACACCTGCTGGATATATTTGAACAAAGTGTACGGGTGCAGGAAAAATACTTTGGCGAATATCCCTGGGTAAAAGAGAAGATCGCGATCTGCGAAACACCACACCTCGGCATGGAGCATCAATCTCTTAATGCATACGGTAACAAATTCCGGTATGCAAAAGCAGGTGGTAAAGATTTCGACTGGCTGTTACACCACGAACTCGGACACGAATGGTGGGGTAACAAAGTCACCGGTATAGATTGGGCTGATATGTGGATACAGGAGGGTATCTGCACGTTTGGCGATCATCTATATACGCGCGAGCTGGACGGAGAAGCTGCCTACCGAAAGCGCATGCAGCAAACCGCGCGTGCTACACAAAATCAAAAAGCGATTGTACAGGGAAAGAACCTGGACACGGATGTAGTATACCACGGAGACATTTACGGTAAGGGAGCGTTCTTCTTGCACACCATACGCTATGTAATTGGTGATGATATATTCTTCCCAACCCTGAAGAAGCTTGCTACCGATCCGCAGTATACCTACGATCACCTCGTGAGCACCGAGGATGTAGAGCAGTTGTTCAGCAAAGCTTCAGGACAAAATCTGAAACCTTATTTTGACCTGTTCCTGTATACTACCAATAAACTGGAGATACTCGTTAAACAGACGGCTGACAATAAATACAAAATTGAACCGTTAAATTTTGACACTCCGTTTCCAATCGATATACAGACTGATGCCGGAACAAAACGTGTAACACTGGATAAAGAAGGGACAACAATAACCAGTTCAACAACACCGGTTATTGACCCGGAAGTGTTTTACCTGAAGCGCGTAATATACGAGTAGCATTTATGAGCCGCCATCAGAGTCACCGGTTTCCGGACTTTGATAATTTAGAGGCAGAACTATACTATAAGGAAACATATAAAGACATGAACCCAATCAGAGTCACCGGTCTCCGGGACTCTGATGCTTAGAAGCACCATCTCCATTACACCAAACCCTCTCTATGATTTCACCAATCAACGTTAACAGCACAGGCATCGACCAAAACACATTCGATGCAATTGTGATCGGCTCCGGAATTTCCGGAGGATGGGCCGCCAAAGAATTATGCGAGCATGGATTACGGACATTGGTACTGGAGCGCGGACGAAATATAGTTCACAACAAAGATTACCCTACCGCGACCAAACATCCGTGGGAATTCACACATCGAGGAAGAGTGACGCAGGAATATAGAGACGCTAACCCGCTTATCAGCAAAGCTGCTGGATTCGGTGAAGACACACAGCATTTCTTTATACAGGATAAAGATCATCCCTATATACAAGACAAGCCTTTCGATTGGATTCGCGGATACCAGGTGGGTGGCAAATCTATCATCTGGGGACGCGCCTGTCAGCGATGGAGTAAACATGAATTTATAGCACCTGCTAAATTTGGTTATGGTATAGAATGGCCTATCGGGTATAATGATATTGCTCCATGGTACTCGCACGTAGAGAAGTTCATTGGCGTATGTGGCAATAACGATGGTATAGAAGCTATGCCCGATGGCGAGTTCCTCCCTCCGTTCGACTTCAATTGTGTTGAAGCGCATGTTCAGAAAAGTATACAGCAGCACTATAAAGATCGCTTTCTTGTGCAGGCGCGTTGGGCGCACATAACACAACCGCAGGATATACATTTGCAGCAAGGTCGCGGTAAATGCCAGGCACGCAACCTGTGTATGCGCGGTTGTCCGTTTGGCGGATACTTCAGTTCTGTCTCATCTACATTACCGTGGGCACAGAAGACCGGTAATCTTACCATACGTCCGCATGCTGTTGTTCATTCTATACTATACGATGACCAAAAGGGTAAAGCCAAAGGTGTGCGCATCATCGATGCCAATACCCATGAAGCAACCGAGTATTTTGCAAAAGTAATCTTTGTGAATGCATCGGCACTGAACAGTAATCTTATACTGCTTAACTCAACCTCCAATCGTTTCCCGGCCGGACTTGGCAATGACAATGGATTACTCGGTAAATATATAGCCTTCCATAATTACCGCGCATCCGTGAGTGCTGATATGGATGGCTTTGACGATCAGTATTACTACGGCAGAAATCCTACCGAGCCTATCCTTGCCAATTACCGTAATCTTGGCAAACAGGACACCGACTACATGGGAGGCTTTACCACGTTCACGGGCGCATACCGTACCCGTGGTAAACAGGAAGCTGTGGATGCTGCGTGTGGTTCTGCATTGAAAGAAGCTGTGGCATCGTCCGGTAACTGGCGGGCCTATATGTATATGCAAGGTGAAACGATACCGAAAGAAACCAACCACGTGCGGCTGAGTGATACAGAAAAAGATCAATGGGGTATACCGTTGCTGGTAACATCGGTTGGGTATGATGACAATGATGAAAAGATGATCAAAGACTTCATTACCCAAAGCTCGGAGATGCTGGAGAAGGCCGGGTGTAAAAATATAGATGCGTATGATACCCAACAAGCTCCCGGATTGGACATTCACGAGATGGGCGGTTGTCGCATGGGTAAAGATCCCAAGACTTCACTGCTCAATGCCTGGAACCAGTTGCACGCCTGCAAGAATGTATTTGTAACCGATGGTGCCTGCATGACGAGCACCGGCAACCAGAGTCCATCGATTTTATACATGGCCTTAACGGCACGTGCAGCACGTTATGCCGTTAATGAGCTAAAAAGACAAAACCTGTAACCGGGATGTCGCGTTCATACAATCTCAAAATGCCGCATACTATATATCTTGCGCTATAAATTGTATTTTATATATGGTCGATCTTGAAACCGTACATAAACTGGCCTTGTCTCTTCCCGACACCGATGAGCATGATCATTGGGGTCGTCCATCCTATCGCGTCAAGAAACGTATATTCCTTACGTTATGGCCTTCGGAGAAGCGTGCCGTTGTAAAATTATCCCCGGTCGATCAATCCGTGTTCTGCAAATACAACAATACTATATTTTACCCGGTAAAAGGTGCGTGGGGCAAGCGCGGCTGGACATGCATTGAACTGAAGCGTGTGCGCAAATCCATGTTCGAAGATGCGCTTAATTTATCGTGGCAGGAAACCGCTCCCAAAACAGCCAAGTCCAAAAGTATATCTCCGGATACATAATATCTATACATCTCTCCCTCGGTAATTACCGCTCTGCCCGAACCACTTTTGCCTGCTGCCTACTTTCTTCTATCTTCGTTTTTCAACAACGATACAGGCATGTCGATATTCAAGAAGATAAAATCAACTGTAGGATTACTGCAGCAACTCGATCTCGATCAGATCGGCAAACTTTCCGAGAAAGTAGATATTTCAAAAATGGTAAGCCTCGTCAGCAGCATGAAAGGTGAAGACTTGCAAAAGCTGATGAAGTATATGGAGGGTGGAAAGAAGAAGCATGAGTTTCCGGAGATAGACGGAGACTTCTATGATCTACACCAATGGCTTACTCCGGAAGAGCGTGCTATACAATTACAGGTACGCGCTTTCATGCAGGAGCACATCAAGCCTATAGCAAATGAGTATTGGCTTAAGGATGAATTTCCGCATCAGATCATTCCCGAGATGGCGAAGCTGAATATATGCGGGCTTACATATCAGGGTTATGGTTGTCCGGGGATGTCGAGTTTACTCGAAGGTTTCCTCGCGATGGAGATGGCGCGTGTTGATTGCTCTACCTCTACATTCTTCGGTGTACAAAGCGGACTCGCTATGGGCAGTATATATTACTGCGGCAGCGAAGAACAGAAACAGCAATGGCTGCCGCGCATGCAGAAGATGGAATTGATTGGCGCCTTCGGATTAACAGAGCCTGAAGTTGGCTCTGGTGCTGCCGGCGGATTGACCTGTACCTGCAAGCGTGTAGGGGATACGTGGGTTCTGAACGGGCAAAAGAAATGGATCGGCAATGCTACCTTTGCCGACCTGGTTGTAATCTGGGCGCGCGATCTTGACGATGGCAATGTAAAAGGCTTCATTGTAGAGAAAGGCACAAAAGGTTTTCAGGCCGATAAGATCAAAGGGAAGATGGCGTTGCGCATTGTACAAAATGCACTCATCACACTTACCAATTGTGAAGTACATGAAAGCAACCGACTGCAAAATGCCACATCGTTTAAAGACACAGCGAAAGTATTGCGCATGACACGTGCCGGTGTAGCGTGGCAAGCTGTAGGCTGTGCACGTGGTGCGTATGAAAGTGCGCTGCGCTATACCAACGAACGCAAACAGTTTGGCAGAACCATCAGCAGCTTCCAGATGGTACAGGATTTACTCGTGGAAATGTTGAGCAACCTTACGGCTATGCAAACCATGGTATGCAGGCTTTCGCAGTTACAAGACGTTGGTAAACTTACCGATGAACAGGCTTCGCTTGCCAAGGTATTCTGTACGTTGCGCACACGCGATATTGTAAGTCATGCCCGTGAACTGTTTGGCGGCAATGGTATATTGATCGAGTATGATATAGCACGCTTCGTGGCCGACTCGGAAGCGATCTATTCGTATGAAGGCACGAAAGAGATCAACACATTGATTGTAGGTCGCGCCATTACCGGACAAAGTGCATTTGTATAACAAGGTCACTTCGTTAACCTATATAGTTATGAAAATTATCTTAACCCTCTTCGTATTACTCATGAGTATAGCAACCACAACCCAGGCACAAACTGCCGAAGAAAAAGAAGTAGCAAACGCTGTTGAAGCCCTGCGCAAAGCGATGGTCGATAGCGATAAAGCTACGCTGGAAAAACTCGCTGCCAATGAATTGACGTATGGACACTCCGCTGGCAAGATTGAAGACAAGGCTGCCTTTGTTGATAATCTCACCAATGGCAACTCAGATTTTGTTACGATTGATCTCACCGATCAAACCATCAGCATTGCTGGAAATGTAGCGCTTGTGCGCCACACACTCACTGCTAAAACAAATGATGGCGGTAAACCGGGGAACGTAAAACTTGGTGTATTGATTGTTTGGCAGAAACAGGCCGGCAGTTGGAAGATGATTGCACGGCAATCGTTCAAGTTTCCACAGTAGGTATACATTAATTCAGAAGAAGGTATAGCAGTTGTTATACCTTCTTCTGTGTATTCGTTTCCCGAATAAGTCGTACGGACATAAAGCCGAGTATACCAATCACGAGTATAATCGCTACCCAGATAACCCGTTTGTCAGTAAAGAATGTTGGTGACTCTTCCTTTTTACCAGCCTCTTGTATAGCCCGCACATTCTGTACTTTCAGCACCGTTGACTGATACGAAAGGCTGTCTTTAAAAAACGCGAGATCGTACGATGGTTCAGCGAGTTGCTCGTTGCCAAAGCGCAAAGTATACTTCTCTCCTTTCTTCAACCACGCCACCAGGTAACGGTTAAGCTGGTGTACTTTGAGAGATGATACCGTAAGTGATGGATTATCCTGGTTGTCCACTACCAGCATAAGCTCGCGACTTTTTACCATGGGTAAATGTACAATGGCTGCACCCGCTGAGCTGATGCCGAATGATGTAACGAACTCATAATAATCTTTTACACCTTTCTTCGTGTTCCGTGCCTGGCGCTCGTATACATCTACCTGTCTCATAAAGTAAGGAGTACCCGTTAACGACAATTCTACTTTATCAAGTAAACGCAACGTATCAAAGAATACATGTATATAAGTCTTTTTCTGTTTGATGCTATCGGCCGTTGCTATGCTTCGCGGTGACACTTCTGTGTACGCACCTATTGACGTAAGCGCGTTGTAATACCCGGCTTTGATGATATTCAACGGAGCTTGTGTAGAGTTATTGATACGCAACTGGTAGTAGGTATAATTGCTCAACGGGAAGTTCACCGTTTTCATCGCAGCCGCTTCATTCGGATTATCGATGGACTGAAGCGTAAACTTCTCCTTGATGACAAACCAGCTCTTCTGATCGTCACTTCCTGAAAGTGTTGCTTCCTTTATCACCTCGGCATTGCGAATGAGCAGGTTTATATTGTTGATAGCGGCCTTCTCCGGATTTTCCAGGATAAGCATTGTACAGCAACCCGGCTCCTGTTTCTTTTCTACGATAGTATACTCACGAAATTGTTCTTTCTGGTAAACCGGCTGCTCTTGTTCCAGTATATAGGGGACCTCTTTTTGTTGTGCGTCATATAGGCGCACGTTGCTGAAAGTCTGGTTAGGGTACGCTGCAACTTCAGGCGTAATCAATACCCGATAGAAACCATCCGCATCAGTTAAAGGCAGCGTTGCCTCTGCTTTAAACTGCTGTGCAACGGCAGGAATAAATCCGATACTTAAAATTGCTATACCTATATATCGTTTCATCATTTCCCTTCGGTTTGGTCGCTGTTTTGCACCGGTTCATCTGCGAGTAACAATTTCTTGAGGCGTTGATACATGAACGACACCACCAGCAACAATATACCCAGTGATATAAATGCTGCAATCTTCCCTCCTTCTGAAATACCACGGATGTCCACCACGAAAAGTTTCACCAGTGTAATCAGCAACAGGGTTAATGAGATGATACGCAAATGTTTTTTCTTGGTTTTCAACCCAATCGCAATGAGCAGGAACGATGCTATACCCCACAGGATCGGGAAGCCGATCTTGTGATTTTGCGTGAGGATGTGATCCATCGATTCAATACCCGAATAACCAATCAGCAATACAGTGTGATCAAGCTCGGCACTCGCCAGGAATACAAAGAATGATATATAAACCCACGAATAAATATTATGGCTCGCTTCGTTGAAGCTGGTGAGTTGCTGTACACGCCTGAGAGTAAGCACTGAAATTACCAGCAACAAAGCTATATACACATAATGGAAGCCGAACCCGGTAAACGTAGCATTTCCGGTCAGGTAATTATCACGTGCTTCAATTGTCTGGCCGTGATAGAATAACAGGAAAGACAGTATAGCCACTGCTCCCCATCCCGAAAATGCCTGGCGAAGTTGCTCCGGTAAACCAAGCTTCGATTCAGCCAGTAACAATGCCGTTATAAAAAGTAAATTATAGCAACCGATGATGATCAGCACCGCAGTAAAATCATCTACAAATCTCGGAAGCTGATACTGCAACTCGAGGAACTGTGAAGCATACAGCAACAGAATACCACCGAGGTTCAACAGTAATCGATAAGGCTTTACATATTCCTGGTACTCGTCTGTCTCAAACTTGAGGAAGTGAAGTGTACCGGCAATCGAAAGTAACACAGCAATACTTGTAATATAGGCTTTATTGACAATTACGGTGAGCTCCGTTGCACCGCTAAAGTATAGCTGTTCCCAATCCATCACGAGACTGATGATCATGAGCGCCATAACAAGCACAGAAGCAAGCTTCATCAACCTGATACCCGACTTCTGCGAGAGCCATAACAACAATACGGCTTCGGCTGCCCAGAACAATGTTATATAGTTTCCTTCCAACTGTACTGGTGCTGCCAGACTTATAAACGTAAGCACAAGTCCGATGAGCAGAAATACCAGGTTGCGATCTACACGTTCATTCTTATAGAGCGAATACGCAAAAATGAAGTTAAATATACCGAGCAAAGCCGTGAATAATCCTTTGAAGTTCTCACCGGCAGCGTTATCAAGTATATACATACCGGCAGCATAGTAGCAGAATGTATTGCTAAGCAAAAGCGTTATTTCAATCGACTGAAAGGTTACACGATTACGAATGTTGTTGATGATATTCATAGCAAAGAACACCAGGTAGAACAACGTGGCGAACACAATACCACCGCGCATCATACCTACATTGGTACCATCGTATTTTGCACCGAGCCACGAGCCGAACAAGATCAACGTAAACACATAGGCGATGATGTTAACCAGGTTCCATTTCTTATAGTATGCCAGCACGAGCATACCAACATCCAGTATCAATATATAGGTAAATAAAACGACATAGTTACCTTCACCTGTACTTACCATGAATGGCGATGCAAAACCACCCAATATACCCACCACAGCAAGTTCAATGCGATTATAGGCAAGCGACAATACAATGGTAAACCCGGTGATGATCACCATGAGTATAAATGCAGCCGTCTGACTGAATAGTGCATATTCATGAAATGCAATAGCAATGGTAAAATAGAGCACCGCTATACCACCGCCAACCAACACCGAGCTGAACGCAGCAAATGTTTTACGCATCCAATGCGCCACACCAATCAATATACCACCACAAGCTATACCTATGAGTACACGACCGATCTCGTTGATCCAGTCCTGATCAATCGCATACTTAACAAAGAAACCTATACCGAGCACGAGTATACCAATACCAATCTTGTTGGCGAGGTTCTCTCCAATGAATTTTTCCAGGTCGGGATTGCGCTCGAAGAAGCCGGGCTTTTCGGGAGGCAACGGAGGCGTTACACGTGGCGCATTCAATTCAATAGGCGGCAATGCTTCTTCCACTTCCTCCTTCTCTTCCAGAACCGGAATCTGTACAGGTTCTTCTTTCGGAGGAGTTGGCACTACAACCTGTTCGATTGGTTTCTCAACCTCTTTCTTCTCTTCAACAAAAGGCGTTATTACGGGAGCGGTATGCGCAACCGGCTTCTCAACCACCTGTGTTTGCTCTTCAGGTTTTACAATGATGGGTTGCTCAATCATTTTGCTTTGCAGGCGTGTGATCTCTCGAGCGAGATCATCCATTTTCTTTTGAAGCAGTAGCAGTTGAGATGAAAAATTGTTCTTGATCGTGATCAGAATAATGAAACTGATCAAGAGAAGGACAAACAGCAGGTACTCCATGTGTAACTGGATAAGGAGGTTAGTGAGTTCTTTAACGGTTTCAGGTAAACATTGCCAATGCAAGCCCTGAGAGGCGATGCCAAAAGCCCTTGTTCACGAAAAATCAATCTAAAGATAACAAAAAAGAAAAAAGGCCGTTCCACAGACATGAAACGGCCTTTATGCCAATGAGTTATGACTTTTACTTTCTTGCTTTCGTCACGAATGTAAGTACCGGGCGCTTGGAGTGGCTCACCACATCTTCAGCGATGCTTCCGGCCAGTACGTGCGCAAAACCTGTGCGTCCGTGTGTAGCCATGGCAATCATATCTGCGTTAATGCTGTCAGCAAAATAGATGATGCCCTCCTCTTCGCTAATGTCGTTGAATACGTTGATGGTATAGTTCTTCAACTGCAATTTCTTGGCGAAGCTCTCCATATACTTCTTCACCACAGCATCGCGCTGGAAGTTAGAAGGTGTATTGATGCGCACCAGGTGAATGGTTGAATCATAAACCTGTTGTGTTCTTCTTACTATTTTTGAGAATACTTCTTCATCCTTATCCATGGATGTTGCATACACGATGTTCTTAAACTCCTTGGTAGCCGGTTTGTTCTGTACCGTTAATACAGGGCAATGCGAATGGCGTACAACCTTTTCAGTATTGGAACCAATGATCATTTGCTCCAGTGCACTGCGGCCTGATGTTCCCATCACAACAAGATCAACTTTATTCTCGGTGATGATAGCATTCATACCATGAAAAGGTGTTCCTATTCTGAGTTTCTGGCGCACTTTCAAACCTTCAAATCTTGACTCGGAAGCGAACTTCTCCATCTGCTTCTGGGCTTTCTCAATCAGCTTTGCCGTGAACAGTTTCTCTTCCCAGTTACCGCCATAAGTAGCTTCTCCTTCGATGTTGATAGAACCCTCTGTAGCTTCTTCAATTACATGAAGCAATGTGATTTCACTACCGGAGCGTCTGGCAATGTCAGCAGCTACATCTGCTGCAATAGCAGCCGGTTTGGAAAAGTCTGTCGGGACAAGAATTTTTTTCATAAGGATAGTTTACGTTAATCGTTTGCGATAAGGTAAAAGTAGCGATTTCAGTTAAAATTCAAAATGCAATCTATCAGCATTCCATATAGACAAACATCATTATTTATTGTTGTATTTATATATAGGGCTATAAATACAAAAGCCTTCCGGTGAGGGAAGGCTTTCGTACGGTTAATGAATTATGTTAATTCTTAGAACCGAACAGTTTTCGTGTTACCAGATTTGTCAGTTACTTCGAATGTCAGTGAACCTGTTACATTCTTTACTGTATAAAGTTGAGCGAAGTTACCATCAACTGTTTTGTTTTCGCTATGAACAAGATTGTTAGCAGCATCGTAGATCTTTACATTGATCTGCTCGCTACCTGTAGAAGATACAGACACGAGGAATTTGCCATTCTCATTCGCTAATTTTGCAATGTGTACATTTTTAGGAGATGCACTAACAGGCTTATAGTTTACTTTTTCAGTTCTCTTACCCGTAGCATCGATTAACTCGATTGTATACTCACCGAATTGAAGACCTGAGAAGTTCAATGGGCAGATGAAACCATCTGTACCAGTAAATGTTTCAGTAAACACCAATTCAGATTTTGTGTTGTAGATATTCAATTTGATTTTACCTGCATTTTCAGCTTTGTAAATTACCTTGAATACATCTGCACCTTTAACAGGTACCACAGCCAGACCTTTGTTGTTAGCAGGCTCTTCCTTTCCAAGAGCCATCACGTTTGCACTTACTACTACGAGCGCTGCAATGAAAAGTGATTTAATTTTCATAATCGACTTTGTTTGTTTTTTGTTTACGATACAAATGTAACGTGGCAGCATTACTCAAGGCCGACTGTTGTAAGGAAACATTTTTTTTAACTATAAATAACGTTTGCAGAAATTTCGAAGTAGAAATCAATCAAAAGAGGGTATATATACTTGCTGCAAACGCTCTCGGTATGATTCATTTTAATACAACGTTTGCACTACTGGCCGCTATAGTTCCTTTGTCAATGAAAAAAGCAGTCATTTGCATGACTGCCCTTGCTATATTATTCTACCGGAGCACTCCTTCTAAAAATGTTATTCGTTAATACGACAGAACTTTAACATTTCCTTCTTCATCTGTGATCTCAAACGAAAATTCATCGTTGATCTGGTTCAGGTTATACAGCTTGGCGAAGTCATCCGTTATCTCCAGCAATTCTTCGTATACTAACTGGTGTTTGTATCCGTAAATCTTCACCGAAATGATGTTATGTACTTTATTCGGGAGTGTTAATAAAAATTTATTCTCGGTAGGTGACACACGAACCACATGCGCGAGTTTATCCAATGGCTTTAATCCATGCGTTATCTTCTGAACCTGGCGATGTGTACAGTCAATTACTTCCACGGTATACTCGCCATCTTCGAGTTGCGTAAAATTATAGGGACGAACAAAGCCGTCTGTCTTGCGGATAGTTTCTGCAAATACAAGATCATTTCGTTCGTTGCGAATGAAGATCTTCACATCCGATAATTTTGCGGCTTTGTAAAATACATGGAAGGTCTTTCCTTTCTTCATAATACCAACACCGCTCGCGGGCGCAGGATTCTCCGTAGGCAAAGCCAATGCTGTACTGCCTATAGCAACCAGCAGCATTAAAACTGAAAGGGTCTTTTTCATAAGGGTCTTGATTAAATATATACCTCAAAGACGCCTCTTTACAGTATAATGTTGCCATGCAAACGTTAATTGTTTGTTAACGCACGTCACCTAAAAGGTAACAGACTATATATAACCGAAAAGACACCTGTAACGAAAACTAAACCGGAAGGATACAGATTGCCGACAGAACAATCAGTTGAGATGATATACATCTTTACTGCGTGCTTCACTGCTCAGCAAATGCAATTGATAGCGAATTCTGTTCAATAAGAACTGGTCGTGTTTATCGTGTGGTAAGCGTAGAAATTTATAGCGGTCGTTTAGATCAAGACTTAGTTCACAGGCAATCTGGTATACCGTGAAATGTGTGCTGTACTGATTGATGTTACGGTTCTTCAGGTATTCCAGGAACAATTCATACAACGTGAGCGATGGCATCCTGTTAAGATCCACCTGGTGAAAACGCACATCAGCGCCCGGATACATTTTTGACTTATAGGTAAGCGCGAGCTTGTCCATATTAAAAACATCTTCGCATTTCACAATGATATCAGACTCTCCTCCTGCATAGCGTTTAATTATACTATCCAGGCGCATGAGTGAACCGAGCTTTACCTGGTTGATCTCATGACTAAAGTAAATACCAAACGTTACATCATTAGTCTCGGCATCCTGTAACAACTGCCGATAACGAGGCTCAAAAATATGAAGGGGTACAAGTTCACCCGGTAATGGCAATATGGCCAGCGGGAACATCGGAATATGAACGGTCTCATCCATACCTCTCAAACAAACTTGACAGCAATAAGGTTAATATTCAGTTAAAAAATGTGGGTCTACTCCGAAACGTTCTTTCAAAAGACTATATCCCGGCAAAAAGCTCAGGTTTATAATGAAAGAAAATCCGGCAACGGTGGCTCCAAAACTTTCAATCAAGGCAGCGGCAGCCCCTGCCGTTCCTCCGGTAGCAAGCAGATCATCCTGCACCAGTACTCGCCAGCCGGATTGAATGGCATCTTCGTGTACTTCAATGCACGCAGTACCATACTCCAGGTCGTATTCTTTTCTTCTCACTTTATACGGAAGCTTGCCGGCCTTGCGGATGGGTATAAACCGGCAGCCAAGCTCGTGCGCCAGAATCGATCCGAAGATAAATCCGCGCGCCTCAACTGCAGCAATAGCATCCAGCTTTTGGCCCTGAAAATCCTGCTTCAGTTGCCCGGCTATTTCATGCATCAGCACCGGATCAGACAACACAGGCGTTATATCTTTGAAAATTATACCCGGCTTGGGATAATCATGAACATCACGAATGGTGTGTTTGATCTTGTCTGAGAGCTGCATGCAAATGTTTTAAAGTATCAAAAGTAAAATTCCAACGGTACAGTTCAACTACAAAAGCATCTACCGGCTAAACTTTTTGCTCGTGTATGATCTTTTTGAATGCAGCCGGCAAAAACTCAATGATGTCTGAAGCGATGAGCGATACCATGCTGCGCTCGCGGGCAGCAATATCACCCGACAACCCATGAAGGTAAACACCTGCTATAGCCGTATCCAGAGACGAATATCCCTGCGCCAGTAGTCCTGTTAAGATCCCCGTGAGCACATCGCCAGTTCCGCCTGTAGCCATTCCGGGATTTCCGGTAGAGTTGAAATACACTGCACCTTCCGGTGATGCGATCGATGTGTTCGCTCCTTTTAACACCACTACCGACTTTAACTGCTTTGCCAGCGACTTCTGTTTGTCGAGTCGCTCAAAATCGTCAGACCATTTGCCAACCAATCGTTCAAATTCTTTGGGATGCGGAGTAAGTATACTTCCTGCCGGTATCAATAACAGCAACTCGCGATTATCAGAAAGTATATTTAGCGCATCAGCATCCAACACAACAGGTTTCCTGAAATCTTCGAGCAGTTTACGAAATGCTTTTACGGTTAATTTATCCTGGCCTAATCCTGGGCCTGTACCCACAACAGTATATTTATCCAATTCCGGGATGGCAGTAATGAAATGTATATGTTCATCTATACTCGCCATTGCTTCCGGTATGGAACTTTGCAGAATGACATAGCCACATTCCGGCACATGCATGGTAAGCAACCCTACACCTGCACGCAATACGGCTCGGCCGGAAAGCAATGCGGCTCCTATTTTACCGTAACTACCGGCCATAAGCAACGCATGACCGTACGTTCCTTTATGATCAAACTTCGATCTCGGCTTCAGTATCGTCCTAATATCCTTTGCTGCGATATAGTAATACGAAGTCTGTTGTTCTTTTATAAATGATTTGTTCAAACCTATATCTACCGTACACCATGTACCTGTAAACGAATGGTTCGAAGGAAAAAGAAAAGCGAGCTTTGGCATTTGAAAGGTGACCGTAAAGTCAGCCTTGAAAATTTCGCCTTTGGAAACTTTATCGGCCAGTAAACCGGAGGGTATATCTACAGCAATGCGTACGGCAACAGACTTGTTCATAAGATGTATAGCCTGCGCAAAGAGTCCTTCCGGCGGTCGCGTAAGTCCGGAGCCAAATATAGCGTCAATCAGTACGTCATATTCTGAAAATATAGTCTCATCCAGCGAAGTTATTTCCACGACCTCAACCTTACCCCGCAGTCGTTCGAGATTTACTTTAAAATCTTCTGTTTCAGACGATCCGCGGATCACGAACACTTTTACAGAATAACTCCACTCCTGCAGCATGCGTGCTATACCTAGGCCATCGCCACCATTATTGCCTGTGCCGCATACTATGGCGATTGTATTCCTCCCATCAAATCTTTCCGTGAACCAGTTTACAAATGCACGACACGCGCGCTCCATAAGATCGATCGATGCTATCGGTTCATGCTGGATTGTATAAGCATCAAGCGCCTTTATCTGTTGAGATGAGAGTATTCGGATCATCGCATTATGTATTATCTCAGGAAAATAATTTCCTTATTGAAATATTCTACCGTAAAATATTGTACCACCTAAAGGTAATATATACTCTTATCACTGTGGGCAATACAGGATGAAAATATATTCATATCAACCATATAAAACCACGGCTACAGAAGTATCTTTATGATTAAAGTTATGCAATATGTCTGATGATCAATTCTTCCATTTCTGCCGAAAAAACGAGCCATACCAAATTGAGCGAAATTCATTGGGAGAGATTATTGTAATGGAACCCACATGGTCAGAAACGGGCCGTTATAATTTTGATATCGCTACCGAACTGGGTATATGGAATAAGCAAAAGAAATCAGGATACGCATTCGATTCGAGCGCAGGTTTTACATTGCCCAACAGTGCCATACGCGCTGCTGATGCTGCCTTTATAAAGAAGGAACGATGGAATCAAATACCAACGAGCGAGCGCCAGAAATTCACGCACATCTGTCCGGATTTTGTTATTGAAATTATATCGCCTTCTGACTCTCCATCCTCTGTAGAATCGAAAATGAACGAGTGGATCGACAACGGCTGCCAGTTGGCATGGATGGTAAATCCGAAGAAAAGAACAACCACCATATACCGGAGTAACGGTGATGTGATTATAAAACCATTTAAAGAATTGTTAGATGGCGAAGATATACTTCCGAGCTTTAGTATAAACATGGCTGCCATCTTCAGCCCGTATTAATTACCGGTCAACCTCGCCCATCACCACATCGATCGAACCGATAATAGCGATCAGGTCAGCCACCAATATACCTTTCGATATATCCGGCAGTACAGAAAGATTCACGAAGCTGCATGACCTGCATTTGCACCGGAACGGTATATCACTGCGACCATCAGCACGAAAGAAAAAGCCCAACTCACCTTTTGGAATTTCGCCACGGATATAAAAATCCTGCGCCTTCGGTCTGATCTTTTTCGGCACTAAGGCCTGTGGATCAAAGTCACGCGTACGTATATGCTCTTTGGTGAGTTTATCAAGACATTGCTCAATGATCTTGATCGACTCGTGTAATTCCTGATAACGCACATAGGTTCTGTCCCAGCAATCACCAACCTGTCCCACCTTTCCCTCACCGATCGGTATATCAAAATCAAGCTCCGGGTATACCGAGTAACCATCTACCCTGCGCAGATCAAAACGCAAACCTGAGGCCCGCAGCACTGGTCCGGTTACACCGGCATTTATAGCAAGATCAAGCGGCAGCACACCTACGTTTGCCGTACGATCGATAAAGATTTTATTTTCGATCAACACTGTCTCAAGCTCCTGCAGTTTCGGCTTGATATAGTTTATAAACTCGCGGCAACGATCTTCGAAACCTACCGGCACATCATAGAACAAACCACCAATCCAGATATAGTTATATAGCAAGCGGGCACCCGAGGCCCACTCCAGTAAACGCAGTATATGTTCGCGATCGCGCATGATCCAGAAGAACGGAGTAAATGCACCAATGTCCATGCCATACGTACCGATTGCTATAAAGTGAGAAGCAATACGATTCAACTCCGCCATCATCACCCGTATATACTCTACACGTTTCGGAATCTGGTTTTCAATTCCCAGCATGCGCTCTACACCCATAGCGTATACATGTTCGTTACTCATGGCGGCAACATAATCGAGCCGGTCAACAAACGGTATAACCTGGTTGTAGGGAAGATTCTCGGCATGCTTCTCAAAGCAACGGTGCAGGTACCCGATGTGCGGCACTACATCCTTTACTATCTCGCCATCCATCAACACTTCCAGGCGCAACACACCGTGCGTGGAAGGGTGCTGTGGGCCGAGGTTGATAATCATCTCCTCCGACCGCAGATTCTCCGGGTTCAGTTTATTTGGCTCTGATAGTGCTAAACTTCCTTCTTTATATTTATACTGTATACGATCTGTGGGCATGGTGTTTTTAGCTATGAGCTGCGAGCTGTTAGCTTGGAGTTTTTAGTATTCAACTTTTATATCGCGATAGTATTCCTGGTGCGTGTAGTCTTTGCGTAGCGGGTATCCTTCCCAATCGGCAGGCATCAGAATTCTGCGAAGATCCGGGTGATTGGTAAATACTATACCATACATATCAAACACTTCGCGCTCCATCCAGTCTGCAGATTTCCAGAGATGGGTTACCGTATCGATCACCGGATTTTCGCGCGGCAGAATTACTTTAACCATCAATTGAAAATTATAGGGAATGGAGTATAGATTATATACTACTTCCATGGTAGCAGCCTGCACACCGTTATCTATACCGGTTACACACGACAGCATATCAAAATAGGTCGAAGCATTTTGCTGAAGCTTGCTACAGACTTCAACGAGTTTAGCCCTGTCGACTATGATTGCGTGAGGTGTCACCATACGATCAGCTTTGATCTGATCAGGGGTAACTATATCCGAAAGCAACGAAACTATATCATCGATGGTCATGATGGCGCCTGGGTTAGTTCTACAGAACGAGATTAAAATACATTTCGTTCTGAGTCAAAATTAAAGAATTGAATCCGAAAGTATGGCACACTCCTGCAATAGTTTTCCGTACGCTGATACAAGCAGTTGTAATTATTTTTTCAACCTTCACATTGCCGTATCGTAAAACGCATTACCTTTGCAAAAGCATTTCACCTCATCCATGTTTTATTTTAAGCGAGGGAGAAAATTTTATGCTGGTGCTTACTTTACATATCTTCAAATAACCCGCTACGGTAACATTTACCGGATGTGGTTCGGCATTTTCTTGCCAACAAAAATCAAAACAAGTAAAACTTCAGGCATAGTCTTGCAAGGATTGCGTTCGTAGCGCTATACGCGTTCGTGTATACCGTTTCGAAACAGATATACTTTGTTTATCAACAAAGGAACGCTGCTCCTGTGCGCATACCTATGCTCTATTGTAAAACCTTTATGGGCAAACAAAAATTAACAATAAAAGACCTTCAGGTCATTTCTTTCCCTACGGATGTAGCACGAAGCCTCGCCTTAAACTTAATGAACCGGCACTTCAAGCATACACCCAACGAGGAAAAACTAACATTACTGACTGATATACTGGAGCAACCGCATCGCTACACGCAGCATGCAACCCTCAGCATATTGGCACACAAACTTATAAACGCTCCCGATGAGACACCCGTGAGCGAGACCTATTTGCTGGAAGATGAACCGCGGCACTTTGATATGTTTGGCAGCAAGCACATCGACACCAATGCCATTCAGCAAATGGAACTTGCCATGCGACTTCCTATAGCGGTAAAAGGCGCACTGATGCCGGATGCACACCATGGCTATGGCCTGCCGATTGGCGGTGTACTGGCAACGCACAACGCTATTATACCTTATGGAGTAGGTATGGACATTGGCTGTCGCATGGCACTCAGCATTCTTGATCTGCCGGCCAGCTATACCGAACACCGTACGCACGAGTTAAAGAAAGTGCTTGAGCGGGAAACACACTTCGGTAATGATGGCGGACTGGAGCAAGTACAAGAGCATGCTATACTTGATCACGCAGACTTTCAATTGACCGATCTTCTGAAACGCCTGCATGGTAAAGCCGTTAAGCAGCTGGGAAGTTCGGGCTCCGGAAATCACTTTGTGGAATTTGGTACCGTAGCACTATATGAAACCAACACACTCGGATTGCCACCGGGTAACTATATGGCTATACTATCGCACTCTGGTTCCAGAAGTCTCGGAGCAAATATAGCACAGCATTATACCGCTATAGCAATGAATCGTTGCAAGCTTCCGCGCGAGGCAAAACAACTTGCCTGGCTTACATTGGACAGTGCCGAAGGCGAAGAGTATTGGCTATCGATGAATCTTGCCGGTGAATATGCTAAGGCTTGTCACGAACGTATACACCGTAACCTGTGCAAAGCACTGGGTGCAAAAGTTCTGAGCACGGTAGAAAACCATCACAACTTTGCCTGGCGCGAAACACTGGCCGATGGTAACGAGTATATCGTACACCGTAAAGGCGCAACGCCGGCGGCTCCAGGTATATATGGAATTATACCGGGCAGCATGGTGGCTCCGGGATTTATTGTGCGGGGTCTCGGTAACGAAGCATCATTAAACTCAGCTTCACACGGTGCCGGCCGAAAGATGTCGCGACAAAAAGCGCGGGAAACTACTACCATGAGCAGCATGAAAAAAATGCTGCAAGCGGAGAAGGTAACCTTAATGGGAGGCAGCACAGAAGAATCACCCGGTGCCTATAAAGACATCGAGTTGGTCATAAAAAGTCAACATACCCTGGTGGATGTTGAAGGTAAATTTCATCCGAAGATAGTTCGGATGGCTAAAGATTAAACGTATGGATACAATCATTACACATAAGGAACTAAAAGAGAAGAAGAAAAATCTGGAGATTATTACGAGTCAGTTGAAAGAACGCTTCATCGGACTGGACAGTGTTATTGATGAAGTAATATCGCTGATGATGCCGTGGTATCTTTTTCCGGAAGCACAGCTCAGGCCTACCGTTGTAAACTTGTGGGGATTGACCGGCTCTGGAAAAACGGCATTGATACAATGCATTGTTGAATTACTGGAACATCGTAAACTATATACTCATATTGATATGGGTGAGTTTGAATCCGATTCAGCAACATGGATTAAAAATATATTCACAGACGACCTGGAGTTCTTTCACCAGAAACCTGCTGTTATTTGTCTCGATGAATTTCAATTCGCCAGAACGTTAGACAACGGCCAACGTGAATTGGGCAAAGACAAACTTCGTGTGATCTGGGATTTACTGGATTCCGGGAAGATTGAATATATACCCAGCAATAGTACCTATATGCTTTTCAGGGCCGACAGCTGCATCAAGAGATTGGACAAAGCCATCAAAAGTGGAGTTATTTTAGAGAATGGAGAGGTTGTTGCAGAAGAAGAAGTTTTTCTGAAACTGTTTGAACCATTCTTCTTTGATCATCATGACCGCTACAACGAACCCCTGAGTAAAAAGTATTTTTTATCAAAAGATTTCATAGGAGGTGTTTACGACCTGTTCGAGCACGATGATTTCTCCAAAGACTATATACGGGAACATATCAAAACATTGTCTCTTCCGGAACTGAAGAAATTTATACTGGAAGCTATGAAGACTCGCCCGGCCACGAAGGAACTCGATTTATCGCAAGCGCTTATTTTCGTGCTTGGTAATCTGGACGAAGCATATCCGATGAGTCATAGTATGAATCCGGATATAAGTGCTGATGAATTTTACGAAGCAACAACGCATATTACCATTGCAACGATTAAAAGTGCACTTCGTAAAAGATTTCGCAGCGAACAAATTGCGCGATTGGGTAACAACCATGTTATCTATAAATCTTTCAAGAATATACACTTCCGCCAATTGATCGCACGAGAGTTGGAGCGCATCGGCAAATTCGTAAAAGTTTCTTTTGGATGGAGCATGGATTTTGACGATTCCATAATTGATATAGTATATGCAGAAGGTGTTTTCCCTTCACAAGGAACACGCCCCGTATTTACTACGATCAAGAATTTGATCGAATCCCGTATTGGTAAACTTGTTATGGAGATCATAGATAAGAACATAACAACCGCCACGGTCCACTGGTACTATGCCGAGGAACATTTTCTGTTTGAAATCTGTGATGCGAACGGCAAGTATATATATTCTTTGCTGGATGAAGTAAACCTGAAGATTGACAATCTTCGCAAGACCACCAGCAAGAGTACGCAAGCTCACACCGGCATCCATGAAGCCGGACATGCTATTCTTGCAGCACTTACGTTGCGTATACTTCCTTCTGTTGCAGTATCAAAGACTGCGTCTGATGACGGTGAGGGATTTTGCATGATCAATTTTCCTAATGGTCCGATGACGAAGGATTCTATCCGGAAAGATATAATCCTCACACTTGGAGGATACGCGGCAGAGAAGCTGATCTTTGGTGATGACCATACTTCGTCTGGTGTACGACATGATATTGAAAATGCCAGCGAACTGGCAAACCGTGCCGTGAGACAGTACGCTATGGGAAGCGATCCGATCCACGTAGTTGCAGCAAACTCCAGCAATGAGGACAGCTTTTATCATACTGAAATATATTCACAGGAGGCAATCCGTGTCATCAAATCCTGCATGCAGGAGGCTGAAAGTATTCTGTTGAGGAATAAACTTCTTTTGCTCAAAATGGGCTCTTACCTCACTACGCATGCACGCATGGAAGAAACCATGATCGGCGATTTTATTAAACGCTATAGCACCGAAGAGTGGGTTCGCACAGAGGGCTTTATCGGCAAAGACCAGTACTATAATTTCCATGAGGTTATAGAGCTGCAAATACAGGAAGCTGTTAAAGTAGCTTCGGAAGCTGTCGAGCTTGAACTTAGTTAAAGCAGAAGGCAAGAAAGTATAGAACTTCCTTGCCTTCACTTCTTCTATACAGAAATGCACGCTATTTACTAGTTTTGAAAGACGATCTATCCAATCATGCAAGGCACTTACCGAATCGCGAAAGGCTGGAGAATATTTATATATATCTTCGCTCCTATCTTAATGGTATCATTTCTATCTACCAT
This sequence comes from uncultured Chitinophaga sp., assembly GCA_902168205.1. Classification (GTDB taxonomy): domain Bacteria; phylum Bacteroidota; class Bacteroidia; order Cytophagales; family Cyclobacteriaceae; genus Ohtaekwangia; species Ohtaekwangia kribbensis. The sequence goes on along the minus strand of CABHOK010000003.1, from coordinate 751,510 downwards.
TTTCTTTATCTTTACTGCCGAAGGCGTCAGTCCGTTTATAGCACCCCTGCTGGCCATGGGCGCACTGGTTATGACGTGCCTGTTTGCGTATGGTCTTATCGATACCATACAGAGCAGGTTTATTATTGGCAACGATCACGTCACCAGTATAAATCCGATCGCCTCACGAACCCTGAAGTTTGAAGATGTTCTTGGCTACAAGATTGAACGCAACGGTATATATATTATTCCTAAAAATGCACAGCACAAAAAAATTAAAACAAGTACATACCTCGAAAAAGCAGACCAGATCACAGCATGGCTAGCTTCAACATTCACGGACCTGAATAAGCAGGAATTTGCCGACCAGGAGAAAAGTATTCTGAACGATGATGCCCTTGGACTTTCACAACAAGCAAGAGAGCATCGGCTGGCTGAGGCAAGACGGATAGCCAGGATCACCAACGCTGTCGGCTTTGTATTGTTTTTCTGGATGACATTCTACCCTATATTTTATACGATCGTACTAATCATTGGTATAGCCTACCCGGTTGTTATCATTATCCTGCTATACCTATACCGCGGGCTGCTTCGTGTGGATGAACGAAAGAATAACGCGTACCCATCGGTCGCAACGGGTTTTATTATGGCAGGGCTGAGCCTTACTCTTCGGGGATTGTTCGATTACAACATATTGGAATTTAGCCAACTCTGGATCACCACAGGCACATTTGCTGTCCTGTTAATTATACTCATTCTGATTGCCACCAAACTTCCAACGTTCAAAAGTGCCCAGGATTACTTTGTCATCTTTACCTTAATGATTCTCGCGTACTCCTACAGCTTTGGCGCGTATACAGTATCAAACTGCCTGTTCGATAGTTCTTCTCCTCAATATTATAAGACTAGCATTATTCAAAAAGAAATAAGCAAAGGTCGAAGTACTACGTACTATATCATTGTTACATCATGGCACGATGCTGAAAAGATTGAAAAGGTAACCATCAATTCAGAAGAGTATAACCTGACGTCTATAGGTGATGAGATCGCTATAGCCGAAATGAAAGGTTTTTTCGGAACACCATGGTACTTCCCTATTGTGCAGGAATAAATATATCCTGATTGCAACTTCTTATAGTGTTTGACGTTTTCATCCAAAAGTTTGTTCTATCTTTGTAGCACACTTTTAAACAGTTCAACCCTTTAAAACGAGGGACTTTAACATGCTCGTCTTGTAATACTATACCATCCATCACAACATCCCGTGTTCCCGCGGGAAAGAATGGTATTACCGTATTCAATCAGTCTTGATCGTGCTATACCTATAGCGATGCGCTATATATAATTCATCACGTCCGGACGATTCTGTTTATTTCCAAATTCAAATTACAAGACTATGAGTATCTCCAGAAAATATGGACGAACCTATCACTATCCCTTTTCACCGGGTACAACCAGTGACGATCGCATTCATCATGACTATTGGTCGGATGTAAATAAATTGAAAACTATTGTGCACACCGAAAAACTGGATGGTGAGAACAACTGTCTCAGTCGCTATGGTGTCTTTGCACGGTCGCATGCCGCGCCAACGGTATCTGCGTGGACAAAAGAAATCCGCCAGCGATGGGAGTTGATCAGGAATGATCTCGGTGACATTGAAATCTTTGGTGAGAATCTGTACGCTATACATTCGATCGAATACCGGAAACTGGAACATCACTACTATGTTTTCGCTGTTCGCATGCACGATGTGTGGTTGAGCTGGGAAGAAGTAAAATTCTATGCAGCCATGTTTGATTTCCCCACGGTACCTGAATTAAAGATTGTTCAGCCTACCACCGAAGCAACGTTTCGAGAAAACGTACTGGCGCTTACGCGTCAAAGCAGTATACTGAATTCGCAGGATATACAAAGCGAAGCGCCCTGCACGTGTGAAGGTATCGTAAGCAGGAATACAGAAGAATATGACGTGAATGATTTCATGCATAACGTTTTTAAATATGTCCGCAAAGGACATGTAAAGACAGACGAGCATTGGACACGCCACTGGCGAAGAGCGAAGTTGTTGTGGGAATACCCACACGTATAATTTTAACTATAAAAATATGAACTGGTCATTATCGATAAATAAAGATTGGGAACACCTGGAGGAGCGATTCGATTGGGTTGTCGACATGCGAAATGTACCGCAGGATTCTATTCATCATGCTGAAGGCGATGTTGCTATACATACGCAAATGGTATTGAAGGCGTTAACGGATGCAACATCTTTTCAAAGATTGAACCGAGAGGAACAGGAGATACTTTGGACAGCAGCATTGCTTCACGATGTTGAGAAACGTTCTACAACGGTTGTGGAAGACAACGGCCGCATCACCTCGCATGGTCATGCCCGTAAAGGTGAATTTACAACGCGAAGGCTACTATACGAACTCGGTATACCATTTCAGCAACGCGAACGCATTGCAGCCCTGGTGCGTTACCACGGACTACCGCTCTGGCTGATGGAAAAAACAAACCCGGTGAAAGCCTTACTCGAAGCATCGTTGCGTGTCGATCTGAAATTATTATCAGCTCTTGCACGTGCTGATGTATCGGGACGAATTTGTCAGGATCAGCAAGAACTGCTGGATCGTATCAATTTTTTTGATGTGTATTGTGAAGAACAAGCATGTTGGCATTCCCGAAAATCTTTTGCTACACCGCTGGCACAATTCACATACTTTCACAAAGACGATGCACATCCCGACTATATTCCATTTGACGATCTGAAAACAAATGTTGTTATGCTCTCAGGTTTACCTGGTATGGGCAAGGATCGGTATATAAAAAAGCATTACAACGATTGGCCTATGGTAAGCCTCGATGCGATTCGAAGAGAATACAAGCTCAAACCCGATGACACTTCTGCCACCGGTTGGGCTGTACAACTCGCGAAAGAACAAGCCAAAGAATTTCTTCGAAAGCGACAACCTTTTGTATGGAACGCAACGAATATTACCCGGCAAATGCGATCGCAATGGATCGATCTGTTTGTAACCTACAAAGCACACGTCAAACTGGTATACATTGAAGTTCCGTTCAAAACATGGCTGGCACAAAATAGCAATCGTGAACATGCGGTTCCACAAGCCGCTATATTTCGTATGCTCCCTAAACTGGAGGTACCCTGTATATTTGAAGCGCACGATGTGGAGTATTGTGTTACGGATCACTGATTAGTGATATATACTTTAAAAAGCGAAAGGCTTCCTGTGGTTATGGGAAGCCTTTACTGTTGATTAATACACAACGAAACATCCGGAAATGGATTATGTACGCTCATTAAAAAATATAGTCAACAACAATAAACATCACGGGTGATGCATGAGGCTCGAACTCATCCCGACAATTGTCGGGACACCACCATATACAAAGTCGGAGAGGGATGAATCGAACATCCAAGGTCTATGACACCGCTTTTACAGAGCGGCCCGCTTCCACTTACGGTCTACTCTCCGATTCAACTAAATTGTAGTCCCGATAACTATCGGGATGCTTCCAATGCAGGCGAGGATGACCAGACTCCTCCATTACCCTATATTTATTCAAACAAAAAAAGCCTCCGTGTTCGGGAGGCTTTATGATTCCTTATGTATAGTTACACCATCTATGAATCAATCAGACTTATATAGTCTGTCCTCCCACCCGATTTTGCTTCGGGGTGATGCGGGTGATATGAGCTATATGTATTTATCTGATTCATGATGCAAATATACGATTTGACTTTACTTTTGTTACCTATCGGGTAACATTTATATATTTATTTTTATACTATATAAAAAATTGTGGCGCGGAGGGCTTTAACCTCGATCTTTTCATTGCGATGTATACCACAACAAAACGCATTTATCTGCGACTATGCTATCACGCCACCGGCCTTGCAGCACACGATTCGGAGAGATATACTCTCCTCTCTGATCTGCATACCCTGTGGAGATTCCTGGTAACGCTCCAGGTCCTTAGCTTTTTCAGAACCACGCTTCTACTTAGTTAGCTTAATCTCCGTTGTCCGGCCACGCAGTATTGATCCGCGTTCTTCCCATTAAAAGTGGGAAGCATCACCTTAATGCTTTGGCCGGAATATCTTTACCTCCGGCCACCTTATTAGATTCCACAATCATGCAATTATCACGTATATATACTTCATATTTTGTCGAGGCGGCAGGAGTTGAACCTGCGTGCTACCAACTACGGTTTCGACATGGTATAAGCATGAGCCGATACACCTCGTAAAAAAATTACTAGCTTTAAAAACTCACCCGGCCTGGAATTGAACCTGCCCCGACAAAGTATATACGTGTATATACTTGTCCGCCTCCCTGGAACATGCGGGTGTTGATTACGCAATCCGGCAGATCATTTACGCGCATGCATAAACTTTTGAGATATATACCTCAACTGCCGGATATCTGCGGACATAGATGGGCACGATCCACCGACCCAGGCGTTAACAGCGCCTTGCTCTACCAACTGAGCTATATGTCCGTAAAAAAAACAAAACAAAAAACCCCGGGATATTCTATTTCCCGGGGTTTCTGTTAATACTATATCTATCACTAATACTATATATAGTCAACCCTCCCCGGGAAAATCCAATAATTCTTCGGCACAAAGCATATGCTATGCGAAGCGTTTAGATTGAATATGTTAATACCGGGTTTCATCTTATTATTCTGTATTATGATGCAAATATATAATTACTTTTAAATTGTCACCCCACGGGTAACAATATTTTTTTATTTTTGTCGCCCAACGTAAAAACGTTGACACTTACATGATTGTTTCAATTCGTCATAACGTTTTAAAAAGTCTCTTTGAAAAAGGAACAGCTTCCGGCATATCACGGGAGTTGAAAGGCTTTTTATTGTTATGGCTTTCGGTGATCCACGCTGCTCAAGATATTCGGGATCTTTCGATCGCCCACGTGAGTGTTCTTGAAGAAGACAGCGATAGCTATCGCCTTACCGTTCACGGTGCGGGTATATTTACATTCCGGTTCGTTGACGGAGAGATACGCCAATTAAATTATAAGCAGGAACCCAAATAATAAGTATGTTACGAATGCACAGTCCCGCTCACCCCGGTCAGATCCTTGAAGAGTTATACATCAAACCTCATCGACTGGCCATCACAGATGTAGCGGAAGCGCTGGGCATTGCTCGTAAAAATCTATACGCTATATTAAAAGGTGAGTATGCTATTTCAGTAGAGATGGCCTTTAAGCTCAGCAAAGCGTTTGACACCACACCAGAATTCTGGCTTCAGGCGCAACTTCACTTCGATCTGGCAAAGGGTTATAAAGAGTCAGGCGGTATTAAAATAAAAAGCCTGATCCCTAAAACTGTTAAGACTATCAAATAGCTATATCCCGCTTCTCAGCCCACGCTAAGCCGCCCGGCAATTTCATCGTGTTAAATTCCAAGTGTATAACCCGTCTGTGCTTCTGGCTCGTAGCCTTTGATGATGCATGTAGCAGCAAGGGTTTCATAATCTGAATACCGCAAGCTTCAACTTCACATATATACGGTATACTATTCTGCGCTATCAGATTGATCTCCTCATCAGACAATCGCTTGTTGTGAGAACCGGGTATAACTTTCAAAGCTCCGTTTGTCTCATCTGTATCATCCAGATGAATACGTATGGTAAATGTATTTTTTAAAATTTCATCCGGAGGGCAAACACCATGTACACCAAATTTCTTTGTCCAACCCGAAAAACCGTCATGCTCTATTTTCTCCGCCACATTAATCACAATATCCTGATGCCAGGTAACATACCAGTTGGCATCCGGTGTCTTGTCAAAGAATATCGCTTTTGTCAGGAACAGATCAGGATTTATTTTTTTCAGTACCTGCAACAGGTTACTATTAAATATAGTCTCCTTCAATATCGGAATTTCCTGTAGCAGGTTACGGATGGCATGTGTATTTTCATCCAATCCCTTATCTTTTAAATACCGCGCAATCTCCATCTTCATAGCATTTACTTCCTTACGACCATACACATGACGCAGAATCATAAAGCCCTTATGTGTTAATTTCTCTACCGTACTTTGAAGCGCTGCATTATTGAATTCGAACTGGTAAAGATTGAGTGCCTGCTCCAGGATTGTTTTTATTCTACGTTTCAATCTTTCCGGGGCTAGTACTTTTACACGGTCGCCAAACCCTAATATTTCACGTTCTAACTCAAAATTAATCTGGACGTTCAATGAAATCACTACGCCACCTGATCCACTCTCTATAGTTTGTTGCGAATGATGCAGCGGCTTGGTAATTATATACGGAGCTGTTTCATGATCAGCCTGTATCAAAACTTTCTCCACCGGACCATTCGGATTCACGCTTACCCCCACCACATCATGAAGGAATGTCGGCAAGCTGAAAGAGTCTTTGGGTACATAGCGTACCTCACAATCTTTTATACTGATAATACGATCAAGTGCCAGCGTTAATATAGGCGTATTCTTTTTCTTGATGCCGATCACAAACCAGCGATTCCTATACTCTTTTAAATAGTACGGATGAAAATGAAATGTATTTGCACTGCGAGCCTTAAACGACTGGTAACACAACTCTACTGTACATTTTTTAATGATAGCCTGATATAGTGTCTCAATATGCTCCAGTCCTTTCAGATTGTCGTTCTTTTCAAAATCAATAACAGGCTCCTGGTTTGTTTTGGCTGCATATATCTTATTCTCAAGACGCTGCACCATACCGCTCAATTCCTGGAAATGACTGAAGCCTTTAAACTGGCGAAGTATCTCTACTACCTCTGTAAGTTTGCCCAGGTCCTGATCGGTTAACGGAATGTTGGTAATGGAATATTCCGAATCTTCATAGCTATAGTATTTCTTCTCCTCTACTATTATCGGAGCATTATACCCTAACTTGTCGCTGCGCATCATCTGGATGTCCATCTGCACCGTGCGCTTGCTTACACCTTTATCTATACCTTCATATTCATATAGTGTTTCCGAACAAGCTTCTACAAGATCTTCCAGCGTCCACCGTCTGTGTCTGTTTCTCAGACAATTATCAATAGTACGGTAACGAATAAGGGCGTTTCGATTAACAGGCATTTGAAAATATTTTCAGAAAAGAAGTAAAAAATTTCCACTACGCAAAAAGACTGCGCAGTTGCCTTTCAATTTTGAATCGTCAATTAAACGCAAGAGTTATGAAATTCAATGTATTTCGTAAAGCAAAGGAAACTGTAAACTACCACCAGACAAAAGCCTATATACTGGATGAACGTACCGAGCTGTATAGTGCTGTAGTTACCACTTCGCTGAGCGATAAATTTTATGAGGCTACCGATAACCGCGTAGATCGCATCCGTGCATTGATCGCCAAGAACGACCCTGCGTTTGTTGCACGCCTTGCTATCTATACACGGAACAAAATGTATATGCGAAGCATACCCTTGGTGTTAGCGGTTGAATTGGCAAAGACTCGATCCGGTAATGGTATAGTTCGCAAGGCAGTAAAGGGCGTTATACAACGTGCTGATGAAATCACCGAATTGTTAGCGTACTACCAGTTAGCAAACCAGCGTACCGGCACTAAAAAACTGAACAAGCTTTCCAAGCAGATACAGTATGGTTTATCCGATGCATTCAATCGCTTCGATGAATATCAGTTCGCTAAATATGATCGTGCTGCGGAGATCAAATTGAAAGATGCTTTATTCATCGTCCACCCAAAAGCGGAGAACGAAGGACAACAAGAGCTTTTCAACAAGATCGCCACAGGAACACTGGAGACACCCTATACCTGGGAAACCGAGTTGTCTGCTTTAGGACAACAAAAGTTTGCCGATGAAAAAGAGAAACGTGCTGCATTCCGTATAACATGGGAGGCATTGATCGCGAGCGGAAAATTAGGATACATGGCCTTGTTGCGTAACCTTCGAAATATACTCGAAGCTGAGGTATCAGCGCAGTCTATCGAACAGGTATGTGCTACACTGTCCAATATCCATGCCGTTGCAAAATCAAAACAGTTGCCATTCCGGTTTCTGGCGGCATACCGCGAGATAAAGGAAGTACAATCTGACTTTGCTCCAAAAATATTGGGCGCACTTGAGACAGCGGTTTCCTATAGCGCTGTGAACATACGTGGATTTAATAGCGAGACTTCGGTATTGATCGCCTGCGATGTATCCGGCTCTATGCAAAAACCAATCTCTGCCAAAAGCAAAGTATTGAACTATGATATAGGTTTAATGCTGGCGATGTTGTTACAGTCTCGTTGTGAACGCGTGCAAACCGGTATGTTTGGAGATACCTGGAAAACTATACAGGTATCCCGAAAAAATATACTGGCTAACGTTCAGGAATTTTACAACCGCGAAGGTGAAGTTGGTTATTCAACCAATGGATACTTAGTGATAAAAGACCTGATCAATCGTGGCAAAGCAGTAGATAAAGTAATGATGTTCACTGACTGCCAGCTATGGAACAGCAATGGTGCGATCGATACATTTGGATCAAGTATACCATGGTTATGGAAGCAGTATAAAAAAATAGCACCACGGGCAAAGCTATATTTATTCGACCTGGCCGGGTATGGAAATACTCCGATCGATGTACAACAAGACGATGTATACCTGATCGCAGGCTGGTCTGATAAAATCTTCGATGTGTTGGCATCACTGGAAGATGGTGAGCGTGCACTTGCCCAGATTGAGAATATAGAATTGTAAGCTGTACCTCTCCTTCATTTTGAAGGAGAGGTTTATAAAGAAATTGAAAATAAATAAGGATGTCGTAGAGGCGGGTTACTTCGCTCGACAATGGGAGGAATCACATATCCATCACGTATGGAAAAGTGTTCCGGGTTCAACTCCCGGCTAGCAATGCCCAATTACCCGCTTCGTTTTTTACTCCTTAAATATTTATTGATCTTATGAAAGATGCCGTAGAGTGGAAATACTTCGAGGATGAAATACATTTCCATTCAGCTATAGCTCTCTCATAAAAGGTGCCGTACATAAGAGTTACTTCGATCTTGAAAATCTAATAGTCTCTTGTGGTTTGTTGCCCTTTTTGATAATAAGAAAATAACAGGTGCCGTAGAATAGCGTTACTTCGGCTTTTAACCGGGTGGTCGTAGGTTCAAATCCTGCTCTGTTAACCTAACCTAACAGATAGCTCAGCGGTAGAGCACCTTAATGTGCGCTTTTCGCCTTTTGCCCTGTTTATATTTTCATAATATCTACTTGATATTGTTAGTGTACCCAAGAGGTTTAAGGGATCTCTCTGCAAAAGAGATATTCATCGGTTCGAATCCGATCACTGACTCTAACGACATTTTTTTGCCCGCAGAAATCGCAGATATACGCAGAACATTGTTTCAATTTTGATTCTGCGTTCACCTGCGTAAATCTGCGGGCCAAACAAGAGATATACTATATACTATAGATAAAGATTTTTGATGTGATCGTAATGATGCATCAAAACGTGGAAGAGACAAAGGGTTTAAGACCTGATGCGAGTTTCTGTATGGCTCCATAGTGTTGCGCTGCTTTGCATCGTGAACATGCTGCTTTACCGGATGTTGTCTTCCTCCAATTTGTGGGTCGAAGGTTCAACTCCTTCTCCGTTCCTGAACGGATAGCTCAGTTTGGGTAGAGCAACAAATAAACCGGGTTCGAATCCCATCACACTTTAATGTGAACGCTCAATTGGTAGAGCAATGGACTCAAAATCCATAACAATGAAGTCGACCGCTTCTAAAAAGGTCAAAACAAAAGCAGCAAGAGGCTGGCCCGTATAATTACCCTCGTGGTAATTACACAATCAGCCGAATGCTTTGAAAATGCAAGAGCGTTTAACAACGACATTTACTTTTCTGATCGCATCAGCCATTATGCCCGGTATATATACCTGGCAACATCGCCATCACTTTCTGAAAACTAAATGACCACGTTACACTTCACTTGCACTTCCGCGTTCGGGGGATGGTTCGTCTGGCGCTGCTTTTCAAAAAAACTTTTAGTAACTATAATTTATACAACAATGAAAAGGGTTAGAATTAACACCGGAAAGATTGGATTGGTATTCAGAAGTGGCAATTACAAGCGCGTGATCGCCGAGGGAGTATATTGGTTACTCCCCAATGAAGATGTACTGGTATACGATATGGCCAAACCTTTTCATGCATCAATAGAACTGAATATACTCTTACGCGACACGACACTGGCAGAACGATTAACCGTAATTGATGTAAAAGATCAGGAGATCGTATTACATTACGAAAACGGAATTTTCAAAAGCGTATTGATTGCAGGCCGGTATGCATACTGGAAGGGATTAATAGATTATTCTTTTGTACGCGTTGATCTGAGTAAGATCGAGATCACTGAGGATATTGATAAGCCTACACTTTTACGAAAAGAAGTAATGCCCTATATCCGTGTGTTTGCAGTGGAGTCGTATGAGAAAGGAATTTTACTGATTGATGGTAAATTTGTAAAAATACTAGAGACAGGAGTTTACTATTTCTGGAAGAACCCGACTGTCATCTCGGTTTTAAAAGCAGACTTACGTCAGTTGCAACTGGAGATTTCAGGACAGGAAATCCTGACTAAAGACAAAGCTGCTTTAAGAGTAAATTTTTACACACAGTATAGAGTGACGGATGTGGTAAAAGCGCTGATCGAAACCAAGGATCATGAGAAACAGCTTTACATCCTGGTACAGTTAGCCTTGCGCGAGATTGTTGGTACACTTTCTTTGGATGAATTGCTGGAGAAAAAAGATACCATCGCAGCGTATGTATTATCGAGTATGAAAGATAAAGCTGATGCACTTGGTATAGTGATTAAAGACTGTGGTGTGCGTGACATCATTTTACCCGGTGAAGTAAAAGATATCATGAACCAGGTATTGATTGCGCAGAAGAAAGCTGAAGCGAACGTGATTACACGAAGAGAAGAAACGGCTTCAACCAGAAGTTTACTGAACACAGCAAAACTGATGGAAGAAAACACGATGTTATTCAAATTGAAAGAAATGGAGTACGTAGAAAAGATTGCCGACAAGATCAACAGCATCTCGTTATCGGGTGGAAACCAGATAATCGATCAACTGCGGAATATCTTCGTACCCGGTAAGGAATGATATACTTTAGAGAGTACTATTGTATTCTCTCTAAAAAAAATCAAATAAATTTTCAGTACGCAAAAAGACTGCGTACTGATTTATCAATTTTGTTTCGTTAAAACAGAACATTGATTATGAACCTAACAGGAAACGATCTGATCGCGATAGGTTTTAAACCGGGCAAAGCTATTGGCATTGCATTGGACATCCTTGCGAAAGATTACGCTACACAGGAAAGCGAAAAACAACTATCGCTTTTTAAACCGGTGCTTGAAAATCCTTCCGCTTTTATAACGCACGATAAATTATCTGCATTGGCTATTGAATTACTAAAACCTTTGGACAATACCATTGCATTAGCTGATTCAGGAAAATCATACGAGATATATGGCGCGGATGCCATCGAACAAGGTGCATTGAACCAGATGGCTACAGCCATGCGTCTTCCGGTTACAGTAGCTGGTGCGTTGATGCCGGATGCGCATCAAGGCTATGGCTTGCCGATCGGTGGTGTACTGGCTACCAAAAATGCCGTTATACCTTACGGTGTTGGCGTTGATATAGGTTGCAGAATGTGCATGACTATATATGACATAGCTCCTGCTACACTGGAAGCCAAGCGCGAAGAGCTGAAGAAGATGCTGATGCAAAATACCATGTTCGGGACAGCAACATTCAAAAAGCCGAAAGATCACCCGATCTTTGAGCGAAAAGAATTCAGCGAGCTTAACATCGTGCGTGAATTGAAAGACCGTGCGTGGCAACAGATCGGCTCTTCCGGTGGCGGAAATCACTTTGTTGAATTTGGTATTGTAGAGATATTAAACCCGATCAACGAGTTCAACTTGCAGGTAGGACAATATGTGGCTTTGCTATCACATTCCGGTTCGCGTGGACTGGGTGCAAACATTGCACGTCATTATACAGATATAGCGATGGATGTGTGTAAACTTCCACAGGAAGCGAAACATCTCGCATGGCTGGACCTGGATACGGAAGCCGGGCAGGAATACTGGATGGCGATGAACCTGGCCGGTGACTATGCTTCTGCATGTCATCATCAAATACACGAGCGTATGGCCATCGGGTTGCGTGAGACTCCCTTAGCGATGATCGAGAACCACCATAACTTTGCGTGGAAAGAGAAAGATATACTTGGCAACGAGATCATCGTTCACCGAAAGGGCGCAACACCTGCCGGTAAAGATGTACTGGGTATTATACCCGGATCGATGGCAACCCCCGGTTTTATAGTACGCGGTAAAGGTTTGGCAGCATCTATCAATTCTGCATCGCATGGTGCCGGCCGACAGATGTCGCGTACAAAAGCGAAGCAAACTATTTTACCCGGACAGGTAAACAAGGTATTGAAAGAAGCTGGCGTTGAGTTGATCGGCTCCGGACTGGATGAAGCGCCGATGGCCTATAAAAATATACATCAGGTAATGGATTCGCAGAAAGACCTGGTGGAAGTATTAGGTTCCTTCATGCCGAAGATTGTGAGAATGTGCGGTGATGAGAAATTTCAGGAAGTGGATTAGTTAAAATTTAAAAATCGGGAGTATATCTATACTTAAAAAATTTAAGAATATATTTGTATCATGATTCAGAAACAGCTCCATATCGAAACACAAGCTTTGGCAGGCGAACATCACGCCTGTGAATGGGGTTATATGCTGCCTTAAGGTTATACTGATATAATTATTAAGAATACAGGGCCCCGTTTCAAACGGGGCCTTTTCTTTTATTTACAAATTCTCTCAACATGGAAATGATATTATTGATCGGTATACCGGCCAGTGGAAAAAGTAGCTTCTACAAAACGCATCTATTCCGAAAGTATATGCGCATAAGCCTGGATTTGTATAAGAACAGAAACAGGGAGATGCAGTTTTTAACACTTGCCTTATCGCTTCAGCAATGCATCGCTATTGACAACACGAACGTAACCCGCGCGGATCGGGCAACCTATATTTCCATGGCAAAAGAAAGAGGCTATTCGGTTGAGGGGTATTACTTTAAGTCACAACTGTCGCAATGCATTGAACGAAATGTCCAACGACAGGGCAAAGAGTGCATTAGTACGGCAGGTGTTATCTCAAAGTATAAAAACCTGCAATTACCACAGCTTGAAGAGGGCTTTAATCGACTATACTATGTAGTCATGGAAAATGAAAGTTTCACCATTAAGGACTGGACAAATGAAATTTGAAATGTTGGACAAAAAGATGCGTTCGTTTGAAACGAGCATGGATCAGTTTATACTACCCGAACTATATATAGTGGCACGGCTGGATGGTCGCGGATTTACTAAATTAACAAAAGAACTTCTGGACTTCGAACGTCCTTTTGATGTACGATTCAGGGATGCTATGGTTCAAACCACAAAACACTTGATGAATTGTGGTTTCAAGATTATATACGGTTATGCGCAGAGTGATGAAATTTCGTTACTCTTTCAACCTGCTGACAACAGCTTCGGCAGAAAGACACGAAAACTCATTTCTGTACTGGCTGGTGAAGCGAGTTCGTGTTTTTCATTGGCATTAAATACAATGGCAGCATTTGATTGCCGGATTATTCCATTGCCAAATGAAAAACTGGTAATCGACTACTTCCGATGGCGAGCTGAAGATGCCAATCGAAATGCCTTGAATGCGTACTGCTATTGGAAGCTTCGCGATCAGGGTTTATCATCATCTGCTGTTACCAGTAAACTCAGCGGGTTATCCATTGGCAACAAAAATGAATTACTATATCAACAAAATATCAATTACAATGATCTGCCTTCTTGGCAGAAAAGAGGTATAGGTATTTATTATACAACAACGACAAAGAAATCGTATGATCCTGTAAAGCAAAAGGAAGTTGAGACAGACCGAAGAGTTTTAATATGCGACACGGAACTTCCAATGGATGCTAGCTATAGCAGCCTCCTGGCAGAAATACTTTTGAAAGAAAAAATTAGAAATGAATACTAACATCACACTATACAGACCGAGTGGCGCTAACGAACTGGAGTTGATCATCGACTCTGGTATGAAGCGTTATCCTCCGAGACTATATTGGCAACCTATATTTTATCCTGTACTCAATTTTCAGTATGCAGCAGAGATTGCAGAGCGCTGGAATATGGGTGATGAAGATTCTGATGGTGTAGGCTTTGTTACTGCATTCGAAATACCGGAACATTACTTCAAGCAGTTTCAAATTCAAACAGTAGGACTCGTGCATCACCAGGAGCTGTGGGTTCCGGCTACCCAACTTGACGAGTTCAACGATGCCATTATTAACGGCATCCGCGTTGAGAAGGCTTTCATCGGGAAGAAGTTTGTAATCAATGACAAGATTAAAAGCATTCTTCCATAGTACAAACACTGGTATATCTGTAGTATCATTATAGGTATACCGGCATTATCTTTACTTCATATGAACAATATCATCCTGCAAAAAATTAAAGAGATAGAGCAAACACATCAGGTTACTATTCTGTACGCGTGTGAGTCGGGAAGCAGAGCCTGGGGGTTTGCATCACCGGACAGTGATTATGACGTTCGCTTTATCTACACACACACCAAAGATTTCTATCTTAGTATTGATGAGCAACGTGATGTTATCGAACTACCCATTAACGAGCTGCTGGATATAAATGGTTGGGAACTTCGCAAAGCGCTTCGTCTCTTCCGAAAATCAAATGCACCTATATATGAGTGGCTTCAGTCACCCATTGTATATCAGGTGAATGACGATTTTCTGACTTCGATGCGATCACTATTTGCCGAATGTTTTTCATCCAGAGCAATGATGCACCACTACATCAGCATGGCGAAAACCGTATTTGAAAATGAACTATCGGGAAGCGAAGTAAGACTAAAGAAATACTTCTATGCACTGCGACCTATACTGGCATGTCGATGGATTGCCGATACAGGAACAGTGCCTCCTATGGAATTCAGCAAGCTTCGTATTTTTATGGATAGTAGTTTTACATCCGTCACAAACGAGCTTTTGAACACAAAGGCCCAGGTTGATGAACGATATACTATAAAACCCATCGATGCTTTGAATCGCTTTATTGCAGATCAGATTCGTTACTGTGAACAAGCGGTGCCGCAGCGAATTCAAACAGGCGAAAGCTCTGATTCATTGAACACTATTTTTAGAAAGTTTTTACAATGACACTTCAACAATTACATAACGATTCGTCATTACTTTTATTAAAATGTATCAGCGGCAGCCAGTCGTACGGACTGGCTTTGCCGCATTCTGATACGGATATAAAAGGCGTCTATATTCTGCCGCGCAAAGAATTCTATGGTCTCACGTTTACCGACCAGGTTAATAATGAAACGAACGATGAAGTATACTTCGAGCTAAAGAAATTCATTGATCTTCTATCAAAGAACAATCCGAATATACTGGAGCTATTAAACACACCGGAAGATTGTATACTCCACAAGCATCCGGTGATGAACGAGGTAAAAGGAGAACTGTTCTTGTCACGCCTTTGCAATCACAGCTTTGCAGGCTACGCGTATGCTCAGATCAAGAAAGCACGCGGACTGAACAAGAAAATACTGAACCCGACTGATCAACAGCGTAAGTCCATACTTGACTTCTGTTATGTAGTGTATGGACAAGGTTCTATACCGTTACAGCATTGGCTGGAAATCCATCAATACAACCAGAAAGATTGCGGACTGGTTCTAATTGATCACATGCGCGATGTATATGCCATATTTCACACGTCACAATTCCAGGAGACTGTATCGCTGCAAGGTATATCTTCCGGAGAAGATGCGAACGAAGTGTCATTAAGCTCTATACCCAAAGGCATTGCACCATGCTCCATCTTAAGCTTTAACAAAGATGGCTACACCGTATACTGTCGTGAGTATAAAGAATACTGGGATTGGGTAAACAAGCGAAATAAAGAGCGGTATAGCAACACCATCAGCCATGGCAAGAATTACGACTCCAAGAATATGATGCATGTTTTTCGTTTGCTCAACATGGCCGAAGAGATTGCACGCTATAAACAAGTGAACGTGCGAAGAAAAGAACGCGAGTGGTTGCTGCGTGTACGAGCAGGAGAATTTTTATACGAAGATTTGCTAAAGCAAGCAGAAGAGAAGATAATCTTGATCGATGAACTTTTTAAGCAATCGGATCTTCCGGATGCACCCGATATCAAAGTTGCTGAAGAACTGCTCGTAACAATCCGGGAAACTTGTTACCAGTAACATTCAGCGGAACTATTACACTACAGTTTCCTTCGCCATCAATCTCTCAATAGCGGTTGGTGCGGCAAGGCTTTCGTTACGGATTTTTTCCTGAAGCTTCAGAAAGCCGCCAATAAGTGCTTCGGGTCTTGGCGGACAACCCGGTACATATACATCTACTGGTACTATGCGATCAACGCCTTTCACAACGTGATAACCATGCTGCCAGTATGGACCTCCACAGTTGGAGCATGATCCCATCGAGATAACATAGCGAGGTTCCGCCATCTGTTCGTAAAGACGTTTGATACGGTCAGCCATCTTGAACGTTACCGTGCCGGCAACAATCATCACATCAGCTTGCCGCGGTGAAGAACGCGGT
Organism: uncultured Chitinophaga sp.; assembly: GCA_902168205.1. Lineage (GTDB taxonomy): Bacteria > Bacteroidota > Bacteroidia > Cytophagales > Cyclobacteriaceae > Ohtaekwangia > Ohtaekwangia kribbensis. The sequence continues at coordinate 734,769 of CABHOK010000003.1, read as the reverse complement.
GCCATGCCAAAGCGATCCATATCATATACCGTTGTACCGGTACTCATAAACTCGATCGCACAGCAGGCTATACCAAACGTCATGGGGAACATCGAAGATAAACGTGCCCAGTTAAGCAAGTCATCCAGCTTTGTTACAATTACTCCGCCCTGTTCAAATCGCTGATCGAGTAGCCCCTTCATGGTTCCTTTCCGCAGATTATATACTGCTGTTTTTAGATTTATACTTGGTGTTGATGGCGTCATACAATTCCTTCGGCACAACGGATTTTACTTCCGTTGGCTTCGGATCAGGTTTGATCCAGTCAAGATGCCCGTTTACCCATGCATAGGCAAGCCCTAACGCAAGCACCACGATAAAGATTACCATCTCTGTTAAGGTAAACCATCCCCACGCGCCATTGGTTTCACGAATCAACTCTTCATTGGCAAAAATGGTTGACCAGGGAAAAAGAAATACAATCTCTACTTCAAACAGTAAAAAGATAAGCGCTACAATATAAAAGCGAATGTTGAATTGTGTCCACGCAGCAGAAATAGGTTCCTCTCCACTTTCGTATGTCGAAAGCTTTTCAGGATTAGGTCTGTCAGGACGAACCAATCTTGAAACCAGGAACGTAACGAGAATAAACACAATGCCTGCTACGATGTACAGGAGCACTTCTCCAAAAGCTGAAAGGTATTGCTGGTTCATACTTAACGAACCAAATATATAACAAGAAGTTTATTCTTCCTGCTTTTCATTTTGCCACCATGTAACGGGAAGGTTGTCAGCGCTTTTCCAGATAATCGCGAATCTGCAACACAACCGCTGGCCAGGCAGTTTTTACAGCTTCGTAGTACCAGTCCCAATCGTGGCCGTGCTGATATCCTGACTGAATGATATTCAACACCGTTTTGCCTTTTTCCGGTGTTGTCATGATCAGCAGTTGCATCGGACCGAGTATAGATCGCTCCGGGTTGATGTATACGAGGTTATCAATGCGCAATTGGCAGGACGGCAGGTACTCGCCAACGGTACCGCTAGACACAAAGCTAAGACCTGTATCGTCAGCTTGCCACGTGAGTGAGTAGAGGCCTCCCTTTCGCAATTCGATCAACGACTTGCTTACATGCCACCAGTTGTGAAGATGTTGCTGTTCGGTAAATGCAGCAAGCACAAGAGCCGGAGGTTTGTTTATGATACAGGAAGCCTCTACACTTCGCATACTATTTCCAGGCGGCAATAATTACGCCCATAACCGTTAAAGCCACTACGCTATAGCCTGCATTGATCAGGAACAGCTTGAATGATTTACGTTCAAAGAGATAATGCGTACCGACAAATGTAGCGACCCATCCGAAGCCTGCGAGAAAACCCCAGAGCGCACCCATCTCGGGTTTATCTTCTGGTCCCATGAACATGGCAAGATTGACGGCAGCAATAAGTCCGAGTACAAAGGCGAGTCCGAAGATCTTCACCATGTTAGCGTTCTTCATGCTTTCTTCGGTAAATCCGTTTTCGCGCATCCAGGCTTTGCCAAAGACTGCGGGTGAATACCATACTCCTCCGATGAGGAAGGTTGAGAGAGCGGCTGCGAGGATGGCCCAGTAGTTGAGTTCCATGTGTTTTCGTGTTTAGGTTGGTATGTGTTTAAGTGTTGGTGTGCTGGTGTGTTGAGGTGTTGATGTTGTGGGTGCTGCATTAAGGTATATATTAATGCTGTTGCTATAATTTTATGTTTTTACCGCGATTTAGGTATTCGTTGCTAGTTTGTTTTTGTGATTATGCTGTAAGTATGGTATGAATTTGTGAACTTTATACATACAAAACTGAAATGAATTGCTGAAGCGGAAGAACTATGGACTCAACCGGAAAAGATATACATTCTGAACAGTCGGATATGCAGGAAGTGCAACTGAATGATAAGACTATACGGTTGATTGGCATTCCTTTCTTCGGAATTGTTATACCTCACGTTACGGGACTATTTGGCACACTTACCTATCGTGATTACAAATACTGGGTAGGCTATATATTCTTTATCGCGCTCGCTGCGATGATCTGGCAGGGCAATCGGTATCTGATGTTTCGTACGCGCAAGCGATTTACGTGGTTCGATAAACCCATCGAAAAGCTCATCCTGCTTTTCATGAACAACATCTTTTACACAACGCCCCTTACCATCGCATGGATTTGCCTATGGTATAGATGGGCTGATTTCGATTTTATAAACTGGGACACTATACTAATTGTGGCCCTGGTAAATGTTAGTTGTGTCTTGTTTGTAATCCATGTATACGAAACGGTATTCATGGTAAAGGAGCAGCAAAGTGAGCAGGTAAAGAACGCAGAACTTTCACGCGCCAAAGCGGAAGCCGAACTCGAAGCGCTAAAGAATCAGATCGACCCGCACTTCATGTTCAACTCGCTAAACAGTTTATCATACCTCATCAGCACTGATCCCGCTAAAGCAACATTATTCACCGAAAACCTGGCAGATATATACCGGTATATATTGGCGCAAAAAGAACGGACATTGGTGGTGCTGGAAGATGAATTCAGTTTCATGGAGAAGTATGCGGAATTACTACGCCTTCGTTTCGGACAGGCGCTGGATATACAGAAGAACTTCAACGGAACTACTTCCAAAGAATACCTGGTTCCGCCTATATCTGCCTTTGTCGCGCTGGAGAATGCCGTTAAACACAACGAAATCTCAGAACGTATTCCGCTGCAGGTTTCGCTTTCGATTGATCGCGATCAGCTTACCATCAGCAATAAAATTCAGCCGAAACGAAGTATACAGCATTCATCCAAGATCGGACTGAAAAACCTGGATGAGCGTTTCAGGATCATTACCGGAAGAGGTATATATACCGAAAACAACAACAGCACCTTCAACGTTACACTTCCACTCATTCCGCTTGCACGTTAATTTTACCTATATATTTACCCTATGAATGTCATTATCATTGAAGACGAACTTCTTGCACAAGCCAAGCTTGAAGCCATGCTGCTTTCACTGGATGGTTCTATCAACATCCTGACGAAACTCAGCAGCGTTAAAGATTCCATTCAGTGGTTAATGACAAACCCCACTCCTGATCTCGCCTTCGTAGATATACAACTTTCCGATGATCACTCGTTCGAGATCTTCCGAAAACATCCTGTAAAGTTCCCGGTAATTTTCACCACTGCGTATGACAAATATTTACTGGAGAGTTTTGAGTTCAACTCAATTGATTATTTACTGAAGCCAATTACCGAAGAGAAACTGAAACGTTCGCTGGAGAAAGTAAAAACACTGCGCTCGCATTTTCTTCAAGGCAATCTGTTAAAACTCATTGAACAGGCACAGGCACCTGCTCGTAACCGTATTGTTGCCAAGAAAGGAACCGAGTATGTAGCACTTGATCTCTGCGATATCGCCTACTTCTATACCGAGCACAAAATTGTTTTTGTTAAAGATTTTAGTGGTCGCCAGTTGATACTCGATAAAAATCTGGCAGAGCTTGAAGCGGATATCGATCCTAAAAATTTCTTCCGACTCAATCGCAAGTTCATCGCAAACATGAAGTCTATTGAACGTTTTAAACCCGATAACGGGAAGATCAGAGTTTTTCTACAACCGGAGATGAAAGAGGAGATTTTCGTGAGTAAAGAGACTGCGCCTGAGTTCCGGCTTTGGATCGAGGGGAAGTGAGGCGTTATCCGTTAATTGTTAATCGTTAGTATCAGTTAGAACATAGCTTTCACAGAGACGATTTTACATACTATGGTAGCGGATTGTTAAGTCCCTGTTTTTGTCTACCGATGTCGCTGCTATACTCTACATTATAGTCCTATACTTGCTGCGTTTTATAAATCATTTTATATGGAGCGTAACAAGTTAATCCGTTTACATGCTGTTGAGAACAGAACGTTTGATTTTGATCCGTCAGTCCCTTGCATTCTTTCTGAAGGCTCTGGCTTTATGACATCACCTGAATTTAGAACGTTTATGGAACGCGGTCTCGAATTGATTCACGAAAAAATTGCAGAGGCAGGCAAGATCGGCTGGTTAGTAGATACGCGCTTTGTAGAAGTATTTGAGCCGCAGGACACGCAATGGATTGTTGAGTACTGGAATCCGAAGGCTTATGAAGCCGGACTGCGCTATATAGCTTTTGTAATGCCCGAGAATGTATTTACAGAAATGAATGTAACCGAATATATAGATCTGTCGCAAGAAGCAGGAGGATTGGCACTTAATCACTTCAAAGACCAGGAGTCTGCCAGAGCCTGGCTGAGAGAAGTACTCACGCGTGTTTAATGCCGCAGATTTCACCGGTACACACACACAAAGAAGACACATAATTACTTCGCGTAAGGCTATGTCTTCTTTGTGTTTCTTAGTGCAATGGATTTAAATAATCGTTGCTATAGTATATATCGTCTCGTCACGCCAGCCAATCGTCAATTTCAAACACGATTGACCACTAACAATTAACGGATAACGATTAACTAACGCGAAGCTTCAACTTCTTCCCAAGTTCTTCAACCGATGCTTTGAAGTTGGGGTCTGTTTTCATCATATCTTCTACGGACTCGAGTGCGTGAATTACGGTACTGTGATCACGACCTCCGAAGTTCTCTCCGATCAGCGCCAGGGTAAGTTGTGTATAGCGCTTACAGAAGTACATGGCTACCTGTCGTGGAATTACGATCTCGCGTTTTTTTACTTTGCCTTTCATGGCTTCGAGATCTACTTTGAAATATTCGGCAACAGTCTTTTGTATAAAATCAACGCTAACGTCAGACTGTATTTCTTTAATGATATTCTTGAGTACTTCTTTCGCGAGATCAAGATCGATCTCTTTCTTCAACAATGTAGCGTGGAAGATCAGCGAGTTTAATACACCTTCCATATCACGAAGGTTTGTATCAACGCTATACGCTAAATATTCAGAAACTTCCGTTGGTATCTGAATACCATCAGCCAGCATTTTACGATTGATGATGGCAAGTTTCGTTTCAAAATCAGGTTCCTGTAAATCTGCAGTCAAACCCCATTTGAAGCGCGACAACAATCTTTCCTGGAAACCTTTCATATCACGAGGCGGGCAATCGCTCGTCATGATAATCTGCTTACCGGATTGATGCAACTGATTGAAGATATGGAAAAACATCTCTTGTGTCTTTTCACGACCGGCAAGAAATTGCACATCATCCAGGATCAATAAATCAACCTGCAGGTAAAAATTCTGAAACTCCTGCACTTTATGATTTTGAAGTGCATTGAGGAATTGCGTAGTAAAATCATTCTGATCGATATAAAGCACAACCTTGCTTGGCATGTTGTTCTTGATCTCGTTACCGATCGCCTGCACCAGGTGGGTTTTACCTACACCAACACCACCGTATAACATCAGCGGGTTGAAAGAAGTAACGCCAGGTTTTTTAGCAACAGCCAAACCTGCTGAACGTGCCAGGCGATTACAATCACCTTCAACAAAATTATCGAAAGTATAGGTTGTATTTAATCGCGAGTTAACCGTCTGCGGGTTAAGAGCTTTATAAGTAAAAGGAGAATAATCGTCATTACCGAAGCTTCCATTGACAGCGCTTCGTCTGTTACCGGCTCCATTTACCGGGTAACTTACCGATACCGGAGGAGTCTGTTTATCTCCACTGTCTACAACCACCGAATATTCGAGGCGACCAGTGGGGCCTAGCACGGTATGAATTGCTTTTTTAAGAACCGGAACATAATTATCTTCCAGCCACTCATAGAAAAATTGAGAAGGAACCTGGATGGTGAGAACATCGCCATCAACACGCAGAGGCGCTATTGGCTTGAACCATGTATTGAAGTTTTCTTCGCCGACATTCTCGCGAATAACTTCAAGACAATCGTTCCATACTGTAGTACCGCTGCTGACTTCCATTTAAGCTCTGAATTTGTTAGGATTTCAGTTTCCTTTTTTAGAAAGGGAGACAAAGATGTAAAAAAAGAGGTAAAGAAAACAAGTCGGGTTGTCCTTGATTTTTCAGAAAAATATTTGCTTCCAAAAAATTAAAATTAAATCGCAAGAACTAGGTAAAATCTTAAACTAAATTGGGTTGAATTGCTTTAAATATGGCCGAAAAAAAATTCAGGGATTTATTACAGGAAACTTTTCCAAAATCAACAATTCAAGACTGGCAACGCGCTGCCGCACAGGAAAACGAAGGCAAAGATAGTAGCACACTTGCGTGGAACAATCCTAATGGTTTGATATTCAAGCCATACTATACTTCAGACACTACACCTGTTGAATCATTTAGTCTTGCTCCATCTTGTACGTTGTTTGCCGGTCCGCGTTACTGGCTTAATACTCCCAACATTCGTGTAACCAATGTAGCGACAGCCAACACATCAGCGCTGCATCATTTAGCGAACGGAGCCGATGGAATTGTATTTGATGTTTCTGCTGATACAATTACTCAATTTGATTTACTGCTGCAGAATATCGACTGGCCATATTGTTCGGTTTCATTTATACTGAACACACAACAACAAGCCGTACAATTAGCAGAGTATATTTCCCAAAAGAATTACCCTGCTGATTCACTAACAGGAGCGATATACTGGAAAAATTATCCTGTTGATTATAGTATTATCTCGAACGCATTCGCGTTGCAAAAAAAAATTCACCCCTTTGGGCTGAGCGTTTCCGAGACAACACCTGTAGAAGAAATAACCCATTTACTTTTACAAGGTGCAAAAACGCTGGATACATTAAAAGGCGCCGGTGTACACAATTCCGTAGGTATACATCAGATCGCATTTTTTATACCGGTTGGTAAAGATTTCCTGCAGCAGATCGCCAAACTTAAAACACTCCGTTTATTATGGCATCGGGTAAGTCAGATCCACTCGATAGAAGGATTCGGTGCTGCAGACCTGTATATACATACGCGCTCCGAGATATTTACCGAAGAGAAATTTCAGCCGCATGGAAATATGCTCAAAGCAACATCAGCAGCCATGAGTGCTGTACTGGGTGGCTGCGATGCACTGACTATACTTCCGGAGGATGAAGACAATTCGATGATGAGCAGAGTGAGTCGCAACGTATCCACTATACTGCGCGAAGAGTCTCATCTGGACAAAGTAAGCGATGCGTTTGCCGGTGCCTATATATTGGAAGATATGATACATGCTTTCGCGGAAGAAGCATGGAAACAATTTACAGCACAAAGCAAACATATACCCGGCCAATCGCCATTCGGTAAAGAACCAGAACCCCTGAAGCGAACCAACGAAGGTTGGACCAGTCCGGAGAAGATTGAGATCAAACCATCGTATACAAAGAATGATTTAGATAACGTTACGCATCTGTCATATACAGCGGGTATACCGCCTTATCTCCGCGGACCGTATGCATCCATGTATACTATAAAACCGTGGACGATCCGCCAGTATGCAGGGTTCTCGACTGCTACAGAATCAAATGCTTTTTACAGACGAAATTTAGCAGCCGGACAACGTGGTCTTTCGGTTGCTTTTGACTTAGCTACGCACCGCGGTTATGATTCTGACCATGCGCGTGTTGTTGGCGATGTAGGGAAAGCCGGTGTTGCTATTGACTCGGTACTGGACATGAAAATTCTATTCGACCAGATACCGTTGGATAAAATGTCTGTATCGATGACGATGAACGGTGCTGTTCTTCCCATCATGGCATTTTATATCGTAGCGGCCGAAGAGCAGGGAGTAAAACCTCAATTACTGAGCGGAACTATTCAGAATGACATACTCAAGGAATTCATGGTGCGGAATACCTATATATACCCGCCTGCTCCTTCCATGAAAATCGTAGCCGATATATTTGAGTATACTTCTAAATATATGCCGAAGTTCAATTCCATTAGTATCAGCGGCTATCACATGCACGAAGCGGGAGCACCTGCGCACATTGAACTGGCCTATACGATCGCGGATGGACTCGAGTATATTCGTACCGGGTTAAAAGCGGGTATAGCGATCGATGACTTTGCACCGCGCCTCTCCTTCTTCTGGGGCATTGGTATGAATTTCTGCATGGAGATTGCCAAGCTGCGTGCCGGCCGATTACTCTGGGCCTATGTAGTAAAACAATTCAACCCGAAGAATCCGAAGTCGATGGCGTTGCGTACGCATTGCCAGACTTCCGGATGGAGCTTGACTGAACAAGATCCCTATAATAACGTAACGCGTACCTATATAGAAGCGCTTGCCGCTATATTAGGTGGCACACAATCTCTCCACACCAATTCGCTGGATGAAGCGATTGCATTACCAACCGATTTCTCTGCACGCATAGCGCGTAACACCCAACTCTTTATTGAGAAAGAAACCGATGTAACCAAAGTGGTTGATCCGGCCGGTGGTTCATATTATATAGAAAGTCTCACCGCAGAGCTTGCTGAAAAAGCGTGGGAGCTGATTGAAGAAGTTGAAAAGTTAGGCGGCATGACCAAAGCGATTGAAAGCGGTATACCGAAGATGCGCATCGAACAAGCTGCTGCTGCCAAGCAGGCTCGCATCGATTCGGGTAAAGATGCAATTGTTGGTGTGAATAAGTACCAGACAGACGAAAAGGTTATACTCGATATACTGGAAGTTGACAACACTGCCGTACGCAACGAGCAGGTTACACGCCTGCAAACGCTGCGCACTGAACGCAACAACCACGATGTAGAAGCTGCCCTGCAAGCCCTTACACGCTGTGCAGAAAGTGGCAACGGAAATTTACTCGAACTTGCTGTTGATGCCGCCCGGAAGCGCGCAACACTGGGTGAGATATCATCTGCATTGGAGACTATATTTGGCCGGTATAAAGCAACGATACGATCTGTTTCAGGAGTATATTCAGGAGAAATGAAAAGTCAGAAAGAATTTGAAGAAGCACGCGCCCTCTCTGATCGCTTTGCTGAGCTTGATGGACGCAGGCCGCGTATACTAGTGGCCAAGATGGGACAAGATGGTCACGATCGCGGTGCCAAAGTAATTGCTACGAGCTTCGCTGATCTCGGCTTCGATGTAGATATAGGGCCGCTCTTTCAGACTCCGGATGAAGTAGCTATGCAGGCTGCCGAAAATGATGTACACATTGTAGGAGCATCGAGTCTTGCCGGTGGACATAAGACGCTGGTGCCGGAGCTTATTGAAGCGTTAAAGAAAATCGGCAGACCGGATATTATGGTTGTAGCAGGAGGTGTTATACCACAGCAGGATTATGACTTCCTCTATAAGTCCGGAGTATCTTTCATCTTCGGGCCGGGAACGGTTATTACAGATGCTGCGAAAGAAGTTTTGAAGAAGCTTATCGGATAATTAAAATCCCATTGCACAGAGGACCTTTAGATTTGAATCACTACTATAACTATATATCAGGTTATAATAGTGATTCAAATCTAAAGGTTCCTTTGCGTCTCCTCCATGTTCTTAGTGCCATTGGATTTATACTCACTCTGCAAGCACATCTCGACTCCCGGCCCCGCGAAGCACAACACCATTTCGTACACCCGTATGCGTCCCTCCCTCCGCAGTAATGGCACCATTAACGATGATATACTGAAAACCACTCGAGTACGCATGCGGACTGCCGAATGTACTCTGATCGCCAACCCGCGCTTCATCAAATACAACTATATCTGCCGCCATTCCTTTCCTGATCAAACCTCTGTCACGCAATTGAAATTTTTGTGCGGGTAAAGATGTCATTCTCCGGATTGCTTCTTCGAGGCGAATTACTTTCAACGTTCGTACATATTGTCCTAATACCCGTGCATTTGTACCATACGATCTCGGATGTGGTACACCCGATCCATAGCGCGCTATACCAGCATCAGACGCAAACATATTGTATGGATATTGCATGATGCGCCTCAGGTCATCTTCGTTCATACTAAAGAAAACCATTTGAGCTCCGCCATTCTCAACCATATCCAATATGGTCTCTACTTCGGCAGCAGCTTTTTTCTTTCGTTCTTTTATAGCATTGATCTCGGTAATGCTTTTACCATTCAACGTAGTGTCGGCACCATAGCGAGCTACCAGCGCGTAACTATAGTTCTTAAGCTGTTTACGCTTTAGTGTAGCCAGCATTTCATCTTTGATCGTATTGCGAATCGATTTATCACGCAGGCGAAACAAAACCGAGTCGCGACCACCCGAAAATACCCAGCTCGGCAAGGTTGTATTGAGCGATGTACTGCTCGCTACATACGGGTATTGATCGATGGTTACATCTATACCTTCGAGCCTTGCCTTTTCAACTTGCGCCAGTGTACTGACAGAACGCCCCCAGTTAGGTTTATACGTTACTTTAAAATGCGATATCTCCACCGGTATATTTGCTACGCGACCGATGTTGATGGCTTCTTCAATAGCTTCTGTAACATGATCGCCTTCATCACGAATATGCGATGCATATATACCCTGATGTCGTGAAGCTGCCTGGGCCAAACCAATCACTTCCGGAGTTTTGGAATATGTACCCGGCACATAGATTAGCCCGGTAGAAAGTCCGACAGCTCCCTGCATCATTGCCTCTTCTACAAGATCTTCCATTTGTTTTTGTTCTTCCGCAGTAGGATCACGCTGACTCTCTCCCATCACCGCTCTGCGCACACTGTTATGACCAACGAGTGTCGCTATATTTACAGACATCTTTACGCTATCAAGTCTGTAAAAGTATCGCGCTATATCTGTATTGGAAGAACCACAATTACCGGTAACAACGGAGGTAACACCATCATGAATAAAATTACCGGCTGTAGGTATTTTCAGATCGTTACCTTCTATATGCGTATGCACATCAATAAACCCGGGAGCAACGATGAGACCTTTTACATCGACAACCTTCAGCGCCTCTGTTGCTGCAATCTTTCCGATAGCCGCGATCTTACCATCTTTAACAGCAACATCACCATAGTACCACGGGTTACCGGTACCATCTACAATCTTCCCATTGATCAACAGTAAATCATATTGCTGAGCCTGAACCTGAAATGCCAGCAAAAAAATAACAATGAATAAAATGCGCATACATCAGGGGTTGTAGCTTAATATACCCTATGCGTTGCTTTAGTCTAAATAAATTACTTTCAACGGCAGATTACGTGTTTAAGTGTTTACGTATGCACGTGTTTAAGTGTGTATGTGTTTAGGTTTCCTCCGGCTAATAACTTATACACCTAAAAACCAACACACTTAAACACGTAACTACGTAACACGTGCACACCTACACACGTAGGCACGTCCCCTTACTGCTTGCTTCTGGCTTCTGGCTTCTTTTCCTTTCCTTCTTTCTTAAAATCGATCGAAGTGGAGTTCACGCAGTAGCGTTGTCCTGTTAACGTTGGGCCGTCATCGAATAAGTGTCCTAAGTGGGAGCCGCAGCGGGCACAAAGTATTTCGGTGCGAACCATACCGTGAGAACGGTCTACTACTTTCTTGATTTTGTCACCGGCAATCTCTTTGTCAAAGCTTGGCCAGCCACACTCGGATTCAAACTTCATGTCGGAAGTGAAGAGTTCGTTGCCGCAGGCGGCACAGGTATACATTCCTTTTTCTTTGTGCAAATAATACTTGCCTGTAAACGGACGATCGGTTCCCTTTTCGCGAAGTATATAATACTGTTCCGGAGTCAATACAGCTTTCCACTCCGCTTCGGACCGATTGATCACCTTACCTGTATCCGATACAATCTTTGCTTTAGCGCTTTTTTGTTTTTCAGTCGGCTGACTGTTTCCTGTGCAGGAATAAAGCTGGAAGGCTACCAGCACGATCAAAATAACTCTGTGCATACCGTTCATTATTTTCTGCTATATACGACAAACGCCAACACCCTGATTTTGGTTTATTCATGTTTGTCTTTCACCTGACAATTAACGAATTCACCAGTAGCTCATATCCATTGCAGCTAATGCGACTCATGCTCGCAAGCCATTCCTTTATTTTCAAATTCAATCGTAACGTGATGAACGCTAATCTTTTTAAGCTCGCTTTTAATCTTCGATTTCAATAACTCCAGTGCTTCTGCTTCGAGTGGTTGCTTCAGTACGGCATGTGTAGTCAGAATATTATAGCTGCCATCCATGGTCCAGATGTGGAGATCGTGTGTATCTTCTATCTCGCCAAATTTACTGAACATTTCCCGCACCCTCTCTTCCGATACAGCCACAGGAACTCCCTGCAAAATGATTTGAAATGCTCCCCGCATATTCTTGTATACATTCACCAGGATAATAATAGCTATAATCAGGGAGAGTAACGGATCGATGATCGGGGCATCCACAAATTTCATGATGATGCTTCCTATCAACACGGCAGCCCAGCCTAATACATCTTCAAGAAAATGAAGCGATATAACTTTTTCGTTAATGGATTCGCCTTTCTTCAGGCGTAGCATAGCTACACCGTTAACGACTATACCTACGATTGCGAAAATGAGCATGCCCGTTGTATCCGGTTGCTCCGGATTAAAGAGTCGCGCGAACGCCTCCTTTAAAATCAACACCGAACCAACGATCAATACAATTGAATTGATGAAGGCACCCAGAAGCGAAAACCGCTGATAGCCGTAAGTATATATAGCATCGCGTTTCTGCTTCGATTTGCGTTCAAAGTACCACGCTGTGCCCAATGAAAGGCTATCCCCCAGATCGTGCAATGCATCCGAAAGAATGGCTACGGAATTGGTATAAAAACCACCGATCAATTCCAGCAAAGCAAAGCACGTATTAAGCCAGAATGCCACGCGTATATTGCCACCGTGGTGATGATGGTGATGACCGTGGCCATGGCTATGGCTATGGTCGTGATGATCGTGATCATGATTATGATCGTGCATAATACTAACGCTTTAAAAACCGATCCAATTTGTGCACAAAGGGGCTGCAACAGGAGTGCATAAACATTATTTTTTTCAGGTATACGGCAGCTTTTTATCTCGCATACTTATGTGACCCTGAAAATCCAACCGAATTTAGTAGCTTAGAAGTCCAATTGGATAAACGTCTGTAGTTATGAAGAAAACCTGGCCCGTGGTGCTGGCATTGATTATTGCCATCGGAGTTACCCCTGTATTCAGCCAAAACAAAAAAATTGATAAGTCGCTTCAGAAAATTGACTCTTATTTCGCTGGTGGCAATCTCTCGAAAGCAAACAGTTCGCTGCAAAAATTAAAGAAATCTGTCACGTCTAAAATGGGACAACAGAATGCCTATATGCCGGGCCTATACCTGCGTGAAGCACGTATCAACATGGCTTTGGGTGTATTCAGCGGATTTGAAAATACGCTAACCAATGCCCTGAGCAGCAGCCAGGCGATGTACGGTGATAACAGCGGCAGTTATGCCAGTACATTGGTTGATGTAGCTGAAATATATAATGACTATGGTAACTATCGCCTCAGTCGCGAGTACCTTGATAAAGCCAAGGATCTGCTTACCAAAACAAACCAGATGACCGATGCACTCAATGGCAAGATTGCTCTGGCAGAAGCTGATGCAATGATTGGACAAGGTTTCTGTAACGATGCACTGGATATACTCGAAACAGCAGAAAAATACTTTGCTTCGCGCGCGATTGAAAAAGAATCGATCGTTGATGGTACTTCCATCAAAACACAACGTGTACCGATTGAAGAAATTCCACAGCGCTACGGTGATTACGCACGATTGCTAAATCTTCGTTTGAAAGCCTATACGAAGAAAGGTCGTATCTCCATTATCGGTGGTGACACCGAGACTGCAGACAACGCTTACTCCACAGTTCGTTCGTGGCTGAAAGGTAAATCACGTTTTCTCGGAGAGACCAGTCTCGCGGAAGTAGAGGCGCGCTATATATTTGCCAAGGCTTTGGAAGAAAACGGCACGCGACATGAGAATGAACTTGACTTCGACAACATTCTGAGTGATCTGAAAAAGAAAATCAATCCTACCAATTCACTCGCCCATGATATATACCTCGACTACCTGGAAGTATTACTGAACCGCGAAAATCGTGCGCGCTATGTAAACACCAAACTCGAATATGAGAAGGTGCTTGACAAATCTTTTCCGAAGACCAGTATCCATCGCGAAAACGAAAAAGCAGTTGAATTCAACTCGAAACTGAGTCGCGATAAAACGCGCAACCTGGAAGCCGACGCTTTGGAAGTATTGAAGAAATTACCTAAGAACTATATTACATCTGCTCGTACCGTTGCATTCTTGTATGATGTATCGCTTCGTGAAAAACGTTATGCGGCTGCCGAAGCATATCTCAATCAACTGACCGAAATCAAGAAAGAACTCTATGGCGAAAATTCTCCGGAGTACCACCTTTCCAAAATATACCTTGCCGACTTCTATCTCGATTACACTAACAAAATTGATGAAGCCGGCAAAATATATAAGGAAAGCTATTTTGGAGTGGTTGAAAAACAGATTGGCGAACAACACAAAGATCTGTTGAATATACTCAACCACATTGCAACGTGGTATGAACTGACCGATCAATATGATCTCGCCTTAAAAACATTGAACGATGCTTCTGATAAAGCGGTGTTAAAATATAGCAACGAAGATCCGGAGTATGGCAAAGAGCTTGATCGCATTGCTGGTCTGGCGCTAAAGATCGGTAAATATGAAAAAGCTGAAGCGGATATCGCCAAGGCATTGAAGATCTTGGAAGAATATCGCAAAGATGATTCGCGTATAGCAGATTATGTTCACGCTATCGATACACAAGCTAAACTCTATGGTATAAAAGGGATGTTCGATGAAGCCGAAGCGAACCTCGATCGTTCCAATCGTCTCATCTCGAAAGCCAATGTAGAATTCGGAAACGAGCTTGCCACAGCCGAAGAACTCACTGCGCTCTTTATTCAGCTCGGAGATTTTTACGAAGCCTATAATATGCTGAATACGCAGATACCGGAGTACGAAAAACTGTATGGCAAGAACTCGCTTCGTCTGATAGAACCCCTGGTAAACAAAGGAAGAATTCTTCTGGCAAAAGGTGATTATACAGAAGCCGAGCGAACTGCGCAACGTGCCAACCAGATCGCTGTAAAAACATATGGAGAAACTTCTACCAAAACAGCTCCGACTCAAAAATTACTCAGCGATATATACTATACCCTTGGGGATTATGAAAAGGCACAGGACAATGTGATAAAAGCAATTACCAGCCAGGAGAAACAATTTGGTCGCAATCACATCGAAGTAGCCAAATCAATTTCACAGCTGGCGCTGATCAAATTCTACAAAGGTGACAACCGCAAGGAAGTTGAAAAACTGATGATCGAGTCGCGCGATATTATGGCGAGTAAACTTGGTAAAGACAATCCGCAGTATGCCGAAATATTAAAAAACGTTGCTGTACTCTATATCTCTGAAAAGAAATTCGATATAGCGTTCAACTCGCTCACGGTAGCCGAAAATATCTGGCGCACTAAGACTGGCAAAAAGAACAACATCAACACGGCTAGTATTTATACATTGACGGGAGATGTATACTACCAGCAGAAGAACTACAAAAAGGCAGAAGAGTTTTATACAAAGTCCAAAGACTTGTACGAACAATTCTTCAGCGCGTCACATCCGGAGTATGTAAAAGTACTATCGAAGCTCAGCAAGGTATACTACATGCAGAAAGACTATAAGCGCTCGAAGAAACTTGTTGAAGAAGCACTCAACAACTACGAAGGCTTCATTAAAGACTTCTTCCCGGCTTTGAGTGAACGTGAAAAAGCTAAATACTGGAATACTATCAAAGGCGACTTTGAGTTTTATAACACGCTTGCTTTTAGTAACCTCGAAGACTTCCGCGACTTAACAGGTAAAGTATATAACTATCAATTACTCACGAAGGCATTGTTGCTTAGCTCTTCGATCAAAATCCGTGAGCGCATTCTGAACAGTACGGATGAACAACTGAAATCGCAGTACAATACCTGGATACAGAAGAAAGAACAACTTACCCTGGCATTATCATTGAGTCCTGCACAGTTGTTGGAAAGTCAGATTGATCCATCTGCTTTGCAACAGGAGGTTGAGCGTTTGGAAAAAGAGCTCAGTCAGAAATCTGAACTCTTCGGACAATCATTCGATAACAAGCGCATCACGTATGATGACGTGAAAAAAGTATTAAAGCCAAATGACGTTGCCATTGAAATGGTGCGTTACCGTTATTTCAATCATACGCTCACCGATTCGGTAATTTACGCAGCGCTATATATCAAGAAAGAGTTTTCCAAACCGAAAGTTATTATTCTGAAAGACGGTAAGAAGATGGAGAACCGATATTTCAAATTCTATCGCAATGCCATTACCGGAAAAATTCCTGATACATACTCATACAATATATTCTGGCAACCCATCGTGAATGAAATCGGACAGGTTGCAACGGTATATCTATCCGCAGACGGTGTCTATAACCAGATAAACCTGGAAGCTATACCTACACCGGATGGCCGCTATGTAATCGACAACTCCAACATTGTACTGGTAAGCAATACCAAAGATCTTTACCTGCGCAATATAAAATCAAGAGCTACTACATCGGAGAACACAGCAACGATGTTTGGCAATCCTAAATTTTACCTCACGGCTTCCACCGATCAGCTTATAGCACCGCTTCCGGGAACGGAAAAAGAAGTAACACAAGTGCAATTCATGCTGAAGCAAAAAGGATGGTTAACGGCCGAGTACGTAGAAAATCTCGCTTCGGAAGAAAAGATCAAAGAGATGAGTAATCCAAAGATATTCCACATTGCTACTCATGGTTTCTACAGACCTACTGCGCAGGTTACACTGGAGCAGCAAATAGAAGGCAATGAAGCGGTGATGGCGCAGAACCCGTTAATGCGTACTGGTCTTTTACTGAAAGGTGCCGGAGACCTGATGGATAAGACAAGCTATAACTTCAATATGGAGAACGGTATACTCACGGCTTACGAAGCGATGAGTCTCAACCTGGATAAAACAGACCTGGTTGTATTAAGCGCCTGCGAAACAGGACTTGGTGATCTTGAAGCCGGTGAAGGTGTATATGGTTTGCAACGTGCTTTCCTCGTAGCAGGAGCAAAAGTTTTGATCATGAGTATGTTCAAAGTGGATGACGAAGCAACCCAGCAACTCATGCTGAAATTTTACCAGAAGTGGCTTAACACGGGCAACCTGCGTCAGAGCTTTATCGATGCAAAAAAAGAACTTCGCACCGATTACCCGGAGCCTATATATTGGGGGGCTTTTATGATGATCGGCTTAGACTAAATGCAATTTTCAGCCCGCAGATTTGCGCAAATATACGCGGAATATATACTATATATTTTCTGTCTTTATCTGTGTAAATCTGCGTCCTCTGCGGGAATCAATTTATTTTCTAAATCGCAGAAACGTCCCCATCGGCAAATCTTTACCTTGTTTGGATTTCAGGAAGAACTCACCGTACTCGGCATCTGTAATATCGAAATGAGTCTTCGCAACATTTAGTCCTACGATTGGCGACAGACCCACAGCGTACATGCTGAGTATAAAGAAGTAATTTTTCCTTTCGAGTAATTTACTGCTCATCTCGATCAGTTCGTTCAACTGTTCCTGCAGTGTCCACTTCTCTCCTTCCGGACCGCGGCCATACGGTGGCGGGTCCATAATGATACCGTTGTAGGTATTGCCTCGCTTTACTTCGCGTCTCACAAACTTGAATGCATCTTCGTATACCCAGCGGATATCATTCAAGTTATTCAATTGCATATTCTGGTTTGCCCAATTTATACCAGGACGCGAAGCATCACAATGTATCACTTCTGCTCCTGCCGAACGCGCTACTACCGAGGCTGCCCCGGTATAAGCGAAAAGATTTAGTACGCGGGGTTTATTTATACTCCAGCCCGAAACTGTATCGTAAATAAAATTCCAGTTACTACCCTGCTCCGGGAAAATACCCACGTGTCCGAAACTTGTAAGGGCCAGTCGTAAGGTGAGGTTTAAATCATTGTATTGATATTGCACGTTCCAGGTTTCGGGCATGCCCTGGTTGCGCGACCATCCGCCCTTTACATCATCTGAAAATCGAAACTTGTCCTTTTGTTCACGAACAAATTTAGCATCGGCAACTTTCTTCCATTCCTGGTCGCTCAACGATTTACTCCAGATGGCCTGTGGCTCCGGACGAATCAAAGTATATTTTCCAAAACGTTCCAGTTTTTCACAATCACCGGAGTCAATCAACTCGTAGTCTTTCCAGGAAGAAGGATGCAATAGTTTCATAAAGCCGTAAAACTAAAGCTTTTTAAGTTTAATGCAGAAAGTGAAAAGCATGCTTTGCAAAAAACAGAAGCTTTCAACCGGGTGCTTTCAGCTTTACCCTTGCCGTATTAGCTTTGCCGTTATGCATTTCCTGATCACCAGTACACAAAATCCGAAAGTCAAGAATCTGATTGCGCTTGAAAAACCTCGCGAGCGAAGAAAGCAGTGTCTCTTTACTATCGAGGGCAAAAAGGAAATTGGTCTGGCGCTGGAAGCCGGCTATAAAATCGGCAATCTTTTTTTCTGTGAAGACATCATCAGTCTGCAAGAAGTAAAGGCATTCGCCAAGTCAGATCAGCAACTTATACCAGTATCACGCGAAGTGTTTGAAAAGATAGCCGTACGCGAAGGCACTGGTGGACTCATCGCGGTAGCGGAACAAAAAACGCATCGACTCGACCAACTGACACTAAGTAAAAATCCATTGCTGCTCATTGTAGAAGCCGTTGAAAAACCGGGGAACCTGGGAGCATTGTTACGCACGGCCGATGCCGCAGGTGTTGATGCCGTGATCATCTGCGACCCGCAAACTGACTTCTACAATCCAAACGTTATACGTTCCAGTGTAGGGTGTGTGTTTACCAACCAGCTTGCATCGGCAACTTCGGATGAGACAATCCAGTGGCTGAAAAAAAATAACATTACGATTTACTGCACCTACCTGCAGGCATCGAAGCAATATCACCTGACTGATTTTACCCGTCCAAGTGCCATTGTTATGGGTACGGAGGCCACCGGACTATCGGATGTGTGGGTGAAGCATTCGGATGCAAATATCATCATCCCGATGCAGGGTAAAATTGACTCCATGAACGTTTCCACCGCGGCTGCCGTGGTTATTTTCGAAGCCAAGCGGCAGCGCGGATTCTCCTGAGTTTATTTTTATGAGTTTATACTGATAGCTCCCCGAAATGCAGTAAATTCGTAGTCGAGCCCATACCTTCGATGGAGAATTCACCGCTTTCTCACAAATATATTCAAGAAGATAAGTTTCTGAATGCCCTTGCCGATGCCTATCGTCTGCAGGAGGCAATCATAAACGCGACCGACCTTGCCATTATTTCTACCAATCCTGAAGGTATCATCACAAGCTTCAATGTAGCAGCTGAACAGTTGCTCGGGTTCAAGGCCGAAGATATGATCGGCAAACAAACTCCTATACTCTTCCATGATCCGGATGAGGTTGTATTACGCGCCAAAGAACTTTCGGAAGAACTCAACGATACCGTAATACCAGGCTTTGATGTTTTTGTAGCCAAAGCACGCGCACGCAAAACAACTGACCGATACGAGTGGACCTATATCAGCAAAAGCGGCAATCGCTTTCCGGTAATGCTTTCTATTTCATGTTTACATGATGAGAAAGATCGGTTGATCGGGTATGCCGGTATAGCTACGGATATAACCGAGCAGAAAAATATAGAAGAGAAAATCCGGTCGTCAGAAACACACCTGCAGGCACTGCTTCATTCAATCGATGATATAGTTTTCGAGGTTGATCGTTACGGTGTATTTACCAACCTGTGGACCAAGCGGCATGACTTACTGCTGATGAAGAGTAAGGAGAATTACCTCGGGCTTCCGTTAAAGGAAGTACTGCCGGAGCCGCTCGCTACTCTTTATAGCGAGAATATAACCAGGGTATTTCACACGAAGATATCGCAATATATAGAGTACTATATTGATAGCGGCAACCGCTGGAGTGCGGCAAAAATTTCGTTCATCAACCACGAGCGGGTAATAATATTGGTTCGTGATATAACCGCACAAAAGCAAACTGAATTTCTGTTGCGTGAGAGTGAAAAGAAATTCAGGCTCATGGCCGAGAATATGCCAGGTGCTATATACCTGTGCCGTAATGACGAAATTTATTCCATGGTTTATCTGAATGAAAAGGTAAACCAGATCACCGGATATATAGCGGAAGAATTCATTGGTGGCGAAGTAAATTTCACCATGCTGTATCATCCTGAAGATGCAGACTATATTTTCAAGACGGTTGAAGAGGCACTGGCCCAACGGAAAAATTTCCAGCTTGAATACCGGATCTTCCATCGGGACGGAGACATACGATGGATCAAAGAAGTAGGTGCCGGCATTTACGATGACGATAAACTCTTACTGATTGAAGGCGTTATTATTGATGTAACGACACAGAAGAACGCTGAAATAGAACTGCAAAAGGTAGCAGAAGAAAATTACCGACTGTTCAACAACGCTGTAAACCTGAGTGCTATACTTTCATTTGACGGATACTTCCAGAAGCTGAACCCTGCGTGGAGTCATTTACTGGGCTGGACAGAAGAAGCATTGCGTTCAAAACACTTCCTGGATTTTATACATCCGGATGATATAGCGGCAACGAAGGATGCATTCGAATATATACTGCAGGGAAATAATCTGTCGACTTTCGAAAATCGCTATCGTTGCAGCGATGGTTCGTACCGATGGTTATTATGGGGATCGGGGGTTGATGTCAAGAATACTTCGATCTACGCTTCTGCTATCGACATTACCGAACGTAAAAAGTCGGAAGAAGAATTATTACTCTCCAAGCAAAACCTGGAGACACTGGCCTTGCACCTGCAGGAACAGAACCGGCAGCTTGATGAGTTCGCACACATCATTTCGCACAACCTTCGTTCCCCTGTCGGGAATATAAAAGCGCTGATCAACTTCGTCAACCACGACAGTTCCGTTGAAGATTACCGTATCATTTTTGAAAAGATAAAGAACGTTGCCAACAACCTCGGTGAAACCATGAACGAACTCATGGAGACACTGAAAGTAAAAAATGACACCGAGATTGAGAAAGTAGAGATACGCTTTAAAGATATACTGGATAAGGTAATTCAGTCACTCGAGGGTGAGCTCATTCAATGTGCCGCCAGCGTTACCTATGATTTCAACGAAGCGCCTAAAATAGTTTATCCGAAAACATACCTGGAAAGTATACTTCAGAATCTGCTGTCCAATGCCATCAAGTATCGTTCACCGGCACGACAATTACAGCTTCACATTTCCTCTCATGTTGTTAATAACAAAACAGAATTACGTGTAGGCGATAATGGTCTCGGCATAGACATGGAGCGCTTCGGAGAAAAACTATTTGGTCTGCATAAAACATTTCACGATAACAAGGAAGCGCGTGGTGTAGGGTTGTTCTTAACCAAAACACAGGCAGAAGCCATGGGCGGCACCGTAGCCGCAGAAAGCGAAGTAGATAAAGGCACTACCTTTATCATCCGTTTTTAAGTAACCGGATTAGTTCTTTATCCGGATAGAATTTACAATCCGATCCGTCTATATTTACCGTATATTCATTTTCAAGATCGTTACTATGAATACTATTACCCTTCAATCGCCAGCAGCCCCTGAAACTTCTGCGGCCGCAACCAAAACATCGGTTCCCTTCTACCTGTATGCTACAGTGCTTTCTTCACTGAGTATTATTATTGGTTTGATCTGGGATATATCGTGGCACATGAGTATTGGCCGCGATGGCTTGTTCTCAGCGCCTCACCTCGCTATATATATAGGCGGTGTAACAGCCGGCATATTTTCAGGCTATCGCATCCTGAAATTAACCTTTGCGGGATCTCCTTTTGAACGGAGAAAAGCGATCAAATTCTGGGGTATATTTTATGGATCGCTCGGCAATCTGTTTTGCGTATGGGGAGCGATAGCGATGCTAACCTCCGCTCCTTTCGATGACTGGTGGCACAATACCTACGGTCTCGATGTAACAATTCTTTCACCTCCACACACGGTATTGCTGCTGGGTATGATCACCATTCAGTTTGGTGCCATCATTAGTGTACTGGCCTATCAAAACCTGAATGCCGAACATATACTGCATGATCATCTCGGTAACAGAGGCTTTACTATACTTTTCGCTTTGTCAGGCGGATTTGTGCTGATCATGATCTTTACGGTCGCATCTGAATACCTGTCGAGACACGACATGCATGGCGTACTGTTTTACCAGGTAGCATCTTTACTCTTTCCGTTATTTCTGACAGCCTTCTCCGTTTCTTCACGATCAAAATGGGGCGCTACACAAGCTGCACTAGTATATACTATATTCCTGATGGTGATGAACTGGATCTTGCCGCTATTTCCGGCAACACCACGCTTAGGACCGGTGTTGAATCCGGTGACAACTTTTCAGCCGTTTGAGTTTCCGTTGCTCATCATTATACCATCAATAATGATCGATATGATTACGCATCGTTTCGAAAAACAAAATCGCTGGCTTCGCGCCATGGTATATGGCTGTAGCTTCCTGGTTATATTTCTCATTGTACAATGGCCGTTCGCCAATGTACTGATGGCCTCTCACGGACACTGGTTCTTCGGAACTTCAAAATGGTATTTCGGCACTGATCCAAACTGGGCGTATCGCTATGAGTTTGGCGACTGGATGGTTTCGTCCGGTATCAATCTTGTAAAAGGTATAGCCATTGCACTGGTAATTGCTATAGTCTCGGCCCGCGTTGGTTTGTCGTGGGGACATTGGATGAAAAAAATTATGCGCTAACGATTCTCTTATGAAAAAGATTTTTCTTTTCATCCTTGCGATCGGTATATCCGTTTTTTCCGATGCACACATTGGAAGTCCAGGAGTAACGTTTGAAGGTAAAGCCGGTGCTTATGCCGTAATGGTATTGATCACGCCTCCGGATGTAATTCCCGGAACGGCTACAATCGATATATATACCAAAGCTTCCGGTATACATGCTATAGGAGCCAAACCGGTATACTGGTTTGCAGGCGATGAAGGCACACCTACTGCTGATGAAATTCTACCTGTACCTGGTGAACCCGGACACTTTCGTGGAATTGTATGGCTGATGAGTGCCGGAACATCGGGCATTGAACTCGAAGTAAATGGCGACAGCGGTAATGGAAAAGTAATTGTTCCGGTAATGGCTGTCTCAACTGCGCAAAAGGAAATGCCTGCATCTTTAGGATGGATTTTATTAGCGCTCTGTATTCTGCTGGTGGGATTAATGATCACCATCATCAGCGCCAGCGTAAGCGATGGCCTCGTAAAGCCATCTGAAAGTATAAGTTCAAAAATCATACGCAAGCGCTGGATCGGAGCAGGAATCAGTGCCGTATTGTTAATACTTATACTCTGGGGAGGAAAGTCGTGGTGGAACAACTGGTCTGATCGCTATAAACGCTTTACCTATAAACCGCTTCAGGCTACATCTACTATCACACAACAGCCAAATAAAACCGTACTGGAGTTCCGGATCGATAAGACAAGACTTCACAACCTGGTGTATACACGCAGACTGTCGTATGTCATTCCCGATCATGGCAAACTGATGCACATGTTCCTGGTACGTGCCGGCAGCATGGATGTGTTCGCTCATCTCCATCCACAACGAAAAGATTCTGTAACCTATATCACACCACTACCAGCATTGCCTGCCGGTAAATACCTGGTGTTTGCTGATATTACACGTCTTACCGGTTTCGCAGAAACTATACCGGATACCCTTGAGATCGAAAGTAAAACTCCGGCGATACTCACTTCCGTGGATTCATCTTTCTTTAACAGAGATGATACTTACTTCACTACAAATGCTATTGCACCAGCATCCGAAAATATAGCTGTAAACGACAACATTGTTGTGTGTGGAAAACCGGGAGTAAAAACAATACTGGCAGACGGATCATCCGCTATATGGGAGCATGCACGAAACGAAACTTTCGTATCCGGTAAACTATATGAATTAACATTTGCGATACAGGATGAGAAAGGTGAACCTGCCAAACTGGAACCTTACCTGGGTATGATGGGACACGCGGTTGTGATGAAAGATGACGGCAGCACCTATATACATTTACACCCGGTTGGTAATTATTCCATGGCATCACAACAAACCATGCTGACACGTTTTGAACAAGAGACAGGGCCGGTGCAATGGGGAGAAATTCTGCCACCACAAATCTTCATGGACAGCGTTGACCGACTCGTATCCGATCTAGATGCCATGACAGAAGGAGAACGCAATAAGATCCTGATGTCATCCATGACTCACACAACTGATAGTCTACACGCAGAACATTCAGTCGTAAAATTTCCGTATGCCTTCCCCTCACCCGGCAACTATCGCATCTGGATCCAGATGAAACGCAACGGCAAGATTTTGAACAGCGCGTTTGATACCGTGGTGAATTAGCTGTGAGCTGCGAGAAAGGAAGAAAGACCGCTGGCTCCTGTAAGTTGCAGGAGGTTTCTATTTATAGCCACGAGGTGTGACACGAGTTCGTTTACCCTAAACTTCCTGTAACCAGAGCCTTTCTCGCAGGTAGCAGCGTGTAGCTCTTTCCTCCCACAGCCGTAGCTCAAAGCTCGCGGCTATTTTTCTCATTCGTCCCGAAGTGCCTTCACCGGGTTTGTTGATGCTGCTCGCAGTACGTGGTATCCTACAGTTATAAGCGTAATAGTAAACGCAAGCAGAGCTGACACTATAAACGTTAACCATTCTCCTGTGAGCTCGATGCGATAAGCAAATTTCTGAAGCCAGCTGTTGGTAAAGTACCATGCTACCGGAAACGCGATGAGCATACCTATACCAACCAGTAAGAAGAATTCTTTAGAGACCAATATTACCAGGCTGTTTATACTCGCACCGATCACTTTGCGTACGCCTATTTCCTTATAGCGCTGCTGTGTGGTAAAGGCTGCTAGGCCCAGTAAACCCAAACATGCTATAGCGATGGTAAGTCCGGAGAAAGCTGTGAAGATCTGACTTCTCTTCTCATCGGATTTATACTGCGAGTTGAAGTCCTGGTCGAGGAACTCATATTCAAACGGAAGATCAGGATATATAGTCTTCCAAGTACTTTCAATTCCTGCGATTGATTCGCGCACATCTCCTTCTGTCTTTACAAATACATAGTTATTATAACTGTTCATGATGATCATCAACGGTTCAATAACATCGTATAGTGAATTCTGATTATAGTCTTTAACGATACCTACCACTTTTCGCTCTATCTCAGTATTGTTTGGGCCATTAAAGATAAACCTCTTGCCTAACGGTTCTTTCCATGCCATGCGCTTTACCATGGCTTCATTTACCAGTACAGCATACAGTGTATCAGAAGGTATATCGCGCGAAAAATCACGGCCTTGCACAATGGTCATGCCCATAGTTCTCACAAAATCATAATCGGCATTATACAGATCTATACCACGCTCGGATAATTTACCGTCATTGTCTTCTACCTTCAGCAAATTTTTACTGATGCCCTGTCCCGGTGACGAGTTTGCTGTACCGGCAGATGCAACACCTTTCGTCTGGCGCATGCGTTCTGCCAACACATCAGACTTCCTTACCTGATCCTCACTGGACAATCCTATACGCACTACGCGTTCTTTCGTAAAGCCCAGGTCTTTGTTACGCATATACTGCAGCTGATCATATACTATCAACGTACTGATGAGCATGAAAATAGAAATTGAGAATTGCGCCACCACCAGCGACTTACGGAAGAACGCATTACCACCTTTAATTGAAAGCTTGCCCTTTAACACGCTTACCGGATTAAATCCCGACAGGTAAAAAGCCGGGTAGCTACCACCTACTATACCCACAAATACGATGACACCCAGCAAACTCAGTATGACCGGTGTTTGCAATACATAAGAAAACGGAAGTTGTTTATTGGAGAGGTCATTGAACGAAGGCAGCAGGGCATATATCAATACAAGACTTGCCACCAATGCAATAAGCGCAATCACTACAGACTCCGTGATAAACTGGGCGATCAACTGTGCGCGTTGCGAGCCCATCACTTTACGAATACCAACTTCCTTCGCCCGGTTCGCAGATCGCGCAGTGGCCAGGTTCATATAGTTAATGCATGCAATAATGAGCATGAACGCGGCCACTGCTCCAAATATATAGATATAGGATATATCACCCCCGGCCTCAGCTTCGTCTTGTATTTTGGAGTGAAGGTGTATATCGGTTATGCGCTGCAGTTCATATTTGATGGTAATGCCGAACTGCGCGAAAATAGGGTCTACTTTCTCTTTGATAACTTTATCCAGGCTGGCATACATCTTATCAAGGCTATATCCTTCCGGTAATTGTATATAGGTATATACCCCGAAGCTGCCCCAGTTTCCCTGATATTTAGGTTGTGTACTGCGTGAGATGAGTGCATCGAAAATAAAATGCGAGTTCAGCGGAACATCTTCCATTACCGCAGTAACCTTGAACGTTTCGTTCTGCTGGTTTTGAAGCGTTTGTCCGACAGCATCAGCCGTGCCGAAATATTTTATCGCTATTTTCCTGGTAAGTACAATGGAGAACGGTTCATCCAGTGCTGTATTCGCGTCACCATCGATGATCTTGTAACTGAACATATCAAACGTGGTGGAATCAGCGAGAAAAAAATCACCTTCATAAAATTGTTTATCACCATTCTTGTACAGGCTACGGCCTATACCAAAGAAACGTACTGCATTTTTTACTTCCGGGTAATTATCTTGTAATTCTTCAGTAAGTGGTATCTGTGCGATAGCCCAGGTAAAGGCGTTATCCGGTTCTTTAATATTTGAGACAACACGGTATATATTGGGAGCGTTGGTATGATAGCGATCGTAGCTTAATTCATCCAGAATATAGAGCAGCAAAAACATACTGCAGGTTATCCCGATGGTAAGACCGAGAATATTGATGGCACTGTACGTTTTATCCTTCCGGATATTACGCATGGCAATGACGAACAGATTTTTAAGCATAGCTGAAAGTGATTAGCGGATATTTACTGGATGATCTTGAGCATGGAAAAGTTGCATATCTATGACAGCCTCTTTGTGGTTCGGATTTACCAGTCTCGCCACTCAGATGCAATCCCGTCTCCTCCGCCATATTTTTTCGGTTCGAGTCCCGCAGCAGACGCGATATTGTCAAATAACAAACAAAGATCTTCCCGCTCTTCCGTTTCGATGAGGGACTCATCGTTTTCGCGATTCAACGCATTCAACATCTCCACGGCTTCCCTGAACAATTCGACTTTTTCATTTTCCGGAGCAGTTTCCTCCAGACTAATTAATTTATCGATGAGATTATCCATGATAATAATGGCGCGCTCACAATTCTCATCGGTATATTGATCGAGTCCATTGTTGTAAGCTTCATGCCACTTATCGAATGGATAATCGATCTTCGCGTTCTCTAGTCTTTCTTCGTAGGTCATTTCCAAAATTGTAAAGGGAAAGAAAATCAAAAATTTCGGTTTGATCAACTAAGTCCCTTCACATAAACATGGCAGCCCGAGCTTCAACTATATATATGGCGAACCATCTATTCTGGTATAGCCAGCATTATCCATTGGCAGGTGCCGATGGCAGGAATTCTTTCCTACGCAGCAATGCCGAGCTGATTAATGTTATGATGATGCCTACAGGTAAAATCTCGCTAAGCGTTACACCGAAGCGGATCACCGGATTCTTATACATTTCACCAAACTCCTCCATCTCCGTGCGCTGTTGGGCGATCTCGGCATCGCTTGCGCCTTCTTTTTTCATTTCATCGAGGTAGCTGGTGGTATACTTTTCCATAAAATCCGAAGCAACCGTGTTGTAGTATATCTCCCACGTGCCGGCATACATTACCGAAGCAATGAGTGTGATCAGTATCCCCACAACAAAACCTTTCGCGAATGTGATAACACCTTTCTGGTGCTGATCGCGGTATGATTTAATACCGACAAATACCAGCGACAGCGCAATGACCATCGATATATACCCGACCACCATCGAACTTTCGTTACTCAGCGTTCCGTTGTGTGTTAATGGATATGAGATGGCAAACATGAGGGAAACAATCGCCCCTGCGATCAGTCCATTGATGATAATTATTCTTTTCATACGTGCTTTATTTTCCTTCAAATCAAAGATCAGACTGCTAAAATTCACTCACCCGAAAGGATGATTTCGCTTCCAAACGATGTTTTCACCCGAAAGCATGATACTTTTTCATCACGCTTCACGGTATGAGCCGCAATTGTTTGGCGCGTTCAATAGCCTGTGTTCTTCGCTTTACTTCGAGCTTTAAAAATAAATTTGAGGAGTGGGTCTTAACGGTATTGAGCGACACGAACAACTTATCTGCAATCTCCTGGTTCGTTAGTCCCTGCGCCATGAGTGTCAACACCTCCAGTTCGCGCTTACTGATGCCTGTTTGCAACATGGCCTGTTCATTAAACTCAAATACAGGTGAAGCTACCGGCACATGAACCGTAACAACTTTTTTACGGGTGAGCTTTAATCCGAGCCATATACCTACCGTTGTAAAAAGTGCAGCCACTACCGTCAGGTAAAACTCCAGCGACAAATCGCGAATGATATACCTGTACTCCATAAACTTCAGCAGGAATACCAGCGCAAAAAGGGCAAGACTATACCAGAGAATAATACGCTTCACGCCTGCTAAAATACGGCATTCAACTTTATACTTGATCTACATTTTGATTGTCTGAAATCAATTTTTCGCATCGGTTCTGTTTTCGTGTCGAGCAGTTCTTTGATGTATTCGAACATGAGTTTTATGTCTACATCGTTCGTCACCACTTTTCGTTCCTGGCGCTCAACTTTCAGAAGAATATCTTTGTTGCTCAGCAGCACCTCGCGAAGCTTTACAAATATTTCGATGATGCGTATGCTCATTACCAGTGCCCGCTCACTTTTCAGAACGTTCGAAAACATGAGTACACCTTGTTCGGTAAAAGCGTAACGATTGAAACATGAAATTTTCAGGAAGCCGGCTGATGTTCCGCTTTACCTGTTCGCGCAGTCATATCGGTTTTACACCGTATAGCTCGCCAGGTATCTGTCGAACATAACTTTCTGACCACGGATGATTGCTATTTTTTTTTCGATCAGCACCTGATCGAAAACAGCTGCATTTACTTTTATCAGAATACACAATATTTATTCTTTACCCAACTTGAGGTACCCAATGGTATCTCTACTTTATAATCTTTATACAACAACTTAATTATAGCACTTAATAAGTGTTTCTGCTATGTATATTCATGGTATCGCAAAATACGATACCATTATCCCGCCCAACCATCGCGGTCGAGGCTGCGGTATTGAATAGCTTCTGCCAGATGTTCTACTGTAATATCTTCTGAAGCCGCGAGGTCAGCCACCGTGCGCGATACTTTCAGTATACGATCATACGCGCGGGCGGAAAGTCCTAACCGTTCCATAGCAGTTTTCAATAACGCTTTACCCGCATCACCCACGGCACATACTTCCTTTACCATGTTGGAGGGCATCATGGCATTACAATATATACTCTGCTGTTCCTTGAAACGATTGGCTTGTATAGCTCTTGCCCGCACTACACGTTCTCGTATCTGCTCGCTGTTTTCAGTTTTCCGGTTGGCAGTCATCTCATCAAAACTTACCGGCACAACTTCTACGTGCAGATCAATGCGATCCAGCAGTGGTCCGCTGATTTTGCTCAGGTAACGATGTACTATACCCGGACCGCATACACACTCTTTCTCCGGGTGATTGAAGTATCCGCACGGACAAGGATTCATACTCGCCACCAACATAAAGTTAGCGGGGTAATCGATCGATACTTTTGCCCGGGATATAGTTACTCTCCGCTCTTCCATCGGCTGGCGCATTACTTCCAATACCGTTCGCTTGAACTCAGGTAGTTCATCCAAAAATAAAACACCGTTGTTGGAAAGTGAGATCTCTCCCGGTTGGGGATTTCCTCCTCCACCAACAAGGGCTACATCGGATATAGTATGATGCGGACTTCGAAACGGGCGTGTTGTCATCAGTGCAGCATCGCGCCCGAGTTTGCCGGCAACCGAATGTATCTTCGTTGTCTCAAGTGCTTCGTTTAATGTAAGAGGCGGAAGTATAGTGGGTAAACGTTTTGCCAACATGGTTTTACCGGCACCGGGCGGACCAATCATAATTACATTGTGTCCACCGGCAGCAGCGATCTCCAATGCACGCTTGATGTTCTCCTGGCCCTGTACATCTTTAAAGTCTGTATCGTAGTGATTCAACTTGGTTGCAAACATTTCGCGCGTATCGATACGCACCGGCTCGATGGAAATTTTTCCTTCGAGCAAATCTACCGCTTCGCGAATCGTATTTACCGGAAGTATATCCAGGTCATTTACGATCGCTGCTTCGCGGGCATTATCGGCAGGAAGTATAAAACCTTTGAATTTTTCTTTGCGTGCCTGAATGGCAATGGGCAGTACCCCTTTTATAGGACGAAGTTTACCATCGAGTGCAACCTCTCCCATAATTATATACTCTCCAAGACGATCGGTAGTGATCTGACCGGATGCTTTTAAAACACACAACGCAATGGGCAAGTCGTATGCAGAACCTTCCTTACGGATATCGGCCGGAGCCAGGTTGACAACGGTTTTATTACGCGGCATAAAAAAGCTCGCGGCTTTCAATGCTGATTCCACCCGATGCTGACTTTCCTTGACAGCATTATCGGGCAAACCACTCATGAAAAAACGAGTACCTTGTCCTACACTTACTTCAATCATAATGGTGCGTGCATCCACACCATGTACGGCTCCGCCAAAAGTCTTAGCAACCATGGCGGGTGAAGTTAAGTATGATTAATGTTGAGAGGGAGTCTGCGGAGTTTTGCGTGCTTCTTCCTGGAGGTCGAAGAGTTTTGCTTTGAGCATGTTGAGTTCGTGTGTGAGGGCTTCTTTTTCTTTCTTCGAATCGCGATTGATAATCCATGACCAAATAACGTCTGCTAATAAAAGAGTTAATCCAAAAAGTGTAATCCATTTAAACGTTGGGACCCAGCTCACCATACTAAAAAGAAGGTTGGTATCATTATCCAAAGCAACCGTGAAGATGAAAGCTCCTAAATGAAAGGCTGCAAATACAATGTAGAAGATAATTCTGTTCTTACTCATGTGAGTCCCGTTAAATCGTACCGTATGTAATACGGTAATCTTACTAAAGGTAAATGAAAAATCTGAAATTCCAGTAATTCGTTAATTGATATTCGCTATAGGCAGCACATTCGCAGTTTCTGATTTATACCCGCTGTATATCTTTCAGCTTTCGGTACAGGCCATTGCGTTGTATCAGTTCCGCATGACTACCGCGTTCAGCTATATGTCCTTTCTGAATCACGAGAATCTCATCAGCATGCTGAATAGTACTTAACCGGTGCGCAATAACAATGGAGGTACGGTTCTTCATCAGGTTGTTGAGGGCATCCTGTACCAAGCGTTCCGATTCTGAATCGAGTGCGGATGTCGCTTCATCCAGGATAAGTATAGGGGGATTCTTCAGTACCGCACGTGCAATACTCAAACGCTGGCGCTGTCCGCCCGAAAGTTTGGAACCACGTTCACCTATAAATGTCTGGTAGCCGTTTTCCTGCTGCATAATAAAATCATGAGCATTCGCCACTCGCGCTGCATGAATCACATCTTCTTCTTTTACATTCTCCATACCAAAGGCAATGTTATTGAAGATGGTATCATTAAAGAGTATAGATTCCTGGGTAACTACACCCATCTGTTTGCGCAGTGAGTCGATCTCATAATCTTTCAGCGAAATACCATCCAGCAACACTTCCCCAAGTGTAGGATCGTAAAACCGGGGAATGAGATCGGCCAGTGTAGATTTACCTCCACCGGAAGGTCCAACCAAGGCAATCGTCTTTCCTTTTTCGATGGTTAGGTTGAGATTGGAAAGCACAGGTTCAGTCTCGTACGCAAAACTTACATTCCTAAACTCAATCTGTGTTTTAAATTCCTGAAGGTGTATAGCATCTGGTTTATTTCGAATAGCAGACTCTGTATCGATAGTTGCAAATATACGCTGCGCAGAAGCTATACCTTTTTGAAGCGATGTAATGCCGTTAGAGAAGTTCTTGGCAGGCTGAATCATCGATGCATAAAACGTAAGAAAGAGTATGAATGCGGAAGGCTTCAGTTCACCTGTACCCGATAATACCCATTGTCCGCCATAATAAAGTATAAATGCTACTACTACCACTCCCAGAAATTCGGAAAGCGGAGATGCAAGTTCGTTCTTTCTCGAAATGGAAAGATTTACCTTACGGTGAAATGTAGTTTCCTTCTCGATCTTCTTCAATATAAAATTACGGGCATTGAAAGCGTTGATAACACGCATGCCGCTAAATGACTCATCGAGTATATTAACGATACGCCCCATCGTCTCCTGGCTTTGCACGGCTCTTTTCTTCAGACGCTTAATGATAATGGATATAACTCCGCCCATGAGGGGAAGAACGATAAGCGTAAAAAGTGTAAGCTCTGCCGATATTTTAAAAAGAACACCTATATATATAATAAGGGTAATAGGCTCCTTGATAGCCTTGAATGCATTCACTACCGTGTTCTCCATCTCCCCCACATCATTTGTAAAGCGGGAGATCAGATCACCTTTGCGTTGATCGTTAAAGAACCCGATATGCAACAACGATACTTTCTCAAAAATATGTATACGTATATTCCTCACTACATCGGCCTTTACGCGCGATGCCACCATCCGCTCCATATACCGGAAGAGGTTTGATAGAAAAACGAATCCGACTATAAAAATACAAACATACATTAAGGTTGTTTGCAGACCTTGCGCCTTGAGTGTATCCGAGAAATAATACATCAGAACATCTTTTCCATACTCTACCGAAAGTGAAAACTCGGGGAGTTTCGTTACAGTATCATTCAGTTTCTGAATGAATAGTATATCCAGCATGGGCTGAAGAAGCCCAAGGTAAACCGCACTAAAGCCCGAAGCCAATACTGCATACAGCAAAAATTTAGCAAGCTGCGAACGTATACCCGGTGCGTATCTAAGAATGCGAAAGAATATTTTCATTTTCTGGTTGTAATATAAACGCGAAGCATACCAGCCATCATCGTATTGACGCTTTTAACACTTCAAATATTGTTTTTAAAATTCGTACAGGCGCTGGGCTATATTCCAGCGTAGGGCCAGGGAAGTGATCGATGTATTATTGTTATAGAAATTGAGTACACTCTCGCTCTTCCGTACCACGACATTAACATCTATAAACAGGTTGTGCTTGAGGTGCCATGAAGCTGTAAAGCTTCCGTATACTATATCGTTCTTGAAGCCTTGTCCGATCTTATTACCGTAAGTCGATTCACGCTCTGTGTTGGGTTTCAGCAGATCGCTTCCCCAATCATACTTCGGGTTTTGTGCTGTGGATGCTCCCCAATTGTAGTCGGTTGAATCACGACCAATACGCGTAACAAATAATTTAGCAGTCAGGTTAAGACGCGGAAGTGGCTGATACCGGATCATACCAATAGCCTCGTTGAAGTTTGCTCCCAGCGGGTGTGCCAGCGGCTGCTGGTAACTGGTATAGTTTGAGTATTGTGTATTGTGCGAGTATGTATAGGGTCGCGCCAGATTTATTTCTCCTTGTAAATCCAGGTTCGGCACGCCAAATGCATCTATATATTTACCACCGAGTTGTATAGCAAACTTGTTAGCCCACCAGCCATCTCCTGCTTTTATTTCGTTCAGTACAAACTCATCCATTACGAATTGTCCGTAGAAAGAAAGTTTACGTAAAGCATTCCATTTAAAGTCAAGACCCAGCAATACGTTATCGCTGCTGCCATTCTGCTGTTCTATAGCGCGGAAGAAAATGATGGGATTA
This sequence comes from uncultured Chitinophaga sp., assembly GCA_902168205.1. GTDB lineage: Bacteria > Bacteroidota > Bacteroidia > Cytophagales > Cyclobacteriaceae > Ohtaekwangia > Ohtaekwangia kribbensis. The sequence goes on along the minus strand of CABHOK010000003.1, from coordinate 700,756 downwards.
AGATATGCCCACTCAAATTTACCCGCGCCCGTTGTATCATCGGGACTAAAGATCACCGACTCGAATACACCTATATTTAACTTCTTACCAATGTTAAGACTCAGGTGATGGAACGTAACAAACTTATCAGGATAACCTTTTTGCATCGAGCGGTTGCCTCCCAGGCTTGCGTCTACATCGGCCGTCATCTCGCTGATGGAGTATACATAGTTAAGCTTCCATACTTTTATGTTCGCTTTAAAGAATGAGGCCGGTGGCGCATAGTCGGAGTATATAAGCGAACGCATGCCGTTGCCTATAAAGAAACGATCGTAACCAGCCTGCAGATTTATACTCTTGGTTGCATCTACGGTGATATAGCCACGTGCCTGCAGAAAGTCTACACCTTTACCGTCTTTGAATTCCTTCCAGAAACCTTCATGCGGTATAACCGGGTTCAACGACATCTGGTCCCACACATACGAAGGCAATATCATTTGGTTATCGGTAAGGTATGTATAGAAGCCAACCTTGCGATCAACCATACCGCGCACTTCTACACCGCGCGTGTTAATGAAGAGTCGATCGTCTCTTCGTGAATCGTTACCAATACCGAGGTATAGAACGGGGTTTACGTGTAAATCAAATTCCGGAACATCTACATGAAAGAAGTCTGACTTCTTCTTGTAAAAAGTTTTCAGGAAAGCTATTTTACTATCAGCAGTTTCCGCACGCGACCATTCCCAGCTATCGTTACGGAGGTAGTCATAATTGAATTTATCTGCGCGTGATTGAAAACCTTCCAGTGCGTTAACAGAGTCGACAAACGCAATAATCGCTGAACGCTTATACGGTTTTACAGAAGTAAAAAAGTGCGGGAGTATCTTCCCTGTCTTTACCTCGTATCGATCAATCCAATGATAGTAATCTTCATTGAGCGGAGCATACGGACTTTGTGCCTGTGCTACACTCACAGCAATAAAAGACAGCAGTATCAGTAAAGTTAATCGCATAAGCTATTAAAAAAAGTTGTGCAAGATAACGCTATGAACTGATAGCCGTGCCGCCTGAGCATGATTATATCCATATCTGCTCAATTGCAACGGCTTAAAATCACAGAATTTTGCACTTCACAAAGCCCGAAAAACGCTGATTTGAAAGAGGAAAGCACGATTTTTGAATTTTACCAGCATACATTTGTATATAAAGCTGTTGTGCTTATCTTTGCAGTCCTTTTAGAGGAATAACGCAAGAAATTGATATGAAAAAAGGCATTCATCCAGAGTACAAAGACGTGGTTTTCTGGGATACATCCAGCGATCATAAATTCATTACCCGTTCTACTCAGTCTCCAAAAGAGACCATTAAGTGGGAAGATGGTAAAGAATACCCTGTAATTAAAGTCGAAGTAAGCTCTGCTTCGCATCCTTTCTTCACTGGTAAAAAGCTGTTCGTGGATACAGCCGGACGTGTGGAGAAATTCAAAAACAAGTATCAGAAGAAAGCATAATAACTTCTTCTTTTAAATGGAGAGAGAAAAGGCCCTTGCAAAACAAGGGCTTTTTTGTTGTTAGCAGTATTTAGAAAAAATATTTAGAATATTCTCGAACCTGTGTCCGCGCACAGCGAAACGCACATTTTTAGCGTGCCATCCGAATTCTATTTTTGAGGGATGAATCTTATTTTGTTTGACGACCCGGTTGTACGCACGTCACTTTTTCCTTTTACATATACCCGCCCTGTAGCCGACATCCGTGTCGGAATTCTTACCATTCGCGAAAAGTGGGAAAGATGGTTGAACACCAAAGCATCTTTCAAAACCGAAGAATACCTTCAGAAGAAATTCCCGGTACACTCCTCTCCTGAAAATCTGTTGATCAATGGAGCGGTTTGTCCTGATCAGGTCTTGGTTGATACTATAAAAGCTTTACCTCCACATTACTTCCTCACCAAAGATTCGCTGCTCATAGCTGCGTCTCAACCGGTGAGTGAAATGAGTGCTTCCAACACGATCGAGTATAGCCAAGCTATAACTGTGATCGACAAAACCTGGAAGATCTTCCGGGAGAATGCTGCGCAGTTAAAAGTTGATTTCAAACTGATCACCGCAGGAAGACAATCTGCCGGTATCATGGATAAGCACACGGTAGTATACGGTTCTGAAAATGACATCTTTGTAGAAGAAGGAGTATATATCCGCGCAGCTATACTAAATGCAGAATCCGGACCGATCTATCTCGGCAAAAACAGTATTGTTCAGGAAGGCGCGATCATTCGTGGCTCAGTCGCCTTGTGCGAAGGCGCGCATGTTAATATGGGTGCGAAGATACGGGGTGATGTTACTGTCGGGCCCTTTTCAAAAGTAGGTGGCGAAGTAAGCACTTCGGTAATTTTCGGTTACAGCAATAAAGCACACGATGGTTTCCTGGGATGCTCGGTGCTTGGTGAGTGGTGTAACCTCGGTGCAGACACCAACACATCGAATCTCAAAAACAATTACGACACTGTAAAACTGTGGAGCCACAACTCTGAAAGTTTTGAGAATACCGGTTTACAATTTTGTGGTTTGATGATGGGCGACCATAGCAAATGCAGCATCAACACGATGTTCAACACCGGCACCGTTGTAGATGTAGCTGCGAATGTTTTCGGCCACGGCTTTCCTCCCAACTACGTACCTTCTTTCGCATGGGGTGGTGCTTCCGGTTTTGATACCTATCAATTACCAAAAGCACTCGAAACTGCAGGGCGCGTGACGGGCCGAAGAAATGTTATCTTTTCGGATGTGGATAAAGAGATTCTCTCCCATATCTTTGAGACCTCTGCGCGAAGTCGCGGATGGGAAAAGAAATAACATGAAGTTTGCCGATATTCCAGGATTATCTGACGTTAAGGAACTCCTTATTGATGCTGTTAAAGCGAATCACACTGCGCACGCACAACTTTTTGTAGGCGCAGAAGGAGCGTTGAACCTGCCGCTTGCTTTGGCGTATGCCACATACCTCCATTGCCAGAACAAGGGTGAGGATGCCTGCGGAACCTGCCCGGCCTGTTCCAAAAATGCAAAGTTCATTCACCCGGATACACACTTTGTATTTCCGTTGAGCAACGTAAAGAACGATAAAGATGAAGATCGTTTTAAAGCGGAGATACTGAAGAGCTGGCGAGCGTTCTTACTGGAACAGCCGCATGGCTCACTCGATGACTGGACAAATTATTATGGCGGTGAGGATAAGCTTGCGTTGATATCACGCGAGGAAAGTCGCGAGATCATCAAGACACTTTCACTAAAGCCATTTGAAAGTCCGCACAAGATCATGATCATCTGGCAACCCGAACTCATGCACTCGGCCGCTGCCAATGGTATACTGAAGATATTGGAAGAGCCACCTCCACAAACTTTTTTTATACTGGTTACAAACGCTGCTGATAAATTATTGCCTACGATCATTTCGCGTACTCAGATTGTAACGGTACCCCTACTGCACGACAACGAAGTGCAATCTTATCTCCAGGAGAAACACGGAGTAGAAGAACGCAAAGCTGAAAAATTAGCACAGCTTGCCGAAGGCAGACTTAACCTCGGCATCAAACTTATCGATAGTGAAGAAGATAACAACACGCAACGCTTTATCGAGTGGATGCGTGCCTGCTTCCGTAAAAATTATGGCACCCTCGTAACGATGGCTGATGAATACCATTCACTGGACAAACTCAATCAGCGGAGCCTGATCAGCTATAGTATAAATATGATGCGGGAATCGTTGTTGAATATTTCCGGAGCGGCTGATATGAATCGCACGCGTGGCGATGAATTGAAATTTGTGCAGGACTTCAGCAAAGTATTAACGCTCGATAAGGTTGAGAAATCATTCAAACTGCTAAACGATGCGGGTTATCACCTGGAGCGTAACGGCAGCGCAAAAATGATCTTCCTCGATCTTTCGCTGAAGTTGTCCAAGACATTGAATCCGAATTGATATACTCTCTCTTCAACATGCGCAACGTGTTGAAGTATATATTTTAACATACGAACACAACCATGCCTTATACAAAAACAATACGCATCGGCACCCGCGGCAGCAAGCTGGCACTCTGGCAAGCTGAATATGTGGCCAGTCTGATAAAACCTTCCGGGTATACTACCGAAATTGTTCCGATTGAAACACGCGGTGATAAGATACTGGATGTGTCTATCGCCAAGATCGGCAGCAAAGGTGTGTTCACAGAAGAGATCGAAGCAAAGTTACTGGACGGCTCGATCGATATAGCGGTGCACAGTGCCAAAGATCTTTCGTCTGATATACCGGAAGAACTTGAACTCGTTGCGTTCACAGAACGGGAGCTGGTGAATGATGTGGTGATCAGCGACAGGCAGGTTAACATTACATCCGACAAACTAAAGATCGGTACCTCTTCTACACGCAGAGTTGCTTTCCTCAAACACTTCTACCCGAATGCCGAAGCAGTCTCCATTCGCGGTAATTTACAAACACGCATTTCCAAAATGAAAGCGGGCGAATGTGATGCGTTGTTACTCGCGTATGCCGGTGTACATCGCATGGGTTATGATAACATGATCGTTGATAAAATTGAAACCAGTTATTTTGTTCCGGCCGTAGGGCAAGGAACGATCGCGATCGAGTGTCATAAAAAACTAGACTTCAAGAAAAAAGAAATTATAGCGAACTGGGTTAATCATCCGGCTACGGAAGTATGCCTTCATGCAGAACGATCTTTCTTAAAGACATTGCACGGTGGTTGCAGCATTCCAGCTTTTGGGTATGCTCATATAGAAGGAGACTCTATTTCGCTGAAGGCCGGCATTATTTCATTAGACGGGCAACGCGTCATCAAAGTAAAACGCTCTTCTTCTTTTGAAAACGTAAAAGAACTCGGTGAGATGGTAGCCAACGAAGTATTGAATATCGGTGGCGAACAAATCCTGAAAGAGATCAGACAACAACTGTAAACTGTATATACTGAACGAACTATAGACTATATATGCGCAAATCGCTTCCCCTCCTGCTGTTGTGTCTCGTTGTATTTTCCGGCTGCGCGCAGGAAAAAGATTTTGTTGTTACCATCAAGACTCAATACGGTGACATGGTGGCTATTCTTTATGATGAGACACCCAAACATAAACAGAATTTCATCAAGCTGGCCAAAGAACATTACTTTGACAGCTTACTTTTCCACCGGGTGATCGAAGGGTTTATGATTCAGGGCGGAGATCCGGATTCGAAGAAAGCCGGCAAAGAACAGATGCTTGGTCGCGGTGGTCCGGGATATACTGTAGATGCAGAAATCAATTCAAAATACTTCCACGAAAAGGGAGCACTCTCTGCTGCACGGCTGGGCAACGAACAAAATCCAACGAAGGCTTCCAGTGGCAGTCAGTTTTATATCGTGCACGGCTCAAAAGTTACAGAAGAAGATATAAAAACAGACCCTGCTAAATTCAACCAGGCTATGCAGCAGTTCTTTCAGAATCCTGCCAACCAACCTGCCTATGACACCATCGCCAAACTATATCAGAACGGTGACATGAAAGGTGTGCAAGACTTCATCGCAAAACTGAAACCGCGCGTTGAAAAGCAAACCGGTATCAAAACTGAAAAAGAAGTTTCTCCTGAAAAACTCAAAGCATATACTACTCTCGGTGGTGCTCCTCAACTCGATGGAGAATATACTGTGTTTGGCAAAATAATTAAAGGGTTGGACGTAATCGATAAGATTGCAACACAACCGAAAGGTCAATTCGACAGACCGGCTGAAGATGTGCGCATGATTGTAACGGTTGAAGAAATGTCGAAGAAGAAAATTACCAAACTATACGGATATCAATATCCACCGAAGGTAACGTCTAAAAAGTAACAGTACCCAAGCTCACTTTCTATACTATCTATATATGAAGATCCTCGTCACCGGCTCCAATGGTTTATTGGGGCAAAAGCTTACAGAACTACTGGAGAAAGATCCATCCGTAACACTCATTGCTACAGCAAGAGGCAAATCCGTACTACCAATTACCAAAGGAGAATTTCACAGTCTTGACATTACCGATGGCAATGCTGTTGATGAAGTATTTGCGCGCACCAAACCGGATGTTGTTATCAACACGGCTGCCATGACACAGGTAGACCAATGTGAAACAGACCGTGACGCGTGCTGGAAAGCCAACGTAACTTCCGTTGAAAACCTGATGAAAGCCTGTGCACAACACAACGTACACATGGTGCACGTATCAACTGATTTTATTTTTGACGGCACCCGCGGCCCGCTGGATGAAAATGAAAAACCGAATCCGGTAAATTACTATGGCGAAAGCAAACTGGCTGCTGAAGAAGTTGTAAAGAAAAGCAAAACAGGCTGGTCTATATTACGCACCGTGTTAGTGTTCGGCATTACACGTGATATGAGTCGCTCCAATATAGTATTATGGGTAAAGAATAGCCTGGAGCAAGGTAAATCTATACAGGTTGTAAACGACCAGTGGAGAACACCAACGCTGGCAGAAGATTTAGCACAAGGGTGTTACCTCGCAGCCAAGAAGAAAGCAACGGGCATCTACAATATATCTGGCAAAGACTTCCTTACCCCTTACGATATAGCAGTTGCTACAGCCGATTATTTCAAGCTTGACAAATCGCTGATCAACGCTACCGATTCAACCAAATTCACGCAACCCGCGAAGCGTCCTCCCAGAACAGGCTTTATCATTGAGAAAGCGCGAACGGATCTGAGCTATGAGCCACGTTCGTTTGCTGAAGGCCTGGCTGTTTTGGAATCGCAGTTGTGACTATAAAAAAAGAGTCTTGCATAGAACAAGACTCTTTTTTTATGCTGTGTTATTTTTTCTTTTGCTGTACAGCAAAGTAATATATAGGTATGCCAATCAGGGTTATGATCAATCCTGGCCAGGTAAATTTAGGCTTGTAGATTATCAACAGGGAACAAAATGTTATACCCATCATTATATATATCAACGGAAGTACAGGATACCCGAATGCTTTGTAAGGTCGTGGCGCATCCGGTCTTTTCCGGCGAAGTATAAATATACCGATGATGGTAAGCATATAGAACAACACCACTACAAATGAAACCATATCCAGCAAGTCGCCATATTTACCACTCAAACACCACAGACTTGCCAGTATACATTGCACCCACAGCGATTGTTGCGGCACAGCAAATTTATTAAGCTCGCCCGCCTGACGGAAGAATAAACCATCTTTCGCCATGGTATAGTATACCCGGGCACCGGAAAGAATAAGTCCGTTGTTACAACCGAACGTTGATACCATGATCATCAACGCGATAATGATTGTACCTATATCTCCGAAGATAACATGCGATGCCGCTACAGCAACACGATCTTTCTCTGCATAGGCAATCTCGTGTAAAGGAAGTACAGCCGTATACATGATGTTCGCTGTAACATAGATAATGGTAACGATCAGCGTTCCTAAAAATAAACTCAATCCGATGTTACGTTGTGGGTTCTTGATCTCACCGGCAATGAACGTTACGTTGTTCCAGGCATCGCTACTGAAGATTGAGCCTACCATCGCAGCGGCTATAGCACCTACAGCGGCAATGGTCATATAGGTTTCTATACTTCCATCCGCATTCAGTTTATGCAAATCCCAAGCGTTCGTCCAGTTAGCAGTCCATACATCGCCCTTCATCATAATCAAACCAAAAACGATAAGGCCGAACAAGCTAAGCAGTTTGGCAACTGTAAATGTTGTTTGAATTACCTTCCCTCCTTCTACGCCTCGTGTATTTATATAGGTAAGCAGCACGATGATGACAATGGATAGTATCTGTGCGGGAGAAATCGTCATAACGCCAAGATTGATCAGTACCAGGTCTTCGCTCACGGCCGGAATGAGGTACGCTGTAAATTTCGAAAAGGCTACACCCACAGCGGCAATGGTACCGGTTTGTATTACAGCAAAGAAACTCCAGCCATAGAGAAATGCTATCAGCGGATTGTAAGCTTCTTTCAGGTATACATATTGGCCACCGGCTTTCGGAAACATGCCGCTTAGCTCGCCATAACTCACGGCTGCTGTAATGGTCATGAACCCTGTGATCAACCATACGGCTATCAGCCAACCGGAGCCGCCTACATTTCGTAGTATGTCGGCACCAACGATAAAGATACCCGAGCCTATCATAGAGCCGGCAACGATCATGGTAGCATCCCATAAACCGAGCACAGGCTTAAACTTAGTTTCACTCATGTGTTTAGGTCGTAAAATTTTGGGAAGATAAGTATTTCAGACAAAAACGAAATACCTTTGGCGGAATCATAGAGAAACACATCATGCAACAATTGATCACAACGGTATTAGGTCGTCTTCGTATAGTCGCTTTCCTGGAGGGAATATCTTTTCTGGTGTTGCTGGGAATCGCCATGCCTCTGAAATACATGGCGTCTAACCCCGAGCCCGTGCGCATTGTAGGTATGGCACACGGAATACTTTTTATTGCCTATATTGTGTTGTTAGTCCAGACCAAATTTACTTACAACTGGACCCTTACACGCTCATTCCTTGCTTTTGTAGCTTCGCTCGTTCCATTCGGAACATTCTACGCTGACAAGAAATTGTTCAGAGAGGACTAACCTTTCGGTTTTATCTTTCGCCACCCTTATTCTTTACGATCGCCCCACGTTTCACAAAAGTTGGTACGTGTGTTATTGTAAACATCGCGAACAGTATAATTCAAACTGATGTCCATACCGTGCAGGGTACCTACACCTTCAATCTCATAGTCATCAACTACCTGGAATGGTATCGTTATTTTATCACCCGACAAATATGCATGAATCTGTATATCGGCTCCGTAAAAGTTATCGAGATATAGTACATTTCCGTTCGCACCATACTTCGTAATCATCAGGGTATAGTATGTATAGTCGTTGAAGGTTTCACTAAACTCTTCCATGCTATAATACCCAACTACTTTATCGCGCTCATCGTATCGTGGCTCAACAATATTTACCTGGCACGATGCAAGTATTGTTAACAAAGAAACCGCAACTAATAAACGTTTCATAACTCTAAGTATTTATATATACCGTGTATTGCAACTTTAAGGCCAATCGTTTGCAGCCTTTCGTTGACGCTATAAATCAAGGGGTTAGGTTAACTTAACGAGTGTGGTACGAATTGCTCAGCCACGAAAGAACTGAACAGAGATTCAATATATTTGCGTTCATACTATGAACGAACTTCGAATCATTTTTATGGGTACACCTGAATTTGCGGTGCCCAGCCTTCAAATTCTCCTAGAGAATAAAATCAATGTTGTAGCGGTTGTTACCGCACCCGACAAACCACAAGGTCGTGGACAAAAGATCGTTTATTCTCCTGTAAAAGAATGTGCCCTGCAATACAACGTACCTGTGCTACAACCAACAAATCTGAAATCGCCAGAGTTTTTGCAGGAGCTGAAAAGTTACAATGCCAACCTGCAGATTGTTGTTGCTTTCAGAATGTTACCCGAAGCTGTATGGGCCATGCCATCGTTGGGTACATTTAATCTTCATGCTTCACTCCTGCCGCAGTATCGCGGTGCTGCGCCTATTAACTGGGCTGTGATTAACGGTGAGAAAGAAACCGGCATCACTACATTTTTTCTGAAGCATGAAATTGATACCGGCAGCATCATTTACCAGGAGAAGGAAACTATATATAGCGATGATACAGTTGGAACACTGTATGAAAGATTGATGAATAAAGGAGGACAACTGGTACTGAAAACTGTGCGAAGCATTGAAGCCGGTAACTATCCTTCACTGCCTCAACCTACTGATATTGAAATCAAACACGCTCCTAAAATTTTCAAGGAGACTTGCCAGATCGACTGGAACAAAACCAGTGAACAGATACGAAATTTTGTGAGAGGTCTTAGTCCCTATCCGGCTGCGTGGGGAATTATTAACGAGAAGACGTTCAAGATTTTTAAAATATCTATTGCTGATAAGAAGAGTGGTGAAACTACGGTAGGCCTACCGGACACTGATAATAAAAATTATCTTTACATCAGAACCTCCGATGGATGGATTTCGATTGACGAACTTCAGCCGGAAGGAAAACGAAGAATGAGTATCCAGGATTTCTTCCGTGGAAACAAACTATAATTGACTGTTCACTGCTTATGAAAATATCACTCATTGCTGCACACGCGCAAAACAGGGTCATCGGAAAAAACAATGATCTGCCCTGGCACCTGCCCGATGACATGAAATTTTTCATGACCACAACACAAGGACATTACTGCATTATGGGCCGAAAGAATTACGATTCAATTCCGGCCAAATTCAAACCACTCCCCAAACGCACCAACATTGTAGTAACGCGTCAGAAAAATTTTGATGCGCCCGGATGTATTGTATTCAACTCGATTGATGAAGGCATTGCGCTTGCCCGTAAAAATGGTGAGCAGGAAGTTTTTATTATCGGTGGTGCTGAAATATACCGTTCGGCTTTACCCTCAGCCGATTTGCTTTACCTCACTGAGATACAAGCCGTAATAGATGGCGATGTATACTTCCCGGAGTTCAGCAAAGAGCAGTGGAAAGAAGTATCGCGCGAGCATCATCCCGCAGATGAAAAGCATAAGTATGCTTTTGACTTTGTGCTGTACGAGCGAAAATAATTTAACTATAGGGAATTTTATCAGGCGATCTCTTCGCCTGGCTTTGTCTTCCAGCGTTCGTGCATCCACACCCATTGCTCCGGGTGTTTGCGTATCTGCTGTTCAATAAAGCTTGTCAGGATTTGCGTATTATATACCATATCCGATTCATCATCGCCTGTAACATTGATGGCTATTTCAGGCAGTATATGCATGTGCTGTTTCCAGTCGCTGCCTAAGTATATATAGGTAGGTACTACAGTAGCACCAGTCTTCATCGCCAGCACAGTGGCACCTACAGGTGTGGCAGCAGGCATACCAAAGAAATTTACAAAACGGCTTTTCACTTTTGTATCCTGATCGATGAGCAAAGCAACGGATCCACCGGATTTCAAGATCTTGATCATTCGAAATGTTTCGCGGCCGCGCTCGATGGCTATAGCTCCGTGTTTATTCCGATAGTCCCACAACAAATCATTGAGGCGCTCATCTTTCAACGGAGTACCGATGATGTTAGGATTCAAACCACGCAAGGCCATGGTTGTTACTTGCAAATCGAAAGCCCCAAGGTGAGCCGTGAGGAAAATCACACCTTTACCTTTTTGCTGCGCGGCCTCATAATTTTCATAACCATGCACAACCAGAAATTCTTCCAGGTCGGCCAGCGTGTGTACAGTGCCGGAAGCGCGCAGAATATCGCCCGCATTTTTACCGAGATATTCGAATGTTTGTCGCGATAACTTTTTTATCTCGGCTGCACTTTTTTCTTTTTTAAATGCGAGCGTCAAATGTCGCTGTGTGAGCTTACGGGTTTGAGAAGCAAATACATAGGCCACTTTCCCCAGGAAGCCACAGAACTTGAGCCATGCCACGCGAGGCATAAGACGCGAAATAAAAATCAGGAATTGTACAAACCGGTAAACGAGCGTATACCGTATCTTTCTGCGTATTTTCTTTGCACCATGCATGTGGCGCGAAGATAAGCGTTAATAAGCTGATTTGTAAAACTTCGCTAAAAGCATCAATCTTTACTTGTATGAAAACCTTGTATATAATTCGCCATGCCAAATCAAGTTGGGCCAATCCGTTGCAGGATGATTTTGACAGACCGCTGAACGATCGTGGCAAGAACGATGCTCCGCGCATGGGCAAACGCCTGAAAGAGAAAGATATTCACCCTGACAGGCTCATTAGCAGCCCTGCGAAACGCGCATACTCAACCGCCAAACGAATTGCCAAGGTTCTGAACTACCCGAAAGAGAAGATTAAAACTGAAAAATCGTTGTACCATGCCAGCGAAGACACTATCCTTTCTACGTTGCAGGGGTTGAAGGACAAATACAATGTGGTGATGCTCTTTGGCCACAACCCGGGCCTGACGGAGTTTGTTAACTCGTTTCAAAATGTGGAGCTGGACATCGATAATATACCTACCTGTGGTGTGGTTGCTTTTCAGATCGATGTTGATGCGTGGAAAGACGTAACGTGGGGAAAGGGCAAGATGGTGTTCTTCGATTATCCTAAAAATCAGCCCGAGTAAGTTTTATACTATATCTATAGTTTGTAACAAAGCTGATGGCGCTCTAGTTGATGAGCGCTTTGGGCACATCCCAGATTCGTTTTTTCAGAATACCGACTTCGCCAAAGCGATAACCGATCAGCATCTTGAACGTGGTGTTGGAGCTTAACAATTGAACTTCGTCAAACTTGGCAGAGCGCCCCTGGGCGATGAAGCTGAAGCCTCCGAAGATACGATCGCCATTATAACCGAGCCCGATACGGGCAGCGGCATACGCATTGAACTTGATGTCATTCTTTTCAACGCCATCTTCACGCATGGATGAGAGCCAGTTGTGTGCCGGCCCCAGGGCTAACGTTCCGTTGAGGAAGAATCCTTTATAGATAAGACTATAGGTATACCCGGGCGCTATACCGAGGGTAGTAACTTTAAAAGATTTTATAGACGATGCCGAACCGAACTTATTAACATACGAGTCCCCAAGTATGGCAGAGTCTCCCGCTGCTTTAAAGCTGCTTAATGAACCAAACAACAAGAACGAACCGGCACTGCGCAATTGCTGATCTATAAAATTATAGGTTGACCTGAACGAAAAGCGCTTGTTATCGAAAGTATAATTTACACTTACACCATTGTTTGTTGTTTCTATATCTCTTCGATGCGGGTACGGCTGGTTGGCCGGTATCTTTACCGAAGGATCATCAACATAAAAGCCATCGTAATTTTGAACATAGGCATCAATGCCCCACTTGCGCCCGATAATATTTAACTGCAGATCGCTGGCATCCGATTCACCGTAGATGCGTCTGTTGGCTTCGTCTTGTGGCAATGCAAAAGCTACTTCTATCGCTAACTCAAACAAGTACATACCGAGCCCCAAACTATAGGGTTTGTTGGAACGATACGATACAGAAGTCTTGCTGTCTTTTTCGCGCTGCATTTCAAAACCCAGCCTGCGTTGCTTCAACACTGGCCATAGAAAGAAATGATTGGGGAATGTTTTTATATACTTGGACCGCACGGAATCATATCCGGGTTCCGGAAAGGCTCCGACTGAAACATCGTCCTGACCAATAGCCGGTATAGTTATAGTCGTTACTATACCGAGTATAAAAATCGCAAGCCTTGTATATTTCATTTAGAGAATGTATTCGCTCAGGTCTTTATTTTTTACAAGGCCCGCCATTCGCTCGCGCACCATATCTGCTGTAATCAGCAGTCGCGCATTCGGACCAATCTTATCCGGTACATCAAACAAAAATTCATTTAACAATCTGCTCATCACCGTATGCAACCTGCGCGCCCCTATATTTTCCACTTCGGCATTGATGGTAAACGCTGTACTGGCAATTTCGTCAATAGCATCATCGGCAAAACTTATCTCAACACTTTCAGCTTCGAACAACGCCTGATATTGTTTGGTAAGTGCGTTCTTGGGCTCCTTCAATATCTGGATGAAGTCTTCTTTCGTCAGGTTATTCAATTCAACACGAATAGGAAAACGTCCCTGCAATTCGGGTATAAGATCCGATGGTTTTGAAATATGAAAGGCTCCGGCAGCAATGAACAATACGTGATCAGTTTTTATAACACCATGCTTTGTGTTCACGGTACTTCCTTCGACTATAGGAAGCAGATCGCGCTGTACACCTTCGCGACTTACATCGGGACCACTGCCACCTTTCTTGGAACCGGAAGCAATCTTGTCGATCTCATCTATAAAAATGATACCGGCATTCTCTGCACGATGAATCGCTTCTTCCTTTACTTCATCCATATCGATGAGCTTGGCAGCTTCTTCATCGAGTAAAATTCTGCGGGCTTCTGCTACGGTAACTTTACGCTTCTTGCTTTTTTTCGGCATCATACCGTTCAGCATTTCCTGCAGGTTCATCATGGATACTTCATCCATCATGCCGGCACCGATCATGCCTACATTTGATCCGCTTCCTCCTTTAATGTTGATCTCGATCTTGCGTTCTTCAAGTTCGCCATTGCGTATCTTATCGCGGAAGTGATTGCGTGTACGTTCGTTCAACTCTACATCGCTCGTAGGTATATCATTGGTATTTTCCGTTTGTGAAGAGAATCCCGTTGAACGCGGTTGCTGCTGACGCAGCGGTGGTATCAAGGCATCCAGTATAGCATCTTCTACTGCCTGTGCTGCTTTCTCTTTTACTTCTTCCTTCTTGCGAGCCTTCACCATATTTACCGATTGCTCCACCAGGTCGCGCACCATGCTTTCCACATCGCGGCCTACATAGCCTACTTCGGTAAATTTGGAAGCCTCTACTTTTACAAAAGGAGCATCAGCAAGTTTGGCAAGTCTGCGCGCAATCTCGGTTTTACCAACACCGGTAGCACCGATCATGAGTATATTATTCGGAACAATTTCCCCCTGTATATCCGCTTTCGTGTTCATTCTTCTCCAGCGGTTACGCAGCGCAATCGCTACATTACGTTTAGCTTCCTTCTGTCCTATAATGTATTTATCAAGCTCCTCAACAATCTGTTTCGGTGTTAAATATTTTTCGTCCATCATAATTTTATACTCTTCTCAACACACGATTTATATTTGATGACAATGTTAATCCATACCCGGCCTTACCCGCTACATATCCACTTCTGCTGAATATAAATTCAAACGAACGGATGCGTGCAGAAAAGCCTAACGATAAGCCGGCACCACCTCCGCCATTCTCCAGTTTCAATTCCTGGTGCATGAGGTAATTATAGCCTGCCAATATATTTACATTGCGATGTATTAAAATTTCAGCGCCAAAGTTAATGCGCCTCAGTACCTTATCCAATCCTCCCGGTTCGTCTTGCCCGCTGGCTGCATCGTAGTATGTAACACGCTTTCGCGCCAGGTTATATGCCGTGATTGAAAAACGTAACGGCATATGTTCAGGCTTGAAGGTAGTTCCCAACTGCACATCGAACGGAAGCTCTGACTCGCTCGACTCCGAGTATTCAGAAAAAACTATTCCCATATTTTTTACCGTCAGTCCTATACGCCAGTCGTAATGAGGATGTACAAACACCCCGCCAAAATCTATAGCGGCAGCACTGGCGTGATAACCGGCAATATTGGAGAAGATCATCTTAACGTTCGCTCCAATTCTGAAGTTTGAGACCTGGTGACTTTTACCTATCACGATCGCTGTTTCACCAGACTTAAATGTACCGATCTCAGTTCCGGACGCATCGTACCCCTGAATGGTGCCGTAGCTCAGATGCTGCACACCAAAAAGCAGTGTACCTATATTTTTAAACTTATGCGCGTATGAAAAAGTTGATTGGCCAACATCTGCCACGTAAAACTGATAAGTAGCCGAAGCAAATCCTGCCAGAGAATCTGAGACTAGGGAAGGATTCGAGTAAAAGAAATTCACATCGCGATCCGTCAACGATGCGTTAACACCACCCAGCGCAGCGAGCCTTGCACTATTGGCAACATTCAAAAACTCAAAAGACTTCTGCCCGCCTGTCTGGGCAAACGAAACCAGAGATGAAAGAAGTAGTATTGCCGGCAGTATCTGCTTCACAAAATGGAGTTAAACTGCAATATCGTAAAACATGCTGGCATTTTTAAACCTTCTCGTCTCAAGCCATGCCCTCGTAAGTAAGCTTGCTGATTACGAGAAAAGGAACACGGTTCGCACGACCCTGAGACACCTCGGTTTTGAGACACTATATCTTTGGGAACTTCCTTCGAAAAAGAAATTAGTTCTGTGCTATTGACTTGGGATCGATAAAGATGAACTTCATCGGCTCCTTTACCTTCTCCTTCATCAGGGCAACCTTCAACACTTCATCCACCGTGTCTACATAGTGGAAGGTAAGTCCTTTGAGGTAGTGCTTCTCGATCTCATCGATGTCACGCTTGTTCTTGGCACTGAGAACGAGTTCTTTTATACCACTGCGCTTGGCCGCGAGTATTTTTTCTTTGATACCTCCTACCGGCAATACTTTACCGCGCAGGGTAATCTCACCGGTCATGGCAAGCTTCGCGCGAACTTTACGCTGGGTAAAGATCGATGCGAGTGAAGTAAACATCGTAATACCCGCTGACGGTCCGTCTTTCGGAACGGCACCGGCAGGTACATGTATATGCAGATCGTATTGTTGAAACAACCGATGATCTATATCCAGCGCTTCTGCGTTCGACTTGAGATAGGAAAGTGCTGCCATGGCTGATTCTTTCATAACATCACCTAACTGTCCTGAAATAGTAAGTATACCTTTACCTCTGCTCAGGCTCGATTCAACAAAGAGTATTTCTCCGCCTACTTGTGTCCAGGCTAAACCTGTTACCACACCGGCTATTTCGTTTCCCTGGTATAGCTCTTCGTCAAATATCTCGGCCCCTAAAACTTTGCGAACGGTCTCTTCCGAGATCACCTTGTCGAATGGTTCTTCCATTGCTACCGACTTGGCAATGTTACGCACCAGTGTACCGATCTTGCGCTCGAGGTTACGCACTCCCGATTCGCGGGTATACGCATTTACTGTTTTGATAACAGCATCTTTCGAAAACTTTACATCCGAAGTTTTTAATCCGTGCTCTTTAAGCTGCTTCGGTATAAGGTGTTTTATAGCGATCTCTACTTTCTCTTCAAGTGTATAGCCGGTTACTTCGATGATCTCCATACGATCGCGCAACGCAGGATGAATGGTATCAAGCGAGTTGGCCGTAGCAATGAAAAGTACTTTTGATAAATCGTAATCTACTTCCAGGTAATTATCACCGAAAGCATTGTTCTGCTCCGGGTCTAACACTTCGAGTAAAGCAGACGATGGGTCGCCACGAAAATCTGATTTTACTTTATCGATCTCATCGAGTATAAATACCGGGTTGGATGATTGAGACTTCTTGATGTTCTGCAAAATTTTACCCGGCATAGCACCTACATACGTTTTGCGGTGTCCGCGTATTTCAGCCTCATCATGCACGCCTCCTAACGACATGCGTACATACTTACGTTGCAGTGCTTTCGCGATCGATCGGCCCAATGAAGTTTTACCAACACCGGGAGGACCATACAAGCAAAGTATAGGTCCTTTCATATCCTGCTTCAACTTTAGTACAGCAAGATATTCGAGTATACGTGTCTTTACTTTTTCAAGACCGAAGTGATCCTGATCCAATATTTTTCTGGCGCGCTTCAGATCGAAATCATCGATCGTGTAATCTTCCCAAGGAAGATCGAGCATAAACTCCACGTAGTTCATCGCTACCGGATATTCCGCTGCCATGGGGTTGATGCGTAAAAGTTTATCGAGCTCGCGATTGAAATGATCCGCTGCCTGCTTCGACCATTTTTTACCTTCAGCACGCTTGCGGAATTTTTCTACTTCTTTATCCGGACCATCATAACCCAGCTCATCCTGCAATACTTTTATCTGCTGACGCAGGAAGTAGTCGCGTTGCTGCTGGTCTATATCGGTATGTACTTTCTTCTGAATCTCGTGTTTGATCTCCAACATCTGCACATCCTTCAACATATACTGCAGCAGCAGTGTACCGCGCTCAATTATATTCTGTGTCTCCAGTATCTTTTGTTTCTCGCCTACCTCGGCATTGAGGTTGGAAGAAAGAAAATGTACCAGGAACGACATGCTGGATATATTGTCCAATGCCACCTGTGCCTCTTGCGGAAGTTCAGGGTTAAGCTTTAGTATTTTAGACGCTGCATCTTTCAACGACTGCACCAATGCTTTGGCTTCTTTGCCGTTAACATTTAGCGCAGGTTCCGGTTGAAGTTGAATGCGTGCCGTGAGGAACGGTTCTTCCTGAACAAACTCTTTTATGGTAAAACGATTTTTACCCTGAATGATAATCGTGGTGTTACCATCCGGCAGAACAAGCATTTTGATAATTTTTGCTACAGTACCGGTGCGGTATAATTCTTCGATAGCAGGCTCTTCAGCCTGCGAATTTTTTTGAGCGATTACACCAATGATGCGATTTCCCTGGTAAGCTTTTTTAACAAGCTTGATAGATTTTTGTCTTCCTACCGTTATAGGAATAACAACTCCCGGAAAGAGTACTGTATTTTTTATAGGAAGAATCGAGAGTTCTTCCGGTAAATCTTCCGGCTTCAGATCAGATTCCTGTTCGGGATTTATCAGTTGAATAAGATCATCTGAATCTTCCTGAACGAGTTGTATCGGTAATGATTTGAACATGCTTTCGTTTATAAGGTGCCAAACTGACACGCGTTTCGTATCAGCGATGGTTGTATACTAGGTTCGCCTAAAGGACAATAGTAATGCCAAGAGAGTTGTAAAAGAAGTAAAATTGTATCAACTTTATCCATCTGGCGTGAATTTTTTACCAAACAAAGGTTCTGTGAAAACCTACTTTTTGATCTTATTAACAGCCTTTTGGTTGTTGGTTCACGTTCCTTCCCTGGCTCAAAAGCCTAAACAGAAATTCAAAAAGGGAGGAATCGTACAACTAAATGATAGCCTGACAAGCTACAGCCAATCTGACATTTTCGATTTTCCGAATCTCAACAAGGTTCGCTACTATAAAGATGCAACCAAGTTGGGTAGAATAAAAGCATTAGCTGCAACAGGTGATTACGAACAGGAATATACCGAGTTAAAAGCGTATGTGAAGAACTTTGGCGTTGATAATTTTTCGCACGATATACAATTACTCTGGGACTTTGCTAAGCTGTCGGAAAAACAAGGACCTCCCGGTGAAGCTGTGCTGCTATACAAGCTTGTGTTGAAACACTACAAACAAAGTATAGATGAAAAGCAGGTACAACGTGAGTACGATACGCTTACCCGCAACGAAAAAGATCTATATGTACCGCTGCAACAATACTATGAACTGGTAGCGTTCCGAAAAGAGATTGATACACTTCGTCCTCCTCAGGGCGTGTTACTAAACATGGGTTATGGTGTAAACTCAGAGAAGGAAGATTATGGCCCGACCATTGGTAACATCGACAATGTATTGCTGTTTACTTCGAAGCGTAATTCTAAAATTGATCCGCTTAACAAAACGTATAACGAAGATCTGTTCTACACTATAAAACAAGATACCGTTTGGGGTTTTGCGGAAGAATTCAAAACAGTGAACACACGCTATAACGAAGGCTCTGCAAGCCTGAGTAAAGATGGCAAGCATTTATACTTTGCGCGCTGTAATTCACCCGACTCGTATGGTAACTGCGATATATTTGTTTCTGATCTGAAAGGTGATAGCACGTGGGGCACACCGCGTAACCTTGGTCCTAACATCAACACAGCTTCATGGGATTCTCAGCCTTCTCTCTCGCACTCTGGTGACACACTATATTTCTCTTCCGACCGTATTGGTGGTTTTGGTTTTTCAGATATATACTTTGCTGTAAAAGATGCAAAGGGTAACTGGCAGAAGGCACAAAATATAGGACCGATCATCAACACGCGCGCGTTTGAAGTGAGTCCGTTTTATCACCACCGGTTTAAAGTATTGTACTTCAGTTCGAATGGACAACCGTTGAATTTTGGTGACTTCGATATTTACAAATCATACAGCCAGGGTAAAAATTGGGGCGAGCCGAAAAATATAGGACCGTTGGTCAATGGCCCCGGTAGTGAATATTACTTTACGATTGATTCCGAATCGAATCGTTTATACTATGCGCGCTCGGCTGCCGATGATCTGAACAATCTTGATCTTTACTCCTTCCCTGTTCCCATGGAAGCACAGCCTGAAGCGATTGTACGGTTAAAAGGAACACTTATAAATTCGGAAACCAAGAAACCATTCCGTGGTATAGTTTCGGTTATTGACCTGGATAAAGGTGTTGAAGTAGCACCGAAGTTTTTACGCGAAGATGGTTCGTTCGATTTTCGCCTGATCAACAAGCGTAACTACCTCCTCATTATTCAGGGTGATGACTTCTTCCGCATTGAACAGATATTCTATATGGAAGGCGATCGTGAAATGAACCTGGAGACTGAACCGATTGAAAGTAAAATGGCTTTCAAGTCGCTGGAGTTTGAAAATGGTAAAGCCGATATACTTCCTACCATGCACGATGACCTGAACAAGATTGCAAACTTCCTGATCGATCATCCGAAATTATCATTAAGTATCTCCGGCCATACCGATTCACAAGGCAATGAAATATCGAACCTGAAACTCTCACAGGCACGTGCTGATGCGATTAAAGCATATCTCGTTTATCAATATAAAATAAACACCAAGCGGATTGAAGCTCACGGCTACGGAAGCTCGAAACCCATTGTAGAAGAGAAAACGGACGAGGATCGCGGACTGAACAGACGCGTTGAGTTTGAAATACGCAAAACCGAAGAGTAAGCTACTGCTATATACAGCAGGTATAAAAAAGAAAGGTCGCCCTATAACGGAGCGACCTTTCTTTTTTATGTGATGATCTGAATGTTACATCAGAACAACTTGATAATGTCGTTAGCAAAGATGAACACCATCAGCGCCAACAGGAATACCATACCTACTTTCTGTGCTGCTTCCAGAAATTTATCAGAAGGTTTTCTGCGTGATATAATTTCATATGAAAGGAACATCACGTGGCCACCATCCAGTGCCGGTATAGGAAGCAGGTTCATAAAGGCAAGCACCAACGAAAGAACTCCGGTGAGTGACCAGAAGCGCTCCCACTGCCACTCTACACCATAGGCTTGCATGATGCCTATCGGACCTGACAATGATTCCTTCGGAGAGAGTACACCGGTAATTACTTTACCAAATGCGCGTATCTGTGTATTCAACGTCTGGAAGGCACGTTCTGTGCCCAACGGTATAGATTCGATGAACCCGTATTCAATGGTTACTTCTGCTTTCTTCAGGTAATCTTTTGTTACCATCGGAGCAAATCCTATCGCTGTTCTGCCTTCGAAACTTTCCCTGAAGGTAAGTTCCTTGCCATCACGTATTACTTTAAAAGATATAGAGTCGTGCTTAACGGCTTCTGTCTTGATATAAGTATAAAGCTCATCCATATACTTGAAAGGCACACCGTTGATTTCGGTGAACAGGTCTCCTTCTTTCAAACCTACTTTATCTGCTACGGAGTCTTTTGCTACTTTACCTACGATCGGAGGTATACGATACTGAATAAAATTCAGTGCACTGTCTTTCTTATTGAATTTCTGAATCAAATCTGCAGGAATAGGAACGTCAACAAGTTTACCATTGCGCTCCACAGTATAATATGCATTGTCAGCCAGTAACGTCTGCGGACGAACGATATCATCAAAGTATTTGAAGTCGTGACCATTGATTTTTACGATCTTATCACCACTCTGTAAGCCGATGCGTTTACCAATTGGTCCGGCACTGATACCACCTAAATTATTGATCTCATCTTTCAACAAGTATGTATCACCAAAGGCGAATGTTATACCTATAAAGATGATGATACCTACAATAACGTTTACAACTATACCGCCCAGCATTACGATGAGGCGCTGCCATGCCGGCTTGGAGCGAAACTCCCACGGCTGTGGAGGTTGATTCATCGTCTCCGTGTCGAGCGATTCATCAATCATACCGGAGATCTTTACATAGCCACCCAGTGGTATAGCGCTGATCGCATATTCTGTTTCGCCTTTCCGGAAAGACCATAATTTTGGAGGGAAGCCAATGGAGAACTGCTCAACCCGCATTCCGAAATATTTTGCTGCTAACAAGTGCCCCATTTCATGCACCGCTACCAAAAATGACAAGCTCAACAGAAGCTGAGCCAAACTAATCATCCAATCCATTCTTTATCCTTTATCGTTATCTGTTACTCAATTTGATTTGTGTGTGATGTGTGTGTTCGGTGTAAAGACCGCTAAACCGATTTTATCATCTCAAGTGCCCGGGCGCGTGTCTCTTTGTCAGTGTTCACGTAATCTTCGTACGAAGGGTTTACGACATAATCCATTTTTGAAAGGCATCGTTCAACAATATCTGACATTTCAAGAAATCCTACTGAATCCTTCAAAAATCCGGCCACAGCCACTTCATTGGCAGCATTCAGAACGCATGGCATGTTGCCGCCTCTCGTTAACGCGTCAAACGCCAGTGCAAGATTACGAAAAGTTTCCGTATCCGGTTTTTCAAACGTTAATGACGGGTAATTGCTGAAATCGAAACGAGGAAAATCTGATTTCAAACGATCGGGAAATGTCATGGCAAACTGAATGGGAAGCTTCATATCAGGCAATCCCATCTGTGCTTTAATTGATCCGTCCTCAAACTGTACCAGCGAATGTATAATCGACTGCGGATGCACCACTACTTCTACCTGGTTTGTACGAAGACCAAACAACCACTTGGCTTCAATCACCTCAAGGCCTTTATTCATGAGTGTAGCCGAGTCGATAGTAACTTTAGCGCCCATGCTCCAGTTCGGGTGCTTCAGGGCCTGTGCTTTTGTTACTGCTACCAGTTCATCTTTTTTCCTTCCGCGGAACGGTCCGCCTGAAGCTGTGAGTATAATCTTCTCGATCTTATTATGAAACTCGCCAACGATACATTGAAAGATAGCGGAGTGTTCTGAATCAACCGGGTATATATTTACTCCCTTCTCTCGCGCCAGGCGCGTAATCAGATCGCCCGCCACAACCAGCGTTTCCTTATTGGCGAGTGCTATAGTTTTACCGGCTTCAATTGCTTTTATGGTTGGGCGTAAACCGGAGTATCCCACCAGTGCCGTAAGCACCAGATCGATGGTATCCATCTGTACTATATCTGCCAACGCCTTTTCACCGGCATATACTTTCACATGTTCTTTTGCCAGTGCATCCTTTACAGTTGTGTAGTGATCTTCGTTAACAATTACCACTGCGTTGGGCTTGAACTTTACAGCCTGCTCAATTAAAAGTGCAGCGTTGTTCTGTGCGGTGAGCACTTCAACTTCAAAAGCTTCCGGATGTGCCGCGATAACTTCTAATGCCTGTGTACCAATAGAACCAGTGGAACCAAGTATCGCGATGTTCTTTTTCTTACCCAATGTTATGCGGTGATTATTGAATGATTGTTTCCGGATTTAACTGATGGCATAGAACGTGTTCAGGCAAGCCATGCAGCTCCGGTTTGTTATGTTTATGTATCGGCACGTTTGTACAAAAATAAGCAATTAGTTTTATACTCTTCACCATTCGAATACCGATGTCCTAAACAGCATAATCCTGCAACACATCCGCAATTTTGCGGTCGTTCGACAGGCGCGGCACTTTATTCTGTCCACCGAGTTTGCCAAGCGATTTCATGTAATCTATAAATGCGTTTCGTTTCAGCGATGTAGTGATCAACGTTCGCAGAATGTTACCCGATATAAGATCATCGTAATAAACATTCAGTTTGCGCATCTGGTTATCAAGCTCCAGCGAAAAAGCTTGCAGGTCGCGTGGCGCGCGCGAAAATTCCACAAGCCATTGGTGGTGCGGCATTCCTTCTTTCGGTGCAACATTAGGTGCTACCGTAAACTCAATCAACTCTGCTTCCGGAAACTTCTCCATGGTATATTTCATGGCTTTCTCTACCTCCTCGCCAATCACGTGTTCACCGAACGCGGAGATAAAATGTTTGATCCTTCCGGAGACAATCAGTCTGTACGGATTTTTGGAAACAAACTTTACCGTATCACCAATGGAATATCCCCACAAACCTGCATTGCTGTTAATGATGAGTGCGTAATTTTTGCCCAGCTCCACTTCTTCAATACTAAGCCTGCGCGGGTTATCGTTAAAGTATTCTTCTGCCGGCACAAACTCGTAGAAAATTCCACTGTTCAATTGCAGTAATAATCCCGGTTCAACCTGCGAATCCTGATACGCTATAAATCCTTCCGAAGCCGGGTACGTCTCAATTGAATCAACCTTCTTACCGATCGAGTCGAACAACTTCGCGCGATAAGGTTCAAAGTTTACACCACCGTATACGAACATCGAAAAGTTCGGGAATACATCTTTGATCTTTTTGCCGGTGCGTGCCTGAATGCGATCAAAGTACATCTGAGCCCAGGGCGGAATACCCGAGATCAACGTCATGTTTTCGTTCAATGTCTCATCGATAATACGATCCAGTTTTTCTTCCCAATCGTCTATACAATTGGTTTTATAGCTTGGCTTCTGATTGGTTCGCAGATACGAAGGCACGTGGTGATTCGCTATGCCGGAGAGGCGACCTACTTTTATACCGGCCTTCTCATCGAGTTCCGGACTACCCGAAAGAAATATAAGACCACCATCAAGAAACGATGCGTTGCCTGTTTCATGCACGTAGCTTAACACCGCGTTGCGCGAGTTGTTAAAGTGATATGGAACAGAATCTTTTGTGATGGGTATATATTTAGTGCCCGATGTTGTACCAGATGTTTTGGCGAGATATAGCGGTTTGCCTTTCCAGAGTACATCAGCCTCGCCTTTTACTACCCGGTCGAAATATGATTTCAGTAATTCGTAATCGCGAACGGGCACACGTTTTTTAAAATCATCGTAGGTACGGATCGATGCAAAATCATGATCGCGGCCAAACGCTGTAGACTTACCTTGTTCTACCAGTGCCTGCAATATCTGCATCTGGAATTTTCCAGGTTGCATAGACCATTGTCTGGTTTGCGAAGCGATATAGGCGGCAAATGGTTTTGCCAGAAAAGAGCGGATTCCCATGGTCACAAAACTAATAAGAATTGGAAGATTGAAAGATTTTAAGATTGAAAGATTGAGAAAGGTCCTAACCTCTCAATGTTTCAATTTTTCAAATCTTCCAATCTTTTAATTTCCTAAAATTGAGCCCTGAAATCTAAACTTGTTTTGCTTTTTTAGAGTTAAAATGAATTAGTTTCAAACTTTTCAGAGGATTGTTTCATCTGTCTGGAATGATTAATGCATGCTAAGTTTTTTTATATGAAGAATACTATTAAGATAATCGTTCTTGCCTTTTTGGCTGGTTTTGGCGGATCGTATACTTTTTACCGTTTGGTTGTAAAACCTGAGCTCGCCCATGAGCAGCATATTGACACACAGTTTAGTACCGTTCGTTACGATTCGGCTGTGCCCTATATATCGTCAAGTGGCGCCAGTGGTGCCGCTCCGAGAACAGTAACATCCATACCGGCTGTTGACTTCAGTGACGCTGCATCAAAAGCTACACAGAGCGTGGTATATATCAATAGTATATCACAAGGTGTTTCCTATTCGTACTGGGACTGGTTCTTTGGCGAAGGTGGCGGAGGTAATCGTACGCAGGTAAGCAGCGGCTCCGGTGTGATCTTTACCGAAGACGGCTATATTGTTACCAACAACCACGTGGTAGAGACAGCCGAGCGCATCGAAGTAAACTATAACAAGCAGGTATACCCTGCGGAACTGGTTGGAACAGATCCTTCTACAGACCTCGCGGTAATCAAGATCAAAGCCAACAACCTGCCCGCTATAACACTGGGAAGCTCAAAGAATGTACAGGTTGGCGAATGGGTTATTGCTGTAGGAAACCCGTACTCATTATCCTCTACAGTTACGGCAGGTATAGTGAGTGCGAAAGGAAGACGCATTGGTATACTGGAAGATAAATTCCCGATCGAATCATTCATCCAGACAGATGCTGCGATCAACCCGGGTAACTCGGGTGGTGCGCTGGTTAACAAGACGGGAGAATTGGTAGGTATAAACTCTGCTATACTTTCACGTACAGGTTCGTATACCGGATATGCATTTGCTATACCGATCGATATAGCGAAGAAAGTATTTAACGACCTTGTGAAATACGGTCTGTCTCAAAAAGCTTTCTTCGGAGGCAGTGTTGTTGAGTATGACTATGAACATGCCAAGAAGTATGACTTGCCAACCAACGTAAAAAATTACAACGGTGTATTGCTGGAGCAACTCGATCGTGAAGGTCCGGCTTTCCAGGCTGGTCTTAAACTCGGTGACGTTATTACCAAGATCAACGATGTAACTGTTAACAGTCAGAGTGAATTTGAAGAAGAGCTAAGCTATCATAACCCGGGCGATAAAATTACCTTTACCTATATACGCGAAGGTAAATCCAATACAGCATCGCTTACGCTGATCAACCAGAACGGCACGACCGAGATCATCAAGCGTAAAATATTAACCGATTCAAGTCTGGGTGCGCAGTTGGAAGGCACTCGCTACGGTGTAAAAGTCTTTAAGATAAAAGACAACAGCGTTCTGAAACAGATCGGCTTACCAGAAAATTTTACCATTGTAGCCATTAACCGCCAACGCGTAAAGGAACCTGAAGAGATCAGCGAGTTCTTTGCGAAGTATAAAGGCCGGGGCTATATATATGGTGTGAACAGTTCAAAGCAACAGGTGGAAATTCCGTTTGTAATTCGTTAACCTTTTTGGGCCCGCGGATTTTCGCAGATAGACGCAGAAGTTTTATGTATTATATTCTGCGTAAATCTGCGCCCTCTGCGGGCTTAACATTTTTATTCAAGCGGACGCTTTTTGATCATGCCTCCCTTTATATCGTTCACACTATTTTCTACTACGAACGCTTCAGGATCGATCTTGGCAATTTCTGTTTTCAGTTTTTGAAGCTCGAGTCGTGTAATGACTGAGAAGATCACATCCTGATCTTTCGTACGATGTCCTGTTTTACCGAAGCCACTTTTTCCTTTCAGAATCGTTACCCCTCCTCCCATCTTTTCTGTGATCGCATCTTTGATCTCAACGCTCCTCTCTGATACAATCATCACGCTGGTATATTCTTCGATACCATGCACTACAAAGTCGACAGTCTTGGAGGCTATGAGGTATGTTAAGATTGCATAGAGCGCTGTCTCAATATTGATGAGGTAAGCAGCGAAGGCAAATATAGCGATGTTGAATAGCAGGATTATATCGCCCACTGTTAACGGTGTATTGCGACTTACATAGATCGCCAGCACTTCCGTGCCATCAATTACACTTCCTCCCCGTATTGACAAACCTATACCACATCCTAAAAAGAAACCACCGAAGAAAGCGATCAGCAACTTGTCATCCGTAATCAAAGGAAACTCTACAAACGAAAGGCAAAGTGCCAGTGCTGTTATTGCAACAAGTGTCTTTATAGCAAAGAGCTTTGAGATCTGCTTATACCCGGTAACAATAAACGGTATATTTATAATTACCACCAGGTAAGCCAGATCTATATCGGTAAGTACATTCGTAAGCAGTGATATACCCATTACCCCACCGTCCAGAAAAGAGTTAGGCAGTAAAAATCCCTTTAGTCCAAAGGCAGCCGAAAGAACTCCTAACGAAATGAAGATCGTGTCTTTCACAGCACGCACAATACTGATCTTCTTCAACCGAAGCTCGCGTAAGTGAATGAGTCGTTGCTGTGATGACATATTCCATAAGTTATAAAAAAGAAGCCGCCCTGAAAAATCAGGACGGCCTCTGCAATGCTATTTATTTTGAGTTTACGTTAGTTTTTACTCACACCGGGTTCGCGCTTCAGGAACTCTTCGTATAGCTCGGTTTGTCTGCTCACCATCGGAATTTTCCAGCCATCAATAAACACCTGCTTAATGTTTGTCTTTGTCTCAAATGGATCGCCATCGCTGATAAACAAGGTTGCATCTTTACCAGCCTCGATTGAACCGATGCGATCAGCGACACCAAAAATTTCTGCAGGCACGATGGTCACTGCTTTCAATGCTTCTTCGCGCCCGAGGCCATAGCTCGCTGCAAAGGCTGCGTGATACGGAAGGTTACGTACGTTACCGCGGGCTTCCTGTGTACAGAGCGCTACCTTTACTCCGGCCTTCTTCATCAGACCGGCATTGGCATACGCTTTATCATAACGATCGTAGTCACGTGAAGGCAATTCCTGTATAGGACCTGTAATCACCGGGATGTTTGCTTTCGCGATTTCAGCCGCTACACGCCAGCCTTCCAATACTCCCACCAGTATAACTTTCTTGACCTTTCTTTCTTTTACCCACTGCAATGCATTGAGTATATCCTTCGCAGCATCAGCCTGTATCATCAGTGCACGTTCACCACGAATTACCGGAAGCAACGCCTCCATTTCTGGATAGTATGCTATACCTTTTGATTTTGAAGCTGAGTCAATCTTGTGATATTCGATTGCTCTGTCCCAGGCTTCGTTCAGTTTGTTCAATTTCTTTTCGTAGTCTTTCTTCAATTCGTCATCCGTTCTGCGATCGAAGAAACTTCTTCTTCCTACATCCGGGAATTGTAATACGACACCTTCAAACCCGGCAAACATTTGATCCGGTGTATAACCATGAAGATCAATCAGAGCAGCAGTACCTGATACAAGGCTGCCGCGCGGAGCAGCAATAACCGTTGTTACTCCGCTGATGCGTGTTACCGGAATCAATGCAGAGTTCGGATTCACCGCAGTAATAGCATGTACCTGCGGGATGATATCACCTACTTCTTCAAAATCACGCGTGCGTGCATCCGATGCTACTTCGCTCAATCCAAGTTGTGTGAAGCTATCAATCATACCCGGGTATATCCAGAGACCTTTACAATCTATAACCTGTGCACCGGCCGGTACGGTTACCGATGTACCAACGGCTGCAATTTTTCCATTAGTGATAATAACCGTTCCGTTTTGAATAACGCCTTTCGTTACAGTCTCAATGGTAGCATTGGTAAGAGCAAAGGTTCCGAACACGGCCTTCGGTGACTGTGCCCATAGCACTGACGTTGCAGCACAGAAAAGTATAACGAGTATACTGAAGTATAAATGTATTTTTCGTTTCATAATCGTGTGCTTAGTTAACATTAAAGATTGTTTCAAACTCGGAGAATGTTCCTTCCATGCAGCTTTCATGTTCGTGATCGCGATCTTCAAACGTAGCGATCTCAATCTCCTGCTTCGGATCTACATAGAGGCGCATGTCGTCCTGATCTTTCTCGCGATCAAATCGTACGATACCATCTACAATGGATACCATCGGTATAGTATAACTGGACAATGGGTGACTTTTAAAGATGGCTATATCTGCATCTTTACCCACTTCGATCGAGCCGACACGACTTTCAATACCAAGTTGTTTAGCAGGATTGATGGTGATCAGCGCCAATGCTTCATCATCGGTTAATGCACCGTACTTCTGTGTTTTGGCAGCTTCGTGGTACAGGTGCCTCATCAACTCGCCATCATCGGAATTGATCGATGTTGTTACTCCGTTCTTTGTAAGTATAGCAGCATTGTAGGCCGTTGAATAGTATACTTCAAATTTATACGACCACCAGTCAGAAAACACAGATGCCATAGCACCTTGTGCTGCAAGCTCAGGCGCAACTTTAAATCCTTCATTCACGTGCTGGAATACAATTTTATTGATTCCGAAATCCTTGCACACTTTCAACATCATATAGATTTCATCGGCGCGATAGCTGTGGCAGTGAATGATGATGTTTCCTTTCAGGATCTCGCCCAATGTCTCAAGTCTATAATTATAGGCAGGCGGTGCACCACGAAATCCTTTTTGTGATTTTGATTTCGTATAGCTGTCCCATGCCGCGGTGTATTCCTTTGCTTTCGAAAATGCTTCGCGCATCACAAACTCAACGCCCATGCGTGTACGCGGCACAATGTTATTACCTCCACCATGCACGCGTGTCGGGTTTTCACCCAATGCAAATTTGATCGTACGAGGTGCGCCCTCCATGCGTAGTCCTTCCGGATCTTTGACTCCATAGCGGAGCTTTATCGTTTCGCATTGGCCTCCTATAGCATTGGCAGAACCGTGCATGGCATGTATCGTTGTAACGCCACCGGCCAATGCTCTATACAGTGATATCTCAGATGGATTGATCACGTCTCCTACAAAGACTTCCGCTGTTACCGGGTTGGTAGCTTCGTTAATATCATCTATACCCTGGTGCGAGTGTGCATCAATGATACCCGGCATTACAAACAAGCCCGTTGCATCAATAACTTTATAGCCGGCAGGTGCTGCTATATTTTTCCCCAACTGACTGATCTTACCATCCTTTACAAGTACATCTGTATTCTGCAGCGTGCCTTTTGTTATGGTGAGCACCGTTGCATTCTTGATCAGTATATTTCCTCTTTCCTGTGCCAGTGTAACCTGTACAGCCAGCATTATAATTAACAGTATCTTTTTCATTCTTGCTGGTATATTAATTTTTAAGCTGGGGTTTCTTCTTCCCTTCTACCGGTAACTTTTCGTTCTGTCCAAAGGTAGCGTTGCCTTTAAAGGTGGTTCCTTCCACGACAGCATCTACTGTAATTTTAAACGCGTTACCACCTTCGGTCATGGTAAATACAAACTTCAGCTTGTTACCATCGAGTGAGATCTCATCAAAGGTGATGGCCTGCGGAAAACGGTTACCCGAAATTTTACCGGTATATTTATCACCTTCTTTTTTGATCGTGATAACCGATTCACTTTTACCCTGCGGTGTTTCCGAAGTAATGTCCCATTCACCTTCTATTACAACCTTAGCATCTTTCTTTGGCTCAGGCGTTTCATTCTTATAAAGTATACCTTCTACAAATACATACTTGACTTTTGATTTCTCATCGAAGTATGGCTTACGGCTGATAACGAGGTTTGCGATCTTACCAGCATCAACAGAACCTAATCGATCGCTCAATCCTAATAACTGCGCGGGTGTTGTTGTTAATGCAGCGAGTGCCTGATCTTCCGTTAAACCTGCCTTTATCATTCTGCGCAGGTTCGCCTGTATATCTTTTGTTTTAACTGACAGGGTTGAGAACCCGAAAGGTATACCGGCCTGCTGAAAGGTTAGTGCCTGTCCTACATACTTTGCAGCAAACTCTGCTTTGCGTTTATCGAGTGCCTCTTTCTCGGCATCGGTCATGGATTTAGGAACATCTTTTTTATCATCTTTCTTCTCCTCTTTTTTCTCTTCCGGTAAATCGAGACTCAGAAAAACTTTTGCTCCGGATGTTTTAAGTTTACCGGTAACATCCCATCCTTCCTTTACATCACCAATGATGAGCGGGAATCCTAAATCTTTCTGCAGTGTAAGAATGCGGTGTATATCCCATACTTTCTCGGCTTTGAACAACACCGGTATACGTTTATCAATTACCGGGTAAAACGACTCAAGCAAACGACTGGAACCAGGACGTTCTATACCTGCGCGGTTCGATGCATATACCGATGCATAAGTTTTCTGTTGAGACGCTTGTCGATATAGTTCGCGCCACTTGGCAATTACGGCCATGGTAGTTGCCGGGTACACGCGCTCGGCCGGTGTGAGTTCTGAGTATAATGATGATTGAGACAACAGTACCATATCATCAGCCGATTTACCGGCAAGCTCCACGATAGCACCGCTTCCGGGAAGCATACCTCCGTATGGTACAACATGCGCTGTTGTAAAACCGATGGTGCGTAATTCTTCAATCGCTTTCTCGGAAGGATTTATATAGTTACGCACATCGATCTGTGGTGTAATGCCTGCACGATCATCCGGAGGATTACCGGGATCTTTTACGCGATCTCGGTTTTCTTCGCGTGGCTTTACAACACCGGTGCGCGACAAGCCATCGATGAATCCGGCATATACATATAAACTATCGGATTTGATAATGATAGCTTCGGCAGGTATAGGTATATTCTTTCCAACAGCTTTGATCAAACCGTCTTTGATGACAAGCGTGGCCATATCAATTTTTCTGCCGGGGGCTTGTATAATATTTACGTTGGTAAACGCATACGTTCGTGTAACCGGTGGGAGCTCGCGTTCGTCCTGTGCACGAAGCAACAGGGGCACGAATAGCAAACTTAATAGCAGATATACTCTGCCAGAAGAGCAGTTCTTCATGTATAATTCAGGTTTTGGTACTACAGGCAATAAAATATGTTTTTGCGGCAAGATCAAACCGCTCAAGGAAAAACAGCAAGTATGGTAAAATGAAAAAGGCCGATTGGACAGGCCGACTTGCCTAGCCTACACGCTTGGCTTTATACCCTTCTTTCTGAAGGATCTGCACTACTTTATCGCGAACATCGCCCTGGATGAGAATCTCTCCGTCTTTAGCAGAACCACCCACGCCACATTTAGTCTTGATTGTTTTGGTGAGAGTGTCCAGATCGGAAGCGCTTCCTACAAAACCGGAAACGAGTGTAACCTGCTTGCCGGCACGACCGCTTTTATCGAGCGATACTTTCAGGTTCTGTTGTTGTGCCGGAAGCGTTTCTGATTCTTCATTCGATTGATAGCTATATTCAAAATCTGATGATGTTGAGTATACAATGCCATCCCGCTTTTTCCAGTCGTTCTTTTTACTCATAGCTCACAAAATTAAGTATAAATTAATGATCAGCAGAATGCCGCATACAATACTGGCATTGAAGTAATACTCGATGTTATGGCGTCTGAGCAAACCTGTTAATGCGGTTGCAAAAAGTACGGCCGGAAAAAGTGCCATCGCACCGTATACATATCCGAGCGGGACCGTGCGATCGCCATTCTTGATGGACATCACAGTTCCGTATACCAGTGTCTTTCTATACTCAATAACTTTCCCGATGTCCAACGGGCCACCTACTTCAAAACCATATATCCGTATCTTCTTACCCGACTCCATGATCATCACGCTGTGACTATAGCCGCCCTTTCTGCCGTGTACATTATAGCCGTTCACGATCTTTTCCGTTTTGGTTGTATAGGGTAAAATATAGTCTGTCGCAAAAAGTATAGTTACTGCGAGTCCTGCCCAGCAAAGCCATTGCACGTATGGCAAATACGTATGCATGAGCTCAAGTATACGCTGGCGTTCGCTTTTGTGGTATACCGGTGGACGTCTTCTGCGGTAAGCCGGATCACGGTGTACGGGCTCTGCCTGTTCACGAACTACCAATGCGGTAAAAGGAGTCTGGCGTTTCAGATCATACTCAACTTTTTTATGCGGATCGCTCAATACATCGTATGCCTCTGCAATCTCTTTGAACAACGCTTCTGCTTTCGGATCAGGGTTCTTATCAGGATGATACTGAACCGCGAGCCTGCGATACGCACGTTTTATATCAGCCCCCTGAGCGGAGTGATGCACGCCCAGTATTTGGTAATAATCCTTCATCGGTCTTTTATTCTAAAAACGAATTTCAATCCAGACCACACATCATCTACAGCACACACTTTAACATCAACCAGTCCGGCTTCGAGTCCTACAGCACGAATTATATTCTCATCAAGATCTGTCTGTACTCCTGAAGATTTCTTTGGCCACGACACCCACAGCATTCCATCTTTTTTAAGATGCTTTTTGCTTCGCACAAATTCTTTTTCAAAAACGCTGCGCTCTTTAACAAATACGTGAATGAAATCAAGTTCTCCCGTTAATGTTTGTCTTATCGCCACACGTTCCGGCAATGGCTCGAGCCACGTCCAGTAGCCCTCTGGTTGCTTCTGTACAAACATACAAAAACCAGGCTTTATGCCGAGCTTCTTTACGAGCGGAGTTGCGGAATAACCAGCCATCTGCCTTTGTATAATTCCTGATAAAATACAGATAAAAATCCAAATCAGAGTTACGGGCAAAAAAAAGCCACCTGCTTCGAGGTGGCTCTCCTTGTTCGTATGTATAACGGAATTAGTTGTTACCGAGTTTCTCCATTTCCTTTTCGAAAGTCTCTTTGAACTTCTCGTAATCATAATCGATTTTGAGACGTTCATCTTTCGACATGCGTTCGTTGTAGGTTGCTACCAACTCATCAGCTGAAAGCTCAATCGCAATATAGGTTTTGTAGTTTCCGGCTTCTGTTTTCATCAGTTTTTCGCAAATCGTTTTAAGACCGGTGAGTTTCTGATCTACAATCTCGCGATTCAATTGCTCAAAGCGTTCTTCCACTTCTTCCTTGTTATTCAATTCGCGAGAGTTGGTATAGTTATCCGTAACTGCTTTTACAGTAGTTTGAATACTGGCAGCCAGTTCAGCGCGTGCATTGGCGAGTGCTTTCTTTTTAGACGTTACCTGGTCCATGCTTTCACCAATCGAGTTGGCGCGGAAAAATTTATTCGTAGTGAAATAATCAGAACCTGAGCAAGGAACGATAACTTCTTTCTCGCCCGTTGGAGCTTTCTTCTCTTTGCTTTTGCAGCCAACCACAAATGCTCCAGCCAGGGCAAGGAATACAAAAGCAGAATAGGTAATTTTCTTCATAATCAATCGAAATTTAGTGACAAGTTATAGTACGCAAATCAAATACCAAATTGTAAAGTAAATCTTTAGATGACGATGTACTATTGAAGTACAGTATTCAATAATTCATTCATTCGCTCTTTTTCAAGGGTCTCCATGGATTTGTTATAGGCATCGATGCTGGATTTATCATAATCAAGACCATAGCCTTTTATACGATCCAGTGTTCCGGCATATATCTCCTTCCCTTCTTTAACAGCCGTTACTTTAATGATGCTGGTTAAATACGTAACGTAAATGCTGCCTGTAACTGAGCCTTTTTCAGAATCTGCCTTTACATCAAACCAAAGATCGGCATTCTGTTTATCATCGGTAAATTCAAAGCCATTATTCGCCAGGAGATTGCGGAGCTTATTGCTGATCTGGAAGTTTGGCTTGTTCTGTCCAAAACTCTTTTCATCGGCCGTCATGAATACAACCGGGCGTTGCACCTTTAGCGTTACCTGTGCACGCGGCACATTTAAGGTAGCGGCAATGAGTTTATATACCGGTGATCCGCTGGTTCCACTCATAACATCTACATCAACCTTTATACCTACAGTTTGTTCCAACTCCTTCGAGCTGATCTTGTTCATCAGGATTTTGCTCTGTCCTTTCTCGTCTGTTTTATAGTTTGGAAAAACATCGCCTGCTCCTTTTTCGAACGCTGCATACAGCGGCAGATTTATAGCTGGTTTATTCAGATCTTTATAGGTGGCTTTCGCAGTAACAGTTTGTGTGCTTTGGTTTATTCTCCGATTCAATTCTATCGTAGCCGGATCAACGCGAACGTTTATCTTATCGAGCACATTCTGAACGGAAGCATATATTTCATTTACAAGCAGCACTTCTTTACCTTCTACCGTAACACGAATAGCTTCCCCTAAATATTTTTCAATGCTGCGAAAGGCCTGGAAGTAATACGTTACAGATTGCAAGCGCTCTCCATCTTTCTCGGCTTGTCTTGCTTTCTGAAGATAGTCGGTAGCGAGTAATGTAGCGTTGCGTTTTTGCTCTTCCTTTATCTGGCGGTATCGTGCAATCGACAACCGATAGTATACCCAGTAGTTGGCTTCATCTTCCCACGCATCTACCAGTTCAAACTCTTCTATTTCATCGGC
Organism: uncultured Chitinophaga sp.; assembly: GCA_902168205.1. Taxonomy (GTDB): domain Bacteria; phylum Bacteroidota; class Bacteroidia; order Cytophagales; family Cyclobacteriaceae; genus Ohtaekwangia; species Ohtaekwangia kribbensis. The sequence goes on along the minus strand of CABHOK010000003.1, from coordinate 665,322 downwards.
CGTGGTAGTCTTGATGATCTGCTCATACTGTTCGGTAAATTTCTTGTCAGCCTCGAACTGGCTAAGCACTGAAGTACTTGAAACATTTACTTTTATATCAGACACCAGATCGTCAAGCGCGCTCTTCTTGGCAGCCTGTATATAGTTGTTGGAGCCGTCTTTTTTACTATGCCCAATGCCGGTATAGTAGCCATCCTGGTAAGGTTCCGTACGCAGCCAGGCTGGCTTTAACGATTCAGGATCTGGCGGCTGCACCTTAGGGCTACAGGCTGAAATTATTAATAAGAGTAGCGTAAAAAGTCGTTTCACAAAATAACCTTAAGCAGTTGAGCGTTTGAGCTATTGCCACATCCGTGCCAATTTCTCGTCCGGACAAATCTACACGGGAAAGGGGTCGGAAATGTTTGGCGAATACTATTTTTTTTAACTTTATCGTAAATCCGATATATATGAAAAAGGTGATTGGTGGAATTATGCTGGTGGGGAGTCTGGTTGCCTGCCAGGACAACGAAACAACGGGCGACAAGGATTTTACCGGCAATGAAACGGTTTATGCACTTACTGCCGGTTCGGAATATGATGTAGACGGAACCGTAACACTGAAAGAAAAGACGGATGGCAGCACCGTGGTAATTGTTGCACTTTCAGGAACAGAGGGCAGTGCGGAGCACCCGGTACATATACACCTGGGCGATATCTCTGCTCCGGGAGCAGATGTATACGCTTTACTCAATCCTGTCGTGGGGAGTGTTGGTACAAGCGAAACAACGCTTACTAAAATAGCTGATGAGTCTGCCATTACCTACCAGCAACTGGTAGCCCTGGATGCCTGTATGAAAGTACACCTGGCCGCCACCGGTGAAAGTAAAGATATTATTCTGGCAGGCGGAAACATTGGAAGTGCTGTAACCAAAGCCTCTTCTTCCGGACGCGTTGCGTTTGGAGTATGCAAAAGTGAATAGAGTGAATTTCTGATATATAGTTCGCTATATAAAGAGCCGTTCCGCAATGGAGCGGCTTTTTTATTTTACATCAGGCGTTGATCACATCGTGCAACTGATCATTTTTATTACGAAGATCGATACCGCCCTCCAGGAAAGATTTAAGATTAGCGAGGTAGAAAGTCCAGCCCTGCATACAGCCGAGGTGGTAATTCACTTTTCCTTCTTCGGTAAGCGGTATATTACTCTGCGTAAGTACACATACCGTTTCGTACTGTTCTTCTTTCACATGTACATTTACGATGCATCCGCCCGAGAATGTAAATTGAAACGAATCTATACCGTTAGCCTGCAATACCTTTCCATACTCTACGGTCTCATCGCCATAACCAAACCATAGCCATGTATAGGTATCACCAGCCTGCACGTTGCTCTGTGCATCACGCGGTGTACCATCGGGTTTTACAAATGCTGCCAATCGCAGAAACCATTCTTCCAGGCCCTGCTGTGTTGCCCAACTGTTATAAATAGCCTTTGCATCGGCTTTGATGCTTATGCGCTTGGTAAATGTACTCCAGTCATATTGCATACGATGATCGTTTTATATCGCTTCTCTTGTTACTACTGCAAGATGCGACAAAAAATATTATCCCGCAGATTGCGACTTACGGAATGCACAACCTGCAGGATAAATCCTCCAAACTATATATTTATACTTCCTCCAATACCTGCAACGACTTGGCCAGCTTCTGTTGTAACTCGAAAGATACTGGCACAAAGTCAGCGAAGCGTTGTTTAAAGCTTGCACGACCCTGCGTAAGCGAGCGTAATGTAGTGGAGTATTTATCAAGCTCCGCCAGGGGCACGCGTGCTTTTATTACCTGGTTATTCCCTTTACTGTCCATACCCATGATGAGCGCCCTGCGGGTTTGCAAGTCGCCCATAACTTCGCCCATAACTTCTTCCGGTAACATAATCTCAACGTCATATACCGGTTCGAGTAACTGAGGCTCTGCTCTCATAAACGCATCTTTAAACGCCATCATGCCCGCTATCTTAAACGATATATCATTGGAATCAACCGGGTGCATTTTACCATCGTATACCATCACACGCACATTGCGAACATACGATCCGGTAATCGGACCTTCTTCCATTTTCTCCATAACGCCTTTGAGTATGGAAGGTATAAAGCGTGCATCAATCACACCACCCACGATACAATTATAGAATACAAGTTTACCGCCCCATTCCAGGTCGAGCACTTCTTTACCACGCACGCTATATTCCGTAGGGTCGGGCATGCCTTCGATATAGGGCTCTATTTTGAGATGCACTTCACCAAACTGTCCTGCCCCTCCCGACTGTTTTTTATGACGATAACTGGCCGTTGCACTCTTGCGAATAGTTTCGCGATATGATATACGTGGACTTTCAAAATTAACGTGAAGCTTATATACATTCTCTAAAAACCATTTGCATACCGCCAGGTGTAATTCACCTTGTCCGGATACAATTAGCTGTCTTAATTCTTTTGAATATGCTACTTCAATGGTTGGATCTTCCTGGTGTATCTTCTGCAATACTTCACCGATCTTCTCATCATCGTTTTTACTCAACGCGATTACAGCCGTGCGAATACGAGGCTCCGGAAATTCAATAGGCTCTATAGTAACATCAAATCCTTTCGCGTGAAGTGTTTGATTGGTAAAGGTATCTTTCAATTTTAGAGTAGCCCCTATATCTCCGGCTACTAACTTATCAACCGGTGTTCTACTCTTTCCATCCATAATAAAGAGCTGATGTATACGCTCTGTTGCACCGGTCTGACTATTGATAAGTTCTGAGTTTGTTGTTACTTCTCCTGATATAACTTTGAAGAAAGACAGCTTGCCCAGGTTAGGCTCTATATGTGACTTGAATATAAACAATGCAGTGGGTTGTGCCGGATCAAACGTAAGATCTTTACCATCGGTAGTACGTTCGGGTGTAGCTTCGCACGGGCAGGGTGCTACATTATCGATAAAGCCCATCATTCTGCCACTGCCCATATTGCGTTTGGCCGACATGACAAACACCGGGAATACATCGTGATGAATCATACCCAGCTTTAGTCCTTCACGCATCTCGTCTTCATCGAGTGTACCCTTTTCAAAATATTTTTCCATCAGCTTCTCATCGTTCTCGGCTGCCTTTTCTACCAGTACATTGTGCAGTACGGTAGCACGTTCTTTTTCTTCCGCAGGTATAGGAAGTTTCTGCGGCCTGCCGCCTTCGGGCGGAAATTTATACATGACCATACGCAGCAGATCAATGATGCCATGAAAACTCTCACCTTGTGTTACGGGGTATTGCATTTGCGTAACGGCACTACCAAAACGCTCGCGCAGACTGACAAGTGCAGCATCGAAATCGGCTTTGGGATGATCAACCTGATTAACAGCAAAAATGGTTGGCTTTTGAAAACGATCTATATAATTCCAGATGAGTTCCGTACCTACTTCTACACCATGTTGTGCGTTAACCACCATCACACAGGTATCGGCTACACGCACAGAAGAAATTATCTCACCTATAAAATCATCAAAGCCCGGAGTATCAATGATGTTGATCTTGTAATCGTGCCATTCGCTATGGAGTGTGGTGGCGAACACCGAGTTCCCTCGCTCCTGTTCTATCTCATGATAATCGGATATAGTGTTCTTACCTTCAATAGAGCCTCTCCGGTGTACAATGCCGGCTTCGTAGATCATGTCTTCGGCCAGCATGGTTTTGCCGGCCTTGGGCGCCCCCAGCAGAACAATGTTCTTCAGGTGCTTTTCATCATAGACTTTCATCATGGCTGTAGAATTTTAGGTGGAAGAATTCGTAAGTATACCTGTACGTTTTGATAACGTTCCCTGAATGCGGACCCCATGAAGTTTTTCATAGGCAGGTGTTTTTTAGGAGTAAGAAATACAGCGGACGGGGAAGAGTGATGGAAGTTACAGCAAAAAGTGGAATGATGAAAGTGCGGACGCGTTAATCGTTATCCGTTAATCGTTATCGTGTCATCATCTATAATGATTATCTTGTAACGAATAACGGTATAACACGTACCAACGTTTAACGAAACAAAATCATGAACATGAAAAAAGTACTCCTCACCCTCAGCTTGATCATCCTCGTCATGCAAAGTCGTGCTCAGTCATTTGAAGGCATCATCAAGTGGGCTATCACAATGGATATCACCGATCCGAAAATGAAGGCTGAAATGGAAGAAGCGCAGAAGCGCATGAACGATCCTGCTAACCAGGCTAAGATCAAAGAGATGGAAGAAAAGATGAACGACCCGCAGTTTAAAGCCATGATGGAGTCTAACCCGCAAATGAAAGCGCAAATGGACGCTGCTATGAAAATGATGAAGAGTGGCAACCTGTCATCCATGATGCCAACGGGCTCAACGGCAAAAGTAAAAGATGGCAACACGCTGTTCTCTATGGAAGGTGGTATCATGTCTAACTACGAAGTACTTTCGCTGAAAGGTAAAAATGAATCGTACCAACTCGACCGGCAGAATAAAACTTACTTTGTTATGCCACACAATACCGAACAAACCGAGCAAGAGAAAAATGTAAAAGTTACAAAGACCTCTGAGACAACAAAGATACTCGGCTATAGCTGTACCAAATATATAATTGAGTATTCCGATGAGAAGCACAAGATGCAGCAAATACTTTGGGCTACCAAAGATATACCCGGACTGGACCTTAAAAACATGGCCAGCAACAAAATGAACCGTTCGCAAAAAATATACTATGACAAAATCGATGGAGCACCTCTAAAGATTGAAATGCACATGGAGCAAGGTAATATGGTAATGGAAGCCAAGGAGATCAAGAAGCAATCCTTAGCAGCATCAGAATTCACAATACCTTCCGATTTCAAAAAAGTAGATATGCCATACGGCAGTGTGCGATAACTGCAATACTAACAGTGCTCCTTCCTGCGAAGGAACACTGTTAGCAATGTAAATTCCGGTCGCCAGGTTCGCTATATATACTTCAGTTTTACCATAAACTAATCGCGTTTCTGCACGATAGCGTGGCAACCCAATTTTATCTACAATCTCGATATATACAATGAAAAAGAAAGGCATCGTTTTCACAATGCCTTCGGTATATTTCATTTAATCTAAGTTTTCGTGCATACTGCGCTTATGGTTTATCTTTGGAAGGCAGTTTAAAATTTATTGGAAGAACAAAACGAGATTTTACTGGCACTCCCTTATACTCGGCTGGAATCCATTCGTCCATCGATGCCACTGCATTTAGGGCGGCCGCATCACAATCAGCACTGAGACCTTTTACTACTTCCCAGTCCCTGACAGCTCCGCGCTCGTCAACCATGAAAGTCACAAAAACAGTACCTTGTATACCACGTCTTCTGGCTTCACTTGGGTACTTTACGGTTAGTTGCAGATATCGTGCGAGTGCTTCCAGGCCACCTTTGAATTGCGCCTCTTTATCAACACGATAAAACTGAGTATCCTGCTCAAGTTCGTCAACATTACCTAATCCTGTCGCTACAGAGTCTTCTATCAAAGTAAAACTTTTTTCGCCTCTAACAGATCGTGCAGGTATCATTCCATTTCCGTTTGATAACAGTGTTGTTCCTGCTGAATTTATATAGGTTATGTATTTAGTTTTTCTACCCGGTGTATTGTACAACTCAAACTCTAAACCACCGTCCATATAGTACGATTTATAAATCCCTATCTTTTCATCGTTGCGATAGTTAGTCTCTTCTTTTATTGCTCCATTCTCATAGTATACAATATTTTTACCTTCATAAATTAACCTGGGAGCAACTTGCGAGCATTCAGCAATTCTTTGAATTTTTCCCGAAATGAAGTAATCACGAACAACAAATCTTGTAGAATCTTTGTACTCTACCGTTCTATAAAATACAGCTTTTTTGGGATCCGAGACAGGACTCCAGTGCTTGTTGAAATATTGGGGTTTATTTTCAAGTGACTGGGCATGACCGTTTATAGCAAAGCACAAAACTGCCAACAAAATTACAGGTGTTCTCATATGAGAATAATACAGGTTAGGCATAAAAATAAATGACTTCAGATTCGTTGGATTCTGAAGTCACTCTAAATAAATTCTTCTTTTTAAAATCAGTACCCCAACAACTTCAACATACTCTCGCTGGTTTGCTGGCCTGCGAAAAGTTTAGTTGTTATTTCCCCATCTTCATTGCGGTCGATGAGTACGTGTTGTGGTGCAGGCACAAGGCAATGTTGTATACCTCCGTAACCTCCAAGCGATTCCTGGTAAGCCCCGGTATGGAAGAAGCCTATATATAGCGGCTCATCATCGTTAATCATCGGCAGGAACACTTCACCGGTGTGTGCTTCGGAGTTATAGTAATCCATACTATCGCAAGTCAGTCCGCCCATATTCACTTTATGGTATGGATCGTCCCACTTGTTGATCGCCAGCAGTACATACTTCTGGTTCAAGCCCCATGCATCCGGTAAGTGTGTAATGAATGATCCATCGATCATATACCACAGCTCTTTATCGTTCTGCAGTTTCTGGTCGATTACATTATAGAGCACGGCTCCGCTCTCTCCTACAGTATAGCTACCGAACTCGGTAAATATATTCGGAACCGGAACATTGTTCTTATCGCAGATCCATTTGATGTTCTCCACGATCTGCTCAATCATATATTTATAATCGTACTGGAACGTGAGCGATGTTTTAATCGGAAAGCCTCCACCGATATCAATAGAATCCAGTGTCGGGCAAATCTTTTTGAGGTCGCAATATTTAAAAACAAAGCGGCTCAGTTCACTCCAATAATAAGCCGTGTCTTTTATACCGGTATTGATGAAGAAGTGTAACATCTTGAGCGATGCCTTGCTACTCTTCTCAATGTTCTCACGATAGAAAGGAATGATGTCGCTATAGCGGATGCCTAGACGCGAAGTATAGAACTCAAATTTAGGTTCTTCATCGGCCGCTACACGAATACCTACGCGGTATGGATTCTTCACATTCTTCTCGTACTCCTCGAACTCGCCCATCTCATCCAGGATCGGCACACAGTTATGGAAACCATCGTTGAGAAGTTCCGATATATATTTTGTATACAACGGCATTTTAAAGCCATTACAAAGTATATATGTATCTTTTGTTACTTTTCCTTTTTCATAAAGGGAACGCACAATCGGAATATCAAATGCAGACGATGTCTCAACGTGTACATCTTCATTCTTCAATGCTTCTTCCAGCACGAAGGAAAAGTGCGATGACTTGGTACAGTAACAATACGTATACTTACCGTTGTATTTGAATTTAGTCAGTGCGTTGTTGAAGATGGCCTGTACCGATCGGATATTTTCGCTGATGCGCGGAAGATATGTTAGTTTGAGAGGCGTGCCGTACTGTTTGATGATATCCATCAGGGGTACATCATTAAACAACAGTTCATGGTCGCGGACCTTAAATTCTTTCTGAGGAAACTCAAAGGTTTGTTCAATCAGCTCGCGGTAGCTCTTCATTTATACCGTTATCGGTTAATAGTTAGTCGTTTTTTTGAAATGCCTGTTAAACGCGTGATCGTTAACATAAATGAGTTAATGCCATGTGAACAATTTTAATTTACCACACCAAACCCGGCACACACCATTTACAAGTAACGGTTAACGATTATCGTCCTCTAACAAAGGGTGCAATATTGGGATAATTTTGCCATCTTTGCAATAACTCATACAGAACGCATGGTTAATCATTTTCCCTGTTCGTTTTTCGCGATCGCGCTTGCCAAGGCGCCCGGTTTGCCCGATTTCTAAAGGCATCCTGAAGGGGATTTTGTTATATTTTTTCTGGTTAACCATTAATTCATAAAACTTTAATACTATTTGTCGTGAAAGAGCTAAAGATCATAGAAGTGAAGTCCGAAATCGGTGCCGGAACCCGCGGTGCCAGCTTAGGGGTAGAAGCGATGAAGATCGCCAGCTTAGACCTGAATTCCGATTTTTTCAAACAATACGAATCCGTTGAAGTTGAGAATGTAAACGAGCTGCTATTCGATGGTGCCAAGCATTCTTACGCGAAGTTCATTGATGGTGTGATGATCATGGAAGAGCGTGTTTGCCTGGAAGTATATGAAACCATCTTCGATGAGTTCTTCCCGCTCATCATGGCAGGCGATCACAGCACTTCTTACGGAACTATATCCGGTATAAAGAAAGCACATCCGAAAGCACGCCTTGGTGTTATCTGGATTGACGCGCATGCCGACATCCACACTCCGTTTACAACTCCTTCGGGAAATATGCACGGTATGGCACTCGCCATGGCGTGTGGTATTGATAACCTGGAATGCAAAGTGAACGACCCGCGCGGTGAGACACTGGAGTATTGGGAGCAACTTAAAAGTGTAGGTATGCCAGGACCCAAGATATATCCGGAGGACATTGTATATATAGCGGTTCGTGACCTGGAGAAGCCTGAGAATTATCTTCTTAACAAATACAACATCAATTTTATTGAGACAGAAGATGTGAAGAAACTCGGACCTGCCGTGATTGCAAAAAAAACATTGGAGATGCTCGATCATTGCGACATGATCTATGTCTCATTTGATGTTGATAGTATCGACAGTCGTGTATCTACCGGAACCGGAACTCCCGTACCCAACGGACTTACGGTTGAAGAAGCTAAAATTCTGAACTCCGAACTCGGCAAAGATCCGAAAGTTTGCGCGTGGGAAATTGTAGAAGTAAATCCGACACTTGATACGGAAAACAGAATGGCCGAAAGTGCCTTCGAAATTCTGGAAGCAACCGCGAAGTCTATTGTAAACAGACCGGTTCTGGCGGAGTAGACTACTTAATATTTCAAAAATTATAGATAAAGCTGTTGCATACAAGTGACAGCTTTATTTTTTTCCCTCCAGCAAAGCAATATACTCCTTGATCGTAGTCATAATATTACTGCGGATAATCGGGTCTGTCAGAAACTTGGGAATGCCAATGGGTTTGGATGAAATTATATAGGTAGCTTTTACTTTTCCTGGAGCGATCTGCTCGAGTTTCCAACTGCCGGAAAGCTCCATGCGTGTTACACCTTTTCGAACCGGGGCAATTCCATCATCTACTTTGGATTTAAACGTAAGGGTTATAACGCCCGGGCCAGACGCAGCCATAGTATATACCAGCAAATGATCCTGATCGCTTACCGGCCAGGGTATATCATGATAGGAATATTCAAGCCAGGTAGTAGTGTCGCGTTGTTTATATACTTTGAACTCGCTCACGTGGTCCTGCCATTGCATAATTTTTTCCTCATTCTGAATCAGGTGCAGCCCTGCGTAAATCGTGTTTCGAAAATAAAACTCGCCTTTAACCTCGCGCGCTTTTACCGGAGGGTCGGTGTTGGGAAGGGTGATCCAACGCTCATAAACCGAGATCGTTCCATCTTTTTTTACAAGTTCAAACTCTTCTTTCGACTGCGCCTCTGCGTTTCCATATACAAAACCAACAAACAAGCAAAACAGGATTCTCATACGTGAGCACATCATAGCTTTATAAAGTCGGCACAAAATACTGCCAGGTTGCATTCTATCATAACGATAAGTTTACACGCTTCTATAAAAAAGTCAGCGAACTTCTGCGATTTTCTTAATTTCGCCCCTGAATTCGAATTAAAAACAGTCATGAGCCAAAACAGACCGATTTCCTCTTTCATCGAGAAACATTATCTGCACTTCAACGCGGCTGCGTTGGTAGATGCCGCAAAAGGTTATAAGAAGCATCTTGCCGAAGGCAAAAAAATGATGGTGACGCTAGCCGGTGCAATGAGTACAGGTGAACTCGGCATCAGCTTCGCAGAAATGATCCGTCAGGATAAAGTGCAAATTATTTCCTGTACCGGTGCTAACCTGGAAGAAGACATCATGAACCTGGTAGCGCACTCGCACTACAGACGAATTCCGAACTACCGCGATCTTACCCCGGAGCAAGAGTGGGACTTGTTAGAGAACCACCTGAACCGTGTAACCGATACATGTATACCGGAAGAAGAAGCTTTCAGAAGATTACAGAAGCATTTATACCAGGTATGGAAGGATGCTGAGGACAAAGGCGAGCGCCTCTTCCCGCATGAATTCATGTTCCGCTTATTGAACAGCGGTGACCTGAAACAATACTACGAGATCGATCCTAAAAATTCATGGATGATCGCAGCGGCAGAAAGAAATTTACCAATGGTTGTTCCTGGATGGGAAGACTCTACCATGGGTAACATCTTTGCTTCATACTGTGTAACCGGTGAACTGAAAGCATCTACGATGAAGTCTGGTATAGAGTATATGGTTTGGTTGGCTGAGTGGTATACCAAGAATTCCGGCACAGAAGGTATAGGGTTCTTCCAGATTGGTGGTGGTATAGCGGGCGATTTCCCGATATGCGTTGTACCGATGCTGCACCAGGATCTTGAACGCGACAATGTTCCATACTGGAGCTACTTCTGCCAGATCAGCGATTCTACTACCAGCTACGGTTCATACTCCGGAGCCGTACCGAACGAAAAAATTACCTGGGGAAAACTCAGCATTGAAACTCCGAAATATATCATCGAATCAGATGCTACCATTGTGGCTCCGCTGATCTTTGCATATATACTCGAGTGGTAAAATAAAAAGCTAAAAAATTAAAGTATATAGTAGCAAGGCACAAGACTACTCCGTCTTACGTCTTGCTACTTTTGTCTTACGTCTACTATGAATCTCGATCTTTTACTTCAGTCTGAAATACAGAAAGCGGTTACAGCCGTATTCAACCAAACTGTGGAGAACCTGCAGCTACAGGCCACCAACGCAGAGTTTGAAGGAACGCATACACTGGTATGTTTCCCGTTAACCAAGCTATCGCGAAAAGGTCCTGAAGAAACTGCGCGCATGGTTGGCGAATATCTCCTGGCAAATTCGGGTGTTATCAGCAAGTATAATGTTGTAAAAGGATTTCTGAATCTCTCGCTGCACGACAGTATATGGGTGGAAGCACTGCATGCTATAGCTTCTGATCCGAACTACGGACAGATACCCTACAACGGACAAGAGATCATGATCGAGTATTCATCTCCGAATACCAACAAGCCACTGCACTTAGGACACTTACGGAATAACTTCCTGGGATATAGTGTAAGCGAAATCTACAAAGCGAACGGCTATAACGTACACAAGGTACAGATCATTAACGATCGCGGTATACACATCTGCAAATCCATGGCCGCCTGGAAACTCTTTGGGAATGGAGAGACACCTCAAAGCAGTGGTACAAAAGGTGATCACCTGGTGGGTAAGTATTATGTGATCTTTGATAAGACTTACAAGGCACAGACCAGTGAACTCATCGCGCAGGGTCTTACTGAAGATGAAGCAGGAAAGCAAGCACCGATTATGGTGTTAGCATCCGAGATGCTGCGCAAGTGGGAACAAAAAGATACCGAAACAGTTGAACTCTGGAAGATGATGAACAGCTGGGTATACGAAGGGTTTGATGCTACCTATAAACGCATGGGCGTTGATTTTGAAAAATTATACTTTGAATCAGACACGTACCTCCTCGGTAAAGAGTTGGTGATGCAGGGATTAGAGAAAGGTATATTCTTCAAGAAAGAAGATGGCTCCGTATGGGTCGATCTTACTTCTGACGGACTCGATCAGAAAGTATTACTCCGCGCGGATGGCACTTCCGTATATATGACGCAGGACATCGGCACAGCTATATTACGCTTTACAGATTTCCCTAAAATATCCGGACAAGTATATACTGTTGGTAACGAGCAGGAGTATCACTTCAAAGTGTTGTTCCTCATTCTGAATAAACTTGGATACGAGTGGGCGAAGCGTTGCTTCCACTTGTCGTATGGCATGGTTGATCTTCCTACCGGCAAAATGAAATCACGCGAAGGCACCGTAGTAGATGCTGACGACCTGATGCAGGAGATGCATGATGAAGCCGAAAAGCAAACCCGTGAACTTGGCAAACTGGAAGGCGTAAGCGAAACGGATGCACAGGCATTATTCGAAATGATAGGTCTTGGCGCATTGAAATTCTTCCTGCTGAAAGTCGATCCGAAGAAACGTATGTTGTTCGATCCGAATGAGTCTATTCAATTACAAGGCTTCACCGGGCCGTTCATTCAATATACCCATGCGCGTATCAAAGCTATCGTGCGTAAAGCGGAGAGTCTGGGCATACACGTTAATCCGCAAGACCTGAGAGCCGTAACGACACTCGAACCAGCAGAGCGCGATGCCCTATACCTGATAAGCTCCTTCGAAAATAAAATCAGGGAGGCTGCTAAAGATTACTCACCGGCAATTATAGCAAACTATGCATTTGAGTTGGCGAAAGCCTACAACCAATTCTATCAAAGCATTCCGATCTTCAGTGAAGAGAATACATCCAAACTGAAATTCAGAGTAGCATTATCGTATACCGTAGCGCGCATCATCAAGCGCTCCATGAAACTCCTCGGCATCGAAGTACCCGAGCGGATGTAAACTTCGAATTGAAAGATTAGAAAATTGCAACATTGAAAAAATTAGAAGATTGAAAGATTACGGATACTTAATAATTTTTCAATCTTCTTAATCTTATAATCTTCCAATCTCAAAATCTTCTTAATCTTATAATTTTTCAATCGCTCTACACGTAGCTGAGCCAGGTATAGCTGTGCGTGCTCTTGTAGCGGTTGTACCATTTGCAGACAGGGTAAAGCGCCACAACAACACTGATCCAGGCTATATATACTATGCCCAGTGAATAGCCCCAGCCTGTCGGGATGCCTCCGAAGGCGTTGCCAAAATGAAAATCAACTTCTGATAGCGACTTGTCATTTATGATCATGTAGGAAATCAATGATATCGTATGGATCAAATAGAAATGCAGTACATAATAAAACAATGGTACTCTGCCAAAGACCAATGCCGGCTTCAGGAAATTAAGTTCTTTGCCTTCCATCCACGACAGGATGATCAACACAGGTCCTAACGTCATCAATGTATATAATAACGAAGGCGGATACTTGGTGCAGTTTATAAAACTAAGAATAGTAAAAACTATATTTTTCTGTGTACTCCACGGAGCCGGGTCGCCATATATATTTATAAAACGTAGTACGATGAACAGCAGAACGGCTATTATACCGGCTGTAAGTAATTGCTTTCTTCTTTGCGTAGCATCATACTCACGGGTATACCATTTGCCTATAGCATAGCCGGCAAGCATAATACCCAGCCATGGAATTAACGGATAAAATGCCAATACCAGGTGGTTGGCATCAAGTGGTATAGCGCCTGTTTGTCGCAGGATTGCCCATATAGTATAACCGCTATCCGTTGGATCCAGCGGATGTGCATCAAACGCGTTGTGTCCAAGTATAAAGATCAATCCAAGTATACCAATGACCATTTCCGGCAGAAAGACTAATGCCGACAGCACGATCATTGAAGTACCAATTACCCAGATCACCTGCATGATGACAAAGTCATAGTATAGATTGAACAGTATACCGAAACGCACAATCGTAAATTCAAGTATCACAAGCCAGAGCCCGCGCGTTAGCAGGAACATGGAAAGCTCTTTCTTACTCTTGCGTTGCAGACTGATCCGCGCGGCTGTGCCCGAGAGAAATACAAAAGTTGGTGCACAGAAATGTGTGATCCAGCGCGTAAAAAATAATATCGGGTTTGTCTTGGTAAGATCGGTAGGCTGAAACACGTTGGCATCGGCATGAAAAAAATCACGCGTGTGATCGAGCGCCATGATGATCATGATAATACCTCGCACAAGGTCGATGGAAGATATTCGGGGTTTCTCGACCAAAACTCCGTTTACCGTAGCAGTAGCAGTCATAGGGGTATGGGTTAGCTATTCTTATACGCACTGCCAAGATACGGGTTCGTATCTGCTACTCTGCTGAACGGAACAAATAAGTTTACAAGCTATAGCATGAAAATAAAAAAGCTACCCGTAACAGGTAGCTTTCGGCTGACAGAATATGAACATGTAACCCCTTTACGCCACTTTCGCCAGCTCAACGTTCATCTGGAGCTTAACATCCTCTCCTACTACCATACCACCTGCTTCTGTTAAAGCATTCCATGTCAGACCAAAATCCTTACGATTAACTTTACCATTCAGTTCGAAACCTGCCTTTGTATTTCCCCAAGGATCTTTCACTACACCACCAAAGTCTACATCCAGTGAAACTGTTTTCTTAACACCACGGATCGTCAGATCACCATTCAGTTTATAATCACCACCATTCTTTACCAGTTTACCGGCAAAAGATATAGTAGGGTGTTGTGATGCCGAGAAGAAATCATCGCTCTTCAGGTGACCATCGCGATCTGCCTGGTTTGTATCAATGCTATCAACATCAATATTAAGTGTAACAGCTGCGTTGTTGAAGTCTTCGCTTTCGCTGGACACTTCACCCGAGAATTTTTTAAATGATCCGGTTACGGTTGAAATCACCAGGTGTTTCACCTTGAATTGTACTTCGCTATGCGTTGTATCAATAGCCCATTTTGTTGTTGCCATGTTATTTTCGGTTTGTATTATTTGTAATTGATGATACAAATCTACAGCACGCACCGGTCTGCACGGGTTGAACTAGGTTAAGAAAGAAGGGAAAGTATCTTGAACTAGGTTAAGAAATAGTTGCAGGCTGCCAGCTTCCAGCTGCTAGATGTGTGAAGTGTGGGACTGGGCGCGTTTGGTGACGGGTAAATATATACTTGCCTGAGTTGACAACCATTAACAGTTAACGATTAACGAATAATCTCACCTGTTCTCCATCAACCTCCTCCGGATCTTGCTGAGGAACTCGGGTGTGATGCCCAGATAGGATGCTATATACTTCAATGGTACGTATTGTTCGAGGGATGGATATTTTTCGCGAAAGGATATATAGCGTTCATCGGCTGCGGCTGCGTGGCCTTGTATGATGCGATGCAGGTGCGTAACGAGTGCGTTCTGGTATAATATGCGGAAGTATCGCTCCATCTGTGGATACTTGTTCAATAATTCTTCCTGACTATTCTTTGGTAATAATAAGACTTCAGAGTCTGCAAGCGCGCGTGTGCTATAGATGGAGGGAACACCTTTAGTGATGCTGTGTAAATCGCCTGTCCACCAGCCAGCGGTTGCAAATTGAGCAACGTGATCAAAGGCATCTCTATCGGTAAAGTACGTCATCAGGCAACCTGACTGTACATAAATAAAGTATCGTGTAATCTCACCGCTATGCTCTACAAACTCTCCCTGTTTCACGCGCAGTGGTACAAAAACAGATTCAATGTATTTTTCTTCCTCCTCGTTCAGGTTAACCGTTTTCTTGATGTTCGTAATAAAAGATGAGGTATTCATACTCCGTAAAAATACACCGATAACCGTAAATCGCGATTAAAACACAAAACATTCAATCGTTTTGTCCGTGTAAGGAAGTAAGCTTTTTGAAAGCGTAAAAATTTTCGTCACCGTGTATTTTTCGTTCTAATTTCAAGAAGGTCCCTGAGGAGCATGAGAATTCTAAGAGTCGGGCAAGTTCTGCCATCTTTCACAGCACTTTTAATCTTTGTTTTATCCGTCGGTTTGCTGCACACGCAGGCACAACAACCGAAAACTGATAGTTTAAAAGCAATCCTGCTACATGCTCCTGCCGATACTACGCGTGTTAATTTACTGATCGACCTCGCGCGTGAGTTATACCGTGCCGGTTCGTTTCAACCTTCTTTACAAAAAGCGAAAGAAGCAAGACTGCTGGCCGAGCAACTCGATTTTACAAAAGGGGTGGGTAGTGCATGGCTCGTGTCGGGGTATGCCTATATACGCAAGAGTGAATACGATAGTGCGCTATTGGAATTTAGTCACGCGAAACAAATTTTTGAAACAATCGGGTACACCGTTGGTCTTGCACGCACGCATAACTTTATCGGCCAGGCATACGAGTTGCAATCTGATTACGATGAAGCGCTTCGAAATTATACTATATCGGTCGATCTTTTCAAAACGACTTCTGAGCAGGAAGGACTAGCATCCGTACTCAACAGCATGGGTATAAATTACTACTATCGCGGCAGTTACGAAATTGCACTGGACTATTATTTCCAATCGCTCAAGATCAGCGAAGCCATTCACAGCGACCGGCTTATTGGCTCTACGCTTAACAACATTGGCGTAGTATACCAGCAACTCGAACAACCGAACGAAGCCTTGCATTATTACAAGCGCTACCTCGAGCACATGCAACGCTCCAAAAACAAAGCCACCATTGCATTTGCCAACACCAATGTAGGCGGTATACTTACTGTATTAAAGCGCTATACCGAAGCCCAGGAGTATCTCGATAAAGCATTACTGGTTCAGCAAGAAATTAACGAACGCAGAGGTCTCGTATTTACACTTTGCTTTCTGGGAGATATATACCGTGCCCAGAACAAAACTGCGCAGGCAGAGAAGAACTATATGCGTGCACTTCAGATCGCCAATGAAATTCAGGACCAGGAGCTCACCATAAATCCTACCAGTGGACTGAGTCAGCTATATATAGCGCAGCATCGTTTTAACGAAGCTGAAAGTTACCTGGCTCAATGGAAGGATGTTACCGACAAGCTCGGAACAAAAGGCTGGCTCGAAAAAAATTACCTGGTTCGTTCAAGACTGGACTCTGCACGCGGTAACTATAAAGATGCGTATGTATCGTATAAGCGCTATGCGTTTTTAAAAGACAGTTTATTCGATCAACGCAAAAGTCAGCAGGTAGCGGTTGTTCGTGGACTCTATGAGGCCGAGAAAAAAGACAAAGAGATACAGCGCCTGAACGATGCTAAAAAACTGGATGAACTTCGACATACCAACGACAGAAAATTACTCATCACCGCTATAGGTATATTTATGCTGGTAGTAAGCGGCATGCTCTACTGGCTGCGACATAAAACAAAAACCAGTACGCTGCTCATGCTTCAGAAGGAAGAGATCTCCAAGGCCAACGAAGAGATGCAGGCGTTACTGGAAAAGATTGAACAACAAAACCAGATACTCGCTGCTAAAAATGAAAGTCTCGAAGATCTGCATCTTGAAAAAGATGGTATGATCGGGGTAGTGGCACACGACCTGCGCAGTCCGTTAAGCAAAGTGGTTGGACTTGCCAGCGTTATCGAACTTACCGGTCCGTTGAACGATGAGCAGAAAGATTTACTCGGCCGCATGCGTGGCGTATGCGATGATGGCAACGCGTTGATACGCGATTTGATGGAGATCAACAAAATCGAAGATCCGAACCAGGAGGTGCGTGTAGAAGAAATTGACGTGCGTAATTTTATAGAAGAAGCTATCAGCAACTATAGCGTTCCGTTAAAACAAAAACAGCTTACATTGCAATGCAGCTATCAGATTGAACCGGGAGAATATCTTACCATGGATCCGGTTTGCCTGGTGCGTATACTCGATAACCTCTTAACGAATTCCATCAAGTTCTCTCCCATCGGCAAGAGTATATTTATAACCGTAACATCTGATACCAAAAATTTTACAATCGCCATACAGGATCAGGGTCCAGGCTTTCATCCGAATGATCTTCCGCATCTGTTCAAAAAATTCAAAAAGCTTTCTGCACGCCCTACTGCGGGTGAAGGCTCTACCGGCTTAGGACTGTCCATTGTAAAGGCACTGGTAACAAAATCGCGAGGCGAAATTTCAGTAGAGAGTGAATGGGGAAAAGGCGCTACCTTTACACTTCGGTTTCCCATTGTAGCTATCAATACAGTGGATGCTTAATTTTGTACATGGATTTAGAGCGTTTCAGAAATAGTGCGCAGCAGCGAAGCAGTGAGAACAAAAAGTTTTTGCAGGGTATAAAGAAAAAAGATCCGCGCAAAGTGGACGATGTATTTCATACCACCCACGAAGAAGTTTTTGAAGAGATTGATTGCCTTACCTGCGCCAATTGCTGCAAGACCACGAGTCCTATTTTTTACCAGAACGATATTGAGCGTGTAGCAAAGTCGTTGCGCATGAAGCCGGGAGACTTTGTTGAGAAATATCTGCGCATTGACGAAGACAAGGATTACGTATTGAAATCATCGCCCTGTCCTTTTCTGGATGCCGACAATTACTGCCTGGTATATGAAGACCGGCCAAAGGCTTGTCGTGAATATCCGCATACGGATCGCAAAAAGATGGTGCAGATTATGGAGCTCACCTACAAGAATACATTGGTTTGTCCGGCTGTTTTGGAAATAGTTGAACGCCTGAAGAAAATTTTCTAAGAGTATATTTCGTTTTAGCATCTGACGTCTTTTAGATACTTTCGGTGCGCAAAACAAACAACATCATGAAGAGGATTTTCTTTTTACTGCTTAGCCTCGCAGTAGTTTCGGTTTCGTATGGCCAGCTTAGGCTCCCCAGTTTATTTGACGACCACATGGTATTGCAGCAGCAATCACCTACGCCTATATGGGGATGGGCTCATCCCTCGCAAGAGATCACTATTAAAGTTAGCTGGGATACAACCACCATTCGTACCAAAGCTGATAACACCACTTACTGGAGCACAACGTTATATACTCCGCCTGCCGGTGGTCCCTATACCATAACGATCAGTAACGCGTGGGGAGAAAAGCGGATTATACAGGATGTGATGATTGGTGAGGTATGGCTTTGCTCCGGACAATCGAATATGGAGTGGGGTATGGAAACATCGGGCGATGGTAAACAAGTTCTGCCACAGGTGAACGATCCGAACATACGCCTCTTTCAAATCCATAAATCAGCCGCGTCTTTTCCCCAAGTGCATGGCGAAGGACAATGGAAAGTATGCAACGCAGAAACTGCACGTTACTTCAGCGCGGTTGCCTATTTCTTTGGCAAGAAACTGAACCAGGACCTGAATGTACCGATCGGTTTGATCAACGCCAGCTGGGGCGGCACACCGGCTGAGACATGGGTACCCGAAGGCCGTATACTCGCCGACCCAGCGTTAAAAGCTTCTGCAGCCAAACAGATTGACGATCGTCCATGGTGCCCGTCCAATCCCGGAGTAGTATATAATTCTATGATTCACCCCATCATTCCGTTTCGTATAGCCGGTGCGTTATGGTATCAGGGCGAAAGCAACACGTCAGCCCCGGAGACCTATAAACACCTGATGGAAACATTGGTGGGTGAATGGCGTAGAGTTTTCCTGAATGAGTTCCCATTTTACTATGTGCAGATTGCTCCTTATACCGAATATGGTGGCGATAGCGGTGTGTTGATTCGCGAACAGCAGGTTGAGATGTTGCAGATACCGAAGTCGGGTATGGTGGTAATTTCCGACCTGGTGGACAACGTAAAAGATATACACCCGCAGTATAAAAAACCTGTAGGCGAACGCCTGGCTAACGTAGCGCTGGCAGATACCTATGGCAAGAAAGGTATAGCATACCAAAGTCCTATATACAAATCGCACAAAGTTGAAAAAGGGAAGATTCGCATTACGTTCGATCACGCAACGGGCGGGTTGATGGCCAAAGGCAAAGAACTTACCGAGTTCCAGATTGCCGGAGCTGACCGGAAATTCTATCCTGCCAAAGCAACGATAGAAGGCAGTACCGTAGTTGTATCGGCAAAAGAAGTTAAGGTTCCTGTAGCGGTTCGCTTTGGGTGGAGCAATGCGTCTATGCCTAATTTGTTCAGCAAAGAAGGCCTGCCCGTGCCAAGCTTCCGCACCGATAAATAATAACTATACTATATACCGGAAGAAATTTGCTTTCGGTATATATACTATACTTTCTCCAAAAAAAAAGCCAGTGCGACATGACATCTCACTGGCATTTGTATATATAGTACTGTATATAATTAAGCTACCTGAGCAGCAAGTTTCTGCGCCAATACAGATTTAGGTACAGCACCAACTTGTTTGTCAACGATCTGTCCTCCTTTAAATACCAGCAGTGTAGGGATGCTGCGAACACCGAAACGTGCCGTAACATTGGGATTTTCGTCAACATTCAGCTTGCCGATAACAGCTTTGCCGTCATAATCGCCAGCGAGTTCTTCCACAACCGGACCGATCATTTTACAAGGGCCACACCACTCTGCCCAGAAATCTACCAGGACAGGCTTATCGGAGTTGATGATCGAATCGAAATTAGCATCTGTGAGTTCAATTGCTTTTCCCATTTTAGTTTATAAAGTTTAAATTTTTAATTCTTTTATTACCGTGGTTAATAGCCAAACGCAAAGGTAATCTTATTAGTTCAAGGTTCCAGCCTTTGCGTATACAAGTTCGCAAAGGCGGGTACCGCATACGTTAAAACACCACTTCCACCTCAAGTTCCCCTGCCTTCTCCATCTTTTTAACCATATCGTTGATCGGGTTAACCCGGAACCTCCTCGACATTACATCGAGATAAATATTCTCCTGGTCATCGCGGATCTTCATGTACAACGGTGTGTTTCCGGAAAACTCCATGCACACATCTTCTATCTTGCCAATCAGGTCTTTGGTTATTTCCCGTGCGTTTATTTTCAATTGAACCCCCTTGCTTCGCTTCACCCCTATCTCGTTCAGCAAATCTATATTCCTGATCTTGAACTCTATATTTTGCTGTCCCCAGGTGTTCTTCACCACGGCACCTTCTATGAACAGGAACCAGCCGGTGTTCATAAAGTTTTTAAACTTCAGGTAGTCTTCTCCAAACAGGGTAAAGGTATAGTTACCGTTATAGTCTTCCATGGTAAATTTACCAAAGGGCTTACCCGTTTTGGTAGTGCGGTGCTCTACCCCTGAAACTATACCACCTAATTTCAGTTCCCTCCCCAGCATCGGATCAAGTTCTCCTAGCTGACTGCAGGTTACGGTACAGAACTTCTCCATCTCAAACTTGAAGTTATCAAGCGGGTGACCGGATATATATATACCCACCACTTCTTTTTCGAGATTAAGTTTTTCAATTTCACTAAACGGTTCAACATATTCTATTTTCGGTTTAGGCATTACTGTGCCTGAACTTCCTCCGAATAAACTTGCCTGGGCACTCTGCTCTTCCTGTTGTGTTTTGGCCGCGTACTTAATCGACTTCTCCAACAGGTTTATATCTCCATCTTTGGCAAATACATACTGTCTGCGATGTATACCCTGGAAGCAATCAAATGCACCGGAGAGCGCAAGACACTCAAATGTCTTTTTATTTACCGAGCGCTGGTTCATACGCTTGGCAAACTCAAATATATCTTCGAACGGTCCGCGTGCATCACGTTCCTGGATGATCGCTTCTACGGCTGCTTCACCGGCACCTTTAATAGCACCGAGTCCAAAGCGGATCTCGCCATCCTTATTTACTTCGAAGAATACACCGGATTCATTAACGTGTGGTCCTAATACTTTTATACCCAGGCTTCGGCACTCTTCAATATGGAACGTAACACTCTCGAGGTTGCTCTGGGAGTGTGTTAATACAGCGGCCATATACTCTGCCGGGTAATTTGCTTTGAGGTATGCGGTGTGATATGCAACAAGTGAATAACACGTAGAGTGCGATTTATTAAACGCATACTGCGCAAACGCCTCCCAGTCGGTCCATATCTTCTCACATATCTCCTTGGCATGTCCGCGTTCAGCACATCCTTTGATGAACTTATCTTTCATCTTGTCGAGGACAGCCTTCTGCTTTTTACCCATCGCTTTACGAAGCACATCGGCATCACCTTTACTGAAACCGGCAAGCTTCTGCGACAACAACATTACCTGCTCCTGGTACACTGTGATACCATAGGTCTCGGCAAGGAACTCTTCCATCTCCGGTAAATCATACTTGATCGGTTCGCGACCATGTTTACGATTTACGAAGGCAGGTATATATTCCATTGGGCCCGGACGATACAGGGCGTTCATGGCGATGAGATCTTCAAATTTATCGGGCTTTAGCTGACGCAGATATTTCTGCATCCCTAAACTTTCAAACTGGAACGTTCCAGCTGTTTCGCCTCGCTGAAAGAGTTGATAGGTCTTGGCATCATCCAGGGGTATATCATCTACTACTATGGTTATACCGCGGCTCTTCTTCACGTTACGCACCGCGGTGTTAATTACCGACAGCGTTGTTAACCCGAGGAAGTCCATTTTCAACAACCCCGCACTCTCTACCACACTGTTATCGAACTGTGTTACCAGCATGTCAGAGTCTTTCGCAACAGACATCGGTACGAACTTGGTCAGATCATCCGGCGTAATAATTACACCGCAGGCGTGTGTACCGGTGCTTCTTACAGAACCTTCCAACACGACAGCTTGCTTGAGTACATCGGCACGCAAGTCTGTACCCTTCTTTATATCGGCCAGTTCTTTTACTTCTTCAAAGGCAGCATCGAGTGTTGTTCCCGGTTTCTCCGGAATCATCTTCGCGAGCAAGTTCGAATCTGCCAATGGGAGTTCCATTACACGCGCGCAATCCCGTATGGATGACTTTGCAGCCATCGTACCGTAGGTAATGATTTGCGCTACCTGTGTCTTGCCATATTTATCAATTACATATTTCAATACACGATCGCGACCTTCATCATCAAAGTCAATATCAATATCAGGGAGTGATACACGGTCCGGGTTAAGAAAACGCTCGAACAGCAAATCGTACTTGATCGGATCTACGTTAGTTATACCGATGCAATACGCTACCGCAGAACCTGCAGCAGAACCACGACCAGGCCCTACGGATACACCCATCTCACGCGCCTTCGAGGTAAAGTCTTGTACAATGAGGAAGTAACCAGGATACCCTGTCTTCTGAATGGTTTCCAATTCGAAGTCAAGACGCTCCTGTATATTTGGTGTAATCTCTTCGTATTTCTTCCGCGCACCTTCGTACGTGAGGTGGCGCAGGTATTCATCTTCGGTGTTAAACTCTTTCGGTATATCGAACTTCGGAAGCAGTACGTTACGATCGAGTTTATAGCTTTCGATCTTATCGAGTATCTCACTGATTGTTTCGATCGCTTGTGGTAAATCGCGGAAAATGGATTTCATTTCATCCTGCGACTTGAAGTAATACTCTGTATTCGCTAAACCATACCGATGCCCACGACCATACCCGATCGGTGTCGATTTGAATTCACCTTCCTTTATACACAACAATACATCGTGGGCATTGGCTTCTTCTTTATCGAGGTAGTATGATTCGTTGGCTGCAAAATATTTTACACCATGCTTCTCTGCAAAGCGAAGCAGTACTTCATTCACGTGATCTTCTTCCGGTATACCATGTCGGTTTAACTCTACATAGAAATCTTCGCCAAACAGATTGTGCCACCACTTGAAAGCTTCTTCAGCTTGCTTCTCACCAACGTTCAAAATAAGGTGCGGCACTTCGCTGGAGAGGCCACCCGTGATAGCGATCAGATTATTTTTATACTCTTCGACCAGCGCTTTATCAATACGCGGAAATATACCATACAATCCTTCAATGAAACCGTATGAGCTAAGCTTGGCCAGGTTGTGATAACCATCTTTATTCTTGGCTATCAACACCTGGTTATAGCGCTTGTCTGGATTATCTTTTGTAAACTTTAACTTCTTACGTTCCTCTGCTATATAGAACTCGCAACCTACTATAGGTTTCAATTCGTGGTTTAATGCTTCGCGCACAAACTTGAACGCACCATACATATTACCCAAATCAGTAAGTGCAACCGCTGGCATATTCAACGCCTTGGCTTTTGCCACCATGGATTTTATATCGGGCGTTGCCTGCAGTACGGAGTATTGCGAATGTGCATGCAGGTGTACAAAAGGTTTATCGGTTAATACAACCGGTTCATCCTTTAGCGAGTATGAAGCATCTTTCCGTTTCTCTTTCTTGGCAAAGTTTGCTGCATCAAGATTAGGTTCTTCATATACGATAGCATCAAACGGTGTATCATCAAAAGGCTTTACTACTTTTTGCTTGATCAAGCCGAAATAGCATCGTGCCGTTGCAGCAACATCGTAGGCAGCATCGTGCGCATCGCCAAAGTCTTTACCAAAAAGTTTTTGGTGCAGCTCGATGAGGCGCGGCATCTTTAAACGCCCCCCTATACCTCCGGTCAATTGACAAAACTCTGTCGAAGCTATACCGGTATCAATTCTGTCGAGGTTGGTAAATTGTTCGGGCGCCAGGCTCTTCCGAATAAACTCGGCGCCTATAATATTGATATCGAATTCAATATTGTGTCCGACCAGTAAAGATGTTTTCGAAAGATCCTGTATAAATGTACTGAGTACGGTAAAAAGATCGTGTCCTTCTGCCAGGGCGCGTTTCGTAGAAACTCCGTGTATCTGCTCAGCCTTATAGGGTATATCAAATCCTTCGGGCTTAACTATATAATTGTGGTTGGAGATGAGTTTACCGTTGCTATCGTGAAGTTGCCAGGCTAGCTGCACGAGCCTGGGCCAGTTGTCGAGGTCAGTTATAGGTGCGGTCTTATTATGCGGAATACCCGTGGTTTCCGTATCAAAGATTAAATACATCAGCGATTATCCGATTAGTGGTTTTAGCACAAAGTTACTTTTTAAGAAGTACTTTTTCGTGCTCAAAAGTTTCTTCTTGACGAGAATATTCCTTTACATTTTTCGTATCAGCAGCATCCAGTATTGGGAATTTTAATGCAGGAATGAATCAAAAATTTCAAGCTTCCTTATCTGTGAATATATTCAACAACCTGTTTTTCAGAAGTTTAATTTTTCAGGCCTGATTGTTGGCACATGTCGCAACATATTTAACGGTCTATGAAAGACTTATGGAAGCTTATTGCTCGTTTTGCTCGCAAAGAATGGTTTCTGCTCCTGGCAGTGGTTGTTATTGCACTCATTATACTTTTGTTCGAGCTGCTCCTGTAACAATGACACCCCTGTAATTGTTCTCTATTTAGAATTTTTATAAAGTATACTTGTCTTTGGTGAAATAGGCTTTGAGAACTATTTTTCGCAAAAATTCTACAAGGCACAATTAACTATGAATTGGTTCACCAAAATTCTTACGAGTTCACTCGGTAAGAAATTCGTAATGGCGCTCACCGGGTTATTTCTGATCAGTTTCCTGGTAATTCATTGCACCATTAACGCGATGATTTTCTTTAACGATGGCGGGGCCACCTTTACACACTGGGGGCACTTTATGGGGACAAACACCATTATCCGGACTTTAGAAATCGGATTGATCATTGGATTTTTACTGCACATCTACGAAGGGCTGTTGCTCTGGAAACAAAACCGCGATGCGCGTCCCGTTAAATATAGCTATGTAAAGCACCCGGAGAAAAGCAAGTGGTATAGCAGAAGCATGGGTTTACTCGGTACACTCATCCTGTTGTTCCTCATCATGCATACGGCGCACTTCTGGATTCCAAACCGTACCCATCAGTTTGTTGAAGGTGAAGAGTTACCACTCTATCAAATGATGCTGGATATATTCCAGAATCCATTGATCGTAGTACTCTATCTTCTTGGATGTTTCTCACTCTTCTGGCATTTGCTCCACGGTTTCAGAAGTTCATTCCAGTCACTGGGTCTGAACCACGTGAAGTATAACAAGACAATCACTTTTGTCGGCACAGCCTTCTCTATTGTGGTGCCATTCATTTTCGCAATGATGCCGATATCCATTTACTTCAAGTGGATTCAATAAAGTATTCCGGAAGATTAACAGATTGATAGTTTCTCAAACAAAAAGATATGGCTGCACTTGATTCTAAAATTCCAACCGGTCCGCTGGCCGAGAAGTGGAGTAACTATAAAGAACATGCAAAGCTGGTTAACCCGGCTAATAAACGTAAAGTAGAAGTAATAGTAGTAGGTACAGGACTTGCCGGTGCATCTGCCGCAGCAACCCTGGCAGAACTCGGATATAAAGTAAAAGCATTTTGCTTTCAGGATTCACCAAGACGTGCGCACTCTATTGCAGCACAAGGTGGCATTAACGCAGCAAAGAACTATAAGAACGATGGAGACTCTGTTTACCGTTTGTTCTATGATACTATAAAAGGTGGCGACTTCCGCGCACGCGAAGCTAATGTATACCGACTGGCTGATGTATCCAGAAATATTATCGATCAGTGCGTAGCACAAGGTGTACCGTTTGCACGTGAGTACGGTGGCTTGCTTGACAACCGCTCTTTCGGTGGTGCGCAGGTATCGCGTACGTTCTATGCCCGCGGACAAACCGGACAACAATTGTTGCTGGGTGCATACGGTGCGTTGGAGCGCCAGGTGGGCTTAGGAAATGTAAAGATGTATAACCGCCATGAGATGGTGGAAGTAGTTACCATCGATGGTAAGGCACGTGGTATCATTGCCCGTAACCTCATCACCGGTAAACTGGAACGCTACTTTGGCCACGCAGTAATTCTGGCAACGGGCGGATACGGTAACGTGTTCTTCCTTTCTACCAACGCTATGGGTAGCAACGTAACGGCTGCCTGGAAAGCTCACAAGAAGGGTGCATACTTTGCCAATCCTTGCTATACTCAAATTCACCCGACTTGTATACCGGTAACCGGCGACTATCAATCCAAGCTTACGCTGATGTCTGAATCGTTGCGTAACGATGGTCGTGTGTGGGTACCGAAGACAAGAGAAGATGCCAAAGCAATTCGCGAAGGCAAAAAGAAACCGGAAGACATCAGAGAGGAGGATCGCGATTACTACCTCGAAAGAAAATATCCTTCCTACGGAAACCTGTGTCCTCGTGATATAGCCTCACGTGCAGCAAAAGAAGCATGCGATGATGGCCGCGGTATTGTTCCATCAGGCTTTGGTGTATTCCTGGATTTTGCAGACGCTATTAAACGCCTTGGTGTAGATGTAGTGAAGGCTCGTTACGGTGAATTGTTCCCGATGTATCAGAACATCACCAACGAAGATCCGCTGAAGACTCCGATGAAAATATACCCTGCCGTTCACTATACGATGGGTGGACTTTGGGTAGACTATGAACTGATGACATCTATTAAAGGTTTATACTGTTTAGGTGAAGCAAACTTCAGCGATCACGGTGCGAACCGCCTCGGTGCTTCTGCTTTGATGCAAGGTCTTGCCGATGGGTACTTTGTAATTCCATATACTATAGGAAACTATCTGTCTGGGGAAATATTTACAAAGCCTATAGCGCTTGATCACCCTGCGTTTGTGGAAGCAGAGAAAGAAGTTCAGGCTCGTGCTGAAAAACTCATCAGCATCAAAGGAAAGAAAACAGTTGATGACCTGCATAAGCAGTTGGGCAAGATCATGTGGGAGTACTGCGGTATGGCCCGCACTGCAGAAGGTCTGACAAAAGCGAGAAAGATGATTCAGGATTTGCGCAAGGAGTTCTGGAGCAACGTAAATATTCCGGGCTCACTGAATGAATTTAACCCTGAGTTTGACAAAGCCGGTCGTGTGGCCGACTTCATTGAACTGGGTGAGCTAATGGTGGTCGATGCCTTGAACAGAAATGAATCATGCGGTGGTCACTTCCGTGAAGAATACCAGGAAGAAGGCGAAGCGAAGCGTGATGACGAAAAGTACGCTTACGTAGCAGCATGGGAACATACTTCCGTAGATTCAGATCCTGTACTTCACAAGGAGGCTCTGGTTTACGAGAACATTGAAATGCAAACAAGAAGCTATAAATAATAAGGGATCATGAAATTTAACTTAAAGGTTTGGCGCCAGAAAAATGCTAATACGCCAGGTAAGTTAGTAGACTATAGCATTGATAACGTCAATGCAGACATGTCGTTCCTGGAAATGATTGACATATTGAACGACAACCTGGTGCGTAAAGGTGAAGAGCCTATTGCGTTTGATCATGATTGCCGTGAAGGTATCTGTGGTATGTGCAGCATGTATATCAACGGTCGTGCACACGGCCCGCACCATGCAGCCACTACATGCCAGCTATATATGCGTACGTTCAACGATGGTGATACAATCTATGTAGAGCCCTGGAGATCGAAAGCATTTCCAATCATCAAAGATCTTGTAACGGATCGTAATGCATTTGACCGCATCATTGCATCCGGAGGTTTTGTGAGTGTAAATACAGGTCAGGCACAAGATGCCAACAACCTTCCTGTAAATAAAGACGATGCTGAAAAAGCAATGGATGCTGCTGCATGTATAGGCTGCGGTGCCTGCGTAGCGGCTTGCCCGAACTCTTCAGCGATGTTGTTTGTGTCTGCTAAAATTTCGCAACTGGCTTTGTTACCGCAAGGGCAACCAGAACGCGACCGCAGAGCGATGTCGATGGTAAGTCAAATGGACGAAGAAGGTTTTGGTAACTGTACCAACATCGGAGCTTGCGAAGCTGAATGTCCGAAAGAAATTAAGCTGACCAACATTGCCCGCATGAACCGCGATTACTTTGCGGCATCATTCGGTTCCCAGGAAACAGTTTCAACGGGCGAAGGACACTAGACAGAAAAGTCTTGCAATCAAATAGAAAACGAAAGGCTGAAGTAACATTCGGCCTTTCGTTTTTTTATTTGCGAATCAGAAATATTCAGTATTTACAGAAATTAAAAGGATGCATGTGCGTATTAAATTTACTATGGGTAAATCTTAAATCGATTGTTTAGTTTTTTACTTTTTATAGATTTGCCAGTAACCAAAAGGAAGTCGTGAGTAATGCAATTGTCATAATTCCTACCTATAAGGAACGGGAGAATATTCGCTCGATCATTGATACTGTATTTGCATTACCCAAGGAATTTCACATCCTGATTGTTGATGATAATTCTCCGGATGGCACCGCGCAAATCGTGGAGCAACTCCAGGAGGCTTACAACACGCCCACCGAAACAAAGCTACATTTACTGAAGCGCCCCGGTAAACTTGGCCTGGGTACAGCCTATATTACCGGTTTCAAGTTTGCGCTTGAACGCGGCTATGACTATATATTGGAAATGGACGCCGATTTTTCACACGATCCGAAAGACCTGGTACATCTATACCTGTCGTGTGCTGAGTTTGGAAGCGATGTATCGATCGGGTCGCGTTACGCTACCGGAGTCAATGTAGTGAACTGGCCTATGGGCCGCGTGCTGCTCTCCTATTTTGCGAGCAGTTATGTGCGCCTCATCACCAGTATACCGGTGCACGATACCACGGCCGGCTTTGTATGCTATAGCCGCAAAGTATTGGAAACTATACCACTCGACCAGATCCGATTTGTTGGGTATGCTTTCCAGATCGAAATGAAATTTATAGCCTGGAAGTTCGGCTTTGTATTGAAAGAAGTACCTATCATTTTTACTGATCGCACCCGCGGAGAATCCAAAATGTCGCCTGGCATTTTCAAGGAAGCATTTTTTGGTGTTTTACAGATGACGATCCAGAGCTGGTTCAAGAAATATATACCGGCACAGCCCTAAAAAAAAATGGTTGACCTTTTTCAGATCAACCACTAAGATTAAAGTGTTTTGAAAGCCTAATCCTGCAAGCCTACGAAAGTGATAGGTCCTACGTGCGACTTCACCAACTCCAGATCCGGTTCGGTGATCTCGGCTTCGTAGCCATCTTCCTTTAGCATGTTGAGAATGTCTTCCGCAGCTTCGCGTTGTTTGTAGATGTGATAATCTTCTCTTGCAAAAACAGGGTAGCGACCCAACTTCTGCTCACGATCAACAAAGTTAAAACCACATAAAAACAATTTGCTGTTTGCATGCTGAATGCGGTAAAGTGGCATTTGCGGATATTTCTGCAGCCATTCTACAACATCTTCGCGTGTACCTTGTACAATTTCCGTCAGCTTGAAAATCCGCATTACTTCGCCTTGGTTGGGCTTGTCCAACATGCGCAAGTCAAAGTTGTGAACATAAGCAGACAGACCAACACATCCGCATAATACCATGAGCGGATTCTGTGCATCACCGTGCAACCGCACATCGAGGTTTTTAGCATTAAAAAACGCTTGAAGCCTGCGGTTTCGCTTCTGGATTGTTGATGTCAGGTCAGGCCTGACAGGATTTTTGAATTTTAATTGCATGACATTAAAACATTTCTGTATAAGGTGGGCTCCTTACAATAACAAAAGTAGGAAATTATTTGAAGTTTAAACGATTATTAACATTGATTAACATTAATCAAAACGAATCGCCTTTATCGGGCTTACGCGCGTAATTACCATCGTTGGTACCAGCAGCACCACCGTAACGACCAGGAAGGTAGTCAGGTTTAATAATCCCACGATTTCCCAATGCCAGCTAATGGGCACAACGCTCATATAATAATCGTGTGGATTCAATTTAACGAATTTGAACCGATATTGCAGATAACACAATCCCAAACCAATTACGTTGCCTAACAGCAGGCCTTTCAGTATAAGACTCACACCTTGGTAAACAAAGATCGAGCGTATCAGTTTATCACCTCCACCCAGTGCTTTCAACATACCAATCATCTGGGTTCGCTCCATTACTAATATCAATACAATAGAAATCATATTGACGCACACTACTGTAAGAATAATGCCAAGCAGAATATTTACCTGACGGCTTAACAGGTTGAGCCACTCGAACACTTGCTGATACCGATCGCTGACACGTTCAATGTTCAGATCGAAATCCATCTTTTGCCCTATAGCGAGACCGGTGTCATCGATGTGCTCAACATCGTTGGTAAACACTTCAATACCTCCTGCGAGGCTATCGGACCAGTCATTCAATCGCTGGATCAATCGTATATCTCCTATAATTACTTTACTATCAAAATATTCAGAGAGATTCGTTTCATAGATACCAGCCACTTTAAGCTTTCGGAAGCGTGGAGGATTCTGAAAGAAATGAACAATGATGTTATCACCAACTTTCAGATTAAGTTTATCGGCGATGATCTTACTGATAACAACCTGGTTTGCATAGCCCGAGTCAGGGAACTCTATAAATTTTCCTTCGAGTAAATTTTCCCCGAATGATTTTATGTCAAAACTTTTCCCCACTCCTTTCATCACTACACCCAATACTTCTTCATCTGTTTTTACCAGGCCAGCTTTATGTGAGAACTCCTGTACGTGGCGAACATTCGGATAGCGCTCCGGGTGATCATATACATCTATATGAAACTTCATCGGTTGTTCGTCCGTGGAGTTGTTCATTGTAAAGCGTGTAATCATCAGGTGGCCGCTGAAACTATATATCTTGTTCTTCACCGTTTCCTGAAAACCTTTCATAATCAGAAACGAAATAATAGCAGCACCTAATCCAATACCAATACTGAAGATCGCGATGCGATGAATGGTAGATGAGAAGCCTTGCTTTTGTTCGCGGCTTATTCTTTTGGATATGAAATACGAAAGGTTCAACTCTTCTTACTAACTTTTCAGCGCAATGATTGATGCAAAATAGGATTTGAAAAGCCGCCATCAAAGACTATCATCTTTTAATAACTGTGTATGAGAATAAAATTGTTGTTTCTGTTGCTGGCCAGTATTGCCTGTCGCAGTCCTAAAAATACAACCACCACCACCACACCGCCTCCCATTGAGAAGCCTCCGGTTGCAGAACAGCCTGCACCTGCTACGAAACCCGGCAAGCTTGCGTTGGGTGCCGAGCAGCTTGATGTGCTATTGAGCAAATTGCAGAACCAGCGTGTAGCACTCGTGGTAAATCAGACTTCCATAGTCGGCAAAAGACACCTGGCCGATACGTTGAAAAGCCTCGGAGCAAACCTCGTGAAGATCTTCGGTCCGGAGCACGGCTTTCGCGGTGCTGCTGCCGATGGCGAGCATGTGAAAGATGGTGTTGACAGCAAAACAGGTTTACCCGTAGTATCGCTCTATGGTAAAAACTATAAACCTACACCCGAGCAACTCAGCAATGTAGATATAGTTGTGTTCGACATTCAGGATGTGGGCACACGATTCTATACCTATATCAGCACCATGCACTATATGATGGAGGCTTGTGCCGAGTTGCATAAAAAAATGTTTATTCTCGACAGACCCAACCCGAATGCGTATGTGGATGGGCCGATCAACCAATATCCGCTGAAGTCGTTGGTGGCGATGCATACTATACCGATTACACACGGACTTACCGTTGGAGAGCTGGCGCACATGATTAACGGAGAAGGCTGGCTCACCAATCATGTTAAATGCGACATCGAGGTGATACAGATGAAGAACTGGAAACACACGGATGATTACTCGCTGCCGGTACGCCCGTCACCAAACCTGCCCAACGATCAGGCTATACGCTTGTATCCATCAATCTGTTTGTTTGAAGGTACTGTGATCAGTGTAGGACGCGGAACACAAATTCCGTTCCAGATACTCGGAAATCCGGAGTTAAAAAACATGCCTTTTCAATTTACACCGGTGAGTATACCAGGCATGTCTACTTCGCCACCACTCGAAAACAAATTATGCTACGGGCTTGATCTGCGAAATGTACCAGTTGCGAGAAGAATTGATCTCAGCTATGTAATCCAACTCTATAAAGCCTATCCGGATAAGGAAAAATTCTTTGTTCCTTACTTCGATACACTTGCCGGTACTACCGAATTGAAACAGCAGATCAAAGACGGACTTACCGAAGAGCAGATACGCGAAACGTGGAAAGCCGGTTTGGAAGAATATAAAAAGAAAAGAGAGAAGTACCTGTTATATCCATAAGCGGTTATACCGATCGTTATTTATACCGGTAATTATTCTATGACGAAAGCTGAAAAAGTAAACGACATTCTGGCTATACTCGACCACCACTTTCCGGAGCCGGAAGTGCCGTTGCATCATAAAGACGCCTATACATTACTCGTATCTGTTTTACTCTCGGCTCAATGCACCGATGAGCGCGTAAACAAAACAACACCGACTCTTTTCAAACGTGCGGATAATCCGTATGACATGGTAAAGATGTCGGTAGAGGAAATCCGTGACATCATCAGACCCTGCGGACTCTCTCCTATGAAATCGAAGGGTATATATGGTTTATCGCAGATATTAATCGACAAGTATAACGGTGAAGTACCTAATACATTTGAAGCACTCGAAGAACTTCCGGCTGTAGGACATAAAACAGCATCGGTTGTGATGACGCAGTGGTTTGGTATTCCTGCCTTCCCGGTTGATACACATATACATCGTCTTGCCTATCGCTGGGCATTAACCAACGGTAAAAGTGTAGAGCAAACCGAGCACGACCTGAAGCGACTGATTCCAAAAGAGAAATGGAATAAAGTCCACCTACAATTTATATACTTCGGCAGAAAGTTTTGCCCCGCCCGGGGACACCAGTGGATGGAGTGTCCGATTTGTTCGAAGTATATGCGGAAGGAACTGCGCGACTAGCTGAAAGGCTAGTTGCGAGCTGTGAACCGCGAGGAAACTTAGCAGCTTCACACGGCCATATAGCTTACAACTTTATGATAGTACCATATCGTTTCTTGTCTGACAAGAGATAAACTGAACCATCATGCTTCATATATTTTATATAGGTGAGACATTCAATGTCACCTACCTGTTCGCAAACGGGTAGTATTACCATATCTTCATTGATGGTATATATATTTTCTATTGGCTCATCAAGACTCGTTTGCACAACCGTTTCAGTCCTGGTAGAATCAGAAACATCTACATGCATAATAGCTCTCTGATCGTTTTCGCTGAAGAAGATTGACAATACGGTACCGGAGGAATCCATTGCTATTGCTTCAAAGCCTGGACTGTTCTCCCGTATCTTCATCATCGTTTTGTTTCGTTCAAAATTATACAGGTAGCAATCAAACTCCTCGTCTTTAAACAGTCCTAATGTCACCCCACCACCAACAACAGCTGATGATTGCGGCTTGAACCCGACATCCATACTCATCGTAAGGTATGTATTTCCCTTTATGGTGCCGTCACCTATAAAGTATATTATGCCGCCTTCCGCCACTGCATATAGATTTCCGTATACATCGTTATAAACCAACTTGCAATTATCAACTACTTTCGCGGGCCAACCGTCAACATAT
Source organism: uncultured Chitinophaga sp. (assembly GCA_902168205.1). Taxonomy (GTDB): domain Bacteria; phylum Bacteroidota; class Bacteroidia; order Cytophagales; family Cyclobacteriaceae; genus Ohtaekwangia; species Ohtaekwangia kribbensis. The sequence goes on along the minus strand of CABHOK010000003.1, from coordinate 631,367 downwards.
GCATACAGTTCATCCTGCAAAGTATAATAAAGAACCCCTTCTCTATCAACATATAGTTTATCGAATGCATCCATTACTATTTCATCATCGGTTGCCTCTTCACGCAAATACCTGGTGATGACGTGTTCCCTGTTATCAAGATCACCATAGTAAAAGTACTTATCCTGGAAGACTGCATATTCCGAAGATAATTCATCTGTAAGAATATATTTTGTTTCGATCGCTTCACCAGTCTTCTTGTTAATGAAGTACGACTCCTCACGTCTGTAGAATGAAATCAAAAAGTACTGATCATCGATATCGTTAACTACATAGGTATCAAATCCACCCTTTGATTTTCCTTCAATGGTAAACCCCGCTTCTATCAATGATCCAGTCGCTCCGACTTTATATAAAGTTTCATGAAGGTATACATGTCCTTTAACCTCAATTGGTTTTTGAGGATTTTCTTCGGAGAACATGACCACAGCATCAGCCACATTCACATGAACGAGGCGAGCGTCATCACCGCCCGGCACAACTTCATCATCCTCCTTGCAACCCAATAAAAAAACTGTTGCCACGATCAGCGAAAAGTATTTTGGGAAATTCATTCGTGGGGTATTTAGAATGTTCTTCCAATATACACGCTTCGTTTTTAAAATTCTCCCCGTACAATCACGATATCGACCTCTTATACATCGTAAAAAACAAAAATGGTAGAAAACCAAAGCTGAACAGCCCGGCTCCCGTAAGTAAAAGCACATCGGCCCATTGCAGGTGAAACAATTTGAATACAACGGCCATGCCTGTAGCAAGTGCGCTTAAGATACCCAGAATGATGCGGGCACGATCTGTCCACGGAGCCTGAAGATTTACTTTAAAATGATTGATCACTGCCAGTGGCAAGAAAATAAGTGCGAAGGTCAGAAAGCCATACGTTACCAATTGATCGCCACCCGGCATATGTAAAAGTTTGAACGTAACACCCATACTCATACCGCTCGTAGAGGCGAATCCGATGCCATACATAATCTTTTTCATGTTCATCAGTTTAGCGTTTAACAATAAAAGCGTTTCCTGTTCAATCTCTGCCAATCCCTCCGGGGCGAATTCCTGTATCGCCTTCGTGAGCGCTACATCAAACGGTATATCTTCTTCCATCTTCAACTCTACCACACAACATAAATGATCCAGCACATCGTCCTGCAGCGCTGTTATACCTATACCGCCATGTTTCACGCGACTTCGTATATACTCTACCTGTTCTTCGGACAGCGTCATATCGATTTCAATTGCGGAAAAACAATCTTGTTCAGTGTACCAATAAAATCCCTAAGCTCTTCGAGGTAAGCTATTTTTTCCTTCTGCCCTTTCTTTGTTAAGAAATAGTACTTGCGAACGCGTTTCCCTATATACTCTTCTTTATAGGAAAGCAATCCATCGGCCGTCATCTTCTGCAAGGCCGGATATAGCGAACCATCCTTCAGATGAATCTTACCTCCCGTCAATTCCTTTACGTGCTGCGAAATTTCATAGCCGTACATTTTCTCATGATCCGCCAGTAATTTCAAAATTATAGCCGTGAGCGTACCTTTCAGCAGTTCTTTCGAATACATAGAACGAATATACATAGAATTATGATGTATCAAAACAAAATATATTGATCTTCAATGTACTATGCACAAAAAAAATTGAACATTGCTGTAATTACATCCGATACACGCTAACCACGCGCACACGTCTTGCAGCCAGCCGCCAGAACCCAGCAGCCTAAAAAAACAAATGCCGGACGTGGTCAACGTCCGGCACTGCCTTGCGCGATCCCAACCGGGTCAGGACAAAAAATTCGCGCCACTACACTTTAAAAAATTGGCACCCGACACCGGCAAAAAATATTTACAACCAACAACCACTACGAATGGAGTAAATGACCTGTCGTGCCGAAGTGCCATATCTTCTAAGACACCTATACCTACATTTAGTATAGATGTACTCTTGCTTAATCTACATTATCGTGCAAAAACTTGTTGTTACCCAAGATGTTGTTATCATCATTCAGGTTATACTTCGAAATGAAAGGTTCTGATGAATGCGGCACATCCTGCATCTTAACACCTCTCCGGAGGTATGCCGGCAGCGACCACTTTTCATTGAACTCTTCCTTCGTCATTTCAGGCTTACGCACTTGCTTCAACTTGTCATGACGCTCTTTCGCCTGTTGCTCCAGACGTTGCTTCGTAGTACGAAGCTCCATCATACCATCATCATTGATAACCTGGTCGCCATACTGCACAGAGGTTACATCAAAGTCGTCATCACGAAAGAGACTGTCTTCGCCATCATCATCGGTGCGTGCAGGAGGATCCATTCTGTTGTTGAACGGACCTGTGAATGTAACTTCACGTTCCATCGGCTTATCATCGTTTCGTTCAGGCTTAGGCTCCTGCTGTTTGCTCTTCAGTTCAACATCCTTTTTCTCGTTCATAGAATTATTAACCGAGCTGTCAACATTACCGTTGAACAACCAGCCTTGTGAACGATCGAGGTCATGGACCTTCTTTACATCTTCCTGTTTTTTAGCGGGAGGCGTCACTCTTGAATCTGACAAAAAACCGGTAGCAATAACAGTCACTCGGATTCTGTCACCCAGATCAGGATCAACACCGTGACCGAAGATCATCTCAGCTTCTTCACCTGCCTGCTCCTGTATATACTCTGTGATCTCAGACAATTCATCCATCTGCAACTCAGCTTCAACACCCGAGATAATGGAAAGCAATATTTTCTTCGCTCCCATGATGTCGCGATTGTCAAGCAACGGAGAGGCTAGAGCACCTTCAGCCGCTTTCTTCGCGCGGCTGTCACCACGTGTCTCAACAGATCCCATAACAGCAGCACCGGCATTTAACATTACCGTGCGCACATCCTGGAAGTCTACGTTTACATAACCTGCCAGTGTAATGATCTCTGCTATACCTTTCGCAGCAGTCGTTAATATATTATCAGCCTGTGCAAAAGCCTGGTTGATCGAAAGATTACCATAGATCTCGCGCAGTTTGTCATTCAAAATTACCAGTACGGTATCGCAGTTCTGACGCAGCGCTTCTATACCCTGCTCGGCTTGCGCAGTTTTTTTCTTTCCTTCGAAACCGAACGGAGCTGTAACAATTCCTACGGTAAGGATGTCCATATCTTTCGCGATCTTGGCGATTACCGGAGCAGCACCTGTTCCTGTACCTCCGCCCATACCTGCTGTTACAAAAACCATTTTTGTACCGTTCAGCATTTCGCGTATCTGCTCTTTGCTTTCAAGCGCAGCATTCTTTCCAACTTCAGGGTTTGCACCACAGCCCAACCCTTCGGTCAGGTTGGTACCGATCTGAAGTTTACTCGGCACCGGGCTGCCATTCAGCGCCTGGTTATCCGTATTACACACGATAAACTCAACATCTTTAATGCCTTGTTTGTACATGTGATTCACAGCATTGCTTCCGCCACCGCCAACACCGATCACCTTGATGATCGACCGAGTCTGGCTGTGCTTCGGAACTTCAAATTTGTAGGATCCTGTTTCAAACATGATTATAAACTTTTAGTGGTTGTTTTCTTTTTTTCGGATCAGCGCGCAAAATATATACTATATATTCAATGCCCTACATCTGATCGCATTTTAATATTCATTCTTTCCGTCAAGATCATCGATCAACAGACTCTTGGTCTTATTCAAGATGTCGTTGAAGAAACTTTTCGATGACACGGGCTTCTTCGGTTTCACAGCAGCTGCATTCTTCACTGCTATTACTTCGCGCGCTTCCTTGTATCGGTCTTCACGTTCGTCCAAGGACCGGAATCCAGCGAGCACCAGTCCTACTGCCGTAGCATACATAGGACTCTTTATCGCTTCAATTTTACTCTTGCCCAGATGTTCGTTCGGATATCCAATCCGTGTATCCATACCGGTCATATACTCTACCAGTTGCTTGAGGTTTGCAAGCTGCGAACCTCCACCCGTGATCACAATTCCGCCAGCCAACCGGTTCTCAAAACCAGAGCTTATAATCTCTGCATGCGCCATCTCGATAATCTCTTCCATTCTCGCTTCGATAATGTTGGAAAGATTTTTTACCGAGATCTCCTTGGCTGCACGGTTTCGTATACCCGGAATTGAAACGATCTCATTTGGACTTGCCTCTTCCGCTATAGCTTTTCCGAAGCGCGTCTTCAATTGCTCTGCCTGTTGTGGCAGAACCATCAATCCCTGTTTGATATCATTGGTGATAATGTTACCGCCAAACGGGATCACCGCTGTGTGACGAATAATGTTATCATAGAATATAGCTATATCTGTAGTACCACCACCGATGTCGATGAGACATACACCGGCTTCTTTCTCCTCATCGTTCAACACGGCCAGGCTGGACGCCAGTGGTTCCAGGATCAGGTCGTCTATTTCCAGACCTGTTCTGCGTACACATTTATTTATATTATTGATCGCGTTGGTTTGTGCTGTAATGATGTGGAAGTCTGCTTCCAGACGAACACCCGACATACCCACCGGTTCTTTAATACCATCTTCATAATCAACCATGTAGTCTTGTGGCATTACGTGAATGATCTGACTTCCGGGAGGAACCACCATGCGATACATATCCTGTGTGAGGCGTTCTACATCGGCAACAGTAATTTCATCTTCCTTGGAAGTACGGGTTATACCACCATGTTGTATGAATGAACGGATGTGCTGACCAGCTATACCTACATTTACCACACCTATATCAATCCCTGCCTGATCACCGGCATCACGAATCGCCTTCTCAATGGCATATACAGTCTTATCTATATTGAAAACGATCCCCTTTACCACACCCTCAGACTCAGCTTTACCCATGCCAAGCACTTCGAGTTTTCCGAATTCATTCTTACGGCCAACAATAGCACAGATCTTGGTTGTGCCTATGTCAAGCCCTACTACTATTTTTTCCTGTCCCATGGTTGTAAACTTTTTTTATAGTGGTTGTTTTCTTTCTTCTTAAATCTCCCTTTCGGGATCTATACTGTTTCCAGTCTTGTTGTCTCAATTCTATTCTGCTACAATCTGCCCTTCGTACTCCAGGTTCACGCGCTTGTATTTGTTCCAGCCCATTCGCGGAAGAATTTCTTTATAGAATATCTTCAACTTTTTGAACTTCATTTCGAGGTTATCGGGTTTACCGAACTCGATGCGCTCATCACCTACCTGCGAGAACATGGTAACGCGTGCTTTACTGTCTATGTCCAATTGAGCGATCTGTGCACTCCAGAACTCATCGTCCCGTATCGCTTTGATCAATTCCAGCAGTTGCTTGCCTTCCTCCGTTTCATCTACAGTTTTCTGTTTCAGCAGTTGACGGATATAGGGACCACTGATCAGCACTACACGTGACGTAAATCTGTCGGATACCGGCATCACTCTTCCATCCTCTGCTATATATCCGTCCGGACCATCGTTGCGAACGATCCGGGCTACCGGCCTGCGCAACTCTACATTCACTACTACATTTCCCTTCAGGTCGCTATATAACTGCGCGTCTTTTATAAAGGGTTCTGCTTTTACACGCTTCTCAACTTCTTTCAGGTTTACCGTGGTGATCTCAGCACCTTTCAGATTTTCCTGGTTCAGCTGCATCAGCTTCATTACATCGCTTTCGTCCAGGAAATGATTCTCATGAACGTTGTCGATCTTTACCGATATATCCTTTATCGAAACCTCGCCTCTTCTGCGTTCGGTAAAAGCAATGATCGCCAGTACAATAAGTATAGCGGCACCGATCTTGACTTCACGCTTCAGGTTAAACTTAAACTTCATACTTCCTCAGCACCAATTCCTTTATAGGCTCAATAAATGTATCGATATCGCCTGCTCCTACCGTTACGATAACATCCAGGTCGCTGTGTCCTAATTTCTCCATCAGGTCGCTTTTGTTACAGCGATACTTCACCGGACTTGTTATATCCTGGAAGATCATATCGGAATCAACACCCGGTATCGGCAGTTCGCGTGCCGGGTATATATCCATCAGGTATAATTCATCCGCCAGGCTCAGGCTCTTTGAAAAACCTTCTGCAAAGTCACGCGTGCGTGAGTACAGGTGCGGCTGGAATATAACCGTAAGCTTACGCGAAGGATACATCGATTTCATGGAACGTAAGAAAGCTTCTATCTCTGTCGGATGATGTGCGTAGTCATCCACATAGATAACTTTCTTTCCTTTCACAATAAATTCAAACCTACGTTTTACGCCTGTAAATGTTTCAAGCGCCTTTACAATTGTTGCTATATCTATACCACACAAGTGTGTTGCTATGGAAGCTGCAATTGCATTTTCAATGTTATGAAAACCAGGGACACCGAGCTTGACGTGCTCGACCTTGCCAAATCCGTGGAGGTCGAACTCAAAAAATCCACTCATCGCGGTAATGTTGCCGGCAAAAAATTGTCCCCGGCTCATGCTATATATACTTTTACTTACGTGGCTCACATCACTGGCCAGCAGTTCTGCCACTGATTCGTGAATGATTAACGAACCTCCGTTGTTGATCTGTTTGATATAGTCTTTAAACGAAGTGATCAGACTGTTATGATCACCATATATATCCAGGTGATCTGCATCGGCTGAGGTGATCACCGCGATCTGCGGGAACAACCGCAGGAACGAACGATCGAACTCGTCAGCTTCCACCACTACCAGTGTATCCGGATTTACATCGCCCTGCATGACCAGGTTCGAATTATAGTTGGTTGTAATACCTCCTAAAAATCCAACCATATCCCTACCGGCCGATTTCAAAATGTGCGCTACCATGGATGACGTTGTTGTTTTGCCATGGGTACCCGCTACACCAATGGTTTTATATCCTTTGGTGATCAGGCCTAAAACTTCCGAGCGTTTCAGAATGGTATAGCCTTTCTCCTTGAGATACGCGTGCTCCTGGTGGTCTTTCGGAATAGCCGGGGTAAATACTACCAGCGTTTTATCTTTTTGTTCGCGCACTTCGGTTGGTATCAGTTCAACTTTATCATCAAAGTGTATCTGCATACCTTCCTGCTGCAACGCTTCTGTAAGCTTGGTAGATGTCTTATCGTAGCCGGAAACCTTCAGGCCTTTCTTCATAAACCACCGTGCGAGGGCGCTCATGCCGATACCACCTATACCGAGAAAAAAAACATTATCGTATTGTTCGATCTTCACTTACGTATGCGCTATTAATTTTTCTATTTCATTTATTATATCTTCCGTGGCATTCGGCTTGGCAAGTTTTGCAATATTAGCCCGAAGTTTTTCAGCACGGCTATCATCAAACAAAAGCTGAAGCGCTTCATCTACCAGTCTTGTGTTTGCATCCTTATCCGGAATCAGTATCGCTGCATCTTTATCCGCCAATGCTTTTGCATTTTTGGTCTGATGGTCCTCCGCTACATTGGGAGACGGCACCAGTATACATGCTTTCTTCGCGATGCAAAGTTCGGATACAGCCAGTGCACCGGAACGTGATATCACCACATCAGCAGCAGCATAGGCCAGGTCCATCTCGCGAACAAAATCCTGAACGCGGATCTTCTTCGTATCATAGCTGCCGAGCCGATTCTTATAAGTTTCAAAATATCCTTTACCGGTTTGCCAGATCACCTGTATCTGTGCTTCACCCAGTTTACCGATACCTGCGAGTATACTTTCGTTGATCGTTCTTGCCCCGAGACTTCCCCCGATGATCAGCAGAGTTTTTACATTGCCGCTGAAACCGAAGTGACTTATTCCCTTCTCACGTTTTGTATCTGTGCTCAGTATATCTTTACGCACCGGGTTGCCGGTAAATACGATCTTCTCTTTCGGGAAATACTTTTCCATACCGTCATACGCCACACATACCTTGCTTACTTTATTCGCTACTTGTTTATTGGCAAGACCTGCGAATGAGTTCTGTTCTTGTATAAGAGAAGGTATATTAGCACGTGTTGCTGCGATCATGATCGGGCCGCTGGCATAACCACCCGTTCCGATAACTGCATGCGGCTTGAACTGTTTTACAATCGCGCGCGCTTTCATATAGCTTACGATCATCTTGATCGGGAACAACAGATTGGACAACGTAAGCTTGCGTTGCAAACCGCTGATCCAAAGTCCAACGATTTTATAGCCCGCCTCCGGAACACGTGTCATTTCCATTCTGCCTTGTGCACCCACAAAGAGTATATCTGCATCGGGGTAACGCTCGCGAAAAGTATTCGCAATCGCTACGGCCGGGAAGATGTGTCCTCCGGTACCGCCTCCGCTAATGATTAATCTATATGGTTGCTGTTGCTTCAAGCTATATTTCTATTCTATCTATACTATATATTATGCTGCAGCTTTTGCTGCCGGCACATTTTTCGGTTCTTTTTCTTTGTCTTTCTCATTTACCTCACCAGTCTGCTCAGCCCATGCACGATCCTGTTCACCGCGGCTCACGCTCAATACAATTCCAATAGACAAGCCGGTAAATACCATGGATGTACCACCCATTGATATTAAGGGTAAAGGTTGTCCGGTGATTGGCCCGAGCCCTACCACAACCCCCATATTTACCATGGCCTGACAGACGAGATCGAAACACAACCCTGCCGAGAGTAAACCTCCGAAGGCTCGCTCACTGTTATAGGACGCTTTCATTCCCCGATGCAATAGCAACAGATATAATGCTAATACAACGATACCTCCCAGCATACCATACTCTTCAATCACGATAGCATATACAAAGTCAGAGTACGGGTGCGGAAGTATATTTCGCTGATCGCTGTTCCCCGGACCTTTGCCCACTACTCCACCCGTTGCAACGGCAATGCGCGCGTGCTTGGCCTGGAATGGAAGCTCTGTTCCATTGATGAAGTTGGTGATCCTGTTCTTTGCTGTCTCACCGCGACTACCAAACTTGATCGCCAGTGCACCGAACAGTAATCCAACAAATACCAGCATCGCTAAATATTTGGTTGGCACGCGACCAATGAACATGATCAACATACACGTGATGAGCAACAACACGGCTGTAGACAAGTTTGTGAGTGCGATCAATCCGCAGATCATTCCGCACCAGAACAATATAGGAATCAATGATTCCTTGATATCATCTATATTCTGCTGGCGTTTAGACAACATGCTCGCCAGGTTCACGATCAACGCTAAACTCGCAAAGTCTGAAGGCTGAAATGATCCTACGATCGGCACTTGTATCCAGCGTGCAGCATCATTCAATGTAACACCGTTGGTGAAAGTATATATCAGCAACGGTATACTGATCCACAGGGCAAACTTGGAAATCTTCGAATAGTATCTATAGTCAATCTTGTGGGCGAACCACATCGCAGTTAAACCAGCCAGCACCGTCATGGTATGTTTGATCAACAGATACTCCGGACTCTTGGCATGTTTATAGGCGAGCGTACCAATGGAACTATATACCACAAGCACACTGATCATCGACAATGCAAACACCACTGCCCAGATAACTTTGTCACCCTGCAGATTCTTGTCAGCCCATTCTTTGAATTTAACCATACTATGCCTCCGCTTCTTTCTTTAAGTCCAGTACTGCTTTTCTAAACTGATCTCCGCGATCTTCATAATTCTTAAAGAGATCAAAACTTGCACATGCCGGAGAGAGCAACACCACATCACCAGCCTTTGCCAACGCCAGGGCCATACGCACAAGCTCCTGCACGCTTTGAGTTTCCTGTATCACTGGAACCACATCGCCAAATGCTTTCTTCAGCTTGTCATTCTCTTTACCGAGACAGATCAGTGCGCGTGCCTTCTTGCGTACGTCTTCTTTTATAATGTTATAGTCGTTACCCTTATCTACACCACCGGCAATCCATATCAACGGTTTTTCATAGCTGCCCAGTGCATATACCACCGAGTCTACATTGGTTGCTTTTGAGTCATTTACAAACTCAACCCCTTTAATCACCGCCACAGACTCAAGTCGGTGTGGTGCATTTATAAAGGTCTTCAGTCCCTCGCGAATGGCTTCGAGTTTTACGCCTGCGAGGTACGCAGCCGAAACAGCCGCCATGGTATTGATCAGGTTGTGCGGCCCCTTCAGCGTTGTTTCTGATTGCGCTATGGCAAAGCTGTCTTTCAGATTAAAACGCATCTTCTCGCCATCGAAGTATGCCCTGGTGTTGGCATCGCTCTTCAGCGATACTTTCACCTGATTGGGAAGTATATTTTTCCTGGCTACCTCTGTTGCTATCACAGCGTCATCGGTATAGTATATAAAGTGCTGGCTCGCATCCATCTGCTGAATGAGCCTGAACTTGGAGTCGATATACTTCTGCATGGTATACTCGTACCGATCAAGGTGATCAGGCGTAATATTCAAGAGTATACCGATCTCCGGCTTAAACTTCTTGGTACCATCTAACTGGAAGCTGCTCATTTCAAGCACATACCAGTCAAAACTTCTTTCGGTGATCTGACGTGCCATACTGAAACCAACATTGCCGGCCAGTGCTACATTATACCCTGCACTCTTCAGTAAATGATAGGTGAGCAGTGTAGTGGTAGTCTTGCCGTTGGTTCCGGTTATAGCAATGATCTTCCCGTTGATATAGCGTGACGCAAATTCAATCTCATCGATCACCGGTATATTGGCAGCTTTGATCTTTTTAACGATCTCCGCTTTATCCGGTATACCCGGACTTTTAATCACCAGCTGCGCATTGAGTATAGATGCTTCCGTGTGCGTGCCGTCTTCAAAAGCAATAGCATGCTGCTGCAGTTCGGCTTTATACTTGTCTTTGATCTGACCCTGGTCTGATACAAAAACATCAAAGCCCTTCTGCTTCGCGAGCAATGCTGCTCCCGTTCCGCTCTCTCCTGCTCCCAATATGACGATGCGTTCGCTCATTATCTCAATTTCAATGTTGCCAGCGTTATAATCGCCAGCAGTATCCCTACAATCCAGAAGCGTGTTACAATTTTCGCTTCATGTATATTTTTCTTTTGATAGTGGTGGTGCAGGGGCGACATCAAAAAGATTCGTCTGCCTTCACCGTATTTCTTCTTGGTATATTTGAAGTATGATACCTGTATAATTACCGAGAGATTTTCGATGAGGAAAATTCCGCAGAGCGCAGGGATCAGCAATTCTTTACGCACCGCGAGCGCCAGCACAGCAATTACACCACCGAGAGTCAAACTTCCGGTGTCCCCCATGAACACCTGTGCCGGGTATGCATTGTACCAGAGGAAACCAAGGCACGCTCCTACAAACGCTGTACAGAAAATTACCAGCTCTGCCAGGTTTGGTATATACATGATGTTGAGGTAACTACTGAAGTCAATACGACCAGAGAGGTACGCCAGTATAGCCAGTGTCAATCCTATGATTCCCGAAGTACCTGCAGCAAGTCCATCGATACCATCCGTTATGTTTGCGCCATTGGACACGGCTGTGATGATCACGATCACTACCAGTACATAGATTACCCAGGTATATTCTGCAGGAATGAACGGAAATATTTTGCCGTAGTCCAATTCATTGTTCTTTGCGAAAGGAACGGTTGTCTTGGTGGACTTCAAATCTTTATACTCAATCTGTGAATCAGGATCTTGCTGAAATGCAACTGTCTCAATGCTTGCCAGCGATGCCGGACTTACTTCGCGCACTACTACAAACTCATTGAAATATAGCACGAGTCCCACAATCACCCCGAGACCTACCTGTCCTACAATTTTAAAGCGGCCTGCAAGACCTTCTTTATTCTTGCGGAATACTTTGATATAGTCATCGAGGAAACCGATAATACCCAGCCAGCATGTTGCAACGATAAGCAGTACTACATATACATTGTCCAGTTTGGCGAACAGCAACGTTGGTATAAGTATCGCAGCAATGATGATAAGACCGCCCATAGTAGGCGTTCCTTTTTTCTGGATCTGTCCTTCCAGACCGAGATCACGTATATCTTCACCCACCTGCTTTTTACGCAGGAAATTGATCAGGTTCTTACCAAACGTTATCGTTATCAAAAGCGAAAGGAATGCTGCCATTCCTGCGCGGAATGATATATACTGAAACACCCCGGCTCCGGGTATATCCAGTGAATTCAAATAATCAAACAAATAATACAGCATCTCGGTCGTCTAAATTTTTCGTATACTATATATCTTTTAGTTTCAATCTTTTTTGCAGCGCGGCTAGTTATTAAACATTTTCAACATCCGCTCCACTACCTTGCGATCATCAAAAGGATACTTTACTCCTTTTATCTCCTGGTAATCTTCATGGCCTTTGCCGGCCACCAGAATGATGTCATTTTCTTTCGCCATCATGCAGGCAGTCTTGATTGCTTCTTCACGGTCTGCCATTACCAGTGTCTTGCGCGTTTCAGAAGGGGTTACACCAGTCTGCATCTCGCGGATGATCTCCATCGGATCTTCATCACGCGGATTGTCAGACGTGAGTACCACTTTATCACTTAAGCGACAGGCGATGGATGCCATCAGCGGCCGCTTGGTCTTGTCTCTGTTTCCACCACAGCCAACCACCGTAATTACCTGTTCATTGCCGGTGCGGAACTGTGCTATAGTCTCCAATACATTTTTCAATGCATCCGGAGTATGTGCGTAGTCCACTATAGCAATGATCTTCGAACCAGGCATTACCAGTTCAAATCTTCCGGGTGCACCGCGTAACGATGAAAGCTGTGTGAGCACTTCATCGGCATCTTCTCCGAGTAATACAGCGGCACCGTATACTCCGAGTAAATTATAGGCGTTGAAGTCACCGATCATCTGAAACCATACATTTTTACCTCCGATCTCAATTTCGAGACCTTCGATCGAATTGGTGATGATCTTTCCTTTGAAGTCAACCATCTTCTTAAGGCCAAAGCTATATTTAGTAGCTTTTGTATTCTGCAGCATCACCATGCCGCGCTTGTCATCGGCATTTACCACGGCAAATGCATCGGTCGGCAGATCGTCAAAGAACTTTTTCTTTGCTTTTATATAGTTCTCGAATGTCTTGTGATAATCGAGGTGATCGTGCGTGATGTTTGTGAATATAGCACCCACGAATTTTATCCCGGCTATACGCTCTTGGTCTACGGCATGTGAGCTCACTTCCATAAAAACGTGCGAACATCCGTGTTCAACCATTTTTTTAAGAAGGTCATTCAGCTGTATCGGATCGGGTGTTGTATGCGTAGCTGGAATTATTTTTTCTGCTATTCTGTTTTCAACGGTAGAGATCAGTCCGACCGTATAGCCAAGCTTGGTAAACAATTGGTACAGTAGGGTAGCCGTTGTGGTCTTGCCATTGGTACCGGTAACACCTGTGAGTTTTACTTTCTCGGATGGATTGCCATAGAAGTTCGAAGCAATTATACCGAGTGCCTGCGCACTGTCTTTTACAGTAACATAGGTGACAGACTCATTGATCACTCCGGGTAATTTTTCACACACAACGGAGGCGGCACCCGCATTGATGGCTGTTGTTATATAATCATGCCCGTCTGAAAGTGTACCTTTTACAGCAACAAATAAAAAGCCTGGCTTTGCTTTGCGCGAATCAAAGCACACTCCGTTTACGGCAACGCTCATGTTACCGTAGCTCGAAGTGAGAGAAACTTTATATAGTATATCTTTTAATTCAGCCACGTCCTTTTACGCTTCAGAGTTATCCACAATTTTTATTCACAATTCCACATTTATACTAATTCAACCGTATATAGATGCGATCGCCTTTTGAGACACGCGCACCCGCTGCTATAGATTGATCCTGCACGCGTCCTTTTCCTTCGTAGAAAACATTGAGGCCGGATTTCTCCAATAAGTATATCGCATCGCGGAAAGTCATTCCCTTTACATCAGGCACTACGCCTTTTCCTTCAATTGCTTTTTTCCAGTTAACACCATTGCCTGAACGTGATGAACGTACCCATTCATTTTCAGTAAGTGAATGATTGGACACTCCCAACTCATTACACAACATCGTTAACTCCTGCTGGTTCCCCGCACGTATCACCGGCAGTACATCAGTCTTCGTAAACTTCTTGATGTCCATCGGCTGATGCAGGTTTATATCACGCGCGTATATATTATCGGCGATCTCTTTAAACACCGGTGCTGCCACACTGCTTCCGTACTGATACCAGCCTCTCGGATTCTTGATCATTACCATCGCGCTATATTTAGGTTCGTGTGCCGGAAAGTATCCAACAAATGAGGTAACATATTTTTTCGTATAGCGACCTTTGTCCAATATCTGGGCTGTACCCGTTTTACCAGCTATACGGTAATGTGTTCCTTTTATATTCTTAGCCGTTCCATTCTCTACTACACCCTCCAATAGAAGTCTCAATTGATCCAATGTCTTATCAGAACATATACTGTTGTTGATTACCTCTGTCTCAAACTTCGTTTCGTCTTCATCAGCATGCTTGATTGCTCTTACAAACACCGGCTTGATCATTTTACCATTGTTCGCTACTGCGTTATACAGTGCTAGTGTATGCAGTGGTGTGATTTCAAAACCATACCCGTAGGCCATCCAGGGTAAACTTATACCGCTCCAGCCTTTCTGTCCAGGGCGCTTGATCTTAGGAGTTGGTTCACCAACAATCTGAATACCCAGCGGTTGAGACAGTTTAAGCTGATCGATATAGTCTACAAACTTTTGCGGATGCAAACCGAAATGTTTATCAACCAGTTTAGCCATCGCTACGTTTGACGAATGCTCGAAGGCTTCTTTAATGGTTACAGTACCAAGACCATGGTCTTCATGATCGCGTACCGTTTTATTGTAGAACGTAAATTCTCCGTCACCTACATCAATACTGTCACTTAATTCCATGTTGGTGTCTTCCAACAATGCAATCATGGTAACCAGCTTGAATGTTGAACCTGGCTCGAACAATCCTGCCGCAGCAAAGTTGAATTTCTCATAGAACCCACCGTGACCATCGCTGCTCAGGTTTGATATAGCTTTGATCTCACCGGTGGCAACTTCCATTACGGCTACCAGTCCATCGTCTGCATCGTGCTGTACCATGGCTTTGTGTAGAGCTGTCTCCGCTACATCCTGCAGGTTAATGTCCAATGTAGTTTGCAGATCAAGACCATCTACCGCTTTTACGTTGTTGGCATCGTATACCGGCTTCCATATACCACCTGATATTTTCTGATAGTACGCATAACCGTCCTGACCGCCAAGCTGCTTATCGAACGAGAATTCAAGTCCGGCACCTTTGTCATTTTCATTGATGAATCCGATCGTTCTGCTGCTCAGGTTTGAGAAGGGATGATATCGCACATCCACCTTTTCAAATATAGCACCGCCCCGAAGCCGGCCTTCACGAAATATAGGCCAGTCCATCATCATCTTCTTGTCCTGATAATCGATGCGCTTGCGGTTGAGTATAATATACTGTTTGTGTGATCTGCGAGCATCGATCAACATGCGTCTGTAATCCTCTCTCGACTTGTCCTTAAAAAATCGTGACAAGTGGTATGCGAGAGAATCCACACCTTTATTGAACACTTCTTCTTTCGGAAGCGAAGCATCGAAAGCGATCTTGTAGAATGGCAGCGATGTAGCCAGCAGGCTTCCGTTGTCGGAGTATATATTTCCGCGGGTTGCTTTTACACGTTTATAGTCAAATGAAATACGTTCGCCCATCTTGGCCCACTTCTCCCCTTCTACAAACTGAATATGTCCTGTTTTTATCACTACCGCGACAGCAAACAGAACAACAAACAGAAATGCAATCCTTGCTCTTAATAATATGGACTTCTTAATATTCACCTTTCTCTACAACAATTTTATAAGGTGGTGTAAAGCTTTCTTTTAATCCGTAACCATTTACTTTTCTAGCAACTTCCGATTGCTTGCTGGCAAACATCAGGTCTGCTTTCAAAGTAGTATAATCAGCGCGCAGGTCTTCCACTTCAGCCTGTATCGCGTTAATGTCGCGTACCGTCTTTTCTGCGTAGTGCGTGTTGCTGATATATAGTATACCTAACAATAACACGAAGAGTATCTTGGGCAGGTACTGCACCGGGAAACCTTCTTCAAAATAACTTTCAAGCTTCAAACGCTTTTCGATAGCTGAGAACATACCACTACCCGTACTGCCTGTGCTTGCCCTTGTGGAAGAAGCCTCAGGTTTGCCGGGTTTGATTTTGAATTTGTTCTCCATCTTCGTTACTCGTTATTCGTTGTCAGTTAATCGTTAATGGTTTCCTAATCGCTATACATAGTTACGGTTAACGATTAACGGTTAATTTCTGCCAGTTTCGCTGCTACACGAAGTTTCGCACTGCGTGCGCGGCTGTTACCGCTGATCTCCTCCTCCGTTGCTTCTATCGGTTTGCGATATACGGCTTCGAAAGGTTTGAGCTCGTTACCAAAAAAGTCTTTGTCTACTTCCCCAAAGACTTTCCCTTTGTTGATGTAGTTCTTTACCATTCTGTCCTCGAGCGAGTGATACGACATCACTACCAGGCGTCCACCGGTTTCCATCACTTCGCCACACTGGTGCAAAAAATTTTCGAGTGCTTTCATCTCAGCATTCACTTCGATGCGTAACGCCTGAAACACCTGGGCGAAATATTTATTCTCTTTACCGCGCGGAGCAACTGTTCTTAAAGCTGCTTTTAAATCTTCCGTACGATCAAAGGGATGGTTAACGCGCTGTTGGGTAATGAGTCGGGCAACGGTCTTTGCATTCTTCAACTCTCCGTACATACCAAAGAGTTTATGCAGCTGATCTTCGCTATATTCATTCAACACCTTTGCTGCTGTGAGCGATATAGTCTGATCCATCCGCATATCGAGAGGTCCATCAAAGCGAGTTGAGAAACCACGTTCGGGTGAATCAATCTGGTGTGAAGAAATTCCAAGATCAGCCAGTATACCGTTGACCTTTGTTACTCCATTCAACTTCAGATACTTTTTCATGTACATGAAGTTGGCCTGACAAAATGTAAAAGAACTACTGTTTATTTTTTCGGCTTCGCGCTTCGCATCTTCGTCCTGATCAAAAGCAATCAACCGACCACCCTTGATATACCGAAGAATCTCCGCACTATGCCCACCTCCACCGAAGGTTACATCTACATATATACCATCTGCCTGAATCTGCAGTGCGTCTATGCATTCCTGTAGCATCACAGGTTTGTGATAGCCGCTGGCTGCTGGCTGCTGGCTGCTGGACTCAGACATCTGAATTTATTTTATTAATAAAGCCATTGATCTTCCGTTGCTCACGCAATACTTCCGACATTACTCTTGATATGACTTTATCTTCCATTAAGTCTAATCTTTCTGTTACCAGTAAAACTGTTTCAGGCTCAAAAGCAGAACCAAGAGAAGTCTCCAGGTAATATTTATACTCTTTCTTACTTGCCTTTGCACTGCCTTCTGCAATGTTTAGAACTATTGATACTGCTGCACGTGTAAGCTGGCTTCTTAGTCCATACTTCTCTTCATGAGGGAGTAGCGTAGCAAGCCGGTAAGTCTCTTCCATCAACTCTATTCCCTTCTGCCAGATCAATAACTTCTTAAAATCCTTCATATATACCTAACACTTTTTGCCAGCGGCCAGAAACCAGCAGCCAGCAACGAACTTCAAATAGCACAACTTCAGGAGTATATATACTTGTTTGCAACGTGCAACAAGCGCTATTGCTCTCCCAGGTATTTCTGCGCCAACTCAGACAATTCACTTGGATCTTGAATCAGGTGCTTCTCGTACAGAGTTGGATTCCATACTTCTACTTTGTTTCCCATGCCGACCAGGATTACGTCCTTGTCGATCTGGGCATGCGCTAAGTACTTCTTCGGAATCAGGATGCGGCCGTTGTTATCCATTTCGACCTCCGTGGTTCCTGCGAAAAAACTGCGCTGCAGCGGTACAGCTTCTTTATTAAACTCATTCAATCCCGAAATCTTCGAGAAGACCTTGTTGAACTCCACCATCGGGTAGATTATGAGGCATGGATCGAGCGACTTACGGATCATGAGCACATTGCCTTCGTTCTCAGGCAATTGTGCCTTGATCCGCGCAGGCAGCACCAGGCGGCCCTTCGCATCAAGTTTGCTCTCATATTCACTGGTGAAGAAAGTCATAGACGTGTAGTGGTTGTCTTTTTCTCCTAAGCAAACATAGGTAATTTTAAACCACTTTCAACCACTTTCAACCACTTTTTTCCATTTTCTTCGAAAAAAGCACATTTCTGGCCTCTCAAAAGCTGTTTTTAGCTGTTGAGGAAATTTTTTAAGCGGACGAAATAATGGATTTCTGCTTTGTTTTGAGGGTTTTAAATTACCGGTGGTATAAAGTGGGAGGTTTAGGGAGGTTTAGGGATGATTATGGAGTATCTTGACTCGTCAACCCCGACCGGGCTTCACGGAACGCCAGAAATGAAAAAAGCCACGTGAAGACTTCACGCGGCTTTTTAACCTAACCTACCCCTCTATCTTTCTTTACTTAATCGACTTACCTTTACCTAAACATCGACCAGTATCGTTTTGTTGCTATATATAGTCAACTTTATTAATTGTTCTTTTCGTATTGCATGCGGGCAACACCTTTTGAAATAGTCCATGAAGGATAACCAGTCATGGCTACAACACCGGTCTGTCTTGCTGAACGTCTTGCGTTCATCTGTTGTACGCCCTTGGATACATTCCAGGCAACATCACCGGTTGTAATTTTTGCAGGTACAAAACGAATATCCCTGAACTGGATACGTTGTACTTCTTTAGATACTGTCCAGTAAGGATAGTTATCGGTCTTACCTGTGTCCTGAGCCTGCGCTGCAAGCGCTACACCGGTTATCAGGATGACGACTAAGCCTAACTTTTTCATAGCGTTTTTGTAATTTGTTTCTGATACAATTTTACGTACAGGTCACGCCTTATGATATTAGGAAACACTTACAGTGGAATTAGAATTTAATTAGGACATTAGAAAGAAATTAGAATACCTATAGAATGTACAGCATGTGCTTGCATTCATAGACAAAATGCGTTTATAATGCTTTGCTATGAAACTACTGGTAGTTGAAGATGAAACAAAAGTCGCGGAAGTATTAAAGCGCGGCCTGACAGAAGCAGGTTATGAAACCGATGTTGCATACGATGGACAGATCGGATTGCGTCTGGCAAAAAGCGGAAGCTACGATCTTGTGCTCCTCGATATTAACCTGCCGTTGCTGAACGGACTGGAGCTGTGCAAGCAACTTCGCGAAACAGATGAAGTTACCCCGGTACTGATGCTGACGGCACTCGGCATGAGCGATGATATCGTTGCCGGACTGGAAGCCGGAGCGGATGATTATCTTCCCAAACCGTTTCGCTTCAACGAGCTATATGCACGCATCAAAGCGCTTACGAGGAGAAAGAAAATATATGCCGATCATTTTACACAGCCGGAATCCGGTGAGCAGGATAAATTTGTACTGGCTGACCTGGAGATTGATTTCGATGCGCGTGAAGTAAAACGATCCGGTAAGGCAATTCAACTTACCGCTAAAGAATATGCCCTGCTCGAGTATCTCGCCAAGAATGCCGGCAAGGTTCGCTCACGACTGGAAATTGCAGAATCGGTATGGGGATTGAATTTTGAGACCGGCACAAACTTTATCGATGTATATATTAACTATGTACGCAACAAAGTAGATAAACCGTTTCGTCCGAAACTGATTCACACGGTGACCGGCTTCGGGTATATATTAAAACTTCCGGAGGCGTGAAAATACGACAGCGACTCGCCCTGCGGTTTACAATTGTAAGTGCACTGGTTACCGGTGCCATTCTTATCATTATCTATTTTTTTACAAGAGGTTTTGTTCACTCTGATTTTGTTGATCGCTTAACACAACAGTCGAGTCTTGAAGTATTGCACTATGCTACACCGCAGGTAAAAGACATTATGCCTTCGGGTACATTCAACCTGGTGAATCCTTCTACCTCTATATTTTCTGAGACAGGAGAATTACTGCACCGCCAGGGAGATTTTATTGTACCGAAAACATGGATAACATTTTTACGAGACAACGATCTTTTCAATGCCGAGCGCGGTGTATATACTACTGTAGGACGCAAGCATGTTGTAAACGGACATTTATACCTTGTTTTTGTTTCGGACAAAGATCTGCCCGGTGAGCGCGAATTAATTTTCCTACTGAAAGCAACTGTAGTGGGTTGGGCGATCAGTCTTGTGCTCTCCTATCTCACCGGACTATATTTCTCCGGCAATGCCTTGCAACCGGTGAAGCGTGTAGTGCAGGAGGTAAATCACATCACACATGATAATCTGAGTTACCGTCTCAAGATCGACAAAGAAGAAAGCGCGATTGACGAGATCGATGAACTGATACTTACGTTCAACGCACTGCTTACCCGCATCGAGCGCGCATTCATTACGCAAAGACGTTTTGTGCAGAATGCTTCGCACGAATTGAAAACACCACTCACCGCGATCATGGCAGAAGTAGAGCTGGCGCTTACACGCGAACGTCCTTCTGAAGAATACCAACGTACACTTCAGGTAGTGCTACAGGAAACCGAACGACTGGCCAGTACAACGCAAGGGCTACTGCTTCTGGCGCGTCTCGAAGAAAGTGCCAGCAAAGCCGAACTTGATTCCCTGGATGTAGCCGAACTGTTAGACAGAACACTCGCAGCCTTCAGTATGCATCACCCCGAGCGCCCGGTAATCAAGGAAGGAAAAACATCATCACTATATATACAGGGCAATGCACAGTTGTTACAAACAGCATTGTTAAATATTCTGGACAATGCCTATAAATACTCTTCGGACAAGATTAATGTTTCACTGGCCACCAACGAAAAAGAAGTAATTATAGCCGTTCAGGATTATGGCATCGGTATACCGGCCAGCGAACTGAACAGAATTCGTTCACCACTCTTTCGTGCCTCGAATGTCAGCAGTATACCCGGAGCAGGTCTTGGTCTCTCGCTTGTAGATCGCATCATACTTGTAAACCACGGCCGCTTCGAAATCACGAGTGAGGAAGGGAAAGGCACCAAGTGCGTCATCCGATTGCCGTTGTTGCTTTAGAAATTGAAAAATTGGAAGATTGCAAAATTCGAAAATTGAAGGCAGGCAATCTTGTAATTTTCAATTTTACAATTTTCCAATCACGCTAATCCTCCAATTCCCCCACGTCACGGGTTATTAGATGATAGTCTTCGGTAAGATTGTGATTCTTGAAATAGGTTTGCAGGGCCAATGATCTGTTCTTTACATCGAAGCCCAGGTTCCAGTATAATTTTTTCAGACATTCTGAGCATAGTCGGTTAGGACGCTCGTCTGTTTCATATAGACTATTGCTACCATTCATTACACATACGGCATGCGTACAATGCTGGCATGAGAACATATGTCCTATTTCGTGAGAGGATGTTTTGATGAATCGCTCGAGGCACAGACCAAAATTAGAATCATTCAGGGCGCCTTCATGAAAGCGAATGAAAGATGATACACCTACACGCTTTTTTAAACGGGCTTGCCCGAAAACAAAATTCCATGCTTCAGCAGGGTATAAATCTTTCTGTGTAATGCCCATAATCACAATAGCATCTTCCGGAATAGCTTTTGCCAGCATGTGATCCAGTATATAGCCCGTCAATAATTGTTCATATCCCTCCTCACGCGTTCTTCGTGCCGTGGCTGGTATAGTACTGTCACGGATGGTTGGCAACACGATCGTTTTCAAATGAAAGAATATTTCCAGGTATTCTGCTGTATACCGTATTAAATTATCCTCGTCAGCAGCAAAGGTGCCAATGGGCTGAAGGTATATATATTTTTGCATAGCACTGGGCGACACCGGTGCAGACTTTCGGTACTGTTCAAAATTCTGTCCATGCTCTTCATGTTCAAAAAGCCAGTCGCCCTGCATGGGCGCATCCATCGTTACATCATACGGCACGAGTTTTTTTATCAGCGCAAAATCTTTTGTTCGCGGATCAGCTTTCTTCTCAGAACACCCCGACAACATCAGGATGAGCAAAAGCAAAGCATATTGCAGAGGGGGTGACTGGTTAGGGTTCACTGCTAAACATTAAGGGTCACCTAATATGACAATTATTATCGGGATTAGCTATCGTTACTCCAATTATATATACCTGTATAAACAGGTAAAGCCAGCACGTCACCCCGCACTGGCCTTACCAATAAATTATACTATATGTTTTACTCGGTTCGCAACGTATCCGCCGGATTGGACACAGCCGAACGTATAGACCGGTAACTCACCGTAAGCAATGAAATAACAAGTGTTGCTACCAGGCCCAGTAAAAATATCCACCAATGTATCCCTGTACGATATGCAAAACCGGAAAGCCATTCGTTCATGAAATACCATGCCAGTGGCGCAGCTATAATAAACGCCATCACGATAAGCTTTATAAACTCTTTCGAAAATAACATTACGATACTGCCCACCGATGCGCCCAGCACTTTGCGTATACCTACTTCCTTCAGTTTTTGATTCGCCATAAAGGAGATCAATCCATATAGTCCCAGACACCCGATAAAGATGGATATACCGGCAAAGATCTTAAACAGCGTAAACGTGCGCTCATCCTGACGGTACAGATCGGCAAGTTTCTCATCGAGGAACTCATATTCGAAATAATAATCCGGAAATACAGCACTCCATTCTTTTTCAATGAACGCTATCGTTTCGCTGAAGTTGACCGCATTTACTTTTACCCCGAGGTCGTAATAGAAATATGGAAAGTTGACCAGCACCACCGGTTCGATCGAATTATGAAGCGAAGACGAATGGAAGTCCTCCACCACACCTACAACCTCCGCATTAATTTTAGATACACCGGTGGTTATATTTTTTCCCAGTATATCTTCCGGGTTGCTAAAACCCAGTCGTTTAACTGCCGATTCATTCACTATATATACATGGTGTTGCTCTTCATCTTTCAGATTCATGTCAGCGAGTTTTTCATCGGTCTCGGTAAACCAGCGACCGGCTTTCAGTTTTACGCCATACGTATCGAGGTAATGGCTATCAACCGGCTTTACTCCAATACTATATAATTCAGAAGGGCCTCGTTCTGACAGAAAATAATTTGTCCCAAAGTTATTGTCTGATGTAGGAGCACCCAGCGAGAACGAAAGGCTTTGTATGGCAGGGTTCCGCTCCAGGCGGTTACGAAGCGATTCCATCAGCTCTGCCTTTATATCAGGCACCGGTATATTTATCACTGCGTTCTTATCAAACCCCAGTGGTTTATTTCGGAAATATTGCATTTGTTCGGCAATAATGAGTGTACCAATGATCAGCACTTGCGCGATCATAAACTGAAATACAACCAGTGTCTTGCGCACCACGGCACCGGAGCTTCCCTGCGTTGTAATTTTATTCTTCAGTACAATGGCAGGATTATAGCCCGACAAGATCATAGCAGGATAAAACCCGGAAAGGAACGTTACCAGTATAAGGAGTACCAGCAAAAAAATGAGTAGCAACGGATTGGCTAACAGGTTCAGATCCAGCTTGCGTTCCAGGAAACTGTTCAGCCATGGTAAAATCCATTCGGTAATACAGAGTGAAATCAGAATTGCCACACTCGTTAACAAAAGTGTCTCTCCCAAAAAATACACCGTAAGCTGACCGCGTTTTGCTCCGAGTGTTTTGCGGATACCAATTTCTTTAGACTTGCGTATAGCCAGTGCGGTAGCAAGGTTTACAAAATTTATACAGGCAATGAACAGTATAAATGCACCGAGTATTCCCATTACCAGCAGATCGGTATACGATGCATTAAAGGCTGGCCCCGGATTCTCGGTATAGGCCTGATCGAAATGTATAGCTTTCAAGGGTTGCAGCTTATACATTTTACGCTGGGCATCTTCATTCGAATGATACTTCGCTACAAACGGACCGAGACGTTTCTCGACATCTGTAGCTGCTATATTTTCAGGTAGTGAAAAATAAGCATAACCGGAAGCCGTCAATCCCCATTGATCAATCGGCATGCCGCCCAGAAAATCTCCGGTAAAGGAAGGCATCGATACGATCATCGAAAAAGTTATATGCGAAGTTGCCGGAGGGTCTTGAACAATACCAGCCACTTCAACTTCCACGCGGTTATCAATTTTGATTGTAAGGTGGTCGCGGCCTTTCATGATTTTATCCGCCAGAGACTTCGTCAGAAATACCTTACCGGGCTGTCCCAATTCTTCGCGCGGATTTCCGGAGAGAACTTTAAAATCAAATACATCAAAGAACAGTGAATCAGCAAAGACTATATTTTCCGTTTTCACCTTTTCGTCCCCTATTTTCAGCATGACTTCATCCTGGTAATGCAGTTGTGTTACGAGGGGTATATCTGCAAAATCATTTCGAAAAGCTTTTACAAACGGGTATGGTGTAGTGGAACCATTGCTCTCACCGGAGGCAGTTCTGCTTTCCATTACGACCCGGTATATCTGGTCGTATCGCGTATGAAATTTATCAAAGCCCAGGTCGTACGTAACGAGCAGGAAGATGATAATGCAAGCCGTGATACCAATGGTAAGGCCCAGAATGTTGATGAGCGTGTAATTCTTGTTACGTAGAAAATTCCGGAACGTAAGGATGAGATAGTTTCTGATCATGTGTTAACCGCATTATTTTTCATCATCCGTTATCCAAAGACGGTGCCAGACGTGTATCATATTGATTTTCAAATATTAAGACACTCATTATAAAAAATTGATCCGATAATGTGTATCGTTTTCGATACACTATGCTGTTTGTATCCGATACAATTCCATACTTTTACCGGCATACCAATCTGTACACCCAGACATGATTCCCGCGAAGGTATTGATAATTGATGACGACCGCGATGTACTCGAAACAGCCCGCATGTTTTTAAAGCAGGAGTTCTCGCTTGTACACATTGAAGAGTCTCCTGAAAAAATACCGGCAGTGCTAAAGACTACCGAGTATGATGTTATTCTGCTCGACATGAATTTCAAGCGAGGAGTTAACGATGGTGAAGAAGGTTTTTACTGGCTCGATCAAATTCTGAAAGCGGATACCCAGGCCGTTGTAATCCTGATAACTGCGTATGGTGAAATAGACCTTGCTGTAAAGGCGATCAAGAAAGGAGCTACGGATTTTGTATTGAAGCCGTGGAAGAATCAAAAACTGATGGCCACTATTCTTGCTGCGCTGCAGTTACGCAAGTCGAAGAAGGAAGTTGAAAAACTGAAAGAGACGCAGGAGAAATTAAGCGATGATATCAACCATGCGTACGCGGATTTCATTGGTGAATCACCTGCCATACAGCGTGTACACGAACTCATAAACCGCGTGGCAGATGCGGATGCCGATGTACTTATACTCGGAGAGAATGGTACAGGTAAAGAACTGGTAGCACGGGCTATACATCAGCGTTCATCGCGAAGAAATAATGTATTTATTAATGTTGACCTCGGTGCGATCAGTGAGACGTTGTTTGAGAGTGAACTCTTCGGCCACGTGAAAGGTGCTTTTACGGATGCGCGCCAGGATAAAGCCGGGCGCTTTGAACTTGCTTCCGGTGGTACATTGTTTCTCGATGAGATCGGCAATCTCTCACTGGCGCTGCAGGCAAAATTATTGACGGTATTACAACACCGCAGTGTACAACGTGTAGGCTCCGCGAAAGCTATACCGGTAGACTTCCGTTTGATTTGTGCTACCAACATGCCTCTGCATGAAATGGTATTTGAGAAAACATTCCGGCAGGATCTTCTTTACCGCATCAACACCGTGGAGATTCGCGTTCCTTCTCTGCGCGAGCGCGTGGATGATATACCTTTACTGGCCGAGCATTTTCTGACACGCTATGCACAAAAGTATAAACGCGTGGGTATGAAGATCGATAAAGCCGTTATGAATAAACTGAAGAAGTATCACTGGCCGGGTAATATACGCGAGCTGCAACATGCCATTGAACGTGCCGTAATTCTGAATGAAGGCAAAGTGATTGAATCTCCTGAACTGTTCATCAGCGGCATACAGCATGTTGTAAAAAAAGAAATGCTGCCGCAGACACTGGATGAAATGGAGAAAGTATTTATCCAGCAATCGCTACAACAAAACCAGGGCAACGTAAGCAACACGGCCCGCGCGCTCGGGTTAACCCGCACAGCACTCTACCGAAGAATGAAACGTCATGGTTTATAGTATATATCTTACCGATTGCTTATGGTTCTGAAGCGGTTCAGCATATTGGTTATTCTGCGCATCATGCTCCTGTGTGGTACTATACTGGCTTTTGCCTGGGTTATACAACGACCGGAGATGTTCTTTAACCAACTAACGCTCGCGGCTATATTTATACTCCAGGTGATAGAGCTGATCCGTTTTGTTAACCAGACCAACCGCGAGTTATCACGATTCCTACTCGGCATCAAACATGCAGACTTTACAATTACCTTTCACCAGGCACATCTCGGAAAATCGTTCCGCGAACTGGAAGACAGCATGCATGCTATATTGCAGGCGTATAAACAGGTAAAGATTGAAAAGGAAGCGCAGTACCAGTTTCTGCAGGCACTCGTAACAAGACTACCCATCGGTATCATTTCCATTGCAGAGGAAGATATCGTGGTTATAAATGCTACGGCGGAGAAGCTCCTTAACATAGAAGGTTATCGCAACTGGAGCTTGCTTAAATTGAGACACCCGACTGTAGCCCAGGCGTTAGATTCGGTTGGTGATCATGGCAGAAAACTAATCGAGTTCAAGACAAGTGAAAATACTGCACACCTCACCATTGAAGTGAGCACTACATTTATACTCGACAAATCGTATCGCCTCATCACCATACAAGACATTCACACCGAACTTGAGCAAAAGGAAATTGAAGCCTGGCATAAACTGATCCGCATTCTTACGCATGAGATCATGAACTCGGTAACGCCTGTAGCATCGCTCACCGAAACAATTCAAGGTATGCTTACGGATAAAAGCGGCCAGTTAAAAAGCATTGAAGCGCTTACAACGGACACGTTAGGCGACATTCGCTTCTCGCTAAACACCATTCATAAACGAAGCGAGGGCCTGCTTGACTTTGTAGAGAAATACCGCGCACTTACGCGCGTCCCCAAACCGGCCATACAACCTGTGAGGCTACATTCTTTCCTGAAGACCATGGCCAACCTGATGGAACCCGAAATGCAGCGACACAACATCGCACTGCAATGGCACGTGACTGATGAAAACCTGCAGGCGTCATTGGACAGTAATTTAATCGAGCAGGTTATCATTAATCTAATCACGAACAGTATATATGCGTTACAGCAGGTTTCTGATAAACATATATACCTGCGGGCCTATCTACACGAGAACCGCGTTATTATTGAAATAACGGACAATGGGTCGGGTATACGCGAGAAGGAAATGCAGGATATATTTATACCTTTCTTTTCCACTAAAAAAGAGGGCACCGGCATTGGGCTGAGTCTGTCGAAACAAATCATGAATTTGCACGGAGGCAGTATAAAAGTAACTTCTGTGCCGCACGAGAAAACAACATTTTATCTGACGTTTAAGGCATAGCTCCCAGAAAAATCGAATCGCTCCCAACCTTTCTGTTGCGTTGTGGGTCTAACAGCTGTAACACTTAATGTTAAACTTTGTATGAAATTTAAACATACTGCTATAGCATGTATAGCGTTACTGGCATTTGCCTTTAGCGCTTGCGATGATGATGATTCCAACGGAGGTATTACCAACTCGTATCTGCCTCTTAAGATCGGGAACTATTGGGAGTTTGTTAATATACCCGAGTATCCACCCGCAACGTATACACAGCGAACCGAAGTAACCCGGGTAGTATCGTTCAATAATAATGAGTATTTCGAGCTCGTGAACATCTACAAGGCCGGTGACAATACTTCACGCGACACTACGTACTATCGCATTACGAGTCAAGGGTATGTATATACCTGGAGAAAAAGCTCGACCGTGGAAGAAAATCCAATGAGACTTTACGCGGATGACGGTGATTCATGGAAATATGAGACCGGCTACGATACAGAAGCTACGATTACGGTTGATGAAATTGATGATCTGGAAGTAAGGCAAACCGAGCTGGACGATTGCAAGAGTTTCAGCTATGACATTGAGCAATGGGCAGATGAAGAATATAGTACGGTGCTCGCCCCGGGAATAGGCTTCGTGAAAAGAATTTCCGGCTGGGGTATAAGTTCGGAATTGGTAAAGGCTTCCATTAACGGTAAGGAATATACTTTCTGATCTATAGTGAGATTGAGCAGAAGATGGCTGAAATAAAAATGCTCCCAACCGGGAGCATTTTTTATAACTACAGTTTTGTTGTTCCAGCTATAACATTCAACTCACTTTGCACTTTTATACCGGCATGCAGACGGATCGGATTTAAGATAGTAATCTTTATAGTTCAGTGCCTTCGGGTCCATGCATCCTTTCAGTGGTAGTAATTCTACTTTTCTGAAATCGATCGGCTGACCTTCACTTTGCAATGCTATATATCCTTCACTCAGTAATTTTCCTTCCTGCCATACAGTCGGATCGTAGTTATGTACAACACCTCCAGCGATGCGCGGCTCGCTATATTGCATTACCAGTTCACCATTGATTACGTGTTTGATCAGCGAATCGCCCAGTACAATCAATTCAGCACGTACCCATTGATCGCCATCGTATGTTTTTGAAGAAGAGTTGATGCAGTGCCGATCATCAACCTTACCATTGTAGGTAATTATTGTTCCTGGAGAACACATGTTACCGGTGGTTCGCGATTTGCCATCGCTCAGACCACCGAGAAATTGCATCTCGATAGATATAGGCCAATCCTGCTCTTTCGGCATGGTACGCGGATCCTGTGAATGAAACATTACACCGCTGTTACGCAATGTATAATCAGGAGCTCCTTTTTGCAGGTCGCCAACAAAACGATATTCAATTACCAGGTGATAATACGAGAACGGCTGCTTGTAATATAGATGTCCGAACTGATCATTGAAATCGCCATACTGATCGTAGCGAACTTGTATAGCGCCATCTTTTACACGAAAGGTATTTCCGAAGTTTACACCTTCATCGTGATGGTGGATCTTTACCATCCAGTCGCGTATATCCCTACCGTTGAAAAGTTTAATCCATTCTTTTTTGGAAGCCTGTTTTTGTGCGCTGGCAGCTATAGATACCAGCAAAATGAGAAAAAGAGTATGAAGGAATCGGGTCATATTTAAAAATTATGCACAGGCAATATAAACATTGTATTGCTGATATTAATAAACAGAATTGAGGCATACGCTCCACAATTTTCGCTGAAAAAGCCGGTATACAGCCTAAAAACCGATGGCACGGCAATTTATATATAGTTGGCAAGGGTAGAGTAGGTTAGGTTTACAGGCCCGGATGATGCTAGTCATACCGGGCCTGTTTTTATTTTATACCCTTTCCCCCGATGACTATCGGGCAGATTTACGCAGAATATATTTTAATACAAGCTTGCGCGATTAACCGACCTCCTCTCCTTCGCAAACTATAGCTCAAGGGAAATACGACAAGATGTAATAAAATAACTCAGAGAGATTTAAAGTATAGCGCATTATTCAAAGCATGCCCGTGCGCTGTATTATTAAAATATACATACGCTTCCTTCACGTGCTTTAGCACTGCTATTGCGTGATGAGCTTCTTTCAATGTATCGGCATCATAATCGGAGTAATATAGCTTCGGTATACCATGAAAACGGTAATACACCACGGGTGCCGTTTGATATATATCTTCCGGCAGACCAGGATAACTGATGCTGCAGAATGTAACGCGATGATGTTTCAGTTGTTTCAACACATCATTATTCCACCAGCTCACATGCCTGAACTCCACAACATTGGTAAAATTACTTTGCAACGTACTGAGTATGCGCTCCAGGTTCTCTTCGTTGTATTGCATTGCCGGGTGAAGCTGAAATAATATACTTCCCAGTTTTTCAGACAGGCCTGAGTATACGGTGTCGTAAAAACGCTGCAGTTCGTCATCTGCGTTTTTAAATCGTTTATAGTGCGTAATGATGCGGGGAGCCTTTATGGCAAACCTGAATTGCGCAGGACTGCGCTCATACCATCCTTTTAAATGTTCAATCTGTGGAAAGCGATAGAATGTATTATTCAATTCTACCGTATTAAACTTCTCGCAGTAATACTCAAACCATTTTCGTGATGATAATTTCTCAGGATAAAATAACCCCTTCCACTCGGGATATGAAAAACCCGAGCAGCCTGTCCAGCATTTCATGAATCACCTGAATTAAAAAAGCAACCTAGTCTGATGACTCCGGTTGAAATTTCAAAATCCGGTATGGTTCAACAGGATTGCTGATGTTCTGCTGCGATGTACTAACATATACAGCACCGTCTGCTCCCACTGAAAAAGAATCCGGCCATTTTAAATCTTTGCTCCGCGCTACAATGCGACTGGATTTACCATCGAATACCCGAATGGCATTTTCCTCGATGGAGGCCATATATAGATTTCCTTCCTTATCGAATATCATTCCGTCAGACGGAGGGAAATTGCCTATGTTCTCGACTTCCACCTCCAGCTTGCCTGCATAAAACTCTGGATATATCAGCAACGATGTCTCTACACGGTAAAGGCTTTTACCGGTAAGCGGTCGCCAGTATAAATATAGTCCATCCGGACTCAGCGCTATACCATCTGCGTGAACTACCGGGTAGCCACCTTCTGCATCTGTATACTGTTCACCATCTATGGTCAGCACCAGGTTTTCCGACTTGGTTGAACTGCTGGCATCCAGCAATCGCCAGGATTTACCGGAATCAAGATCAACCACTATAATAGCGCCTTCATTAGAATCAGTTATATACCCTATTTCACGTTGTTCATCAATGCGTATATCATTCAGGTAACTATTGGGTTTGATAACCGGATCTTTAAATACGATAACATTTACGATACGATCGGTCTCCAGATCGATCTGTACCAGTTTAGCCCCACCATCCACAACTCCGGTATAGCGGTCTTCGCGTTTTGGATTCGCAGCATCGAGTACCCACAGGTAATCATTACGATCTACGTATACTGATTGTACACAAATAAAATGTTCTTCGGGTTTTAAGCCGGGAGCCCATGTATTCCAGTTTACATCCGGATACGGTATGGCCGTTGTGGGATTTGTCATATTTACTACCGATACAGAATGATCGGCAGACCAGTTCGGGTAATTGGCAAACACTTTCAATTGTGGTAATCTGAATTGCTGCGAAACGGCCACGCCCGTCCATTGCTTGGTAGAGGTAGCAACAACAGTAACCTGCGATTCGCCAATGGTAGGTATATCTTCACCGCCTTTAGCAGTGCCCGTTATCCCTATATCGCTGCAGGCTGCGGATAACGCAACTATTGTACAGAATATTATACTTCCTAACCATCGATCGGTATTCATAACTCATAGACATTATTTTGCTATCATCAAAAAGGAAAAAACAATGCCTGTACTTTTTTTTCATTTTTGTGCGTTCCGAAAACGTTGACAGAATTTTTGAGACAACTTTTCCTCTATATTTTTAGTTAATACTTTCATAAGTTTACGCAACGTCTTTTTATACCATGTCTACGAAGAGTAATTCCCAGAATAAAGATTGTGATGTAGTGTTGATCGGTGCCGGAATTATGAGCGCCACACTTGGCGTTTTATTGAAGGAACTCGAACCTGAACTCACCATTGAAATTTACGAACGATTGGATGTAGCGGCTGCCGAAAGCTCTGATGCCTGGAACAATGCCGGTACAGGGCACTCCGCGTTTTGTGAATTAAATTACACACCGGAAAAGGCCGATGGCTCAATCGACATTTCGAAGGCTATAAAAATTGCCGAGTCGTTTGAGATCTCTAAACAATTCTGGGCATACCTGATCCAGAAGAATCATATACAATTACCCGAAAGTTTTATAACACCAATTCCGCACATGAGCTTTGTGTGGGGAGAGGAGAATGTAAACTATCTGCGTAAGCGTTATGATGCCCTGCAGACGAATCCTTTATTCAAGGGCATGGTTTACTCGGAAGATCCCAATCTACTGGATCAATGGATACCGTTGATCATGAAAGGACGCGATCGCCAGGAGAAAATCGCGGCTACGCGCATGGACCAGGGAACAGACGTAAACTTTGGCGCGCTTACCCGCAGCATGTTCAGCATGCTACAGGAAATGCCAGGCGTTACCATGCACTTTAACCATGAAGTGCGCGATCTGAAAAAAGAAGACAATGGTAACTGGAAGATCAAAGTAAAGAACCGCGCCACAGGCGAGAAGAGAAAAATACGTTCGAAGTTTATATTTATCGGTGCCGGTGGTGGTTCACTTCGCCTGCTCGAAAAATCAGATATACCGGAAGGGCGCGGCTTCGGTGGTTTCCCGGTAAGCGGGCAATGGCTGAAGTGTACAAACCCTGCCGTGATTGAACAACACCAGGCAAAAGTATATGGTAAAGCTGCCGTGGGCTCCCCTCCTATGTCTGTGCCTCACCTGGATACACGCATTATCAATGGTGAGCGCGCATTGCTCTTCGGACCCTACGCAGGTTTCTCTACCAAGTTTTTGAAAGAAGGATCGTACTTCGATCTGATCAAATCCATACAACACGATAACATTATACCGATGCTGGCTGCGGGTATAGACAATATACCGCTCACCAAGTATCTCATCAACCAGGTACGTCAGTCTCCGGAAGATCGCCTTGAAGCGCTGAAGGAATTTTACCCGGAAGCCAAAATGGAAGACTGGGAACTGGAAGTTGCCGGACAGCGCGTGCAGGTAATTAAAAAAGATAAAGAACATGTGGGTGTTCTTGAGTTCGGAACAGAAGTAGTAAGCGCTTCCGATGGAAGTATAGCTGCCTTGCTGGGCGCATCTCCCGGAGCATCTACCGCTGTATCGATTATGCTTACGTTGTTGCAGCGTTGCTATGGTGATAAACTTAAATCACAGGCATGGCAATCCAAGCTCAAACAAATGATTCCATCATACGGGCAGACTTTGGCAGATAACCCTGCATTGCTGCAGGAAGCACGGTCTATAACCAACGAAGTGTTGGGACTCAACACGGTACCTGCCTGATCTATACAGCATCACACTATATACATATAAAGAATGCACTTGCTCTGCGGGTGCATTCTTTTTTTACCAAAAGGTGTAACACACAAAGTATATATACTTCCGCACAATGTTGCTTCATTCAACAGTACCCTGACTTGCAGAATTACCTCGCGCTAAACTCATAGCTATCGGGCACAGTGGGCACGATTTTTTGACAATTACCAAAATTATTTAGGTCCCTCCAATCCCCATAACCTATGACAATCCTCGCGAATGAGACCGTAATTGATTACGTGCAAGCTGGTGATGGTGAAATCACCCTTCTTTTTGTTCATGGCGCTTTTATCAACAAAGAGTATTGGCGTGAACAGATCGAATATTTCAAAACGAATTATTCCGTAGTGGCTGTCGATTTACCCGGCCACGGTCAGTCCGGAAGAGACCGCGTTAACTGGACTATACATGAGTTTGGTAAGGATATCGTGAGCATTATCGACTCACTGAAATTATCAAATGTAGTTTTGATTGGACACTCAATGGGTGCTGATATTATTCTGGAGGCTGCTTCCATGCGAAAAGATTCTATCATTGGTGTTGTTGTGATCGATGCATTAAAGAATGCCGGTGAAGAACTGAATGAAGAAGTACAACAGCAGGTAGACTCCATTCTCGAACAACTCAACACAAATTTTGCTGATACTGTAGAGACGTATGCACAACAAGGTTTACTGTCGCCAGATACAGATCCTAAAATTACACACACGATCATAAATGATTATCGAAACGCGTATCAACCCATGGGTATACGTTCGGTGCAAGATGTATTCAGCTTCCCGACACGCGAACGCGAATTGTTGCAATCATTACCTTTCAAGATATACCTGATCAACGTTGATTATATACCCACCAATGAAGAGTTGCTGCGTAAATATGCCACTGCCGGATACGAGTTACACATCATTCACGGCACCAGCCATTTCCCCATGCTGGAAGAACCACAGGTATTAAACGAAGCACTTGAAAAGGTAATCGACAAGATCAATGAAGAGCTGATCCTGGTGCGTTAAGCTACTAGCTACATCCATTTTTTATCTCCTATAGTATACATTAAATATACATTAGAATGCTATGCAGTTAATCACGGTATGCTTTCAAACATTCCGGTGATTTAATTGTTTGCGTTTTATGACGTATGTTTGACGTTACGATTTTCCTATGAAAGTTCTTTTGGTAGAAGATGAGCCGAATGTAGTATCATTCATTCGCAGAGGATTGATTGAAGCCAATCATGAAGTTTCCGTAGCGATGGATGGCGTTACAGCCTGGCAGATGATTCAGGCTAACACTCCGGATCTGATCATACTCGACATCATGCTGCCTTCCATGAACGGAATTGAGTTGTGCCGGAAGATCCGCAGCCAGCAGATACCAACGTCTATCATTATGTTAACGGCCCTGGGAACTTCTGAAAATGTAGTGACCGGTTTGGAATCTGGTGCCGATGACTATATGATCAAGCCGTTCAAATTTTCTGAACTGCTGGCGCGCATGACTGCTGTAACCCGAAGAGCTGCAGGCCAGACTACACCCGATGTTATTACCATTGACGACCTCGTTATTGACACCCGCGGAAAAACCGTGAAGCGTGGCGATGATCGCATTACGCTTACGGCTAAAGAATATAATCTCCTGGAATTTCTGGCGCGCAACAAAGGCCGTGTTTTTACACGTGTGGAAATACTGGAACGCGTGTGGGATATTAACTTTGACATGAATACCAACGTGGTCGATGTATATATTAATTACCTGCGCAGAAAAGTAGACAAGCAACGTGACAGAAAACTTATTCAAACGGTGGTTGGAATGGGCTACGTGCTACGCGAGGAACAGGCATAGCGTTATATATTTATACCTGTATATTTTCCGACCCAGCACCGGCACATGACAATCCGCACCAAAATATCCCTCGTCTTTACCTTGATGACAGGTACCATCCTGCTGCTGTTCATCGCCTGCGTATATATACTTTCCATACAACATGCCCATACTATTTTTTTTACACGCCTGAAAGTACGGGCATCGCTAGCGGCTGAAAGTCATTTTGGTGTAACGGAAATCAACAGCAGCGTAGTAAAGGAAATCCGCGAGCGACACTTACAACGACTACCGCGCGAGCGAGAATATTTCATTTACGATGACTCGCTTTACCTCGAACACGTCCAGCAGCAAGTGCCTCATATACCCGAGTCGTTTATAAAAACCTTAAAGCAAACCGGCTTCGCAGAATATAATCACGGCTTCCTGCACTTCTCCGGCAGCACCTATACATCGGCCAACGGACGCAACTTCGTAATTGCTTCCGCCTACGATGAGACTTTTGAAAATCACATCACCTTTTTGCGTAATGTTTTACTGGGCGGCTTTTTATTCAGCTGTATCATCGTCTTTGCACTCGGACGTATATTTGCTACGCGCATTATGCTACCTATATCTGCCATTGTCTCCAAGGTGCACGATATAACTACATCCAACCTCAGCGAACGTGTGCCCGGTGGTAATGGCAAAGATGAACTTTCCGAAATCGCCAACACTTTCAACTCCATGCTCGACCGGCTCGAAACTACATTTGAGTTGCAGCGTAATTTTATCAGCAATGCCTCGCATGAACTTCGCACACCACTTACTTCTATTCTGGGTGAAGCCGAAGTGATACAGCAGGCGCCACGCTCAAACGAAGACTACTTAAAGTCGATCGGCACCATGCACCACGAAGCGTTGAAACTGGAAGAAGTTACCTCAAGTCTGTTACGGCTTTCGCAGATCAGTTACGAAGGTAAAAAGCAGAAGATAGAGCCGCTGCAACTGGATGAGCTGCTGATGAGCATCAAGATAAATTTGGATAAACGTATGCCGGGCAACCAGGTAAAGGTCATGGTGCAGCCCTCCGAAGACAATCCGTATATATATACTTTTATGTGCTCGGATATATGGATGGAACTGGCATTCACCAATATCATTCAGAACAGCATCAAGTATTCGGACAATAAAGAGGTGCTGGTTACGCTGTCGTTCAACAAGAGCGACTTCTTTATCAACATTTCCGATTACGGCATTGGTATTCCGGAAAAAGACCTGGAGCATATTTACGAACCGTTCTTCCGTGCGAGTAATACTTCCAAGTATACCGGGTATGGTATAGGCCTCCCGTTGGCTTCACGCATCATCCGTTTGCATGGTGGGAAAATGAAAGTACACTCACGCCCGAACGAAGGAACGAAAGTCTTTGTCCAATTTCCACAGAACATGAGATTAAGAACGGATTAAAATAATTCTTATCACATTTTAATCTCACCTTAAAAGCCCCCTAATAACCGCTCCGTTCTTTTGTATTGTACCTAAAAGAACACGGTTATGAAAAACATACTGATTCCAACAACTTTCGAAGCCGACACGCTGCAGGCTATGAAGATGGCTGCGTACATGACGGAGAACAAAGGCCGCATTGTACTGATCAGCAGTTCTGAAATTTCTGATTCCATTACGGAGCTCCTGTTTCTTTCCGCGAAAGATCATATCAACACCACCAAACGCGATGCATTACGTGCCGCGTGGAAAGAATATAAAATTGAGAATAACATTTCCATGGCAGCAGAAGAACATCACCAGTTTGGTATGTCGCGCCCGGTAATGCAAAAATTATTGGAAGGATTTGAAGCGGATATCATTATCGCTCCGCCTTCTATTCAACAAAGCAAACAGTATATACATAAACTGTTGTTGAAACTGTTGCATAAAAGTGATTGTCCGCTCCTGTTATTACCTAAAAAACAACAGCCCAGTGAAACAATACAGCGTGCGCTTTTCCTGGACGAACGCACGCAGCCACTGTCGGCTTCGCTCCAGCAACTTCCGTTTCATGTTATCCACCAGTCTATGATACAGGAACACAAACATCAACCGCTGAACACGCTGGTTGATCAGCTGAACGTGGATCTTATTGTACAAGCCAAGCGAAACGATGAGACTGCGGGTGAATACGTGGATGTCAGTCACCTCGGGTTGCCGGTGCTAACGGTGTAAGAAATTGAATATATAGTATAGCTAAACGAAAGGAACGATTATGTTATTGAAGAAGAATATACCCTGGACGTATATATTGGGAAAGATCAAGTGGGAAATTACGGCTGTAGCGCTATATGCTATAGCGTTCGGGTTGTGGCATGAAGATCTGAACCTGCATCACATAACCATTCCGCTCAGTATACCGGCTATTATCGGTACCATCATTTCATTACTGCTCGCGTTCCGTTCGAATCAGGCATACGATCGCTGGTGGGAGGCGCGCATTATATGGGGTGCTATTGTGAACGACTCGCGAACACTGATCCGCCAGTTGCAAGCGTTTATTAACGATCCGGAGTTTTCGGTGGACGTAAGCCGAATTACCGAAAACTTCACCAAACGGCAGATGTTCTGGAATTATAGTTTAGGACAGATGTTGCGCGGACAAGATCCACTGAAGAATGCAGATCAGTATCTTTCGCGCGAAGACCTGAAGTTTGTACGCAACCACATGCATGTGCCCAATGCGTTGCTGATGCTGCACAACCGCGACCTGAAGTATATGCTGGAAGAAGGTCTGCTCAATCCTTTTCAACAGGTGGAGATTGACAGAACTATAACACGTTTGTGCGATGCCATGGGTAAATGTGAACGTATCAAGAATACAGTGTTCCCCACTACCTATAGCCTGTATATAAATTTTGCACTATACCTGTTTATTGTGCTGTTGCCATTTGGTCTTACGGAACACCTGGGCAGTATACTGGTGCTGCTGGTTATACTCATCTCGGCTTCGTTCCTGCTGGTCGAAAAAATGGCCATTCATTTACAGGATCCGTTCGAGAACAAAGCTACGGATACACCGATGACAACGTTGGCCCGTAACATTGAAAAGGATCTCCGTGAAATGATACGCGACTATGAGTATGTAAAAGCCAATGCTAACCAGACGAAAGTTGTGAAGGATAATTTTTATATGTTGTAAAGTTGCTTCACTGGTATAATTCCAGGAGGCGCTTTCGCTGATAGGCTACAGTATCTTTCATACGGGTAAGTTTACCCTTCGCAGTATTAAGTTTTATCTGTGTGCGGTGAAGCTGATCGTTCTTACGTTTCAGCTTCTCCTGCAACACAGCAATCATAAGTAGTAAATTTTCTCGATCGAGGTCTGACAGATTATCAATCTTCATAGGCATTTTGCAGCGTTAAAAGGAAATTGTTTTATCCATAAAATTTATCCGCATACTATAGCGGTTCATCAGGTCGGCACCGAGTATACCGGCCAGTCTTATATTTTCATTCTTTTGTAAGATATAGGCGAAGTCCTGCATGTTCTTGCTTCTGAAATTGCCGTACTTGATGGCCATGTCACCAATCTCGATGGTGCATGTATTTACTCTTCCGGTAGGTGCGCTTCCGTTAAAGCCCAACACTTCTGTTGTGGCATATACATCGGCATTCATCACGGTAAATCCATAATGAGAAGCTTCGGCTTCGTTGAGTATGGATACCGATGCGCCTGTATCAACAATGAAATGCGCCAGCTTTCCGTTGAGCCGTGTCCTGATCACCGGTATCTTGCCTACGGTATAAAAGTTAACAGACCGCACATACGATTCAAGCTGTACAGTTCGCACCGGGGCGCATGACCACAATACCGATAGCAGCAGCACGACCTGCAAAACACCACGGTATATATTTCGGGGGATGGTAAATTTGTTAATCATGTATCAAACATGATTACTTTTTTAATACGGTGCCGGTTTATTAGATCACTGCTCTCCAACAGCAGCTACTTGTCTTTGTAATCGTATCAGACGTTTTTGTCAGTCGGTATTGGTTGTTAGTGAGGTACATGCGTTGTTTGTCTAAAAAGAAACGTATTTAACAAAAAATTAACGTACTTCAGACTATATGTACACCGGTGAAGCAACCAGACAAAAACGAAATCCGTTTGAAGCGGCCATCAGCCCTTCACTGTTGTTGCAAAGTCGCATTACCTTTCACGCAATCTTCTGGTTATGTCTCATTGCGTATGAAGGTCTCATCTCCGGCATGGTAGATGATCAATACCTGCAGCGCATCACTATATCGTTTATAGAGCTGCCGATGAAAATCATGGCGACTTACTTTACGCTCTATGTATTGATTGATAAACTGCTGATCCGGAAAAAGTATAGTATGTTCGTGATGTCGTTTTTGTTGTCGATGGCCGTGTTCGGCATACTGGCACGCACCATGGCTTATCATACCATTTACCCGCTATACTGGCCGCAAGCAACGATGGTACCGCTGTTGTTCTTCCCTAAAATACTGATCGGCATTTTCAGTATATATTCTGTCGTGGCTATTGTAGCTTCGTTTCACCTTATGAAGCATTGGTACCGGCACCAGCAGGCTTCGCAGTATTTACAACGCACGGCACAGCAACTGGAAAAAGAAAAACTCGAAGCCGAACTGAAATTACTCAAGTCGCAGATCAACCCGCACTTCCTCTTCAATACGCTTAACAACCTGTATGCACTAACCCTGCAAAACTCGCACAAAGCTCCGGAGATGGTATATAAACTTTCGCAGCTGATGAACTATATGTTATACGACAGCAATCAGCCCGATGTACCGTTGCAAAAGGAGATACAATATATACAGAACTATATCGCTTTGGAGAAGGTACGATACGATAGCCTCGATGTGTCGCTGAATGTGTACGATGTACTGGACTCTATTCGCATAGCGCCCTTATTAATATTACCCTTTGTAGAAAATGCTTTCAAACATGGTGTGAGCAATCAACTTTCGGGTGGCTGGGTACGGGTGGATATACTTCTGCAGGAGGATATACTCGTGCTGAAAGTAGAGAACAGTAAAAATATAGCCCTTATACCGGAGCAGAAATCTGTATCAGGCATCGGGCTGCAGAATGTACGAAAGCGACTTGATCTTATATACCCGAACCGTTATTCACTGCAATCCATGGATGAAGACGAAACGTATCTGTCGATCCTCAAGATCACGCTTACCGAAAGTGAACTACAGGAAAAGATAACTATACCGGATCAACTTGTTACTGTATGATCAAATGCATGATCGTTGATGATGAACCGCTTGCGCGGCAATTGCTTGAATCGCACGTGCAGCGTGTAAACGGTTTGCACCTCGTAAAAAGTTGTGAGAATGCCATCGAAGCATTTACCACGCTGCAACAGAAACATATAGACCTGATGTTTCTGGATATACAAATGCCGCAGATTACCGGTATCGATCTGCTGCGTTCGCTGAAAGACCGGCCGCGGGTTGTGCTTACAACAGCATATCGTGGTTATGCCTTTGACGCGTACGATCTGGATGTGATCGATTACCTGCTGAAGCCTATATCATTCGAGCGTTTCCTGCGCGGCATCAGCAAAGTATACCAGTTGAAGCATCCGGTGGAATCGTATACCGACAACGATCAGACTGCCCCCGTAAAATCATTCGAAGAGGCCTATATATACTTCCGGGAAGATCGCGAGATGGTAAAGGTATATTTGAACGACATCCTGTACATTGAAAGTCTTCGCGACTATGTACGTGTCAAGACAACACAGCGGCAGGTTGTTACTTACCAGAAGATCAGTTACCTGGAGCAAAAATTACCGGAGGGTAAATTTGTGCGCATACACCGCTCCTTCATTATACCCGTGGACAAAGTAACTTCCTTTACTGCCACTACAGCGCGTGTTGGAACAATGGACATACCGATCGGGAGGAACTTTAAAAACGAAGCACTAAAAATTCTCAATAAAAACAACGTGCTCCTCTGAAATTCTCACGCCATAAAATCGTTGTTATTACGATTGCAGATGTTAATCACTGAAAATCAGCATGCTATTGCTTTTATCGTGACCGATTAGATCGTATCTTATAGGAACAGACGCATGGAGTAAAATATTTAACGGTTTTATCTTTACTAATCATATTAGTTTCGATAAAATTGTATCGCTAATCTAGTTAGGAAACAAAACCCCTCAACCTTACTTTTTTAACTATGCAAAACATCGCCAATATTACCTCCCCGTGGACGGACGAAAATATTATTGACCTGGTACGTAAAGTCCGGAATGACCTGATCAAGGATTTTCTGGATGAGCGCTTTCTGAAAGACTATATCGCCAACAAGTATGGCATGAAAGAACTGACGGCTGTAAAAATAGAATTCATTAAACGTGATCTGAAGGAATTTCTGATTGCCCCGGTAAATACCGACCACTACAAGACCATTGTTGACCTGATACGTGAGACCAATTCAGCCTCGCTATCAGAAGGTAATGATGAACTGTTCTATAGCGAGGTCGATCAAATCCTCAAGAAGTATATTTACCAGTAGTCATTTTCTAAGCATATACTATAATCAAACCCAGCGAGACCCAGGTGATCATTTCGATCAACCACTCGGTCTTACTCATTTTCTTACTCGTTTCCATTTGATCTCCAGTTTTGGTTATGCTTATCATATATGCATTCTTATGCCTGCTTTAAGAAGCAAAAAAAGCAGGCTTATTAAAAGCCTGCTTCCTGGTGTTTGTAGAGTTAAATGGACAGTTTACCGAAAAATCAGTTCCGGGTGTGTCTCAACGCCTCCTCACTGGCCTTTAAAATTGCATTTACCTCGTCATTGCTGATCGCGTTGGATATAAACATCGCCTCATATTGCGATGGTGCCATATATATACCTTGCGCCAGCATGGATTGGAAATACGCTGCAAACTTCTGCGTATCGGATGTTTTGGCGGTGTCAAAATCTGTTACAACAGTTTCGGTGAAGAACAGCGTGAACATTGAGCCAACCTGGTTGATGGTATATTTCAAACCTACCGCGGCAATTTGT
Source organism: uncultured Chitinophaga sp. (assembly GCA_902168205.1). Taxonomy (GTDB): domain Bacteria; phylum Bacteroidota; class Bacteroidia; order Cytophagales; family Cyclobacteriaceae; genus Ohtaekwangia; species Ohtaekwangia kribbensis. Next base: position 589,292 of record CABHOK010000003.1, on the reverse strand, counting down.
CTACGCAAGCCGTCTACCAGCTTGGTGGTGATCTGGTTTATATGTTGATATATACCCGGGTTTGCCTGCAGATGCTTCAGCATTGCCATACCAGCCGCCATGGCGAGCGGGTTGCCGGAAAGTGTACCAGCCTGGTATATAGGACCTGCCGGAGATATATAGTCCATGATTTCTTTTCTTCCGCCATAGGCACCTACCGGGAGTCCTCCTCCTATAATTTTACCCATGGTAGAAAGATCCGGTTTCACGCCATATAGTTCCTGCGCGCCACCGGGTGCGAGGCGGAAACCTGTCATTACTTCATCGAATATCAACACAATACTGTGCTTATCGCAAAGCGAACGAAGCCCTTGCAGATAGCCGGGTTGAGGCGGCACACAGCCCATGTTACCGACAACAGGTTCAAGAATGATAGCCGCTATTTCATTTTTATTTTCAGTGATGAGCTTATCAACAGCATCGAGACTATTGAAGGGTGCTATGAGGGTATCTTTCGCAGTGCCTTTGGTAACGCCCGGGCTATCCGGTGTTCCGAATGTAAGGGCACCACTTCCGGCTGCGATCAGAAATGAATCACCGTGGCCGTGATAGCAACCTTCCATCTTAATAATCTTGTCTCGACCGGTATATCCGCGTGCTACACGTATAGCCGACATCGTTGCTTCAGTGCCTGAATTTACCATGCGCACTTTTTCAACGGAAGGCATAATCGAGCAGATGAGCTCGGCCATTTCAACTTCACGCGCAGTTGGCGCACCGAATGATGGCGACCCCACCAACGCAGCCTTTACGGCTTCTTCTACGGAAGGATGCGCGTGTCCTAAAATCATAGGACCCCACGAGTTGATCAGGTCTATATATGTATTACCGTCTTCATCATACAGGTAGGCACCTTTCGCGCTCTTCATAAACAGCGGATTACCACCTACGGCACGAAATGCACGCACCGGAGAATTTACACCACCGGGTATAAATTGTTTCGCTTTTTCAAAAAGTGATTTGCTTCTATCGTTAGCCATAGAACTTCGTTTATATAAAAGCTGCAACTTGTGAGCTGCGAGCTTTGAGTTTATTATCGTTTATCCAAGAGAACTGCTTTGCCGTGGCGGAAGCGAATGAAGGGTATCAACTGGTTATCGCGACTGAACTCGTAGCTAAAACCTTGCGTGAGGTAGCCCGGTATATATTTCTCTTTGTTCATGCTCTCCTGGAAGTATGCTCCGTTCTTGTGCAGTTGATTTCCGGCAAAGAGCATAAACTCATATCCCATGCGCGCATATAGTGAAGGAGTACGTCCGTGCGTTCTGATAAATTTCCGGTTGAAAGCGATAAGGTAAGGATTATTGGTTAATGAAACGTTGGGCGCTATAAATGCAACCGGCAATGAACTATACTTGTCCAATTCAAGAGCCGTTTGTTCGAGCCAGTCTTCCGAGCCCAGCACCAGAGCCGAGTCACCACGGGTATCTACGGCACCGAGTACTTTGGTATAGATCAACGCATCATCTGATGCTACAAATATACCTCCTAGACTATCTTTACGCAGAGTAAATTGTTTCGCGTACTTATACTCATCGTATTCTGTAGCCGTTGCCAGTGTACCTACAACTTTGCCCAAATTATCTTTTGTAATACGATGCGAACCGAGAACCTTCAAACCTCTTTCGCGTGCTTTATCTACGAACGTAGCCGCCAGCAACGAATCTCTGCGCGATGTACCATAGAACACGATACAATTTTTCTTGCGCACACTTGCCGCCATAAACTCGCCCGACTTCCGCCCCATGGTTTCTACAGACGGCTGGTATAAAAATGCATACGGGTTTGTGCCAATAACATCGCTGTTGTTCGAGAATGGGTTGAACACATTTATTTTATTCTCCAATGAGAAATCCTGTATCGCTTTATTCTCTTCCGGGAAGAACGGACCTACCAGCAAGTCAGAACTCTTCAGTTCATCCGTCTTTAAAAGCGTTTTGATCTTTTCGGTATTACGATCCGTATCATAGGCACGCAGACTGATCTTTACATTTTGTTTTGCCAATGTATCTGCTGCCAGTTTCATACCTTCATAAAAATCAAGTACGATCTGGTTGCGTTTACGGCCCGGAGTTGGTTCGAGTGTACTTACCATAAAAGGCAGCAACACCGAAACGGTATAGGTATCTTTATGTATAGTCTTGGGAGTTTCCGGGAAATAATCCGAGCGCTTTAAATTATACTGGCTGATGAGTGTTTCCAGTAAAGCACGACTGTCTTTATCAGCCATATCTTTAGCAAGTGCATTTACCAGTGCTTTACCCACCACTTCATCTTTTGGATATTCTTCGCGCATCATTTTGAGCGTTTCTACATCTGTTACCGGGGCGAGTGCTTTTGTTTTCAGCGCCTCGATCTCCTTCTCCATCTTCTTGTCTTTAATGGAAGCGAGTATCTTGATTCCCTGGAAGTAATCTTTATTGTCCAGGTATACTTTGCCTAACCAGAAATTTACCTCATCCATCTTGTCCCAATCCGGATGAAGCGTTTTCAACTGGTTGAACATATCTTTTGCAACCGCATTATACCCTTGATTGTGCGCAGCCAGTGCATAGTAAAACGCAGCGTATTCTGAAAACTGGTTGTTGGATGCGTAGGGTATTAAAGGTTTGAAAGCCTCCATTGCCAGGTTATACTTTCCTTCTCTGAAAAGTTGCTTGGCATTGAAGTATTGTCGGTTATAATCAGTTACCTGGGCAAATGCCAGGGCGGGGATAAAGAATAACAGACAAAGTATAAGCTTCTTATTGATCATGCTCGTGTGCTTCATAATTCTAAAGTTACTGGGGGCCGGGAGTATATTTCAGCAGTGCCCGCTATAGCAGGCACTGTTGCTGAAGTATATAATTTTATTCCCACTCGATGGTAGCCGGAGGTTTCGAGCTGATGTCGTATACCACGCGGTTAACACCTTTCACTTTATTAATAATATCGCTGGAGACGTTCGCCAGGAATTCGTACGGCAAGTGTGCCCAGTCGGCTGTCATACCATCGGTACTGGTTACGGCACGAAGACTCACTACACGTTCGTAGGTACGCTCATCGCCCATGACCCCTACGGATTGTACCGGCAGCAACATAGCACCTGCCTGCCATACTTTATCATAGAGACCATGCTCGCGTAATCCTCCTATAAATATACTGTCTACTTCCTGCAGGATTTTTACCTTATCGGCTGTGATATCGCCCAATATACGTATACCAAGACCAGGGCCCGGGAACGGATGACGACCGAGTATAGCAGGATCTATACCGAGTGTTTTACCTACCACGCGCACTTCATCTTTAAAGAGCGTATTGAGCGGTTCCACTACTTTCAGTTTCATTTTCGCAGGCAAACCACCTACGTTGTGGTGCGACTTGATGGTTACGGAAGGACCTTTTACAGAAACAGATTCAATGATATCCGGATATATAGTGCCTTGTCCCAACCACTTCACATCGCTGAGCTGGTGCGACTCTTCGTCAAATACATCTATAAATGTCTTACCAATTGCCTTGCGTTTTGCTTCCGGATCGGTAAGCCCCGCTAATGCCGTATAGAATTTATCTTTTGCATCAACACCTTTAATGTTGAGCCCCATGTGTTTGTATGAATCCAGTACCTGCTCAAATTCATTCTTGCGTAACAAACCGTTATCTACAAAAATGCAATGCAGGTTCTTGCCAATCGCTTTATGAATGAGTATAGCCGCCACGGTAGAGTCAACTCCTCCGGAGAGCGCCATAACTACTTTATCATCGCCAAGCTTTTTCTTAAGATCCGCTACCGATGTTTCTACAAACTGATCGGGAGTCCAATCCTGCTTGCAGTTACAGATATGTACTACAAAATTCCGGAGCAGCTCTTTGCCTTGCAGCGTATGCGTTACTTCCGGGTGAAACTGTATACCATATACCTCTTTGTCCTTTACTTTATAGGCCGCCACCTTTACGGAAGGCGTGGCAGCAATCACTTCAAAAGAATCAGGCACCGAAGCAATGGTGTCGGCATGCGACATCCACACCTGGCCATCGAGTGCTATCTCTTTCAACAAAGTGTTGTGATGATCTACTGTAGTGAGTTTGGCACGTCCGTATTCGCGGGCGTGTGACGGCAGTACCTGGCCACCGCTTTTGTGGGCGATGAGCTGGGCACCGTAGCAAACTCCGAGCACGGGCAGGTTTCCGAATTGCTGAAGATCAACATCAGGAGAACCTTCGTCACGTACGGAGCACGGACTTCCGGAGAGTATAACGCCTTTTGTATCAGGTGTTATGGTTGGAATCTTGTTAAAAGGGTGGATTTCGCAGTAAACATTGAGTTCGCGTACCCGGCGGGCAATAAGCTGTGTGTACTGAGAACCGAAATCTAAAATGAGTATCTGTTGCGGCATGGGTGCAAAGATAACCCGAGATTTTTTTGGTGGAAGTAAGGAAATAGAATAAACCGCGAAAAGCTCTCTACTTTAAAGTAAAGAGCCGGTCAAATGAACCAGACCTCAGCCTGAACGAGGATGTTTACAACGTCCGGGCTGAAGTCGGTTTCTATTTTCTAATATCGATTCATGATAATCAGGCCAATCTGAAAGCCCACTGACGAAAACTTGTCTACATTGAAGGTTTCACTTTTGTTAGTAGAGTAGTCGTAGTGCACGGCAGCCATCGCTCCCAGCCCGCGGTTTCGGGTAAAACGGAACAGCACACCGGCTTCAGGTCGCGCCAGAAAACCCCACTTCTTCTCCACGCTTGAATAAATATTATAGTATTGCGCGTACTCATTATAGTTTGCACCAATACCAATGCCGGCATACGGAAAGAAACGTTCGCTTTCGCCAACCTTGAAATGGTACAGGCCGCTCACGGCCAAACCATATTGATAAACATAGTTGAAGTAATCGGTGGTGATAGCACCTCCATGACTTTCAAAGGTCTCTGTTGGTTTATACTTATCAAAGGTTGTCCAACTTGCATCAATGCCCAGCGAAACCCGACTGTCTTCCGTAACAAAAGCGCGATAGCCCATGCGACCGCCCCTGGCACTGGTTTCGTCTACAAAATCTTTGTTGCCCAAAGGCGTGTTAACGTCCAGCGCTATATAGAAGTAATTGTTCTGTGCATATAGAACCTGTGCACCGAACAATGCTATTGTGAATATCAGGTATCTCATAGCCTATTCTTGTACTTTTAAGTAAGGTGATTGAACAAAAGCCTGGTTAACCGCCTCTATAGATTGATCGAGTTGATTTACTGCGTTGAACAGATCGCCCATATAGGCATTCCAGATCACTTCGTATTTCTGGTTGGCAGCCGCATTTTTCAAATCAACAAACTCCACCACCAGCGAGCCGGTGTTATAGGCATACGTCTGCACATACGGATAGTAATAATAGCCACCGTATCCATAGTAGCCCGAGTAATAATAGTTTGGATATACCACCTGCTGAAAAAGATTCAGGTCCTTTACAGCATATACATTTACACCTATATCCGGGCTTTCATGAAAGCCTACACGAGTATATCCCAGCTTATTCATATTTGCTTCAACAGTCTGCAACACCTTGCGGGGCAGATCATATTGCGGTGAAGTACGAATGGTATCGTTACGATCGGTATTGGAAACATAGCCGATGGTATCGGTTGGAAGCGCGTATGTTTTATACGTACCTATACTGTTGCCCCCTATATATACCGTTGTGTCGTAGTTGGTGGAAACCACCATTTGGTCAAGAAGATCATAATCATCCGGCTCCGGGTGGCACGACCATAATGCCACCAGTACCGTTGCGCATACCAGTAATTGTCTCATGAGTGTCGGTTGTTTTTATTCTAAACGATAGCGGAACATGATAAATTATCATTCCGTAATGCTTAGACACTGAAAGGAGGCAATAGGTTTAAAGCGTGTTATCAGCTTAATAATTGTCCTATACCAAACAATAAAACAAAAACAAGCGTGGAAAGCGCCATTTGTTTGAGGTACGGATCAAGTTCGTGCGAAGGCTTGCGACTAACCGCCAAACCGTTTTTAATAAAGAGCGGGGCACTTAGCAGAAAAAGAAATTGCCAGGGAGCATTATACGTTAACACACAATATAGCACGGCACTTAACAAACCTCCGATCAGCAAAAACCAGTGATATGTTACTGCTTTGTCTTTGCCAATACGAACGGGTATAGAAAACTTACCGGCCATGCGGTCGGATTCTATATCGCGAATGTTATTAACATTGAGTACTGCGATCGAAAACAAACCACAGCTCAATGCAGGCAATACCTGGTAAGCTGTAACCTGTTTTGTAAAAAGATAGTATGACCCCATCACACCCACCAGTCCGAAAAAGATGAGCACGGAAATGTCACCGAGGCCCATATAGCCATACGGCTTGCGACCTACGGTATAGGCAATGGCTGCTACTATACTCAACACACCAAGTCCAAAGAAGAAAAGAATAGCATTCCAGTTTACACCAAATGAAACCAGCAGCAATGATATACCGCTGATGAGGCAGAGTATAACAAAGATAATCACAGCAGCGCGCATCTGTTGTGCCGTAATGGCTCCACTCTGCACAGCGCGCGAAGGACCTTTACGCCCCGCATGATCTGCACCGTTTACCGAATCGCCATAGTCGTTTGCCAGGTTGGAAAGTATTTGCAAAAAGATGGTGGTGGATACACACAACAGAAAGATATTCCATTGAAATGCACCTGCGGCCGATGCCAGAAAACCACCCATCGCTATACATGACAGTGCCAGCGGCAGTGTACGTAACCGGAAGGCCTGAAGCCAGACTTTTGTGTTCATGCTCTGCAAAAGTATACTTTCAGTTTTTCTAAGGCATGCATCCGTGCATTTTTTTTATCAGCTGCTCACCGGTAAAAGAAAATCGTCTTCCCTCCTGCCGGAAGAAAGACGACTCTTTTTTCGTATCCGTTATATATTATTGAATGATCTTGCTGACGATCTGATCATCCAGCGGATTTACTTTCGATCCGTAAAATCCCTTTACTTCACCATTCTTGTCAACCACATATTTGCAGAAGTTCCATGAAGGTGCCTTACCCGTTTTCGCTTCCAGCCATTGGTATAGCGGATGCTGATCGCGGCCCTTCACCGATATCTTTTCAAACATCTGGAACTTTACTCCGTAGTTTCTTTCGCAAAATGATGCAATGTCTTCATTCGAGCCTGGCTCCTGCCACAAAAAATTGTTAGCCGGAAAACCCAGCACAACAACTTTGTCTCCGTACTGCTCGTGCAGTTTTTCAAGATCGGCATACTGTGGTGTATATCCGCACTTGGAAGCTGTGTTTACGATCAGCAGATTTTTACCTCTGTATTGATTGAAATCTATATCCTGCCCATCGAGTGCTTTCATCTTGAAATCATAGATCGAACCACTTACCTGCCTGGGCCGGCCACCCGATATAAGTTTCGAAGAAAGAAAAGCAACTAGTCCCATCGTGCCCGCAATTACAATCGTTACCTTAATTAATCTCATTTATAATTTCCTTGTCCAGCGGATTTACCTTCGATGCATAAAACTTAACGGTACCATCAGGCTTCACCAGGTATTTACAGAAATTCCAGGAAGGTTCGCTGCCGGTTTTCTCCTTCAGCCATTTGTAAAGTGCATGTTGATCTTCGCCCTTTACGGAAATCTTCTCGAACATCTGAAATTTAACACCGTAGTTCTTCTGACAGAACGATGCAATATCTTTATTAGAGCCGGGCTCCTGCGCACCAAAGTTGTTGGCCGGGAAACCCAGTATAGTTACCTTATCGCCAAACTGCTCGTGCAATTTCTCCAGATCAGCATACTGTGGCGTATAGCCGCATTGCGATGCCACGTTTACAATCAGGAGTGTTTTACCTTTATACTTTGAAAAGTCAATCAACTCGCCATCGATTGAGTTCAACTTAAAGTCATAAATAGAAGCAGCCGATGAAAGAACCATAAGCAATACCAGTGAAAGTGTTTTCATACGTAATTCATCATTATAATTGGAAGAACAAACTTATAGCTTTTTTGTTCAAAACGGTTACAGAAAGTCAATATATATACTCCGGTCTTTTTTGTACGCACAAGTGTTCGGACAGTCATTCTTACGGCATAGGATTAATTTTAGCCTCTCTAAAAAAATGAAGCCGGAGCAGGCCGCACCACGTATATCTTTTCTGCCAGTTATACCCGGCATACTCCGTTCGTGTATCATCGCTACTCCGGCTCGTATATAGTAAATCCAGGTATGCTTGTTACTGGTAGGCATCGTTCTGCCCGAGGTTCTGATTTATTTCGCGCTCGGTTTGCGGAATCGGGAACAGGTAACGTTTCTCATCCGGCACCGTCATCATCTCGGTTAATGCTAAATCGGTGCGCGCGTAGTCATACCAAGCTTCTCCTTCAAACATAAGTTCCAGTCGCTTCTCACGTTGCACTGCGGTTATAAAACTGTTCAGATCAAATGTATCTCCCGCAGGTGTTTCTATAGCAGCTCGATCGCGAACGGCTTTATAGTATTGATAGGGCTCACCAGCTGGCGAGTTACTCACCCGCGCCTGCGCCTCCGCATAGATCAGGTATATCTCCGACATCCGAATCACCGGTACATTTTGAGTTGCCGGGTTATAATTACGATACTTACCTATATAATACCGGTTGTTCTGGAAATTCAATGTAAAGTCTCTACGCTTGTCGCCTTCTTCATAGAATTTATATACGGTGTCCTTGGCAAAGAACAAAGCTGAACTGGTAGGATTACTTACCGTTGCAAATGGATTGGTTGCCTGCGCATCGAACTGCAATTCAAAGATAGATTCACCACTGTTCTCCGTCAGCCAGATGGATGGATAATCTGCCGTAAGCGTATCACCGCTATCAATCACCTCTTTTGCAAAGGAAGCTGATTGTTCGTAATCACCCTGGTATAGATATACTTTTGAGAGTAAAGCTTTCGCAGCATTCTGTGTGGCTCTTCCTTTGGTTTGATCGAGCGATGTATAGGTCATCGGTAAATTAGCAGCATCCGTTAAGTCGGCTATAATCTGGGTATATATCTGTGCTTCCGGTATGCGCGACACCTGAAGCTCACCCAATGAAGTAGAAGCATCGGTAGGACTTGTAATCAATGGTACATCTCCCCAGCTTCGCACCAGGTTGAAATATACCAGGGCACGAATAAATTTTGCTTCATTCACAAACTGCTGTTTCTTTTCATCGCTTATCTGACCTGTCATATCAGGCACACGTGCAATTACATTGTTGGCAGCATTGATGCTGGAGTATGAAGCCGTCCAGATGTTAAGCACCCATGGGTTATCGATACGAATATCGTTTTGCTCAAAGTTTACGAACTCCGGGTAATTATATACGTTCTGCACATGGCCGGCAGCAAACTCCGGTATCAGGATCATTGACTGACCATAATAGGTTGAAGACTCCAGTGAACGGTATATCGCACGCACGGCAGACTCAGCACTGGCTTCATCGGTAAAATATTCGTCAGCGGCAATCTGGTCGATTGGCGTTTTATCAAGAAAGTCGCTGCACGAGAACACCGATGCCGCAACCACTATAATTACTATATAATATATGATCGTTTTCATAAAATATACTCTGAATGATTCTTAAAAAGTAAGGTTAACACCACCGGTAAAGATGCGCGGCTGCGGATAGCTTCCGTAGTCAAATCCATATACCAGTCCCTGGTTGGCACCGCCCGGAGAAGAACTTACTTCCGGATCGTATCCACGGTAGTTGGTAAACACATACGCATTCTGTACCGTAGCATATATACGCAGGCTCTTCAGCTTCAACTTCTCAAGCACGGTGGTTGGCAAGGTATAGCCTAGTGTAATATTCCGGATGCGAAAGAAAGATCCATCTTCAACAAATCGATCGGACACTGTACCGTTGTCCAGGTCAGCTGGGGTTGGACGTGGTACATCGGTTATATCACCCGGATTTCTCCAGCGTCTGTTCCAGTCAGCCGAACCGTTGTTACTGTCACCGCTTCCGGATAAGATCGTAAAGAGATTATAGTTGAATATATCATTACCATACGAGTATTGTCCCATAATGCTGAGATCAAAACCTTTGTATGAAAATGTATTGGTGATACCCCCGAAGAAATCAGGATTCGGATCACCGATGATTTTTTTATCGGAAGCAAAATCGGGAGGACCAACTGTACCATCTGCGCGGGTAAAGTCGATCATACCTGTCTCCGGATTTACGCCCACCATCTCCCATCCGTAAAATGTACCGAGAGGCAAACCTTCGCGTGCTATATTCAGGTTACCGAGTCCGCCATATATATCACCTTCCGGCAACGACACAACCTTGTTCCGGTTAAACGTCATGTTCAGTGAAGTTGTCCAGCGGAAATCATCGCCCACTATATTACGTGTGATCAGCTCAAACTCGAATCCTTTATTCTGTATCTCCCCTACATTTCTAAAAGCACTCTGGAAACCGGATGAGCGCGGCACTTGTACACTGATGAGCAGGTCGCTCGTATTTTTTACGTAGTAATCTGCGAGTACGGTAATACGATCGTCAAACAATCCTATATCTGCACCGATATCAATTTGTTCCGTAGTTTCCCAGCCGAGATTCGGATCTCCTAACGATGTTGGATAGAAACCGGGAGTATTCAGATAGTTACTTCCGGCTGAGTATAAAGTATAGCTGGCATAATTCGGAATATTCTGATTACCGGTAATACCCCAGCTGGCACGCAACTTCAGGTTGCTCACTTGTTTGGAACCTTTCAGGAATGATTCTTCCGAGATACGCCATGCAGCGGCCACCGAAGGAAATGTACCATACCGGTTATCGGCACCAAAACGTGACGAACCATCGACCCGCATATTGGCTGTAAGCAGGTAACGATTCTTATAACCATAATTTACGCGTGCAAAGTACGAAGCGATAGCCCACTCCTGCACCGTTGCATTGGCACCAGACAGAGTTCCACCAGCGGAGATCAGCGATATATCATTGCTGGCAAAATTACTTCTGCGTGCTTCTACAAATGAATACTTCGACTCCTGAAAAGATATACCACCGAGTAAATTGAGCGAGTGATCGCCAAACGTTTTATCGTACGTAAGCGTGTTCTCATTGATCCAGAGTTGATCTTTGGTACTGCGGGTTGCTCCTATACCACCCTGACTCACAAAAGATTTTATTCCTTTTGGCGGCATAAAGAAATTTTCATCTATATAGCTCATGTCAATGCCCCAGGTAGTTTTAAAGATCAATCCCTTCGTAATCTGGTAATCGGCAGAGATGTTACCGAGTATACGGAATGTCTCAGCTTCATTCACCGGCAGTGTTAACATGGCTACCGGGTTTTCGCGCGCACTGTTTACCGGGTCGTAGGCAAACGTTCCGTCAGGATTATATACCGGCACGTTGGGCGGTGTTACTATACCATTTTTGGTAGAGCCTTCTTTTGAGTTTTCTTCCTGTATGCGATGATTGATTGCACGCGTCAGGTTTATATTCGTAGAAAGTTTAAGACGCTCGCTTTGTTTATAGTCCAGGTTTACGCGACCACTAAGACGACTGAAATCTGAATTCAGAATGATACCATCCTGGTTATAGTATCCGATGGAAGTATAATATTGAGTTTTATCAGATCCTCCGGATGCAGCGAGCTCATAGTTCTGCATAGGTGCCGTGCGGAAGATCTCATCCTGCCAGTCTGTATTTACATCGGTGCGTAATATACTTTCCGGCACAGCGGTTCCTTTATACTTATAGAAGTCCTGCATGTATGCTATATACTCATCCGTATTCATCATATCATACTTACGCTCGCGCGGCATTTCAGAAACACCGGCATAAGCATTCAGGCTGATGTTGGTCTCATTCGGTCTTCCGCGTTTGGTTGTGATCAGTACTACACCATTGGCAGCACGCGCACCATAAATAGCAGACGATGCTGCGTCTTTCAGAATCTCCACAGACTCAATATCACTTGGGTTGATAGACGAAAGTATATTTATACCTTGTGTACCACCACCGAAGTTAAAATCACTACCTCCCACAAAGTTGGTATTGCTGTTTACCGGTATACCATCAACCACATAGAGCGGATCAGAGCTTGCATTGATGGAGGTTGTACCGCGAACGCGAATGTTCACACCTCCACCCGGGCTCCCTGATTTTTGTGTTACCTGCACACCACCGGCCTTTCCTTGTATAGCTTGTGTTACACTGGGGAGCGGATCTTTATCCAGCATCTCGGAACCTATCGTTGAGACTGAACTTGTTAATGTTGCACGATCAATCGTACCGTAGCCAATCACCACCACTTCCTTCAACACCTGCCCACCTTCTTCACGCAACGTTACATCTATAGCCTGTTGATTATTTACCGGCACCTCCTGCGTTTTAAGCCCCACGAATGAGAACACCAGCACATCGCCGGGGGAACTTACACCAATGGTATATTTACCTTGTGTATCTGTAACCGTACCTATACTCGTATTCTTTACCAGGACACTTACACCGGGTAAGGCCGTGCTGTCCTCCCCGGTTACTACACCACTCACTTTGAATTGACCAGCGGTGGTATCCGTTGCTACTACCGTGCTGTCGGTCGCTACAGTAGTACTATCCGTTGCAACGGCAGTGCTATCCGTTGGTGTGACAGCAGGCCTGGATGATGCAGTGTCGGGCCGTAACAATATATTAACAGACTCGCGTCCGTTTACAGAAGCAATAACACCAACAAAACCATCTTTAGAGAAAACCAGTGTATCACTGGAAGATGCCAGTGCCAGTTGATAACGCCCGGTTGAATCAGTAACCGTACTTCTGTCTGTATTCTGAATCAGTACCTTTACTCCCGGTAGTGGAAGTGTATCGTTTGCAGAAGCAACAAGCCCCTTCACCTGTTGACTACTATCCGGGGATATAGTCTGGGCTTTTCCTTGCGCTATCAATATGAGACATAGCACAACACAGTAAAAAATTTTATTCATACGCCTTCTAGCTTTACTTTTTCACCGGTGCAGCTATAAAGCATAGTACCATGTACCAAATTTCACGGCATATATTCTGTGCTATACATCCCAAAAAGCTTTAAAACAATTATTACGAACTGTTTTTTGAATGTTATAGCAATCAGATGCATAACAGCATTCGAAAATATACAGTGAGGTATTCTTCCACACTTGTGTGGTTTAATTGCAACGTTTGGACTATGGGCGCAGCGCACTTGATGAAATACTTTGACCGCCTGATTCCGGAATTGGACAATACACGTTGAAAAGAAAATTGTACCTTTGAGCAACTCATTCTACATTAACCTTAACTGCTTTGATCCCGTTTGCATTGCCTGTCCGAAAGATCGTTACCGTGCTGATCGTTTCATCAACCCTCGTTATACAAGGTTGCATATCCGAAAACGAAAAGTCCTCTCAACGGCTTCATACTTATTTTGAATCCATCCGGAACAACGAAGCATTGCTTACCGCCTTCTTTTCCGAGATGCCCAAGGGCGGTGATCTGCATAATCATTTTTCCGGTTCGGTATATGCCGAAACATACTGGAACTATCTGCTGCGCCTGCGACCATGGTTCGATACGGTAACACTGGCTTTTGAATACGACAGCATTAAACTGGTTAACAAAAAAGGAGATTACCGAAGGTATAAATCAGCAACACAGCTGATCGCTGCAAAAAAGCTGGCCGATATCAAACAACGTATACTGCAGGCATGGTCTGTAAAAGATTATGTTGACCTGGGCATACCATCACATAAGCACTTCTTTGATACGTTTGGAAAATTACCTTCAGGTGGATGGAAAGAGACAGGCGTTGGACTGCAAGAACTACAGTACCGCGCAGCACGCGAAAATGTACAGTACCTGGAGTTGATGTTACGAAGCGTTCCATCTGACAAGATGGTAACAGATGAAGCCCACTATACGTCATCACTAAAACTTGTAGACTACTCCGACACCGTGCGCCTGCATGCCGTGCTGGATTCACTTGTGGCCGCATTCCGAAGCATTGATCTTTCGGCTGATGTGAAGGCATTTAATGAAAAGCTTCAGGCTATTCACAACCAGTATGTACCCGATAACAACGCGGTGACTATACGCTACCAGACGTATGTAAACCGCAGGAACGAGCCGGTTAAATTTTTCCGTGACTTACTCGCAGCCTTTGAAGCGGCTCAAACCAATACGCTTGTAACAGGTGTGAACATTCTCTCGCCCGAGCATGGCGATGTATCAATGCGCGATTACAAACTGCACATGTATATGTTTCGCTACTGCAGTCAATTATACAATACAGTAAAATACTCGATGCATGCCGGTGAACTTACGCTCGGACTTGTTAAGCCCGAAGACCTCACCTTTCACATCCAGGATGCTGTATATATAGCCGGGGCGAATCGCATCGGGCACGGTGTGGACATGGCTTACGAAAGCGACAACGCCACCCTGTTGAGACACATGGAAGAAAAGAAGATCGCGATCGAAATTAACCTGTATAGCAACGAATTTATACTACAGGTAAAAGAAGACAGCCATCCCATTTCGTTGTACCGTAAGTATCATGTGCCGATTGTAATCTCGACAGACGATGCCGGTATACTGCGAAGCAATCTCGTACATCAATACGTTTTACTAGCCAAGCGCTATCCGCAGGTGTCGTACGCAGAAATAAAAGAATATATACGAAACAGCATTACCTATAGCTTTATCAAAGAAGCCGAACTGAAGCAATCGCTGCAGGATTCCTTAGCTAGGAAAACTGAACTGTTTGAAAAGAAAATTTTGCAGGAGCAGGATTTACTGGCTCGTGAATTCACAAAATAATTTAATGTCACGTATGGAAACATCTGCTATACAGGCTTTACTCAATCAGTTGCTACAACTGCCGGAGTATGCTATAGCAATACTCTTCCTGGCAGAAAATATAATCATCACAATATCCGTCTTGGTGATCGGGAACTTGCTGCAGCAACGATTTTCATCGTTACCGGTTAAAGTATACCGCTATACTTCGCGTGAGTGGATTATCTGTGCCGTTACCAACATACTCAATACACTTGTTACGTATGCGGGCTTCTGGTTGTGGAAGAGCGGCTACGTGGTAATGGACATGTCTGTCTCCTTCTTTATTATAGTGGACTTTTTGATTCTCTTCCTGGCGATGGACCTGCTGATGTATATGTTTCATTACATCATTCACAAAACATTTTTATACAAGGCCATGCACGGCCTGCATCACGAGGCGGTTGATCCGAAACCGATCGATCTCTTTGTACTGCACCCGATAGAAACACTCTGCTTTGGTGGCCTCTGGCTTCTACTGCTACAGCTATATTCGTTCAATATATATGCCATTATACTTTACCTTACGGTGAATGTAATCTTCGGCATGTTGGGACATTTAGGTATTGAACCGCTACCGGAAAAGATACGCGCCAATGCCTTTCTAAAATACTTCGGCACTTCTACATTTCATCACCAACATCACCAGGATGTGCAGTTCAATTTTGGATTTTATACCACGCTGTGGGATCACCTCTTCGGTACGCTGCAAAAATCCAAAATATAATAGAGAAGTATATATCGGTACTTACGGCTGGTATGGCCCCTTTACTTCGCCCCAGCCCCACACTGGCATGGGTGCATCGGGTTGAATCGGGTTTTCAGCAGCACTGGAGTTAATAACGGCTATGCGACTTCCCCACTCGAGATAGCCAACGAGTGCCGAGCGAAATTCCGGATCATCAGGCAGTCCAATTTCATCGGCAGTTTCCAGTAACAATGTTATCCAGCGCTTCCGTTGTGTGTCAGTAAGATGCTTGCCTATATGATGTGCTACCATAGTAGCATGGCTTCCGCTGGTACCGGTATATAGTTTCGGACCACCAAAGACTTCGGCTACAAATTTTGCAACATGATCCGCATGCGCTGCCGACATGTTGCGAAACACAGGCGACAGTATAGCATCATCTGCTACACGTTGATAGAATGTGGCAAATAGTTTTTCAAAGGCAGGTTGTCCACCCGCCCATTCAAAAAGAGTAGGAACAGATTTACTTAGTTTTTCGTCCATACTATACCAGTGTTTGTATAATGTTTCATTTCCTCAATATTTGTATAGAACGGTCGCACCAATGCAAAGAATGATTTGAACTCGGCACTGCTTCTGAACTTTTGCAAATGGTCGTCAACCGATGTCCAGTGAATACGGATAATATAGTGCTGGGGTTCTTCCACTCCGTGCAATATTTCATAACTGAGACAGTAGGGAGAAGCTTTTAGAAATTCGCCAGCTTTGGTATACGCTGCCTCAAAGTCTGCTTGCTGTTCTGCACTGATTTTATAGCGTATAATTTCAGTGGAATAGGATTGATCTTTATTCATGGTGGTTTGTGTTTGCGCGAAGACGGTGCAACTTACTATACTCCATACGAGTGCATATAATATTTTCATAGTTTTGTTTTTTTGGTAAAAGTGAAGCATTCGTATACAGAAGTCAATAACTTACCAATAAGTAAGCCCTTATGATTCAACTACACGACAAGACCTATACGTGCCCCGTAGATGTAACGCTCGGACTGGTAGGCGGCAAGTGGAAGATACTCATCCTGTCGCACCTGCATCAATTCAATCGCAAAGGCTTTAGCGAGATCCGGAATAACTTACCCGGAGTATCCGAGAAAATGCTGATGCAGCAACTCAAAGAACTGCAACGCGATAACCTTATCGATAAAGATGTATTGTCTCAAAAGCCCTATCGCGTAGAATATTTTTTAACAGAACAAGGTAAAACACTCGCACCGTTGTTTGATTTTCTCAGCACATGGGGAATCGATTACCTGAAGAAACATGATATTGATTATCTCAAGGATCAGGCATTGTATAAATAGATATACCTGGTTAGCACTCCGGCAATATATACTTTGCTACTTCTTATAAATAAAAAAGGAGATCTTTCGATCTCCTTTTATCAACATAGCTATACCTCTTCATTATTCACTACGCAAGTTTAATGCGCTGAAATGGTCTTCTTTTTTAGCCTTTCTTCCACCGGAAGAAGGGCCTTCATAATTCATCTCTATATAATTCTTGCCATCTTCGAATAAATCATCAACACTATATTCCGAGTTGCGAATGAAATTCTTCAGATCATCGTAGCTATTGATTTCACCAAAATCAACAAGGGAATATTCTGCAGGAAGGCCCAACTCCGGAAATTGAAATCCGCTCAATGATGCCGGCAACTCTAAAACAGGAACAGCCTGGTTAGTACCTTCTGGCAGAACGAGAGTCCACGTATTCTCCTCATATCCCAGAATAACGGCAATCAAATCAAAATCACCAACAGCGCTATAGTTCAATTTATTACTGCTGTAATCAAACGAAACTTCATTTTCAAGGTATTTAACGTCGAACATTTTTTCGCTGCTTCCGCGGCTATAGTAAAACTGATCTGCCTCGAGCTCTATTTGTGTATAGTAAGATGGGAAGGCTGTTCCGGGATAGTGATACGTAAGTTTTGATCCTGAAGAGCTGAATGCACCCAGTTTAAAAGCATTTTCGTAAACACCTGACTCAGCAAAAGCTCTGACCTCGACTTCCGCATAATACGCGTCATGAGGCAAATCAACGGTAGTCTTCGTTACCGGTATATTTACATTAGTCAGGTTGATTGTATGACTAGCGCCAGTAGTAATATTCGTGAATAACCGATAGGTAGGAGTTTCGGTAGCCCACTCATCCTGGCGTTCAACGTACAGGCTGCTGGGATTTTTACGCAAACCTACAACCTGGCTCGGATGATATGTATCCGGGAATGCCTGGTCTCCATTTGATTCAACATAGTAGGCATATCCGTTCGCGAAATTTGTAAAGTTCAGAGTAGCCTCACCAACAAAAGTCTCATCGCTGTCATGTTCGTACATCAGCTTCCAGCTTTTACCACGCTCAATTTGCGCGAAAGTAAAAACGCGACTGCGGCTTGACTCTGTACCTGTTCGTACTAGCACTTCAGACAGATAGAATTTCTCACCTTTAAATTCAGCATTCTTCAATGTATAGCTCTTGCCATTCTCATATTCGGTAGAAGCAATTACTTTTCCGTTTTCATCCGAGATAAATACAAAGCCACGCTCAGCATAGCCTTCTTCTGTTTCGAGCTGGTTGGCTGCGATGCTAAAGCTCACCAGGGTATTAGTGACAGCAACGGAAACCTGTTGTTCAGTTTTATTTCCTGATTTGTCGTAAGAAACCACTTTTATCGTATGCGTACCGTCCTGTACCGTGTTAGAGTCCCAGGTATATTGAAAAGGACTTCCTGTTAACGTAGTAACCAATGTACCATCAACGTATATCTCTACTTTATCGAGATCATTCTGATCTGCATCCAACGATACGACTACTGTACCATTTACAGCGGCATCATTGGTAAGTCCCTCGATCGTAACCTCAGGAGCAGTGGTATCCGGGGTGGCATCGTCATCACCACCGCAGGAACTGAATAAAACAAGCGAAGCAAATAGTGCAAACACAACGCTGGTGCTGAGCACTTTTTTAAAGGGTAATTGCATTTTCGATAGTGTTAATTTTTTTGGGAGTGTAAGTATACCCAAAAACGGTGTGAGCACTTGGAACAGTGATGTGCGTATATACTATACAACGCATGGGGTATTCGATGATAATGAACAACGGGTTAGCAGTTGATGAATAATTTGACACGGAACATACATGACTAAAATGACCGATTTGAGACAGCCAACAAAACACAACGGACAGCCTACTGATTTACAGCATTGGTTATCAAATCATTACTCACAAACGAATAACTCAGCAGGTGTAGCTTTATCAACGCATACCATACAACGGTACCCCTACCGTGCTTTTTATCAAACTAACCGGAACCTTTTTCCGAAAGCGGACACTCTATAAACATAGGATGAGATTACCGGAAAGCTTGTGATAACGTTCTCACGATGTTATCCGCATCTTGTCGCTGGTGTCCAATGTCGGGTTAAAGATAGTCACAGTCGTGCCGTCTATTTTACCGGTGGCTATGAGGCGATTTAGAATTATACCCGTTTTTTTGTCGGATCGTTTGTTTCACCTCACCCCCCAACGCAACCGAAAATTGCCGGGGCGCATCACTATTGAGACACTGTGTTACAGCATCACGCTTTGTACTATACAGATTATTGAGCGTTGGAATAGTCTTTACCGGACGATATACCTGCAAGGCTTCAGCAAGTCCACAAGACAAAAAGTGTTGCTGCCAATTTTTAAACACCGGTTGGCCGCAATCCCAGAATAGAGGGGCAGCCAGTATCTCTATATCGTAACATGCAGGGCAATCGTGTTCGGTGTTGCTTGTATTATAGCATGGTAAAAGGATTGCCTGCCGGGTATAATTTGTAAATTCTTTTCTACGATTTTAACATCGTTATGGCTTTACGATACGTATATATTCACGAGTCACGCAACAACACATACAGAGGCGTGTATACCGTACAAACCCCATTACGGCATAATAGTTTACTATATCTTTAATTAAAGCACTACAGTCTCTGCAAGCGTTCGCGCGGGTAATGAATACATAGTCTAACGGTTTTTACGTA
The DNA here is from genome assembly GCA_902168205.1 of uncultured Chitinophaga sp. Classification (GTDB taxonomy): domain Bacteria; phylum Bacteroidota; class Bacteroidia; order Cytophagales; family Cyclobacteriaceae; genus Ohtaekwangia; species Ohtaekwangia kribbensis. Next base: position 569,639 of record CABHOK010000003.1, on the reverse strand, counting down.
TGAACACTGCACCAAAAAAAATTATAGTTGTAGGCGGGGGATTTGCCGGTCTTAACTTTATCAAACGCATGGCCAACGACATGCGCTTTCAGATCACATTAGTTGATAACAATAATTATCATTTCTTTCCGCCTCTGCTTTACCAGGTAGGCATGGCATTCATCGAACCTTCTAACATCAGCTATCCTTTCCGGAAGATGTTCCAGATGAAAAAGAACCTGCGCTTTCATCTGGGCTGTCTCATTCGTGTTAACTGGGAAGATAAAACCATCGAGACAGAAACTGATATACTCGCTTACGATTACCTAGTGCTGGCGCTGGGTACTGAAACGAATTACTTCGGAATGGAAAACGTGAAGAAGAATTCGTGGGCATTGAAGAGTATAAATGATGCCACCAACCTGCGCAACCATTTACTGCTGAACATGGAGAAGGCGGTAAAGACTTTGGACCTCGCTGAACGTAAACGCCTGCTAAATATAGTGATCGCGGGTGGTGGGCCTACGGGAGTAGAAGTTGCCGGTATGCTGGCTGAAATGGCGCACAAGATTGGCCCGGTAGAATATCCGGAGATGCCGGGCGGAAATTTACCTATATATTTAATTGAAGCCGGCAAAGTACTGCTGGGCCCGATGAGTACTAAAGCACAACAGGAAGCTCACACGGTTTTAGAAAAACTGGGCATCACGATTAAACTCAATACAGCCGTTAAAGATTATGTAGATGGTAAAGTAATTTTGAGTAATGGTGAAGTGATTCAGACGAATGCGTTGATCTGGACCTCCGGTGTAATTGGTCGTGAAGTACGTGGACTGCCTCCGGAAAAATTAGGACGCGGCCGCAGAATTCTTGTCGATGAATATTGTAAGGTAAAAGATATAGAAGGTGTATATGCACTTGGTGATATAAGCCTGGCCCTGCACGAAGCTAAATTTCCATCCGGCCACCCGCAGTTAGCGCAGGTAGCTATACAGCAGGGAAAATTACTAGCAGATAATTTTAAACGACTTCATGAAAATCGTGCGATGAAATCTTTCCGGTATAACGACAAAGGCAGCATGGCTATTATCGCGAAGTATAAAGCTGTGGTAGATTTACCAAAAGCATTTGTAAAAGGATTTATAGCTTGGATCATCTGGTTATTTATACACCTGATACCGATTGCCGGATTCCGGAATAAACTGAAGCTCACGTTTAACTGGACCTGGTCGTTCCTCACCGATGACCCAACGCTGCGCCTGATCATAAGACCCAAACCGGAAGAGTTCGCGCAAACTGATCACAAACCAAAGAATATATACCAGGAAAGTCTGGTCGAGCGATAAGGCAAAAGCAATACGCCTGAATCTCAAAGAGCCTCCCGACCGGAGGCTTTTTTACGAGCAACCTTGTGCTATATTTAAAACTACTGGTGACAAAGTCCGTATAAATACGTAGTTTCATCTTGAAATATATAGCTCTCTCCCCCTGCGCGCATGTAAGGTACAACTTGCATACAGTCGTTTTATTCGCGCATACCGATTGGCAAAACGCTGAAAGAGCCCGCAATATTCATCTGTCATAGTACAATCATACTAGTTGTCATAGTACTTTTTTACTATACCGCGCGCTGTAGTGTATTCCTTAAACTTTTTGATTTTTTATTCCTGGGCTGCTATATACTTGAACCCTGAAATGGAGCATCACGAATTAATGATAAACAATAGCAACCTGACACTTAAACCTAAATTTTACATACTATGAGTTACAGACTTAGTCCGACAGTAGGAAAAGCAATTTCAAAAGAAACCGCGATGCGCTGGATTAAAAATTACCATGAAAAACATCCGCAGCACGGAGGTATACGCGCGCGCTTCTTTGGCTTAAATATAATAGATGAGATCCTGTCACAGCACGAGTGCGTTGGCATTCGCATTTACTATGCAAGTAATGATGAAGGCGAAAAACAATTGCTGCTGGTTGGAGCACGTGAAGATGGAAGTAACATCTGGCCGGATGATGCCGAAGGAGCAACGCTGCTTTCTGCACAGGGGTTGATCGCTGATGCATCGAGTCCGTGCCCTCCGTACTGTCCTACAAACTGATAACACCAAAAAAAGATCCTCTGTAAATGGACTTAGAAACATTTCGAATTTTGCGCGATATATCGGTATACTCAATCCTGATACCGTTAGCTGTATTTATCTTCGCGCGAAACAGAAAAAAATTACCAACAGGTATATGGCTGCTCGGTGCACTCCTGCTCGCATCCGGATTGTCTGACATGCTATGCCTGTTGCTTTATAAGTACTTCGGTATAAATCCCAATACTATCGTTAGTATATACCTGTGTGTACAATTCATTTTATTAAGCAGTATTTATCGTACAGCCTTTAGTGTACCGTCCTATAAAAAGATCATCTCCGTAACAGGTGTGCTGTTTGCAATCTTTGCGGTGATCAACCTGTTTTTTATTCAAGGCGTTACAGGGTTCAACACAAACCTGTTTACGATTTCAAGCATTGTGTTTGTACTTTATTCGATATTCTATTTCTACAGGCTCATTCGCGAACTGCCTGAGCCCTTCATCGAGCGCATGTATATGTTCTGGATCAACACTGCTGTGTTTATATACTTTGGTCTGAATCTGTTCCTCTTTGTTACGGTAGACCGGCTTATTCTGAAAGCCGACAATCAGTTCCTGCTATCGTGGGGGTTGCATAATGGGTCCAACGCCTTGAAGAATGTTATCTTCACCATTGCGCTCTACGTTTCATCACTGGATAAAAAAATGCTGGACAATTTGTAAAGCGCGTGCTTTATCGAAAAAGCTGCGCCTCACACGCAGCCAGACGGCCGCATCCTTTTACAACGGAGTACCTACTGGCCGGAACAAGGAACGCAGAGCCGTTTAATTTTTTATTAATTCTCCGTTACCGGCAATTCATGATTGTACATTTTACATTTAATAAGCCGGTTGTTAATCTGTTGAAATCAATACAAATGTAAGCTTCACACATTTTTCATCATGCTAAATAATACATGATTAAACATCTACTTTACAACTAGCTGTTTTGCAAGCTGATACAACGTTATGGCTACACGAAATTGAAGTCCGCATGCAGCATATTCACATATGCTGTTTCTCAGCGGAATCTTTCATTGATTTATTATCATAGGTTGTTGTGCATATTGTATAGAGATCATTCTTCGATAACGTTACAACATTTACTACGTGCACTTTTATTTTTTAGGATAGAAATGCACATTTGCTGCACTCAAACCCTTTTAATCATTATGAGCAACATAAGTTTATTTAAACAGCCGTACGCAGAAATTTATTTGAATAAATCGAATAATATTCTCGTAGCAAAGTGGATCGGTTTTCTGAAGCCGGAAGATGTTCGCACGGGTTGTTCTTACATGACCAAGTATATCAAAGAAAATGATATTACCGGTCACCTCAGCGACCACCGCCAGTTGAAAGTGCTTTCAAAAGAAGTTCAGGATTATCTCACCCGCGAGTGGTTTCCGGAAGTAGAGAAAGTCGGATTGCGCAAAGTAGGTGCCGTGGTTGCCGAAGATGTTTTTGCTGCTGCCACGGTAAACAAAGTAAACAAGGAAGGACAAGTAGGAAACCTGAGCATTAACATGTTCAACTCCGAAACAGATTGTGTGAAATGGATTCTTAGCTGAGAGCCCCATGCACCACACCAGTCTTATAGTACAACAATGGCTTAGAAACAGCGAAAGCATTCTCGCACTCGATCCGTTGAATTTTGACGAGAAGCTTCCCGTGTTACACGAACTTAACCGCGCAGCTGACACGAACGAGATCATTCAGTTGCTATACCGGTCGCTTCCTATACCGGATACGCTGGATCGTTATTCGTACGATGAATCTATAGCAGCTATGCGCGATCTGGGTATATTTATCGGTATACTGAAGAAACATGGTATAGAACCGGTAGCGGTTATTCCTGAACTGGAATATGTATTGTTGGTGCTAATGGTAAAAACTGATTTACCACCACGCGATACTTTGCTTCATTATACCGTGTGGAACCCGGATGGTGATCGCATGCGAACCTATACCGGTCTGCGCGATGAAAGATGTCTCATTGAAAGTGTAAAGATTGCCATGCCGCAGTTGATGGAGGCCATTACACAAATGGAAATACTCCACAACCGTGAACTAGACATAGCATCGTTTGTACGTATTTGCAGCGAAGTGCGCGAAAAGATGGAGGCCATGGTGAAAGGAATCGTTCACGCCAAGCGTAATGTATCGCCTGCTATATTTGCCAATGAACTGCGCTTTTATTACGATCCGATAAAAGTTGATTACAACAAAGACTACATCGGCCCTGGTGCCGTGGAGATGCCTATGTTTGTATTCGATCATTTACTCTGGAGCAGCGACTCAACGGATGCTGAATATACTTCTTTCAAGGAAGGGTATTTACCGTACAACCTGCACTTCATCCGCGATATATATAATCGCTTTAAAGGTAAACCTTCGCTCCTTTCAGTAATTGAACAAAATATACAGGAACGGCCTTCTTCTGAAAATTACAGAGCTGCACAGGCTGTACTCGAGCTGTGTACGATATTAAAAAGCTTCCGCATGCCACATAAGAAACTGGCGGAAGAAGCTTATGCGCATGGTGAAGAACACAACCGCAGCAAAGGCAGCGGAGGGTATTCCACTAATATACTGCAGCACATTCTGAAACTTCAGAACGAAAAGGTAGGAGCTTTCCAGGAAAGTCTTACGCGTGCAAAAGTAAGAGTATAAAGAACTGTTGCACGCTATAAATTAGTAAGTACAAAAAAACTCAGACAGAATAGCCTGAGTTTTTTTGTTTTTGTATATCCATGTATAGTCCTTTTCGCCATCATCGTTTTTGTGTCGGCAATTAAAGATTAACGGATAACTATCAACGGATACCCCCCTCATGGATTTGCAACCGGAGTATAGATGCCACGATCTGCAGTAATATTTAATCGCCTTAACATTTCTGCAGCATCAAAGCCCTGCTTTCTGTATTCTGCCTGCACGGCATCTTTTGCCTTGGCAAGGGCTTCACGATTTTCCCATAGGGCTACCGTTACACAAATTAAATTCCCCTGATCATCTGTATACTCGTAAGCTGCATCTTCAATAAAGCCTGGAAGCGTTTTAATGAAGCTTCGGTTTATATTCATTCGCTCATAGAATTCCTGCCGGGCAGGGGCAGGTATCAGAAACTTGTCAATAAAGCTGACGCGGTCTTTTGATTGTCTGCGTTGGAGCACCGCTATATCTGCCGGTAATACATCAAGCTGTTGCAGAAACGTAAAGCGATCGGTTTGTATTTGCGTTGCCGTTACTTTACCATCTTCCAGTTCATAAATACCCATTCCCTTAACTGACACTTTATTACCGGTAGGCGGTATATTTTGAAACGGTCCCTTGTGCGTACCTTCTATTCTCCACCGGACAACCACACGATCGCCTTCACCAATAAGTTCTTCAATATGCCATTGTGCATCCGGAAATGCTTTGATCACGGCTGTTACCGGGCCGTTAAAACTATCTGCACCTTTGGCGCCATCAATGCCGGTATATGTATCGGCAATAAACTCGTGCAGCAATGCTATATTTCGTTTGTTCAACGACTCTTCATAAATTTTACGAACTACCTCCTTGTTATGCTGAATGGAAGACATGGTATTGTTTGTTTTAGTTTTCGGATTATGATTTATTTTTCCCTGTGCTACACTCAGCACGGTGGTTAGCAGTAAAGCCGCCATCAGGCATAGCCCCGCTTTCGGATTGTTATTTGCGTTCATCGTTCCTGTTATTTTTTATCAAAATTAGCCGGCAGTGAAAACGCAGAATTGTAAAAAATCATTGATTTAACCTGGCAGGAAAATACCGGAGAGATAGAGGGTGATCACTCATCTTTCAAATAAAAAATCCTCCGGCTATTCACCGAAGGATTTCCTGTAATGATGACCAATGTCTGTAAGGAGGTTAAATCCTATACTTAATCAATAATATAATAGTCGCTATACCTTTTTAATCCACCACATCCCTGACCCTGCCAGTATCTGATATAACCTTCCGTTTACTTTTCTAAAGGTTCGTTCGATACGCCAGGTGCCGTGAAAGATATCATCCTTCCATAACATACCGGTATAGAAAATTTCCGGATGCGCTTCATCACCAACAAAGAGATTGCCGCTTTCATCATAGCCGAATGTTTTCGGATACAGTTTTACAAAGAATAACGAGTTGTCTTTGGCAAGGCCGTACACATTGGCTGGCATGGTAATATTGCTGATAGCAGAATCGTCTTGCCACACCCCCTCAAGCCCACCGCTCATTCCCATCACTCCCGACTGTCTGATACTCAAGGTAAAAGGTATAGTAACTTGCTGGAACGGAACTTTACAGTATTCATCATAAACGTATTCGCCCTGCCATATTCCTTCTATCATGATCACTTGTTTGGTTTAGCTTATGCTAAGGTAACAGTATATCTGATAAACGTCTACTAATGATTAAACATTCATAGTCATCATACTTCATACAACCACTAAAGTATACCCTATATTTCGGGTATACATGCCGGCTATGAAAACAAATGCCACTGTGTATTATAGCGCTGTACTACCCAGGCACGCTGAAAAGCCAATTAATAAAACAAGACCTGCGCTCAACAGAAATGCTTGTGCCTGTGGATTTTTCTGAATGAAAAAGATAATAGCTACCAATACGCTGATCGCTACATGAACACCTACAGCAAAAGCCGAAAACACCAACACGGCAAGTTGACGTTCCTGACCTACTGACGTAATATTGATTAATACCATGTACGCCAACATAATACATAAGTTAATGCCTACAATTTTCTTAATATTGCTCATAGCTATAGTATTTCTTCGCGAAGCAGTTTCAGTTTCTCATTAAACTCGGGGCGGTAAAACAAATTCATGGTTTCGAATGGTATTATTTTACCCGATGTATCAACAATATGAACACATGATTTCTTGATTGCCCTCACATCAAAATCATACGCATCCATAAAGTTCATGATAATAACTCTGAACAAATTATTATAGGAGAACTCCGGTGCTATAATGTCAGGCAGGCAACATAGTAAATGATGAAAATCATTTTCAAGTGAATCAATGGAATTAGCGGTGCTGAACATTTTCGTCACATGACCATGCAACTTCTCATCCTGTTCATATACGATGGTGTTGCGCGAATTATTCAACAAGAATTCCGGATCAATAAGTCGGGTAAGTCCGTGTACACCTGCATCCGTCTTCAGTGCATAGCCCATTACCAGCGCATCCGGATTGCACGGCACCGGTATAAGATCATTGGGTTGAAACACCGCAGTCTGCTCCAGTATCTTTCGTCTGATCTCTGTATTGGTTAAACGGTTTACTGCAGGATCGAAATGTTCCAATCTTCCGCTCACTTGCGTAGGCTGAAACGTAACACCCCTTACACAACGTTGCTGCAAAGCATAGTCGATTGTCTTACCAATCTCATGGTCGTTCAACCCTTTCTGCAATGTTACCACCAGCGTGGTTGACAAGTTCAGTGCGTTTAATGTTGCTATAGCTTTCTCGCGAACTGCACGCATATCCTTACCACGCAGCTGCTGCAAGGCATGCTCTTCGAAAGAATCAAATTGCAGGTATATTTCGAAGTCGGGCATGTACGATGCAAGCCGTGCTGCAAAGGCAGGATCGGATGCTATACGAATTCCATTGGTATTTACCATCAGGTGTTTGATGGGGCGTGCCTTGGCCATATCCAGTATGGTAAAGAAGTCGGGATGTATAGTCGGTTCACCTCCGCTTATCTGTACAACATCCGGCTCACCTTCACTCCTCACAATAGCATCGAGCATAAACTCAATTTCTTCCAGCGTGCGGTGTCTTCCATGTGTAGGTGACGAACTTGCATAGCATGTAGGGCAGGTAAGATTGCACCGGTCTGTAATTTCAATTAGTGTGAGACAGGAATGCTGCTCGTGATCCGGACAAATACCACAGTCGTACGGACATCCATAATGTGTTGCCGTATGCGGACGCAGCGGATATTCGGATGCCTTGTTATAATTTCGAATCTGCTTATAGTATTGAATATCATCTGCGATCAATACTTTCTGCGAACCATGTTCACGGCATCGCTTGGTAAGGAATACTTTTTCGTCTTCGAAAATAATTTTGGCATCAATCTGCCGATGGCACACCGTACAAAGGCTAACGGTATAGTCGTAGTAAATATAGTTTCGTTTATTGTTCATGCATGGCAAGTTTACCGGGATTATAAAACAAAAGTGCAAGGGTGCGATAGTAATACACTAGTCCACCGAGGCACGCCAGTTGTATCGTTGTCAGCGACCACACCAGGGGGTGGACAGGCTTTATAAATTCAAGTATGAAACGAAACATGAGGTACGCAATCATAAATAGTTTAAATCGCACACCCATGGCCAGCAGGGTATATTTCTCAAGGCTATAGAGGGAGAACCAGAGCAACATCAAAAATAAGATTTCATACAGCGCCACCGGGTGTCTCAATATACCATCGCCCAGATCCATCGCCCAGGGAAGTGATGATGCTATACCAAATGTTGGTTCATATATACCGGCCGAGAAGCATCCTAAACGACCTATAATCATCGCCAGTATAAGCGGGTATGTAAACATATCGCCCGATGATGACTTTTCTTTTAAAAACATTTTAGTAATCTCCACAAACAGCAAACCTCCCAGCAAGCCCCCCACAATAGTCTTGTTCGCATAGAAATATAGCCACGGGTTGTCGGCCCGTGCCCATGCCTGCGGATCTTCGAGCGAACCGAGGAGGCGCGAAAAAAGAAAGGCACCGAAAGCAGCACCGATAATGATCCAGATACGATTCGATTCAGGAATCGGGTCTGACTGTTTACGCTTGAGGTATAGGAAGTACCGGAAGCCGATAATAAAGGCCAGCGTCTCTAATATAAAATGAGCACTGACACGAACATTGCCCAATCCGATTTCTACAGGGTACTTCATTGAGGTGGAGATGAGTATGGGTTGTTACTTTCAAGATATACAGAATACTCGAAAATCGCGCTATGGCGAATTAAGAATCCAGAAGTAAGGAGGAAGGAGTAAGAAGCTGCTTTCGAAACAGAGAGGAGATCTTCGTTTTTGAAGATAACAATAGACTGACGAATTCAAATTTGGAATGAATCGCTCTTTTTATAGTTTGCATCAAATTACTCAAGGCGTCTGATTTTAGGGTATAGAGACCAGGGGGCTTACTGATCAAACAAACACATCCAGCCTAATATACATACCCAATAACGGGCTATTGCAAATCCTCTCTTTCGTTCTCACTGGTCTTATCAAAAGTATTCCAAATAATTATAATACCTAATTAAAAGGTATACAAAAACATTCATAACTAATCCTTAATTATTTACGCATCACAAGACTGTATAAAAATTTACTGTATTCATACATCTAACAATTGCCCTAACGATTAATACATAATTTTGACGATTGTATATATCTATAAGTAGTATTAATCGCTATCGTTTGAGAAGTATGAGAATTGAGTACCGGATATTTCTGCTAATATTTTGCCTGGCATATTTTACGGGCACAAGAGTATCAGCGCAAGTAAACGCCTATGCAAAAGTCACAGCTATCTCGGGCAAAGTACTAACCTTATCGAATGTAACGGAAACCTTTCACACTTTTGAAGATGGCAACAGGATTATCATTATGCAAATGCAGGATGATGTCATTGGTGATGTTACCAACGCATCTACTTTCGGATCATTGGGCTCCATTAAATCTGCCGGTATATATGAAGTAGCTACAATCGCATCACACACTGAAAGCTCCGGGCTTCCCAGCACAATAACACTTAATGCAACTCTCAGTAATACGTTTAATATAGGCACAAATTCCTCTGTACAGATTATATCGTTCAGACTCTATGGTAATCCGGATTATACTACAACTGCAAACATGACTGCCATGGATTGGAATGGAAATGTTGGTGGCGTGCTTGCTATGGAAGTATCAGGCACACTCACCCTGGCGCATAACCTCACCGCCAATGAGGCCGGGTTTATTGGCGGCACACGCTCGGGAATAGGTAATAGTGTAATATGTGATGCATCCACATGGATTACCAGCAACAATGCGGCGTCCGGTAGAAAAGGAGAAAGTATATATAAGATAACATCGACAGGCTATATTTATGGTCGTGCTAAAGATCTTAACGGTGGCGGTGGAGGTAATTTGCATAATGCCGGAGGTGGCGGTGGCGGAAACTATACTACGGGAGGTGACGGTGGCCCTGGATATTTATGTGAGTCAACTCCTGTAGGAGGCCAGGGGGGTATATCGTTAAGCACAAGTATAAGTGCCAGTCGCGTCTTTATGGGAGGTGGCGGTGGCGGTGGCCAGCAAAACAACAGTGCTGCAACTGCCGGTGCAGATGGAGGCGGCATTATTCTTATTAACGCTAAACAGATAACTACCACTGGCGCGTGTGGAACCGTTACAATATCCGCCAACGGTGGTGGTGGCACAGCCGCAAATACCTCTGGCAATGATGGAGCCGGAGGAGGAGGTGCAGGAGGAAGTATAGTGCTTGCCGTTAAGACTTTTAATATAGCATCAGGCTGTACATTAACCGTAGCCGCCAACGGAGGAAGCGGAGGAACTGTAAACGACTCCCGATCGCACGGAGGTGGCGGTGGTGGTGGCCAGGGCGTTGTAATATACTCGTCAGCACAGCCCACAACAAATATAACGACCACCACTGCCAGTGGAACAGGTGGCTGCAATGAAAACACTTGTACTACACGCGCAAGCACAGCCAGCGGTACAGCAAACTCCGGCATTATAGGCAGTGCAGGCAATACACCACTACCTGTTTCATTACTATATTTTAAAGGATTGAACAATGAGCAAACACATGCCATTGAATTGCATTGGGCAACGGCTACGGAGATCAACAACGATTATTTTACCCTGGAGCGCTCGGCCAATGGTGAAGAATTTATAACGATCGGCACCGTAAAAGGAAGTGGAACATCACAACTTACAAACAAATATCAATTTACAGATGACGGAGCAAAGGCGGGAGTATATTACTATCGACTCTCGCAGACCGATCTGGATGGCACCACAGTCCGCTTTAAAGTTATACGGATTGAATTCGATGGACCGGCAGAACCATTTGCATCTGTATATCCGAATCCTGTTAACCAGGACGATGATGTTACAGTCGACCTGATTGATGTTCCGGATGGCGCATATACCATCACTATTCTCGATCCGCAAGGTATCCAGGTAGCACAAACAAAGTTGCAAGTGTCTCAATCCGGATCGGCAACCCTCCGACTAAGCGCATTGCTTAGTGGAGTATATATAGTCAGAATTACATCTGCAGCCTGGTCAGCAAACCGAAAACTCGTTATTCACTAACGTTTTCGGGACAATCACCAACTGCTGTCTAATCCACAAGCAGTACAACACACTATATAGTATAGATAATAATAATGAGCGGGTCGCACCGGATGATGCGACCCGCTTTTTCATTCTATTCAATTATCGTCACCTTTTTTAAAAAATTTAAAAAAAAGCAAGTTTTGTTTGTGGGGTAATACTTTAAAACTAATTTTGTCTATCGATTTAGTAGATAATCAATTCCCACCAGATTGATTTTATACAGAAGAAGGGAGAGAATAGGCTCGATGATCTTCTAGCAACCTGTCATCCACCACTGATAAGGTGCTAACTCCTACCAATATAAAATTGGAACTATAAAATTTGAATTACATGAAAACCAAAGAGATGTTTATTCATCGGGAAGACAGCTATAGGCTGCACAAAAATTTTTCTTCGCCTACATTTATCGGCTACAGCTGTTGTTGCTGTTGTTGATTCTCAAATCATTCTATACTGTCCTGAGTGCAGTGTAGTCTCTATACATGGCTTTCGGATGCACGAATATCAGCAGGCATATTGGTGGTACGTCTGTAGATAAAGGTGCATTCCGTAGCCGCCTATTTTCCTTTACGCATTCACTACATCTTACTAATTACACAATTATGAAATCATTCATTTCAGTAATAGCTTTCTATTTTCTGATACTTTCGGCCAGTGCCGCCTGGGCACAACAAGCACCTGCAAACAAAGTCGTTGTAACGGGTGTACGATTCGCATATCCTTTAGTGGAAAAATGGATTAAAGACTATAAAGAAGTTAATCCACAGACCGAAATTATTATTGAGTCTCGCACTACAACCGATCCTGCTAAATATGATTTACTTATTGAAGCATACGAGCCGGAGCCTGCTGTAAAAGAGACTCGCGAGTATTTATACCTTGCCCGCTATGCCGTTGTACCGATAGCCAACGCTAACTCCGCTTTCGCTAAAACATATCGTGAAAAAGGACTTACCAACGACCTGATCAAAAAGATATACTTTCACGATATTCTGGCCGACAAATCAGATGCAAAAACAATTAAAGCACCTTTCACGATATATACCCGCTTACAGAAAGCAGGTGCTCCCACCACCTTTGCACAACACTTTGATTACACGCAACAGAATATTAAAGGGAAAGCCATTGCCGGAGCCGATGAACACCTGATCAAAGCATTGCAAAAAGACTCTACCGCTATATCCTATAGCACACCATCTTTATTATACGACCTAAAGACACGCCACCTGGTGCCGGGTGTAGCGGTTATACCGGTTGATCTCGATGGCAACAACAAGATCAACGAGCGCGAAAGAATATATAGTGACCTTGATACAGCATTGAAGGCATTGGAGGAAGAAGATGTAAAGAATGTTCCAATCGGTCATCTGCATATCTCGATCAGTAAAATCAATGAACGTCCGGAGGCATTAAAGTTTCTCCTCTGGATACTCCAGAACAGCCAGGATTATCTGCACGATTTCGGATACCTGAAACCTGACCAGAAACGCTTCGACCAGGAGAAAGAAAAATTTGAACAGCGCGCGCTGAAGTAAACACCTGCCATACTCCAACACAATCCTAACATGAAAAGATATATACTCTTTATATTTCTTGCTTTGCCTTTTACAACGGTTTATGCACAAGATCTTATAAACGGAACTATAAAAGATGATACCGGCCAGCCATTACCTGGCGCCACCGTATTTATTAAAGGTACTTCGGTACATGCCGTTGCCGATGCTGACGGCAATTTTACCATTGCTGCCGGAAAAGTATTTCCGTTTACCATACAGGTAAACAGTGTAGGCTACCAGACGCAGGAAATTGAAATCTATGAACTGACCGGAGAAGCCGCAGAAGTAGTACTCAAAAGCGATAATATACTCGATGCCGTTGTTGTAGTCGGGTATGGTACGCAAAAGAAAAGTGAATTAACAGGTGCTATAGCATCGGTGTCTGAAACTATACTCAAGCAACCGATCAGTTCCGTAGACCGTGCCCTCAACGGTGCCGCACCGGGTGTACAGGTTACACAAACTTCCGGACAACCGGGTGGTGGTGTAAGCATTCGCATTCGCGGAGGAAGTTCGATACAAGGTGGTAACGAACCGCTATATGTAATTGATGGATACCCGGTATATAACAACGCTGTGAGTACAGGTGCAGTAACCGGTGCCAGTATAAATCCGCTGTCGAGTATAAACCCCGCTGACATTGAATCGATCGATATTCTGAAAGACGCTTCTTCAACCGCGATCTACGGTTCACGCGGTGCGAATGGTGTTATTATCATCACCACCAAAAAAGGGAAGGCAGATCAGAACATCATTACATACGATGTAAGCTATGGTGTACAAACGCTGCGCAAAAAGATAGACTTACTTAACGCCAAGCAATTTGCATCACTTCGTAACGATGCACTCTATGATACAACACCGGCCAATGGAAGATTTCAATACCTGACACAAGAACAGATCGATCAGCTCGGAGAGGGAACGGACTGGCAGGACGAAGCTTTTCGAAGTGCAGCGGTGCAGAACCATCAGCTCTCGTTATCCGGGGGAACCCAAAAGACCCGCTATGCTATATCTGGAAATTATTTTAACCAGGATGGCATAATTCGTAGCACTGACTTTGAACGTTACAGTGCGCGCGTGAATATAGACACCCGGCCAACCGATCGCCTTACATTTGGCCTCAACTTTACCGGGAGTAAAAGCAATGCTAATATAGCACCCAACGGAATAGTAAGTGCATTGCTTACGATGCCTCCCACAGCCACGATTTATGAACCGGACGGAAGCTATACACTACGCAATCCATTTGAAAATATATTCTCAAACCCGATCGCATCCCTGAACGAACAAATCAACAAGACAAAGTCTACGCGCTTGCTCGGAACAGCTTTTGGCGAATATACTTTGCTGGATGGTCTGACATTAAAAGTGCTCTTCGGAACCGACATTACCGACACCAAAGACGAAAACTATATACCGAGTACTATATATGAAGGTGTTACTACCAACGGAGCTGCTTCCATTGGTATATTCAACGCATCATCGTGGTTAAATGAAAATACATTAACCTACACCAAAGACTTCGGTGATCATTCCGTAAATATACTGGCCGGTTTTACCCAGCAGGAATATACAGCTGACATTGTGCGAACCGGTGCTACAAACTTTGTAACAGACAATGTTACCTATAACAGTTTGCAGGACGGAGCTGTAACAACGCGTCCGTACTCCAACAACACGGCATGGGCACTCCTCTCCTACCTTGGCAGGGCCAACTATAACTATGCACACAAATATTATTTAACAGCCAGCATTCGTACCGATGGTTCATCGCGCTTTGGCAAAAATAACAAGTGGGGATACTTCCCTTCGGCTGCTGTATCATGGAAGATCAGTGAAGAGAATTTCTTTGATGGACTTTCATCCGCGATCAGCGATCTGAAAATACGTGCCAGCTACGGAGCTACCGGTAACCAGGAGATTGGTGAATATCAATCGCTCGCCACCCTGCGCAGTATTACCTATCTCTTTGGCGACAATCTTGTAACCGGGTTTACTCCCAACGGTATTGCAAACAACGACCTGGGATGGGAAACGACCAACCAGTTTGATGCTGGTATAGATATAGGACTCCTGAACAACCGAGTAAGTGTTACACTGGACGGATACTATAAGAAGACAAAAAACTTATTGTTGAATGTCGAAATTCCGTGGACAAGCGGTCAGGCTACGTCCCTGCAAAATTATGGAGCGGTCGAAAACAAAGGTATAGAACTCGGCATCAATACAAGTAACCTGGAAGGTGCTCTCACCTGGACTACCAATATTAACTTCTCGCTGAACCGGAACAAAGTTGTAAGTATAGGTGGAGGAAGTGATTCTTACCTGAGTGGAAACTATATCGTAAAAGTTGGTCAACCGTTGGGAACGTACTATGGAACGGTAACAGATGGTATCCTGCAAACCGGTGAAGAAGCAACCAAAGGTAAATATACCGGCAATGCCACACCGAAGGCTGGTGACCGCTTGTATAAAGATGTTAGTGGTGACAGCCAGTTCACAACTGCATTGGACAGAACCATTATAGGAAGTGCGCAACCTGACTTCATGTTTGGTATCACCAACAATTTTACGTGGAAAGGTTTTGATCTATCATTCTTCTTCCAAGGTGTTGTTGGTAATGAAATCCTGAATGGTAATAAACAAACTCTGGAGTTGTTCAACGGTCAGCAGAATGCATCAACCTCGGCATTGGATCGCTGGACCGAGAGCAATCCAAGCAACACGATTCCCCGCGCTAAGCTTGACCCGGCTCCTGTATTTTCCGATCGGTTGATTGAAGACGGATCGTTTGTGCGACTGAAAAGTCTGAGCCTCGGATATACTGTTCCCAGACAACTCATTGAAAGGATAAGACTGTCCAATTTACGCATCTATGTTATCGGACAGAATTTACTTACCTGGACGAAATATACCGGCTTCGATCCGGAAGTAACCTCCGGGAACAACACGGTATCACAGGGAACAGACACCGGTATATATCCGGTATCCCGCACCATCAGCGCTGGCCTGAGCGTAACCTTCTGATTTCACTCTATAATTAAATCAACAATGAAAAATATACTACGCATCGCGATCTTGTCAGGTACCCTCACAGCCTGCGTATCGCTGGATGAAGATCCTCAATCATTCGTTACCTCCGATCAATTCTATAAAACAGACGAGCAGGCGGTTGCTGCTGTCAATGCCGGCTATCGCAAACTTTATGAGACAGGACAATCGCTTTACAATAGTTTATTTCAGATCGGAGTAGAAATGGCCACCGATGATTATGCAGCCGGACCACGTGCCCGCAATGCACATGTGCGTGCTATATCCGGGTTAACGCACGATCCGCTGAACGATCGCATGGAACAACTCTGGAAGCAAAGCTATGATGCTATCAACGTATCCAATATAGCGGTCGATCGCATTGCATTGATCAGTGCTACAGAAATTGATGAGACACTCCGCGCACGCCTCATCAACGAAGCAAAATTCTTACGGGCACTTCATTACTTTAACCTGGTGCGTTGGTTTGGAGATGTACCGATTGTGTTGCACGAAACAACGTCACTCACTGCGGAGAACCTATATGTAGAGAAATCTCCGGAAGAGCTGGTGTATCAACAGATCATTCAGGACCTCACCGATGCCGAAGCATTGCCGGCTAATTATACCGCCAGTGATGCAGGAAGAGCAACGTCCGGAGCAGCCAAAAGCCTGCTGTCCAAAGTATACCTTACACACAAAGAATGGAAGAAAGCTGCTGACAAGAGTAAAGAAGTAATTGACAGCAACACGTATGAACTGTTCGATAACTTTGCCGACGTATTCAACGTGGCTACTAAAAACGGGAAGGAGCATATCTTCTCGGCACAATTCAAAGGTTACTTCAATTACCAGGGGAATAGCCTCGCGAGTCGGTCCGCCCCGTACGAACCACCCGGGGTAAATGGCGACTATGCAGATATGCTCAATAAACCCGGTAAATTATATGAGAGCTTTGATGACATTGATGAACGAAAAGCCGTAACTTTTGTAACACAAATGATTAGTCCCACCAATGGGCAACTTTATACTTTTGAGCCACACCTGTATAAATATTATGATCAGGCAGCGGTAGGATCGCAAAGCAACTCTTCCAAAAATCTTCCGATCATCCGCTATGCAGAAGTCCTGCTCATTTATGCAGAAGCATTGAATGAAGATAATCATGGTCCAACAACCGAAGCGTATTGGGCCATTGACAAAGTACGGAACCGTGCCGGCATAGCCAAACTTGCTGATACTTATCCTTCCCTGAATGAAAGTGAGTTTCGCGATTCGGTTTTCCAGGAGCGAAGAAAAGAGCTGGTATATGAATATCAGCGTTGGTTCGACCTGGTGAGAAGAGGTGCAGACTACTATATAGCAACATTACACGCTGCGGGAAAAACAAACGCTGCACCGCGACATATACATTTTCCAACACCACAGCGGGAAATAAATCTGAACCCGAAACTAAAACAACATCCTGACTGGGTTAACTATTGATTTTCCAAACCTCCAACACTCATACAATGAAAAGAATAACATTACGCGGTCTTATACTATTAGCAACAGCTATAGTATATATCGACACCACTTCCGCGCAGAAGGCTGCGGATAAAAATAAGCCCAACATTATACTCATCATGGTAGATGATATGGGCTACTCAGACATAGGCGCATACGGATCGGAGATACAAACACCCCATCTCGACAAACTTGCTTCGGAAGGATTGCGCTTCAAGGAATTCTACAACAACGCTATATGCGCGCCTACACGTGCATCTTTACTCACAGGACAATATCCCCATCGGGCCGGTATAGGATACTTCGATGTAAACCTGGGGCTACCGGCGTACCAGGGATTTCTCAATAAAGAATCGCTGACGATAGGAGAAGTGTTGCGTGTTGCCGGCTATAGCACATTGCTCTCTGGTAAATGGCACGTTGGTAATGATAGTCTCTCGTGGCCGAATCAACGCGGCTTCGATCAGTTCTACGGTGTTATTGGCGGAGGTGCCAACTATTTCAACAACTACCCGATGCCACTCTTCGGTAGAGATTACCCGGTGGTGCTGGTAGAGAACAACAAGCGACTCAACCCTGAACCCAACAGCTATTACTTTACAGACGAAATCACCAACCATGCTGTTACATTCCTCGAAGAGCAGAATAAAACCAACAAGCCGTTCTTCCTGTATGTAGCCTACACGGCACCACACTGGCCACTGCATGCCTTACCGGAAGATATAGCGAAGTATAAAGGTAAATATGACAAAGGCTGGGATGAACTGCGCAAAGAGCGCTACGTGCGCCAGCAACAACTTGGTATACTCGATGCCCAGAGTAAACCGGCCGAGCGCGATGCATCTATACCGCAGTGGGACAATTTAACCTACGATGAACAGAAGCTTTGGGCAGCACGCATGGAAGTATATGCAGCAATGGTAGATCGCATGGATCAGGGTGTAGGAAAGATCGTTGCCAAACTGAAGCAACTGAAGAAAGATGACAATACACTCATCGTATTCATTTCAGATAACGGTGCCGAAGGTGGTAATCATACTTTCGGTGGAAGGGGAAAACGATTAAACTCAGGTCCTGTAGGAACAGCCGGATCATTCGACTATGTATTCAAGAACTGGGCACACGTCTCCAATACACCACTAAACTCCTATAAAGGCAACATGCATGAAGGTGGTATATCTTCACCGCTTATTGCCTGGTATCCAAAGAGAATTAAAGCCAACACCATTGCCAAAGGCACTGGTCACCTCATTGATCTCGCTCCTACTTTCTATGAAGTTGCCGGAGTAAAATATCCACAACAGTTCAAAGGTATAACACCTCATGCACTGCCGGGTAAAAGTCTTGTACCGGTATTCACCAGCAGTACACAACAGGTTAGTCGCACGGAACCTATATTTTGGGAACGCGCCGGCAACCGCGCAGTTCGCAAGGGTAAATGGAAACTGGTGGCCGATCATCAGAAAGCATGGGAGCTCTATGACCTTGAAGCTGATCGCGGAGAGACAACAGACCTTTCGGGACAACATCCGGAAGTAGTACGCGAACTGGCATTCGACTATACGCAGTGGGCAGCACGCACGGGTGTTGTTGAATACGAAACCATCAAACCTAAAAATGCTCCAGGAGCACCAGCAGAAACAAAACAGCCGGCCTCCCGCAGCACCAACTAACTATATACACTTTATGAAAAGAATCTTTGTTATCTCGTTTATACTATACATCGCTGCAGCGGTACCGCTACTGGCGCAGAAGAAAGCCGACACAAGCAAGCCTAATCTGATATTGATCATGGTGGATGATATGGGGTTCTCGGATATAGGTTCCTATGGTTCAGAGATACAAACACCGAACCTAGATAAACTCGCAGCCGAAGGTATACGCTTTCGCGAGTTCTATAACAACTCCATTTGCGCACCGACACGTGCATCGTTGCTTACCGGTCAATACCAGCATCGCGCAGGCGTTGGTTATTTTGATGTGAACCTCGGACTTCCCGCTTACCAGGGATACCTCAACAAAGAATCGCTTACACTCGCTGAGGTATTAAAGCAAAATGGATATAGTACACTCATGTCCGGCAAATGGCATGTTGGGAAAGACAGTCTCGGCTGGCCGAACCAGCGCGGGTTTGATCAGTTCTATGGATTTGTTCCCGGAGCAAGTAACTACTTTGATATAGGTGAATATGGACAAGCTCCTCCGGTTACACTTATCAAAAACAACACGAAAGAAAATCTGAAACCCGGAGAGTACCTTACCAACAAGATCGTTGACAACGCACTTGCTTTTTTAGATGAACAAAATAAAACGCAAAAACCTTTCTTCCTCTACCTTCCTTTCAACGCGCCACACTGGCCGCTTCAGGCACTGCCGGAAGATATAGCGAAGTATAAAGGGCGCTATGATATAGGTTGGGATTCGCTGCGCCAGCAACGACTGGCACGTCAGCGTGAGTTAGGTATACTTCTGCCGAATCAAAAAGTAGCCCAGCGCGATCCGGAAGTTCCCAAATGGGACAACCTCACGTACGACCAGAAGCAACTCTGGAAAGCGAAGATGGAGGTATATGCCGCGATGATCGATCGCGTAGATCAGAATATAGGAAGAGTTCTTGCCAAACTGAAAGAACTGAAAAAAGATGAGAACACGCTGATCGTATTTATATCCGACAACGGAGCGCAGGGAGGTTATGCCGGTACCAACCGGAAACCGCAGCGCAACGGCGGGCCTATCGGTTCTCCGGGATCATATGATTACCAGGAACAAAGCTGGGCGTATGTCTCCAACACACCGCATCGTCAGTATAAAAACAACATGCACGAAGGTGGTTTCAGCTCGCCTTTCATCGCATGGTTCCCGAAGCGTATTAAAGGCGGACAGATTGTAAAAGGTACCGCGCACCTTATTGATATAGCACCCACCTTCTATGAACTGGCAGGCGCTACATACCCGGCAAACTATAAAGGTGTAAAGCCACATCCGCTGGCAGGTAAAAGTCTTGTACCTGTTTTAACAAGCCAGGCTACTGAAGTGAATCGCGGAGAGCCTCTCTTCTGGGAACGTGCCGGTAATCGTGCCGTGCGTAAAGGTGATTGGAAAATTGTCTCAACGTATCCATCCTATAAATGGGAGCTGTATGATCTGAGTAAAGACAGAGGCGAGACAAAAGATTTAGCAGGCGAGCGTCCAGATATAGTGAATGAACTTTCAGCTGATTACTTCAAATGGGCTGAACGTACCGGAGTTGTTGATTATGACAAGATCAAACCTAACCAGCCGATGCAGATACCCGGGCAAAGTACACCAGGTCCTGTAGCCGCTCAATCGAACCATTAATCTATGAAAACAAAATCCGCGCTCTATTTTCTTATGTTGAGTTTAGCCTTCCTTACGGGGAGGCTATACGCACAGAAAGCCGTTAACGAACTGACGCTCGAAGCGTTTGAACAGAAACTAAAACAATCACCTGTTCCGCAGATACTGGATGTTCGTTCATCGCAGGAATTTTCGGAAAACCACCTGATCGGTGCTGTTAACCTGAACGCTTCCGATACGGCACTCTATAACAAACGCATTCAGACGTTAGACAAGAGTAAACCTGTATTTGTATACTCTATCAACAACGGACGAAGCGGTGTCATTGCAAAACAATTGCGTAGTCGTGGGTTCCGTGAAGTATATGAATTACCGGGAGGTATAGCGCACTGGATCGGTGCCGGTAGACCGATCGAGTCAAAAGCAGGACAAGGTATATCAGCGGACGAATTTCAAAAGCTTATCACAGCTTCAAACCTTGTACTGGTTGATGTTGGCTCGAAACATTGTGGTGCATGCAAAAAGTTAGCACCAGTAGTCGATACGGTTGCGCATCAGTATACCGGCAAACTCAACGTGCATAAGATTGAACTGTATGACAACCGTGCGCTTGCAAAACAACTGAATATAGAATCTGTACCAACCCTCATCCTTTATAAAGATGGCAAGCCGGTGTGGACAAAATCGGGCAACATTACAAAGGCCATACTCCAAGAAGCGTTGCAGGCCAACAGCACGGCACCTTCGTGCGAAGGCACAACAGAATTGATGAAACGAAGAACTGAACAAGCCAGGAACAATTAGTTATGAAAAAAATCCAGAAAGCAAAAACGACAACACTCATCACTTTGCTGACATCGATGTTACTGGTTTCCTTTCAGCCTGTACCGCATCGCGATGAGACAATGGTATATATTAACGGAGGTACGTTGACTACTACGGACCCGGTAACTGAAAAGTATATCGAAATAAAACTGAAGCCTTATCTTCTGGACAAAAAACTGGTAACGGTATCTGACTTCGAAACATTTGTAAAAGAAACGCACTACCTCACCGAAGCGGAGAAGTTTGGTAATGCCGGTGTGTTCAACGATCGCCTGCAACAGTGGGAACTGGTTGATGGTGCAGACTTCCGCTATCCTTTCGGCAGAAACAAACCGAAAGCAGAAGGCAATCATCCGGTAACGCAGGTATCATGGAACGATGCCGCTGCCTATGCACAATGGATAGGTAAACGTTTACCAACTCAATGGGAGTGGGAACACGCCGCCAAGAATGGTGAGCAGACCAGACAACGCTATACGTGGGGCGAAGATCTTGTTATAGCCGGTAAGTATAAAGCCAATACGTGGCAGGGAACTTTTCCTTCGTATAACTCGGGGGAAGATGGGTATATCTATACTTCACCAGTCGGGGTTTTCGGTGCAAACAAGATAGGACTGACGGATATGGGCGGCAATGTATGGCAATGGTGCCAGGACAGTATAGAGCCTGCCGGTCGCGATGCTGAAATTGACCCGGCTACCAGACGTGTGATACGCGGTGGTTCATTTCTTTGCGACCCCATGGTGTGTCATGGTTTCAGAATTGCCGGACGTGCTGCATCAACACCGGAGTCATCGATGCTGCACATTGGTTTTCGTTGCGCCAAAGATGCTCAGTGAATCCAACCGAGATATATACCATATAAAATCTGAATTTAAGGAGCGTATTATTTCTTGATCACCTTTCTGGAAATAATATTCTCCTTTCCTTTTAACTGCACTACATACGAGCCACTCGGGTAATCCTTCATCGAGATAACCGCTGAGTAGACACCGTTGGACTCCTGCTGCAAATCCGTTTTAACAATTTCCTGGCCGAACACATCCAACACGGTAGCAGAAGTCAATTTACGGGAAGCGGCCACTTCAATATATAGTTTGTCGCTTATCGGAACCGGGTATACACGTACACCACGGTCAGCCTCCTCTATTCCAGTGATAAAAAATTCACGCATGCCGGCCAGCGAACAATCACCTTGCAGAACAGTAACCGAATATATACCCGACTCCACCGGAACATAGGTAGAAGCCGTAGCACCTTCTATAGCGTTACCATCTTTATACCATTGGATGTTGCTTGCATAGTCTATTTTCAGTTTACCATCTTCTTCGCTGATGATAACTTCGGGACCGGGTTTATCGATCACGATTGTAAAACGTTGATCACCTTTGGATGCAGGCGCATCCGTTATGGTAAACGGATACGTATCTTGTGCCGAAACAAATATATTCTGATTCAGGTAGTGATCTTCCAGAATGATGGATGCATCAGCTTCAAACGAACTCATGTTGCTAAACTTCAACTGGTAGGCACCGGGTTTTGCATCGGCAACATCGAGGTTAACGCGTGTGTTACACATCAGCGATGGCAGCGAGTTGATCGCGAGTCGCTCATGATTCTCTGTGAGAGATGAAAGATTGAACAATCCATTCTTTAATTTCCAGGCATCCGCATAGTCATCAAATTGTTTCGTGGCATCATTCCGGAAGTGAATGGCTGTCTCATCTTCAAACGATCCATTAGTCATTTTTATATGCAGCAGATTCTCGGTGGATGCTGTGCGAAAGAACGTTGGCGATTGTCCGGGGGCTTTTATATTTTCCTGGGTACTTAATACCGGGCTGCCAGCGGTAGCTTTTACCCAGAACGCTTGTCCTATAGGTATATACCGCGATCCGCCATTAATACCGGTTGTTCCGTTCCATATAGCATATTGCAGCGTTTCACCACCATTATCCGCTATATATATAGTACCACTAATGTTTGTCTTGGTCCACCCTGTGGCAGCGTTCCAGTCAATAACAGAAGGATATGGATTGCCCACCAGGTTCCATCCATCGTTGGCGATTGTACCTGAGGATGTAAAAGATACCGGAAGCGAAATATTTCCCTGGTTGGCAACACCCCGTATATCCCACACAGGAGATAGCAGATAGTTACCTCTTACAAACATAGTATATCCCCTGCCCGGCTGCAGTACCTCCGTATTAACAGCATCCGGAAAATCAATATAGCCATCATTAAAATCAGAAGAACCACTTCCGTTAACATCGGTAATTACCGTTTCGTTGTATGCGAACATCGATTGCGTGGTTGTGCAATCTTTACAATTGGTAGAGCCAACAAACGTACCTGTAACCGGAATCTCTTCCTGGATATCTGCTACCGTTCCACCTTGAACAGGCGATGTTATATACCGGTATATGCGCGTGTTATTCGGACCTTCAATTGACATATAGCGCTGCACCGTGATATTGCCGGTCACCTGTGCACCGGCCGGTAGCGGTGCTATAGCAGCATCGATCACGGGTTCATCGGCAGAAGATATCATGGTAAAAGTTGCCGTGTCCAGTGAGCCATCCGCATCCAGTATAGCACCCGTTGCGAGTGTTAATATACCATGAAGCTGATGCCTCGACTCCACGCTAACTCCGGAATTCAATGCGGTATTGGTAATGTGTATATTATTGAAACCGATAGACGAACTTCCGTTGATCAATTGAGGAGCTCCTGCTGTAGTACCTGAAAATTTTACGATGCCACTGTTATGTTCGAATGATCCTTCATCTAACGTAAAATTACTTTTCAGATCGAGTGTATCGCTGCTTGATAAAAACGCAGTCCCATTGATACGTAAATCGCCATTTACATGAATCGGAACCGATCCCCCTACAAAGGATCCTCCTGCGAGTGTAGCTTCATCAACAATATTTATACGTTGTGCTCCCTGCGTTATCGTTCCGGTATAGGCTGCATTAACGGTGAGCGAAGCTATATTGACAGTAGCATCTATCGTGCATGATCCATCGTTGGCGCCATCAAATACAACAGCATCGACACTGGACGGAACCGTTGCTCCACCTTGTCCACCGGGAGAAACGGACCAACTCGCACGATTACTCCAATTGGACAATGCTGCTGCCACCCAATACCGATTCACCGGAGACGTTGAAAGTGTCCACCAGGCAAACAGATCGGTGTCACTAAGATTACTGAGTGTTACGGTATTGGTAGTTGTATTTATAGTGGGTTCAGCCGAAAAATCGGTCCAGGTACTCAACGTATTGTTCCAGCGTTCCGGACGAAGTGCCGCTTCTTCGATCGTATTTCCAACAGCACTGTGTTCGCTGTCACGATAAGTAAAGGCCAGTGATGTAAGTGTAGGCCGCGTGGTATATGATTGGGCATTTATCTGCCAGAACCTATCGATAGCAAAAGCAGAGTGATCGGTACCCGATGATCCGTTGAAGTTGGACACACCAGTTGGCAGGTTTTCAGCATTGTTCCAATTGGTTGTGTGGTAGGTAGAAAAAAGAAAATAGCCGCTACCGACTGCTCCTGTTGGTGTAAAGGTTAACGGAATATAGTCACCGCTATATCCCCAGGGTATGGTATAATTACCGGTAGTAGTACCGATATACCATTTGATAACGTTGTTCTCACCTTCGCTGATGATATAGCCGCTGTTACGCGTAATGGCGTTGGCATTGGAATTCTGTATAACCAGTGTTGCACCTTGCGCAATAGTAATATTGGCACCGTTCAGTACCAGGCGTGCCTGTGCGTGCAGATCCTGTATATCGATCAGCAACAGCAATGTCATTATTAAAATTGCGGGTTTCAAATCTGTATATCGCATAACTTTCCTTGATTTCTGACCACAATAAAATACCTCACTATATATAGCAAACACCATTATATAGTATATAAATAAGAAACGATACTGTAAAAGACCGTCCAGAAACACGAACGATCCAATACCGGGTAGGCTATACCGAAATTACAATTTTATGATTTCAAAAAAAATCATGAACACTATATCTCTGAATTATTTTAAAATGAAAGACAAATGTTTAAACACTTCTATACTTTCTATTGTGGCAAGCACCTGCTTTTAGAAATACCACACCACATACTGTAGCCAATCATACACAATTATGAAGTATATAAAAATCAGCTTTTCCCTGATGGATACAACGATACAGCTATGCATTTTTGATTTTGACAAAATCTTTTTCCTATACGTTACCAGACACACAATCAAACTCAAATCACCCATGCCATGAAAAAGACATTACTTATTATCTTGTTGTACATCGGAGTACACTTTTCAACACAGGCACAAAGCATTGGTATAAATTCTACCGGTGCAGATCCCGCGGCATCTGCCATGCTGGATATCGCATCTACCAATTCCGGATTATTAATACCTCGCGTAGCGTTAACGGCAACCAACGCAGCAACTCCGGTTACATCACCAGCTACAAGCTTGCTGGTATATAATACCGCTACGGCAGGCACTGCTCCCAACAACGTAGTTCCCGGATATTATTTCTGGAATGGAAGTGCATGGGCATTATTGGTTGCTTCTTCTACCAACGGCAACGTAGGTATTCGAAACATAAGTCCTACGCAACCACTGGATGTAACGGGTAACGTTCGCTTTAGCGGTGCGCTAATGCCTAATAACAGTGCAGGTACAACCGGGTATATATTGCAATCTAACGGCGCCAATAATGCGCCTACCTGGGTAACACCCACATCCGTTGCTCAAACTACCAGTTGGCTGCAGAATGGTAATGCCGTAACTTCGATACAGTCAATCGGTACTACATCCAACTTTGCACTTCCGTTCATTACCAACAACGTGGAGCGCATGCGACTTACCACTGCGGGAAATTTAGGTATAGGCTCAAGTACATTTGACGGAACCAATCCTGAAAAATTACTGGTTGATGCCGGTACAACAACCTCGTATAATTTAATGACCGGCCGGGGGAGTATTGATAACTACCTTCAGATAAACGTAAAGAATAATTCGGGTGGTGGAAGTGCCAGCTCGGATATAGTTGCAACTTCCAACAACGGAACAGAATCCGTTAACTATATCGACATGGGTATAAATTCGGGTGGGTATAGCAACACCTCATTACCCGTGCTGGGTGGCGCCAATACAGCTTATCTCTATGCAACCGGTAATGACTTTGTTATTGGTAACGGTACGGCTACCCGCCCGTTGCGCTTTTTTACCGGTGGTTTCACTGCTGCCAATGAAAGACTTCGCATCGATGGAAGTGGACGAGTTGGTATAGGAAACACCAGTCCTGCAGAAGTATTGGATGTAACGGGTAATGTTCGCTTTACCGGTGCATTGTTGCCTGCGGGTAGCGCTGGTACGTCCGGACAAATCTTACAATCCAACGGTACGAATACCGCTCCGAGCTGGGTTGCACCAAGTACGGTTGTAGGTTCTTCTACGTGGGTGCTGGATGGAAACAACGTGGCGGCTGCACGCTCGTTTGGGACAACATCAAATTTTGATCTGCCTTTCATCACCAACAACACCGAAAAAATGCGCATCACAGCCACCGGTAATGTAGGCATTGGTACCAGCACGCCAACGGATGAAAAATTACTCGTGGAAGCTGGCACTACCATACAAACTGCCATCAGTGCTGTAGGTACGTTAGATGATTTCCTCGAAATAAACGTTCAGAATTTTTCCAATGGAGCGCTCGCCAGTTCAGATGTAGTGGCCACCGCGAATAACGGAACGGAGAACTCGGTATATATAGACATGGGTATAAACAGTGCCGGATACAATAACGGAAATAGTAATATACTCAACGGTGCCAACCTCGGATACTTGTATTCCAACGCCAACGATCTCAAGATTGGTAACGGATCACCGGGAAGAAACCTGATATTTTTTACAAATCCTGTAGGAGGTATACTCGGCACCAATACAGCCAATGGTCTTGAAAGACTACGCATTACTTCGGCAGGTTTTGTAGGAATAGGAACGAATAACCCAACGCACTTACTACACCTGGGAGCAGACGATGCCGTTAAACCCGGAGGCGGAAGCTGGGCATCTCCTTCCGACAGAAGACTGAAGAAAGACATTACCGATTTTACAGATGGAATGAATGTCATCGCCAAGATCAAGCCGGTATCATTCCGTTATAACGGCATTGCAGGTTTGCCGGATGATGGCAAGCAATATATAGGGATCATTGCACAAGACATGCAGAAGGCGGCACCCTATACGATTGATACATTTACGGACAGCGAAACGAAAATCGATTACTTGAAATATGATCCGAACGCTGTAACCTATATTCTTATTAATGCAGTAAAGGAACAACAGGCTACGATCGAAAAATTACAGAAACAGCTTGACGAACAGAATAAACGACTTACAGCACTGGAAAGTAAAATCAAATAGAGCGATCAGAAGAAAAAATATACTATAACAGGTTTATTCATACAACATGCCGGTGAGCAGGTATAATTCTGCTTTGCTGTTGGTTAACTCTTCGTACATCTTCCAGCGCATCTCATGGTAGTCACGCAGTTGCTCGAATTCATATAGCAACAGCGTAGACTTCTGTGTTTGCATCATGGTAATCAGTTTTTCCTGCTGGTATATTAATTCCATGATCTGGCGAATGGAAGACGACTTCTTTTCAATAGTTGCCAGGAGCTGCATGATCTCTTCTGTAGCCGTATCCAAAATAGAAACATCCTCCTGTTGGGCTACCTGTAGTCGATAAGCGTCTCGTTTTTTTTCCGCTTTCCGGATATTCGAAAATTTTAAGGGTATGGATATCATCGCGGTGATAGCGTTATACGCAGGCGAAGGAGCGCCCGGATTAGTCCCCTGGGTAATAAAATTATTTCCCAATGTAAACGATATATCCGGAGTGCGGTTGCTGGCAGCCAGTGCAATTTCCTTGTGCACTAAATCCAGCATGGCTTTGTTTGAAGCAATCTTATAGTGCCGGTCAATAGCAATCTCTTCGCTTGTATTTTTATCAGACCATACACAGGTATCCGGTGCTATAGATTGTGTTTGATAGACATGCGTTACCAGTATCTGCAGTTCGTCCAGCACACCTGTATAACTTTCGCGGAGATCGTCCAACAGAATCTCATTCTCATACTGCACCAGTTTTCTTTTAATTGCCAGTGCACTATCCAGGACGATTACCTTCTGAATATTTTTTATATGCTGCTCCAGTTCGTGTATTTGTTGTTCAAGCATCCAGCATTCCTGGAAAGCGAGTAGTGCATCGCGTTTAAATGTATTAGCGAACACCGTATGCTCCTCGCGCGCTACGGCAACCTGCTGCCGCGCGTAGTTAACACGGTGCATGCGCTTTCTTCCCATCTCTACAGTATGCTCTATACCTATAAATAGCTGCTGCGGCATATTGATACCGCTTATATCACCGGAAGCATTTCCGAAACCCAACACCGGATCGGGTGACACGCGTGCTATTTCAACATTGAGTTGTGCCAGCTTTATATCATCCGTCTGGCGGGTAATTTCCGGATGCACTGAAACTGCATTGAGAAAATCCTCGACCGAAAGAGGTGTATAGGTTTGCGCACTGAGTATACCAATCCTGAAAAAAAGTATACAACCAATTATATAGTACCGCATCGCAGTAAAGCCAGACTAAACATTATCAATGAAGACGTATTTGCCTGATTGCATATACTATACAATCAGGCAATAAAATGGTAGCACTTAAGAGTAATTTAGAATTCCGTAAACTCGCTATCGTTTACTGTATCGCTAAGTTTCAAATCAAAACCGTTAGAAGCACCGCGCGACACCGATTTACCTTCAGCAACTTTACTCTTTTCAGATACAGCTATACCCTGACCAGCACGTATTATTTTTCCGGATGCCAAGCTGCCTATATTAAAGTAGCCGATTGCATTTTTCAATTCTTCGGCGAGTGTATTCAGCTCTTCTGCATTTGAAGACATTTCTTCTGCAGCCGATGCATTGCTTTGTGTAACTATCGACAACTGTTGTATCGCTTTATTAACCTGGTTCGCTCCCTGACTTTGCTCTGTGCTTGCCGATGCAATTTCCTGCACAAGCTCTGCGGTGCGATTTATATCCGGCAATGTACTGGTGAGCATATCTTTTGATTCCTTCGCCATCTTTACTGTGCGGGCTGATATCTCGTTAATCTCAGCAGCCGCACGCTGACTTCTCTCCGCGAGCTTGCGCACTTCTGCTGCCACTACCGCAAAACCTTTTCCGTGTTCACCGGCACGTGCAGCTTCAACGGCCGCATTAAGCGCTAGCAAGTCTGTCTTCGATGCAATCTCCTCGATGATCATAATCTTTTCAGCTATCGTAGTAATGGCATCTACAGTTTCTGAAACAGACTGATTGCTCATCTTAATATCGGTTGCAGCTTTGTTCGCGATCTTCTCAGTCTCCTGTGAGTTGGTGGTGTTCTGTTCAATGTTCGCGATCATTTGCTCCATGGAAGCAGATACTTCCTCTGAAGCACTCGCCTGTTCCTGCGCGCCTTGAGACATTTGCTGTGAGGCTGCTGCAACCTGGTGACTGGCTGTTGATACACTAGCCGCACCGTTGTAAATGGTAGCGGTAATAGAGCGAAGATTATTTACCATGGCTTCAAGCGCATTATCAAGATCACCACCTTTATTTTCCATCGTGCTGAAATCCATTGTGAGATCACCTTTAGACACTTGCTTGGCTATATCTGCGCTGCTGCGCAGTTTTTCAAGCATCGCTTTGAGTTCTTCCAGCATTTCACCTATCTCGTCACGTTTCTCAACTGCTATATCTGTTGAAAAATCACCTTGCGCTACTTTACGGATTGCTGTCTTCGCTACCAACAACGATGATGCTATATCTTTCAATATCCAGAATGCCACCAGTAAACCGAACGTTACTGAAAATGCAATCAGGATAAGCATGGTTCGTACAGCACTGGCATACATTTCATCAGTCGCAAGTCTGTCTTCCGCAAGTTTACCTTCAATACCCGACTCAATCTCACTTAATATAGCATCTGATTCATTGTCCAATCGTTCTACATCGCCCTCAGACAAGGCCTCTGCATTTATCTTCGTACTCTTCCGTCCCAGTTCCATTACCTGCATGTGCAGGGTATGAAAATTATTGTATTGCATTTGTAGTCTGTCAAACAACGCTCTTTCCGGACCTTGCAGATTACCACCCAGTTCTGTAGACAGTAATTCAAGCTTATTCTCCAGTTCACTCGCCTGCAACAGAATTAACTTGTTCATTTCATCTGTCTCCGAAGCGATCATCAGTTTTTCAGTGTTTTTTAATTCAACCAACAACAATTTGATCCGGTATATTCTGTCAAGCTGATCTTTTGCATTGGTTGCCATAAAGCTGCCTCTCAGTTCATCAGCGGTTGATAGTATTTTTGAAAAGCTGGCCTCGCATTCATTCTCGGAGAGTACGGTAGCACGTATCTCTGTATTTTCAAGTGACAGGCGTACAACCGTTTCACCAACGGCCAGAAACTCACTTATCTTCGTTTTCAATAGTGCTATCTTTTGCAGCTGTTCATCGTCACTGATTTTTTCAAGCTCAGCTATCGTGTTGTCCAGCTCTTTTGTAAAGCCTTCGATAGAACGCTTCAGGGCATTCATCCCCTGCTCATCTTCAGCGAGAATTAATTTCTTCTGGTCCCGGCTTATTTCTGTGAGATTTACTTCAACATCCCCGATCAGTTGCAATTGTACAGCACTGATATCGGTAATCTCATTTAGCTTATCACTGATATCGCTGATCTGCCGGTAGGATATAAAAAAGATCACACCTTTCAGAAGAAGAAGAACTGTAAATACAGCAATGAGCTTGGTACGAATTGTAAAATTATTGATCATGATGAAAGTATATTTAATTCACAGGCAAATCGAACGATGTAATTTCACCGATCGAAAAAAGAGTTGGTACATTCAGTATCATAGTAATGTCTCCCTGATGGTTAACAATACCCGATAGCGATGTTGTGTTGTTGTATTGAATATGTGCAGGATCTTGTACATCCTGTGGTCCGATGGCCACAACTTCTCGGGCTATATCTACCGTGGCACCGATCAGCAATTGCTTGTTGTCAGCATCTTTTATATCCAGTACCAGGATGCGGTTGCTATGTGTTACTTCAGCAGAGGGCAATCCAAGTTTTTGTCGCGTATCAATTAGCGGAAGAATCTTTCCTCTCAGGTTAATAATACCCAGCATATAGGCCGGTGCGTGAGGAAGTTTTGTAACCTGATCTACTTCTATAACTTCCTGTACATGCTCTACCGGTACAGCAAACTTATCGTTACCAATTAAAAAAGTGAGATAAGAATTCGATGTAAGACTTGAAATCATCTTATACGCGGGGGTTATCTTTCGTATGTAAGAATTTATAATTTTAACACTGCAATTTTATTCATTCTCAATCTGCGCAGTGTTCCGTATAATTACGGCATCATATCATTTTTTATACAGAAAGTAGTATCCGTATTTATACTTACACACAAGTATTATCATTATTTCGCTTAGACATATACTATATATTATGGTATGTATCTTAAACTAATAGTAACGCCACATCCGATATACTCTATTTATCGTAAAATCCATTCAATTCACCTATTAGACGTTCCTGACACTTGCACAAGTCCAGCACATCATTCACCAACCTTAACACAAAATAATTTTATCGGATATACCTTACTTCATAGCTGTATGAATTAAACTTCACCTGCAAAAATCTATATCGAATCGTTTACAAACAGAAAAAATCATCTTCATGTAATACAAAGGACCTGATGTGACTACCTCTAAAAATGTAATGTACACGTGAAAGAATAAGTATATCGTGAATATCACATCACCAGGAAGAGAAATATGCAGAGAACTATATGAATAAAAAAAAGACCGAACATCCCGTCTGGATATTCGGCCTCTCTTAACCCAAATTGTACTTAACCTAACCTGTCTATGCACAGGTGAGAACTGCAACAAATCTACGGCAAAGTATTTTCATATAAACTCAAAAGATTACACAGAACTGCATCCGTATTTTTACAGAAGTCATTGAACTCAAATAACTGTTTACAACGTACCGGATCGTTTCCAGGTAAAGTGTATTTATACTATACTCTACAATCGCTAAACTTTTGGAGTATCTGCAAAGAAATACGATCATCATCAGGTATATCAGAGAACACAACCAACGTCACATTAACGGCACAGCTACTGCACGTTTTGTTACACAAAGCAACGAGCAGGGCTAAACAAGTAGCAGACATCAATGCCCGGAGCGCGTTCGATTCAACCTAAGCATTTGAACATAATCGACTTGAATTTTATAACGCACAGCCTGTAGGCGGCCACCAAACGAAGCTGTTATAATTGCGATTAAAAGGCTCCTTGGACCGGCGAGCAATCACATTATGCATTGAAATTGTGATGAGAGAATAATGCAGGTTTCGACTGTGCTTGGACCGAAACATGCATCAGTCTGAAATCGATCGTCACGAGAGTACGATCTTGGTCGTTGCATTTCAACCGAATGTTTTTCTCCCAACGCCAACGCCAGGTATATAACGTTATACCATATTCAACCGAAACGTCATCGTTTTCCAAAGTAAACTTATCACTGTTTTCGTTAAATTATCTTCATGAATCGTTTCCGTTAAAATCTCAGGACTCATTTTCAAAATAAAATCAGTATCTTTCTCACTCCTTTCTGACGTGGGGAAGGATAAGCTTTAACTGTTCCCAACCCACGCACAAAGTTCCTTTTCAATATTAAAATTCATTGCATTATGGCCCGACCACAAGAAACATTCAACAAAAAAGAGATGGAGAAGAAGCGCCTTCAGAAAAAGAAGGAAAAGGAACAGCGCAAGGAAGAACGGAAGGCGAATGCAAAAGACGGATTGACGCTGGAGGACATGATGGCGTATGTTGATGAGAACGGAAACATCGTATCCACTCCACCAGACCCCAATAAAAAGAAATCCATTAACGTAGAAGATGTGGTTATCGGATCGCGTAACAACGAAGGCGCTACTCCTGTAAACCAGCGAACCGGAACCGTTACGTTCTTTAATACCTCGAAGGGATTTGGTTTTATACGCGACACCGAAACCAAGGAAAGTATATTTGTGGGTAGCAAAAGCATTACAACACGCATCCAGGAAAACGATGTTGTTACGTTTGAGACTGAAATGGGACCTAAGGGGCTGAATGCTATTAATGTAAAATTAGTGAGGTAAGACCCCGTAAAAAGCATACTATAAAAAAAGCACCTCCGAATTTCGAAGGTGCTTTTTTTTTGGGGCATCAAGCCAGAAATATCAAACCACTTTCTTTGTGCTAGGCATCCTGTAATTTGGTTATGAGCAACTTGAATTGTTTCGTTAGTGTGAATTCATATTTGCCGGCATCCATCAATTCGCACGCCTTGGGTGAAAGCGAAAGCATATATAGTAAATCCTGTGCAGTGACTGACTTCTGTATATTATTCAAAGCTTTGCCCTGGTGAGCTTGCAATGTAAATGAATAGCCGTTTCGATCTTTCGGATTTAACGTCTTAAACTCATGACCGGAAAGCGTGTACTCCTGCGGGCTGCTTTCCGATGCAATCATCAGTTGAAGTATGGCCGGTCGATACTTGTTCCACAAAGAAACATATACCTGGTTATTGAACGAACTGTAAAATTTAGGGTCCATTTATATAGTTTTTAGTAAGCGTTCTTCTAACCTAAATAACTCTTCAATGATTTGCTTCGCGAAGTATGGCGAAGCCTGCGAGTTGCTTTCTCTTTTATTTGTCTTACCCGTTCGCGCGTAAGATTAAACCGCTCTCCTATTTCCTCCAGCGTCATCGGGCTGTTATCATTTAAGCCAAAATAGTAAGAAATAACTTCAGCTTCCCGTTGTGTAAGTGTAGCCAACGCCCGTGATACTTCGCGCTTCAATGAATCCATTATCAATTCCGAATCGGGTGTTACATCGTTGTTTACTTCCAGTACATCGAGCAAGGTATTGTCTTCGCCATTTACAAACGGTGCGTCCATCGACAGATGCCTGCCGGCTGAACGCATGGTGGTTTCAACTTCTTCAACGGGCACATCCATAAACTCGGCCAGCTCATCAGCAGAAGGCTCTCGCTGAAATTTCTGTTCGAGCACAGAGTATGTCTTTAACACTTTGTTCAATGATCCAACCCGGTTCAACGGCAAGCGCACTACGCGTGATTGTTCGGCAAGCGCCTGCATGATAGACTGCCGGATCCACCACACCGCGTATGAAATAAATTTGAAACCTCGTGTTTCATCAAAACGCATGGCTGCTTTTATGAGACCAACATTACCTTCATTAATCAAATCACCAAGTGTGAGACCATTGTTCTGATATTGTTTGGCAACCGACACAACAAATCGAAGATTAGCCTTTGTCAGTTTCTCCAGTGCAATCTGGTCGCCTTGTTTTATTCGCTTGGCAAGATCAACTTCTGCCTCAGCAGAAATCAGATCAACCTTGCCGATCTCTTGTAAATATTTATCCAGGGACTGACTCTCCCGATTGGTTATTTGCTTGGTAATTTTGAGTTGTCTCATTGAGTAAATTGAAAGTATAAAATACTATAGCTGCTTAAAAATTTATTTTTTATCTGTGTTCAGGGGAGGGGCATCTTCGGTTACACTGCGGTTAATGTTCCTGCGAATAAATTCATAATCGAAGAGGTTAAAAATGAACAAATACGAATCTGAGACCTTATGTCTCTTCAATTGATAAAATCTGGAAGGAGGGAACGTTCTTTCATGAGAAAATAACCTTCAGCGGATTCAAGGAATTGAATAACAAAACTACACATTTTTTTGCAATAAAGTTCATGCAAGTTCCGGGGCCGTTTAAAGCAAACGTTTGGCAATTGAAAAAGCGTGCATACGCTCCTCCCAATAGTCACTATATCTCTATATCCGTACACAGCGCATCGTGTAACCTGCAAAAAACTACCGGGGGTTAGTTGAATGTATCGGGAAAAGATATTTTACTTTGCAGAAATCAGATTGTACGGCATTGAACAACAGTAATGTTTTAATCATCGATGATGAAGAGAACCTGCGCAAGCTGCTGGCACGCGTAGTTGAGCTTGAAGGATATACCGTATACCAGGCGGCATCTATCAAAGAAGGTATACGGGTATTGGACAAAGAGAGTATCAGCATTGTTGTATCGGATGTCAAGCTTCCCGATGGCAATGGCGTAGAACTTGTGAGCAAGATCAAGCAAGATTACCCGGTGGCGGAAGTCATTGTACTCACGGCATACGGTACAATCGAAGATGGTGTCAAAGCCATCAAAAACGGAGCGTTCGATTATCTCACGAAGAGTGAGCATCCTGAAAAAATTATTCCGTTGTTAAGCAAAGCTTCCGAGAAAGCCCTGCTTCGGCAGAAAGTATATAATCTTGAATCAAAGCTTCAACAACGCTTTGGGTTTGATAATGTACTCGGCCAAAACAAACTGTTGTTACAAAGTGTAGAACTTGCCCGGAAGGTATCCGCTACGCACACAACGGTGTTGCTACTGGGCGAAACCGGAACTGGTAAAGAAGTATTTGCGCAGGCTATACATTATGAAAGTCCTCGTAAAGCAAAATCATTTATAGCCGTTAATTGCAGCGCGTTTCCAAAAGATCTCCTGGAGAGTGAATTGTTCGGCCATGCCGAAGGTGCTTTTACGGGCGCCACCAAATCGAAGAAAGGATATATCGAAGAAGCCCATGAAGGAACACTCTTTCTCGATGAAATTGGCGAGATGCACATCGATCTCCAGGCAAAGTTACTTCGCGTGCTGGAGACGGGTGAATTTTACCGCGTTGGCGAAAGTAAAGCACGCCAGGTAAATGTACGCTTCATTGCTGCCACCAACCGTAATCTTGAAAAAGAGTCAGAGGCCGGAAATTTCAGGAGCGATTTATTCTACCGGTTGTCAGTGTTCACCATTTCGCTGCCACCGCTTCGCGAACGGAAAGATGATATCAAAAAATTGTCTGAGCATTTTATCAACTACTTTTCTATAAAGACCAATACATCAGCTCCGGCCATGTCACCAACATTTTTAAAATCGCTGCAGGAGCATCCATGGAAAGGAAATATCCGTGAATTGAAAAACGTTATTGAACGATGTATTATACTGAATGACCAACCGGTACTCGATGCTGACATCTTACCTTACGATTTCAACCTGCACGATGATACCCTGACAGATGGCAGTATGGATCTTGCCTCTGCCGAGAAGAAACATATTCAGAAAGTACTGGCCTATACCAAAGGCAACAAGACACAAACTGCCAAACTACTGGGCATTGGGTTGACGACACTATATCAGAAGATCAAAGACTATAATCTGTCCTGATCGCATATATATGCCTTACTATTTCAGTATACCCTTTCGGAAACGGAAGGGTATACTTTTTTAAAACACGTTCACCATCATCTATTTGGCGCGTGGTATAGATATTGCCTCGCGTTGTGTTTTAATGATGCAACTATGAATTCTGATCATAGCGACTTTCGTATAGAAGTCGCTTCCGAAAAACATTTTCACCTTGCTCCTCTTATAGCCGAAACCATGTCACGAAGTGCAGCTGCGCGCGGAACCGGAATTTCCAAACGTTCGCCTGATACATTGATAGACTATATGCGTGCAGGCAACGCGATGATCGCGATGTATCACGACAACACCTGGGCAGGTTTCTGTTACCTTGCATGCTGGCAAAATGGATTGTTTGTATCGAACTCCGGGCTTATCGTTGCTCCTGAGTTTCGCGAGCATGGTATAGCCACACAGCTCAAAACAAAGATCTTTGAACTATGCCGGTATAAATATCCGCAGGCCAGCATGGTTGGCATAACTACCAGTGCTGCTGTTATGAAAATCAATACTGAGCTTGGCTTCTACCCTACTGCGTTTTCAGAAATGCCACACGATGAGCAGTTCTGGAAAGGTTGTGCGTCCTGTGTGAATCACGACATTCTTCAACGCACCGGTAAAAAGTTCTGCCTCTGCACAGCCATGCGCTTCGATCCCGCTATTAAAATTGAGACCGTTTAAGTATGCGTTCAAGCCTTCCAATTTCGAAAGACCCTTCGGAATCCGAAGGGTCTTTTTACTTCATCAATCTATAAAACATTGATTACAAGTATTTTCTATAGCAGGCACACCAGTTGCCAGGCATCGGCCAAACACGATGAAAACAGATATGATCAACGAGCGAATTGCCCTGGTAATGCTGGAAGGTGAAATACCTGAAGGCGAAGCCGACCCACACTATACCAAGCGGTTTTATAAATCCATCCAATCTTTCACAGATGCTTCTGTTTCGCTCTGCGAGCAAAAGCATTATCGAAAACTTGAGCGTTACCTTCGTGTAGCCTTTAAACTATTCAAAGAAGGAAATGAAACCGTGAAGAACGGAATCATGAATGTATACCTGTACTCGCTCTCTCGCTCACTTGCACTGCATGAAAATGAGAAAAAATGGGTATATGAAAATATGCCAGCCGAACTCCGGATAGAGTATATGCGCCAGCACAACACCAGCATGCCTTAATCTTTCTGACGATAACTTATCAACACTAAACTATATATCCATGATTACTTTCATACTGATAGCATCGGGCCTTTTATGCTTCATGCTGTTTTTTAAAGCAATTGACTACTTCGAAAAACTATAACGTATATGATTATCCTGTTCATTCTATCCATACTGGTATTTATATACCTGTGCTACGTACTTGTAAAACCTGAAAAATTCTAAACTTATGAATACTGAAATTATCAGTGTTATTTTCATACTACTGCTAACATTTATACTGGCCATGCCACTGGGTAAATATATAGCGCGTGTCTATGCCGGAGAGAAAACACTTCTGGACCCTGTTTTCAATCCCCTTGAAAAGTTATTCTATCGCATCAGCGGTATTAATATTTCGAAGGAGATGACGTGGAAAGAACACCTTGTCACCTTGCTGACTATAAATATAGTATGGTTCCTCTATGGCATGTTGGTCTTGATGAACCAGGGCTGGCTTCCCCTTAACCCGGATGGTAATACCTCCATGTCTGCAGACCTGGCGTTTAACACCACGGTAAGTTTTGTTACCAACACAAACCTGCAACACTACTCCGGTGAATCCGGTGTGTCCTACTTCGGTCAGGTTACACTCATGCTATACCAGTTTATCAGTGCTGGTGCGGGTATGGCCGTAGCGGCTGTATTGTTCAACGCACTACGCGAACGCACTACCAGCAAACTCGGCAACTTCTATGATTACTTTGTTAAATCGTGTACACGCATTTTGTTGCCGGTATCTTTTATCGTAGCAGTTATTCTTGTATTCAACGGTACACCCATGACCTTTGAAGGCAAAGATACCATCACTACGCTGCAGGGCGATACGGTACAAGTATCACGCGGGCCGGCCGCAGCAATGATCGCGATCAAACAAGTAGGAACAAACGGAGGTGGATTTTTCGGAGTTAACTCTGCACACCCCTTCGAAAACCCGAACTATATAACCAACATCGTTGAGACTATCTCCATTCCGCTCATCTCAATTGCGCTGGTGTTTGCATTGGGGTATTACCTGAAACGCAGGAAGCTCGCATGGATGATCTTCGCGGTAATGACTGCCGGCTTTCTGTTATTTCTCATCCCGACTATATATCTTGAAATGAACGGCAACCCTGCTATAGCGGCCATGGGTATTGATCAAACTGCCGGAAGTATGGAAGGAAAAGAAGTACGCTTTGGTAGTGCAGCATCTGCGTTATGGGCCATCGTTACAACCTGTACTTCGAATGGTTCTGTTAACGCCATGCACGATAGCCTCACTCCACTCTCGGGTATGTTCACCATGCTGGGCATGCAGATCAATGCGTTCTACGGAGGCAAGGGTGTAGGACTTCTTAATTTTTACATCTTCATCATCATCGCAGTTTTCATTTCCGGATTGATGGTGGGCCGCACACCGGAATTCCTCGGAAAGAAAATTGAAGTGCGCGAAATGAAAATAGCCATGATCGTGTTCTTGCTGCACCCCTTTCTGATTCTGGCAGCAACGGCATTATCATCCTATATACTCTATAACAATCCTGATTATGGCTGGCTCAACAACCCCGGCTATCACGGATTCTCCGAAATGTTATATGAGTATACGTCATCTTCAGCAAACAACGGTAGTGGCTTTGAGGGATTAGGAGACAACACACCGTGGTGGAATATATCCTGTGGTATCATTATGCTGCTGGCGCGTTTCATCCCCATCATCGGACCGATTGCTATAGCGGGTATTCTGGCCGAAAAGAAATATATACCCGAGAGTGCCGGAACGTTGAAGGCTGACACAGGAACCTTTGGTGTTATGACTTTTGCGGTGATCGCAATCCTGGTGGCCTTGTCGTTCTTTACAGCGCTGGCGCTTGGTCCCATAGCGGAATATTACAGCATCGCTTCCTGATCCGCCCCGGTAGTATACTATAACATTTTTAATATATATCTATATGTCTGCACGAGAAAGAAAGACGCCCCTGTTTCAACGCGAGCTTGTAAGCGAAGCTTTGAGACAGTCGTTTATAAAACTGAATCCAAAAATATTATTCAAGAACCCGGTTATGTTTACGGTTGAGATTGGCACAGCCGTTATGTTCGTGGTTTGTATCTGGATACTGACGGGAGAAACTTCACAGGGAAGTTTCCTGTATAACTTCATCGTCTTCCTGGTATTATTGCTTACTGTGTTGTTTGCAAATTTTGCCGAAGGCATTGCAGAAGCACGCGGTAAAGCGCAAGCCGACTCACTGCGCAAAACACGTGAAGAAACCCCTGCGAAAGTAATTGCTGATAACGGTGTTATTACCACCCGCTCGTCCAGCCAGTTGCGGAAAGGTGATGTATTCATTTGTGAAGCCGGAGATATTATACCGGCGGATGGAGAAATTATAGAAGGCATCGCTACGATTGACGAAAGCGCGATCACTGGTGAATCTGCCCCTGTAATTCGCGAATCGGGCGGAGACAAATCATCTGTTACCGGAGGAACGAAAGTTTTGTCAGACCGGATAAAAGTAATTGTAACTTCCAAGCCTGGCGAAAGTTTTCTGGACAAGATGATCGCGCTGGTAGAAAATGCATCGCGCCAGAAAACACCGAATGAGACAGCACTCACCATTTTACTGGCGGCATTTACCTTGATCTTCATCATTGTTTGTGTTACGCTTCAACCTTTCTCACTCTATGCAAACACACCGATCACCATCGCAGCATTTATAGCACTGTTCGTTTGCCTGATACCGACAACGATTGGCGGGTTGTTATCCGCTATTGGTATAGCAGGGATGGATCGTGCGTTGCGTGCGAACGTGATCACAAAATCCGGAAAAGCAGTGGAGACAGCTGGTGACCTGGACACAATTCTATTGGACAAGACTGGCACCATTACCATTGGGAATCGTAAGGCTACAAATTTCTATCCTGCCAAAGGTATATCAGAAGATGATCTTATCGAGTGTGCAACCATAGCATCGCTTACCGATGAAACTCCGGAGGGTAAATCTATTGTTGAGCTTGCCGCAGGTAAAGGGTATAAACACCCCGCCACCCTGGGAAGTATAGCAGACCTTACATTCGGACTGCCACAATCCAAGATCATTAAATTTTCGGCTGAGACACGTACCTCTGGTATTGACCTGGAAGACCGAAGTATCCGCAAAGGTGCTTATGATGCTATCAAAAAACTAGTTGAGAGAGCAGGCAATACATTTCCTGCCGAGATAAAAAATACTGTCGATATGATTTCATCCAATGGAGGTACACCACTGGTTGTCTCTGTTAACAATAAAGTAATGGGTGCCATTGAATTGCAGGACATTATCAAACCGGGTATACGCGAACGTTTCGAACGTCTGCGCAAGATGGGTGTAAAAACCGTTATGGTAACAGGCGACAATCCGTTAACCGCTAAATATATAGCCCAGAAAGCAGGCGTTGATGAT
This sequence comes from uncultured Chitinophaga sp., assembly GCA_902168205.1. Lineage (GTDB taxonomy): Bacteria > Bacteroidota > Bacteroidia > Cytophagales > Cyclobacteriaceae > Ohtaekwangia > Ohtaekwangia kribbensis. Next base: position 527,789 of record CABHOK010000003.1, on the reverse strand, counting down.
TTTATAGCAGAGGCAAAGCCCGAAGACAAAATGGAGTATATCAAAGCCGAACAGGCCAGCGGTAAACTCGTAGCCATGATGGGCGATGGTACCAACGATGCCCCGGCACTGGCACAAGCTGATGTTGGAGTCGCAATGAACAGTGGTACGGCTGCCGCCAAAGAGGCAGGTAACATGGTTGATCTTGATAATGATCCTACCAAGTTGATTGAAGTAGTTGAGATCGGCAAACAATTGCTGATGACGCGCGGTACACTTACCACCTTTAGCATAGCGAACGATGTAGCAAAATACTTCGCCATTGTACCGGCCTTGTTTATCACTTCCATTCCGGCATTACAGAGTATAAATATCATGCAACTGGCAAGTCCGGAGAGCGCTATCCTTTCCGCTATCATTTTCAACGCGATCATTATTCCATTGCTTATACCGCTGGCATTGCGCGGTGTTGCCTATAAGCCTATTGGTGCCGCAGCATTACTTCGCAGAAACCTGCTCATCTATGGACTGGGCGGTATACTCGTTCCATTCATCGGAATAAAACTTATTGACATAGTAGTATCAACGATCTTATAACGTATATGAAAAATCACATTTTGCCCGCCACTTTATTAACACTTTGCTGCATTGTTTTCTTCTGCGGTATATATACCGCTGTGGTGTGGGGCGTTGCACAGCTTGCTCCCAACCAGGGTAAAGGCGAAACGATATCCTATGGAGACAATCGCTATGGTTTTGAAAAAATAGGACAGTCGTTCACGAATGATAAATATTTCTGGTCACGTCCTTCAGCCGTTAACTATAACGCGGCAGGGTCCGGAGGAAGCAACAAAGGTCCGTCCAACCCTGATTACCTCGCGCAGGTACAGGCACGCATCGATACTTTCCTGGTACATAACCCGACTATCAAAAAGGAACAAATACCAGCTGAACTTGTAACTGCTTCCGGCAGTGGACTAGATCCTCATCTCTCACCACAGGCAGCTCGTATACAAGTAGCAAGGATTGCCCATATACGAAATATAGATGAAGGCAAACTTATAGCCTTAATCGACCAATATACCGACAAGCCCTTATTCGGAACGGAAACGGTAAATATACTCAGTCTTAATATCGCACTTGATCAATTGAAGCGCTAGCCGTTATTCGTTATCCGTCATTTGTTATTCGCTATTCGTGAACAAAACATAACGACAATGAATAACAAATAACGGTTAACGGTTAACACAACCAGACATTCTATGAAACACTATATTCTATTCACACTATATATACTATCATTATCAACAACCTTCGCACAGGAAGAGAAAGCGCCTTCGCCTTTTACCGTAAATGGCTACATTGAAACATACTATATGTACGATTTCAATACACCCCCAAATAATACCCGTCCCGGTTTTATATATTCGTACAACCGTCACAATGAAGTAAACCTGAACCTTGGCATGATAAAAGGTTCTTACAATACAGACAACGTACGCGCGAACCTGGCTTTGATGACGGGTACATACGCGAATGCAAACCTGGCGGCAGAGCCTGGTGTTCTTAAAAATATATACGAAGCAAATGCAGGCGTTAAACTCTCTGCTAAAAAGAACCTGTGGATTGATGCCGGTATATTTGGATCGCACATTGGGTTTGAAAGCGCCATTGGTAAAGATTGCTGGAACCTGACACGAAGTATATTGGCAGACAATACACCGTACTATGAAGCCGGCGCCAAAATCTCCTATACATCCGATAACGAAAAGTGGTTCCTATCCGGTTTGATACTGAACGGCTGGCAACGGATACAGCGCGTGGATGGGAATTCGCTACCTTCATTCGGAACACAAATCACGTTCAAACCTTCTGCCTCTGTAACTTTAAACAGCAGCACATTTATAGGCACTGATAAACCAGACAGTGCAAGACAGATGCGTTACTTTCATAACTTCTATGGTATATTCCAGGTAACTAAAAAGATTGGCGTTACCGTTGGCTTTGATTATGGTGTTGAAGAAAAAACACCGGAATCATCAGCCACCAACGCGTGGTATTCTCCTGTGCTGATTGTACGCTATGCCGCCAGTAACAAGATTGCCCTTGCTTTGCGTGGTGAATATTACAGCGATGAGAACGGAGTAATTATTGCTACCGGCACTGCCAATGGATTCAAAACCAAAGGACTGTCATTTAATGTAGATTACCGGGTACACGATGCTATACTTTGGCGAACAGAAGTGCGTACCTTAGCGAGTAAAGACCGTGTGTTTGAAAGGAATGATGAACCGGTAAAAGACAATACATTTATCGGCACATCGCTTTGCGTAAGTTTCTGAATCTATGGACGAGAAAGAAAAATCAGTGGAGCATTTTCTTAACCTTATTCGCAAATCAAAACGCGGCAAGTTCAAGATATATATCGGCATGAGTGCAGGGGTTGGCAAAACATTCCGTATGCTGCAGGAAGCCCATAGTCTTTTGAAGAACGGTGTAGACGTAACGATCGGCTACATTGAAACGCACAACCGCCAGGAAACCGCTGCGCTCACCAGCGGTCTCCCTGTGATCGAACGAAAAAAGATATTCTACAAAGGCAAAGAGCTGGAAGAGATGGATACGCAAGCCATCATCAATCAGCATCCGGAAGTTGTTATCGTAGATGAACTCGCGCACAGCAATATACCGGGTTGCAAAAATGAAAAGCGATGGCAGGATGTTATGGAGATACTGGAAGCCGGTATCAGCGTGATCAGCGCCATTAACATCCAGCACATTGAAAGTATAAATGAAGAAGTACGCACCATTACAGGCATAGAAGTAAGTGAGCGTGTTCCCGACAAAATACTGCAACTAGCAGATGAAGTTGTAAATATAGACCTGACTGCCGATGAGCTGATTGTACGGCTTAAAGAGGGCAAGATATATCCTGCTGACAAAATCGAGCGAGCCTTGGGCAATTTCTTCCAACCGGAAAAGATTCTTCAGTTACGTGAGCTGGCTTTGAAAGAAGTTGCATCGCAGGTAGAGCGTAAAGTAGATACGGAAGTAACCGTTGATGTGAGACTCCGGCATGAGCGTTTCCTGGCGTGCATCAGTTCCAACGATGAAATTGCGCGCATGATCATTCGCAAGACGGCCCGGCTCGCGAGTTACTATAATTCCAAGTGGTATGTACTCTATGTACAGACACCGCGTGAAGATACAAACCGAATCAAGCTATCGGTACAGCGACATCTCATCAACAATTTCAAACTGGCTACGGAACTGGGCGCCGAGGTGCTGCAGGTAAAAAATAAAAGCATAACCTCCACCATTGTAAAGATTGTAGAAGAAAAACAGATCACTACCGTTTGCATTGGTAAACCACACTTTCACTTATGGCAGGTTATTCTGAAAACCAATACATTTAACCAGCTTTTAAACAAACTATCAAACTCCGAGACTGACCTTATCATTCTGTCATGAGTATAAAAACGAAAGTAGCGCTGGGGGTGGCATTCCTGTTTGCCGTTATTCTTGCCATAGGTGGCATAGGGTTATACTACCTGCATGAACTGTCGCAGGCTACACAGAATATAATTCGCAACAACTATGAAACACTTGAGTATACTCAAAATATACTCAAGCTCACGAATCATGATTACCCTACACCCATCGATTCGATCGAAGTAAATTTAATCCGGCAGGAGGCGAACATTACCGAACCGCACGAACGCAATGCAACCCTGCAACTGCGTACTGCCTTTGAACGATACCGTGCCAACCCGAACGACACCATCACTACGAAAGCTCTACAAATGGCAGCCCTGCACATTCATGAGATAAACATGAATGCCATTGTACGAAAAAATACGGTAGCCCAGGAGACCGCTACGCGTGCATCGACTTACGTGGTGATCACGCTCTCTATATTTGCCATCGTAGCGTTTACGTTCATCGTAAATTTTCCGGGCTATATCGCCAATCCCATTGTGCAGCTTACCAACAGTATCAAATCCATTGCCGACAAGAATTATGAGGAGCGACTCCATTTTGATCGACATGATGAATTCGAGGAGCTTGCACAGGCGTTCAATCAAATGGCTGAGAAGCTGGATGAATATGAACATAGTAACCTGGCACGGGCGATCTTTGAGAAGAGACGCATCGAAACTATTATCAACCTGATGCGTGACCCGGTGATTGGACTTGACGAACATAAGAAAATAATTTTCGCCAACGACCAGGCCCTGATCCTTCTAAATATAGGTAAAGATAAACTGGTGGGCCGCTACGCTCCGGATGTTGCGCTTGAAAATGATTTACTGCGCAACCTGATTCGCGAAGGAAATGCGAAAGGCAATGAAAGCAATCTGATAAAGATCGTAGTATCCGGTAAGGAAAATTACTTTGCAAAAGAAACTATCATTGTCCGCTATACTCCTACCGGTGAAAAAAATATAGCCTTGATTGGACAAGTACTTTTATTAAAGAACGTAACGCCCTTCAAAGAACTTGACCTTGCCAAAACAAACTTCATAGCCACGATCTCGCATGAGTTAAAAACTCCCATCGCTTCACTGCAAATGTGCACGAAACTTTTACTGGACAATCGTGTCGGCCAACTGAACGAAGAACAGGAAAACCTGGCCGTAACGATGCGCGATGAAATTACCCGCCTATCAAAAATAACACATGAGCTACTCGACCTGGCCCAGGTGGAAACGGGTAACATAAGGCTTACAATAAAATCTGTTAATCCGAAAGAACTTCTTCATGCAGCTAAAGATTCTGTTAACACGCAGGCACAACGCAAGCATATTGCCATAGCGATAGAGACTCCAGAAAACATTTCAACTATACAAGCTGATCCGGATAAAACTACCTGGGTGCTTGTTAACTTTCTCACCAATGCTATCCGCCATAGTCAGGAACATGGTAAAATAATTATACGCTGCTTTCAGCACGATCATGCGATCCGTTTTTCGGTGCAGGACTTTGGTACCGGTATAGCTCCTGAATTTATGAGCCGTTTGTTCGAGAAGTTCTTTCAGGCTCCGGGCGCCACCAACGGTTCAGGATTAGGACTCGCCATATCCAAAGAAATTATAGAATCGCAGAACGGAAAAATATTCGCAGAAAGTATACCTGGAGAGGGCACCACTTTTTCGTTTGATCTGCCCCTCGTCTCATGATCAAACAATCTGAAATCATCAACACAGCAAGATCACTGCGTTAATGAATCACAGCTATACTGTATATATTAAAACTGAAAGTTGAAACCACCCAGCAACATCATCGAAGTCTTATCGCCATGATAGTACTCTCTGTTGTCGTCAGCCAACAAGTTTCGTCCATTCACAAAAATAGTTACTTCTTTTACAGGCGAGTAAGCCAACCGTGCCTGCAACAGTAATTTACATTCAATGTGTTGGATACCGCACCACCGTACGCTTTGGGAGTAAATTTATGATCTGCTGTAATGTCTATACCGGCATATATATTATTGTTTGCCGGATGGTTGTTGTTACTTACAGCAGGCGCTGCCGTTGCTGTATTGAAATAAGGCGAATAGTCTTTCAACGTTGTTTTCCGGAATGACACAAATGGCCTCACCCCGATGTAATGATACCGGATATAGCATGATGGATTTAAAAGAAAGATGGATCAGTAAACGTGAGGCTATACCGGGCAATCAATAATTCTTGCTATATTAAAAGGCCAGTGATCAACGGGGCTGCCTGTGATGGATATTACGAAGCTATGCAGACCTGGCTGATCACCAATGCTTTCGCCAGGTAAAAAATAATATATACTATATCTGCCCGGCTACGTATCGCAGCTGACATCGTCCCAGGCCTGATCCATATAGTTTACAAGCCAGTTCAGGGCATAGTGTCTTTCGTATACAACGCTTGCATTAACCTCAGCAATCTGCTGGTTATTGATACGTGCATCTACACAAGCCCAGTCAATTCTATAGTATAGATCGTTGGCATCGAGAATTTCTTCTTTCGTGCGACTGCTGGTTATGGCGTTGATAAAATTATTCGGGTCCTTACCTTGTCCAATCGGATAGTCGTGAGGCGCTATAGCATTCAAACTGCATAATTCGTCCGGGAACCCAAGATCACTTACCTTATTCAACGCCCACATCAAAACCCAGATACATTCACACTTCCAGGTTTCCTGGTTGCGCTTGGCGTCTGTTGGGTCTGCCAGAAATTCCTTTTCATTGGGTGTTACTTCATCCCACAGCTTATACTGTTTCAGATAGGCTATCGCGTCATCACCGGTTATGTTACCAAACGCCACCAGGTTTGTAAAGGCCAGAATACTAACCCGGGTAGCAATCTCGCGGGGCGATCGTATTACAGTCTCATGTTCATCTTCTATACAGGGAAGATTCCTGTTTACTTTTATGTTTCGTTGCTGGAGTATTTGTTCGTTACGTTCCTTCCTGCTCTTTTGACTTTCGGAGAGTTCTGTTTGTGAAGCATCAAAGTATACCGAGTCAATGGAAACATCGAGTGTATCAATCTCGGAGTTACCTTGTCCATCGATTATTAATCTCAAATCTTTGTCAACAAAGTGTTGCCCGGAAGATCGGCTTATAACGGTGTTGGGTTGTACAAAAAGTATAGCATCAAAGTCTTTAGCGAACGTTGCTATCAGCGACTTTAGTTCTTTGATCTCGCCCTTCTCTACGATCACCGAGAATTCGCAATTGAGCGTTTGGATCTTATGAAGAAATAAACCTTTGATCTTTTCATTCCTGGCCGGCAACGAACTCACAAAGCCGTATAGTCCTTTAAGGTTTCGTGTTAGCGGACTATCATCGATCTCGGGCAATTGGTACGAAGGTATAGTTCTCTGCCGGTATGACACTTTCATTTTTTTTGAAGAACTGAAGAGTCCACCCTTAATTTCAACATCAGCAATACTAAATTCGTCCTGAGTACCTACCGATATGGCTGCACCGGAAAATGTTCGTTTTACAATTTCTACAATTCTGTCAAAGACCAGGTGGTGCGAATAGATAGTGCAGATCATATATATACCCTGTGTTGTTTCAACCTCAATTAACTAAATTTCTGTGAAAGATACATGAAGCCATCGGGATGGTAATATGAATATAAACCCGCCTACAAGCTTAAAATATATCAAGGTCTCATTCAAGATATATTCAGGAGGCATCGACCGGAGCTATAAGCTATGATGAGATTCATCGTTAATCATTATCAGAGGCACATTCCTTGTCCAATTCCAGTCAGGGTTTCTGGGAACGATGGTTCTTGAAAGATATATTTTTTAGGTAGCAAGCTTTCCTTATTTTTGCAGCACTTTGCAACATGCGGCTCCGTATTTCAATGGATAGAATTTCAGATTCCGATTCTGAAGATGCAGGTTCGATTCCTGCCGGGGCTACAACAGAACAATCAAAAGAATCAAAACCGCTTAATTCGTAAGAATTGGCGGTTTTTGTTTTCATGAACTGCCTCGTTCCTTATTTATGTCCTTATAATTCATGATATACTATGGCGCAAAACGCTCGCATATAAAGCCTGCCGGTAGTAGTCGTCCCCGTCTTTGCGTACAATGTCGAATTGCATAAACCAATACTTAGGGTTCAAAGGTCGTTTCAATAATTCAATGGAATACTGTCGTTTTAAATGGTCGTCAATTTTATATACTGGTTAATCTACCCCAACGTATAAAAATTAACTATTCAAAGTGCCGCTATGACTTATAGCTAGACGTTAGCGGGCGTATTTCTCAATCAACTCTTTCATTTGGACGTCTGTCTTGCTAATCAAAAGTATCTTTGGATCAAAACGACTCCAGTTGCGATAAACCTCCCAATCAGTCATACTACTTCCTAACTTTTCACTGCAGTAAACATCGAATATACAAAAGCGATTATTACACACGAGGAACCAAACTGCAAATGACTCATTGGGGAATTTCTCTGTGATTGTATTGGTGATTTGTACTTCTAACTTATCGATATTTCTTCGCTTTGTCTTCACTATCATACTACCTCCATACTTATACCAATCTTTGTCGCTAAGCCCCGGTATATAGATACCTCGAGTCTCGAGAACATCGCTGACGAAATTCCGTCCAAATTCGAGTGATTCAAATTCTACATTAGCTACTGTTATCTTTTTACTTCGATCAACTTGACTTAGAGTAGAGTCTGTATAGTTATAGACACCATGTTTGGTTATTACTTGTTTACATCTCTCATTTATTCTTATTTCATCCACAACAACCCCGTCCTCAATGAGATACATGAAGTAGTCATACCAGCATCCGACCATTTGACCTGGTTCTCCAACCCAACCATTTTTTAGATTTTGAATGATCTCGGGGTCATCTATCAGAAAGCCTAAGTCTCTGTCCCAGCTTATTGTGAATTTGCCTCGTACAGTGTCGGTCGGAAAGGAGTCTTCCCTGATTGCAACATCTACAAAGTACATTTCATACTTCTTATCCTCAGCCAACTTCAAGACTCTTTCTTGTGCGAAAACGAAACTCAGGCTAAAGGTGAGTCCGATTGCCAAGAATAAGTTTATAGATCTAGTCATGTTAAAAATATGCCGCTAACTTTGGTGCATAAGCAGTGGCGGGAATTCGAAGCGCGTCACTGTCCCACGACACCAAACGTTTGTTGAAAAACTAAACTACAAATTTACACCGAACCCCGCCATTGATTATGCACTTTGTTGGCGGCTGCTCTTCCTTCTCCAATCTCATTCATCGGGTATGGTATGTGTCACGCCTTCCATTATTGTTGCCTGCATTTGTCTTTGTCCGATGCGATAAAGAATTGTCAAACTCTTAACTATTCCAGGGTCTGGGTCTCCCGCCAAGTCATTGCTCGCTGTAATTGTCAATCTGTTATTTACAATTTTAGTGACTAACAATTCTGTCACATCAGTTAATTTGTCGGTCTGTGGTGTTCCGTATTTTGCGCTAATGATCTCAAGCGGCTTAGTATGGATATTTTCAAACGAAATATTAGGAAGTGTTCTCTCTGCATGTACAATAAAGATTACATTCTCTGTATGAACAAACGTATTTTCAGCATAGTGCAAATGTGGCTTCATGTCAAGTTGAAACCAGTCACCTTTCGTAAAGTCATTGGTCAGAAATATGCATGACTTTGATACTTTTTTCATGAACTTCATTATTTCATGAAAAATTATGAAATCCCCGGTGGGGTCGTCCTTTTTATCGCCACAGCCCGGAAAAGCGAATCTCCACTTCGCATTTTCTTTAGCTTCATTATAGGGAGTCAATAAGTTTTGAAACTCGACTTCCAGAAATTCAATCTCATTACTATTGAGAGGGTCAATTTGTTTTAAAGTGGATACCTTATTTAACATTTCGTCACTTAACGAAATGTTCATGTTTTCTGTAGTTGTTTTTCCAACCTGACTTTCAATTGAGTTCAAAAATTCCTTGTCGTTAATTTTCTTAACTACGTCTTTTTCAATTGCCTCCAATTGTTCCCATAAAACTGGGTAGTCTTGAGGTAATAGTTTTTTTCTTTTCTCCTTATAGCTTTTGAAAATATTAGAAATGTCCTTTTGTAATGTCTTATAGTCAGTTGTTACATCTCTTAATGGTTCAAAGAAATCCTTATTGATAACAGAGAGTCGATTTCTCAAAAACTCTTGTTCAACCTGTTTCGTTATAAAGATTCTATTGGCGTAGCTCTCTATAAACTTTAACAACTTACTTTTTTCCACTTGAGACATTCCATAGTACCCGAGAAGAATGTTTGTGTCCAGAATAATTGGTAAATTACCTTCAAGTTTTATCGCAGACTCAAATCCCTTAGAGAACTGTTCTAAAGCTCTCCTGGAAATGTCAGCTGTTAGTTTCCCTTTGTGGTTAAAGTAGAACTCGGAATTTATTATCTGTTCACTCATCTTGTCGTGTCCTTTTTGGAAGAGTTGCCGCCAACATTTGGCTAAACGACCTACGCATATATTTTGGTATATATACGTAGGTCGTATATATACCTTTTATCACTACACGTTTCCAGGCGCTCGTTGCCAACTTGGTTGCGCTCATCAATATCCGTGAAATCTCAAGCATCTCAAAATTGAATGTTTAACTTTTCGACCGGACTTTTGATGTCTTTTACAATTCGTCTAGATACCTGCGCGTAAAGTTCTGTGGTCTTGGAAGAGCTATGTTCCGTAGACTTTGAATCCACTGGCTTGACCTTCGAATAAATACTACTTGGGTTATGTTGCCGGTAATACTTTCGAAGCAACAGAAACGTCTTTTCTGAAAGAATTGTAGTCCTATCTTTATTACCCTTTGCATCGCGTACAAGCAATAAATGACATTCGCTTTAAATATCGGTTATCTTCAGATTTAATAGTTCTGACAAACGTAACCACAACCATACAGGGTCACCAAAATGGATTTATGTTTTAGATTGGTATTTACAGATAGCAAATTAGCCACTTCCTCCTCACTTAATACCAGCGGCAGTTTGCGTACTTTCTTCCCATCATAAAACTTTACTCAGCAGCCGCCTTTGCGAGGGGCACGTTTATAAATTATTATACTATCTCGTTCTACATAGTCGCCCGATACAATTGGATATGAATACTTGGGGGCGTACGATACAGAATGGCTTCTTACAATTATTTTGTCGTTAACTTTCAGGCTATGCAATTGCTGAAATTCATTCGAGTTTTCCACCCCGAAACTAAGAATATAATCTTCACCATTAATCCTGGCCATCACTCCGAAACCTAGCCTGGCGGAAGCGAAAGAGAGGTTACAACAGCTTCCATATTGGTGGAAGCACTTGTATGTTTCCTTATTTTAGCAGCACCGGCAAGCACCTTTTTACCTTCGGGAGACGCTTCCCATTTTTTGTACATTATACCATCAGGGGTAGCCTCCCAACTTTTCCTCGCGGCTTTCATTTCAGCAGCAGAGAGTGGTCTTGGGGTTGATTTTTTAGAAGTTTCATTTTTGATTTCGCGATTGGCAAATACTAGTCCGCTTACCACAACCAGTGGTAAGATCAGCGCATAAATAACTTTTTTCATATTTTTTGCAGGGTTAATCATCAATTCAAACAAAGCTACAAGTCTTTGTACCCGGCATTAGTAAAGGAATTGTTAAAGAATGTAAACGAAATGTAAAAGTTGCTTGGGATCTGGGCTAAAATGAAAAAGCCTGAAATCGAAAGTTCAGGCTTTATTGTTATTCCAAGTGATTGTTTCAGCGATCTCTTTCTTCCAGGTTTATACCTCCACCTGCAGATCGATCTGGTTGATCGGTATAAGGTTCACATTAAACTTCTGCACAACCATGCGCATAATCGGATCGTTCTTGATCTTTTTGATAATGCGATCCGTCTGGTCGGCATCGTAGCCCATCACCATCTGGTCAACCAGCTTCAGGTGTTTTACCGCATAGTAGAATCCTGCAATTACATAGGGACCAAAGGGTGTCTGTGGTATATCAAACGAGCTGCCGGTTATGTTGAAGACTGTGTTTGGCAAGTAATCACCGGTATGTTCAATGCTCTTGCTGCGCATATAGTAGTTGGCTGCGAGCAGTCGCGATGACATACGCGGATCGCTCATGCAAAGTAATCCCGCCAGTGGTTTTTGTTTTGCAGACTGATTGATCAGCATGTCTTTCGCCTTCCGGTCATTCTGTGTATGCTTGCGTATCTCCATCTGCACCGTATCCCAGAAAGGTACCGAAGGATCACCATCGTCTACACGAATCAGTGAGTGGATAGCATAGTCCAGAATACCACAGGTAATCTGTATATGTAGCATCTTTAGTTCCGGATCGATTGCTATAGCTTTCTCCAATACAGTGCGCTGATGACGCGGATGTGTACGCAACAGATCTATACTTCGAATCCAGTCTCCCGCCAGGTAGCCATCGTACGCATAATATTCCTGCAACAAGGATTTGATCTTGGTATCATTATCAATCACTACCGCGCGACCGCGAATATCAATAACAGGTTTCTCTTCAATGATCATCTGCTCGATCTCCACACCAACCGCTGAAGCTCCCAGCATACCGCAGTTAAGAGGCGATCCCTCTACGATCTTCAGGTCGTGTACGTGACTTATATAATGATCATTGGAATCTTCTGTAAGGTGACCATGCGTTTGTATATGGATATAGTAACTGATGGGCAGCAAAGCATCTGAACTGCGCTGTGCCTGCTCGATGGTACGCTTGATGTCCATCACAATATCCGGAGTTACGAACGAACCGGCAGCGCGCACCACGTGAAGCTCCACATCAATGCCCATCTCTTTGAACTCCTGTGTCACATTGTCAATGGTATCCAATTGAACCTGGCTCAGGTCGCGTGCATCTGCACAACCAATAAGAATATGTACCTGTTTTTCTTTCATCATAGTTTTACTATTCATCGTATTCGTATCGCTTATACTTACATGAACTACAGAAAAGTATACGCTAAGTAAATATCTTTTCCGGGATTTATAATCCTGTCCAATCGTCCAAGGTATACTTTTTATGCATCCGTGCAGATTAAAAAAACATTATAAAGCGGCAGATTGTTACAAGGACATGATCCGGCAATCGGCACGTAACAATCATGAAACATACGGGTATAGATGAGCCTGATCATGTTGATTGAATAAAAAATACTCGGGCAAATTATTAGCGCATGTGAAGATTTTTAAGTTATTTCAGCGGGATTGTAACTTGGGCTGATGAAGACATGCTTGACTTTTTAAGAAAAACCGATACCGAAGGCCTGGAAGCATCGCGGATTGTCGCCTTCCGGTATTACCTCATCGCTATAACTTTCATTTTTCTCGCGGCTATATTTCTGGAGTTCGCGGTTGATCTTCAAAACATATCACTTGTATATGTCTTGATTCTTACGACTATACCGGCCCTGCTCCTCACGCTGTCGCTCGTAGGTGTACGACACAAGATCCTGGTTATCATTAACATCTTCTTCCTGCTGATTATTAACCAGGTACAGATACTCTCCAACCCCGGCTTCTTTCACACCTGGGTATTCTGGGTAGGATTGATTCCGCTGCTGCTTACCATGTTTACGCGATCGGTGGAAACCATTATACTGATTACACTGCTGCTGTTTTTTATCATTGCCAACGGAGTATATGTAAGTACGCAGGTGGGTTCGTACCCGGTAACCATCTATCCGGCACAGTTCACGGTAAGCGGAGTATTCTTTGCGTTAATCACAGCAACGGTGGCATCACTGTTTGGCTACACGCAGCACGCTGTTCACAAGCGACTGGTTAATCAAAACCTGACGCTGAAGTTGATGACTGCTGAAATTGAAGAGCAGAACAAAATGCTCAAGGAGAAAAACGAAGAGATCACTTCGATCAACAACGGACTGGAAGAGCGCGTAGCCGAACGCACCCTTGAACTTGAAGCCCACAACCGAAAACTTGCCGAGTACGCGTTCATCAACTCCCATCTGTTGCGCGGACCACTGTGCAGTATACTGGGGCTGATCAACCTCCTCAACAACACTTCGCTTTCGGAAAAAGAAAAAGAGATCCTGATACATTTGAAAGAGTCCAGTCATAACCTGGATGACGTTGTGAGCAAGATCAGCAAAGCACTCTCCAGCGGTCCTGAGCTGGACCGTGATCTTATCCGGAATCTTAAAGAGAAATAATTTTTTTCCATGGACCGCCATCATAAAGATATCCTGACGGCTATACGCGCAAATGCTAACAAGGCAACGCAACATACGCACCAGGATAATTATCTTGGCAGTTCGCATCCGCGTTATGACATCAGCAATCCGGTGCTGCGCATGCTGGCGAAAGAATGGATGAAGAGTCATCGCGATCTTTCTGCCGATGACCTCGCGAACGTTGTTACGAGTTTAATAGAAGGTAAATCGGCCACTGAAAAATGGATGGGTGGTATGCTCTTGGATTATGCGAAGCCCGAGCAACTGGCGTTCGAACCTGCCTTGTTTGACGAATGGCTGGAGCATATTATGGGCTGGGCTGAGGTAGATGTGTTGTGTTCGGGTAGCTACTCCGTTGCAGAGGTACCACGCTACTGGAAAAAGTGGGAACCGTTGCTGCGTAAGTTTTCCAAAAGCAAAAATATTCACAAGCGCAGAGCATCGTTAGTGTTGCTCATCGCACCGCTGCGAAAGAAATCAAATGAACCGCTGGCAGCGATGGCTATTGAAAATATAGAGCGGCTAAAAGGCGAAAAAGAAATACTCATCACCAAAGCTATATCGTGGATACTAAGAACCATGATCAAACATCACAAAGACCTTGTAGCCGAGTATATCGAAGAGAACAGAGGAACATTACCCAGTATAGCCGTTCGGGAAACATTAGTAAAACTCACCACCGGCCGAAAAACAAAACCGCGAGACTAGCTCCTTCCCAAGATATATACCAGCGTTGCTATACTTTACTTCCGGGTATATACTTTCAACACGCCACAGTATACGCAGATAAGTCAGTAACACTAAAAAGAAAAACCCCTGCGGAGGGGTTTTAAGAGGGCTGAAGCTGCACAAGCCGAACCTGACGCTATTTATCCGGCTTGGCAAGTCCCCAGTTTATAAAGCCTTCCTGTTTATCAGAATAATGTTGTTGCAAAAGTTGTATCACCGTCTCAATAATACTTTTCACATCGCGGTCATCTTTACCTGAAGTTGAATTCTGTTTACTCAACAGAAAATCCCGTTCGGCAAAAGCTTCGCGCATAAGGCGTTCATATTTCAATCCCTGGTCGTGGCGTACTTTAGCAGAGCTTACCCGGTAGTTGAGATCAGCAATGATCTGCGGCTTTACCGGACTTGAAGGTCCTTCGATAGCATGTTGTTGAATTATTTTTTCAGCAAGTGAAATCAGTGCTTCAGCGCGATCGGGAATTGCAAAAGAATCAGAGGTGTTCATGTATAACTCGTTACCCTTCATAAAACATTGTATTAGTAATGGTCACCGGTTTCAACTTCGGCTGATTCAACCTTCACATGCAACACATTGGTCTCGGTAAAAATATCAAGTAACCGTCTTCGGTAATCGATGGTTTGTCCGGGGTTCACAGTTTCACCAATTACAAGTCGCGAAGTCTTCTGAGGTCCGCCCGGCTGCGAATACGTAACATATAGTACTATATCTTTGTAAACAGCCAGCGAAGCACTGTTTCGTATAGTCCCTTCAATCACCGATTGATTGATCTGGTTCTTTCGCCAGGTATATTGAGTAGCGAGATATAGCCCGCTGTTCTTTACTTCTTTTTCGTATTGCGCATTTTTATACCTTCGCCAGGCAGCAAACTTCATATCGCGGCTTCGCGATCGGTCCATAGTCTTTTTACGATGATGGAATGTAGCCTGCTCACGCGGAGTGAGTACAACATCTTTTTCGCGTGCAGCATCGCGCTCTGCAAAACGAACCTTACCTTCTGCAACGGTAACAATAGTGGCACTGTCGGCATCATTCACATTGAACGATGTACCCAACACCACCGCTGTGGTAGCCGGAGTGACCACTTCAAAGGTATGTGCTGTATCGCGCTTAACCTGGAAGTATGCTTCGCCTTTCAGGGTAACGGTACGATTCTCTTTCGTGAAATCTTCAGTATAGGACAGCGTGCTGTTTGTATTCAGCCAGACTCGACTGCTATCGGGTAAATATAGGGTGAGCACCTGATCGCCTGACGCGATAACAGTTTCAGTATCACGCAGTGTCCAATAGAAATAGGCGGCTACTGTCACCAGGGTAAGACTGGCTGCAATTTTCAGAAGTGCTGAATTTCTAAAGAGTGGTATGATGCGGCCTGCGGGTTGCTGCGATTTTATGCGCGCGCGTAACTTGAGTAACTCTTCTTCTGTAGCCGGATTTTTTACCCGGAGTTTTATTCGTGAACTCTCCCAGACCAGCCGGGCCTCCTGGAACAAAAGTCGATTGCTGTCGGAATCCTGAAGCCAGGATTCAAATGCATTTCTTTCATCCTGCGAAAGATCGCCAGACAGGTAAGCAGAAATTCGTTCCCAGTGTTGATTGTCGAGGGTCATAGAGAGGGTCTACTTCTTATTTATATTTTAACCTCTTTGGTCGTAGTGTTGGTTTTCGGTGTATGCTTCACATAAGTAGCACACGTATAAGACGAGCAAGAAGATGCGGTAATCATTACAAACAGAATCAAGCCAATGACAGTTTTCATACGCATTAAGATTAAAGTGTTTACTGATTTTCGTTTTGTTATATACCTATAGCACCGGACTACGAGTATACCCCCAAAGAGGAGCAAATTATTTTTTACGATATCAGTAACGCGTAAAGTCCCATGCCAATAGCGGCCAGAATGGCCACAATTTCAAGGTTGAGGAAGGGTTTCAGGTCGCTTCGCAGTTTTTCCAACGCAATTCCCATCTGATTTTCAACGGTTTTGATCGACAACCCGAGTGTATCGGCGATTTCCTGGTGCTTCAATCCTTCGTGGCGACTCAGTATATAAATGGTTTTGCATTTCGGAGGAAGCCGGTCAACCGCCTGGCGGGCACGCACTTCCAGTTCTTTATACTCAACACCTTCCGTTCCCACAACAGTCTCAAGTGTATTCAATCCTGCATATTCTTCCAAAGGCGCAATTCGCTTGTTTGCGCGAAGATGATTATACGATGTGTGAGCGGTAGCCTTGAAGAGGTAATGTTTGATCTGCTCACCAAACGTAAGCTGCCCCCGGTTATTCCAAAGCTTTACAAATACTTCCTGAACAATGTCCTTCGCTGCGTCTGTATCGCCCACAATGTTATACGCCAGATTGCACAACCCCGCATGATGCTGCCGGAACAGTTTTCCAAAATCATCTTCGGGAAGTTTTTCCATGAAAAGCGACTAATTCTTTAAAGGTCAATGTGGTAAACATATAAAAAATCTTATTCCCGATACAGAATATGCCTTTTAAAACATTTCTTCGATTTCACTTTGGGGGTAACACGAAGATGGCGTGCTAAAGGTATAAATCGTGATACACCGGAATGAATGAGGTACAAGGACATCGCGATGGAACGAACAAACTTTACGAAAAACATGAAAGAGCAAATCCGAAAAATGTCGTGGGTCTTTTTGATGATGCTGGTTTTAGCAAGTGCCTGCAGTAAGACAACTGTAATTGTTAACAAGGATTCTAAAAAAGTGCCGCCCGGCCAGATGAAAAAAGCTACCGGCAGCAAGTCTGCTAAAAATTACGCCCCCGGCCAACAGAAAAAGAAAGGCAAACACTAGCCAGTCAATCGAAAAAATATAACCCTCAGCATGAATAAAAAATTAATCATTGTAGACGATGACCAGGATGCGCGAAAGCTGCTTCAGTTCATTCTGACATCGCATGGTTTTACCGTAGAAGTATATTCCGATGGCACTGGTCTGGAGGTATCAAGTCCCCCCTACCCCGACCTATATTTACTTGACATTAACCTTGGCAACACCAGCGGACTGGAGTTATGCAAGCAATTGAAAGAAAACGAAACAACTCGCCATATACCTGTAATCATCACTTCGTCTAACACCGATATTATTCCGCTGGCACAAGATGCCTGTGCAGATGATACCCTTCCGAAGCCTTTCGATAGCAAAGAGCTGATTCAGAAGATTACGGATCTTATTTCTGCACATCATCATCATTAAAGAAACAGTGTCTCAATGAATTTCAAGAGCGGCATGCATACATGTCGCTCTTGCTATATATACTATACCGAGCGTAACAGCAACAATTCCTCCAGGGCCGCATGGTATTTATCAAGACCATATGGAGCATCTGGGAAATATAGCATGGGCTCAATCAGCTCCAGCTCCATCAAGGTAAACCTGCCATTGATCACCACACCATCTACGCGGGCATATAAGCAGTCTTTGGCAAATCGATCTGTAAATACCTGTGCAGATTTTATTGCATCGTCCGTTGGTTTTTGTAAATGTGTT
Organism: uncultured Chitinophaga sp.; assembly: GCA_902168205.1. Lineage (GTDB taxonomy): Bacteria > Bacteroidota > Bacteroidia > Cytophagales > Cyclobacteriaceae > Ohtaekwangia > Ohtaekwangia kribbensis. Next base: position 509,838 of record CABHOK010000003.1, on the reverse strand, counting down.
GTTCCGCCAAAACCAAGCTGTACACGAAAGTCTCCAGCCTTCGGTTTCTTAAGTATACAATGACTGAATGTACCGTGAAAGAAAAGATACGACAGCTCGCCTTCGTAAATCTGCGGTAGAAAGGGCTGCACCATAAAAGATTCTTCGCGCGTCATGTCATGTATAACAGCCGTGTGTTGATCTATATTCTGCTGCGTTACAGTAATAGTTTGTTTTGATCCGGCACTGATGCAGGGTTTCACAATCAACTGATCCGTTTTAAAATACCCGAACAATGAATGAAAGTCGTGTTGTTTGCCCGGCTCCAGAAATACCGAAGGAATAACATCAAAACCTTCATCGATCATTTGCTGCAGGTAATGCTTGTCGCTGTTCCACCTCACAACATCATACGGGTTCAGTATCTGCACGCCCAATCGATTCACCTGGCCAAGCCACTCCATAAAAGCATTGTACCGATTGTGATAATCCCACGGAGATTTGAGAATTACAGTATCAAACTCCTGCCATCGAATATTTTTATCGTGCCACTGCACACGCTGAACGTGCAATCCTTTTGATTGTAAAAAATCGAAGAGCATACCATCCTCCTGTGCTGCGTATGCACTCAGTTTCTCGGTTTCATAACATACAAACGCTATCTTCTGCTGTCTCATGCTGATTCTATATACTATATCCGGTCTGGCCTCAAAGTAATTTCAAAATAAGATCTTATAAAAGAATCACTTCTCCGGAAACCAACAATATCAATTCTCTAACACACTCATTTTCATAGCGATAGTTCACCGACAGTATATTTTCTAAAAAAATACTCAAAAGAGGTCACGTTTTGAAGCGGCTCTTTGTCATGGATGTAGTTAAACAAAAAACACAAAAGTTATGACTGAAAGAATCACACTTCAGACCGCACCAAAAGGGTTTGCCGATGGACTACTGAAATCAGAAATGTATTTAAAGAAGTCCCCACTTGATCATAAACTACTGGAGCTTGTTAAGTACCGTGTATCACAAATCAACGGCTGTGCTTACTGTCTGGACATGCACCACAAGGAAGCTACTGCGATGGGCGAAACAGAACAACGTCTCCACTCGGTAGCTGCATGGCGCGACTGCCCGTACTATAGCGAGAAAGAAAGAGCTGCACTGGCTTTTGCCGAAGCGCTCACACACATCAGCCAACGCGATATTGATGATGAGCTATATGCATCGCTTACCAAGGTATTCTCAACAGAAGAAATCGCAGACCTGACCCTGGGCATTGCGCAGATCAACAGCTGGAACCGTCTTAACCGCGCATTCCAGACTATACCGGGCGGCTATAAAGTAGGACAATACTCCCTGTAAACCTGCTCAAAAAAGATTTGTGTAAAAAAGACAAAAACAGGTCACGTTTCAAGACTTGTTTTTGTCTTGTATCTGAAAACTAAAAACAAACAGCCAGTATGAAAATCATTAAAGTAACCTATACGGTAAAATCTTCCTTCGTACAAAAGAACCTGGAAAATGTAAACAAGTTTATTGCCGATCTGAAACGGATCAACGACCCGGCTATACGCTACACTGCGTATGTGGGTGCCGATGGTAAAACATTCAATCACTTTGCGGTATATCAAAATGATGAGGCACAAAAAAAATTATTTACACTGGATTCATTTCAATCCTTTCAAAAACAACGCGATGAAAGCGGACTTGAGATTGCCCCCAAAATTGAAGAGCTGAAACTTGCAAGCGCATCGTACAACATTTTCTAAGCACAATACATGGCTGCAACAAAACCTCCTAAAAAGTGGAAGATGGCGATACTGGTTTGGACTGCCATCTACCCTACCATTACTATACTACTGGCATGCCTGGGCGATTACTTTACACAGATAACACCATTGCCCTTGCGCACGGCCGCAATTACCGTTATCGCGGTGCCATTGATGGTATATATTATACTGCCGCTTCTGCAAAAAGCTGTGGCACGATGGCTTCACAGCTGATCGATATATACTATAGCGACAACGTGCTATAGCCAGCATTCAGGATTAAAAAAATCATTATGAAAAAATTACTTTTTGTGTTTATAGTCATGATAACATCAACAGTCTCTGCGCAGGAAATCAGCAATCCGCCTGCACTCTTCGATCCTATACCGTATGGATTTTCGCACGTTGCAACGGTACCGGCCAATCGTAAATTTGTGTTTGTTGCCGGACAAGGTGGTGAAGAAGATACTTCCGGAAAATTAAGTAACGACTTCAGGCGACAAACTCAGCAGGCACTTCGTAATATTGAGACTGCATTACGCTCGCAGGGACTTGATATGAGAGCGGTTGTAAAAGTTACAACGCTGGTGGTAGAGCACGATGCTGAAAAACTCCGCATCATCACGGAAGAATTTTACAGGATGTGGCCCGATAAAAAATTTCCGGTTAACACACTTATACCGGTGCCGCGACTCGCGATTGACAATATGCTTGTAGAAATTGATGCTATAGCTGTTTCAAAATAAAACCCGATAACTGTATGAAAGAATATCAGAAGACCTTATTCCCGTATGCTTATAACATTCTTGGTTCTGCCGAAGACGCACGTGATGCTGTGCAGGATGTACTCTCGAAGTATATAGAAGAACCACGCGAGGGCATTACCAACGAAAAAGGTTATCTGATAAAATCGGTTATCAACCATGCCATAAACATCAAAAACAGAAGAAAGAAAATAGAGGTAGGCGATGTATGGCTACCGGAACCTTTTGCAACCGAAGAAGCCGATACCAATATGAATCTTCGCGATATAGCTTCGTACTCCATGCTGGTGTTACTGGAAGAACTGAATCCCAAAGAGCGGGCAGTGTTTTTGCTAAAGGAAAGTTTCGATTACTCGCACCAGGAGATTGCCGAGGTATTATCCAGTACGGAAGAACATTCGCGCAAGCTGCTCAGTCGGGCAAAAGCCAAACTGGAAGAACTGAACCTGCAGCGCAAAGCTTCGGCCGCGGACGAGGTTCAACTAAGCTTCCTGGAGAAGTATATAAATGCCATACGTTCGCGCGATACACAAACACTCGAAACTATCTTGGCCGAGGATATATCCTTCTATGCCGATGGCGGTAAACTTCGTGTGCTGCGCAAGAGCTGTCTGGGTATACCGGAAGTTTCCGATTTGCTAATGGTCATTTACCAACGCTTCCATCGTTCCAACACCGTTATGGCTGCACAGATCAATCACCAACCTGCGCTGCTATACTATATGGGCGACAGATTGATCACCTGCCAGATACTGGGCATTGCACCAGACAATAAGATATACCAGATCAACACTGTGGTAGACCCGGAGAAATTAAAACACCTGGAGGTAAGCGGAGTAAAGTTAAGTATGACAGATTCCGGCAATACCGAAATATAGTGTAACTAAAGTTTCAGTATCTGCTCGGCATGCTGCTGGGTATCTACTTTATCAATAATGCTGGTAATTACACCTTTCTCATCAATAAGAAATGTAGTACGCGCGGTGCCAAAATACTTTTTGCCATCGCGTTCTTTTTCTACCCATACGCCATACTTCTGATTAATAGCCTTATCAACATCGGCTACCAATGGGAACGGCAGACTATATTTCGTTTGAAACTCTTTATGCGAAGCAACATCATCGGTGCTTACACCAATGGTAGTATAGCCCGACTTCTGCAGCGTTGCATGATTATCGCGCAGGTTGCAAGCTTCCTGTGTACAACCGGGAGTCTGATCTTTCGGGTAAAAATACAGGATTACTTTCTTGCCTTTATAGTCGTGCAGCGATATCGTTTTTCCATCCTGATCCTTCGCAGTAAAATCAGGAGCCTTGTCGCCAACCTTTAATGTTGTTTGTGCTTGTGTATCCATAGCGAGTGCGATCAATAAGAGGGTAATAAATGACCAGTATACTTTCATAAAATTACAGGTTGATGGGAAGATTAGCCCGTGGCAAACCGCGTGCTCTGTATCCTGAAGGTAATCAAAAATTATCATTACCGGAATGGAATCGGGTCGTAGTCAGACTTGCTCCTGCTGAACGGCAGCGTTATCGTGTCAGAACAACATAGTCCTGCAAGATCGCCTGCAGAAACCTGCGATCGTCCGGATATATATTTTCAACACCAAGCACCTGCTTTACGCGTTCCGCCAGTAAATGTATAGCTTCCTCGTGCGCATCGTTACTAAACTTCCGGTAACGGTCCAGTGTCTTTTTGATCACCAGTACATCTTCTTCCTGCAACTGCTTGGCTTGTGGATACTCCGGTTTGTAAGATTCACGGGAATGAATAGCCAGTACATCGCGCAGAGCCAGATCCATTTTCGGTACAAGCTTTACCACAGCCGTATTGGCAACGATATCGCCGATGCGTTGCGCCTTCGCGGAAGACACTACGAGTATAGACGCTATACCTCCGAGTGAAAAGTAAATATCGATCATACGAAAAACCCAGCGCGCAGCATAGTCAGAAAATGTAGCCTGTCCGCCAGCCGTTTTGATCACCTGGATGCGCAGCGCTTTTTTACCGAGGCTCTGTCCGTTGTTCAATACTTCAAACGCCAGTGAGTAGAAGATAAAAATGCAGAATAGGAAAATAAAGTACACCCCTGCTGCGGTATCGGTAAAACCTAAAATACCAAAGCCGACAGCTGATAATATTGAAAGGCCAACCACCAGAATGATCAGGTCCAGAAAAAAAGCGAGAATGCGATCGCGTAAATCTGCAAGTTCATATTCCAACACTACATTCTGCGTAGTTTTAATTTCTATGTTCTTCATTTTTTGATCTTAAAGCAATATTTTCACCCATTCATGAAGGAAACCCGTTTCATCGCTCAAAATAAAGAAAAGTGGCTCGAATCCGAAACGCTTCTTACAAGTCCCGTTAAAGATCCAGAAAAGCTTTCCAATCTTTTTACACAGGTAGTAGACGACTTGTCCTATTCGCGCACCTACTATCAGAACCGTTCCGTACGCGTTTACCTCAACAAGATTGCCCGCGAATACTTTTCGATCATCTATAGTAACCGGAAAGAAAAGAAAAATCAGTTCCGGCTGTTCTGGATGGATGAACTGCCGCAGATTATACTCTTCTCTAAAAAACAGATGCTGATATCGCTGATCGTCTTTTTACTGGCTGCCTGCATCGGTGTATTCTCTTCAATGAAAGATCCTCAGTTCGCGAGTACCATTCTCGGGGAGAGTTATGTATCCATGACGAAAGAGAATATTGAAAAGGGCGACCCGATGGCGGTATATAAAAAGGGGCACCAGGTAGACATGTTCCTCGGCATTACGTTCAACAACCTGATGGTAGCATTCCGTACGTATGTGTTCGGAGTTTTTCTCGCCATTGGTACACTGGCTATACTTTTATACAACGGCATCATGGTTGGCTGCTTCCAGTTCTTCTTCATTGAACGAGGGCTCGCGGCAGAGTCGGCACTAACGATATGGCTACACGGCACACTGGAAATATCATCGATCATCCTGGCGGGCGGTGCAGGTTTAACACTTGGTTCGGGACTTATCTTTCCGGGTACCTATTCACGCCTGCAGGCATTTCAGCTCTCGGCCATGCGTTCGCTCAAACTAATGCTCGGCATCACCCCTATATTTGTGCTGGCCGCAATCATTGAAAGTTTCCTGACACGCTATACCGAAGTTCCGGATATACTCCGCTTCTTTCTTATATTCTTATCCGCAGCGTTCATCATCGGCTACTTTGTAGTATACCCGTGGTGGAAATCGAAGACTGGTTTTGAAGTTCCTCTGGTGGAAGTACGCCTCCCGCCCAGCTTACAGGAACCAACCTTCTTCGATCGGGTAAAGAACAATGCAGACATTATGAAGGATGCGTTGCTGTTCTATAAGCGACACGCCAATAAACTTCTGTCATGGTTACTCGTAGCATCCCTGGCGATGACCATCGCGCGGTTTGTATTTGAAGTTGAGTTCTATATTCCGTTCTATGAAGAAGACTGGTGGCTCAAGCTCCTCAGCGATATGTACTATGGATTGCGGACACCTGACCTTACATCGCTGGTCATCAATATAGCCGGTACTTCGTTGATACTTTACCGCGTGATGATGATTGTTGATGCCGAATCGAAAAATGCGAAGACGAAATTTTCAGTAATGGCATTCGGTAAAACCATCGTTATTACAGCAGCAATCTTCGGAATGGTATATACTGGTTACTGGGGAATTTTCTTCCTGGTGTTTTGCTATATAGTATTCATGCTCTATGGATTCACGCAGTTAACGGAAGAAAAGAATCTGTTCAGTGCCTTTGGCGAGACCTGGCGTTTGGCTGCGGCCAACTTCGGCCAGGTTATGGGGCTACAAATGATCCTGCTGCTCATTACGTTTTCCTTCCTGCTGGTACTCTCCGCTCCGCTTATCTATATGTATACCTCCATTCTGCAATGGAACTTTGCCGATACCGATGTATGGTCGAAAGGCATTATTCATTTCATAGAACTGTTTATCAAGACATTTGCATTCAACCTGATTATACCCATTCTCACGGCTTGTGCAGCATACCAGTATTTTTCATTGAAAGAAACAGCAGACGCAGAGCATCTCAAAAAATCCATTGCGCTTGTGGGCACGCGACTTTCCAAAAACAGTAAAGTATGAAATATATAGTTTCATTGTTTATACTGCTGTTTTGTTCATGCACGGTTGTAGTGGCACAGGATGCTGACTCCGTTGTATATGGCGAGGCAGAACCCGGTGAACAGGAGTACATGGTGGACACTACTGTAGCCAACAACGAGTATAATTACGATGAGTATAGTGACGAAGAGAGCACCGAAGTACCCCATACGTTAAAGTCACCAGACGAATTATCGCAAACCAAACAATACCAGGAAGAAAAGCTGAACGTCAAAAAGTTTGACGAGAAGGAATGGAAGAAAATTATAGGTGACACAGACTATAATGAAGAACCACCGAAACCTGAAGAAGAACAGAAATCAGATCCGCGCGAGCCGATGTCGTTCGGTAACTGGAACAGTGATATACTGCGTGTAGTGGCTTACGTCTGCATTATCGGTGTGATCCTCTTTATTCTGTATGCCGTTACCAAAAATATAAAACCCGGTTCGCCCAAGCTAAAGACCAGCGTTGAGATCGACAGTTCTGCCCACGTGGAAAATATAGAAGACCTCGATGTAAATTCATTGCTACGCAAAACGATTGCTGATGGAAATTTCCGCCTGGCCGTAAGACTATATTTTCTCGGGTTGCTGAAGGAGTTGAACGAGCAAGGCATTATCCTTTGGAAAAAAGACAAGACCAATCACGATTATCTCTCCGAACTTTCCATCAAAGACTTTCATTATGACGAGGTAAGAAGACTTACCCTCGCCTACGAACAGGTTTGGTATGGAGAACACCGGCTTACTACCGAATCGTACCAGCAACTATTTGCTGAATTTGAAAACCTCCATCAGAAATTAAATACGCAGAAGGCATCGTGAAGCAGAACAGAACCATTATCATACTTTTCGCGGTGCTGGGTGTGTTGCTCCTGCTATACTTCATATTCGGGAATGATGATAAAAAACATTATCAATGGTATGAAGATTACAAATCAGGAAGTAATCAGCCGTACGGCACTTCATTTGTCAAACAAATGCTGCGGGGCTACCGCGATAAAGACAATTTTATCCATAGCAACCGGAAGCCGCTGCACGAGGTGTTAGACAGTCTCGGAGACAAATCAACCGACTATATTTTTATAGGACAAAGCCTGCATCTCAATCAGCGCGATGCCCAGGCTTTACTGGACTTCATCCAAAAAGGTAACGATGCATTTATAGCCAGCATTGAGCTTCCTGAAAACATAATCGGTATATATGAGAACGAGTGTAACGAAGATATAACACTGGAGGAGCACTCCGTGAAAGATGCAACATTGAACTTCTACCACGATACACTGCACACCGAAAGCGGATATACCTATCAGTATCGCTTCATGGCCGAAGACATGAAATACTACTGGAATGCCTTTAACAGCAGTATGTTCTGTGATTCGACCAAATCGCTGGTGCCGCTTGGGTACCAGGAGCCGAGCTATGTCAACTTCCTGAAATTCAAATACGGAGAAGGAAATATATACCTGCACACCAACCCCCTGGTATTCACAAATTACTTCATGATTAAACCCGACAAAGCTGAATATGCTTCCGGTGTATTTTCGCACCTGCAGGGAGAAAATATACTTTGGGATGAGTACAGCAAAGTGTCCTTTACCGGAAATAACAATCCTGATATAAGTCCGCTATATTTTATACTGAGTCAGCCCGCTTTAAAGTATGCCTGGTGGATGATGCTGGCGGCCGTGGTACTCTATGTATTCTTCGCTGCCAAGCGTACGCAGCGCGTTATACCGGTACTGGAGCAGAAAGTCAATACATCGCTTGAATTTGTGAAGCTCGTATCAGCGCTTCACTACCAGAACCAGAATCACCTGGACATTGCCCGCAAGAAGATGAAATATTTCCAGTACTTCATTCGTGCACGCTATGGCATTCATACCCAAATGACACAGGAGATACAGATCGCCCGGCTGGCCGAGAAATCCAAGGTGAGTATCGCAGAGATACAAAGCATCTACGACCAGTATAGCCAGATCGAACGAAACGCACAGTACAACACAGCTATCGACAAGCTGGTAGGACTATATAACGCTATTGAAAATTTTTACAAACACTGTAAATAAGTTACAGCTATATATTTATGGAAGACCTAAACATTCAACCTGAGCAACCTGAAGATTTATTACAACAGGAAATTGATCAGCTTAACCAACGTGTAAGACGCATCAAGCGTGAAATCGGCAAAGCTGTTGTAGGACAGGAAAGCACCATTGATCTTTTACTGGCCGGTATATTTACCGGGGGGCATATACTCCTGGAAGGTGTGCCCGGTATAGCGAAAACACTTACAGCCAAGCTGGTTGCCAAATCGCTGTCGGTAAGTTTCTCGCGTATTCAGTTTACACCGGACCTGATGCCGACCGATGTTACCGGTACTTCTGTTTTCAATATGAAAACTTCGGAGTTTACCTTTAACCGCGGCCCTGTATTTGCCAACCTGGTACTGATCGATGAGATCAACCGTGCCCCGGCAAAAACACAGTCATCGTTGTTTGAGGTGATGGAGGAAAAGCAAGTTACCATTGACGGCACTACGTATCCGATGGATTTTCCGTTCCTCGTGATCGCGACTCAAAACCCGATCGAACAGGAAGGAACGTATCGTTTACCGGAAGCGCAGCTCGACCGTTTCCTCTTCCGCATCAAACTGAAATATCCTACACTCGACCAGGAAGTATCTATACTCCGGAAGTTCAAAGATGATTTCAGTATGAAGGTGCTCGAAAATATACAGGCGGTAATTACCAAGCAGGAGCTAAAGCATTGCCAGGAGCTAATCGAGAAGATCCACATCAAAGACGAAATTATACTATACATAGCGAAGCTTGTAGACAACACACGTAACAACGGTGACCTTACATTAGGTGCATCGCCACGGGCATCGCTGGCCATTATGCGTGCTGCCAAAGCAATTGCTGCAATGAACGGCCGCGACTTTGTTACTCCGGACGATGTGAAGTTTGTAGCATACCCGGTACTGAACCATCGTATTATACTAACAGCCGAGCGCGAGATGGAAGGTATTGAAGCCGAAGATATCATTAAAGAGATAACGGAACGAGTAGAAGTACCACGCTGATGAACTTTATCAAAAACCTGTTCCTTACCAATCGCTTCTTTTTTATCGTAGCTATCCTTACGGGAGGCATGATGCTTTCGTATGCTTTTCCGTTTTTGTTTGCGTTTGTTAAAACGGGATGTATACTCTTTGCCGTCCTTATTCTCATCGATATACTGCTGCTGTACAACCGCAGTGTAGTGGTAACAACTGAACGGGATGTACCTTCTGTGTTATCCTTGGGTGATGACAACATTATTACCCTTTCTGTACGCAGCAAGGCGCGTATAAAACTTTTTGTAACGCTGATTGATGAATTACCGGAGCAGTTTCAAATGCGTCATTTCACCATCAAGCTGGAGCTGTCGCCTGATAAACCGCATCAGCAAACGTATACGCTTCGCCCCGTTGCACGCGGAGAGTATATCTTCGGAAAGATACATTTATACCTTACCACAGGCCTGGGCTTCATTAAAAGACGCATAACCGGTGCCAGCGAAGTAAACGTTCCGGTATATCCGTCCATCATCCAGATGAAGCGGTATGAACTGAAAACTTTTGCGCGCACAGCAACCGAGTATGGTGTTAAGAAAGTAAGACGCATCGGACATAGCTACGAGTTCGAGCACATCCGCCAGTATATACGCGGTGACGATTACCGAAGCATCAACTGGAAGGCTACCAGCCGGAGAGCGCACCTGATGATCAACCAGTATGAAGATGAGAAGTCTCAACAGGTATATTGCATCATTGATAAAAGTCGTGTGATGCACATGCCCTTTAACGGCCTGAGTTTATTTGACTATGCCGTAAATGCAGCCCTCGTCATTTCAAACATAGTGCTGGGCAAACAAGACAAGGCCGGTCTCATCACCTTTGCCGAAACACCCAAGGCACTGATCAAAGCGGATCGCAGCAAAACACAGCTAAAAAAAATACTGGATACGCTTTACAAAGAGAAAGAAGGTGCTGTAGAAGCCAACTACGAAAGTATGTACATGACCGTACGGAATTTTGTAAATGGCCGGAGCCTCCTGTTTCTCTATACCAATTTTGAAAGCACCTATGCTCTGCAGCGCGTGTTGCCACAGTTACGAAGATTGAATGACCAGCACCTGCTGGTAGTGATATTCTTTGAGAACACCGAGATCACCACGAGTACATCTCAACATGTAGAAACGCTGGAGGATATATATACCCAGGTAACAGCCGAGAACTATGTACTGACTAAGGCACACATGGTGCAGCAGTTAAAGCAGTTCGGCATCATTAGTATACTCACCAAACCGGAGCATCTTACCGTAGCTTCGATTAACAAATACCTGGAGCTGAAATCAAGAGGAATGATATAGATGATCATCAGGCTATAGCAGCCTGATGATCATTGAAAATATTAAGCGTAGAATACGTATGTATCAGCAAGCTTATCGTGAATGCCTTGCTTTTTTTCATCCCAGCCTACCATCATAAAACCGATACCTAAAAGTAATCCGGAGATTATTTTACCAAAATAACGCCCCAATGCATTGGCGAAAGTTATCTTCTCACCATTTACATTTCCCACTTTAATTCCCACGGCCTGCTTGCCGAGTGTAGCTTGTTTCTCGGAGCTTTCAAGACCTGCAAAGTAAGCGAGGCCAATACCGATCGATATGGCGTTCACAAGCAGAGCAGCCCCAATGGATCCACTGCTGGACCCGATAACAAGGCCTAAAATAACATTCACTACTGCGAGTAAAATTCCATCAATCAGGTAAGCGCCCACGCGAATCCAGAATCCTGCATAGCGCATTTGTGGTTGTGATGATACCGGGGCATCGAGTATTTGATCCAAAGGTTCCATAAGTAAAGTATATTTGATTAGGTGGCTACAAGATAAAAAATAAATCAACACTGTATGGCGCTGAATTCTATATTCGGGTCGCAGATCGGTATCTGTTAAAACATATTCGCATGGCTTTCAAACCCCTGATGCTTGCCGGTACAGCTTCCAACGTTGGCAAGAGTATACTTACTACTGCGTTCTGTCGCATCTTCAGGCAAGATGGTTTTGCCCCGGCTCCCTTCAAGGCACAGAATATGTCGCTGAACAGCTATGCCACACCGGATGGATACGAGATCGGCCGGGCACAAGCCACGCAGGCCGAAGCGGCTGGTATACCATGCCATACGGACATGAACCCTGTACTGCTTAAACCCAACGGTAACCTTTCATCACAAGTAATTCTCCATGGTAAACCAATCGGCAATCAGTCGGCCTATGATTACTTTAAGAAGGAAGGTAAAGATGCGTTGTTCGAAGAAGTAAAAAAATCGTTTACGAGGCTCTCCTCACAGTACAATCCCATCGTAATGGAAGGAGCCGGAAGTGTAGCCGAGCTCAACCTGAAAGATAAAGATATAGTAAATATGCGCATGGCCCAGTTTGCCAATGCTGCTGTTATACTGGTAGCCGATATAGATCGCGGTGGCGTATTTGCCAGTGTATACGGCTCTGTAAAATTACTTCCTGAGCATGAACGCAAACTGATCAAAGGCATTATCGTGAACAAGTTCAGAGGCGATGCCCGACTGTTTGAAAGCGGTATAAAAATCCTGGAAGAAATTACAGAGGTGCCCGTGCTGGGTGTAGTACCGCACTTTCGCGACATTGATATTGACGAAGAAGACTCTGTAGGACTTGAAACACGCCACGAACACGCAGCTACTAACAAAACCAACGTATGCGTTATACGTCATCCGCAATTGTCCAATTTCACGGATTTTAAAATTATGGAGAAACTGGAAGGCGTACAGGTTTACTATACCAACGATCCTTCTCAGGTTGAACAGGCTGATATTATTATTCTTCCCGGAAGTAAAAATACCATTACCGATATGCAGGTGCTATACGACAGCGGATTGGCTGCCACTATACATCAGGCATACCGCGCAGGCAAGAAGGTAATTGGTATATGCGGTGGCTACCAGATGCTCGGAGAAGAAATCCATGATCCGTTCCGGGTAGAATCTGACAAGGGTTCCATCAAAGGTCTCGGACTTCTGCCGGTAAAAACAATCCTGGCACAGAATAAGCAAACGTACCAGAAGAAGTTTCGCTACAGAAGCAACGATACTGAAGTCTGTAACGGCTATGAAATTCATATGGGCACAACGGAACCCATAGGCGACAATCAGCCTGTCAATTATACAAAAGATGGCAACACAGACGGTTACTTTCTCCATGAACATTGCTGGGGAACCTATATGCATGGTATATTTGACAACCCGATTATATTAAAAGATCTCTTCAAAGAGCACAACGTGACGATACCCGATACTTTACACGACACCTACAAGGACGCGCAATACGATGCACTGGCCGATTGGGTTCGTCAATCAGTGGATATTGACAAAGTATATAACATCATGCAAAAATGATCTACGGTCACGGAGACGATCTCTATAACTTCGGGAGCAGCATCGGTGCGAACTTCAGCTCGAACGTGTGGCCGGGTGGACCGGATCCGCGCGTGATCGAAGCCATGCAGCGTTCCATCGCACAGGTTAAAAATTACCCGGAACCCAACGCAGACTCTATACGCCAGAAACTGGCCGAACGATATAGCCTGTCTCCCGGAAACTTTCTTATCACCAACGGTGCAGCGGAAGCTTTTTACCTCATTGCACAAGCCTTCCGTCAAGCAACGGCTACCATTTTTACACCTACATTTTCGGAATACGAAGACGCTGCTTTCGCCAACGACATTCATTGCAACTATCGATCATACACAGGTATACACATCGGTACAAAGATTGACACCACACTTGCTTTCATTTGTAATCCCAACAACCCAACCGGACAACAGTTGCGTAGCGACACGTTACTTCAACTGATAAACAATAACCCGGAAACAGTATTTATAGTTGATGAAGCATACGCTGACTTTACGCGCACACCGGAAAGTCTGCTCCGCAGTTTTGGCAAACTCAGCAACCTGGTTGTTGTTCACTCCTTCACCAAAACATTTGCTATACCGGGCGTGCGCACGGGATTTATAGCAGCACCCGATGATATCGTCAAAAAAATAACGCGCTATAAAGCTCCATGGTCTGTTAACGTCATAGCCCTGCACACCACAACATTTATTCTTGATCATTACGATTCTCTATTCCCCAACATTGGTTCATTGCTCGATGAGTGCGACTGGCTGAAGGACGCCATCGCGGCTATAGAAGGTTATGAAGTTATACCTTCGAACTCTTCCTACTTCCTCGTTAAGACAACCTTCGGAACTGCTTCCGCACTCAAGCTATATCTTGCAAAAGAAGTTGGCTGCCTGATTCGCGATGCCGCCAACTTCCGCGGACTGGACGAACGTTATTTCCGAATCGCCACACAGAGTCGCGAAAAGAATATACTATTCCTAAAAGGCCTCCGTGCATGGAAAGCGTCCTCTATAGCTATATAGTCCCACTGATTGCCGGTTATCTGCTGGACTTGCTGCTGGGTGATCCGGAAAAAATACCACACCCCGTAAAAGTATTTGGCAATCTCATCTCTACCGGTGAGAAAAAATGGAACATGGGCAATCATCGTTTTCTGAAAGGCACGATACTCAGTATACTACTAATCGCTGGTACATTTCTATGCCTTCACTTCGCAACGCTGCTGTTACAACGGCATGTCTACGCACTGACGATCTTCAACACCCTATTTGTATACTTTGGCATTGCCAATCGTTGTCTGATTGATGAAGGTAGAAATGTATTCAAAAAGCTTGGCATAGGTTTACCCGAGGCGCGCGTACAACTATCGCGGATTGTAGGTCGCGAGACCAATACACTTCAGGAGCAACAGATAAAAGTGGCTGTATTCGAAACCATGTCTGAGAATCTTTCCGATGGCGTGGTGGCGCCTCTCTTCTATTATGCGATTGGTGGTATACCGGCAATGATGACCTACAAAATGATTAACACGCTCGATTCGATGATCGCATATCGCAGTCCACGTTATGAGCAGTTCGGCAAATTTACAGCACGTGTAGATGATATCGCTAACTATATACCAGCCCGAATCACGGCTTTACTCATTGCACTTGTATCGGTGAGTGGTCGCGCCATACAATTTATTTTCAGGTATGGGCATTTGCATAAAAGCCCCAATGCCGGTTATCCGGAGGCTGCACTCGCAGGGGTATTGGACTGCCGCTTTGGCGGGAGTAATTATTACCACGGTGCCCTGGTTGAGAAGCCCTACATTGGCTCCAACGCACGTGATATTGAAGACCGTGAAATTAATCGTGTAATATATATAAACCACGCAGTCACCTTTTCATGCGTATTGATTATTCTGATTGTAAATATCGTATTCCGGTAAATCCTCAGGAGAAGAGTGTCTCCAGTAAATCATTCCCATTGCCCCAATAGAAATGCATATAGGAAGCAACCACATTCTTCTTGCGGTATAGCTTCATGCGAACGTCTTCACCTTTCGCGTTCCGTATATGACCAATCGAATCAGGTATAGTTTCCTCTTTAACAGTCGAGTAGTGAAACTCATGGCCGCAGTATACTTTATCGTTGTAATGCAACATTCTGTAACCAAGCGTTAATGCGCGATCCGCCAGGGATGTCTTCAGATCAAGAAAGCCTACGGTAGTATACTCCTCTCCTGCTGCATCCATGATCGATTTGCCGAGATACATCAGTCCGCCACACTCTGCCAACAACTTACCTCCTTCCTGACAATAACGACCCAACGACTCGCGCATCAATACATTATCTGAAAGCTTCCTGAGAAAAAGCTCAGGATAGCCACCAGCCAGATATACTATATCTGCCTGCGGCAGAACGGCATCGCGCAGCGGACTAAAAAATACTACGTTATACTTCGTACACAACGTCTCTATGTTATGGTGATACGTAAACGTAAACGCTTCATCATGCGCTACCGCTATTGTTAAACGGGCATCCTGCACTTGGTTATACCGTTGCATAGAAACATTTTCTTTTGAATTGTTCTGACCGGTAGCGCGCAACAAGTTCTCCACCGAAACAGTCTTTTCCAGATGTGTTGCTATCGCAGAGACAAGTTCTTCATCATTACGTTCCAGTTGCAGACCCAAATGTCGTGAGGGAATTTTTATCGTCTCCTGGACGGGTATATATCCCAGCGGAGCTACACCAACATCATGTGCAGCATCGCTTAGAAAATTATAGTGCGAAAGGGTGTTGACGTGATTGAATATAACCCCGGCAATGGTAACACTCGGATTAAAATTCTTAAATCCATACAATACGGGCGCCACAGAGTAGGCACTGGCTTTGGCCGGCAGCACCATTATAACCGGAACATTTAACAGTATAGCGATCTCCGCACTACTACCCTCCATCCGGTTAGCGCCATCAAAAAGTCCCATAACACCTTCGATGATCGAGACATCCGCGGTTGCACTGTAGTGATGATATAATTCCCGCACATGATCTTTACCCATCATGAAAATATCGAGATTGATCGCTGGACGTTGCGCTGCCTGTCCTAAAAATTTAGTATCGATATAATCGGGACCACATTTAAAAACCTGTACACGCAATCCCTGCTTCATCAACAATCGGATCAGTCCCAGTGTAACCGTAGTCTTACCAGCGTTACTGGATGGAGCCGATATTAAAAACTGGTACTTCATACTATACAAATATAAAAATGATCAATCATGCCTGAAACCAGTGCTTCTTACAGGTAAAAATTACTTCGGCCGCTGGTCGGTAAAATATACCGGTGTGTACTCCGGCAGCAAAACAGGGTGCAATATCTTTACCAGGTCTTTGAGTACTACGTGTGGCTCTGTGAATCCCTGCTCCCAGTAATTATTCTTTCCATGGGCGTTGGTAGTAGCATTGTTCATATAGAAATTATTGGCGAGTACACTCTTGAAAGATTTGGCTTCTGCTATATCTGACAAAACCTGTTCACGATCTTTGTAAACCATTTGAATGTTTATAAAGTAATCAGCATTAATTCCCTTATCGACCAACTCCTCATAGCTCAGTTTCAGATTACCCGATGTAGAGTCATCTTTCCAGACATAGTCCGCACCGGCATCTTTCAGCAACTGTGCAAAATAACTTTTGCCACCCGGAGCTACCCAGACACCTTTACTGAAATAGCCCGCTACAACGGTAGGTCTGTGCGCAGGCTCATGCACTAACTGCATGGTAGCGTTATAAGATTGTTCAATTTGATCAAAAAGCGAATCTGCATATGCTTGCTTATCAAAGAACAGTGCAAAGAACTTGATCCACTCCAGGCGCCCCAACGGATGCGTTTCATAATGTGCCGGTATACCAACAGCATGCAATGAGAGATTTTCCAATTGCGCTGCGTTCGAAGTCGGCATTCCGCTCACAGACTGAAACACAACATCGGGATGTATATTTATCAACAGCTCCAGGTTCAGTTCATCGTAATTACCAACCTCGTGAATTTTACCGGCCTCAATAGATTCAATAATATCAGCATTGTATACACTCTTCCTGTCTTCAAGACCAATGATCTTATCCGTTTGTTGCAAGCTGCTAATTAACGCTACATGCGTGGAAGCAAGGCACACTACATTCGTTAGCGGCACTTCAATAACATTCCTTTCGGCCTGTAAAGTCCTCACATTACTTTTATTCCGAAGGGTGTAATGTTGTACATAGCCATCCGGTGATGTTACCGTTACGGCAAGTTCGCTGCCTTTATCATTGACCTCAAATCCTTTCGCATAACGAATGACGGGCGATATAAATGACGATTGTGTTTCCAGTCCAGACGGCTTGCTACAGCCGATCACCAACAGCAGCATGGCAACTGTATAGACCACCATGTAAAATAAATTTCTAAGACTCATACTAATCTATATAACAAAAGGTTGATGGTTATGCACGGCATCGAGTATAAACTCCGTGCGTATTGATACTATATCTTTCGGGACTTCAATAACCGTATATCGCAACATTTCATAGGCGTTCTTTATATGACGGTATAACTTCCTTGCATCCTCGAATGTCTGCGGTCTTTCCGGATCATTCACATAAATCTCCGGCCACGGAGGACAAATGAATACTACCGGAGCATACAGATGCGCGGCCGCTGCTTCTGAAATTTCAGATGAAAGAACAAGCTCCGAGAAATATAGATATCCTATAATATCCGGAATGCCGCGATCAAAAAAGCAAGTCTCATTCACAACTGAAGCTTCATGATATTGCTGTCTCATTGCTCCCAGCGCAAGTATTGCAAAATCTTTCATATTCTTCCAGGGCAACACACCACGCTCCAGTTGCATTTGCTGCCGGATGAGCGTACGCGAAACTTCCGGAAATGTAGCATAGCCCTGCCGTGATAAGATATCGATGATACTTGTCTTTCCGCTTCCTGGGCCACCGGTGATGATGTATTTCAAGGGGCGCTGTTCGTTAATCGCTAATAATTAATCGTTATTGACAACCTTTTTGCGCTTGTAGAGAAAGAGTTGCCAGCGTTCTTCGGCTATTGCTTTAGAGACCATTTCGGCTCGGGCCAGGGTGAAGAAAAGATCAGACAACCTGTTTATATAGGAGGCTATATATTCTTCAACCGAAGCAGGATCTTCTTTGCTCAGTGTTACCAGTCTGCGTTCGGCACGCCTGATCTGTGTGCGTACCACGTGACACAAGGCCGATATCTCGTTACCTCCGGGCAACAGGAAATAATCCGAAGGCTCTGTCATGGCGGCTTCCAGTTCATCGATCCAGGCTTCACAAAATATAGCACCGTCTATTGGTTTCGGGTTGGGGTTTACCTTGCTCGAATCAGAAGGCCGTGCGAGATGAGACATCATATCCATCAGGTCTTTCTGAATTCGATGCAGGTTGGGCTGCCACGCATGACCCGGTTCAAGCTTTGAACGCAGTAAACCCAGCGTTGAATTTGCTTCATCAATTGCTCCGTTACATTCTATGCGAGCACTATCTTTATATTCACGTTTTCCTCCGAATACTCCGGTTTGTCCGTGATCGCCTTTGCGGGTGTATATTTTCATTTTGTTGTTCGTTAATCGTTATCCGTAAAAAACCTTTGTGGACCTTTGTGTCTTCTTCGTTATTTCTTGTGTAATGGATTTTTTATATATCCAGAGAGCTATATATAGTAAGAATACCAATACAAATGGAGAATGTACCCACCAGAAAATTGATAATCTTCAGGACATACTCCTTTCGGGATGCGAATCTGTTTATAGAGAATGTAAAGAAGTACCCATACGCTGACATGGATAAAATGATACCTGCACTTTGCAAAACAATTATCCATACAGCCGTGAGAGAATCTTTAGCCGCAAGCGTCAATGCGACAGTACACGCACCACCAGTTCCCGCCAATCCATGTATCATCCCTACCCAGAACGACCGACTGAATTTCTGAGTGACAGGTTTAGCTTCAACGCGAGTAACAGCGGACACATAGTTTCTTCGAATAGCCAACACGCCCAGCCAGATCATCAACGGCCCTACCAGCAGTTCAACTTTACTGGCGACTTCCAATGACAGGTTGGACTTCAGTATAATTACCAGTACGGCAAACAGAATGAGACTAAAGGAATGTCCTAATGCCCAGTGAGACGATCGCCAGATCAGTTTCCATCGTTGCACGGGTATTTTTCTATCGTCACTGGCAAGCACCGAAACAGCCGCCATGTGATCAGGCTCGAACGAATGCTGTACACCCAATAGCAATGAATCAATAAGCAGGTAGTTTATCATATATATACTTATTTACATTCTATCTTCTCTATTTACATTCTATCTTTTCATTCTTCCGACCCGATATATATAGCCTTTAGTTGCTCCACCGTTTCACCGGAAGGATTTTGCCAAAGACCGCGCTGCACCGCTTCCAGCAGTCGCTCGCTCATATCACGCAATGCCCATGGATTTGCTTTCTCAATAAAAGCACGCGTATCGGTATCGAACAGGTACGATCGCGCAAGTTCTTCGTACATAAAATCTTCCACCAGGTTGGTGGTGGCATCGTAGGCAAACATATAGTCAAGGGTGGCGGCCATTTCGAATGCACCTTTATAGCCGTGTCGTTTCACACCTTCAATCCATTTGGGATTTACCACGCGTGAACGAAAAACTTTCAGCAACTCCTGTTTCAGTGTTTTTACTTTCGGATTGTCTGGCCGGGCATGATCACCGAAGTATATATCCGGCTGCTCACCGCGTTCCGTCTGTACAGCATTGGCGAGCCCCCCCTGAAACTGATAATAATCATCGGAGTCGAGAATATCATGTTCGCGATTGTCCTGATTCTGTACAACGGCCTGAATATGTGCCAGGCGGTTACGAAAAGATTTAACGGCTGATATACCGCGTGCCTGTTTATCATAAGCATAGCTGCTCCACGTTATATAAGCCTCGGCCAGATCCTCGGATGTATTCCAGGCCTGTTCATCAATCAACGCCTGAAGCCCCGCGCCATACGCACCCGGCTTGGAGCCAAACACCCTATACATCGCCATCTGTCGTGATTGTTCAGCATTGTAGCCTTGCGCTGTCCACTGGTCGGTATCTTTGTGAATACGCTTACGAACAAAATTTTCTTCATCAGTCTCATCCAGCGAAGCTACTTTTTCGACTACGGAATTATATAAAGAAATTATATCTGGAAATGCATCTCTGAAAAATCCGGATATCCGTATCGTTACATCGATGCGCGGGCGTCCTAATTGAAACACCGGTATGATTTCAAAATCACTTACCCTGCGATTAACATTTTGCCATATCGGTCGCACGCCCATCAATGCCAGTGCCTGTGTTATATCATCACCACCGGTGCGCATCGTGGCGGTTCCCCAAACGGATATCGCTATACTTTCCGGGTATTCACCGTGCTCCTGTATATACCGTTGCAGCAACGCTTCTGCGCTTTTGTATCCAACCTGGTAAGCTGCCTCCGTGGGAACGGTACGCACATCGATCGAATAAAAATTTTTACCGGTTGGCAGTATATCTAGTCGGCCACGAGTGGGAGCACCGGAACCACCAGCAGGTATATATTTTCCGGAAAGTCCTTTCAGCAGATGCTCAATCTCAAGGCGGGTATCCTTCAGCTTGGGAAGTGTCGTGTTAAGAATATAGTTTATCACAACAACCGTATTCAAAAACGGTATATAGCCATTACCTCCGGCATGTATAACATTGATAATTAACTCACGTGCCTTTAACTCCAGCACTTCCACCACATCGCCCTGGGTACGACAATGAACGCCTAATACATTCTGATCAAAAGGTGTTTCAAATTTTGCCTGCAACGGATCGAACGCTATACCTATATCTGCAGCGAGCGCCTGCGTTATACCCTGCACTCCCGCAGACGGTAACCGGTGCAACGCGAGCAGTAGATCAACAAGCTGTTCACCTTCCGGCATGCGCCCGAAAATATGAAGACCATCACGTATCTGCGATTCCTTTATCTCGCACAGATAACCATCCAACTTAACCAGCAACTCATCAACATCATCCGACTGTACATCCAGGTCTTTCCGAAGCTGATGTTCATTCACGAGTCGTTCAATATTACCGCGCAGTATACGCGCCCTTTTTGCGTCTGCATGAAAAGCCTCGTAATATTCATCAATGAGATTTTCAAGCTGCAACAGTACACCATACGTTTCCGCGCGTGTCATTGGCGGAATGAGGTGATCGATGATCACCGCCTGCGTTCGTCTCTTCGCCTGCGAGCCCTCTCCCGGATCGTTTATGATAAACGGATAAAACTGTGGTATAGGACCGAGTATAGCAGCCGGAAAACAGCTTGTCTCATCTGGTGCTATACTCTTGCCCGGCAGCCATTCAAGGTTTCCATGTTTACCAATGTGGACAATCGCATCCGCCTGAAACTCCTGCTGTATCCAGGTATAGAATGCAAAGTAATAATACGGTGGCGGCAGATCGGGAGAATGGTAAGACTTATGAACATCGAGGTGATACCCGCGCGAAGGTTGTATACTAATGAACAGGTTTCCCGAATATATCCCCGGTATAGCAAACCCATCACCATCGAAGTATGGGTCGTTTGTTATGTCGCCCCACTGTGCATATACTTTATCCTTTAATACAGGTGATAAAGCATTATACACACTGTAAAAAGACTCCAGCGAAATGCGTACCTGGTATGGACGCGTATGTCGCGATGCTGTCTCATTGGTAATTCTGGATGATATCCACAGCATCAACTCATCACCGTGCTGCGGAATCGCATTGCCCACGGTATATCCTTGTTGTTGCAGCGCGCGAATAATTTCAACAGTACTTTGTGGCGTATCAAGTCCAACACCGTTTGCCAGCCTGCTGTCTTTATTCGGATAGTTTGGAAGAATGAGTGCGATACGTTTATCACTGTTCTTCTTTTGCTGCAAGGCGATCCAGTTGCGTGCAAACTGCGTAACAAACTTACAACCCGGTGGATACACGCTGTAGTATACCGCACTGGAATCGGTGAGTTCATCTCTGTCCCGGGCCTTCTTAAATGAGACAGGTCTCGTAATGATACGACCATCCAGTTCCGGCAAAGCAACGTTCATTGCTATATCGGTAGGCGACAGTCCGAAACTTCCTTCCTTCCAGGCTTCGTATGTAGAGGATGCGTGAATAGCCTGTATTACCGGAATGGCAATACGCGTATATACAAAATCTCCTATATCTTCTTCCTGAAACTGCCGGATCGAGAAGCCCGTAGTATTAACGATGACACGAAGATTATTTTTCTTCAGCGTATCGAGTAATGCATGGAGTTCATTTACCTGGTGTACTTCGCGGAGACTGGTTACAAAGAGCATAACGGACGAAGTATTATGATGTTCCAGGTCCGATCCCATAAACCGATGAGGTTCCAGGTTGTCGGAAAGATAGTGCGCGCGATAGGCTATTATAACAACAGCAGCAGTTCGTGCAACATCATGTTCCTTCTGAATAATGCCATGCGCGGGATGGTACAAAAATATATCGGGTACGGCCAACGGTTCGTCTACTGTAAAATCAAACCGGAAGAAGGTGTTCAGTAATAATGTTAATGCAGCACCACTATTGGGTATACTTACGGCCTGAAAATATTTCCAGAGGCGATTAAACAAAACCGTGTCGACAGAGGAGCATTGCATCAGCTCATGATCCACGGAATCATGTCCAGGCAGAAAAATAACTGGTATACTGTATTCGCGATTCAACGTAATGATCTGCTCCACGAGGTAGCCAAAGTAACTGCGCCCTCCGAGGATGCGCACCACAATCAGCTTTGCCTTTGCCAATACTTCTTCACTATAGGTATCTACGGTAAGCTCTTGCTTCAGACTGGCAAGATTGGACAACCGCAAGGAGGGAAGTAGGGCATGCTCATGGTTCAATTTCTGAAATGCTGCAGCAAATACAGCCAGTTCCGTATCACTCGCGGATAAGAACACGATATCACCGGGAGCCTGATCAATATAGACCACGCCTTGTTGATCAGGACTCCATCCACCAGGTATCGCAGCAATGAGGTGCATTCTTTTACGGTATACCTATATTTTGTTTACAGTGCTGACACTGCTTGTCCTACCAGGTTCTGAAGTATCTCTGCTATACGCGTTTCTTCCAGCTCATGCCCAATAATCACCAGGCGTGTAGCACGCGCTTCGTTCGCTTTCCATGCTCTGTCAAAATGTTTTTCAAATCGATCGCCTACACCTTGTATAACCATACGCATCGGTTTACCTGGCACGTTGATAAAACCTTTGATACGGTATATTTCGAATTTCTTAATAAGCTGCAACAATGCCTTTTCCAATTGTTCCGGAGTATGCGGCACAGTTACTTTTGTTATTACCGATGTAAATCCATCGTCATGCTCGTGATCTATACCAGCTTCATGCTCGGCTTCGTGATGTGAGTAACGTGCGTCCAGGTCGTCTTCTGCAGCTGCGTTTACGCCTAGCAGTACCGTTGTATCCACTACGCCTCTCCGGGCAGCGATTATCTTTATATTCTCGTTTCGCAGTTCCTTCCGAATTACCTGCTGTATCTCGGTATATGTAGTATCATCTACCAAATCGCGTTTGGATATAATTACCAGGTCTGCGCAATTGAGCTGGTCTTCAAATAACTCTTCGATTGGAGTCTCGTGATCGAGTGAATCATCAGCTTCGCGTTGTGCCTGTACTTTGTCGCGATCGCATATTTCCCCGGTTGCCTGTCCTACGGCATCCACTACTGTAATTACTGCATCTACGGTAACATGCGGTTTCAGATCAGGCCAGTTCACAGCACGAATCAGTGGTTTAGGCAATGCTAATCCGGATGTCTCAATTACAATATGATCGAGCTCGTGTTTGCGCTCCATCAACTGCAGCATCACGGGTAAAAATTCTTCCTGTACCGTGCAGCACAAGCAGCCGTTGTTAAGTTCAACGATATCTTCTTCTTCGCAGCCGCAGTCTGCTGACTTCAGTAATTCTCCATCCACTCCCACTTCGCCAAATTCATTTACGATCACAGCGATTCGTTTTCCCCCGGGATTTTTAAGAATGTGATGCAACAGCGTAGTTTTCCCGGCTCCCAGAAAACCGGTAATAATGGTTATCGGTAATTTCTTATTCATAGTGTCATGTGGTTATCAGAAGTTGAGTATATATTTCAGCATATAGTTTCGTCCCATCATGTTATAGCCGCGTTTCTCGTAATAGTTTTCATCCGTTACGTTGGCGAGGGTCAATACAATTGCATGATTTTTCCGTTTGAAAGTCGCTGTCCAATCGAGCACCATGAAAGACGGATAGCGTATATCAGCATAGTTACCGGCACCATACGCATTATCTGCACTGAGGTAGTACGACCAGTCGGTATCGTATCTTCTACCTACATACCTGCCGGAGAGTTGTACTGAGAACCATTTCAGGTTATCAAAACCAACTCCATAATTTGCTGTGAAGTTTGCCACGTTGTGCATCGCGAGCATAAGCGGAGCTGGCTGCAGGTATATCTCCCGAATCTCTTCAGCTTTGAGTATATATACTCCTCCGGCAAATACACGGAGCGAATAAGACTTGCCTAATCCAATACCCAGGTCATACGAAAGATCAAACTCGATACCGCTCAGTGTCGTGCCTTTTGAATTCGCATAGCTGTTCCGGTTTCTGATCGCAGCCCCGGACTCTGCACGTTCCATCGGGTATTGCGTTATACTGGAAACTACATTATTTTCGAACCGGGTGCGGAACCACGTAACATCTGCAGAAATACCAGATGTATTGTTAGCATAGCGTATACCGGCATCAATCGTAGCACTCTGTTGATTTTTAAGATTCGCATTACCAATCCATACATCTACAGTATCAACGCCATCGTTCTTAACCTTGTCAACTTTCGTTTCTGTATAGCCGGCAATTTCGAATACCCCTACCGTTGTAAAGCCGGTGCCGAATGTGGTGTGCAAATAAAGATCAGAAAGAATACTATAGTTTATTCCAACACTTGGATTGACCACATCACTTGTTCTGGAACGTGACGGGAACTGTTTTGTGCCGGTAATATCGTACTTGATATTTTCGTAGCGTACGCCAGCCGTTGCATTCAGTCGATCGTCCAGGAAACTCAATTCCGTTTGCAGGTATATACCTGTGTTAGCCTGATCGAAATTAGGACTTCGCACTGAAACGTTTCGTGCTACACCGCGATCAGTATAAGAGAGATTGTCCTGTTCAATCCGCGTATAGTCAACACCCGCAGTTACAAAATGATTACCGATCTGCTGCCGCACCATCGCTTGTCCGCCCAGCCAGGCAAGGTGGTTGTTTGCATTTACATATTGTGAACGAACCGTAGTGGTGTCGTTTACAGATACAGTATAGTTAGTAACTTGTTCGCGCGCTGTGAAAAATTTACCTGTTACTTCCGTAGCAGACGTGATCTTTCCTTTTGCAATAACATCACTGCTATACCGATCCATATCTTTTAACCCGGGACTCAGGTTACCGTCCTCAATGTCGCCCGGAGTATTCACACCTTTCGCATAGAAACGATCACCTTTCGCATCAATCCGCCAATTTGAATTTATAGTGTATCCCAAACGCGCAGACGCTGTATAGTTACTATAGTTTGTATTGGCGCGTGTATCACCATCACCGCGTACATCATCGACAGAAATATCTTCTTTGCCTTTCTCGGTCCACAGGATGCGATCAGCCTTATCCCAACCAAAAGCATCCCGGAATATATTATTCTTACCAATCTTAAAATCTTTCGACTGACTATAGCTATTGAAGCTTGCATCAAAGTCTAGCCTTCTGGTAATATCACCTCCCAATGAAAAACCGCCCTGTGTAATACCGAAACTTCCTATACCAGCAAAGGCACGACCTTTCACTCCACCGTTTGTCTTTTTAGTAATGATGTTCACCACCCCGCCCATGGCCTGCGATCCATAGAGCGCTGAAGCCGGACCTTTCTGTACCTCGACACGCTCAACATTATTCATATCAATGGTAGCAAGGTTTGTTGTTCCTGCCGGGCGGCCATCAATCAACACCAAGGTACGTTGATTGATGCCTGAGAACTGCGGCCGAAAACCACGTATACCTATACCTGACAGCAACCCGGGATATTGAATAACATCAACTCCGGCTGTCTTCTTCACAAGATCAGTAAGATCAGTAGCGGCAGTCCTGTCAATCTCTTCCCGCCCGATGACATTTACATTTTGCGGAATACTTTCCACCGCTCGCTCCGATCGTGTGGCTGTAACAACCACTTCGCTTAAATGAGAGACACCAACAGCCATAACGATATTCAGTTCACCAGACTGACCAACCGCTATCTCCTGTGATTTATAGCCCTGATGCGAAAATATCAGCACGGCATTCAGAGGTGCTTCAAGTATATATTTACCGGATGCATCCGTAGTTGTTCCCATGGTTGTACCATGCGGCACAATATTTACCGCAGGTATAGGCTGTTCTGTTTCATCATGCACGGTTCCCTGCACAGTTATCGTGGTTTGAGAAAATATTTCGTGGGAGAATCCGATGGTCAGTAAAAATGAAAGACTTAAAAATTGGTAGAGTAATCGCATATATAATTTAATGTATTCAGTTTTATTTTATACCTGTATGATCATCCACTGATCATGACATAGTTGTCCACCAGGTGATTCCAGAAATTATTATCGGTTCTCCATTCAACCCGCAGGAAGATTCCCTGCCTGGCATTGACAACATAGATTCCCTGAAGCCCATCGGGCGTCCGGTATAGCTTGATCTTGCTTACTTTATACAGAAAATATTCAGACTCCCGTGTAGCTGACATGACTACTTCAAGATTCTCACCTGCTATATTTCCATTGATCAGCGCCTTGCCATCTTTATAGTCAACCTGAAAATCAGATGAATTAAGACTCTTATTGAGATGATATATTACAACGCTTTGCCGGTATATCTGAAATATTTCTTTCAGCAGCGGGTATACATTGTGCTCCCACGGATAGATCAGGGCCCCATAAACATAGCCAATGTGATCGTCATCGTGATGCGAAAGATCATCATGTGTTTTCGGATCAATGGTCTTTACCGGGAACATCGTATTCCAGCCATCTTTAAAAAGTGTATGGTCATCGAACCCGGCACTACTCGCTAATTTTTGCTTTACAAATTCGTCAATGGTTTCGGCCGTCATTCGCTTATACCATATACCTTCCGGATTCAGAAACAACACCGGTGCATTTTCACATTGCCCCTGGCAAAGGGTCTTAATGGTATGTGTTATCTCGTGAAGTCCCGCCATTTTTATCGCACAACGCAGTTCACGTGTATTCTCTTCAGCACCACTTTTCTTGCAGGTACCTCCGTTGCATATAAAAACCGTGTTGGTAACTTTTGTCAGATCTTTACCCATATTGCGCTACACTAACTGATTATACTTTGCACAGAATTATTGATGACTGCAGAAATTTCAGTACGCAGAAATGTCAGCAGCATTTCAACAGCATTAAAATGATGAACCACACCGGATCGGTTTAATGTCCACTGACAGATATGTATACTTTGTTGCACCGACACCATATCTTCGGCCTCATCCGTAATACGATAACCTTCGCGTTCCAATGCGCGCTTTGTCCAGAAGTATGTATAGCCTTCACCGGTCAATTGAATAATCTTGTCTTCCACCGGGCTGTTCACGCGAAACGTTCCGGTATCACGACAAAAATCAAAACCAGTTTTACTGAAGGCCTTCTCAAAAGTTCCGTTAATGATCAAATCTTCGGGAGCACCGCTTATCAGCGATTGATTCGGCATCATTAACCATATAGTATCAGCAGCCTGCAGTGCCAGATCAAGTTCATGGGTGGAGAGTATAATTGCTTTATTTGTCTGGCGTGCCATGATTCGCAAGAGCCGCATTACTTCTACCCTGCTCGGCAGGTCAAGATGTGCTGTAGGCTCATCGAGAATGATAAGCGGTGTATCCTGCACGAGTGCCCGTGTGATCATTACTTTTTGCCGTTCACCATCGCTGAGTTGATCAAGCTGCTTGTCCAGGTATTTCTCTATGCCTGTAGCACGTGCTGCTTCGATAATAATTTTTGTATCCGCTTCGCAAAGTGTACCAAACCAGTTTGCATACGGGTAGCGACCTAATGTCAGCACTGTATATACATCCAGATTACCAGTCTGTACAACATCGGTGAGCACGAGGCTAAGTTTTCGGGCGAGTGCATTCTTGGGAATGGTATATATATCCTCCTGCGCTATAAAAACTTTTCCTTCCAGCGGAAGCTGTATACCGGCCAGCGTTTTTATCAGCGTACTTTTACCAGCACCGTTCGGTCCCAGGAGACAAACAAATTGTCCCGGGCGCAACGTCAGGTCCAACGCATGGCCTACTGTACGTACTATATTTTTATTCTTGTAGCCAATGGTAAGTTTCTCGGTATGCAAAACACGTTCGCTACCGATTTGTACCTTCGGTGTAACTACTGCGTTGGATGAATAAGTTGTTGTGCGCATCTTAACTGAAGGATGATTTTATATTCTTTCGTTTTAGAATTACCCACATCACCACAGGCGATCCCACCATGGCCGTAACGGCATTTACCGGCAACACGCCCTGGTGTCCTGGCAGCTGTGCTACTATATCGCATAGTAACATCACGGCTGCACCGAGCAGACAACAGGATGGAATGAGTACGCGATGATCAGCCGTATTTAGCCCCGCGCGACAGAGATGCGGCACGGCTATACCTATAAATGCAATGGGACCGCAGAAGCCGGTAATGGCACCGGCCAGCAGACTTGTAGAAATAATGATGAGTAATTTTACTTGCCGGAGATTTATACCCATGCTGCCTGCATAACCTTCGCCCAGTAACAACAGGTTCAAAAATTTTGATGATACAAAGGTCAGCGCTATACCAACCGCGATCGTCAGCGACAATACGGTTAACTGTTCACGCGATACACCTCCTAAACTTCCAAAGGTCCACATGAGATATTCCTGTATCTGCTCGGGCTCGCTGAAGTATTGCCACACACTGATTATCGCGAGGATGAGGTTGGAAAGCATCAACCCCATGATGAGCAGAATAACATTATCACGAATGCGCAATGAGAGTCCGATTACCGCCAGCATAACCACAGCAGAGCCCGTTGATGATGCGACAACAATAAGCCAGCTTCCACCTATACCGAGCTGTCGTATAGCAAAGCTGGTCGTTACATGGCCACTGCCCAGCATCAGGATCGCTACACCTAAACTTGCGCCGGAGGTAATGCCCAACACCGAAGGACCCGCGAGTGGATTTCTGAAAAGTGTTTGCATTTGCAGACCACTTACCGAAAGTGCTGCTCCTGCCAATATAGCGGTAAACGCTTTGGGGACACGTATATTCTGAATGATCTTGAGCCATGCTATATTTTCAGAACCTTGCCCGGTTAATATCTTTATTATTGCCGCCAGTGGTATATGTACCGAACCCAGTACAAGATCGAGCAGCAATAACACCAGTACGGCCAGTCCCATCCAGGCAATCCACACCACCCGCGAAGCCAATGCGGGTAGCCGCAGTTCTTGCTGCGCTATACCTTGCGTATGCTCTGCCATATCGATTATATCGAATGGTAAAGGAAGCGAGCCGGTATATGTTCTGTTACAGGGGTAACGATATGGCTATACGCCAGATGCGAGACGTGACTGTAATCGTCAGATGATGTAACCGGTAACAGTATATCCACAGGGTGGCATACTGCCCATACAGGAATGATGTGCTGATATAGTTTTTCCATGCTACTGTGGCTTTTTACCCGAAAGCGTTAAGTTGTTATATAGCTATGGCAGGTCTTCTGACTTTCCCGGTTCAGGTGCCTTCCCGTCCGAATGATGCTTGTACATCAACCTGGCGACAGTGGCCTTGTTACCTGAACACAGCCGTTAAGAAACTTAACAGCAGGATTACAGCAGCGGGTACTGTTCCGGACTTACACCGGATTCCCTTTTAATGCAGTTATTCAGTATCAATAACTGCAACCGTAACTGCGACAAATGTATAATAAATTCCGATAAATAATAATGAGCGATGTTTATCCTTTAAAAAAAGGAAATAAGACTACTATAACTATGTATGATCATTAGCGATGAATCTCGCTGAAACGAACCTGAAGCTTCTCGGCCAGCAAACGGGCGTTGTCCAGTTTTACAAATCCGTGCTCGGTGTTCAACACTTGTGTATAGGACAATGACTTCAGATACCGCTTGTAATAACTGACAGCTTCAGCCATAGGATCATGAGTCTGTCCTATTGCAGCATTAATACGACCATCGGTAAAAACATAGAGATGATGTTGCACGTGACGGGATTGTGCCGAACGATGTGACAATTGATATACTTTCTCGAAACCAGCCGTAAGGTTTGTCTTACCACCTGTCTTGAGTTGTTGCAAAGCATTTACAAACTGATCGGCATGTGTCGTAGTGTGATGAAAAATTTCAGCTTGCCCGTTGCGTAAACCTATACCAGCAAATGTTATCTGTTGGCCCCTGTGCTTTTGCAGGGTTTGTTGAACGACACCTTTTGCATAACGTATCTGGTCGTCTTGTGCCATCGACCCCGAGGAATCAATCAGAAAATACACTTCCAGTTTTCCTTTGGAACGATCGGGTATATAGGAGATTAAAAAATTACCGGTAAGTGTATAATTCTTTACAGTATTAAATACATCTATTTTTCGATCAGCGCTTTTATTCGAACTGGTATTGCGTTGTGCAGTAATGGAAGCTATAGCTTTTCCCATGCCCGCAGATTGACGCTCCGTTTTCAGAAACCTTAATGTATCACTTGCAGAAATCGGATCAAATGTTTTCTCTGTCTCTGAAGTATGATTGGATTTACCGGCTCCTCCGCCATTGTTGCTATTTGAATTATTACCGCCGGGTGTATTGCCTGAGGATGCTTTCTTCGAACGATGCTTTAATACGAAGGGCGCAACGGTATCGACATGCGCAGTCGTTACGGTAATGTCTCCACACAAGGCGGCATAGGCGCGGGCTGCTTTTACCAGGAGTATATCTGCGCGAAGTCCTTCGGTGTGATGTTGCATGCTGATACCCGATGCATACCCGATCACAGCTTCGGGAAGCTCAATCTTATTAAGCAGATTACGTGCATGAAGCAAGCGTTGCTGTATTGCCTGCTGCTCGTTTGCCCACTTACCTGGCATAGCTTGTGCATTGAGATCAAAATCAATTCTGCGTTGTGTTATTGTTTTTCGGATGGCTATATCCTGTGGCGTTTTAACTTCTACGCATAAGCCAAAGCGATCGAGCAACTGCGGACGAAGTTCGCCTTCTTCCGGGTTCATGGTTCCGATCAGGCAGAACCTGCTGTCCTGCCACATCGATAGTCCTTCGCGTTCCAGGTGATAGCCAC
This sequence comes from uncultured Chitinophaga sp., assembly GCA_902168205.1. Taxonomy (GTDB): domain Bacteria; phylum Bacteroidota; class Bacteroidia; order Cytophagales; family Cyclobacteriaceae; genus Ohtaekwangia; species Ohtaekwangia kribbensis. The sequence goes on along the minus strand of CABHOK010000003.1, from coordinate 478,157 downwards.
CCGATGCTGCTGCATCCAGTAATATATCGGTAAGATAGTCGTTCAGTAAATTTACTTCGTCTATATATAGTATACCGCGGTGTGCCTGCGCCAGCAGTCCTTTCCTCAACACCTGTCGTTTTTCGTTGATGAGTATCTCAAGGTCAACCGAACCGAGCACGCGGTCTTCGGATGCACCTACAGGAAGATTTACAAAATTAAAATCCGGATCGATCGCGTGCATCAACTGACTGAGTGAACGCACTGTGGTTGTTTTCCCTGTACCTTTATCGCCCAGCACCAGTATACCTCCTATGCTTGCATCCACCATCAGTAATTCTATAGCCAGTTTAAACTCAGACTGACCTGCGATGGCTGCATATGGAAAAACAGGATTTACTTGCATAGGATTCGTTATGTTTGTTACCGACAGAGAACAAATGTGAAGTAATTTTGTAAAAAATGAAAATCGCATCAATAAACGATACCACTTCCGCATATATACTTTCCGAAAGATCAGCAGGTAAACATGATATTGGCACTCGATACGTACTATCAAAACAATAAAGCTAAAACAGTCTGTATCCGCTTCCCCAACTGGACAGACGAGCACCCCGCAAATGTACTAACGGAGGAGCTTGATCGTGTAGAAGAGTATCAACCCGGTGCGTTTTACAAACGCGAGCTTCCGTGCATTCTTAGTATTCTGAAGAAGACCACCCTGCAAAATACAGAGGCAATCATCATTGACGGCTATGTTCTGCTAGATGATACCGGCAAGCATGGATTGGGCGGATATCTATATGAAGCTTTGGACAGAGAGATTCCCGTAATAGGTGTTGCCAAAACTAACTTCGCGAATAATACTCTTCATAAGGGTGAAGTATACCGTGGCGATAGTCAACGACCGCTCTATATAACAACGCTTGGTATACCGCTTGAGACAGCCTGTACCTATATACGTTCCATGCACGGTGCCTATAGAATACCAACTTTACTGAAAACACTTGACACGCTTACACGGCAATAGTGTTGTTACCTACACCATACGTTGTAAACCTGCATTTGTTATAGTCAAAGCTACACATACGTTTGCAGTCATGTCTCCTTTAAACGGATTGCAGAAGTCTCAAATGCAGTATTCATTACATAAACCGTCCTGTTGTTGTTTGTTCGCGTAAACTTGCGGCAGAATTCAAGATCAAACGGAGTGTAACGCTGTTATACGCTTCTTAATTTAACACGAACAACAATGACAACTCGCGATAATCTTATACGAAAAACGTCTCTGTATACCATGGCCGGATTAAGCGATCCGCGCTTAACAGGCGAAGCGTTCAACGCAGCAGAGAAACAAAAGACAACAACCAACAGCTTCTCCATTTTCCTGCAAAGACTGTTCGCAAAGTTTAACTGGATCAGCGCACGCCATTCTTAACAAAAAATATGCTGTAAGCTTTCAGTAGTATATATAGATCAGCAGAAAAATCCTGCCGTAACACATCTTGCATTAATCACCTACACTTTACAACGGTGGTTATGATTCGTTATCAACTATGATTAGCTTTGGTGGATAGCCCAAGCTTTCATATCACTATGATCCTACAGAATCAGAAATCATTATTCAGCATACCACCCGATATCACGTTTCTAAACTGTGCAAATATGTCACCGTTGTTGAAGCGTGCCAATGAAGCGGGTATTGAAGCCCTGCAAAAACGTTCGCACCCCTGGGAGATTGTTACTGACGACTGGTTTACTCCCGGTGAAACACTGCGAAGTCTTTTCGCCCGGATTATACAAGCTGATAAAGATAGTATTGCGCTGATACCCTCTGTGAGTTATGGTATTGCTGTAGCCGCAAAAAATATAGCGTTGCGTGCTGATCAGAATATTGTGTTACTCGATCAGCAATATCCATCCAATGTATATGCATGGCGTGAACTGGCGCATGAAACGAAATCAAAAATCATTACCGTAACAAAACGTGATGACGAATCGTGGACAGACGCTATTCTTAAACACATTACCGTTGATACCGGGCTCGTTGCTATACCTAATTGCCATTGGACCGATGGCAGTCTCATCGATCTTGAAGTTATCGGCAAACGCACCAAGGCAGTGAATGCAAAACTGGTTATCGATGCGAGTCAGTCATTAGGCGCATATCCGCTGAACATTCAAAAGATACAACCCGACTTCCTCGTTACCGTTGGATATAAATGGCTGATGGGACCTTATGGATTAGGATATCTATACGCTGCACCGGAGTATTGTCGATCGGGCAAACCGTTGGAACATTCGTGGCTCAACAAAAAAGACAGCGAGAACTTTACGAGACTGGTCGATTACCAGGACGAATACAAAACCGGTGCACGAAGATTTGATGCCGGCGAGTTCCCTAACTTCAACAATATAGCCATGGCCATTGCTGCCCTTACCCAAATTCTGGATTGGGGTGTTGAGAATATACAGGAAACACTAACCGTATTAACCAAAAAAATAGAAAGCAAAGCGCTGCAAAAAGGATTGAGAGTTCCGCCTGCTTCGATGCGCGCAAATCATCTGATCGGTATATCTTTTCCATTCGAACAGATACCGGCATTAAGCAAGCGCATGGCTGATCATAAAGTATATGTAAGCTTCCGCGGAGAAAAGATACGCGTGGCCCCGCACCTGTATAATGACGAACAGGATGTGGAGCGGCTGTTTGAAGCCATTGGCTAATTACTGATCTATATATAGTCAGGCCAGATGACTATACATTTAGAGACGAAAATTATCAGCGGTCATAATTTATATTTATTTTCGAACCTCACTTTTTATATGACGCACAGTATTCCTCAACTCCGATCTGTTAACGTAACGCGTTACGTTACACCGCTGCGTGAAGGAGGATCGATGCCGGCCATTGCTGAGGCGGACGATCAGTTTTTATATGTACTGAAGTTTCGTGGCGCAGGACAAGGCCGCAAGGCGTTGATCGCTGAATTGATTGGTGGCGAAGTAGCACGCGCACTCGGACTGAAAGTTCCTGAAATTGTATTTGCTCATCTCGACAGCGCCTTCGGACGGATTGAAGGTGATGAAGAGATACAGGATCTACTAAAGGCCAGCGTTGGACTCAATCTCGGACTGCATTATTTGTCGGGCTCTATTTCATTTGATCCGCTGGTAACAAAAGTTGATGCTCAACTCGCTTCACAGATCGTGTGGCTTGATAGTTTTTTACTGAATGTAGATCGCACAGCCCGCAACACCAACATGCTTTGGTGGCATAAAGAATTGTGGCTGATCGATCATGGTGCTGCACTATATTTCCATCACTCCTGGAATGATTGGGACAAACCACAGCGATCTTTCCCAAACATTAAAGACCATGTACTGCTGGCACAGGCTTCAGAACTTACAAATGTTGACGAAGCATTTCGTGCTATACTTACATCCGAACGCATCCGCGCGATTGTCTCATTGATACCGGATGAATGGCTTACGGATGAACCTGCTTTTGAAAGTATCGGTCAACATCGCGAAGCCTATATTAAATTCCTGGAGAGAAGAATTACCAACTCTGATTTTTTTGTTAAAGAAGCACAGTATGCAAGAGAATCACTTATTTGAATATGCTGTTATCCGGGTAGTGCCCAGGGTTGAGCGCGAAGAGTTTCTCAACGTGGGTGTTATTCTGTTTTGTTCAAAACAAAAGTTTTTGCAGACCGCTATAACACTGAACGAAGAACGCATCCAGGCTTTTTGTAACACACTTGATCTTGATGAATTGAAGGAATATATCCGTTCGTTTGAACGCATCTGTGCGGGTGGTCCGCAGGGGGGGCCTATTGGTAAATTAGGGATGGCCGAACGTTTCCGATGGCTTACCGCAACGCGCAGCACGATTGTGCAAACTTCAAAAGTACATCCAGGCTTGTGTCATGATGCTTCTGAAATGTTAACGCGCTTGTATACAGAACTCGTTTTATAGGCAGAAAAGCAGAATATAAACTTTTTAATCAGCACGTTGAAATTTTTCGCTCATGTTGCGCGTTTAAACGTATAATTACCAAGGCAGAACCTCACTACACTGCGTGGTAATTATTTATATCCATTTTAAAGAATCGTAGAGATTCTTTAGATACATTTGCTTTGATTAAACCAACGTATGCAAAGGACTAATTCCAGTCTTTTGTCGCTCCACTTTATTTATTATTTACTAAATCTGTCTGGACACAATATATGGTGTGGGCTAATCGTGTTGTCTTTGCGTTGGTACTCGTTATCGGTCTTGTAAAGGTCGGTGTATCACAATCTTCTTTTCGTGCTGAGTCTGGTACACTGGACGCACGCCACTGGAATTTTCAAAAACGTTTACCGCTTTCAGGGTATTGGACTTTTCATGAAGCACAACTGTTGCAACCGGAGCAGGTTGATACGCTTCGCGGTATAACGCAATTCTTTCCCGCCATCTGGAATGAAGGTTCTGAAGACAAACAACGCGTTGAGTATGGCACGTATGTGCTGAAAGTTTTATTACCGGATTCCGTTCAAAAATTAGGACTCGAAATTCCGCAACTCTATAACAGCTATATACTTTGGATAAATGGATTGAAGGTGGCATCATCTGGTGTTGTTGGTAGTACGATTGAGACAACGGAACCGAAATGGGTCCATCAAACCGTTACGTTCCCGCACGCGGGAGATACATTAGTAATAGTACTACAGATTGCAAACTTTCATCATCACAAAGGTGGAAGCAAAACTCCAATCCTGCTGGGCTCTGCGGAAGGTATAACAAAACATCTTTCACGGTCGGTAACGATCAACGTTATTGAAGCGATCATCCTCTTCCTGGCCGGTATAACATTCCTGACTATATTCTTCGTAAAAAAGAAAAGAGTAATTCTATACTTCGCGTTGCTTAGTCTCACGTGGGCTGTACGATGTTTATTCTCAAACCTATACCCGGTGGTGGTATTCTTCCCAGATATAGACTGGCAGTTTCTTGTCAAGACAGAATACCTGACCCTATATTTCGCAGTGATGTGGGCTATACTTTTCCTACACCACCTGCTTGATCGGTTAAGTCATGCAGCGCTCACCTATATCATTGTAACATTGAACGCTCTGTTTGTAATCTATACCTTGCTCACACCTGTTGTTATGTTCTCGCAATGGCTGTCGCTATACCTGGCCGTGGCGGGGGTTGTTATTTTATATGGCGGCTATCTTATTATTCGTGCATTGCTCGCGGAGCATGTCGGGTCGTGGTTCCTGATGGGCAGTATACTTACCGGTGTTGTTATTTTCGGATATGATATACTGGCCTACAACACGACTTTCAACTATAACTATATATTTCTGAGCACAGGCTACCTGGTGATCTTTCTGCTAACGGCATTGGCATTATTGTTCCACCTGGGTATACTCAAGAGTAAACTTCAGAGCAGAGATGTACTGACCTATGAAGATTTCTTCCAGAAGAACAGCAAATAGATATATAGCGATTGATTCTCAGCGGGATTAATAATCCGTATCGAGGCCGAGGCGGTCTTTCAATTCTTTGAGAGCCGGATTTTTCTCCATCAGGTATTCGAATTTTTCGCGTGGAGTATACATTACTTTCCGCGTATCTTCGATAATGCGCATCTCACCAAAAATCTGGATGGAATTATTTTTCAGTTTATCACGAACGAATGTAGATAGCTCGATACGCAAACCGTTTAGCATCATCTCCTGCACGGTATTATGAAGATGCACCGTTACTACGTTTTCTTTCAGATCATACGGTTGTGTGAGCAAGTGATACTCCGCCTGAAATTTTTTGCGCGACTCGGCAAATTCTTCCCACACAGCACGCAGTTGCTCCGGGGTAAACGGTTCGTCCTGTTCAACTTTTACCTGTGTCGCAGTCTGCTCTTTTTTCGGTTCAACTTTTAAAAGATCTGTTAGCTTAACCGTTGTTTTAGGAGCATCCTTGAATTTTGATTTCTCTGCAAAGTTTGGCTTCATCGAGAGGCCCGCAGGAGTTTCTTGTATATTTTCTGAAGGAGCTTCCGCTACAGGTTTTGTCGGTAGAGTTGAGGAAGTTGTTGACGGAGCAGCCGTTGGTGTTGATACAACGGTTGGAGTAGCTGTAGCCGCTGGCGCTGATGCAGGAGATGACGTAGACCCTACAGGCGTTGTTTCTTCCACCTGCTCTACTTCATCTTCAGACTCTACACTAATTTTTTTTTTAAGCCTGCCTGTTCAGCAAGTCCGTTCAGGGCAAGTTGATCGGCCTTCAATAGACTACCCACATGTGCCATCTTCATCAACGCCAATTCTACGGAAAGGCGTTGATTCTTGCTTCCCTTGTAATTGATATCACACTGGTTGGCAATGTTGAGCCACGTTAGTAACAACGAAGGCGGACAAGCCTGTGCTTGCTGTACATATTTCTTTTTAACGCTGTCGGGCACTTCCATCAATTGTACCGTGCGGGCATCTTGTGATACCAGCAGGTTACGAAGATGTTCGCTCAAGCCAACAATAAAATTATGACCGTCAAAACCTTTGCGTAAAATTTCATCGAGTAACAGCAAAGGCTGTGTATGATTCTGCGACAGCAATGCATCGATCACCTGGAAATAATAATCATAATCCAGGATGTGCAGGTTGCTCAACACATTCTTGAACATTACTCCCTTACCGGAGGAGTATGTTACCATCAAGTCAAAAATGGAGAGTGCATCGCGTAATGCACCGTCTGCTTTCTGACTGATCAGGTGAAGTGCTTCGTCTTCCGTTGGTATACCTTCGTGCTGCGCAATCTTTTTAAGGTGATTGGCTATATCACTGATCTGTATCCGGTTGAAATCAAAGATCTGGCAACGCGAAAGAATGGTAGGAATTACCTTGTGTTTTTCAGTTGTCGCCAGAATAAAAATTGCGTACGAAGGTGGTTCTTCGAGCGTCTTCAGAAATGCGTTGAAGGCCGCGTTCGAGAGCATGTGCACCTCGTCTATAATATACACTTTGAATTTTCCGAACTGAGGCGGGTAGCGAACCTGGTCGATCAGGTTACGAATGTCTTCCACAGAGTTGTTGGAAGCAGCATCGAGCTCGAAAATATTGAGTGAATTATTTTCTGTTCTTTCTTCAAAACCATTGATCAGGCGTGCCACGATACGTGCGCAGGTAGTTTTACCCACACCGCGAGGTCCGCAGAATAAGAGAGCCTGAGCAAGCTTATTGTTATCGATAGCATTTTTGAGCGTAGTGGTAATGTGTTCTTGTCCAACCACTTCGTCAAACCCCGTAGGGCGATATTTACGTGCCGATACAACAAAGTTTTCCATGCGAGGGCGCAAGATAAAATTGAAATAACAATTAGCAATGAACAAATGGAGAAACGTGTTTAAGTGTTTACGTCTGCACGTGTTTACGTTGACAGAAACATGAATTTATCTGTGACTCGTGCGTGAAACTTTTTTCGTTTTATATTTGTCTCCCTTTTGCCGGAACATTTCCGGAGTGTTCATTGAAACAAGAGATACATTTTAGCGTTACACAACACCTGAATGTTTTCCTGTTTACAAAAAATCCGGGGCCGACCGGTTTTGACAGGATGTTTGAGGTCGTATGTAAGCATGCAGGCTCATAGGATGAGAGCCTTGAAAGATAGTCCTGAATCATACTTGGCGAGTCTAACTACGCCATGGCTGCTTAATTTAGCGATTCGCTAAGTTACGCCTCGTCCCGATAAGATCGGGAAAGCCATCATCGCTCAGCATTGTCGTTTTGCAGGTGCTGGTTAGCGGTGTCGTAATGCAGAACTGCTCCGCGCGATGTTGCTAAGCGCGGCTAAGACTTAGTAACTAAGGTGTAGTTTGGCTGTTGCCTGCCTTGCTGCACTCGACAATTAAAGTCAACTAAGCATGTAGAAGGTACGAGTTCATCTTCTCTGGACCAGAGTTCGATTCTCTGCGGCTCCACAAAATATCTCACGAAAGGGAAATATAAAGCCCCGATCTTGCTGATCGGGGCTTTTGTATTTTAGACCCCTTCCTTTATCCGGACGCTGATATTCCAGATTCAGGTATATATCTGTCTTCACTTAGAAATATATTTCAACACTTATTGAAGCACCCACGCGGTTGCATCTTGAATGTTGTCAAAATATCTGATTTTGAAATTATTAACCTCACCAACCATAGACTCTACCGACATCTGCGTAAATATATCTGCCGGCAAAACAATGGCAGCCTGTGAGTAACCGTACTGAAGTGCCGGATTGTGAAAATTCTGAATGGTCCACTCCTGGTCAACCGGACTAATAACTCCCAGCCCTGTGCAATCCTACACCACCTTTCCTGCTCCTGAATCTTTTACAAACCTGAAGTACCGCGTTCAATCCTTCTCTATATTCTTCGGATGTAGGAGATGTTAACCATATACCTATAATTATATTTTTGTCAGGATCATATTTAACATGAACCAACTCTGATTCGAAACAGGTTTTCATAGGCGCTCTTTAATTTTTAGGAATCGTATTGAACCGCCAGTTTATAATAAAGCTTAGTATGGCTTATCCGTAGTTTTTACCGAGGCCTCAGCATTTTTGCAAATACAAAATCAGTTATACCGGCTGTTGGTTAAATTACCTGAACATCTTTGTAACGTTTCTCTTCGCATAGCTTTCTGGCACATCGTTATTCAGAAAAAAAGAAACAAATAAGTTCTTCACATCCCGAATTCTCAAAAGTTCGTGACCTAACACCATGACCGGACCAACCGCTCCATTTATACTATACCAAACCTGGCTTGTTTCCTTACTACCAATTACAAAGTGTTTGAATGAATCATTTTCATCATATATCCTGATCTCAACAACAAAATCTTTATCACCTGCCATACACTGGATATAATTACTCTCCGTGTCTTCTAATATCAAATAAGGAAAATCAGAAGGGTGTAGTTTCTCAATCATGTCAGTAATTTCTTTTTCAGACACTGACTCCTGATTCTTAACCTTGCCGCTGTTGTCGAAAATTAATTTCACTATGTCATTATCATTTACTCGATCGTACTATCAAACCAGACACCCATCGCCTGTTTTTGATTTTCTCTAAATCTATAGCCAAAAGGTAGCGCGAGGTATTTTAGTAAATCTGGTCGTTTAAAAGCAATATGAAAATAGTGCACAGGCTTTACAGATCGATCCACATCATATAAATCTGTACTTAACCACCATCCGGTCATATGCTCTGGTGAAGGATAGCGCACTCCTTCTATTGGCATCCCCTCGTATACACCATCTGATATAGCGATCATTTGAGAAAAAGTTGGGAAGCGTGGAGTCGCATTAAATTTTTCACAAACCTTGATCTGTTCATATACTACTTTCAGGGCGTAGTCTACACCTTCCACAAATCCTTCGCCATCACCTCTAACCTCGTATAAATGAATTTCTGATTCTGAGTCAAGAACAAACTTGAGCAGCCAGGAATGATACGCTATAGTTTGCTCATTTCTTATAATTGCTCCGGAATGTACAATGTAGTCAATCAGGTAAATGAGTACATCCGAGTAACTTTGAACCGGCCATTCTTTAATCAACACTTTTACTTCGTGTCCTATAAAATTTTTCAATCCATCTGTGTGCAAATGGCCATTACGCTCAACTAGTCCTACCCTACTTGTCATTTATATGAGCTACTTTATAACTACAAGGTGCCAACAAATAATCTATCTTCAAATTTTATCTCAGAAATCAATTTCGAAAAATATCCGAATACTATAGATTTACAAAGGCATCTCCGCGACAAAAATACTTCATGAACATCCTGATCATATACTCCCATCCCAGTAAGAAATCTTATACCTTCCAGATTTTAGAGCAATTGAAAAACGAACTCGTTGCGCAGAGCTGGAATGTAGATATATCAGACCTATATGCGATGGACTTTCAGGCTGATATGACTGAACAGGAGTATGAACGTGAAGGATTTGCCAGAACTGAATTGCCGATCGCTCACGATATTCTTTCGGAGCATAAAAAAATTGAAAAGTCAGATTGTATCATTTTTATATACCCGGTCTGGTGGAGCGATTGTCCTGCTAAACTGAAAGGCTGGTTCGACAGAGTTTATTCAATAGGATATGCCTATGGACATAACAACAGCACGCAAAAGATGAAGTCTATCAAGTATGGCGTTGTAGTTTGCACAGCCGGCCATCCCAACGATTTCCTAACTGAGATCGGTATAGCCCAAAGTATGCAAAATGTTATGCTTGACGATCGCCTTGGAAAGCGTTTTGAATATAAAGAAATGCTGATCCTCGGAGGAACCTTGCAGATCGAACACGTCAGAGATTTACATAGCGCTAGAATCAAAGAGCTTCCCTCGAAGATAAAGGCTTATTGTGCATAGTATATATTAAGTATCGCAGAAAAAAAGCATGCGTTGTCGCCTTTGCCGGCTACAAGCGCAGATTCATTTATCAAGCTGTTGATTTTTACCCGAACCAGGAAAATTGAGACAATTCATAAATTAACTATCTTACTGGTGTATGAAGCGCATTTTTATATGTATGCTACTGGCGGTAACAGCATGTTCCGCCCGCCCCTCTGTTCCTCCTGTCAATCATTACCTGGGTCTGCTCCGCTTCCCGGATATCACCTACCATATTTACCTTACCATGGAGGGCACTCAGCCTGAAGTTATCAATGTAACCTTCAAGGCTAATAAATTTCCATTAGACACCATTTACTTCCGGCACGATTCGCTATACTTCCGGCTGGCAGAATATTTCTCCGAATACCATGGTCTTTATCACCATGAGACAGGTCGTATTACCGGCTATTGGACGGGCGAGAAACACAAGCGATATCCGTTGGAATTTATACCTGTAAATCCCGACACGGTATCCGGGCTGCATCCTCGAACTATGCCCTATCGCTATATGCGTCCGCAGGCAATGCGTGATGGATTGCTTACTGACTCAGCCTCTCATCAACATGTAGACGTCAATACAATTAATAACCTGATGCTACATATCGCGAATGGTACCTACAAGGATATTCACAGTGTACTGATCGCGCGCAACAACCACCTGATTGCAGAAGAATATTTTTACCGCTTCCATCAAAACTCTATATATAATATACAGTCGGCCACCAAGAGTATAATTTCAGCGCTAACCGGTATAGCAATGGCGCGAAAGGAGATCAGGAGTATACAGGATCCCTTGTGCGCCTATCTGCCCGCCTATAAATCGCTCGCGTGCAACGAGCAGAATAAAACCATTACCCTGGAGCAATTGCTTACCATGAACACGGGTATACCGTGGGATGAACAGACATACGACTATATTGACGATCGTAACAGTTTGGTAATAGCATCCAACGAAAAAGACCAGTTCACATACCTCTTGTCTTTGCCACGTCATACATCAAACGCAGCGGTGTTTGCCTATAATTCGCTGAATCATACTTTGATGAATGCTGTACTGAAGCATGCAACCAAACTCAACAATAAAAGTGAACTCACGAAGCGTATACTCAAACCGTTGGGTATCGAAAAATATTACCTGGGAGAAACCAACCCGATGGGTGTTATTGGCGATATAGATTTACGTCCGCGCGACATGATGAAATTCGGATTGCTATACCTGAACAACGGGCAATGGAACGGGCAACAACTTGTGCCCGCTCTCTGGATAAAAGAATCCACCACCGCACATTTATACCCTACACCAACGCTTGGCTATGGCTATTTCTGGTGGACTCGTAATTTCCAGTGGAAAGAAAAGACAGTATCGTCATTTTTTGCGTGGGGATATGGCGGCCAGTATATCATCATTATACCCGAACTACAATTGAGTATAGTTATGTCGGGGAGTCATTGGGGAACTGACCCGGAAAAACAAATGGTTGATATCGTTGAAGAAATACTGGCTGCAGTAAGTTAAGCTGCGAACTGCTGGTTACAGCTCGCAGCGTTGCACAATATATTTATTCAGCCCGGAGCGACTGAACCGGGTTTACCAGTGCCGCGCGTATTGCCTGAAAGCTAACCATGAGCAATGTGATGACCAGGGCTCCTACACAGGCAGCTCCAAATATCCACCAGGCTATATCTGCCCGATATTGATAGTCATCGATCCAGTCGGCTGTGAAGTAATAGGACAGTGGCACAGCCATGAGACAAGAGATCGATACAAGTATAACAAAATCTTTGGACAGCATTCTCCAGAGGCTGGCTACAGAAGCTCCCAACACCTTACGAATGCCAATCTCTTTGGTACGTTGCTCTGCTACGAAAGATGCGAGACCGAGCAGTCCCAGGCAACTGATAAATATAGCCAGTACAGCAAATATACCCGAGAGTGCACCGATGCGTTCAACATCAGCAAACTTGTTGGCATGTTCAACATCTACAAATTTATAATCAAAAGGCACGAGCGGCAGATATTTTTTTAATACCTGCTCAACACCTGCCAGCGACTCATGAAGGCTCCTGTCCGGATTGAGTCGTAACACAATCCAGTTGGTATACTTCTCTTCATTGAAATATATAGCCTGATTCACCGGTTCAAAGGGCGATTCCATCAGCATATCTTTTACTATGCCTATAATTTTATACTCACGCGTACTTCCCCAGCGCACCGTTTTTCCGATCGGGTCATCTATACCCATGAATTTCACAGCCGCTTCATTTACGATAATCGAAGAAGAATCCGTTGAGAACTCTCTCGAAAAATCACGTCCTTCCTTTACCTGCCAGTCTATCGTTTTTCCATACTCGCGCGTAACTCTGATTACAGAAAAATTAGTTTGCAGTTCAGGATCTTTTCCTTCCCAATCAAAACCACCACTATTAGACCATACCCCGGTAAGCGGACTTGATGATTCTGCCATTTCTTCAACAATGCGTTTGTTCTTCAATTCATTTCGAAGTACATCAAACTTTCCAAAGAAATCCGGTGACTTCTTTTGTATCATAATGATACCACTGCGATCGTAGCCTACAGGTCTGTCTTTAGTAAATTGTACTTGCCTGTATACTACCAGTGTCCCGATGATCAATGTTATTGATACTGTAAATTGTACTACTACCAATACTTTGCGCGGAAGCGATGCATAACGTCCGGCACGGAATGTACCTTTCAATACTTTTACCGGTTGGAAAGATGACAGGTATAGGGCGGGATAACTTCCTGAGAGAAATCCGGTGATCAGTATAAACGCAATACTTATTAACCAGAACATTGCATTACCGAGCGGCAGCGATATTTTTTTATCAGCGAGGTTATTGAACATCGGAAGAGATACCGAAACAATAATTATAGTCAGGCAGAATGCGAGTATAACCACCATCAGCGACTCACTCAGAAACTGCGTAACCAGTTGCTTCCTTACCGAACCTATCGATTTACGAATACCTACCTCTTTGGCGCGCTGTTCAGAACGTGCGGTGCTCAGGTTCATAAAATTTATACATGCCAACAGCAAAACAAAAATACCTATACAACCGAAGAGCCACACATACTCGATAAGCCCTCCGGTCTGTGCACCATTTTCCCAGTTCGATTTTAAATGCCAGTTGTCCATCGGGTGCAGAAATGTTTCAGCATTGAATATTTTCTCGCTATCAGGTACACGGTTATACTTGGCCTTGATAATTTTATCGCTGACTGTTTTCATATCAGCACGATCAGCAATCTGTACAAATAGCTGAAACGAGTTATTGTCCCATTCATTCTCCGCGTTCTTTACCCAGTTTTCGGCAGTAGAATATAGTTTCCAGGGAGCAATGAACATGATCTCGTTCCAATCAGAATTGTGAGGAATGTCTTCATATATACCGGTAACTTTTACATCGAGACTGTTATCGATCTTCATCATTTTGTTGATGGGGTCCTGATCCCCAAACACAGCTTTGGCAGCCGATTGCGAAAGTAAAATGGAAGCCGGATCGCGAAGACCATCGGGTGAACCTTTGATCATTTTCAAATCCATTAACCGTGGCGCCTCCACATCCATATAGTTACCAACGCTGGAAATACTATGATCTTCATGACTGAGTATATGATCGCCCGTCCACGAGCTCATGACTATATATTTGAAATCACTTCCGTACGACTTCTCAAGTTCAATTCCCAACGGATAGGGTATCGCATATTGTGTATAGACATGATTGTTGAAGGTCTGACTTTGCATTACCTGCGCCACGCGACTGTATTGCGAGTGGTAACGATTATAGGTAAGCTCATCGTATACCCATAAACCAATGAACATAGCTACCGACATACCTACGGCAAGTCCACCAATGTTAATGATTGAATAACCAATGTTCCGTGTCAAATTTCGGATCGCTATTTTCAGATAGTTACGAATCATACGTCAATTGGAGTTATAGTTATGAGCAGGCAGACTTTCCAATAATATGCCAATGTCATTCAGCAGCTGAATGACCGAATCTTATGACTATCATGTACTCATCTGTAATAATAATGTGCGATAATGGTCACCTGCTACACAGCTATAGCACCACAGTAAATGTAGTACCACGACCCCGCATAGACGATAAGGTAATGGAGCCGCCAAGTTTCTCTACTGTTTCTTTTACCAGGTATAATCCGAGACCGGACCCGGTGGAGCGTGTTGTTCCGCGATAGAACATCGAGAATATTTTGGGTTGCTGATCTTCATCTATACCTTCACCGTTATCGGAAATGATAATGGTTATACGCGATGAAGCCAGGAACCCGCGAATGATGATATAGGGATCTTCTTTGGCTTGATCGCTATATTTAAAAGCATTCGAGATAAGATTATTGAGAATGATCGAAAGACGCATCGGGTCTGTCTCAACCACAACCGAATCTGGAATATCGACATCTACCCGAACACGATCGGCTGCTTCCATATAGCGTACATCAAACAATGCCCGGTTAACATACTCTTTCAGATTGATGTGTTTCTTCTCGATTTCGAGTTTGGCATTTTTAGAGTATTGACTAATATTACCCAGTACGCTTTCGAGCTTGCGTATGCGCTCACGCATCATCTGGTGGTACATTTTCAAATCGTACGCTTCGTTTGTCTTCTCACTCAGGTTGAGGAGTCCTTCGATGGAATTGAGCGGAGCCCGCAGGTCGTGTGATGTACTGTAGATGAATCGATCCAGTTCTTCGTTTGTCTTTGTCAGGATCTTGTTCTTTTCCAGTATTTGTTTTTCACGATGTTCGAGCGATGCCTCTACGGTATAATTGATCTTTACCAGAAAATATACCGCCAGCACCGAAAAGGAATATACAATTACCAGGTTGTTGTTATAGGCTTTCACCAGATACTCAGAATCTATAGGGCGTGGCGGTACCAGGCTGAATTCTGTAAACCTTGCCAAAAGGTACAAACCTGCCGACAGGGACAGAAACAGCGCTGTACTCTTTTTCTCCCTGGCATCGAAAAGTACAAGTGCCATGAGGCTGCACATAATAAAAAATAAAAATGCAGAGGGCACGGGTGGTTCGCGCGATGAAAAAGCAAATACAACAAAGTTCACGATTAACAGGATGACACTTTTGGCAAACCAGTGTCTGCCCATTCTGTTCAGCCACAAGGCAATGGGCAGTATAACAATAAGTATATAGTAAAAATAAACGGCCGGGTTAAAATTATAGAGCCAGTTAACAATAATATAGTATAAGGCCGTTGTGAACGAAACAAGAATACAATATCCCGTAAGTACTGCCCGGCGGTAATCTGACAATGATTTCTCACCGCGGTTACCAACGAGTAAAAATTCGATTTTCTTTACCATACATCTGGTTTGAGGGTAAAACCTTATGCTTCGGTCAATCATCCCCGGCAGCAGGTTACAGGTTAGGCTATAGCTGACGGTGGATTCATTCCGCTTTGGCAAACCAAGTTTACATCAGGTAATATACTAAAAAACTTATGCCTGCTATAAGATTTAGCATCGTACCGGTAAACTCTTCAGCCATGCTTTAACGGGGGGTGTTGCACAGCAAGTTTGCACGTGCAATAACCGTGATTTTATTTTCCTGTCCTATACCTGAAGCAGTATAAAAATTACGGAAAAGGCGTATTGAAATGAAAATCTCTTTGCATTTGAGTATTATCTTTCGGAACAAGTCCTAATGATTAAAAATATAAAGTGATGAGAATAGTGATGACAATGCTGGCCTGTATGCTTGCCTATGTAGTGATGGCGCAACACGACCATGCTTCCGCTCCGGCAGATACGTTGAAGAAAAGTATTCCCAAAGAAGTACATGCTCAGATAGGGCAAGCTCATCTGATGCTGCATTACCATGCACCAGCTGTGCGTGGCCGTATGATCTGGGGAGGTCTTGTTCCTTACGGAGAAGTCTGGGTAACGGGCGCACATCAGGCTACCGCGTGGGAGTTTAACCGGGATATAGTTATTAACGGTACTACCATTGTCGCGGGTAAATATGCCATCTTCACCATTCCAGGTAAAGATCAGTGGACAGTCATTATCAATCGCAACTGGAATCAGCATCTTGCGGATGACTATAATGCAAAGGAAGATGTAGTGCGCGTAAATGTTACTCCTCAAAATATAGCAACCTTGCAGGAACGACTGGTATACGGTATCAAAGCTCCATCAGACCAGCAGGGTATACTTACCATACGCTGGGAAAAAATCCTGGTATCGCTTCCGTTCACCATCAAACAATAAACGGGTTATGCAGCTACAAACCATTTTTCCGCAGTTTGATGAAGAGCTGTTAGCACACCTGGAAGCTATAGGACAGGTAACAAACTTCGAGGAAGGAACCATGCTGATGCGGCCGGGACAGTATTTCAAAAACTCGCTGTTGATACTGGATGGCCGGGTAAAGTTATACCGCGAAGGAGATGATGGCGAAGAATTCTTTTTATACTACCTCGAACAAGGCAGTGCCTGTGCGCTTTCCATGATCTGTGCCGCCAAGAATGAGACAAGTGCTATCAAAGCAAAAGCCATGTCGCCCGTAAAAGCATTGGCGATTCCGATTCAGTATATGGATGGACTGATGCGCGACCACCGGCAATGGTACTATTTTGTTTTGGAAACGTATCGCAGCCGGTTTGAAGAACTGCTGGAAGTGATCGACCAGGTTGCGTTTCATTCCATGGACCAGAAACTTGAATTTTATTTAAAACGGCAGTTTGAATCTTTCAAGAGCAACAAGATTACGATGACGCACCAGGAAATCGCAGATGATCTCAACTCATCGCGTGAAGTAATTTCGCGGTTGCTTAAAAAGATGGAGTCTCAAAAACGAATTTCAGTTTCGCGAAACGAAATAACACGTCTCGATTTCTAAAGCAGCAGAATAAAAAACGGTATAGTATATATCCGTTCGACCTATACTATACCGTCTGAACCGCCCCTGAATCAGCCTCAGTCTTTTCTTCGTACGCGGGTTGTACGCTTCGTTGCTTTACCATTCTTCCCCTGCACCGTTGTTGTTCTGCGGGTTACTTTGGTTTGCTTGTTGTCTCTTGTAACGGTAGTGCTGCGTGATGTGCGTGTGGTGCGGTAGTGATCAACCGAGGCACGATTGCGCGTATGCACGGTTACTGAAGTTGTTCGCACCGGAGTATATATACGATGTGCATGTACTACACGGTGGTGATGCACCACCACATAGCGCCGATGATACGGCGCTCTATACGGATAGAAAACACGGTAATGCACCGGTCTCCATGGACGCCACCATACGGGACGGGCGCGCCATCCCCAGGGAGAAATCCATACCACGTAGCCCGGGGCATATACATGACGCACTACCGGCCATGTCCAGACATTTACAACAACATTGGTCGTTGTGGTTGATCGTGTGCGTGCCTGCGCAGATTGTGTTGCTGCCCTGTTCTCATCCGCAGGCTCTACAATAACCTGCTCGCCATATATATCTTCATCGCCTACAATCTGTACAACAGCATCGCTGCCTCCAGTCTTTTCAAGTTCGATTACCGCTATATCCTGGCTCTCATTATCAGAAACAGCGGCTTGCAGTATAAATGCATGCGCATCGCCTTCGCCTTTGTCTATTACTTTGATATAGTCCGTATCACCATCGCCATTAAGATCAAGGTTGTTTACCTTGTTATCTTCGGTGTTGATCATCTTTTCAAACTCTTCCGGCGACTCCGCTTTCCTGAACATTTCGAGGGCGCCCTCCAGGCTGAAATTATCGCCCGGCACCCCGGTGCTGTCGCGTGGTACAGAAGTTGTTGCAAAAGATGAATTCATTATTGCACAGACCATCACACACCCCAAAACAAATTGTATTGCTTTCATAAAGAAATATTTGGTTTGTTAGACAACGCTGCAGCGTGAAGGTTTAATCCGTTCTGAATCATTTTTTTATGTCCTCACCTTCAGGCAGATCACTTTTCAATGAACCAATCCGGAAGATTTTATAAAGAAATCTGAACGTGACCCAGGTCACAGTGCAGCGGTAACGGCTCCGGTAACTTTGCATAAAAAAGATAATGAACAAGGTATTATCGGTTCTATTGATTATTTCGCTATGCTCGTCAACCTTATCAGAAGCGCAGGAATATACCTTTCTGCGGCTTGCTGATGCGTTAGATGCCGCTCTAAAAAACAACCCGGACGTTGTGCAGGCGCAACTGGACGAAGCACGTGCCGTAGCGGCATTCAAACAAACCAATTCCATATTTCTTCCGCAACTCGCGGTAAGCTATACAGCCATCAGCACGAACAATCCGCTCAACGCGTTTGGCACTAAACTCCAGCAACAGAATGTTACCCAGTCTGATTTCAATCCGGAGATACTGAATCATCCTTCGTCCATTCAGAATTATACTACGAAAGCTGAATGGCGTCAGCCAATTCTGAATCTCGATCAGCTTCAGCAGCGCCAGGCAGCCTACCTGCAAACGGAAGCATATACCTGGCAAACCAGGCGAACACAATCGTACGCAGCTTTTGAAGTACAGAAAACTTACGCGCAGTTACAATTGTCCTATAGCGTGAAGCATACGCTGGAAGAAGCACTGCGCACTGTAAAATCGATTCATACTGCTACTGTTAACCGTCTTGCAAAAGGCCTTTTACAACCCTCGGATGTATTGCATGTACAAGTACAGATAGCCGCTACGGAAAGCCAACTGGCTGAAGCAACCAGTGCACTGTATAACATTTCAGATTACCTGAGTTTGTGGATGGGAAAACCAACCGGTATACTCTACCAGACCGACACTACGCTTGTTACCATGCCTGCGGAAATTACGCCTATACTTCCGGATAACCGGGCCGACTTCAAGGCGATGCAATTATCGGTCGATGCACAGGATCGTATGATCCACGCAACGCGGATGTCGTACCTGCCCCGCGTCAATGCTTTTGCTGAGTATATGTTTAACGATGACGATGCCGTGGGATTCGGCTCAGGCTCCTACCTGGCCGGACTGCAGCTATCCTGGAATATATTTAACGGTATGGCTACACGCCATAAAGTGAATGAACAACGTATTCTGAAAAATAAAATAGCGGAGCAACTC
Organism: uncultured Chitinophaga sp.; assembly: GCA_902168205.1. GTDB lineage: Bacteria > Bacteroidota > Bacteroidia > Cytophagales > Cyclobacteriaceae > Ohtaekwangia > Ohtaekwangia kribbensis. Next base: position 458,626 of record CABHOK010000003.1, on the reverse strand, counting down.
CGCCATCAGAAAGAACAAGGCAAACTGGAGATCAGTAAAACCCAACGCCAATTACTGGATGCGCAGTTTTTACTACAGCAACAACGTACTGCCGTAGCACAGGCAACCGAAGCTTTGCGGATCCTGCAAAATCGCTATGCGCAAGGGTTAGTTACTACCAATGACATCCTCCAGGCGCAAACACTATTATCACAGCAAAAACTCCACTATGCACAAGCTGTATTTCAGCTAACCACAACACAACTATACCTGTATTTTTTAACAGAAACCTCTGACAAATAAAACAAGAAGTATGAAAAAGTATATATATAGTCTAAGCATCACCGTGCTCGTGCCCGTAAGTATATTCACAGGCGCATGCAGTAGTGATCATGCCGGCACCGAAGTAAAGAAAGCGAACCCGGTTCCTGTAACCATTGGCATCGCTGAGACAACCGTTGATAGCAACATTCATGTAAGCGGCTATATTGAAGCTGGCGAAACAGCCGAGATCAGTACCCGCGTAATGGGCTTCATTACCGGAATACATGTTAAACCCGGTGATATTGTGAAGCAAGGACAACTTCTTGCCACCATCAGCAACCAGGATATACAGGCCAGGCGTGCGCAGGCTAAGGCCATGGTAACAGAAGCCGAGGCTGCATTGAATGATGCACAGAAAGACTACGAACGCTATACTGAATTACATCAACTGCAAAGTGTATCAACCCGGGAATTTGAAAATGCCACCCTGCGCTATACTTCGGTGAAAGCGAAAGCCGAAGCCGCACAACAAATGCAATACGAGGCTGAAGCCATGCTGGACTATACCAATCTCAAGGCTCCCTTTCATGGCGTTGTTGTGCAGAAAAACATGGATGCCGGAACGATGGCACACCCCGGGCAGCCTATCCTGATACTGGAACAATCGGCTCTTCACCGGGTAAGTGCTTCGGTACCGGAAGTATATATACCGCGTGTCCGAAAAGGAATGCCCGTGGATGTGATCGTTAAATCAACCGGACAAAGCATACAGGGTACAATTTCAGAAGTAAGTCCTTCTTCGCGATTCAGTGGCGGACAGTATCTGTTAAAAATTGATATACCCAACAGTACACATTATACTTTGTATTCAGGCATGAATGTGAACGTAGTAATTGCTACAGACGAACACCTTGCTACCCATGAGCACATCGTTACGGTTCCTGCTGCCGCTATTTTCTCGAAAGACCAACTCACCGGTATATATACCCTTGGTTCGGAAAACACAGCCTTGCTACGATGGGTACGTGTTGGCAGAACAATCGGTAACCGTGTTGAAATTCTTGCAGGCATAACAGCCGGAGAAAAATTTATTCTTGCCGGCGATGAACGCTTGTATAATGGTGTGCCGGTTGCCATACAATAACCAGCTGTGAGTATCTATATATAATTCAATGAACATGAAAGAAGGTTTATCGGGCAGCATTGCCAAGGCATTTATACAATCGAAGCTGACGATCTTATTGATGGTAGCCTTTCTATTGATTGGCGGCTATAGTACTCTCCTTATTCCGCGGGAAGAGGAGCCGCAGATCGATGTACCGATGGCTGATATATTTGTGCGTTACCCGGGCGCATCGCCAGCCGAGACAGAATCGCGGGTATCACAACCTCTTGAAAAAATCATCTCTAACGTTAAGGGAGTTGAACATGTATACTCAACTTCCATGCAGGGACAGGCAATGCTCATTGTACAATTTTACGTTGGCGAAGACATAGAGCGTTCGCTTGTAAAACTATACAATGAACTGCTGAAAAATATGGACCAGATGCCGGCGGGTGTAACCATGCCACTGGTAAAAAGCAGGGCCATCGATGATGTGCCTGTACTCGGACTAACCTTATGGAGCGAGACCTATAGCGACTACGAACTCAGGCAACTGGCACAAACACTCTCCGGTGAAATCAAAAAAATTACAGATGTAGCTACCGTTCAGATTACCGGGGGCAGAAACCGCCAGGTAAACGTTACACTGGACAACGATAAAATGGCGTATAGCCATGTCGATATACTGACTATCAGTAACTATATACAGGGTAACAATACGCAGTTGCAGAGTGGAAACCTGATAAGACGGGACACAGTCTTCTCTGTAAATACCGGAAACTTTCTACGCTCAGCCGCTGAAGTGGGAGACTTGATTGTAGGTACCCATAACGGACAGCCCGTATACCTGAAGCAGGTTGCCACGATACAGGAAGGTCCGGCCAAGCCATCGCAGTATGTTTACTATGGGAACGGCCGGTATAATGTTGACGAGGCCAATAAATTTTCATCCGAGTATCCGGCTGTAACACTTTCCATCGCCAAGAAAAAAGGCGCTGACGCTATGAAGCTGGCCGATCAGATTGTTTCGAAAGTTGAGCATCTTAAGAAAGAACTTATACCGGATGAAGTCTATATCACACAAACCAGAAATTACGGAGAGACAGCGTCTGAAAAAGTGTCCGAGTTGCTGCTTCACCTCCTGGTGGCCATCATCGCGGTTACCGTTTTTGTAATGCTCGCTATGGGATGGCGCGGTGGCCTGGTAGTATTCCTGTCGGTGCCGGTAACTTTTGCTCTGACGCTGTTCAGCTATTATTTTCTCGACTATACATTGAACCGCATCACGCTCTTTGCACTTGTCTTTATTACGGGTATCGTAGTTGACGACTCCATCATTATCGCTGAAAATATGCATCGGCATTTCAAGATGAAACGTTTGCCGTTTTTGCAAGCTGCTATATTCGCTATAAATGAAGTTGGAAACCCTACTATACTGGCAACATTCACCGTTATAGCGGCTGTTCTGCCAATGGCATTTGTATCGGGTATGATGGGGCCCTATATGAGTCCGATGCCGATCGGAGCTTCCATAGCCATGCTGCTCTCGCTGGTTGTGGCGCTAACACTGACACCGTATCTCGGATATTATTTTCTGAAAGAAAAAGAAACACATACCGAGAGAGAGCCCCAGCCACTGGAACAATCTACCATCTATAAACTATACGCTATGTTGCTACAGCCAATGCTTCAAAAACGTTGGATGCGATGGACATTTGTTATGAGTATAGTGGGAATACTTCTTCTTTCGGTTTCATTTTTCTATACACGTTGGGTGGCCGTAAAAATGTTGCCGTTCGATAACAAGAATGAATTTCAGATAATCATTGATATGCCGGAAGGCACCACGCTGGAACGAACAGCCGCAGTTACGCGCGAGATATCGCAATATATAGCCCAGCAAAATCTGGTAACAAATTACCAGGCCTATATCGGCTCTGCGGGACCGATCAGCTTTAATGGATTGGTTCGCCATTACGATTTGCGAAGAGGTGATAACGTAGCTGATATACAGGTGAACCTGGCCGACAAAAAAGACAGAAGTATACAGAGCCATGACCTGGTTAAACAATACAGACCTGCTATACAAAAAATAGCAGAGCGCTATCATGCCAATGTTAAACTGGTGGAAGTACCACCGGGACCGCCTGTGCTTTCTACCATTGTTGCCGAAATCTATGGTCCTGACTATACTGAACAGATACGCATTGCCTCACGGTTAAAAGAACAGATCAAAACCACAAACGGAGTGGTTGATACCGACTGGATGTCTGAGGATAATCAACGCGAATATAGCTTTGTCGTGGACCGTGAGAAAGCCATGCACCACGGTATAGCGCCTGCGCAAGTCACGGCTACTATGCAAGCTTCGTTATCCGATATCACAGCCGGTATGATTCATAACGCTGCCGCATTTGAACCGGTAAATATAGTACTGCAATTACATGATACCGATAAGGCCTCTATTGCTGATGTGATGAATTTAAAAATAATCAACGCGAAAGGCAATGCCGTTCCTGTTGGCGACCTCGTCTCGGTACAGGAAACGATTCGTCCTAAAAGCATTTACCGGAAGAATCAGAAGCGCGTAGTATATGTACTGGCAGATCTTGCAGGCGACCTGGAGAGTCCCTTCTATGCCATGCTGGAAATATCTGACAAACTGAAATCAATTCCGTTGAAAAAAGGATATACTCTATCCGAAGCCTACAACGCACAACCTGCGCTGGAAGATAACTATACTTTGAAGTGGGATGGAGAATGGCAAATTACCTACGAAGTATTTCGCGATCTGGGTATAGCGTTTGCAGCAGTTATCATTATTATATATATGCTCATCGTTGGGTGGTTCCAGGATTTCAGGGTACCGATTGTTATGCTGGTAGCCATTCCGTTGTCACTGATCGGTATCGTACTCGGCCATTGGATGTTGGATGCCTACTTTACAGCCACGTCCATGATCGGATTTATTGCGCTGGCCGGGGTTATGGTTCGCAATTCTGTTTTGCTAATTGACTTCATTAATATACGTCTCGCAGAAGGCATACCGTTACAGCGGGCCATTCTCGAAGCTGGAGCTGTGCGCACTACGCCAATATTACTGACGGCAGGCGCGGTGGTGCTAGGGGCGGTGATCATCTTGTTCGATCCCATCTTTCAGGGACTAGCTATTTCGCTGATGGGTGGAACGATTACCTCCACATTTCTAACCTTGCTGGTTGTACCGTTGCTGTACTATAGAATGAAACGATCGAGCCATCCATAAATCAACAACTATATATCACCTAATAAACACTTTATATTTATGAAAGAAAGAATAATACGCGCCTTCGCCGGCAGCATGGTACTGGCCAGTGTAGCACTGGCGTACTGGATACATCCGTACTGGATAGCACTGGCTATATTTGTAGGGTTTAACCTGCTTCAGTCATCGTTTACGCGCTTTTGTCCACTGGAGAAAATACTAGACCAGGCTGGTGTTGGTCAATCGAAAAAAAAATAAACCCTAACCGGGTCTCGCATTGAAAAACATCAATGCTGTCACTGACGATTATCAGGAAGAAGCACTCTTGGCACATCTACCTTTACCAAACAAAGAATTAAGTATACACCAAGTCTTTAAATAATTTCGAATATGATAAAACTCATAAAACGGATATTCTCAATGGAACCTGCATTTGATTACAAACAACAGCTAAAGCAAGGTGCTGTTATTATAGACGTGCGCACAAAGCAGGAATATACTTCAGGACACATCGCTCATGCTATTAATATACCTGTAAATGAACTTGCCGATAATCTTCACAGACTTCCCGGTAAGGATGTCTGTATCATTACTTGCTGCGCCTCGGGTATGCGAAGCGGCAAGGCAGCCGGTATATTAAAAACACATGGATACACAAATGTTCATAACGGAGGGGGCTGGAATCAACTGCAAAACAAATTATAAATGGAATCATATATATATACGGTTAATATAGCCTGGAGCAAAGATCGCAGGGGCATGATGTGCTCTCCGGAGTTAACGCAAAACGATGCACTGACAGGCGGATGTATCGAAGTGGCAACACCACCGGAATTTCCCAAAGGTATACCGGGTATATGGTCGCCTGAACATTTATTCACAGCTTCCGTAAGCAGTTGCTTCATGACAACATTTCTTGCTATTGCCGAAAACTCCAAACTGGATTTCATTTCCTTTCGTTGTAACTCGCAAGGAAAGCTCGAGAAAGCAGATGGCAAATTTATGATGACGGAAGTGAGGCTATACCCAGAGGTAATTATAGCAGACGAAAAAGATACAGAGAAGGCAAACAAGGTGCTTCAGAAGTCTGAAGCTAGTTGTCTGATCTCAAACTCCATCAAAACAAAAGTTATTATGCAGGCAACGGTGGTTGCAGAGCCGGTTAAGATATAGTGCTTAACCGGCACTATATCTATATATCGTCATCCTCCACAAAAAGTCCCCATCCATCGCCTTCCTTCGGAGACTTGTGAAAGGTTTTGATCCAATCGCGAAACAAGAGTCGAAACGCTTCGATCTCTTTGCGAAGCAAACGCAGGTATTCTTCTGGAAGTACTTCCTCAAAGAGTAGTGATGCCGTTTGTGTTAGCAGACTGCGTGCATGAATTTTTATAATGGTGGCATTCTCCATTTTCATAATGAAATCATCCATGGCCTCCGCTCCTGCTATTTTGGCTGAAAGGATAATGGAATCTTCCAGCATGATATTGCTGTGAATCATGCGTACCTCTTCGTCATCAATCGAATCGATAATACGTCTTGTCAATTCACGGATCTCTTCTGCCTTCTGAAAAATAGGAAGTGCTTCCATGCGCTTCCGCTCTTGTTCCGGATCGTAATCATCGTCCGCATCGTCATCGTTGTCTTCCCACATAACTTGTTGAATTGAGAGATTGAGAGATTGGAAGATTATAAAATTGAAAGATTATGGTATCGATATAGGTGCATTCCAATCTTACAATTTTTCAATCCTTACCTAAAATATACTGCTGCGTTTGCGTGAACTTCTGCGCGGTGCGCTGCTGCCGAAGAGCATGCCGAATACACCACGAACGAGCTCACGTCCTACCTGCTTGGCAAGTGGTGATCCCATTACTTCCTCCAATGTAGATTTTTCCTGCTTGCGCGATGTTGTGCGCGATGAAGATGATGCTTTCTTTTCTTCCTGCTTTTCTTCTTTTTCCGCTTCGATTTGCTGCATGCGTTCATTCAATAGCTCGAAAGCGCTTTGTGGATCTACCGCATCTTTATATTTTTTATAGAAGTCAGAGTTATTCAGCAACGTGCTATACTCTTGTTCAGATAGCGGTCCCATATACGAAGCAGGTGGCAGCAAGTGCGTGACAACCGTTTCGGTAGGTATACCTTTTTCATTCAACACGGTGATGAATGCCTGGCCGGTGCCGAGTTGAGTAAACTGCTGCTCCATTTCATAGAACTCAGACTTCGGAAATGTTTTGATCGTCTCTTTGAGTGCCTTTACATCATTTGGCGTAAACGCGCGGATCACATGATGAACACGATTACCTAACTGCGCCAATACCGAAGGCGGTACATCTTGTGTAAGCTGTGTACAGAAAAATATACCTACACCTTTCGAGCGTATCAGGCGAATAACCTGGTCGATCTGATCCAGAAAAGCTTTCGGAGCATCTTTGAAAAGTAAATGTGCTTCATCGAGGAAGAAGATCAACTTTGGTTTATCAAGATCACCGGCTTCGGGCAGGCGCTGGTATATTTCCGCCAGCAATGCCAGCATAAACGTTGAGAACACTGCAGGCTGCGATTGCATATCTGCTACGTTCAGTAAACTGACAACGCCACGGCCATCTACTTTCTCGAAGAGATCATCAACGTCAAAGGATGTCTCACCGAATAACTGATCAACACCTTGTTGTTCCAGCGATACAATCTTCCTCAAAATGGTACTGGCGGTAGAAGAGGATATTTTTCCGTAGTCACTTTTAATCTCTGCTGCACCCGGTCCTTCGGTGAGATAGTTTAATACTTTTTTCAGGTCGCTGAAATCTACAATCGGTAAATTTTTATCATCGGCATACTTGAAGAGTATATTCAGTACACCGGCTTGCGTATCGTTAAGTTCAAGAATTTTTGTAAGCAGCACCGGACCAAACTCGGTAACGGTTGCCCGCATCTGTGCGCCCAGTTTACCACTCAGGGAGTATATTTCAACCGGAAGTGCGGCAGGTATATATTCAACACCCAATGCCTTGGCACGTTCCTGTATCTTCTCGTTTGCAACACCTTCTTTGGCCATACCCGATAAATCGCCTTTCATATCCGGCATAAATACAGGCACACCGGCTGCCGAGAGTTGTTCGGCCAGCAACTGCAGCGTGCGTGTTTTACCGGAACCAGTCGCCCCTGTTACCAAACCATGACGGTTCATCATACGCATGGGCAGATATACCTTTGCATCGGCTATAATTTCATTTTGATATATACCAGCTCCCAGGTGTATAGCGGGAAGATGTGTGGTATAGGATTTCTGAATGGCCTCTGTAAATTTTACTACTGACATATTTCGATTGGGTTATAAACACGAAACGCAATCTTCCGATCGCTTCGCGTATGCAATTTAAAATTATAGCTGAATGGAAATAAAAAAGGCCCGAATGTTTTCGAGCCTTTCTCTTTCTTTACTCAAAGATTACTTCTTGTCTTCAAAATTCTGGAATGAATACATGAACCCGAAGTTGAATAACTGGTTATACTGTGCACCGCTGTCCTGGTCATAGTCGTAGAGCAGAATACCGCCAAGGCTTACGTTGATAAACCGATTTACTTTCGCAGTGATCATGAGGTCAACACGGTGGTCGATTGTTTTGAGTTCAAGTGTTTCATAATTCGCAAACATGAGGTAACGCCATTTGAGATTTACATTGGTGAAGATCTCTTTATCAAACTCTGCCGTCATCTGAAAGGCGAGCCATTCAAATCGTGTTGTCTTGGTAGAATCTACACCATACGGTTCAGTCCCTACGGTTTTTGTAAAGCGCGTTGGGTCTTGCACAATAGTAAGTCGCGGAGCAAAGGGAGACAAGCGTAGTTTGAAATATGTAGTAGGATGATATTCAGCACCCCATGCTGAAGTAATGAATGCCGGTGCTAAAAAATCCGAGATGATTAATGCCTGCTCGTTTCCGGTAGCATCGTCTTCGTATTTATAGCCTTTCGAAAATTGTGATAAGAAATTCAGTGATGTAAAAATATCCCACTTATCATTCAGCTTATAGCCATACTTTGTATCCAGATATAGTCGGTCCAACGTTTTACGAAAACCTTGTCCGGAGTTATTTACAAATCCGTAGAGAAGATCTATTTCATTATCCCACTTCGAATGTCCCTTTTCATAACCTGCCTTGTAATTCAAACCTGAATTAAAGCCAACGGAATTTACGCCCCCTGCCTTCCAGTTGGAAGAAAAAGAGGCCTGATTAAAATTCAGCGTAAAAGTAAATTTCTTGTGCCAGTTCGAAAGTGTATCAGGCTTTACGATCTGAGCCTGCAAGTGCGTGTGCGCGAATAAAATTAAAACAACTAAAACAGTTACAACCTTGATCTTCTTCTCATTCATACGTTTTTGGGGTTTAAGCCGAAATTAGGACTTAAAACCCAAAGTATAAAATCTTAGATGTTGTTGAGTTTTATCTCGTCAAGCGCTACTTCAGTAAGAGGTTTCGTAATGAATTTTATAACGTGATTGTTGTTTACGATTTTATCGATGTCGCGTTTGTTATCAGAACTTGAAAGGATAATAACCTTGCATTTATTACGAACGAGCTCGTTGAATTTTTCGAACTCATATAAAAAAACAAAACCATCTACGATCGGCATGTTAATGTCGAGGAAGATGAGACTCGGTAGATTCTCAGGAACATTTTGGTTTTCGCGCAGATAATCCAATGCCGCCTTTCCGGAACCTTTCACTTCTACGCGTTTGGCAAACCTTGTGATTTCAATGATACGCTTACTGATAAAATTATCAGTGTCGTTATCATCTACGAGCATTACAAGGTCGATAGCTTTAGTGTCTGTTTGCATTCAATAATCAGTAATTCAGTCCACACATCCGATTTCACGAAACACAAAAATATTCTTTTTTAGAATATTTGGGAACGAGCTTAACAATTTCCGAACAGGAAGTAATAAAATAGAACGAAAAATATAAAAAACGTTACTACTTGCTTTGCTTCACCTTGAGGCGCTCACCCACTGATAAAGCAAAATCTTTCTTATTATTCCATTCCATCAGTTCTTTGATCGTAACACCGTATTGGCGGGCAATGCTGTAGAGTGTATCCGTAGGCTTTACTTGGTGCTCAACTTCTGAAAGTTTATCAGGCGTTACAACACTATTTTCAATCGATTGACTTTCAGAAAGCTTTAACACCTGTCCCGGCTTGATACTTTCCTGCAGGTTGAGATTATTCGCATTCACGAGGTCCATTACACCTAAATTATATTGGCGCGCGATCGAATAAAGTGTCTCCCCCTGCTGTACAGTATGCGTAGCAGGACGTTCCGGCACTATTACTTCGGGCACGCGTTGCACCATTGTGTCCACAGGTTGCGGTACCGTTACCTGAGCTTGTAAGGTTTTAGAGGAATCTACAGCTTCCTGAATTTTTACAGGTTTAATCAGTTCTTCAACAACTGTTGTTGTATCGATGCTTACGACTGGCTCTGTTTTCGCGGGTGGTGGTGTAACTTTTATAGTCTCTTGTGTAGCCGGTGGTGTTTTTACAACCGGTGTTGTTGTGGTGGTGGCCTGTGTTTCGGAAGGGTTTACATCCCACGCAAAAGTTTGTGCGTTGTCCACTTGTATAACGTTGGATGGAGGTGCTGTGCTTTCAGAATTTTTAGGCTTGCGTGCCGATAACCATAGCGTCATGCCAGGTTTAAGATCCTGATCCGAATCAAGTCGGTTATAGCGTTTCAACTTCTTTACCTGCACACCATACTGCTGACTTATACTCCACAAGTTATCACCAGTCGCTACAGTGTGATAGGCTGTTGCTGCCCGCGCACGTTTCTTACCAAGTAAGTAGTATTGACCATCGCGCATCTGATCTGAAACAGATATATCATTCCATTTTAAAAATGACGACAGATCAACACCAGCACGCGTTGCCACTTGTGATGCACTCTCGCCTCCATGAACTTGTATCGCAGTGATACCATTTATTTTTTTACGATTGTCCTTCTTAGCAGACGCTAATGTTGACTCTCCATTCTTCTTGGCACTGGCATCGCCTGCCTTTGCAAGCACGGCATCTTCCGGTAATTTTATATCAGCACCGTTGCCTTTCACTGGTATAATTACTGCATATACCCGGTCATCTGGTATAGTACCAGAGCGCACCCATTTATTATAGGCTACTAATTCAGCTTCATCTACGGAAACCTCTTTTGCTAGGTCGGTGAGTGTTTTCTTGTTTTGATTCTGATAGGATAACACGCGAATCTGTCCTTCGCCATTCACCATTTCTTCGAACGCTACTTTGTGGGCGAGGTATTTCTTTACATACCAATATGTCTTACTGGTGATCTCTATATTTTTCTCACCGCTCTTACTGTCTTTTTCGCTGCGGAGTACAGCACCGGCTCCCATCTGGTAAGCCTGCAGTGCATAGATCCAGTTGTTGAAGTATACATTGTTTTTCTTGATATAGCGGGCGGCTGCACGCGAAGAAGAAACGATGTTCATACGTTCATCAATCTCCTTATCAACCCGCAGTCCCATTTCAAGTGCCGTAAAATCTTTGAACTGCCAGAATCCAACAGCTTTTGAAACCGATACAGCATCCGGAATCAACGCACTCTCCTGCAACACGAGATACTTGAAATCGTCAGGTACATTTTCTTCTTTGAAGATTTTCTCGATGATGGGGAAGTAGGTTTTGGCGCGTTCAACCTTGATGTTGTGATGACGTGGTGAAGCGGTTAACGCGTCTACATCTTTCTGGATTTCCCGGCGGGCATCATCGCGGATCGTGAGCGTCATGTCCGCAAACTGCATCTTGTGCGGAACCTGAGGTGTCTGCGCTGCTACGGTAAACTGGACCGCAAAAAATAGCGCGAAGATTGATCTCATCATGTATTGATATTTTAAGAGGGACTTAAAAAGTTTTACAAAGATACTTTTCTCATCAACATAATACCATCTCTTATCGGCAGAAGTACATTTTCCACCCGTGGGTCATCCTGAATTTTTTTATTGAACTCCAGAATAGCCCGCGTGTCCTTGTCCGGCTTCGCGTCAAGCACCTTGCCGCTCCACAGAACATTGTCCGCCAGTATAAAACCTCCGTTTCGTACTTTGTCAATTACCAGGTCGAAATAAACACTATAGCGCTCCTTGTCTGCATCGATAAAAACAAGATCGAATGTCTCGTTCAGCGCTGGTATTACCTCCACCGCGTTACCAATCTTATACTCGATGTTGTTATTATAGGAAGAAGCTGCAAAGTAATCGCGAACGCGGTCTTCGAGTTCTTCATTGATATCAATCGTAATCAACTTACCACCTTCCTGCAAACCCTCTGCCAGACAAACAGCCGAGTAGCCGGTATAGGTTCCGATCTCCAGGATGCGCTGCGGCCGGATCATGTGACTTATCATCGACAGCACTCTGCCCTGCAAGTGTCCGGATAGCATCCGCGGCATCATTACCTTGGCGTGTGTATCGCGATCTATCTTCTTGAGCAGATCAGCCTCTGAAGAAGTATGTTGCTCTGCGTAGTGTTGTATCGACTCGTTTATGAGATCCATCGGTTCGTTGTTAAAGTGGGAAAGTAAAAAAGTCCGGAAGACGGGAAGACCGAAAATCCGGAAGACAGAAAGTCTGAAAGTTAGGAAAGTCTCAAAGTTTTAAGAGGCAATACGTCTGAAAAAGTTTATGCGTTCAACGGGCACCCTTTGGATTACATGCTATCTCTTTCGTGAGTAATATCATTTTAAGATCACACTAAATTTAGCGTTACACACTATATATCTTTAACCGTCTTCCTATATCTACAACTCTATTTTCCAATCTCAGTCTTTATCTTCAGTATCCCTACATTTCAACTTCCGGTCTTCCCGACTTTCGGATTTTCGGACTTCCCGACTTCTCAATGCGCCTCCTTCGGCTTCCCATTCTCTGGCACCATCGTCAGCAAGCTGAGTTTCTTTTCATCAAATATATCCTGTGCTACATCCTGCAGTTTCTGCGCATTGGTATTATCTATCGTATGGAAAATTTCTTCCAGTCGAGGTACGCGGTTATATAGCAGCACGCTTCGTGCCATCATCAGCATCAAACTCAGATTATTCTCTTCCGACATGGCGAGTTGTCCTTTAATCTGCTCTTTGGCAGCTGCGAGTTGTGGTCTTGATAAAGGTTTATCACAGAACTTCAGCAGTTCTTTTTTTACCAGGTTTATACACTTGTCCAACTGCTTAGGTTCTGTTCCGAAGAATACAGCAAACATACCCGTATCGGAATAGGGTATATAGTGTGCATCGACCGAATATACCAATCCATATTTTTCACGAAGTGACAGGTTGAGGCGTGAGTTCATACCCGGACCTCCCAGTATATTTACCAACAGATATAGCGGTACGCGATTACCATTGTGAACCGGGTAGGCTTCACCACCAATAGCACATTTCGCCTGCTTCACAGTGCGCTCCAATACCTGGTACGCTGGTTTGTAAGATGAGAACTTCTTGCGTCTGCCGTTGAGTTGATGCGTCTTGAAATTCTCAAGATACTTTTTAGCAAGACGCTCCACTTCATCCAGTGCTATATCTCCTACACAAGAGAAGACTACTTTTTTTGTATTGATATGTCCTTTAAAAAAGGAAACAAAATCTTTCTTCTGAAAAGCATTGATGGTCTCTGCGCGGCCGAGGATATTCATTCCCATCGGATGGTTCTTATAAACTACCGATTCGAATTCGTCCTGCAGCGATTCATCCGGACTATCCAGGTACATGGCCATCTCTTCGAGTATAACACCGCGTTCCTTTTCCAATTCCTTTTCAGGAAACACCGAATGAAATGTGATGTCACTCAACAAGTCTACTGCTCGCTCAAAGTATTCCTTGCGTGCTGAAGCATAGAAGGCTATCTTTTCTTTATCGGTATAGGCATTCAGTTCGCCACCTACAGAGTCGAGGCTGTTAATAATATCGAGTGTCTTTCTTTTCCGGGTACCTTTAAAGGCCATGTGTTCCCAGAAGTGTGCTATGCCCTGGTTCAAGATTGATTCGTCTCTGCTACCAATATCCAACACCAACCCGCAGTGCACGATCGCGGAAGTTGTGATTCGCTGGTGCACTACTCTCAAGCCATTTGTCAACGTAAAAATTGTACAATCTCTCATAATTCTTGTCTGCGAAGTTAAGTCTTTACATCAGGGTTTGTCCTGATGATTTCACTGTTTTCTGAGATTATAACGCAAATTTCACTGCGAAATCTCCGGATATGCCAACATGACGGAACTTTTAAAGAAAGGCCTTTCAGAAGTGCCATGCGCCCAAATTTCAGACAGCTCTCTATTTCGAACACCTGCACTTCATGCCATTTTTACCTTACCGGGGATTCGTCCCACCTGCGGACAATTTCGCTCGTCTGCGGGCGCGACCGTGCCGACCAACGGTCTTTTTTTGAAAATTAAGAGGAATTTAACTGGCATATCGATTGCCCTCCGCACATTATTATGGAAACACATAAAGTAAGAACCTGCTTTACAATTACCTTCACGGATGAACAATATACCCGTGCCAAGTACTATGTAGAAGATATGAAGCGCCACCCGGACCGCATCTTCTGGAGAGGAAAAGAAGGGAAAACAGACGATGAGCTGATCATTGAACAGATCGCACACCGGATTCTGTCGGGCTTCTACAACGATGATCCGTTGACAGCCGGCAGACAGATTATGCGCATGGACAGCACAGCCTTTATGTAATTCGAAGAAATCGTTATCGGTTATTTGTTAATCGTATAGGAAAGCAGCACTGGGTTAGAGGCCAATTCTTTTTACGATTAACAAATAAGTGATTAACGGAATCCGGAAAGTATAGCAGCCGGTGATTGTAGAGAATCTTATCACATGTATACTGCAATTGTGGCTGGTATATATTTACTCTTGTGAATTCTAAATCCGGTCAAGCACGCGCTTGATCAGCGCATCAATCACTTTATTAGGATCTTTCGAGAATTTATTCTTAATACGATTGGCGATAATCGCATTAACACTCAACACCTCGTGGCCCAGTAAACGGCCCATCGCGTAATAGCCAGCCGTTTCCATTTCAAAATTCGTTAGCCAGAAATCGCTGTTCTTGTTGTGATAGTAGTTGAGATCTTCTAGCAGCGTTTTATACTTTATCGGTGCTCGTAACGTACGACCTTGTGGCGCATAGAAGCCGGGCGTTGTTACCGTGTTACCAACGATCATACCCTCACCAAACTGCTCGCGCAACGCTTCCGATCCCTGGATAACATAAGGCTGCGATGGTAATTTTGTTTTCTGCAGAATATCAGTAGCGATCTCCTGTTCGAACGCATTCATCTCGAGATTATAGAATGTCATCAGGTTATCAAGACCTACAGCATAATCGGTTACAAGGTGAGAATCCAGCGGCACATCGTCTTGCAATGCCCCCGAAGTTCCGATGCGAATGATCTTGAGCTTTTTCCTCTTGCTTTTAACTTCTCTTGTTTTCAGATCGATGTTAACCAGGGCATCGAGTTCGGTTAACAGTATCTCTATATTATCAGTACCCATTCCGGTACTGATCACGGTAATGCGTTTGTCTTTATAGGTGCCAACGTGCGTGATAAATTCACGCTTGTTCATTTCAAATTCTATATCATCAAAGTGCTCGCTTACGCGATATACCCTGCCGGGGTCGCCAACGGTAATAATAATGTCAGATAAATGTTTGGGTAATAAGTTAAGATGATAGACACTACCATCCTTATTCAGGATCAAATCAGTTTCTGAGATCTTTGGCATATTGCCGGTGACTTTCACCCGTTGTTAAAAATATTTATACCGATTAACTATTTACTTTTTGAGCCGGATTGCCAAACACAGTTTCTCCAGCTTTAACAGGAGCAATTACTACCGAGCCTGCTCCCACCCGTGCACCTTTACCTATGGTTATACCTGCTACGATGGTTACTCCTGAACCAACAAACGCTTCGTCTTCCAGTTCAACACCGGCACCAATAACACTGCCTGCACCAATCTGCACCAGGTCGCCCAGTTTACCTTCGGCACCAATGATGGCACCTGCCTGTAGCAGACAGTGATTGCCTACACTTGCTCCGGCCCCGATCTTTACCCCCTGGTCAATAAAGTTACCATGGCCCATATCCGAAGACGATGCAATGATCGCTGACGGATGTATACCGTTTACCGGCTGCACGTGGCGTACGTCCTGAAGCATCTTAACAAGACTCTTGCGTACCTTGTTATCATCTTCGGCTACAAAGGCCTCACATTTTTTACCGATGAGTTTCAGGAAACCATCGTCATCGGTGCTTCCCATCACGGTTATGTTATCAATTTCGGTGTTGTGAAGCTTCTTGTCATCATCGAGAAAACAATACACCACATTACCATTTGCTTCAAATACTTCTTTCGCTGCACGCCCCAGATGGTTCGCCCCGAAAATGATTACTGGATTCTCCATAGACACTTTATAAAGTGTAGCAAAAATAAATTTCAGGTATCTACCGAACAAACAATTATCAACTTTGCACGAAACGTTTCAGGCGATTTAACAACGGATTGTTGCAGGCCACCAGGACAAAGAAGAATGACACGAACCCGGTTTTGTAACGCGATAGCGTTCCATAATTAGGTGTCGACAAGGCCAGAAATATACACAACAGTATACTATACACGGTCGCGGAAAAGAATAGCAGTCGCTGGCCGGAGTCAAAAAGTTCTTTCAGCCTGGCGAGTGAGGTTATCAGCAACACGATCAACATAAGATTCTCCATTGCTACCAGAAACTGAAACCCGGTGTGAGCTTCCCAGACAAAGGGGCGGAACAAACCCGAGAGCAATGCTTTAGGTGCATACGAAAGTATACTTTCCGCTTCGGGCCTTAGTGACGGGTATACAATGAAATCTCCCGGAGAAGAGACGAGCGTAAATTGCCGATAGTTTTCTACAATTACATTCATAAAACGCTCCGGGTAAAAGTTAGGATGTACCTTGCTGGCCATCCACAACGGCAGGGTAAAAACAATTCCCCATACGGGTAACAATATATACCACTGCCTATATTTCAGCCGTGGCATCACCAAATATTTCATAACCAACGCCGTGACCAGTATGGGTAACAACACAGCGAGGTAGTAATATTTCAGATTCCACAAAATCCACAACGTGAGCAGCACCAAAAAGCCATGATATATAGTCGTTCGCTCCCGAAGCCATAGCTTTAAAAATATAGTGATGAGAGAATATAGTGCCGCCATAGCAACACTTTCCTTAATAAGTCCTGATGACCAGAACACTGCCGATGGCAAAAACAGAAAGCCGGCAACAGCAGGCAACAACAGTGAAGCATTAATTCGGACAATTTGTTTTACCAGGTACCAGCTCGCTACAAAAGAAATAAACGACAGGTAAAGCGACATTATCCAATAATTACCTGAGGTAAGCAGGCACAGTACACTTGCTATTTTACTCATAAACATAGCACGCGGCCGCTGGAAGCCCAGCTCGTGCCATATAGCATACTTCTTGGAGCCTCCCCATAAAAATTCAACGTATAGGGAAAAATCCGAATGCGCCAGTTTGGCAAGTCGCACGCCATCATTATAATAGCCATAGGTATCGCCTACTGTATAGTAATATCGGTATAACAATCCCAGCCCTATACCGCAGAGCAGCTTGAAGCCAAGTGCAGGCCAATATACTTTCTTCAGAAAAGCATCTTCACGTTTCCATAACAGATACGCGATGGAGAATAACACTATACCATTGGCAACAGCGATGATCGTCATTTACAGACCGGTTTAAGCAAAGATGCTCCGATGTTGCAATCTAAACATCTGTGCTTAGAACAAAAATTGGTATAGAGTTCAATTAACGCTTGCGAATCAAATGCAGAGACCGGCTTTATACCTACAGTTGCCCATCGCCTGGTAATGAAGTTCCACTCTGCCGGTACATGTTGTAATATAGTTACGGCCCGCTCCAGGTATGCGCCATCGTCTTTCAACTTTCCGTATGCAGCCAGCATCGGCACTATTGTATTTACGATGATGTTATCGATGCTCATGTCGCCAAGTGTCGCAATTTCATCACGCGAAATTTTACCAGCCTGATAATGATTCTGCCAGTAATCTGATTGACGAACTGTAAAGAGTATTCTCAGGTCTTCGTACGTTTCAGTTTCCAGTATTTTACTTACTATATTTTTCTGCTTTTGTAAAAGACTCGCGAATTGCGCCAGACGAATGGTAGGAAAATTGGCAGGACGCAACCGAAGAAATTTCCATTGTGCCCGGTTTAGCTGACGCTCATGCAATGAATATTTATGACTCAACAAAGCATGCTCCCTTCGCAGTACGCGGATATAGTCATCGGTAGTATCATTCTCTTCTAAAAATCCGGATTGTCCAAATACCAGTGCCTCCACCGATGCTGGTTTGTCCAGGTGCCTGAGTATAAATTTGTAGGGCAACGACTGTGCTAGCTGCAGAAACGGATCTGCATTTACTTTAAAGCCAAAGTTTCGCGCCAGTAATTGATAGCACGTTTCTTCCCAATTGTTCTGATTACGTTTTAAGAGATCGAATACATTTTTCGATTTGCGTTCGAGGCGTTCCGTCAAGGCACGATCAAGGGTTGAGAAAACGGTAAGCCGCGTAACGTTTCGGAATGATGGTGTACAGGGAATCTCTTCCGGATTGCCAGCCAGCTTTTTATAGCGCTGCAACAAGTCTGGCTCTACGCGTTGCTTGAGTTCGAGTGCCGGAAGAACGGAACCATCGGTTCGAGTTACGGCTTTATCATTGTTCCATACTACATGCAGCACAACATTGTCATAGGCGGCATCGTGACCGTGCCGGTGATGAATCCATCCTGATGCATCAATATGTATTTCGACACTACCGATCCACTCCATATCGCCAATGCGTACACGCACATCCAGAAAATCAGGACCAGCATGTGTGTTACGATAGCCCGGATGAAATATACTCACCGGTTCGCCATCGCTTGTTACCAAATCATGCTTATTAAAATATTGATACTGCCACAGGTAGTGAATAAAAGATTCAGACATCGGGTATATATAGTTTAGCTAACAGATGCCGAGTTACAATTTTGCACGCGTGCAGTCAATCACCCAATTGGAAAAAGTTGCCAGCTACAAGCTGCTAGACTGACGGTCGGGAGGTGGCGAACGGCTTTAAGCACAATGATTTGAAGTAAATCAACCGCGATAGCTGCTGGATGCCAGACTGATACTTGTGAGGCATCGAATCACCTCTAAAACAGCGATTTGAATAAAATTAACTTTTGCTTTACTATACTATAGCAATGATTTTGCCTACAAGAAGAAAGACGTTTAACCTAACGCAAACTAATAGCAGCTAGAGGCTGGCAGCTAGCAGTTGTTCTTCCATTTCTTGTTGTACTTTCTTCGCTTCTTCGCCCGCTCGTTTGTTAAAGTCAGTTTCAGATGACGCATAGATGATCGCGCGTGCTGAGTTTACTAAGAGGCCGCATTGTTTGTTCATGCCGTATTTGGATACCATTTCAAGGTCGCCTCCCTGTGCTCCTATACCGGGTACGAGAAAGAAATGATCTGGTGCCAATGCACGTATACTTTGCATCTTGTCGGCTTGGGTAGCGCCAACTACATACATGAGTTGATCGGGTGTAGACCACTCCTGTGATTTGCGTATCACTTCTTCGTATAGCTTTCGGCCATTGGATTCGAGTAATTGAAAATCACTTGCGCCTGGGTTTGATGTATGCGCCAGCAGAATTACCCACTTGTTTTTGAATTCAAGAAATGGCTTCACGGAATCTTCGCCCATGTAGGGGGCAACCGTGATGGAATCAAAGTTCATCTGTTCAAAAAACGCTCGCGCATAGAGCGATGATGTATTGCCTATATCTCCGCGTTTGGCATCGGCTATGGTAAAAATATCTTTCGGTATATATTCCAGGGTGCGTTGCAGACTCTCCCATCCTTTGGGGCCTAGTGCTTCGTAGAACGCTATATTTGGTTTGTAGGCAACGGTGTATTCATGAGTCGCATCAATGATCTGTTTGTTGAACTCGAAAATCGGATCAGCCGAAGACAGCAGGTGTTTGGGTATTTTCTGCAAGTCAGTGTCGAGCCCTACGCAGAGGTATGATTTCTTCTTTTTGATTTGTTCAAAGAGCTGTGATCGATTCATGGAGCTTTTTGTTAAGCGTGGTCTTTTTAAAGCAGAGGCAAATGTAAAAAAGCCTGCAAACAAAAGAAGCAACCCTTGCGAGGCTGCTTCTCTTTTAATTTCATTTTTGCTTTGATCATTATCGCAGATCAACTACTTCAACACCCGGGTATTTCTTCAGGTCGAACGCGAAGAAACTGTCTTCCACTTTAATGTTCGGGTTGAATTTGCTGATGGTATATTTATAACGGTTGCCACCTTTATCAAACATTACCCAGCTCTGAATGCTTTTATCTTTTTTGCTGATGAACATTTTGATCTTGAAGAACTGAGCATCTTTTTTCTCAGGCACCAGGTCTATCTCTTCGCACAATACTCCACCTTCTGTTTTATCCTGCAGGTATAGATACTTAAATCCTTTTTTGTAGATGTCGTAGATCTTGGAAGGGTTAACATCTTCGGAGTTAGGATCGTAGTTGTCGATGTTTACTTCTTTCGCTTCCGGTAAATAGGTCCAAACGGTAGAGCCGTTGTTTATTACCTCCTGCTCCGGAAGAGCCAGGCGGAATTTGTCGCCTTTCACCGTGATCTTTCCTTTAAATTCCTCATTCACTTTTTCAACATCATTGGTCAGCACGTACGATATGTTGGCTTCAAATGCAGGTATTGCCTTGTACTTTTTACTCATGGCATCCAGAGACTGAAGGGCCTTAGGATCGTATTGCGCAGATGCTGTGATCACTAAAATCATCGCGCAGAGGGCTAAAATCGAGTTTTTCATTCCTTAATAACTTAAAAATGTCCGCAAAGTTAAAATTGATTGTGTCTTTCTTTCAATGCGGTCAATAATTGTTCCAAACTAAGCTCATCCTTTATTAAAACTTCACGCGCCTTGCTTCCTTCGAACGCCCCCACGATACCGGCAGCTTCGAGTTGATCGATCAGGCGTCCGGCACGGTTATATCCGAGCTTCAGCTTTCGCTGGATGAGTGATGTACTCCCTTGCTGGTGCATAACAATCAGACGGGCAGCATCTTCAAAGAGAGCATCGCGATCTGAAAGATCCACATCAGCAACGCCACCTTCATCATCGCCTTCATACTCCGGAAGCATATAGGCAGAATCATAACCACGTTGTGATCCGATAAATTCAACAACACGTTCAATTTCCGGTGTATCGACAAAAGGACACTGAATACGAATTACATCGGAGCCCGATGACAACAACATATCACCCTGACCCACCAGTTGATCTGCACCACCTGCATCCAGAATTGTGCGTGAGTCAACTTTCGAAGTAACGCGGAACGACAAACGTGCTGGGAAGTTCGCTTTGATCACACCCGTAATAACGTTTACCGAAGGACGCTGCGTGGCTACCACAAGGTGAATACCAATAGCACGGGCAAGCTGCGCGAGACGGGCAATCGGTGTTTCAACTTCTTTACCAGCTGTCATCATCAAGTCGGCCAACTCATCAATTACCAACACTATATACGGAAGGAAACGGTGACCTTCTTTCGGGTTGAGTTTGCGGGCTATGAACTTCGCGTTGTATTCTTTCAGGTTTCGCGCTCCGGCATCTTTCAGAATTTCGTAGCGGTTCTCCATTTCTATACAAAGCGAGTTTAGGGTATGCACGACTTTCTTTGTATCGGTAATAATTGCCTCTTCGCTGTTGGGAAGTTTGGCTAGATAATGTCGTTCAATTTTACTGAAGAGCGACATCTCCACTTTCTTCGGATCGACCAGCACAAACTTGAGCTGTGACGGGTGACGCTTATATAATAGAGAAGCAAGTATCACATTCAACCCTACAGATTTACCCTGACCAGTTGCTCCTGCCACCAGCAAGTGCGGCATCTTGGCAAGATCCATCACCAACACTTCGTTGGATATAGTCTTACCCATAGCCACCGGAAGTTCTTTATCAGTTTTAGAAAATGCCTGCGAAGCAAACACCGAGCGAATACTTACCATCTCGCGGTTTTTGTTCGGCACTTCTATACCAATAGTTCCTTTACCCGGTATAGGCGCGATGATACGAATACCCAAAGCAGCCAGGCTCAGCGCGATATCATCTTCCAGGTTTTTGATCCGTGATATTTTTATACCGGCATCCGGTACAATCTCATAGAGTGTAACGGTAGGACCGATCGTAGCTTTTATACTCTGGATACCAATCTTAAAGTTTACCAGCGTAGCAACGATCTTATCTTTATTCTGATTGAGCTCTTCCTGGCTTACACCGGCCTTGCCCATATCATACTCGTTAAGCAGATCGAGAGTCGGGAATTTAAAATTACTCAGGTCGAGAGTCGGGTCGTAAACACCTTGTTCGGCTACAAGCTTTTCAGCAAGTTCATCCGTATCCAACGTCTCCTCTACTGTAAACTCCGGTTCCTGTTTTTCTTCTTTTACTGGTTCCGTAATTTCTACTTCGAGCTTCACTTCTTTCACCGGCTTCACAGGTTCCACCGGACCTTTTACCAGTACAACAGGCTCTGCAATTTTCTCTTCCTTCTTCTGCTCAGGCCAGTTATCCTTTTCATCAGTATACTCTTTGAACGAAGGCTCTCCCGCTACTGCAGCCGCCAAAGCGTCATCATCCAGAATAGCATCGTTGCCCATCGGCTTCGGATCTTTCGGAAGGAACAATGGTATAGCCGTTACATTGAAATAGAAGATAATGAAAACAAAAAGCGATAGTATAAGAATGAGGAACGTGCCCCAGCCAAACATACTTTCACTTAACTCAGCAAGCTGAAGTCCGAAGCCGCCACCTAAAAAGCTCCATTCACTTACCCCTTCGTTGATGAAGATCATATAGCCGAGCAACAGGCAAAGCCAAGCACCGGCAAAAATGGAGAACACTGAGTACGAGAAAATACGAAGCAGCTCTTTATTGAATACGATCTTGAAGCCAACAATAAACAGAAACGGTGGAATAAAGAACGCAGAGATACCAAACCAGCGGTTGATAAAGTAATCGGAGATAACAGCACCGTAGTAGCCGAGCCAGTTCCGGATCTCTTTGCCTGATTCAATTATGGATTCACTCTCCTGCGGATGTACAATATCAAAATCCGATTTCCACGTAAACAGGAAAGAGAATAACGCGAGGAATAAATACACACCGGCAATCATCAAAAAGAATCCCGATGCAAGTTTGAAGCGCGGATCTTTTAAAAATGAAAGATCAAATTTTGATTTAGAGGCCTTCCCCTTCTTCTCCTTCTCAGGCTTCTTAAATGTATTTGACTTATATGTGTTCTGTGCCATGCTCTGATTCCCGCAAAACTAAATAAAAACCCTGAAAGTGAGGTATGAATTACGTTGTTCAAAAAGCGAAATTGCCGTTCATTCAAACCTTACTTTGCCATGTATCGTATTTGATCGTTCTAAAAATTACTAACTTATCGAGTTGTGAGACCCCACGCGACTTTTATATTTCTTTTTCTCTTCGCTTCACTGGCGAAAGGTCAGTACTACCATTTTGAAACGATCACAGAGCAGAATGGATTGTCTGACAACCGCGTTACTTGTTTCTTAAAAGACCGGTCCGGGTTTATGTGGATCGGAACGGCTAACGGATTAAATCGTTACGATGGCTTTCAGTTCAGAATTTACCGGCCGGGCAACACACCTTTTAAAATTTCGCACGAGCACGTCAACGACATCGAACAAGATCGTAAAGGACGGCTGTGGGTCGCCACCTGGAATGGTCTCAACGTATTGAACACCGAAAAAGACAGCTTATATACTTTCACCGCGAGTGTTGACAGTCAGCAGCCGAAAAAAAACAGGTTAAGCAACGCGCTCGTCTGGGATATATATGCCGATGCATACGATCGTATCTGGATCGCTCCGGATGCTCGCGACCTCTGCTACTACGATCTTATATCCAATACATTCACACATTTTCCGTGGCGCAAGTTTGTGCATACAGCCTTACCGTGGCGACCAGCCAGTGCCTACACCGCTATACAGAAAATTACCCGTAAGTCGATGGATGAGCTCTGGCTGGGCACAACAGCAGGGCTATTCAGTTTTAATACGCGAACGCACACCTTCCTGTACTACGGTGGCGACTATACTTCAGACTTCGTTTACATTCGTTCAGCAGAAAATAATCACAAGGTTTTCTTCGGACAGGAAAGGTTATATGCTTTCAGAACAGACAGCAGCGAGCTGAAAGAAATTATACCGGGCAAATCTTCGTCATTGATCAAAGCACAATCAGAACCGCTTATTGTACCAACGCTAAAGGGTGTATGGACGGTGAATCCACAAACCGAAGAAGCATCTCCACTCATGGTGGATGACGTCAATCCGTTTAGTATACATCACGAGAAAGCCACCTGTGTATACCAGCACAATGGCATCATCTGGATCGGCACTTCGCGGGGTATACGCATTTACGATCAGCACACCAATCTCTTTCCATTTACCCCGGTATTTACCAATACAAGCGCTTTGCCAGCCGGAAATTGCTACCACGTACTCGATCACGCTGCAGACAATAAATATTATGTCAGCTCCTATACCCGCGATCGGCTCATGGTTATTAACAAACGGAATGGCACGATACAGGAGATCGCATCCATTGGAGGTAAACCACTTCTGAAATGTTCCTATACCTTTGAAGATTCCAACCACAGGCTCTGGGTATTAACAAGCCGGTATATATTTGTTTCAGATTCTACTCACCTACGTTTTTCTGTTTTTCCGCATCCGGCTAAAGAAGACGACTATCTCTTCAACGATATGATTGAAGATGCAGAAGGTAACTTCTGGTTTGCATCGCTGCACTATGGTATATTTCATTACAACCCGCAAACGCAGGAGTGGAAGCTCTTTACGGAACGCGAAGACGGACTCTTTGCATCACGACCTACATCACTGCTCTCCGATGCAGCACATCATAAAGTATGGATTGGCGACTATAGCTACGGTATATTTCAATATGACCTGCTATCTAAAAAATTTCATTATAGCGGAGTAGATCCTAACAATCCGAATCGCCTGCACTCGGCACTGGTAAACGATCTGGCACAAGACAAGGATGGAAACATATGGATTGCCACTACATCAGGCGGCATCAGTAAATTTTCGTACAAGGCACCACCCGGTAAAAACTTTACTACCTTTTCCATCGAGAACGGTCTTCCTGAAAGTACGATTCATGCGATCGAGGTAGACGAACATGGCCACCTGTGGCTCGCATCATTTAAAGGACTCACCTGTATAGATACACAAGGGAAAATTATACGTCACTATGACAAAGCTGCCGGACTTCCATTCACAAACCTGAGCAATGCCATTTCGCGCAATAGTAAAGGAGAACTTCTTACCGGTGCCGGCAATGGCTTTATCAAATTTCATCCGGATAGTCTGGCGCATCACACCGAAAAATTTCCGGTGGTTATTACGCACGCCTCGGTAAGCGACAGCGTTGTTACCAGCGATAAAGATCCTGTGTTCTCCTACAAGCAAAATGAATTACTGGTAGAGTTTGCGGCACTAACCTTTACGTTTCCTGCACAGGTAAAATATTTTTACAAGCTTGATGGCTTTGATGATGACTGGATCGATGCCGGCAACAAACACAATGCGCACTATATAAACCTGCGCGATGGACACTATACTTTTCAGGTTAAAGCTATAGATCCCACCGGACAGGAATCATCCAACATTGCTTCCATTGAATTTACCATTACGCCTCCGTTCTGGAAACAGTTTTGGTTTATTGGTATACTCATCGGTATAGCGGGGTATGCGCTATATTCCGGCATTGTCTCATTACAACGAACATTTATAGCACAAAAAATCCTAAATCAGTTTGCCACTTCACTCTACAACAAAAATACAGTGAAGGATGTATTCTGGACCATCGCCATTAATTGTGTTGAGTTGCTCAAGTTTGAAGATTGTGTAGTATACCTGGTTATACCCGAACATGATATATTAGTACAAAAAGCAGCGGCAGGCCCGAAGAGTCACGAGCCGTACCAGATCGTAAACCCGATCGAGATTCCCATCGGTAAAGGTATAGTAGGCACCGTTGCCAAAACCGGTAAATCTGAAATTATAGCAAACACCTCCAAAGACAGGCGCTATATTGTAGATGATAAGACACGACTATCTGAATTAACCGTACCTATTATTGTAGAAGGAAAAGTATTTGGTGTGATTGATTCAGAGAACAGTCGTAAACGATACTTTAACTCGTGGCACCTGCACATGATGAAAGAAATTGCCGCGATCTGCAGCGCCAAGATAAGCCGTTACTTTGTGGAGGAACAGATCCGCAGTAAAGTTGCCCGTGACCTGCATGATGATATGGGCTCTACACTGTCGAGTATCAAGATCATGAGCAACATCGCACTGGAGAAACGCGAAACAGAAGCATCGCAGACGTACCTGAAATCCATTCGCCAGAACGCTGCTCTCATGCAGGAAAGTATGAGTGACATCGTGTGGGCCATCAACCCGGAGAATGATTCGCTCGAAAAAGTAATTATCCGTATGAAAGAATTCACCGCGGAGATTCTGGAGCCGCAGGATATATATTATGAGTTTATTGAAGATGGTGACTTTAGCACAGCCCGCATGGACCTGCATGTGCGCAAGGATTTTTACCTCATCTTTAAAGAAGCCATAAACAACGCTGCCAAGTATAGCCGTTGTAAAAGATTGGTGGTGCACCTTACACGTTTCGCCCGGGGTATACGCCTGCGCATCAGCGATGATGGTATTGGCTTCGATAGTACGCTGGTTTCCAACGGGAATGGTTTAAAAAATATGCGTTACCGGGCCGAGTCGATTCATGCTGTTTTGCAGATTGAATCCGTGCCCGCAGAAGGTACCAGTATCATCGTTCGTATTCCACTCACATAATCAGGGTATCCGTAGAAATAATCACTTCACTTATATTGCAGACTGTGTCAATCCGGCTACTCTTATATGAAGATAATCAGCAATTGCGCGAAAGTGTCAGCGCGCTGATATCGCTTTCAACTGATTTTGTACTTACCGGCAGTTTCGGTGAAGTATTGCATGTAGAAGAACAGGTAAAAAATCTGCAACCCGAAGTTATCCTGATGGATATTGATTTACCGGGTATGAACGGCATAGAAGCCGTGAAAAAAGTGCGGTCATTCAACTCATCTATCTATATACTGATGCTTACCGTGTTTGATGATAACAAGCACGTGCTGGATGCCATCTGTGCCGGGGCTTCCGGTTATTTGTTAAAAAAATATTTACCTGAAAAGTTAATCGAGTCGATACACGAAGTGATGAATGGTGGTGCACCGATGAGTCCCGGCATAGCGCGTTTGGTCGTAGCACAGTTGCAACAACTGCCCGCAGACCAAGCCAATAAATACCAACTCACCGCGCGCGAAAAAGAAATTCTCGCCAGCCTTTCCAAAGGCAACAGCTATAAACTCATCGCAGCACATTTCGGTATCAGTATCGATACTGTGCGCACACACATCAAACATATTTACGAGAAATTACAAGTGCGCAGTCAGACGGAAGCCGTGTCCAAAGCTATCAATGAAAAGCTTGTTTAACTTCCTAAACTGGCCGTAAATCAGTGTATATAAATATCTTTTCTATGTAACCTATTCGCTCACATTTTCGTGTGATGCACTCAATAGATCCCATACACTACCTTCGCCTCACTTAAGAAAGTTATGCGTACTGAAAGACCCTCTCTATTCTTGACTTATGCAAACTCATATACTACTATAGCTGCAGGTCAGTGTATTAGTTATGATTATAGAACCGATAGCCGTACCGTTACCATGATTCAGTCAGTTGTATATAGCATTGCATAGTTCAGGAATACTCTACTCAGTATGAAAAAAAATATTATAGTTGTTGCGTTGGCTTTAGCAACAGTTTGTTCGGCGTCCTGTTCGGAAAGTATTCCGGACTGCCCATCGAGGATGTGCATTGTGGCCGGTGGTTGGAAACTTACAGAGGTATATATTGATGGTGTGAAGGACAACACCAGCGATCTGAGTCAGTACAGGTTGACTCTGGCAGAACCCTCCCCAACCACCGACACCACATCCACTTTCAATCGGATACAGGTCAGCGGTAAAACAGATTCAGGCAACTGGTCTGTCAAAAACAACAACACCATTCTGCAGTTGTTGCCGGCCGATGCCCCCAAAGAACAATGGGTAATTGAAAGTCTTACACCCCGCAAAATGATTCTCATTATCAATCGCGACACGGGTATAAAAGACGGCCCCTCTACCATAGAGTTTATTCTGGAACCTTATTGATACTGGATATATAGTATACATACATTCTATGTATACCGCAGGCTTTAATCATTTTTGGTACGCTATATTCTGTCTATGAAAAAACTTATACTCTGTCTTTTTATTTCCATACCCATTGTTGCGCAGGCTCAGCTGTGGTCTATCGGCGCGAAAGCCGGCACCACATTCTCCAACTACAAAACAAAAACTCCGTGGAAGGAAGTATCCAACATGGGATTTACCTTTGGAGCCATTGCCTTTAAACAGGTAAACAGTAACATCGGTTTACAGTTAGAGCTGCAGTATACCCAGAAAGGATATTACCATAAAGTATGCGATGGTATAACCGACCAGCTTGAAGCCAACTACCTTGAAGTGCCCATCATGCTGGATTATGGTTTTATTATTCCGGCACTCGATAATTTTAAAGCTCACCTCACAGTCGGTATATATACAGCGTACTGGATCAGCGGCAAATACAAAATGGAAGGTTTTGATCAGGCCAGTGAAGATTTTGATTTTGAAAAAAGTGAAGCTTCACGATTTGATATAGGGCCCAACGCAGGCGGCCGCATCGAATATATACTCAGGAATGGAAGTGTGTCGCTTGATTTCCGTTATGAAATGGGATTACTCGATCTGCAAAAGAAACTAAACGATGACACACGCAATAATAACCGCGCGTGGATCATCGGCATCAGTTACCTGAAACCGATCGGAAATTAACTCAGCCTGTACAATTGTAAGTTATCCGTATATATAATACGCTCTATCCCTATGCAAACCCAATCTATATACCGGTTCATTGGTGTGCTGTTCATGCTGTTTCTAATACAGCAGGTATCGGCACAATCAAACACGCACAGACTTGATGCCTATGTCGTAAGAAACGGGCCCGATCGCATCGCGCACAGCAATGGATATACCATGCTGATGGGATCAGGCATGTATGAAACCGGTAAATTTTCAGGAAATGCTGTCGCTATAGATGCCGCTACCGGTATATACGATGCAGACTTCCCGAGGATAAGCGGAAATATAGCAACTGTTATTTCTGATGGACAGGGTGGTTGGTATATAGGCGGATCGTTAACGGCTATTGATAATGAGCCGATCGGGAATCTTATCCACATCAAAGCCGACAAGACACTTGATACCAACTTCAACCCCGATCCCAACACGTATGTGCGTACATTGGTACTGGAGGGCACCACGCTATACATCGGCGGTAACTTTGCCGAGATAATGGGACAGACCAGAAATTACCTCGCTGCCATTGATGTCTCTACCAATACACTCCTTCCCTGGAATCCGAACCCAAACAGTTTTGTACATGCTATACAAGTAGTAGGCACAACGGTATATGCAGGCGGTGAATTCTCTTCCATTGGCGGACAACCACGAAATTACCTTGCAGCTCTTAACTCCACCACCGGGGCCGCTACCACCTGGGTTCCTCCAACCATTGATAACGATATATATGCCCTCGCTGTAAACACAGCAACAAACACTATGTATATCGGTGGAATTTTTGATGCAGTAGGTGGACAGCCCCGCACAGGCTTAGCCGCCATCAACATTGGAACAACCACCGGCACTGTGATTGTCGGTTGGGTAGCTAACACTAACGGCACCGGCTATATATATAAAGTTTCGTTGTCGGGCAGCAGCCTGTTCGTTGCGGGCTTCTTCACAACGATCAATGGTACAGTCCGCAACTCAGTAGCGGCTGTCAGCACAACCAATGGAAATGTTACCAGCTGGGATGCAAAACTGGGAGCCTACTCTACAGTCTATGCACTTGCTCTATCCGGGTCAACACTATATATAGCAGGCTACATAAATCAAATTAATTCCACCGATCAGCCGGGTATAGCAGCTGTAGCGATCAGCAATGGAGCACTGCAGAGCTGGAATCCCAATCTTAATTCTGATGTACAGGCTGTAGCTACTAACGGCAGTATTGTTTTTGCAGGCGGATATTTTACCATCGTTAATTCGCAGGTACCGGGCAGTGCCATTATCTTTAATGAAGCCACGAGTGAACGATGGCCCTATCCTATCGTAGTGAACGATGGTGGTGAAATATATACCATGACAATACAAGGTAACACGGTATATATAGGGGGTGCATTCTCCACCGTAAACGGATCGAATCGTAAAAATCTGGCGGCCTTTAATCTTTCTACCGGAGCCCTTCTGTCTTGGGCACCGGTAGTTAACGGAACCACCGCCACATTTGATAATACCATTGTGCGCAGCATGAAGATCAAAGACAACTTACTATACATCGGTGGTTTGTTTCTGAATGTAAACGGATCAATCCGCCCGAACCTGGCTGCCGTTGATGCTACATCGGGAGCGCTCAATGCCTGGAACCCGATAGCAGGCGATGGAAAAACCACCAGCCAGTATGTTAACACGCTCGATATATCCGGTAACACAGTATATATAGGGGGTGCATTCAACCAGATCAATGGTACAGCGCGAACGCACCTCGCTGCTGTCGATGCAACCACAGGAGCCCTTGCCGCGTGGGCACCGGAAGTAAACGGATCATACATCACCAAACTGATCGTGAAGAGTAATACTGTATATGTATTGGGAGACTTTCCCAAATCAATTGGTGGCGCATACAGACCGTATGGTATTGCCGCCCTGGATGCAACTTCGGGACTGGCCACTGCATGGAATCCAACCTTTCTCAATGGACTTGTAAATGACATTGCAGCCAACAACCGCGACCTGTACGTAGCCGGGTATTTTAGTGAAGCGGCAGGAGTCGGGAGAAATGGTATAGCATCTTTCAATCTTACAACGACTACAATCAACGACTGGAACCCGGACATTGTCGAAGATGAAGGAGGTTTCTATGTATATACCATTGCTGCTTCCGATATACGCTTGTCTGTCGGTGGCGGATTCTACTATGTAGGAAATGAACCCCGCGGGAATTATGCCGAGTATGAATTATGCAACGCTGTAGCTGCCGTTACCCTAAGCGGCTCTACCTTATCGGCACAAGCCGGTGGAAGTTACCAGTGGTATCTGAACAACGAAGCTATCACCGGGGCAACCAGCCAGACATTGGACATTAGTCTTCTGGAGAACGGTATATATTCGGTAGATGTAACCGCCAACGGATGTACCGGACGCTCGGCCGATTTTGTATACCTCATCACAGGAAATGAGACAGCGACCAATAACAATATTATACTATATCCGAATCCGACATCATCCGAAATTATCATCAGCTTTTCGGAAGCTCAACCTTCATCCATCACCTTGTTGAATGTCATGGGGAGGACGATTCAGAATATACAAGGCATCGAGCGTGAAAACCGGATTGGAATGAACGGCCTGCCGGAAGGTACATACCTCATAAAGATTCGCTATAACAATACAGAAGTAATTCGCAAGGTGGTAAAGATCAACTAGGTTACTTGATTTAGTTTACTGCAGGCACTGCGTTGTTAGAGCCGCTTTTTTACGAGCCGAGTATACAAACAGCATTCATTATTTACGAGCCAATGGTTCGTAGCAACCGCTCATAAAAGATTATTGGCCACGCCATTTAGTATAGCGTCAATCTGCGGATATTGCGAGTCTGAATCAACTCACCCTATCACCCTATGAAAACACTACACTGGTTTGCACTCGCAGGCATAGTCATTATGGCTGCGTGCAATCCTAAAAAAGAAACGACCCAATACCCGGATGTTAAACCACCGGTAGCAGAAAAAAAGCCTTATGAAATTGTATCACGCCATGGGCACAAGCGCGTGGATGATTATTACTGGCTCAAGAATCGCGAGGACTCCGCTGTTATTACATACCTGAAAGCTGAGAACGCTTATGTAGACACGATGCTCCGTGATACCAAATCCCTGCAAGAAAAACTGTTCCGTGAAATGAAGGGGCGCATCAAAGAGAAAGATGAATCGGTTCCCTACAGGCTTGATGATTATTATTACTATACCCGCTACGAAGAAGGTTATGAATACCCGGTGATCTGTCGGAAGAAAGGATCGCTGGAAGCAGCCGAAGAAGTAATCGTAAATGGCAACGACCTGAGTAAAGGTCACGACTTTTTTGATATTGATGCCGAGGTAAGTCCCAATCACATGCTGGCCGGCATCATAACCGATACAGTAGGGCGCAGGTTTTATACCATCCGTATAAAAGATCTGAAAACAGGCAACCTGTATCCTGACAAGATTGGTGGCACCGAAGGTGAGATGGTATGGTATAACGACAACAAGACGTTTATATATGTACAGGGCGATCCGGAAACACTTATCGGCAATAAAGTATACCGCCATACACTGGGCACACCGGCATCGCAGGACGAGCTGATCTATACCGAAAAGGACTCCACGCTGGAATGCTCCATTCACAAATCAAAATCAGAAAAGTATATATTCATTACCAGTAACCGAACCGATGCACAGGCAGAACGTTACCTGGATGCTGATCAGCCGAAAGGTAAGGCAACCATCATCGAACCTTTACAAGCCAATGTGAAATATAGCGTTGATCACGCCAACAATAAATTCTATATACTTACCAATCTGAACGCACCCAACTTCCGTCTGGTGGAGGCCCCGGTGACAAAACCCGGAAAAGAAAACTGGACTGATGTGATCGCTCACAACGACAAGGTATTCCTGGAAGAGGTTGATCTGTTTAAGGATTTCTTCGCCTTACAGGAAACAACGGAGGGGCTAAGCAAAATACACATCGTGCGCTGGAGCGATAAAGCTGATCACACCGTAAACTTTGATGAGCCGGTATATTATGCCAGTCTGTCGGCCAATCCTGAGTTTACTACTGCTATTGTCCGTTACAATTATCAATCGCTTACTACGCCAAACTCGATTTACGACTACAATGTCGATACGCACGACAAAAAATTGCTAAAGGAACAGGAAGTACTCGGTGGTTTTGACAAGAGTAATTACCAGTCAGAACGTGTCATGGTTAAAGCACGCGATGGCGTTATGATACCGGTATCGATCGTGTATCGTAAAGATCTCTTCAAAAAAGATGGAAGTAATCCCGGATTACAATATGCATACGGATCGTACGGTTTTTCGATGCCGGCATTTTTCAGTTCTACACGCCTAAGTCTACTCGATCGCGGATTTGTATTTACCATAGCCCATATTCGCGGAGGACAAGAGATGGGAGGCAAATGGTATGAAGACGGCAAGATGCTGAAGAAGAAAAATACGTTTACCGACTTCATCGATTGCTCGGAATACCTAGTGCAGAGTAAATATATAGCGAAAGATAAACTGTTTGCCAATGGCGGCAGTGCTGGAGGTTTGCTGATGGGTGCTATCACGAACATGCGCCCTGACCTCTATAAAGGTGTTATTGCCGAAGTTCCGTTTGTTGACGTTATCACTACGATGATGGACGAAAGTATACCGTTAACAACATTTGAATGGAAAGAGTGGGGCAACCCGAACGTAAAAGAAGAGTATGAGTATATGCTGTCCTATTCGCCATACGATAATGTGGAGAAGAAAGACTATCCGAATTTACTGGTAACAACCGGCTTGCACGACAGCCAGGTACAATACTGGGAACCGGCCAAGTGGGTAGCCAAACTACGCACGATGAAAACAGACAAAAATCTCCTCCTCTTCAAAACCAACATGAGCGCAGGCCATGGAGGATCATCCGGAAGATTTCAGGCCCTGAAAGATGAAGCCCTTGCAGATGCCTTTATGCTGAAGCTGGTGGGTATAAAAGAATAACATACTATAAATAGCGAAGGCTCAAAGGACAGGGTATATTTACGCTGTGTACTTTGAGCCTTCTTTGTATACTTTGTGTCCCTGGATTTTAATACCTCGAGGCAGTCACCACTACATCAGAATTCTTCCAGCTCTTGGAAAATCGTTTTGCTATAGTAGTAGCATCTGTCTTTTTTCCCTGTTTCTGCTGGCTCAGTTGCAGCCCCAGCAGCGACCATCCATTTTCACGATTTACTTTCAAGTCTTCCATATATACCTGTTCAGCCTCTGCAAATTTACCGGCATCGTATAACGCAGCGCCAAGAAAATGGCGCGAAGGAATTTTCCAGTCCGGGGGCTCCATGTAGCGTAGATTTGTTTCCGCTTTAACGGCATCCTGTAAAGCAGCCAGTCCTTCGTTCAGCTTATTCTGCTTCAGCAGCAATTCACCTTTTAAAATATGAAGCGGTACCTGCACAATGTCAGAAGCCGGGTTAAAAGAAAAGTAAACAGATTTAAGAGCCTCGTGTTTTGAAAGCGAATCCAGTTTAACCAATTCTATAGACGCCTGATCTATATTCTTCGCCCTCACAAATGCTATACCACGCGCAAAACGCCAGATCGCATTCATATATACCATGTCTTTATGCGGAGCAGCCAACGACAGTATATCATTCCATTTACCAAAGCGAACAAAGGCAAGCATCGGCTCAACGCTATAGTATTGTGCAATAACAGGATTACTTTCAGTAATCATACTTCCCTTGTAGGCCAGCTTCATCGCATTTTGTATACCCATCGCACTTCTGCCCTCCATATAGGAACTGAAACTGATGAAGTCTATATTATGCGGATAATACCCCATGCGATACATACCCTGGTTGGCAGAAGCTGACAAATAATCTTCATCAACCTGAACAGCCTTTACATTCCATTCAATGGAACGAGCATATTGCCCTGTACGAATATAGATGTGTGTTGGCATGTGCAGCAGATGTCCTGCCCCCGGCATGGCTGTCTCCAGAAACTTGGCACTCGGTAACGCCAACTCCGGAGAAGGTGATGCCTCCACAAGATGTATATATAGGTGATGCGCCCCGGGATGTTCCGGATGTTTTTTCAACGCAAGCTCCAGAACATTTTTCGCGGTAGCCGTTTCCGGTTTTGGTGATCCATCTTTATTCCAGTAGTCCCATGGCATGGTATTCATAATCGCATCGGCACACAATGTTTGTACTTCTGCATCGTCAGGGTATATACGTGTAAGCTTGAGCATCGCCTCCGCATACGACCGGTTTAGCGAATCGCGATTGTCATACGCTTTACCATTATACCGCGCAGCCATGGCAGCAATCAGATCTTTTTCCACCTGCGATATAACACCCATGCGCGCTTTTGCTTTCTGTACTGATTCGTATGCAATACGTTCGCGGTCTTTCGGGTTTACATCATTCAGGTTAGGACCGTACGCCAATGCCAAGCCCCAATAGCCCATTGCAAATTCAGGATCGATTCGTATCGCTTCGCGAAAAGCTTGTATAGCCTCCCAATGGTTAAAGGCATAGACAAGTCGCAAGCCCTGTTCAAAAAATTCCTGGGCCTTGATAGAAGTGGTTGTTACCGGGTAATGCAGATTACCCAGCCCCGGTAAAATACGAGCCGTATAGGTTGTATCCAGAAAGTCTGGCTGAAAGGAACCACACATGGTAATGCGCGTTTCCACAGGCTTGGTATAAACAATCTTGTCCGGACCATCAGATCTTTTCCACGACCAGAGGATAATCGTGGATAAAAGCAGTAACAGAACTGACTTAAGAGGTATATTCTTTTTCATAAGGAGAGAGTATTTTTCAGCGTATGTTTTTTCAGCGCCTCACCCCGTGGTACGATTGGAAGTTACGAAATGTTTGCCGAAGAACCGTTCTGGTTACAGACCTATATAGAAAGTTTTATGGGTCGCCAGTCGGTTATTTGATGCGGTATATTTACCAGGCACAATAATTTAGTTTTAGTAACTTCCGCAAAGAATATCGAAGGAATAAAAACAAAGAAGTTATGAAAAGCAGAATTAACGCATGGCTGCTGCTGGGCCTGCTGGTAACAGGTTTCAGTGCTTGCGATGACGATGAAGAAGAGGTAAGCCGCACCGTAGAAGGACGCTGGCAAGGCACACGCATGGAGTTCACGCTGGAAGCCTTTGGTATTCCTGTACGCAATGAAGATGACGACTCGTTTAACGCCATCCTGGAGTTTAAAGCGAATGGCTCCGTAACCATTGAAGACGAAGGGCAATCGGCTACCGGCACCTGGGTACAAAACGGCAATACGCTAACACTTAGCGTAAACTATACCATTGAGGACATCAGTCTGTCCGGAGACTATACCATTAAGGAACTTACCGATACAAAACTTACTATCTATGCTGAACGTGACGAGACCTACGAAGATCCCGACACCGGCCTGGAAGTTGACGGAACACTAAAAGCCACGCTATACTTTACGGCTATACCTTAGCTTTTGCCTGGATATAATTTAGTATATCCTTGTTGATTCGCTTTACAACCGAAGGACCTTCATATATAAAGCCGGTATATATCTGCACAAGGTCTGCACCGGCTTTTAGTTTTTCAACAGCGTCTGCAGGAGTCATTATACCGCCTACACCTATAATTGGGAAATCTTTACCCAGCATGTTGCGCAGGTAGGCGATAACCTGTGTTGAGCGCAGCGTTAATGGCTTTCCACTCAAGCCTCCGTTTCCTATAGCCGTAACTTCGGCAGTGGGTGTAACCAGGTCACTTCGGTCTATAGTTGTGTTGGTAGCAATCACACCATCGGTTTTTGTTTGCTTGAGTATATAGACTATATCATCCAGTTGTGAAGGTGAAAGATCAGGTGCTATCTTTAGTAATACAGGTTTATACTTTTCTTTCTGCTTGCTGAGCGTTATAACATGGCTTAACAATTTCTGCAACGGCTCTTTTTCCTGCAGTTCGCGCAAACCCGGAGTATTCGGAGAACTTACGTTGATAACAAAATAATCTACATACGGATATAGCGCCTCAAAGCAATACGCATAATCGTCCATTGCATTTTCGTTAGGGGTAACTTTGTTCTTGCCTATATTACCCCCTACCAGCACAGGCGATTTCCGTTTTCTTAACCTTTCTACAGCGGCCGCTACACCTTCATTATTAAATCCCATGCGGTTGATAAGTGCCTGGTCTTGCGGAAGCCGGAACAACCGGGGTTTATCGTTGCCAGGTTGAGGTTTCGGCGTTAATGTACCGATCTCGATAAAGCCGTAACCGAGGCACGCCATCTCGTCAACAATGCGTGCGTCCTTATCCAGGCCCGCGGCAAGGCCCACAGGATTTTTAAATTTCAGTCCAAAAATTACACGCTCCAATTGCGGATGTTCAAAATGGAATAAAAAACGAAGAATAGCCTTACCCCCTGGTATCCTTCCGCTTATGCGGAGAACAGCAATCACAAAATGGTGGATCTTTTCCGGGTCGATCAGAAAAAAGAGCGGGCGAATGAGAAATTTGTACATGAAGGCAAAGATATACACTTAGGCAAGGATAATAACTACTGGCGGATTTCTCCTATTGATATTCCTAAAAAATGGTATGTTCGCGCCCTAAATAAAATTTAGTTTATCCTATGAAAAAACTTTTAGTTATTGCGTCACTTACATGCTTGACACTTATGTTAGCAGGGAATGTGCAGGCACAGCAAGCAGTAAAGAACCGTTTAGGTTTCTTTCTGGCAGCAGCATCAGGCGACATTGATGAAGTTGGAATTGGTGGTATCGGTGAATTCAAAGTAGCGAACAAAGTAACTATCTCTCCTCAGTTCGTAGTATACTTTCCGGAAGATCGCGGTAACGCTGATGTAAGCTTCTTCGAAGTAAACGTTAACGCAAACTACTACTTCTACAACAAAGACATCTTCGAATTCTATGGCTTTGGGGGTTTGAACTTTACACGCTGGAACATCGATTACGATTACAATCGTGATAATGACAGCGATGTTGAAGTAGGTTTGAACCTGGGTGGCGGTATCAACTTCGAGCTTGGCAAGAGCGTTGTGCCATTCTCTGAGATTCGCGCTACGATCGGTGACTTCGATCAAATCGTAATCAGCGGCGGTTTAAAATTCAACTTACGCTAAGAAAAACTTTTACTTCATAATAAAAATGCCTGACTATATAGCCAGGCATTTTTATTTATATACTTAGTCTATATCGAACTATATATTACTTCTTTTTGCGTTTCGGGAACTTGCGCAATGCTTTATACACTGTTCCATCAATCAGCTTAATATCGGTAGTATCCATCAGCAGAGTACCGCTCGTTTTCCAAAGATCTTTTTTCGACTGCATGTGATCTATTTCTATCTCCAGTAAAGTCTCCCTAAAATCGCGTGACCATGAACGCGACTGATCAACGTCAGCCGCTGTTGAAGCAGGCGTCTCTCCTAATGGTCCGAGGTTTTCAGTTTCCGTTTGCTTGAACGATCCGGTTACATAGCTAACTACCATCTGCGCAGTAGAATCCGGCACGTAGCGATAGCCTTTGGCTTCGAGCTCGCTAATGATGGCAGCTTTCATTTTCTCGAAGATCTGCTCTTCGCTCATCTTGCGCTCATCTTTTGGAGTAATCACTTCACCTTTCACAACGGTAAAAGTTTCATACCTGGTTACATCTGCGTTGGGAGCTTCCACAACTTTAAACGACTGCGCCATTGCTGTAACGCAACAGCAAAACAATACAAGGGCGGCTATAGTATATTTCTTCATGTTCATACTTCTAATACGTAAATATTTTTTTCATACCGTTTTTGACTCGTGTCCAACAGGCTACAAAGTTACAGCATTTCAGGTGCGTACTAAAATCGCGCCCGTATGAATTACTGTAAATTACCAATCAGGAGCGGGGATGAAACTCCTGTATAACCTGACGTAAATAATCACGATCCAGGTGAGTATATATTTCGGTGGTAGTAATCGATTCGTGCCCGAGCATTTCCTGAACAGCACGCAGATCGGCACCACCCTCTATAAGATGCGTAGCAAACGAATGACGAAATGTATGCGGACTAACCGTTTTATTCAACCCGATGCTCAGGGCCAGGTTCTTGATAATGGTAAACACCATTACGCGCGTGAGCTTCTTGCCGTGGCGATTCAGGAATACATAAACAGACGAATCTTTATGGGGAGGCTTATGCGGATGTTTACCCCGAATTTCATCTATATAGATCTTCGTGAACTTTACGGCATCGCGACCGATCGGCACCAGGCGCTCTTTATTGCCCTTCCCTACTACACGCAAAAAATTTATGTCGAAATAAATATTGTTCAGTTTCAGATCAACCAGTTCGCTTACGCGGAGTCCGGAACTATATAATACTTCCAGCATGGCCCTATTGCGCGCACCTTCGGGCGTAGAAAGATCAATAGCATTGAATAACGTTTCTATCTCCGGGTAACTTAACGTATCCGGTAATTTTCGTCCAAGCTTGGGGCCTTCTATCAGCGCAGTCGGGTCGTTCTCAAGAAGCTCTTCGAACAACAGGTATTTATAAAAAGCCTTGATGCCTGAGAGAATTCTCGCCTGGCTATAGGCGCTCATGCCCAGCTCATTTATATACTGCAGAAACTCCTGTAGTAATTTTGTAGTCACCTGCACCGGAGTTACCTGCGGATATTTCATCGTGATAAACTGTTGTAGCATGGCTACATCATGCAGGTATGCTTCTACCGAATTCTCTGAAAGCGATCGCTCCAGTTTCAGGTAGTTATTAAAATGTCGCATCTGCATTTCCCAGTTCATACTTCAATATTAAGCGAAAGAAAGTTTTTTATTCTTCACCTGTGCCTTTAACTTTCGAAATATCGCAACACCCCCCCAATGAAACTACAGATCATTAACGGCCCTAATTTAAATCTGCTCGGCAAACGAGAACCTACTGTTTACGGAAACCTTTCGTTCGAAGATTTTTTCGAAACACTGAAAAAGCGTTTCCCGGAACATGAGCTTCATTACTATCAGTCCAATGTAGAAGGTGAACTCATCAACAAGATTCACGAAGTCGGTTTCAGCTTCGATGGCATCATTCTCAATGCCGGAGCCTATACCCATACTTCCGTTGCCATTCACGATGCTGTTGGTGGCATTTCTACACCCGTAGTGGAAGTTCACATCTCCAATGTGTATGCGCGCGAAGAGTTCAGGCATAAAAGTCTTATCACTTCAAAATGTGTTGGTATGATGACAGGCTTTGGCTTGGAAGGCTATGCACTCGCTATTGAATACTTCAAGACACGCACAGCTGCGAAATAAAGGTTAGATGCGCTATGAACAGTGAAGTCACGCATAAACCTAAATATTTTATACTCGTATCATTACCTACAGCCTTGTACTCCTGCAGTACAAGTATAGCACGGAATATATAGTTAAATTTTCTTAAACAGCAATAAACCCTCATTCTCATGATCTCCTTTTATCCAGGTCCATCACGTGTACATGACGAAATACCTAAATATGTAAAAGATGCTTTTACAGCAGGCATCATGAGCATCAATCACCGCAGCGATGATTTCGTGAGCATGTCGGAGAAGACTATAAAACTGCTGAAACAGAAACTGAATATACCGCGCAACTATACCGTATTCTTTACATCTTCAGCAACGGAGTGCTGGGAGATTATCGCGCAGTCTATTGTAACGGATAAGAGTTACCACTTATACAACGGCTCTTTTGGACAGAAGTGGTTCGACTATACCAAACGCATTCATCCCTTTGCAGAACCGCTTCCATTTGATGTAAATGAAAAACTCGATCCTAAAAAACTGATCTTCGATTTAAAAGAAGGTCTCATCTGCGTAACGCAAAACGAAACCTCCAACGGCACGCAGGTGAGTAACGCGATTATTCGTGCAATCAAGAAAAACAATCCTTCGTATTTACTCGCGATCGATGCTACATCTTCCATGGCAGGTATCGATCTTGATTTTAAATCAGCAGATATATGGCTGGCTTCTGTACAGAAATGTTTTGGATTGCCTGCAGGATTGGGACTGATGGTTTGCTCGCCTCAAGCCATCGAGCGTGTCAAGACGATCAACGAGAAGAATCACTATAACAGCCTTATGTTTATGACGGAGATGATGGACAAATGGCAGACACCGTTTACTCCCAACGTGCTCGGTATTTACTTACTAATGCGCGTACTGGAAAATATGGACGCTATAAAAGCCACGCACGATCTGATCGAAGAGCGCTACAACAAGTGGATCATTTTTCTGAAAAGCAGAAAAAACATACGCCATTTCGTGAATGAAGAAGCTGTACAATCCTACACGGTGATACCGGTAACAGCGGATGAACAAACTGTAGCAACCATTAAAAAGAGCGCGAAGAAAGAAGGTATTTTACTGGGCGAAGGCTATGGCAATTATAAGCCTGTTACCTTCAGAATCGCCAACTTCCCGGCTTTGAAAGAGAAAGAAATAAAAACCTTGATGAAGTTTCTGGAGAAGTATTAATCTGATTTGCAATCGTTAACACAAAAGTTGACAAAAGCGAATCGGGTATTACATTCCAAAAAAAATCATATATTCACAATCTAGTTTCTCAAAAAACTATACACCTTTGTGTAACTCAATACGTTAAGATGACCGGAATCTCAAGACAACTTATGCGAATAGTGCTCCTGGCATTGCTATTCCAGTTTTTGTCACCGGCATTTTTTACCGTAGTGACACAAAACTCCGGTGTGATTGACGATCATCACGGACTTGTTCTTCATGCTCATCACAGCTCGATTGTTGTTCCGTTACTGTTAAAAGAAAAGGATGAGACTGAAGAATATAAAGCTGAGGTAATTGACCTCGTTGACTTTTCCCCACTCATTGATTTTTCTGATCATTCTTTCGTGCTGACGCAACTGCACGAAAGTAAATTTGATCCACTTGCTTTTAGCAATCGCATTGACCGGCATCCGCCTTTGTTTACGCTGCATCGCGCATTTATAATCTGATTTCTCTTTTCCAGGCTGACTTTTCGCAAGTCCCTGTAACGCCATGCCTTATTCGGCATAGTCGCGCTAAATCTCTTTTGTTCTCCTGTGATTTAGCCGACCTGATCATTTCTTCCGCATACAACATTAGGTAAGTCTGCTCGGGTCGGTTCCGTCAAAGAACATATTCATCAATTCATTCTAATTATTTCAGTTATGAACAAGACTCTCAGTTCATCGCATTACCTGGCGGTGAAAAAAACTGACCACGTTTCAACCCTTGAAATTCCGGTCCTGTCCTATAGCCACTTCTATACCGTAGTAGCAGAATTACTGCAGCTACCGGGCAATCACTGTACACTATATACAGCGTATGCCGAAGATGGCGATCGGATAAAGTTCATCTGCTATATCCAAAATGATCTTGATCAAGAGATAAAAATCCTGAGTCATGAACTTCCGACCGCGGGCAGAAAACAATTGGTTTCGCTCTCCAAAGATTTCCTTTCGATATCCCCTTTCGAAAATGAGATCGCTAAAAATTTCGGAATTGACTTTTTGTACTTAAATGCATCTAATCCCCAACGCTCATAATAATTTAACATGAAAGCTTTAAATATTCCAAAAGACGGCTTCGCAGGCCTGAAAGAAAACTGGAAGACCGATTCCCTCTCGGGGTTCCTGGTATTTTTATTAGCATTACCATTAAGTCTTGGTATAGCCAAGGCCAGCGGTTTTGATGCCGCCATGGGTGTGCTTACAGCCATGGTAGGTGGTATTGTTGTAAGTATATTTCAAGGTGGTCGTCTCACCATCAAAGGTCCTGCAGCAGGACTCATCACGGTATGTGCCGGTGCCGTAACAGATTTAGGTGCACTGCACATTGAAGGCGTTTCTGCTACACAACTTGCATGTGGTGCCGTTGTGATCATGGCTGCAATACAAGTATTATTCGGTGTACTGAAATTCGGATCACTCAGTGATTTCTTCCCACACTCAGCCGTACACGGTATGCTTGCTGCCATTGGTGTATTGATCTTCGCGAAACAATTTCCCGTATTACTCGGTGTTGATTCGGCTTTAACAAAAGGTCTTAGCCCTATTCAGTTATATACCCATATACCTGTATTTATTGCCAATGCAAACTGGCATATAGCGTTGGTCGGTATACTAAGTTTGGTAATCATCTTTGGTCTACCTGCACTCGGTGGTGTATTCAAAAAGATACCTGCGCCTATGCTGGTGCTGGTGATCATGATTCCCCTGGCATTAGTACTTGATTTCAAAAATCTGTATAAAGGTTCACTGGTTAGCATTGGCGATTTCTGGAAGAACGTAACCTTCAGTGCGAGCTTTGCTGCGATCGATACATTTGTATTCTGGAAATATGTATTCATGTTCCTGTTTGTGAACAGCCTCGAATCATTACTTACTGTAAAAGCGATTGACGGCCTTGATCCATGGAAACGGAAATCAGACTATAACAAAGATTTAAGAGCGTTAGCATTGGGTAATGGTATATCTGGTTTACTTGGCGGTTTGCCGATGATCTCGGAAGTGGCACGTAGTTCAGCGAACGTTAACAACGGAGCACGTACACGCTGGGCAAACTTCTTTCACGGTTTGTTCCTGTTCATTGCCATGCTGCTGCTTATACCGGTAATTGAAATGATACCGAATGCTGCGTTGGCTGCCATGCTTATTGCTGTAGCGTATCGTTTGGCATCGCCTAAAGAATTTATAGGTACCTACAAGATCGGTCCTGAGCAATTTGTAATATTCGTAGTAACCATCATTGTTACCGTAGCCGAAGATTTATTGTTAGGTGTAGGAGCTGGTATCCTTACCAAATTTATCTTCCACATCATTAACGGTGCTCCGTTCACAAGTTTATTCAAAGCAGACTATACACTTACCGAGGAGAATGACGAGTATACTGTAAAAGTAAAAGGTGCTGCTA
The DNA here is from genome assembly GCA_902168205.1 of uncultured Chitinophaga sp. Classification (GTDB taxonomy): domain Bacteria; phylum Bacteroidota; class Bacteroidia; order Cytophagales; family Cyclobacteriaceae; genus Ohtaekwangia; species Ohtaekwangia kribbensis. The sequence continues at coordinate 414,806 of CABHOK010000003.1, read as the reverse complement.
CGTTCTCGAACTTCCTGGGCTACAAGAAACTGTTCAGCCAGTTCAAGCCAGGTAAACTGATCACGTTCAGCTTTGGCGATGCTAAACTGGTAGATCACTCGTTCATGGAACAACTCCATCACTTCGAAGAAGACTATCATCAGACGGGCGGTAAAGTAGTATGGAATGGTCTTGAGCGATTCAGTCCATTCTCCAATCACCCGCTGGCAGCGCGTAAAATATCAAAAGACTCTGCAAACAAAATTGAGATACGTCTTACACCGCGCCAGATAACACTGCGTACCCTTGCTGACAAAAATGATTTCAACTTCTATCCGCAAAAGGTTCGTACAGCTGCCAAGTATAAAGATTTCCCGATACAGAAAGGAAACAAGATCGAATACGAAGAAAACGTATTGCTGAAATATAGCGACTTCGCCAAGATTGAAGTTTCGGATATCACGCTAAGCGAAGGTGCACGCACAGCACAGCAGGATACACACATCACAATTCTGCATGTAACGGATCTGAATATTACCATTCCTGATTTTGCACTGGAGCCTGAAGACCTCTGGACTAAATTCTCGGAACTTACTTTCGGAAAAGATATAGACTTCAAAGATCACCCGGTGTTCTCCAGGAAATACTATCTGCGTGGTGATGACGAAGCCGCAGTTCGCGAATTCTTCTCTGAAAGCGCATTGGTATATCTTGAAAATCACAACGGCATACACATCGAATCACATCGCAATAAACTGCTGGTATATAAGAAGCGTGAAGAACTTGCTGCAGACGACATCCGCGAAGTGGTTGAGTTTGTAGAAGGTTTTGTAAGTGTACTCAACAAACACCAGGTACAACCGGCTTCTATATGAAAAGCCTGATGCCATTCAGATCATTACTTCGGGAGGAGAAGACACTCATTATTGCATGTCATGAAAAAGATGACTGCATAAAGCGTGAGTGGAATAAAAATATACTGCTCATCAGTTCCCGGGGTAATGTTCTGAATCAGCATAGCGATTCGCAGTTTCAGAAGATTAAGCATTGTGTTGAAGAGAACGGCTGCAGACAAATTATTATTACCGGCAACCATCACACGGAAGCCGTGGAGCGAATTATGAAAGATGCACTAACCCAACCGTTGGTTGCTGACCTCACGTTTAATCTGCATCCTTTCTCCATTCAATATAAAACAGATCCGGCATTTTTTGAGCGAGCATTGCTCGAACTCAACATAGTGCAGCAATGCAATGTATTGCTGGCGTATGACTTTATACAGAAGCGCATCCGCGAAAAGAAGCTTACCGTGATGGGTGTACTCCGCGCCACCAAAGGTAAAGAAGCACTACGCGTATTCTACAACGGCATTCCGCACAACCAGGTCATTTCTTACAACTAATACACAAGCGGAAGATATTACCCCGCAGAAAAAAAATAATTTTGGACATGTGACTATAATATACCTGCTGCATCTAAAGACAGCAGGATATATAGTACACATTAGAAACTCCTTAGAAAAAACTAAAAGCATAGCGAATGAGAAAATTAGTACTTATGATCTTGACGGGTATTGCGCTGCCGGTTTTTGTTTCGGCACAAACGCAAACAGACCCGCAGACTGCAACGACTACTACCACACAAGCTCAACCCAAACCAAAAGCGAATACAATTGAAGAATTGAGATTAAAACTGAATGAAGATGGAAGTCACTACCTGAAGTGGACATTTTCAAACCAGGTTTGGATTCGCTACAATCAAAGTAATCCGGGCACTACTGTTTTGGGTGAAGGCGCTAACGAAACATTTGATATAGGTTTACGCAGAACACGTATTCAGTTCTATGGGCAATTAACCGATCACGTTTTCTTCTATACACAATTCGGACAGAATAACTTTAATTTTCTCTCGGGTCAAAATGCTTCCAACAGTGGCAATCGTAAATTCCAGGTGTTCTTCCACGATGCGTTGGGTGAATATAAAATCTGGAAAGACAACGACTGGCTGAAACTGGGTGGCGGTTTAACCATTGCCAACGGACTTTCACGTTTCAGTCAGCCGAGTGTTAGTACTATTATGACATTGGACGTTCCTGTGTTTGCACAGGCTACCGTAGATCAGACCGATGAGTTCTCCCGCAAGTTAAGTATATATGCACGCGGCCAGGTGGGTAAATTTGATTACCGCGTTGTATTGAGTGATCCGTTTCCGGTAACCAGCAACGGACAAGCTGCACCGGCTATAAGTCCTAATGCAACCTTTGCACAAACCGGACACCACAAACAATATCAGGGATTCTTCATGTGGAATTTCTTTGATAAAGAATCCAATGTAACACCGTATATGACCGGCACATACCTTGGCAAAAAGAAAGTGTTTAACCTCGAAGCTGGTTTCATCACACAGAAAAATGCCATGTGGACTTCCACCGATGGAGGTGTAACAACCAGCTACCAGGATATGAAACTTTGGTCTGCAGCATTGTTCTATGATGCACCGCTAAATGCAGATAAAGGAACAGCACTATCCGCGTATGCAGGCTATTACAATCTTGATTATGGAACAAATTACCTGCGCTATAATGGCTCTATGAACCCAGCCAACGGACTGGCTACTGGCTCACAGTATATTGCAGGCAGCACAGGTAATGCATTTCCGATGTTTGGCACCGGACAAGTGTTATATGCACAGGTAGGATACCTGTTGAAGAAGGACCTGTTGGGTGAAGGTAACGGAACACTGATGCCATATGCTTCGCTGATGAGCGCCAACTACGATCGTCTCGAAGACCAGATGAATGTGTGGGATGTTGGTGTGAACTGGTTCATTAAAGGACACAATAGCAAAATTACACTTGACTATCAAAACCGACCTGCGTTCATCAACCAGGGGGGCGACTATATAAAAGATGGTACAAAAGGACAAGTATTACTGCAATACCAGATATACTTCTGATAATATCAAAGGCTACACAGGTAATTCTACCGTTACCTGCGTTCTTCACTAAGGGGTTAGATTAGGTTTAGGTAGACAGGTGCCGGGACATTGTTCCGGCACTTTCGTTTTATATACTGTGCAACATACCGCCTCCATAAGCATGTAGTTTCTGCAACCAGCCCATACGTTGTATCCGTATGCATGCAGAAATCAGTATAAACACCTATGTCTAAGAAAGCTTTAATCTTACTTTTTCTTTTTGCCAGTGTAGCCGCGGTACAAGCACAAACTTTTATACCGCGTGCCGGCATAACCATCTCCACCTTACAAGCCGATGATTTTGTAAAGGAAATGGATAACGAAATACAATCGCAGTCCGGGTATGTCATAGGGCTTGCCTATAATATATCGGTTGGCACATTCGCCAAAGGTATATTTTCGCTTCAGCCTGAACTTTCATTTGTGCAGAAAGGATTCAAGGTGGATGCTACCGGTGATTTTGCCGGAAGTGAATCATACTATCACTTCACCACACACCAGGAGTATACCATCAATTACCTGGAGATACCCGTGCTGGCTAAATATGAATTTGGTTCTGAGAAGCTGCGCATAGCACTGCAGGCAGGGCCATCATTAGGGTTCGGGCTAGATGGTAAATATAAAAGTACCATGCACATTCAGGATGAATTTGAATACGATGAAACAACCAACACCGAAGGCGACATTCGCTTTTACGACAGCGATGAAGTAAATACAACTTCATTCGACCACAACGTTGATTTTGGTTTACAAGCCGGAGCAGGTGTAACCATATTCGATCGTATAGCATTGGATGTACGATACGGTATGAGCATGACCAACCTGAACCACGAAGAGAAAAGCAAGAATCGTGTGTTACAATTATCAGTAGGTGTGCCGCTGCGCTTTTAACGAAGACCTTACAAAAAAGCCCCTCTCAAAAAGCCGGATTCATATCTGGCTTTTTTCGTTAGTTTTGCGCTATGTTTAATTTCAAGGAAATATTTTCAGTTACCCTCATCCTCTTCTCTGTTATTGATATTCTCGGATCCATTCCGTTTATCATCATCATTCGCAAACGCGAAGGAAGAATTCATGCAGAGAAGGCCACACTTATATCGGCAGCACTAATGGTTAGCTTCCTGTTTCTGGGGCAATCTATACTCACACTCTTCGGACTTGATGTTGCATCCTTCGCAGTGGCCGGTGCTATTGTAATTTTTATTGTGGCCATGGAAATGATACTCGGTATAACCCTGATCAAAGACGATCCGGATGCAAAAGGTTCAGGATCAGTAGTGCCCCTCGCCTTTCCACTCATTGCCGGTGCCGGTACATTAACCACTATACTTTCATTGCGTGCTGTTTACCAGGAGGTAAATATACTGGTAGGCGTTTTACTCAATCTTATTTTCGTATACCTCGTGTTGCGTTCATCGGTTTGGCTCGAACGCGTTATTGGTAAATCAGGGTTTGCTGTATTGCGCAGAGTATTCGGAGTTATATTGCTGGCCATCGCGGTGAAGATCTTTAAAACTCATGCATTGTCATTATGATCCGGATATACACAGATGGTGCAGCACAGGGTAATCCTGGTCCCGGAGGTTATGGCGTAATATTGAAGTTCAAAGACGCTGTTAAAGAGTTATCAGAAGGCTTTCGTCTTACAACCAATAACCGCATGGAGTTGCTGGCGGTGATCAAGGCATTGCAGGCTATCAAGAAAGAAGGTATACCGGTAATGATCTACTCAGACTCCGAGTATGTTATTAATGCTATTGAAAAAGGCTGGTTATGGAGCTGGCAGAAAAAGAATTTTAAAGACAAGGCCAACCCCGATCTGTGGCAACAGTATATACCGCTGCATCATAAGTTTCAACCACGGTTCACGTGGGTAAAAGGGCACGCGGGTCATCCGGAAAATGAACGCTGCGATCAGTTGGCTGTGCAGGCCGCCCGCGGTGCCAGGCTACTCATTGACGATGCTTACGAGCGGAGTAAAATGTAGAACCTGCCTGAAAACATTACAAAGTATCCGGATATAGTACACCCATAGTCTTTGCTGTTTTTTAGTTACCAAGTGCCTGGTTTTCTGTATATAAACCTGCTATAATTTCTTTACATTTGTCTTAGATGAAAAAAGAAAATCACATCAGGTCATTCTTGAGCACTGCGGTGGTTATTCTTCTATTAGCATCAATCGTTTGCACTTCTATTACCGGTTTTGCTGCGCCCGGCAAAACCAGGGAATTCGTTATCACCAAGAAAGCAAAGGCACATTCGAAATCTGATACACAACTTCCTTACGAGGAAAAAGAGATAGAAGAAGAGAAAGGAGACGATCGCTCCGATAATCATTTTTTCTTTATCTGTCTCGTTGACGCGCTCATGCTTGCTTCTGTTACCGAGTCGCAGGACTATAGCATACATAATCCTTCACACTCGTGTGAACATGCAGCAAGTATACCGCTATATCTTACCCAGCGGTCTCTGATTATCTGATTCGTTTTTCTGTTCGCCACTTCACTGGCATCACAGGCTGATAGCTTCTCATACAGACGTTCTGACAATGAAGCTGCTTCCCTAAAGCATTTTCATTGTCTGCAGCTATCATCTGCAAAAAGGAAACACGCCTATCACCGGCAGTATTCAAAAATATTCATATACTATAAATGAAAACGCAACATTCCTCTATCGTTGAACTGGACGGAGCTCATGAAGAAAAGGCTCACGGTTCATCCTTCAACGAACACGATGTACTTCACGAGTTGAAGCACTATCTGCCTGCACAGGCTCCCCTGAAAGATTTCGTTCATCATAATACACTTCACGCTTTTCAAAAACTGAAATTCCCGGATGCGATCCGACATGCATCTGAAATTTTCGGCTATAAAGTAACGCTCTCGCTGAAAGAATACAGATCGCTTTACCAGTCTGGTAAAATCCGCGAAGAGGTTGTCTCAAAAATAATCAGCGAACAAAAAGGTGCAGATGCCCTTGCTACATGGAGAGAAAAACTCCTGACCCAAACATACGACAACGCAGCAACGCCCCGCATCGGTGCCCTGCGTTCAAATTGGAAAAAGTATTTCAAGATCGACCTCGATTCACTTGTACATCCTATACTCTTCCGTATACTCTGCAGTTATCTCGATCAGGGAATTTCAATGTGGAATTTTCCGGTGTGGCATAAAGGTTTTCTCCCTTCCGTAAAAGAGATGGAGCGCAACAGCTTTACCAGCTTCTTCCGGACCAGGCGGGCGAAAGAACTTTTACTGAAAGGTAAAACAGCTATACCGGATTTACTGAAGATACTGGTTGGTAATGAGTCGCTATACGAACAGTATATATTCGATCAGCAATTTGCACATCAGGGTTGGTCTGGTATGGTGTCCACCATCGAGAGCCAGCCGGAGACATTGCTTGATCCGAAGAAGATATCGCTGCATGATCTCATCTCGTTTGAATTACTGCTGGAGATTGATGCACTGGACTATCACTTCGGCAAAGACAATTGGCTTCCGCTTACGGCTAAATTAAAAGATAAACCAACCGAGCTCTTTGCAAACGTTCCGTCAACAGAACTATACGAAGTGCTGGGCATCTGGCAGCAGGCGTTCGAGTGGAGTTACTACGACCAGGTACTTGCCGGTATCCAATTGTCTTCCAATACTCCGACTGAAAAGAAAGTAAAAAGCTTTCAGGCAATGTTCTGCATTGACGATCGCGAATGTTCATTGAGACGTTACCTCGAAAAACTTGATCCGTCATGCGAGACCTTTGGAACTCCGGGATTTTTTGGTGTTGAGTTTTACTTCCGTCCGGAGCATGGAAAGTTTCATACTAAACTTTGTCCTGCACCCGTAACACCGAAATACCTGATCAAGGAAGTAGGTACACGCAGCAAGCGTGGTAAAGATATACACTTCACCAAGCCAACACATTCATTGTTCCGCGGCTGGTTAATTACTCATACACTGGGTTTCTGGTCGGCACTGAAGCTCTTCATCAATATATTCAGACCATCGATGGGACCAGCTGCAGCATACTCGTTCCGTCATATGGATAAGCATGCGCAGCTCACGATCGAAAATAAAAATCCGGAGCATCGTGAACACGATCTGCAGGTAGGATTCACGATTGATGAAATGGCAGTGCGTGTGGAAGGACTTTTAAAAAGTATAGGTCTTGTAAAAGACTTTGCCCCTGTAGTATATGTAGTAGGTCATGGTTCGAGCAGTGTAAACAACCCGCACTATGCCGCGTATGATTGTGGTGCATGTTCAGGTAGAGCAGGTTCCGTTAACTCACGCGTGGTATGCTTTATGGCAAACCATCCGAAGGTGCGCGAGATCCTTGCTGGTAAAGGCATCGTAATTCCGAATGAGACACAATTTGTGGGTGGTCTTCACGACACGACACGCGATGAGATTGTATTCTTTGATGAAGATTCACTTACACCTGTAAACCACGCGCACCATCAAAAGAACGAGGGTATATTTAATAACGCGCTGGACTATAACTCAAAAGAGAGATCGCGAAGATTCGAGTCCATCGACACAACGCTTACTCCGGCAAAAATTCACGATAAGATCAAAATACGTTCGGTCTCATTATTCGAACCACGTCCTGAACTTAACCACGCTACCAATGCACTTTGTATTGTAGGCCGCAGAGAATTATCAAAAGGTATATTTCTGGACAGGCGATCGTTCATGAACTCGTTCGATTATAAAGTAGATCCGGAGGGAACATACCTGTTCAACATTCTGAAGGCTGCTGCCCCGGTATGCGGAGGTATAAATCTCGAATATTTCTTCTCACGCGTGGACAATCAGAAACTGGGTGCCGGAACAAAACTGCCACACAACGTGATGGGACTCTTCGGAGTAGCCAACGGTATAGATGGTGATCTGCGGCCCGGACTGCCGAGCCAGATGATCGAAGTACACGACCCAGTTCGTCTGCTCATCATCGTTGAGCACTTCCCGGATGTTGTATTACGCACGATTCAAAAAAATGCAGAGACATACGAATGGTTCATCAACGAATGGGTAAACCTGATTACGGTTAATCCGGAAACAAAAGCACTCTCGGTATTTCGTGAGGGAGCGTTCTATCCGTATGAGACAACGGTAAAAACCGTAGATCCTGTTTCGGATGTAGCATCGCTCATCGAATCTAACCAGGAAAATATACCAGTTCACTTACTTTCTTAAGCCCTCGCTATATGACATCGATTCTTAATTTATTTATACTTCTCCCGCTGGTCGGGTATATAATTAGTCTGCTGATCCCTGCGCGACAGGAGACACTGATATCACGCACAGCGTTTGTATCAGCAGGTTTGCATCTGGCTATAGCGGTTGGCTTCCTCGGGTGGTGGTTGCTGAACGGACATCCTACCTTGAACATCAAAGACATTGCGTTGTTCCGCAGTCCGGGCTATGAATTCTTCGTTGATTTTTACTTCGACAAGATCACCGCGATGTATCTTTTTGTAGGTTCATTCCTTACATTCCTGGTAACACTTTATAGTCGTGCATACTTACACCGCGAGAGTGGCTACAAGCGATTCTTCAACACGATTCTTTTCTTTTACCTCGGGTATAACATTGTGATCTTCTCCGGCAACCTGGAAACTTTATTTATAGGTTGGGAGATACTGGGTATAGCTTCGTTCCTGCTCATTGCGTTTTACAGAGATCGTTACCTGCCGGTAAAAAATGCAGTAAAGATCTTCTCTATCTATCGTATTGCCGATGTCGGCATCATTCTGGCGATGTGGCTGAGTCACCACCTGTGGCACGAGAACATTACTTTTCTCAAACTGAACAACTATACTTTAGTAGATGCACAGTTGCAAACGCATAGTCTCATCGGAGTATTTATATCGCTGATGATCCTGATCTCCGCAGCAGCCAAGTCGGCACAGTTTCCTTTTTCATCGTGGCTGCCACGCGCCATGGAAGGTCCAACACCATCCAGCGCTATCTTTTATGGTTCACTCTCCGTTCACCTCGGAGTATTTTTGCTGGTAAGAACATTTCCGTTCTGGGAGCATCAACTCTCCGTACGAATTCTTATCGGTATCGTAGGGTTGTTAACCAGTATTATAGCAACCGGTATAGCAAGGGTTCAATCATCTGTAAAAAGTCAGATTGCGTATGCATCTATAGCGCAAATTGGTTTGATCTTTATTGAAGTAGCAGCAGGTCTGGAGACACTCGCACTGTTCCACTTTGCTGGCAACGCCTTCCTGAGAACGTATCAGCTCCTGGTATCACCATCAGTGGTGAGTTACCTCATCCGCGAGCAGTTCTATAACTTTACTCCACGCGAGCATACGTTTGAAGATTCTCTACCTAAAAAGATCGAGTATACATTTTACATGCTCTGTCTCAAAGAATGGAATCTGGATTCATTCATGTATCGCTACCTATGGAACCCGCTGAAGTGGGCTGGTAACAAATTAGGCTTCCTTACTCTGAAGCGGGTACTGATTTTCTTCGCAGGCGCATATGCAGCCGGGTTATTCTGTTTGTATAATGAAGAGTTGATACCCGCTACAATCCACGGGCAACTTCCTATACTCTTTGCATTAATAGGACTTGTTATGGTTCTGAAAGCTTTCTCGGAAAGAAAGCATGCGCAGATGAGCTGGACGTTGGTAATTATGAATCACTTCTGGGTGGCGCTGGCTATTTCTTTCAACGAGCACTTCAGTTCCAATCACACATTTCTATACCTGAGTGGTATAACGGTATCGGGTATAATCGGTATACTCTGCCTGCGTAAACTGAAAACGCTGGAAGGCAGCATAGACCTCGATCAGTTTCATGGTCACTCATACAAACATAGTGGTCTGGCGTTTCTCTTCCTGCTTACCTGTTTAGGATTATCCGGTTTTCCGATAACACCAACCTTCATCGGAGAAGATGTTATCTTCAGTCACATACACGAAGACCAGGCGCTGCTTGCATTCTTTGTGTCGCTTAGTTTCATCATCGATGGATTGGCCATCATTCGTATATATGCACGCGTGTTCCTCGGACCACACGTAAAATCAGTTTACGAAATGGCATATCGTTCTTCGTAAGAAGTATATATATAATATAAAAGAGACAGGTACATCACAAGCAATGTACCTGTTTTTATTTCTCCGTTTCGGTCAGTTCTACGCCAAGTGTCTTCAACTCCTGCAGAACAGGTGTATAGAATTCTGCATCCACCGGTATCACTACCCCGGTACGCTTTATTTTACCCTGTAGCAAAAGTTTGGCAGCTATACCCAACGGTAGCCCCACGGTTTTAGCCATGGCAGTATGGACAGCATCTTCACCACGCGCCACCAGGGACGCCTGTATCTCGCGCCGCTTTCCGCTCTGCTCATACACAAAGCGATGCCACATAACAATCAGATCATTGTCGGCAGGTTTCAGCTTCCATTTCTTATTCAGTATATATTCCAGTATTTGTGCTGGTGTTCCACTGGTTAAACCAACGGGTTCGTCATCCAGTAAACCTGACCAGCGCAGGCGCGTAAGTTCAGGTCCATCTTTTGCAAGCGAAAATGTCCGCATGAGTTTCTCTTCCAGCGATACAGTTTTATCGGCATCTGCAAATGCATCTATAAAACTTCGATGCGTCATGCGGTCGACACCCTCCATCGGGTAAGTATCATCGCAGCATCCTAACTGCACCAGCACATTCCACGCACTGCAAAAACCTTTATTACGCAACGTGCCGCGCAGCATCGTCTGTATCCCCTGAAGTTTATAAGTATCTATATATTTCAGTGAATCGCGATTGGCGTATCCTTCATATTCACCATAGCCCGGCACCGACACTGGTGTAATGCGCTTGAACAACTGTTGATAGGGTATATATCTGTACGTGCCATTTTGAATATATTTAGCTGTACTTTGTCCGGCCATAACAACGTTGCGCGAGTTCCAGGTAAATTTATACCGCCATGGATTTTCAGGATCCGTTTCTGGAGCGATCAGTCCACCTGTAAAAGATTCGAATGATACCAGCGTTCCTCCGCTGTTTTTGATCTTGTCGATTACCTGCATGGCACTCATGTGATCTATACCCGGATCAAGACCGCACTCGTTCAGAAAGAGTAAACCTTTTGCTTTAGCGGCATCATGAAGCGCCATCATCTCGTCTGATACATAGCTTGCCGTCAATAAATGTTTACCCAGCGCAAGGCAATGCTGCGCCACCATCGGATGAAAATGTGCCGGCAATAACGATATCACAACATCGGCACGCGCTATAGATTGTTTACTGGCCTTCTCTTGCGTAATATCAAAAGCAATCGCTTCACCAACGGCAGCCCTACCGATCCGGTCGCGTGCGGCATCCTGCGATATATCTCCAATCAGAATTTTCCATCCGTTCGCTTCACCTTGTCGCAGCAGATAGGATATCAACACCGATGAAGAGCGGCCGGCCCCGAGTGCTAGAATAGTTTTCATGGACATAATACTTTGATCGTAAAGTTATACGATCTGTGTAAAGATGAAAGCAGAAAGTATAAAGGTTAAACTGCTGAGCAGCGCTGCTATATACTCTGCTTTTTATATAAATGCTTTTCACTTTCTGCTTTTTCATTAACTTTTCATTCTTTTTAAGACGCTATCTATGAAAGAATTTATCATTGTTAATCATATCAGTGATCTGGACATTGGTGCGCAGGAGCTGGTGATGAAAGCCCGCGAAGCACTGGCACATGCGTATGCTCCTTACTCCAACTTCATGGTAGGATCTGCAGCGTTACTGGACGATGGTTCGGTTATTACCGGCATGAACCAGGAGAACGCGGCTTATCCTTCCGGGCTATGTGCAGAACGCGTGGCACTGTTTTCAGCGTATGCACTTTATCCGCATGTTAAGATTATCAAGATAGCGGTAACAGCACAGAAACGTGGCGAGAGCGAGCTTACACCGGCTACATGCTGTGGCGAGTGCCGGCAGGTGCTACTGGAGTTTGAGAACCGGCAGAAGGCTCCGATCGAGATCATCATGCAAAGCCAGCAGCATCAGTGGATTAAAGCTCCTTCGGCCCTTTCGTTGTTGCCCTTCGGGTTTACCAACGACAGCCTGTAGTGTCTCAAAGCGTTTGATTTATAGGGGGCGGAAGTAATAAATGCCCCATGATTTTTCACTTTCAGCTTTTTCCATACAGCAGTTTTGGGGTTTAGGGTATTTTACCTTATTTGGTGATTATGAAATTTCTGCGCAATACATCTCTGCGGCTGATCGGTATTTACCTGCTCGTTGTCATGTTCCTGATATACTTCGCGGAGTATTATATCATTCAATATCGCATCAATGTACTGGATGAAGTAGAGCAGAAACTTGATTTCATACGCAGCGCAGAGATATCCAGCCAGCAGATATCACTGATGGTGCAACGCCACTTTACCAAGAAAGAAGATCTTTCAGCAGAGATTGAAGCGAAGATCGTAAACCAGGATCACCAGCTCGAGATCCTTGGCAAAGGAGGACGAATCGATCGCACCGATGTTATGCTGAAGCCTCTCAGACGCCTGCCCCGTATCTCGTACGACAATCTGAAAGAATACTGGGAAGAATATAAGAGTTCGGTAAGAAATGTGCTGACCATTCACGAAATCCCGACAACAACTTCTGACTCACCGGCAGGTGACAGCACGTATAATGCCGTTGTAACACAGCCAACGTCTATACCTGATAAAGCCTGGGCTGCAGCTGTATTAAAAGAAGAAAGTTTATCGATAACACTGTCGCAGTGGTATGACAACCTCTTCAACGATGTAGAGAAGGAAGTTATGCAAGAGAAGTCTTCCGTGCACCGTTGGGTTATCGCCATTATTATATTTGATGTAGTATTGCTTACGCTGATCTTTCTGGTGTTCGAGCGCTATATACTTCGTCCGCTCAATGCCCTTCGCATCAACACAGCCAACCATCAACAAACGTCTGACTCTCCTGAGAATGAGATTGGCAAACTTTCAAACCAGATCAATGAGACACTGGAGAACCTGAAAGATGCTACGGACTTTGTTACCGCCATTGGACAGGGCAACCTGGATATAGACTACAAGGCTACACTGGACAGTGGCTATAATCACGGCAAAAACAAACTGGCTGATTCGCTCATTGACATGCAGGGCAAACTAAAATCATTGAATGAAGAGGAGCGCAGACGCCAGTGGGCCAATGAAGGTCTTGCAAAATTTGTGGACATCATGCGTTCGTCCAGTGACGATATTGTTACACTCGGAGACAAGATCATTGCCGCGTTGGTACAATACACCAAGTCTAACCAGGGTGCACTATATATATTGAATGACGAAGATGAGAACAACAAACACCTCGAACTGGTATCGTTGTTTGCATTCGACATCAAGAAGTTTGAGACACGCAGGATCAAGCTTGGCGAAGGCTTACTCGGACAAACGTATCTGGAAGCTGAAACCAATTACTATACAAATTTCCCTGACGAATATATCCGTATCACGTCCGGATTAGGCGATGCCAACCCGCGGTCTATACTCATTGTGCCGCTGAAGGTTGATACACAGGTATATGGTATCGTAGAACTTGCCTCATTCAACGAGTATGCACAGCATGAAATAACTTTTGTTGAAAAGCTGGGAGAAACCATAGCATCGTCTATTGCTTCCGTGCGGGCCGCGCAGAAAAATAAATACCTCATAGAGCAGTTCCAGTCTCAAACCGAACAAATGCGTGCGCAGGAAGAAGAGATGCGTCAGAATATGGAAGAGATGCAGGCCACACAGGAAGAAGTGGCACGCAAGGAGCACGGTTATATAGAGCGCATCCAAGAGTTGGAACAACAGCTTGGAAATATATCCGGCACAACGGGTAAACTGGAAGAGGCAACACTCACGTTGGAACGCAAAGAACGTGCTCTTCTGGACAAGATCGCCACGTTAGAAAAAGAGCTCGCACAAAAGCCTGTGCGTTCAGATGACTGGCAGCTCGCAGAAGAAATTGCAAAAACACTGAAAATAAATTTAGAAGCGCTGGAAATCACGCAGCAAGAGCTTGCACGTAAAACAAGGTAAAACATTTAATACCAAAGAGGGGAAGATCCTGAAAGCATAAATCAGGAAATACAAGCTATTCGTGATCGTTCGTGCACATGCTGTGCTATTTTTAATGAAGCTCTTCTACCGGGTTGTGAGTAAAGTTTTTGGTTCCTTTTTCTCGCTAATTAGGACGATTTCAGTAATTTCATTTACTTAGAAAAATTGTGTGCTACGAAGGCTTTTGAACACATGTAAGATTTAATGTTCAAATCCATTCGGTAGTTTAACATAGAAATTAACTTTGGGTTCCTTTTTATAAAGACCTTTTCATGCTCGATATTGATATTGCAGACCTTAAAAGAATTTCGGAGCTGATCTACCAGAAGTATAACTATGACTTCCGGAATTACGCGATGTCTTCTTTCAAAAGGCGTGTACTACGCATCATGGAGTTAAAGAAACTTTCCGTTGATGCCCTTTTGAAAAAGCTTACCGAACAGCCTTCTTTTATTAATGAGTTCCTGGACGAACTCACGGTAAACGTAACAGAAATGTTTCGTGACCCGAGTTTCTGGCGCATCATGCGCGAGGAAATTATTCCCGCGATCATGCTTAACCACAAGCAGTTCAAGATATGGCATGCCGGCTGTTCCTCTGGTGAGGAAGTTGTATCCATGTGCATCATGCTTAAAGAGATGGGTATACTTCACGATGTTACCCTCATTGCTACTGACCTCGATGTAAATATTCTTGAGCGGGCGAAGCTTGCCTCCTATCCTATCAAGAATATGGAGTTGAACGAGAAGAACTATATCCGCTTCCAGGGCACCAGGAGTTTTAAAGACTACTACCGCGAAGAAAACGGTAATGCTGTTTTCAATAAAGATCTTTTTATGAACGTTTCGTTCCGCAGACACGATCTGGTAACGGGCGATATCTTCAACAAATTTGATCTTGTTCTTTGTCGGAACGTGATGATATACTTCAACCAGGCCTTGCAGAACGAGGTATTGAAGAAATTCCACGAGAGTTTATTTAAGTATGGCTACCTCGCCATTGGTTCAAAGGAATCTTTGATCTGGTGCGACTATGCCAATCGCTTCATCGTGGTAAATAATGAAGAGAAGATTTATAAGAAAATAAAAGATTAAGTGAAGTTTGCCTTTTACGAATGAGTAAGTACAACCTAAATAACAGCTATAAAGCCGTTGTTATCGGTGGGTCAGCAGGCAGCTTCCAGGGTGTGGTAAAGATCCTGTCACAGTTGCCTAAAGGTTTTCCGTTACCAATTATCATGTGCCTGCACAGGCTGAAGCACGTGCGTAATGGGTTTGTGGAAGCTCTTTCTATTAAAAGCGTTGTGCAGGTTACAGAGCCCCATGATAAAGAGAATATTAAAAAAGGAAGTGTATATCTGGCTCCGGCCAATTATCACATGTCTGTAGAACTCGGGCTTTACTTTGCCCTCTCTACCGAAGAGATGATAAACAATTCCAGACCGGCTATTGATATAACCTTGGGCACCAGTGCCTTTGTCTATAAAGAGAAGCTGATCGGAATTCTTCTTTCCGGCGCCAACAAAGATGGCGCGTTGGGAATGAAACATATACACGACCGTGGCGGATTGACCATCGTACAGGAACCTTCGGAATGTATGATTGATACCATGCCACGCGCTGCACTGGCCGCAACAAAAATTGATCACATCATGAAGGTTGATCAAATTGTAGAGTTTTTAAAGGAACTAGATAAACAATATCGATGACAGGTCTATTTAACGATCGCTATTACCTGAACCTGATACTGGCAGCAGTCTTTACTGCAGGTATAGGCATTTCACTATATCTTATTTACTCCCTGCCCGCTAACCTTCGTTTAACCGATGGTTATCAGGCAGAGCTTGTAAATATTTATATCATACTCGTTCTCACCTTTGTGTTGGGAGCTGTAACACTTCTGTCAGCGCTTCGCTATAAAAAAGAAGTCGTGGTAATGCGCGACCGTATAGTAGATGCGGCCACTGCCGAGCGTGAAGCTGCCGAGCAGGCGGGCAAAACCACCATCAGCCTCGATACGGTAAAGAGTAATGTTAACCAGGCGAATGCAGTAAAAGATATACTTCAGGCAGGTTTACAGGCTGTGTGTAAACAGCTGGATGCCGGCCAGGGCGCTGTATATATAGTGAAAGAAGAAGATGGCAAGCGCAAAGTAGAATTGAAAAACGGATATGCTCTTACGATCGGTGAAAGCACGGTGATCAGCTACGAATTTGGCGAAGGACTTATAGGACAGGCTGCTTCCAGCGGACGGACCCTATATGTTGATGATGTGCCACAGGGATATATCAAGATCATTTCAGGATTGGGCAGTGCCTCTCCTAAATTTTTATTGATTGTTCCGATCAAGAAAGAACGTGTACTGGGAGTAATCGAGATCGCATCGTTTACAAACCTTACCGAAGACCAGCGCAAGTTTGTAGAGGAATCTGCAGAATTAATTGCCGATAAAATTTCAACCAGAGCCTAAACGGAAGCGATGAAAAGCATAAACGTCAGCACCAAGATTACGATTTTAATACTCGCGGTGTCGCTCGTGGCTGTAGCCGCGATCAGTTTTTTTAGTTACGACTATCACCTGAAAGCAAACCAGGAAAAATATTCAGCTACACTCAATGCGCTGGCCGATAATCGTGCTGCATACCTGAACACTTACTTCGACAAGGCTGCCATGGCCGTGGAAGTATTAAAGAATTCAGAAACCATCAAGAAAGGCGATGGTGCTGCAGCAGGTGGCGGTGGTGGTATGGACATGCTCGCCATGATGGGAGCTCCGGATGAGACCGCAGCGCCTGCTGATTCTACAACTGCCAGTGCACCAACCGAGAGTGCAAGCGGGGGCCTTAACGGTTTCCTGGAAGAACAGAAGTATATATTTGAAGTAGATGACATCATCATCACTTCGCCTACCGGTGCCGTTGTAGCTTCTACCGACCCGAATGTAAAAGGTAACTTCATCGATCCGGATGGTATAACTTTCGAACGCGCTAAAAACGATATACACTTTACATCTGTACATCGCGATAAAAAAAATAATTACTTTTCATTTGTAGCGGGTTCTGTTACCACCAACAGCGGCAGCCAGCAACTTATCATCGTAAAGCTCAACCTTACGAATGCTTATAAAATACTGAAGAACTACCATGGTCTCGGCCAAACCGGCGAACTGCTGTTGGGCCGTGTAGATCCTGCATCCAAGAAAATAGCAATTGTAAGTCCGTTGCGTGGCGATACTTCATCCGCCATCATGCTCTACAATGCGAATGAACAATTTGTAAAAGGTTTTGCCGATGCTGTGGAAGGTAAATCTATACCGACTACCGGTAAAGACCTGAACGGTAATCCGATTCTGCAAACAGCGCGCAAGGTTGGCAAGAACATGGCCCTTATTGCCAAGATGGATCTTGAAGAAGCACACGGTGATGCAAAAGGTTTGATAAGCACATTTACGTATGCTGGTCTTTGTATCGTAGCACTGGCCATATTCCTGGCGATGCTTTTTTCACGCTCGTTAACGCGCCCCCTGTACGCCATGCGTAATACTATAAGCCTGGTGGCACAAGGTGTGTTGCCCGAGAACTCTGAACAAACCAGCAGCGATGAGTTCGGACAGATGGGCACCAAAGTAAATGAACTCGTTCACACCCTGCGTGGCAATGCTGAATTTGCCAAGCGCATTGGTGAAGGTAAATATGACACGGCCTTTAAACCTGCCAGTGAAAATGATATACTTGGTCTCTCGCTTATCGACATGCGTAACAACCTGATCGAGAACGAAAGAAGAGATAAAGAGCGAAACTGGATTGTACGCGGTGTTGCCGAGATCAGTGAGATTCTTCGTATGCACGATTCCATCGATGCCCTCGGTGAGGACGTGATCAAATTTATACTTGAAAAGATCGGTGCTATACAGGGTGCATTCTACGTGGTGAATGATGAAAGTACACCAGCCGTAATTGAAATGCGCGCGAGCTATGCCTACAATCGTAAAAAATACCTGAAAGCAAAATTCAAATTTGCTGAAGGACTTGTAGGACAAGCTGCTGCTGAAAAAGATACTGTAATGCGTACCGAGATACCGGATGATTATGTAACGATCACATCCGGTATATTAGGCGACCAGCGTCCTTCATGTGTACTCATTGTACCACTTATTACCAACGAAGAAGTTTATGGTGTGCTGGAGTTTGCCGGCTTCCGTAAATTCGATCCGTCACAGGTAAAATTTGTACAGGAGCTTTCGCTCATTCTTGCGCGTACCATCTTTAACATTAAGGTAAACGAGCGTACCCGTATACTCCTTGCAGAATCGCAGGAAATGAGTAATGAGTTGAAAGAGAAGCAGGAAGTACTTCGTCAGAATGCAGAAGAGATGCAGGCGACACAGGAAGAACTGCAACGCTCGAACCAGAAACTTGAAGAGCAGATCGAAGAAGTGAACCGTACACAAAAGCGTATGCAGCTTCTGCTCGAAAATGCTTCCGAGGTTATTACGATTTACGAAGAAGACGAAAGCATCCGCTATATATCACCATCGGTTGAGACCATTCTTGGTTACGGACAGAAAGAGATGATCGGCAAGAGCGACATCGACAAAGTGCACCCGGATTACCGTGACAACTTTAAAGATCTGTTCCGAAAACTGACTGAAAATCCAGACGAAAAAGTTACAACACAATACGAGTATCGCACCAAAGACGGAAGCTTTATCTGGATCGAATCGACCGGAACAAACTTCATGTCGAACGCTGCCATCCACGGCTATATCCTGAACTCACGCGATATAACTGAACGCAGAAGAGCAGAACAAGAGCAACGCATGCGCAGTAAGATGCAGGCTCTCTCCGAAAACTCGCTTGACCTTATTACACGTCTCGAAGGAGAATCGATCTCCTATATCAACCCGGTGATCGAAGAATACACCGGTAAACAACCTGCATACTTCCTCAACAAGAAGGTAAAAGATGCAGAACTCGATCAGTCCGTACTCGAAGGCTGGTTGAAAGTTGTTGAACAGGTAAATGCTACCAACCAGAAAGCGGATACCGAAATGGACTTCCCTTCTGAGATGGGTAAACGCATTATGCAGGTAAACGCTATACCTGAATTTGATGAGTCTAATAAACTGGAATCTGTACTGGTGGTATCACACGACATCACCGAGCGTAAGATGATCGAGCTCGAGATTCAGAACAAGAACAAGAAGATCACAGAAAGTATAAACTATGCAAAGCGTATCCAGACGGCTATTCTTCCGAACAGCCGCGTGATAGGCCGTGCATTACCAGATTCATTTATACTTTACAAACCTCGCGATGTCGTTTCCGGAGACTTCCCTTGGTTCGTACAGATCAAAGAAGAAATCTTTATTGCAGCCGTTGACTGTACAGGTCACGGTGTACCGGGAGCCTTGTTGTCATTGATCGGATACTTCCTGCTGAACGATATCGTGCGAAGCCGTAAGATTACCGAGCCGGGCAAGATACTCGACTTGCTGGACGAAGGTGTAACAACTACCCTGCGCCAGGACGAAGACTCCACTACGAAAGACGGTATGGACATCGCGTTGTGTAAGATCAACATGGCTACACGCGAAGTAGAGTATGCCGGAGCACACCGCCCGCTATATATTATGAAGAGCGGTGCCATGGAAGAAGTGAAAGGTAATAAATTCCCGATTGGTGGTGGTATATTTAAGAACCAGACTAACTTTACCAATACCTACGTTAAGTTAAATGAAGGTGACTCCATCTACTTCAGTTCGGATGGTTTCCCGGATCAGTTTGGCGGACCGGAAGGGCGTAAGTTTGGACCGAAGCGCGTGCGTGATATCATTGAACGCGTTCATACATCGTCCATGAACGAAGCAGTAACTATATTTGATCAGGAATGGGAAGGCTGGAGAGGCGACCACAAGCAGACGGATGACGTGTTGCTGATCGGGATAAAGTTTTAAACCAGTAAAAGACCGAACCTCGCGCTTTGAAAAGCGAAGGTGGATTTTAAAATAAAATAAATTTTAACTTAGTGAATCTCAATCAATTTTAATCTAATCTTCTGACGCATGAATTTTATTTATGACCTGCACCGCACCATGATGTCGCAGAAACTGATTCTGGTGTTTCAGGGTGATTTTACCCAGGAGAGCACCAAGTCTATACTGTCCATGGCCGAGCGAAACCTTGATTCTTCCGGCGAGGAATCGAGTATTAAGCGCAAGGTGTTCAATGTGATGGTTGAGGCGCTCCAGAACATTGTGAAACATAGCGATGAGTTGGTAGACGGGCAGGTAAGAAGCCATGCCGCGATCTTTCTGATCGGCAAGGAGGCCAACCGTTATTCGATCATGACGGGTAACCCGATCCGCAAGGAAAATGTTGTCAAACTGAAAGGTGCACTCGACCGCATCAATGGCCTTGATAAAGATGGTTTGAAAGATCTTTACAAGGAGATCATCAAGAACACCACGATCTCTGATAAAGGTGGTGCCGGACTTGGCTTTGTAGACATGGCAAGAAAATCAGGTGAGAAGTTAGAGTTTGAGTTTCCTGAGATGAACGAAGAGTATTGCTTCTTTTGTCTGAAAGTAAATGTGCCGAGAGATAACGAATAAATTGATTTAGAAATATAAATAGCTTTATACCATGGAAATTTTGAATCTGGAAGGAACAGAAGACACACCGAAAATAATCCTCGATAAGAAAAACGGAATCTTTGAAATCTCCGGTCGTTCACTGCCTGAAGACTCTGCCGAGTTTTACCGCCCGGTATTGGAGTGGATTGAGAAATATAGCAGCGACTCAAACCCTTCTACTGAATTCGTTTTTAAACTGGAATACTTCAATACGGCATCGTCCAAACTTATACTGGATGTGTTGTCTGCACTGGAAGACATTAAAGGCATGAAGATCCTGTGGTACTTTCATGAAGATGATGAAGACATGGAAGAGGCCGGTCAGGAGTTTTCAGAGCTGGTAGAAATACCGTTCGAGTTTAAGACATACTAATGTCGTTGAGGGGGTTAATCTCCTAAGGATGAATCGGTTACCAGTCAACAAACGAACCCGGAAAGAGGTGTTCTGAAGGGACTGGTAGCCGATATTTTTTTATACCTTTATAAAATTGCTATATCTAACCTATGAGTGAAGAAATACTCAAAGCCCTCACACAACTTTTTGCAATTATAACAAAACAGGATGGCGGTGTTACAGAGCGCGAGCGTCTGTACGTCATCACCTTTTTCCAGACTGAACTAGACCAGGACTCCGTTAAAGAGTACCTGGACCTCTACGATCAATTCTCCGGATACGGTAAAGCAGACGATGATGAAGACGGAAAGAAGAAACTCACTTCTGTAAAAGACTCTGTTAAGACACTTGGTATCTGTAAGAAGATCAACAAAACCCTTACTCAGAAACAGAAGGTCGTTGTATTAATAAAATTGCTGGAGCTGGTAAGTACCGATAAAAACTTTAGTCCGCAACGGATGGAGATCATCAACACCGTCTCCACCGTATTTAATATAATCCAGGGAGAATACGATCTCATCGAAAGCTTTATACGCTCGGAAGATTCTTCATCCCTGAATTTTGCTGATATACTTCTTCTCAACTCTAATCACAAGGCAGAAGAAGGTAAACTATATAAACACGTACACGGCCATATACAGGGTAACCTGATCTTTATGCGCGTGCAGAGTGTTGAAATGTATTTTACAAAATACCTGGGCGAAGAGCTGAATATACTCAACGGTTTTACCATGCAACCGAACCGGGTATATCTTTTCTCGCATGGTAGCACCATTAAGACACAAGCCGGTGATGCACTATATTATAGCGACCTTGTTGCCAACTACAACGAGGAGTTAAAAACCACCAAGCTTTCCTTCAACGCTATTATCGATGAATTAAAATTCCCGAATGGCGCTATCGGTCTGCGTAACGTGTTGATCGCTGAAGGCCCCGGAAAACTGATCGGTATAATGGGTGCCAGTGGTGCCGGTAAAACTACGTTGCTGAACGTAATGGCCGGATTGGTAGAGCCCTCCAAAGGACAAATACTGATCAACGGTTTCGATATACATACGCAGAAAGATAAGATACACGGTGTTATCGGCTATGTATCGCAGGACGATCTGTTGATTGAAGAGCTTACGGTTTACGAAAATTTATACTATAACGCGAAGCTTTGCTTTGCTCACTTTACCGAAGAGCAACTACACACGCGCGTGATGGAGGTACTTGAGAACCTCGGCCTTGATCAACGCAAAGACCTTCGTGTAGGGAACCCGTTGGACAAGACCATCAGCGGTGGACAACGTAAACGCCTGAACATTGCATTGGAGTTGATACGCGAGCCTGCTATACTTTTCCTCGATGAACCTACATCGGGACTTTCTTCGCGCGACTCTGAAAACGTAATTGACTTACTGAAAGAATTATCCTTCAAGGGTAAACTTATATTCGTGGTTATTCACCAGCCATCATCCGATATCTACAAGATGTTTGACAAGATGGTGATTATGGATACCGGTGGATACCCTGCATACTACGGTCCTCCGGTAGAAGCAGTAACCTACTTTAAGAAATCAACCCACCAGGTTGACAGTAACCGCGGACAGTGTGAGACATGTGGTAACGTTAACCCGGAGCAGATCTTCAACATCATTGAAGCGAAGGTGGTTGATGAATACGGTCAGCCTACTAGCAAGCGTAAGATCACTCCTCCACAATGGTATGACTTGTACAAAGAGCGTTTTAAAATAACCAGGGTAGAGGACATTAAAGAAGAACCTCCACATTCGCTTACGCTCCCGACTCGCATCAAGCAAACTATAATTTTTGCTACGCGCGATACACTCGCCAAACTCAGCAACAAGCAATACCTGCTTATTAACCTGCTGGAAGCTCCGTTGCTCGCGTTGATCCTGGCGTTCATCATCAAGTATAAAAGTGCACCGGGCGGCAGAGAGTATATATTCCGCTTCAACGAGAATTTCCCTGCCTTTATGCTCATGAGTATAATTGTAGCGTTGTTCATGGGCCTTACAGTGAGTGCCGAAGAGATCATCCGTGATCGGAAGATACTTCGCAGAGAATCATTCCTCAATTTAAGTTGGAACAGTTATCTCATGTCGAAGCTTGTTATACTCTTTACACTTTCGGCTATACAAACCTTTACGTTTGTATTGATCGGTAACCTGATCCTTGAAATCGAGTGGAGCATGCTTCTCCCCTTCTGGCTCGTGTTGTTTACTACATCATGTTTCGCCAGTGTGCTCGGACTTAACATTTCATCAGCATTCAACTCGGCTGTAACGGTATATGTAATGATACCATTGCTGCTGATTCCACAAATGATACTAAGCGGTCTGCTCTTCAACTTTGATAAGCTGAACGATCTGATCAGTACCAAAGGCAAAGTTCCTGTGGTAGCCGATATGATGGCTTCACGCTGGGCGTATGAAGCGATGGCGGTATATCATTTCAAGAACAACTCGTATGAAGAGCCATTCTATGATGATGACAGACTTGAAGCATTATCGGATTTCCACTCTTCATTCCTGGTGGATGAATTGGACAAGAAGCGGAGATTCATTTCTGAAAACATCAATGAGAAGAATGACTCCGTGAGACTCATCATGCAAAAAGATTTATATGTTATACAGTCTACTTTGCAGGATGACTTTTTCAAGAAAGGACTGGAGAAAGAACTTGCTGCCCCGTGGACACTGAAAGATTTTACACCTGCTTTTAACAAAAAACTTGAAGAGTTTTTTGCAGCCTATAAAACGTTCTATCAGGGAACGTATAACAAAGCAGTAGCGAAGCGCGAAGCCAAGTTTGCTACGATCGAAAAAGCCGGCAAGAACATCAATCAGTTGAAGGATGCATACTACAACGAGAGTCTCGCTGACCTTGTAAAGAACGTTACGGAAAAGGAACGCATCATCGAATACAATGGTGAGCTGATCCAGCAGATCAATCCTATTTTCCTTGACCCCAAACCAGAAGGACTATTGAATTACCGGACGCCATTCTTTGCACCGGTGAAAAAAATATTCGGTACATCCATTAGTACGTATACCTTCGATATACTGGTGATCTGGTTAATGACCGTCATCCTGTATGTCACTTTATATTTCGAATTGTTACGCAAACTGATTAACTCTTTTGACAAGGTTTCCGGCAAGATGAAAGGAACTTCACAGAAAAAGAATTAAAGCAACAACGTAACTTTTTGGCGCGGAATGCTTAATTTTTAACTTTGTAACTGTATAATTTTATATTTATGAGAATACTACTTATCGGGTTGATCCTGGCACTCTTTACAGTCGCTGGATGCGGTAAGAAAACGGATGAGCCCATTTTCACGGAAGACAAGCCGGACACGACCGCCACTGCAGAGGAAACACCTATTTCGAAAGAAGTTATTGGTGACATCCTCCAACAGATACCCAGCCCGTTGGAAATTTCAGTATTGCTGAAAGAATCAGGTAAAACGTATAACCCTGCTTTTCTGAACTCAGCAGATAATGCATCCAAGTATAACACCAACTATAAGAAAGCTCTTAATCTTGGTATATATGGTACTGACCTTGGCTATACCAACATCTATGAGCAGAGTAAAGATGGAGCAAAATATATGACCTCCATTAAAGGGCTGGCGGATGGATTAAGCATCGGACAGTTTTTTGATATTGAAACTATCGCCAGGTTAGCTACCAACAGCAAAAACCTCGATTCACTTTTGCTCATCACTACACAGAACTTCAACACGATCAATAGCTATCTGCAAACACAGGATCGTGCAAACCTCAGCGTATTGTTCCTTACCGGTGGATGGTTGGAAGCACTTCACATCACCTGTGGTGTGGCATCTGCTAATCCAGGTAACCAGCAACTGAAAGAAACAATCGGTGAGCAGAAAATCATTCTTGAAAACATTATGCTGCTTCTCTCCTTCTATAAAGACACTGACCAGAATATGGCATCATTGTTGAAAGACATGGAAGAGTTGAAGAAGATATACGACAAAGTAAAGATTACTTATACCTATAAAGAATCTACTTTTGAAGTTGTTGACGGTGTAATGGTAATTAAAGACAACAGTACTAGTACCATTGAAATAACACCGGAAGACATCGCCAGCATCAGCGCTGCAACATCTTCTATCAGAAACAAGATAATAGCATAATAAGCCAAGTATAATTTTATTTGCACTATGAAAAAGTTAATACTCATTGCTCTATCCGTATGCGTTCTAAGCACGTTAGATGTTATCGGACAGTGCAACTCTGAAGCTATGAGCAACCAGTGTATCCCTAAGCTGGCAGCGGGCTTCAATTTTTTGAAAAGCTATAAAATTGAAAAGGGAGGAAAAGATTTCGTTGAGTATTCTTATGTGTTCACCAAAGGCACACAGTATATGATCAACATCTGCGCACCAAAAGAACCAACGGATGGTATCGTGGTGAGCCTCTTTGATTCAAACCGTAACAAAGTTGCTACCAGCAAAGTAAACGGCCAGTTTATCTCTGCTATAGCATACCCTTGCAACACCACCGGTATATACTATATCCAGTATACGTTTGATGGTTCCTCTTCATATTGCGGAGGTAGCGCACTTGGTTTTAAACGATAAGATTTAACCGATCTTCGTCATAGAAAAAGCCTTCCCCCAGCGGGAAGGCTTTTTTATTTATACCTTTCGTAACATGGAACAGCAAGAACTCTCTTTCAACTGCAGCGCACGTTACTATAAACTGGGAGCGGTAACACCGGCTACACGCCAGGTATGGTTTGTACTGCACGGCTACGGGCAACTAGCGCAGTATTTCATTCAGAAATTCAAAGCATTGGAAGCGCACAACGTATGCGTTATTGCCCCGGAGGCACTATCGCGTTTTTACCTGGAAGATGTAACATCACGCATGCAAAGCGGCAACAATCGCGTAGGCGCAACCTGGATGACGAAGGAAAACAGGCTGATGGATATCGACAATTATATAGCATACCTCGATGCACTCTATCATAAAGAAATTCCTGCTGGTATAAATATACCCGTTACCATGCTGGGGTTTTCACAAGGATCGGCAACAGTTTCCCGATGGGTGACACATGGCAACGTAAACTTTCAACGACTCATCCTGTGGGCCGGTATATTTCCACCCGACATGAATTTCAAGGAAAGTGAATCTATATTAAAAGATAAGGAGACATACCTGGTATACGGAAAATCTGACCCGTTTATAAATGACACCCGTTTTGCTGAAATGAAATCCGTTTCATCAACGCTGGGCATTGAGCCAACCCTGATTGAATTTGAAGGCAAGCACGATATCGACACTCCCACCCTGTTGAAGTTTATATAATATATCCAGTAAAAATCAGTTTCGCTTCACCACGGTACTGCTCGCCTGTGCTGTTGGGAAAACGGTGATATCCGCAAGCTGAACATGAGGAGGAGCCTGCAATACATATAAGATTATATCGGCTATATCTTTACCTGTAAGCGGTATGAGTCCTTTATAGGTCAGATCAGCTTTCTCTTTATCGCCTTTAAATCGAACAACTGAGAACTCGGTCTCGACCATGCCGGGATTTATCGAAGTAACTTTTATACCAAATGCATTCAAGTCGATACGCATGCCGCGCGTGAGTGCATCTACAGCAAATTTACTGGCACAGTATACATTGCCGTTCGGGTATACTTCTTTGCCTGCTATAGAACCAAGATTAATAATATGACCTGACTTCCGCTCAGTCATTACCGGCAATACAGCCTTTGATACATAGAGAAGTCCTTTGACGTTGATATCGATCATGGCGTCCCAATCTTCAATGCTTCCATTTTGAATAGGATCCAGGCCATGCGCATTACCGGCATTATTCACCAGTACATCTATTCCCTTCCAGGCATCCGGTAACGATGCTATAGCATTGGCAACAGATTGCTGGTTGCGTACATCAAATGAAAGCGTAGTGGTGGATGTAAACTTACCCAGTTCAGTCTGAAGTTTATCCAGTCGATCCTGCCTGCGGCCACAGAGTATCAGGTTAAAGTTATTCGCGGCCAATAGCCTTGCTGTGGCTTCACCAATGCCGGATGTAGCTCCGGTGATCAAAGCAATTCGTTTTTGCATATACTATATATACTTACTGGAAGAGAAGATACAGTGTTACCGTATTCGTGTTGATACGTTTCAACGGAGCACCGTATGCATCGGTTGTGCGATCGAGCATATTTACAATTCCCCTGGAGAAGCGTATCTCCGGCGAAAACTTGAACAACGGATAGTATAGATCGAAACCGAACCCGGCATCAAGACTGATGTTGGAAGTTCTTATACCCAGCTCGCGTTCTTCGGTTTTCTTTTTACCGGATGCTTCCAGCGCAGGCACCACACCACCAATCATATACATACGAATATTCCCTCTGCGCTGCGATTTATACTTCAGCAACACCGGGAATTCAACCATTGTACTTTCCACCAACTGATCATCGCGTGGGGTGTCATCGGTATAGATATAGCTGACTTTGTGTTCGTAGAATCCTACCTTGGGTGTGAGGCGCAGATCGAGCTGATCATCGAGTCTGTAATTCACAATAAAGCCCAACGAAAAACCTGCAGACCATGCCCCGACCACCGAATGAACGGTATCGAATTTAGACGTTACAAACTGATCGGAATATTTTAACTGGTAAGTAGAAGTATGCAACCCGATGAGAAAACCATAGGTTAATTTACGATCGTCATAGTTAGGGTTATTCTTCTGCACCCAGCGCGTGGTGCGTTGTATCTGAGCATGCGCTGTGGCCGCGCATACCATAAGTACAACAGCAAAGATTACTTTGAGCCGGTATAGATTGAGCTTACTCCAAATGTGAGTGTTCTGCATTTCGCATGTTTAAATCCAACAATATTAAGGATGTGAAGAAAATTTTCACCATCCGGAAAAGCCTCTACAGATTCAGGGAGATACGTATAAGCAGCTTTATCACTGGATACCGCTCTACCGATCTTAGGCAAAACGAATTTAAAATAAAAATTATATACCTGTCGGAAAGGAAATTTTCGCGGCCTTGAAAATTCGAGCACTACCAATTGTCCTCCAGGCTTCAATACACGATAAATTTCGCGAAGACCACGCTCCAGGTTCTCAAAATTACGAACGCCAAACGCCACCGTCACGGCATCAAATGTATTGTCGGCAAACGGAATATTTTCAGAATCACCGAGTTGCAATTCAATGCGATCGGTCAGGCGTCTCTCCGCTACTTTCTTCTTCCCTACCTCCAGCATCCCTGCCGAAATATCAATGCCAATGATCTTGTCCGGATTGAGTGTAAGCGCCTGAATGGCGAAGTCGCCTGTGCCGGTAGCTACATCCAGCAATTGCTTGGGCTTAAATGGTTTGAGGTGTTGTATAGCTTTTTTGCGCCAGCCTTTATCAATGCCCAGACTCAAAAAATGATTAAGAAAATCATAGCGGTGACTGATGTTATCAAACATCTTCGCTACCTGCTCTTTCTTGCCTGTGTTTTCTTCTTTATACGGAACTACCATCTCACCTGTAATAAACCGGGACGAAGGTAGATGGTTTGATGATAGGAATGAAATATGTGAATCGTTAATCGTTACCGGTTATCCGTTATTCGTTGCGTACTTTCGGCTAACGAAAACGGATAACGATTAACGCTTCGTCAATTCGAGAGGACCTTAAATTCCACCCGGCGGTTAAGTTCGCGGCCCTCCGACTCATCATCGTTGCTGGCAAGTGGTTTACTTTTACCGTAACCAACCGCTTTGATTCTGCGGGTATCAATACCTTTCTTGGTGAGATAATCTTTTACAGCCTCCGCGCGTTTTTGCGAGAGGTACATGTTATAGGCTTTTGTTCCGATAGCATCGGTGTGGCCGGCAAGCTCGATGGTCATGTTGTTATTGGTACGCATCATCGCTTCCAGCTTATTGAGCTCGGTATACGACTCTGTCTCAAATGTAGCCTTGTCGAAATCAAAGTAAATATTGCGGAGGATTGACGTAACACCTACCGAAAGTTTACGCAACTCAATGGTGCGCGTAACTACTTTCTCTTCGGTTGTAGCACCCTGAATTTTTACATTCATATTCTGGAATGCATAGCCATCGCGATCGATCGACAGTCTGTAATCTTTAGCCTGTGCGTTCTTGATCGTGAATTCATATACACCATTGCCTTGTGATGTAGAACCTACAATTATATTATCCTTCGCGCCTACCAGTTTTACTTTAGCATCCAATGGCGATTTGTCTGCGGCATCGAGTACCGTTACAACGTACTTGAGCGGAACGATTGGTTTCTTAGGCTCCTTTTTCGGTTCGTTCTTAGGCTCTGTTTTCGGTTCAGTCTTAGGCTCGTTCTTCGTAGGATTGTTCTTCGGCTCCGTTGGCGTTACTACTACCGGGTCGGTCTTCGGTTCGTTCTTCACTACAACTGGTTCTGTTGTTGTTTGTGCGGTATCCTTGGGAGGCTCCGGATTTTTCGCTACAGCAGGTTGTGGATTTTTAAGACCGTCCGGAATGGTGATCATATATATATCGGTATAACCCATACCATCTTCACGAACAGAAGAGTAGTATGCACGTTTACTGTCTTTTGACGACACGAAGTATATATCGTTGTCGGGAGTGTTGATCGGATAGCCAAGGTTTTCCGGATCAGACCACTCATTACCTTTTGCATCCAGGGTTGATTTGAATACATCGAAACCTCCCATCCCCTTATGGCCTTTACTACTGAAATATAGTGTTACAAGGTCGTAGTCGATAAATGGAGCATCGTCATCCAGGTCGGTGTTGATCTTCGGGCCGAGGTTCTTCACATTCGACCATTCTCCTTTGCTGTCTTTTGTAGCGCGGTATAGATCGAGTCCACCGAATCCACCGGGACGGTTACTGGAGAAGTATAAAGTCTTTTCATCAGCCGATATAGAAACTGATTTTTCTTCGAAGCTTGAGTTGATAATGCCGGGCATTGGTACAGGTTCGCTCCATACACCGTTGGCACGTTCGCTATAGTATATATCGCCTCCACCGTCATCCATATAAATGAACAATGTATTACCATCTGCAGACAAACCGAGGTTTGAGTTGTGATACGGTGTGTTAACCGGCATACCAATGTTCTTGGCATACGACCACGTGTTTCCTTGCTTGGTGGCAAAGAATATATCTTCCCATGGCTTGTTATCGTCAGCCACGTTCTGGTTCAAGTTGTCGTCTCTTCTGCGTGTAGTAAAGAACAGTTCTGTTTCCTGTTCATTCAACACGGGTACATAGTCCTCGTATTCAGAGTTGATCTCACGACCAATGTTTACAATCGAGAAGTTCTTGGGATTCGCGAAGTACTCTTTGGCATTCTGACACTCGAAGATCGCACGATCTACTACAGCTTCCTCTACTTTATCTTTACCTTGATAGTTTGATTTTTTAGCAAGTTTCTCTTTATAGAGGTTATAGAATTTTATAGCGTCATCAAACTTTTCTCCATACTGAAAACTCCTTCCGATAGAATACTCTATATCAAAGCGGTAAGACGGATCTTGTCTGTAAACACGTAACAGGTATTTTGCCGCCAGATGTTTATCGATGGTTATCAAATGAAGACGCCCCGCTTCATAGTTTGCCTTTATAAAAGTAGTATCAAGGTCGGCAGCTGTCACCACCAGACCACGGGCGTCATCAAGAGCTTTGGTAGCTTCCAAGGTAAGTTCCGCCTGCGTCATGTACTCCTGCGCAAGCTCCTTCGGGTCTTGCTGGCTAAAAGCTGGTCTGGTCAGTACAATGAGAGTCAAAAAAATCAGTACACTTCGGATACTGGACATCGCTTAAAAAATTTTTACACTAAAAGTTATGAATAAAAAGCTTCACAATAATACTACAAGATAGGAAAAACTGTGGATTCTGGAGCAGAAATTTGATGCCATAAATTCACATTTATTACAAACTTAGTATTTTGGGCTTCAATTATTACTTTAACAGATGAAGATTACGAAGTCCGAGTTTATTTCAAGCTATGCCGATGTACATAAATGCCCGGCACCGGATAAGCCGGAGTTCGCATTTATAGGACGTTCAAATGTAGGTAAGTCTTCGCTAATCAACATGTTAACGCAGACGAAAGATCTCGCCAAGACTTCCTCCACGCCTGGTAAAACTCAAACCATAAATCATTTTCTGATCAACGAAACCTGGTACCTGGTCGATCTTCCGGGGTATGGATATGCAAGTGTAAGCAAAACTCTACGCGAGGGTTTCGGGCAAATGATTGAAGATTATGTTCAGAAGCGCGAAAATCTTTCGTGCATTTTTGTGCTGGTCGATTCACGACTTGAACCACAGAAAAGTGATCTGAGTTTTATCAACTGGGCCGGAAGCAAAGGAGTGCCCCTGGCCATTGTGTTCACAAAAGTGGACAAGCTGAAGCTGAATGAACTTCAACGCAATGTTCAGCAATTCAAAAAAGCCGTGCTGGCCGATTGGGAAGAACTTCCGCCCATGATTATTACATCATCGGAAAAGAAAACCGGCCGCGATGAACTGCTCGACTTTATAGACGATGCCCTGAAAGTTTACAAACAACAGGGATAAGTCAACGCACGCACTGCACGCAATCCTTTCACTATTTTCATTATCAACTTTTGCCTGCTTTTTGTTTTAGTTAGCTTTGCGCGCATTATAATTATAATATGACTTTAGCGGAAATAGCAACGATCTCCGGAAAGGGAGGACTCTTTAAAGTAATGGCACCTACTAAATCAGGGGTGATCCTGGAGTCGCTGGACGATACCAAAACAAAAGTGATAGCGACAGCCAATAACAAACTTTCTTTGTTGAATGAGATCTCTATCTATACAACAACCAAAGAAGGCACCGTAGCACTTGAAAATGTTCTGAAGAAAATTCATACCGATTTTGGCAACGACCTCGGGGTTGACTCAAACTCAGACGGAGCTGAGTTGAAATCTTTTTTGAAAGCTGTACTGCCGGAGTATGATGAGAACCGGGTATATGTTTCTGATATCAAGAAACTGGTGAAATGGTACGAGCTTATTCAAAAGCACGCTCCTGATATTCTGACCGGAGCTAAAGAAAAAGAAACAAAATAATGTATTCACGTTGAGAGAAAGTAGTAGTATGCTTCCTCTCAACGGATATATATCATTTGCCAGCAGCAAAGTTATCTGCCAGCGTATTCAAGTCTGTTGTAGTAAGACCTTTTCCGGCATGAACCACAATTCTATATTGAAATTTCGTGGTTTGATCTTTCGATAATTTCATATTTAACTCTTCTTTTCCTTCGCTGAAAATCTTTTGTCCTAACGGGTTCGCAGCAAACAACCCATAACCGCGTGCGTGCCAATAGGTAGGATATCCGACATTTTTAGGATGATCGATAATCGCGATGGAAATTTTCTCTCCATCTTTCTCTCCATTCAAACAAGTCCATACGGAACGTTTAGCCCAGGTAGCATCGCCTGTTACGCCTTCTTTGTTTATATACAAACCGGT
This sequence comes from uncultured Chitinophaga sp., assembly GCA_902168205.1. GTDB lineage: Bacteria > Bacteroidota > Bacteroidia > Cytophagales > Cyclobacteriaceae > Ohtaekwangia > Ohtaekwangia kribbensis. Next base: position 382,212 of record CABHOK010000003.1, on the reverse strand, counting down.
AACACCAGCATTGTCCAGTTTAGAAACAGCCGTAACGTTACCATGCGCATCCACAAATTTATCTTCCTGCTTCGAAGGCATTTCCAACGCCCGGGCTACACGTATGGCTATAAAACCATCTTTCACATCTTTAAACAGAACTTCCTGCGCTACAGCTTTCAAAACGCAGGCGCGATCAATAATGAAGTTTCCGTTTTTTGCCGTGAATACAAAATCTGTAGTTTCTTCCAGCAGTACATTGCCATTGATGTCTACCCAATGACTTACGGTTCTGAGTTCAGCTTTGTCTTTACTTCCTTTGGCAAGTAACGTGCGTTGGTGACGGATCGATCCATATTTATCTTTCTTCTCTTTTGCTATAGCATCGCTGTTGTTCCAGAAGTCCAGACCATTTACACTTTCATAATTCAGCCATATACCTACATGATGCGGGTGATCGGTGCGTTCGCCAGCGCGGGGTGCTATCGGAAATCCACGCGTTACAACATTACCCGTTAGTGTTTTTACCGGGAAGAGCACCGGCTTCTCCGTAGAATCAAAATAGCAGTAAGCAGTCAGTAATTTACCATCATACAAAATCTCAATTTTCTTATCGGCCTTTTTTTCAACAACCGAAAAACCTTTCTGTGCCGATGCAGAAGCTACAAACATGAATAACAAGAGTGACAGAATACCGGTACGTATGTTCATGAAGGAAATGTTTAGATCGATATATATTTAAGACACCTGCGTTTAACTCTATAAGACGTGCCGTTATGCAAAAGACCCTGATTTATCTACCATGTTTTTAGAGCCAACATAAAACGCGGTGCGCTGGTGCAGCGACTCCGGAACAATATCGAGTATGCGCATAGAACCGTTGGTAGCTTTACCGCCCGCCTGCTCGGCAACAAAGGCGAGAGCATTGCACTCGTATATCAGGCGTAATTTACCATTCGGATCTTTTGCCGTTGCCGGGTAAATATAAATTCCTCCTTTTAACATATTGCGATGAAAATCGGCTACGAGCGAGCCTATATAGCGTGCGGTATATTTTTGATCTTTGCAATACTGCACGTATTCTTTAACCGGTTGAGCAAACGAATTGGCAGAACCTTCGTTGATGGAGTATATCTTTCCATCGGCGGGCATGCGCATATCGGGGTGTGAAAGAAAGTACTCACCGAGTGTTGGCTCGTACGTAAAACCGTTTACACCATGACCGGTAGTATATACCATCATGGTAGACGAGCCATACAAAACATAACCGGCAGCAACCTGATCGGCACCGCGTTGCAGTATATCCTCCTGTTGAATCGGAGTGCCTGCCGGGCTCTTTCTTCTATATATTGAAAATATAGTGCCTATCGAAACATTCACATCAATGTTGGAGGAACCGTCCAGCGGATCGATCGCGATTACATATTTACCTTCGTTGTTAAGATCAGCAAAAGTATCGGCCTCTTCGGATACAAGCGCGCATACTTCGCCACCTTTTGCCAGCGCCCGGGTAAAGCGAATATTGGCGAGTACATCTAGTTTCTGCTGATCATCGCCTGCCATATTCTGTGAACCAACAGCACCCATAATATCAATCAAGCCTGCTTTGTTTACTTCACGGTTCACCACTTTGGACGCCAGCGCTATGTCGCGCAACAACTGCGAGAGCTCTCCACTGGCATACGCGAACTGATCCTGGTTGCTTTTTATAAAACGGTCCAACGTACTTCCTATCGGTTGTGCAATTCTGGAGGTCTCAATGCTTGGTGTGTTGGCTTTATTGATTGATCTTTGCATAGCGTGGTCGAAAATTTATCTAAAGTTAATTTTGCAAACGATTTAGTCAACTCAAAATGAAGGTTTTTAAATTCGGAGGAGCTTCGCTGAAAAATGCTGACGGAGTAAAGAATGTCGCATCCATCATTCAACAACATGGTCCTGACCAACTATTGGTGGTGGTATCAGCCATGGGCAAGACTACCAATGCCCTTGAAAAGATTCATGCTATCGCTGCTGCCGGTCAAAATGCTTCATCTCAAATTAGCACGCTGTACGAGTACCATCAAGAGATCCTCCAACATTTATTTCCGGCTGGTCATGCGGCATATAAAGCTGTTGATACATGCTTTGAAGAGCTAAAGACTGAACTTGCCAAAATCGGTGAGTTTGACATGATATATGACCAGGTGGTATCGCTGGGAGAAATTATATCTTCAGTAATCGTTGACCACTATCTGCTGGAGATGAATGTAGCTTCGCATTGGCTTGATGCCGGCAGTTGTATTATTACCGATGACAGCTATCGCGAAGGAAAAGTGGATTGGGACAAAACAACTGCGAACATCCAGAAGTTGCGATCAACACTCAACAAGAACATCATCGTTACCCAGGGCTTTATCGGAAAGACAACCGATGGCTATACAACAACACTGGGTCGTGAAGGCTCTGATTTTTCGGCCGCTATATTCGCTTCATCGTTGCTGGCCGATTCGGTTACAATCTGGAAAGATGTACCGGGAGTAATGAACGCTGATCCGAAACGATTGCCGGCTGCCATTATATTTGATGAACTACCTTTCCAGGAAGCGGCTGAGATGACCTACTACGGAGCCAGTGTTATTCACCCGAAAACTATCAAGCCCTTGGCAAACAAAGGCATTCCTTTACTCGTAAAGAATTTTGAAGACCCTTCACTGCCGGGTACAAAAATTCACGAATGCAAAGTGGACGACTTACCACCTCTGATCGTTTTTAAAGACAACCAATGTCTTATTTCCTGTAAGGTAACAGACTATACCTTCGTGACCGAACAACATCTCAGCGAGATATTCAATGCACTTTCTTCACTTGATCTTCGTGTGAACGTAATGCAGAACTCGGCTATATCATTTTCATTCTGCCTCGACTTCCGTGAAAACAAAGTACTGTCGCTTATTCACAAACTTCAGGAGCATTTCGAAGTATACTATAATACAGGACTTACGCTCATCACGGTAAAAAACTATGATGAGAAGACGTTCGAGAAATATCGTAAACACCAGAACGTACTCCTGGAGCAATCGTCACGCTCAACACTGCAAGTGTTGGTCAGACCTTAGTGCTGCGACAGGTAACGTTCTTCCAGGTGTTTCACGAACTTGTCCATCGTGCGATCCAGTATATCAAACACTTCCTGAAATCCCTGTTCACCACCATAATACGGGTCGGGCACTTCCATACCTTTTCCTATCGGATCGAAATCACGCATCAGCATTACTTTTTCTGAATGATGATCGATGGTAGAAAGCCTGAGTATATTCCGGTGGTTGCTGTGATCCATCGCCAATATATAGTCGAACTGATCGAAGTCGTCAACACAAAGTTGTCGGCCAAGGTGCTTGATGCTTACACCATTCTTCAGAGCATTGGCAATGGTTCGGCTATCCGGCGGGTCGCCAATGTGATAGTTTGACGTGCCGCAGGAGTCTGCCTCCACCAGTTTTTCCAGGGCTGTGCCTTTCACTTTATGCTTAAAAACAGCCTCGGCCAGGGGCGACCGACAGATATTGCCGAGGCACACAAATAATATTTTTACGCGTTCCATAAAATCTTTACATGGCCAAAATTCACTACATTCTTTCTTAAAAAGGTGCAAAACTAATCGTAAAACGCTGTTTTACAGTCTATAAACTTGTCGTTCAAAAATTCCGTGCAAAAATAATTGAGATAAAGGGTTACAAAAGCACTCAAAATATTATTTATGTACGCATAGCACACTTTTTTAAGTACTGCCTTTTGGTTTGAAAGGCCTCCTTGCAAAAGGGGGCTTTTCTCTTTTTATAGGGGTTGCTCTATCGTTCAGGCCGTTTTTATACATTTATAAAAAATAGCAACCCATGGAATTCATCAAGGTTACTGAACAGCACGAACCTGCTATAGCGCTCGTACAATTGTACCGCCCGAAAGAGCTAAATGCATTGAGCCCCCAACTGATGCAGGAACTCCGCGATGCTCTGCAACAACTCGATCGTAACGATGCTGTTCGCGCTATTATCATTACCGGAAATGAACAAGCCTTTGCCGCAGGTGCTGATATAAAGCAGATGGCAGACAAGAGTGCCATTGATATGTTGTTGGTCGATCAGTTCAGCACGTGGGACCAGATCCGTAAAGTAAAGAAGCCCATCATTGCAGCTGTATCGGGATTTGCTTTAGGAGGCGGATGTGAGTTGGCTATGATGTGCGATATGATCATTGCCTCTGAAACGGCCAAGTTCGGGCAACCGGAAATCAAGATCGGTGTTATACCCGGAGCTGGCGGAACACAGCGACTCACCAAAGCCGTTGGTAAAGCCAAAGCCATGGAGCTTGTTCTCACAGGAAGATTTATAGGTGCTGAAGAAGCATTGTCCTATGGCCTGGTAAATAAAGTAGTACCCGTTGAGATGTACCTATACGAAGCCATACAGCTTGCCAAAGAAATTGTACAGATGTCACCTATAGCCGTGCAACTTGCTAAGGAAGCTGTGAACCGCTCATTCGAAACACATCTTGACGAAGGCTTATCATTCGAGCGAAAGAATTTTTACCTCACGTTTGCCTCAGAAGATCAGAAGGAAGGCATGAAAGCATTTATGGAAAGACGCAAAGCGGATTTCAAAGGTAAATAAATCTAAAAGTATATATATACCTTACCGGATCACATCCTTCAATACTTCTTTCGTTTTACCACGCGGCACAAAGCGATGCACAATGTTTAAACGCAGGTTGCCAGTATTAAAATCGATCCGCCTGTCGTTGCCCGATGCAAGCCCTATATTCTTATTAACAAATACAAAACTGAAAGCCCATGTTTCAGAATTATAGCCTGCAAAAAAACTGAGCGATGAATTCGGACTGAATGAAGATGAGCGTATGCGTTCTCCGTTGCTGATGATGGTATTGGTTCCGTAGTCCAGACTTACCGTTCCTTGTCCGGTAACGAAGAAGTGCTCTTTAAATACAAAGGTATATGCATACCCTATATTAGGGCCCAGCTCTATAAAATTTACCTGGTCAAGATTAGACTCCGCAGTTTCTCCACTTAACGTTGATGGAACCATAGCACTATCTGCTTTGGTGTGTCCGAGAAAAAACTCAAGTCCCACCAACAGCGAACCAGCCGATTTCTTTTGCCATTCACTTTGTAGAAAGGATGCCCTATACGAAAACTTTTCATGGTTAAAGAGATATTGCCCCGAAGCACCAAGGAAACGCAACTTGATATCCGGGCGCAGGTAATATCCATCTATAGCGGGTGCAAGTTTATCATTGTCAAGGTAAAACCCGTTGTAAAACTGACCGAAAGCATCAACGATCAGCTTTCGACCATATAAATGCGATTGCAGGTCGAGATAACGGGTCTTTCCTTTTTCCTGATCGCGGTTTAGAAATCCGAAACCATACGCCAGGTTTAGTGTAGCCCACTTGTATGTGGCCCCTACCCCCATATTCAAAGTCGTATTCGGTCTGTAACGAACGTTGATGCTCTCGTTATCGTACCGGTATCGAAACGAAGTATACTTCTGCGAAAAGTAAAAACGCCCGGTAATGATCTTGTCGTAAGAAGTATAGTATGCATTGTTGGATTGTGCTGCTCCGACAAGAGCCTGCACCAGGAACAACGCTAGTATAAGGAAACGCATCACGACAGTATCTGCTAAAAAAGCGATACCACTAAAAAACAAAAGCAACGGTACTTAAACCGTTGCTTTTATTCTACATGTATTCTTTAAAGGTTCTACTAGCGCACGTTAATACCGAAGCCAACAGTAAGCGCATTGTATTTTTGCAAAGTATAATCCGCATGCAATGTGAACACGGCAAGTTTCAATCTGAAACCCGCGCCAATACGTGGACCAGAGGCAGCAAATTTCATATCAATCGGATCGATCTCCTGTGCTTCGTACGTACCATCGTTGTCAACGTCCCATTTACCCAACATGCTCAGGTTCGACTTGGCAATGTTGTAACCTACGTTACCATATACAGTAAGGACAGAAACTTTTTTAGAGATAGCGGCTTGTATAGTAGTTGCATTCATTACCATTTCACCGCGGGCATTCTCGGTAGTAATATCGGTGTTGGTATATTTATAATCCAGTGAGAGGCGGGTATAGCCTACAAAAGCGGAAAGATCGAACGGCAATAATTTTAGACCTGGTATATATTGTTTTACATCGTGCATAACGCCCACACCGAACAATTTAAACTGAGAGTCATCATCCAGGTCGATAGCCGGAGTAAAGCGCACGCGCAGATCAGTACCTTTCGGTAGTCCTATACCAAGTGTAACCATCGGCACCGGCATCCAGTTCTTGCCAATTTCGCCTTTCAGGTCAAGACCGCCTGGTCCTTCAAATGTCTCACCAGTTAAATTATCTTTTTCTCTATAGACAGGAGATCTGTCAGGACCAAAGATGGTGGGCGCATTCGGGTAATCAGATGATGTAGGAGTAAGCTCCACTTTTGTAAGTCCTAACTTGGTAACATCATAAAACAAATCACTTTTAGGAATCGACATCGCGCTGGCGGTAATGGTAAGATCAAAACCAACAAGCTTGTGTGTCTTTGCCGTGTTATACCAGCCTGAGTTCAATCCGAGGGAAACACTTTTCATGAACGGAGAGATATAACCATTTATCAGTTTCTCACCATCATCAATGCTTTCTCTCAACAACTCATCAATATCATCCTGTGCAAAAGATGGTATCGAAATCGCAAAAAATAGTCCGAATACAACTGCTGTTCTTTGGAGTAGGTTCATAAATTTTTAATTAAACGCTAATTCATCCCAAAATATAAGATTTGGTAATCTTTCTTTGAGGAAAGATGTGCAAATTATCACATCACTTAGATTCAGGTTTGTATTTTTATGCCCAATGGAGGTTCTGTATAGTGTTTTTATAGGTTTGTTCGGGTTTATCCTGAAACTCGCAAGTCCTTTCAACCCAAAGGCAAAAGCATTTGTCTCAGGCCGTAAAAAGCTCTTCAGCAGGTTATCGGCCTGCATTACCGACACAGCTCCGCTGGTGTGGGTTCATTGTGCATCGTTAGGTGAATTTGAGCAGGGACGCCCTGTGATCGAAGCTCTGAAAAACGAGTTTCCACACATTAAAATATTGCTCACCTTCTTCTCCCCTTCCGGCTACGAAGTGCGCAAGAATTACAACAACGCTGATTACATTTATTACCTTCCGTTAGACACCAAACGCAACGCCCGCAAATTCATCAGCATTACCAAGCCAGTGCTGGCCATCTTTGTGAAGTATGAATTCTGGTATCATTATTCGAAAGAACTGCACGCACATGGCATTCCATTGATATCCGTATCAACGATCTTTCGTAAAGACCAATTATTCTTTCAGTCGTATGGAGGTTTTTACAGACGCATACTCAAAAACTTTTCATTCTTCTTTGTTCAGAACGATGAGTCCAAACAACTGCTGCAATCCATCCACATGACCAATAGCCAGCGCGTTGGCGACACCCGGTTTGACCGCGTACACCAGATCGTGAAGCAAGGTGGTGAAATAGAAATTGCCAAAGTCTTCAAGAACGATCAGCGCACTATGGTAGTAGGAAGTTGCTGGCCGGAAGATATGGAAGTGCTCGCTCCGTTCATCAACGAGAACAAGCTGAAGTTCATCATTGCTCCGCACGAAATCTCCGAACCCTTTATAGCTTCTCTTGAAAAAGCGCTCATGGTAAAATCCATACGCTATACCGCGGCCGCAGCGCATCAGAATCTTGACGACTGCCAGGTACTGATTATTGATAATATAGGGATGCTCTCTCGCCTGTATCGTTACGGTGAGTTTGCATATATAGGGGGAGCCTTCGGCAAAGGCCTACATAATATACTGGAAGCAGCCTGCTATGGAGTACCTATACTTTTTGGCAATCGTAATTTCGAAAAATTCCAGGAGGCACGCGACCTGATAAACCGCGGTGGTGCCTTTGAAGTAGGCGACTATACCGACCTGAAGACAAAATTCGAAATGCTAAATCTCCCGGAAAACTTTCTGCTAGCCTGCGATGTAACACGACTCTATGTAGAGGAAAACCTCGGGGCCACGGAGAAGATCATGCAGTATTGCCGGGGAGTTGTTAGCCGTTAATCATTACAAGGCTAATCGTTATCCGTTAATAGTTATTCGTAAGATTCAATTTGAGGTGCTATATACCTTACCAAGTTCGTGTATAGCTTTTCTTTGTGAAATCTTCGTGATTTCTTTGAGTTCTTCGTGCCATTGGATTTTTACTACCGCCTTCCAAGTACCTCGTTCATCTATATCTGCAACCACACTCCTCACGAATAACGATTAACCTGCAACGGTTAAACGGATAACAGAATAACGATTAACTTTACCCCATGAAGGGAACTGTCATGCGCTCTACCGGATCATTCTATGATGTGCTCGCAGAAGACGGCAAGAAGTATAACTGTCGCGTACGTGGAAAGATCAGACTGGAAGGTATCAAAGAAACAAACCCGGTAGCCGTAGGCGATCATGTTATCGTGGATCTTGAACATGAAATCGGTTCGATCACTGAAATTCTGCCGCGCACCAATCATATCATGCGCAAGTCTGTAAAGAAGACTGGTCACTCGCATGTACTGGCAGCTAATATAGATCAGGCGTTGCTGGTGGTTACACTTGCATTGCCCCGCACATCGCTTGGCTTTATCGATCGCTTCCTGGTCAGTGCTGAGGCGTATCGAATTCCGCAGATCATTGTTTTTAACAAACGCGATTTACTCAGTGAAGATGATCTGATTCAACTGGATGAATTGATCAAACTATATGAAAGTATAGGTACTACCTGCTTCTCTATCTCTGCGCAGCAGGATGATCCGGAAGCGATACGGAAGATTCTTCAGGGTAAAATTACGCTTATAGCCGGGCATTCGGGTGTAGGTAAATCTACGTTGTTAAATGCCATTGCTCCGTCTATTAGCCAGGCCGTTGGCGATATATCTTCGTTCTCACAAAAGGGTACTCACACGACCACCTTTGCCGAAATGTTTGCGCTCGATGACAAGACTTTTGTGATTGATACACCCGGTGTTAAAGAATGGGGACTTGTAGAAATGAGCGAACAGGAGTTATCGGACTACTTTCCCGAGATGCGCGACTTACGCCTTGAGTGTAAATATGGTGCACGGTGCATTCATATAAACGAACCCAAATGTGCTATACTGGATGCTGTGCAACATCAGACTATCGCTTTGAGTCGCTATCAAAGTTATTATAGCATGATGATGGATGAGGATAATCGAAAGTAAACATTATGGAGTACTCAGTAAACGGACTGCATTTCAGATACGAGGCGCACGGTGAAAAAATATGGGGAGCTGACTCCGTTCTGCTGGAAAATAGTATAGACCTCACTGCCAACAAACCCTGGCACGAAACAGGCTATACCATTGAGACACTTTTTGATGATGACCTCTACGCCACGTTTTCTAAAAATGTATACTCGCTTCTGATCAATTGCTGGCGTGAAGCCGGATTACCGATTACCGATCAATTCTCCCTACAAGACTATCATAAGATTGCAACGGATTTTGAAACACATTTACGAGCCGTTGAAAAAACAAAACTGCTATCTGTACATGATTTCCCGGTACCGATTCACCTGCTTGAAGAACGGATAGGCGCGCTTTGCAAAACTCCGGTTATCGCAAAAAATCCATTTGACCAGCAAGCTATATTTCACTTTCGTGTGATACGACCTGGCAAAACTGATAACAACCCGCTGCACCGCGATGTATGGCTGGAGGATTATGATAACTGCATCAATCTATATATACCCATAGCCGGCAGCAATGAATTAACCTCATTAATGATAATTCCCGGCAGTCATCTTTGGGCGGAGTCAAAAATAGAACGTACGGCTGCCGGTGCACTCATTAATGGTATAAAGTTTAACGTACCGGCAGTAACGGCCATCAAAGATGATTTTACGGTAGCGCGTCCTTCTCCAGCGGCAAACGAAGTGCTGGTATTCTCACCTTATCTTATCCACGGTGGCGCTATAAATTCATCACCTGACCAGACAAGAATTTCCATTGAGATTCGCTTGTGGACGCGATAGTTTATCTGAACCGTATTCTGTGATATAGATTACGGAAGGATGTTAATGGCAGTTTAAACTTCAGCATAGAAGATAAAAATCTGTCGCTAAGAGATAATGGTGCGAGCTCCTTTAGCAGCGCTAAAAATAAATCACCTTCCGAAAAATTCTCCGAGAGAATCGATTGTCTCAATTCATACCGCACACGACTGATGAGTGCATTTCTTTCTTCCAGTGTACGGATGAGCTTTTGAGCTTTGCGACATACCAGGTATGTAGAATGCAATTGCCTGTCACCGATTTTATACCAACCTGTTGACATCGAACGCGCACTCTTTCGCACAACCGTTAACTTCTCATCAGTATAATTATACTTATACAACCGGGATGAACGCACCCAAAAATCAAAATCTTCATAGGCGAGTTCTTCATCATAACCATTCAACGTATCAAATACTTTTTTACGAGTCATCATCGCGGGAGATGATATAAAATAGGTGGTTAGTAGATCTTTAAACACATCGCCACGCGGAATCGTATATACAAGACGTTTCCTTTGTAACTCTTCAAAGTGATGGTATAGAAATTTACCTTCTTCATTCACGTAGATCGCGTCTGAAAAGATAACACCGTACGATTCATCCAATGATAAAAAGAATTCCACCTGGCGTTCAATCCGCTCCGGTACGATATAGTCGTCCGTAGCTAAATCAATTATATACTCGCCTTTTGCCAACGCCAGACCTTGATTAAAAGCCCGGCAGTTACCTATATTTTCAGATAGCGGCAGAAACTGTATATCGGTTCGTCCGCTTCGACAAATGACATCGCGAATTACAGCTACGCTATTATCGCTACTGGCATCGTCAACAACAATAACCTGGATGTTCGTATAGGTTTGCGCGAGTACCGACTGTATAGCCTCTTCCACAAAGCGTGCGTGGTTATAGCAAAGACATATAACCGAAACGAGTGGTGCCTGCTTCATAGCGTTTTATGAAACGTTAACTTCTGTGTCGACTTTGCCCCTAACCTCACCTTGAAATCCAGCAGTGAAAAATTAGGTTCATTCCCGGTGGCCGATGTACCGAGATCCAGGTATGTAAACCCGTTTGCCTGGCAGTAAGTATACATAGCATTCATAAGCGTTACCACCGGGCTATATTTATTAAACTCCCGATCATGCGCTCCGTAAAAATTATAGAGTACATCTTTCGTAACAACTATATTGATCGAGGCGGCAACCAGTACATCCTGCTGATATATAGCGAAGAGGATAAACCGATCCGGAAACGCATCGGCAATTCGTTTCAGTTGCTCCCATGAAAGTGACAACGTCCGCGATTGAAGCTCACGGCAACGTGCAATAAACCGGTATACGTCTTCAAGATGATCCAATGAAAGCTGCCGGACGTTCCAACCCTTCTTTAGTGCCATGTGATACTTCCTTCGTTCCCAGGATTCGAGCTTATCAAGATATACTTCATTATCAACGGGAATCAGCGAACCTACCTCTGCCCGGCTTACGTGGTAATTCAGGTTGAATAGCAAGACTTGCAGCGCTGCCATACTCTCGGGAAAATATAGCTCAGGCGGATTTTTTATCGTGATCTGTTTTACTCCTTTCAGTCGCAATTGTTCTTCAACAAACACCAGGAATTTAAAAAGAACCTGTACCGGCAAATGTCTTGAAAACAAAACCGATCCGAACGGACTTTGCAACGGGCTCTTTGCCTTCTCACCCGTAATATGAAAATGTATAATGGCCTGAACGGTATTATTCTCGCGCTGAAGTATATAATAGGTATACCAGTTCGATTCGTCCTGTAAAAAAAGATGACGTACGTGATGAAAGATCGTTGCGCTAAAATCCTCGTTATACTCCCCGGGCGGTGTACCCTCAAAAAATGAATACGCTTCTTCCAATATCAATACGGAATTCCGAGTTTCTTATAAACAAAATGCATGAGCCACGCGGGGCCTATCAGCAGAAATTGAACATCCTTAAAAAACGATGGCTTCTTTCCTTCCACTTTATGGCCGTAGAACTGGCCGATCCATGCCAGTACAAATACACCTATGCATACGGCCCACAGCGGGGCTATATTCAAACGTATAATAAGATTGGCAAGGGCCAGGCACAGTACGCCAAACAACATCATACCTATGCTTAAAGGTATAGAAAGTGTTACATAATATATAGTAACAAGCACCAGCACAACCGTTGCCCAGTTGGCATATACATTTCCTTCGCCCAATACGGATTGTACAGCCTGCGAAGGAATAGAAGCGATCAACCCTACAATGCTGAAGAATATCAGCGGCACACAAATCCAGTGTATAGATTTATTTGTTTCATTCTGATGACTCTCGCCATACTCCAATAGCAACTGATCAATCCTTCGCATACACGTCAGTTTAGTATAAGAAATTTAGTGTATTCCTGTGAATCTTCAAACGATTAGCACCTATGCAGAAAGTCTTGTTTTAACTTTCTGCCAGTCCTTTATTTGCCAGTATACCTTTCCCGTTGTAAGATGATTTCCCTGTTCATCGTGAATCTTTATTTCGCAGATAATCACAACAGCATCCTGCGTTTTCAAGGGGTCGTATATCTGTTGTTGCAACCAGTCTTCCGAGATCGTAAAAGTTGCTGTTGCATTCATCTTTCCCTGGTAATGATAATCCATTTCCAGGCGTTGCATAATGAGGCGATACTTCTTGGCGTCCAGTTTACTGACCAGTAGGAAACCCGTGGTAAATTCCGAGATCGTAGCGAGCGCACAGGCATGCAACCCACGAATGTGGTTAAAGTTCCTTCTCCGGTAAGGGATCAGCGTTCTCAAGTGATGATCACCAATTTCCAATATCCGGAAACCGTGTGGCTTGTTAAAGGGAATCATCCGGTTCAGCGACCAGTTAAGCAGGGCCAGGTAGAAGGAGGAAGTCTTTGCTTTTTGTACAATACGGTTCGGATCGAGCATATCTGGCGTTGATTTACGTTAATTTATCGGCTTTAAAACCGATGTAGTAACTCTTTTTTTCGATTGGCATGGTATTAGAATATATTCTTGTATGTTCTAACAAAGGCCATGGCCTTAACTACTAAAATGAAACCCAAATTTAATTTTATTGACCTTGTGTTGATAGCCCCTGCTGCCGCAGCATTGTTGTATGGTATATTTTCATTTGCGTATTAAACTATATATATCCTCAAACTATATCTGCTTTCATCGTTGGCTGTGAGTTACTGATTTCGGTTCTTCCGTCTCCAGACTTCCCGTCTTTTCGGACTTCCCGACTTCTTAACTTCCACACACGCGAAGCTATACCTTCTCTGTAGAAAGTTTACTGCGCCAGTAGCCATAACTGAAGTATATCACGAGGCCGAATGCCATCCAGCCGAAAAATACACCCCAGCTGCGGGCCGGAATTTCAATCATCAGGTATAAGCAGCAAAGCATACCCAGCACCGGTATAAGGGAGAGTTTTTTTATGAACGAAGCAATGGTTATTACCGTAGCCAGCACAATGAATATAAGGAATAAAATTTCCTGGTGTGATTCGTGGTTGATGTTGGTGGCAGAGTTTATAATGCGCTCGCGGAAACCGTAGAGGAATACGATAAACAAAATGGGTACAATCCACTGACTGTTGATATAGGGCAGGTTGAATTTCTTGCCCGCTGTATTTTCTTCGCGTGGCAGCATCAGTACACCTCCACATACCAGTACAAAGGCAAACAAAGTTCCTATACTGGTAAGATCTGTCATCAAAGCACTTTCTACAAATAGAGAAGGTATAGCTACAATGAATCCCGTTACGATAGTAGAGAAAGCAGGAGTCTGATACTTCGGGTGGATTTTAGAAAAACGTTTTGGCAACAAACCATCGCGGCTCATGCTCATCCAGATACGCGGTTGCCCGATCTGAAATACCAGCAATACACTGGTAGCAGCAATAACAGCACTAACGGATATAAAGAATCCTACTTTGCCCAGGTTGATCTTCTCGAATACATACGCCAGCGGATCAGCTACATTGTTAAACTCCGAGTAATTTACCATACCGGTAATTACCAGTGTAACGATTACATAGATGATGGTACAAATTATCAGCGAGTATATCATGCCGCGCGGCAGATCGCGCTGGGGATTAGCACATTCTTCAGCTGTAGTAGAGATCGCATCGAAACCTATATACGCAAAGAACACAGCCGATACACCTTTCAACACACCGGTAAAACTATTGGGGAGAAACGGACTCCAATTATCAGCGTCAATATAAAATATACCGATCAGTACAATGATCGCGAGTACCACCAGCTTTAGTCCCACCATAAAGTTTGCACTGCTGCGACTTTCCTTTATACCTACATATGCCAACATAGTAATGAGTATAATAATGATGGCTGCCGGTAAATTGCAGATGAATCTGAAACCTGCTATAACCGGAGCCGTTGTCCATGCAAGGCCTTCCGTACTTGTGCCCGCTGCAATTGCTTCTTCGTACGAATTCATCGCGGTTGTCGGGTCGGTGGATAGCCATGCAGGTAAATGCAGCCCGACACCTTCCAGTAAATTGGCGAAGTAACTGCTCCATGAAATAGACACTACCACGTTACCGATAGCATACTCCAGAATGAGCGCCCAGCCAATAACCCAGGCGGCAATTTCACCAAACGTAACATACGAGTAAGTATAGGCACTGCCCGCCACCGGAACGCGCGATGCAAATTCAGCATAGCACATCGCGGTAAAGCCACAGGTAACAGCCGTAATGATAAAGAGGAATATAACTCCGGGACCACCGTCATAAGCAGCCTGGCCGATAGTTGAAAAGATACCGGCCCCGATTACCGCGGCAATACCGAGGGCCGTGAGGTCGCGTACACCGAGTACTTTTTGAAGTCCACCAGCACCGTGGCTCTCATTACTTTCAACATCTTTCAGGATTTTGGCAAGCGGTTTCTTTCGGAAAAGGGAGTCAAGCATTCAGTTTCAGGTTTAAGGTGGGCTCAAAATAAGTAAAAATTAAACAGGTTTTGCACTGAAAATGAGGGAGCCACCGCTTTGTTTATATGAATACGAATGAAAATTTATACTTGGTCAGAGAGGAGATGATTTTTTAAATTATCTTAATGGCGTTAAGTGGAAGGAAATTTTTTAAACGCTTTCAATTTGGACTTTTTAATGACTCCTCCGAAAGAACATCTGAACAACGCTGCCGAACACAGCGTAGATCCTAAGACCAATATTACGGCCGAAGAGCTTAACCTGCTGCCGCTGAAAGCTTTTACGGGAAAGGTGAGCGTGATCACCGATGCAGAAAAGCTCTCCAAAGCGCTGAAGGAGATGGAGAAATATGATGCCGTTGGATTTGATACCGAAACCCGCCCCAGTTTTAAAAAGGGACAATCGTACAACGTTGCCTTATTGCAACTGGCGTTACCACATAAAGTATTCCTCATCAGGTTGCACCATACCGGGGTAACGGATGAGCTCGCTGCATTTTTTGAAAACGAGAATATCATGAAAGCGGGTGTGGCCATCCGTGACGATATAAAAGCACTGCAGAAGAACAAGCGCTTTCAACCCCAGGGATTTGTTGAACTGGCCACGCTGTCTAAAGAAAAAGGATTGCAGGTGGAAAGTGTAAAGAAACTTACCGGCTTGCTGCTCGGCTTCCGCATTTCAAAAAGTGCCCAGACTTCGAACTGGGAAGCTCCTACGCTTACGGAGAAGCAGCTGGAGTATGCCGCTACCGATGCCTGGGTATGCCTGGAGATATATAGAAAACTGATCGCAGCGCAGCCTGTCACTATACTATAAATTGCTATAGTTATAGTATATATTCTTTTTTCAGAAGCCGTTCTGTAACAAAACCGATGAGGATCAAGTTTAAAGACGTTCAAGGTTATTCTCCCATCACAAAAACAAATGACTCCCGCTGTTAAAATTCTGAAGAAAGAAATTCTTTCTGCGAACTGGTACAAGCTTTACAAATACACGTTTACCTTCATTGACCGGCAAGGTCAGGAGTTAACGCAAAGTCGTGAAGCGTACGACCGTGGTAACGGTGCTACCATCCTCCTCTATAATAAAGAGCAACGTACGGTAATTTTAACACGCCAGTTCCGCTTGCCAACTTTTGTAAACGGTAACGAAAATGGAATGCTCATAGAGGCCTGTGCCGGGTTGCTGGATCTTGATAATCCGGAAGACTGCATTCGCAGGGAAACCGAAGAAGAGACCGGCTATCGCATTTCGCATGTTCAAAAGATTTTTGAAGTATATATGTCGCCCGGGTCAGTTACGGAGATCTTGTATTTCTTCATCGGAGAATATTCGCATGAACAAAAAGTGAACGAAGGTGGTGGTGTGGATGAAGACGAGAACATTGAAGTGCTCGAGCTTGATTTCGAAAAGGCTTATGGCATGATTGCTTCGGGTGAAATACGCGATGCCAAAACCATCATGCTCCTGCAATACGCCAAACTTCACAACATTTTCTAAGGCACACCAGCAAAGAGCAGGGTAGTTAATTACCGGCAACTTTTTATTTTACAGAGCATAACCAGACACTATGTTCCGTAAACTAATTCTACTCGTACTTTGCGTTGCTGCCGGTATACCGGGCATCGCTCAAAAACTTCAGCTCGCTGAGCTTACCACCGAATACCAGACGAACCCGATCGGCCTGGATGTTACCCAGCCACGATTCAGTTGGGTGCTGGTGTCGCCTCAGCGGGATATACTTCAAACAGCTTACGAACTGCGGGTAAGCACCGATGGCAACTTTAAAAGTATAGCCTGGCAAACCGGTAAAGTAAACTCCGATCAATCAGCATTCATTTCCTATAGCGGCACACCACTAAAGGCAAAACAGCAATACTACTGGCAGGCACGTGCGTGGGATAACAAAGGGAATGCTTCAGCCTGGAGTAAACCTGCATCATTCGAAGTTGGATTGCTTACCCCGGATGAATGGAAAGCTTCCTGGATCGAACCCGCTATACCAGGCGATAGCTCGGCTGGTCCTGCTCCTATGCTTCGCAGGGAGTTCGACTTGAAAAAGGCTGTAAAATCAGCACGACTCTATATTACCTCGCATGGGCTATACGAAGCGCACATCAACGGGAAGCGTGTAGGTGATGAGTATCTTACTCCCGGTTGGACAAGTTATAACAAGCGACTGCAATACCAAACGTACGATGTTACAGGTTTACTGAAGCAAGGTCGCAACGCAACGGGTGCCCTACTGGGCGATGGCTGGTATCGCGGAAACCTGGCGTGGGGCGGATTGAAAAACATTTACGGAAAAACACTCGGGCTGCTATATCAACTTGAAGTAACCTATACAGATGGTTCAACCGAACTCGTTACATCCGATGCGCAATGGAAATCCTCCACCGGTCCCATTCGCAGAGCGGGTATATATTATGGTGAAGCATACGATGCGCGGCTTGAGAAACAGAATTGGACACAAGCCGGCTTTAGCGATAGCGACTGGCAGGGTGTAAACGTGATACCGGGCGGAAAAGAAAATATAGTGGCATCGTATGGACCTCCCGTGCGAAAGCATGAAACATTCAAACCACTCAAAATATTTAAAACACCGAAAGGCCAAACCGTTGTAGACTTCGGACAGAACCTCGTAGGATGGGTTACACTAAAAGTAAAAGGCAATGCCGGTGACAAGATTACGATTCGTCATGCCGAGGTATTGGACAAAGAAAAGAATGTATACCTTGAAAACCTGCGTGCTGCACAGGCAGAGATCGTATATATACTGAAAGGTGGTGAAGAAGAAATATACGAGCCGCGTTTCAGTTTCTTCGGGTTCCGGTATGCATGGGTGGAAGGTTATCCCGGCACACTTACAGCCGACAAGATAACGGCCACGGCAGTATATTCGGATATGAAGCCTACTGGTAATTTCATTTCGTCCCATCCGCTAATCAATCAGCTTCAGCATAACATTCAGTGGGGACAAAAAGGAAACTTTGTTGATGTACCTACCGATTGCCCGCAACGCGATGAGCGTTTGGGCTGGACAGGCGATGCACAGGTATTCTTTCGCACGGCTGCGTATAATATGAACGTTGCATCGTTCTTTCACAAATGGCTGAAAGACGTGGAAGCCGATCAGCGTAAAGATGGCGCTGTGCCTTTTGTTATACCCAATGTATTAGGAGACAGTGCTGCTGCCTCCACGGGCTGGGCCGATGTAGCTGTAATTATACCCTGGAATTTATACCAGGCCTACGGCGACCAGCGAATTCTGGAACAGCAATATGAAAGCATGAAAGGCTGGGTTGGCTATATGGAACGCAGAAGTAAAAATGATCTCTGGAACCGCGGCTTTCATTTTGGCGACTGGCTTTTCTACAGACCTTTTGATGACAATGACGGCCGCTCTGCGGTGACTGATAAATACCTGATATCACAATGCTTCTGGGCATACTCCACACAACTGATGCTGAACACGGCACAGGTATTAAACAAGCCTGCCGATGTGCAGCACTATACTGCGCAATTAAAAAAGATCAAAGAAGCTTTTCTCAAAGAATATGTAACACCATCCGGCCGGTTGGTATCCAGTACACAAACAGCCTATACACTTGCATTGCACTTTGATATGTTACCGGAAACTTTGCGTGCGCAGGCTGCCGATAAACTCGCACAGAATGTAAAGAGCTATGGCAATCACCTTACTACCGGTTTTCTGGGCACTCCGTATCTCTGCCATGTGCTTACACGCTTCGGCTATACCGATGTAGCGTATGACCTGTTACTACAGGAAGAATATCCTTCATGGCTATACCCGGTAAAAATGGGTGCCACCACTATATGGGAACGTTGGGACGGCATGAAACCCGACAGCACATTTCAGACACCGGGCATGAACTCATTTAACCACTATGCCTATGGCGCAATAGGCGACTGGATGTATCGCACCGTAGCCGGATTACAGGAAGCATCACCAGGCTATAAGAAAATTACCATTGCACCTCAACCCGGAGGCAAACTAACACAAGCTGCAGCCGAACTCAAGACTATATATGGCGCTGCTAAATCTGCATGGAAAACTGAGAATGGTATTCTGAAACTCGATATAATTATACCAGCCAACACAACAGCAACAGTTACCCTTCCGCAAGCCAGCGGTAAAAAAGTTACCGAACAGGCGAAAGATATAGAACAACAAAAATTCAAAACAGAAAGCCGGGATAAAGATTTGATACTAACACTAGGCTCAGGCACGTACCATTTCGAATATCCCTTATAAATATATATAGCTACCACATAAAAATAGCCACTCAAAACGAGTGGCTATTTTATTTTACTTCCAAATTCTTACTTCTTACTCCTTGCTTCTTACTTCCTTTCGAGAAACCAGTAACCCGCAGCCACTAAAAAACAACCTGCTTCACCACCACGTCAAACTCACCACTTACCGTAGCGTTTTTGCCTGTACTGTTTTCAGAACCTTCCACAACGTATTTGCCTTTTGTGCGGCCGGAAGCATTCTCGAAAGAAAAATCAGATATAGTCAGGTCATTACCGGATGAGCTCATGTAGAAATCAAGAATCTTGTTATTGAAGTCGTTATCACGATACTGCATGGTCATATAGCTGTTCGGTTCAGTATCTGCGGCATCATCCAATGAAAAACGGAACGTAAAATACCCTCCGGTTTTCATATCCTGCCGAACGATATATATATCAATTGAACCATCGTCATCGGTCTCATAATATGAGATGCCATCTATGCCGTATAATCCGGGCTGGTATTGTGAATAACTGAACGATTCGTTGATCGCCACACTTCCTTCGCTTGTTGTACCGGTTATCGTGCCTTTGATCACACCTTGTTGCAGATACTCCAGTGCCGGAACATCGTCATCACCGCATTGCGCGAATATCAACGTTACAACAGCAAGTACGAATACTCTAAATATACTTTTCATATTCATGCGTTACTGTATGGTCTGCTTTACAACTACATCAAAAGATCCGGTTACCGTAGAATTATTGTCGGTAGAATTATCATTACCAGAAATACTGAAGTCACCTTTTACGCGACCGGAGGCTAGGTCAAAGGAAAAATTAGTGATCGAAGATTCGTTATCAGAATCTTCATACGAGTCACCGGACGTAGAGAAGTATAAAATCTTATCGCTCTCTTCGATGTACACCACGTTAATTTCATATTCGGGAGATGTATCGGTGGCATTTTCCAGGTATAGGTTCAACTGCACACCACCACCCGTCTTTACGTCCTGGCGGATGATCTGCATTTCGATAGAACCATCGTCATCCAGGTCATACGAAGATGAATACGGGCCGGTATAATAACTCGGATTATACTTCGAATAACTGAATTGTTCATTGATAGCTGTTGCATCATCAGATGCTGTACCGGTGATTGTACCTTTGATCACGCCCTGCTCTTCGTATTCAATGGCAGGAATATCATCGTCATCACAGCTTGAGAAAATAGACAGGGCACAAAATGCCCCCAACAATAGTAAATTGTTTTTCTTCATAGGGGTTTTTATTTCTGTTAAAATAGCTAAAAATTATCAGTCTACCGACAGCCCATTTCACCGACCGGGTTCTTTTATTCACCTACGCACATCCCCGACACGCCTAAAGCTGATGGCCGATTGGTATAGTCTTGCCGTATATTCGAATAAAAAAATTCATACCATGCAAACCACTGAATATACCACAGAAAACAGAGACAAAAAATACCAGCGCAAACAGAGAGGTCGCGTTCTAGGTGGCCTCGTTATTGTTGCAGCAGGTGCTGTACTCTTTGCACACAAAGCCGGTGCTGTTTTACCGGAGTGGTTATTTGCCTGGCCCATGATCATTATAGCCATCGGTATATATTCAGGTGCCAGACGCAGCTTCCGTGATTTTCAGTGGCTCATACCCGTGGCCATTGGTGGACTGTTCATGGCCGATCGTTTCATTGAAGGCTTCTCCCTCGGTCACTATATCTGGCCCATCATCGTTATTGCGATAGGCCTCAGCATGATGCTCCGCCCCAAACGCAAACACGACTGTATATAGTCTGAAAAGAACTACGTATCAAAATGGCTCTGCTGAACTGGTGGAGCCTTTTTTAGTTGCTAGCTGCCAGCCTCTGGCTGCTAGCTTTTTATCTGATGGCTACTTCACTACTAACAGCAACGTTTACATCACCGCTATACATCTTGCAGCCAGCAGCCTTCTTGCTTCTTACTCCTGACACATTTTAGCTGCTAGCTCCCAGTCTCCAGCTCCTGGCTGTTATCTGATGGCTACTTCACTACTAATAACAACGTTTACATCACCGCTATACATCTTGCAGCCAGCAGCCTTCTTGCTTCTTACTCCTGACACATTTTAGCTGCTAGCTCCCAGTCTCCAGCTCCTAGCTGTTTATCTGATGGCTACTTCACTACTAATTAGCAACGTTTACATCACCGCTATACATCCTGAGGCCAGCAGCCCTTCCTACTTCTTACTCCTGGCTTCTTACTCGTCTCGCAGCTCAAAGCTCACAACTCGCAGCTCCCCAAAAACTCACCGCCCCCAAACTCCCTTTCACCTACGCTGCTCCCTTGCCGGCCTATCTGCCATAGTCGCGGGCGTGGTCTGCGCGTACATTTACATAAAAATCAAGCACAAATGAATACGCAGGAAAATATATCGACTACTCCTTCAAGTCGCACACCCGAAGAAATACCGAACAACTCAGGCCGCGCATGGGCAGGTCTTATCATAGTAGGCGTAGGTGCTTTGCTACTGGCAAGAAAAGCCGGAGCCGATTTACCTGCCTGGATCTTTACCTGGCAAATGGCACTGATCGCGTTTGGCTTTTTTATCGGAGCTAAACATAACTTCCGTCACTGGGGATGGCTCATGCCAGTAGCCATAGGGTTGGTTTTCTTATCGGATGAATTTATTGAAGACATTTCTATCGAACAGTTCTTCTGGCCTGTGATCATTATCATCGTTGGTTTGATGATGATCTTCAAACCGAAAAGAAACCGCGACCACGTATGGAGACGCTGGCATGAAAGACGTGACAGTCGTCAATTTTCAGTAGTGGATACACAAAATACGGAAGAAGACTATATCAACGCCGTTACTGTATTTGGTGGCGCCAAGAAAGTAATCATCTCGAAAGATTTTAAAGGCGGAGAAGCCGTAACCTTCTTCGGTGGTGTTGAGATCAACCTGACACAAGCGGATATAAATGGCAAAGCCGAGCTCGAACTCGTGCAGGTTTTTGGCGGAACAAAACTGGTGGTTCCTTCTAACTGGAAAATTCAGACGGAAGAATTGGTAAGTGTATTCGGTGGTCTGGACGATAAGCGTAAGAATATCACTACGCCTGATCCTGACAAGGTTCTTGTACTGAAAGGTACATGTGTCTTTGGTGGAATCGACATTAAAAACTACTAGCGACTTCTGCCCTTCTGCAAATGAAGGGCGAATCGCTCACGACCCAAACTATGTATATCGTTTTAATAACCCTTCAAGCATTACTCATGAACTGGTACATCGCAAAAATCGTCTTTGGCATCACAGCGGAGAACAAAGACACCAAACAATTTGATGAACAACTGCGGCTCATTGAAGCTGAAACGCAGGAAGAGGCTTTTCTGAAAGCAAGAATGATCGGATTGAGTGAAGAAGACTCATTCGTGAACGACAAGAATAAAATGGTGAAGTGGGAGTTCATCAATGTAGCCGAGCTCATGCACATAAAAAGGCTGGAAGATGGCGTTGAAGTATATTCCCGCATTCACGAAATGGATGAAGCGAAATCATATGTTAACTTTATCCACCAAAAGGCCATGGCACTTCGTCTGAACGCGATGCCATTGTTTTAATCGATAACTATACGCTATATATACCTTGAGCCCGAACCGTCTGTCCATTAAAAAAATTACGATTGCCTATATAGCGTGGTGGTTGCTACTGGTATTGCTGGAGACCTATGCCATTGGCAGTACATTTGACTTCAGCTATACAATAGCACTGGCAGATGCAGTGAACATGAATCTGCTGATTGCGACAGCCGGATATTTTATGTTTAACTCCCTGCGTTTCTATCAGCCCAGCCTGAAGAATGCATTTTACCTGGTGGTGTGGAGTATAACACTCGCGGTTATCATTGTTGTATTGCACCGCTGGCTCATGGCAACCTATATGTTTGCCGATAATGAACCGTACCTGATGTTTTTAAACGGCTCGCATTTATTACGTGGGGTTGTAGCGTGGCTGATGATTGCCTTGATTGCTGTATTAAGCTGGGTATGGTTTGTGATGCAGGACCAGCAGGCTTACGAGAAGCGTGAAGAAGATGCGGCACGCATGGCACGCGAAGCAGAACTGGCTACACTACGCCAGCAACTGCAACCACATTTTTTATTTAATAGTCTCAACTCTATTAGTGCACTGGCAGGTTCACGACCTGAGCAGGCACGACTCATGATACAACAGCTTTCAGATTTTCTTCGCGGTACTATAAAACGCGATGACCAGCAACTGGTAACATTCGAAGAAGAACTGAACCATTTACAGCTATATTTAGATATTGAAAAAGTACGATTCGGTCACCGCCTGCGCACCGAGGTAACGAAAGAGGAGACATCGCTTGCGATGAAGTTACCTTCGCTGCTGTTGCAACCAATCGTAGAGAATGCCATAAAGTTCGGACTGTATGATACTACGGGTGAGATAACGATCCGCATAGACGCTGCTATTAAAGATCATCACCTGGTACTCACGGTTCAGAATCCGTTTGATCCTGCCACAGCACAACCCCGGCAGGGTACGGGCTTCGGACTGAATGCCGTGCAACGGAGGCTCTACCTGCTGTACGCACGTACCGACCTGATGACAACCAAACAACAAGAAGAAAACGAACTCCCTGTATTTATAACCGAAGTACGCATACCTCAGACCGCATGATTAAAGTTATACTCATAGACGATGAACCTTTGGCACGCAGCATTACACGCGAATACCTGCAGCCACATACCGAGTTTGACATTGTACAGGAATGTAATGATGGCTTTGAAGGTGTAAAAGCTATAACAACTCACAAACCGGATCTGATCTTTCTGGATATACAAATGCCGAAGATCAACGGCTTTGAGATGCTTGAACTGCTGGAGCAACCTCCGGCTGTAATCTTTACCACTGCATTCGATGAGTATGCCATGAAAGCTTTTGAAGCGCACGCGATCGATTACCTGCTGAAGCCTTTCAGTAAAGATCGTTTTGATAAAGCGTTACAGAAATGGTCGCAGCAACGCAGCACTTCCGAGAAAAGCGCGCAGGTGTTGTTACAGGAGGAAATAAGACAACCCGAAGAGCGCAACCGTATTGTTGTAAAAGAAGGCGGTAACATTCGCATTATACCGGTACATGAAATACAATACATAGAAGCGTACGATGACTACGTGAAGATATATACCCAGAAAGAGATGTTCCTGAAAAAGAAGACCATGAGCTTCTACGAACAATCCCTGGATGCCAACCAGTTTGTGCGTGTCCATCGTTCCTATATCATTCAACTCAATCAACTCACCCGCATCGAACCCCTCGAAAAAGACACACACGTAGCACTCCTGAAAAACAACGTGCGCGTACCACTAAGCAAGAGCGGATATACGAAGCTGAAAGCAGTACTCGGACTGTAGAGAAATAGCTGCGAGCCTTGAGCTGCAAGAGAAAAGCTGCCGCTGGTATCTTGGCTGCAGGACACTTCGTGTTAGTAAACGCTACTGCTAACGGATACTATGATATAGTTACCTTGAGCGAGGTTGAAGGCTTCAGGCTGCAAGCGTCCGTTTTTTAATCTGTCATAATCCATAGCTGCTGCTTTACTAAAAAAGATGCTCGCTACATCAGCAAGATCTTCTAGCAGTTAGTGGCCAGAAGCTCACAGCTATTCATTCTGGAACATAGACACGCAGCATCATCGCTAACTACTGGCAGCGGAAGCTAGTGGCTATTTTTTTTCAGGCTGAGGCGCGCCAAGAACGCACTTACTATCGTCAGAACAGCGCCCGCTATCATTACGGCTCCGGGGAAATATACTCCTGAATCTTTATCGGAGTAGTGATGAAAGATCCACGTCATCATAACGGGGCCTATAATTGAGGTAAGACTCATGAGACTGGTGAGTGCTCCCTGTAATTCGCCTTGTTCATTTGGAGGAACCTGCGCTGACATAATACCTTGTAGAGACGGTCCTGCTATACCTCCGAGGCAGTAAGGCACCAGGAATGCAAACATCATCCAACCTTGCGATGCGATACCAAAGAGGAAGAATCCAATGGCGTAAAGCATTATACCTATATATACACTTCGTTGCTGTCCGAGTTTCGGAATGATGAAGCGAATAAGTCCACCCTGTACAATGGCAACCATCAGACCAACGAAAGCCAGCGAGTATCCTACCCATTCTTCGTTCCAACCGAACTTCTCCATGGTATAGTACGACCATGTACTCTGCACGGCATGACCAGCTATATAGATCAACACAATGGATGCAACCAGACCAAGAATTACTTTATAGCGAAGGAAAAATTCCAGTGACCCCACCGGGTTTGCACGCGCCCATTGAAACGGCCTTCTGTTCTCCGGCTTCAGTGACTCCGGTAAAACAAAAAATCCGTAGAGCCAGTTAAGCAACGTGAGTGCTGCTGCACCTATAAACGGTGCACGCAAGCCATACTTGGCAAGTATACCGCCCAATGCAGGACCAATAATAAACCCAAGACCAAAGGCTGCTCCGATCATACCAAAATTCTGCGCACGCTTTTCAGGCTCACTAATGTCGGCAATATAGGCTGCGGCGGTGGTAAAGCTTGCTCCCATTATACCGGCAATGATCCTGCCTAAAAAAAGCCATTCGATACTCGGAGCAAACACCAGGAATATATAGTCTATACCAAAACCGAGGAGTGATGCCAGCAACACCGGTCTTCTGCCGAAGCGGTCGCTGAGGTTACCCATTAACGGTGAGAACAAAAACTGCATAATAGCAAACGCAGCAATGAGCCAGCCGCCATACTCGGAAGCTTCCGGAATACCTACGTGCAGCATCTCACTGATCAGGCGCGGCATTACCGGTATAATGATACCGAAGCCGATCACATCGATCAGTAACGTAACAAAGATAAATCCGAGCGCTGCATTTTTCTTCGCGATCATGGTGTAGTATGTTTATAGATAAAGTCTAAATAAATTCAGAAGCCGATACGGGAATTGTATAAACACGACTCTCATGTTCGCGTTGCTCAAGATCACGTTCTGAAAAAGCCCCGCAAAGTAAACGAGGAATTTGTACTTCTCCACATATAGCGGATTTTTTTTGCCCTCAGATGACGCAGATCCAACCTCTCTATACTTTGTCTGTCGCGACACAGCATAGAATTACTTCGTTGCCCACACCGCCACACAATACATAAATGCCTCTGCACTTTTCCTCTGCGGAAACAAACAATCAGAATTGCTCTCTTACGTTTCTAACAACATTTCGTTACATCTATATACAAATTTCTTCTACATGGCCCGTTCACATGCAACGGGCACGATCTTTACACAATTGTTATAATAAAATCCGATGGCAACGATGACAAACAGAAATTTAAATAATCTAAGTATCCTGATAGGCATGATTATGTCCATCATTATTTGGGGAATATTTACACTCTTTTGAAATATACCCGGACGGTGAAAAGCGTAACGGTGTTTACAACGGCAGGGCTGGTACATCAATCGCAGTACCGAGTGCTTTCATGAGTTTTACTTTCTCTGTAAAACTATCTTTTACTTTCAACCTGATCTCCGCTTCCATACTACAGCCGTTGGAGAAATCCTGACTTATAATTTTAAGATCAAAATCTTTTACAAGCTTCATTACTTCCGGAGTGGAAGCGTAATCATATAGAATGGTAATGGGTTCGGTAACTTCCAGTTCAGTAATGGTTGCATGGTTCAGTGCATCTTCAGCAGACACTTTATAGGCATTGATTAAACCACCTACTCCGAGTTTCGTTCCTCCAAAGTAACGCACTACCACCACCAGTATATTTGTTAGTTCTTTCGAACGGATTTGTCCGAGGATCGGATCGCCTGCCGAGTGATTCGGTTCACCATCATCATTCGCACGAAACATCTTTCGTTCCGGTCCTAACATCCAGGCATAGCAATGGTGGCGCGCATCAAAATATTCCTTTCGCAATGCATCCAGTTTTTCACGGATGTCTCCTTCTGATTTTACCGGATATGCAAATGCCAGGAACTTACTTCCCTTCTCTTTATAAATACCTTCAGCAGGTTGCTGAATAGTTCGATAGGCATATACAGGCATGTAACGACAGGCTCAATTCTGTCGTCAAAGAAAAGAATAAAAAATAATAAGCTTTGCGATGCAACCTTCACGTTGCGAAATAAGTCTGTAAAAAGTATCAACCCAACGATTATGAAACGATATACTTCGCTGTTACTCATTATTCTCCTGGCAAGCGCGTCCGTTTTCGCACAAACACGCGAAACACGAAACGTGTCAGGATTTACAAAAGTATCATTCCGGGTACCTGGCAAATTTTACCTGCGCCAGGGCAGCACCACCAAAGTAGAACTGGAAGGTAAAAAAGAACTTCTACAGGAAATTGAAACTGAAATAGAAGGCTCCAAGCTGGTGATCGGTAAAAAAGGTAAATGGTCTAACTGGCATTGGAATGATGATGACAATATAAATGTATATATCACCATGCCGACTATAGAAGGTTTAAGTGTAGGTGGCTCAGGTGATCTGATAGCTGAGACAAGAATCAAATCACAGGATCTGGATCTGCAGGTAAGTGGTTCCGGTTCCATGCGTATTGAAGTAGAAGTTACCGGTTCATTAGAAGCGGATGTATCGGGCTCTGGTGATGTTATTGTGAAAGGTACATGCAAGAGCTTTAACAGCGATGTAAGTGGCTCGGGCAAAGTAAACCTGGCATTGGCTGTTGATGGACTTGCCGACTTTGGTATATCGGGTTCCGGAAAGATTGAAGCAAGCGGTTCAGCAAAGGCTGTTAAAACAGCAATCAGTGGCTCAGGTAAAGTACTGGCAGCTGATCTTGTTACCAGCAAATGCGATGTGCGTATATCCGGTTCCGGTGATGTGGAGATCAACGTTACCGATGAGCTCGATGCCAACATCAGCGGAAGCGGAAGCGTGCTCTATAAAGGCGATCCTAAAAAGTTGAGCAGCCACTCGGCCGGAAGCGGTAAAGTAAGAAAGATGTAGCAGCCGGAAATATATACTGCTATATATTTATAGCAGCGAAAGGCAGTTTGTTTTGAGACAGGCTGCCTTTTTTATTGGCATACGTGGAAGGCATGCTTTTTTCTTATCTTTTAGGTATGGATACTGAGTTTACAATTGAATATGAGACAGCGATACAATTACTCCTGTCGTTCTTTATAGGTACAGCAATTGGCATTGAGCGGGAATACCGGAGCAAAGCTGCGGGGTTGCGAACGATGATCATGATCTGTTTAGGCTCCACGATCTTTACCGAGATATCCATTTCCATCGGAGCTTCTTCGCCCGATCGCATTGCATCCAACATTATTACCGGTATAGGTTTTCTGGGTGCCGGAGTAATTTTTAAAGATAATCTTACCATCAGCGGTATCACTACGGCTACAACGATCTGGATATCCGCGGCACTGGGTATGGCTGTAGGTGCCGGTGAATATTTTATAGCGTTGGCTGGTTCCGTGGTTGTGTTGATCGTACTAACCGTATTTGAAAATGCCAAGCAGGTGATCAGTCGTATTCACCAGGCGCGCACGTACAAGATTACTATACCACAGGATGATTCATTCATAGCATTATTGGAGAAGGAACTAAAGAAACTGAATCTGAAATTTCTACAGGAACGCCAGATGAAAAATACGGATGATTATATTTTGCTATATGAAGTTTTCGGAAGCGAAAAAAAGTTGCATGCCTTCAATGTATTTCTCTCGCATGATACACGCGTAAAGTCATACGAATACTAGCGGTATATATTCAGGGAAGAGAAGCCTGCGGCCAGCCATTGCTGTCCCATTGCAACGTGAGTATCTTCAACCTGGGTTTTCCGTTATCGGCAGCATCGTATCCGTGAAATACTAAATAATCTTTTCCATCAAAAGTATATACGGAGTTATGTCCTACACCTGGCCATGCACTATTGCCTTTCAGCACCAGCGTTCCGCCACCGGCATCCATGCGAACACCGTCTTTATCGAGATACGGCCCTTGTATTTTTTCTGACCGACCAACCATCATCTTATAATTACTGTCAACACCTTTACAACAGAAATCGAAAGACACAAACAAATAATAGTAGTTGTTCTTTTTGAAGATGAACGGGGCTTCTATAGCAGCATCTCCTCCGTTGGCGTCAGCCGTTTTATAATCACGATTACGTTTGGCAATGGTATACCACTCCTGCGGATTGGCCACCGTGATAAGATCGTTATTTAATTTTGCCAGTTTTATACCGCTCCAGAAAGAACCAAAGGCAAGCCACGGTTGATACTGATCGTCCCACGCGAGATTCGGATCGATCGCATTCCACAGATCACGACCGGGTATAGATTCAATTACTTTACCATAATCGGTCCATTTATACTCCGGACTCTTAGGATTGAGTGTCTTATTCGTAGCGACACCGATGCACGATGTATTCTTGCCAAATGCAGAAACCGAATAGTATAAATAATATAGCCCGTTATGAAACGCTATATCCGGAGCCCATATATGTCCTTTGAAACCGGGAACTGCCTCAACAGCCCACGCAGGTGGAGAATCGAACACCGGCCTCTCTTTTTGCCAGTGTTGAAGATCATTGGATGAAAAAACAGAAATACCCATTCCTGTGCTAAACAGGTAATAGGTATTTCCATCTTTTGCCAGCACAGGGTCGTGTACGCGGATATCCTGTGCACATAGCGATAAAGTAATAATGTACACATAACTCAGTATACAGACTATCTTCTTCATCGCGTGCTATATACTATAGCGCTTTAACTTTTATAAGCGTTACCGATGCAGG
The DNA here is from genome assembly GCA_902168205.1 of uncultured Chitinophaga sp. GTDB lineage: Bacteria > Bacteroidota > Bacteroidia > Cytophagales > Cyclobacteriaceae > Ohtaekwangia > Ohtaekwangia kribbensis. The sequence continues at coordinate 352,013 of CABHOK010000003.1, read as the reverse complement.
CGGCAACGTTGATTTTATAGCTTTACCTTTCAGGCTGACAGCTTGCTCGGCCGGTTTTATGTTAAATGGATTGTCCAATGTATTAACGGACTCGAGGTTTGTACTCTTCAATACAGTAATGGTTCCGGCGGCAGAAGCTTTCTTTACACCGGGTATCTGTATATCAACAGCCTGTTCTTTATCGCTTGTATTTACTACCTTGATAATTACTTCTTTCGTGTTGTTATCCACTACCGCTGAAGCATACAAACCATTTTTACCGGCTACAGTCTCATTGCCTGCCAGAATAGAAAGTACATTTGTTCCTTTGTTGAGCGAGAATAACTTTTGCACGTAGTAATTCGGTGTACCGAAAGAGCGAAGGTTATCAAACCAGATCAGATCGGGTGTCCACTGCCAGCCCTCCACGTGCGCAAACAACGGAGCATACGAAGCCATCTGTACTATATCTGCGTTGCGTTCCAGTCCCGTCATGAAAGCGGCCTCTGCCAGTGCACTCTCCCAGTTGTTCTTGTTTTCGGGTTGAACTTTCTTCTCAGTGTGTGCTGCATATTCACCGGCAAATATTTTCGGGCCTTTACGATCATAAGTATCATAACGACTTGCATTTTTGAGGAACCATTCCGGTGAACGGTAGTAGTGCTCATCAATAAAATCAACATTGAGACTACGCAGTACAGGGTTGAGGTATTCAAACAACGGTCCATCAGGCGATGGTCCTGCGCTGGTCACAATCTTTACTGCCGGATATTTAGCTTTGATAGCACTCGCAAATACTTTATAGCGCTCCACATATTGAGGTCCCCACTGTTCGTTACCAACGCCTAGTAATTTTAAATTGAACGGTGCCGGGTGTCCCATATCTGCGCGGAGTTTACCCCACTTCGTATCAGTGCCGCCATTGGCAAATTCAATCAGGTCGAGTGCATCTTGTAAATATGGATCAAGCTGATCGAGCGGAACAACCTCAGATGTATTGAACTGACATGCCATGCCGCAGTTGATGATCGGCAGCGGCTCGGCCCCTATATCTTCCGCCAGTTGAAAATATTCGAAGAAACCTACACCGAATGACTGATAGTAATCGGGAGCCGGGCGATGTTTGAATTCCGTGTTCCAGCGATTAACGATCAACTCACGACTCTCTACATTACCAACCGTTTTCTTCCATTGATAGCGCGTGTCCAATTCATGTCCTTCCACTATACATCCACCGGGGAAACGAACGAAGCCGGGTTTAAGATCGGCCAGTAACTGTATCAGGTCTGCACGCAAACCACCGGGCCTGTTCTTCCAGGTATCATTCGGAAACAGCGAGATCATGTCACCATCCAGCGTTCCTTTACCCTGAAACGTAATCAGTAATTTACCTTTTGGTTCTGTAGCCGATGCGGTAAACGATGCTGTGTGTCTCTTCCAGTCGTTACCGGAGATTGTAACGTCTGTTCCGCCAATAGGCGTACCGTTGGCTGCAAGTAATTCTACTTTCAGTTTAACATCACCTTCCGGTGCTTTCGCCCATAGCGAAAAATTATACTGCATGTCTTTCTTTATACCTATGCCACGGAAACCTTCGTTGGCAAGTGTATAGGAGCCTTGTGAAGCATCCCACACGAAATGAGCATAGCGTGGATTGGACGGCATGGTAGCACTCTGGTTCAAAAACAATACTCTTCCTGTTGCGCCACCATCGCGTTGTTCTTTCCAGCCCATCATCGGCTCATAGAATTCAAACGAACGGTTCTTTACCAGCTCGGCATATATACCACCGTCTGCCGCAAAGTTTATGTCTTCGAAAAATATACCCCACATGGCTGGCTGTATAGCCGCACCGGGTTTATCAGCTTTAACAGTAAGCACCGTTGTTTGCGCCTGCGCAGTAACGCTGGCAAATGCTATACCTATAGCCAATAGGTTTTTACAATACCGATATATACTCATGACTTTGTATAATTATTTAAGTTCCAGAACAACCACGGAACATGCCGGTAATTTTACCTGCAGGTTGTTGCCTTTTAACTGCGCACCTTTAAAAGCGGCCGGCTTGATCTTCTCCGGATTTTCGAACGTGTTGTGATCAGTCATCGTAGCTGAAGCCAGTATACGTCCGGTAACTGCAGTAGCTTTTCCATCCAGCGTAAGCGTAATATCCTGTGCTTTTTTAGGATCTATATTTACCAGTGATATATGGATTACACCATTTTTATCTTTGGATGCTGATGCCGATATAGCCGGTAATTTTTCCGTACCGAATGTATAGTCAACCGTCTGCAATTCCAATGGAAGAAGTGTTGCATCCTGGTGCACATTATACATCTCAAGTACATGATACGTAGGTGTGAGAATCATCTTCTCTTCGTTGGTAAGAATTACCGCCTGCAGCACGTTGATCGACTGCGCTAAATTTGCCATGCGCACGCGGTCGCAGTGTTTGTGGAATATATTTAGCGTAGCACCGGCAATCATAGCATCGCGCATGGTGTTTTGCTGATAGAGGAATCCGGGATTTGTGCCGGGCTCTACATCGTACCAACCACCCCACTCATCTACTATCAGGTCAACACGTTTCTGCGGATCATATTTATCCATAATAGCCGTGTGTTTGGTGATGAGCTCCTCCATAAAGAGTGCAGACTTCATGGTGCGGAAATATGTTTCTTCGGAGAAACCTGTAGCAGGCCCTTTCTTGTTCCAGTCAATTACAGAGTAATGGTGAAGTGCTAAACCCGACACCATGTTGTGGGGTATATCGCGCATCAATACTTCTGTCCAATTATAGTCTGATGAACTTGCACCGGAAGCAATTTTATACAGTGGTTGGCCAGGTGAGTCAGCCATAAATGTAGCGTACTGGCGGTATATATTTGCATAGTGCTCAGGCTTCATGTTACCACCACAACCCCACGCTTCATTGCCTACACCCCAGAATTTTACTTTCCACGGTTTCTCTCTTCCATTCTCCGCGCGCAGCTTCGACATAGGGCTTACACCATCAAAGTTTACATACTGTACCCAGTCCGTTAGTTCTGCTACCGTTCCGCTCCCCACATTGGCTGCGAGGTATGGTTCTGTTCCGATCAGTTCGCACATGTTAAGGAAATCATGTGTACCAAAACTGTTGTCTTCCGTAACACCACCCCACCAGCGGTTCACGATGGCAGGACGTTTGTCTTTCGGACCTATACCATCTTTCCAATGGTAGGTATCGGCAAAGCATCCACCCGGCCAGCGCAGGTTTGGTATTTTTAATTTCTTGAGTGCTGCCACAACATCGTTACGCACTCCGTTTGTGTGAGGGATTTTTGTATTGTTCTCGCCAACGTAGAAACCTCCGTAAATACATTTACCAAGATGCTCGGCAAAATTTCCATAGATATGTTTATTGATGGTAAGCTGAGGCGTGCCCGGCTGTAAACTGAGTTTGGCTTGCGACTGGCCAAATGTACTCTGCGATGCGAGTGCCAGGAGCAAACAGTACAATACGAAATACTTTTTCATTACTGGTTTAAGTTTAATTGATATGTACACTATATATATAAGCGTTGAGTATTGATCAGCTCCACGGGTAGGCGCAACAGATCAATGTGTTATTTCAAATAACCATTCAATTTACACTTATTCAGTTAAAATGTATATAATACACTTATCTTTTTTAAAACGATTGCATGATTTTTTTTCAAAGAATTGCCGGAGGATTAGCAAAAAGAAATTCAGGCTTTCCTCCGAAAGGAGAGCTGATGGGATTTAACAAATAACTGAGGAACGATCAGATAAACTTCACTCCTTCCTGATGGAGTTTATTGTACTTGCCTTTATCGAAAATATAGTAGAAAGCTCCTTTACGTGATGTCTCTTTCTCTTTCTCGTCAAGTTTGTTCAGAATGCCGAGTGAAAGAATCTTGCGTGTGAAGTTTCTTTTATCAAGAGGCTCTTCGTAGATCGCCTCGTATAAATTCTGAAGGGAAGGCAAGGTAAATTTTTCCGGAAGTAGCTCGAAACCGATCGGATGGTTGGACACTTTCTGCCGAAGTCTTTCTTTGGCGAGCGCTACCATGTCGCTATGATCGAAGATGAGTTCGGGTGTCTTATTCAACTGGAACCACCGCGCCTCGTGTTCCGACTGAAGTTGCTCACTATAGTCTGCAATGTTGATGAGAGCAAAGTATGCTACCGATATAACACGACCTGCCGTATCGCGGTTAACATCGCTGAAGCAATGGAGTTGCTCCATATATATATTGTGCATACCGGTTAGCTGATGCAATACACGCGCAGCGGCCTCATCGGTGCTCTCTTCTTTACTTACGAATCCTCCCATCAGCGACCATTTACCCTTCTCGGGTTCAAAGCCGCGTTTGATCAGCAATGCTTTTAATTGCTGACCATCGAAGCCAAAAATGATACAATCTACAGCAACCAGGATGCGATCATGACTCTTATACTTGTTGATGTCCATTGGATAATAGCTCTAAGTGTCCTGAAATATCTAAAATATTACCAGAACTTAACATATAAAGCTGTCAAAATCACAAGTGTTAGTATAATGAGCACCAGGGTTGATGGTTTTACCTTGAACATTTCGCGGTCTATCGCGAAGGCTTTCGGGTTCACTTTCGGTCCTGCCAGGCTCATTACAATCATCACGACCATGGTAAAGAAGAAGGCGAGCCCCATGCAAATAAGGAACGGAATTTCATAGCCACCTTTTCCGTTCGGATACGCCGTATAGAAAATTGTTTCGTTACCCAACACCGTTGGTGCAAACTGGTTGAAGAAAACTGACAGTGCAAAACCCGTTACAACGCCTGCTATAGCGGCCGCACCCGTAGTCCGTTTCCAGAACATACCCAGTATAAACATGGCAAACACCCCGGGACTAATAAAGCCGGTATATTTCTGAATAAAGGTAAAACCTCCTTCGCCCCCTATACCCAGCAGATCTTCCCAGGTAAAGATGAGTGCAAGTACCATGGAAGCCAACACGGTAAGGCGACCAATCCATACCATGTTCTTTTCATCGGCATTCGTATTGAAATACTTCTTATATACATCCAATGTAAAGATCGTAGATATACTGTTGAGCTTCCCTGCGAGCGATGCCACGATAGCCGCGGTGAGCGCAGCAATTGAAAGTCCTTTTAAGCCACTCGGAAGAAAACCAAGTATGGCAGAGTAAGCACCATCTTTACTGCCACCTTCCAATTGCGGCAGGTGTCCATTCTTGTAGAGTACATACGCAGCTATACCTGGAAGCATCACGATGATAGGCATCATCAATTTAATAAGACCGGCAAACAGAATACCGGTGCGTGCTGTCTGCAGGTCGGCCCCAAGTGCACGTTGTGTTATATATTGGTTACAACCCCAGTAGTTCAAATTTACAATCCACTGACCGGCAAAGTACATGGCAATGCCCGGCAACACGAGATACTTATTGATATACTCTTGTGGAGCATCCGGTTCCGGCTTGGCGAGAATCATACGGAAATGATCCGGTGCATCCTGCATCAGAATTTTGAAACCGGTAATAGCACTTGATCCCATTCCGAATTTTTCACTCACAATCGTCAATGCTAAATATATAGTAGCCAGACCACCAATGATCAGAACGCCTACCTGGATTACATCGGTATAGCCAATCACTTTCATACCACCCAGTGTAATCACCAGTGCAAATATAGCCAGTCCAATCATGAGTATATGCAGCGACTCCCCTCCTACCAGTCCGTTGATGGCAACAGCACCGAGGTATAAAATAGAAGTAAGGTTAACGAAGATATACAGGAACAACCAGAACACTGCCATGATCAACGCTACCGTTTCATTGTAGCGTGTCTTCAAAAACTGCGGCATGGTATAGATCTTGTTCTTGAGATATATCGGAATAAACCACACTGCGATAATGATCAGCGCTATGGCTGCGATCCATTCATACGCTGCAACGGCTATACCTACAAAATATCCTTCACCGCTCATCCCGATGAACTGCTCGGCTGATATATTTGAAGCAATCAGCGAAGCACCAATCGCCCACCACGTAAGCGAGCCTTCCGCCAGAAAGAAATCCTTCGTATCGGTAACCGCTTTTTTCTTTCGCTGGTATACCCAATACCCGTAACCGGCAACGATGATAAAGTATATAACAAATACGAGGTAATCGGAGAAGACTAAGGTTTTGTTCATGGCACCTGGGTTTTGAGCTACGAGTTGCCAGCTGCTAGCTACGAGATAGCCAACTGCTCACAAGACGTTGTTATTTAGTAGTATAGTTTATTTATCAATAAGTACATGTTAGTAATACAAATTGCGCCATGAGCTGCAAACTACGCGAAGCTCGCAGCTCACGGCTCGCAACTATTTATAGTATATTTCATTCCACCGCAGTTCATTTTTGAACTGGTAGAGGTTGGTTTGTTTGCCGATGAGTACATATTCGATTCCGGCCATCTCCGCAAAATCCTGTAAGTGTTCGGAAGTCAGGTTCTGGCTATAGCAGGTATGGTGTGCTCCGCCTGCGAGTATCCAAGCGGCACAGCCGGTTGGCATATCGGGGTATGGTTTCCAGAGTACACGCGCTACCGGGAGTTTTGGCAAATCATGCAGCGGTGCTACGGCCTCCACTTCGTTCACCAATAGTCTGAAGCGATTGCCCATATCTATTACCGATGCATTCAATGCTGCACCCGGTGCACTGTTGAACACCAGACGAACCGGATCGGCTTTGCCACCTATACCAAGCGGATGTATTTCGCATGAAGGTTTCCCATCTGCTATAGATTCGCATATCTCCAGCATGTGCGCACCTAATACCATTTGGTTGGCAGGATCGAAGTGATATGTATAGTCTTCCATGAACGAGTTACCGCCTTTCAAGCCGGAACCCATCACTTTCATCGCGCGAACTAATGCAGCTGTTTTCCAATCGCCTTCTGCTCCGAAGCCGTAGCCTTCGGCCATCAGGCGTTGCACGGCTATACCGGGAAGTTGTACGAGACCATGCAGATCTTCGAAGGTATCGGTGAAACCTTTAAAGTTACCGTCCTGCAAAAATGTACGAAGTCCTATTTCGATCTTCGCTGCTTCGCGTAGTGAATTATGCTTGTCGCCACCTTTACGCAACGCAGTGGCTAGTGTATATCGTTGTTCGTATTCACCGGCAAGTTTTGCGATGGCATCGTCTGATACTGCGTTGATCACTTTCACGAGGTCGCCTATACCATATCCGTTTACAGAATAACCGAATTTAATCTCGGCTTCTACTTTATCACCATCGGTAACGGCTACCTGGCGCATGTTATCACCGAAGCGACAGAACTTCGCGCCTTGCAGATCATGCCACCCGCTGGCTGCACGTAGCCATACGTTGAGGCGCTCCTGTACACCTTTATCTTCCCAATGTCCTACAACCACCTTGCGCTCCAGGCGCATGCGCGACATAATGAAACCAAACTCGCGGTCACCATGTGCACTCTGGTTGAGGTTCATGAAATCCATGTCGATATCTTTCCACGGTATATCTCGGTTGAATTGTGTATGCAAATGTAGTAATGGCTTCTGCAGGACTTTCAATCCACCGATCCACATCTTCGCTGGCGAGAATGTATGCATCCATGCAATTATACCGATACAATTCTTCGCTGTATTTACTTCCTGGCAGAGGTGATAGATCTCTTCCGGTGTTTTTAATACGGGTTTGAATACAACTTTTACCGGTATCGCAGCGGAACCATCCAACGCTCGGGCTATCTGTTGAGAATGCTCGGCCACTTGCTTCAAGGTCTCCTCACCATACAAATGCTGGCTACCGGTAACAAACCACACTTCTAATTTTTTCAGATCGGTCATTGACGTAATTGTTTTATACTTTTTAAATGCTATTTGGAAATGATACTCACATCGGTAATTTTTTCAGGAAACCACACAGTCATTTCGCCTTTACCACGGTGTGCCCAGGCGTAATAGGGTATCGCTGTGAAATTCTGTTTTACGGTTGATATAGTATTATTCTGACTATCGATTTTTACCGCAGGGGTTTCGCCTTTCAATACGGTTACGCCATTCAGCAGGTCACCTTTATACTCGGGTGTAAGTGTAGTGCCCTTCGGTAATATAATGTTACTTACTTTCCCGTTGTTATCAGGCCATTCCGCGCAGTAGATCAGCGGACCGCGTTGTATTGCTACTTTACCAAGATCGTCTTCCACTTTCTTGTTGGCTGTAATACGCTGAACATCCATCGGTAAATTTACCTCTACCACATCACCTTTCTTCCATTTACGAGTCAGCACTGCGTAGCCATTCGCAACGGCATAATTTTCCGGCTTACCATTAATTGTGATCGTTGCTTTATTACCCGTTGCATTTTCGAAGGCATATAGATTCGAAGGCATGGCTTGTCCTTGAGTCCAACCGGGAATGCGAACCAGTAAGGTAAAGACCTGCGTTGCTTTGGGCGTTATGTGGAAAGCAAGTTTACCATCCCACGGATAATTATTTTTTTGCTCGATCTGTACCTGCTTATTATTTACCGTAAGTGTAGATGTACCGCTTATAAAAAGGTTCACGTATACATCATTCGCCTTCTGTGCATATATATACCCGGGAACAGAAGGAATGAGTCGCGTAACATTTGTTGGACAGCATGAGCATGGGAACCATCCTGAACGCTCGGCTTCCATGTGTTTATGCTGATAACTGTTTTTGATCTCCATGGCGTTGGTATAAAAGAATGATTTACCATCCATGCCTACACCGGAGATCAATCCGTTGTACAACGACTTTTCCAGTATATCTATATATTTTGATTCCCCATGCAACAGGAACATGCGGTGGTTCCAGTATACATTGGCAATCGCTGCACAGGTTTCATTGTATGCCGTTGCATTGGGGAGTTCATAGTTTTCGCCAAAACGTTCACCATCACCAACCGCTCCTATACCGCCTTGCACATATATCTTTTTAGTTACTACGTTATTCCAGATCGAGTCGATAGCATTCAAAAGGCCTTTATCATCGGTCAGCGCTGCTATATCTGCCATGGCAGCATATAGATAGGCTGCACGCACGGCATGTCCTACAGCCTCACGCTGATCGGCTGCCGGTATATGATCTTGCCAGTAGGCTCCGTTCTTCCACAGATCTTTACTCTTGGCATCATAGCCATCGAAGTGTCCGCGTTCTTCTATGAAATACTTCGCGGTTTCCAGATATTCTTTTTTACCGGTGATGCGATAGAGTTTTACCAGTCCCATCTCCACAACCTGGTGGCCCGGTGCAACGTGTTTCTTATCGTGACCAAATGTAGCGCACACCAGGTCTGCATTACGAAGTGCTATATTCAACAGATTACGCTTGCCTGTAGCCTGATAATGAGCTGCAGCTGCTTCGTACAAGTGACCGGAGTTATAAAGCTCATGGCTCAGTTCACGTTCTTTCTCCCAACGCTCTTTACCCGACCAGTGGTGTGGTTCTTCGGGGTTGATAGTGCGGGCAGTATATAAATATCCATCTGGCTCCTGCGCTGCCTGCACTTTCATGATAAGTGTATCAATGTATAGCTCCAGCTTTTTATCCGGGTATAGTGATAATGAAAAAGAAGCACCTTCAATTGTTTTATAGATATCGGTATCATCAAACGGAAATACGGTACAGAACTTTCCGCTTTTGGCTGCGGCCATCTCAAAGTTCTTTACGCGACCGGTATTTTCACAGCGCTCAAAAGATGCCGGTATAGTTACCGTATGATTTGTTTTTATGCGCGGCAACCAGAAATTGTCCGATAGCTTCACTTGCGTGAACGGCACTGCCTGAATCGGGTAATCGCGATGCTGCGACCACACGGGTAACGCTGGCAGCAGCAGTAAAATTAAAAACAGCTTCTTCATGATCTATGCATAGTGTTGGGTTGACATGGAGGATCGATATCTATAGTCAGCTCTGGCCGTAATAGGAATCAGGACCATGTTTGCGTTCATAGTGCTTTTTAATGAGCGCATCTTTTAACCGTGGTGCTTTCGGATTGATCTGCTCGGTAAGCAATGCCATCTGCGCTACCGATTCCAGCACGGCACTATTATATACTGCTTTTTCAGGAGTTTTACCCCAGGTGAATGGCGCGTGGTTGCCTACCAGTATCATCTCGATCTCTTCGTAACTAAGCTTGCGTTCCTGCAGGCAGTTCATGATCTGGAAACCTGTTTCATATTCGTAATCACCCTGTATCATTTTATCGTCCATAGGCGGAGCGCAGGGTATATCTACCGTATTATGATCGGCATGGGTAGTGCCAAATATAGGTATATCACGCTGTGATTGTGCCCAGGCCGTTGCATACGTTGAGTGTGTATGTACTATACCACCAATCTTTTCCCAATGTTTATAAAGTACAGCATGTGTTTTTGTATCAGACGATGGACGAAGTTTTCCTTCCACTGTTTTTCCGTCAAAATCCACAATCACCATTTTCTCGGGTGATAATTCTTCATAGGGAACACCGCTGGGCTTGATGGCGAAAACTCCTTCTTTCCGGTCGGCTGCGCTTACATTCCCGAAGGTAAAAATTACCAGGCCGAGTTTAGGAAGCTGCATGTTAGCGTTATAGGCAGACTGCTTTATAGAATCGTACTTACTCATTCTTAAAATATAGGGACGGTATGATAGATTTAGATTTGGTAATTATAGTGCTACGGTTGATACCGGTGCAGGTGCCTTCTCAAGCTGGCGACCTGTTTCCAGGTATTGTTTATAGCGTTTGGCATATATAGCGGCTGCCGATGCATTCGGTTTATATTCGGCATCGAAGCCTTGTCCCATCGTGTTCATGGCATCTTCTACTTTTGTATATATACCGGCAGCGGTAGCAGCAAACATAGCGGCACCAGCAGCACAGGTTTGTTCTGATTTGTGAATGCGGATTGGCATGTTCATGACATCGGCCATTACCTGCATGATATAGGGCGACTTCTTGGCTACACCGCCCATACCAATGAGACCTTTTACCGGTACACCTTCTTTGTTAAAGCGATCTACAATTGCTTTTGCTCCGAAGCATGTAGCTTCTACCCATGCTTTGAAAAGTCGCGGAGCATCGGTACCTAAATTCAATCCGGTAACTGCACCTTTCAATTCCTGGTTTGCATCAGGTGTTCTTCTTCCGTTGAGCCAATCTATAGCAAGCTCACTGCTTTCATCCAACGGCAGAGCTGCTGCTTGTCGCGTTAACTCCGGAACAATTTTGTCCAGTAATTCTGCTTTCAGTTTCTCTGCTATATCCGGTGTTACGATCGACGATGATTTCAGCAATGTCTCAACCGGCCATGCCAGTAAATTCTTGAACCATGCATAGGTATCACCAAAAGCAGATTGCCCTGCTTCGAGTCCGATCATGCCCGGTATAATAGAACCATTTACCTGCCCGCATATACCGCGTACAAGTTTACCTTCCATATCGTTTACCGGCACCACCATCATATCGCAGGTAGATGTACCCATCACTTTACTGAGGTGATACGGTTCGATCTGTCCACCGACAGCCCCCATGTGGCAATCGAACGCACCAACACCCACCACAACATCGGTGGCGAGTCCTAAACGTTCAGCCCATTCTTTACTAAGCCTGCCTGCAGGTTTATCAGATGTATACGTATCGGTAAATAATCGCGAAGTATATCCTTTTAAAAGCGGATCGAGCGAACTGAAAAATTCATCCGGAGGTAATCCGTTAAAGTCGGCTGACCATAATGCTTTATGACCTGCGGAACATACACCACGTTTAAGCGCATGTACATCATTACCACCGGTGAGTAAATATGGAATCCAGTCGCAATGTTCTACCCATGAGTAACAGGCTCTTCGCACTGCTTCATCTTCACGCAACACATGAAGTAATTTTGCCCAGAACCATTCAGACGAATATATACCTCCTACATATTGCAGGTAGTTTACATCGAATCGCTCGGCATGTTCGTTGATCTCGGCTGCCTCTTTTGTTGAGGTATGATCTTTCCACAACACAAACATGGCGTTGGGATTATTTTCAAAGCCCGGTGTAAGAGCGAGTGGTGTTCCATTTTTATCGACAGCTACGGGTGTTGATCCTGTTGTATCGACAGCAATTGCTTTTACCTGGCTGCGCACCGAAGCACCTGCCTGTTGAAGACATTGCTTGATAGTCGCTTCCAACCCTTCAACATAATCTTTCGGATGTTGCCGGAATTGATTCTTGGCCGGATTGCAGAACAATCCATCGCGCCATCGCGGATAATAAAAAACGGAAGACGCTATTTCTGCGCCCGATGCTGCATCTACTATAATGGAGCGAACGGAATCCGTTCCATAATCCACTCCGATGACATAACCCTTCGACATACTTTTTTTTGATGATCAATCGTTTGAAACGTTGGCTAAGATACGATAATTTTTATAAGTGTATAATCAACATTTAAAAAAACGCGAAAACTTTTACAACAGCTGCTTGTTAACTCAATTTTGTAATTCAGAAACTGCAAGTCAACTCAATTTTGACGAAGGGAAATGCGGGGAATAGGCGGTCTTATCTCCGCATTATTTGCGGAGAATATCTTGGGAATGCGGAGATTATTGGCGTTATTTACCGCACATCTTGCGGAGAATGAGTACTTACATTCATTTATTAAAGGAGTGGCCGACTTTCAAATGGGAGGATGATAAACTTATATCGCTACTCTCTACGGTGCGGCATAAGCAAGGTCGACTTCTTGGAAAGCTGGAAGGTTTAGGTTTTCGGTTGAGAGAAGAAGCAACGTTAGAGACACTGACTCTTGATGTGACGAAGTCGAGCGAGATTGAAGGAGAGAAATTACCCGTTGACCAGGTACGTTCATCAATCGCCAAACGTCTTGGAATTGAAATAGCGGGAGAAGTTTCGAGTAACCGAAATGTTGAAGGTATAGTGGAGATGATGCTAGATGCGACACAACGATATGATGTGTCTTTAACCGATGAGCGTTTATTCGGATGGCATGCAGCATTGTTTCCGACCGGAAGAAGCGGCATGTATAAAATACTGGTAGGCGGTTGGCGGGATGATGCGAAAGGTCCGATGCAGGTTGTATCCGGTGCTATTGGTAGAGAGAAAGTTCATTATGAAGCCCCCGAAGCTACAAGACTTCATGTTGAGATGAATGCGTTTATCGAATGGTTCAATAACCCTATACCGATAGATCCTGTACTCAAAGCTGCTATAGCACATCTTTGGTTTGTTACCATTCACCCGTTCGATGATGGCAATGGTCGTATCGCGAGGGCCATTGCAGATATGCAGTTAGCAAGAGCTGACGAGAGCCAGCAACGTTTCTATAGTATGTCTGCACAAATTCAACGCGAGCGAAATACATACTATGATGTACTGGAGAAAACACAGAAAGGAAATCTTGACGTCACTTCCTGGCTGTTATGGTTTTTAGAATGTCTTGACAGATCAATTTCATCATCAGAAGAAAACTTATCAACTGTAACGCAGAAGGCAAAGTTCTGGGAAGGACATCAGGCAGTCTCTTTGAATGACCGCCAGCGAAAAATGCTTAACAAACTGCTGGATGGACTTGACGGCAAGCTAACATCATCCAAGTGGGCAAAGATTGCCAAGTGCTCTCCGGATACTGCCCTCCGGGATATACAGGACTTGATTAAAAAAGGAGTTTTGGAAAAGGAAGAAGGCGGAGGAAGAAGTACGAGTTACAGAGTGAAAAATCAGCAACGTACAATCAGTTAACAAATAACAAATGATAAACCGGTTCGTGGTTTATCATTTGTATATAAAATTCCATAAAGATTTTATCCGAGCAACAATTCCTTCAGCAAAGGATTCCTATAGTCTTTGGTATACATCAATATGTTCGCGCGGTTGTTAAACTCTTCCGGTGTGTGCATGGTAGTGACCACTACAGTTTGCATACCTGCTTTATCAGCAGCTTCTACGCCTTTGGGAGCATCTTCAAATACGGTGCAGTTATGTGCAGGTACACCAAGTAACTCTGCTGCCTTTGCAAATACTTCCGGATGAGGTTTACTTTGCAACACATCGTGCGCACTGACAATTACTTTAAAGTAGTGACGGATGTTAAGATTATCCAACACAAAATCAATGTTATAGGGAATCGCTGCCGAACCAATGGCAAGGCGTATACCATGCTGATGTGCCTCTTCGAGGAAGTCGAACAATCCGGGTAAAAGATCGAGGTGTGGTTTAAATGCCTCCTGGTATTTATCTTCTTTACGTAGTGATATCTCTGCTACTTCTTCCGGAGTAAAATGTCCTTCACCGAATACACGTGCGAGTAATTCATCATTCTTCCCGTACATGTGACTCCGCGTTTCTTCCAGGGTAAGTTTTGCGCCAAGATCATTTGTTAATACATCATGCCAGATCTTCAAATGAAAATGCATGTCATCGATCATCGTTCCGTTCAGGTCGAATATAAACGCTTTTGTACTCATGCTGCCTTATTTAATTCAATGCAATATTAAGGAGTTATCATGACTACACAACAAAGAAATGTGCCAGCGTATGCTACATTGAATTTACAATAACCTGTATCCGTTTGCAAGCTGTGTATACTCAGCAATTTGTTTTTGCTGCCAGGCTTCATCTCGCCCCAACACGCGGGCCAGCAGCTGTGCTACAGTCGGAGCCATTTCTATACTGGCAGCTGCATCCAGAAAAAGTGCACGTGTTCTGCGCGCCAGTACATCTTCAACGGTGCGTGCCATTTCTGAACGCGCGGCCCACACCACTTCGGCTTTGATTATGTTTAAGGAGGAATGAATCTTCTCTGCTAAACTTTTATCTTCCTGTATAATTTCTTCTATATACTTTTTGTCGCTGCCGTAGAAATATAGCGGGTCATCGGCATGGGTAAGTTCTATAGCACCGTGTATAGAAAGCTGTTTGGTAACTGAATTACGCTCCGGCAAATTGCCCACCATTACCGCGCGATCAATTACATCTTCACCCATCTTCCGATAGGTTGTCCACTTACCTCCTACCACCGTGATCAACCCGGAGAGCGATACCAGTATTTTATGACTGCGCGATATATCTTTTGTCTGTTTGTTATTGCTTGCTGTTAACGGACGCAACCCGGCAAATATACTCTTCACATCACTACGCGAAGGCTTGCGGGTGAGATAGAGACTCGCTGTGTTCAGAATAAAATCGATCTCCTCTTGCAGCGCGCGGGGTTCAAGACTTTCGTTTTCCACCAGCGTATCCGTTGTGCCTACTACTACTTTATCGTGCCAGGGCACAGCAAACAATACGCGACCATCCGATGTCTTGGGTATCATAATAGCAGCATCACCTTGCAAAAATTCACGGTCCAATACCACATGTACTCCCTGGCTCGGTACAATGGATCGGCCGGCCTGCGGATCATCCATCTTCAATATAGCATCTGAGAATACGCCTGTACAGTTTATCGTTGACCTGGCATATATAGTATAGGACTTGCCGGTTTCCTGATCGGTTATAACAGCACCGTTCACAGATTCTTTTTCATCCTTCAGCAGCGATGTTACTTTCATATAGTTGATCACAACACCACCTTCGTTGACGGCTGTCTGTGCAAGGTTGATGGCGAGACGTGAGTCATCAAACTGGCCATCGTAATAAATTACGCCACCGCGCAAGCCATCCTCTTTCAGGTTAGCAATGGCCCGCATCGTTTCTTCTTTCGATATATGTTCGGACGCTCCAAGACCTAACGAACCTGCCATCATATCATATACCTTCATGCCGATGGTATAGAACGGTCCGTTCCACCATTCATAATTCGGAATGATGAACTGTTGATTGCGTACCAAATGCGGAGCGTTCTGTCGCAGCAAACCGCGTTCGTGTAAGGCTTCGAGCACCAGCCCTATATCTCCCTGCTGTAAATAGCGAACACCCCCGTGAATCAGTTTTGTACTGCGACTCGAAGTTCCCTTTGCAAAATCATGTTGCTCTACCAGCAATGTTTTATACCCGCGCGATGCGGCTTCTACAGCCGCACCTAACCCTGTAGCACCACCTCCGATGATGAGTACATCCCAGGGTATATCTCCTTGCTGCTCGATGGCGCTGATCATGTCGGGTCTTTTCATCGCTATATATATTTCTGAGAAATTACTCTTCCTCGTTCGCCCAATTTTTAGCGCGCTCTACAGCACGCTTCCAGGTTCTGAATTGTTTCTGCTGTTTCTCTTTGTTAGCACCGGGCGTAAAACGTTTATCTTCTTTCCAATACTTCTGTATCTCTGCCAAATCACTCCAATAACCAACTGCGAGTCCTGCGAGGTATGCAGCACCGAGTGCTGTGGTCTCGGTAATTTTTGGTCGCACAACAATGCGGTCCATCACATCAGCCTGTAGTTGCATAAGCATGTTATTTACCGAAGCACCACCATCTACACGAAGCTCGCGGAAAGATATACCGGCTTCGTCCAGTATGCAATCCGTTATACTCTTTACATCAAACGTAATGGCATCGAGCGCTGCCCGGCTGATGTGTGCCTTGGTTGTGCCGCGTGTAAGCCCGATGATGAGACCGCGTGCATACGGGTCCCAATGCGGAGCGCCTAATCCTGAAAGTGCAGGTACCAGATATACTCCGCCTGAGTCTTCTACACGCTGCGCTATTTTTTCAACCTGTGCGGATGAAGTAAATAATTCCAGACCATCGCGCAGCCATTGAATGATAGCGCCTCCTATGAAGATCGATCCTTCCACGGCATACGTAACTTCGCTGTTTACCTTCCAGGCAATGGTGGTCAGTAAATCTTTTGTTACTACGGGCTTCGTTCCGATGTTCGCTACAATAAAACAACCGGTGCCATACGTGTTCTTGATCATGCCGGGTTCAAAGCACGCTTGTCCGAATAACGCAGCCTGCTGATCGCCTGCCATCCCTGCAATGGGTACTTTACTCGCAAATATAGTTGTACCCGTTTCGCCATATACTTCGCTGCACGAACGTACTTCGGGTAACATACTTTCGGGTATAGTAAATATTTTCAGCAATTCCTTATCCCACGAAAGTGTATGAATGTTATACAGCATGGTGCGGCTGGCATTGGTAACATCGGTAACATGAACTTTACCATTTGTTAACTTCCACACGAGCCATGTATCAACCGTACCAAAAGCAAGTCTACCCTGCTCGGCTTTTGCGCGCGCACCCGCTACATTATCCAAGATCCATTTTATCTTGGAAGCAGAGAAGTATGCATCGATAAACAAACCTGTTTTTTGCTTGATGGTATCAGACAGCCCCTGAGCTTTCAGTTCGTCACAATACGAAGATGTTCTGCGGTCTTGCCACACAATGGCGTTATATACCGGCTGACTTGTTTCGCGATCCCACACGATAGTTGTTTCACGCTGATTGGTTATACCAATGCCTGCGAGATATTTACCATTGATGCCGATCTTCGCGATGGCTTCCGCTGCAACACCGGCCTGCGATGCCCATATCTCATTGGGGTCATGTTCAACCCAACCGGGCTTGGGAAACAACTGTTGAAATTCTTTTTGGGCAACCGACTGAATGGTTCCTTGTTGATCAAAGACGATGGCACGCGAACTGGTGGTGCCCTGGTCTAGTGCGAGAATATATTTATCCATAGCATGGCGTATACTGATATCCCCTAATTTAAATACATTTCTGAGTTTTGTATGAAGTTTTTTTATGACCCGAAAACCGCTCATTCCGAGGGCATGAGTTTCAGGTCGATGTTTTTGATCTCAACAATTCGCCCGTTGACCGCATTATTTTGCTTTCGTGAATTTCTACTATAAGTACAAAATATACATGTAAAAAGACAGCGTAGAATTACCGATTATAGTCTCCGTATTTAATTCATGGTGAACCCGAAAATGTACTGAGACTTCTTGTTACCGGTTAATCATACTTTTGAATCCTATTATAAACAAGTATATATCCATGACTGCAAGACTTTTTACAATTGATGGCGGGTCTCTTGACTTTGACGCTTCCGTTCCATGCATTATTGCTACCTATACGGGCTTTGTGTTATCGGAAGATTTTCGAAGCCAGTGCGAGGAGGGACTTATACAAATACGTAAGAAGGTAGCTGAGCATGGTAAGGTGGCCTGGATCACAAACCTGACAAACTCTGATATTTTCTGCGATGAAGATGTGAATTGGGTATTGGAGTACTGGAACGCAAATGCTTACGCAGGCGGCCTGGTATACTATGCTGTAGTTGTGCCTGAAAATATATTTACGACTATAAACCTGAATGAGTATATGGAGGCGCATCGGCAGTGTAAAAATCCGCTGGTGCTAAATTTGTTTCAGGATGTTGAATCGGCTTTGGGGTGGTTGAGGGAGGTTATGCAATAGCACCCAACCAGAAAAGTACGTTCTTGTTGACGGTCTTAAGAATCGAATGGTACAAAGATGTAACAGCGTTACGCAAAGCTAGATAGATCAGAAGTGCCGGGAATTATACCCGGCACTTTCTATTTAATAACATGTACCCAGCCTTTGCACGAAGCTTCGTTTTGTACGTCTATCTTGTAGTAATATACTCCGGTGCTGAGGCCCGTGGCTGACCATGTGTTGTGATAGTCTTCGTCATGAAAGACGAGTCGTCCCCAGAGATTATATATTTTCAGGTCTACCTGGTCGGGTGCCTGTATCTGTAGTACATCGTTGCGTTCATCGCTGTTGGCGGTAATTACGTTGGGCACTTTTATGGTAACGATGTTCATAGAAATATTTTCATTATACGTGCAATAGTCGTTTGTACTCTTAAACGTTACGGTATAGCTGCCATCGGCCGGGTAATTATGCGTAAAGTCCTTCCCGGTTGCGGTTGTTCCATCGCCCAAATTCCAGGTATAGGTATAGCTGTCTTTGGTAGTATAGCTGAATCGTACTACGGGACGGTTCCAGCAATCGTAATGCTTCTCGATGTTCAGTTTATAATCAGGACCGGGGATAACATTTACGGCCACTGTATCGGAAACCTCACAACCCACTTCGTCTTGTATGGTAACATAATATATAGTTGTATCAGTTGGAGTTACTTTGGGGTTGGGGAGTGACGAAGTAAATGTACTATCGTTTGTCCAGTGATACGATACACCTCCCGATGCGTAGAGTTGATAGCTGCTTCCCTTGCAGATGGAGCCGTCATCCGACACTTCTATCTCCGGATCAAATACAGAAACCGTAACCGTTGCTATATCCTGTCCTTCACACGTCTCGGCATTGTAGGCTGTTAATGTAACTTTATATACTCCCGGTGCTGTGTAAATATATACGATCGCGCTTGTATCCTGCCTGGTTATCTCCGTGCCATCGCCCATATTCCATACAAAGTACTTAGCGCCACTGCTGAAATTCTGAAAGACAATGGAAGAAGGATAACAAAGTGTATCGATGCCCGGATCATCCAATGCAACCGAGTTTGTTTGCAATACTGCACGAAGTGTAGCAAGATCAAACTTGAATATAGCATTATTACATGCGGATTGTGTGCGTGCCGCATTGGTAGCGTGGCCAGCCGGTGCGTTAACAGCGGGAAAATCAGAATATCCGCCACAACCTGCACACACGGCATGATATACTATACCGCGCTTGTCAAAGCGACTGGTTCCGCCATCTACGTGCGTAGCCGATTGCGTACCCCCGAGAAATGTTCCGTATAAAAATGCAGAAGCATCTTCATCGAGTACCATCAGGTAAAAATCATTACCGGAAGTTGTGGATTGATAAGCATCAGCAGAAACACGAAGCCCGGTGGTGCTTCCGCCTACAAAATTACGCGTCACCGTAACGACCTGGCCGAATTGATTACGATACCGTATCGTAGTTGTATTCAAAGCACCTCCCCACCCTGCTATATATATCTTGTTACAATCATTTACGAGGAAAGCTGTAGGCGAAATATTCGGACTATAACCCCCAGAACCAAACACCGTTGAAAATACAGACGACTGCAGATCGTGCGAAAGCTTGTGTATAAACTGGCCGCCTCCGGTTTGAGAAAATACGCCGGAAGAAACCGGGTATGTTCCCTGCGTTTGTCCGTATACATATATATTCTGATCGTTGTTGATATCTATAAAATATACCTGGTCGTAGGAAGATGTTCCGAGGTAAGTAGCGTTAATGATTTGCTGTCCGTCATTGGAGAGCTGCGCGATCCATCCGTCAATGTCTGAGCCTTTGGTTTTCTTATAACCATTAATACCTTCAAAGTTTGCGCTGGTGGTGCCTCCGGCAACAAATATAGTATTGTTCTTATCGAGCTTCAGCGAGTAGGCCGCATCGGTAGCGGAGCCTCCAAGACAACGGCTCCAGGTTATTTCCGAAAGATCAGCGGTCAGCTTTACCACGAGTGCATCGTGTGTTCCCCCGGCAAAATCAACAAGCGCATTGGGAACATTCGATGAGCGTGTGTTGGATGCTATATATACATTATCATCACTATCTGTAATAATATCTCCGCGAAACTGGTCTCCATAATTTTTACACAAGGCACTTTGCACCATGGTTTGCGTATCAAACGATCCTGAAACAAAATTCACACCGTCATTCTCCGAGCCACCTATATAAGTAGCACCGAGTAATTTAGTACCGTCACTGCTTAACTTGGCAACAAACAGATCAGAGCCATTGTTATACGGTACACCATCCATCGGTGTAAAACTTGTTCCGCCTCCAAAGCTGGAGCCATTCGTTACCGGAAAATTCAGCGAGCTTGTAGTACCCAGTATCAACAATTCACCGGCATGGTTTACCACCAGACTCTGCGGAGTTTCGGCAGCGCTTCCACCAAGGTATGTAGCATACAGCATCTTCGTTCCGGCTGAATCAAATTTCATGATACCTATATCCCATGTACCTCCGCGAAATGACACCTGGTAAGCCCCGGTCTTTACCGGGTATCCAGTGCCATATACTATACCGGCCATGTATGCATTACCGGCATCATCGTAAGTGGCCGTGTTGCCCCAGTTATCCGTAGTAGAGCCTGAGTATGCCGAGAATATAATCAGCGGATCGATGACCAGTGTTGCTGATGGATCATGACGATGTTCGAGATCGAATGTAATGTGATTGTTTTTCAAGTTGAACTTGCAAGGTATATCCGTGCGTTTGCCATTGTGTTCCTGGTATACATACGGTTTCATCTCGATGATCTCTCCCAGACTGGTCTTCATGTGAAGATTTCTTTCTTTTAGTTGAAGACTGTCCAATCCGCTATAGGCAAGTTCGATTTTATGGAAATGTCCACCGGGCTTCACAATAAGATCATACTTTATAGAAGAGCCGCTCGTATAGAGTTTCAGGTCTACACCGGTATACAAGTCACTGATGATAATCGTTTCATATGCGCGAACCTGCTGCTGCCATGCCGAAGGATCGCTCCCGTTAATATAGCTATACTGTGTTTGCAAGGCTCCCATTCCTTGTGCCCTGACAGTAGTATTGGCATGCAGGAATTTTACTTCGAATGCATGCGCCTGCAAAACATCAAGGTGATAAGCCGATACATCTTTACCAGCTATATTTTCCGACAAATGGTTATGCATGCTTTCCGGACTTTCCACGAAAGCATATAATAGACGGGCACGTTCTACATATAGTTTGCCACCGGGTATATCGGCAGCAAATAAAACCTGGTCGGGCCACTGTCCTTTATTCTCAATAAAACCTGTAACAGCCTGCGCCAGGTGTGGTATAAAAACCAGCGACAGTATCCATGACAATAGAACGTATATTTTCCGGTTCATGCGGTTTTCCATGACTTGCCTGTAAAACGCTATAGATAGGCAAAGCAACCGCGAAGGTGATCGTGAAATAGATGAACGGAATGTATGTGTAGATTAAAGACGGTACCCGTACGATACCCTGCTCCTGTCATTCAACAGCAAGTTGCTGTAAAACCAAAAATCTGAACGGGGTATATAGTACACCAAAAGTTAACACAAAAGGGGTCTATACTTTCATCTCCGGGAGGAGACAAAAGAGCTCTGAACGTTGCCTGACAAATGGGATGAGAATCCCTTATTGTCCGGCTATATATTGTTCAAGATGTTCTATGATCGATTTCTGCTCGTTTATCACCATGCGCACAACATCACTGATGGAAATTACTCCTACCAGTTCGCCATTTTCTTCTACGGGAAGGTGACGGAATTTTTTATCGCTCATCATTCTCATGCACTGTTCAATGGAAGTATCCGGTGTAACCGTAAATACTTTGGTGGTCATGAGGTCTCTGATCTGTGTATCCTTAGACGATCTTCCTTTCAGGATGAGTTTGCGGGCATAATCGCGTTCGGTGAAGATGCCAACCATTTTACCATTTTCAATAATGACGAGACCGCCAATATTTTTTTCGCACATTACTTCGATGGCGTGGTAAACGGTAACATCTGGTGCAACATGATAGACCGCATTTCCTTTAAAATCGAGGATATCCTTTACTTTTCCCATAGTATAAGTTTTAGCAATCGATTGAAGATAAGTTTTTCAGGTATAAAAAGCAAATAGCCCATCCTTGCGGACAGGCTATTGCTATATGGAAATATCTTGAAATTACTATGCGCGGAACAGCGTCATGATGACATCCGGGAATAAGCCGAGTGCAAAGGTGAGTGCGATGAGTACGAACAACAGCATTTTTTGTGAAGCTGTTAACGTAATAGAAGGCGCTGACGACTCATTGAAATACATCGCTATAATGATGCGGAAGTAATAGTATACACCAATGAGGGAAGTGATGACAGCTACAATTACCAGACTGGTATAGCCATGGTTGATAGCCTGCGCAAACACCATATACTTTCCGAAGAACCCTGCCAGCGGAGGTATGCCTGCCAGCGACAGCAACGCTATTGTAATGGTTACAGCAAGCCATGAATTCTTTTTAAAGAGACCATTGAAGTAGTCAACTGTTATCTCTTCGGAGTTACCTTCCACCAGGTGAAGCACGCTGAATGCTGCCAGTGATGAAACAGAATAGGTTGTGAGGTAATAGAATATAGTGCCGGTCTCGGTCGGACTGCTTACGAATGCCAGCAATATATAGCCTACATGTCCAACGCTGGAGTATGCGAGCATACGTTTCACGTTGTTCTGGTATACCGCGGTGATATTTGGTATCACCAGGGTAAGAATCATAATTACCTGCAGCACGAGGCTCCATGTTGATTCAACAGCTACGAAGCATGAAGAGAATATACGAATGAAAGCACCTATAGCAGCTACTTTCACTACCGTTGACATGAATGCTGTTACGGTAGTAGGTGAACCGCTATATACATCGGGCGCCCAGAAGTGGAAAGGCACGGCTGATATTTTGAAAGCAAGGCCAATCAGCATCAGCAATACACCTGCATAAAAGAATGTAGGTAAACCAGCAGGATTAGCGGCTATAGTTTGTGCGATGGTATGAATATGGAATGAACCGGTAGCACCGTAGATCAACGCTATACCAAACAACAAGAAGCCCGTTGCAAAAGAACCCATGAGGAAATACTTGAACGCAGCTTCTGTAGATGATAAACTATCTTTCCGGCTTCCGGCCAACACATAGAGCGACATAGAAAGTATCTCAATACCCAGGAACAGCATGGCCATGTTGTTGAATGAAGCCATGATCACTGAACCTACTACAGCAAATATCACAAGTGAAGTACGGTCTGTACGATGCGTTTGTGTTGCAAAGTAATCGACCGACAACCAGAACCACAGTATCGTTGAAATTGAAATGAGTGCTGTAAATGCAAGTGCCTGGTTATCGAACACCAGCATATCGCTGAAGTAACGCTGGGTTGTATTCCAATCTAAAGCTGCCAGTATAACTGCCGCTGTCAGGCCAACAAGTACGAAAGCCGTGAGCCATCTTTTCAGATTACCAAATTCTGCAAGAAGCGAAACGATACCTAAGCCGGTGATAACAAATAATGCGTTCATATATTAGTTAGCGGAAGCAGTAACTGCTGAAATTGATTGTAAAAGTGTATTGACAGCGGATTCTGATATCTCCAGCAATGGAGCAGGATATATACCAATGATAATGATCAGCAATACCACTGGGTATAGCACAAGCTTTTCTTGTCCGGTCAGGTCTATAAAGGAAGCAGTTCTGCTGTTCGCTTCGCCTGACATCGACTTCTGGAATGTTCTGAGCATATATACTGCACCAAGTATAATCGTTACACCTGCTATAGCTCCAAGAGCCGGTTTATACTGGAAGAGCGAGTTGATCAGCAAAAACTCCCCGACAAACCCGCTGGTGAATGGAAGCGCAACACTGCCCAGCATGGTAATAACAAATACAGTTGTAAGAATTGGCGCTGCATTGCGTATACCACCTAATTCAGATAATGCTCTGGTCTTGGTGCGATCGAAGATGATCTCAATAATATAGAACAATGCAAATACGATAATACCGTGACTCAGCATCTGGATCATAGCACCTTGCACGCCTACAGCATCCAGCGTAAATATACCGGCTGATATCAGGCCTACGTGTGCTATAGATGAATATGCGATCAGGCGTTTGAAATCTTTCTGAACGATGGCGATGCAGGAAGCGTAAATGATACCGATCACAGAAATGATCACGGCTGTTAGCCCCCACTCAGCAACACCACCGGGCACCACCGGTATCAACCAGCGGATCACACCATATATACCCATCTTCAGCATGATACCGGAGAGTAGCATCGTGCCCTGTACCGGTGAAACGGTATAGGTATCAGGCTGCCAGGTATGAAAAGGAAACACAGGCATTTTTATCGCGAAGGCCACGAACAATGCCCAGAATATAAGTGATTGCTCTGTTGATGAAAGTGAACGGCCAGCATCATATAGAGCCTGTATATCAAAAGTATGTGTACCGGGTGTCTGGAAATACAGGTATACCAAACCTACCAGCATAAATAAACTTCCTGCCAGTGTATAGACAAAGAACTTGAATGTAATTCTTCCGCGATCTTCACCGCCCCAGATGAGACAGATGAAGTATATAGGGATCAGTGCTACTTCCCAAAAGAGGTAGAAGAGTAAACCATCGCGCGCTACAAATACACCTATCAGTGCCATTTGCATGGTCAGGATCAATCCGTAAAAAGTAGAAGGCTTATCGTATGTTTTGCTGAACGATGAAAGGATGATCAGCGGCACCAGTACCGTTGTCAATAACACGAGCAATAAGCTGATACCATCTATCGCTGCCGAAAAATTTAATCCCAGTGATGTGATCCAGGGTATATTTACTTCAAACTGCGGTCCTCCTGTTTTATTAAATTCTACTACAACTACCAGTGAAATAACCAGTTCAAGCAATGCTGCTGTCAGTGCTATGGATTTTGCACTCTGTGGTTTGAATACAAAGAGCAACAGCGCTGCCACCAGTGGAAAGAATATGAGAAGTAGCGTAAGCATTTTATATCGTTATTCGTTGTTCGTTATCTGTTAATCGTTATTTGTTACCCGCTAATGATCAGCGAATGACAGCATATGCGAGGATCAGTACAATGCCTATCACCATCATGAAGATATAGTATCCTATACCTCCGTTCTGCAAAAGACGTGTTACACGGCTTCCGGCTACAACACTTTCCCCCAGGCCATTCACAAGTTTATCGATACCCAGTCTTTCGATGATCGAATCAAAAATACCGGAGAACCAGTACAGCGGTTTTACTACGATAGCATGGTATAGTTCGTCTACATAGTACTTGTTGGCAAGCAGGCGTTGCACACCACCGGTTGGCTGACCTTCTGCTGCAGGCACTTGTTCCTTGCTGATGTATAGCACATACGCGATGATGATCATAACAATCGTGAAGGCCACCACAGTACCCATGAGTATATATTCAGTCGAATGGCTGAGGTGATGTACCCGTATAAGATCATGCGATGCTGCAAACACCGGGTGCAGGTAATGCGATAACCAGTGTGAACCACCCAAAGCTTCCGGCACACCCATAAATCCTCCTACAACACTAAGTATAGCCAATACTGTCAATGGAATGGTTATACTTTTCGGAGACTCATGAATATGCTCCATAGCATGTTTACTCGCTCTCTCTTTTCCGAAGAAGGTGAGGAAAAATAAACGGAACATATAGAATGCTGTAAGCAACGAAGCGATCACGGCTACAGCCCATACAATTTTATTATGTGCAAATGCACTCGCGAGTATTTCGTCTTTTGAGAAGAAACCGGCAAACGGAGGTATACCTGATATCGCCAATACACCGGCAAAGAATGTGAAGAACGTTACCGGCAGATACTTCTTCAGTCCACCCATATTACGAATGTCCTGTTCACCGCTTAATGCGTGGATCACACTACCAGCACCGAGGAATAACAGCGCTTTGAAGAAAGCGTGCGTGGCCATGTGAAATATACCGCTGGTGAAAGCACCAAGTCCCAATGCGAGGAACATTAATCCCAACTGACTTACGGTTGAGTAAGCAAGTACTTTCTTGATGTCGTTTTGTGCAACTGCTATTGTTGCTGCAAAAAGTGCAGTGGCCAATCCAACAATCACGATCAAGTTCAGGGTATCAGGTGATAAAGCGTAAAGCAAATTATTACGGCACACCATATATATACCGGCTGTAACCATGGTTGCAGCGTGTATCAAAGCTGATACCGGTGTAGGACCCGCCATTGCATCCGGTAACCATGTATATAATGGTATCTGTGCACTCTTACCCATAGCGCCCACAAACAACAGCATGGTAATGAGTGTTAATGTCGTTGTATCAAGGGATGTAGCTTTTGCAAATACTTCCGTATACTGAATACTTCCGAAGTGAACGAAGATTAAAATTACACCTAACAACATTCCCAAGTCACCGATTCGGTTCATGATGAATGCCTTGTTGGCAGCGTTGTTATACTCCTGGTTCTTGAACCAGAAGCCGATGAGTAAATATGAACAGAGTCCTACGCCCTCCCATCCTACAAACATCACGAGGTAGTTCGCGCCCATTACCAGCAACAGCATGAAGAACACGAACAAATTCAGGTATGAGAAGAAGCGGTTGAAGCCTTCATCATGATGCATATACCCGATCGAGTATACATGAATGAGGAAGCCGACACCCGTGATGATCAATAGAAATAATGATGAAAGCGGATCAACCAGAAAGCTAAGCGAAGCCGAGAAATCTCCGGCAGCGATCCAGTTAAAGAGTGTTAGAGATATAGAACGATCACTTTCCGGTCTGCCAAGTAGCGTAGAGAAAAGTGCGATGGAAACTATGAACGATAATAGTACTGAACCGCAGGCTATAAATGCAGTAACTCCGTGTGTGAGTTTTCGTGTATTCAGTGCAACAAGCAAAAAGCCCAGTAACGGGAACAAAGGTACCAGGCTTACCAATAGATCTGTACTTACCATTTTAAGCGATTCAAAATATTAATATCAACCGATTTTGTGTTACGGTACATCATTACCAATATAGCGAGACCTACCGCGACTTCTGCCGCAGCCACTGCCATGATAAAGAATACAAATACTTGTCCGGAGGCATCGTTGAGATATGTAGAGAATGCTACGAGTAAAAGATTCACAGCATTCAACATCAATTCAATGCACATAAAAATGATAATAGCATTTCTGCGGTATAGCACACCCAGCACTCCTATCGTGAAGAGTGCAGCGGCCAGCCACAGGTAATAATCAAGTGGTACGGTTTTAACCATTGTTCGTTAATCGTTATCAGTTATTCGTTACCAGTTAATCGTTATTGTTATTCACGGATAACGATTAACAAATAACGTTTATCGGCTCTCCGGTTTACCCAGCATTACAGCCCCCACCATAGCAGCGAGCAGTAACACGGATGTTATTTCAAAGGGAAGTAAAAATTCAGTGAACATTACTTTCCCTAATGTTTTTACAAGTCCTATATCGGCAGCAGCCGGTTGTTGCTGCAGCATATTTTCAGTACCCTTCAATGAACCAATCAGTACCAACATAATAAGTCCGGCACAGATGGTGGCAGCAAACTTCAGAACGTTACTCTTATGCGGTTCAGATTCTTTGTTCAGGTTGAGCAACATGATTACATAGAGGAACAATACCATGATGGCACCTGCGTATACAATGATGTGTACAATCGCAAGGAACTGCGCGTTCATCAATGTATAGTGCCCGGCGATACAGAAAAAAGTAATGATCAGGTATAGTACACTATATACCGGGTTCTTGGATAATACTACCATGATGGCCGACATAATGGCCAGAAATGAAAGGAAGTAGAATGCGTTGAGCGTCACTGCTGAATTCTGTTATTTATTATGACTTAATCTTTTCTGTTGTTTGAAGGCCAACACGGCCGGTGTTTGGCGCTTGCTTATATCAACGCGTTCGTTCACCGGCTCTACAAGCTTATCCTTACCGTATATAAATCCGTTTCTTTCGTAGTCAGTTGAGACAATGCGATCCGTCAGGAATATAGCTTCCTTCGGACAAGCCTCTTCGCACAATCCACAGAAGATGCAACGCAGCATGTTGATCTCGTACGTTGCTGCATACTTTTCTTCGCGGTATAAATTCTCTTCGCCTTTCTTACGCTCGGCAGCAACCATGGTAATGGCTTCCGCAGGACACGACACTGCGCACAACCCGCAGGCTGTACAACGCTCAGCTCCTTTGTCGTCACGCTTCAACACGTGCTGGCCACGCCATACCTCGCTGATCTCGCGTTGTTTCTCCGGATATTTTACCGTTGCCTTTCTTCTGAATAAGTGCTTGATCGTAATAGCAACTCCACTCAGAATTGCCGGGAGATATATCTTCTCTGCGAAGGTCATCTCTTTCTTTACTACAAGCTTTGATCTATTTGTTAACATCGTTAGTCGTTATTCGTTATCAGTTATCCGTATTGATCGAATCAACTTTACTTCAACAATATCATTACAAGTCCGGTAAGGAATATATTAAAGACCGCAAGCGGTATCAATATCTTCCATCCCAGGTTCATCAGCTGATCGTAGCGGAAGCGCGGGATTGTCCAGCGGATCCACATGAAGAAGAAGATGAAGAAGGAAATCTTTCCAAACAATACTACCGTTCCGATGATAGAGATTGTGTTATGATCCAATCCCAGGTCGTTCATGAACGGGAAGTTATACCCGCCAAAATATAGCGTTGAGATTACTGCTGAAGAAACAAACATATTGATGTATTCAGCAAAGAGGTAGAAGCCGAGCTTCATACTGCTATATTCTGTGTGATAACCACCTACAAGTTCGGTCTCACATTCCGGCAAATCGAATGGCGTACGGTTACACTCTGCAAATGCACATACAATAAAGATCAGGAATCCGAGTGGCTGATATACTACATTCCACATATTCCAGTCGCCACCTACACCACCAGCCTGTTGCGCACTGATCTCACCGAGACTCAATGTACCCGTCATGATGATAAGCGCGATGATCGATAATCCCATCGCGATCTCATAGCTGATCATCTGTGCTGACGCACGAATTGCTCCAAGCAATGAGAATTTGTTATTAGAAGCCCATCCTCCGATCATGATACCATAGACACCGATCGATACAACTCCGAATACATATAGTATACCTACGTTGAGGTCAGCGATCTGCAGAGAATATACCTGGTCACCAATGATCAATGTATTTCCCCAGGGAATCAGTACACCTGCCATCATCGCGGTTAGCATGGCGAGGCACGGCCCTAATACAAAAAGAAATTTGTTGGATACTACCGGGATGATCTCTTCTTTGTAGATGAACTTCATTCCATCAGCAAGTGGCTGAAATATACCGAAAGGTCCCGCTCTGTCCGGACCAACACGATCCTGCAGGAAGGCAGCAACTTTACGTTCTGCATAAGTCGAGTAAGCTGCTACAAAGAGTGTTATACCAAACACCGAGCCTACCAGTATAAGTTTATAGATCAGAAATTCGCTCATGCTGGTGACTGGTTAGTTTCCGGTAATTGTTTTCCCTTCTGGAACTGAATCTGACGTTCGATATCAAGCTTCAGTTTCTGCATGTCGATCTTCTCATAGTGATTCTGAGAAATCACCGAATGTTTATCGATATGGCGCGGACCTTCAATTGTCCAGTCGTTCATGTTCTTGTGATCGTAACGGCATTCGTTGCAGATATACTCTTTCACTTCACCGTACTGATCTTTGCGTGCTGATACGCGCAGTACATCATCACCTTTTGTCCAGAGTACAACTTTACCACAGCACTTGTCGCAGTTACGGTGTGCATCGAGTGGCTTCGTGAACCATACCCTGCTCTTGAAGCGGAATGTCTTATCGGTCAATGCTCCTACCGGACAAACATCAATCATATTTCCGGAGAATTCATTATCAACTGCTTTCTCGATATAGGTGCTGATCTCGGATGCATCACCGCGATTGATCACACCGTGAACACGTTCGTTGGTAAGTTGATCGGCTACAAATGTACAGCGGTAGCAAAGAATGCAGCGCGTCATGTGTAGTTTGATCTTATCTCCTATATCGATCTTCTCGAATGTTCTGCGATCTTCTTCATAGCGTGTTTTAGCAGCGCCATGTTCGTATGCTAAGTTTTGCAGATCGCACTCACCGGCCTGATCACATATAGGGCAGTCCAGCGGGTGGTTGATCAACAGGAACTCAACAACACCTTTACGTGCTTCGAGTACTTCCTGTGAAGTAATGTTCTGCACGACCATACCATCCATTACCGGAGTGCGGCATGATGCTACGAGCTTCGGCATAGGACGTGGATCTTTGGCAGATCCCTGCGTTACTTTTACTAAACACACGCGGCATTTACCACCGGTATCTTTCAAAGAAGAATAGTAGCACATTGCCGGAGGCACAACCTCACCGCCTATCTGGCGGGCTGCATTCAGAATGGTTGTTCCATCTGCAACTTCTACTTCAATACCATCTATTGTTACTTTAGCCATTGATCGGATTGTCCGTTAATAGTTAATCGTTTTGCGAATAGCTGCGAGCTGCTGGCTGCGAGCTACTAGTTGTGTGTGCGTGGGATGAAGGGTGTGTTTATACTTCGACATTTACTTTTCATTAAACTCCTGCAAGTACTTTCTCGGAGCGGAACGGTTCGAGCTCGAAGTGCTTCGGGTTCTTCACCTTCTCCGGGTACTTCACGTGGTATTCAAATTCTTCGCGGAAATGGCGGATTGCGCTGGCTACCGGCCATGCGGCTGCATCTCCTAAGGGACAAATTGTATTTCCTTCGATTTTCTTTGCTACGTCTACGAGTAAGTCTATATCTTCCATGTGACCGTGGCCATGTTCAATGCGATGAAGAACTTTCTCCATCCAGCCAGTACCTTCACGGCAAGGGCTGCACTGTCCGCAGGATTCGTGGTGATAGAAGCGTGTAAAGGTCCAGAGGTTACGAACGATACATGCTGTCTCATCCATTACTATAAAACCACCGGAACCGAGCATTGTTCCTGTCGCAAAACCTCCATCGGATAATGACTCGTAGGACATCAGTCGTGGTTCACCTTTGGCTGTTTTGAGTATAAGTTCTGCAGGAAGAATCGGTACGGAAGAACCTCCGGCTACAACAGCCTTGAGCTTTCTGCCTTTCCATATACCTCCACAGTATTGATCAGAGTATATAAACTCTTCAACCGGAAGTCCTAATTCAATTTCGTATACACCGGGTTTGTTGATGTGTCCGCTGGCAGAGATCAGTTTTGTACCGGTACTTTTTCCGACACCGATCTTTGCATACTCATCTCCACTTTCATTTACGATCGAACAAACAGCCGATATAGTCTCTACGTTGTTTACAACGGTAGGGCTGGCGTACAAACCTGCAACGGCCGGGAACGGAGGCTTGAGACGTGGATTACCACGTTTACCTTCCAGTGATTCCAACAATGCCGTTTCTTCACCGCAGATATAGGCACCGCCACCGGGTTGTACATATAGCTCCAGTGAATAATCTGTACCTAATATATTTTTACCAAGGAAGCCATTCGCACGTGCTTCCTCTATAGCTTTCTCAAGAATGCGGATGATATACATATACTCACCACGCACGTAGATATAGGATGTTTTCGCACCCAGTGCGTAACTTGATGTAATCATTCCTTCAATAAGAACATGCGGGATCTTCTCCATCAGGTAGCGATCCTTGAATGTTCCCGGCTCGCTTTCGTCAGCGTTACACACGAGGTAACGTGGCTTGTCTGATTTACGATCGAGGAAGCTCCACTTCATACCGGCAGGAAAACCTGCACCACCTCTTCCGCGAAGACCCGACTTTTTAACTTCCTCGGTAACTTCATCGGGAGTCATCGTCTTCAACGCTTTCTCTACCGATTTATAGCCACCGTGTTTTCTATATACATCAAATGTATTGATGCCCGGTACATTTATATGTTCTAAAAGTCTTGCCATGATTAGATCTCCTGCATGTTAGATTTCATATATGTACTGCGCTGATTGGAAGATCTCAATTTTTCAATCAAGGTATCCACCTTCTCAGTCGTAAGGTTTTCGTAGTAATCAGAACCACACTGTAACATCGGGGCAGTTCCGCAGGAACCTAAACACTCAACAGTCTTCAGGGTAAACATGCCGTCTGCTGTGGTCTCTCCTACTTTTATATTCAGTTTTTTCTCGAAGTGTTCAACAATATCATCAGCACCTCTTAACCAGCACGGACCTGTCTGACAAACTTCGATGAGACATTTACCTACCGGTTCGAGATTGAACATGGTATAGAATGATGCAACTTCATACACTTCAATCGGCTTGATGGAAAGTATAGATGCAACATAGTCCATCACCGGTGTGCTCAGCCAGCCATCAAACTCTGCCTGCGCTATATGTAGTATAGGCAACAGGGCTGACTTCTGTCTTCCTTCCGGATAACGTTTTATGATGCGCTGCACGAGATCCATTGTCTCGGCTGAAAATTGTATCGGTTTTATCTGTTCACTCATCTTTCTATCCGTTATGCTTGAGCTTATGCATCAAGTTCTCCTGCTATTACGTTCATGCTACTCATGGTAATTACTGCATCCGACAGCATGGATCCTTTGATCATCTCCGGATATGCCTGGTAGTATATAAAGCAAGGTCTTCTGAATTGCAATCTGAATGGAGTTCGGCCGCCATCGCTGATCAGGTAGAAACCTAACTCACCATTACCGCCTTCTACACAGTGGTATACTTCGCCTTTCGGAATTTCTGTTTCACCCATCACAATCTTGAAGTGATAGATGAGCGCTTCCATGTCGTTATATACTTCTTCTTTTGGAGGAAGACAGAACTCAGGAACACGCGCGCTATATATACCGGCAGGTTCTTTCTTTACTTTTTCGATCGCCTGCTTAACGATGCTCAGACTTTGCCACATTTCTTCCTGGCGCACCATGAAGCGGTCGTATGTATCGCCATTGGTACCTACCGGGATAATGAAATCAAACTCTTCGTAGGAGGAGTATGGATTCATGACGCGCACATCGTAGTCAACCCCGGCAGCTCTCAAGTTGGGACCCGAGAAGCTATAGTTGAGCGCACGTTCTGCAGATATAGGGCCGCAGTTAATCGTACGATCCATGAAGATACGGTTGCGCTCCAGCAGGTTTGAGAATTCTTTGAATGCTATCGGGAAGTCAATCAGAAATTTATCAATCTTATCCCAGGCTTTCTGGGGTACATCACGCTCGAGTCCGCCAATGCGACCTATGTTCGTTGTTAGGCGGGCACCACAAATCTCTTCGAAGATTTCGTAGATACGCTCACGCATCTGGAACAGGTATAGGAAGCCGGTTGTTGCTCCGGTATCCTGACCGATGATCGTATTACAAATGATATGATCTGATATACGCGACAACTCCATGATGATAACACGGAGGTATTGTACACGCTTCGGTATTTCTATATTCAACAGTTTTTCAACTGTCATGTGCCACCCCATGTTGTTGATGGGCGATGAACAATAGTTCATACGATCCGTCAACGGTGTGATCTGGTAGAAAGGTCTGCGTTCAGCGAGCTTTTCAAACGCACGGTGTATATAGCCAATGGTGGGTTCTGCTTCTACGATGATCTCACCATCCATCTTTAATACATTCTGAAATATACCATGCGTGGCCGGGTGCGTAGGACCGAGGTTCAGGTATGAGTATTGTTTCTCTCCTGCTTTTTCCTGTTCGATGACCGATTGATTCACATTCATAAAATTATCGTCCAAACATAGTATCGTTCTTGTCTTCGCGTCTCTGGTCTTCCAGCGGATATTCTTTACGCAGCGGGAAGATGATCATATCCTCCACATTCAGAATACGCTTCAGATTCGGATGTCCTACGAAGTTTACTCCGTAGAAATCGTATGTCTCGCGCTCCAGCCAGTTCGCTCCCGAAAATATAGGTGTAATGGTAGGCGTTACCGGGTTCTCTGCCGAAAGAAATATCTTAAGGCGTACGCGTGTGTTGGTTGCCAGATTATGAAGCTGGTACATAACAGCGATCTGGTTCAACTCGGGATAATGTATACCACACAATGTTGTGAGGTATTGCAATTTTGTATCGGGGTGGTTGTACAGGTATTGAATGATCTCTACAATTTTCTCTTTCTTCAAAGAGATCGTGAGAAAATTGTAAGGTGTGTCCATATGAAGTATCTGGTCTTCATACTTTTCTTTGAGCGCACTAATGACGTTGTCCTGCGTAGAACCTTCCATTGGTTCGGTTTCGGTTTTGTTTATGTATTGGTAATTATTATCCGTTACACCTTGGATGATCAAGGTGTAGCGAAGTAACAATTACTCCATTCCGTATTTATTCAGCATGGCCTTGTATTCATCAGAATCTCTTCTGCGAAGCGACTCTGTTTCTACGAGGTGCTGTATTTTCAAAATACCATCTATGATTTGTTCCGGGCGCGGAGGGCATCCGGGTACATATACATCTACGGGGATGATGCGGTCGATACCCTGAAGAACACTGTAGGTATCAAATATACCACCGCTGCAGGCACAGGCTCCTACGGAGATTACCCAGCGTGGCTCAGCCATTTGTTCATATACCTGGCGAAGGATCGGTCCCATTTTCTTGGCGATCGTTCCCATTACCATCAGCAAATCAGCCTGACGCGGTGAGAAACTGAGACGCTCCGAACCGAAGCGGGCCAGATCATAATGCGAGGCCATGGTCGCCATGAACTCGATGCCACAGCATGAAGTAGCAAAAGGTAGCGGCCATATTGAATTTTTTCGGGCAAGCCCTACTACCTTGTCCAAACTGGTAGCAAAGAAACCTGCGCCTTCGTAGCCTTCCGGCTTCGTACCGATTGTTACACCCTGTTGTATGCTTGTTGATTCCATAGCTTTCACTTTTTAAATCACAACTTCCACTAATCTTCCCACTTAAGAGCACCTTTTTTGATCAGGTAGAAAAAGCCTACCAGTAGCAATGCTATGAAGGTGATCATCTGAATAAACCCAGGTTCTCCTAGCTCTTTAAAGTTAACAGCCCAGGGATACATAAAGATCACTTCGACATCAAATAAAACAAACAGAATAGCCACCAGAAAGTACTTAATGTTGAACGGTACCCGGGCGTTGCCTTTTGATTCGATACCACACTCAAACGTATCGAGCTTCACTTTGCTTTTACGCTTCGGTCCCAATGCGTGTGTAGCGATCATGGTTACGACAATGAACCCCATCGCGAAAAGAAACATTAAAGCAATCGGAAGGTATTGTGCTAAATCTGAATTCTCCATAGCAAATTAGAATGGGGTAAATTTCGTTTTTTATCCTTCAAACTCCACAAAAGGCGAACAATTATTTACCGGTTTTTCACCACGATCTTTCATGAAATATTACACTCTGCATATTCAGAAAGTTCAAACACCAACAAGCCAAAGAATAAAGATTGATGTGAAGTGCTCCGAGCAAAAATTGTCGTTGCAGAATGATGATTTCAGGAAATAAAATTCCGGAGATTGTGTGCTATAGACACAATTAGCATGTTATATAGATTGATTATAAATAACCATCTATAGCATCCATAAAAATTAGAATGAGATTAGAGTAAATATGACTGCACCCTTAGCCGTCACGTTGTAACTAAATATAGAATGAGACAAGTAGTCTAAATGAGACAATAGAGGAAGCGAGATCTACTTTGGCTTCTCTGTGGCCAACACCATTCGGATTTTATTCTTGGCTCCGATCTCAACAACGCTTACGAGATCCTGAACGGTAGCACCGTAAGGGATGTGTACTACTACAGTCGGATCAGTCATACCAGCACATTGCTTGATGAGTGTAGACTCCAACTGATCGAAAGCCACTTGCTGTTTGTTAACATAGTAACGCTTGTCTTCTGTAACGACCAGGGCAACCGGTGACCGATTAACACTTTGGTTGGCGCCTGACTTCGGGAGCGGCACTTTGATAACAGCCGGGTTGGTAACGGTTGATATGATCAGGAAGAACAACAGCAGAAAGAACATGATGTCATTGAGCGATGAGGTCGCTACTTCATGGGCAAACTGTTTCCGGTGTCTGATCTTCATGACTCAGGAGTAAGGATTGAACGCATGAAATCGAAAACATCTTTCTGCATCTTCAATGTAAACACGTTTACACGCTGCTGAAGAATGTGATAAGCACAGTAAGAAATTACGCCCACGAAAAGACCGGCCCCACTGGTGATCATCTTTTCATAAAGACCACCTGCTATAATACCGATGGTAATGTTATCTGTCTGCGATATATCGTAGAAGATACGGATAATCCCTCCGATTGTACCAATGAAACCGAGCATAGGCGCCACACCGGCAATGATACCGAGGTAGCCCATGTTACGTTCCATTTCTGCTACCTCAATGTTGGCAGCAGACTCCATCATACTCTCCAATTCTTTCATCGGCTTGCCAATATGCTCCAGTCCTACCTGTAATATTTTACCGGTAGCAGAACCATCTTGTGCTGCATACATGCGTGCACTTTTAATATCAGCGTTCTTAAGGTATTGCTTGATGGATGACACAAGCTCCTTTTTCTCTTTGGTAACAGCGTTAAGGTATAAATAACGCTCGAAGAAGAAGTAGCAGGCTACAAATCCTAAGAAGGCAATCGGGATCATGATCCAGCCACCTTTCATTACCATGTCGAGGAGTGATAATGACTCTGTCGATGTTGTTACAGCAGTAGTGTCTGCAGATGTTGTGATCTGCAAAAGAATAGTGAGGATACCAAGCATTGGAGAGATTGGGATTTATATTTAATAGCAATAGTAGCAAAATACTTGCTACTATCGCTATTTATATTGTTTAATGACCGAAGTACTGTAAAAAATTCTCTTTGGGTAAGAACGCGTACTTCTTGTTATTTATTGCAGTGACTAGTTCGCCGTCTTAGCTTTCTGCTTCGCAGCAGCAGCTTGCTTTAAAGCTTCGAGATATGCTTTAGCTTTCTCGTTAGCAGGATCAAGCTCTTTCAGCTTCTCAAAAGTCTTCTTCGCGGCAGCAAAATCACCTTTCGTATCGTAGTAATATCCCATATAAGAATATGCATCGATCAGATCAGGCTTAGATTTACTCTTATCAGGATTTGCTTCAGCAATTTCAATTACTTTTTCGAAGTAAGGCTTTGCTAAACCTTGTTTCAACTCAGGATCCAGGTTAGCTAAGGAACGAGCTCTCCATGCATACGGAATTGTAATGTTTGGTTGCAGTACAGCAAGCTCAGCAAATGTTGTATCAGCTTCTATGAACTGCTTGTTGAAGTAATAAGAACGACCTAATGCGAACAAATCCTGTGAAGAAAGTTTGTTGCTTTTAGCGGTGCGCAATTGTTTGAACGCCTCGATAGCATCAGGATATTTCTTCTGCTTGTAATAAGCATCTGCGATAGTTTGAGCAATCTCAGGATTCATCTCCAGTTCAAGACTCTTCTTAAAATTTACGAGCGCAAGGGAATCTTTAGCTTGCTTCTGCAGCAATCTAGCCAAGTAAACATAGTCGCTAGCCTGGATTTCAGTTGGTGCAGCCTTTGCAAAGTACTGGCCGAACACCTGCTCAGCTTTAGCAAGTTCAACTGCTTCAGTCAATGAGTAAGCATAGTATTTATATACTGTTGCAGATACATCTGCACGCTTCGTTAAACCTTCGAATACAGTGTTTGCCTTCTTATAGTCTTTCGCCATGAACAGGAAGAACGCATAACGAAGTTGAGCAGGCTCAGGTCTCTCTGTTAATGAAAGATATTTTTCGTAAGCCTTCACAGCTTCAGGAGCTTTCTTCTGCGCATAGTATAATTCACCAAGTTCTTTGTAAGCCAGTGCATAATTAGGGTCAGCTACAATAGCCTTATTGAAGTGTTCCTCTGCTGAGCTCAGGTTTTTAGAACGCTGATATACAACACCAATTTTATACTGGGGTGTTCCGCTCTTCGGATCAAGTGTAGCTGCTGTTTCGAAGGCACTTACTGCTTCACCACCTTTTACCTGTTTTGTATAAGCATCACCTAATAAGATGAAAGTTTCATAGTCAGACTTTTCGATCGACTTAGCTTTCTGTAATAAAGTCAAAGCATCCGCAGTGAACTTATCGTTTTGCAGATAAGCCTGGGCTACAGCTTTTAATACAGGAGCATTTTTTGATTTTGTTTGAGCCAGTGCCTGATCCAACAATGTCTTTGCTTCAGCAACATTGTTTTCAATCATGCGCAGATATCCTTTACCTGCCAGGTTCAACGCTTCTTTTGGATTTACTTCTAAACCTTTCTGAAATGATATCTCGGCTTTTTCTTTTTCACCGTTGGCGATCTGCGCCATACCGAGATAGTATAGTAATGTTGCATCTGCCGGATTTGCTTTTACGGCTTCGCTCAGCGTAGCAACTGCTTTGTTAGTCTGCTCAATTTCCATTTGCTGACGTGCTTGCTTAACAGCCGGCAGCTCCTGTGCAACAGCAAGTGTAGCAGCAGCGATGAAGAATAAGAGCATTATCCCTCCGCTCCATGCTCGTTTGATTAATTCTTTCATGAGTTTATTTTAAGTTTAGATGTTACGTAAACAAACACGATGCCATACCTCATTGCTCTGTTGTATGCGACATTGGAGAATGAAAATACGGACAATCTGAATGCTAAAATAGTGGTTGGCGATTAATTTCTACAATCCTAACCGGCATGGTTACAGGAACAAGTCCAGCCTTCAGAATTATGCGCTGGCCTTTTTCTCCTGCTACAAAGGCTATAAAGCCACTTCCCAGCCCAGTGCGAGTCTCCCTGCTGATTATAGTTATATCGCGCACCAAAGGATAATTTTTTTGAGCAATATACGCCTGGTAAGGCTTGAAAAATTCGACACCATCGTTTGAAAGCTCGGCAATCCGTATGGTGTTCTTGAAAACATTGGTGGTGGAATCGTCATCGTCACTGATCCAACTGACACCAATCAAACCTATGGCGTTTTCTTTTTTGGTGACATAATCCACAACTGCGGGATTATTGTTGACCGCAAAACAGTTGGCCGGCAGTGAATCGATGGCCAATGAATCTTTTAAATATCGTAATATGCCTGAAGTAGGCTGATCAAATACAATTTCAATCGGGGTTGCTTTACCTTTCGGATCAAGCTGATTCCACTTCGTGATTTTACCCGCCAGAATATCTTTTAACTGTGCTATCGTAAAAGTTGTATCCTGGTTAGAACGGTTCAGTATAAGTGCAATCCCCTCTTTCGCCACTGTTACCTGGCGGGGTTTATTAATGGCTTGCGCCTTGAATGTTTCTATCTCTTCCTTTTCAAGCTTGCGTGTAACAACCGAGAGGCGAACACTGTCAAGCAAAAGCTGCGTCATGGCATCAGCCTCGGAAGTATAGATCACTTTAATATTGGCTCGTTTGTAGAGCCCCATAAATGTATCAACCTCTGTATCGAACAAAGGTTTCAACGACTCATCTACTGCAATAGTGATGGAGCCTGACGTAGACGTATCCAAAGGTTTTCCCTTTTTATCACGCTGCGTACAGGCTCCAGCTATTACTATGAATAATGCTATTATGAAACTATGAAAAACAATCTTCATATCTACTTCTGAAAATATCGCTGGTATACTTTAAATGCTCTGAATAAACCATACGCAATAAGAAGAATTCCTAAAGGCAAAGCATAAGCTCCATTAATATTAATCATATCAGGGCGAGTAATCAGGGCAGCGCCTATACCTATATAGGCCGCTGCCATAATTAGTCCAAAGTATTTGATGACCATGTCCATACCAGTCATCTTATACTCGTCAGTTTCTGTTTCCATTAGCTTGCCAGCTTAAACTTGATAGGCAATACGAAGCGCGACTTTACAGCTCTGCCGTTTTGCTTACCAGGCTTCCAGGGTGGCATCAGGTTTACAACGCGGATCGCTTCTTTATCGCACTCTGCGCTGATACCTTTTACTACCTGAGGATCGCTGATCTTACCTTCTTTATCTACCACGAAGCTCACGAATACCGAACCTTCGATACCCATTCTTCGGGCCGCTGCAGGATACTTCACGTTCTTCTGAAGGAATTTAGCCATTGACTCAAGACCACCCGGGTACTCAGCCTGCTGCTCAACAACCATGAAGATTTTATCTTCATCTTCCGTTGTTTCCTGAACAACTTCCTGTACAGGTTCATCGAATACTACTTCACCGGTACCTTCGATGTTCTCAGAGCCTACATCGTTTTGTTTTACCTCTTCGATGGTTGGCATTTCTTCTTCTTCTACAACTTCTTTATCCGTTACCTGCGGAGGAAGATACTTGATAATCGTCTTTACCGGAGGTGGTATATTTACCTGTGGAGGCGGAGGTGTGTTCTGAATTGGTGGAGGTGGTGCCAGGTCTGTATATTTTACAGTCTTCAACACCGGTGCCTCTGCTTCTTGCTGACCTTTTATCCATTCAACAATTTTAGGATAAGCCAGCACAAGCGCTGCCACCAGCACGGTTATGATAGCAGCAAGAACTACGTGCTTTGAGTAAGACCTGCGGTTTTCGTACGCTCCATACTCTTTGTTGCGATATTCGAAGACTATGTCTTCCCAACGCTGCGGTTTTAACTGTTCTGCTTTCATAAATTAGATTCTTTTATGAGTTCTTTATCCGTTGGTGTAATGGGCACCAGGGCGTATCGTTGCATGTTGGTAATATTCATCTCATCGAGTATATCTACCATGTTCTTGTAACGCGATTCTTCAGAAGGTTTAATCAGAAGAATCATGCCCGGGATCTGCGAGTTCTGTGTCATCAACACTTTACGGATTCCGTTTGCTGAAAAATCAGTCACCTCGATCTTAGGATCGGTGATACCGTGATACCAGTATATCTTATCGTTCTTTCCTAATACAAGCGTAACTACTTTCTTTTCGTTCACTTCCGGAAGTTTGTCCTCCGGTTTAGGTTTCTCAGGCATGGTGATCTCCATGGTCTGAGGCTTATTGAAAGTCGTGGTGAGCATGAAGAAGGTCAACAATAAGAAGGCTAAGTCCACCATAGGCGTCATATCAATCTTTGTTGACGCTTTCTTGGCTCTTACTTTACCACCTTTTTTATGACCACCACCGCCACCGCCTTGACTTACTTCTGCCATTTCTTGTAGGGTTTAATGTTATGAAGGATTTCTTTCCATGTTTGTGATCAGGTTGAAGCGATTGACTTTATTATCAATCAGCGTGTTGATCACTTTTTCAACTACCGGATAGTTTGTATCCGAATCACCTTTAATCGCGATGCGAAGTTTTGGATTAGCCATACGCGAGAAGATGATCCAGTCTTTCAATTGATTGTTCAATGAATCTACCGGCACACCAGGTTGGTTAACCTTCTTGCGTTCATCCGGAGCCAGATTAATAAACTCTTTCAACTGTCCGATCGGTAATCCGAACGTTGACATTACCGCGAAGCGTGCTACCTCTTCATCAGAGAACTGAACGTTGTAGCGCTCGCCCATACTCTTCAACAATTCCTGACGGTTGTATTTACCGTCCATGTTAAAGAACACCTTTCCATCATCCGCTACAGTGATCAGGAGAATATCTGTTTCCGGCATTTTGATTTCCGAAACAGACGAAGGCATGTCCACCGCCACAGGTTCATCAGGCGCAGCCGTTGCTGTCAACATAAAGAATGTTACCAGCAGGAAGCCCAAATCCACCATAGGCGTCATATCCAATGAAGGAGATGTCCTATGTACTTTTGCTTTTCCCATACGTCACTTATTCGTTTAGTTTAATTCCTAGTGCTTTTGCGTAGCAGTGAAGTTCTGCACGATGCTGTAACCAGCCTCATCGATACCATAAGTCAATGCATCGATTTTGCTTGTAAACAGGTTATAGAAAATGATCGCTACCGCAGATGTACCGATACCAAGAGCTGTATTGATAAGCGCTTCAGAGATACCGTTAGCAAGACCTACTGAGTCAGGAGCACCAGCTTGTGCCATTGAAGCGAAGGCTGTGATCATACCCAATACAGTTCCCAAAAGACCAATCAGTGTTGCGATAGAAGCGATGGTTGCAAGAATAACCAAGTTCTTTTCTAACATTGGTAACTCAAGCTGAGTTGTTTCTTCGATATCTTTCTGGATCAAAGCGATTTTCTTTTCAGACTCGATCGCGTTGTTGTTAACAAGTTCGTTGTATTTCAAAAGACCTGCTTTAACCACGTTAGCAACAGATCCTTTTTGCTTGTCGCACTCAGCAATAGCCTGAGAGATGTTACCACCAGCTACTAATAAGCGGATGCGTTGTACGAAAGCCTTTACACTACCTTTACCTTTAGCGCGGCTGATTGTGAAAGCACGCTCGATAGCAAAAGTAAAAACCATCAGCAACAGACCGATCGCCAGAGGTACCAGATAACCTCCTTTATAGAATATACCTAAGAAGTTTCCTTCCAGCGGGTGAGATGACGGATCGTTACCTTGGAAATTTGCTGGATTACCGAGAACAAATTTCCAGATAAGAAATCCTATAAAAAGTTCGATCAGGATCACAGATGCCGCAAATCCAGACTTCAGGCTCTCAGCTAAAGAAGAAGAAGAAGAAGTTTGTGTAGTTTTCATAGTGAATGTTAATTGTTAATGGTTTTTAGTTTAGGAAATTTTGCGTGTTATAATAATTTAAATAGTGTGCAATAGTCACAGAAATACAATAATTATTTTTCAGTTTTTAGTTTGTTCCATTTTTTCCAACACTTCGGTTTCGGCTCCATGAAATTATAAGCGGGATCGCTGTAAGTAAAACCATTCCCGCGACAATTATTTCAAGATGTTCGGTAATAGAAGGGAACATATTCCCCAACAAATGACCGGATATCACCATGACAACAATCCAGATTGCTGCCCCTACAACATTGAAAAAGAAAAATTTTCCAAATTCTATTCTCACCATGCCCGCTAATATAGGCACGAAGGTACGGACGATGGGTAAAAATCTTCCCAAGATAAAAGCCATCATTCCATAGCGCTTGTAAAAGTCTTGCGCCATGTCCATGTATCGCTTCTTGTAAAAGAAATTTTCTTTTCGCCTCTTCAGATATTTTTCAGCCCAGCGCCCAAACGCATATCCCACACATGTACCTGCCACGGCACATATCACGAGGAGAAGAATCAGTAACCATACATTAATAGACAAGTATTCCGTATCACTTAAAATACCAGCTATAAATAATAATGAATCACCAGGAAGAAAGAAACCAAAGAACAAACCTGTTTCGGCAAAAATAATAAAGA
Source organism: uncultured Chitinophaga sp. (assembly GCA_902168205.1). Lineage (GTDB taxonomy): Bacteria > Bacteroidota > Bacteroidia > Cytophagales > Cyclobacteriaceae > Ohtaekwangia > Ohtaekwangia kribbensis. The sequence goes on along the minus strand of CABHOK010000003.1, from coordinate 308,226 downwards.
GAAGCAGAGCCAATCCACCCCACTTGATTATCTCTTCCGGATTAAACAGATCTATAAATAAAAAAGCCGTTGAAATCATATCTACTTAGCTAATACTTGTTAGCCAAAGAGTTTTAAATATATAAGTTTTCAATTTGGAAATTGATGTTTTTTACAAAAGCGCAACAATAGAATGGCCATCGGGGTTACGGAACATTATCGGAGGCTATTATATAGAATGTATTTCGCTCAAATGAATTAACCGAAAGAGCATCACACATCGCTATAGATGTACTCGCTTTATCTCTGGATACCGGTGGGAATATATTTGATAGTATGGTGGGCAAATGCGGAACAACTTTACTGAGTGACTCGGATGACCAACCTGAACGAATAACGACTTCATGAAATGAAAATCTGTTCTTCAACGGAGAGTCATGTGTGTCTTGTGCGTCAGCAGTAAGTGTATTATGAGAGTAAACGAAAATAAATACAAGCATCAGTCCTTCCAGGAAAAGACCAACGATCGGCTTCATTTTCTCCATTTCACTCTTCATACTGCCGGCAAATCTAAACGAAAATTTTCCAGAAATCGGTCGTTGACACTATTAAATATCACAAAGTGACTCTCAAAACGACAATTTTCTTCGTTCTGTATGGACTTTCCGAAGTTTATTTAACAATCGAGTAACATAAGCCTAACGATAGTAAGGTCATTTTTGCCTTTTCTGTTCCATCGTCATCCAGATCATAAATAGGTGTTAACGACTTATTAGCTGAAACATCAATGCCTAACCCCGGCATAATATAGTAGGTGGCATTGAGTGTAATACCGGCCAATAACTGGTTATATTTTTCTTTGCTTGTACTGCGTTGCTCATAAAACACATTATCAGAAGCACTATATCGCGATTCATACTCGGATGCATATACAAGGGTCGACAACGTTGTGCCTGCTCGCACCATAAGTTTGTCCTGTAATAAAGAAATGCCAGCCATCAATGGAATCTGGACATATACCAGGTCCGTCTTTCCAAGATTATCTAATTTTCCCTGCGAAACGGTAAAGCGAGGATCTACAGTTGGTCCATAAATAGAACCAATGGGTACACCGGTCTTGATTGGATAAGTACTTGAATAAAAACCGAGGTTTCCATTGGCAAAATCATCAAGTCCAACCACAGCGCCATCGCGCTTGAAGCGAGTGTAGTTAACACCAAGCCCGGTACTGACAAAAAACTTTCTCCATATAGTATAGTCTATACTACCTGCAAGGTCAGCACCGATCTTCTCATCATAGCGCTCGTTAAAAGTTGCTACAGTAATGGCGTTACCATACCCCAGAGGCGATGGGATAACGGAGACCATAGTAAAGGTGTTGGTAACATCATTGATAAATGGACGATTGGCTCCGGCTTTGAGAACGATTCGTTTTACCTGGGCATTGACCGCAAGAGATGTCAAAATAAAAAACAACAGTAAAGTATTCCTCATAAATGGGATATATTTGCCACCTAATTTAAACAAAATCTGGATGACAACTGAACAGTTGAAAGATTTGAAGGCTCGTGTTAGCGCCTTGAGGAGGTATCTTTGACTACGATCGTAAGAGCCTTGAAGTACGCGATGAAGAACTCATAACCCAGCAAGCCGATTTCTGGAACAACCCCAAGCAAGCTGAAGTCATTTTAAAGAATATCCGTGCAAAAAAAATATGGACGGATGCCTTCGAACATGTCTCCAAATTAATGGACGACCTCGAAGTATTGAATGAATTTCATGAAGCCGGTGATGTAGGCGAAGATGAACTCGAACTTGAATACCGGAAAGCTTCCAAAGCAGTTGAAGAACTGGAGTTCAAGAAAATGCTCAGCAAAGAAGAAGATCAGCTAAGTGCCGTTGTCGAAATTAACCCCGGTGCCGGTGGTACTGAAAGTCAGGACTGGGCGGATATGCTGAACCGTATGTATATCATGTGGGGCGAGAAGAGTGATTACAAAGTATCGCAGATCGATTACCAGAGTGGTGATGTGGCCGGAATAAAATCTGCTACACTCGAGATCGATGGTCCTTTTGCCTATGGTAAACTGAAATCAGAAATAGGTGTACATCGCCTGGTGCGCATCTCTCCGTTTGATTCCAACCAACGCAGACATACATCTTTTGCATCAGTGTTTGTTTACCCGAAAGTAGACGACTCTATACAGATTGATGTAAACCCTGCTGATGTCGAAATACAAACATCGCGATCGGGTGGTGCCGGTGGACAGAACGTTAACAAGGTTGAAACCAAAGTACAGTTAACACACAAGCCAACCGGTATAGTAATCGTATGCCAGGTAGAACGTTCACAACATGCCAACCGCGAGCGCGCCATGCAAATGCTGAAGTCAAAACTATATCAGCTGGAAATGGAGAAGCGTCATGCTGAACGTGACAAGATCGAAGCCGGTAAGATGAAAATAGATTTCGGTTCGCAGATACGAAACTATGTATTGCATCCTTACAAACTCGTGAAAGACGCACGCACAAGTGTAGAGCGTCACGATGCACAAAGCGTTCTCGATGGCGACCTTGACGATTTTATAAAAGCATTTTTGCTGGGTGCCCAGGAGCAACCACAACAAGCTTAAAAATTTCTGCATCAACATGCCTGCACAGTGTATATGTGCAGGCTCTTTTATACCTCCTTGACAAACACTAAAATTTACAACACGCAATTCTGGCTCTTATGCACAAGCTCGCTCTTGTTCTTTGCAAGCTTCAACATGATCATTCCGGAATTACCAGCGTATCTTACTAAACTGGGTGGTGCAGAATATAAAGGGCTCATCATCGCGTTGTTTACATTAACCGCGATGATATCACGTCCATTCAGTGGAAGGTTAGCCGACAAGGTAGGGCGTGTTCCCGTAATGATGTTTGGCTCCGGAGTATGTTTTCTTTGCAGCCTGGTATATCCTATACTTACTTCCGTGGCAGGCTTTCTGCTGCTGCGACTGATACATGGTTTCTCAACAGGTTTTACTCCTACAGGACAAACGGCATACTTATCAGACATTATTCCTGCGCATCGAAGAGGAGAAGCCATGGGACTACTTGGCACTGCCGGTACATTAGGCATGGCAAGCGGCCCGGCTATCGGTGGAACATTGGCCAACGCTTTCGGACTCGATGTTATGTTTTACTGTTCTTCAACATTTGGTATACTTTCCATTCTTATACTCGCAGGCATTCGTGAGACATTACAGGAGAAGCATACCTTTCACGTTTCAATTCTGAAAGTTGAGACAAGCGATCTATTCGAACCACGTGTAATTGCTCCATGCGTTGTAATGGTACTGAGTGCGTATGCTTACGGTGCCATGTTTACCATAATACCCGACCTCGGTGAATTTATGGGTATAAAAAACAAAGGTTTACTCTTTACATATCTCACGGTAGCATCTTTTCTCGTGCGGCTCATTGGCGGTAAAGCGTCTGACCTTTGGGGACGCAAGCCCGTACTTCGTTTGTCCACTAGCCTTATCGTTGTGTCTATGCTGATTATCGCGTTTGCAGAATCCAAACTGATGCTCATCGCAGGTGTAACTATATATGGCTTTGCACAGGGCGCCACATCTCCTACCCTGTTAGCCTGGGCAACCGACCTAAGTCATGCACATCACAAAGGTCGCGGCATAGCATCACTATATATATTTATGGAATTAGGGATTGGTGTAGGGGCGTTTATGTCAGGACTGATCTATGGTAATGATTCCGCCAATTTTGCCATTACGTTCAGCGTCTGCAGTTTTCTGGCTGCATGTGCATTCCTGTTTTTGACATTCTTTAAATCATCGGTTAAAGCAACGTCATAGAAAATGATGATCGGTGGCTTTTATGGCCGATTCATTTTCTATTTTTAAAGATGATTTTGAAAAGGTACTTCCTCTCGCTTCTATTCATTCTATTTTATAAGGCAAGCTTCGCACAGCTGAAACAAGTTGCCATAACACTGGACGATGCACCATTCACTACCTGGAGCGACCGAACACCGCTAAAGACCCTTGAAGAAGCAAACACAAAAATACTTCACGCCATCGACCGGTATACTGTTCCGGTGTGCATCTTTATCAATGAGAATACATTGATAAAAGAAGGCGAAACGGATGCACGTATCCGGATATTGAAACAGTGGTTATCCAATCCGCTGATAACACCGGGCAATCACTCCTATAGTCATCCAAACTATGTCAACATGAACGCATCTGCCTTTCAGGATGAAATCATCAAAGGCGAAGTGATTACCAAAAAATTACTCCAGGGTACCGGACAATCTCTGCTGTATTTCCGGTTCCCGTTCAATGCACTTGGCAGCGATAGTATAACAAAAGCTGCCATGCAGAATTTTCTGAAAGAAAAGAACTATATCAGCACTCCGTTCACGATCGAAAGCTCCGATTACCTTTTCAATACACTTTATCAACAGGCACTGGACAAGAACGATAAAACAAGAGCAAAAGCTATCGCTGATTCCTATATCAACTATACTATAGCTGTATTCGATTACTTTGAAACAGTATCGCAAGAACAATATAAACGCCAGGTGCCTCAGATTTTTCTAGGACATATAAATGCGCTTCATGCCGATTGCATTACCACGCTTATCGAACAGCTTCAAAAGAAAGGGTATACATTTATAGACCTGACAACGGCATTGAAAGACAACGTCTACAAGCAACACGATTATTATGCTGGTCCGTATGGATTTTCATGGTTCTACCGATGGGAATATGATCCACAGAAAAGAAAAAAACTATTACAATCACAACCCGAGCCACCTGACGAAATTTATCAGCAATATCTCAAAGCCATCCGTACGGCACCGGCTAACTAAATATATAGTGATGAAAGTATACATAGCTTTATTTGCTACGTTGCTGCTCTCAGCCTGCGTAAAGAAAAACTCCGAGAACCTGGCGGCTACGAATACATCCGATGAAAAGCCAGCAGGCATGGTATGGATACCGGGCGGAGAATTCAGTATGGGCACCGATGAACCTGATACCTACGAACATGAACGTCCTGCACACAATGTTCGTGTAAAAGGTTTCTGGATGGACGAGACTGAAGTTACCAATGAACAATTCCGCGTGTTTACAGAAGCTACAAACTATATAACCGTAGCCGAACGAAAACCGGAATGGAAAGACCTGCAGAAACAGCTCCCGCCCTATACACCCAAGCCACCGGATAGTTTACTGGTACCGGGAGCACTGGTGTTTGATGCTCCCAGCGGCACGGTTATGTTAAACGATTTAAGCCTCTGGTGGAAATGGACAAAGGGTGCCGACTGGAAACATCCTGATGGACCGCAGAGCAACCTCGATGGCAAGTGGCAACATCCCGTTGTACATATAGCTTACGAAGACGCAGCAGCCTATGCAACCTGGGCAGGCAAACGATTACCAACAGAAGCCGAATGGGAATTCGCATCACGCGGAGGCAAACAACAAACAAGATATAGCTGGGGAAACGAAGTTACCCCGGGAGGAAAATTGATGGCCAATACATTCCAGGGAAGTTTTCCCTCGAGTAATTTAAAAGAAGATGGCTTCGAAGGTTCAGCTCCCGTTAAAAGCTTCCCTCCGAATGAATACGGACTATACGATATGATCGGGAATGTTTGGGAGTGGACAAGCGACTGGTATGATCCAAACTACTATACCACACTGTCACAAAATGCAGTAACGCTTAATCCCCACGGCCCTGCAAAGTCGTTCGATCCCAACGAACCCTATGCACAGAAGCGTGTTACGAAAGGTGGATCATTTTTATGCGCCAACAATTACTGTCTCTATTACCGCCCGAGCGCGCGACAAGGCACCGCATTTGACAGTGGCCAGTCGCACATCGGTTTCCGCTGCGTCAAAGACCGTGAATAGCTATATATATTTTTAAAACCGATTTATTAAATTTGATTTACTCGGGGCGTAGCGCAGCCCGGTAGCGCGCCACGTTCGGGACGTGGAGGTCGTAGGTTCGAATCCTGTCGCCCCGACATTTCAAAAATCATTTGTCGGCAAAAAAACATAAATCGCATCATATAAGTGGGTTGCAGTTCTTAAATCAATTCACACCATCTTATTCAATAGAATTGTACGCTATTTTCCTATACTATATTTAGGGCACAGAATGTTATGTAATTATCTGGGTATTGAAATCTTCTATATCGTTGAGTCCATCTGTACCTTGATTCAAAACTATAGCGTGCTTACTACCCCCACAACCAAACAAGTATAGTATTGCTTCCTCCCTCCAGCTCTTTCTATCCTATAAAAATAAAGATACCCGTGTATACCCCAAACATTCAAGTCATCGTTTCTTCTATTCAATTGCAGTATATATGTTTAGTGAAGTATAGGCCTTATTATCCACTCGAGGCTTAATTAGCAGATAAAATCTTAAATGGCGATGTCTACATAATGATGTAATTCCATTAGAGCCAGCTTTAGTATCGTTATTCATAACGCCATTAAGACATTTATCTTTACAATAATTAGTAATACTATCAGAAGTATATTTTTCATGTTTTCACTTAGCCGTTTTCACACTTTTAAGTATTGAACCTTCAAAAGCATTGTATGCATAATTCTGAAGAAACAGAATCATTCCTGCCATCTTTCCAACTGGATAATTAAATTTAGGAGCTTTTGCACCCATCAGTTTTATTATAGCATTGACTACGACTTCAGGTTGTTCTGCATTTTCTATACTTTTTTTAATGTAAGCGTTGGCTTGTTCTCTGAATGAATCGTAGGCAGCAATTTTAATATCGGAAGTCACTGCACTGTTGCCTAAATTTGTTTTGAACCACATCGGCTCCACCATACTAACCTTGACGTTAAACTGATTTAATTCAAAGCGTAGAGATTTAAAATATCCTTCGAGCGCGTGCTTGGAAGCAGAATATATAGACTTACTTGGGAGTCCTATTAAACCCATAATAGAACTAATGGTGATAATTTGCCCGCTATTTTGTTTTCTGAAATATGGCAACAGAGCGTTGGTTAAATTGACGGTACCCCAAAAATTAGTTTCAAATTGTTTCTTGCCCAGTTCTAATGATGTCTCCTCGGCAATGCCCACAAGCATATACCCGGCATTGTTTATCAATACGTCTAGCCGGTTGGTTGTTTCAAAAAGTATTTTCCTGAATTCGTTGACAGAAGTCTCATCGGCAATATCCAATGCTAACATTTTAAATGGTGTCCGTGTTTTTTCCGGATTACGACTTGTACCAATTACATGGTAGCCACTTTCATGAAGTTTTGTAGCTAATAATAAACCAAAGCCAGACGATGCGCCCGTAATCAAAATTGTTTTTTTCATTTCTAAGTTGATTAAATTTTTAAGTTGAGTAAACATCGGTTAGTATTTACTTATGTTTATCCAGATATACATTTAGCTCAAAGAATCTATAAGACTTTCAATAGCATCATCCAGCATCTGGAATTGGGAGCTGACATCTATGCCTTTGTGAAGTAAATTGAGCGATGCAAGCCCTTGTACAATCGCAATTAACATATAACACTTGCGTTTCAGAAAGCCATCGGTGCAATTCTCTTTTCCATACGCCATTGTAGTTGCTTGATTTATCGAGTTGATGAATCGCTGCATCTCCGGGTACATCGGCTCTAATTCATTCAGTTTCATTTCAGTCTCCTGCATGAGAAGGTATAATTTCTTCTCATGGTTCACAAAATCCCAATAGGTTCTGAGCACTGCCTTCAGTCGATTCCTAGGGTCATTTATACTCTTACAATCTCTATCTATACTCGAATTAAGTTGTTGATATCCCAATCTGGTCAGATCAATCATCAGTGCGTCTTTATTTTTGAAATACAGATATACTGCTGTTGGAGAAAATTCTATATTGCCAGCCAGCCTTCTCAGACTTAATGAATGATGACCTTCATCTCTGACAATACTCAGTGCTGCATATAGTATCTCCTTATGCATACTCAATCTGTTTCTTGCTTTTCTTTCTTTACTTCCCATTGCTTGTTCTTGAGAAGAACATTATCACTTATATACCTTTACATACTAAATCCAATTCATTGTTTGGTGGCTAATGGAGTTACCGTTTCATAGCCAATGCCTGGCGATACTCCTGTGGGCAAGACATATTATTTCATTTGTTTTATCGTTGGTGATGGTTTATTCTTCTGATCCAATTCTCGGTGGAATCAATTTGTACATCACCGGTGTTACAATTCGTGAGAGTATAGTTGAACTAATCAAACCGCCTATCAGAACCATTGCTAAAGGTGCAATTTGCGGATTGGGATTCATGGCAATAGGAATCAGTCCACATATAGCAGTAAGAGATGTTAACACGACAGGCAGGAATCTTGTTTCACCCGATTTCTTTATGGCATCATCTATAGAATGTCCTTCTTCTCTTAACTGATTCGTAAAGTCAACAAGCAAAAGAGAATTTTTCACTTGTATACCAGAGAGCCCGATAAAACCAATGATGGTAACAAGTGACATCGGAAAACCTGTGATCAACAACATGATCACGCCTCCAATTATTCCAAGTGGTATAACTGACAGTACAATGATAATTCCCTTGAATGTTTTGAACTGAAGTAACAACACTGCAATAAATAAGAATGCACTAAAGAGAATCACAGTCAAAAAATTACCGCCCAATGTGTCGCCTTCTGATTCTGCTTCACCTGAAAGTTTATAGTAATATCCGGCTGGCATTTTAAGCTTATCGAGCTGTGGTACAACTTTTTTAAGTATATCATTAGCCAATATATTCTTATCTGTCATCGCTGTAACCTTCGCAAAGCGAGACTTATTAAAGTGATTGATTGCAGTAGGCGATGTTTCGAATGTTATATCGGCAAGCTGGTTGAGTGGAACGGGAGTTCCCTGCAGATTATTTACATATAGGTTCTTGAATGCATCCAGATTTGGAAACTTCTCGAAAGATGTAGTGATCATTACATTCCTGGCATCACCTTTTTCATCTATATAGTCTCCAACGGGTAAGCCGGCTACAGCCAGACGCACCGTCTTATCAATTTCCGCTGTTAAGACTCCTAACGTTCTGGCTTTTTCTTTATTTATCTTTAGTTTAACATCTGTTTTGTAAGTATTCAGTTCATTGTTGATATATACTGTACCTTCTTGTTTACGTAATATATCTTCTGCCTGGAAAGCCAATTTGCGTAACTCTTGTGGATCGTCTCCAAATATTCTAACTACGATGTTAGCCTCGATGGGCGATCCTTGTTCAAAATCTTTGACTTCAATCTTTGCATAGGGAAAGTCGTTGAACTTGCTTCTGAGCTTTTCAATCAGCGCTACCTTATCGGTTGGCTTTGCTTCTTCTTCCAACTGCACAAAGATTTGAGCAAAGTCTGCTTTCTCTTCTTGCTGGCGTACGTTGTAATAAATCTGCGGATTACCTTTACCGATGTTGGCTGTAAAATATACTATCTCCGGATGTTGCTTCAGTTCACTTTCAACCAGCTTTGTTACTCTATCCGTTTCCGGAATGTTGGCCTGCAGAGGCATTTTAATAGTGATCAGAAACATTGGTTTTTCAGATGCAGGAAATAACTTAAAGCCCGCTTGGGGAATGAGCATAAAAGCTCCGGCACTCAATATGATCGAAAGTGCTATCGTAATCTTAGGCCAGTTCAATGCCGCGGGCATTACCCTGGCGTAAGATATATTCAGTAATTTTTGTAGATATACCAGGAACACGTTACCATGCTCATTTGAGTGAGTTTTCAAAAGACGACTACCTAGAAAAGGTACAAGGGATAATGCTACAATCATCGATGCCAATACGCTGGTGATAATAGCCATTGGAAGACTTTTTATAAACTCTCCAGCAATGTCTGGAAGAAAAGCAAGTGGAAGAAAAGCGATAATCAAAGTAGCCGTACAACCAATCACAGCAATACCTATTTGCTTAGTCCCTTTTAAAACAGCATCACGTTTAGAAGCACCTTCCCTTAGCCAGCGCTCTATGTTCTCCACCACCACAATACTATCGTCTACTAAAAGTCCCAGCGCTACAACCAACCCGACTATACTTAATTGGTTCAAAGAGAAACCGGCAGCGTTTAAAACGATAAGTCCTAATCCTAAAGAGAGTGGAATAGAAATCATCACAATCAAAGATGCCCTTGAGCCCAATGGCAGTAATGTAAAAAGCACGAGCACTATGGCGATTATAAAGTCAACACCTAAATGCCCCAATCGCTGCGAGACCATATCGGCCTGGTCAAACGGTTTTACTAACGCGATGTTAGCGGGTAATGTACTTTTAAACTCATCTATTACTGGCAGGTATTTTTTCTGAACGGCTGTAATATTAACATTTTCCTTCATTCCGGCGTTTACCAACACACATCGGTTGCCGTTCAGTCTGATAATATGTTTTTCGATTTCGTTTTTGTAACCCACTTCTGCTATATCTTTCAGGTATATAATTTTTCCGTTACCATTGAATATTACAGTGTTGGCTACATCATCGGCATCTTGAAATTTGCCACTTGTTTTTACATTGAAAGTCTTGGTTCCAAGATTGATACTTCCTCCCGGTATATCTGCAGCTTCACTTTGTAAACTGCCTGTCACTACATACAATGGAATGCCTAATTGCGCGAGCTTGTCAACCTTTACGTCAACACGGATTTGCTGCTCCGGCATACCAGAATATTTTACATTCTTAAGATCTGTGATCTTTTCAAGCTGAGTCTTGAGCCTGTCTGCCTGGCTACGCAGCTCCTTTGCAGAAACGGTGTTGGAAACCAACGCAATCTGAAAAACATTTACATCGGTAGGACTTATCTTTTCTGTCTTTATCAGGTATATATCGTCTGGCAGTCCGCTGTTTTTTAACGCATTGATTTCGGTGGCCAACTCCTGGTATTTGTTATCAATGTCGACACCATATTTGAATTTGACTTGAATCGCTGCTACACCATCTTCAATAGTGGTCAGTAGTTTCTCTATATTTTCAAGCTGGTATATTTTGTTTTCAATAGGCTTAACCACCTGCTCTTCCATGTCCTTCGGACTGGTGCCCGGATAGATGACTGTGATCAGGTACTGAGGCGGATGTATAGTTGGATCTTCGGATCGCGGCATGGTAGACAATGTTGCAAATGCAACAGCTGCCACCATGAGAAACATCACGAGCGTAAACTGATAATTTCTGACTGAAAAATTAGTAATCTTCATATAGCTAGCTTATCGAATGATTTGGACTGTAGAGTTTTCGTTCAGGTAGGTACTGTTAGCTACCACTACTTCGTTAATATTTTCCAATCCCTGGCTTATATAGGCTTTTTGATTATCGAACCGAGAGATGATCACAGGTATCTTTTTAACCCGGTTATTGCCTGATGTAGTAAATACAAAAGCTTTGTTGCCATCGGCTTCTATCAAAGCATCGTAGGGTACTACAGGGAGAGAGCGTGCATTCAAGGCTATAATTTGCACTCTGCCAAACATACCGGTGGCAGGTCTTACGTCTCCCAGCTTCATCTTAAGTTCGATCTGAAATGATCCGCTGTTGCGGTCTGATGCCAATGATTTTCTAAATACATGCGCATCAAAACTTTTGTCGGGATAGCCATCAAGTTTAACAACGGCTTGTTGCCCTATAGATATAGCAGCCCATTCTTCATCCGTTACACCTACTTTTAGTACATAATTACTGTTGCCCTTTGTTTCATTGATGGCGAGCACTGGAGTGCCTGGTCCGACAATCTCTCCTTCGTTTGCCATTTTCTTTGTAACAAAGCCATCGGAAGCTGCATAAATCTGAGCGTATTGTTTATTGAAGGCAACAGCTTCGGCAGCTTTCTGTGCTACGTCAAGACCTGTTTTGGTATTCTGCAATTGCTCGAGCGTATATACACTGTCTTTAAACAGATGAAGAGCGCGGTCATAATCTCGCTGCGCCTTTTCAACATTAAGACGAGCCTGCTCATATCCGGCAGTTATCTCTGTTGTATTAAGCAACGCCAACACTTGCCCCTTGCTGAAAAACTGTCCCTCGTCAACAAGAATCCGGCTAATGACTCCACCTATTTTGAATGAATATATAGCTTCGTTTTCTGTGGTGAGTAAACCTGTAGCAATAATGTCATCGGATAACTTCAAAGACGATACAGGCATTACTTTCACCCGAATGGTTTCCGTGTCTTTACTCGTTTGAGTAGTGCTCTCTTGTTCTTTCTTATGTCCGCAAGAAGTAAATAGCAATCCAATGCAGATGCATAAACTGAAAGTGAATATTAATTTCATACTATTTTGATTAAGTGTTATTGTATATTAAAACTGGCGCTGGCTCTTTCAATGGCGGCATAACTTATCCATGTATTATACAAGGCTATATTTGAATCAAGTCGGGCATTGATAAGTTGATTTTGTGCGTCCAGTAATTCTATGTAAATGGCCAACCCCTCTTTGTATAGTTTTAACTCATCGTTATAATAAGTCTCTGCAGTTTTTAACTGCGATTGCGCGGCATTGTACTGGGCTAATGCGCTTTGAAAATCATTTTTACGAACATATAGCTCGGTCTTAAGTTGATCTTCTATATAGTCTGTTTGTTCAACGAGGCTATGTTGCTCTGCCTGGGCTTGCTTTATCTTGTAAGTGTTCACACCTGCTGAGAATATATTCCAGCTTAAGGACACACCGAACAGGTAATACCTGGTTTTGTCATTGTACTTCCAGTCAAATGCCTGTGAACCGAGATCTAAAAATGTATTTACATTCGGGACTATATATGCCTTTGACAACCCTGTTATATTTTCATCAATTTCCTTGGCAATGCCTAGCTTTAAAAGCTCTTCTCTCTTACCTACTTCATCATTGGTCTCGCTATCCATTTGTGGCAAGACATTTATCTCATCTAAAACTATACTGTCAGTCAATGGCCGGTTGACAAGAAAATTAAAATAAGCTCGGGCTGATTTGCGATTCTCCAAGGCTGCCGTTAGTGCTGCATTTATTCTGAAGACCTCGTTTTCACTTCGAATCACTGCGGTTCGGTTTGCCTTTTCATTTTTCAGAAGTATAGTATTGATTCGCTTGCCTTCTTCTACTAACTGCAATGATGATTGATATATAGTTACTGCATTTACAGCCTTGGCGTATTGATAATAAGCAGTCTTTACATCCTTTATAAGTTCACGTTTATACAAGGCTATTTCTGCCCGTTGCAACTCGACTTGTTGTTGCTTAATTCTTTTATTATAAATCAGTTCAGCATTAAACAAAGGCATGCTTGTCCTGAACTTCGCATCATAGAAATTATCAGGATTGAGAAGTATACTTTGGTTTTCTAACTGAGGGAAGCTATTTGTTCCTGTAAGATGGTTCAGTGTTGAATAAGTCTGATTAAGTAAATCTCCTGTTGGAAAATCTATCGTTCTACCACCGTCCGCTTTCGTATAGGTTGTAGAGAAGGTTACGCTCGGTAGAAACATTCCCTTTGCCTCCTTGAGCGCGAACAAGCTTTTCTCAAGTTGAAAGTTTTGCTGTTTGATTCCCTGGTTAGCTTGCAGTGCCTGATTGATATATAGGTTAAGATGTTCTTGTGCACTCGCGGTATTTGCTACAAGAACAAATGCAGCAAATGCGAACCTATTAAAGAATGTTGATTTTCGTTCAATAAAACTGATCATTGTATTTTTTTTAAACAGTGTTCAAATAATAAGCAAAAAAATTTATGCTCTTTCGAGCATCATTGTAAAGCACTCATATCCATTTTTCATCAAGTCATCGGTAGTGTGGTCCTTGAAATTTTGAGTACGGTCCTTACAGAACAAAGCGCAAATTCCATGTATTGAAGAAAGAATCATAAAGGTAAGGTAGTCAGTTTTCATATCCTTAAAGTGCCCTTTTTCCTGACAAGCTTTTATTGTAGCTGCCAAGTGATTTATTGCGTCCGTGGCAACGTTTAACCCGCCTTTTTTGTAGTCATCAGCTTCGTCAACCAGAAACATAAGATTGTAATAATCCTTGTTTTCCGTTGCAAACTGAATGAAAGTTTTCCCAACAGCTTTAAGTCGTTCAAAAGGATCTGCCACATTATCCAGCACTTTGCATTTCGCTAATAATAAACGAAACCCCTCCTCGTGAAGCTTGTTGAATATCTCTCCTTTGTCTTTAAAATAAAAATATAGCGTTCCAGGACTATAATTTATCTCTTCCGCTATATTCCGCATACTGGTACGCTCATAGCCGTTTTTCAGGAATACCCTCCGAGCTCCATCCAGGATGCGTTTAGACATCTCTTCTTTTTCCTTATTCTTTCTTTCTGCTATTGTCATTATGCTTAAGGTCTGACACAAAACTATTGAACACCGTTCAATAAAACAACAAGTTTGTAAAAATTTTAATGACAGGATTTGGGCACGGGCTTACGATGCCGGTGAATCTCCACGAAAAATCTTTCTTCGATGATTCGTTCCCCAATCCTTCAATGCGTATATAATAGGCGTCAATGTTTCAGCATAAGGATCTAATCTGTACAGGATTTTAACAGGATAATCATCTACTATAATCCGCCTTATCAGTTCGTGTTGTTCAAGTTGTTTAAGTTCATTCGCCAACACCTTGGGGGTTATACCGGGAATACTTTCCTGTATATCGGTAAAGCGCTCATTACCTACGCCTACGGAAATAATAATAGACAACTTCCATTTACCATTTATTACATCGAGCGCATCACGCACCGGCTTGATAGTATCCAGGCAGGCACAGTAAGTTTTTTTTGAAGCCATAGATCGATCTTACTTTCCTTTGGGAAAGGACTATACAAAGGAAAGTGACAATTCTTAATTTTGCACCATAAACTTTAAATAAATGAAAATCGGAATAATAGGCACCGGTGCTATAGGAGGTACCATAGCTAAAAAACTAGCCGCAGCGGGTCATCAGGTAAAGGTTAATAATGCCGGTCAATTCCGTGAATTATCAATTAAAGCAAAAGAGTTGGGCGCTGTACCAGCCACTATTACCGAAGTTATAGAGGTCGTTGATATTGTTATACTGTCTATACCCACAGCTGCGGTGACTCAGTTGCCTGTAAATCTGTTTAAAAACATTTCGGACGATGTTGTCATCGTTGACACTACAAATTATTATCCGTTTCGTGATGGTGTGATCGAAGAACTACAAAATGGTAAAGTAGAAAGTATATGGGTCTCTGAGCAGTTAGGACGACCAGTCATTAAAGCATTTAATAATCTCCTGGCGCATACTCTTCAACATGGAGCAAAAACAGCCGGAGAACAAGGACGAATAGCGATGGCTATATCTGGCGATGATAAGACCGCCAAAGAAAAACTGGCTAGCTTAGTTCATGATTTAGGCTTTGACGCGGTCGATGCTGGAACTCTGTCGGAATCATGGAAGCATCAACCAGGTACTCCCGCATATTGCACGGAGCTAAGCGCACCGAGCCTTAAGCAAGCACTTGCCTATGCTGTTAAGGAAAATTCTGCTCAGTCAAGAGACTTTGCTATCCAAAAATTTATGGACAGTACATCTCCTTTATCTCATACCGATACAGTTGCATTAAATCGCTCGTTGTTTAGCGATCTAAATTTGTTCTCTATTTCTCAGAAATAAATATCCATTTTTTCTCAGCAATCAAGGGTATAATCTGAATATTAAATTAAGATCTAAATAAAACCGGTTCGAAATTTTGCCACTCCGGTCAACCTGAGTGGACGATGATATCTTTTACCGCGTCCACTTTTTATGCTCTAACTATTGTTCTTCAACAAGACTTTTATATTGCTCATTCGGCCTTCTCAGCAAATCCAAGTATATAGCCATTGAGATCTTTTACATAAAACTCTTGCATACCATACCAAGTGGTTTTCAATTCGGTGACTTGAAGGTTTTTATTTTTCAGTGTCGTGTAAAAATCTTTTAGGCCTTCTATGTCCATGTAGAATGAAACGGTTGCCCCAATGGATAGATCCTTTGAAAAAATAACATCGTTCTTAAAAGTATCGGTGCGTTGAAACATAAATTCAACGTTGTCTTTCTGCATCATGGCATAAACATATTCTTTGTTCTCTGCAAAAGTTTCATCAACACCATCCTGAGATTCAGGAACTGCCATCATTAGTTTAAATCCAAAGTGTTCAGTATAAAAGGCAACGGTGTTCCGGATGTTGCTCACTTCAAAGTTGGGAGAAAGTTTACTTATCTTCATTTGATGAAATATTATGACGCAAGATTACTTTCCGTCCAGCTTCGATAATTGTAAAAATCGGTCGTTCTTATTTTTGTTCAATTCTTTTGGTGTTACTCCGGTATATTTCTTAATCTCTTTGATCAAATGTGCCTGGTCAAAGAAATCTGATTGAGGACTTAAGTTTCCATTTGAAATTTTCTCATACGCAGCATGGCAGCGAACAATTTTCAGAAACTCTTTTAGCGTAATACCGAACTGTGAATTAAAGTATCTGTTGATTTGTCTGCTGCTCCAAAAAATTTGAGTAGAAAGCTCAGCGACAGTTTTTGTTTTCTGCTGATAAACGTTTTCAAAAAGTTTAAATTTTCTGTTGTCTATTTCACGGAGATGTTTTATGGAAGCCTCTAATCTATTGGACGTGTCTGCAACAAATTTCTCAAATTCATCACATGTATATGTATCCAGATTCCAAAATGTGAAAGGCAAATCTACCGTGGTGTTTACAATGGATTTAATTTCCTTTTTGAAGACATACTCAATTGCTAAAAGCTTGAATCTCACAGCAAAGAACTTTGTGTTTTTAGGAATTACGATATCCTTGGGCTTCGTCCAGACGCCCGTTAACTTTACAAGGGACAGCACATCGTTTTCAAACTCTGCAATTAAGTCAAAGTACCCATCTGGCAAAATCGTGTGCTGAACTTCGGCATCCGTAGTTTGGTAATACCAAAAGCTCTGCACAAAGTTGCTCAAAAATCCGGTTGGCTTAATCTGTCTATAGCTCATTTACAGTATTCGTTCTGAAAATATGAAATACAAATATTGCGAAACAGAATGTAAAATATATAGCAGGCGAAATCAGTTGAGACAACGGAATAACTATTTCCTATATATACTGTTATAACCAGTCCAATCATGGCTCAAACTTTATTTGATTATGCACATGATTTGACCTATTTTAGGTTTGATGTCTGCAAAAGAGATTGAAATTTCCATTGCTATTTTTCCGCTTGAGAACCTGACGATGAATCAGGATGCCGATATCTTTTGTCGTTCGTTTTATGTAGATCTCATTACGGAATTCTCCCGCTTCCGGCAGTTCAAAATATTTCCTGCAGACAGTGCCAAACATAAAGATGTCCATACTACATATTCCATCCGGGGTTCATACCGGTTTCTTCAAAATACACTACGGGTAAATTCACAGCTTATCAACAATGAGCGTTCGCAGCTTGCCTGGGCCGAGCAATACGAGTTCGATAAAGATGCACTTGTTGCTGTCGAAGAAAAATTACTGAAGCGGATTGTCGAGACAATGCAGGATCATCTGAACAGTGACTTGCTTGCCTACATGTCCAAAAAGCCAGTGGTTTCCATTTCTGCTTATGAGTATTGGTTGCAAGGCATGGAAGAGTTACGCAAGGGCACCGTTGAAGCCGATGAGCGCGCACGTGATCAGTTTCAAAGAGCGATGGAGACTGACCCGCTTAATTCGCTCGCATATTCCGGAATGTCGCTTACCTATTTTAACGAATGGAGTTGTCAACTATGGGAACGGTGGGATGTGAGTCAGCAGGGTGCGTTCGACTGGGCGAAGAAAGCGATAGACCTTGATCCGCATAACCATGTGGCCGCTATGATTCTCGGCCGGGTATATTTATATGAAGCCGAATACGACATCGCTGAACATTACCTGAGAAAGGCGCTGCAGTTAAATCCTACCGACACTGAAAATCTTGTACAGATTGCTTCATGTTTTGTCTTCCTGGGATATATAGCGGAAGCTGAAGCACTCTATCAAAAAGTACTTCAGTATAATACCCAACGCGCAGAGCAATTTTATTATATAGGGGCGTTCATCGCATTTGAACAGGGAAATTTTGAGACATGTATAAAACTCAGTAACAGTACACAACTAGCCTGGGTTGACTCGCATTGTATACTGGCTGCTGCTTACTTCGAGATGGGCGATCAGGCAGGAATGGAAAAAAGCTGGCATCGCTACCTGTATGAATTCAAAACAAAAATTCTGAAGGATGAACGATTTCCCGGCAATCGCGAAGCTATACAATGGGTGATCAACGTGAGTCCATACCGCGGCCATACCCATCAAAGAAGATTCTGGGAACACATGGCCGGAAAGGAAACAGCAGTTGCACCCAGAAATTTTTTACGCACAACGCAGCCCCTACTCAATTTCTTTTTCCGTGAAGATGATGGATGGCGGATCTCCTATGAAAATCATTCCTTCCGGATCTCCGATGCAAAAGGGATTAATGATATAGCCCGTTTACTGTCAATGCCCGGTGAGCTAATTCATTGCAGTGAACTGATGGGAAGTATGGTGAAGATGCGCGGTGAGCAAGTCATCGATGAGAAGGCAAAGAAAAGTTATAAGGCCCGACTACTCAGCTTGCAGGAAGATCTGTCGCTCGCAGAAGCACATAACAACTACCAGCTGTCGGCCGTGTTGCAAAAGGAATACGATGACATTCTTGACATGCTCAGTAATTCTATGGGACTCAACGGACGCACACGAAAAAGCGATGATCCTATAGAGAAGGTCCGGTCCGCAGTAACGTGGCGTATACGAAACTCAATAAAGAAAATTGCGACCATTCATCCTTCCCTGGGCAAACACTTGTCCAATTCAATCAAGACAGGAATTTTTTGTTCGTATCGCCCTGAGAAAAATGTATTGTGGCACCTGGAAAAAGGATGATTCTTACGATGTAAGGTGAAAACTCACGCCTTGGGTTTTAAAGTATCAATCAAAATCGCCCCTTTATGCCAACTCCTTT
Source organism: uncultured Chitinophaga sp. (assembly GCA_902168205.1). Lineage (GTDB taxonomy): Bacteria > Bacteroidota > Bacteroidia > Cytophagales > Cyclobacteriaceae > Ohtaekwangia > Ohtaekwangia kribbensis. Next base: position 289,203 of record CABHOK010000003.1, on the reverse strand, counting down.
AGATCTTATTCTCGACCCGATATCGCTTATTGTGATGTCCATCTATGCCGCATTAATGTTATACGAAGGTTTCTTTCCGGGACGCGAGCTTCCACGCATCAGGTATTGGAAAGTAAAAGGCATCCTGGCCTTTGTCTGCTATTTCTTTCTGTCATCGTACCTGCCATACTATATTAATCCTTTGCTCGAGCCATATCGTCTGCTGGATCTTTCGTGGATGGGTACAGTAGGCGGTGGTATTTTTGCAGTTCTGCTCTATGAGTTTGGTGTTTTCTTATGGCACTACTTCATGCATCGCAGTGATGTACTCTGGAAATTCTTTCACCAGATCCACCACAGTGCCGAACGTGTAGATGCATACGGAGCTTTTTATTTTAGTCCACTTGATATGATTGGCTGGACCGTTCTCGGAAGCATTTGCTTTAGTCTTGTTGCCGGGCTTACACCACAGGCGATCACCGTTATGATCCTGGCTACAAACTTCCTGAGTATATTTCAGCATTCAAACATACGCACGCCCCAATGGCTTGGCTATATTGTACAGCGTCCGGAAAGTCATTCATTACATCATGCCACCGGTGTTCATAAATACAACTATTCTGATTTGCCTGTATTTGATATTATTTTTGGAACATTCCGCAATCCAAAAGATTTCTCAGTACATACAGGTTTCTATGATGGCGCGTCATCCCGAGTATGGGACATGCTGCGCGGTGTAGATGTAGCAACTGAAGAAAGAAAATAGCGTTTGCATCAATCAACATTCAGTATAAACAAGCAAGTCCAGGCAATATACCTGGACTTGTTTCGTGAAGACTATAATTTATTCACTTTACCTCGGCCTATTCACACTTCAGAACTTCGGCCGGATTACTCCGGGCAGTCTTCAGAGCCTGCGACCCGATCATGATGAATGCTATTGTTAGAACAGCCAGCACGCCACCAAACAATTCCGCTGTTCCAACCGGCTTGTGAAATGGGAAATTGATGAGCACTACATTCTCAAAGAATATATAGGTTATCGGAAGCGCTATCAATGCAGCGATAGAAAGCAGAACAACAAAACCACGACTTAATAAGAACACTAATTTACCGGAAGTCGCGCCCAGCACTTTACGTATACTCATCTCCTTCAGTCTTGTTTCCGTGGTAAACACTACCATACCCAACAATCCGAGAGAAGCTATAGATATAGCGATGAACGAAAGGAAGCCGATTACCTTTATCATTGCAGAGAGTTCCTTGTATGCATCCTCGATGGAATCGTCATAGAAGCGGGCTTCAAATGGATGAACGGAGTCAATGCTTTTCCAAACCCCCTGGATCTTTGCCATAGTCTCAATCGGGTCGCTGGTATTAATGCGTACATTCACAAGACCATCCCTCCTGTCACTGGTGAGAAATGCATCCGGTGTGAGGTATGTAAACACAACGGGCTTGATGTCTTCGTCAAGCTTTCCGTAATGAAAGTCTTTTATCACACCGACTATTGTATGCTTTTTACTATTCAGAAGTATCTCATCGCCTACTGCTTTTTGAGGATCACCATGGCCTATAGCAAATAGTCGCAACGTTTTTTCGTTAACGATCACTTCGCTGGCAGCATCGCGCGTTACAGGTCTGGTGATAAAGTTCTGCCCGGCAATCAACTTATACTCATGCAAGGGTATATAGTTCTCATCGATTATATTGGTAAACACAAGCGATGAATCACGCAAGTCTTTATACTTCACATAACCGCCCCACGCATTACCAACACTGGTCAGCAGCCGCGATTGTGAAACCCCGGATACTTCGGGCATAGCTTTGAGCTTGTTAATCAAATCATCGGGTCTATTTTTTTGCAAGTCGATGTTAAGAATGTTCTCCGTATTAAAACCCAGATCGAACGTGAGAATATCTTTATACTGAACGTAACCTATAAATGTGCTGGTGATGAACATCAACGTTAATGTATACTGAACAACAACCAACGCCCGCCTGAAGCTGAGTCCTTTAAATACTTTTACAGACGAGACATCTCTTAGTGCATTACTAACATTGACTTTCGAAAAGAATATTGCCGGTAAAAAGCCCGCGACTATACCAACCGCCATAGAGAAGACAACAAATGTTAACACCATCGGCATTGTTATTTCCAGCTTTACCATTTTCAGTAACTCGGGAGCTATACTGACAAATTGCGGGCGGAGTACCAGGAACATTCCAAAAGAAAGAAGAAGAGCAATTAACGATACGATGATTGCCTCCGCAAGAAACTGCAAGCGAACCTGACTCTTTCCCGCACCAATCACTTTGCGTAAACCTATTTCCTTGAAGCGTCTCATCGATCGCGCAATCGAAAGGTTGGTATAATTAAAGCATGCAGACAAGATTACTATCAGTGCCAAACCACCAACGATCCAGAGCACAATATCAGGCACCACGGGTTGAATGGAGTTAGCGAGATCTTCGCCCAACACAATATCATATAGCGGAAGAAGTGTAAGATATATTTGCGCTTTATTATCTCCGTTATTTTGTTCCGCACAGAGGGCATCGATCTTCGCCTGAATGTCAGAGACATTTGATTTTTCCGGGAGCAACAAGTATACATAGTTTCTGTCCCAAACGCGCGACCACTCCGAAAAATCCCGCCCCTTCGCCAACTGCGTTTCAACGGTACTGAATGAAACAAGCGATTCGAATTGAATATGAGAAAAGAATGGAACATCCTTGAGTATACCCGTCACTTCATAATCAGCACTATCGAAGTGAATAGTTTTACCGAAAGCATCTTCAGCACCGAAAAGTTTCTTTGCAGAAGTTTCTGTGAGTACGATGGAATAAGGTTTGGCTAGCGCTGTTGCTGCATCACCCTTCACCATGGGCAACGTAAAGATCCGAAGCATGGTGGGCTCAGCATATATACCGGTAAGCGGAACAACATTATTATTAACCGTTGCATCACCTGAGCATTCCGTCCCGATGATCACTGTCTCTTCTATGCCTGATATTTTTTCGTGTATGAGCTTGCCTGCCATCAAAGACGTGGATGCAAATTTTTCACCGGATCCTTCCTGAAACCGGGCATGCGAGGTAATGCGATATATACGTTTACCATGCTCATTAAATTTATCGTACGACAGCAAGTCGTGTACGAAAGCAATCAGCAACAGACCTACCGACATACTTATGGCAAGACCAACGATGTTGATAGTCGAGAACAGTTTATTGCGCTGCACATTACGCATCGATGTTTTGACGTAGCTTCCAATCATGATCCAGTTGATTAAGAGGTTTACAAATTTTGGCGCACGAACAGTATATATTCTGAAGAACTTGAATGCATCCATACTATAAATGAGCCTGGCGCGGAGTGGACCTTTTGATCTAACATTCCGGTCGAAATACTCATGAAGGTCTCCAAGCAAATCCTCAGCAAGCTCGGGCTTACAGTACCACACAATGAATCGTTGAGCCCACGCAGGTGGTTCATGCTTCTTCCGATTATGATCGGGTTTGAATGTTGATCTCCGGACGCTCATATTTTCACGTACACATTGCTTTACGTGAATGTATGGAGAATGGATTCAATAATACATACAAAATGTGAATAAATATTAAAGTTTACCGGTTCGTTTTAACTTAAAAGTGCATTTCATAGAGGGAATTCCACGACTTTGCAGAAGCTATGAGTTAAGTCAGTGGGGAATTTGGAAAGTGAAATGCGGGAGATGTCACTCAATGTACATTGACTTATCAGGCATAAGTAAGCCCTGACCACCTTCGTGACCAGGGCTGTACACCAAATCAACCTAAACTGATTTATTTCTTGATTACTTTTCGTGTAACTACATCGTGACCTTTACTTAATCGGAGTATATATACTCCGGAAGTAAAGGATGTCATATCGAGTGTGAGTACAGGGTTTTGAATGAAGACCGTTTTCATTTTTACACCCCGGTTATCGATAACCGAAGCCTCAGCACCTATTAATGTTTCGTCAACAACAAGCTGAAGATGATCTTCGACAGGATTAGGATACATCGAGATGAACAGGGACGGTTCGCCTATTTCAGTTTCTTCAACTGACGCACGTGCGGATGAAGTTTCCTTCGAGAACACAAGCTTGTTGACACTTATACCCCCTGACTCAAAGAATATCGTAACAACACGAAGTCCAGCGGCCAGGTTAATGGTTCTGTTAAGCGTAACCCATTTCTGAAGGCCACCGGTTTTACCGGGCGCTATACTTCCGGTTTTATCAACACCGTCAATCTCTATTCTTATCTTTCCTTTACCAAGAAGATCCGCAAGGTATACACCAAGCTGATAGTTACCATCTTCCTGTACATCTATAGTATATTTCAACCACTCGCCCGTTGCAGTCAGGAATACATCGTAGCCTCCGGCTTTGCATAGTTCGATATCAACGCCTTCATTCCATCGGTAGAGAAGTCCTAAGTTCCAGTCAGTCGTCTCGTGATAGGCTTTACCTTCGCCACCGATGTCAAAGTCTTCCGCTTCCACCACTCCGGGAACAACGCGCGCTGTTCCTCCATACGGAGTATGCGGCAGCTTTATGATAACAAGCTCGTGGCTCACTGCAGTAGCTGGCTCATAAAACTCATTGCCACTTTGTGAAGCCGTAATGGTTACGGATCCCTCCTTCTTTATGTGAACTATATCATTCGCAATGGTGACTATTGTTGTATCTGAACTGGTGTATGCAACAGTAAGCCCGGATGTAGCCGATGCGTGAAGTTGAAAATCGCGGTCACCGAGTTTCTTTCCTGCCAGGGCTTCGAACGAAACAGACTGTGTCTTCTTTGCTATCGTTAATGTGAGTGTATCCGTTGCAATACCCAGTGCGTTGGCAGCAGTGATAATAACCGGGAATGTACCGGCAACAACCGGAGTACCGGATATTATACCGGTTTCTTTATCGATCACCAGGCTATCCGGCAATGCTGTTGCGCTGAACTGGTACGGCATATTCGTTGCCGATATAGTATATACAAACGGTATTGTCACCATTCCGTTCGCAGTAGATGCACTGTTGATCGCTGGCAATACTGTCGCGATATTAACATGATCGAAGCTCGCTTCTGCAATGACACTTGTATTATGACCGCAAGTAGCAATACCAATATATACCTGCTCATTCATGGCGATGGTCTCCGTTCCCACCAGTGTCCATTTGCTGCCATCCGTAGAACGATAAGCCGAAAATACGTTTCCTTGTCGTACCAATTTTACCCAGTGCGGATATAGTAAGGTAGCCCCTGTTGTTGACACGGAACTTCCTGCTATAGCGGTACGTCTTATAAACTCGACACCACCATCGGGTCGCATATCCATCATGGCATGCTTAGCATTGGCATTCAAAGTCTCGCGGATCATAACACCAGCCTTTGCAAAGGTGTTGGTATTTTCCAATGATGTAACACGCGCTACAATAGCACCGTCACCGGTAAGCGCCTGGTATGCAAAATGGAATCCATCCGCAGTACCCCAAACATCCGCACCGGCACCGTGTATGGTAAATATACCGTCCACATAGCGCGCATTACCGGATATACCTGTCGCACCGACATCAGCATGTTGCCATGTATTGACAACTTCGTTCGCTACCGGTATAGCACTAACAAGCACGCCATCGGTAGAACCGCCTTCGTTTGTTGCAGAAATTGTATAATTATACTGCGTACCGTTCACTACTGCGGTATCACTGAAAATTGTAGTCGTAACGGTTGCTATCGTGGTGAATATACCTTCACTACCTGCTGAACGTTTAACAGCATAACCTGTTGCACCGGCTGATGCAGCCCAACTTAAATCAACACGATGATTCCACCCGGAAGCGTGGCTATAGCCGGGTATAGCAGGTGGCATGGTGATGAATGCTGCATTGGACAATACACTTCTGAAATTGCTACGCGTTGCGTATACCACGTAGTAGTTCTTGCCTTTCAGCGGAGCAAGATCAGTATAGAGTGTATCCGTTACTCCGGTAGCTATCGTTGTATACGTACCGGCAACAGAACCTCGCAGTACAGTATAACTATCTGCGTCTTTAGAACGAGTCCATGAAAGTGCTGTTCCATCACCCGCACGCACAACCGTTACATTTGTCGGTGGTAATGGTGCAATTGCTTTTACCATCCCGGAAATCTCCGGGGCACTTAACGTACGGGAATAAATCCGAAAATCATCAATCGTTCCATGAAAGTATGGATCGGATGCCCACTGCGATCTGCCAATCCACGTTTGTGTTGTATTACCCAGTCTTGACGGATTTATAGTCATACCTGTATTGCGACCAACTTCCTCTCCGTTGATATAAAGTATACCGGTGGAACCATTGAGCGTTACAGCCAGGTGCACCCAGACATTTAGTGGCACAGAATACGATGAATTGATCTGTTGTTCGCTGCCATTGTTTAATTTAATAGAGTAGCGCACCCCCCCACCGTTGTGCGTTGTTGTGAGGAACATATAGGTGGCAGTGCCTGATCCAAAATCAAAGACACGCTCCCAGGTTCGCTTTTCATCGAGTTTTACCCACGTGGATATAGTGAAATTCGTAAGGGTACTCATGGTTCCGTTTGGCAATGCAACGTGCGAGCTACCCGCCAGTTTAACAGCAGAACCCGAAACACCGGATGCCCAGCCAGGCGTAGCCCCGGTTAAGGTTCCTGTTTTTGCATTCCACAAATCTGTAGCGACCGTACCTTGTGCTTCGTTAAACGGCCAGTATGCATACGCAGCGGCATCGGCCATGGCACTGGCCATATCTGAAGGTTCACTTTCACCTGCGAGATTTACGGCCGATATAGTATAGTAGTAAGTGGTGCCAGCGGTAATGTTTGTATCTATATAGCTGGTGTCTGCTACATTGGCAATTGTACTGAATATACCATCTGCTGTAAGTGACCGTTTAACATTGTAAGAAGCCGCTTCAAAAGATGACTTCCAGGTAAGATTGATTTTTGCATTCGAACCAACGGCAAGTACATTATGAACCTTGGGTGATATATTCGGGAACAACGTGGTATCGCTGATCGCGACAGAATTCGATCCCTCGCCTATAGCATTCGTAGCCGATACAACATAGAAATATACTGTAACCGGGGCTAACGATTTATCCGAATAGGTAGTATCCGTCAGGTTTTGTGCAATAATGGTATAAGGCCCGCTTTCAACCTGCGCTCTTTTTAGTGTATAGGTTTGTGTGAAAGCCGAGACGGGTGAACGATTCCAGGAAAGATCAAGCTGTAAACTATTCCTGGCTATGGAGGATAATCCAGCAGGAGCCGGAGGAACTTCGTTGGTTTGTATCGTCAGGTTTAATTCGAGTGACGCTGAACCTTTTTCATCCTGCGTTCCAAGTTGTACTTTAAAAATTCCTGACTCTGTCGGTATACCGGAAATTACTCCGGTCTCTGTGTTCACCGTTAAACCTGCCGGAAGGCCGGTGGCACTATAGCTCAATGGAGTGTTGATGGCTGTTATGGTATAGGAGAATGCCTGGTCTTTCATTCCCGCTGCAGTCGGTGCACTGGTGATGAGCGCGGGTGTCGTACGATGATCCAGCAAAACTATATCATTACCATCACCGCCTTTATAGGTGATGTGAAACTGGTAGTCGCCAACCTGGACAAGCGCCAGTTCTGCAAGACCATTAAATATACCGGTAACGGCATTGGTGCTGGTGTTGTCTACAAGTATAAACGAAACACCTGCTGTGAGATTACCCGGATCTATATCTGTAAATTGTAATGCAGCATTTTCGAGCGTCAGTCCCTTAGCTATAAGTTTATCCATGGTGGCTGATTTACCACTGAACTCGACACGCAAGGTAGCATCGCTCTTCAACGTTACTATATTTCCAACGGTAAGCTGTCCTATAGTTTCATCACCGGGTGCCAGCGATGATCCTGCTCCCGATCCGGTTCCTGTAGTAACAACGTTATTGATCGTGCCGCTCCCGCCTATCGTTCCACCTCTTACTGTTACCGCGCTGTTATAGGGCCCGTTGATCAACAGTATACCATTCTTCACGGTGGTAGCACCGTAGTTCAGGTTGGTGCCGGTAAATTTCAATGTACCAGTACCTACTTTCACAACACCAATGTTGCTATTCGCCATTACACCGCTAAAGGTTGTGTTGGTATTGAGCGCACCAATATTCATAACGGGTGCATTGTATGAATTGATAAGACCTCCACCCGACAGTGCACCGAATTGAATCGTATCATTAAAACTCAGACGGTGGCCATCGGAAAAACTGTTGTTCAAAATCCAGTTTGCTTTCGCGCTGCCGGCTGATGATGCATCAATGCGCACGCGGTGTCTGCTGCTCCGGTTTACGGATATGAATGTACCCGTAAATTCGCTGTTGTTACCGCTCAGGTGCAAGCCATCGTACGCGTTACCATCGTGTTCAATGGTACCACTACCGGTTAGTCGGCCGGCCAGGAATAAGCCTCCTCCTTCGGAGTATAGAAAATTCTTTGTACCTGCTTCCACCAGTATATCATTATAGATAAGCGCATAGGCATCAGCATTTCGCAAAGCACCCCCCTTCATGGTAACAACACCGGTACCCAACGGACCGGCTACGGGCACACCATTCGAAAGCGTTCCGGCCCCGGCTATATTTAGCGGTGCATTCGGTCCCCAGCCTCCCTGGCTATCCTGAATCGTAGTTCCTCCGGAGTATGTATTCGCTCCGGTAAGATATACCCAGCCGGAACCTTTCTTGGCTATACTTCCGGTTCCTGCAATAACACCTCCCAATCGCACCGCGCCTTTCGGAGCATTGACTTGCAACGGACCGTTCAGCGTCATGCCTATATTCAATACCTGCGTGTTGTCCGATTTATTGATAACCTCGCTCCCCATGCGCACGGCATTGCCCGCTATCGTATAAGCGTTTGCCTCCGACTCGAATGAAAAGCGCGCTACTTCCAGATCGGCTACATCATTCGTCAGTGTTGTTACGCTCGTGCTGTCAAAGCGAAGTATAGCGGGGCTTGCCGGAATAATGCCTCCCTCCCAGTTGTCAGCGATATTCCATAAGCCCGACACAGGTGCTATGCTCCACTTCGGTGATGTGGCTCCTGGTATACCCAGTTCTTCTTCGGAATTATTGCTTTCACGATCGCCAATCACAGCAGATACTACATAGTAATAATATATACCATTACCCAAGGGACTATCAACATACGTTGTGGTTGTGATGTTGCTGGCAAGTATAGCATACGGTCCGCCACTAACGGCAGCACGTTTTATAGTATAGGTTGCAGCACCGGTGGCCGTGGGCCATTGCAATGTAACTTGTCCATCGCCATTTGTGATAACTGGTTTACCTGGAATATCAGGAGGTAACGTGATGGCAGCCTCCGCAGAAGGAGCACTTTCCAAATTCCCCGAAAGGGCCGTTACTATATAATAGTTGTTTCCGGGAAATGCATCTGCCTGTGTAAAGGTTGTTGATGTTACGGCAGATGCAATGATGGTATAGGGTCCACCGGCATTCAAAGCATGTTTCACGGTATAGCTTGTGGCATTAGCTGAAGCATCCCAGTGAAGTGTAACTTGTTTGATGGCGGTATTGCTCAGCACCATGTTTGCCGGAGCTGCCGGTGCTACATTGTTAAATACATCCATAACAACAACAGCCGAACCGGTACCCTGTGCGTTTGTAGCATTGACGGTAACAAGATATTTACCCAAGGCTGTAGGTGTACCGGATATAATACCGGTGCTGGTATCTATACTCAACCCTGCAGGCAAACCGGAAGCACTATAACTTGCTGGTGATGCTGATGCTGTTATAGCATAACTAAATGCCGAACCTACCGTAGCGGTTGCTGACGTAGCACTGGTAATAGCTGGTGAACCCGCAGGCGCACTATTGGTCATCGACACATTGGTAAACACAGCTGTAACCAATGACGAAGGGTTTTGAGATGTAGTATATAAGCCGACATACGGAGATGCGGACAAAGAACTTACTACAATACCAATACAAGTCCAATTGACTCCATCTTGCGAGTGATATGCAAAAACGCGGTCGTTGATTCGTTCGAGTTTAAGCCACCATGGAGCCTTCGGTTGAAAATGTACCAGGTAGCCTCCCGGAGGATTGTTCCACGATATATTTGTTTTACTCCAGGTAGTTGCATTTCGCCAGGTGAGATATAGTCCGCCATTCGGTTGTAATACTAGTGCTACATGTCGTGCGTCTTCCTCCAACGATTCGCGAAACATAATACCCACCTGTGCATTGGCAGATGTAAGTATAGTATCAACACGCACGATGATCGCGCCATCGCCATTCATTTTTTGAAATGCAAAATTGAATGCATCCGGTTGTGACTGCGGGGGAGCCGGGACACCGGCACCGGCACCTTGCAGTGTCCACGCGCTATTGCTATATATAGCTTTACCGGCAAGTCCTGTTTCGCCTACATCTATACTCGTGAGCGAAGTGGTATTTACCGTTGTAGGATGCTGCACAGGACTTAATGCTGGTGCTGTTGAATTATCGATCGTTCTTCTGAAAAGAAAAGAGTGACCACTCTCTCCCATCAGACTTCTATAGTAAGTTGTATTCGGTGCCGCTACACCTTTACGTAATGTATAGGCATTTGCTATAATATTATATAGCATCGATTGTCTGGCAGGTGCAGACCCCGAAGAGCCCCAGCCGGTATAGTAGGCGTAAGTTCCGCCAAAGGGTATAAAGTTATTGATATAGGAGCTGCTGTTGACATGAAAGCCTGTATATAATTCGCTGGTGGCCAACACGCGATTATTCAAGTCGGTAAACACATCTACACCTTGCTTCCATGCTACTTCAGCACTCCATGCAAGTGCTTCAACTTGTCCAAACCAGTGACCTTCGTCACGGCCGGCATCACCGACCTGACCATTGCCTAAACTGTTCGGCAATGCTCCTCCTGCATCGGTGCGATAGGATTGAACAGCTTGTTGCCATAATGCAGCATCACCGAGGTATGCCGCTATACCGATAGCAATCTTTATCTGTATAGCACCCTGATTGAGACCGCGCAGCGGATTAGGTACATCAGCTTCTTTCCAGAGTATATTGGCAAACCAGTTGCGCACGTGCGCATCATTGTCTGCTGTCCAACCGGGATACGTGGAACGAAGTATATCTGCACCGGTTATATAGTATTGTGCATAGTCGCCAAGATCGAGGAATGTTTCATCGCCTGTCCAGCGCGTGTTGGTTATAGCCCATGCATCCAGCATACCGGTTGCTTTTTGAGCGTAGGCCTGATCGCCAGTAAAGATCCACATAAACGCGAGGTTGTGAATCGCCACCATGTCGTTCATCCATGGGTTTCGGTTCACATCGGGAGCTCGCCCTACTGTAACATAGGGCCCTTGCATGCCATACGTGAGCTTCGATCTATAGTCATTCGTAAATGCTGCATACGCGGAAGCCCACGGTTCTTTGGTAAGATTTGATTTTAAATGATTGAGATCATCCGTAGTAAATGGTACACCGGGATGCACGAAGGTTTGGGCATTTATCTCCAGCGCGCACGCACAGATAAATGCCAGGATCAAAAGTAAATGTCTTTTCATCTGGTTTTGGTTTTAGTACTAATTCTTGCACTTGCACCGCAACTGTATATACTTGCCGGCATATATATTTAAGTATGCGGAGAAGGGCTAAACGGGCACCTAAAGATGAAAATGAAGGAGTGAACAGGATATGAATTATAGCCCAAAACCCATAAATAATGCTCCATTACAAACGTTTTCGCGAAAACGTTTGTGATCCGCTCAAATCAGCGTTGTAACGATTAAAATTCTCTATATATTCTATACCCTATTCCATCAGAACTTGCCTGTTTTTTTTCGGCAACAGGAGCATCCGAAAGTGTATACCCCAACTGTTTTGAGCTATACAGTTGGTCTTCTCTTCATGAAAACAAGTATTGACGCTATTCCTCCCGGCTTCGTCTACAATTGTCCCGGTGTTTGCCTGTTAAAGCTTTCTTCGTTCAGAAGCTGATTTTAAGGCTGTCATTCTGCTTACCAGGATACCATAAGATCAGGTAGTATACTATATAATTCACTACTCTAAAATCTGTCCGTTTCGAACATGAAACACGTTCTGCTGTTTGTCTTCCTCATCGGAAATATAGTCTGTGCCTGGGCCCAGGATCCGATATCAACCGATTCGCTGGCTCGGTATTACGACATGAGCCTGGAAGAACTTAACAAAGTAAAAGCGTCCGGTGTATCCAGTGAACTGGAAAAATTCCTCAACTCTTTGATGTCTGTTGCATCACAAAAAACATTATCGACACGCGAAAGTCCAGGCATTGTAAGTCTTGTTACCGAAGAAGAAATCAAACAATCCGGTGCCCGCGACCTGGTTGATGTATTCCGGTTAATACCGGGATTCGACTTTGCGTATGATGGCAATGGAAAGATCGGGCTGGGCATACGAGGCAACTGGGTAAATGAAGGAAAAGTTTTACTCCTGATGGATGGTATACAGATGAACGATATATTTTCCGCAACGCTGTCTTTTGGCAATCACTTTTCTGTATCCAGCATCAGCCGCATTGAAATAATACGCGGACCAGGTTCTGCTATATATGGAGGCTTTGCCGAACTAGGTGTTATCAACATTATTACCAAGAAAGGAAGTGATCTGAAAGGAGGCTATGCTACGGCCAGCTATGGGCAGACCAGTAACACCTATGCACGCAGAAATATAGAGTTTGGTATAGGCAATACGGTTAAACAATGGGATATAAGCCTCACCGGTATGGCAGGACAGGGAAACCTAGGCGATCGAAGTGCATTTGTACAAACCAGAAGTACCGGTGGTGGTTCCCTCAACCCTTCCCGCATCCAGGGATCGTATCAAAGCCTGATCGGTAATGCTGATGCCAATCCTTTTATGCTAAACTTAAAAGCTTCGCATAAGGCTTTTTCATTCAAAGCAATTTTTGATAACTACGGTTCAACGGTGCGCGAGGAAAGTGATGCGAATGGAAACATGGTTATATCAGCACAGAATTTTTCACTTTCATCTGAAGTAAAGTACGATCTGAAAATTTCCAGAAAGCTAACCGTTACACCCGGTATAGGCTATATACATCAGGCACCTAAAATAAAAAGTACAAGCGATAGTATAAGCTACTCAAAAGAACAGGGCGAACGTATAAAGGGCGGAGTATTGCTGGCATATAATCCATCCAGGAAGATTAACGTAACGGCCGGTTCTGAATTCTTTCGCGACCAGGCCACCAACAACAAAGACTCCATTCAAACTGCCAATGGAGCCGTAAAATCCATACACTATAACAACTACGCGTTCTTCTCGCAACTGCTGATAAAACACCGGCTGGCCAACCTTATACTCGGTGCACGATACGATCATAACTCGAACTACGGATCGGCCTTTGTACCGCGTATAGGCCTCACCCGAAAAATAAACCACTGGCATTTCAAAGCCCTTTACAGCGGTTCCTTCCGCGCGCCTACCATTCAGAATATAGCGCTGGGTGTACAGATGGATTCCAGCAACGCGGGCCCTACACGCTCTATGAAACCGGAGAAAACAACCATCGCTGAACTGGAAACAGGCTACCAGTTAACGCACGACCTGGTAATGACGCTGAATATATACAACAGTATTATTAAAAACCCGATTGTATATAACAGTGACCTGGATATATATAGCAATGGAGACAAGGCTGCTACGCGTGGACTGGAAATTGAATGGCGATATAAAAGACATTGGGGCTATATAGTTGCCAATTACTCTTTCTACTCAGTGAAAGGATTAAGCAAGATCAGCTCGTATACCACGCGCCAGTATACATCGGGTGACGGAGTGCTTCCTTCGGGCGAAGAAGCCAACACGGCTGTTGTGCTGGCCTTCCCGGCACATAAGGCGAGTATGAATGCGAGTGTGCGCGTTCATAGAAAAATCTCCGTGAGTCCAACATTAATCTTTTATGGCAAACGCTATGGTTATGATTTAACTCCCGTTACGCAGGGAACCTATAAAAACGAACTGATTACACAGAATCCGGCTTTACTGGCCAACCTGTATATATACTGGAAAACTCCTGTGCGTGGACTTGAAAGTGGTGCGGGAGCCTACAACCTGTTTAACAAAAACTATAACTACCTGTCGCCATACTTTACGGTAACGGGCTCCTACCCTTCCATGTCGCGGGAATTCATGCTGAGATTAAACTATACCTTAAACTCCCGGTAGCGTATGAAATCGAAGGCTAAGTATATAGTTGTATTTGCTATACTGCTATGTTCCGGTGTTTCAAGCCAGGCGCAATCGGTAGACTATAAAGCACAGGTATTGTTTATGTATAACTTTATGAAGTATACAAACTGGCCAACACCTGTAGGCGATTTCAGAATTATTGTATATGGTAATTCTCCGATCAGCGCTGAACTGAAAAAGCTTGCCCTGGTGAAAAAGACTCCCAATGGAAAATCGATCGTGGTAACAGAAGTGATGGATGCCAAGAGCATTACCGATTGTGAGATGCTTTATATACCCGATGCCAAAAGCAAAGACCTGGAACAAATCATCAACACAATAAAAGATAAACCGGTACTGATCATCACACAACGTGATGGTCTGGCAAAAAAAGGAGCTTGTATAAATTTCTTCATTCAGGATGATGACCGGTTGGGATTTACCATAAGCATCAAAAACCTCGAGGCACGTAAACTCAAGATCGGATCTGAACTTACCATTCTCGCAGAAGTGGTGAACTAACTTTTTATGGAATGTTACCCTTCTTCAAGCTGTCATGAAGCAGAATTTACCGCAGAAGGTATATCGGTATAATTGAGGGGTATACGAACGGTGACGGTGGTATACTTATGTCGTTCACTTTCGATCTCGATCGTGCCACCCAGTATTTCGAGCGCTTTCTTGGTGATAAATAGTCCTAATCCATTGCCTATCGATTTCTCGGAACCACGGTAGAACATATCGAATATACGGTCGCGCAATTCCTCCGGTATACCGATCCCATTATCAATTACCTGGAGAACCAACTGTTGATTTTCCTGGCTCAATATACATTTCACAAACGGCTCGCTTTCCTTTCTGAAGATAATACTGTTCTCCATCAGGTTAATAACGATATGATTCAACAAAACCGAATCGCCTTCGAAGGATACTCCTATTTTGTTCTCAATTTCTACGTGTACTGCGTTATTGGTATTTAAACTATTGATCTGGCTTCGCAGGGTTTGAATAAATTCATCTGCGTGAATGATCTCTATGTTACGTTTGGTGCGGAAGAGCGAGCCGGTATCGCTTAACCTGCCGAGAAGTCGTAACATGCGACCTGCTGTACCTTCTATATTAGCAAAGTAATTATCTAAATCTGTTTGCTGGTTCTGCATTTTAGCCAAACGTGCCAAACCAAGCAAGGATGTTATAGGACCGCGCAAGTCATGACTGGACCTATATAAAAATGTATCAAGCCCTTTATCTGTCTCAATCAGCTGCTTGATGGTGAGTTTCAATTCTTCTGTACGGTTCTCAACAAGCTTTTCAAGATTTGTGTTAACACGCTGCAGTTCTTCATTCACGGAGTTTACTTCTTCGTACGCTTGTTCCAGTTTTTCGTTCTTGTCCTTGATCTCTTCTTTCTGCGACTCTACCACCTGTGTACGCAACGTTACCAGGTGCTCCAGTTTTCGTTTTTGCTGAAACAGAAAATTTGTACGGATGTGTATAATTACCATGGTGAACACAACCAGCAGCACCGCTAACGCAACCTTCACGCCCAACCGTTGGTGCCAGCGAGGTATAACAATAATCTCGATGCTTGCAGCCTCATCATTCCAATAGCCGTCACCATTGGTAGCACTTACTTTTAAGGTATATCCGCCCGGCGGCAAATTGGTATAGGTTGCAATCCGGCTTTCATTTATATTGTTCCAGCCATTATCGAAGCCTTCCAGGTAGTAACGATATTTATTCTTCTTGGGGAATTTATATTCGAGACAGGCAAACTCGATCGAGAATACATTTTGATCCGGTTGAAACGTAATCGTTTTTAACTTGGATATACTCTTGGTGAGCAGCTTCGTTTTATCATTCATTTGCACGGCATCGTGGAAGAGGCTGAGCTTTGTAAAGACAACGCGAGGCTTGCTGTGATCTTCCAATACTTTTTCAGGACGAAAAACGTTGAGACCGTTTGTACCGCCAAAGTAGTAATCACCCGCTGAACTTTTAAATTTTGCATCTTCGTTATATTGTACGCCCTGCAATCCATCAGCAACCGTAAAGTCGAAAACTTTATCTGTTTTCGGGTCATACCGGTGAAGACCATCGAAAGTTGTAAACCACAAATTATGAGAATCGTCTTCCAGGACAGAAGTTATATTCCGTTCGCGAAAGTCTGGAAGAAGCTGCGTATAGGTAAGTGTTTCCGGGTCAAACCGTAGCAAACCTTTGTTATCGGTGCCTACAAGAAGTTTACCCTGGGCATCAAGCGAAAATGCGATAATCTCGTTTGTAGGCATACTCAGTGAGTCGCCTGGTATATTCAGAAAAGACTTGAATGTACGTGTACGAGGATCATACCGATGAATACCTGCGAGGCGCGTTCCCATCCATATATACCCTTGCCGGTCTCTACGTATACAAAAAACCGATGCCGTTTGTGTGGTTACAGTATTGCTGCCTGTTATAACGAGCTTGTTAAACACTTTGCTTTCCGGAAGAAACTCATCGAGTCCGCCCAACTGCCCTACATATATCCTATTATCATCTTCCAGAAGTGACCATACGTGATTGGTACTGATGCTTGTTGTATCTCCGGGTATATGCAGGTATCGCGAAAATGTTTTTGACTTGGTATTGAAATAATTCAGCCCCCCGGCAAACGTGCCTATATATAGGTTATTCCTGCTATCTACCAGCAGCGACTTGGCCACGTTGGTACTGATGCTGTTTTTATTTTTTGGAGAATGTAAATATGGTGTAAACTGCTTTGTAACCGGATCAAATTTATACAACCCTGCACCATCCGTTCCAATCCATATTTTATGATCATGATCTTCTGTAATGGCCAGCACAGAATTCTTCCCGATACTCTCCATATTCTCATCGAAGTACCGGTAATGCTCAAAGCGTGGCCGCGCCCCGGATATAAACGTGACACCCGCACCAAAGAGTCCTACCCAGTAATTATTCTGATCATCAACATAAATACCGTGTAAACTTCCTTTGTGGAGGATGCGGGTTTCGCGCGTGAGAATCTGTGTAAAACTGTTGTTACCTTCATATCTGTATAGCCCGGCACCATCCGTACCAACAAGAAGCACACCGTTGCGATCGATGGCTATAGAGGATATAATATTGGAACCCAGCGATGGTTTATCCGCCACATGAACAAAGTACTCGAACGTCCGGTCCTCTTCATTTTCCAGGCACAACACCCCCCCTCCATTCGAACCAAAATATATAGTGCCCGTAGAATCCTGCACTACATTTACGAGCAGCGTGGAAGTCAATCCATCGGGTGCGGTACTCGGACGTATAGTAGTCTCTATACCCTTTGCACCGATGATGTTAATTCCTCCGGCAGTGCACACCCATATCTTTCCGTTCCTGTCTTCCAGCAAAGCAGTCACAGCGTTGTCAGACAGCCCTGTTCCATCGGTACGATAAAAGTACCGGGTGATCTCAAATGTCTCAAGGTTTATTTTGTTCAGGCCCCAATACGTGCCCGCCCAAAGATTATGATGCCGATCTTCCAGGAGGCAAAGTATAGTATTCTGGCTGATGGTATTTTTATCTGCGCGACTTGCCAGAAACTGTCGAAAGTTTTCTTTTTCACTGTCGTAGAGATTAAGGCCGCTATATGTACCTGCCCATAGACGCCCCTTGCTATCTACCAGAAGATTTCGGATTACATCGTTACTAAGACTTGTTGAATCCTGATCTGAATGACTGAAGTGTTTAAAAGAATATCCATCGAAGCGATTAAGGCCGTCAGCAGAACCTATCCATATAAAATCATCGCGGTCTTTAGTTATGCAGGCAATACTGTTTTGCGACAGTCCCTGTTCACTTGTAAATGTATTACTATATACGTAAACAGGAGGCAAAGACTTTTGCTGACACAACCCGTGCATCGTTGGCAACAATGCCATTATCAGAAGCAGAATGTTTGCTCTGTACCTTGCCAATAAATATAAAATAGCTCCGATGTACTGCACTCCTGAAGTTCGAAAATAAATTCGAAATCAACCCCTTCCGGTAACTTTCTTTTCTTCAACCTCTATCCGCGTACGTTCCCTTCGGTTCCTGATGGGATATATTTCGTTGTTCATATTAATGCTGCTGGTGCTTTAGGGTAACTATATAAATTTCAGTTCACTATATTAAATTAATACAGCAAGTTTCGCAACATACAATTTTTTATGCACCAAATTGTCTCAAATGATGATCTACGTGTTTATAGGCAAAGAATCCGATCTGATCTTTCGTCATGGGTCCGAAAAAGGGATGAATAAAATCAGGATCGGTATAACTGGCGTACTGTTCAAGCCTGTCTATCCATTCTTTTTTCTGTTGTTCAATGTCACCGTTCTCGTTAAGAGTTTTCAGCAATGAGCTTGTGGGAGAATTCTTACCGAAAGGTTTATCATC
This sequence comes from uncultured Chitinophaga sp., assembly GCA_902168205.1. Classification (GTDB taxonomy): domain Bacteria; phylum Bacteroidota; class Bacteroidia; order Cytophagales; family Cyclobacteriaceae; genus Ohtaekwangia; species Ohtaekwangia kribbensis. The sequence continues at coordinate 270,506 of CABHOK010000003.1, read as the reverse complement.
TTTCAATACTTTCTTCAGCAGCATACCGCTAATTAAACGTCCAATAAAAACACGGTTGATCTTCAGCTTCCCCAACACCATATCTTCATGCAATGTGCCATGCTTTACCATTTGATAGGCATTCATTTTACCCCATTGTGCGTTATTCTGCGGAGTTAAGGATTTTATTCTTGTTACCAATTCCTCCCGTGTAGTGGTATCAAAAACAGACTTCATGTTCGTTTGTATAGGTCATTGCAATATAAAACTTAACAAATATCCGGCAGTATTCCTAATGCTATCAGCAGATAATTATTCAATGGTCCATATAAAACATTACCGCACCCTGCTATTCTCCGCCTCGCCTGTAGATTTACTTTTATACTGTATCTTTTTCAACTGACCAAAGGTATAGGTAAGGGCAAAGCGATAATAGTTCAGGTTATACAGGCGGTCGTAGGTAACAAAGGTCTCGCCCACATCGTACGTGCCGGCCGCATGGTTGGTATGAAATATATCGTTTGCCGTAAGCGTACATTTGATTGCCTTGTGAAGAAACTCCCGTTCAACCCCCACCGCCACAATGGATCTGCTTTTATTGTAACGTAAACTGTAATACTTCTCTCCCAGGTACCAGCCGATCAAGTTCACGGTAACAATGTTGCCAACGTTGATCTTGTTGCTGGAGTAAATATATATTTGCGGGCGTACACCAACCTGTTTATAGCCATACTGATCATCCGTTAACTTGTTATAGCTCACACTTACGGTATTGGTAGAGGTAAGCCACGATGTGCTAAACGAAGCCGACAACGTTGCAAAGTATAAATGGCCGCTTCTGAAGTTCAGGTTTTTCAGAACATAGCTCTTGTCGTTATCACCCCGCAGGGCAGCACCACTCATCGGATCAATTGTATAATTATACCCAACCTTGAAATCAAATGCATGGAACGCAGCGCCCATTTCAAATGCATGCGTCTTTTCAGGGCGTAGTTCCGGGTTTCCTTCAATGGAGGTAAAAGCATCCTGGTATATCAGTGACGGACTTAACGACTGGTAAGATGGTCGCGTAATGCGCGAGGTATAGGCAGCACGCAGCTTTACCTTATCCAGCGCGATGCTCATCTGTGCATTCGGAAAAACGTTTATGTACGATGAACGAAACATACCGTTGTCCTGAACGGTGGTATTCAAGGTATACCGCGTCCACTCGCTACGCAAACCGAGTCCGTAGGATATAGTTTTACCGAGCAAACCATCATACTGAACATAGGCCGCGGGTACAGTCTCTTCATATTCAAAATCATTTGAACGTACGGGATCAAACTCGTATTCATTTTCATTATTAGCCCGGTAAAACCTGAGATGCGATTCGATTTTTGCATAGCTCAGCTTCGCACCTATACTTAACCGGTTACCACCGGTATATACTTTCACAAAATCGGTCTGTGGGTTTATAATGGTGATGTCACTGTTCTGGTTGCTTTTCAGCAGACGCGAAACTTCCTCGTTGTTCACTACATTATCTTCATCCATATTATCGAGCAAGGTTGCAGTATACTTTGATAATTGGCCACCGATAAAGAAAGACGATCCCAGACTATCCATGATCGTAAATAAATTTACGGTAACGGAATTATTGCGAATCAGTCCGTCACGACTAACGCGCGAAGTATATAAACCATCTTCATCAAGTGTTACAATGTGATTCCGGTTTCGGGTCAGGTCATCCGTACGTTCGTATGAGCCGTTATACTCTACCGAGGCGTAGCCTTTTCCATTCAGATCGTACGATGCTCCCAGACTATATTTCGATACATTTCGGAAATCACGCTGAAAATCCCATATTAAATCCGAATGCAGGTAATCCTCCTGCGCGGGCCGCACACGCGAAGTATAGAGCAGTTCGGCATCATTGCCCAGTCTCAAATCATAATTACCGGATACATCTACTTTTCTTCGTTTGTAGTTAAAATTAAGAATAGAGCTCGAAGCAATACCCGCCATGTCTGACCATGTTACTTGTTGCTGTGCGGATATCCGGTAACCATCCTGCAGATTATCTTTTGTAATGATGTTGATCACTGCCTTGCCCTCGGCATCATATATAGCCGAGGGATTTGAAATAACTTCGATGCTCTTTACCTGGCTGGCCGAAATGGCAGCGAGTCGTTCATTGGTAATGCGCTTACCGTTCAGGTAAATTATAGCTTGCCCTTTCCCAAAAACAGATATACCATCATCGTCAATTGTTACCTGCGGAGTTCGGGTCAATATCTCGTTCACCGAGTTGCTGGTGGCCAGCACCGTGTTGGCAACATTTACCTGCAGCACGCCATCAGGCCGCGCGCTGAACAACGGAACTTCACCTACAATTTCTACAGCATCGAGCACGCGCATCCCATCATTCACCACAATCACCCCCAGTTGTACAGATTGCTTTTCGTTAAACACCACGCGAAACACGGTGTCCTTAAATTGCAGCGAGGTCAATTTTAGCAACACCTCTCGCCTGTCCAAACCTGCCAGTTCAAAATCGCCGTCCAAAAAACTGTTGCCCTTCAGAAAACTCGAGTCCTTAACCGACAGCGCCACCACGTTACCCATCAGCACCTCGCCATCCCGGCTCAGCACTTTACCGCTCACGCTGTGCAAGTCTTGCGCGTAACCCGCCAGCGACAGCAGCACCGGCACGAGCCCAAAAATTTGTTGTACTTTTTTTCGAAACGGTTGATATACGTTTGCCAGATTCATATCTTTTTTTCTGGCAAGAATCCGGTATATCACGTCAGAAGTCTTTAATAATCGCGATTGTTAAAGCAAAAAAGTTGGTTTCGAACAAAGTCAGGCCACTTTGAATTGATTTCGATACTGCGAAGGCGTCAGTCCCGTGTCGGCTTTGAAAGCGAGGTTGAATGACGTAACGTTTCCGAAACCACAGTCGTACGCAATGCTTTCGATCTTCTGTTGCCAATAGTCCGGATGGGCCAGCAGCGATTTGGCTTTTACAATGCGATGATAATTCACGAACTCCGAAAAATTCATTTGCACGCTTTCGTTGATCACCTGCGACACTTCGCGCGGACTCACACCAAGACCTTCGGCAACGGTCTTTACAGAAATCGCGCTATCCAAATAGATCTCTTTTTCTTCGAATAACTGTTTTATATGTTTCAACAAATTAGCTGATGCTTCGGTACTCATCGCGGTGTTGGTATATTTCTGCAGGTTAAACACATGTCGCTTCAGCAACAGGTACGAGAATATATAGATGAGAAATGAAAAGAAGACAGCCCCGAGTATATATACCGGAATAACGCCTACAAAAATGCCAACGTACAAAAACCAGAGGATGGTAACACCCAACACTATATTCCGATACCACGGCAACAACCTGGCACCTTGCAGGTTATTGAGAATGTAACGCCAGCAAAACAACAGGTATACCGCCAGGTGTGCAAATACCAGCGAAGCCATGAGGTACGAGGTAAAATCAGTACCGTTAGGAATAGCCCAGCAAAACAACGCATAGAGTATAAATGGAATAATGTGAATAAAGTCGCGCTGCGAAAAATCTCTCCGCTCAAAAAGTATTTTGCCATAAAGCCAGAGAAATGGCCCCGTGAGTAACTTTCCGGCAATGCCCAGGTTGCGTAGCCACAGCGCTACCATCACGTAGTTGCTGGCAACTGATTTACCAACCACCATGACAAGCGCCAGCAGCATACAAGCCAGTACTATATTTGCCTTCTTATCCTTTAATGAAAACAGGTACGCACATAAAAGAAGCGCCTGCACTACGCCCAGGCAACTGAGAACGAGCACAATATTTACCATGAGTACTTCGTAATAATGTAGGTTACTATAGCTTTATCACGTATGAGCAATGCTATGAGACAGCAAGAAAGTAAAAAGACACGAAGTGTGGAAAATACGAAACACTTTTCGCGATAGTATATTTCACGTGCCTGGAAACAACGAAAATGAACACAAGTCGAACAGCGACTATACACAATGCCTTTTATCAAAAATCGTTTTATTCTTTTAAAAAAATTCAAGTAGTTAGAAAGATTTATAAAGAAAAATGCCCGCTCCCATTAATATCTTTTATGTCGATGACGACTCTGATGATCAGATGTTATTCAGTGAGGCATTTCAGGAAATCAAGGACGCCTCTGCATCTGCACTGACTTTGTACAAGGCCGGAAACGGTGAAGAGTTTTTTAATCTTTTGAGTGAGAAGAATATAATTCCACACATCACATTCCTGGATATAAATATGCCGGTGAAGAATGGCTTTGAGTGCCTGGCAGAAATCAGAGCAAGTCAGCAACTGAAAGACAAACCGGTGGTTATGTTTTCGACCTCGGAATCAAGAGATGTTATATCCAAATCATACTCACTTGGAGCCAACAAATATATTGTTAAACCTCCTGACTTCCTTGACCTGAAGATCGCTATCGAAAATTGTCTTCAAGAGTTTGAAAGTGTAAAATGAGAGTAGTTGATATTGTTAACAAAGAAAATCAGTCAATAGAAAGTTGTGATCAGGAGCCTATTCACATTCCCGGTGCAATTCAACCGCATGGCTTTTTAATTACAGTCGATTCAAGTCCGCAGCATAGGGTACGCTATTGCAGTGCCAATTGTATGGATATACTGAACCGGAAAGCTATATCTATACTCGGCAAACCGGTTTGTGATATTCTCTCGGCAGATGACTGCACACGACTGGAATACTATCTTACCAACGAATTATTCGACACCAGCTTTGCCTGTACCATTACCGGTGCCGAGTTCAACGTAACAGCACATAAGGTAAACGATTTATACACCCTTGAGTTTGAGCAATACCCGGATGGCAGCCTTACCGTTACGGATCAGTTTAACCAGACCAAGCGATTTGTACGTAACATACAGCAAGCCGAAAGTCTGCAGGAAGTTTGTCAGTCTATAGCCGATGAGACACGAAGTATAACCGGTTACGACCGTGTTATGATCTATCGGTTCGATAAAGACTACAATGGAGAAGTGTTTGCCGAAAGTAAACGTGATGATATACAAAGCTTTCTCGGCCATCATTATCCGCACACGGATATACCGGTTCAAGCGCGGGAGCTATACCTGAAAAATCTGCTGCGCATTATTGTTGATGTGCACTATATGCCGGTGCCTGTACTCACGCTTGATAATGGAGCCGGTACCCAACAGTTAGATATGAGCCATGCTATACTTCGAAGTGTATCGCCTCTGCACATCGAGTATCTCAAGAACATGGGTGTTGGTGCAACGCTCACCATATCGCTGATTGAAAATAAGAAGCTCTGGGGTCTGATTGCATGCCACCACTATGCGCCCAAGCAGGTTCCGTTCTATACCCGGCTGGCAGCACAGCTTCAGGGACACTTCCTGACTTCACAGATATCGGTGCGCGAGTCGGCCGCTGAAAACGAATTGGCAGGTATACTCGATGTACGACTCGATCGTTTGTTAAAAAGTATAGCGAAGTCTGATAATTTCTTAGCACAACCCGATATACTACACAGAATTGCAGATATACCCAACGCCAACGGAGTTGCTGTAATTCGTAACGGCATCATTGCACTGTCGCGATCAACGCCCACACTGGAACAAATCAAAGAATTGTTGCCCTGGCTCATCAGCCAGTCGGCTGACGGAAGTTATTCAACCGATGCACTGTCTCAACATTTCCATCCTGCGTTGGCATACGGAAGAATAGCATCCGGAATTTTATATCATAATTTAGGCAATACCGACAAGGATGGCATCATATGGTTTCGCTCCGAAATGGATGCAACGATAAATTGGGCAGGTAATCCTACGAAGGGAGACAGCGAAGATCCGGGTGCACGATTAACACCGCGAAAGTCGTTCGAGCTGTGGCAGGAGAAAGTAAAAAATCTAAGTATAGATTGGAAAACTCCCGAACGGAACGCTGCCGCTAAATTAGCACACTTGCTTCAGGGACAATTTTACTCCATGTACCTGAAGGAAGAAGAGAAACGCTATATACAGCTCACCAATAGTTTAAAAAAGGCAAATGAAGAGTTAGCGAATATAAACTGGATCGGTACACACGACCTGAAAGAACCGCTGCGAAAAATACAGATCTTTGCTTCGCGTATACTTCGCTCCGGCAACGAAGCGTCTCCTACGATTCTTGATTTCGTGGGCAGAATGCAGAAGTCTGCTACTCGCATGCAACAACTGATTACCGATTTGCTGGAATATTCGAAACTGAACATCAGTAGTCCGAATGAAGCTTTTAAACAAGTTAATCTCAACGATGTTGTACAAGATGTAGCACGACAATTTGAAACTGACATGGAAGAAACTAAAGCTTCCATCAAAGTATTAAACCTGCCAACCGTTAAAGGTATACCGTTTCAGCTAGCGCAGCTATTTGTAAATCTCATCGACAACAGTTTTAAGTTCGCCAAAAAAGACAATATACCCGAAATTGAAATAAAGGCAGCTGACGTAACGATTGAGAATATACACTACAACAAAGTAACCGTCTCCGATAATGGTATAGGGTTCAGCAACGCTCACAACGAAAAAATATTCGATGTATTTCAACGTCTGCATAGCGATGACTTTCAGGGCACCGGCATCGGACTAGCCATTTGTAAAAAAGTTATGGAGAATCATCTTGGAAAGATAGTTGCTATCGGCAGCACCAACGGAGCTACTTTCGAACTATACTTTCCGGTGATTAAAAAAGAATCCTGACTATATATAGTATCGTATTACCGTTGCAGTACAGCAGTATCGCGAAAGGTAACAGCAAACAGATCAAAGGTATCTTTCGCAGCCTGTATAGCTTCCTGCTTATGCTCCTCGCGCGTGATTTGCTGATTCAGCAATTCTATAAAGCGCCCCCACAGCACCGGTGTATTTTCGCCATAGCCAGAGAAGAAAGAAATTCCGGTGCTGATATTACTTTTCCCGAGCATTTTCACAATGGTCCTTCCGCCCAGCACCGATCCTTCCATAACATATAGTGCACCGAGTGCCTGGTATTTATTTGTGATCGATGGTGCGGCAGCCTGCGGCATATCTTTACCAACATCGCCTCCCAACACTTCTATATCTGCTTTCAGGTGGCTTGCGTTGCGCCTCTCGCTATAGTCGGGCACTACTTCGCTGGTTACAAACGGAGCTATAGCTTTCTCTACCTCTTGGAAAAACGCATAAAAATATTTTAGCAGACGTGTATAGTCTTCACGCGTCTGTATAGCTTTCAAATGTTCTACTACTATTTTTTCAAGCGCCATGTGCGCGTCTTTTGTTCTCTCTTTAAGTTCGGTGCTAATCATGCCGGGATGGTTTATGAACGGATGTTACAGCCTAAAAATAAAAAACTATTCCGCACGCGATTACGCTGATATGATCCATCGGTTGATATTTGACAATGACTGCGATTGGTGGAGTTTATAGCTTGCTAAACATTAGGCTTTACCAGCTTCCCGATGAACAAAATACTTTTGCTCCGATTGTCTTTAATAATAAAAATGAAAGGACGATCCGCTACAAAAACGCGGGGCGATTGTGCACTGCGGGTAGCTACCACCACGGCTGTAGCAGCTGCTGCCTCTGCTCCTTATGTCATAGCAAGCGCGCAGGATAAACTGAACGGAGACACAAAAACATTTCCAGCCCCTTGCGCACTCAATGCCTTATAAAAATCCAATGCAAAGGTGGTATTGCCTTCCACTATGGAGTAGGGTTGAGCGTGGAGACTTGAAAAGAAAGCCGTGAGTAAAATCAGGACAAGAAATCACATAAGCAGGTTAAATAAGATTGGTAAGGTAAATTAAAATTTCAATACAGAATATAGGAAGTCAGGGTTTATACCTTATCTTAAAAAAAATTAAAGTAAATCGAAAGCAATGCCTACAAAGCAGTACGACAGCACAATTAAAAACCACATAGAAGAAAAAGACTTTGTGAAAATCAAACGAACTTTTACAGAAGGATCTGCAGACATCACTGGTTTTATTCTACAATTCAGTAAAGATTTTCTATTGCTTCAGGAAGAAGAAGAATTCTACCTCAATGGATATGCTATTATTCGTAAAGATCAGTTTGAGGCCATCCGATGCAACAAGTACGACAGGGCATTAAAAAGCATGTTAAAAAAGGAAGGAATAATAAACTCAGACTATGGCATCAACAAGAAGATAAGACTAATGAGCTGGCAAGCTATATTTGAAGACTTAAGAAAACATGACTATCATGTTATCGTTGAGTGTGAAAACCTCGAAGAGCCTGTATTTCTCATTGGGCCAATAACGAAAGTAAATAAGAACTCTGTAAGCATTCAGTACTACGATCCTACCGGTTTGCTGGACAAGGCACCAACGAAGGTTAATTTCAAAGACATTACACTTGTGAAGTTTGACAACCGGTACATTAATGTCTTCAAAAAATATCTGCGAACACGCGGCTAAATTAGTGTGATGTATATAACAGGCATTGCTACATACATCACACCTAAAGAATTGCGTCACTCAATCCGCAACGACTTCACCGGGTTAGCCATTGCAGTACGAATTACCTGGTAGCACACCGTAGCGGCAGCAACCACTAGGGAGCAACCTATAGCAAGCATAAAGGTGGATAGCCCTATTGTTGTATGAAATTTAAAATCCTGCAGCCAGTCGTTCATGAACCACCAGCCTATAGGAGCCGCGATTAAAAATGCTACTACGATAAGACGCGTAAATTCCTGTCCAAAAATCCAGACGATGTGCGAGGCCGTGCCACCCAATACTTTGCGAATGCCGATCTCTTTTGTTTTTTGAGACACCATGAATGACACCAGTCCGTAGAGCCCGAGGCAGCCGATGATAATCGCGATGAACGAAAAGATCTGGATCAGCCTGAGCGTTGTTTTCTCCGATTCATAAAAGCGTTCTATACTCTCATCTACAAATTGGTATTTAAAGATCTGGTCAGGATGTTGTCGCAACCACAACTTTTCGATGGCAGCTATAGTATATTTTGCTTCGGCCAGGTTCAGCTTCACTGCATAATTTAAATAGTCGTTCGTATAGGTTGTGATCAGTATAGGACTGATCTCTTCGTGAAATGATTTATCGTGAAAGTCTTTTACAACGCCCACGATAGGCGCATACATGGAACCTCCGTTGGCGGTAATCATTTTACCGATGGCATCTTCGGCAGACTTCAACTCCAGTTTGCGAACCATCGCTTCGTTAATGATCATCTCACGCACGGTGTCAGACGGTTGAATGTTTCTTCCGGCCACCAGCTTCAGATCGAAGGTAGATATATAGTCTGCGTCTGCTGATTTTATACTCGTTCTGAAGTTTACTTCTTCACTGCTGTTCTCGAAGCGGATCGAGTTGCCCCAATCCTCTTCGGATGAAGGTGCTGTAAAACACAGTGAAAGTTTTTCAACACCCGGAATGCGCTGTATCTCCGTTTTCATGGTCTTGGCCTGTTCGCGTGTAGTACCGTTTGCCATTGCTACCAGCACAATAGCATCTTTATTAAAACCAAGGTCTGACTGCTGTGTATAGCGCATCTGGTTTGTGATCACCACCATGCCGATGATCAGCACCTGCGATATAGCAAACTGCACTACGATCAACGTACGTCTGGTATTAAAACCACCAATGGTTTGCCGTGAAAGTTTACCCTTGAGTGCCGCAACCGGCTGAAAGCCTGCCAGCACCAAACCCGGATAACTGCCGGCAAAGAATGTTACGACTATACCCAATGCCACTATAAATACTACCAGGTATGGATCTGAAAATACATTAACAGGAATCTGCGTATTGAAAAACTGGTTGACGAACGGAAATATAGTATACGACAGTATGGCTGCTATAACTATACCAGCAAAAGTGATAATGCCTGTCTCAAATATAAATTGCCAGAAGAGTTGCGTCTTTAAGCTGCCCAGTACTTTTCGCACGCCCACTTCTTTGGAACGTTTCAGTGCCTGTGCCGTAGCCAGGTTTACAAAGTTTACACAAGCCGTTACGATCAGAAACAAACCAATCACAAACACAATCGTCAGGTTACTTTTTGCCATAGCACCGCCATAATTCGAATTGAAATGTATATCAGCAAGTGGCTGCAATTTATAGTGATGTACATTTTTACTGGTAGGCCGGTATATCTTCACGTAAGCAGACAACACTTCTTCTACCTTCGTAATAGACGTATTCGGGCGAAGCAATGTATAGCATTTCATACCATCGCGTATACCTCCCCAGCCATCGGTATCGCTGGCCAGCCACGGGTCGTAAGCTTTAAGGGTGCTATACGATACAAAAATCTCCGACTTTATATCGGTGTTAGAAGGTAAATCTTTCAATATACCCGTAACCGTAAAGGGAAATTTATTTTGTAGCCAAAACGTTTCTCCGACCGCATCTTTATCGCCAAAGTATTTCTTCGCGATGCGTTCGGTAATGATCGCAGTGTTGGGTTCAGCAAGCACTTCTTCTTTATAGCCTTGCAGCAAAGGGAAATTGAAAATATCGAAGAACTCGGTTTCACTGAATGCTATACCTTCTGTTTCTTCAAACTTGACGAGGTTATCTCCGTTTCGTAACGTGATTAATGCATTACGCTCGGTAAATACGCGCGCTATTTTTTCACCGTAGGTATGGTCGTTACGAAAGAATTCTCCGAGTGGCGAAGGCACACTGCTTCTGTAGGCGATAACATCGCGATGAAGCTCCGTTACAATTCGGTAGATACGATCCGGGTTCTGGTGGAAGTTATCGAAACTCAGGTTATACTTTACGAACGAGAAAATAAAAATGGCACACGTTATACTCAAGGCCAGCCCGGTAACATTGATAAACGAGTAGCCTTTGTTCTTCGCTATATTTCGATAGCCGATCTTGAGGTAGTTTCTGATCATAACAGGGTTGTTTACATTTCTATATTTACCAGGGGGTTTGATGATGCCGGGCCTGAAGAGCAGCAGCACATCGATCATGAATTTGATATCGGCCTTACGCTTGCCTAACTTCTTTACACGCACTTTATATACTTCCAGCAGATCGCCCTCTATATAATCGAGCATGCGCGGGTGGCAGAACCAGCGGAAAAATCTCAGGAAGAGCCGGGGTGGTTGTTCGGTATAATTTTTCATTGGCCTGCTCCTGCTATCGTAATTTGCCAAACTGTTTTTGGTATAGCACGCCACAATTCATCGCGCGTTTCTTTTGCATGGATCATCGCTTTTTTACCCATCGCAGTAATTTCGAAATAGCGCTTGGGGCGGCCTGCGCGCTCTTCAGTTCCTTCGCCTGCGAACGAACGGAGATAGCCTTTATCTTCCAGTCGGTTGAGCGCGGTGTGGAGTGCACCCATGCTTACGCTGCGCGACAGTCGCGATTCAATTTCATCTTTTATAGCAACGCTATAGGCTTCGTTGTTGAGAATGGCGATCGCGAGGATAACGATCTCTTCGAACTCGCCAAGCTGGTATTTCTTCATGACATGAAATAATATTATCTAAATGTAGAAATAATAATCGTGCCGAAAGTTTATACTTTGATTAGACGCTATAGGAAAGGAATTTTACTTTCCTATGTGATGGGATGTGTACAGTAACGGACGATGGTGTATCAATCCGATGCTCTCAAAAAAAAATACTGCGCCCAGGCTCTGATGCGTTAGGCGTCATTATAACGGACAACACTGCTTGCCAAAGAGAATTGACAGAATATTTTGAATTAAAATCAATATTTATTGTTTATCGATAAATATTTACTATTTTTGTGACATAGTTTTAAATTAAACTGTTATGTCAAAAACAAACAACTTCATATTTTGGGGCTTATATATTGTGGCTTGGTTCATTTTTGTAGGCTTGTCTATTGAAGCAGGAGGCTTACTGGTAAATTTCTTTTTCAGTGTTTACAAACCTGAATTCATCCAAAATCTTTATCAAAAGTTGGACTTAATTCAAATGTATAAAGACAGTAGATTAGCATTTTTCGGCATCTATAGCTTTATTCTAATCATTTCAATTTTAAAAGCTTGCTTATTTTATATAGTTATCAGACTAATGCACAAAATGGATTTGTCAAAACCGTTCAACAGCTTTGTTTCGAGACAAATTTCACACCTTAGTTATTATACTATTACTATAGGGCTGTTGAGTTACATCGCCAGGCAGTTAGTTAAAAATTTAATGCATCACGGTTTTGTTCCAGATAACTTAAATCAATTTTGGGCAGACAGTCAAGCATTCATTTTGATGGGCGCTGTAATCTATATCATTGCGACTATTTTCAAAAAGGGTGTAGATATTCAAAACGAAAATGATTTAACTGTTTAAGCTATGCCAATCATTGTAAACTTAGATGTGATGATGGCTAAGCGTAAAATCTCTTTGAATGAACTTTCAGAAAGAGTTGATTTGACATTATCTAACCTTTCTATCCTAAAGACAGGCAAGGCGAAGGCAATTCGTTTTAGCACATTGGAATCTATTTGTAAAGCGTTGGACTGCCAACCTGCTGACATTTTAGAATATAAAAGCGATGAAGATAAAAAAACGAACCGCTAACAAGTATACGCGCGAAGCAAGTCCTACGTGATTTTTAAAGATATACCAGTCAGCAGATACTAAAAGTTTTACGTAACGAGCAATCACCAGTTCAACAAGATTTAGTTATTAATGCAATTCATTGAGTATATCGTTGCGGTCTAGTAACGTTCCTTGGCAGAAGATAAATTATATACATCAGAACCCGGTTAAAGCAGGTCTTTGCAAATACGATGACGACTATTACTATTCCAGTGCTTCCCTCTACTATAGCGGAGACAAGCGTTGGGATTTTCCTCATGCACGTTGATGGATAGGCATGAGTGCGATATGTAAACTTTCTGACACATCCTATACCGGATAAATCCGGTTCTGAATGTTTTTGAAGTATAATCTTCAAGCTAACCTTACGTGATTTAAAATATACGCTCTTCAGGGTGATTTGATACTTTTAAAGTTAGGAGTTTATTCAAAACTATACCGTCTATCAATTTACCTTCCCAAAATCACGAAGATATCCGTGCACATCTATATCTGGATTTCATAACCTGATATTCAAAAATGGTACTCCCTAAATCTATTATCTGAATAACGCTTTACCTTAATGTGTTTTTGAATGTTATACAACACTATCCTGAATGAAGGTTTAGAGTAGTGGAGCTGAAGTAAGTATGAAGCGTTTTATAAAGTACCTGCTGATTGTCCTTATCGTGTCGCTTACACAGAAGGCAATAGCGCAGTCGTTCCCCGTCAGCATCACTCCGGCAATCCATAGTCCGTATTCGCCATACCTTTCTGACTATATAGAACCCGGATCGCAAAAGCTGCAGGTAACTATACAGCTCAAAGATCCCACGCTGCCGGAGTACCGGTGCAAGTTCAGACTTACCATAGAAGGTGTAGGTATAACCATTCGTACCCGGCAAAACTTTATTCCTCAACCAACCATTCTTCAGGGCGGTGGCGTGCCTAACATTCTGTATGGAGAAGATTTAACAGAGTACTTTAATCCTGCTAATCTTGATTTTGCCGGCATCAGTAAAGCTGACTATACCAAAGGCGCAAAGCTGCCGGAAGGTATATACCGGTTTTCGCTTGAGGTACTGGACTATAACCGGGGAACAACCGTAAGTAACAAAGGCTTTTCAATCGCCTGGATTATCCTCAACGATCCTGTATTACTTAACCTGCCACGTAATGAAGCCAAAGTAAAAATACCCGACCCCACCAACATTGCCTTTACCTGGACGCCACGCCACACCGGCTCACCTAATTCAGCCTTCACCACGGAATATATATTCAGGTTGGTTGAACTCTGGCCAGCCACCCGAAATCCGTATGATGCTTTTCTCAGTCAGCAACCGCTATACGAAACAACCACAAACGCAACACAGATAGTATATGGCCCTGCCGAGCCTGCACTTATAACCGGAAGAAAATATGCGTGGCAGGTTCAGGCGAGAGATGTTGATGGAAAGGATTTGTTTAAGAACGATGGAAAGAGCGAAGTATATATCTTTCAGTATGGCGACCCGCTGGGTATACCTGAAAACCTGAGACAGGACTATAGTATTGGTAATGCATCCATACTGATTTTACGATGGCAACCCGCCAGTGACGGGGCTGTTCCTGAGCAATACCGGCTTCGGTATAGAAAAAAGGGAACAGAGGCTTCCGGCATCTGGTACGAAGAAGTAACGGATCAGATATCGGAGAGAATCACCGACCTACAACCGAACACTGAATACGAAATACAAATCCGGTCAGAAGCAAAGCCACAGTATAGCAGCTATTCACCTTCAGCTTATTTCCGCACCGAAAAGAAGAGTGCCAAAAAGTACGAGTGCGGTAAAGAGGATACCTATATACCCTCGGCAAATACCAACCCGCTTATGGTATTGGTGCCCGGCGATACAATGTCCATGCGGGGCTTTAAGATTCGTGTGGAAGAAGTAACCGGAGGCAACGGCAATTATACAGGCAAAGGCTGGATGCAAGTGCCATGGTTTAACGGAGCATGGGTGCATATTAGTTTTTCGGGACCTGTTAACGAATTACACGAAATGTATGGTGGCAGTGTCGAATCAATCTATACTCCCGGTGGCAGGGCGGATCAGCTTTTAGAAAAGGCACACAGTATAGGAGAAAAACCTGTAGCACAGACAAAACCTGGTGACAGCATTTCTATAGCTATAGCACCAGACTATAGCATACCCGGCACCATTGACACAGTATATATTGAAGACGGAAAGATCGTTGTAGTTGATACAGAAGGAAACGAGTCAACTTTCGAGCAGAAGAAGGATGAGAAAACCGGCAAAGGAAAAGATACCCTTGTTGCCGATGCTGCGGGCAATACATATACCGTTGGTGAGGATGGAAAGGTAACGAAGAAGCGTAGTACTAATCAAAAAGCCAGCAGCCCTGTAGCTATAGATTTTTCAAGTACAAAAGAGGCAAGGTTGATAGCAGAAATTGTAAAGCGATTTAGCAATCAATTGGCTTTAAAAATAACATCTGTTCGAGGGCCAGTATTTCCTAAAGGTGCAGGGCCAATGGCAGATATATTCTCGTCTGCGCCTACCTGCATGCCTGACAACCAGGAACAGGTAAAGATCATAAAGGCGTATACAGATAAGATTGAGAATAACAAGAGTCTATTGAACTCTCTTATAGCAAGTGTCTTTAAAAACCAATCTGACAAAGATGCAATTGCTGAACTTGCAAAAGGTGATTTAAAAGATGATCAGAAATTTGCAGATATACTTACTAAAGAACAACTCCAAAAGGCTGAAGATATTCTTTGCCCTTATGTGACAGAAGCTGCAAAGCAGGAATTCTTGGAGTCATGGTGGCGGGCGCCTTATTGGGAGCGTGCTGCTAAAATTCTGAAAGAGCAGTTTGAAGACCAGGATTTATACGATGATGTATACATAGTATACGGAGAGAATGAATGCAAGACGATTGCTATTCTGAAAATATCTGAAGATGCCAGTATAACAACTGAGGTTACGTTTAGCAGTAAGCAGTCAGATGTAGATATTTTTCACATTCTGCACGATAGCTATAAGATAGATTACCTGGAGGCACGCGATATAACGCTGGAGAGCTTTGGCGAGTGGTTCTGGAACTACATGGCCATTAAGGACGATAAGCTATACCACGGCACCAGTTGGGAAGCTAAGTCGTTGGTATTTTTTGCTGACATGCTAATGGCAGCACCCGGTACAATAGAAGGTTGGATCACGGGCAAGCATTGGCGCACAGGCGAAGAGTTGGCAATGTGGGAGCATGTACTTGGTATATTGGATGTGATACCCAGTGAAGCACTTGCCAAAGCCGGTGTAACAGCCTTAGTAATAAAGATAGGGAGTAAGGTTATCGATATTTCCAAGTTCAGCCAACCGGTTAAAAACTTCATATCTGCTGCCTATAAATCTGGTCTAAAACTGATGATCAAATCGAAGGATGAGATTCTCATTTTTGCGGGAGCTAGCAAGAAGCAAATAGGAAGACTACTGAATGGTATACTTCAAGATATATATTGGAAATACGGTGGAGAAAGAATTTTGGCAAAATTAGCCAACGTACAATACCTTGACAATAACATAAAGCAGGTTGTAGAGGGAACACTGGAGATTGTTGAAGAAGGAAAGGAAGTTGGAATTAGGATAGTGGATGATGTAAGCGAGATCACAACGGATCTTGTGAAAAGTGGTGAAGATTTTACTGTTCTCGCCAATGCGCGGAGGTTACCCGGCACTGCTACTGGAAATGGTAAGTCAATAACTGGAAAATGGCTGAGAGGAACTGAACGAAACGCTGGTCTATTTCCAAAATCAGTTGCGGACAAGTTGAAAGGCAAACAGTTCAAAAATTTTGATGAATTTAGAGAAGCTTTTTGGAAGGAAGTAGCAAATGATCCAAATTTAGCGAGTCAGTTTACAACAGATAACATTTATAGGATGAAGGCTGGTGCTGCACCTAGAGCTGAATTAGCTCAACAGATCAGGGGGCAAAAATCATATGTATTGCATCATAAAACTCCAATTAATCAAGGTGGAGCTGTTTACGACATGGATAACCTATATATAGTAACACCGAAATATCACAAGGAGGTCTTAGACCCTGCTTACCATTATGGATACGGATATTAATTTATACTTATGGCAATGACAAGAGAGGAATTATTGGCTTTGGCGAAAAAAATTAGATTTGCCGAAGCAAAGACAGAGAGGGAAATGGATGAAGATATTGAGTTATTTTTAAAGAATGTTCCAGATCCACAAGCATCCGATTACTTTTTTAGTAAGAAATTTGAAGGCATGACATTAGAAGAAATTGTCGATAAAGCTTTAAGCTATAGGCCCATTCAGCTTTAGTCAAGTTTAGAATATGGAAATGACAAGAGATGAATTAATTGAGTTAGCAAGAAAAATTCGTAATGCAGAGGGTAACAACGAGGAAGATATAGATGGGAATATCGATCTTTTTTTAAAAAAAATGTTCCTGATCCTAATGCAACGAGGTATTTTTTTAGTAAGAAATTCGAAGGCATGACGTTGGAAGAAATTGTCGACAAAGCCTTGAGCTATCGACCTATACAGCTTTAAGTATCGTATGCATGACAAGAGAAGAACTGATTGAACTAGGGTATAAAATCAAAACCTTTAAAGGTTCAGAAGAAGAGCATTATCAGATATTGAAACTTTTTAGCGACAATGTTCCGCATCCCAATGGAGCCAATTTATTTTATTACCCTGAAGATTATAATGCAAGGAAACATGATATATCAAAGTATAATCCAAGTGTAGAGGAGATTGTTGATAAGGCGCTTGCCTATAAACCAATTCAACTTTAATAGCCGGGTACAAGGTTTTGAACTTTTAAAAGGTTGATGAATAGTTTGAGATCGTTTTAGTCAACGGTTGTAAGGGAATCTTTATAAAATATAATTAACAACATACTATATTTCTATGAACAAAGAGTGCCAAACGTGGCAAGTTAAATCAACTGGTATATTAAGAAGGGTTTTTGTTTTTTACGGAGGTTTCTTTTTGGTAAGCTTCTTTATTTGGAAAATTAAAGAACTATATCTTTTTACAATTCCTATTGGGACCCTTATCTTTTTTTATACTACTCGGAATATTATTAAAAAGAAAACGCCTTTAGAGATAAGCATTGACTCAAAGAGCCTTACTTTAAAATATAGACGAGAGATAATCGAATTGCCAATAACCGAAATATCATACTCTTACTTTGGCAGCGACAAAGAATCATATCAGGTTCTTTCTTTGTATAAGACATTTACCGGAAGTAGAGGTCAAACTGTAAATAAACTTGTTCAAGAAATAATAAGCTTCAAAAATACCTCTTCATGGACTATTCAAAAGATCGATCAAGTAAAAAATAAACTACATGAAATTGGCGTCTCCGAGATCAAAGACTATAAAACAAATTTTCCGTTATGGGAAAGAATAATGGCATCATAGCCGCCATCAAACTAATTAGCTTCAATGCAAGTAAATCAAGCATCTGAAATAATGAGCATTTCCTATATATACTCTGAAACATTGTTAGGGTTTGAGAACTTAAAGTATACTTCACATAAATTATAACAATACAATTATCTAAGAACTTAAATTCATGAAGCGCTTACTATTCTCCTATCATTTCATATGTCTTTTTATAGCATTTGCATCGGCCCAGGATTTCAAACAGTTAAAAAGGGAGGACTACCCCAAAAGGCATGTTCGAAGCTATCAAGCTGGCGATAGCATTAAAAAAGCTCTAATCGGCTCTGGGATTGATACTGTTATACTACTCCATAAAACACGCAGATTTGCTATGAATCCGTTGCCAGACAATACCGATAACCACAGGTGGTCATTCTTGCTGTGGTTAAAGAATAACAAACTATATTTTCAACGAGTAAATGACTTCGCAATCTACGAGCCGATTAAATTGGAGGCGCCATACTATTATCCATATTTCATTTTTGACTATTACTTTAAATTCAAAAAGAATATTAATGAGGATCTATTTCAATGCAATTCTAGATATACAACAGCACACATACTTGATAGTACATATCTGGTTATTATGTCCCGTGATCATAGCGATCTTACTATATTGGATTATAAGATAGGCAGTGATTCCATTGTAAAAGTTTGGTCAGACGTTGCAAGTATCAATTATGCAGATAATACACTATTTGTTGAAGATATGGATAAAAGATTATATACATGGATTTTGTGCTTGGAAAAGGAATATTACTTCGCACTAATGCACAAAAAATGGCAGCCGCTAAATCTGAGATTTCGCAGTCAGGAGGAATGGAACAAAATAATGAAAGAGGCCAAAACTGAATTTAAAGACACTAAAAAACGCAGAAGGGCCAAAGAGTAAACATGCCTCTGATTTCTCCATGCCATTGTTGGCATTCTTCACTAACAAACCACACCCACTCCCACACCAAATCAAACGGAACATTAGTAAACGCTTTAAAAGAAACTAAATGGGCTTAGCATTTTTTTGCAAGGATCTCCTGCCACAAGAAAATGTATTTTCAAGTGTAATGTTAGCAGTATTAAAAGCCGGACTTTTTTGTGGCATAAAGGACACTGCGTTAAAAAGCAATGGCAAAATAGAAGACTTAGATATTCGAAGATATTTTGGAAATAAAGAAGATGACTATGAATATTTTTTGATGGATATTCATGAAACAGAATGGAATACCATTACATATTGCCGAGATATTTTTAATAAAAGTGGACAAGTGTTTCATCTACTGGCAGGAACAGATAATGCTCCTTATCATCTGTGTTACAATTTTTCATTGCACTATTTAAGATTACGCCCTGACCATGTAATATCTATTTACGATACTACTTTCTCGTTAGATGATATAGAGAAAATTGAACAAACAACGGGCTACATCGACAACTGGTTGCAGAAGATAAATTTAAGAGAATCTTAGCGATAGCAGATCGAGTTATGAGAGAACTGACGATAGAAAAATTCTTTATTCCGATTTCAAAGGAGGATATTTTATTCTTTGAAAATAAGTTTTCGGTTTTGTTACCCGAGTATCTGCAGGCTTTTTTCCTAAAGTATAATGGAGCACGTACAAAAGAGCGCAGGTTTCATCATGAAGTGGATTACATCGTAAATTCTTTTCTCCCGCTTTTGGAGAACCGAAATGCCTCAGTAGAATTGATTCTGCCTGCTGTACGTGATGACGATGAAGGTATTGGAAGAAATGATCTGATTCCATTTGCTACTGATCCAGGCGGCAGACCATTTTATGTAGCCATTGGTGGAGACGATGAAGGTGTTGTTTACTACGATTTGATTGGTATGGCTTTTCATGAGCCACTACGAAAAATCGCTATTAGCTTTGAAGAGTTTATAAATGACCTTCATTAACAAACAAATAAGATTGAGTTGTATAAATGTATATTACAATTATACAATCGAAAAAAGGTTTGACAACCGAAACTATTATTCTCTAATCAAATCACTTAGTCCTTCAAAAAGCATAACCATTGCCAATGTATCTAGTTCACAATATTTATAAAGTGCGTTTACTATCGAAATTCTCTCCTCTTCACTCATCTCCATAAATTGCATTAGATTAAATGCACCCATCGCGGCTCCGCCATCTGCAAGATCATCCTCTTCAAACAATAGTTCGATTGCTTCTCGGTCCAAGCCATCGAAAACAGGAGGGAGAGTATTGTACGGATTTATTACAAGACCATTTTCCTCAAGGGAAACCCATTGGTGATTTTTAAAATTTAAACTTGGCATAAGTTCAGTTCCATAGTCAGCTTTTTGATATTTATCTTTCAAGAAACTACTATCATTAAGAATAGCCGGCAATACAGCTTTTAATGAATTAGATTGCTTCATATGTTTCGAAAGATAGAAATCGAGAATCCATTCACGCATATCAATCATTTTTCGGGGGCCACTCCATTTTTCGTCATTATCCTCATGCCATGTTAGAGTCTTAATAAATCCAACAAGTTCATCCTTATCCTTTTCCTTAGATTCCATTAATACATCCATCAAATGGAGAAGTATAGTATTCTCATAAGCTGAGTATATCAAAACGGAACCTTCACTTTCAGACAAGTCCTTCTTAAGCTCTCTAACAAAACTAAAATTTGGATATGTATATCTCCGAGACTCAATCCATTGATGCCTATGCACCACCCTGCCATCTTTCTCAAGAACATGATGAGAAAATTGAAACGCTAGTCTATGGTATGGACTTAGTCCTTTTAAAAAGGGAATAGCATTCATCGCTACTTCAAAGTCAATAAAATGCAAGGGAAATTTAAGGTTTTCAAATTCTTTCCTTAACCCATCCTTATTGACGTAAGGTGAGGAAGCTTTGTCATTCGCAACTTGAATCTGAATCCATTGTCTATCTGCATTAGATAATTTTCTTTCAGATTTAGATTGACTACGCGGTTCCAACTCATCACGGGTAATATTGGATGAAAAGAATTTTTTCTCTCCCAAAAATTGATCAAGCTTAGTGTGATGCAAATTCCATATTTCAAATACAGATTGCAATTGAAAATCGGAATCCTTAAAATCATGCTTTGACTTCCAACACTCCTCATATCCTGATTTAAGCCCCTTTAATTTGTCCTCCACTGTAGCCTTATAAGCACAATTCTTACACCACCGTCCTGTAGGAGAATTTATAAGACTATTATCCTTCAAAGCTTTACTTAGAACTTTGACAAAGTCACTAAACGAGATATCTTCTCCATTAATTCTCTCTCGACCTTCAATAATTTTTTCTATCACTTCGGTAAGATCCACTTTTTTGAGAATCGGATCTCCTAAAGGCATTTCAGCATTAGACTGCACTATATATCGATCGCCTTCCTTCTTCAAACGAAACCTCTGATATAGTCCATCTACAGTACAAACACTGTTTTTATCTATTAAATAAAGAAACCCCTTAACATTGCAATCTTTAAAAATTTTCCGCGCAACAAATACTTGAAAAGCAATGTCATAAACATACTCTCTCCACCCGGCAATAACAGATCCAGATTGAGTATATAACTCCTGCTCACGGGAAAACGATTTTGATTTCACTTCAATTATTTCTATTTCCCTGCCGTCCTTCACAAGAATATCAACTCGACTTAGTAAATCATCAACTGAAAGAGCCGCTTCAAACAATATACATTTATCGGCTTTAAGTAATTCCTCCGTTCGTTTAATTGCCAGTTCACTATCCATCTCTAATACTTCCACACCATCCGGATAATAACTCTTAGCTAACTCGCCAACTTGAATTCCACACTTTGCCAATTCCTGTAAGAATTCATTCACCATTCTATTGTCTGCATACTCCAACTTCCGATAAAAAAATAATTTATCTGGGCATACAATAGCCTCCTTAAAGCGCGTTTTTGTTAAGTATGTCATATAATAGAGAATCAGTGATCTGTAATAGATAAATTTATTTGAATCGAATACCTGGAGGCATAAATTCCTTACCCGTTATTTCAGAAGAAATTTCGTCAATGAATTGAACAAGAGAAGTATTTATAAATTCTGACAATAGCCAGTTATGGCGGCTATCAAAATGTTTGGCCAAAACGAGAGGAGTATATCTCGACATCTCGCTTAGCTTATGCATAACGGCAAATGTAAGAGTTGATGGTTCCCTGCTAATTATATTTTTTACACCCTTTCGCTTTATATACCACAGCTTTGTCGAACCATAGATATAAAATATATCCTTTCTGACACTTTTATGATAGCCTTTCAGACGGTTAATATTATTAGTCTTGTCTCCCTTACCACTCCGCCATTCAAAACGATTTTTCCTACGAATTGTAAATTTATTGGTAATACCCAAGTCCTGTTCGAAAGTGGTTGGAAGTTTATCCAGAGTCTTCTTATTTTGAAAACGTCTATCATTTATATCTGCCATCACCCATGCCTCCTTTGAGGCTGTCTTTTTCACATATATAGGTCCAGAGATAGGTATAAATAGTTCCGGTTGATCGAATGTAAGGGTATATGCTCTATGGATAAAAGGTAAATTATAGAGTAGATCCTTAAGTGAATAGATAGTAGTGGTATTAACAGTCTCACCATAGTAATCACAGTATTGAGCTAATACTCCATGCGTTTGGAACTTCACTTTCTCGTTTTCCAAAGACGTGTAATTCTTTGCTTGTTCACCGCTGACGCCATGCCTACTTGCGATCTCTATATTATTCACGCTCAAGAGCGTTTTAACTGCATTTAAAAAACAATAGTAAGCTGTGAGCGGAGAAGCAGTCTTTGGAAGCAGTTTTGTAGCTTTATAAAATTCCTGAGCTTGGTTCCAGTACACTAGCGCATCCTTCGCTGTTGAATTCCTCTTAAGCCACATTTCAACATATTCCCACGTGTCTTCTGCCAAGACTGTACGTGATGTAAAATCCGGATTCATTCTTGCTTTATGAACCGGTATCTGTTTACCGTTTACTATCAAAGACTTGAAGCCCATTCATTCAATCCTATTTTTTATTAATTATGGAATAGACTCCCTGTGGGCTGGCGATCAGATTGGATCAGGTGGGGCAAGGAATCATTACTAAAATATATGATATACATCATATTTCCAAAATATACTATACTAAAAATAAGCTATAGAACAGAGAATGAGATTTCCACCTACAAGCTTAGCGTATCAGCCACGGGTTATTTCTAACTTTTTTTGCAACCTACTCCCGATTGTATACCACGCCATTAAAGTTTCGCAATACGAAATTTTAATTCGACATCATCGAAACTTAATGGCGTATTACGCAATTCCCGAAAGAAAGAATTAGTAGCTACTATTGCATGACCAAACAAAGTAGCCAATATTTATGCAGCCGAATCAAAATAGCAACCTCGTGCTTTCACTCATCAAAGACGACCTCATCAACAACAAACTCATCAACGGGTTAAATACGCTTGGGCTTAGTGCGGGCGATTATCACTTGCACCTGAGCGAAACGATTCTGAACCTCATCGGTCTCGATACGGAGAGCGATGCCATCCACGACCTATATTTCAACCTCACCCAACAAAGCGAAACCCTCGACCTCACCGACATCACCAACCGCGAAAAACAATTAACCCGGCTGGCCACCGAAATATATAGTGAGCTGTTGAAACAAAAGCAGTAGGTTGCACACTAAAATGGAAGTCTGTCGTTTAGTATTTTTTATAGTTTAGAATCTCTGCATGCGCTTATCTCTTTTCGTTGCGTTCCTGTTTTTCACGAACGTTTTACTCTACGCACAACCCTATACCGGCAAAGTAGTAAAGATATCCGATGGCGATACCTTTACGATACTGCTGGATAACAAGCAACAAATGAAGATCCGCCTGCACGGAGTAGACTGCCCCGAAAAAGGACAAGACTTTGGTGCCGTTGCCAAAGAGTATATATCAAGTCTCATAGCGGGTAAATCGGTAACCATTCTACCTACCAAGAAAGACCGCTACGGCCGCACCGTTGCGATTGTAAAAGTAGACACTACCAATGTAAATGAATCGCTGCTGCGCGCAGGTTTAGCATGGCACTATAAAGAATACGACAAAACCCAACACTGGGCCGACCTAGAACACCAGGCCCAACACCATCACCGAAAAATATGGTCAGCTAAAAACCCAACGCCTCCATGGCAGTGGCGCAAGCGGAAGAAGGCGCGGAGTAATAGGTAGACTATATTTTAATTACTAATCTTCTATTACTGGCCGGCATGGAGAAAAGAAGGGATCGCTTTCAAACGTAATCTTCCCTCTTACCATTTTGTATATCTTATACTCATTCCCTATAAAAATATCATCTGGCCATCGAATGTATACTACGCCGTGACTGGCAGGAGCCAATTCAGCAACCTTATTAAGTAACCTGACAATCTGATCACTATATCCAACATCGTGGTTATGGGAGCCTCCTATCAAAAGAATGCGTTCCAGATTAAAAGTACGAATCTCACATAAATGATATTTTAAGGTTAGGGAGTCAATGTATGCATTTAACTCACTCACTACTTTCGTCAACTCATCAAAAGACTGTTCATCCGAACTAGTGGAAATTGAAATCCAGCCGTTGTATAGAACAAATTGGGCACTCATAGTACTTAAATTCCTAAAACTACATTTCAACAATAAGATTTTTATCAAACCCATTATACGGTTCATCAATATACCCGTGTGGATTGCAAAGCACGGTGGTGTTACCAACGGTATATTTTGCCGGTTCATGAATGTGTCCGTGAATCCAAAAATCAGGTTTATACTTTACTATCGTTACCTCCAGGTTCGAAGCATACGCTGACGACAGCACGTTGGTTCGATCTTTCTCCGGAACAGATTGTATACTGGGTGCATGATGCGTTACCACTATATTCTTTCTTGTAGAAGACGACTCAAGACTTTCCTCCAGCCACTTCATAGACGACCGATGTATAACATACGTATCAACCGAGCGAAGCTTTGAATAGGAAGGATCTCTGCGAATCATTTTGTAATCATTCATTTTCTCCTGGCATATACTTCCGTTCACGCGTGAGTCGCCCAGCAACTCAAAGTTGGTCCAGAGCGTTGCTCCATGAAAGGTTATATCACCAATCACAACCGACCGGTTCTCCAACACGTGTACATTTGTATTCTGCGATAGCTCTTCTATTTTACGAAGCGTCTTGGGATAACTGCCTTTATAGCATTCGTGATTTCCTAAAATATAGACTACAGGAACGTCCTTGACTGTTGACAAAATCCATTCGATTCCTTTTACACCGAGGTTCACATCACCTGCAAATACCACAACATCGGCACCGGCAAAACTCAACTCGGTATACCCGAACTCCTGGTGTAAATCGCTTATCACTTGAATCTTCATGCGCTATGCTATCGTTTCGCAATTGTAATGTTTTTATTTTAAAAGAAACTAATTAGCGCTGGCAGAAGCAGAAATACAGGACACAATTGTACGTATTACTTATATCCTTTCAACCTCGCCCGAAGGTCGTTATAGATGGGATCAGAGTTCTCTTTCAAAGCACTTGCCAGTGTTTGCAAATGTTCGGTTCGCATACTTTTGTCGGCAATTTGAAACGGAAGTAACAGCAGGTCGTGTGACGCCCTGTTATTATAATTAGCGATAGCCAGGTATAATCCACGGCACGATGTAGTAGGTTTAGCCACTATAGCCTTTTTAATATTCTGCTGGAGAAATGGCGAGAAAGCTGGATGCGGAAATTTTGCTATAGCATAAAAAGTACAGAAAATAGATTTCTCCTTCTGTGGAGTGCTAACTATATCCCAATTCAAAATAACATCTATATCCTGTTCCCTCTTGAACTTGGCCAGCACCATAAGGCCGCCTTCGCGAAAATCACCTTCCAATACTATTTCCCGTATCCGTTCATAATATTTACCAGCATTTGCAGCTCGGTGCATGGCCATATACCTTGCATGCAACTTATTGGGTTGGTAGATAAGAACGCTATCTAGTTTATTGCTGCGCAAAGAATCCTTCGCAAGAAGACACTTCCATTGATACACCTCTACAAAGTAATCTCCTACTTTGCCTTTCATATCCAGGCAGCTACGAGCAGACTTGTAGACCGAGGCGGTATCTTGCAGATGTTCCTGAACAAGGGAAAGCGCGTCTCCTTGATATTCATCAATCAAAGCATCAAAGGCGCGGCATCTTATAATAGGCTTTTCATGACGTGTTAATTCCAGAAGCTTTGCCGCTGACATCTTTTTACTCAGTGCCAAAAATGATTCTCGTTCTGGCCACAAACGCAGAAGTTTACCTGTCGTATCTCCCCTCACAACTTCATAAGCCGCTATACTTGTTAGAAGTAAATGTTCTTCTTTCGATAGTGCCGATAAGTCTTTATCAATCTGTGCCCAGCCAGGTACGGACAAAAAACAAAGTAATATGATTCGGTATAGTCTCATGTGAGTCTTACCAAAGATAACATTTTAGTATAAGCAATTAGTTACCACAACGGGGTTTCTTCGGTAACAAACTGTTCCGGGTTCATATAGCCGGTATAGGTGTTGGAATACAACTCGCTTTCTTCGAGGTAAAGCTTAAAACGAAACTTCGTCTTATACGATCCTTTAAAGAAAGGTGCAGCGAAAACCTGATAGCCTGCGGGTGGCATGGCATAGTCACCTAAACTATTTCCACAAAAGATACGCGCTAAAACGTCTATATCCTGCCAAACACCCTGCGGATTTACAGCCTGTTGAACAAGCTTCAATCTTCCGTCCCGATCTGGAATCTTCACTGTTGCATTCGTCTGATTAATAAGATATAGCTTGTATCCAAAATATCTATCCTTAAATACGGTAAGATCAGTTGTATCAAGTATCAACGATAACTGCGTACCATAACGAAACGCACCTTGTTTCACAAAGTTTAAGTAGCCATCAAAGTGTTCAAATAACGGCTGGCGAGTCTCAAGTGTGTCCAAATCCCACCGACTCAAATCTCGCTTTCCATACTGTTCCGATGGTTGTTCACGCCAGATATACTCACCGTTTTTATCGATATAACCCCGAAGGTAATTTTCCTCTACCTCACAAACGCCATTTGTAAACCAGCCAAATAGATAGTCGAAGCGCGGAGCAATAACCATACTATCTTTCTTATTTATAAATCCCCATGCATCTCCAATTAATACTCCACATCTGTCTTCGTGAAAGCCACCGTACTTTACATCATATTTCGGATGAATAACAAAATTACCGGTCCGATCAATAAATCCGGTTCCATCACCCCGATCATATGCTGCAGCAACTCCGTCATTGAAATCATCGTAAACCAGACCATAATCGAATGTAGTAAAAACGCGCTTACCGGCTTTATCAATATAATAGTTTTGATCATTCGTTATTAAAGCGAGCCCCTCGTGAAAGTCGCCATGGCCCATACCAGAAAACGCTGCAACTACATTACATGTTGTATCTATATATATCGTACTATCTCCAGTCCAAAGCTTGGCCAATCCTTCACTAAAATGACCGCCATAAGGAAAGTATGTTCTTATCACAATTTTCCCTGACTTATTGATATAGTATATCTCTTCATTGATTTCGAGTCTGGCCCGTCCATCATGAAAAGGACCTGTTTGCCAATACTCGTAAGGTGACACGAATGCTACCTTATCATGCTTATCGATGAACAAATTGATTACACCCGTATCCGTCTTAAACTCCACGTGGCATAGTCCCTCATAGAAGAAAGGAAAATGTTTAGAGTCGGTAGTTATATATTTTGGGGGTATAACTATTTCTCCAGTCTCATCAATAAAACCCCACAAGCTATCCACTTGTATAGCAGCCATGCCTTCCGAGAAGGGATAGGCATAGTCAAATTTACAGGCAACAACCTTTGCACCGGTGTCATCAATAAAGCCCCATTTTCCATATTCCTTAATGGGAAACAGTGGTCTCTTTTTTTGGTCATGTTCCCGCGTGGTACACGAAAACAGGATAAGTAAGATAGAGATAAAGAAAGTTGCAGATCGCATCAGGTTAGGTAGAGTCATAGCTATAGCTAAACGAAGTTGTAAAACAATTATTTGAGCAGGTACAACTTCTTATTTACACGCCACAATAACGTGGTTTTTGATATCAATTAAAGAACATTTCAACGCTCAATACTACATAGGCCAAGCTTCCGGATAACGATTAACCTGTAACGGATAACGGCCAACCTCGCCCCGCTCCATTTCAGCTACAACAAGGTCCGTTTTGGCTACACGATTCGGCCGGGGTACTTCGACTTTTGTTATGTAAAGCTTAAAATACAAAACAAGTCATGAAAACAATTTTTATTACAGGCGCCTCTACAGGCCTCGGTAAAGCAGCAGCTAAATTATTTGCATCACGCGGATGGAGAGTCATTGCCACCATGCGTAAACCTGAAAACGAAAAAGAACTGAGCAGTACACCGAACGTTACGCTGCTACCGCTGGATGTCACCAACGCGGAGCAAATCAAAGAAACTGCACAGAAGGCTATAGCATCGGGCAACATTGATGTAGTATTTAACAATGCTGGTTATGGATTGATCGGTCCGCTGGAAGCTATATCAGATGAACAAATCGTGCGACAACTCAACACCAACCTGCTCGGTGTTATCCGCGTAACACAGGCATTTATACCATACTTCCGCGAGAAGCAAAGTGGCCTGTTTATAAACACAACGTCTATGGGCGGACTTCTCACCTTCCCGTTCAGCTCGATATACCATGCCACCAAGTGGGCGCTGGAAGGCTGGGCCGAAAGCATGACGTTTGAGTTAACCAAACTTGGTATCGGTATAAAAACGGTTTCACCCGGTGGTATAAAAACAGACTTCCTGAATCGCTCGCTCGAAATGCCTTCGCACCCTGCTTATGATCAGTGGGTATCTAAAATGATGGGCGCCATACATGAAGATTCCTTCAGCACGGCAGAACAAATTGCCGAAGTGGTATATGAAGCAGCAACAGACGGACAGGACAAATTACGCTATGTGGCCGGTGAAGATGCCAAGACGCTCTACGCACAACGCCTGCAGGTTGGCGATGAGCAGTTCAGAAAACAAATGGCACAGACGTTTTTGGGGTAAAGCTGCGAGTTTTGAGCTGTGAGCTGTGAGAAGAAAAAACAGCAGATAAGTAAAATCAAAACTATATTTATACTGTGAAAAAAGAAGAACCTTATAAGTTCACTTCTATATCAGATTTACACCGGGTGCTGGGGTTGCCAAAGCCCCTGCATCCGCTGGTAAGTTTGGTTGACAATGCGGCTATATCTATCGAGAAGCAAAATCTGCCTTCATCTTTCCTGCTTGATTTTTATAAAGTGTCGTATAAGAAAGGTCTTAACGGCAAGATGCGATACGGGCAGCATTACTATGATTTTGATGAAGGTGGTCTTGTGTTTACATCGCCCAATCAATTGCTGGCGGTAACGGATGAAACGCAGTACTACGGCTATTCATTGCTGTTTCATTCAGACTTTATTCGTAATTATCCGTTGGGCAAGACTATCAAGAGCCTCGGGTTCTTTTCGTATTCGGTGCATGAAGCGTTGTATTTGTCGGATAAAGAACGCACGATCATCACCAATATACTTTCCAACATTGATGATGAGTTGCATTCTTCCATTGACGAGTTCAGTCAGGATGTGATCGTAACACAAATCGAATTACTACTAAACTATAGCAACCGTTTTTACAAGCGCCAGTTCATTACACGAAAAGCGGTGAGTAGCGACCTGCTCACACAACTGGAAGATATACTGAACACTTACTTCAACAACGATACACCCTCGGTAAAAGGATTACCTACGGTGCAATACCTGGCCGACCAGCTAAATGTATCGCCTCATTATTTAAGTGATATGCTGCGTACGTTAACGGGACAAAATGCACAGCAGCACATTCACCAGAAGCTTATTGAAAAGGCGAAGGAAGTGCTTTCTACCAGTACCCTCTCCGTTGCGCAGGTTGCGTACCAGTTGGGGTTTGAACATCCGCAGTCGTTTAACAAGTTATTCAAAAAGAAAACGAGTCAGTCGCCCCTGGAATTCCGGCAATCTTTTAGTTAAATCTGAATTCTTTTTCGGGGTGTTCCGTTTTGTACAAGACATTGCCGGTGCCTTCATCTAGATTTGCCGGTATATTGTTATCTTTATCCAAACGGTATGAAGTATCAGGAATTTACACCCGGTGAACATCTGCGAGCATTTGTAAAATGCTTCTACGTGTGTGAATACGATACAGACGTTGTATTTCAGGACATGGCCTGTGCTACAGGAAGTATGGAGATCATGTTCAATCTCGGTAACGGTTATTTCCAAACCGGTCGCGACAATTCATTCAATACAACGCCACGCGTTGAGCTGTGGGGACAAATCATTAAGCCGCTGCGATTCAAATCGCTTGGCAAAAATAAAATGCTCGGCATTCGTTTCTATCCGCACACGGCATCGATGGTATTGAACGATCACGTAGATCAATTCAACGATCACGTTACCGACTTCACTGCCCTGGACAGTATAGAAATAGGACAGCTTCACGAGCAGTTACTGAACACATCGTTACTCCGTGAGCAAATTGCATTGCTGGAAGCATTTCTCGTAAAGAAGGTATATACTTTTCAAAAGAAAAATTCCAAATTTGAGCTCGTTCATAATGTAATCACCGAAATGAAGCATGAAGACTTCACGGACACTATACAGGACGTTGCTTTTCGCTATGGAATAAGTTCGCGGTATCTTCAAAAATTATTTCTGCAATATACGGGGCTATCGCCCAAGCTATACTTTAAGATAAACCGTTTCCAGAAGAGTCTCATCCTGACAAGCAATAAAGAAGAATCGCTCACATCGATCGCGTATCAGTCGGGCTACTTCGATCAGTCTCATTTTGTGAGAGATTTTAAGTTCTTTACTGGCTTTGCACCTTCTGCTTTTGATACTGCTGATTCTACGGTTGTGCTGGCATCGTCAGGGCGTTAATCGTTAGTCGTTATCTGTTGCTCTGGCTTTGTGATTTTCTTTGTATCTTCTTCGTGTTCTCTTTGCCATGGACTTTCATAATCCAGCTTTAATATCGCAATAAGAATAATAAAACATGCACAATAAAGGCCATTATCTTAGATAAAAAGACAATAACGCATCATATAGTATATATACAATCACACATGTAGCAACATATATACCTATAAACAGGTTACCTCATCTATATATGTATATTTACCGAGGGGTATATTGTTCCGGACGGGGCCAAAAAATCGTTTTAACAAATCCACAATCGTCCCCTATAAAGTATCAAACTATCCCCGCTGCCGAATCAACGCCTGCCTAATTTTGCTGCATAACAAAACCAAATCAAAAAAGTTATGAGAAAACAAAAGTTACTCGTTGCAGCATTCCTGCTTACAACGTTTTTGAATGCGTGCGAAAATGACGAAATCGCAACGCCTGTAGAAACGCCTGCCGAGACACCCGCAACAATCGAAGATCAAAGCAACGCGCGTGTTGGCGCTGCCGGTATTTCGGGAATCAACTGGGCGGATGGTCGCGACAATTTTGTGGACAGCTGGGTTATTCCATCCGGACTTACCAGCAGTGATACCTATAGCAGTGCATCGGCGAAAGCGAACGCTATCATTTCAGGTTTTCAGAACCGAATGACGGGTGTCAATACCGTGCGACTGCCAATTAATCCTCCGTCTGTTGCCGAACGCTGGTGGGGCATTTATACCGGTGCTATCGATATGACCCTTAATAAAGGTATGAAAGTAATTTTAGGATGCTGGGAATCGAATTCATCCAAAGATGGAAGAATCGACAACACCGCGGCTTTCTGGCGCATGTGGACAACAGTAATTAATAAATACGGCCGCAACAACAATGTATATTTTGAAGTATTCAACGAACCGCACGGATATAACTTATCGCAGTTAAAGTCTATATATGTAGAGTTCCTTTCCAGTTCCCCAATGTACCGAGAGGTCGTATACTATTGTCAGGTACAGGTTTCTCTGAAAATGTAACCGGTATAGGAGCCGATAGTCGTTTTAACGGTTGCCTGCTATCGCTGCATAACTACGCGTACTGGGCAAGCAAACGCTCAACCGCAGCTTGGGAAAGTGACTGGAGAAGTCGCATGGGTAATTATAAGAATCGCGTTGTTGTAACAGAGTTCGGAGCACCGATGAACTCCGGCAAAGACTATCAGAACGGCCCGCAGTCTGATAACGAGATAGCATATATAGTTGCCGCCAGCAACGTATTCCGTAACGACCAGGTGGCAAGTGTATACTGGCCGGGATTGCGCGACAATGATTCCTACAGCTTGTTAAGACGCGGTGGCAGTGGCAACAACATCACTATATCTACTGTAAATACTCGCGGGGCATTCCGCGTAAGATATGGTTGGGGATTGTTGTAGCATGTAGCACGAGTATAAAATCCAATTGCACAGAGAGCACAATGGAGGCACAAAGTTAAAGTTACACAGAGAAAAACCCTTTGTGCTCCTCTACGTTTTCTTGGTCTTTGTGTAATTGGATTTTCATAACAGATAACCATTAGCGTGCAACGAATAACGACCAAGCAGTTCCGATCTGTACAATTTCCCGGTAAGGTGCCTGTATACTTTTGCTTCCGTAAAACACAAAGTAATTATGTCAACACCCTATCAGAAATTCAAATCCCTTCATGCGTCCAACGAGTTATTTCTTTTACCCAACGCATGGGATGCGCGTAGCGCCATTATGTTCGAGGAAAGTGAATTTCCTGCAGTCGCTACATCGAGTGCTGCTGTAGCCAACAGTCTTGGCTATGAAGATGGCGAGAACATGAGCTTTGATGACTATACATTTGTTATCAGGCGTATACTCTCATCCATCAACGTTCCGCTAACGGTAGATATAGAGACCGGCTATGGAACCACCAACCTGGAGATTGCCGAGAATGTATTGCATCTGGCTGATCTCGGAGTTGCCGGCATTAACATTGAAGACTCTGTTATTCAGAAATCCGGTCGCGCGTTAAAAGATGCAACTGCTTTCGCCAAGACTATATCGTTTATCAAGAATAAACTACACGCAAGAGGTGTTGATCTTTTCATAAACATTCGCTGCGATACCTATATTCTGAACGTAGACAACAAACAGCAGGAGACTACAAACCGGTTGAAGTTATATAATGAGTCGGGTGCCGATGGTATTTTCTTACCATTTATCCGTGATGAGAAAGATATAGCGGCAGCTGTCAAAAACTCAACGCTTCCATTGAATGTAATGTGTGCCCCGAACCTCCCGGGCTTTGATACGCTGAACAAACTCGGAGTAAAGCGTGTATCGATGGGACCGTTCCTGTTTCATAAAGTCTACGGCGAAATCAGTCAACTCTGCAAAGCAATTGTTGCTGCAAGAACGTTTTCGCCTGTACTGGCGGAAGATTAGAAAATTGGAAGATTTAAAGATTAACGAAGAGCCGGTATATATCCGTGCTCTTCGTTGATTTTAGTTTGTACGCTTTGGTGATAAATTATTTTTATTAGGCTCTAGTCACTCTTTTATTACTTTTCTTATAATTAAGGCTTTGTTACTTTTCACTTTTAATATATAGAGGCCCGCAGGGAGTGTGGTAATTTTCAGGGTGTGGGTGGTGCCTCCGAATTTTTCTGATGCAACGTTTTTACCGGAATTGTCCAGGAGATCGACTGTCTTTTCGCCTTCTTTATAGGACAATGGTAATGCTATATTTATCTCTCCAGTGGTTGGGTTCGGATAGACTTGTACTGCTTTTTGTTCTTCTGTTTCTTCCGGAAGTACTTCCGCCTCGCGCGCTGCTGCTGTAACATTTGTAAAACTCCATTGCTGGTTGTTGCCTCCGTTGTAGGTCCACTGCTGAATGTTGGCACCATCGGCTGTTGAGTTGCCGGCTACATCTACGGCTTTACCGCTGTGTACGGGTGTTATGCGATAGTATCCTCCGCTGGTGGGTGTAATGGTAAATTTCTGGTTGTTGCCCCCGGTATATTGCCATATCTGCACATTGGCACCATCGGCCGTTGAGACGCCATTCACATCGAGATTCTTTCCACTGGCAACACCAACAAGGGTATATTGATTACTACCTATATTCGTCACAATCCATTGCTGGCAGGCACAGCCGTTAGAAGGCCACTGCCTCACGTTCGATCCGTTTGCTGTGCCGTTATTTGCTACTTCCATTACTTTACCGCTGTGGCGCGCAGTAACAGTATATATACCATTGGCGGGGCCGGTTGTACTGTTGGTAATCGTTACGTTATCAAAGTGTGTTGTGTTTACATTGGCATTGTTAGATGACACTGCAAGTCCAATCAGATATGTACCAGCCATGGATATAGTACTGGACCCCACCGTAAACCACGTAGTTCCGTCTGAAGACTCATACGCGGTAAATGTATTTCCGGATCGTTGCAGGCGGAACCATGCGGGCACCCATGTATAATCATTGCCGCGAGTCCACGTCATGTTACCGGCATCTGTCGTGCGTGAACCAAACTCGGCTCTGCGCGTGCCTACATCACCTAACTTCATAATTACTGCTTTTGCATCAGCGTTAAGCGACTCGCGAATCATTACACCTACTTTTTGAGCACCGCCACCTCCGTTCCAGTTTATACTTGACAGGCGCGCAGTAATAATAGCATCACCAGAGGTATTGGTATAGGTATACATAAGTCCATCCGATGTTCCACCTATACCGGTACCCGATCCACTCACTACAAATGTACCACTGCTTACATTGGCAAAACCGGAAGCTGCCCCGTTTACCGTTCCGATACTCGCGTTGGTCCATCCTGCAGGTAGGCTTCCCGTTGTGAAAGGCGTGGCACTGGCTTGCGCAGAATTAGCGCTGGTGCCTGCCTGGTTTCGCGCAGCAACTACATAGTAATACGTTGTTCCATTGGTTACTGAAGCGTCAGTATGCTCACAGCGCGTGTTGTCTGTCCACGTTGCTATACTGGTATAGGGGCCGCCACTTGCAGTAGCCCGCAGAACATCGTAACCATAGGCTGTATCTCCGCTTCTGTTCCATTTTAAAAAGACACGTCCTACACCGGGTGTAGCAATAAGTCCTGTGGGTACAGGGGGGATTGGTGATGGCGGAAATGCAGAAGCTGTGCGTGTAAAGGTTAATGTACCATACCCGAAGTGATCGGCACTGCCGTGCTCCGGTCTCATTAACTGAGCCACCGCTTGTGTGTTTGGTGCACTGAGTCCTTTGCGTATAACATAGTGGT
This sequence comes from uncultured Chitinophaga sp., assembly GCA_902168205.1. Taxonomy (GTDB): domain Bacteria; phylum Bacteroidota; class Bacteroidia; order Cytophagales; family Cyclobacteriaceae; genus Ohtaekwangia; species Ohtaekwangia kribbensis. The sequence goes on along the minus strand of CABHOK010000003.1, from coordinate 235,119 downwards.
TGTAGATCATCTCCCACAACGGACGATCATCCAGACGACCTCTTCCATTAATAGAAGCCCAACGCTGATTGGCATTCTGACAATTATTATAAGCTGTATACGGAACGGGCTTCCATAAATTATACTGTGCAACGTACTCAACACCTGCCAGCAGACGGTTATTGGAGTAACCGTACAGATCAAGTCCCTGGTTCCATGCTACTTCGCATGCTGCACCGAGTAGTCCTATACCAAGCTGTGCGTGTTCCTGGTCGCGGCCACTCTCCTGCCATTGTCCTAAATTGCCGGGATGTATAGTATATACAGCATTCATGATACTGCCCATACCGGCACCGCTCTGGTAGTAAGCGACACCTTCATCAAACTTGGCGCGATCATCACACAATACACCGATGGCCATTACGGCTCCTATATTACAGGCATCCCAGTTAGCCCAGTAGTTTGAAATACAGGCACCATTGTGGTTCGTCAGGAAATTATTACACACCGGGTATAGATAAGTCAGCATCATGGTTTTGAAGCGATCAAAATCCGCAGTCGCCCATCGACTGGGACTATATATCCGCAGTATCTCGCCTACAAGTGCAAATTCAAATATAGGTATGCCACTCAGTCCGGGTATATCTGTACCGCTAGGCACCTGGTTCACTGTAGCAGACCATGCGTTGCAGATGCGTATAGCACAATCAATGTGTTCGGTACTGTTGGCTATATATCCGCGTATAGCATTGAGGTATGCAGCATGGGCATCGCGCGAAGCACGCTGACGATTCGAGCCCAGATTTGCCAAAGGCGCAGCTGTGTAAGTGCTTTGGGCCATAGGATCTTCCAACAGTTTATTCCACCCGGTAAGCCACGGCTGGGTTCCGGCAGCTACCTGGTTTTTCATCCGGTCAAGATCTGCCTGTGTATGCAAACCTCCCGGGTGAATGAAAGCTTGTGCGTGTACCAACTCACAAGCGATTGACGAGACAAACATGAGCAATAAAATTGCCTTCACTTTCTTCAGACTCCGTCCGAGTCCGAAAGGATTCAAGTAATTGATTGATCTCATAATAAAGGGATTTGTTATGAAATCAATTTGCTAATAGTGGTTGTATCCGGGTGAGAATTAAAACTCAAAAGCGATAAACCATGAACCATTATTCAATCGATTGAATAATGATTAACAAACGTTTGAGTTAAGATACATAAAAGAAGGGACCAAGTGCAGCCAGCGATTAAGAGGTTAAACTTCTGTTGTCTGGATACGCTATATATTCCGGTGTCCCAACGCAATCAATTACCGATTATTAGGATACTCATTAATCCAGTTGAATTGACCGTTCAGCAACGGAAAGTTGTCGTGTTTTTTTACCAGGAATGTAATCATTGTCCTGGGTTCACCACCGGTCATGATCATGGTATTGTGGCTGACTTCATAATTATAGAGAGTGCCAACGGCAGCCCCCATCGATGCCAGGTTAATGGCATGGTGTACTGTATCTATCTGGCAGGTCCAGCGTATGGAAGCACCATCCATATACTGAATATCAACCGATTCAGCGCTGCGAATATACATGCGCTTCCAGCGCCTGGTGTCGGTCGTTACGGGCGGAAGTGTATCTCCGTTCAGTATAAATTCCTGCACATCATATATACCATAGAGCGCAGTTCCATTTTCTGTAGATTGAGACAATTGTGCTTGTCTCATTACACCCTGTCCTATATAGATCAACAGAAAGCCGCCAATAAAAACAACCTTTGCAGCTATATATAGAGTCTTCTCCCATGGCTTCCGATAGACCGATTGTACCGGCACAGGTGCTACGGTTTTGTTCAAAATAAAAAATGCAACAAGTCGCTTTATATCCAGCAGAAGTAAAATAACAGAGATGACAAGCAAATGTGTTGACAATAATTTAACTGGCACATCGTAACAGAAATTCAGTACAACCACATTACTCATAACAGCAATAGACAGAAGAGCCCCGAGCAACCGCGTGCGTCTAAAAAATAACAACATACCAGATGTTGCTTCCGTCAGGCCTATAAAAAAGTTATACTCTTTGGAGTATCCCATAAACGTCCATAGTAATTTCATAGGCGTTGACTCGCCATACGATTGAAGCATAGTCTCCAGGGAAGGAGCAGGAAATTGTGTCTGAATTATTTTAACGAAGCCGTATGCAAGCAGCACAACTCCGAGGTAATAACGAAGCACAACAATAAACCAGTACCAGAGCTTTTCGTAATGCGTACGTTTAGAGTCAAGTATTATCCAGACGATGGTGCCCGCTACAGCAATCACCAGGAATATAAAAATCAAAACATAGTTAAAGGTGGTATCACCACTCCCGTTGGGGAGTATGGTAATCTCATACGGAATTGAAAGTATATTCTTACCAATCCAGTTAGCCGGCCCGAGCCATGCGTTATAATATTGAGCCTGTATAAATTCTGTAAACGGAATCCACCCGATAGGAAAAGGAAACACATATAAAAGAAAATATATGAACCCGAGCCGAAAGAATAATTTTGTAGTTGTGTTCCAGGATGACATATCTATGCTGATGGATCGCTATATCTAAATCAAGAAAGCTATATATTTATTCTGATCTGCCCAACACTTCGTCCAGCACAAGCTTTGAGACTTCGTGCGCTTCGCCATTCTTATTGGAGAGTCCCACAATGATCAGATCATCATCCGGAAAAATAAATATGGAAGACGCAACACCGGGCAAACCACCATTCATACCAACTTTCAAGTGTTTGTTAACGAGAGCCGATCCCCAGCCAAACGCCCATGCCGATTCTTTGTCTTTCTTTACATTAACAACTCCTGGCCGTTCTTTCCATAGACTTTCATATCCCTGAGGTGTGAGTAATTTTCGATGAACAAGCGCCTGCGCATACTTTACCATGTCCACGGTATTGGACGCAAGCATACCGGCGGCAAAATTTATCGAAGGCGATTTGAGCCCCTCCTTCAATGGCTTGAGATTATCATTATAGGGTATAGCTACTGGGGATGAAAATGCCTGGTCGCTGGGCTTGGTGTTAGTCATGCCAAACGGTGTGAGTATATATTTTTGCAGATACTCTATATAGGTTTGTCCGCTTGCCTTTTCTATCACGCCTCCGAGTATTCGATAGCTCAGGTTGGAATAAGCGTACTGCGTTCCGGGTTTTGATTCGAGCGGTGATTCCTGTGCATTTTTTATTTGTCCTTTCCAGTCAACATCTTCATTAACATGTGCCGGTACACCAGCCGTCATGCTGGCAAGTTGCAGGATGGTAATCTTCTGATAAGCCGGAGACAATCCTTCATAGTATTTGGATAGCGGATCGTTGAGATTTACTTTTCCATCGTCTACCAACTTCAGCAACGCAAGGCCGGTAAATGTTTTGGTTATAGAGGCAAGACCAAATACGGTCTGCGGTGTTACCGGAATTTTATTTTCGAGATCCGCAAAGCCATAGCCCTTCTCTATAATTTTTTCACCTTTATACATCACCGTAAGCGAGTATCCGGGTATACCGAATTCTTTTACTTTCGCTTGTACGAGGTGATCGATGCGCTGCTTCAGGTTATCGGCAGATACAAATTCCCTGTCTTTACTCTTACCTTTTTCTTTGCCCTTATCTTTCTTCTGCGCGATTACAGAAGTAGAAAAGCCGACAAACACAATGAATAGCACACAAAGCAGCGCGCGCTGCAACCCGGAGAAACGAAACATTGCATTCATGGAGATATGTAGTTAGGTTGAATAGGCTGTACTGAATATAACAGAACGTTAACTCGCCCGTAATACCTGCAGTAGTCCTCTATACTACATCTGTCTCAAAACCGCACGTACCTGCTGAAGAGTTGAAACTAATATCGCTACATTCCAACACTTCAGCAAGCTACTCTACACGACATCTAATTAAATTTAAAAATGCTGAGTACAAAGATTGTTACGAACAAAAGCATCTGCACAATCTGTACAATCCCGATATTTCTGCGCACATCTAACAATTGTTGAGAAGCAACTTCAACATCCTCTGCCTGCAGCATTTTCTGAAAACGAATTCCGAGTAGTCGGCGGACGACTATAGCATTCACGACAATAATAACAAGAATTATCATTTTGATTCGAAACCATGTTTGTTGTCCCCATACGCCATGGAGAAAAGCCATCATACCGATTCCGGAAAGAATAATCAGCAACATGCCTATGCCAATCAACCGGGATACTTTGTTATGTATAGTTTCCGACACAAAACTATCCAATATACTTTTTGAACGATTTTGCCCATGAATCGAAACGATCACGAAATCAAAAACTGTTGCACCTGCCGCTAAAGTTATACCCACCACGTGCGTAACCAGTGCTATATTATAAAGATACCCCCCCATAACCGACTATATAGTTTATGATTCCTTTGGCACCCGCTGATGTTCATATTTATATACCACCTGGATACAGGTTGCGATGAGTATAAAATCAACCGCCACAAACAGTATTCTGCCGATCGGGTCGTTGCTACAGATGTGGGCGATCAGTGCCGAGATCATGGTGATCATAAACCCTGCATAGATCCATTCCTTTACACGCAGTGAAACCTGCGGTATCAGTAAAAGAAAAGCTCCCATTACTTTTGCCGTTACCAATTCAATTCTGAAGTAATCCGGGAAACCCAGAAGTCGTAAATCTTCTGCATGTGTATAGGAGAAGTACGCACTGAACAGCATAAAAAAACTAATAAATCCCTTCGCCACCCAATAGAGTGTCTTTCGTCTCGATGTCTCCATAATTGTTGTTGTTAATGATCCAAAGGTATTATAGTGCATCTGGCACAAACTATGATATGGAAATAAAAGTCATAGATTTGTTACGAAACCGAAGTAATTACTTTTATGAACAAGACTGTTGAACTGGTGAACGAGTGGGCAAAATTTGAGATCAATCACCCGGAAGGAAGCATTGCTGATTTCTGTCGATACTTTCTCGCCCATCAAAATGAGAACAAGGCAAAAGGAACACTTGTCGGTGGCGTAGTGCCTAACTTTACCGGAGGCTTATTGATGAAAGTAATCGGGAGGATCAGTAAACTAAATATGCTCTACGCTAACATGGCGTTGAAAGATACCGAAGTAAACCAGATCGAAGAATTCGGAATGCTGATGACAATACGACAAAACAAGAGCCCGCGAAAAACCGATGTTATATACGACAACCTTCACGAACTCTCCAGCGGAACTGATATGCTGAGACGTTTACAAAAACGTGGTCTGATAAAAGAGTATGTAGACAAAAATGATAAGCGCTCCAAGCGTGTGGAATTAACAACCAAAGGCGAGCGAACGGTTGAACATTGCTACCAGCAGATTGTAAAGAACGCACGCATGATGACGCACGAGCTGGCCGATGACGACAAAAAACTCGCGATACAATTACTGAAAGGAATAGAAATGAAATACTCTTCACTCTGGCTCCAGCACAAGAGCAAATCCTTTTCAGAGGTATATATGAGTATAACGAAGGCAGATGTTGGTGTTGGGAAGGATAAAGGCAGGAGGAGTTGAGCGTTAACCGTCATCGGTTAATCATTAATCGTCAACCATAAATACTGATGATTAATGATATAACAAAAACCAATTATATAATAGGAGCACCTCACACACCAATCTCACACCCACGAATACAATTAACCGATAACGAGTAACGACCTACACCATGACAGTAGAATCTTTCATACAACAAAACATAGCCGGATATGAAGCGGGTAATTTTACTTTGCCGTTCAATGTTGATCAACAGACTATACCGGCACACACCATCATAACCGACTATAACAAGATAGAAGACAAGATCATGTTATTGCAGGAAGGTGTAGTGCAGGTGAGTACATTAAAAGGTGAAGAAGAGAAAATACTGGAATTTGTTTTTGCCGGGGAATTCTTCGCGGCCTATACTTCCTTTGTGCTACAGCAACCTTCCGATGTGCAGGTAGTTGCGCTTACGTCTTGCACCATTAGCGTCATACAGCGTGAAAATTTCATTCGTGCTAATGCGACAGCGCTGGTATCCGCTCACCTGAATCTGCATATAGCCAATCAGTTGTTTCTGTCGCGGGCGAGAAGAGAGAAAGACTTCCTGACGCTTTCGGCTGAAGAACGATACAACGTACTTCTTGAAAAAGATCCGGAAGTGGTAAAGCGCTTACCCGGTAATAAAATTGCCCGATACCTGGGTATACAGGCAGAAAGTCTCAGCAGAATACGAAAGGCTATCATTCCTTAACATAGATCAATCGCTACTCTCGCGGACATGCTCTACCTTTGAACATATATACTATAACAACACGTAATGGAACCATTGTTACACCAGGCATCAGCCGCGCTTCGCAAAGCGGCACTCCATGAAGAAGCAAAGGAATATATCCTGGCGAACCCGGTTCTCTTCGCGACTTTGAAAAAAGCCGCAGAGCGCTATATCGGTGGAGAGACGCTCGCGGAGACCACCGAAAAAGTAAAAGTCCAGAATAAAAATGGATTCAAGTGTTCCATTGAATTTATGGGCGAGAGTACGCGCACAGAAACTGAAGCCAATGCTGCGCGAAATGAATTTATAGCGATATGCCGGCAAATAAAACTTCTGAATCTGAACGCCACTGTTTCGCTGGACTTATCGCACATCGGACTGGCTATTGCCCGCGAGCTGTGCCTGCATAACCTGGATATGATTTGCAGCGAAGCCGCCACCGGCAATATAGAAGTTACGATAAGTGCCGAAGACACCGGCAGAACTGATGACGTACTACGAACTTACTATGATATTGCCAGAAATTATAGCAACATAGCCATTACGTTGCAAGCCTACCTTCATCGCACAAAAGATGATTTTGACGAAGCCCTTAAACATGCCGGCAGAGTAAGAATTGTAAAAGGAGCTTTTGAAACACCGGCCGGACTTTCATTACCGCGTGGCGAGGAATTGGACAATCGTTATCTACACTATATAGAACAACTGCTAGCGAGTAACCATCTTTGTAGCATCGCTACCCATCACCACAAAATACAGCAGACCGTAAAAGAATTGATACAAAATTATAATTCCGACAGAAACCTATATGAATTTGAAAGCTTGTATGGAATACAAACTCAGCAGTTACAGGCATTGAAGGATGAAGGCTACCCCACCAAGCTATATTTCGTTTATGGTAAAGAATGGTATCTATACCTTTGTAACCGACTGGCGGAATATCCATTGAATGTATTCCAGGCACTCACGGATATGGTAGCATAAAAACCGGGCTGTATAAGCATCATTCGGACTTGAGACTCTTTACCGGATTTACCCATGCTGCGTTCAGCGTCTGGTAGCTGATGGTAAGCAAGGTTACCAACAGCGCGAACAAAGCTGTAACAATAAAGACCTGGAATGGTATATCGATGCGATACTCGTAACGTTGCAGCCACTGTTGCAGCAGGTAATACGCCAGCGGAGATGCCAGTAAAATTGCCGCTGCCACCAGTATGAGAAAGTCTTTCGCCAGCATGCGCCACAAGGCAAACACCGAAGCACCAAGAACTTTTCGTATACCGATTTCTTTTGTGCGCTGACTGGCGGCAAATGCAGCCAGTGCAAATATACCGATGCAACTGATGAAGATTGCCAGCACAGCAAACACAGCCGCCAGTTTACCCATGCGCTCTTCGCTATGAAATAATCGCGCGTAATCATCATCTACAAACTTATACTCGAAGGGAGCCGCTGCATCAATCTTTTTTATGGCCGCTTCAACTTTGGACAGGGCATCGTGAGGGTTCGCATCAGGATACAGACGAACGGTTATATACCGGGCAAGATCATAGCGGATATAGTATATATGTGGACTTTGTTTGCTAAAGGGAGTCCAGCGTATTTGGTCTTTTATAACACCAACAATCTCACGGTCTTTGGCATATCCGAAACGTATTGTTTTACCAAGCGCACTCTCGCCACCTGCAATGAGTTGTGCTGCCATTTCATTTATAACAACCGCGAAAGAATCGGACGCTAATTCCCGCGAAAAATCACGGCCCTCTATAAATTGAAAACCGCTTGTTGCCGGAAAGTCATGACTGCAACTGTTCAGGGCAACGAGCGGTCGCAAAGCCGGATCTTTACCTTCCCACGTAAGCGATGCATCTGCAGCCATGGAACCCGTAATTGGAAAATCCGATACTGCCATATTTTGGACAACACCTGTTGCCAGCAATTGATCACGCAAAATGTTATAGTCTGTTTTGGCCAGTTCTTCGGTGCGAATCGCTATATGTACAATCCCCTTGCGATCAAAACCAACGGGCCTGTTCTTGGCGTGCTGAATCTGGAGATATACAACCATCGTACCAATAACAATAATGATCGATGTGGTGAATTGAAAAATCACCAACACCTTTCTCGGAACCGATGTGCCGCGCCCCGCATGAAATATACCTTTCAAGACTTTTACCGGGTTGAAGGATGAAAGATATAGCGCAGGATAACTTCCAGCCAGCAGACTCGTGGCTATAATAAAAATCACTACCGACAGTATAAATACAGGATTACCATACGGTATAGACATGTTTTTACCAGCCAGTGTATTGAACCACGGCAGGGAGAGTTGTGCGATGAGCACCGACAGCAAAAAACTTATGAACACGATCAACAGTGATTCACTCAGGAACTGATTCACCAGTTGTCCGCGCAGTGAACCCATCACTTTGCGAACACCAATTTCTTTCGATCGTTTTTCACTTCGTGCCGTACTCAGATTCATGAAGTTGATGCATGCCAGCATCAACACAAAAACACCAATGATCCCCAACATCCACACCGAGCGGATTTGTCCACCGGTGTTAATGCCATCATTAAAATCAGCATATAAATGCCACCGGGACATCGGGAATAAAATTCCTTTTGGCTTGATGGATTTACCATCGTTGGATGCATGCTGATAGAGTACATCTTTCATTTTACTTTCAGCATCCTCAAACGAAGCATGATCGCGCATCAACACATAACTCACAAAAGTATAATCCTCCCAGTTGTCCTTTTTCGATTCATTCACTGACAGGTAATACGCCATCGGCAGTATCATTTTTACCGGTGCAAATTCTGAGTTCGCAGTAAAGTCCCTGAATACACCGGCTATTACCAGGTGATCGCGGTTATCAAACTTCACCGACTTCCCCACGGGATCATCACCCACAAGCGATGCCGCGAGTGTCTGCGACATCAGCACCGAATGTATATCGTTCAATGCAACGGCACTTCCCTGCAGTATATCCATTGAAAACATGGTAACAAAGGCAGGCTCTACAAACATGCAGGTTTCCGTAAGCGATGATTCTTTATATTGGACAATATGACTGCGCTCGTTCGAAGTCATCGCGACCTGTTCAAAGTCTGCACAGGCATCTTTCAGCGCACGACCTAAAGGCTCGGGAACATCGTTGATCGTCATGACTTCATCACCAAACGTTACATGATGATACACCGCGGCAAGCCGATCGTAATTCCGAAAAGATGTATTATAACTTATCTCATCCCCAACCCATATACCAATCAATATGGCAACACCCATACCGGCAGACAATCCGGCTATATTTACAAATGAAAACACTTTGGTACGGACAAGATTTCTCCAGCCAATGAGCAGGTAATTCTTTAGCATCGCTTTACTGTTAAAATGATAAGCCCTGATAAAAAATCCGATGAGACAGCACGAAGTCTCCGCTATACTGGATGATGTGAGTCAGAAAAAAGTTCTACGAAACAAAAGGGACGGGGTGTATTTTTTAAAGGTTGTAACTCAAACTACATTATCCATCTACGTTACATGTACCGTGTAGGTACACACATAACTGCCGTTAAAAAGAATATGTACTGTATACGTTCCCTTTGTCCGGAAGGTATGATCGATGCGAAGTATACCTGCATCGCGATGCACTTCCGGATAGAGCATATCAAGAGAATCGTTGCCTTTTATTTGCAATGCTATAGTTTCCGGTTGCTTGTCATGATCAACCTTCCACTGAAAAGAGACCGTACCGGATTTTGAAGTATATAGATCAAATGTCTCCGGTAGCAGCATCTGAATGTTATACTGGAATATATTGCTATAGATCAAAGGGCGATATAAAAATTCATGCAGCGTGGGCTTGTAAAACAGCAACATCCAGGCAGGATCAATCGGATAATGATTACGTACAAACAAAGCAGGGTCCATCAGAAAATATATAGCATCAAACTTTTTAACAAAACGACCTGTCTTTGCATCAACAGCACCACTGGACCAGGTGGCATCGCACAAATACCATTTACCATTTAACTGCACTGCATTCCAGGAATGATTGGCTATACCTTCGCCTCGTATATTCGATTGAGCGGTTCGTCCATAGCCATCAACTATTACACATTTTATACCGGCATGAAAAGCAAGCTCTTTTACCAGGTAGGCATAGCCGGTACAAACTGTTTTATGTTCATGCAGTAATTTTTCAAATACGCGTGCACTGAATTCGCGGTTCCAGGCTTGGCGTGCAACAGGGTCTGAATATTTTTCACGTTGACGTTCGTTCTTCAAATATAACCCGTAGTCATTCGCAATATTTGTGCACACCCAGGTATAGATCGCTCTGAATTTCTCCACATCGGTTGATAACGGTTTGGTGAGTTTATCGGCAAGCGCTCGCAGGTCACGCAACGAATGTCGCGGATAGCGTGCGGCTATACTATCTGCCTTCGAAAAATCGACATCAGCAAAATCTGATACACGGGCATATAGCGGCACCGAACAAGTTACCGTTATCAACACGATATAGACGAATATCTTCATGGATTCAGATTACTGACTATATACTCAGAATATACCCTTCACCTTTCCCCACCATTTGCGCAAGCCAGACTGTTCCTTTTCAGTATATATATCATCCACCACTACAATTTTTCCCATCATCTCATAATACGCAGCAGATAATCGGATCTCGATCGAATCAATCGTTTCGGCTGTTACGGTATATTCCATTGTCTCATACCCGATAAAACTCAGCATCAGCACATCGCCTTCTTTTAATTTCCGGGGGAATTCAAATTTTCCGTCAGCATCGGTTACAGTTCCTTCCATGGATCCTTTCAGATATATACTTACACCGGCCATGGGTTGATTAACTTCATCCCGAACAACGCCTTTTACAATGCGTTCTTCATCTGCAACACGCGGGGTTGCAGTCTGCATAGATGCGGTATGTTCCATATATACCGGAGATATCTGCTGCTGTATAACATTCGCAGAACCTTCTTTAGCCATCAACGCAAACATCAGACTCAGAAAACCAGCTTTCAATAATGTCAGTCCCGGATTGAAAGTCGGTGCCGTCTGAAACGAATAGCTTTTCAATTGGTCGGTACGTAAACGTCCGCACATATTGGCGGGCTTGTTGGTAAAGAAAGCGAGAACCTCGGCATCGCTCATCTTCGTAAAGTCGACTACATTTTTACTGCACGAACTGCAAAAGCCTCCGTTTGCGGTAGGTGTAAAATCGCTCCATTGCTCATGGCAGGGATTTTCAATGGAAAGAGAAATACGTTTACTCATAGTGAATCGATTTATTTTCACATGAGATGCGGTGTTCACACCAATTCCATAAAAAAATTTTACTTTTTTACCGGGGATGTGCCGTGCGTGCGACCGGCTATGGTTTACGGGACTTTACGCGAAGCAATAGCTCCTGGTGATTATGCACGAAGTCTACCAGTTCGCTGGTGGCCGTGTTCAGTTCATCGCTGCAGACCGAAAATTTCCTTGCTACCATTTTAAATTCATCACGGTCAAAAACATCCATCTCGATCAGGTTGGCCAATCCTTTTATACGCGCCATCGGTCCGCGGATATTATGCGATGCACTGAACGCGATCGATTCTAATATGCCACGCGTCTTCTCCTGGATCTGCTCATGCAGTTTACGCTCGGTTATGGGAAGTCCTAATGAAAGGAAGTGTTCAATTTGCCCATGATCATTTCGAATGGGTATAACTACACAATCAAACCAGTACAAGTGTCCACTCTTGCTGCGATGTTCAACTTCACCACGCCATACCCTGCCTTCCAGCAACGCTGCTCTTCGCTCTTCTTCATTTGCCGCCTGATGCTCGGGCGTAGCCAGCATACTATAGTGTTTACCCAGAAGCTCTTCGGCTGTATACCCGGATGCCTTCACGATCTGTTCATTTACCTGCACAAATTTCCCTTCCTTGTCGTTGATGCATGAGTACATATTTATATCGATCGCATCAATATAGGTTTGCAACTCCCGGCTTTTTTGCCTGACAAGACTTTCCAATTGATTGGTCAAGTCCTGCAGTTTTTCGTTGATGGCTTTGATCTCTTCGTTGTTCGATTTCAATTCCGCTTCAGCCTTGCGAAGTTCATTATACTTTACAGTAAGTTTTTCATCATAGTGTTTGGCCAGGTCGCGGAAGAACGCAATCTGAAAAGATATAACAGCTACGGTATTGAGTAATATAGCCGCCGGAACAATAGTATAATTAATAGCAGGATCGGGAACAAAAGGAGTTTGCGTGTGATAAACGAGGTATGCTATAAATATAATTGCACACATCACGTTGGCGAATATTACCGAGACACGATCTTCCGAGATCAATGTAGCGGTAGTGGCGAGCCCGATCAGGGTATATTCGTTACCAGTGCCCCGCCCTTCGTAACACCAGTAGCTTATGACCAGCAACGAACCAACCAGGTAAAGATTCTGGGAAGCACGAAATTTTCCGTTCCGATTCAGCACCAGTACAACGATCAACACCGGCACTATATATAGCGGACCGTAAAAATATGTATACCCTATCGCAGCATATACTACGGAAAATGAGACTACGGAAATCAATACGATAAATGCGAGTCCGTTCAACAGCATGATACGTCCACGCAAGAGACCCGGCACTGTAGATCGATACCCGATCTTCAGTCCCCGCTTCCAGGCTGAACGTAGCTTCTTCAGCACAATCTGGAAGGGGTGGCTCCTGTTCACATCTATAGGGTTCATAGCAAGGGGAGCATTAACACGATTGCTGAAATTACAACAACTGTCTCACATAACACAGTACAAAACTCGAAACTCTCGCATATTCCGGCTATCACCTATATAAAGAAAATGAATCTAAGTATTACCCTTAGCATACCTAAGTGCCGCACGTAGCCCATCCGTGTTCGATTATGATTTGCACAGGTCGCCAGCACATCAAAACCTGACAAAAATCAGGTTTCCTGCACGTATCCGTTCCAATTTTGCATTTGCGCGCAGGCGATCTTTACCTTCTGCACGAAACACACGAACCTTTATATAAATTACGATACAGGACATACGTTACTTGATGAGATTGTAAGATATCTCTATAGTTTGCTATCCGGCAAAACCCGAGTGGCATATATTTTTACAGAACAGATTGTCTTGAAGAGTGCGGCCAGATCGATATGGTCAGAATAAATTTACACGTATGCAAGCTGAATATAGTATAGATATCAACACTGTCGTTAATCAGTTACAGACCGATACGGCCCGCGGTATTTCAACCGGGCTCGCGCAAAAAAGATTACAGGAATTTGGCCGCAACGTGCTTGAACAAAGCAAGCAGCAACCCTGGTGGCTGATTCTGTTGCGACAGTTTAAAAGTCCGATTGTATACCTGTTGATATTCGCAGCGGGTATGTCGCTATATTTTCAGGAGTGGCTTGATGCAGGTGCTATACTGATTGTGATCCTGGTGAATTCGCTCATCGGGTTCTATATGGAATTCCAGGCAAGCCGTTCGATGGAAGCATTGCAAAAACTTTCTACCGTACGCGCCAAAGTAATGCGCGATGGCAAGCTTAACGAGATGGATGCTGCTGAAATAGTGCCCGGAGATATACTCTTTCTCGAGGCGGGTGATATGATGCCCGCTGATGGCAGACTTTTTAAACTCTCGCGTCTGCAGGTAAATGAATCTGCCTTGACAGGCGAATCAGTACCAGCCGAAAAAAAGACCGATATACTGGGCAACGATACTCCATTGGCTGAGCAAACCAACATGTTGTTCAAAGGAACTTTTGTTACTAATGGAAACGGCTGGTGTATTGTTACGGGCACCGGCATGAAAACTGAGCTTGGTAAAATTGCTAACATGGTTCAATCGGCAAAACAGACAGCCACTCCGTTGGAAAAGAAATTGGAAGTGCTCAGCAAGCGGCTGATTCAGATTACCGTGGTATTGGTCGTGATCATTTTTATTATAGGATGGCAGATGGGACAAGACCTGATGCAAGTGCTCAACACTTCAATTGCACTGGCTGTAGCCGCTATACCGGAAGGACTTCCCATTGTTGCCACGCTGGGGTTAGCGCGCGGCATGCTTGCCATGGCACGGCATAACGTACTTGTAAAAAAATTATCGGCAGTGGAAACGTTGGGAGGCACCACGGTGATCTGCACGGATAAGACTGGTACACTTACAGAAAACCGCATGACGGTGAAAGAGATCTTCCCTTCTGCGGAGTCATCCCAGGATACACATCAACCTATATTAGAGGCTTGCATTCTCTGCAACACAGCGACAGCCGATGGAGATGGCAAAGAAATTGGCGACCCGCTGGAGATTGCGTTGCTAAACTATGCTCAACAGTATATAGCGATTGAAGAAGTACGCAAACAGTTTCCGAAAGTAAATGAAGAACCATTCTCATCAGAAAGCAAGCGGATGCTTACGGTGCACAAGAAAGAATCAGGATATATACTCTATGCAAAAGGAGCACTGGAAGAAATTCTGAAACTCTGTCAAAAGCAGCATCAGAACCAGGAGATACTTTCAGATGAATCAAAGCAAAACCTTTTGCGCGAAGGCGAAAAACTTGCTGCGTCCGGGTATAAAGTTATCGGGCTGGCATCAAAAGAAAACAACAGTGAAACTGCTGAAGCCACTGATCTTACTTTTCTCGGCATGATCGGATTGATCGATCCCCCCAGAGCAGATGTTGCGCAGGCTATACATGAATGTAAAACAGCCGGTATAAAAGTAGTGATGATCACGGGCGATCATCCGCAGACCGCAAAAGAGATTGCCCGCCAGTTGGGTATCGTATCCGGTGTCAAAGAAGATGCTATACTGGGTGTATCCATGAAAGCATATAATCAGCTAACCGACCAGGATAAAGACAAGTGGCTGAACAGCCACGTCTTTGCCCGGGTTACGCCCGGCCATAAACTCGATCTTATCCAGGTATACCAGGATAAAGAACACATCGTAGGCATGACAGGCGATGGTGTTAATGACGCGCCTGCACTCAAGAAAGCAGATATAGGTATAGCGATGGGCCAACGCGGAACACAGGTTGCCCAGGATGTAGCGGACATGATTTTACAAGATGATTCGTTTTCATCGATCGTGCGTGCTATTAAACAAGGCCGCGTCATCTTCGATAACATCCGGAAGTTCGTGATCTTTCTATTATCCTGTAACCTGAGTGAATTGTTTACCATTGCTGTATCGGCAACACTTAACCTGAATTTTACACTGCTTCCGTTGCAGATACTCTTTATAAACCTGATCACGGATGTACTCCCTGCTATTGCTTTAGGGCTTACACCCGGTAACGCCATGGTGATGAAACATCCGCCACGCAGTACCCGCGAACCAATCATTGACACGCCACATTGGAAAGGCATTATCTTCTACTCTGCGATAATCAGTGCTGCCAGTATTGGTGCTGTATTCTTTGGACACTATAGTCTGGACAGTGGCAGTGAATGGGACACGAACCGCGCTAACAATATACTTTTCTTTACGATGATCGGTTCGCAATTGCTTCATGTATTTAATATGCATGCATCGGAAAGTAATTTCTTTCGTTCTGAAATTGTGCGCAACCGATACGTCTGGTTTTCGCTTGGTATATGTATAGGTATCATCGCGATATTGCATCTGATAGAACCTGTTAAAAAAGTGTTATCTATTTTTCCGATCAGCACGTCAGACTGGATGGTTGTGCTTGCATTCAGCTTTGCCGGCATGATTGTGAATCAACTTGCCAAGAAATTCAATATCGTAAGACTATAAATCGACATCACTATCGTGTAAACTATACGGCACCATTTAACGCTGCTATAGTATATATTGTTAAGACATGAGTGTGACAACATCTCTGCTGTTTTTCATCAACTGTTAAAACGTTAATCATCACCTCCATTTTTGCAACCGTTTGAAAAAGATCAAAAGCTATTTTTCTATTTTTTTCTTTTCCCTAAATCAAAATTGTTCTATAACATCGAAAACGTTTACGGCTATTCCGTGATATCTCGCTGATCTTGACCTTCGCCTGCCCTGCCGGTCAATATATAGTTTCATTTAACCAAAACTTGTTTGCATTATGAAAACATTCTTACGGTTCTTCATTTTATGGCTGCTGGTTTTTACGGGGACAGTATCCCTCTATAGTCAGCCTGCCCAGGTTCCTAAAACCAATACCACCAAAGTATATATGCACTATATGCCGTGGTTCGATGCTCCACAAAATCCGGTTGCCGGACAAAATTACTCGTGGGGCTGGCATTGGACAATGAATACGCGTAACCCGAATATAGTAGATGCGAATGGCAGACGGCAGATCGCCTCGCACTACTATCCGCTTATCGGGCCGTATGCGAGTAACGATCCTCATGTAGTCGAATATCACCTTCTGCTTATGAAACTTGCCGGTATAGATGGTGTACTGATGGATTGGTATGGATCAGAAGGGAGCAATGGTGATGTAGGAAGTCTGCTCACCAACTCCAACGCCATGATCGACAAGACATCTTCGGTAGGTATACAATTCGGACTGATACTCGAAGATCGCTTCTGGGGAAATATTCAGAATGCCCGAAACAGTATAGCATATGCACGTGATAACTATTTCAATAAGTCAAACTATATACGGCATGGTAGCGGTAACGACCCGTTGGTAGGTGTATTCGGACCGATCACACATCAGACACCGGCGGCCTGGACAGATATACTCTCCCATGCCGGTGAAGATGTTGAGTTCCTGACACTTTGGTATGAGTCGGGCGATGCCGGCTCTGCTGCTGACGGAGAATATACCTGGATTTATAGCGACTATCTTACCGGCATTACAAACTTCTATAGCAACCGCGCACCAACACTGAAAACGGTGATGGGTGTCGCCTATCCCGGCTTTCATGATTACTATGTGGAAGGCGGTGCAGGATCCAGCTATTTTTATATACCTGAAAACAACGGAGTGACTCTGAATGAGACACTCGGCCGATATGATCAGTATAAATCCAACCTGGACTTCCTTCAACTTGCCACCTTCAACGATTTTGGTGAGGGCACTATATTTGAACCCACCGTTGAAAACGGATTCCGATACCTGGTACGCATTCAGCAATATACCGGAGTGCCCTATACGGAAAATGATCTCCGGAATGTACACCGGTTATTTACACTTCGTAAAAAATATTTAAACGATGCTGCTAAACAGGCACAGCTGAACACCGCCTTCAATCACTTTGTAGCATTGCGCCTGAATGATGCTGTAGCTGTTATGAACAATGTAGATGGCGGAAGTCCGCCTACAGCTTCTCCCATACCAGGCACCATTCAGGCTGAAAGTTATAGCGCCATGAATGGTATACAAACCGAAAACACATCAGACAGTGGTGGTGGCACAAATGTAGGGTGGATCGATGCCAACGACTGGATGGATTATTCTGTCAATGTAGCATCAGCCGGTAGCTATACCATTAGCCTGCGGGTGGCAAGTCCGAACACCGGTGGACAACTACAATTACGAAATGGCTCCACCATGCTGACTACTGCTGCTATACCGAACACCGGTGGCTGGCAAAACTGGACTACCATCACAACTACAGCGGTTTTAACAGCCGGGGTGCAAACGTTACGACTATACGCTACAACAGGCGGCTACAACATAAACTGGATACAATTTGCCAGTGGCACATCACAACCATCGTCCGCATACTATATCAAGAACCGCTGGCAGAATACATACTTGTACGATGGTGGTGATCGCGTGCGCTACGGCACATCACCCTCGGGCACAACGTATCAGTGGGTAATGGAAGATATAGGCAATGGACAGCGTGAGCTACGCAACGTCAGTACAGGCGAATACATGCATATTGAAAATCTTACCGGTTATATACAATGTACCACGCGCACACCCGGATGGTCCAGTTCGCGATGGTCTACGGAAGATGCCGGCAGTGGATATATACGGTTTAAGAATGTATGGCAGAGCAATCACTTTATACATATTGAGAACCTTGCTAGTTATGCGCAGCACGGCACGATCTATACCAGTTGGCAAAGCGCTCAATGGCTACTGGAACCCGTGAGTACTTCCGCCCGCACCAGTAATGAGGCAATCGAAAAATATATAGCAGGAGAAACAGTGACCGCGTGGCCAACGCTGGTAGAACGGGAATTCACTATCCATTCTGATGGTTCCTATACCGCACTTGAGGTTATGGATGTATATAGCCGAATACACTACACGCAATCAAACCTGCAAGGCAGAAATGTAATTACGCTGGATCTGGGGAATCTGGTTGCCGGAGCACACTTTGTGAAACTGCAAAGTCCGCGCAGAAGTAAAGTTATTCGTTTCGTTAAAAAGTAATTCTATACCGACTGACCGGTTCAATGAGTGGCCTGTCAGTCGGCATACTATAATTACTTCTTATTACTGCTGAAGGAGTCGCGGTACATCTTCCAGCCTTCCGGAGTTTTCTTCCACAAGACAAGAAATTTACCGTCATCGAACATTACGTTGTTGGCATCAAATGATTGCCATAGTCCTTCCTCGGTAACATATTCTTCACCATCGCCATATACCGCGGTAGTAATAAACTTTCCGTTTCGTAAACCTATATCGTGATACGCAACTCTGAAAAAATGGAGTGGAGCATCCTCACCGCACATAGCCGGTACGTTGGGAGCGAGAATACAACAGTCTTTTGCGTAACGATTAATAAAGATCGAAGAGTCACCTTTTGCAAAAGCTTCAAAGTAAATATTGTTACTGGCTGCGATGGCTGCCTTCGCTTCTTCGAGTTTCGCATTGTTCTGTGGATGTTGGGTATTACACTTTGACAATAGGAAAATGGTGAATACACTGATCACCATTAAAATGTTATTCGTTTTCATGATGTTTGATTTTACAATTTTTAAAGATTTGTCCCGGTAAAAATCTTTAGCAAAGGAAACAGACGGGCAGCGGCACGAATTGTAAAAAAGCGAACAGCGTAAAATTATTGCGGACTTCTTTCTCTTGCGGGCAGGCAGCAGCAACACACCGTTCCATATAAATAAAGAGTGGAGTGTGGATTTCACAAACATCCATTCAACAACGTTAGTAAAGCATTCAACGCCAGATTTTACCTTTCATCGTTCAAATCCATTCTGGAATTATTCCCAATTTGATTTTATGAATCTTATTAACGGATTATCCTCCAATGATCCCCTTATAAAAAATCACATTTTATGTATGATGTGATTTTAAAAATGAAGCCGGTCAAAGCTTTAAAAGCTCTTTAATTGATCGTATTCTAACTTTCCGGAAAAACGAATCTCATTTTTCTTGACAAAGCACAAATATAGTACATGCATTTTCATTGCCTTCAGACACACTACCTGCTTTGGTCGACTTCTTGTCAAATGCCAATCAAGAGTTAAAAGAAATGAGAAGTATGAAAAAGTTTGTATGGATGTATGTGCTGCTGACAGGTATACTTAGCCTGGGATTTTTCTCCACACTGCGCGCACAGAACGTTGGCGTTAATGCAACGGGTGCCACACCTGACGCTTCTGCGATGCTGGATATTTCGTCCACCACATCCGGAGTTCTTATACCACGCGTAGCCTTGACTGCTACTAACACTACAGGACCTGTAACATCACCAGCAGTAAGTTTGCTGGTATATAACACAGCTACTGCAGGCACGGAGCCTAACAATGTGGTGCCTGGTTTTTATTACTGGAGTGGTACGACCTGGATACCTTTTATGGTGCAAAATTCTTCCGGCAACGGAGGCTGGTCACTGAAAGGTAATGCCGGCACAGCAGCGGCCACCAACTTTATCGGAACTACCGATAACAAACAACTCATCTTTAAATCAAACAGTCAGTCGTATCTCGAAATGGGTACACGCGAAACTTTAGGACTTATTCAAAATTATACTGACTATACGGATGGTACTGAGAAAGTAAGTTACGTGCGCTCCGCCATGCAGTTTGAAGCGCCTGCAGCAAACTTCTACAAACCTAAATTTTTTGTAGATGCCAATGGGAACTTCCGTATGAAAGGTAGCTCGGCTGGTACTGACTTCTTCGAGTTCGGTGCACGCGGCAGTAACAACAACGGAGGTCTTGATTTTATAGTAGGCGATGACGGTGATGAGCCGATGGTTTTCAGCAGCTATAATTTTCAGACTACAGCCACAACAGAAATCATGCGTCTGCAAAACGGAAGAATGGCTGTCGGTAGCGCTACATTTGATGGCACCAACCCTGAAAAGGTATTGATCGATGCCGGTACAACAACTTCTGTTAACGCGCTATACTCAAAAGGTACAATCAATAATTACCTGCAGTTTAATATACAGAACCTTTCATCAGGCAACAATGCATCTTCGGATGTTGTAGCTACTGCCAACAATGGAAGCGAAACCACCAACTATGTAAACATGGGTATAAACAGCGGAAGCTATAACGGTGGTGTAATGGGTGCGGCCAACGATGCTTACCTGTATAATATAGGACAGAACCTGTTGATTGGTACCGGTACAGTTGCCAAAGCCGTTATCTTCATGACCGGTGGTACTTCACAAGGTTCCAACGAACGCATGCGCATCGATGGAAGTGGTAATATAGGTATAGGTACGACAAGTCCGACCGCGAAACTGGATGTAGCAGGCACCTATAAATTAGGAAGTGCCGGTACAGTACTTACCAACATGATGAAGACCAGTGTGAGCTTTAACGACAATACAGCTTTCAACTATACGGGTACACGCCAGGTAAAAGTAACCGTAACCGGAGCAACTCCCAACGCAACGGTAATCATCAACCCAAGAACTTCATTGCCTACCGGCATCGGTATAGCATGGTCACGTGTTGATGCAAACAACAGCATTACCATCGGCTTCACCAACTCGGATGTTACGGCTCGTTCGATCGGTAATGTTACATTAGATATAACCGTTATTCAATAAGACAACGCTTTTAACCTGCTATACCATGGCCCAGAAAATAAGAAATATCGTTGTGTGCATGGCCGGGGTTGCCATGTTACTCCTCACCGCATCCACGGTGTTTGCACAGGGAAGACTTATACTGAATGGAGGAAAAGTTACACTTGCCAATGGTGCCACTGTGGTAATTGATAACCCTGCTACCAACGCAATTACGCGGAACAGCAGCGGGCACATTATCAGCGAAGGCGAAAACAATATTGTGCAATGGAACATGCGCACCACTACTGGTACCTATACTATACCGTGGGGTTATGGCAGCAGCAATTATATACCGCTTACATTTACCAAGACAGCTGGTACGGGCAGCGGTCTATTCAAATTCTCAACGTATCATACAACTTCCAATAACAGTGTGCGCCCTACGGGAGTAACAAACCTGAACGGTGCAACCGGTGCTGATATATCTTCATTCGCGGTAGACCGCTTCTGGCAGATCAATGCTGTAGGGTATACAACAAAACCTACATTGAACAATGTGATCATATCTTATGTAGGTACGGAGTATGACGCTCCCAACGAAGTTAGTCTCGAAAGCAAATTAACAGCACAGCGCTGGAATGCTACTACGTCAAGCTGGGTTGACTATATCTCCGGAGGTGTTGTTAACGCTACAGCTAACACAGTTACGATTCCATCAATTAACGCCACTAACTTACAACCCTGGTGGATGGTAGCTTATCCCGGATCAAATATGCACTGGGTGGCATCATCGAATTCCGTTTGGAGCAATGCAGCAAACTGGTCAACAGCAGCAGGTGGTACGGGCGGAGCAGGTGTACCAACAGCCGCTGACGCAGTATATTTTGAAAGTAACAAAGTAACAAACTGTACCATTGACATGAACGCCACCATGTATAGTCTGAATATACAGACAGGCTATACCGGTACGATCAGCCAGGGCGCCAACCCGGTGAGTGTGGGAAGTACTGCCACTTTTGGCGATGGTATATTTCAGGGTGGCTCAGCTGATGTAACCGTAAATGGACTGTTGGCTATAGCTGGCACGAAGTTTACAGCACCATCTTCAACACTTGATCTCAAAAATAACTTCAGCCTTACTGCAGGTACCTATACACACAACAATGGTACATTGAAATTATCCGGTACCAGCGGTAAACAAACCATTACCAGCAACAGCGTAAACACCTTCAACAATATAACGGTAACCAATACATCGGTTGCTACAGGAGCAAGTATAGAAAGCAGTCAGAATCTGGCTGGTGTGCTTACCCTTGGGAACAACGTAGTTTTTGACGCTGACGGAAGTGCAAACACAGCTATACTTACGCTGCTCTCGACAGGCGACAGTCCTACACGCGATGCAGCCATCGGTATACTTCCTGCAGGAGCTAAAGTATCGGGTAGTGTTACCGTACAACGCTATATGGCGATTGAAGGACCGGGCAAAGGCAGAATCTATCGTTACATAGCCTCTCCGTTGCAAGCCGCTACAGTAGCCGATATACAGAAAGAAATTTCCATTACCGGTGCATTTACCGGAACCAGCAAATGCAGCGGCTGTACCACGGCAGCATCGATGTTCGCATACAACGAAAAAATTCTTACCGACTTAAACAAGAATGGTATAGCCGATGCGGATGATGGTTATGAAAACTTTCCGGTTGCATCAAACACAGAAACACTTACACCGGGAAAAGGTTACGCCATGTTTGTTCGCGGTAACTTGATGACAACGGCATTGTGGGATGTTCGCGGGGAGATCAACGCAGGTAACGTAACGCCAGTAGCATTTCCACTGACCTTTACATCCAGTGGTAAAATTGGTAATGACGGCTGGAACCTGGTGGGTAATCCCTTTCCTTCAACCATTGATTGGGATGCTGCAAAAGGCTGGACCAAGACAAACGTTGATGCCGCTATATATATACGCGACAACGGTTTGACCAATACACAAATTGCAGCGTGGAATGGTGTTACCGGAACCAACGGTGGGTCTAGCCGCATCGCAATGGGGCAAGGCTTTTGGGTGAAAGCAAACGGCAACGGAACGCCTGTGCTGACAGCTGACGAAAACGTGAAGGCAGCCGGTACACAAACTACATTCTACAGAAAAGCTACTCCGGAAAATCTGCTGCGCATCACGCTGGCGAATACAACTACACGCGATGAAGCCGTAGTACACTTCCGTGATGATGCCTCTGAAAAATTTGACTCGCACGCTGATGCGTTAAAACTTGCCAACGCTACTTTCAACCTGTCGAGCTTAATGGCAGATGGACAAGCACTCGCCATCAACTCACTGCCTGCACTGGGTTGTAACAACAGTATAAAACTGAATGTAACCGATATAGCGGCCGGTAACTATACCCTTAATTTTTCAGAGTATGAAACGTTCCCTGCCGCATTACAGATATCATTAACCGATAACTTCACCAACAGCACCATCAACGTACGCGATGCTAAATCGTATAGCTTCGCAGTAACATCGCAGGCAGCAAGCTATGGCAACAATCGCTTTACAGTAAACTTCGGATGGCCAACCGTTCAATCTGATTTTGCTGTAACCGCCCAAAATATTTGTTCCGGTTCAGACGCAGTGGTTCAGATCAGCAATTCACAGTCCTATATAACCTATACAGCACAGGTAAAAAATTCAACCCTGGCATCAGCACCGGTTACGGGTAACGGTAGTGCGATACAGGTAAAAGTTCCGAACGCAGGTTTAACAGCAGGCATCGATACCCTGGTTGTTACTGCGGCTATCAACAGCTGTAGCCAGTCCGTTGTAAAGACTGTTGCCATCCAGGTGGAGAAGCCTACGGAAGTATCAGTACAGAATGGTAAACTGTGCGACAGCGGTGCCGTAACATTAAACGCTAGCGGTGCTCCTGGCAATGGCTCTTACCGCTGGTATGAATCCGCACAGGCAACAACACCGATAGTCGGTCAGAAAGAGAAATCATATACTACACCGGTATTGCAACAAACCAAAACATACTATGTAGCAGCGGTGAGCGCGATGGGTTGTGAAGGAACACGCCAGGCCGTAGTAGCGGAAATTGTAGCTCCGAAAAATGTCACGATCGAAGTGAAAGGCGACTCGCTGGTAAGTAACTATACCGGCGGTAACCAGTGGTACTTTAATCAAAGTATATTACCGGGCGCTACGGAACAGGCTATAACAGCAACAAAATCGGGTGTATATACAGTGGAAGCAACGTTTAACGGCTGTATAACTTCGGCAACGCGCGAGATGATCATCGCTGGCAGCGAACATGATGCTGTTTCGGTATCGGTATACCCTAACCCGGTAGTAAATGAACTCCATATTGAAGTACCGGCCTCCAATCATGACCTGAATATATTCCGATTGATCAACGCTGCTGGTCAGCCTGTAGCAACACTAGAACTTCAGCGTAACGGAAGCAATTGGACAGGAACGTTTGATATGAAGCGTTTTGCTTCGGGAGTATATATCATACAAAGTACAGATGCTGCTTCTGCAATCGAAGTGAAAATTATCAAGAACTAGAACATTCAATAATTTAACCAAGAAAACAGGACGCACCCTTGCGCCCTGTTTTGTTTTTTTTCAAACATCAAACTGAATCAACCTATATATCAGAATGAGGGTAACTTCAGGATTCAAATAGATGTTTTATAGAAACTGCGGCAGTGCGTTTTGCCCTAATAACCGGGTTCCCATTTCAGCTGAATATCGTACTACACCAAATCCATATTCGGTCATCTCTGTTTCGTAATCCCTGAGAGACTCTGAAAGCGTTTTACTTCCGTTTACAACATTGATAACTTCCTTACCAAGCAGGATAGAATCTCTTAAAGCAACATTTGCTCCTCGTCCTAAACTCGGTGTCATGGTATGAATGGCATCGCCTAAAAGAGTTACATTCGGATGAGACGATAATGCAAAAGGTATACTTGAATTCATCTGGATATAAAAGAAAGAACCTTTCTCGGCAGCAGCGGGCGCAAGATGTGCATCACCAGGCCACTGATGTAACAGATCTATAGCCATCTGTTGCAATTCGTCACTCGTCTTATTCCGGTTCTCTATATCGCTACCAAAAAATTCTTTGCGTCCTGATACAATACAGCCTACATAGTCATGCTGTTCATGCAGTACATTTTCAATACCCAGGCATTGGGTTGCCAGATCAGGTCTCACCGGAAAAATAACCGGACCTACTCCTAAGATTAACTTTCGTGAATCTGAAGCTGCTGTAAAAACATCAGCCGTACATAATTGAGGCAAGACTCTTCTTGCATCTTCAAGTCTAAACTTTCCATAGATTGCTCTCGCTCCTGAATCCATAAACTGTGCTTCTGGCGCTCTTTGTTTTCTTACAACAGAGCTTGTCCCATCAGCACCAATCAGCAAGTCACCTTTTGCAAATCTACCGTCCTCGAAATATGCAGTGACAGTACTACCCTCGGATTCGTAATGACGGAACTTCGCACCGTAGTGACATATATCTTCCAGGCCCATCAACAATATCTCTCGCAATGTTGCACGGTTTACATTAAGGTGTTTTGCTACACCATTTTCAATATGATGTTTTGTCTTGCTATATTCATCAATAGGAATTCTCCTTTTTAATGTAAGATCCGTGTTCAGGATTGTTGTATAAGGAAGTGCATGGGTTGACGTTAGCTCAAACAATTGAAATAGATTGTCAGATAAGGATTCCCGAATAGAATCAATACCGTCAGCATCAAGGTGCAAACGATATCCTTGCTTTCTATCCCAGGGACTTGCGTCTCGTTCAAACACTTGAACATTTACTCCGTTCTTCTTCAAAAATTGAGCAAGACACAATCCACCTATACCTGCGCCAATAATTATTACTGTCATAGTATTTTAAAAAAAATGTCAAAAAAGTTTTCAGATTAAGTTGATGATCTATAGACCATATATACCACGCGAGCTAAGGCGGAACTTTCTGCCTGAGTAAAACGCATAAAAAAATCAGCATGACATATCTTTTTAGATTATGACTGCCGTTTTTTCCTTAACAAGATTTTTCTGCTAGATCATCGTCACGGTAGACGTAGAATCACCCTATATGAGATTAGTGATTCAATATGTCACAAAACTAATTTCATTCTTTAAAAGAAAAAAATATTTTTTACTCGCTGTCCGCTTTGATTTTCGTAAAATCTTCCTGAGAAAGACTTCAGGAAGTATTTTGAAGAACGAGGTATATTTAGCGTATTATTACCAGAAGTCAGGTTTACTGTAGAATGCGGGGCATGGAATGAGTTTATTTTTCTTGCGGGTTTTGTCGTTGCGTGAAGGTAGTTCGTAGGTCAATGAAAATTCGTGAGCACCTCCGGATGAAGTTTCCAGTTGAGAGATTGTAAAGTCGTAGCTATAGCCTACGGTTATGCGCTTGAGATATAGGCCGGTAAAAAGTATCAGTGCATCCTGCTCGATTGAATTAGCGATATCTTTTGAAAAAGGCTTTCCTCTATACCACACCCCTACCGATACCGGGTCGATGTGAAAATTTACTCCGAGGTCAAGTTGTGAAAAAGAAGAACCTTGCATGCGGTATATAAATGAGGGCGTCAGGTAGGCTGCTCTTCCGGAGCGAAGTCCTTGATTCAGCTCCAGTCGCATACCAGCATGTATAGCAGTCTTGATTGGCAAACGGCTCTCTTCACCCAACACGGAAAGATTGGGTCGGTTCATGTGCATGAAGGAAGCACCAAACCAGAGTTTCTTCGAGTATAGTAAAAAGCCGGAACCAAAATCAAAATAACTCGGACGTTGTATCTGGTTCAGAGCGGGGTCGAGCGATGTACCGTTATATTCAAGATCATCGCCCATACGCAGTTTCGAACGATCTATACCATTGGTTCCGTATCCGAATGAAAGTCCGGGAGAAAAAACAATCTGATCATTCAGCTTTATCTTATAAGAATATAGCGCACTTACCGTTGTACTTCTCCAGTTGGCGGAGCCCATGCGATCAGACGTGATCATAAAACCTATACCACTTCGTATCTGATTTATAAAGATGTCGTACGATGCCGCATACGTTGAAAATGCCTGCGGCAGACTGGGCCACTGCAACCTGTGATTCAACACAAAACGCTGCCGTGGCGTAATGCCCGTAAACCCCGGATTCAGATAGAGTGGTGCCTGGTAATATTGGGAGAACTGCGGGTCTTGTGCAAAGGCAGCACACGTAATCAGAATAAAGCTAAGGCTAAGATATATAGTTTTCATGTTGTTTGATTCTGCAAAGAGTGTCTTGAAATATATAATCATGGTTAACGAATCAGGGTAACATCACCGAGTCGTGTAATGCGTTGCCCGTCTGACTGTGTCAAGGCAATCTTGTAAACGTATACACCGGCCGGCATAAACTTGCCGTTACGATCGTAGCCATCCCATCCTATATCCGGGTCACGGCTTTCAAAAATCAGTGTGCCCCAACGGTTAAAGATCTGCATGGTATATTCCGTGATACCGCTCACTTTCGGCATAAACACATCGTTGATGCTGCCTGCTGTAGGACGCCCACCCGAAGGACCGGCAGCACTTGGTGTAAAGGCATTGGGTATTACAATCGAACCGCCCGCAACGGCTACGATCTCCTGCTGTGCTGTATCGTAACATGCCAGTACACCATCCGATATGCCATCGCCATTCCGGTCCTGATCACCGTAGTCTCTTCCGGCCAGCAGGGTAACTACATACGTACCTTCCTGTTGATAGGTATATTTCGGCTCAAAGTCAGAGGATGTACCGCCATCACCAAAGAGCCAGGTATATATATCTGCGCCTGTAGAAAAATTGGTTATATCCAGTTCCGTATCCGGAACATAGATAACACCCGAGCGCACAGCGAACGAAGCCTGCGGAACATCAAACACCTGTATACCTTTAAACTCTGCATCCGCAGATTGTCCTGTAGCAGAATAACTGGCCGTCATGTACAGATCATATATACCGGGGTTGCTGATCTTGAACACGGGGTTGCGTAGGTTCGAGGTAGTGACCAAGGCTCCCTGATTATATACTTTCCACAAGAACGTATCGGCACCGGTGGTGGAGTTCATAACCTGTATACTTACCGGGTAACATGCCGCAGTAGGTGTAGCGATAAACGAAGCCTTCAATTCCTGTACCGGTATATTAATCTGTTTGCTTACGATAGACACGCAGTACTCACCGGCCTGCGATGCCATCCGGTTAACCGCAGTGAGTGTAACATTCTTTTGGCCCGGAGAGAAATATTGTACATCGTTTGTAATGCCATCACCTTCGGAAACCGCAGAGTGCTGTCCGAAGTCCCAGATATACTCGAAGTTTTGTGGTTCAATGGAAGGACTTGTGTTGGTAATCGTAACCTGAGACACCTCTCCTTTTACAATGGATACCGGACCGACCGAAAAGTCTACTACGGTTCCTCGATAAACAGTTATCGGCTTTTTATACTCTGCTCTGCAACCTTCATTATTGAAAGCTTCATATACCACTTCGTAGATGATCGGATCTTTCGAAGTATAATTGTTCAATGTAAAGCTTACGGCACGTTGTGCGCCCGGCTTTTCGTCCAGGCGTGCCGTTGTGCCCAGCTCGCGGTAAAACCATTTACCATGATCAACACCGGCTGAATTATCGCGGAACGTTACAGTTTCTCCACTGCAAACCGAAGCATCTGGTTCCCCTATATTAATCGCAATAGCCGGGAACACCGTTACTGACTGCGTGGTATATTTCTCAATACAGGCTGGATGCTTGGCAAACAATTTCACCGGGTATACTGTGGACTCCTGGTTGGACCCTATCGGGAAACGGTGTGTAATCTGTTGTGCGCCCAGCGGCAATGTACCCGCTGTAATTTCTGTGATGGTTCCGTCAGACCATTCCCAACGATAGTCTACTCCGTTCTCAACATTCCAGCCAAACGTAAACTCTCCACCATCACATTGTGTACCCGAACCTGATACGGTAAATACAGGATTTACCAGTATAACATTTACCGATACCGGTGGTGGCAATTGCCCAACAGCACAACCATTCGCATCCGTAACACTTACCAATGTATAGGTATCATTCGCTTTAAAATCAGGTATAGCAATGATCGTATTCTTTCCGCCCTGACGCTTCGGAGATCTTCCCGTTAAGACAGAGCTATATTCATATTCGATGGGTGCCGTACCCACGGTAACATCCAGCAGCAACGACAGCGGATCACCGTAACAAACTTCGGTTGCATTCGCGCGGAATGTTACCTGGGGAATCGGATTAATAGTGATCGTCACTTTTTCGGTTTTTCCTTTTACCTCACACGACACAGGTGTACCATGTAACGTAGATATACTGCGCGTTAATCGCCTGTAATGACGCTGCTCTCCTTCCGGACGTATTGTTGTCAATACAGTAGGATCGTATGCTATACCCGTAGCACCCGGTATCGTTGTCCATTCCGCATCATTGTTCACATTACCCGTTGCCGACTCCTGCCATTCATACGTATAATTGCCTACACCACCGGAGGCAGGTGCTAATTCTTCTATGCGCGCAGGATCTGCTCCTGAACATATACTTTGATTTGTACCGATAAGACCACCGTAGAACACAGGCGGATTCACCAGGAATGCCACGGCAGGTTGAGAAGCACAGCCTTTCGCATCTTCTACTACAATGGTATAGGTACCGGGCAACAGGTTGGTAAACGTTAAAGAATTACTACCCGTCAGTTTTACAACATTAAGATCGCCGGCACGATTGAGCGTGGCCGTATAGTCAGCAGTATTGCTGCCACCGGAGAATGAAACTGTTATGGCACCATCGCTGGCATCTTTACAACTGACATGAAAGCCGTTGGCATCCGTCAGTACATTTACACCGGTGATAGTTACCTGCGAAGGTTGCATCAGCACAACGGTATTGGTAGTAGCTTCGCAGCCATTGGCATCTTTTACACGAACGCTATAACTGCCTTGTCCTAAATTTTCGAATACACCATCGAGATTCGCATCGGTCGCACCCGTCTGCAATATTTTATACTCGGTATACGGAGTTGTTCCACTGGCAACAGTAGTGCGTATAGCACCATCTTTTGCCAGGAAGCACGTTATATCTTTCTCCACCGCCAGCGTTGCCTGTGGAGCATCTGTAACCGTAATTACTTTGGTAGCCTCCGGACTCGCACAGATAGCATTGTTCTCACGAACTGAAAGAATAACATCTTCTTTCAAAAAGTTTACAAGTATATTTCCGGTCGTCTGTCCTTCAATAATATCAGCACCACCAATGGAATTATCCGAAGCCCTGCGAATCTCCCAGTTATATACGGATGCAGGATAATTATTGGGCGATACATTAAATGCTATACCGGTATTGTCTTCACAAACCACATCTGCACCGCGGATCACCGGTCGCGCAGGCGCTGATAGTACGGTGATCGTTTTTTCAATCACACGACCACTGCAACCACTCCGCTCAGCTCGCACCCGGATGGTGCCGGTATATACATTCGGGAATTGCAGCATCACATAAAAGTCATTTTCCGTTCCACCACCAAATACCACGAACTGTGTCGGTATGTCCCAATAGTATTTTGCTCCCGGTATAGGTGTAACCTGGTATATCTCCACATTGGACATTATTGATCCCTGACAAACCGACTCGCGACCGAAGATTGTTGTGATAGACGGACTAGAGTTTACCACGATGTTCAGCTTCGCCAGGGTATAGCATGCCGGTGCATCGCGATAGGTAACACGCGCATAAATTTCTTTGGCATAGGTAACCATAATAGGTTGTGTAATCGGAGCTACATTATTGAAAGCATCAGCCTCGCTGTTATACCAGGCTATATTCACGTTCGCTTCACTGGTAATGGAACCGGTATACTGCGCACCCATCAGGTTAATTCCGGAAACTGTGCCACTGCCCGGAGTCTCTTCACAAAGTGTTACCAGTCCGTTCATTACTTTCGGCAACGGTCTTACGTTGACAGTAACACGGGCATCGCTTGTACAACTCGTATTCAACTCGCGGACGCGTGCTATATATACCTGTCCGTTGGCAACATTTACCTGTGCTGTAGCCGGGTTGGTGATCAACGTACCGGTGGGAGGTGCCGCATCTTTATACCACGTTACTTCACGCTGACCAGCTGCCAGCGGTGTAACTGAATTATCATAATTAGAAAGGATCACACTCGTGGTGCCATTGCTTACTTCGCATTCGGTAAGATTCAGGTGATTTATCAACGGAGGGTTTACACGCGTAAGGGTAACAGACGATGGATCTGATATACATTTACCACTAGCACTTGTTACCGTCCACGTTACTATAGCACTGCCCGGTGCTGCCGGTAAATTTCGTACCGTTGTCTGCGGATCGTTCGGATTATCGAACATTATACCGGGTTGCGTACTGGTCCATGTACCAACAGCGCCATAGAGCGGAGCTGCTGCATTCAGTTTCACATAGTCGTTACAAACAAACGGCATATTTACACCGGCATCTGCATTCGGCTTGCGATCCATGATAATATTAATTGTTTGCTCTACCGAATTACAGGAACTGGAGGCATTGGGTTGCGCTGAGAGTTTTACCTGTATGGGAGCACCGCTCGTATAGTCATTCGCAGTAGGTATATAGGAAGCTTCAACAGTATATATACCCGAGCCGGTTATAGTGCTGGCCGTTACCGTACCCGTGCCGGAAACAAGTTGCCAGGAGGCTTGTGAAAATATACCTTCTACCGTGCCGGTAATTTTAATCGGATCAAGCTTCGTTGCATCCAGGCATATATCCTGTACGTTGGAAGCACTGACACGAATCGGCTCATCAAAGCGAATGGTCACTTCATCGGATTTCAAAAAGCAATTATTACCACCGCTGCTGATCGACCAACGAAAAGTATAATTACCATAGGTATAGGTTGGTCCTTTCAACTCCACCATCGAAGTTGGAGATGTAGGTGTAACAATTGTAACCGGACAAGCATCGCCACTACAACCGGGCC
This sequence comes from uncultured Chitinophaga sp., assembly GCA_902168205.1. Taxonomy (GTDB): domain Bacteria; phylum Bacteroidota; class Bacteroidia; order Cytophagales; family Cyclobacteriaceae; genus Ohtaekwangia; species Ohtaekwangia kribbensis. The sequence continues at coordinate 202,812 of CABHOK010000003.1, read as the reverse complement.
CGCTTACTACAGTCCAAGTACCAGAACCAATAGCCGGTGCGTTGCCTTGCAGGTCTGCAATCTGCGCACATACGGCGCGGTCTTGTCCTGCATCCGGATCAGAAGGATTGGTACCGAAATCAATAATAACATCATCAAAGCTGGAACATAATCCATTGACTACAGTCCAACGCATTCTATATACACCGGCATACGCGGCCTGCACCGATATAGATGTATGTGGATCATTCGCATGGGTAGAAAAAGCCGGTGCCGGTAAACCTGCCGGTATACTGGACACATACGACCATACCCCGGTGCCTGGAGCCGGGTTGCTTCCATCCAGTGCAGCAGAACTCAATGATGTACAGATAAACTGATCCTGACCAGCGCTTGCTTTTACAGGCTGCGCAAAAACTTCAACGATTTCTTCATTACTATATACTTCATTACATCCGCCATTCTTGACAACAGCACGAAAGGTATATACACCCGCAGTTAAAATTCCAGGTGTGATCGATGCACCCGAAGCACCTCCGGTATATAACTCATAATTACCGGCATCTTTTTTGACTTCCCAGCGCGCAATGTCACCGGTATAGCCGCTCAGCGTTATCGGACTCACAGCTACATTTTCACATACATCGGCTACAGGTGCCAGCACACCTGCAACAGCAGGCTTGTAAATACGAATGGTGAACACGCGTGCCTTGGCACAGGTAGGTGCCGCAGTATACTGACGCGTAACGGTTATGGTGCGATCTACATATAGGGCCGTACCAAAGTTTGTAATGTTGGTTGAGAACGTTGCTGAAGACGCAGAGCTCGAAGTAAGCGTTACACCGCTGGAACCTGTCCATATATAGGATGTAGCACCGCCTACCGGTTCAACAACCGGTGCAGGCAGTGATACCGTTACAGGACTCCGGTTACAAACATCGGTTTGAAGAGGAATAACGGGATCGGGAACGGTGAGACTTTCACGTATAGCACGCACTACTAAAGTTTTTGGACTTTCACAATTGGTAGCACCAGCTGTTGTCGCCTGGTGACTTACCCACACTTTCATAGCACCAGCTGTTGTGTTGTTTACCCATTCCGGATGCGCTGTTATGGCGAGTGTCCTGCTCGTTGCAATCAAACTGCCGGGACGATCCGGGTTCGGAATATTTGCATACCAACGAACTATATTAGCAGTAGGTACACCGGTTACCGTAAAAGCAGACGGTGTTGTACCATTGCAAACGGATTGATTGGTTGCTACAGGTGCCGTGGGCGGAGCTACAATTCTTATATAGGATGTTCTTACAACGGGAGGGTGATCACCATTCGCTGCATCAACCGGAGGACCTGGTATAGCAGGATCATCATACGGATTACAAAAGTTCCAGTAGCGTAACGTGATCGCAAATGAATCGCCTGCCTTTGGAAAACCTGCACCAAAGCCACCGGGTGCCGAGATGAGCAACGAAGGTCTTCTGCGTGCATCTTCATAATATACAGGGCTTGCCATAAAGGCTATACCGCGCGGGTCGTTATAGTTTGTAATGACATCAGCACCGCCATTACCCGTTACCGGAATACCATCAATGCTGATATTCGGAATCTTGCTTCCACTTCCTGTATTGTAAATGATCTGTTGCCAGCGGCCTTCCGTATTGGGAGTTTCAATAGGATTGGGAGGAGTCTCTATATATTGAGAACTACAGTTCCATTTACTTTCGTCTTTAAAGGATATACCAATGTTATCTCCTTCGCAGACAAAGTGCTCCGTTAGTCCGGTACCCGGAACAACAAGTCCAATCTCAGCTCCGTTGTGATTATCCGTTCTCCAGGAAGCGATCTTCTGCAACTGTCTTGTATTTGTACAGAGCACACCGTTGTATCGCAGCGTGATAACCACCGGATACTCGCAATCACTCTCGGCCGGAAAAGTATGTGTTCGTGCAGCTGAATATTGTGTATTACCAGTTACTAGCGGAATTACTTCCTGCGGACTTCCATCACTCCAGTCATATATAAGTTCCAACGTTCCTGCCGGTACCGGTGATGTAAATGAAACGTTGTACGTTACGTTGGCATTAACGGGGGCACATAGCCCTACCGGGAATTTGTTACTACCCAGCGATGAGACAGCAGGCAAGCCTACACATTGGGCAAAGACTCCCGCTGCGGGAAAGAGTGATAGAATTAGGAACGTAACAGACAATACCAGTTTTATACCTGATAAACGGATCATAGTTGGGGGTTGTTTTTTCAAAAGTTCAATACGACTACCTTCCTATAATTTCAGCTAAAGACAATTCCGACATCGCAGTACAAATAACATTCGCCTTAGGTAGAGTAGATGAGAAAGAGGCGAATAGCAACACGGTAATTCTTAGGCTTACGAGAAACTGTTATAAACCAATGTTGATACTTCTATATCCTGTACATTTATAATACAAAAATAATATACCACTTACGGCACATTTTTCAAAAAGAAGAATGAATCTTACGCAGGTAGTGCAGGTAAATAAGTTTTGGTCTCGCTAAAGAAAATATAGCAGTGTAGAGAGAATTGCTCACCGCTATAACAGCACAATAAATCAACTTGAGATTTTGAGACAATAATACGTATACCCTCACCGTGGTAACCAGGGCAAAAGATACGTTGCAACATGAGACAACTTTCGCTACAAGTCACTTATTCCAAAAGTGGAAGATCGGTTGGGCGCTATATTATTATTGGAATATTCTTTAAAATATACAGCGAGGCGTTTTTCCACCGCCATTTTTGATTTACGAAGTTCATGAACCGAAAGGCTTGCATTCTTCAGCAATGTATAGGGCTCTTCGGTACGCACCAACACCGTTCTTCCGCCAATGGGATCAAACGCAGTGGACACACCTGAAAAAACTCCCTGCATCACCGAGGGAGTTTGCCGGTCTCCTATTTTATAGATGTGATGAAATACCTTTCCTTCATCTGCTTTCATTAAAATGAAAATACAACCCTTCTTACTATATATCTCGCCTCTGAATGTATAGGCAGGTCCTTTTAACTGAAATTCGATCTTACCGTCTTTACGCTGCTCGATTTTTACGGGCGACCGGAGTATATATTTTTCTTTTTCTGAATTTCTGCGAACATAACTATAATAATTACCGATAAGACTCATGATCTGCGGATCTTTATCCAGCTCTATATGCGCTATAAAATTTTGAAAATTTTCAAATCCTAAATATCGAGCAATATTATCCAACTGAGTGATTCGCAATCCAATTGTATCATTTTTCTTCTTGTCCTTTATTGGGTATTGAATTTTCCAATACAGGTAATCACTCCCTATACCTTCTATCTTCTCTGAAATAGTCTGCAAATTTTTTGTCGAAAGCTCCAGCCCTGTCTTCTTATGCAATGCATACAACAGTTTATGCAAATGATCAACCTTTACTTTACTCATATACTAACAAGTTAAAAGAAATAGAAAACAATTTAGAAAAAAGAGTAAAAAAACAGGAAGAATACGCAGTCCTATCGACAATATCTTAACCATCCTATATCTACACCTTTACATCACGCTAGCGCGATCGATCAAACTATAGTAAGGCGCTTACAGCTGTGTTGCTTCCGTGGGGAAAGTTACCAGCTATAAGCCCCACACTCCTCCACATTTCAAAAAGTAAATGTCTGCGGCAGGCTGCCGCGGAGACGGCAGTAAATCAATATCAGGTCATTCACTTGACCTGACCCGGGATTTCCATGCCCTTTCTCAAGCAGCACGTCACGGACGACCCTAACCAAAAATTTATAACAATGAAAAAACTAGCATACATCTTTTTATTTATAGCGGGCCTCACGGCTGTAAGCTGCACAGAAGAATCGGTAACACCGACTAACTCCGAGGACGATCCGATCGCAATTCCCCCTCCTCCTACCAAGCCGTAAGCGTGTGTTATTTAAAAACGGTGAAGCTATACTTCACCGTTTTTTTGTTTATCTTGTGAGCAATACCTGTAGTTATACCTATGAAGCTTGCATACCTGCTCGCGCTTGCTCTATGTATCCCGTTGTGCTGCACTGCCCAATCAAAAACAGACAGCCTCAAAACACTATTAGCTACAGCCATTCGCGAGAACGATCCCGACAAAGCAGCTTCGCACCTTTCACATATCGGTTATGATTTCTTAACAGCACATGAATATGACAGTGCCCTGTCCTGTTACTATAGATCCATCCGGTACTCCACTAAAAAGCCTGATCTCACCGCATCAACCTTCGAGTGCATGGGCGTTGCCTATAACAACAAGGGTTTCTCAGACAGCACGTTATTCTATTACAACAAAGCACTCGCACTTTATGAAGAAGCCCGTGACACTACGCATATTGTAATTATTGAGACCAACCTTTCGCTTCTTTACAAAAATCTCGGCTTGTACGAGAAGTCTCTGGAACACGCCTTTCGTGCGTTGACTATATTAGAACATCAAAAGCCTGACCGCACGCTGGCATCTTGCTATAACACCATTGGCGCAGTATACGCCAAATTAGAAGACTACACCAATGCACTGCTATACTATAGCAAAGCCCTGGCAATACGAAAGCAAATTGATTACACGAAGGGCATCGGGCAATCTTACAACAACATAGGTGAAGTATATATCAGCCTGCATCAGTATGACAGTGCCTTGAAAAATCTATTCCGTTCTGTTGATATTAAAAAGAATGCAGGCGACCGAAATGCTGTTGGCACCACCTTGAACCTGATCGGTGAAACATACCTGTCTCAAAATAAAGTAAAAGAAGCGGAGTCGTATTTCCGGGAGTCGCTGGCTATAAAGAAAGAATTTGGAGAACGCCTTAACGAAGCCATCGCGTTAAATAACCTGGGCAAAGTAAAACTGCTATCGAATGATTTACCCGCTGCAGAAAATTTTATACTCGAAGCGGAAGATCACATACGCGTGGCGGGTTCGCTGGACGAACTGCGAAAAAACCTCGAGCTAAAAGTACAACTCTACAGCAACCGGTCTGATTATAAAAAGGCACTGCATTTTGCCAATGAACTGATGATCGTAAAAGACAGTCTCCTGGATCATGAAAAGGTGGAAAGCCTCACCTCGATGCAAATACAATATGAAACGGAGAAGAAGGAACAGCAGATCAGTATTCTCGAACAAGACAAAGCACTGCAACATGCTGAAATAAAAACCAAGCAAACCTGGATACAAAGTCTCATCATTATAGTTACCCTTATAACTGTTATAGCAGCATTGTTATACTATGGCTATCGGCAGAGCCAGCGTAATAAAAACCGGGTAGAGAACTTGTTAAAGGAACTGCATCACCGGGTAAAAAATAACCTCCAGGTACTTTCAAGTGTATTAAGTCTTCAATCACGACACCTTACAGATGAGAATGCGATACAAGTAATCAAGAGCAGTGAAAGTCGTGTTAACACCATGGCACTCATTCACAAAAAACTATATAGTGATCAGGACAACCGTACCATTAACATGAAGGAGTATATACAGGAACTGGTGACGTACCTGATGCACACATACGGATTGTCACATAAGCTGGAGTTTACCCTGAACAGTACTGATATATACCTGGATGTTGACAAAGCGATTCCCACCGGGCTAATATTGAATGAAATTGTAAGCAACGCCATGAAGTATGCCTATAACGAACATCCTGCACCAGCCTTGCAAATAAGTATATCGGCTCCCCAGTCCAGTGAACTGATCCTTCAGGTCACTGACAATGGCCCCGGTATACCGGAGGCAGCACAGCATGAGACACCGCAGTCATTTGGACTGCGCATGGTAAAAACACTAACACGCGAGCTTAAAGGCAAGATCAGCGTACAATCTTATACCGGAACTACTTTCACGTTACAAATACCAGTTACCTGACCTATGGAAAAGATTAAAGTACTTATTGTTGAAGACAAGCTCCTGATCGCGGAAGATATCGCGCAGCGTTTGGAGAAGCATTCACTCGAAGTTGTTGCTACATGTTCCAGCGGAGAAGAAGCGATCGAAAAAGCAAAAAGCAAAAATCCGGATCTTATCCTGATGGACATTGAATTAGCAGGAGCGCTGGATGGTATATCAGCCGCGCAGATCATTTCAAAACAACTGGCAATTCCGATTATCTACCTCAGCGATTATACTGACAACAAAACACTGGATCGCGCCAAGAAAACACAACCTGCTAATTATTTAACAAAGCCATTTAACGAAGCAGATCTGATACGGGCTATTGATCTCGCCTTTAGCAATGCCAAACATATACCCGCTGCCGGCAACCGTTTAGCGCGACCTGCATTTGTAAGAACAGAAAGCCAGGTATATACCAAGCTCAACCTGGAGGAGATTCTATACCTGGAAGCTGATCGGTCGTATTGCAAAGTAATTACCGACACCCGCACGTTTACATTGTCTACCAGTATGAACAACGTTTACGAGCAACTGAACCATGAAGATTTTGTTAAGGTCCATCGCTCGTACATCGTAAACGTAAGCCGGATTACCTCGCTCGATGGAAACAGTATTAAGATGGGTGAAATAGAAATACAAATGAGCAAGGAATATCGTGATGACCTGATGGGACTTTTAAAGATCATACGGTAATACTTTACAAAGCCTTACGGTATATTTCCGAATCGCATAGCACTATATGAACCGGAACCATGAAAGCCAAGAACTATACCTATGACGTCTTTATATCGCATGCGATGGAAGACAAAGAGGCCATTGCTAATGAGCTCGACAAAAAACTTGTTGAGAAGGGACTGCGTGTATGGTATTCTGGAAGAAATCTTAAAGTCGGTAATCCTCTGGCAACTTCAATTCATGTCAACCTGAATCAATGCCGTTTCGGAGTAACAATACTAAGTCCAACCTACATTTCGAAGTATTGGACATTGAATGAGTTCTTCTTTTTTATGAAACGTGAAGTCGATGGCGAAAGGACTTTATTGCCTGTACTTTATAACATTACCCCAGAGGAACTAGCTACTAAATTCGCACCGATGGCCAATATTGTTTCCCTCAGATCTGAGCGTGGAATTGATTTCGTTGCGAACAAACTATTCGAGGAGATACAAGAGCAACTCAAGAGCGAAAAAATCACACCCAGGAAATTTATAGCTGATACCATTAGAAAAAGGTCTTTCATCATATCAGCACTAACTGTACTTGTGCTGTCTATAGTATATTTTTCTACAACCTTTATCAAGTTTACACCTCCATCCGACCTGGTCGAACAAACCATTCGCAAGCGAATAGAATTACTGCAGCAAAAAGCAGATCACGATCTGAATGCCATGATCGAAACGGAGAATGGTAAAGTAGCGCCGGCACAAAAGATCAAAGATATTTACTCGGCATACGTCAACACCCGCTCCCATTATCGCAATGAGTATATATTGCAAACTGGTTACTCCGTGATCCGCGCCAAGCGTAATGTAGAAGCTGCCCTTGCCACGGATATATCCAACATCTCACCTTTTAATCTCTATAGCTTTACATCACCACACATATACAAACTTGACTCTGCGCTTGATCGGAGCCATCGCAGGGAACGATACCTCTTCTACAATACGCAACCGGTAACTTACCAGATCGGAAAAGCAACCAACGAAGAAGGTGAGCATAAAGTAAGCGTTACCTATGAAAACCCCATGCGCATGGTATACACCACGCTTACGTTTCCATTTTCAAACAAGGGCACTAAATATCAGCAGACGGACATCACGGCTTTACGGCCGGCAGAAACCTATACCTTTGCTCATGAAAATGATGTATGGATCCTAAAGACTGTGGAATAATTCTGCAGGCCTGTAAAGTTCTCTGAGTAACGTTCGATCCAGTCCATATAAATCCGGATACAGTTTCAATTCACCTGCAACCACTTCGCAGGTATAATATCGTATGTGTATAGGAACAGCCGGCACTACATTAAAGGTTCGTTTCTTTTCCAGGTATATATAGCGATCAATGGTATTCGAATGCTCTTCCCCTGAACGCTCAAAAAGATACCGCGCCAGTTCTACTGATTTCTCCATTCGAATGCAGCCGTGACTGTAAGCACGCACCACGTTACTAAAAAGCTTTTTGGCATTGGTGTCGTGCAGGTACACAGCATACGGATTATCGAATGAGAATTTAATAATACCCAGCGAATTATCAGTGCCTTCGCGTTGACGGAGTATATATGGAAAATTGCGCTTATTATACTGTTGCCAGTTAATCGTTGATGGATCTATAATCTTTCCTTTTTTATCAAGCACGTCAAACCGGTTACGGCTCAGGAACAAACTATCTTTTTTTATTTCAGGGAGAAATTCATTGACAGTTATCTTTCTGGGAACACTCCAGAAAGGATAGATTGTAAAGCAATCAATATAACTACTCAAAATGGGCGTAGGCGTATCACGTTTACCGACAACAATACGCGACTCAAGTACAGAACGATCACCATCCATTACCTTCAGTTCGAACGAAGGTATATTGATCCATACGTAAGGATCACCGAAGCTCGTTGTATCCTTGCGCCAGCGTTCCATATTTATAGCTATAGATTGAATCGTTTTATTGGCAGCAAGTGTATCAGACGTTGATCCTTCCATCAGCGCTATATGCTCAGACTGTGGCACTGTATCCAGCAGCGTATGCAGCGCTTTTTTAAGATCGCTATAGGGCCGTTGTTCCGGTTCATGTTCTTCGATCACACTACGAACATTTTGATCGTTCAACGCCCGCAATGCAGCAAACACACTGCTGTCGCGCAGCACTGCAGCGGTTCTTCCTACACTAACATCCGACACAAACTGAAAGAATGCATCGGTTAACAATACATCCAGCCTGAGCTGCGCGGCAGTGTCCTGCTTATGTTTATACAAAACCATAACTTCCGGCATATGGTAATGCTGTGGCAATAAACCATACCTGCGGGATGTCCGCAGTATCGTTACAAACGTATCAGCCTTTGCAGAAAATCCATCGCCTGCCAGCCATACAGGTAAATGTCCGTTGCGCTCATAGAACGTGAGCACCGACTGTCGTTTTAAAAGACGAGCATATACCGGGTGTGCAGAATCGCGTGGCAACAGTATCGGTTCGCGTTCATAATCCAGGGACAACTCGCCTGCTTGACCGGCCGTAGTAAGCGATGACCGGCAGCATACGGTCAGGATGACTACAGACAACAGTACACATACGTGGAAGATTTGTTTTATATCGTTCATCGCAATAAGTATGAGAGATGCACTGAATTTATTCAAACAAACCTAGTCGTGATTTGCATTTTCGCCTATGACCACCATCAAGACATGCCATGACGAAAGTCAGTGCAAAATGGTTTTCTGAGATATACCTTTATATAAAACCAAGCATTATGATCGGTTTGTTAACCCAACAGCAAAGCGAATATATTTTGCAATGCAACACCGTAGGCAGAATCGGGTGCTACGCGAACAACAAGGTACTGATAATACCCATCACGTACGTATTCAGTCAGAAGTGTATTTACGGGCATTCGTGGGAAGGAACCAAGATCAGCATGATGCGAAAGAATCCGCAGGTATGTTTCCAGGTAGATTCGATCGACAACCTCGCCAACTGGCGCAGCGTTATTGCGTGGGGAAAGTTTGAAGAACTGAAAACTGAAGTGGCACAAAACAAAGTCATCCGGTTGTTTCACGAACGACTGGCTCCGTTAATGCTTGGAGAAACCGTAAATGTCGCGCGCGAATTTGCAGATCCGCCACACATTGTACAGAAAAAGAGAAAGCCTATACTATACCGCATAGGCCTTACCGAAGTTACCGGTCGATACGAAAAGCAAACTACACTATAATCAGAATCAAATTCCGGAGAACAGCGTAACAGTTTCAAGGTACTGCGGTTCCACAACATTCCACCCCAGCTGCTGGCGTATAGCCTGTGCGTAGGCTGCCAGGTTAGCACCTTCACCGTGCACGGTAAATACAAGTTTAGGTTTTGCTTTGAAATGTTGCATCCATGCAAACAACTCCGGTCGGTCGGCATGCCCTGACAACGATGATACATTAGCCACCCTGCATTTTACAGGCACTTGCTCACCAAATATTCGGATAAACGGTTTACCGTCTACCAGGTCTCTGCCGCGCGTGCCTTCGGCCTGATAGCCGGCTACCAACAATGTATCCTGTTCATTAGGCAACCGGTGATACAGGTGATGCAAAATTCTCCCTCCCGTCATCATACCACTGGAAGAAATTATGATCGCGTTGTTTTTAATTTCATTCAGTGTTTTGGAATGCTTCGAGTTTTTTACAAACACCAGCATGTTCGTTTCCATCTCACGCGCAAAAACTGCATGATTGAATTTAACCTTATGGTAGTCCGGGTATTTATAGTATAGATACGTTGCCGAAATCGCCATCGGACTATCAATATATACCGGTATATCCGGAATCTTGTCTTCCTGCATCAGCTTATGCAGATAGTATAGCAGCACCTGTGTGCGGCCAACGGCAAAAGCTGGAATCAGCAGCACACCATTATTGGACACCGTTTCGTTTACAATGCGCTCCAGGTCTTTGGCGGGATCGTACACCGGGTTATCCTTATTACCGTATGTTGATTCTATGAACAGCACATCGGCTTCTTCAATCGCAGTCGGTGCATTGAGAATAGCATCAGTATCACGCCCGAGGTCGCCCGAGAAAACTATTTTCTTCTCCTGCTTTTCTCCGGTAATAAACATCTCCGTAATAGCCGACCCGAGCAAATGACCTGCATCCGAAAAAACAATCGTGATGTTATTATTAATATTCACCCGTTGTCCATACGGCAGCTTCTTCACCAATGGAAAAACAGACTGCGCATCTTGTGTAGTATAAAGCGGTTCAGGCTTTTCATGGCGCGAATATCCTTTTGAGCGGGCAAACGATGCTTCTTCTTCCTGCAGCTTGGCTGAGTCGAGCAACATAATTTCCATCAGGTCAGCCGTAGGTTCGGTACAATATATTGTTCCGTTAAACCCTTCCTTTACAAGTTTGGGTAAATATCCGGTGTGATCGATATGTGCGTGACTGATCACTACTGCGTTAATGGTAGAAGGATCAACCGGAAACTCATCCCAGTTTCGAAGGCGAAGTTCTTTCAATCCCTGAAACAATCCACAGTCAAACAACAGTCTGAATTTTCCTACACTCAATAAATAGCGCGAACCTGTTACCGTGCCCGTGCCTCCCAGAAATTTTACCTGTACATCCATTACTGAATTTTTAGTTAAGAATGAGACAATAAAAAATTATAAAACCTGACAAAAATCATTTTTACCGATGACCGATCTCAAAAGATACGCACAATACTGTAAATACTTTTGATATACAAAGAAGTGGATCAACGACACGATTACTGCCGTGCCGCTACAAACAGCAATAAAACAGCAGTCTCAAATCTAACCCATAAAGCTATATCGATATGAAAAAGATTCTTGTTCCCTGCGATTTCTCCAGCACTGCCGTTAATGCATTCCGATTTGCGCTGGATGTAGCTGCACAATCAAAAGGCACTGTGCATTTACTGCATGTCATTGAGTTACCCGTGCTTCATGACTCGATCATTATGCCGGTTCTGTCTTTTGAACAACAAATGCTGGATGAACTGAGAGACAAAGCTGAAAAGGGATTCGACAAAATCCTGAGCAAGTATAACAAGACTGACGCTGTTGATGTCGCGATGAAAGTAGAGTTTGGAGCACCTTCCAAAATTATTCAGAACTATACAAAAGACCATGCAATTGACTGCATCATCATGGGATCGCATGGCGCCAGTGGTGTCAAGGAATTCTTCATTGGCTCCACAGCCGAGAAGATTGTACGACACGCCAGTGTACCCGTACTCGTGCTGAAAGATTACTATAAAGGACCGGTGAAGAACATTGTATTTCCGCACACATTAGATATAGAAGACGAAGAAGATCTGGTAGCAAAAGTAAAAGCGCTGCAGAATTTCTTTAAAGCAAAACTGCACATTGTCTGGATTAACACACCGTTGAACTTTACAAACGACTCCGTAAGCCTCGAGCGATTAACCAGTTTTGCAAAACGCTACAATCTCAAGGATTATACTATAAATATTTATAACCACGTTGAACTGGAGGAAGGCATACTGGAATTTAGCAACTCCGTAAAGGGAAACGTAATCGCCATGGGCACGCATGGTCGCACCGGACTCGATCGCCTGATCTCCGGAAGTCTTACCGAATCCGTTGTAAATCACTCTAAAAAACTGGTATGGTCGTATGTAATGAAAGAAGAACTTGTTGAAGCATGATGATGGATACTGATGTTGCTCCTGACGTGAGCGTTGATTTAAAATGTTTTCATTGCGGACAAACCTGTGAAGAAACGTTGTGGCTGGATGATAAAGCATTCTGTTGCTACGGCTGTAAAACAGTATATGAAATTCTGAACAGCAACAACCTGTGTCAGTATTACGACCTGGATAAAAATCCCGGTATACAACTGAAGCATAAAAGCGATGAAACGTATGCCTACCTCAATGAGAAAGACATTCGCAAGAAATTACTCGATTTCGATTCTGATACTTTTGCCAAGGTAAATTTCTTCGTACCGGCTATACATTGCGTATCGTGTATATGGCTCCTGGAAAATCTTCACAAGATCGAACCCGGTGTCCTTCGTTCGGAAGTACATTTTACGAAAAAGACAGTCAGCGTAGATTTCAATCCGCAGTTGGTAAAGCTGAGTACCATCGCACAATTGCTCGCATCAGTTGGATATATACCGAAGATAACACTGGAAGATCATATAGCGGACAAACCTAAAACAGACCGATCGCTGGTAATGAAATTATCGCTGGCGGGCTTTTGTTTTGGCAACATCATGTTATTTAGTTTTCCGGAATATCTCGGCATCGATCATTCGGAGAAAGACCTCATGCGTATTTTCTCATGGCTAAACCTCGCATTAGCTATACCGGTATTTTTCTATAGCGGCTTCGACTATATAACGTCTGCTTTCAAGAGTTTCAAACAAAAGCAGGTAAACATTGATGTACCGATTGCTGCAGGACTCATCGCATTATTTGTACGCAGCGGTTACGACATTATTACAGCTACGGGCGCAGGCTATCTTGATTCATTTACCGGCCTGGTTTTCTTTTTACTCATTGGCCGATGGTTTCAGAACAAGACCTACGAAAGTCTCGCGTTCGATCGCGATTTCACCGCCTATTTTCCATTAGCCGTTAACAGGCTTGAAGAAAGCGAATGGAGACCTGTTGTTATTTACAAATTACGAAGAGGTGATCAGATCCGCATTCGAAACATGGAGATCATTCCGGCTGACAGTAAATTACTCGATGCCTTCGCATATATCGATTACAGCTTTGTTACGGGCGAATCAAAACCAGTAAAAGCATTGCAGGGAGATATAGTATATGCCGGTGGCCGCCTCATCGGCACTCCCGTAACACTGGCAGTTGAGAAACAAACATCGCAGAGCCACCTTACCAGTTTGTGGAACAACGATGCCTTCAAAAAAATAGAAGAAAGTAAATATCAAAAGATCATCGATCGTGCCGCACGCAGGTTTACCTGGATCGTGCTCGGTATAGCCTTTATCACGGCTATATATTGGCAGATCACCGAACCATCTTCCATGTGGCTCGTGCTTACCTCGGTGTTGATGGTGGCTTGTCCGTGTGCGCTGGCGCTCGCAGCTCCGTTTACCCTGGGCAGCATGCTGCGTATATTGGGCAAAAAACAACTTTACCTAAAGAATGCAGATGTCATTGAACGCATGGCCACCATCGATGCCATTGTATTTGATAAAACCGGCACGATAACACATGGCGATGAACCCAACATATCATTTACAGGTGAGTTACAGGAAGAAGATCCGGGAAGAATTAAACTACTCACCAGTTATTCAACGCACCCGTTAAGTATGCTGATCACCAAACACCTGAAGTATCTTTCGAAAGATGCCGTTCAGGATTTTAAAGAACTACCGGGACAAGGGATACAAGCTACCGTTGCTGGCAAAGTATATAAGATCGGATCGGCTGCATTTACCGGGTTCCGCTATAAAATTGATCAGGAGGCATCGCATGTATTTATAGCGATCGATGATAAAGTAAAGGGATATTTTGTGATCAAAACATCGGTTCGTAAAAACATGAAGGGTATGTTGCAGCGACTGGGCCGTAAATGCACTGCCCTGCTCAGTGGCGATAATGAAACTGATAAAGAGCAGATGAAAAAACTTTTTCCGGCTTCCACGCAAATGCTCTTCAATCAAAGTCCACAAGATAAACTGGACTATATAGCAGCCTTGCAACGCCAGGGTAAAAAAGTAATGATGATTGGCGATGGCCTAAATGATGCTGGTGCTCTGAGACAAAGTGATGTTGGCCTTGCCGTTACCGATGACACCGGAATCTTTACACCGGCATGCGATGGTATACTCTACGGTGCGCACATCACGCAGCTTTGCAGAATTCTGAAGTTTGCACAGTCATCTTCCGTCATACTTAAAATTGGTTTTGGAATTTCATTCTTCTACAACGCTATAGCATTGTCGTTTGCAGTAACAGGACATTTAACACCACTTGTGGCCGCTATCATTATGCCGATCAGCAGCATTAGTGTTGTTGGGTTCAGCACACTTGCCGTAAAGATTGCAGCCTCACGTATTAAAGTATAGAATTATGGGAATCATCACCTTATTAATTACGATCAGTATTACCATCGCAGTAGTTTTCCTGGCGGTGTTCTATTGGAATATGAAAAACGGGCAATATGACGATACGTATACCCCCTCCGTTAGAATGCTGTTTGATGACAAACCTGCGCTGCCTGAAAAAAGCTCTCCGGAGAAAACTGACAAAAATCAGGTTCATGCTTGATTCGGGTCATTCATAAAAATTAATGGATGAAGCTACTTTGAATCATGACTTCATATCCATCACAAGCTGCCTTATTAAAGAAGTATGACGTACCAACACCACGTTATACCAGTTACCCGACCGTTCCCTATTGGGACACGCAGTCTTTCACTACCGAAAGATGGACCAAAGCCCTGCGAAGAACGTTCCACGAAACCAATACCGAAAAAGGAATCAGTATATATATACACTTGCCGTTCTGCGAAAGCCTCTGCACATATTGCGCCTGCTCCACACGCATTACCAAAAATCACAAGATCGAAATTCCCTATATACAGGCACTGCTGAAGGAGTGGGATCACTACAAGTATATATTTCGTGAAAAGCCCGTAGTGCGTGAATTACATTTGGGCGGAGGAACGCCTACATTCTTCAGTCCGCAGAATTTACGCTGGATGATCTCGTACTTACTCGAAGATGTTGAGCTGCATAATGATTTCGAGATGAGCTTCGAAGGACATCCGAACAACACTACCTACGAACACCTGCAGACACTACACGAACTCGGTGCAACCCGCGTGAGTTTTGGTGTACAGGATCTGGATGAGAAAGTACAACGCACCATTCACCGCATACAACCTTTTGAGAACCTGCAGCAGGTAACCGAACAGGCTCGTGTCATCGGTTATGAATCCGTAAGCTTCGACCTTATTTACGGTCTTCCCTTTCAAACTCCATTTACAGTTTCCGATACCATTGAGAAAGTATTGACACTGAAACCCGATCGTATTTCATTCTATAGCTATGCACACGTGCCGTGGCTAAGACCGGGACAACGTAATTATGAGACATCCGATTTACCTTCACACGCGCTGAAGAGACACCTGTATGAAATAGGAAGACATTTACTTCGCAAAGCCGACTATGCTGATGTTGGTATGGATCATTTTTCACTGAGACATGATTCCCTTTTCAAGGCGTATGTCTCCGGCAAGCTTCATCGCAATTTTATGGGCTATACCACTACCAACACCGAGTTACTGATTGGTCTTGGTGCTTCTGCTATCAGTGATGCCAAATACGCGTATGCGCAGAACGAAAAGAAAGTAGAAGAATACCTCGGTGCTATTCAGCACAACGCATCGGCTATTGTAAAAGGACACATTCACAGCGATGAAGATCTGCTGGTAAAACAATGCATTCTGCAGATAAGCTGCCAGGGTGAATTAAGTCGCGAGTTAATGATGCAGGTTGTCGATGCCAACATTCTCAACACGTTAACGGAAATGGAAAAAGAAGGAATACTTTTTCTCTATGAAGAAGGAGGACTTAAAGTGACAACTGCAGGCGAACCGTTCATTCGAAATATCTGCCGTGTGTTCGACAAGCGGATGAACGAAGAAGACAACAACCGCGTGATATTCAGCAAAGCGATATAACATAACTCAGTAATCTAAACAATGCATGACCCTTGCTCTTTGGCGAGGGTCTTTTTGCATATATACCCTTCAGCGTGTATCCTGACAAAAATCAGGTATCCTGATAACAACAGTCATCTTCCATACATCATACCACCTCTACTTTTATTGCCAAGAATATTTGATACAAAACGCTGAGCAAGTTTATGGAAGTAGAAAAATTCAGTTATGACAACAAGATCGTAAAAGCGTTCATGATCGCTACGGTCGTGTTTGGATTGGTAGGTATGTTGGTTGGTCTTACTGCGGCCATCCAGTTGGTATACCCGATCTTTAATTTCGACACGCAGTACACAACTTTCGGGCGCATTCGTCCATTGCATACCAACGCCATCATCTTTGCCTTTGTAGGCAACGCCATGTTTGCCGGAGTATACTATTCAATGCAGCGCCTGTTGAAGACACGCATGTTCAGCGACAAGTTGAGCTGGATACATTTCTGGGGCTGGCAACTTATCATTCTCGCGGCCGCGATCACACTGCCGCTGGGTATGACTACTTCCAAAGAATATGCAGAGCTCGAGTGGCCGATTGATATAGCGATCACACTCATCTGGGTTGTGTTCGGATGGAACATGATCGGCACCATCATCAAACGCAGGGAGCGACACATGTATGTTGCTATCTGGTTTTACATCGCCACGTTTGTAACGGTAGCGGTACTGCACGTGGTAAATTCATTCGAGATGCCGGTAACATTTTTCAAAAGTTACTCTTGGTATGCCGGTGTGCAGGATGCATTGGTGCAGTGGTGGTATGGACACAATGCCGTTGCATTCTTTCTTACCACTCCGTTTCTCGGTCTCATGTATTACTTCTTACCGAAGGCCGCAAATCGTCCGGTATACTCCTATCGTTTGTCGATCATTCACTTCTGGTCATTGATCTTCATCTATATATGGGCAGGTCCGCACCACTTACTATATACATCACTGCCTGACTGGGCACAATCATTGGGAACTGTATTCTCCATCATGCTCATCGCCCCATCATGGGGAGGTATGCTGAATGGTCTGATGACACTCCGTGGTGCGTGGGATCGTGTTCGTGAAGATCCTGTTTTAAAATTCATGGTAGTCGCTATTACTGCGTATGGTATGGCTACACTGGAAGGTCCGCTGCTATCCCTCAAGAATGTTAATGCTATAGCACACTTTACCGATTGGATTGTAGCACACGTACACGTAGGTGGTTTAGGCTGGAATGGTTTCCTCACCTTCGCCATGCTATACTGGATAACACCACGCATGTGGAACACAAAATTATACTCTACCAAACTTGCTAACGTACACTTCTGGCTAGGCACACTCGGTATCATTTTCTATGCCCTGCCGATGTATGTATCCGGTGTTGTGCAGAGTTTGATGTGGAAAGAATTTAACCCGGAAGGATTCCTGGTATATAAAAACTTCCTGGAGACAACGGTACAGATACTGCCGCTGCACGGACTGCGCGCAATCGGTGGTGCCCTATATCTCACCGGTGCCATCATCATGACCTATAACCTGGTGAAGACAGCTTTCGCAGGAAGCTTCCTCGCGAACGAAGATGCCGAAGCCGCACCGCTTGCCAAAGTATATGTACAGAAAACCGGAGGCTGGCACAATCGCCTGCTGGAACACAAGCCGGTATTGTTCACCGTGTTAACCATAGTAGCTATACTCATTGGTGGTGCGATTGAAATGATACCAACATTCCTGATAAAGTCTAATGTACCGACCATCACCAGTGTAAAACCGTATACACCGCTTGAGCTGCACGGTCGTGATATATATATCCGCGAAGGTTGCGTGAACTGCCATACACAAATGGTTCGTCCATTCCGCTCAGAAACTGAACGTTACGGTGAATATTCCAAAGCAGGAGAATTCGTATACGATCACCCGTTCCTGTGGGGATCAAAACGTACCGGACCGGATCTGCATCGTGTAGGTGCTAAATATTCCAACAGCTGGCACTACAATCACATGCTTGCTCCGGATGCCGTCTCAACAGGTTCTATCATGCCAGCGTATCCGTGGTTGTTCGAGCAGGTGATCAACAAGGGAGACACACGTGGCAAGATAACAGCGCTTCGTACCATTGGTGTTCCTTATGAAGAAGGATATGAGAACGATGCGAACAACGATCTCGAAAAACAAGCCAGTGAAATAGCAGGCACACTGAAAGCAGATGGTATAGAAGTAGCCGAAGATGCTGAGATCATCGCGCTGATCGCCTACCTGCAACGACTGGGTACGGATATAAAAGCAGAGAAAACAGCACAGTCAGAATAAAAATTGAGAACTGACAAGTTCAACCTAAAACAGTAAAGCCATGTATAAAAACGTCCTTCAAAGTATAGAGAACATCGCGATCTGGCCGGTAATCTCCTTCGTTATATTCTTCGCATTTTTCCTTTGCCTGCTCTTGTGGGTATTTACTACCGATAAAAAGATCATCGACAAAATGAAGGCATTGCCCATGGAAGATGCAACTTCTGAAAATGAAAACACAAACCGTAAACAGTAAGACCATGAGAAAAGCAGTGTTGTTTATTGTATTCATGATCTATACCGCCAGCGCCTTCGCTCAGGAAGCGCAGGCAGCGAAAACTTTCTGGGACGATCCGGTTAACGATCCCATGTTTCCGATATACCTCGTAACAGCATTTATACTATTAGTAATTATACTCGTAGGCGTTGTAGCGCTATACCTGGTAAAAGTAGTAAACATGCTGATGACGGAAACCGAAAAAGCAAAAGCGGCCAAACTCGGAATACCCTATGTTGTAAAGCCATCGCTATGGAACAGGTTTGCACAGAAGATGAATGCCTCTGTTCCAATGGAAGCTGAAAAAGATATCGAGCTTCATCACGATTACGATGGTATAAAAGAACTCGACAACCATTTGCCGCCATGGTGGAAGTGGCTTTTCTACGGAACAATTGCTTTCTCGGTGGTATATATAGCTATATATCACTTCTCCGATACACTTCCATTACAGGATCAAGAGTATCAACAAGAGGTGGCACTGGCTGAAGAGCAGGCACGGAAGCTGAAAGCAGCGCAACTACAGGAAGAGATCGATGAAAATGCACTTGCATTTACCAACGACCCGGCATTGATTGAAAAAGGAAAATCGGTATTCAACGGTAACAACTGCGGTGCCTGCCACAGGAACGATGGTGGAGGAAACACAATCGGCCCGAACCTTACGGATGAGTACTGGCTGCATGGCGGTGATGTTAAACAAGTTTTCAGCACCATCAAAAATGGCGTTGTGGAAAAGGGTATGCCAGCGTGGGGAAAATCGATGAGTCCGCAGGATGTACGAAATGTAGCCTTCTTCATTATGAGCTTACAGGGAAGCAATCCTGCCAACGCCAAAGCTCCGCAGGGGGAATTATTTAAAGCAACAGCACCGGCTCCGACCGCAGCGTCTGACAGTACAAATGCACAGGCATCGCTATAGCTATAGCGACCAAAAGCAGAACGAAATTTAGGTATACAGGAAATTCTTTTTGAGAAGCGTATGGAAGGGAGTATAAAAATCGATATCAGGAAAGAGCGACTGGCCAAGAGTGCCGCTGCCCGCCAGGATATTGATGCCGAGGAAGAGTTTCGCGACAGCATCGCTACCGTTGATGAGAAAGGTAAGCGAATCTGGCTCTATCCCAAAAAACCATCGGGGCGCTATCACAACTGGCGTATAGCCGTTACCGTTGTGTTGCTTACCATTCTGCTGGGCGGACCGTTCCTGAAGATCAGCGGTCAACCGTTCCTGCTGCTGAATATATTCGAACGGAAATTTGTTATACTCGGACAAGCCTTCTGGCCACAGGATTTTTTCCTGCTGGCCGTTGTGCTGATTATCTTTTTTGTATTCGTCATTTTATTCACCGTTGTGTTTGGTCGTGTATGGTGCGGATGGATGTGCCCGCAGACGTTATTCATGGAAATGGTATTTCGCAAGATCGAATACTGGATCGAAGGCGATGCTACTGCTCAGCGCAGATTAAATAAAGAACCGTGGACAGCTTCCAAAATTTTCAAGAAGACATCCAAGCATATTATCTTCCTGGCTATATCACTACTCATTGCGCATACTGTGATGGCGTACATGATTGGCATTGAACAAACACAGGCTATCGTAAGCGAATCGCCATCTGAAAATATAGCAGGGTTCATAGGTCTGATGGCCTTCACGGCAATCTTCTATGGTATATATGCCAAATTTCGTGAACAGGCATGTATAGCGGTGTGTCCTTACGGAAGATTGCAAGGTGTTCTCCTAACAAGAGAGTCAATCGTAGTGGCGTATGACTGGCTGCGCGGTGAACCACGCGGTCATTTAAAAAAGAATGCTGAACCTGCCGTGAACACCGGTGACTGCATCGACTGCAAACTTTGTGTACATGTGTGCCCTACCGGTATCGACATACGCAACGGCACCCAGATGGAGTGTGTAAACTGCACAGCCTGTATCGATGCCTGCGATGATGTTATGCTGAAGATCGGCAAACCGAAAGGACTGATCCGTTATGCGTCTTACAACTCGATCAAGGATGGCATTTCAAAAATCATAACAGGGAAAGTTATAGCATACTCGATCGTACTCTTAACGTTGGTAATTATACTGGGCGCTGCGCTTATTACGCGGTCAGACGTTGAGACAACTATATTAAAAGTCCCTGGCACTCTATACCAACGTGAACCTGGTTTTATAACCAACCTGTACAATGTTGAGTTTGTAAATAAAACATTTGATGAAATGACGCTTGAGATTAAGGTAGAATCACCGGCATCGGCACAGATTCACAAGGTAGATGGAAAAGCTATCGTGATACCGTCCGAAGGTTTTACCAAAGGAGTATACTTCATTCGCATACCGGAGGAAGCAGTGACTACGGCACGCACGGTGGTAAAGCTGGGTATTTACCAA
Organism: uncultured Chitinophaga sp.; assembly: GCA_902168205.1. Taxonomy (GTDB): domain Bacteria; phylum Bacteroidota; class Bacteroidia; order Cytophagales; family Cyclobacteriaceae; genus Ohtaekwangia; species Ohtaekwangia kribbensis. The sequence continues at coordinate 181,536 of CABHOK010000003.1, read as the reverse complement.
AATGGCAACCGGATAGAAACTGTCAAGGCTAAATTCATCGGACCGGTAAGCAAGGCCTCCGATGCCAAGCGCAATTAACACTGCACTATATATATCAGAAAGAATTATAATTAAAAACGTATGAATTTCGGGAATTGGATCGTTGTAGCTTTTATACTGTTTGCAACTTTCATTGCAACGCTGGTTACGGTTTGCGTACGACAGGATGTAAGCCTGGTATCTAAAGACTATTACAAAGAAGAACTGGGCTACCAGGAACAGATACACCGCTTGAATAATACTGCATCACTGGCAGCGAAGCCGGTAATTAAAGTAGTAAACCAAACGCTGCAGGTAAAATTCAATCAGTCTGAGAAAATTGAAAATGGTGAGTTGAAACTATTCTGTCCCTCCAATACAAAGATGGACCGCATATTTACCGTAACCACATCAAATGAGACAACGCGCACATTTGATATTAACTCTTTACAAAAAGGTATGTATCGCGCCAAGCTGTTCTGGAAAATGAACGGCAAAGAATTTTACCAGGAAGAAGTGATCTATATCTAACAAGTCATGATTATTACTGCATTGGTTATGGGGTTTGCCGGCAGCATGCATTGCGTAGGTATGTGCAGTCCGTTGGCCATGACGGTTAGTAACCTGAGTCCCGCAGCAACAGTGAATCGTTTGGTTTATAACCTCGGCAGAATATTAACGTATGGCTTACTGGGCGCTATAGTAGGAGGTGCCGGCTGGGCATTACCAATCTCTGGATTTCAAAATATACTTACGCTGGTGCTGGGCATAGCTTTACTGACCTTCGCAGCGTTAGGTGTAACCAGTGTGCACATTCCTGTGCTGACCTCCGCTATTCAAAAGCTAACGACTATACTAAAATCAGCTTTTGGAAAATTTTTGCAACGCAAGAACTATATATCCATTTTTATACTGGGGACTTTAAATGGACTTCTCCCCTGCGGTCTTACTTTTCTTGCACTGACGTATTGTTTAACCCTCGGCAGTATCGGCAATAGTTTCTACTTTATGTTGTTGTTTGGTGTAGGAACTTTGCCGGTTATGCTGGGACTTACTACTTTATTTCAGTACATGGTGAAGCGATTCAACCTTAACTTTCGAAAAGTTACTACTACTATGCTATTCATTTCCGGATGTTTATTGATTGCCCGGGTGTTTATAGGACATGATCATGATTCGCATCGTGTGCCAACTCACGATGTTGCTACTGAGATTACGATTTGTCGTTAACGATAACTTTGGCAGAAAGAATATTCATGTTATTTCAAGTTTGAAAACTTGAAATATTACGGGCACAAGTTTTCAAACTTGCGCCAGTTACCTTGCTACATTCCAGCGAACTACTTTTTCAAGCTTGGCAGGATGTGTGATTTTAATCTTGCCACTTTCTATTTCTATAATTCCTTCTTCTTTAAAATCTGAAAGCACGCGGATCACTGATTCAGAAGCTGTGCCTACCATCTTGGCGAGGTCTTCGCGCGAAATAGCTATAACAGCTTTATCATCTTTCAATGAAGCTGACTTCAGCAAAGCATCGGCTGTACGCTGGCGCACGGAATTATAGGCGAGACTCAGAAGCTGTCGCTCGCGTTCGGCTACTTTCTTGCAAAGTAAATTGATAAAGCTCGCGGATACATCCGGGTGACTTTGAATCATCAACATAAAATCATGACGCGGAACAGAGATCAACTCAGAATCCTGTAATGCTACGGCAGACTCTTTATAGTTCTCGTTCTCCAATACCGGTTCAAAGCCAAAGAAGTCATTGGCTGCATACAGGTTTGTTATAAACTCTTTTCCATCGGGGTGCGACTTGAATGTTTTTACATTCCCCGATTTGATAAAGTATACATGCAGAGGCATATCGCCTTCTGAAAATATCTCGGCTTTCTTTTTATACTGCTTTACTTTCTTGTCTTTTCCAAGATCCTTCAGGTTCAAAAACTTTTGTGCGTCCTTAATGAAGTTATCAAGACCTTCCGGTGTAGACTCATAATGCTTTTGCTGCATCGCGCTTTTGCGAAGCCTTGTCTCAATAGCGTTGAGCAGGTCCGTGTCATCAAATGGTTTGGTCAGGTAATCATCTGCCCCCAGATTCATTCCTTTCCGTATATCGGTCTTTTCAGTTTTAGCAGTAAGAAATATAAAGGGTATACTGGCCGTGTCTTCTTTCTTACTCAGAATATGCAGCACACCGTAGCCATCCAGTTCAGGCATCATGATATCGCAGATGATCAGATCGGGGCGCTCGCGTTGTGCCAATTCAACACCAATCTTTCCATTCTCGGCTGTAATCACACTATAATTGGCCAGGCTTAATATCTCACCGGTATTCTCTCGGATCTCAGCGTTGTCTTCTATCAAGAGTATCTTTTTCATAGATTGAAATTACTTTTTTATATCGGTATCGTTACTGTAAATGTACTACCCTTTCCATAACTGCTTTTAAACGAAATAGTACCTCCCAACAATTCAGCATAACGCTTTACTATATTCAACCCCAGACCGGTACCCTGTATATTTCCGGAATTGCTCGCTCTGAAAAAGCGTTCGAATAAATGCCGCTGATCTTCATCGGGTATACCAATACCTTCGTCCTGTACACTAAAAATAAGTTCACCATTTTGTTTTTCAAATTTCAACAGAATGGTTTCGTGCTCGGGCGAATATTTACTGGCATTCGTAATGAGATTGAACAATATATTCCGGAGTATGCGCGAATCAGCATATACCTCTGTTCCGGGTGCAAATTCAATATCCAGTCGTTGACCTTGTTTCAGCAACGGACTCATCTCTTCATTTATACTATCAATAAAGTCTTTCAACACCAGTTGTTCTTTATTGATATCAATAACGCCTTCCTCCAGTTTACCAAGTGAAAGAAAATCATTGAGGATAGATGTCAGGTGGTTAACCGAAGACTTTATCCGCTGCACATGTTTATCTACCTTATCTTTTTCACCCCGCTCGTTATACTGGTTGATGAGCGAAGCAGAACTCAACACAGCACTGAGCGGTGTACGAAACTCATGCGAAGCGATGGACACAAATTTTGTTTTGAGTTCATTGAGCTCACGTTCTTTCTCCAGGGCACCTCGCGCTTCTTCTTCGGCACGCTTGCGTTCTGTTATTTCATTCTCAAGTTTTTGAATCGTTTTGTGCAGCGCTTCGGTACGCGACTGTACTTTCTTTTCCAGTTCGGCTGCATATACAATAAGCTGCTCTTCACTTCGCTTGAGTGCTTCTTCTGCCTTCTTGCGCTGCGATATATCACTGATGAACGACATCACCAGTAATTTACCCTTCACTTTGGTATAGCTGAGACTGATTTCCACCGGAAACTCTACACCGTCTTTTCGAAGTGCCGTGAGGTCTCGGCCAAAGCCCATTCTTCGAGGCTCGGGATGTTCGTTGAATCCTTTTCTGAAATTGATATGTCTGCCGCGATATCGTTCGGGGAGTAAATTTTCAAGCGAAACTCCGGTCAATTCATTTTTTTCATATCCGAAAATCTGCTCGGCAATCGGATTGGCGACAACAATTTTACCAGATTCATCAACCATCAGGATACCTTCCGACATACTTTGAAAGATCTCGCGAAAGGCATCGTCCGTCACTAAAGATAAAGGAGCACTCACATCCATAAAATTGCAAAGTTATATTCGTTCAAATCCTGACAAAAATCATATTTCACGTTGATCAAAATTGCGTTTTTGGCTTTAAAATACCTATACGTTTGTAGCGTGAAAGAGACTTTAATGCCCGATGTTATGGCAAAAACAATACTGTGTACTATTAATTTACCGGAATCGTCCAAGCAGGCGGTGCAATGGGCTGTAACCATGGCGCAGCAGCTCGATGCACACCTTACGATATTATATACTTACCGGCTCATCCAGTCGCAATCCGGTGAAATTGTGCAGCTCAAGAAACGAATTGAACAGGAAGCCAGCAAACAATTTCAGGATATTGAAAAAGATTTGCTGATTGGCAAAGGAATAAGTTATGACTTCCGAACGGAGGTGGGCTTTGTTTCAGATCGTATTGAAGATCATGCAAAAAAGAACAATCTTAATTTCCTGGTGATTGATAAAAATGTAAGCACGAACTCCAAAGAAACATTTGAAGAGTTAATGGAACATGTGCACGTGCCTACACTCGTTATACCTTAAAGTACCATAGCTCCCGCCCATCCCCTCTTTTACGCTCTTAACTCTACCGCCACATTTCATTTCAACAGGTTCTAAACAAAAAAAGGATATACCGAAGCATATCCCTTTATTGTTATTTATTCTGCTTTTTATCGGTTACACAACGGCTGGGCTAAGCAACCCCAATGTATTCAATTGACGGAGAAATAATCGCTGTGCATGCGTATCATCTTTAATGTGATAGCGTGCCCCTATATATTTCACAATCTTTCCATTTTCAATTACCGGCATAATGGTAGCATCTACCCAATAATGTGTCCCGTCTTTCTTCCTGTTTTTAATGATACCCTGAAACGGCTGTCCTCTTTTAAGCAACTTCCACATGCGCGCGAAAATTTCAGCAGGCATATCCGGGTGGCGCACAAAGTTATGCCCTTGCCCGATCAGCTCGTCTGCACTATATTGAGACACTTCGCAGAATCTGTCGTTCACAAACGTGATAGTGCCGTACAGATCAGACTCCGATAATATTGTCGTAAGACCAAGTACTTTTTCGCGAGCCTCCAATTGGTTTTTCATATTTACGTTTTCGCTCAGTTGTCGCACCATTTGCTCTTGTACGGATTGCAACTCTTCCAGACTCTGACGCATCTCTTCTTCCTGTGAGCGCAGTTCTTCCATGTGTACCTGCGATTCTTCCAGCAGACGTTTTATATCCTGGTTGCTGCGTGCCGACAGTACTACAGACGCGAAAGCTTCCGCCACCTTTTCAAGAAACTTAATGTGGTATTCCTCCAATCGGTGAAATGATGCCACTTCAATAACACCCGCTACTTCGTTGTTATGCTTTAACGGAACAATAACCACACAACTCGGAGTAGCCATGCCCAGTCCGGAAGTAATCTTAATATAGTTCCTGGGGACATCATATAGTATAACCGGCTCTTTCTCCAGGAAGCATTGCCCTACAAGCCCCTGTCCTACACCTATCGTTTGTGAACCAAATTTCTTGCGATCAAATGCGTAGCAGGCTTTCATATCCAGCGTATCGGCATCATGCTCGTTCAGGATATAGACCGATCCCTGGTTGCAGGATAAATATTTTACGATATACCGGATCGCGTCATCCGATAATTTATCTATATCACTGACGGAGCGAAGTAAACCTCCGAAAGAAGCGAGCCCCTGGTTCTCCCAGGCTCTTCTTTCTTCGGCACTTTTTCCTTCCAACAGTTTGTCACGGAAGTGTTCGAGCTGTCCTGCTACCGTTGCGTTTTCAAATTCCTGCGACACCGAAGCTGTATAATTTCCATTTTCGAGTTCAGCTATAAATTGCTCGAGCATACTAAACTGATCCTTCTCGCGCTGAAGTTGCTGCTCGATTTTATACTCCTGTTCTCCTATCATTCTGCCCATGGCGTAGAACAGTGTGGTAAGAAAAAAAGGAGATGTGAGAATGATCCAGTGCGTGGGATTGGATGTGTACAAAATATCTACGCTTTCAAAAGTAAACGGCAGGTCTTTGGCAAACAGATCTACCACCATCGCGATGATGATAAGCGTTACCCCGAGAAATGCACCGAGATAAGCCATTCGATATTTGAACGTATGATTATTGAGTGACAGAAAGTTATACGTACCACTATACGTATTCGAAAAAGATTCCATAGTATATATAGTCTGAATTGAGAATAGTTATTCAACAATAACAGGCCGTCTCTACACAGTGGGGTTGTTCAGGATTTCCAACAGCCTTTTTCGAAAGCCAAGGTGGGAATCTTATCTCCTGTAAAACATGACAAAAATCAGGTAAAATATTTTTCCGGTACGATTTATAACAGGTATAGGTATCAATGGATACTATTTTGCAAGATCTTCCGGCAAGGCAAAAGCTATATATGTATCGCCTGACTTTGTTTTCAGCTTTCCACCGCCACAGGCTATCACCACGTACTGCTTACCCTTTACAGCGTATACCGCAGGCGTTGCAAAACCGGGAACAGGCAATCTTGTCTCCCACAAAAGCTTACCGGTACGTTTGTTGAAAGCTCTGAATTTTCCATCCTGCGTAGCTGCTATAAATAAAACTCCTCCCGCTGTTACCACAGGACCACCATAATTTTCTGTTCCGGTAGGCGCTGTTGCCTGCGGAAACTCCGGGTGCTCCCCGAATGGAATACGCCACACAATATTGCCGGAGTTAAGATCAACAGCATTCAATGTTCCCCACGGTGGTTTAATGGCGGGGTATCCTTCTTTACTCACAAATTTGTTATAGCCGGTAATACGATATGGTATCGCGCGCAGATCAACCGATGAATCCTGCGGTATAAATTCTTTCTTCTGAAGCATTTCTATATTCAGCACAAAGGATGCTATAGCCTCTCGCTCCTGCTCCGATAAATGTTTGAAGGCGGGCATCATCCGTCTGCCCGTAGCGACCAAATCAGTAAACTGCGGTGTGGTATACTTACTTTTTATACCGGTGAGGGCCGGGTAATTACCACCGCCTTCGCGATTAACACCGTGGCAACTGCTGCAGTGATTCAAATATAGCCGTTTGCCTGCAATAGCATACGTTTCTTTTGTTGCATTACTCTTTTCAACATCGGCAATTGTTATTACCCACGGAATTTCGTTAGCGTTCACATAGAGTATACCGGTAGCGGGATCAACAGAAGGTCCGCCCCACTCTGCGCCACCATCCAGGCCCGGGAAAAATATACTTCCTTCCCGCGAAGGCGGAGTAAACATATGTCCTTTTTGATAGGCGTGAAACTGCTTGCGGATCGTATCAAATGATGCTGCCGGCAACAAATCATTCAGATCAGCTTCCGTAAAGGATTGCCGCATAAAAGGCTCCGGTTTGGCGGGTAGGGGTTGCGTTGGCGATATCTTCTCTCCGGGTATAGTTGAAGGTGGCACAGGTTCTTCCCTGATGTCAAACAAAGGTTTTCCGGTCTCCCGCTCGAATATATAGATGAACCCGGTCTTCGTAGGCTGTGCTACTGCATCGATCTTTTTACCTTCATGCATTACTGTTACCAATGCCGGTGGCGTAGGTATATCGCGATCCCATATATCATGATGCAGATATTGAAAATGCCAGATGCGTTTACCGGTAGCCGCATCGAGTGCGAGTATGCAATTTGCAAACAGATTATTGCCTTTGCGATTGCCTCCGTAAAAATCAAAAGATGCAGAGCCTGTAGGCGCAAAGAGTATACCGCGTTGTTCATCCAATGTGAACCCTGCCCATGCATTGGCACCACCTGTAAATTTCCAGGCATCGGGGTTCTCCCAGGTATCATAACCATATTCACCGGGCTGCGGAATGGTATGAAAGGTCCACTTCTGTTTACCCGTGCGTACATCATAGGCGCGAATGTGCCCGGGAGCAGCATCAGGTCCTTCCGACACGCGTGATCCTATAATAAACAGATCTTTATAAATGACACCGGGCGATGTAGCGGTTACAAAAAGATCGTGAACATCTTCACCAAGTCCATCATGCAAATCAATCTTACCTCCTGTACCAAATGGTTCACTCAATTTTCCGGTCGCTGCTTCTACGGCATATAGCGTTGAACCGGCTACATAAAATATAGTAGCTGCACTTCCATCTGTCCAATAGGTAACACCGCGATTGTTGTTAAGTATAAAATCCAGCACGCGGTTATCCGATGTCGGCTGTCGCGGATCGAATACCCACTTCGTTTTACCGGTAGCAGCGTGCAGCGCGATCAGTTTTAATTGAGGCGTAGTCGCATAGAGTATATCATCAATAATGATCGGGTTGCATTGTATCTGCGAGTGATTTACCGTATCGGCATCTCCTGTACGATAAGTCCATGCAACCTGCAATTGTTGGACATTGGTGGTATCAATTTGCGTAAGTGACGAATACCGGATGCCTTCACGCGTTCCCCCGGTAACTTCCCAGCGACTATATTTTGCATCCGGCTTTGAACAGGCTGCCAGAAGTATAGTGATAAAAAAGTACAAGATGAAGCGCGATTGTCTCATCCGGAAGATTACCCGATGAGCATAGTGGTAGCGTTGTGACGTGGGCATAAAGGGCTGGTTGTTTTCGGCTGTGCAATCTCAACATCGTCATCACACAGCTATTAAAAATAGCAATATCCTGCTAAATTCAAATCGTGTTATGAGACAAGCGGTTGCTGATACTATTGCTTTTACCACGTAAAGGACTCCGGCATAAAAACATTTACACCACCACGTAACGTCAAAGATTAGATATTGGTATTGACGAGGCTGCTCAAAAAAATTCAAGCCCTGTATGCTAAATTCTAAAAAAACGCTATAGAGAAGACTTACCAAACAAATCTGGCTCTATAGCGGCATAGCTATATTGTGTAACGTAAAGCATATATACCTTATATATACTTATTGACTTCTCTTCAAAATAGCATCTTCGTGACGTTTCATCCGTGATATTTTGGCGCGTATCTTATCTTTAAAGCGTCCGGAATTCTGATCTTCTTCGGGCACTTTACCAGTTTCCAAAAATGTTTTGAAACGAAGTAAGTCTTTGCGGATGATCTGCTCGGCAACCGGGTTGATCAACTTTGCAGCCAGTGCTCCTGCATCGCCAGCGGGTAGCCTGTACGATATAACGGCTTTCACTTCAGTGCCATCTATACCAGCCGCATCCCGAAACACAACGGAGCCCGCATTATCAATGAGACTTCCCGGCAGCGATTGCCACGCTATATACTCATTCGTGCGATCGTCTGTAATTTCGGCTTCCCACGAAATTCTTCCGAGGCCATGTGGCATTGCAGCTGTCCAATGCGAACGCGTCTCGTCAATCTGCGTTACATCAGCCAGGTGCTTCATAAATCGCGGAAGGTTTTCAAGCTTGCGCCAGAAAGCATATACTTCAGCACGCGGCTTGTTAATCGTCAGCACATTCGAAATCTGAATAGCCGATGCACGCTTATTGACCGTGTTTCGTTGCAGCTTTGTGTTTAAAGTACAATAGCCGGTTGCACCGCGCACCACCAGGTAGCCGCCACTCAACAGCATCGCTATATTCTTAGGACGCTTGATATCGCGCAGTGCTAATGATGCCAACGCAAGCCCGCCTAATACGGAAGCTATACGCTCGCCCATGCCTATATTAATAACGCTTGACCCGGTAGCCGGGGGAAGCTGAACTGAATTCAGTTCGTCTGAATTTTGATCGAGCATAGTTATATATAGTTATAGCGTTTTACGATTATCATAATGTTGTACACGTCTAACACCATTGCCAGTGGTGCGGCCAATGTTTTTACATGCACTTTATCTTATCCAAACCAGTGTAAAAACTATTCCCTCCCAGATGCTTATCTACATTGTCTGGCAGGCCGTTGCCTATACCGTTGCATAACTTCAAGCGTTTTCTACACTAGTCAGCAGACTTCATCTATAGCACGCCACGCTTACCATCCTTCACAACAAAACTTTCTGGTAATCTGTCAGCAGCGATTCAAACTTCGAATTCAGATCTTTATTCTTGAGACATCTATCTACAACATTTACTTTCATATCTTCAAAATAATGACGCTTGTCCGTTACGTAAAATCGAACGGACTTCTGCGCAGTATCCATGTGATTATCGATACGTGTGTATGAAATACCCAACGCATCAAGTGTAAGTTCGATTAAAGCAGCTTCTTCGCCAGTAAATGCTTCATAAAATTGTTGTGTAGGATGACTCGTATTCATTCAATTTATACTTCAATTCCAGATCTATAATTACTAATCTGCCGGCAACCATTTCTATGAGATCAGCCACAGAAATACGCGTTGCCAATATTCTTATTCTATTTCTATAGTTCTGAAAATCAAATACTATTCCACATCGATAAAAAGTCACAATACTCACGGGCACTATTTTATTTTATTCATCTAAAAATTGAATAGTATGAAAGCAGAAAATAACAAATCAACCTACGCTCTGATTACAGGTGCTTCGAGCGGTATAGGTTATGAACTTGCAAAATTATTTGCCAGCGATGGCTATAACCTTGTGCTTGTTTCGAGAAGTGGAGAAAGACTTCAGCAAGTTGCTGATGAATTAGGACAACATAGTACTGTAGATATTATACCCCTTGCGAAAGACTTGTTCAATTCAAATGCTGCAAGCGAAATATATAATACGGTTAAAGAAAAAGGAATTGAGGTAGAGTTTCTGGTAAACGATGCCGGTCAGGGTGAGTGGGGTAAATTTACGGATATCGAATTGAAGCGCAGTCTGGACATTATACAACTCAACATTATCTCACTGGTATCCCTGACTAAATATTTCCTGAATGACATGATAGCAAATAATCGTGGAAGAATTTTACAGTTAGGATCAGAAGCGGGCAAAATGCCTATGCCGCTTTTATCTATATATGCAGCCACCAAGGCATTTGTAGTTTCATTTGGAGAAGCATTGGCCAACGAGTTGCAGGATACGAACATAACCATAACCGTGTTGTTACCAGGCGCGAGTGATACTGATTTCTTTCATAAAGCACATGCCGAAAATACAGTGACCTATAAAGAGCAAAAACTTGCGCCTGCTGAAGATGTGGCCAAAGATGGTTATGAGGCAATGATGAGTGGTGAGAGCAGTGTGATATCCGGAACAAGGACGAAGATGAATGTATTCAAGTCGAAACTGATGTCTGACGAAAGTAATGCTGCCAGCAGCAGAAATGTTATGGAACCGAGCGATGAGATCGAACCAAAAGGTCGCGTGCGATCGGATCATGCTCCTTCACGTGCTGCACGCGAGCACATCAACCAGACCACCGGTGGTGAAAGCGGAGACTACTCAACAACATCGTCATCTTCCGGCTCGAGTGCGAAGTATATTTAGCTTCGAGCTGTGAGCTTTTTGTGCCGCGAGTATAAACATAAACTATAGTACTACAGCTATGAATTCCCGTAAGTTTTTTCCGAATGAGGAGATTGAAAAAATTATCAAAACTGGTACGTGACAAGAGTTTGATGGCTATGCGAATGAGTGGAAACTATGCAGAGAAATTTGATGGACTATCGGCAGCAAAATACCCGGAGAAATTACGTTTATTGTATTTCTCCAGGAAATGCTGTGACAATTAATCTCGCGCGGAGCGCGGCCTGCGATCAGGCATATATATGTTTGAATTTTGGTTTTTCAGGTACAGCAATTTTTTGTTGGTAGCTGCTATATGGATAATATGGTGAGCTATATTTCAGCGCAGTATATCTTTCAACTTCCTCTGTAGTAGCCGCCCGGCAGAATCGCATATTATACGTACGATTCGCATTGGCGCCAGTCTTCAGATAAACCTCGTTACACGCTGTCTTCGCTTCTACCATTAACGACATGGTGTTGTAATTGGGCTCAAACACCTCGGTATACCCCTGTTCCGGTTCAAATGTAAGCATGGTTATAAATTTTAATGGATTGAATAGTAATTAAATTATCATGCCAATACAGACTAAGTTTCATTGTTTTTCAGGGCAGCCGCCGCAGTGCGCTTACCAAGTGCGGCAGACAGAGCTGATTCACTCTCATAGCCTGTTTTTGCCTCGGTATAATTTTCACCAGGTTGTGGTAATAAACGCTCAACCATTGCCATCGCTTCACTTACCAAACCGGGAGCAATTCCCTGCATAACCGTAGCGAGTTTGGCTGTTAAACCAATTGTGGCTTCTGATCGTCCATACTCGATGGACTTAATTATACTTGAAGCAGCCGTTTCTGCTTTCACCGAGAGCAATGCAGACGATGATGATACTTTAAACCATGCATATTCTTTTGCATGATCGCCCTTTATCGTAATGTTTCCGGGACTACCGGTGCGCATCAGCGTAGGCACTACCGTTGTAACAAGTATATTATTTTCTTTCAGGCTTGCGTGCAATCCTTCCGATAGGCCCACCAAAGCAAATTTACTAGCGGTATAGGGAAGTAAATGTGGCACCGCTACTTTACCTCCTATAGAAGTTATATTTACAATTCTGCCACCACCCTGGTTACGCATGTGTGGAAGAACAGAAAATATAGTGTAAAGAGGTCCCCAGAAATTTGTTTGCATAGCCTCTTTATAGTCTTTCACTTCCGTTGCCTCGTATGGTGCAACCTGAATTATACCGGCATTGTTGATCAGTACATCCAGCACACCATAGTGACGAATTATTTTTGCGATCATCCGGTTTACTTCCGTTACCCGCGTTACATCTGCTGTAATCGCTATAACTTCGGCACCGGTTGCTTCAAGCTCTTCCTTGGCTTTTTCCAGCGACTCTGCATGGCGACCGCATATAGCAAGTCGTGCACCTTTCGCTGCCAGCATACGCGCCATCACCAGGCCCAATCCTCGCGAACCACCGGTGATCAGCACAACTTTGTCTTTCAAGCTATATTTAGTAGCTTCTTTATACAATGCACGGGCAGCCAGCAGTACCGTTACGCCTGCTGCACCATACAGCAAACCACGATTTAGGGATGTTAGTTTCTGAATCAATGACATATTATGCCGCTGTTAAAAAAACATACCTCCATACTGGTGTTCGGGGCTTACATATAGCCCCTGGAATATTTCCACCGTGCATCCGTTGGATGGATGTAAAAGAAGAAAGTCACAAGACTGTTACAATTTAAACGCAGGAACAGCAGGCATTGGTATCCCGGAACGACATTAATTTCGCATTAGAAATATTAAGTATATATAACGTTTTGATATTCTGGCAAAAAGAAGCAATAAAAAAGAGCGCATCCGTCTATGAATGTGCTCTTTCTATGTACTAATTATAGTATTCCAGGTGCTAATTATAGCAGACGCTACTCCTGCTTTAAACTGGAAACCGGATTGGTACGCGCAGCGCGTACGATCTGTACAACAATGGTGAGACCGGCTATGATGATGATAGCAGCGGCAGCCACCAGGAATATCCACGGTTCAAACGTAGTGCGATATTCAAATGACATCAGCCATTGATTAAGTCCCCACCAGGCGGAAGGACATCCCAACAATATACCAACGATGATCGTTCGCATGGAGTCCTTCGACAACAGCTGCGCTATATTGGCAATGGAAGCTCCGAGTATTTTTCGGATCCCGATTTCTTTAACACGCGATTCAATAATATAGGTTGATAATCCCAGCAGACCTAGGCATGAAATAAAAATAGCGAGCGAAGTAAAAATGGTAGTGATGGTTTGCGTTTTCTCCTGGTCAATAAACTTGTTTTTATATACATCATCTACAAAGTTGTAATCAAACGGATATACCGGGTTATACTTATTATATAACTTCTCCAAAGTCGCCAGGTTCTCCTGCAACGGACGGTTATGATTCAATCGCATGTGGATTACTGTAAACCAACCTTTGCTTCCCTGCAACACCATAGGCTTTACTTTTTGAAACGGAGAACGCAGTAAGAAATCTTTTACTACACCTACCACGTGCCACTCGGTACCGCTATCGGTAATAAGTTCTCCGATCGGATTATCAAAACCCATTGCTTTTACGGCTGCTTCATTTAACAACAACGCTGTTGAGTCAGTAGGGTATTTATCCAGATCCATATCTCTCCCGGCAACCAGCGTTAATCCTGCTGTGGAAACTATATCTTCATCGGTATAAAAACGATCGACTGCAATTTTACTTTGCGGATCTTTTCCATTCCATCCAAACTCCCACGAGTTACTCCACACCTCGGTAATGGGAGAACTTGTTTTGGTTACAGACACCGCTATACCCGATTGCAGCAATTCATTTTTATAAGCCTCATAATTTTTCTCCAGGTCACCGGTTATATACTGGTATATCATATTCTCGCGCGCATAGCCGGCATCACGCTGCTGCGCATATTCGATCTGCTCTTGCACTACAAGTGTAGCGATGATGAGCGTCATGGCAAACGAAAACTGAAATACCACCAGCACCTTGCGAAAGAAATTACGACTGGTACCTGTTGATGGAGAACCTTTCAGCACGCGCACCGGGTTAAATGATGACAAGTAAAAAGCCGGATAACCTCCTGCCAGTATACCTATCGTTAGAATGCCGATACCGATAGCTCCCCATACCGCTACGTTGGTATAGTCTAATGTAAGCTTCTGTTCTACCAGTGCACCGAAGGCTGGCAGAAGAAGCATAACGAATACAACGGCCAGTATACCCGCCAATGCTGTTATGAGTATGGACTCGCACAGAAACTGAACCACCAGCGAATAGCGATGCGCACCGGTAACTTTACGAACACCAACTTCGCGCGAACGTTTTTGTGCCCGCGCAGTGCTCAGGTTTATAAAATTGATGCAGGCTATAACAATGAGACATATACCCAGGATACCCAGCAGCCGCACAACTTCAATACGACCACCGGCCGGCACACCATTATCAAACCGCGAGTATAGGCGCATCTTGGTGAGCGGATATAAAAATATTTCTGTGATGTTTTCACCGGAAGTATGTTTGCGCGTAATGTCTTTGATCTCTTCGTTAAACCGGTTAGCATCGGTGCCAGGTTTTAACTGCACATAGGTATCAACCGAATTATTGCCCCAATAGGTATCTTTCTCTCCTATACTCTCCAGGAATTGAAACGGAATCAGGTATTGAAAACTGAATGATGTATTGGCCGGTAACTCTTTCACAATACCGGTGATGGTAAAATCAAAGCTGTTATTCTCTTCCCATATCGTAATAACTTCTCCAAACGCTTCCTTGCCTCCAAACAGCTCGCGGGCAAAATCTTCCGTGAGCACAATGGAATTCGGATTACCTAAAGCTTTTAACGGATCACCTTTCACCAATGGAAATGAAAACATGGTAAGAAACTGCGGATCGGTAAATGCACCACTGTTCTTCATGATGCGCACATCACCTTTTGTAAACAGGAACGCGGTGTTATAATCGGCGTAGCTCACGGCACGTTCAACCGCAGCGAACTCTTGCGTCACCGTAGGTGCCAGCACGCGCGGTGTGCGGTCCCAGCATTGCAACGCACCGTCTACACGCGCACGGTTCCACGCTTTATAGATGTTGTCTTTGTTTGCGTGAAATTCATCGTATGTAAACTCTTTGCCGATCCAAAGAAACAACAACAAGGCACCGGTTAGCCCCATGGTAAGGCCCAGTATATTAATGACAGAAAAACTTTTATTACGCACCATGACGCGCGAAGCAACTTTAAAATAATTGGCAAGCATATAGATGGGGATTAGATCAAGCGAGAATCTATGTCGAAACAGAATACCGGGTCTGCAATAACGAAGTATATTCCACACCAACCTCCTTCTCGCGCTTCGTTCACCCAGTAACCGTGCATCTTTATGAAAGCGTTGCAACAGATCACCTTCAATTTCCTCCAGCAGGTAATCCGGACAAAGTATACTTAGCAGGCGCCATGCCCACGCAGGTCTGGCGTCTTTCATTGTCCTGACATTTTCAGTTGCGGAATCATTTTCCATAGCTCCAGGCGGGCCTCTTTCATATTGCGTAACATAGCCAGGCCACCACTGGTAATAGTATATATTCGTTTGCGTCTTCCGCCCCGCTCATTTGTTGCACCGCCTACTTTCGATTTGATATACCCTTTGTCTTCCAGGCGATAGAGCGTAACGTGTACGGCACTCAGATTTACTTCGCGTTTCAATCGCGTTTCAATCTCTTCCGTTATGGCCGCACCGTAGGCATCTTCCTGCAGCGCACCCACCATCGTTAAGATCAGCTCTTCAAACTCACCAAGATATTCCTTGCCCATTTCCTTATATTTTGTTAAGTAAATAAAACAAAGATTTTCGAAAAGAGCAAATACGTGACAACGTATATCATGACATCGTTTTCTTGCACTGTAGATTTTTTTCTATGCCCATCGTCAGGGAACAATCGTGTGAAGTACGTCATAACCTATGAATGCCCGGAGCATGCCGCGGCTGTTATGTTTATCGTGCAACCCTTATAACTCCTATTTATGTAAGCGATTGATTAACACAATTAATTTACCCAAACCTCAATTATTTATGATTAGAACTTTACTGTACTGCCGAAGAGTGTGGCTGCTAGGTCTCACCTTTGTAGCGATGATCGTGCCTTTATATATACAGGCACAGAATGTTTTAGTTACCGGAACGGTAACATCCTCAGACAACTCTCCACTTCCCGGAGTAAATGTATTGGTGAAAGGAACCAGTACCGGTACCGTTACAGATGCCGAAGGTAAATATAGTCTCGATGCGCCTCCTGCCGGCACGCTGGTATTCTCCTTCATTGGTATGAAAACACTGGAAGTAAATATCAATAACCAATCCGTTGTTAACATGACGATGGATGCTGATGTATCTCAACTCGATGAAGTGGTAGTGGTTGGTTATGGTACACAAAAGAAAAGTGATCTCACGGGTTCTGTATCATCCGTAACCTCCAAAGATATAAAGACGGTTCCGGTTGCTTCTTTATCGCAGGCGTTGCAAGGTCGTGCTGCAGGCGTGCAGGTGTCTCAAACTTCCAATGCCCCTGGTGGCGGTGTATCGATTCGTATACGCGGTGGTAATTCCATTCAAGGTGGTAATGAACCATTGTATGTAATTGACGGCTTCCCGGTATATAATGAGAACGGTCCTACCATCAGTCCGAATGATATTGAGTCGATCGAGATCTTAAAAGATGCTTCGGCCACGGCTATCTATGGATCACGTGGTGCCAACGGTGTGGTGATCATTACAACCCGCAGAGGTAAAGCCGGCAAACCCAGTATACTCTTTGAAAGTTATTACGGTGTACAGGAAGTGCGCAAGAAATTAGACATGCTGAATGCTACACAACTGGCACAGCTTGTTAATGAAGGTATATCCAATGCAAACCCTGCTAATCCTCCTGCCTTTACCGATGAGCAGATTGCCGGGTTAGGCACGGGCACAAACTGGCAGGACGAAATTTTCCGTTCAGCTCCTGTACAAAATTATCAATTGACGGTATCCGGTGGAGATGACAAGACACAGTATTCCATTTCCGGAAATATATATGATCAGGATGGTATTGTAATTAACTCCAACTACAAACGAACTTCCTTCCGTGTAAACCTCGACCGAAAGGTAAATGACCGGTTAAAGCTCAGCAATAGCCTGACTATATCCAGAGCCGTTAACAACTCGGTAGCTACTGATACCGATGGCGGTGGAAGTGCGGGGGTAGTATATGCTGCGCTGAATTTCTCACCTACCGTACCGGTATATAATGCAGACGGTTCCTACACTATTGATAACCGTATAGGTGGTATCAAGATCAGCAACCCGGTAGCGCTTGCCAACGAAACTACCAACGCCAATACGATAACCCGTATGCTCGGAAATATATCCGGAGAGTATACATTGGCAAAAGGCCTTACCTTTAAAGTATTACTGGGTGCCAACCTGATCAACAACAAAACAAATTTCTATCAACCGCGTACGGTATATGCCGGTGTTGGAACGAAAGGTTCTGCCTATATAAACTCTTCGCAACACACCGAGTGGCTAAATGAAAATACGCTAAACTACCAGACAACGTTGAACGAACGCCACAAACTCAATTTTCTGCTGGGATATACTTTGCAGGCAGCACATGTGGAAGAGTATCGCGCCAGTGCACAGAATTTTCCGAATGATATATTAGAGTATCACAACCTCGGTACAGGACAACAAACCAACACCAGTACATCCAACACATACGACTGGGGACTGCGCTCTTACATCGGTCGTGTTAACTACGACATGGATGGTAAATACCTGGTGACGTTAACCACCCGTATTGATGGTTCATCCAAATTCGGTAAAGGAAATAAAAATGGTTTCTTCCCATCTGGTTCCGTGGCGTGGAGGATTGTAAATGAATCGTTCATGTCAAACATCAGACAAGTGAGTGATTTGAAGTTGCGCGCCAGCTACGGATTAACCGGTAACCAGGAGATTGGTAATTATCAATCGATAGGTTCTATGGGTACGCAGAACTATAACTATGGAAATACATTTACCATTGGTTATGCTCCAAACCGCATTTCAAATCCGAATCTGAAATGGGAAACTACAGCACAGTTAGATATAGGTCTTGATCTCGGACTTTTCAATGATCGCGTAATCATCACAACAGACTGGTATTACAAGAAGACACGTGACCTCCTCTATAGTGTTCCGTTGCCTATCACTACTGGTTACTCTACTTCGCTTCAAAATATAGGTAAGGTTGAAAACAAGGGTATAGAATTTAGCATCAGCACTGTAAACGTAGACCGTGCGTTACGCTGGACAACCAACTTCAACATCTCGGCAAACCGCGGCAAGATACTGGACCTCGGCAATGTTAGCGGAGATATACCTGCTGGTAGTGCGAGTGGACACTTGCAACTTGCCAACTCGGGTATTCTGCGTATAGGGGAACCGATAGGGGTGTTCTACGGATTGGTAACGGATGGAATTTTCCAGAACCAGGAAGAGATCAATGCATCAGCGCAGAAAACGGCCAAGCCTGGCGACCGCCGGTATAAAGATCTGAATCCTGATGGTGCTATCAATTCTGCAGACCGCACGATTCTCGGCTATGTACAACCGGATTTCATTTTTGGTTTCACCAACAACTTTTCCTATAAAGGTTTTGACTTGAGCATTTTCTTCATGGGCTCACAAGGCAACAGCGTGTATAATATCAACCGCTATGAACTGGAGTCGCTCACAGGTGTAAGTAATCAATCTGCTGCCACACTGGATCGCTGGACACCAACAAACCCAAGCAACGAAATTCCACGCGCACTATCTACCGGTGTACCGTACCAGGTAACAAGCCGGCAGGTTGAAGATGGTTCCTATATACGTCTGCGAAATATACAGTTAGGCTATACATTCCCGACAGCGCTGGTGGAACGGGTCAAGCTTTCTAGTGCCAAAGTATATATCAGCGGCCAGAACCTGCTAACAATAACGGATTACTCAGGATATGATCCGGAAGTAAGCCGCTTTGGTCAGGACAACCTGAGCCAGGGTATAGATTACGGAAGCTACCCTACAGCCAAAATGTATCTCGTAGGTATTAACATCGGTTTTTAGTGTATAACAGAAAACAGATTCAACCATGAAAAATTCAAAGTATATATACATGTTCGCAGCTGCGCTTGTGCTGTCAGCCTGCAACGTTCTGGAAGAAGATCCTCAATCTTTTATAGCATACGATAAATTCTATAAAACAGAAAGCGATGCTATTACAGCTGTAACCGGTGCCTATACGGCCAATAAAACAAACGGTGACACAAACCGGAACTTCAACATTCTGGGTGACGTAACCACCGATGATGTATCGCCCCTGCAAAACAACAACGACCGTGTGCAACTCGATCAGTATACGCATACACCACAAAATTCAATTCTCCGTGAATCGTGGCAGAATTTTTACCTCGGCATTACACGATGCAATGAAGTAATAAAACGTGTACCTGAAATTCAGATGAATGAAACACTGCGCACAAGACTTGTAGCGGAAGCATACTTCCTGCGCGGCTTCTATTATTTTCACTTGGTAAGGCTGTTTGGTAAAGTTCCATTGGTTACTGAAGTTACCGAATCACTCTCCAACATTGTATATCCTTCACGCGCAGAAGTAAGTGCCGTATATACACAGATCATCCAGGATTTCCAGGCTGCCGAAGGAGTACTTCCTGTGTCCTATACCGGTGCAGATCGCGGTCGTGCTACAAAAGGTGCTGCCAAAGCTTATCTCTCCCTGGTATATCTCACCATGAAAGATTACGCCAAAGCTGCCGAGAAAGCAAAAGAAGTGATGGCGCCAGAATTTGGTTATGGACTGTGGGCAAACTATACAGATGTATTTGCTATACCGAATGAGTTTGGTAAAGAAGCCATCTTCGATGCACAGTTTATCAGCGGTCCGACCGGACAAGGCAGCAACCTGATCGCCTTCTGGGCACAAGAGAACAATAGTGTAGCAGGCCGTGGCTTCGGTTCGTTTCAACCCACCACCGATATATATAATGCTTTTGACCCGACCGATAAACGTTTGCCTGTATTCTTTACGAAAGGTACCGATGGCAAATATTATTGCAACAAATGGATTGACTCCGATGCAACAACAGCAAATCAGTCCGACAATAATTTTCCGCACATGCGCTTTGCTGAAGTTGTGTTGATCTTTGCGGAAGCTTCCAATGAAGTGAGCGATACACCAACGCAGGAAGCATACGATGCTATTAACTCGATTCGCGAGCGTGCCGGACTGGCCGATCTTGACGGTCTGACAAAAGATGAATTCAGAGACGCGGTGTTGCAGGAAAGACGCCTTGAACTGTGCTTCGAAGGACATCGCTGGTATGACCTGGTACGCACCGGCCGACTGGTAGCCACCATGCATGCGAAAGGTATTCCCAATACACAAGAGTATCACAATGTATTTCCGGTACCACAAATTGAAATCGATCTGAATCAAAGTCTTAAACCACAAAATGACGGTTATCCTCAATAGCAAAAACGGGTATGATAAGAAGGATCAGAAATATAGTATATATAGGTATAGCCACGCTGGCATTGTGCGCGTTCGTGGTAAAGACCAAGCTGGATGCACGAAGTAATCTTGATAAAGCGAAAGAACAACTCAGCCTGAGTCTTGATTCCTATAAAGATCCGCTGGCGTTTCCGCGAAGTACTAAACCCGATGGTAGTTTTAACGGCACGGGTTCTTCCAACTGGACCAGCGGGTTCTACCCCGGAAGTCTGTGGTATATGTATGAATATACCGGGGATAAAAAATGGGAGACTGCTGCAAGGCGCTGGACAGCCGGACTTGAAAAAGAAAAGCTGAACACGCGCACGCACGATCTTGGCTTTATGCTATACTGTTCGTTCGGCAACGGATACAGACTTACGAATGATCCTGCCTATAAAGATATACTCTTGCAGGGTGCACGTTCGCTCTGCACGCGCTTCAACGAGAAGACCGGGTGTATCCGTTCGTGGGATCATGGCAAATGGCAGTTCCCGGTAATTATCGATAATATGATGAACCTGGAGCTTCTGTTTTGGGCCACACGTGTATCAGGCGATTCAAGTTTTTACATGATCGCTGTTACGCATGCCAACACTACACTGAAGAATCATTTCAGAACTGATAACAGTAGCTATCACGTTATAGACTATGATACGCTTACCGGCAACGTACTGGCGCGTGTAACACACCAGGGCTTTGCGGATGAGTCGGCCTGGGCCCGCGGACAAGCGTGGGGGCTCTATGGCTATACAGTAATGTATCGCGAAACAAAAGACAAAAAGTACCTGGAGCAGGCTGTTAAGATTGCAGACTTCTATTTGAATCATCCGAATCTGCCAGCGGATAAAATTCCGTACTGGGATTTTAACGCACCGGGTATACCAAATGAAGAGCGCGATGCTTCGGCCGGTGCAGTAGCTGCATCTGCCTTGCTGGAATTGAGTGGCTATACAAAAAATGGTAAAGCATATATAGCCGCAGCCGAGCAGATGCTGGCGAGCCTCAGTTCACCAAAATACCTCGCCAAGCCGGGAGCCAATAATTACTTTGTGCTGATGCACAGTGTAGGGCACAAACCTGCCAAGTCAGAAATAGATGTGCCGCTTGTATATGCTGATTACTACTATATAGAAGGTTTGTTGCGCTACGACCGGATGAAAGCAAAACCAAAGAAGAAGTAAGAAAAGAAAAATAGGAAGACGAAATAGATTTTGGGTTATATGGTTTCTACGGCTGGTCGATTCGATCAGCCGTTTTTTTATAGATGCACTATAATTTCGCAAATGCATGCTGCAACATTTACCGGTGTATACGAACAACAAATCCCTAAATTTTGTTGTGTGAAAAAGTGGGCGGCATATCTTTTTCAGATATATACATTTTTATGCCTTGCACAGTAGGATCTAGCAATAGATCAAGCATGCCTGAATAGGTAATTCTGAATTTTGCAGTTCTCATCAACAGCAACCTTCAAACCCCATGAAAAAAATTCTTGTTCCCTGCGACTTCTCCTCTACAGCCGTTCAGGCATTTGAGTTAGCGGCCGAAATTGCCGCCATCCATCAAGGTGAAGTAATGGTATTACACGCGATCGAGTTTGTTCCGGCCTACGAAACATCTTTTGTAGCACAGCCTTATGCGTTTAACTCCACGGTTATAGAAGAACTGGAGAACGATGCCCGTAAGAGCTTTGATGAAATGATACACGCGCATAACCTGGACGAATTAACCGTTGGTTTTTACACTGACCACGGCCCGGTAACAGACACTATTAGACAGTTTATAGACGATCATAATATAGACCTGGTGGTAATGGGTACACACGGTGCGAGTGGCTTAAAAGAATTCTTTATAGGCTCCACCACCGAAAAAATAGTGCGTTCCTCACATGTGCCTGTGCTGTCGGTTAAATCCCCGGTAAACCTGAAGTCCATTAAAAACATTGTATTTCCGGTAGATCCGGATCTGCACCAGCAGGATTTTATAGACCGGATCAAGGAACTTCAGAATTTTATGGGTGCTCACCTGCATGTATTGCACGTAAACACCACTATTCACGCAGCTGATGAACGCAAGGTAAAGGCATCGCTCAACGACTATATCCAGTATTACGGTCTTACCGATTATACCCTCAACATCATAAACGATACTACAGAAGAGAACGGCATTATGCGCTTTACCAACGACATTAATGCCGACATGATTGCCATGGCAACGCACGGTCGCAAAGGCCTTGCCCATTTCTTTGCGGGCAGCATTGCCGAAGATCTGGTAAACCATGTTAGCTGTCCGATATGGACCTATATACTAAAGCCATCGTAACGTTTCGGAGCGTTTTCCTGTGCTCCGCTAAAGGCTTCCCCACGGGAAGCCTTTTTGCTTGTGGCAAAAGGTATAGCGTTATGAATTGAAATCAATACCTTTGCAGAATATACTAATCTGCCGGCCGTAAGAAGCCAGCAACCTGCTTGTTCAAAAGAACGCTACTATGCTGTCGAAAAAATGTCAATACGCGTTACACGCATTACTGTATTTAGCAGATAAAGATCAACAGAAAGATTCTGTTACCATTAGCGAGATCGCGGAGACCAAACGCATCCCGAAAAAATTTCTCGAGGTTATACTCCTTGATCTTAAAAATGCGGGTGTACTGGGAAGCAAAAAAGGCAAAGGTGGTGGCTACTACCTGAAGCGCAGTGCCGACAGCATCCGCATCATCGAAATCATCCGCATCATTGATGGTGCCGTGGCGATGCTGCCCTGTGTTTCGTTAAACTTTTACGAGTCGTGCGGCATGTGTACTAATGAGCATGAATGCTCTATCAATCGCCTCTTCGGGCAAGTGCGTGACGAAACGTTAAAGATACTTTCCGGCAACTCACTCTCGGATCTGGCCAAACATCAGTAATGAAGTTCTCCTGTTTTTTTGCAGGTATACCGTTGATCAGAATTGTTTAAAGACCTCCGGTAAATTCTTGTTTACAGCAGCAGCCAGTTTTTCACCAATGACGGTTATGGTCTCTTTCCACGGATGACCGAACCATACATTCTCAAAATCTTCTGTTACGAATATATAGTAATCGCCATCCGGTATAAACGGAATGTGAAAGATGTTTTCAGCGTGCGGATTTTCTTTGTGCAGTCGCAGATCAACACGATAACAGGTATGCTCCCAATCGAGCGCCAGCAGTTTTTCGCCCGGCCGGGTAATAGAGATCAGTATATCCAGTGCTTTTCGTTCGAGGTCTTCGCGGAAGTAATCATTCTCCCATACATCCTGAATGGAGAAGGTGAGAATAGGTTTGTCGGTGTTGATCGCGGGGAAGTTGTAGTGCAGATGCAGCTTTTCCCATACGTCATTGCATTCCTCTTCGCTTAATGCAGCCCAGATTTTCATATATAATTCCTGAATCACTCCAGAAGTGTAATAGTAACTTACTTATTGGTTTCTGTGCCGGGAATAAAAAAAGCAGGTTATATCCGTCTGATATGGCCTGCTTTTAACCTAACCTACCTGTGTCTCAGGTAAGAGATACAAATGTATAGAAATGTCCACGAAATTCCCCAAATTAATCGATCAATTTCTGTATTAAGATGCTAAAGCGGGTATTTGGCTGCCTGTTTATACTATGTTTGATGCAAATTGTCTGCAATACGCGTTAATCTTATCCGTTAACAGTAATCGTTATCAGTTATTTGTGAATCGTTAATTGTAAAAAATCAATCGTGTAGGGATAACACCTGAAGCAATACCGGATTTTTAAGGTATAGGATATAGCGTTGACGGTTACGGTATAATTTTATCGGCTTGCGAAGCGCATGCAACGGTTTTGGGTAAATTGATTTTGTATGCTTAATTTTCTTTCGTCATTGTATGCTATATATAACGATTAACGGCTAACGATTAACGGCTAACGATTAACTATATATAACAAACCCTGTTTTTAATTTTTAAACGCTATTATAACCCCCTCAACATCATGCCTGAAATTCGTCACTTGCTCGGTATCATTGATCCTTCCGGACAAAAAGTTTATGAAGCCTTAACAGCCAAACAAGACCTTGAAGCGTGGCTCACGCCAGCCGTACAGGGGCAACCTTATCTTAACAGTACTTTTAATCTTGCGTTCGGCGGAGAAACCGTGGACCTGAAAGTTACCAAGCTGGACTCAGGCTTGTGGGTGCAGTGGCAATGCACCGGTGGTGAGTATGAATGGGTTAATACACAGGTAGACTTCATTCTCGAATCACATCCGGAAGTTACCATCGTTGAATTTATTCACAGTAACTGGCAGGACTCCTCGCGCAAGTTTGCTGAATGGAGTTTTAACTGGGCACTATACCTGCGAAGTCTCAAGCGATATTGCGAGTCGGGTTCAGGAAGCGCCTACCCGAACCAATACGTATAGCGTTACAACGGACAGGCTGTACGCTAATTCTGCATGTTCATCAAATCGATCATCAGGTTAAACGCATCCATCGATCCGGTACTATTGAATTTGAGCGGCTTAACAATATAGCCAGATATACCATATTGCTGAGCTGCTCGCTTATCACCACTGTCTTCGGATGTAGTGAGTATAAATATCTTGATGTCTTTCCAGTCTTCGCTGCCGCGCAGTATCTGCAATAATTCCAGGCCGTTCATCTTCGGCATGTTCAGATCCAGGATAATAAAATCAGGCTTTACCGTAAAGGAATCACTTCTTTTATCATGCAACAGGCGAATGGCTTCTTCGCCATTACGGGCCACCTTCATATTGTAAACAATTGCCAGCTTATCCAGCGTTCGCTTCACATCAATAACATCCAGACTATCGTCTTCCACCAGCAGAATATTTACTACACGCATCATACTATTTCATTTAAAGGCCATGTAAAGATAAACACAGAACCCCTACCAGGTTCTGATATTAACCGTATCGATAACTTACGATCATCGAGTATTTTTTTCACGATCGCCAGTCCCACACCAGTGCTCTCAAATGCATCTCTGTTTTCGAGGGTCTGAAAGATCACAAATATTTTTTTATGATAGTCCTTCGATATACCAGGACCGTTATCTTCTACATAAAATTCGTAATACCCGGCCAGCGTTTTATGATATACCTTCACATAACCATCAGGCTTATCATGATACCGGTAGGCATTCACCAACAGGTTTGTAAATACCTGCAGCAGCGGCAGTTTTTCTGTAAACAGCCTCGGCATATTTTCTTCCACATGCAATGTTATACCAGTCTTCTTAGGCAAATATCCGTGTATTTCCTCTATCAAATCCTTTACATCCACCACTTCGTTGGGTTGCAACTCCCGGCCTACACGCGAATACGACAATATACCGTTCAACAGATTCTCTGCACGTACAATGCGACCTTTAATCACTTCGAGGTACTCGACTACCTTTGGTGAAAGCTCTGGTAAATGATCTTCCTGTATCCACGTTATAACATTGTCGATACCGCGCAGCGGAGCTTTCAGATCGTGCGAAACGATATAGGCAAACTGATCGAGTTCTTCATTCTTTCTTTTCAGCAGTGAAATATTTTCAGCGAGTATCTTCGCCATATTGTTCAATGAGCGCCCGAGCTTGCTCAACTCATCTTTACCGTCCGCCTTCATATACACACCGTACTCACCCTTCGAAATACTCTCGGCCATCTGCACCATTTTCACAATACCCGAAGAGATATAGGAAGCAATGAAAATCGCAATACCCATACCCGCTACAAACGAGAACGCCATCAGCGAGAATGAAATATTTTTGGTCTGCTGAATAAATTTGGACAGCGCTACTTTCTGTTGTTCGCGTACAGCATATTCATGATTACTGAACTCTTTAAATTTCTTCTGAAGACTTCGGTTGATATCTTTTTCAAGACCGGTTACAAGTTTAGCGCGATAGAGCTTATTGAAAGCAGCCATACTACTATCGGAGAGTGATGCATTTCTTCGGGCCTCAATCAGCGGAAGAGCAAACTCATTGATCCAGTATTCATTCAACTCCAGAATATCTTCCAGCAGATTTTTTTGTTGCACGCTGTCTGCAATCAACATCGAGAGCTCATTGAGTATCTCATCGTTCTCGATCATGGCTGAATCGTACGACTGTATAAAGAACGCTTCGTTAGTAAGCAGATAACCTCTCAACCCGCTCACCATGTTCAGAACGTTGCGTTGAAAGCGATTACTTTGTTTGAGAATAACTGATGATCGCGCGAGCAACTCATGATTCTCATTTATCTTCTCCGATTGCTTGTAATTTATATAGGTGGTTGCAGCGAAGAGCAAGAGTATCATCAGGAAACCAAAAAGAATAGCGTACGAAATCTTCATGTTGCTCTTATTTTCATTTACAGGAAGTAGTACAAATACCTGCGGCAGGTATAGCTGTATGTTAACAGAAAGTACAAAGTTTAAACGCTTCGGGTTTAAATACCAAGCACTTTCATGATAAATGTCTTATCATGATTTATAAAAGGCCTGTTGCAGATGCTATAGCTATCAATTTAATTGTTTTGATTACACAACCGGTTTTCAATTCAGGCTTCGCAAAGGTATATTTGTATGATCTGCGGGAGTTCCGCAAGTGCGCTTTTTATATTCCATAGGGCTGGCATGATTTTCATCATGGTATATGGAATAGCCTTCTTCAATTCTTTTATCGGAAGGTGTATCATTTTAAATAACCGTTAAGATGGAAAATTCTGACAAAAGTCTGATACTTGTTTCTAACCGCTTACCATTCCAGTTACTGGAACAGGACGGCAAGCTGCTACTGAAACAGAGCGATGGCGGATTGGTGACTGCTCTTAAAAGTTATTTCAACGCAGAATCAAACCGCGATGTTTTTAAACACAAGAAATGGTTTGGTGCTGCCGACTTCCCGGAGAAGCGCTGGAATAAATTCAAGAAACAATCTTCTGTTCCAGACGACTTCACGGTAGAGCCTTTGTTCATCGAGACAAAAGTTTACAACAAATACTACAATGGTTTTTGCAACGCAACGCTATGGCCACTGTTCCATTACTTTCCTTCGTATGTAGTATACGACCAGGAGTTCTTCGAGAAGTACGAAGAGGTAAACAAGATCTTTGCGGATGAACTTTTAAAAGTTATTAAACCTGGTGACACGATATGGGTTCATGATTACCAACTCTTTTTATTACCACAGTTGATACGGGAGAAAATGCCGGAAGCTTCCATCGGATTTTTCCTGCATATACCTTTTCCTTCCTACGAAGTGTTTCGATTACTGCACCGCCCGTGGAAAGAAAAAATTATTCGCGGCCTGCTCGGGGCAGACCTCATCGGTTTTCACACGCATGAGTATGTACAGCACTTTTTAAAAACAGTGCGCATGGTGCTGGGATATGATCATCATTACCGCACCATTGCCATGCAAGACAGACTTGTTAAGATCGAAATGTTTCCGTTGGGTATTGACTATGAAAAGTTCAGTACCGCCTCCACGCAGCCGGAAGTAACACAGCAAATGGAAGCGATCACCAGAAATTTCCCTGACAAGAAAATTATATTCTCAGTCGACAGGCTCGACTATACCAAGGGTGTAACACACAGGTTACTGGGCTTTGAACGTTTATTGAAGACACACCCGGAGTGGATCGAGAAAGTTGTTTTCGTGATGGTGGTGGTACCTTCGCGGCAGATCATCTCCAAGTATAATGAAAGGCGCATGCTCATTGAAGAAAATGTAGGGCGCATCAACGGTAAATATTCAACACTCTCGTGGCAGCCGGTTATATACCGCTATAATCACTTGGGATTCGAAGAACTGTGTGCACTATATCATGTAGCCGATGTAGCACTGATCACTCCGCTGCGCGATGGCATGAACCTAGTGGCAAAAGAATATGTAGCGTGCTGTTCAGAACAACAAGGTGTACTGATATTAAGTGAACTTGCCGGAGCTGCCAATGAACTGAGTGAAGCGCTGCAGGTAAATCCGCTGGATGCGGATGAAATATCGCAGGCTATACAACAGGCACTAACGATGCCCGTGGAAGAGCAGCAACGAAAACTTTCGCTGATGCAAAAGCGGCTGATCGACTACGATGTACACAGCTGGGTAAATGATTTTATGTTACAGCTCAACGACATCAAACAGCAACAAAAAGCAGAAGAGCAGAAATTTGTTACTCCGTCTATCCGCAGAGAGATCATTCAGTCATTTCACGATGCCCATAAACGAAATTTACTCCTTGACTATGACGGCACTTTGGTAGCGTTCGCAAAGCATCCGCGTGAAGCGGTACCCGACCGGAACCTTTTACAACTGCTGGCGCGCCTGGGTACTGATCCGAAAACCAATCTCACCATTATCAGCGGTCGCGATTCAGGTATACTTGAAAACTGGTTTCATGATATACCAGCAACGCTGGTGGCAGAACACGGGGCGGCTATACGCAGAATCGATCATGTGTGGAGCCAGGAAAAAGAAATTGATCAGAGCTGGAAAGCGGTCATCCGTCCTACACTTGAAATGTTTACCAAACGATCTCCGGGTTCGTTCATTGAAGAGAAGAACCATACCCTGGCGTGGCACTATCGCACAGTAGAACCGGAACTTGGTTTTATACGTTCGCGCGAATTACTCGATACACTCTTTCACCTGGTGCGCAACGGACAGTTGCAGATCATGGACGGTAACAAAGTTATTGAAGTCCGGCTTTCCGGTGTTGACAAAGGTGTTGCTGCGCGCAAACTGGTTGATGAGATAAATCCTGATTTTATCCTGGCCATTGGCGATGACAAAACCGATGAAGACATGTTCCGGACACTGGCCGACCGCGCCATCACGATTAAAGTAGGCCCCGGACATTCAGCGGCTCAGTATTCGATTGCCTCACAACGAGATGTCATCCGACTGCTTCATGAATTGTGTTGATGTGTTGAGGTGTTTCATGTGTTGATGTAAAATACAAAACAATAGCGGCTTTCGGCCGCTATTGTTGTTTTTGACGCAATTCGAGCCCCGACCCCCAGCATCAACAAACCAACACTTCAACACGGGCCGAAAGACACTCAACATCTTTACCACTATCGAAGAAATTATGAAAATCTCCAACGCTAAAATGTAAATCCTTCTTCCGGTAAAATCCGTATATTTGAGGCAGTATATGAAACGAATCCGTCCGATAGTATCCATTGTGCTCGCGTTGCTGACGTTATTTTCAGCAAGCAGCCTTACGATCGGCATTCATTTCTGCCAGGGTAAAGTAAAGAACCTGGCCTTCTTTACAAAGGCGGAGAGTTGTGAACGCGAAATGAAATTACCTCCGTGCCATCGTCATAAAGCCGCGCCCTGCTGCGAAGACGAGACGATTGTACATGAAGGACAAAGCTTCCAGACCCCCTCTTCAGACATCACCATTGCTGCTTCACCGGTTACAGATATAGCGCAAACTCCTGTATTGTTAGCGGAGATCATCCCGGCATCCGAACAGGCACAAACCCGTTATTATAACTACGATCCTCCTTTACGATCCGAAGACCGCATCGTAACGCATAGTATTTTCCTGATCTGATTTTCTTAACCTTCTCTGAGCCGATCCGGTTCACTCGTATCGCTTTATCTATACTATAGCGATTCTCTTTAATCATTTTCTTTTTTTATTCTTCACGGTTTACTGCCATGATTGAAAATTTAATATCCCTGTCGTTACGGAACAGGTTCCTGGTGTTACTCATTGCTGCGGCATTGTTTGCCTGGGGTATATATTCGGTACGCATCAACAAGATTGACGCTATACCGGATCTTTCCGAAAACCAGGTGATCGTCTTTACCGAATGGATGGGACGCAGCCCGCAGATCATTGAAGACCAGGTGACCTACCCGCTTGTTACCAACCTGCAAGGGCTTCCACAGGTAAAATATGTTCGCGGTGCTTCTATGTTCGGCATGAGCTTCGTGTACGTCATCTTTCAGGATGCTACGGATATATACTGGGCCCGCGAACGTGTACTCGAGCGCCTCAATTATGCATCGCGATTATTACCGGAGGGTGTATCGCCAACACTCGGGCCAGATGGTACGGGTGTGGGACATATTCTATGGTATACCCTGGATGCTCCGGGTATGGACCTGGGGGAACAGCGTGCCATGCAAGACTGGTATATAAAGTTTGCATTGCAGAATGTACAGGGTATAAGCGAGATCGCATCCTTCGGTGGTTTTCAGAAACAATACCAGATAACGGTTAATCCGAATCGTCTCACGTACTATGGACTTTCTACACAAGAAGTAATTCAATCTGTACGAGCCAATAACAACGAGGCCGGTGGACATAAATTTGAGATGAGCGATATCGGGTATATTATTAAAACCACAGGCTACTTGCAATCCATCGAGGCGATTGAAAATATACCGGTAAAAACCATCAATACCATACCCGTAAAAGTCCGCGATGTAGCCACTGTACAAATGACCGGAGAAACCCGCCTCGGTATATTTGATGTAAACGGAGAAGGTGAAGCAGTAGGTGGTATTGTAGTGATGCGCTATGGTGAAAATGCTGATGAAGTAATTCGCCAGGTGAAGAAAAAAATGGAAGATGTAGCGAAGGGTTTTCCGCAGGGTGTAAAGTTTAATATAGTATACGATCGCAGCCATCTCATCGAAGAGTCTGTGTCTTCTGTAAAGACAACACTTATCGAAGAGATGATCGTGGTATCGCTGGTGGTCTTCATCTTTCTGCTGCACTGGCGCAGCGCGATCAGCATCATTATACAAATACCCATTACGCTCGCTACAAGCTTTATACTGCTCAATGCCTTTGGGATAACATCCAACATCATGTCGCTAACCGGCATTGCTCTGGCCATTGGTGTTATTGTAGACAACGGCATTATCATGTCAGAGAATGCTTACAAGAATTTATCACATCGCTACAGCGAACTGAACCCTGAAACCGAAAAGTAAAGGCGTATGATCAACAAGATATTTTCACGAAAGTCTTATACAAAGATTGATGAAGCCGAACGCCTGGCGATCATTGAACGATCGTCCAAACAGGTATCGCGCGGAGTGTTCTATTCAACCATCATCATCATCACATCTTTCCTCCCCGTGTTTATGCTTACCGGGCAGGAAGGAAAATTATTTCATCCGCTAGCCTATACCAAAACCTTTATTATGCTGGTGGATGCTATACTGGTGGTAACATTGGCCCCGGTTATTATATCATTCTTCATGAAAGGTAAATTCCGTGACGAAAAACACAACCCCGTCAATCGTTTTCTCGAACGCATCTATACCCCGGTGATACGCACGTGTCTCCACTGGCGTAAAACAACCATCGGTATAAATATACTGGCACTTGCCATCAGTATACCATTACTGTTTAGCCTGGGAAGTGAGTTTATGCCCCCCCTGGATGAACAATCTATTTTATTTATGCCGGTAACATTACCGGATGTATCCAACGAAGAGGCCAAGCGCATACTGCAGGTACAGGACAAAATCATTAAATCGGTTCCGGAAGTAGACAAGGTGTTGGGTAAAGCAGGCCGCGCAAGTACCGCTACCGACAACTCCCCGATCAGCATGATTGAGACCATCATTATGCTGAAACCAAAATCAGAATGGCGGGAAGGTATAACGAAGAAAGATATCATTAACGAACTCGATGCCAAGATGCAGATACCGGGCGTGGTGAATGGCTGGACACAACCCATCATCAACCGCATCAACATGCTGGCTACCGGTATACGCACCGATGTAGGTGTAAAAGTATACGGACAAAACCTGGACAGTATACAAGCTGTATCCGAGCGTGTCAAGAAGACATTAGCAAATGTACCGGGTGTAAAAGATTTATATGTTGACCCGATCACCGGAGGTAAATATCTCACGATCGATATAAACCGTGAAGCACTCGGCCGCTATGGTTTGACTATAAATGATGTGAACATGATTGTAGAGTCAGCGATCGGAGGTACACCCATTGGACAGACGATTGAAGGACGCCAGCGGTTTACCATCAGCGTACGCCTGGCGCAAGACTATCGCAACAGTATATCGCAATTGAAACGTATACCGGTAAAAACACCAGCGCTGGGTACCATACCGCTCTCTTCTGTTGCTGATATAAAATTTGAAGATGGCCCGCCGATGATCGTATCCGAAAATGCCTTGCTGCGCGGAGCGGTACTCTTTAACGTTCGCGACCGCGATTTGGGAAGCACCGTAAAAGAAGCGATGGAAGTACTTAACAACGGTATGGGTACACTACCGAATGGCTACTACCTGGAGTGGAGCGGACAATATGAAAACCTGATCCGCAGTCGAGAAACGCTTATGGTCATTTTACCAGTCGTGCTGATCATTATTTTTATTTCGCTATACCTGGCGTTTAAATCCATCCGCGAAGCATTTCTGAGTCTTATCACCATTCCGTTTGCTTTGATTGGTGGTGCCTACATGGTATACTTCTACGGAGTAAATTTATCGGTAGCTGTTGCCGTTGGTTTTATAGCGTTGTTTGGTATAGCAGTAGAAACCGGTGTGGTGATGGTGATCTACCTCAACGATGCCATGCAGCAACTGGTAAAGGCTCGCGGCAACTCGCGCGAGACTATATCTTTTGCTGAGCTGAAAGAGTTTGTTATAAATGGTGCCGCCAAACGCTTGCGTCCGAAGATCATGACGGTATCGGTGGCATTGTTTGGATTGATACCAGTGCTGTGGTCAACCGGAGTCGGCAGTGATGTCATGCTACCCATTGTGTTACCGATGATCGGAGGTGTGATAACATCGTCTACCCACATTCTGCTGGTAACACCGCTCATCTTCCTGATGACGAAAGAATACGAATTGAGAAAGTTTGGTAAAATGGAAGTATATGAAATTAAGCATTGATCGTTCGATATATAGTATAGCGATCCTGTTGCTATTCGTAACAGCACCGGTATATGCCCAGGTGGTAACCCTGGACACGGTGCTGCACCGCATCGACAAGCAAAACCCGATGCTACAAGAGTATGATGCAAAAGTAAAAGCATTGAATGCCTATACCGAAGGTGCACGCAGCTGGATGGCCCCGATGGTAGGTGCGGGAACCTTTATGACGCCTTATCCCGGCAAGAAGGTTATGGAAGAACGTGATCGCGGTTATGTGATGTTTTCCTTCGAACAGGAAATACCGAACCCGGCCAAGCTCAGTGCCAATAAAAATTACCTGCAATCAAAGGCCGGTGTTGAGCAGCAGGCGCGCGCATTTCAATACAACGCATTACGTGCAGAAGCCAAGACACTATACTATCAATGGCTGGTGGCAGCACAAAAGGTAAACGTGTTACACGAGAATGAACGCATTGCAGACCTCATGCTGAAACTCGCCAAAATACGATACCCTTATAACCAGGGAAGTCTCGGGAATATATATAAAGTAGAAGGCCGCCTGAGTGAAGTTCAGAATATGCTGCTAATGACGCAGGCGACCATCGAAGAAAAAAGTTACCGGTTAAAAACCCTGATGAATATACCGGCTACAGATTCGATCATGATTGATACGGCTACGGTTGTTGATTTTCAGTCTAACCAGAGTATATATGATACAGCCGCGCTTCGTGCGAACCGCAGTGATATTAAACAGATCGATCAGACTATTGAAGTGATGCGGCTCAACCAGCAACTGCAACAATACCAGGCTAAACCAGATTTCAAATTGCGGTTTGAGCACATGGAACCGATCGGTAGCATGATGCCGTCTCAATTTACGGCTATGGCGATGGTATCTATACCGATAGCCCCGTGGTCGTCACGCATGTATAGAGCCGAAGTGAAAGGCATGCGGTATGATATAGAAGCCATGAAGAAAAATCGCGAAGCTATTCTCAACGAAGCACGGGGTATGCTCGCAGGCATGGCAACACAACTTACGCGCATGAAGCAACAATTGAACAATTACGAAACCAGGATTATACCCGCCCTCCGAAAGAACTATGAAACCGTTATGCTGGCGTATGAAGAGAACCGCGAGCAATTGCCGATAGTTATTGATGGATGGGAAGCCATGAACATGGCACAGATGGAATATCTTGAAAAGATGGAAGAGTATTATATCATGATTGTTCGCTATGAAAAAGAACTTGAAAAGTAAATCTGCGAATATGAGAACAATTGCATGGCTCGCCTATAGTGTTACATTGCTGTTGATGGTGTTGGTATTCGCATGCAATACAAAAGAAACTGCGCAGCACGACACCTATACGTGCCCCATGCACCCTACAGTCGTATCCGACAAACCGGGCACATGTCCGGTGTGCGGCATGGACCTGGTGCGCAAGGCACGTGAAGGTGAAGAGGTAAAGATCACAGAAGATCTTGTGCAACGCACCAAGTCGCCCAACGAAGTTGTTATAGCATCGATTAAAACAGTTAAGGCAGAGCACAGGGCATTGCCGGTAGCATTAACCGTGCAAGGTATTGTTACCTACGATACACGCAACAGCTATACTATACCGGCCCGTGTTGGCGGACGCCTGGAGAAAGTATATATCAAATATGCCTATCAACCTGTGCGCAAGGGGCAGAAGATCGCGGAGATCTATAGCCCGGAATTACTAACCGCGCAACGCGAATTACTATACCTGGTACAGCACGATGCTGCTAATACGTCCCTCATCGAAAGCGCCAAAAGCAAACTATATTTATTAGGTGCATCGCAGCAGCAGGTAGATAACCTGGTCCGGCAGCAGAAGTTGTCCAATACATTTACGATTTATAGTCCGTACAATGGTTATGTTGTTAGTGAGAGTAATGCGCCTGCTATTTCTTCCGCTACAACTCCGGGAGCAGCTGCGGGTGGTATGGGCGATGCGATGGGAAGTGCATCAAATTCGAGTAGCAGCAATACGACAGCACCAAGTACAACAAACTCAACGATCCTGCGCGAAGGCACGTATGTTTCTACCGGAGCAACGTTGTTCAAAGTAGTAAATACATCGGCCCTGCGCATTGAACTCGATTTACCCATTCAGGATACTGACCTGATCAAAAAAGGCGATGCTATAGAACTAGATCTTGGCAACACAGGCAAACAAAAAGCAACGATCGATTTTATACAACCCTTCTTTAACCAACAGGACAACTTTCTGAAAGTAAGAGTATATCTGAAGAATACGAGCCTGCCCGTTGGAAAACTGGTGAACGCAACTGTGTTTGTAGAAGCGAAAGAAGCACTCTGGTTGCCCCAAGAATCTGTACAAGACCTCGGCTTGCAAAAAATTGTTTTTATAAAAAAGCGTGGTGTATTTAAACCTCAACAAGTTACTGCCGGTATTACCGCTAATAATTTCATCATGGTAAAAGGCATTTCATCTGCAGACGAGGTTGCCGCCAACGCCCAATACCTGGTAGACAGTGAAAGCTTTGTTAAAACGAAAGACTGATATGAAAGCGTTCCTATATATAGCACTTATAACCTTGCTCATATCTGCATGCAGCAAGAACGAAGCAACGGATAATCATGAGCATGATCATGCTGCTGCAAAATCAACAGTGGCTAAATATACCTGTCCGATGCACCCACAGGTTATTAAAGATGCTCCGGGTACTTGTCCGATATGCGGCATGGACCTCGTGCCTGTTACTTCAGCACAGGCCTCTTCTAACAGCATCATGTTAAGCAACAGTCAGATCAGGCTCGCGAACATTACCACGCAAAAAGCGGGCATACGCCCTGTGGGTGAAACCTCCATTGTAAATGCACGGCTGGTTGCGAACGAAGAGAAAACCGAGATCATCAGCAGTCGCGCTGCCGGGCGAATTGAACGCTTGTTCATCAAGGAAACCGGTCGCTCTGTAAAACAAGGTGAACCACTATACGAACTTTATAGCGAGAACCTGCTCACGTTACAACGCGAGTATTTACTTGCCAAAGAGCAATTTGAGACATTGGGCAAACAGGAGCCGCGCTACGAATCCTTTTTCAAAGCATCGGAGCGAAAGCTATTGCTCTATGGATTGACACAGCAACAGATTGATCAGTTAAACTCTAACTCACTTCAACCGCGCGTTACGTTTGTAGCCCCGGCATCGGGCATTGTTACAGAGATACAGGCAACAGAAGGCCAATATATAGCGGAAGGATCTATGCTCTACCGCATCGAGAATATAGACAAGCTGTGGGTTGAGGCAGAGCTATACCCGGATGAAACAGCCTATATTAACACCGGTGACAAAGTAAATTTACGCATCAGCGGTTTTGAGACAGAGCCGGCAGAAGCAACCGTAACGTTTTTAAGTCCGGAGTATAAAGGTAATACGCAGGTAACAATCGTGCGGGCGATACTTGACAACACGCAACACCGCTATACGCCAGGCTTACAGGCACAGGTTATGCTTCATCATTCATCCAGACAATCGCTGGCTATTCCGGCAGATGCCGTTATCCGCACTGAAAAAGGAACACATGTATATATCCAGAAAGGACGTAATACATTTGAGCCGCGCATGGTTAAAACCGGTCTTGAAGATTTCAGCATGGTTGAAATTACGGAGGGATTGCAGGCGGGCGATACCGTAGCGGTTACCGGTGCTTACCTGCTATATTCAGAAATGATACTCAAGAACGGAACCGATCCGATGGCCGGCCATCAACACGCACACTAACAACTATTGTATTTAAACAAAACTATAATTACATATACGTATGAAAACCACGTCAACCTTTTACACATTGTTATTCGCAGCATCGCTGTTGGTACTTACGAATTGTTCCGGTAAAAAAGAACATGAGCATGACCACGATCATGATCATGCAGCTACAGAAACAGCAACAACGGCAGATTCGACAACGACTCCTGAAGCCGGTAAACCACAGTTTGAAGTTGACAAAACATTTCAGCAACAACTTGCTGCTGTTTTCAACTCTTATATTTCATTGAAGGAAGCGTTTGTCTCATCGGATGATGACAAAGTAAGAACCGAAGCAACCTCTGTTCAAAATCAGCTCTCCAAAGCAGATATGAAATTACTTTCCGGTGCTGCCCATAATGACTGGATGCATTACCTCGAAGGACTTGAATCATCATTGAAAGAGATTCAGACCAATAAAGATATCGAGGTACAGCGCAAGGCATTCAGCAAACTTTCGGACAACCTGTACAAGAGCATAAAGGCTTTTGGACTGGACGGCACAACGGCTTACTATGAGTTCTGTCCGATGGCGTTTAACGATGAAGGTGCTTACTGGTTAAGCGATCAGGAAAAAATCCGTAATCCATACTTTGGCGATCAAATGCTAACGTGTGGTGTTGTAAAAGAAAAACTGCAATAACACCAAACTATATATAGCTATGAAAAATATAATCGTATTCTGCATGGTGCTACTGGCCAGTACCGGTATGCACGCCCAAACACCTGCTCCATCGTTTAAAGATGCGAAACTCAATACAGCCTACACACAGTATATAACACTGAAAGATGCGTTAGTGGCTTCGAAAGCAAGCGATGCCAAGCAGGCTGCAACGGCCCTGCAAAAATCACTGGCCGATATACAGAACGGAAAGAAGGCGTCTGAACAAGCCGCTGCTATTGCAACATCGGCTGACCTGGCTGCACAACGCAAAGCATTTTCATCGTTAAGCAACGAAATGAAAACACTGGTAACGGGTAATGTATCTTCCGGATCGCTATACCTGGAATACTGTCCTATGGCGAACAACAACACAGGCGCTTACTGGCTCTCCAACGAAAAGAAGATCATGAATCCGTATTTCGGCGATGCGATGTTACACTGTGGTTCTGTAAAAGAAACCATTCAATAAAAACACAAATGCCTGCATGATTCAATGTTCATGCAGGCATTCATTTCAAAATTATATATACTATATTTAGTTGTTTGTTATTTTCTGCTCTTCGTTCCACCCTTGCGGATATACTGGTATTTAAAGCGAGCAGCATGCGGTGTTCCCCTGCCGGCCAGCGTAAGGATGTTATCCTTAATGGTTATGGCCCATTCTACCGGAGGCGCATCAGCATCACCGGCACTTTCCAGGTAAAGGATTTTGTGATTTTCATTTACCCGGAATAATCCCGAATCAACTTTCTGCTGATTGGTACGCGATATATACTTTGCCTCGCGTGTAAACTCCATGGTTTGTATGGTTGAATCGGCATCACTCTTCAACTCCTTCTTCCCATCAAAAACTTTACTGATCTGCCAAGTGCCAACCATCAGATCGATGACTTTCTGCCCCGTCTGGGAGGCCTGTTGCGCAAATGAGCCCGTTGCAACGAAAACCATGACCAGGCTCATTATCAAAGTGTTGATTTTTAACTTCATATTCGTAAATCATTTTGTACGAATAGAGGAGAAAAAATCATTCCCGAAAGACGTGTTTAGGTGTTTATGTTGGAGTGCATTTAACATCAATACATCAATACATCAATACATCAATACATCAATACATCAATACATCAATACATCAATACATCAATACATCAACACATTAACAAATTAACACCTCAGTTCCAAGGAATTTGCCATAGCGTTTCGCTACTCCCGCTATCGCAGTCTTCTGCGTTTTGTTGAATGACTCGAAGGGAGTTGTCTCAATTGTTACTTTGTCTTTTTGGATGGTGCGTTTCCAGGTGCCTGCTACCTGGCTATTTATTACGATGGTGGAGCTTAATATACCATTGCCGGTGCCTGCTATTTTTTTAAAGCGGGTTGTGTCAATAGCCGGTGTGCGGTTGGTATAGCCCATCAGGTATTCATCAAAGCCGGGGAGTAAATATACTCCTGGAGATTTAGCCTTTACTGAAGCACTGTTCGACATCCAATACGTTATACCTTGTATGGTTTCTGATACGAGCGAAGACTTTATCAGCTCGTGCGCTGCTTTTGCTTCCGTTGCTGTGAGGCCTGTCCACCAGGCATAGTCCTGGATGGTTGCCGGGCCATGACTTGTAAAGTAACGCAAGGTAAATGCAGCCATGGCTTCATCTGCTGCTTTTGCTTTTACAGGAGGTATCCATTCATCCAGCAATGTAAAAGTCGGTTGCTTTCCGTTGCGTGGTCCGAAGCAGATCAATCCTTCCTGTGCCAGATGTCCTAGTATATGAAGGCCACGTTTCTCAATAGAAGTCACTTTACCACGCTCCAATACTTCGTATGTTTCTTTGCGTGTAAGTTGATTACCACCTTCCAATGCAGCCACGAGTAATTTTGCACTCTTGGTAAATATCTTCTTATCGAGTTCAACCTGGCGATATATACCTGCAGATTTAGCGATCACGCGCGGAGTAAATGTCTTTAGCATCCAGCGTACATCGGAAGGCACTACAAAATGTAGTGTGCCGCGCATCGGCCACGTGCGGATGATCGTCCGGTTGGCCAGTGCATCTTCAATATCAACTTGGCTGACATCCTGCATTCGTAAACCAACTGCCCACAATGCGCCCAGGTAATCCTGCGCCTGCATAGCTCCCATCCACGACACAACATCTTCGGGCTTTTCAAAATCTGCCTGCGCTATATGTTGTTGTTGAAGACGTTGATGTGCAATGGATGAGAGTGTCATGCCGGTATCGATAGGGTTATATTTTTTAGTGAGGCGAACCATTATTGTTTTCCATAGAGCAGGTAAAAATTATAGTCGGTCATCGGTGCATCCGTCAGCCCTACATGTCTGCCAATAGTAACAACCTGCCCGCGGTGATAGGTACTGTGGTTTAATACCTGTATCAGGTATTCTGCACGCGCGGCTTTTCCTGATACCCACGGACTGTTAAATTCAACTTCTTCCTGGATCGCTTCATCAGACAAAGTATATATATAATTGGCAAGTATCTCCGATTGCTGCACGATTCCCTCCAATACTTCTTCCAGCGTTCCATGAAAACCTTCCATCCGGAATGATACCGGTGCCGGTTGCTGTTGCAGAACCGATGACCAGAAGCGCTCGGTGTCCCATATATGCACGAGGGTTTGCTGTATACTTGGAAAGCTGGAAGCAACTTCCTGGTCCATTACGTCAGCAGGCTTTGTCTTGAGCCAGTTCACCAGGGTTCTGTTAGCCCATGCGTTGTATTTCGCAAAGTTCTTCATGAGACCTTCCAGGGCGGTAGTTGATTTTTCTGCTGTTTGTATCATTGTTGAGGTGTTTGGGGTTTGATGACTCTAAGTAACTACACATACGTGACAGCCTTATGTCAGCACATTAAATTTATCACTATATTTTCTGCAAGCGCTATAAAACAAACGGTATATACGGAGGCACACAGACACACTTTTAATAATTCTTTGAAAGTGCGTACAGATTATATTGTTTCGCTTGAATTATCAGATATTTGACGTTATAACATTTACTCTATGACTATCGAGATTGTCGTTTACAACATCACGTCTGCACGCAAGGCGCAGGAAGGTGGAGCAGATCGTATTGAACTTTGTGATAACCCCGGTGAAGGAGGAACAACGCCTTCGTATGGTGTTATTGAAACCGTGCGTCAACACGTGACCATGGATGTATTTGTGATGATCCGCCCGCGGGGTGGTGACTTTCATTACGACAGCTATGAGTTTCATGCGATGAAGCGTGATATATCGATGTGTCAGAAGTTAAGTGTGGATGGTGTTGTGCTCGGTATACTTAACCCGGATGGGACACTGGATAAGAAGCGTTGCAAGGAACTGATCGAAAAAGCACGTCCGTTGAAAGTTACCTGCCATCGTGCATTTGATATGACGCGCGATCCGTTCGAAGCACTCGAAGATTGTATTGAAGTGGGCTTCGATCGCATCCTTACCTCAGGCCACCAGACACATGCCGTAAAAGGTGTTGACCTGATTGCTGAACTGATCAAGCGTGCTAATGGAAGAATTGCTATTATGCCGGGCTCTGGTGTAAATGAGAATACTGTAGAAGAAATTGTATCGAAGACAGGCGCGAAAGAAATACATTTCTCAGCAACAGCTTTCGATAACAGTGCGATGGTATACCGGAATGAAAAGATAGCGGGTATGGGCTCGGATGAAGGTGCTGAGTTCAAGCTGCGCACGGTGGATCCGGAGCGTGTGCGGAAGATGCGGTCGCTCGCAGAAGCGGTGACGCGTTAACCGTCAATCGTAACTGATATATAGATTACGGTGAACTACTACGATTTTATACACTATAGCGTTTTATAAAATCCAATTGCACAGAGATCGCAAAGGAGACTCAGCGGACACAAAGGGGATTTTGGTACGGATAATGATTCACCATTAACGGATAACAACACTCCCCCCTGGT
This sequence comes from uncultured Chitinophaga sp., assembly GCA_902168205.1. Taxonomy (GTDB): domain Bacteria; phylum Bacteroidota; class Bacteroidia; order Cytophagales; family Cyclobacteriaceae; genus Ohtaekwangia; species Ohtaekwangia kribbensis. The sequence goes on along the minus strand of CABHOK010000003.1, from coordinate 139,589 downwards.
AATAAAAAAGAGAGGCACTGCCTCTCTTTTTTATTATACTATATATAGCGATCGATGCAACTACTGCGCTGCGCGTTTGGCGTTGATCGGGAACGTACCGAACTGACCTACGGTCATATTACCGGTGAGGGCATCGCCTGTGATGATTGCTTTTACGCTGATCAGCATCTGGTTGCCGCCCATATTTACTTCGTAGCTGAAGGTTAATTCATTACCATTCAGTTTAACATCCGAAAGTTTATTCTCGCTGTTGAAGCGGTTATTCTTAATGGTACCTCCATATACATCACCTTCTTTTGTAATGTTAAGTGAACCAGCTCCGCCTTGTGGCGACTCGATTGTATAGTCCCATTTACCGGTTGCATTTACTACGGCAGCAGGATCAGCCGGAGGTGTATTTACAGGTTTGCTTACTGCGCCTTGTCCTGCACCACCCTGACGGAAGTTACCACCACCGCCACCGGCAGCTTGTCCACCACCAGCGTCAGCACCACCGCCTCCGCCACCATCACCTTCTTTCAGGTCATCGTTGCTGATTGATTTTCTACGTTTCGGTTTAGCGTCCATGCTCATCTTACCAATACGGTAGCTGAAGTTAACACGGAAGCTCATGTTGTGAAGTTCCGTTAACGTGTTACGTTGCACCAGTGGCGAGTTCAGTTCACCTTTGATCTTGAATGCTGTTGTAAAGAAGTTCTCAGCACCAAAGCCAATGCTTCCTTTTTTATTGTTCAGGTCTTTCTTCAAACCAAGACTATATATACCGAATCCTCCTTGTGTACCCTGTAGCTGCACTTGACGACCACGATAAAATCCGAAGAATTGAAAGCCCCAGCCTTTGTTCAGGTTATAACTTCCAAACATTCTGTAGGAAGCAACCCATCCTTCATTGCTTGCGCGATACTGACGATTCGGATCATCCGGATTATTCGGATCAACCGGAATGTTGTTATCAAGCATCGAGTAGTATAGATCGGTACCACCGTTCAGGGAAAGTTTACCCAGGCTTACGTTGGCAAATATATTCACACCTACTGCGTCTTCCTGTCCTATGTTGTCATAGGTAGTAACAACACGCTGTAAGCCACTTGAAGTTTCTTCTACCGTACGCACATCCTGTATCGCATTATTGGTATTGCGCCAGAAGGCAGCGAAGTTCAACGATGTACCTTTAATAAAGGTACTATACCCTACTTCGTAGTTGTTGGTATATTCCGGATCGAGTGATGGATTACCAATGGAAACATCGTACGGGTTTTGTGCCTGGATGTTCGGGTTCAGGTATCGTATGGACGGACGCTGAATTCTGCGGTTATAGGCTGCCTTGATCGTCTTACCGTTCGCAAGCTTCTTCGATATATTTACACTTGGCACCAACGCACCGTAGGAAGGTATCTCTATATTATCCTCTGTCTGTGTATAGGCATCAATGGTGGTATACTCATAGCGTGTACCGGCTTTAATGCTATAGTTTGTTTTGGTAGTATAGGTATACGATAAGTAACCGCCTACAACATTCTGATTATAGTTCAGGTTATTGGACAATGATGAACTGGTGGAAGGCACATAATTACCATCGCCATCTTCATCGGTAAAGTATGTATACTCACTGAACACTTTACGCATAATATCTTTTGCACCGAACTCGAGCATCTGGTTTGTTCCGATCGGGGTCTGGTAATCAACCTGGAATGTCATTTCCTGGTTATAGCTGTCGTTGTCGTTTCGTATACCGCTGAATGCGTCCACACCATTTACCTGACGGATCAGGTTTTCAAAATTATTCTCACGGTTGTTGCGGCTATAGCTTCCGAGGAAACTCAATTCACGTTGTGGCTTTTCATAAAGGTGCGTGAAGCTCAGGTTTACATCTACGTTGTTGGAAAGATCTTCCGATAACGTATTTCGGAGACTGCTCTCCACAGCGTTATCCGGATCGTTGATGAGTGTATCGATCATGGTGTACAAATCATTCTGGCGATTTTTACCATTGCGTGCTCCGAAACGAACCGAAGCCGCCATATAGTTTTTATCGTTGATGTCGTAATCCCAACCAAAATTATAGTTACCGAATAGACCGCTGTTACGTGTATCAGCACGTTGCATGTTATAGGTAGGCTCTGTATCGTTCAGAGATGACTTGGTATACTGATCACTGGAGAATTTACCCGTTACATTATAGTTTGCACGACCCCATCCGCCAAGCGAGAAGCCCATCTTGCCTCTTCTGTAGTTACCGTTCAAACCAAGGTTCGATCCGCGCAAGCCGACACCAGCATCGATGTTCAGCGTAAGTCCTTCGAGTGTATTCTTTTTGGTAACGATGTTGATGATACCGGCTGATCCTTCTGCATCATATTTAGCGGAAGGCGATGTGATCACTTCCACTGATTTAATCTGGTCGGCCGGAATCTGCTTTAATGCATCCGCTATACTGGATGCCATAATGGTTGACGGTTTATTATTGATGAGCACGCGTACGTTCTGACTTCCGCGCATGGATACGTTACCATCCAGGTCAACCGAAAGCATCGGTACTCTTTTCAATACATCGGTAGCATCACCACCGCGTGCCGTCTGATCGTTCTCGGCATTATATACCGTGCGATCCACACGTTCTTCAATCAATGCCTTCTGGCCTTCCACAACAACTTCGTTCAGCACTTTGGCACCGGTGCTGAGCTTCACGATACCAACATTTACTTCGTCCTTTTTATCCGGAACGGAAATACTTTTTATAGTCTGTGTCTCATACCCGATGAACGAAATCACCAGGTTGTATGTACCGGCTGCTACTTTGGTGATGGTAAATTTACCTTTGTCGTCACACACGGTACCATCGAGCGGTTTTTCAGAATCAACAGGTGTAAGCGCTACGGTTGCAAATTCTACCGGCTTTTGAGTTTCTGCATCCAACACCACCCCGGTGATCTTGCTGCTGCCGGCATCCTTCGCTGCGGGCGAATTGGCACCGGCACTCCCTCCGCTTTGTCCTTGCGCAAAGCCCGCAACACTGCCCGTAACAAAAACCAAAAGAGATAATAGTTTTCTCATAGTATATTTAAGAAGAGTAATAAGTTTTCCTGAAAAAAAGGGTTTAACGCCTGCTTATGGGTAAAGTCAACGGCAAAGAAAATTCATTGTTGACGACAGATGATGCTTTTTATACAATCAGGCATTTAGGTTCGACATTCCGGCCACATTTTCGACCGTGCCGAAAGGTACGGACAACCCCGCGGATCGGTCGATAAAATTCCGCTAACGGTAGAAAATCAGTGAGAATAGCGCTTCCCCTGCGCACTAAAAATTAAATTTACCGGTATTGCCGTTTATCATGCAGACCTTCATTCAACGTAACAGGGTATTACTACTCCACATTTCCTTCTGGTGTGTTTACCTGTCCTTTTTCGTGTACCAGATCACATCTTACCGTAAGCGCGAAATCGACATAACCGAAGTGGTGCTGCATGCCACGATGAACGGGGTTTTCAACATGATCGTGGCCTATATGAACTACTTCATTTTTTTGCCGCGATTCCTGGAAAAGAAAAAGATTGGACAATACCTGCTGGAGTTCTCCATTCCCTTTGCCATTCTGATGTTCTTTCGTGTTCACCTGCAACGTTATGTGATTGATGGTTATACGCACCAGGTGCACTTCTTTTATACTACTACATTTATAGTGCAGGCAGCGGCTACCAGTTTGTTCATTGTAATTTTTGTTGCCATGCTGCGGTTTGCCAAAGAGTGGTTTGAATTTGAAGCGAAGAAAAAAGAAGTAGAAAACGAAAGACTACAGGCAGAGCTCAATTTTCTGAAAGCGCAAATCAATCCACACTTTCTTTTTAATACACTCAACAATCTATACTACCTGGCGTATTCACAATCGCCCAACACTACCGAAGTGATAGCAAAGCTTTCGCAGATGATGCGGTATATGATATACGATACCAACCACCCGAAAGTGTTGCTTAGTAAAGAGATTGAGTATATGCAGAACTATATCAGCCTGGAACGCTTACGACTCAGCAACCAGATACCAATTGAATTTACCATACAAGGCAACGTACAGGATATACGCATTACACCGCTCATCTTTATCACCTTTCTCGAGAATGCCTTTAAGCATGGGGTGAGTGGTAACAATACCGAAGCATGGGTAAAAGCGAATATTGTTATACAAGGCAATACCTGCACCTATAAAGTTGAGAACAGTAAGCACAACACCGTTAAAACCGATGCTGCGGGGAAGTCGGGTATTGGATTGCAAAATGTTCAGCGTAGATTAGCTTTAAGTTATCCGGAGCGCCACACACTGACTATACAGGAAACTCCGGAGCGCTACTCAGTGGAACTGAAACTTGTTTTATCGTGAGCATCTCGTGTTTAATTGTTGATGACGAACCCCTGGCACGCAGTCTCCTGACAGACTATGTAAAAAAAGTGCCATACCTGAATTTACTGGACGCTACTTCGAATCCCCTGGCAGCCATCGAGATTCTGCGAAACACCCCGGTAGATTTACTCTTCCTCGATATACAAATGCCGGAGATCACCGGTATATCTTTACTAAAAGCGTTACAGAAAAAGCCGCTGGTAATATTAACTACAGCTTACTCGGAGTATGCGCTGGAAGGATATGAGCTCGATGTGATCGACTACCTGCTGAAGCCGATTACGTTCGAGCGTTTTCTTCGCGCTGTTGAAAAAGTAAATCAACGGTTAACGGCCCCGACACTGTCACCTGCAGCACCTAAAAGTTTACCGGATGCGAATGTCCAACCTTTTGTATTTGTAAAAGATGGAACCAAGCTGGTAAAGCTTCGCTGGGATGATATACTATATGTAGAGGGATTGAAAGATTATGTAACGATCCATACCCGCACTCAAAAAATTGTTACGCTGCAACGTCTCAAATCGCTGGAGGAGCAATTACCACCGGATAAATTCATTCGCATTCATCACTCCTATATTGTAGCCGTAGATGCGATCGATGTAATTCACAAAGGCGAGGTTCAGATTGGTACCGTTAACATTCCGGTAAGCGATACCTATAGAAAAGCCTTCAAGGATTTCACTGACAAAAACCAAATGCTGTAGATTATTGCCTCCCGATAGTTATCGGGACAGAAAAAATGCCGGTATATATATCCGGCATTTTATTTTTCTGTATTTAGTCTTCGTAGATCTGCGTCTTCTGCGGGAAAACATTTTTTCAGCTATGCGGATCGTAGTTAGCATAACCCTCCACAGCTCTGCGCGGAGCGCGTTCTATATAGAAGTTACGATCGCGGGGCGCCCAGGTATTGAGACCGTCAACGTAACGATTGAACATGCAGAATGATGCTGCAATTAATACCGTATCGTGAATCTCCCGATCGGCTGCTCCGAGTTGTCTCGCCTTCTCAACCTGCTCGCTGGTAACATGCTTCCCTCCTTTCTGAACGCTGGCCGCTATTGCCAGTAAAGCTTTCAATTTGTCAGACAGATCAGACGCTAAATAATCTTTCTTAATTCCATCTATATAGTTCATATCGCACTGCATATAGTGTTGAGCCAGGCCACCATGCGCATTCTGACAAAAGAAACAATCGTTGAGATAGGACACATACGTTGCAATCAACTCGCGATCACCACGCGACAGTGTATTATCACTTCGCAGCAGCACTTCAGCAAGATCATTCAACGGTTTGGCTGTCTCCGGACGAAATGCCATCGGGCCACGGATGCCGGGAAGTTCATCGGGTAATGCTATATAGGCCATTATGCTTTCGCAGGTTGAGGTAATACATATCCCAGGGTTGTCATGCGCTTGCCCATCTCTGCGTATGCAGCCGGATCGACAGGTGTATAACTATTCAATCCATCTACATAGCGATTGAACATCGAGAACGTTGCAGCAATCAGCACCGTATCATGTATATCACGATCGGTAGCGCCTTGTTCACGCGCTGCTGCTATATCTGCTTCGGTTACGGCTTTACCGCTTTGCTGTACTTTGCCGGCAATGTTGAGTAATGCTTTTAGTTTTTCACTAACAGGAGCTGCGTCAACTTCCTGAATCACGCAGTCCACAACATCTCGCCCTTCGCCATATAGTTCGCGTGCTGCAGCAGCATGACTGCTCATACAGAACATACAATTGTTACGCGATGATACATGTGTAGCTATTAATTCGCGATCGGCCTGCGAGAGCGGTGAATCCCCTCTCAACAGAACCTGCGCCAACTCATACAAATATTTTCCTGTCTCCGGACGAAACATGACCAGGCTGCGAATGCCGGGGACACCTTCTGGTACTGTTATATATGCCATTGTAATTTTACTTTTTTAAGATTGTAATTGTGATTCATGTTGAAGTGATCGGTCGCTGGTAAAGACCAGTGTAAGAAAGCCTATCAAAAAGACAATGGAGAAGGTAAAGATCGCATTACCATATCCATGAAGTGTAGTAACAAGCGTACCGACAAAGAATACAGCGGCTGCTGTTACGAGCCTCCCGATATTAAAACAAAAACCGGTTGCTGTCGCACGCACGGCCGTAGGGAAGAGCTGCGGTATATAATTAGACAGCAATCCCTGGCTGATACCAAAGAACAAGGCTAGCCCGGCAGTTTCAATATATACTATAGATGAAAAGGTAGTATTAAACTTGAACAGCAATACCGACATAATCATACATCCGCCAAAACACAGAATCATCGCTTTGCGTACACCCAGTGCGTTGGATATCCACCCAGAGAAAAAGCCACCGGTAAGTCCACCGGCTCCGAGCAACATCATGGTGAGTCCGCGTTCAGTTTGACCATCACTGTTGGTGAGTAAACTTTGCACCCAGGTAGGCAGCCATGAAAATATAGCCCAAAGTCCGATGAGCATGGAACCAAAAATAACCGAGCCTTTCCACAAGTTGCTGCGATGATCGCGCTGCAGTGAAACTATACTTTTAACAGATGATTCATTACGTGCATTCCTCCATAACTCCGATTCTTTTACGATTATAAACGCCACTACCGCAAGTACCAGTGGCAGTATGCCCATTCGGAACCCTGATCGCCAGTCGGAAACTATATAATTTACCAGGCCGGCAGAAAAAACACCTATAGGAAAACCAATTGAGACAATTCCGATCACGATAGCGCGCGAACGTTGTGGCCATATTTCAGAGAGTAGCGTTGTTGAGATAACGAGTACACCACCTACACCAAAACCCGATAGAAGTCTGCAGGCTACTACAAACTCCCACGAAGGCGCGAATGAAATCAGTAAGGTAAAAAGCCCGAAGCAGCCTACGGATAACACGAGCGATCGCGACCGACCGATTTTATCACTGATGATACCCCAGGTTATACCACCAAACGCCCAGCCTACTATATATAGGGCGTTAATATAGGCACTTATATGATTGAGTTGCTGGTCATCGTTGGTAAGCGCGAACGACTTAACCACCGTTGGCAGGTAAACAGACATCAACGTTGATACGGTGCCCCCGAGTATATTACTCAGTAGGCACACCGCAAATGTTAACCAGCAGTACACAGCAATGCGCTGCGGCACCGCGGGTGTAATGGTTGTAAATTCAAGATTATTGCTCATGGATGAAACAGTTCATCGAAGGTTACACTTACATAATAAATTCCACCAATCGTAGGCGAACCATAAGCCTGGTATATATGATAGTTGAACAGATTGTTAGCACCAACTTTCACAATACTTTTCAGTGATGGCACTTTATAACTTACCTGTGCATCTACCAGTGAGTATGCTTTGATACGACCTAGACGCATTTCATTAAATGATCCATACCAGTCAAATGAATGCTGCCAGCGCCATGCGAGGTTGAATCCTATATTTTTAAATACTTCGCTGTTACCTACCGTTACGGTTGTTCGGTACTTAGGCGTATTGAAGGCCGGTACATTGTTGGGGTTCGCATCCTTAATATCGAACGATGCCCACGTACCGTTTGCAGCTACCGTATACCCTTTTGGCAGCATATAAGTAATACCGAGTGTAGCACCTTGTGCAGATACTTTATCGGAAGCATTGGTATATAACTGGAATGCATGTGCGTTGCTATTCAGTATATCCTGTGCAGCAGCAGGATTTACAGTACCATCCCCTCCCATAACATCTGATTGCGGACGGATAACCACTGTATTCAATATAAAATCAGTATAGCTGCTATAGTAGTAGTTTGCATCGATCAATACTTTTTCGCCTATCAAACTTTTATAGCCAATCTCGAATGTCTTGATGCGCTCCGGCTTTATATACGCCACATTTGATTTAACGAGTTTATCCTTATGCTGCATAACAGCTTCCTGCGGTGGCGTTCCGCTGGCAACGGCTGCACCAAACGCAGCACCGAAAGCACTTACCGATGCAGACGTAAAGGAGTTCTCATATACATTCATACCGGTGCTGTTATCCGGCACGCCTCCTAAAATGGTTATCGGGCCTGCATTGAGTTTTATATACTGATCTACCGGAGTAGGATTTCTGAACCCTGTCTGGAATGATGTTCTGAAGTTATGGCTCTTGGCAACGGTAGCAACTACGGATGCACGCGGTGTCATTCTTCCTTTAAAGTTCTGGTTCTTATCGTAGCGATTTGAGACCGTCAGTTTCAGATTATCATTTAGCAACTTCTTACTGACTTGTACAAAGGCTCCGCCTTCATTAATGGTAATCTCCTGGTCTTTATCATCGAACAAGGTTCCATTGGTAAACATATCGTACCGTCTGAAGTTACCACCAACCTGCACTTCGAATATTTTTATAAGACTACTGAAATCATACTGACCTTCGGCATGGTAGAATTTGCTATTACTGAAAACACCGGCACCGTTGAGTCCATCGATATTTACCAGTCGTTCTTTTTCAGTTTCAAAAGCAGCGGAGCCGGGTATATATCTTCCTTCATCGGCAAAAGTTCTGGCCGCACCGTGGTTTCCGGCTGTAACACCGTTAACATTACCGTTAAACGCTGCGGTATAGCGCGTGAACCACATAGCATCGGCCTGGTCTGGCGATACTATATTTCCGTTGAGATCGCGCACCCACGTGCGATTTATCTGTTGCCCTAAAGCTCTTGCGTTGTACGAGTCGTGTGAGTTTTCAATCACACTATAGGCGCGCAGAAAATATTGTTTACCCCGTAACTCCACGCGATGTTGCTGCAGCACGAAGTTATTCAGCGAAAAGCGGTTGCTGCCGGTATACGATGCTTTACCACGGCCGATATTGTACTGGTATAACACTTCCATGTTATCGTGAATACGGTAATGAAGCGATGCATTCAGCTTAAGGCTGTTCACATCATAGTCCATCAGTTCTTTTTCTTCATAACCTGTACGCGATACACGTCCTATACCATTGATGGTTCGTACCACTTCATCACCATATATATTCAAGGCATTTCGCGAAGGGTTGTTGGCACCTCGTTGTTCCGGTGAGGTCTGCGGATCTACATCGGTATAATTGGTAGCATACCAGTCGAGTCCACTGAAATAAGAAGCATTGATCTTGAATGCAAAACGATTGCTGATTGCTTTGGCATAGCGTAACGAAAAATCATAGAGTGCATGCGGATCTGCATACTCTTCGTTGATGTGATTGACACCGGTCTTTACCTGTGCACTTATACCCTGATACAGAAATGGATCTTTGGTGCGCATCATCAACACACCGTTAAACGCTACCGGCCCATAGAGTGCTGATGCAGATCCTGGTATCAGTTCTACACTCTCCAGATCGAGGTCAGACGAACCAAAAAGATTACCAACGGCAAAGTTCAATCCGGGGGTCTGGTTATCTACACCATCTACCAATTGAAGAAAGCGTGCATTACCCGTGCTATTGAAGCCGCGCGTGTTGATTTGTTTATAGGTAAGTCCGCTCGTTACCATTTCAACGCCTTTCAGATTCTGAAGACCATCGTAAAAACTGATGGAAGGCGTCTCACGCACAGCTTTCAAATCAAGCTTCTCTATACTCACAGGCGACTGCAGTATATTTTCCTCCACGCGCGAAGCGGAAAATACTACTTCATTCATCAGTTCACTCTTCGGAAGAAGTCTTATCGCAATCTTCTCTTCAGATGAAACCTGTACCTCCTGGTTTTCATATCCTATACTAGAGATCGATAATGTAAAGGGAGGTTTGACACCGGTGGTCAATTCAAAATTTCCTTGAGCATCACTCATGGTTCCGGTAAGTTTACCTTTAATAACGATGGTAGCTCCGGGTACAGGTTCATTGGTTTCCGGATCAGTAACAGTACCCGTGATCTTTGAAGTCTGCGCATACACAGCAGCACTCCACAACAGGAGTATATTTATATAGAGTATTATTTTTTTCATAGGGAGTCAGGTCGAGGATTTCAGGATTTTAACTATTTCTTTTTCAGATGATCGTACCCTTGTGGCAGGCGGGTATAGCCATGGTTCACGATGCGCTCGGCAAGCCCTTCATAAAACTCGGGAGCGTGTGGGGTTACCGTTGCAAGACCGTCTACATAGCGATTATAGAGACAGAAGAGAGCCGCAATCAGAACGGTATCGTGAATTTCGATGTCAGTTGCCCCTGCACCTTTTGCTCTGTCTACCGCCTGGGCCGTAACGTTCTTGCCGCTTTGCTGTACTTGCTTGGCAATTGTCAGCAATGCTTTCATCTTTTCACTAACAGGTGCTGATTCTATATCTAGCTTAACCTGTTCAGCAACAGAAGCGTCTTCGTACAACAGGTCGGCTGCTGCTGTATGTGCCGATGTACAGAAACGACAATTGTTGTTATGCGAAACGATGGTGGCAATAAGCTCCCGTTCGCCTTCGGTCAGGGTTGATGGTCCGCGGAGTAAAACCTGTGTAAGGTTACGAATAGGTTCAGCGGAATCTTTACGATACTCGAGCAAGCCGGTAATGCCCGGCAAATGCTCCTCTACTGGAATGTATGGCATTTGTATTTTGGGTTATATATAGCAGCAGATGTTACCGCACAACAAGCACAGAACGTCTTACTACATTGATTAAAAAAGGAGGTACCGAAAAATCACCATCGCTGCTGGTGATTATAAAAAATACAGGCTATAGCATACAGATGTATACTATATATCGTATTGATGATTGATGAAGATTAGCCTTGGAAAAATTTCGGTGGTGGAGAAAGAACAGCCCGTGACAAATTCAGCAGGCTATCGGTATACGAGATGTATACTTTATAAGAAATAGGATTGCGGTCGGTGGTAATTTCAACGAACGCAATTTCTTCGAAGTCTTTAACAAAACCACCCAGTACTTTTATGTTTCCGGCTGAAGGTGTATCATTCGAAATCTTCATGAAGTCAGACATGGTTGTCTGAAGATGTTTTTCCTGGTGATCTTTAATACACACAACGTAGAGGGTATCCGCCTTCATCTTCTGTTTCACAAGCTTGTAGAATTCTCCCTTGTATTGAAACGATCCGTTGATGCGCTCGAAATCGGCATTACCTGAATTTAGCTGGTACGGAAGTGAAAGCGGGATTTTAAGGGTAATGGATTCGTATGAAGTATAATTATCAGCATCCAGTTTCTGGAGCATAATGGACTCGTAGTGGTTTCGGGCATACCAATATATACCATAATAGCCTATTACATTAAATGTAAAGACGAGCAGGAGCAATATGGCGGCAGCTCTTCGCACAGGGTTTGGGTAATCATAGATAGCAAAAAAAAGTGACAATTGATACTGCCGGGGTAACGAATTTGACGACAGAACTGGCGCAGGAAGTATTTCCCGCAGAGGACACAGATATATGCAGATAAAATGCACTGGCATATACCCACGGCGTTGTTTCTTTCACAAACAACTGATAAAATCATATCTCACAGAGAGTTTACAACAAACAAAAAAAGGAATGCTCGGTATAACATTCCTTTCAGTAAAATAGTGTACGTAAATCTGTGTCCTCTGCGGAAAATAGAATTTATACAGTTAGTAGCTCCTGCGCGTTTTGAAGCGCTATTTTGGATGGGTTTTCGCCTCCTATCATTTTGGCAATTTCCTGTATGCGCTCTTCTTTCTTTAACTCGCGGATGTTACTCATTGTCTTCGCTGCGGAGTTATCCTTATATACGAAGTAATGTGCATCGCCTTTGGCTGCTACCTGTGGCAAGTGACTGATGGTAATTAACTGGTGTGTCTTCGACATGGACTTCATGAGGTTTCCAAGTTTAATGGCTACCTCTCCGGATATACCGCTGTCAATTTCATCGAGGATTAATGTAGGCATCGCGGTCTTTTCGGCCATTACATATTTGATGCAAAACATGAGTCGCGAAAATTCACCACCCGATGCTACCTGTGCCAGCGGTCGCGGTGCTATACCTTTGTTGGCACTGAAGAGTATATCTATTTTATCGATACCGGTTGATGTCGGCTCTGTCGGCTGTACATCAATCTGCAAGGTAGCATTGAGTATACCTACCTCCTGCAATAACTTTACCAGTTGATTGCTCAGGGGCTTTAAGGTCTTCTTGCGAGTATCGCTGATCTTGGCCGCTAATGTTCTTACTTTTTTGTCGGCAGTATCAAAAGCATTTTTTGCTTTGCTCAATGCTTCGTCTACATTCGAAGTTATACTATCCTTTTCGCGCAGGTTTTCCTGGATTACCAGTAACTCTTTCAAATCTGCTGCACGATGTTTTTTCAGCAGGCGATATAATACGCTGAGACGTTCTTTTACAAACTCGGAACGTTCCGGATCAAACTCGATTCGTTCCTCCTCATTTTCTATCTCGCCCAGCAAATCATCAAGCTCAATCAACACACTATCGAGACGCTGAAAGAGACCGCTATATTTATCAGCGTACGATGAGACACTTTGCAAATGACTGCGCGCTTCACTCAGACTGCTGCGCGATGCATACTCTGAGCGCGACAATAATTCAAGCACCGTCTGGAAGCGATTTTTAATTTCTTCCGCATGCTCCATGATTTTTATTTCCGACTCGAGCGTTGACTGTTCATTTTCCTCGAAGTTCGCTTTTGTCAGTTCATCCAGTTGAAAACGAATATAGTCTGCTTCCTGCCGCAGTGTTTCTGCTTCGGAGGTAAGTGTCTCATATTCTTTTTTTGCCTTGAGATATTCACTCCATACTTCGGCATACTGCTCGAGCAGTAATTGATTTTCTGAGTAGGCATCAATCAACTTCAATTGAAACGATTGGTTGCCCAACAGCAATGTTTCGTGTTGTGAATGTATATCCATCAACAGACTGCCTACACGCTTCATTACTTCGAGTGTAACGGGGGTATCATTAATAAAGGCGCGCGATTTCCCTCCCGGACTAATCTCTCTGCGAATTACGGTGTTGTCATCATAATCAAGATCTTCGGATTTGAAAAACGATTTGAGTTTATAGTCTTTGATATTGAAGACTCCTTCGGTAACACATTTCTCGTTTTCGTCCCACAGTACTTTCGTCTCGGCACGGTTTCCCATCAACAAACCAATGGCTCCGAGCATAATGGATTTACCCGCCCCGGTTTCGCCGGTAACCACGTTGAGGTGTGCCGATGGCTCCAGCTCGAGGTGGCGGATCAATGCATAATTTTTTATGGTAAGATGCTTTAACATCAGGCGTTCGTGTCAAAATAAACTTCAGCAATTTTATCAAATGTGCACGAAACATCCTTCATCCGCATATTCTTTAAAATGATTTTTGAATCATCTGCTTTCATCAGCACGCCTACCATGGTCGTCTGGTCGGTTAACACCACGTTAATAGTTTTCCCAACGAACTCATGCATGCGTTCTTTGATCAGTGCTGAATCATTCAGACGAAGTTGTCGTGTACCCATGGAGGTAAAGTTAATCCTTATTGGTTATCCGTGAATCGTTATGGGTTACACGTTAATCACGAATCGTATCTGGTTTTATTCCGCATAACGATTAAACCATTAACGGTTAACGATTAATTCTGAATGATCTTCTCGTAGTTGGCGCGGTTGGAGGATGGATCTATAGCCTTGATAACGTCATACGCTTCGCGCCTTACCTGTATGTTGCCGGATGAGAATATATTGGCAAGCTCTTTTCCTTTGGCATCGAAGAAACTTACTATAATAACGGCTGTCGGGTTGACATCGCGTACTTTCTTAATGTCTTTGAGGCCTTTCAGAATTACTTCGCGGCTTTTGTCTGGATCTTTATCAAATGTATCCAAACCAAGGCGGTGATAGGAATATAGTGCCTTGCGCAGATCGGTCATCTGCGGATTATTAAAATTCTCTACGATCCAGTAACGGCTCCGGTTATTTTGCATCGACTGCCATCCCGGGCGGTTGGATTGCTGCGCGTTGTTTACCACCTGCAATGCACGTTGGAAATAGGGTGAACCTCCCAGTTCACTGAAGGTATCATAATCAACACCTATAATCATATAGGCATATAGCGCGAGCATTGACGTGAGATTGGTAGTATAGGTATTGTCGTTATACTCCAACGGCAACGACTCTACATATTCAAACTCCCAATCGCGATCGGCAAAGTTAAATACCAGTGTTGAGTAGTTGGTGTTATATACCGGGCGCGCAGACTGTATTTGCACCGAGGCGGCAAAGTTGCCAACGGAGGGCATACGCGTTATGGTGATCAGCATGTTGCAGTTGATCTTCTCATAATTCTTGTACGAATCGTTCGTCCACTTGCGTGAATTCATAAACTGTTCGATCGCTGTTTTCATATCACGAAAAACAGTACGTTCCGTAGTCTGTATCTGCGTTGCGTTAATGGAAACCGTGCAGTTCAACTCTTGCGCCTGTGACGCAAGCGATGCAAAAAGAAAACCGATCAGAAGTACTCGCTTAATCATGCAGTTTTTCAATAATAGCCTTAACAATATCTTTCGCTACTTCCTTTTTATTTTTCAACTCGAACGACTTCACATGCTGCTCGCGATCCAGAATGGTGATTTTATTCGTGTCATGACCGAAGCCGGCACCTTTATCGTTGAGTGAATTTAATACGATCAGATCAAAATTCTTTTTTTCGAGTTTGGTTTGAGCGTTAGCCTGCTCATTTTCCGTTTCAAGTGCAAAACCAACCATTACCTGGCCGTTGTGTTTCAGCTTACCCAGCGATGCCGCTATATCGTGCGTCTTGGTAAGTTCAATGGTGAGGTTTGCTTCCTTCTTCTTTATCTTTTGTGATGCCACCTCCACCGGGCGATAGTCTGCCACGGCTGCAGCCAGTACCGCTATATCTGTAGAAGGAAAAAGCGATGCACAGGATGTATACATTTGCTCTGCCGATGTTACCGGAATAACGTTGACGCGAGGATGATTGATATGTTGTTGTGTTGGTCCCGTCACTAAATTTACTACAGCACCTTGTCTGGCGAACTCCTCTGCTATAGAGAATCCCATTTTACCGGTTGAGTGATTGCCAATGAAGCGAACCGGGTCGATCGCTTCGTAGGTAGGACCGGCTGTTACCAGTACTTTTTTACCGCTGAGTTTTTGTTCAGACGTAAAATGATTTTCAAGCGCTGTTACAATCTCTTCAGGTTCGGCCATTCTTCCGTTGCCTACAAGTCCGCTGGCGAGTTCACCAAAGGCAGCATCAATAAGAATGTTGCTATAGCTTTTCAGCTTTTGAATATTGTTTTGTGTTGATGGATGCTGAAGCATATCCAGATCCATAGCCGGAGCGAAAAATACAGGACAACGTGCCGAGAGATAAGTAGCTAATAAAAGATTATCGCATAAACCGTTTGCCATTTTCGCAAGTGTATTGGCGCTTGCCGGAGCAATTACCATAGCATCTGCCCACAAGCCAAGTTCAACGTGATTGTTCCATTGGCCGGTGTTATCCTTAACAAACTCGGTTAGTACGGGATTTTTAGAGAGGGTGGATAATGTGAGAGGCGTGATAAAATCTGCAGCAGCGGGGGTCATCACCACCTTTACTACTGCACCTGCTTTTACAAGCAGCCTGGTAAGCACGGCAGATTTGTAGGCTGCAATGCTTCCTGTTACACCCAGTAAAATTTTTTTATCTCGCAGCATGGGATGAACCGTTATCCGTGATTGGTTATTCGTTAATCGTCAATACAACTATAACGATTAACGAATAAACCTATAACGAACTTACGCTAAATCTTCGTTGCGCATGCGGAAGCTTAACTCACCATCCAGAAATTCTTCAATTGCTGTATTGGTAGGTTTCGGCATACGCTCATAAAATTTAGAGATCTCGATCTGCTCGCGGTTTTCAAAAACTTCTTCGAGGTTATCTACGGTAGTAGCAAACTCAGCAAGTTTATTGTTAAGCTCTTCTTTCAGGTTAACGGCAATCTGGCGTGCACGCTTGGAGATAACCACCACCGATTCGTACAGGTTTCCGCTTGGTGCTGCGATCTTTTCGATGTCGCGTGTTACAATTGATGATTGAGCTGCCATATGTTTATGAATTTGTGTTTTTCGTTTTGTTTAATTTTTCAAGACTCTCAGCATACATCTTCTCAGCGTCTTTCAGGAATTTACTTTCAGGGTATTGATCAATAAATTCTTTGTAGTGTTCTACCACGGCCTTGTAGCGATCGGTCTGCTTGGAATATATACTTTGCTGCGCCAGTTTATATTCTGCTGCTACTACCAGGTACGAAGCTTCTTCAACATACTTTGAATCCGGAAAGTTATTCTTGAAGTTATTCAACGCTACCACGGCTGCTTTGTAGCTGCGCATGCGGTAGTACTGATATGCATTATCAAATCCTTTCTTTTCCAATTTAGCCTGCGTAGTGAAGATAACCTCCACTGCCTGCTCTCTGAATTTGCTGTTGGGATACCGGTTCAAAAACTCCTGCATCGCTGCCATGGCGTTGATGCTGTTGGTTTGGTCGAGGTTTGCTTTCGGGGATGATGCATACTGCGAGTAAGCAAACATATACCGCGCTTCTTCTGCGAGTGTACTGCGACCGTAGGTTTCGTAAAATGTTTTGAACTGCTCAGACGCCAGCAAATATAGTTTATCGTAAAACTGGCAATACGCCAGGTAGAACTGCACTTTTTCACCTTCGGGCAAACCACGAACGATGGGCAGAATCTGCTCGAACAACACAGAAGCCTTGTAGTAATCCTTCTTGTTGTAATAGTTCAGAGCGCCTTCATACTTCACGCGCCAATCCTGGCTTTTTTCGATTCGCCTGAATTTGCTGCACGAAGCTGCTGCCAGCAAGATTAAAATTAAAAAGAGTGACGCTGAATGATTCCGCATAAGCCCGCAAATATAATATAAGAGTTTAGAACTGAAAAACGCTGATTTCACCGAAATAGGATGAAAGCAGGCATTAAAAAGTTTCTTTTCAGCAGAAAGTTAAGGGCAGGATGAGCAGAATTAAGGATTTTATTTTTTTACGATGAGCTTGCGCGTCATCACCC
Organism: uncultured Chitinophaga sp.; assembly: GCA_902168205.1. Classification (GTDB taxonomy): domain Bacteria; phylum Bacteroidota; class Bacteroidia; order Cytophagales; family Cyclobacteriaceae; genus Ohtaekwangia; species Ohtaekwangia kribbensis. Next base: position 122,162 of record CABHOK010000003.1, on the reverse strand, counting down.
CCTCATTATCGAGGTAGAGGGTATAGAAATAGATACCGGCACTTAAATCGTCAACGCGGATGCGAACGCGGTTTTCAGAGTACGGAAGCGGATAATCGCCCACGGCATTACCCAGCAGGTTATGCATAATGATTTTGGCTTTTACCTGTTCGTTCAGGATTTTATACTCCACAAAAGCATAATCCGTTACCGGGTTCGGGTAAACATCATGCAGGTTTATGAAGCTGGATGAATACAGATTTTGTTTCTCCGGTTTTTCAGTCACCGTAAAGTTAACGGCAAAGTCAAGCGCCAGCGTGGGGTTAGAGCGACTGAACACAACATAGCGAACGGTACTTTCTCCTGAAACCAAACCTGCTTCAAGCGCAATTTGAAAACCAGATAGAGTTTGTCCGGGCTCAACTTTTAAAATATAGTCTTCTGTTTTTTGATCGAGGCAATTGTTATCGTGACAGAAGTAGCTTTTCTGTGTACTTCCTATTTGAGCATCTACTCTGCGAATGATCAGTGTGAGTGTTTTTTCGGTGGTGTTCTTGAATCGAACAGGAGCCTTGATGGTTTCACCGATAAGCCCAGCGTGAGTCTCTTGCAAACCGACAATTTCAAAACCCTGCCCGTAGGAAAACCTACTCAGGGTTATGATTATTGCCAACAACAAGAGTCTTCTCATAGAAACAGCATATTGTACAAAATTTAAACTTTTATATGGATTGTCATAATAGATCGAGTTTTTTTTCGTTCACCGCTCTGTTAAATTTTGTTACAAACGTTTACGCTCGGATGAAGGGCTCGTAGAACTGACTACCGGTGTTTTAACAACATCTTCGCGCTTCGGTTTTTCTTTGGCGCGCCACTCAAATCCCTTCAGCTTGGTGTCTTCAATCTTAAGCTCGTGTGGCGGAATAAAGCTGGCCTCGGGCCTCACATAAAAACTCATGTTGTTCACTTTACCCTCCTTAAAGCGAATGGTAATGCTGCTGCAAATAATCTTGTTCATCCCCATCGCCTTGTTCGTCTTCTCGTCCAGTGCGAAGTATAAACTTTCACCGTTGCCATCCACCACCACGTGATCAATCTTTTTATTCTTGAAGAAGGTCGTCATCTTCCGCCCTTTCACCTGGTTAAAGTTGATGAGCGTATCCTGCGACACTACAAAAGAATTAGCCACCATATAGATGCGATCGATGGTGTTGTTCTTGATAAGCATGCTGATAGAGTCAGCGGTCATCTGGTTGTCTTGCGACCAGAGTATAGGATCTTTGTAGAAATATATAGTTGAATCGAGCGAGCGATACTCCAGCGAATCGGCCAGCCCCTGCATGTCGCTTTTATAGATCTTCACATTGTGATAGGCCAGCAATCTTTTCTTGGCCGGATCGGGACTATCAATAGATACTAGTGTATCGGCCGAAATAAAAAGGGTGTCGTTGTTCTCGGTAACTTTCGCCAGGTATGCATGATCGTAGACTTTTGCTATGCCCTTACTCTTGAAATAGTCGGCCGATTGCCCGTAGATAACCAGGTTCTCTTTCTTATAAGTCATCACTACGTTCTTCCGGAAAAGATATTTCTTCCGGATGTCGTCAAGTTTATAGTTCTCGGCATCAAGTTTATACTCCGGTGTTTCAGCACTTCCTAATTTAAGATCCGATTGCTTCGAAGTGGTTTCATAAAAACCGTTCTCATATACAAACGTGCTACTGTCTTTATCAACCACCGTAGTGGGTGTTACGAAGTATATAATCTTGCTTCGCGAATTATACTGCAGACTATCAGCCGTCATGGTATAGTCAGGATTCTTTACATGTACATTTCGCTTGAACGATGCCAGGTTGGAGCTCACATTGTAATACCCTTTGCTACTGGTAAGTATGTTGATGCTATCCACCAGCCTTCCGTTATTAAAATAGTTGGCAACATTTGTATTACGGTCAAAGTCGAGGAAGTCGGTATATAGTGTAGCCGTTGCCAGTTTGGTGAACACCACGTTCGAGCGGAGCTTGGCTTTTTTCGTGTTACCATCATACTCCAGCTTGCGGCCGGTAATCGTAACAGAGTCACCTTCCAGAATTTTTACACGGCCAAAAGCCTCCACAAAATTTCGCTTCTTGAAAAAGTATGCCGAGTCACAATAGATAGTCGTCTGATTTTGCGTCAGGATCACATTACCGATCAGGCGATCGAAACGTTCGTCACCATCCCGTCCTCCGCGTAACTGATCAGCTTGTTTAAGCTTCACTTTCTTTTGGGCAACCCCCGGAAACGATACGGCCATTAACAGCAAAAAAAACACAAGCGAAACAAACAGATGCATACCCTTCACACCATATAGCGTTTTGCTGTTCGGGTTCTGTGTATCATTTTTATAAAATCGAAAACTATCCATATTCAGGTGCAAGCTACAAATCGTAATTCTAAAATCGTAAATCGTACATTTGAGCGTGTTAGAGCAATTTCTGAACCATATTGAGCGGCACAGTCTGTGTAAACCTGCGGATCGCATTCTGCTGGCCGTCAGCGGTGGCATTGACTCCATGGTTATGCTTCATTTGTTTCAACAGGCGGGCTTTACCATCGCGGTAGCGCATTGCAATTTTCAATTGCGTGGTAAAGATGCTGATGGTGATGAAGCGTTTGTGTCTGCTACAACCGAACAACTCAATATACCCTGTTTTGTTAACCGCTTTGAAACAGCGCAGTATGCAGAAGTAACGAAGCTCTCTATTCAAATGGCGGCACGCGAACTGCGCTATGCGTGGTTTGAAGAACTGATGGAGAAATACAGTTTCAACGTACTGGCTACTGCACATCACCTTAACGACTCGCTTGAAACCGTTTTGCTCAACTGGGTGCATGGCGCCTCGTTGGAAGGCTTTACCGGTATACCTGTAAAACATGATGGTGTCATTCGTCCGTTGCAGTTTGCTACGCGCGGGCAGATTGAACAGTATGCACAGCAACATAACATTACCTGGCGCGAAGATGTGAGCAACCAGAGCGATGATTATCAACGTAATTTTATCCGACACCAGATCATCCCTGCGTTAAAGGAAATTAACCCTTCACTGGAAAGCACCGTGCAGCGTGGCTTTGCCAAATCAGCAGCCGAAGTACATTGGATACAGGAAGGTTTTGATGACTGGAAAAGAAAATATACCGCTATTACTCACGACAAAGTAACAATACAAAAAAAGTACTTTACCGGCCTGTCGCACGAAGCATCCGTTCTCTGGAAATTCGCCAAGATGTTCGGGTTCAATTACGATACCTGTGCTGATGTTGTGCGATCGCTGCCCGGGCAATCGGGCAAACGCTTTTTCTCTTCTTCGCATCAGCTTGTTATTGATCGCGATCTGCTGCTCATCACTCCGCATAGTATGGCGTTGCATGATATAACTATAGGAGCGGGTCAGTCGGAAGCACAACTCGGTTCATGGCGCATGGAGATCAGTCGGTCTACCACCTTTCAGAAGTCAGCGATACCTAACCAGGCAACCCTGGATGTTGCTCATATTAACTTTCCCGTGACGTGGCGCACCTGGAAAGCGGGCGATGCATTTTACCCGTTGGGCATGCGTCAGCGCAAGAAGGTAAGTGACTTTCTTATTGACCTAAAGCTCTCACGCACAGACAAAGACTCCGTTACGGTGCTGGAGTCGCAGGGAGAAATTATATGGGTAGCAGGTTATAGAATTGATAACCGTTTTAAAATTACCGACCATACCCGCGAGGTTGTGATCTTTACCCTATATCCACATTTTCTGTAATAACATTTTTTTTTGACGGGTAGTATCCTAAATTGGTGTCATGGCAGACCAGAACTATATTCCTGCCTGATGTAAAAAGGTGCAGATTTTCAACGTTATACTGTGTGCTCAATTATCATTCAGTGAATCCGCTGAGGTCAATATTCAAACCCATAAATCATTATTCTTATGAAAGTAACTGTAGTGGGCGCTGGTAATGTAGGCGCTACATGTGCCGATGTACTGGCCTATCGCGAAGTGGCCAACGAAATTGTACTCGTTGATATTAAAGAGGGTCTCGCAGAAGGGAAGTCGCTTGACATCTGGCAAAAAGCTCCGATCGATTTATACGACAGCCGTACGATTGGTGCTACCAACGATTATTCAAAGTCTGCGAACTCGGATGTTGTGGTTATTACTTCAGGACTTCCGCGCAAGCCGGGCATGAGCCGCGATGATCTTATCGGAACCAACGCGGGTATTGTAAAGTCGGTGACGGAGAATATCATTAAGTATTCGCCTCGTGCAATCATTATTGTAGTATCAAACCCGCTGGATGTTATGACTTACCAGGCTCACTTAACATCCAAATTGCCACGCACCAAAGTATTTGGTATGGCCGGTATACTGGATACAGCACGCTATCGCGCGTTCCTCGCAGAAGCATTGAATGTATCTCCGAAAGATATACAGGCTATGTTACTCGGTGGTCATGGCGATACCATGGTGCCGCTGCCGCGCTATACTACCGTAGCTGGTATACCGGTAACGGAACTGATCGACAAAGACAAACTGAATGCTATACTGGAGCGCACCAAAGTAGGTGGTGGCGAGTTGGTAAAACTCATGGGTACATCGGCATGGTATGCCCCGGGTTCTGCTGCCGCGCAAATGGTAGAAGCCATTGTAAAAGATCAGCGCAGAGTATTCCCTGTATGCATACGACTGGATGGTGAGTATGGTATAAAAGACTGCTACCTCGGTGTACCGGTTATACTGGGTAAAAACGGAATTGAAAGAGTAATTGAACTCGATCTTAATTCTGAAGAACGCGCCTTGATGGAATCAAGCCGCAAAGCCGTACGCGAAGTAATGGATGTATTGGAGAATCTGGGATAACAAATCGCCCGCTATAACCAGATTAGCATATAGTATAACAAATGCCAGGTTAACGCCTGGCATTTTCGTTTATAGTCATGTCTCAAAGACATCCTCTAAAAGAAAGAAGCTGCCTCATGGTGAAGCAGCTTCCTGTAAATATCAATATATAGTATATGTACTAGGCATCTTCCTTGCGCACGCTCCACACTACACTGCCCAGCAGCGCAACAAGCATGAGCCAGGATGAGATCATAGTAATTTTGTTACCGGTATAGTATGCAGCAGGCTCGAACTTGAATTCAACAACGTGTTTACCAGCCGGCACTTGTACGGCCCGCAATACATAGTCGGCACAGATGATCTCGGTTTCTTTACCATCTACAAAAGCCTTCCAACCTTTAGGATAGTATATTTCCGAGAATACAGCTAATCCACTTGCCTGCGACTGACTTTCATATTTCTGGTAATTCGGATTACGATCTGCCAGTGTGAGCGTTGCTGTGGTATCGGCCTGCACTGATTCTACCTTAAAGCGCGAGCCATCTATAACTGCTGTTGTGCGCGTATTTACGCCACATGTTTTCAGTACTTCTTCAGTCGGTGAACTTACCGTGATCACTTCGCTTACAAACCAGCCATTGCCATTGGCAGCGGGGTTCGGTATAATATTGTTACGCTCAGGACCAAACACTATATATTTCACGTTGAGCATATTCATAACACCATACTTCGAAAAGTCGGCCTTACCACTTTGCACATCCTGAATAAACTCGTTCGTTTCGCGGAAGAGGCAGGTGTCATAGAGATCCTGGTATCGTCTCATCTTCACACCGTGGTATCCACCAATAGAATTGTGAAAGTACGATGTGCGCGCCTCTTCAAATGTACCCTGCAGGTTATATACTCTGTAGTGCGATTTGTCTTTTAAGATTTCCTGGTCTGCAGCATTCATCGCGAACATGGTGTTCTCGCGCTTACGCTGATATTTATCTTTGCCGAAGTAGCGTTTATCAACAATGGCCAGATCGAGTGTGATCATGATGATGAGGAAAGCATAGAACGCTATTGGTGATATCTTCTTCCATACTTCAAAGTATATCACCACAAATGCAGCTACGATAAATGCGAGCGAGCGGAACACATCGCTGCGGAACAGGCTCTTGCGGTCGTCAGCCAATGCACTGGTAAACCATGCCGGCAACTGACTTTCGTGGGCTGACATGAAACTCATCATGCCGCCAAAGAGGAACAACAAAACGCACAGCCCACCCGTTGCGCCCAGCACGATCAGCAATTTCTTACGGGCCGCTTTATCAACACCGGTTGTAAATAATTTTTCAAGTCCCAGCATCCCCAGCAACGGAAATGCAAAGAGCGGCAAAATCATAAGGAATGTTACCGATCTGAATTTATTATAGCCGGGCAGGTAATCGAATAAAGCATAATTGAACCATTTGGCACTGTCGCCCCAGCTCGCCATAATTCCGAATATAATTACGGGTATCAGCCACCCAACATATTTACCATCCGCGAAAACGATACCCAATACAAAGAGGAAGAAGATGATCGCGCCACCATAATATGGAGCGTTCAATGGATTTATACCCCAGTACGCAGAAGTATATTGTGCGAGTTGATTGGCCATCTGTTCATCGCCCGAGCGTGACAGTGCTTTATATACTTCACTGTTCGGATCCTGAACAAGGTAATTGGAACTGAGCCCTCCATAAAAGTTAGGCACGAGCAACGTCATCGGTTCCCATATACCATAGCTATAGCGAAAGGCATACGATTTATCCAAACCGCTTTGTCCTTCCTTTCGCTCGGCCGAAACCAATTGTGTTTCCCCGCGGATCGAGTATTGACTATATTCTGTAACAGCCCACATCGGTCCTATAAATGAACCGGCTGCTATCACAGCCGCTACAACGAGTATAGCAATCGTTTTGAAAAAATCAGCCGCACGATTCTCTCTCAAAAAGTCTATCAACTGTATAAGTCCGTATACCAATACAATAAACAGCAGGTAGTATGTTATCTGTAAGTGATTTTCTTTCAAATGCAACGCAAGGCCCGCGGTAGTCACACCAAATCCTAAAATCCACTTGCGCGAAAAGGCAAGGTGTATACCGGCCATAACCAACGGCATAAAAGCGATGGCACCGATGCGGGCATTATGACCTGCACCAAAACCAATGATCATATAAGATGAAAGTCCAAAAGCAACCGCACCCGCTATAGCCAGGTAGGGCCGCACCCGAAACGCCAGCAACAAAATATAGTAGCTGATAAAGGCCAGGAAAATGTTTGCTATAGGATGTGGCAACGACAGCGACAGTGCACGTTTCAGGAAACTTACGGGCCCGTTGCTCCAGTGTGTATTTACCAGGTAAGCCGGCATACCACTGAACATGGCATCGGCCCAGAGACCTTCTTCGCCAGTCTTGTCGCGATAATCGCGCAGCGCTTTGGATGATCCCTCCCACTGCTGGATATCGTACTGACTGATGGTTTTGTTATCAAAGAATACAGGGTTGAAAAAGAATACTGTAATAACCAGGAACACGCCAACAGCTACCAGGTGCGGAAGTACCTGTTCAGTGAATTTGATTTTTTTCATGCGTTGATTAAGACTTTTATTTGCAGGACTGGCTTTACTGAATACTGAATGAAAGCTTACCTGCTCTAATTTTTTAGTCGTGCAAAATAGGAAGGATTGTGGATACTCCCGAATGAATCTTTACTTTGCACCGTCAATCAAAATTATTTCTCTATGGGATTACTGGATACCGTTCTGAGTGTACTACAAAATGTGATAAGCGTTGTGCCCAGTGTGGCTGTACTGGCGGCTACGATCTACTATATCAGTAAACGTTCTGCACCGGAAGGATACCTGATGGCCATTGGTTCGCTCATCGGATTGTTAACACACCTGTTTTACACAGTAGGCATTCCGTTGATTACCCGAAACGGAGGCGTTGATTCCTATTCAATGTATCAGGCCTATCTCTTGCCGGTTGGCATCATCAGTACGATTGGAGCTGTTCTTTTTGCTATCGGTTTATTCATGCTCATCCATAAGGTTGTTAAAACACCGGTTGCTACCAATACCAATGGTCCTTCAGGATATTGAGGGCTGCCAGTAACATGAGCACAGCGGTTATACGCTTGATGTAGATGGGGTTGAATCTGCGGGCACCCATGCGTGAGCCGAGTTGTCCTCCTATAAAAACGGCTGCAAGCAACGGCACTATATATTGCCATTGAAGATCCGGAAGACCGTGCTGAAACTGACCAGCCAAACCACTGATTGAGTTAACCAGTATAAATAAACTCGCGAGCGCAGAGATCTTTTTTGCATCGGCCCACCGCAGAAAATGCAATATCGGAGATAGAAAGATACCTCCACCGATACTTACCAGTCCGGAGAGAAAACCGATGCCTCCCCCTAATACTATATTTATACCGGTGGTGTTATACTTACCGGATGAGGCAGTTATTTTTTCGGGTTGTATCCACAGCAGAAGCGAAGCAATGAGTAACGTAATACCCAGCAACACAAAAAATATAGCATCTTGCAGTTTCCAGAAGCCACCGAGATATGCAGCTGGTATACTTACCACCAAAAAGGGCCACACTTCTTTCCATACAATTTTACCCTCGCGATAAAAAATGATGGTACCACTGGTAACAACAATAATGTTGCAAAGCAATGCGGTGGGGCGGATAACTTCCGGAGCCAGCATAAACACAGGTTGCGCCAGCAAGGCGAGGTAGCTTGAACCTCCGCCAAAACCAACCGAAGCATATACCAGGGCGATTACAAAAAAACTAAGGATAAGAATAATCTGCGCGGTATCCATACTACTCGGCCCTGCGAACAATAATCGATTGAAGATTCTTTACGTAACGTCTGCCGGCATGAATATCCGCTGTGGAGATCAGGAGTATACTTTCATCTAACGCATCAATGGACTTATGATCTTTCGATGTAATAATATATACTGTATTACCTGTCGTTGTATTGAACAATTCGTTCCACGAGAATACAACTTTATAGCCGTCAGATGCGATGCAGGTAAAGTAGTACTCGCTGAGTACTTTCTGACTTTCCGCATCAGGCTCTATACTTTGCAACAAGTCTCTCAACAGAATGCCGCTTAGTTCCTTTGCGGTTCCTTTTACTTCACCTTTATGATTGGTGATCACCACATCGCCAATGTTATATACTTTATACTGGCGGATAACATCAGCGGTAAATGTCTTGGGTGATTTAACCCGACCGTTTATAGTAATGGAGAATGTTGGTTTACTCTTGTGCTCCTGGGCAACAACACTACACGTAACCAGTAGCAACAGAAAAGCTGTGAGGTATATACGAAACATGAAAGAAATATCGGTTTAAAAATTAGTGCAGTAGCTCGTTTATCCACCGATGGTAGACATCGACTCATGTACAGGCAAGTTGCTATTTCGTTTTTGCTCGGCTTCAAAGCCATCTTTCGTGCGTTGACGAAAAGCCTCGTATAATTTCTCTTTCACAGCACTGTCATCTTGATCCGCGCGAAGCAGTTGTTTTATATCCAGCACACCTTCATCGTACAAACAGGTTTTCAATACGCCTTGCGCCGTCACACGAATGCGATTACAGGTTCCGCAGAACGTGCGACTAAACGCTGCGATAACACCTATATTTCCCTGGTATCCCGGCACGGTATAATTATAGGATGTTGAGAAATCAGGATCCGGAATTTTATGCAGCGAAGGATAGTGCTCCTGTATATAGCTTAGTATTTTTTTGTACGTCCAGTTCAGCACCGGGTAGTGATTACCTTCACCATTGAATGGCATTTCTTCAATGAAACGAACATCTACTTTGCTATTCCTGGTAAGCTCAATGAGCGGCACTATATCATCAATATTCTTTCCATCCATTACCACTGCGTTGATCTTTACCGGTATATCATATTTCAGCAATTGATCAAGCGTTTTGAGTACCGGCTCAAATTCATCGCGCCTGGTAATGGTTTTAAAACGTTGCCTGTCGAGTGTGTCCAGACTAAGATTAACCGATGCTATACCAATCTTTTTCAACTCCGGAATAAAGGTTGAAGTAAGAACACCATTGGTAGTAAGGTGAAGATCTTTTATACCGGGTATCTCTACAATCGAGCGAATCAGCTTCATCAGGTCTGTGCGCACAAACGGTTCGCCTCCGGTTAAGCGCACCTTGGTTATACCCATGCTTGCCAGTAATGACACAAGGCGATAGATCTCTTCGAACGAAAGCAACTCCTTCTTGGGCAGATAATGTATACCTTCTTCCGGCATGCAGTAAAAACAGCGCAGGTTACAGCGGTCGGTTACTGCCAGACGCAGGTAGTTAATGGGCCTGTTATGGTTGTCGAACAAAGTCAAAGTGCCAGATCGTTTACAATAAAAGTTACAAGCAGATCACAAAATACAAACAAAAAACAAACTCCGGATCGTAAAAATGCCAGATGCCACCGAAACGTTTTGATTTTTTCTGCAGGCATTTAAAATTTGTTTGATATTTGACGAATTGATCAGAAAAAATTAAACGCATGCATACGTTCCGGGTTAAAGCTTTCGGTATTACAAAAGATATCCTCGGTGGGAAGGAAATGGTTATTGAGGCACCAGGCGTGACGGTAGCCGATCTGCGCTCGGCCCTGAATGAAAAATATCCTAAACTTACCGGGCTGCGTTCATTATTCATTGCTGTGAATAATAGTTACGCGGCTGAGACAGCGGAGATCCGCGAAGGCGATGAGATCGCACTAATACCTCCGGTAAGCGGAGGGTAATTTTTTACAATAAACAAGAGTAAACAAGGTTACACCGTTAACCAGAGACTGAAAGCGAGGAAGGCTTTTCTTGATATTCACTATTAAAATCGCTAACTTCATTCGTCCTTCACGATAATGTTCAACCAACCTTTATAGAACATGATTAAGATCACCGAGAAACCAATTGACGTTCAGAAAGTCATCGATACAGCTTCGAGCTTGAATGCCGGAGCTGTAAATGTTTTTGTAGGTACTGTGCGTAACAATGCGCACGGAAAGAATGTAGTATGGTTGGAGTATGAAGCATACGAAACCATGGCGGTTGGAGAGATCAGAAAAATTATTGATGATGCATCGCATCGATGGCCGTTGCTCGGGTGGGCGGTGAGTCATCGTATCGGTACGTTGAAACCTGGTGAAGTTGCTGTAGCAGTTGCCGTTTCAACGCCACATCGAAAGGATTCTTTTGAAGCTTGCCAGTACATTATTGATACACTAAAAGTGAAAGTGCCTATCTGGAAAAAAGAAGTATTTGAAGATGGCGAAGAATGGATATCTGCACATCCGGCAGTAGCTGTTAATTCGTGAGTAAGTTTTACGACACCGTAAAAAAACAAAGGGAGGCTTTAACGGCCTCCTTTATTTTATCCGATCAACATCACAGCCGCTGATACCAGGAGTATAGCAGCCACCAGGCTTGCGCTGAGCACAATAATCAGATCACGGTGTATACGATTAGAGTGCGGTTTAACAATTGGCTTCATGTACCAATAAAAATTTGTACTAAACTAAACACACCCTTCCATAAAAGTTGTGGAAAAATATCCTACATGTGATGATGTAATAAATCTGTACAGAAAAATTTCTTCCTGTAACAATATCGTTTTCGAATCCCTTATTCCGGTGAGCAAACAGCGAAATAACACGTATATGATATCCGTATTTATACTACATATACTATACCGGAGAAATACGGTAACTACAATTTTCTATATCACAAACAGGTGTTGAGGCAGAGCATTTTACAAGCCCTGCGCTATTTTACCATACAGTATATCTTTAGTATAATGCAGGCAAGCACTATTACCCTACCCGCTTTATCTGATTTTAATTTCAACCCTATACCCTAGCGTAAGATTCTGTTCAGAGATTCAGCTTTTTGTATCGCTCCGTTCGAAAAGACTGTTACAAAAACATGACGGCATTTTGTTCGGGTAAATTTCTTCACGACTTATTCAAGAAATCGTTCAGTTCGTCTGGTGTATTGATATTTTGATAGATGCGTTTATCCGGCGGTTGCAGCAAGAGTATATTTTGTTGTTTCAAAAATTCTCTCGGACTTATACCTCCGCTTTCATAGTACTTTTTCAACGGTGCAGCGGCTCTTGCTTCCCATAGTGCAAGCAACGGCTCAGGATGCTTTCCATCGGAATCAACAAAGCAAGTAGCCATTTTATTTGTATCACGATGATTGAGAAGACAGGCAAGTGCAGCTTCATCTACATAGGGCATATCTACCGGCACCGTAAGCCATGCTACCGTATCATTCTTTCTGAAGGCAGATAAGATTCCATTCAACGGACTCTCCAGTTCAAATTGATCAGGTAAAGGATTAAGCTCTGCCGGTATATATTCTCTCGTTTTGCAGGAGACATATACCTGCGCGCAAAATTTACGCAGCAGGTCTGCTATATATTCGCGCTGCGGTTTGTCGTTGTAAACGATAAGACCTTTGTCGCGTCCCATGCGCGAACTCCTGCCTCCCGCCAGCACCAGGCCATATATGGCAGGGTTCATTTCAGGTGTAGTGTCACTCATGAATATCCTTTCCGCAATGCGGGCATTTCTTTACTACAGCATCTTTATGCAGCGACTCAAAAAATCCTGACGACAAAATACCGGCAGGCAATGCGAGTAAACCTACACCGGCTATAGCAAACAAACCTCCCAGAAATTTACCCAACGCTGTAATGGGCACCATGTCGCCATACCCAACGGTGGTAATAGTAGCAATGCCCCACCACATAGTAGCCGGTATACTGCTGAACTTGTCCGGTTGCGCTTCATGCTCAGTATAAAACATGATGAACGATATAATGGTAAGCACGAAGAGTATAAACAGAAAGCTCAGGATAAGTTGTTCTTTCCGATCAGCCAGAACACGTTTAAAAATTTTAAGTGCATGCAGGTAACGCGCAATCTTGAACAACCGAAAGAGCGACATCAGCCGGAAGATCCGCAGGAAACGCAAGTCCAGAAAAACAAAATAGAATGGCAGGAACGCCAGCAAGTCAATTATCGCCAGCGGTTGTGTTATATACTTGAGTCGTCCTTTTACCGGGTGACTGAATTCCGGATTTTCTACGATGGAGTATATGCGTGCTATATATTCAACCGTAAAGAAGATAATGGTGAAGTATTCAAATTTTATAAAGAGCACGTCATATCTACTTCGAACCTCCTCTACCGAATCTGCTATAATCGCGAGGATGTTGAGAATGATAATGGTAACAAGACAAAACTCGAAAATGCGTTCGATGACGCCGCCTTTCTCCGTAGGTTCCAGCGTCAGGTAGAGTCGTTTGCGCAGTGTCATGCTATTTCTTGCGTTTGAAATCTTTTTTACCACCGCTCTTCGCCATGAGTTTTACTTCTTCGATGATAATGTTGTGAGAGAGTGCCTTGCACATATCATAAACCGTAAGCGCAGCAACCGATGCTGCCGTGAGCGCTTCCATCTCCACACCGGTTTTACCGGTAATGACAGCCTCGGTATCAATCACAATTTTTGAATCAACTACCCGGATGTGTACCTGGCAATCTTCCAGGCCCAGCGGATGGCAGAACGGTATAAGCTCCGCTGTTTTCTTTGCCCCCATAACTCCGGCAATGATAGCGGTTTGGAACACCGGCCCTTTTTTAGTGATGATTTCGTTGTGCTGGATGAGGTCAATTATCTCCGGCCCCACGTTGATAGTGGCCTGCGCTTTGGCAATACGCCTGGTACTGTTTTTATCCGATACGTTTACCATCTGCGGAAGTCCGCTGGACGAAACGTGTGTAAATGTCTTTTTACTCATGTATCTTCGAAACAAAACAAAGTTAATAATTATTGAACATGGTAACGGTAGAAGAAGCAACCCACGTTGTGTTATCACATCTCTTTAAACCCACAGTAACCAAGGTTGATCTGAATGATGCTGTTGGAAGAGTGCTGGCTGAAGCTGTGAAGGCCGACCGCGACTTCCCTCCTTTCAACCGTGTAGCAATGGATGGCATCGCCATCTGGTATGATGAATGGAAAAACGGCAAGCGCGAATTTTATATAGAAGAAACCCAGGGAGCCGGTCAGCCGCAGAAGAGTCTGAAGGATGTGCAGAACTGCATGGAGGTAATGACCGGAGCTATACTTCCGGAAGGCACCGACACGGTAATCCGTTACGAAGATGTATCCATACAAGGTAACGTTGCTACGCTGCTGGTCGATACCGTCGAAGAAGGTCAGAATATACATGTACAGGGCCAGGATGCTGAACGTAATGATACCCTCCTCTCGCCCGGCATTATACTTTCACCGGCTGAGATTGCATTACTTGCTTCAGTTGGTATAATCGATGTTCCTGTATTTTCATTTCCGCGTACGGCTATCATATCGAGCGGTGATGAACTGATTGAAGTTACCGAAGTGCCGGAATTACACCAGATCAGGCGATCGAACACCTATGCTATAGATGCTGCCATGAAAATGATCGGGTGGCAATCAACCCAGTATCACATTTACGACCAGAAGGATTTCGTGATCGACTCACTCAAAGTAATTGCCGAAGATCACGATGTACTCATCGTTTCCGGAGGTGTCTCAAAAGGTAAATTTGATTTTATACCCGAAGCGCTGGAAAGTATCAACGTAAAAAAGCTTTTTCACCAGGTAAGTCAGCGGCCCGGTAAACCGTTTTGGTTTGGTGAGTCGAAGAAAGGTAAATTTGTTTTTGCCCTTCCGGGGAATCCGGTTTCAACCTATATGTGCTTCTATCGCTATATACTTCCATGGATATGGAAAAGTCTGCACGTTAAGAAAGAAGAACAGTACGCGGTGCTGGCAAAAGACTTCACCTTCCAACCGAAGCTTACCTACTTCCTCCAGGTAACGATAAAGAATGAAGGCGGCAGACTGATGGCCTACCCGGATGCCGGCGGTGGTTCAGGCGACTTTGCCAATCTCAAAAATGTAACAGGCTTCCTCGAATTACCTTTGGAGCAAAGTATATTTAAAGCGGGCGAAGTTTTTCCTTACTACTCATTCCGATAAATCGGTAGTCTGTACAGAAGATATCGTTCAGTCTATAGTATAGCTACATGAACATCCTGATCGCGCCCGATAAATTCAAAGGTTCACTTACAGCACAACAAGTTTGTGATACGATAAAGTGTGCGTTGCTGGCGCTAAATGAAACGTTAACGATATCCACACTTCCACTGGCCGATGGCGGTGAAGGTTCCTGCGAGCTTTTAACGAAATTCAGTCACGGTACATTTACAACGGTACGGGTACACGATCCACTAGACAGATTAATCAATGCTGCTTATGGTATATCCGGTAACGGCTCTGTTGCCTTTATGGAAATGGCGGCAGCATCAGGATTGCAGTTGCTGAAGAAAGAAGAACGCAATCCGATGATCACCACCACGCGCGGAACCGGTGAACTCCTTCGGCATGCGCTTGACCATGGCATAACAAAAATCTATCTTGGTATAGGCGGCAGTGCCACCAACGATGCAGGTACAGGTATGGCAGAAGCGTTGGGTATACGGTTTCTCGATGCCCACAGTAATCAACTCAAGCCGACAGGCGAAAGTCTGCGCTATATACAGGCCATCGATACTTCTCAACTACATCCGCGATTTGCTGATATAGCACTGACTATATTTTGTGATGTAGACAATCCATTATTCGGACCTCACGGTGCCGCACATGTTTTTGCTCCGCAGAAAGGTGCTGATGAGAAAATGGTCACGACATTGGATGAAGGTCTCAAGCATTATGCATCACTTCTCGAAAAAACTTTTCATCGTTCTGTAAATTTTCCGGGAGCCGGTGCCGGTGGTGGATTACCGGCATCGCTACAAGTTTTCACCAGCCTTACCGTTGTGCCGGGCATACAGTTCATCATGCAATTTACCGGACTTGAAGAGCACGTGAAGCAAGCCGACATCATCATAACAGGCGAAGGGAAAATTGATCGCCAGACATTGTCGGGTAAAGTTATTAATGGTGTAGCTCAGCTTGCCCAAAAATATCACAAGCGCTTGATCGTGGTGGCGGGTTCGTGCGAACTGTCAGCGCAGGAACTTGAGAACCTTGGCGTTTCCCAAGTAATTACAATCGCCAGCGAGCACATTTCAGAAGACTACGCCATGAAACACGCTGCTGAGCTGTTGAAGCAACGCATCCGCGAAGCGCTGCTACAAAATTTAACGGTGTAAAAACTCAATTTGCTTCCCTATCCGGGGAGGGTTAACTTTGCACCCTTGCCGGATTTCCATCGACCATAGCAGGGAGCTTTTTGAGTATTTTCTGCGAAAATCAGCGAAATCTGCGGGCAAGAATTAAATCAAGATATTACAAACACCATGTTCGATAATTTAAGTTATAAACTGGAGAAGGCCTTTCAAACCCTTAAAGGCCAGGGAAGCATCACCGAAATCAACGTTGCCTCCACCGTAAAAGAAATCCGCAAGGCTCTTATCGATGCGGACGTAAACTATAAAGTTGCCAAAGAGGTAACAGACGAGATCAAAGAAAAGGCGATGGGTCAGGATGTACTTACATCCATTTCGCCAAGCCAGTTGCTGATAAAGATCACGAACGATGAGCTGACAGGTCTGATGGGCGGTCAGAGTGAAGATATCAAGCTTGACGGCTCACCTGCTATCATTCTTATTGCCGGTCTGCAAGGTTCCGGTAAAACTACATTTTCCGGTAAACTCGCCAACTACCTGAAGCGCCAGGGTCGCTCGGTGTTGTTAACAGCCTGCGATATATACCGCCCGGCTGCGATCGACCAATTGAAAGTATTAGGCGAGCAGGTAGGTGTAGAGGTATATGCAGAGCCTGAAAACAAAGACGCTGTCAAGATTGCAAAAGCCGCGATCGAACACGCCAAGAAAAACAATCATAGAATTGTTATAGTCGATACAGCAGGTCGTCTCGCGGTTGACGAAGAGATGATGAATGAGATTGCGCGTTTGAAAGAAGCGCTCAATCCCTCAGAAACACTTTTCGTTGTTGACTCGATGACGGGTCAGGATGCCGTGAATACAGCGAAGGCATTCAATGATCGTTTGAATTTCAACGGTGTTGTTCTTACCAAGCTCGATGGTGATACACGCGGTGGTGCTGCGCTTTCTATTCGCAGAGTGGTTGACAAGCCGATCAAGTTCGTAAGTACAGGTGAGAAGATGGAAGCGATCGATCGATTCTATCCCGATCGTATGGCGAGTCGTATCCTCGGTATGGGTGACGTTGTAACCCTTGTTGAAAAAGCTCAACAGGCTTTCGACCAGGAAGAAGCTGCGCGACTCAACAAGAAGATCCGTAAAAACCAGTTCGACTTCAACGACTTCCTGTCTCAACTCGAGCAGGTAAAGAAGATGGGTAACATGAAAGATCTTTTAGGCATGATACCCGGCATGGGCAAGGCTATAAAAGATATAGATATAGATGACAACTCCTTTAAACCGGTAGAAGCCATCATCCGCTCCATGACACTGGAAGAACGCGAGAATCCGGATATCATCAACGGCAGTCGCAAAAACAGAATTGCTGTTGGTAGCGGTACTTCTATCCAACAGGTAAATCAACTGCTGAAACAATTCAGCGACATGCGCAAAATGATGAAGACGATGAACAAGATGGGTGGTGGTAAGCGCGCGCTGTCGGCTTTGAATCCGTTTGGGAAGTAATTGGGTTCCGACTCTCGATAGTTATCGGGACAGATTTACACAGAGTATAAATAAAGGTGTTGTTCAAATGAGCAACACCTTTTGTTTTATAGGTATATATTATTTTGAATAATCTACATTTCCATTGCTGTCATAGACGAGTGTCCAGTTCCTGGATTCTTCTTTGACTCCGAAATATGCGCCTTCGGCAATATAGGTATAGGTTGTAAAATTATTATTAGAGAGTGATCGATAGAAATAGTCTGGCCATAGACAAAGTCCTTTGAGCGGGTTGGGCCTGTCGTCATAACCACCAAAGGTTTCTTCTGTCGTATACATTACTCCGCCCGAGTTTTTTATCACACCAGAGATTTTAATCAGGTTGCCAGTTGCATTAAACGTATAGGTTCTGGTAATTATAATCCAATCAAAATGTTGCTCGGTCCTTTCGATCCGATTTTGCGCATCGTAGTAGTAGAAGATTGTATCAGCACGTTTACCGGTTTCAAGATCGATGGCTGTTATTTTTCTAACCGGGCGATCATCTTCTAACGTTATCTCTCGTTCGTTAGGCTCTATAGTCCGTCCTTCAAAATTAATAGCCGCAAATATCCTGATTGTATTCTTATTGAGATACACAACCGAGTCATAGACGTCTTTGGTATAGATCCATGGCAAACCTGTGGCGGGATTAGTGACGATAAATCCTCCTATGCGCTTTATCACTTTATCACCGGTATATTCGAATATAGAATTGCCACCCACTAAATTGATTGGATTATGTTGTTGCTCGTTATCCATCAGGTACACAGCACTTATACTTTCAGGGTGCGGCCGAGGCTGAACATCATCAGAATCAGAGCAGGCAACATATAACACAGACGTTGCCAGTATCATAGCAAATAACTTTTTCATCGCTCGGCAGAGTTAGTATAGCAAGATAACGCTATTTTAAAAACAGGCAAATGCCAGAGCACATTACCCTTGCCAAATTATAGACACCCCTATACATTCTCCCGCAGACAGAGATTTACGCAGATTATATAAAAACAAAACACTGTGCTTCGTTTACAGGAAATATCTTATTTCGAATAATCTACATTTCCGTTAATGTCGTAAACGAGGGTCCAATTCTTGGTTTCCTCTGTGCTGCCGGAAGTATAGGTATAGGATGTAAAATTATTACTGGAAAGTGAGCGGTAGTAGTAGTCTTGCCACAAGCAAAGTCCTTTAAGTGGGTTCGGTTTATTATCATAACCACCAAAGGTTTCTTCCGTGGTTATAGCAACTTCACCATCGCGATATTTTTTCACACCGGATATTTTCGTCAGGTTGCCGCCAGCATCAAATGTATAGGTGCTGGTAATTATAGTCCACTCAAAATGCTGTTCGGTTCTCTCAATCCGGTTTTGTGCATTGTAATAGTAGAAGATTGTGTCAGCGGCTTCACCGGTTTCAAGATTGGTAGCTGTTATTTTTCTAACCATGCGTCCGTCCTCTAACGTTATCTCCCGCTCATTGGAAGCGACATTCAGTTCTTCAAAATTATCGGCTGTGAATATCCGGACTGTATTCTTATTGAGATACTGAACCGAGTCATAGATACTTTCAGTATAGAGCCACGAAAAACCACTGGAAGTAGGAATCGCGATAAATCCTCCGATACGTTTTATTACCTTATCACCCGAGTATTCGAATTTAGAATTGCCACCCACTACATTCAAAGGAGTATGCGTCTCTTTATCAATCAGGTATACGGCATTTATACTTCCTGGCTTTGGTCGTGGCTGAACATCATCAGAATCGGAACAGGCAACATATAGAACAGATGTCGCCAGCATCATAGCAAGTAACTTTTTCATCGCTCATCAGGGTTGGGAAGGCCAATATAGTTCAATTTCAAAAATTGACAATACTCCTTCACACCTGCAGGATTTACCTAAAGAAGAAAACTAATCTAAATGATCACAGTCCCGGAACGGAGGCGGAACATCCAAGCCGCTTAGGAATTTATACTTCCCAAAAGGGAAAACGAATTGCTTGATTACAATCTTATTATCGGTCACAGCCCTTTTAAATATAGCCAAACCCCAAAAGTCATCCTTAAAAACGATCAAGTCATCGCCTTCGCCTAGTAAACCGATCTGCTCCTTCGTTAAGTACTCAGTAAGATTCGGGATGCGAACATCTTCATCAAATATTGGCCTATACAACCCGTTATGATTTTCATAGTAAAGTTCATGCAAGAATATCTTCAGTGAAAAAGTATCAGACAACACAGATCCTGGTGTAAAAAGTTTATTCACCAATACATTTAAATTGTCGTTTTCTATAGCAATTAGTTTTGCCGAATCAGCTTGATTAGAATGACTTAGTATATAGTATTCGAATGCTCCGAAAAACATCCAGTCTGTTTCATCGGTCGGCCTCACCATGGCAAACGAGAAGTTTGTATACGGGACAGTGTACGATAAGATTTCTAGTCCGTAAAGCCTGTGCAGCAAGCCTCCACCCATTTGACTCAATTCTCTCTTTATACTATTTACAACAAAGCAGCTATCATATTGACTTAATGCATTTTGATTATACCGACTGAAAGAATTAACGACCAGGCTATCAAAATCCTGTTGAGAACTTTCATTCGTAAACGAGCAACCTGATGACAGGTATATCAAAGCAGTGAACAATAAATTATTGAGCAAAATTCGTCTCATGACTCACTTTCAAATGTTAACCGAATTGTTATAGACATTTTAAATACTTCGCATGTTCCTCACCGTGCACAATACTGCTTCTTTTCCGAACTGCTATAAAGTAAGCATCTACTTTTACTTTGTTGCCCTCTAAATTTTCCTCTGGATAGTTTAATAATATCCAACCAACGCGTTCTAGAAAGAAGATGTAAGACAAATTCACAACCGAAGGATGCACAGGCTCTATAAGCTTCCTTACTTTACTATAATCTTCACTACTCATTTCTCCTGTATTAATTTGCTCATCGATCATATTTTTAAACTGATATAAACTAATTGAGCGAAAAAAAGGAGAATAAAAATATTTCGGGTATCAAGCGATTAAGCAGCGTTGCCTTTTCAAAGACAGATCGGTTCTTAATAGCAGAAATACTATCGTTTAAAAATTCATTTAACAATGTTGAATTTATGGTATACACGGCAGAGGAGTCTTTCAGAATCCAGTCGCCACCATCACCCTCTTCCTTATAATGATACCGTAGATCGTAGATGTAACTCACGACATCCGGCAATGTTATAAAATTAAAACGATCTCCACATTTTACAAACGCAAAATCCAAATCCAGGTACTGTGTATGATACGTTCTGACTTGAAATCTGTTTTCTATTGTCACGGTACGCCAGTCATTCATCTCATCTAAATCATTTGCTATTGTTTCCTTGAGAATACATTTCTCAGAACCACTCAAAGTTCCGAAATCATATTTTTCAAAATTATCAACGAATGCCACACTGGCTAACTGATTATACCTGCCTCTGTCTGAGCGGACTTTATCATGCGAACATCCTACAATAAAAATAAGTACAATCGCAAAACGTGCCAACATAGAATCTTTCATTTTATAGTATAAAAAAAGCTTCCATTCAAACAGAATGGAAGCTTGCAATTTATAGTTTACTATAGCTAATACTTCACTACTCTTTTAACATACCGGATATCCTTACTATCTGTCAACTCCATGATATAAACGCCTGCCGGCACATTATCCAATGAAATTATAAGAGAGCTTTTGTTGTTGGACAATGATTTGATTTGTTGTCCGCGCAGATCATGAAACGTTACTTGTTTTACCGTACTCGCATTGTCGATCGTAAGCGTTGTTGATACCGGGTTCGGATAAATGCCGAAACGTGCACTTATATCTTCTTCAATTGAAGTTACGGTTTGATTTGTGATCGTTATTGCAACTTCACCGTAAATACCAGAGCCGTCTTTCGCTGTGGCGCGTACCGTTGCAACGCCATCGCCAACGGCTGTAAGTAATCCAGTTGAAGATATTGTAGCGATACCTGTATTGTTAGGTATACTCCAGGTTACACTTTGATTGGTGGCGTTTACCGGGCTAACAGTCGCGACTAATTGAAGCGTACCACTTTTCTGATCAATCGTGGCAAGATCTCCTGTTCCTTTTACTGATATACTTTTTACCAATACAGCCTGCGCCACTACCGCCAGAGCAAATGTTTGTGCAGCACTTACGCACCCATTGGCATCTGTATAGGTAGCGGTATATATACCACTGGATTGAATATTGGCAATCGAAACTTCCCGGTCTGAAGACGTAAAGCTGTTTGGTCCTGTCCAGCTCCACGATCCGCCTGATGTTGGCTCCGGACTTAACTTAACAGTCGCTCCGTTTACAACAGAAGTATACGCAGTTTGGCTAGCTGTTTCTCCGTTTACAGATATATAGGGAATAATGTTCGTTGGGACACAAGTCTCACTTGATTCTCCATAGATAATACCTCTTCCTGAAGCGCTCATATAGAATCTTCCGAACACATTCATATCACCAATTATAGCCTGACCGTTGGCAAGACCACCGTATTGATGATCATCATCGTTTACGCGTGTCCAGGTTGCACCTTCGTCTGTGGAGCGGTGTACTCCGCGAATGCTGTTTACCGTTCCCCATATATAGATCGCAGGATATGATTGTCCGGAAGCAGCTTTACCAAAACCAACAGCTGCGCAATAGGTAACATTGCTAAGCTTTACGAAAGTCTGACCGGAGTTGGTTGAACGTGTCAATCCACCACTATATAATGGCACCCATACATCCCCTTCACGATATGGAGCTGTTCGGATTATTGCGGAACCACTTGCTCCGGGAGTACCGGATGAAATAAAAGAAGTTCCTCCGTTTGTACTTACAAATAAAGCTCCTGAACTACTATTGTAAGCATAGAATTTAGCAGGCACCAACGGATCGGCTACCGGACGCGCATTACTGATACTTAATCCCGTAACGGCAGTCCACGTTTTTCCCTGATCGACTGACCTGTAGGTTATACTTGATCCTTCAGGACAATGTAAAAATGTTCCGCCATCGGCAGCTATAGCTATATTTCCTCTGTATCCTTTAGTCGTTGCACATTCAGTCCAGGATATACCCATATCCGTAGAGTAGAACAGGGCACCAACCTGCACACTATTTACAGTCTTTGCTCCTGCCCGAAGCATAATGTTTGGATTGAGTGAAGCGTACGCTATACCAGTTGTAGTTCCTACACTCGGTGTATGGCGAGGTGCATATTGTGTTACATCGGTGTGTCTGAATCCGTCATAATCTCCAATCACACTAACCATCGGTCCGTTTGGTATACTTACTATATCCAGTAATACAGTTTCTTCCAATTCCTTAACCTGAAACTTCCACACACCTGCTGTTGCGTCTATATTATCTGTTTGAAAAACACCGTTACCGGAAATTACCCATACTTTTTGGGTATCAAACGGATCAAATTCTATAGAACCTGCCCAATGTATAGACTGACCATTTATCCAGGTTACTCCCTGGGGATCTACACTGAATCCTCTGTCAACAACATCCGTCCAGGTAGTACCGCCATCTGTACTCAGAAACATACGATCACCATACGAACCATAAGTCTTATCCTGTGTATAGTATATATTAACGGTAGAAGCAACCAAGCGATTAGGATTTGCAGGATCAACGCTGATACCTCCGAATGATCCCGAAAAAGAAGGAGTAATATTCGTCCACGTTCCGCTTTGCAAATTATACTTCCATATCTGACCGCTGCCTTGTACATCCCAAGGACCTAACCCCGTTGCATACGTGATATATAGACTACGATCACTTGCCAATACAGCGCGATGCGGCATTAGTGACGTAGGCGCTGAAGTGATAGCCGAAAAGGTAGCGCCACCATCATCGCTGCGATAAAGATTATTATCACCTGTGCGGCTAACACCAGCAATGATCGTTTGAGTAGCAGAACCTGATGAGCCTGTAGAAGGATCGAGCACAACAAAACTGATTCCGTTGGCATCGCTCGCGCTGTTCGTTGATGTTGGTGTAGGCGTAGTTGTGATGTTCAATCCGGACAATCGCGTCCACGTTACACCTGAGTCTGTGCTTTTGAATAAACCGTTATACCGTGTTCCACACAGAAGTATATTATTACTATTCGGGTCAACCACCAGTTTCTCTCCGGTTTGTCTTCCCATACCATTACCGTGAGCTTTAAATTGCGAAGTAACATCTGTTATCGAAAATGTATTACCATAATCAGACGAGCGAAGTATAGCAGTCTTACCGTTGTTAAAGTATGACGTGCCTACCAGCATATATACTTTATTGGGTTCAACGGGATCGGTAGCCAGCGACTCTACGCCCTGGTATCCAACCTGATCTTCGGATGTCCAGTCCAGCAACGGAATCCATTTGCTGTTATCGGCATCCCAGCGATATGCACCACCTACATCCGTCCGCGCATATATCAAACCTTGCTTCGTTTTACTGGCAATTATACCTGAAACAAAACCTCCGCCACCAATCGCTACGTTGTTCCACGTATAGCTTTCGGTTTGCGCCCATACGCTGTTCGTTAGAAAAGTACTTGTTATTAGCAGGCACCACACCATCGCATATACCTTCTGTACTATGCTTCGCTTCTCAACCCTTCCGGTATATTTCATTTTCATACTATAATAATTATGCAGTCTATTCTCTTCTTCACTATTTAAGGTGTCCATTGTACTCCTTATACCTTCGTTGTACGCTTTGTAACTGCGCAAGATGATGAATGTTTTTTACACGAGTTATTTAACGCACTGCCCCTCATCACAACAACGTATTATATACCTTAATTTACGTCAATATCAATTTCAGCAGATTGTATTCCGCCTGATGTTGCTTTCACGTGAATTTTGCCTGCCTGTGTTTTCGACTTCACAACGAGTAGCGCCAAGCCATGAAAAGCTTTTCGCTTATTCGACTTAAACGACTCGTGACTTACCGGATCTCCGTTATCAACGCCCGCAATAAAACCTGCTCCGGTTACTTCGAAAGTAATGAGATCTTGGGCATCCGGAACGACTGTACCTTTCTCATCCACAACTTTTACTGTTATAAAGGAAAGATCTTTACCGGTAGCGTTAATGTTACTTCTGTCAGCTTCAAGTATAATTTTATAGGGTTTGGATGCCGTACGAATTTCCTTACTCAGTACTTCATTACCACCCTTACGGGAAATAGCTTTCAACACTCCTGCTTCGAAAGGCACACGCCACATTACGTGAAGATCATCGCCCGTTTTCTTCTTTATACCAAGCGATTTATCATTCAGAAACAATTCAACTTCATCAGCCTGGTTATAATATATCCATACATCTACATCTTTCCCGGCAGTCCAATTCCAATGTGGAAATAGATGCAGCACAGGTTTGTCAGTCCATTCGCTTTGATACATGTAGTATGTATCTTTCGGGAAACCAGCAAGATCTACGATACCAAAATATGAACTGCGCGATGGCCATACATATGGAGTAGGTTCCCCGATGTAGTCAAAGCCAGTCCAAACAAACATACCGGAGAGATAGTCATGCTTCTTTATAACCTTCCAGGTTTCTTCGTGTGTTGATCCCCACGGAGCACGCACATTATCATAAGCGGATACGGAGTTATCGGTATTACCTTGCGTAAATACTTTATCCCATGCAAGCGGCCAGACACGAACACTGTCCGAAGGCATATCATAGTGCCCACGTGTTGCCAGTGCCGATGTTGTTTCCGTTGCTATAAATTTCTTATCCGGATACGTGATCGGAAAATCCTCAAACTTGGTGTGATTGTAGTTATAGCCAATAACATCAAGCGCACCTGATTTTATAAGGCTATTCCCCAATCCAACGTCATTATTGGCCGTTGTGATCGGTCGTGTCTTATCAAGTGAATGCACTATATCTACAAGCTCTTTGGTAATAGCTATACCTGTAGTATCCCATTGCTCACCAATCTCATTACCCACACTCCATATCATAACACTGGCATGATTGCGATCGCGCTTTATAAAATCTTCCAGGTCACGCTTGTGCCATTCATCCCAATATATACTATAATCAAAATCAGTCTTTTTCTTCTTCCACATATCGAACATCTCATCCATCACAATGAATCCCATGCGATCGCAGAGATCAAGAAATTGTGGTGCCGGAGGATTGTGCGATGTACGTATTGCATTTACGCCCATCTCGCGCATAATCTCCAATTGACGTTCGGCTGCACGCACATTAAATGCAGCTCCGAGACATCCCAAATCATGATGTAAGCAAACGCCTTTTATTTTTAATGATTCACCGTTAAGAGAGAATCCTTTTTTGCTATCGAAGTCAAAACTTCGTATACCAAAGGTCGTTTCGTAATCATCCACAACATCATCATCTACTATAACTCTTGTTATAGCTTTATATAGTTTAGGAGATTGCACAGACCATAATTGTGGCTGTTGAACATCTGTAGACTGCTCAACATCAATTGACTCATTAGCTTTTATAGGCTGAGAAGATTCGATCTCTTCCACAAGCTTACCTTCCGGATCGTAAATCTCCGTTACGAGCTTTACGGTTTGACTTTCTTTCAAATCATTTTTTACGGTTGCTGTTACCTGAACAGAAGCTGACGTAGCCGCAACATTCGGTGTACGAATAAATACACCGTTATAACCAACATATACTTTAGATGTCTTCACGAGGCGAACATCACGGTATATGCCTGAACCGGAATACCAACGTGAGTTGGGTTGTTTTGAGTTGTCAACTTTTACAGCAACAATATTCTGCTGTCCGAACTTGACAAACGGAGTTATATCATACTCAAAAGATATATACCCATTCGGACGCTTCCCTACAGAATGTCCGTTTATCCAGACTTCACTATTCAGATATATACCATCGAACTGAATGGCAATTCGTTTGTTATTATCGAGTGAATCAAGTGTAAATATTTTTCTATACCAGCCAATTCCACCAGGAAGCGCACCGCCACCAACACCAGCAGAATTCTTTTCACTGAATTCGCCTTCTATACTCCAATCGTGCGGAAGGTTTAGTGTGCGCCATGACGAGTCGTCAGAGAATGCATCGGCTTCATGAAGTGAATCACTTAGTTGAAATTTCCAATCGTTGTTGAAATCCTCCTGAGTACGTGTTGCTTTTTTTTGCGAGCAAGAAAAAAACACAAACACCGAGACAAGCACGAAAAACTTAAAAAAAAACTTCATATGGGTTAAGGCGAATATCATATACTCTATTAAAAAAGTAAAGACTTCTCGAGTTTACGAGAAGTCTTTACTGGTCAACCATTAAAGAATTTGTTTTTACTTTTTAGGAACAAAATTGTAAACAAGATAGCATGGTCCATCACAGGAAGTACGCAAAACACCGATTTGCATAAAATTCTCTGTTAAAGCGAATAACCTGATAGAACCCCAAGCGCCAACACATTCATCGCGCCCTTTATCATGTAAAGGAGTTGCACCTGTCATCGTCAATGTCTTAGCATCTTTATCAAGGTAATATGTTCCGCTTTCCGTTCCTCTGCTTGGAATCATCAAGTGGTTGGAGGTTACAAAAGGTCCCCCTTTTAAACTGAATGTCATGGTACCGTAGTCGCCATCCGGCATCAGCCACGTATTTTCGGAATATTTTGGACTCCAATTCCAGCAATCGCCACCATCTTTCAAGCAGCCGCCTTGCCAGCCATTATCTGTTCCATAAAAGAACATGGGACCAGCAAAGTAGTTTGCATCGATATCCAATATCCACGTTTTTTCGTTACCAACACCTCCGGAAAGAGCTGTCCAAAGTGGGTCGTTTACATAATTGAGATTGTCTTCTGTAACCGTTACAGTAACAGGATCCATCTCCACTATACCACCGTCAGTAACGGCTGAGAATTTAATTTTATACTCACCCTTAAATGCAATGCGAACGGTATCCTGAACTCTATTGGATTTACCTGTACCATAGTCCCAGATCGAAATTGTACCAGGGGTTGTGTTTTTCAAAATCACCGTATTTCCACCTGGATCAGCTGCCAAGTCTTGTGTTACTTCAAACGTAATCTCAGATTTATCTAAAGGAGCGTCTAATTCATGCTCCTCCTGACACGACATTACAAATGCAAGCGTCAGGGATGCGGACAGTATCTTTATAAACGTCTTCATATTTTCATTCATTAAATATTACCAACCATTATTTTGTTTCAATACGCCATTTGATAAACTAACCTGCGTGTTAGGTATCTGTTGTAAACCTTTTGTTTCCTGAATTTTTGAAGCCGTAATTGTCTTCGTGGTTTCAACACCGCCATTCAATACCTGCGTAGTTTCAGCTATAGTATTCGCAGCAACATCAACCCCTTGACGAAGCAGATCCCAGTAACGTATACCTTCGAATGCAAATTCGAGTCTGCGTTCATTCATAATGCTTTGCTGCGTAATGGGTATCTGAACGAAGTCATCTCCATAGGCACGCTCTCTAACCTGATCGAAGTAATTCTGTGCACTTGAGCTTCCAAGTTCAGCAGCCATTAACAGTACATCTGCGTAACGGATAACAACATAATCCTGAAACTGACTGATCTGAAAATCGCTGTTAAGACCAAGTTCTGAGGCTAACTCTGCCGATACACTTTCTCCGTTCAAATTGATCATCGGGGTATACTTCTTGTTATAGTAACCGGTATATTCACGCTGATCGGCCTGCTGATCAAAAGCAATGTTTTCGTCTTCGATGGATATAATTGATGCAGCTTTACGTGTATCTGTGCTGCTGTAAGCATCCCAAAGATTTGGATTAACAGTTACTCCTCCCCATCCTTTTCCATAGGGATAAGAGGAGTAATTACGCATACCTAACATAACTAGCCATTTGTTGCCGTCATCATTTCCGGTGGTATAATCGCTGGTATAGGTATATTTTATAGCAAAGACTGTTTCTTTGTTATCTTCTTTTGCGTAGTTAGTACCAGAAGCTGCAGGCCATAGATTTGCATAAGTTTCCACTAAACCATGGCCACTGTTTGCAATTACATCTTCCAGGTAAGCTAAGGCTTGTGTTTTACTAATTACGCCCGCCAGATCGCTCGCTCCATAGTATCCGGTATAGTATAGGTAAACGCGACCTATCAGAGATTCTGCCGCCCATTTAGTAACACGTCCACGCTCAGATGAAGATTGGCTCGCATACGATTTTGCCTCTAAGTTCTCGCTGGCGAATTTCAAATCTTCAGCGATCTGTGCATACACCTCCTGCGGAGTTGCCTGAGGAACATTTTCTGTTGAAGGCTCGGTTAACAAAGGTATATTTCCCCAAAGTCGTACCATATCGAAGTACATATAGGCACGCAAAAACCTCGCTTCTGCTTCGTATATATTTCTTAAATCTGCATCAGTTCCCCATTCTACATCATCCAGTTTTTGAAGTAAAATATTGCAGCGATAAATAGCTTTATAGTAAGCGATCCAGTTATTATTAAACATATTCAGATCAGAAGGAGATCGGCTTTTATCAAACTCATCCAGCAATTGATATCCGTATCCATCTGAGTAACCCGTGCCACCGAATGCATTATCCGAAAGTACTTCTGATGCAACTGGGAAGGAAACACCTGATGACCACAGGGCCTGTACACCATCATAACATCCAACAAGCGCATTGTAGGCTTGTTCAGGAGTTTTGTAATAGTTATCAACGGTAGAATTGGATAACGACTCCGTCTCAAGGAAGTCACTACATCCGCCTAATACCAGCAGACTAAAAACTACAGTATATATATTAAGTTTCTTCATACTTTTCAATTTTAGAATTTCACGTTCAATCCTACCATATAGGTTCTCGGACGTGGATAGTATCCAACATCAACACCGGAAGTAAATCCATCGGTACCGTAACCTACCTCAGGATCCATACCATTGTACTTGGTAAATGTGAAGAGGTTAAGCGCTGAAACATACAGTCTGCACTGTGTCAGGAAGTTTTGCTTGATAACTCTTTTCAGGTCGTAACCAAGCGTAACATTGTTGATTCTCAGGTAATCGCCATTGTGAATGTAGAGGTCTGAGAAATTGGTCCAGTTTTCATTTGTTTCGGTTACACGTGGCATTCTGTTCGATGTACCTTCACCGTGCCAGCGATCCAGAATTTCGCTGGTATAGTTTCCATACTTGCTTGCAGGATTACGGTACGATTGAACAATTTGGTTACCCGCTACACCACTTGCCTGAATAGAAAAATCAAAACCCTTATAATCTGCACCAATCGAGAAACCAAATGTATAGTCAGGATTTGGATTACCGATCATAGTCTTATCTGCTTCAGTGATTGAGCCATCACCAGTCACATCTACATAACGTACGTCACCCGGCTTTGCCGAAGGTTGCAGTTGTGTACCTTCTGCTGAAGTATAGGATTGAACTTCTTGTTCATTCTGGAAGATTCCGTTGGTTTTATAACCCCAGAAATAACCAATAGGGTAACCGTTGGCAGCTCTGTTAAATTCAGTAGAGTTGTCATATATCTGGTTCGCCTGACCATGAATGATACCGTCTGCGTTAGGTATATGACTTACTGTATTCTTATTGTATGCACCGTTAACACTTACCCGATAGTTGAGATCGCCAATGCTGTTGTTATAGGCAAGAGCCAACTCCACACCTTTATTCTTAACACCACCACCGTTGATGTAAGGAGCTTCTGCACCAGCGGTAGCTAACACCGGAGCTTTAATTAACCAGTTTTTATTAGTCTTAACATACCAATCAACGTTTACATTGAATTTACCATTCAGGAATGCTGCATCAAAACCAATGTCCGTCTGCTCGGATGTTTCCCATTTCAAATTGGTATTAGACAATCTGCTTGGATATGCTCCAGGTGTAAGAGTTCCTTCTGTTCCACCAAAAATATAGTAAGTATTGGTGAAGGTTATAGGTGACTGGTATTGGAATGCAGATACATTCTGACTACCAACTTGTCCCCAGCTCGCACGAAATTTCAAGGAGTTCAACCAACCTGAAGTGTTATCCATAAACTCTTCGTTAGTAATAACCCAGCCGGCAGAAACTGAAGGGAAGTAACCCCACTGATTACCTTTTGCAAACTTGGAAGAACCGTCTGCACGGAATGTTGCGTTCAGCAAATATGTTTCTTCAAAATTATAGTTAAGTCTTCCAAAAAAAGATGCTCGGTGATCAGGATCATACGCTACACCGGTTGCTGTTGCAGTATTGCTGGTACCGTTACTTATCCATGCGTGCTCTACATCACTAAATACAGAACCTGTTTTAGTCGCACTCAGAGAGCTCCCACCATATTGATACATCGACGTACCCAGCATAGCATCAAACTTATGTTGTGTGCCCAATGTAAAAGAGTAGCTCAATAAATTATCCCACAGAATAGTTTGTGATTTACTCATAGATTGAGTCACTTGTGGATTTGTATTGAACGAGTATATCGACAACTTAAACTCAGGCTTATAAGACTGGCCATCATAATTATAATAATCTATACCTAAGCTCGATCTGAATTTCAACTTACTGATAGGCTCAACTTCGAAGTATATATTGCCTATAACGCGTTGATTCTTGTTCCTGTTCTGGTTATTGTACACCATTTGATAGTAAGGATTCGCCTGATTGTACAATCCTGCTGTATCTAGCGGATCGTTTTTCAATAGCGGCGTAGTTTGAAATGCTCCACGAAGCGAGTTGTTGTACTGGTTGCCAACACCGATACCGTTATTGTTTGTAAATGCAACATTCAGGTTCTGTCCAATCGTCAAAATATTTTTGAACAATTTATGCTCAGAGTTAAATCTGAAATTATAGCGCTCGTAGTTTGACAAACCTTTACCGCCCACTATACCGGCCTGCGACAGGTATGAAAGTGAAGTTGAATAAACTGAATTTTCGCTACCACCTGTAACACCGATTGAATAGTTCTGCGTTACTGCATCTTTTGCAAACATCTCATCCATCCAGTTTGTACCGGCTGAACCTAATGAATCGATTACGTGCTGGCTATAGATTGGCGAGTTACCAGAGTTTACCGCTGCTTCGTTAGCAATGATTGCGTACTCTTTCGCGTTTAACAAATCTACTTTACGTGCCACATTTTGTACACCATAGTAAGAATCGAATGTAACCTGTGCATGACCTGCCTTACCTTTTTTAGTCGTGATCAGCACAACACCGTTTGCCGCTTGCGAGCCATATATAGCGGCTGATGCAGCATCCTTCAATACAGTCAACGAAGCTATATCTCCGTTGTTCAGGTACGAGATATCACCGGTAATTACTCCATCCACTACGTATAGTGGAGTGTTGCCAATGGTAGAACCAACCCCACGCACAATTACTTTCATCGTTTCACCTGGCTGACCGGATGTAGACGTAATCTGCACACCCGGAGCTTGCCCTTGCAACGCCTGTAATGCGTTGGTTGAACTTTGCTTTAAAAGGTCTTCACCTTTAATCTGCAAGTTTGCGCCTGTGTTCAATGCCTTCTTCTGTTCACCGTATCCAACCACTACAACTTCCTGCAGGGTAGATATATCTTCTTCCATCGATACGTTTATCTGAGACTGATTACCTACAGATACTTCTTTTGTAGTATAACCAATAAAAGATAACACCAGCACATCGTTCGGAGATGCTTCGAGTGAATAATTACCATCAACATCTGCGGACGTTCCAATCGTTGTACCTTTTATAAGGATACTTACACCTGGCAGTGGAGCTCCGGTTGCGTCCGTGATTTTTCCGGTTATTACTTGCTTCTGCGCCTGGGCCGAAGCTAGTCCTACCAGGAAGAAACATACGGAAGCAAACCATATGCTTCTGTAGACTTGTTTAATCATAGGTTAATTTTGGTTTAGCTGTTTTAGTTGTTTATCTCCAGTTTCCTTGCGGAAATTTGAATTCTATTTATGTTCTACGGTTAAAGATTTACCGTCATACGTTACCACCTGGTCTGCCTTGGTAGTAGCAGCTACTGCAGCAGCGTGGTCTTGCGTGATCCAGACTATATTTATAGTCCGTTTCTCAAGCATTCCATTGAATGAGCCCTGGCGCTCACCAATCGTTAATGTCTTAGCGGCTTCATTGTAAGTAAATGGTATAGAAGTATACTTACCTTGCTCATAGTTATAGTTTACACCTTCATCTTCATAAAGTGTAAAACTTCCGTCTTTACCGGTATACACGTAGAGCGTAAGCGGATCTGCGGGTTTTTCGCTGGTATATTGTATCTCAGGACCAGCTGGTATAATCGAACCTTCTTTTACATATACCGGAATCCGATCCAGCGGAGCTACAGCTTTCACAGTCTGGCCACCGGTTAAATAAGCACCGGTATAGAAATCATACCAGCCTGTAGTTGATGGCAGATACACATCGCGGGTCCTGGCCTTATAAGTATATACCGGGCTGATAAGCAGGCTTGGACCAAACATAAACTGATCACCGATCTCATACACTTTATTATCCGCGTGGAAATCCATGATAAGTCCGCGCATGATGGTATAATTATCAAAGTAGCTATGACCAGCCAGTGAATAGATATACGGCATCAACAAGTATCGGAGTTTATCATAGTATACCAAGCTGTTATACTCCGTTGTGCCTTGTGGAGCAATGTTATATATCTCACGCAGCGGGAACTGACCGTGTGAACGGAACAGCGGGCAGAACGTTCCAAACTGGAACCAGCGGGTATTCAACTCGCGCCATTCGCTTTGAGTTTCACCGGTCAGGTTGTAATATCTTTTTTCAACGGCAAATCCTCCTATATCCATCGTCCAGTATGGAATACCAGATAATGCGAAATTTATACCCGTAGCAATCTGATCTTGCAGATCGCTCCAGCGTGATACTATATCTCCACTCCAGGTTGCTGCGCCATAACGTTGCTGACCTGCAAATGCAGAACGAGTCAAGATGAACACGCGCTTATCAGGACTTGATTTACGTTGTCCTTCATAAACACCTTTTGCATTCATGAGTGAATACGCGTTGAAATATTTAGCACCTGGCCCCATGGCCGTGCTCATGTTTATCTTGCGTTCTTCTATAGATATATTCGAGTGAATATCTGGCTCGGTAGCATCCAACCACCATGCATCTACTCCTATAGAGTTTAAGTTTTTATCAATTTGTGACCAGAAGAGTTTACCGGCTTCGAGATTAAATGGATCATAGAAAGTAGATTCATATCCTACACCAACCCAGTCTTTTCTTTTCTTCTCGATATTGTGCATGTATAGGAAGCCATTCTTTTCCATCTCCTCATAATTCTTTGTGCCTTTATTGAATTTAGGCCACACCGAAATCATCAGGTTTGCGTGCAGATCATTATGTAATTCGTTGATCATGCCTTTCGGATCCGGGAAGCGTTTGAGATCAAATTCATGTGAACCCCATTTCGGATCTTCCCAATATTGCCAGTCGAGTACAATGTTATCAACCGGTATATTTCGCTTGCGATATTCTTTTACTACATCCACCATCTCCTGGCGGTTTCTGTAGCGCTCGCGACTTTGCCAGAAGCCCATAGCCCACTTCGGAACTATAGGAGCTTTACCGGTGATGTTTCGGTAGCCACTAATTACTTCATCTGCATTGTTACCTTTAATGAAATAGTAATTGATTTCATCGCCTACTTCACTGGCAAGTGACAGGCGGCTTTGTTCGTCTTGTGCAAATGGATCGAGATGTTTTACCCCCAGATAACCGGCATAGTCTGGTTTCCATTCTATTTTAAGCGTATGTTTTTCACCGGGCTTAACATCAACATTGAATTTGTTTGTCCATGGGTTCCAGTTCTGTCTCCACTTGTCAATAACCAGCGCACCGTCAACCCATATTTTTATATAGCCTGAAGAGTATACCAGGAACTTGTGAGCACCTGCAGCATCAGAAGTAAAAGAACCTTCCCATACTACTTTTCCTTCACCGGAAACATCTTTCGGAAAGCTGTCAACCTGAGGTGTTTCGAGAAACTCAAAATCAATCTTATTCTCTACTTTCGTTTCTTTCAGTTTATCGTCTTTTACATAATAGTCAGCAGTAAGACCACCCTCTTTACCATCCTTCGTAAAAAGTTTAAGTGTGCTCAGCGGCTGATATTCTCTCGGATCACCAAACTTGCTGATCGAATAGTTATCCCAAAGCAAACCATAGTTTTTGCTGGAGTATACAAAAGGAATTACATCAACGATGTTATGCTGCACGAGGTCAACATCTTCTCCTTTATAATTCATTTGTCCGTTCTGATGGCCACCCAAACCATAGAAGGCTTCGTCAGCAGGTGATTCAAAAACCTGGCGGATGGCGTATGATTTCAGATTGTCCACAGTAACCGGAGTGAATGACTTGCCTCCTCCCTGACGCTCTTGCAGAATTACCTGGCCGGTTGTGTCACTAAAAGATACTTCACCCGAAGTGAGTGAAATCTTGGCGCGAAGTGTTTTTGTGATTAATGAAAGCGCATCAGCCGATTCTTCCAGTTTCCAGGACGTTGATCCTTTTACTTCTGGAAGTACGACCAGACTTTGTGCTGTTGAAAAAGTATCAGCCGGAGTTGCTGTTACATGAATAATGTCATCTGAAATAACCTGGAGTTTTACACGCTTTGCACCACCCTCTTTAGAGTTGAGGGTTACAATAACGCCATCCTGAAGTTTCTCGTAGTTTGATTTGGTTGAACATGCGCTTATTAAAAGCGCCAACAAAAGGTTTAACAGTGGTAGTTTTTTCATTCTCATTTGATCTTCAATGCAACCGGTTTCCAAGCACAAAAACTCGTAATCGATTGCAGTAAAGGTAGACTGAGAAGTGGCCTTGAATGGGTATTCAAATGTCTGATCCTAGAGGCTCAATCGTTTTCAGACGGTATCAAAATGTTGCAAAACACTGGTTGAAATCGATTCAAAGAAGGAAATTTTGTTTTCAAAATTGTCGCAACGAGAAAACAATAGTCCTCGCGTGTGTTGACACGGAACTCCCCTGCCTGAAAAACATTTGTCCCCTAGCCATGGCGTTGTTTCCTAGAATTTCGAAAAAAGTCGAAGTCTCGACAGACCGATCGGATACAGATCTCAGGATCTCAGAACATCCACAGAAAAAATCATCTCAATCAATAAAAAATAATAAAGGATAACGAAGCAGCAATTGCAATGTAAATCGCGATCTCAATGGCAAGCATAATCCTGCCCATGCGTTTCAGTTTCTCGTGTGACATTCCCTACATTAATCGGGTCAAATCTACTAACTGAAACAGCAGGCGAAGGTCACAGAATCGCTTTGATATAGGTTCGAATTGTCTCTTTTTGGGTGATAATTATACTGCACGCCTCCTTTTTCCCGCGGCATACGCGGAAGGAAGCACATGATACTGCTCTTTAAAGTAGCGGGCAAAGTATTTCGGATTGTTGAAACCAACCTGGTAAGCAATTTCGGCCACAGTTAACTGACTTTTCTCCAGCAACTGCGCGGCTTGCTGCAAACGAATGGTTCTGATAAACTCCAATGGTGATTTACCGGTAAGTGCAATGATCTTTTTATACAAATGAGCACGACTTATGCCCAACTCACGACTCATGTCTTCTACCGAGAAGTCTGCTTTCGATACGTTGTCCTCCACACATTTCACTGCATTCTGAATAAATTTTTCATCCAGCGGAGTAATGTTCAACTCACTTGCCTTTACATCCAGTTGTTTCGGGAACGCACGATGAAATTTCTCGCGCTGCATGATCAGGTTCTGAATCCTTGAAGTCAGTATTTCAAAATTGAATGGCTTGGTGATGTAATCATCCGCTCCGGATTGAAAACCCTCTACCTTTTGCTCTTCGGCAGCGCGTGCTGTTAAAAGTATAACCGGTATATGGGATACACGTTGATCGGACTTAATTTTCTTACAAAAATCAATACCATTCATTTCCGGCATCATGATATCACTCACTACCAGGTCGGGTAATTGCTCCTGCACTTTCTTCCAGCCTTCTTTTCCATTTGCAGCTTCTACAATCTGGTAATCTGCCTTCAGGTTATCTTTCAAATAGAATCTGAAATCTTCGTTGTCTTCTACCAACAACAATAAAGGTTTCTTAACCAGTCGGGCACCTGCACTTTCTGCTATCAGTTCTTCATCCACCGGTTCTATAATTTCCTGTGTAATGGTTTCGGCCTGGCTTGAAGCATCCTGCAACGGTAGCCGTACTATAAAACGACTTCCTTTACCCGATTCACTCTCTACGGATATACTTCCACCGTGTATCTTCACAAATTCTTTTGTGATGGAAAGTCCTATACCGCTTCCCTGGTTCACCATACTCTTGGGAAGTTCGTTCTGAAAGAAGCGCTCAAAAATTCGCTCCTGTTTGTCAGGCGCTATACCTATACCAGTATCTTTCACATCTATACAAAGCCACTTGCCATCAACCTCAGTCTTTTGCTCTACCCCTACCGTTACAGCCCCGTGTTCAGGAGTAAATTTGAATGCATTGCTTAACAGGTTGAATAAAATCTTTTCCAGTTTATCCTGGTCGAAAATAGTCACGAGTGAGTTTACCGATGAATTAAACTTCAACTGTATCGCTTTCTTTTCCGATAAGTCTGAGAAAGAATATACCGCCTCTTTTATAAAATGAATAATGTCTCCTTCTGACGGATTGAATTTTATTTCCTGCACTTCAAGCTTTCTGAAATCAAGCAACTGGTTTACGAGGTTGAGCAGTCGCTTGGCATTGCGTTGTATCAGCAGAAATTGATTTTGCTGCTCCGTGTCTTTCACCTGCTTCAAGATCTTTTCGATCGGTGTAAGAATGAGTGTTAGCGGAGTTCTGAATTCGTGACTTACGTTGGTGAAGAATTTTATCTTCATCATATCCAGCTCGTGCATACGCATGGCTTCCTGTCGCTCCTGCTGAATGATGAACTTCATTTTCTCGCGTTGCTGAACAAGTCTCCGCGTGATGAGCAGTCCGGTAATGATCAACACAAAATATATAACCAGTGCCGTGCGTGTTTTCCAGAATGGAGGCAACACTGCTATCTTTAGTGTAGCGCCTTTCTCGTTCCAAAAGCCATCGTTGTTAGCGGCTATAACGCGAAATGTATACTCGCCCGGATCAAGGTTTGTAAACGTTACACGTCTCGATTTACTATCAGCCGGCAACCAATCGGTATGAAAACCTTCAAGTTTGTATTTATACTTGTTCTTCTCCGGGTGAAAGAAATTCAATGCCGCAAACTCGATCGAGAAGACATCTTTACCCGGTGGAAGCCTGATTTCGGATAGGGTCGATATATCTTTTGGTAACAGTATATTTCCATCCACCAGCTCTTCTGCTTTTATACTCTCATTGAAAAGTTGAAAATCTGTAAAGACTACTTCGGGTACATCTTTATTTAATCCTAACTGTGACGGTTTAAAAATATTAAACCCGTTAGAACCTCCGAATATAAGTTCTCCGCGCGATGTCTTAAAAGCAGCATTCTCGTTGAATTGTTTCCCCTGCAAACCTTCAGGCTCACCGTAGTTGCTAAAGGTATAGATTGACTTACCATCAGGTGCCGATGTAATTTTCATTTGCGACAATCCATTCGGTGTACTCATCCAGATATCACCGCGATCATCCTCCAGTATGGTTAATATAGTGTTGTGCGGGAGACCATCTTCCTTAGTAAACACTTGAAATGAATTGTTTTTGCGATTAAACAAATTCAGCCCACCGGCAGTACCAATCCATATACGACCTTTTGAATCTTCACGAATATCAAGCACAGCATTGTTACTTAGACTTTGCGGATTACTGCTTTCACTTTCGTAATGAATAAACCGTCCGCGCTGGCGACTTAGGACGTCTACCCCGGCCGTTGTGCCGATCCACAAATCACCTTCGCGATCTTCCGTTATTGCCGCTATATAATCCGAGCCTACAGAGTTAAGATCAGTGGCACGATAATGCGAGAAAGACTGCGTACGTTCATCAAACAAATTAAGACCACCGTTCAGTGTTCCAACCCACAGCCGGTGCCGTGAGTCTTCATATATCTCCCAGACACTTTGATTGGACAAACTTGAGGGATCTGAAGGGTTGTTATTATAGCGTATAAACTTAGTGCCATCGTAACAGGTGAGTCCGCCATAATATGTACCAATCCACAACTTCTTCGTGTGATCTATATATAGGCTTACAATGACATCGCTACCTATACTATTGGTATCCGCGGGATTATACCGGTACTGTGTAAACCTGCCGGTGGCGCGATTAAAATATAGCAATCCTCCTCCGTTCGTACCGATCCATATATTTCCTTTATCATCTTCTACAAAACGATTTACATCCGCATAAGGCAGTCCGTACGGATTGGTGGGCGAGTGTTTATATAGCGGAAAGCGAACAATATTTTCAT
This sequence comes from uncultured Chitinophaga sp., assembly GCA_902168205.1. Classification (GTDB taxonomy): domain Bacteria; phylum Bacteroidota; class Bacteroidia; order Cytophagales; family Cyclobacteriaceae; genus Ohtaekwangia; species Ohtaekwangia kribbensis. The sequence goes on along the minus strand of CABHOK010000003.1, from coordinate 83,081 downwards.
GATAATAACTCACACCGCGTTTATAGGTGCCTACCCAGATAATACCATCGGTATCTTTATAGAGAGTATTGATACTGTTCTGACTCAGGCTCTTTTCATCTTCATCATTGTGCGTGATATAGCGAATGGAAAAATCCCGTTTGTCGATCAGGTTGATACCTCCATGATCTGTACCTACCCAGATAAGTCCTTTATTATCCTGCTCCATGTCGCGCACAATGTTCGTATTGAGATGCGCGCCCGGGCTATCTTTATGTATATGTGTAAATGATTTATTGCCGCTATTGAAATAGAAAACGCCCTGATTATCATCTGCTATAAAAATCCAGAGGTCACCATCCTTATCGGTTAGCAAACGATATTTCCGTATAGCGGCTTTATTCTGTTTAAAGAGGTAGTCATTCCTATAGGTAACATAATGCTTGTTACCTTTTACTCCGATCTGTTCAATGATACCATTAGCATGAATAATCCAGTGACTTCCCTTTACGTCCTGCACCAGAGATACAACTGAATCGGATGCTATACTCTGTGCATCCTTTTCATGATGTCGTATTGAAACCGCATCACCACTTGATACTGTATAGCGAACAAGCCCGGCAGAGGCATGAATAAACCAGAAGTTACCTTCATAATCTTTCACAACATTATTTAAAGCTCCCTGCGGGATTTTATAGATATCATAAAAAGCAGAGAGGTTTTTCTGGAATTTTTCAGTCTGCGGATCATATAGTGTAAGTCCGGCTGTAGTGAGTACACCTATACGGCCGTCCGGAAGTTCAAATAAATCCTGTACAGCATTATGGATAATCGATGTCGTATCGCGCGAGTCGTGCTGAAATACTTTGACCGTATAGCCATCATACCGATTGAGGCCCGCAGCCGTGCCGATCCACAGAAAGCCACGTTTGTCTTTCAGAAAAGACAGTACCTCGTTATGTGAAAGTCCATCGTTAACATTCACATGCATAAACTTGTATGGCTCCGGTTGCGCCATTACCCCGGCCGCACAAGCGAGCAAAACTACTGTGCAAAAAATCCTCTTATCCATTCAACCAATCACTAACCTGCATGCAATTTACAGAATGCATACTATTAAAATTATATGTATTATGCCGCTAACGATATATGAAAATTAACAAACCGAGGCTGTCAGGCGGTGAGTTTAAGAATCTTTGAGATCAGCAGATCAAATACTTCTACCAGAATCAGGATAATAATGATGTATTCCAGCAAGCTGCTTTCACGCTGGTGAATGATTTCGCGAAACACAGAAAGGTTGTCTTCGATAATGCGCAAGGTATATTCTACCTCACTAAACCGTATACGCAAATCAAAATACTTCATCAATCCCTGGTGAAGTTTATCAAGATACTCATCGTCCCACACCAAATCGGGCGCATCGAAGATGTAAATATTTTCAGCTATGTCGTTTTGTGTATTGAGTGCTTTGCCGATAAACCGCATCATATTATTGCGACTGATCTTCAGCTTACCGGTGAGCTCCAACTGACGGGCAAAACTTTTTACTTCTGTGAGAAGTGTCTCGCTTACGCCATGGTAATAATCGAGCGCTACAGATTGCGCGAGGTTGAGCATGGCAATGCGAATCACTTTGTCGTCAAGACGATCGAGCACGATGCGATCAAAGTCAAATGCAATACCGGTTCGATCTTCAACAATCACCTCGTGGTCATCGCGCATCCAGTTCAGGGACGGGTTCTTCTGAAAACCCGACACGGTTTTTATAGCCCACTTCATTTCATCTTCGTTGTAACCGGCAAATACCACAACCCCGTAGTTACAGTAATATTGATACTTGCCTCCGCTGAAATTATAGTATAGCTCGGAAGATGAATCGGCCAGCGGTTTAATATCCAGGAACGATTTTATTCCCTTTATATCCAACTGACTGGCTATAAGAAATGCCGAAAGTTTTACGGTTTGTGTCATACGCAACTTACTGCCTATAAAGTTAAAAGAATAGCGTTACAGTGAAAGGCGATGGCCCGCGTGTAACATTGCCCGTAATAAACCGATAACATATCTTTTATATAAACGGATATTTGAAAACTGGTTATAAAATCGAGATTTGCGACTATAAAAAATCAATTAACCTATAAATACTGCTGTTACGGCAGAGTCTTGTATTTAAATCGAACCTCCATGAAAAAAATTGCTACACTTTGTCTGCTTACACTTTTGAGCTACGGATATGCCCACGCCTGGGGACAAACCGGCCACCGTGCCACGGGCTGGATTGCTGAAAAATACCTATCCAAAAAAGCAAAGCGGGAAATCGATCGGATTCTTTCCGGTCAGTCGCTTGCGATAGCGAGTACCTGGATGGATGAGATTCGCTCCGACTCTACCTATAATTACACGGCCGACTGGCATTGGGTAACAATCCAGGATGGCCAGACTTACGAGCAAAGTGTAAAAAATCCGAATGGTGACGTGATCCAGACAATCGAACGCATCATCAGTGAATTGAAATCCAAAAAATTTACGGGTAAAGAAGAAGCTGAGAGAATTAAAATGCTCATTCACCTGGTGGGCGATATTCACCAGCCGTTACACGTAGGCGGTGGCAATGACCGTGGTGGTAATGATGTAAAGATCATGTGGTTTCGCGTTGACAGCAACCTGCACCGTGTATGGGACAGCGATATGATCGATGATACAAAACTGAGTTACACCGAGTTGGCGCAATCACTCGACAAACCAACACCGGTACAACTCACAAGCTGGCAAAATACTTCCGTTCGCGACTGGGCTTACGAGAGCATGGCCTATCGCAAACAGGTATATGATTATGGTGCAGGAAAACTTGGCTACCAGTATGGCTACAAACATTTTAACATCGTACGTGCACGCTTACTGCAGGCTGGTGTTAGACTGGCAGGAATTTTAAATGAGATCTACGGATAATTATATTTGTATCACGAATAAGGGAGTGAAATAGGATCACTGAAAAAATTGAATAAAAATTATCAGATTTTTTAGTGAGGATTTTGAAATTTAAACCACAAGTCCGTAATATTGCACTCCCAAATTCAAACGAATTCCTCCTTAGCTCAGCTGGTTAGAGCATCTGACTGTTAATCAGAGGGTCCTTGGTTCAAGTCCAAGAGGAGGAGCAAAAGAGAGAGCCACCAGTCCGGTGGCTTTTTTATTGTGTAGTTGTTTTGATTCGTTATGAGTTATTGTGCTTACATTCTTTACTCGTCATCTACTGACCGATACTATATTGGAATGACTGAGAACCTCGAACAAAGGATTCGTCAACATAACAATTCTATTAGCCGGATAAAATTTACTTGCTAAGGGAATTCCTTGGCAGTTACTCAGAAAGAATCGACCGTCTATACTGGAATGACTGAAGATCTTGAGCAAAGAATCTTTCAGCATAACAATCCTATCAATCGAATAAAATACACTGCAAAAGGAATTCCCTGGCAATTGTATATAGCTATACCTTGTAATGATAAACGGCATGCACTTAAACTTGAGAAGCTAATCAAAGCCAAGAAGAGTACTGTATTCATTCGTAAGCTGAAAGAACATCCCGAGCTTATGGAGAAAATAAAAAAAACAAGCATCTGACTGTAATCAGTCCAAGAGGAGGAGCAAAAAGGGAGAGCCAACGTAGAAACAGTTACAAGTTACCGCCTGGTTTGCTTACTTGAAGTAGTTCCGACTTAATCTGACAGTTGGGTTAACTTAGAAGTGCAAACTAAAAAAGTTAAACCCATTAAACTGTCAGAAAATGAGAACAGAAACGAAGTTAATCAAAACCAAACTAGGTCTAATCAATCTTGCTGAACATTTAGGTAATGTAAGCCAGGCATGTCGTATGATGGGATATTCACGCGACAGTTTTTATCGCATCAAAGAGTTGTATGATACCGGAGGTGAACTCGCCCTTAAAGAAGTAAGTCGGAGAAAAGCCCTTCCTAAAAATCGAGTTGAGCTTCATGTAGAAGAAGCCGTTGTTTTACTTGCTACCGAACAGCCGGCACTAGGTCAAGTTCGTGCATCCAATGAACTACGCAAGCGTGGTATATTTATATCTCCTTGTGGCGTTCGTTGTGTATGGCAGCGTCATGATATGGAAACATTTTCCAAACGCTTAGCTGCTCTCGAAGCTAAAGTGGCTCAAGAAGGACTTATTCTTACCGAAGCGCAGATGATTGCTATGGAAAGGAAGCGAGAGAAACGTGAAGCTTCTGGTGAAATCGAGACTGAACATCCTGGGTATCTTGGAGCTCAGGATACATATTATGTCGGCAACATTAAAGGTGTTGGCAGAATCTATCAGCAGACCTTTATCGACACCTATTCAAAAGTAGCTTTCGCTAAACTATATGATCGCAAGAATGCTATCACAGCAGCTGATATGCTTAATGATAAAGTCGTGCCATTCTTCGAGGAGCAACAAATTCCATTGCTACGAATATTAATCGATCGTGGTACAGAATACTGCGGTAAAGCGGAGTACCATGAATATGAACTATATCTGCAGATCGAAAATATTGAACACTCTAAAACAAAAGTCAAGAGCCCACAGAGTAATGGTATTTGCGAACGCTTTCATAGAACTATACAAGATGAGTTTTATGCTATAGCTTTTCGAAAGAAGCTCTATGAGTCGTTAGAGTCATTACAGAAGGATCTCGACCAATGGATTGAAGAGTATAATGAACAGAGAACGCACTCAGGAAAGCACTGCTTTGGAAGAACACCTTGGGAAACCTTTGTCGCCTCTAAAGAATTAGCTACTACTAAAATGATTGATAAGAACTATCAATCGGCATGAGTATACTATCGCATTACTTCCTCATAGGCCGCAAACAGCCGCAAGCCGAAAAGAAGTCAAGGGTGGCTTCGGCTGTGCGACAGCCCTTGCGCGGCCACTCGCGAAGCCCTTGACTTCTTTGGAGCGGTGGCTACCTTTGCCTGTGAGGAAGGAAGGCCAGCTTAGCTCAACTGTCAGATCAAGTCTTAACTATTACAGCTTACTTATCAGCCTCTTAACAGATTCAAATTCTTCTTTTTCTTGCAATCTAGCCTCGCTATAACTTTCATAGTTAAAATCCTCTGACTCCATCACTATTTTATCATGAACACTCGACATTGTGTGTTCAGAAAGACCAGTACAGTTATTGGCTTCCAACTCACCGGTCTCTTTATTGGTGTAGCCAAATATTATATATCGTTCGCCTATTCTATAAACAGCATCTTTACATGGAGATTTCTTGCCATAGCCAATACGTACAATATTACGTCTGCCTCTTTGATCCTCTTTTTTAATGCTTTCTTATCTGTAGGAAACCAACATACACATGCGAAACATTCTGTCGCACAGACTAAAAGTATTATCAAAGCATAAAATTTCTTCATAAATATCAAGCTCACAAAAATAGACTGTTTTTCTTTTAAATCGTTTCATCCACCTGCGTCTTAGCAATTTCAACCGGAAACAAAACCACCTCCTTCGGAAACGAATTATAGCCATCGGGAAAGATTTTTTGGGAGATGGCAAAACGTCCTACATATTCAAGGACGCTAACAAAAACCAAACTCTAAACCCTTTCTGACATGCCGCTATTCGCCAGGAAAATAAATCGCCTGTTATGGACTTATGTCTTTGAATCAGGAGGAAACCATAGTCTGAAAATCTACAGGACACCGTTTGGCACCTATTGGATTTTACGCTGGCGATATTGGACAGCCGGACTCGCGCAGTTCTTCTCCATGGGGAAACTATATATCCGTATTCGCATCCGCTCTAAACTATAATATATGCAACACTTACTATACCGACTATTATATCGACAGCATTTCCTCAACACGGAGGGCATCAAATACTTTGCTGATCGATGCACCAACAAGTATATCGGCATTGGTGCCGTAAAGCAAACTAATATACTTACTACCTATATAAAGGTTTTGAATCAGGAACGGGAAAAACGGAGACAACAATTCCTGGAGTGTGAAGATTCTGACCGAATGGATGATGGAAGTTTTGCCTTACGGAGACGAAAATCTGCAAGAATGAAACTTGTGGTATATGTAACGATTCTTTTTGAGATATTTCTAAACTATATATCCACACTGATATTCATTCAAGGTGACGGCTTACTATACATTCTCGTTCGCTGGGGACTGGCAATTATTCTGGCACTGGCTGCCATGCTGGTAACAGATGGTATTTTAACTAAGTTGTTACCGGAAGAATCTGTCCGGATAAAAGGAAATTCTTCCAACCACGAAGATGACGAAAGCTACATTAGAAATGCGAAAACGAAACGATATATAGGTCTGGTTATTTTACCGATACTATTAATCGCGGTTGAAGTTGCCATCATTGGTGTATCAAGAGAACGAGCAATCGACATAGAAGGAGGTCGTTCCGGAAATATACTCTTCTATGGGTTCATCCTGCTATCAATGGCTCTGCCGGTTATTGCCGGATACTTCAAATGGGACTCAGAACAGCATGGCAAGTTATTTCAAAACACACTAAACTATTATAGAGCTGAAAAGATGCTACACATTCTTGACCTCATCATAATTGCCAACATGAAAGATGTAAAAGAAGTAGTGGAGAACAGCATTCGCAAAGCCTGGGAGAAATTCAGCAGGTTTAAGCTCTACAAAGAAAATTACAATGCCCGGAAAAACATCCCTCGTGAAGATATATCCGGACACTATGCAACGGACTTAGACTCCTTTAAGGAAAATGCATTTAACCATTTTGGTTCCGAGGTAAAAGATATCCTGTATGAACTTGAGCCTGTCTCAAAAAATGTTCATGAACCAGCCGCTGCAGGCCGCTAAACTTCACATTATGCAAAGGAAGATTTACTCAATCATGCGAATCAATATACTCCTGCTTTTTTTGAGCATCGCTCCACTTCTTGAAAGCTGTACTTCTTTAGTGGAGAAGAAGCGAAAAGTATTGATTGTATTGATTGATTATTCAGCAAGCAACACAGACCTGGTGCTTGAAAGTTATATCAGTATAATAACAGAAACCATTTTTCCCAACATGCGGCAATACGACTGCCTCGTTGTTGTGCCTATAGACGAAGGATCGAAAATGAGACCCGTGAAGCTTATCTACGAGGACCTGGTTGAAAAACAGTTTAGCAGGCGAACCGATGGCTTTGCACATGCAGGTGATAGTCTGAAAAAAAGATTCATAAGCTATGTTAAAGAAACTGCTCCCAAGATTTCAGAGACATTGAAAACACAAAAGCAAATTCGTAAAGAATATACTGAGTATACAGATATACTGGGTGCCATTCACCAGACAACCAACCTTATCGAATTTAATGCCGAAGGAGGCACGGTAAAAGACATGGAAGACTTTGTATTAGGAAAAATAAGACTCAAGAGTGAAAACGTAATTATACTTCTCAGCGATATGATTCAGGATTCTCGCGAGTATAACTTCAATAAAAAGCACGGAATTTCTCCTGAGCAGACCACTGCGTTTCTGGACGGCTTAAAGAAGACCAATGGTATTCCTGATCTATCGGGATGTAAAGTATTTGCTATAGGCGCCACCGGAAGGAATTCATCGCAGATTGACAATATTCAATCCTTCTGGACAGCGTATTTCAAACAATCAAATGCCGAACTGGCTTCCTATGGATATAATGTAGACGGCAAACTCCGTAAGTATTTAATGACAGAGGACAACTAGAACAAGGCCCGGAATATCCATCTCCGGGCCTTCCCTATATCAACCATTCTCACTTCACAACCGTAGCTTCTAATTCAACTGTTAATGTCTCAAAAAGACTTTTTACTTCGAGTAGCGTAGTGGCTTGTTTGATGTTATGCTTCGCGATCCACTCCTGAAACACATCGAAGCATGTGAAGAGTTCGGCTGTCGATGTCGTGTATACATTTAGTCGTACGATGTCGTTGCACGTGTAGCCAGCTTCCGTAATAACTTTCTCCAGGTTTTGTATGGACTCAATCAATTGCGCTCGCATATCAGCAGTGCTGGATTGTCCATCAGCGTGTACGGCAGCCTGTCCGGAGCAATAGAGTATACTTTGCGATTGCTTTACTTCCACGGCCTGCACATAGCTGCGCCCATCCTGCCATTTCCAGGGATTAATAATTTGCTTTTCCATTCGTGTTTGTTTTTTCGCTACAGTTCCTATTTAAAATATGTACTGCAAAGCTGAGCACACCTGCCATTTATGTCGTGTGACAAACATCACAATCAGAAGCTCAATGAGTAAAACAACTAAGAAGAGAGTCTGCTAAGGGTTTCGCGTGAGACACCCAGATAGGAAGCCAACAACGACTTGGGTACACGCTGAATCAATTGAGGGTAACGCTTCAGCAATTGCTCGTAACGCTCGGTTGCATTCGAGGTAATAAATGACAGTATACGTTGCTGTGATGCTATATGACCTCCAATTGATTTCTCCAGAAAGAAATGTTCCATTTTCTGAAGACCGGCACATAGTTTCTTGTAGCCTTCCAGTGTAATACACAGCACATCAGTATCTTCTATGCATTGTAGTGACATCGTTGCTTTTGTCCGCCTGTAGTATGCCTGAATATCGCTCTCCCACCAGTCTTCCATAGAAAACGACACGATATACTCCTTTCCTGATTCGTCATTATATGACAATTTCAAAAGCCCTGACACAACGTAGTATAGATACAAAACGTTCTCACCTTGCTGGATCAGGAAGTCTCCCTTTTTAAAATTTTGTGAAATAAAATGCGAACGAATGAAGGCAAACTCATCATCTGCAAGCGGTATTAATTTTTCAATATGGTGCTTAAGTTGTCCGTGCATCATTCCCTATCACAATCGCATCTTTCCAGTTTATTCACTTACGCTACATTAGTGCCCGCCAAAGTCAATCTGCTTTCACACACTCAACCTTTTTATAGATATCCATCTCAACGGTATCTACGATCATAAGCAAGTGTGTTAGATAGGTTACTTCCACCATTCGCTTATTATAACCTAAAGCACCGGTATCTTGCAATTGGTATTCGACTTTTTACTTTTCCAAATGTCCGTTTTGGCAGAGCACTGTCTGCGTTTGCCAGGCACACGAGGCAAAGATAATATTAAGCGGATCAATGATTAAAATTCCAATCAGCGTTGCGCGACAGCAAGCGGATATGTTTTTTAATTGCAGCATCTATTTGAAAAAATCCCCCTGACTTGAAAAAAAACTCTGATTTTATGGTTCTTGATTTATACAATTACCGATCCTTCAATTGCATTCTAAACATCTTCAAAGTCATAGCTGCAACATCTCTTGTTAATTGTGTTGGGGAATGACAGTCACAATTACTCAACCCAATCACATAAATATCTTCATCAGGGATATATACTCCCATAGTTTTAAAACCGAAGATACTTCCCCCGTGTTCTCTCACAGGTACTCCATTCATTTCTCTGATATGCCAACCATACCCATACGAGAACTCTTCTCCATTACTTAATTTATACTTAGAAAACGCTTTTTTTGTTCCTTTAATGCCAAGCAATTGATTCTTGTTTAACGCATTCTGCCATTTCAGCATATCGCCCGCGGTCGACATCAACGAGCCTGATGAAAATGGAACACTAAAACTAATGATAGTCTTATTTACATAGCCATATTCTTTTTTATGATACCCGTACGCCCTTCTATTGATCACCTTTCTATCGCTGGCATAATATGATTGCGTCATTCCGATTTTCTCAAATATACTCTTCTTAATAAAATTTTCGTATGTATCTCCGGAAACCAATTCGATGATATAACCCAGAAGTACATAACCGGAATTGTTATATTCAAACTTCGTCCCGGCCACAAAATCAGCCGGTTCATTTTTAAAGAAATCTACCATCATTTTGGGTGTCATTTCCTGTTGGGATATACTTGAAAGCGATTTCATCTTCGTAAAATCTTTGATCCCTGACGTATGTGTTAACAATTGATGAAGAGTAATCTCCCGTGATGGATAATCAGGTATATATTTGGAGACAGGATCATTCACTTTTAATTTGCCCTGCTCTTCCAACATTAGTACGGCAATGGCGGTGAACTGCTTTGTCATCGATCCCAATTGAAAAACATTGTCCGGAGTCAAATCAACATCCAGCTCCAGATTAGCTTTACCAAATGCTTTGTGGTAAACAACTTTCCCTTGTTGAGCTACCATAAATACTCCACCAGGACCATTTCTTTCATTAAACTCTGTCAATATTAAACTGTCTATCTTCGCTTCAAGACTTTGCGCAGAAACTATATTGAAGAAGGAACCAATACTGGTTACCAGGAATAGCAGCGCGTAGATTCGATATAACTTGGTCATTATTGTTTCAAGAACTGTTTCGTATAATTTATTCTTGCTACAATGAGACACGCGCCAAAAACTGAATGTTGCAGTAACGCTAAAAAATATCTACTCAGATACGTTCTATGATGTGATTCACATCTCTGCTAACCTGGTTTATCACGCATAGTATATACCAAAACTTTAACAGACAAAATCATAGTACACAGTAAATCTGCCCTACGAGTTGTATAAACCGGGCTTTAGTCCGCTGCAAACAAAAGAAAAGAAGTTGAGCCATCCAGGCAAGTAAATTGAGCCATCTGAGAAAGTAGCGATATACCAAAAGGCAGAACTTTGCTGCCGTTAATTAAGTAAAATAACTACAGTAATGACAACAATTAGAAAAATAGCGTTAGGAAAAAATGGACCGTCTGTGTCCAAACTTGGCTTGGGATGTATGCGCATGTCATCCGTGTGGGGTGGCCCTATGAAAGATGAAAATGAAAGTGTTTTAACTATTCAGAAAGCATTGGACGATGGCATTAACTTTTTGAACACGGGAGACTTTTATGGTAGTGGTCACAACGAGTTGCTCGTCGGGAAAGCTATAAAAGGAAGACGGGACGATGCATTTATCAGCGTTAAGTTTGGCGGTATCGTGTATGGCGGACAGTTTATTGGATTAGACTTGCGTCCTATAGCCATCAAGAACTTTATCAATTATTCATTAGTGCGTTTGGGTGTGGATACGATTGACCTATACCAACCCTGCCGCCTTGATAATAGTGTTCCGATGGAAGATGTCATCGGAACCATCGCCGACCTCATCACGGAAGGAAAAGTACGCTATCTGGGCGTTTCCGAGATAACGGCTGATCAACTGCGCAAGGCAAACAGCATTCACTCTGTCACGGCATTGGAGATAGGCTATTCACTGGCTGATCGCCAGATAGAAAGTGATCTTCTTCCTACGGCTAAAGAGTTGGGTATAGGCGTAGTTGCTTTTGCCAATACAGCCGAAGGGCTGCTCACCGGAGAAATGAAAGCTCCTCTTGCTGCGGACAGCTATCAGAATCACTTCTCGCGTTTTCAAGGAGATAACCTGGTAAAGAATCTTGAGAAAGTAGAAGCACTAAAGCAAATGGCGAAGGAGAAAGGATTCTCTCCAACACAATTAGCGATAGCGTGGGTGAATACACAGGGCGATCACATCATGCCCTTGGTAAGCATGAACCGGAGATCACGTCTACATGAGAATATACATGCCATGGAAATAAAATTTACTCCGGAAGATCTGGATATACTCAACAAGCACTTCGCACCTGGGGCGATATTGGGTAGTACTTACTTGCAGCGGTAATGATAAACACAAATAAGCTCGTTCCGTTTTATAACTTTAAGCATGACAAACCCGACTGAAATAATTCCTGGAGTGATTTTTTACTCGTATTACGCGACCATGCGCAAGGAGAAGGTAGGCTTTCTCAGGCACCACACACTGGTTTTGCAAGTTTCAGGACACTTTACGTTGGAGACATCTACTCAGAAAATTTCGATGGGCAAAGGTGAGATGTTATTGATTGGCAAAAATCAATTAGGTACGCTTACCAAAAGGCCGCTGTCCAATGAAGAGCATTATGAAACAGTGGTTATTTCACTGCAGGAAGATTTGCTTAGAAAGATTGCATTGGAAGAACAAATAGAGGTCCGGCAAAAATATACCGGACCTCTCAATATTCTGATTCCAAGCAATGATTTTCTTAAAGGTTACTTTCAATCGGTAATACCGTACATCCGTAATCCGGCAGAAGCTATAACGACAGATATAGGTATATTAAAAGTAAAAGAAGGCGTAAAATTATTGCTTCATGCTATGCCACAGCTCAGTAATTTATTATTTGATTTTTCGGAGCCTCACAAGATCGACCTCGAAGAGTTTATGCTCGACAATTTTTATTACAACCTTCCAATCGAAAAATTTGCAGGACTCACCGGCAGGAGTCTCGCAGGCTTCAAGCGCGACTTTCAAAAAACATTTGGAATGGCTCCTCGCCACTGGCTGCTTGAAAAAAGACTAACAGAAGCGCGAAATCTCATCGAGAATAAAAACAAAAAACCATCGGCTATATATCTTGACTTAGGCTTTGAAAGTCTCTCTCATTTTTCACACTCTTTCAAGAAAAAATTTGGCAAGGCTCCTACGGAGTGGGCAAACAGGGCGAATTAATTAAGTTAATGCATGCAAAGGCACAAACATTAGCTCACCTTTTCATTATACATCTCAAAACCATGCCGTATTGCCGCTTCAAGTATTTTAATGTTTATATCTTTTAACGTTTTGAATTTTATGCAATACCCCGTCACACTGGCCTTACCTATTTTTTCTCCATACGTTTTAGCCAGGTAGGTCTTATCATCGATACCCAGTATATAGACAGAGATTCCTGTTTTGTTTGCACTGATTCCAACCTGATAAAACTCCCTGATCTTTTCTTCTGCATACTTCATGGTGTAATGTCCATAGCCTATATTAGGATTGGAGACAGTTTTATTCTCACTGTTCTTACCATCCAGGAACCACAATTTACATGCTGGTTTTATTTGCTGAATGACGCGATGCAACTCTTGCATGTCGCTACGCTTTGGCTCTGGATGACCAGATATATAGTCTTCTATTTGTTTTTGTACGTTCATATAAGAACATCATTTAAATTATCGTAGGCAATGTAGCATCATTCTATAATCCACTTGTAATGGTATCTTTTTGTTTCTTTGAATCGCTGATGGATCTCTTTCTGATTGCTAATTATCAGCGTGTCGGTGAGACTTCTTATTTCAATATAGTTGAACATGAGTTCTTGTGGAGCAAAGCTATTTATACCCATCGCCACCGGTGCGCAAACATCGCTCTTCAATTGAAAATATCCTTTCTGTTCTAATGTATCCCATCTGGTCAACGTTAACTGATCGTTTTTCAAAATTGAATAGTCCGAGTTGTCGAAGGGTGAAATTACAACTTCGATGTCCGCGCCTTTATGATTGCAAATCTCACCGGTTGTTGTGTAGTCACAGCTTGCCAGGAGCAGAAGTATCGCTAAGTAACCAGTTAGTTTCATACTGTTCAAAGGGAGTTAGGATCTACCATTCAATATAAGAATATTATTATTTCTTTTTTTGCCCTTTAGAGATTAAACATATATGTCGCAGCATGTCATACCGTGCACACTATTCATGCGACAATGCATATTTATAGCAATAACAATTACTGCAATTTGAGCGTGGACACCCCTGCATAACAGTTGCAACCGTAATATTTTTTTTATTGTGTCTCAAAGGTATATCTCACCCGGATTTTTAATTTTATTGACGCACTTCTTTAACGTTACTCATTAGTTACCCTCTAACAACTACACCATGAAAAAATTCTATTTCATTATCGCGCTGGCAATGCTGGTAGATCTTACCGGCGGATTTGCACAGAAAGTAAATGATGTGTACGACTTCCCTGTAAAGCGGGGAACTGAACAATGGAACGCTTTGAAAAGCTACCAGGATAAGCGTGATGCTTGCACTGTGCCCGAGTCTCTCCTTTCAACCATGTCAACAAAAGGCCTGATTGAGACATTTCTCAACTATCCGCTTCTGGGAGATCTTATGGTTTTCAGTACGCCTCAGGAAGGTATACAAAAGTTGCAGGAAAATTTTAACGGAGCCCGTGAATTACTAAAACGAAAAGATGTTGCACCGTTGCTGCTGGAGAAATATACTTCCATGAACCCCGCTGGCGCAGCCGCTCAGACGTCATTAGAAAAAAAGGGAGAATACTCGTTCAAGATTATGGCGATAGAAATTTTACTTGCCCAGGAAAGTGTACTCGCTGCATTGGACGTCCGGAACAGGAAAGCATTACTAACCCTTACCCAAGAGAAACTTAACGCCAAGAAAAAAGACCCCGACGTATACGGATCGCTGTCGTATAGCACTACCGGATGGATTATGGCGCGCGTACTGAAGCAGTCAAACTACACTCCGGCGTTGAATTCCCTCCGTGACGAAAAGTATAAATTCTTTACGGATCAGGGTGTAGTAGCAGACTATGCCGTGCTCGACAATGTTGTAAGTCAGACAAAACTATACCTCTCAAAAAATTAAGACTATGGAAAATATATCACGTATACTATTTTTCTATCTGCTCGTGTTGAGTATAAACATCAATGCACAAACACTGAGCTATATCGGAACCCCAAAAGGAAGTGCCGTAACAGCCTATATTGTTCCGGAAATGTCTAACGCAGATCGCGCTTACTGGGATTCTTACTTTGCCAGTCCAAACCGAACTCAATTCATTACCTCCAACGGCTATAGTTCGTCTCAAACTTTTAATTGTCATGGGTATGCATGGAGCATCGCTGAAGGTGGACCAACCCGATGGATCGGCTATTACGTTACAACAGACGAAGATATATACATGACAGACGGGAGCTATATCCAGGTTTGTTCGGAAACTTATCCGGGAAAAGTCTCGTGGGGTTCGGGCGACCACACCGCTATCACAACACCAACAGCAGGAAGATACAAATCGAAATGGAACAAGTACCCTTTAATGGAACACGCGTGGAACGATACTCCGTATGGTACAACAAACCTGAAATACTATGTGGCCACAAAAATATCAGCGAGTAATTCTTTTATCTGCGGCAACACCACATACTCTGTTCCCTATTTTGCCGGCGGCACCTATACCTGGACGAAGAGCAGTAACATTTCACTAAACACTACTTCCGGCAATTCAGTTGTGGCAACTGCAAACTGGAATGGTCCGGGATGGGTTGAAGTGGTGATCACATCTCCGTGCTCCAGCACCTCCGTTACTACGCGACTGAATGTATCGGTTGGTCCTACCATTGGAGCAGTGAACATACCGCAGAATACTTTTTATGGAGGCTATGCAAATGTATATGCAGAAGTGCCACAAGTCGCAGGTGCTGGCTATTACGACTACGAGTGGTATCTGGACGGATCGTTTCAACAGATGAGCGCTTACAACCACGAATTCACTTTCTACGGCTGTGGAAGTCATTATGTAGGCGTGCGAGCCTATACCGCCAGCTGTGGCTGGACAGACATGAGCTACGCGTACTTCTACGTTAACTGTAGCGGTCTGTATAATGTAGGCATATATCCAAATACTGCAAATGATTACATTGTCATAAGTATCGAAAATACAGGAACAGAAAAACAAATCAGTTCACCAACAGAGACATCAATATCTTTAAACTATGACGTTTCACTCTATGATAATCAGGGGCAGCTTCGAAGGTCAGCGAGTCTAAAAGAAGGTGCTGTTCAGTTGAGCACAGCTAATTTGCCAGAAGGCGAATACTATATTCATGTAGCGCAAGGCAAAGAACTGTTTACGAAACGAATAATTATTAAGCATTAAAGTATATATATCGAATCGATGCTACGAAAGAAGTGTGAAGTTCCGATAGCTATGCTATCGGAACTTTGTTTTTAGTGACTGGCTATACTTTGTCTTTCTTATGTTCTTCCCAACAAAGATATATACCGCAGTGTGATTGTCTTCACTTTTTCTTTGCAATCAATTTATATCCGATTATCATATCAAAGAGAGCAACTATTCCAACCGCGAAGGTCAGGCTTGCATGCGAAAGTAAAGTCATTGGAACTCTGTCTGCTCCGTTTATTTCCGTATGCCAAGACTTCCCCAAATCGCGAATGTTTTGCAAACCAATTAACCAGTCAAGAAATAGAAAAATCCATACTATCGTTAGCACCACTACTGCAAAAATTATCACAGTTCTATTAATTGCCTTGGAGTGTATCCATCGTAAAACGTACATAAATAACAGTAGAACAAGGAAGGTCAGCCCAACCAAAAACAACTTTGGGACAATTATAAACGCATCATGGTCTTGAATTTCTAAAAGTCTGCCATTAAATAGAAGCTGCCCCAGAATAGAATACCAGACCAACTGTGCCAAGATGACTACCCCCAGTAACCAAAGTAATTCCGTTCGTATTCCTTTTCCCATACTATACATTTTTATACCGTTGCTCCACTTCCTCCTCTATTCTCTCCAGAAGATTTTCGTTGCCCTGAGAAAGGTGCAAAAGCGTTTTACTTAACTTCCCTATCTCAACGGTTATGGGATCATTATTCTTTAGTGTAGACGGGATGATGAACAAGTCAAAATTTATTTTATAGGGCGATATTATCTTTAGCATAAATCCGTCCTTCGTTTCTTTAACTTGATAGTCCGTTGTCTGGAAATTTATTTTTCGTCCAACAATTAAATCAAGACCTTTTAAAATATTATTCCATGAAACCGCAATAAAAGGAAGTAGCAGCAAGCATATTATCTGCATACTCCTCTTTGCAAATCCGCCTGCAGTTTTACCTATAAAATAGAGTATTAAAGGAATTATAAAAACCAATACAATCAGCACGACACTAAAAAGCAAACCCAAAATTGATGTTAGTTTAATGTCGGTTTTTATTGTTTCCCTATCTGCTTTAGTCAATTGAATTTCATTCATCGCTTGGGTTATCAAAAGTGTATTGACGCTTGGAGCAGTAACACGATGTGAATTTATATAACCTGTATATCATCCTTGTCAATATAACCTTTAAAAAAATTCTCATTCAATCTAGATTAAACGATGCAACAATTGTCCCATAGTCAGCATTTACTTTCAGAGTATCTCTAAAAGTGAAACTCGTCATTCTCATTGCTAAAATTGGCTTAACCTTTCCCTATAAAAACTCAATATAGGTAGCACAGTAAATCATTCACCACCAACTACAATGAAATCTGTTATCAGTTCAACAATCTTTCCATTTAAGTCTGTTCCCCAGTAAGTCGGATAAGAACCGTCACCCCAGCCTGAAGCGAACATAATCACGTTATGGTTGTCACCTTGCTTTGGAAAATGATTGTCCCAATCTCCAAGATCACGTGAAAGCGGATGTTGTCCAGACGTGGTTCTAAATTCTTCAGCTAATACATCATCGTAGTAGTTCTTATCAGGATTGTCTTTAGAGAACTTGTCCATGACGGAGTTGAATATGGTATTGGTCTCCTGATCAATAAAACATCCAAGGCCAGCATCTACTCCATATCCGAAGAACTCTCCTGGTTGAAGGCTTTTAATTTGTTCGTCTGTTATGTCTTCTGTTAAAGCAAGAGTCCAATGTATTGCTTGATTGCCTGAAAATTGGATTTTGGCAAATGCAATTCGATAATGATCTTCTTCGACTTTGTATATCAATAGCTTCACAGGGTAATTTCCCGGATTCACTTTTGTCTTGAAAGGTTTATTATCATAGATGAAAAAGGGATCACCGGCAATGATTTTTCCAGTTGGAAGATGTATTTCTCCAATCGAAACTTCCTCTAAGTCCACAGTGTCTAAAACAGATTTTAAGTCAAACGCTAGTTTGTCAGATACACCAGTCTTGGGTTTACAACCAAATAGTAGAGCCAGGAATCCCATTGCAATTAAAGTTACTCTCATAATAATTTGATTAGCTCATAGCATAGTGTGCTGTGAACATATATACCATAAAGTTAATCCTATTGTATTATTTGTGTTACATGTGATTAGTTCAGTCTTCCTCCTCTAATCCCTCTAGCCAGAATGAAACTTTATAGGAGATTTTGTTTATCCAGTTTGTAAGTTCTTCCAGTTCCTCGTCTGAGATGAGATTATTGCTTCTAAGCATTCCTATTGGATCAGTACCCCAGGCTTTGGTGTAATGGCAAATTGTCCATAAGTCTAACATTAGTTCCTTGTCCAAAGTTTTACTTTGTTTGATCTCATCTTTAAGGACATTTAAGCACTCCATCAGATTGTTGAACGCTGGTTCGTTCAACCCCTTAAACGGTCTTAAAGATGGAAGAAATCCATTGGTCCATTTATCAGAGTCTACGTCTGGATGTCGTCCACTGTGAAAACTTAATTGTTCTAATGCTTCTTCCTTAGTCATCGCCAATTTATTAATAGTGCGTGCCGAATGCTTATACTTTGATGCAGCTTCTTAAAGACAATTTACTCCCTCCAACTATGTCCGCATCTACACTGTTTAGCAAATGGTGTTCTTGCCAGCCGTCCACATTTAGGACAGAGGTTAAGAAATACCTCTCTTCCACTCTCACCCAAAATCCTTCGAACTACTTTTTCCTTGAAGACATCAATGCCATTGTCCAGCAGTTGTAATACTTCCAGTTTGTCTGTCATCCACCCCTTCTTGAGAAGCAACCTTGTCCGTGCTGCTTTTTGCTCCTCAGTTGACCCCTCCATCTTAAAAAACGGAAGTATAATGCTGCCATGCCATATTCTCATTGTCTGTCATGAGATACCCAAAGTATGTAAACACATAGTAAATTTTCTCGTTATCTAATGGTTCCATGAGGTAAATTTACAACTACGATTTAATATGCTTGCGTTCGAGAGAAGTAACAGTCGAAAAATCCGGATAATCTTTTTGCGCATTGTTTTTTTCAAAGTAAAACCGGTATTGGTTTTAAGTGTTCTCTGTTAGAGGAAGAGCACAAACAAAAAGCATCGCACAAAAGCTTGAGTTAATTTTCAAATATGAATTGCAAACAAAAAAAGATCCAAGTCAACATAACTATTATCGTCATGCTGATTGAAATAATTAAGCTCTTTAAATAAAGTTTGTTTGATCCTCTTCGTTTAAGAAGTAAAAATGTAACAATGTAAATAATAACAAAAAGAATAATCCCAGTCTTTTCATCCATGATTAATTTCATTATCTGCAAACCCTCGAGTATGAGACCATTATTTTGCCGACTTAAGCATTGATATAGTTTATTGAGTGTTACGGCACAACAAGTACTGTATGCTTTTCCCGCAATGGGTATATTTCAACGTTCTATTGAGACTGAGCCTCTTCAAACCCATATCGTATTGCTGCTTCAAGTATTTTTATATTGATATCTTTTAGAGCTTTGAACTTAATGCAATACCCGGTTACGCTGGCCTTGCCTATTTTTTCACCGTACGTTTTGGCTAAGTATGTCTTATCATTGAGACCAAGTATATAGATAGAGATTCCGGTTTTGTTGGCACTCATACCAATTTGATAAAAATCTCTGGTCTTTCCATCAACATATTTTATAGTATAAAGTCCATAGCCTATATTCGGATTAGAGAAAGTTTTATCTGTACCGTTTTTACCATCCAAAAACCATAATTTACATGCCGGCATTATTTCCTGAATGATGCGATGCAATTCTTGCATGTCGTTGCGCTTTGGTTCAGGTTGATCCGAAATATACTCTTGGATTTATGCTTATACGTTCACATAAAACTATAGGCGGCTTAACGTACGCAATATAAAAATGTTAGTCACTAACTAGATATAGTTGATTGAGCGCGCTAAACGATATGATCGCATTGTGCGATGTATAAACTGATGTGGGAGTCGGTGAGGTTTGGCCGCTGTTTTTTTTTAATCCGTCTCCGATGCTATTATTCCAATATACCACTGCTTTGTTGGGTTATAAACTGTCCAAAAGTAACTTCCCCACCATTCCTTTCCTGCGTCAAAAACAACTGAACAATCCGTATTCCAAGAATAAATTATAAGCTTGCTTAAATCGCCAAAAAAATATTCCAAAAAATCAAGAACATACTCCCCTCGTTTAAGAATTTCTTTTCTAAGCCTCATGTTGTAGGGTGGCTCCATCAACGTGCAAATAAACCAACCTTTGTTCTCTGTATACAATTTCCTGAAATCTGCGTCAAGTTTGTTCATGTCAACTTTATTAACCGGACTTTCTTCTGTATCATAGTAGAAATATGAGTTTAAAGTTTCATTGCCTAATTGTCCGCGAACAATTGGTTTATGTTTTTCAATGTCAAAATGTGGCCCAAGAAAATGTATTAAATCAATTTTCTGTCCGCTTGAATCTAATTTTTCATAATCAATAGTAGCAAATTTGAAATTCCTATATTGTCCTTTGCCTGCAACTTTATTAAGATGAAAATTCCACTCGTAGTTTTGTTTTTCCAATGTTTGTCTAGCCGTGACTAGATGCGCTAAATACTCATCTGGCAATTCCCCAAGGTAGTTCTCTGAAATTTTAAACACGCAAATTCTTAACGCTCCACCTTTCTTTTCGTGGTCGATAATTCTGTCTGATAACTCTTTCTCTTGTATTTCCTGAATATTTACCATTGTAGTTTGTCTAAAAAAAATGCTGCTAACGTTCGGATATAAGAAAACCCATCCTATATAAGCGATCGCAGACGAAATATAGTAGATTAAGCCTGTAGATCAAAAAGCTCTCGATGTGAATATATATAACTATATACCAGGTATATTTTAATTAACAGTAAATTGGTGTGGGCTGTGTTTTGTTGGTGAAGAACACCAACAAAGGCATGGGTCATTTTTTAATAACGACACTTGCTACTTTATTTTTAATCTCTCGTAATTTCTTAATCTTATTTTTGAAATCATCACAAAACTTTCCCCAATCGTCCATTGATAATTTGGCCTGCTTTAAAACAATTTCGCCATTACTTTTTTCAAATTCTAAACCTCCAAATCCTATTTCCTCTTGACCGTACCATGGTAATGAATGTGCTGCCTTATTTCTTACGGGTATAAATGTCCCATTTATCTCGTTGAAGATTTCACGTACTTCATCGAATAGTCCAATAGATGTTAAACCGTCCTTTACCAATTCCATTTTCTTCCTCAATGTCAAATGTCTTAAAATGAATGCCTCTAATAGACCTTCACTTGTTATATCATCTGAGGCACTTTTCGGGATAATTAGAGCGACAATTATCTCATTCGTTACAAATTCTAAGTCCGAAGAGACACTAAGAATCTGTCCCCTTGCCAGTATTGCGTCCTCCTTTTGTTTTTCAGTGATTGCCATAAATGAAAATTGAACTGTCCAAAAAAATGATTACCGCTAAACGTTTATGTATAAGCCGTGGCGCTGAGCAAAAATAAAAAAATGTCCTCCTTATCAGCGCCATGGATTATACATTTTGTTGTGGCCAGTACATTATGCACCTGTTTTGTAAACGAAAATCTCAGAAATCCTTTTCTTTAAGTGTGTTTGTTCATCAAACGGAAATTTTGGTAAAGCTTTGTCTCTATCGATTACAAATTCAATTCCTTTGTATCGAGCAGTCCAAGTGTCACAAGTCTTACATGGGGTTGACCATTCGGTGGTCCATAAGCTTTTATCACTTCGTCCAATGTCGAGTTTAGTCCAATCCCTTTGTTTGATTGCCCACTAAACGGTTGTCTAAGTAATATTACAGTAATCGTTTTTTTGCTGTCATAATAGAATGCAAGTCCCAAGTCTTTATAATTGAATTCAAGTCGTCCATCTTCATACAAAACCGTTTCGTATGTATTTCCAAGTGTCTTAGTAATGTCGTCAAGCGTTGTCTCATTCACACGAAATTGTCCAACGCCTTGTCCTTCGGTAATTGAATTGTCAACTTTTACCTCTTCGGAACTAACCTTTTGTCCACAGTAGGAAAAGAGTGTCAGTGAAACTATTGTCAGAATAAATCTTGTTTTCATAATGTATTGGCCACAACATCAGCTATAAGACGTATGCGTTTAAGTGCCTGCATCTTTGTCCCGCGTTGCTGCTGAAATTTAACAGCACACGCTTTAAGAACCTACAATACAGCATATGTATTATAGCTGATGTTAGCGGCTGTGCCATCAGTCAACTCTAGTTTGTTCTGGTACTGAGTAGTCATAAATCTCTGTCTTAAGATTTTCATTCAAGATTCTCAAATTGGCAATTAGCTTATCTTTGTCATCGTTAATACCAACCCAATACTTGTCACCCTCGTGAGTCTTTAGAAAGGCTTTGTAGTTTTCATCCCTAATCGTCATCGTCCTTGTCAACTGTCTAAATGTTTGACTGGTGTTGATTTTATTAATGAATATTTTTTCGAAACCACTGAATTTTGTTTTGTCCGTATGGCTTAATCCAAGAATCTTAAATCCTTCCCTAATTTGGCCGTTGTCAAAGTCAATTACCAAGATGTCCTTTGCAGACCAAATTGCAAACGCAAACAAATTACCAAAAACGAATACCAACGGGTTGATGTCCCAAAAAGTCCAAGTAAACACTTTGTAGTTAGTTGCAAGAACTACTAGAATCCCGAAAAATTTAAACTGCAGAGGTGCTATATCTTTTCTTACAATCTCAAATTGCCCCATACTTATTTGTCCGAATATTACTTAGATAGTTTGCTCGATTGTCCCATGGCATTGCTGCTAACGTTCAGATATAAGAACATCGTTGCCTATATAAGCGTTTACAAACGAATATAGCAGATTAAACCTGTAGCTCACACGCGCTCGATGTGAATATTTATAACAACTATGTTATAAAATCCGGATGATCTTTAGCGTACTGCGCAATATGCGATGATCGCTGCGCACTCCTCTTTTCCACAACGGGGATATTTTAAGGTAACTTTAAATTTAGTGTTGGTAAAGCAGGTGTGATTTGTTGGTGAAAAGCGCCCAACAGGTATGGGAAGATAAACTGCTTCATTTGTCACGCAGCGTATGATACAACTCCAAACTAAAATTAACCGCCTGATAGAATCCAAAAAAATCTTTATGGAAAGAATACATTAATTTAGTATTTGACTGCATGAGGAGACCAACAGCCTTTTCTCCAGTGTCTAGTTTATCTATTTCCCAATCAATTCCGTTATAGTTTAATGATTTAATGAAATCGACAAAGTCTACTTTAAATCCGAAATCAATAAGGTGCCCACTTTTCAATGGTATTTGAAACAACATATCAAGGTATAAATCAAGTTTAAGACTTATACCTACAACTACTTCTTTAATACAGCTAATCTCATATTTAAGACCTTCATGCTCGAACTCATACAAAGCTGGTATATCACCTATCTGGTCTTGTAAAAGGATGACACCTGCCTCTTTCTTGAAGGCATTAAAATTATCTCCAATTGCTATTCCATTCAGCTTTCCATCAACTATCAACTCACTTAATCCTTTACTCATCAATTAAAATTAAATATATACCATCAATTTATTTCTTTCCGGCTCAGTGAACTTGGTGAATTCCTTGTCAATTTGCGCTGTATCAACCTCTTCTTTGTCGTAGTAATACTTCGCTCTTATTTTTTCCTCCTGTCCCCCAAGATATCTGCCATGCATTCGATTCACAACTAGATCTGTCAGGATGTTGTTATAAATCAACAGTTCTTCGTTGTCAGAGGTAAACTCACAAGTCTTCTTGTCGGGGTTACACGAAACTGTGATTGAAAGTATTAAGAGTTAGCAATTGCATACAACGCTTGTATATAAAACGTGCAGGCACACCAAAATAATAAATTATCATCAACCGTGCCGGCATGTTTTATATACTTTGTTAGGGGCTGTGTGGCCTTCTGCTTACTCTATTTTTCCGATAAATCTATTCTGCTTTCCTTGAACTAATTCCGTCTCAAGGTAAAATTTGTCACCCGATACGGTTATAAGTAATGAACCGAATCCCCGTCCATACACTTTGTCAAAGGCTTGGCTAAATTCATCTGTTTCTCCGTCTATGTCGTCATGGTTGGAGATTACATAACACAACTCATTGTCCTTAATTTTCAATTCCTTCATTGTGAATTCATAGTCATTTACTCCTGAAGGAATCCTTGTAACAAATCTCATGTCCAGAATTGTGTCCCACTTGTGATTTAATCTGTCAGTGAATTTTGATCTCTTCTTTTCATTTTTGAGCTCAAGTTCACTTCTCTCTCTTTTGTCCTTGGGTACAAAAGTTTTGATAAAATTGTCTAAGGTTGTGTTACTGTTCATCGTTTAGAATCGTGGTCGTCATTGTCCAGGCCACATTGCCCCTAACGTCTGGATATAAGAACATCGTTGCCTATATAAGCGTTTGTAAACGAATATAGTCGATTAAACCTGTAGCTCAAAAAGCGCTCGATGCGAATATATATAACAACGGCTATATTTTAAGGTAACGTTAAATTGGGTGTGGCCTGTATTTTGTTGGTGAGGAACACCAACAAAGGCATGGGAATCAGCCGCAAGCACAGATGGGTTTAGGACTTTCTCAAGGTCACCGACACGCAATAAATCGTCTATTGTTTTGTGAATGCAGTCTCTTGTCAACTCTTTAACGAAAATATCTGGAGAAATGAGATAAAGTCCACTTAAGTTGTCCTTATTCTTTATGCTATTCTGAATTGCTGTCTCGAAGAACTTGTATGTCCATACGTTAATGCCGTAATGTCGCCCATCTGGCAAGTCAACGTGTATGTTACAAAATTCGTTTTCTTTATCCCAGTTTCCGGGATCGACTTCCTCAAATTCTAACCACAGCTTAAAGTCTCTCATTTCTTACTTAATTCCAACATTAGAATATCGTTGCCAATATAAGCGTTTGTAAACGAATATAATCGATTAAGTCCGTAACTTAAAGATGAGATCAATGTGAATATATTTAACTATAAATTAGATTGCAAATTACGGTATATATAGTAGCAGCAAACTAGGCATTATTCCCTGAATGATGCGATGCAATTCTTGCATGTCGCTGCGCTTTAGTTCGGGTTGACTCGAAATATACTCATGGATTTGTTCTTATACGTTCATATAAAATATTGGCTGCTTAACGTACGCAATCTAAAAAATATTGACACCAGCGTTTCTCTATGGAAACTTGTCGATGTTATTTTTTACCAGCTCGTAAAGTCTGTCGATAAGTATTGGTCTTTGAGTAACATAAACATTTTCACACTTTTTATATTCCTCATGGCGTTGTACTTCATTACTTGCCGCGACATAGTCTTTAATACCTTTATCTATTCTGTATTGAGTATATATTAATGTTCGAATATCCTTTGCTTGCTTTACTGAATTAGCCAATTCAGTGAGTCCTAATTTGTTTTTTATTTGATCAGTTACTATATCTAGATTGAATGATAAGGCGCTTTCGTAATCTTCCCAACTTTCATAGTTCAGCCATTCCCAAATGGCCATTAAACAATACAACTCTGAAGGCAACTCTTTTAGAGTGTTAAAATTCAGCCAAAATTCTCTTTTTAAATTATACTTTTCCTCGATCGCATACGCTATTTTATCTAATGCATCTTCCTTTTTGTCTTTGAATTTTCTCAAGACAAGTTCGGTAAATGTATACCGCTCTTCATCAATGTTTTTAATTGTTGCGGCTATATCAAAGTTGCTTTTAGTTAAATGCTTGATTGCAACATCCGCAGTTACTCCTGTTTTACTAATTATTATAGCAACCATCTCCTCTCTAAACTTCACTTCTGCTTTTTCCAAATCTCCATCAAGAGATTCGAGCAATGTCAACCCATGCCGAAGTCCAATTGGAATTCGTTGCCTTAATATTTCAAGTTTATCTTTATACACTTCGTTCACTTCACTAATCTTTTTAGACAATTCGCGCTGCGCGATATTTTTTTCTCAACGGGTATATTTAAAAGTAAGCGTGGAAGCCGGGGTGTGTTTCTGTTGGTAAGGAACATCAACAAAGTCTATGAGAGAAACTACACATGATGTACGTCTATTAGAACTCATAAAAACCCAGATTATCCGGTCTTTTCAGCATTCCTTTCAAATGCAGCTGCGACAATTCTTTGGCAAGCGTCAATGGCTCGTGTAGGAAATATATCCCCAAGCTATTAGATACATCTCTGTTCCTAATAAGCTTGAATATAGTCGCAGAATTAAACTCCAAATATTTAGTTAACAGGCCAACACAGTTCATTAGCTGTTTTTCCGGAATATCATTTATTATTATTTCATACCTCCAGGAAATTCCCTCGTTTGCATTGGCGCCATAGGAAGAAGGAATCTGAAAAAAATAATCACCATTCTTGGATACTATTAACCTTAAAGAGCCAGCGAAATTCTCTTCAGACTTTTTGGAAGCTACTATCTCACTGCCTAGATCCTGTAAATTGACATCTCTAAGCGAAAGTCCCCAAACCTTGTTTATTATACTATCAACAGAATTCATTGCGTTACCACGTCATTTCATTGATGTCAACTAACTTTCATTCTCTTAAACTCCCTTCTTCATGTCTTTGTCGGTGTTCTTCACCAACAAAGACAGGGGAGGCCGCACCGGGAACTCTATATCTGCCCGAGCATTTAACCCTAATGTATACTTTATGGAGGATAGACATGGAAGGCTGGTATATGTATACCAACAAGGCATAAAAGGTTTTTTTAAAATTACTTCAATTTATACTCCAATTGCGTCTGTAGTACATTGCTATAGTTACCCTCATAACCACTCACTAATTCCAATAATCTTGAAATTTGTTCCTGATTCAGATTATCAATAGTCCAATTTGTATAAAAGCAAGTACCATGTTCCAATAAATAGACCCATGCATCTAACTCCATCGTACGGAGTGGAATACCAAGCTCAACAAGAGCTTGACGTGATGATTTCAGAAATTTATTATGTTGATTAGATTTTTGTTTAAATCCCATAATCGTGTTTCAGTTCACTAACAAAGGCATGGTATGCCGGGACTTGTTGTCAGCTCAATTGGAATCAGTCGCAGTCGCAAGCACAGATGGGTTTAGGACTTTTTCAAGGTCACCGACACGCAATAAATCGTCTATTGTTTTGTGAATGCAGTCTCTTGTCAACTCTTTAACGAAAATATCTGGAGGAATGAGATAAAGTCCACTTAAGTTGTCCTTATTCTTTATGCTATTCTGAATTGCTGTCTCGAAGAACTTATATGTCCATACGTTAATGCCGTAATGTCGCCCATCTGGCAAGTCAACGTGTATGTTACAAAATTCGTTTTCTTTATCCCAGTTTCCGGGATCGACTTCCTCAAATTCTAACCACAGCTTAAAGTCTCTCATTTCTTACTTAATTCCAACATTAGAATATCGTTGCCAATATAAGCGTTTGTAAACGAATATAATCGATTAAGTCCGTAACTTAAAGATGGGATCAATGTGAATATATATAACTATAAATTAGATTGCAAATTACAGTATATATCGTAGCAGTAAACTAGGCATTACTTCCTGAATGATGCGATGCAATCTTGCATGTCGCTGCGCTTTGGTTCAGGTTGACTCGTAATATACTCTTGGATTTGTGCTTGTACGTTCATATAAAAACTATACGTTGCTTAACGCACGCAATCTAAAAAATATAGGTCACTAACTAGGTATTGTTGGTTGCGATCACCCAATGACATACCATTGCTAGATGGATAATTCCTGCTGCATGATATTCCTTTCAACAAGTATATAGTTTGATGCTGCTGTAAACTGGTGTGCACTCTGTTGTGTGGCGTTGTTTTAACTAGGTCTAATTATTTTTATGATTGACTCGAATGGCTTCACAACCGCTTCCATCTGTTTACTAAGTTGTTTTAATGCAAGGTCAGGTCTGACATCTGACTGACTTTGTCCAAATACTCTGCTTGTCGGGGATGTAAATACCTTGCTAATCGAGTCAATTAAGAACGCGGTAAACTGTTCCCGTTCCTGCGGTGTGCCGTTCACTATGAGTTTTTCAACGAGCTCCTTATAAGGAATTAGCGAAATCGAAATATTGGACTTGAATGCATATTCTTCTTCAAGCTTTCTTTCTCTTGTGTATTGTGCCGAACAAAATGCAATTGTGTAAATGAGAGGAATTGATATTGAAAGTTTTAGGTAAAATGCCAAGTCAATACTTATCGTTGTATAAGCGATTAATCCAGTCAGGACTACGCTCAGTACAATTACCACAGCTAAGGCACCTAACCAAAAATTCCTCGAACTTCTCAAGTTTCCTTGTCTTGTTTGAAATGAGTGAAACAAAGAAAAACCCGTTGCTTTTTGTAGTTGATCTTTTATTTGATCTTGAAGTCCTTTTAGTTCTTTAACTAAGTCGTTTGTTTCCTTTTTGTTGGCCTCAACATTTGTCTTCGCATTCTTAGAGGTTGAATCAATGCTGGCTTTATACTCATCAATGGCACCAAAGAACTCACGAATTCTTGCTTCAAGGGTAACAATTTCTGAGTTGTTTGAAACGGAGTTCGCTAAGAGTTGAGCAGCATTAATGTCGTTTTGTTGAATAGTTGCAAGGTGTGCAGTTGCCTTTTGTGATGCATCAACTGCTTTGTCCAACTCTGCTTTGATTGAGTCATTACCCGTCTGTGACGTAGTAAGCAATGCCTCTACGTCCGCTGATGATTTTTGAATTTCTCCAAGAAGTTTTTCAAGTTCGCCTTTGAGTTGAAGCCCATTATCTAGCTCCTTTCGGAGTTGCTTAATTTTAACCTCCTGGTCTTTCAACTGATTCATTTTAGTAGTATAGCCCAGGACTTCTCCAGAGAGATTATGAACACCGAATCTCCAAATGTCAGTATATAACTGTTCGATCGCGTTTACGAGATTCACCACTTGGTCTGTTCCCGAAACCAAAGTACTTTGAAAGTTAACAACGCTCTCAAAATCCTGAAGAATTGTCTTCTGAACTGTCAATGGGAATTGAGCCAGTTTATTCTTCTCAATTGCATCTTTAATGATGTCCCGTGATTGATTTAAGTTAATAAACGATTCGCTGAGGGTTATATCACCACGATTTGGGTCAAAACCAAATTCCTCACATTTCTTGATTGCTCCGTTTTGCGAGTCGTCAGTAATTGTGTTTAGAATCTCAAGGAGTCGTTTAACTATTTCCATGGTCTAATCTGTTTAAGCAATGTCACAACGTTCGGATATAAGTACATTGTTTCCTATATAAGCGTATGTTGTAATCGGGTATAATCGATTAAGCCTGCCGTTCCGAAAGATGGAGTCAATGTGAATATATATAACTATATTTTAGTTTACAAACTATGCAGTCTACCCTTTCAACAGCCGCACCAGGAACTCTATATCTGCCCGAGTATTTAACTCTAATGTATACTTTATGGAGCATAGACATGGAAGGAAGGCAGGTATATGTATACCAACAAGGCATAGAAGTAAATTGGTGTGGGCTTTGAGTGTGTTTTGTTGTGAAGAACACCATTGTGGGCACGAGAGCTCTAATCCAAACTATTTATCAAAAATGTCCCCTTTTGACCCTTTGGGATAATAACGGCAATTTTATTTAAGCCTCTTATACTCATCTCTCTTTGAGTCTGAATTTCCTTCCTTACTTCGTCGGTCAAAAGGTTCAATGCTTTTTTAACTAATCTAACTATAGCCAATAAAAAAACTGAACGAGTATTTCGGTCTTCTGAATGAATGACACCTTTAAAAACTTGAATATACTCAATCGATTCAAATGCGCCTTTCAAACCTAATTCAGCGCTCAATTGGTAAAAGAAGGAATTTGGATCTTCAAGTTTAATTTTTACTTTTTTATCGATTACGGCTGCAAAAAATCCAATCTCACAAATCGCGTTCTCGTCATTTTGAATCCGCCAAGCAATATGGATTGGTCTTGAAAAACCTTTGTCTAATCCTCCATTTAATTCGTATATAACATACTTTGGTTGCCGTAACTCATTGCTATTTATATAAATGATAAATGGATCACAATGCCTGCAAGAAATCATCAATTCCTTTTGAATAAGATATTGGAAGTTTGAATTTAGCATATCTATGATATGCTCAACTACTCTATTTTTTTGATGTAATTTCTGTTCGTATGAACTTCTAATAGAGTAAATTTCATTAAGCTCTGATGTATGATTAAGGCTTAGAGTGCTAATTTCTTCGAGTTGTTTATTTATCTCTTCATCGCTAACATCATCTATATTAGACTTTTTACTACACATCTCCAGAATCCGATTAATTGGATTTACTTCCAGACGCTTACGCCAATCCTTCATAAGTAAATTCCTAGCAAGTTGATTTATCTCAGCTGGCGCATTTCTATTACTAATTATCGGATTTTTCTCTTTAATAGCCAGCACTAAATTTGGATAAGGTGTTTCGCCATAAAAAAGTTGTTTCTTTTCCAAGAGCTCATATAAAACTGTACCGATTTGATATAAATTTATTGATCTCCAACCGTTACTCGAGTCTTCTTCCTGTCTAGTTAAAAATTCTGGAGGGGCATATCGAAGTGTACCGAGAAACTGTCTTTCATCTTCGTTGTCACTGAACGATTGAGCCCCTACTATTTTTAACACTCCTAAATCCATGAGTATAATTGTCCTTTCAGAACTAACCATTATATTCTCTGGCTTAATGTCACGGTGTGCAACATTTCTAGTTAATAACAGTTCCTCTGTAACTCTGACAAGTGTTGCCACCACTGCTTTTACAAAATTCAAATCATACTCTACTGTTTCAATAAAATCCTTTAGATTTTTTCCCTCGATATATTCCATTACTAAAAAGTAATGTTCAATTGTATCAATAAATATTTGTCCGCCATCGAATATTTTAATTAAACCATTTACCTTATGGTTCTTAAGGCTTATTTCCTGATTAATTCTTTTTAATTGTACTTCGCTTCCATAGCGTCTTACTATCTCATCATCAAAAATCTTTATCGCCACAAAATTTCCAACTTTATCTTTTCCCTTAAAGACAGCCGCGGATTTCCCATTATTAACATATTCTAATATGAAATATTCACCAAATGCTTTTCCAATTAGCTTTGAAGAAATGTGGTGAGCTTTATTACCATCCATCTTATTTATTGACACTAAATGTATAAAGGAGAAAAGTAAATCAATCTAAATCGAATCGTGATATGTATCACAACAATATACTAATGCAGTGAATATCACAGCAATTTATTCGCATCTACGTCATAACCTGCAGCTTTTAGTTCTCTAACAATTGAGAATTTCCAATTTTCTGAACTGTCAAGCGGAGTATAAATGAGTCCATGTATGTCACTTGGTAATTCAACGTCTTCACTATACAATGGTAATACTCTACTTCTCCCAAGCTTACCAATAAAATACCCCAACTCAAGAACTACATTTTGCCTTGCTCTCTTCCCTAATTCAATTTCAGTTTTTGCTTTTCCTTCATCATCATCTGTCAGCAAAATAATTGCAAAACCAACATTTGAATGCGCTTCAAATTTTTCGATTATTGTCTTGCCAGCATTTGGCTGTTCATGAAGTATTATTGGTATCATCCCAAGCTTCTCGATTGTCCTTGCTACACTTTGTTGGACAGCCTTATTGTGCCCATGTACAATAAAAACCTCCTTTGATTCTATTTCCTTCTTAGAACTTGGCTTTTCGATTGCAATTGTCCTTTCTCCAACAGCCGATTTGAGTAAGTCAACCTTATCAATTAGCGTTTCAATTGATGCATTCTTTGCTTCAATTCTTTCCTTTAACCTTCCCAATTGGGCTGCAGGGCTATTATCAGAATAGCCAAAAGGTGAGAATGAATAGCCAGAATCATCGTAACTTTTCCTATATAGATTAGATTCGTTATTAAAAGACTGTTTTAAATACTCCGAATTAAAATCATCCCACTTTAAAAAATCCTTTTCAAGTGCCTCTAACTCAGAAACGTTGGTAACTTTGCGATTAAAAATATCTTTACCCTTATCTAATCTGTCCAAAAGTACTCCCTTGAATTCCGCACGACCAACTACAAGAGCGTCCGGCTCATTTGGTTGCTCAACAATTTTGGTTCTCTTAACTGCCATACGTATATATTTAATTAATTATGTATTGTATCAAGGTTCAATGTAGATAAGGACAAACCGTACATACTATTTAAATTTCCTAACACTATAATTTTCCTTCCGAACAGCACCATTTAATTTCCGAAGACTAGGCTGAAACACATAGCAGCAGTGTATATTACAAAAAGCCCATCCTATGCCTACTTTATTCAAGTAGCCAAAAGATGGGCTCGATGTGAATATATATAACTATATTTTAGATTGCAAACTCCGCAACCTATCTTTTCAACAGTCGGACTATGAAACCTATATCATAAGGCGTATTCACTTTAACTGCGTTTTTGTAGTGGAGAATATTCAAAAAGCCTATACTCAGGGCGGCTAAACTTGGTATTAAGGCCCAAAGGAATATATAGATATCTGAATAATACAATGATGAAACGCCTCCTACTAAGAGTATAACTATAGCGATTGGAATTGTGATGGTGAGTTGTACTTGGCTGTTGAGTTTTATTTCATCGTCTGTGTCATCCAGAATTAGGATTTGGGTTAGGTTGTTCTTTTCGAAAACCTGGATGTCTAATACTGGTGAAGGTCTCCGCCTTCGGGTTGCGTTCTTCAGTCTTATCTTATTGTTATTGACTTGTCCGGAGAAGTAATGTTTGCCTGATGGTAACGTCTTAAAATCATTCTCGGTGGCAAACGTATTTTCTTGTAGTGTTTTTATAATTGTTTTTCTATCGAGGGTTGTTGTGAATTCTGAAAGTCGTTTCATTTATATACGAGCAGCGTTAATATAGTATAAATCGTTCTTCGCGTGAGGGATAGTAGCGGAAAGCCCGGAGCGTGCGTCTGGGTTGTGCGGATGGATCGCGAGGACTTGTAGCGGATAGCCCGACCCGTAGGGGCACGCCCTAAATATACCTATATATAAACATGTACTAGGCTTTATCTCGTATGATTGTAATTTTACTGCATTGGGCGCACCACCAGTATACTTGCTCGTCATCTTCGAGTCTTAATTCCGTTTTCAGATTACAATCCTTGCAAACTCTTTCGAGCGATTCATCTTCGACTGCGCTATACTTACAATTCCAGCATCCCCAATAGGTGGAAGGTGTCGATTCATCATCGTATGACCAGTTGAATGATTCGTGCTTGCACTTCGGACAGACTTGTTCGGCCATAAAGCTATAGCTTCTTAATATCAATCTTCCGCAGCTGCGTTACGCGCTGGATGGCATCTATATCTATACCTTCTTCTTTCATTTTCTTGGCCATCTCTTTCCGCTTCTTCTCCCACTCTGCTTCCATCTTCATTTCCTGCGCCCAACTATACTCTTTTTTATCGATCAACTCATAACGGCCGCTTTGTCTTAGTTCGTCCATTATACCGAGGTCTACGAAGCTGGTATAGCTTTCTTCGGTAATTACGAGGTGGTCGAGTACTTCAACGGCCAGCATGTTGCCGGATTTTATCATGCGGTCGGTAAAGTCACGGTCGGCTTCGGAGATCTTTACACTTCCGCTCGGGTGGTTGTGTACGAGTATCATTTTGATGGCCGATTTATAGATGGCCATGCGAAATACTTCGGCCGGGGCTATCTCTACGCGGTTGGTGGCGCCTAAACTTACGAGTTCTATAAACAGTATTTTGTTGCCGCTGTTCAACCCGATTACCCAGAAGTGTTCCTGACTTCTGCGAATTTTATTTTCGCGCAGCAAAATGGTTTGCATAACGGTAAATATATCGGTGGAGTTAAGCACCTTTATTTTATGTGCTGCTGATAGACGAACGTTCATACTTTGCAATATAAATATTAAGACGAAACAAAGTTAGAAAGAAGCCGGGGGGTGTTACAGCTTGTGACAAAGATTGTCTTGATATTGTGCAGGCAGCATTCTTATTCCCGCGAATGGTATTATATTCGGCTCGTATTATTCCGCTAATTTTATGAGAGCTCTGTTTATTATATACCTGATAAGCACCATGACTTTGCACGCGCAAGAAAAAATTTTTCTATACCCTGCCAGCGAAAAAGTTACCATCGATGGTTATGAAAAAGATAAGGAGGCACCGTATTTCGAATACTATAAGGCTAATGCTGATTCGGCCAACGGTTCGGCTATACTTATTTGCCCGGGGGGTGGGTATGCTCACCTGGCACTGGGCCACGAGGGTAAAGATGTAGCGCAGTTTTATAATCAGTATGGGTTTGATGCTTTTGTGTTGCACTATCGTTTAAATACGGGCGATCAGTCGGGGCATCGTCATCCGGATCAGTATCGCGATGTTACTACGGCTCTGCGCATTATTAAGTCGCGGGCGAAGGAGTGGAAGTTTGATCCGGAGCGTGTGGGTATTCTCGGCTTTTCGGCTGGCGGACATTTAGCTTCGATGGCTACAACGATGCACCTACCCGCCAACAAGAAATCGAAGAATGTGCTGGAGCAGTGGAGTACGCGGCCTGCGTTTTCTATACTTATATATCCGGTGATTACATTGGCGGGCGCACCTGCGCATAGAGGAAGTCGCGAGATGTTGCTCGGGAAAAATCCGGATAACGCGCTGGTGGATTCGCTCTCTACGCAAAACCGTGTCGACAAACATACTCCGCCTACATTCCTGGTATATGCAAATGATGATGGCGCGGTGCCTCCGGAGAATGGTATACTCTTCTACCAGGCGCTACGTAAACATAATATACCTACAAGCCTTCTCATCTACGACCATGGCGGACATGGGTTTGGGATGGCTCCGAAGGACCCGGTGCTGAACACGTGGCCGTGGCTGAGTGTGAAGTGGCTGGAGAGGCTGGGATATAGGAAATAGCTGCGAGCTGCGAGAAGAAAGACAAAATGCTGGGTGCTGGCTACAGGATAAAATCCAATTGCACGGAGAACACAAAGAAAGACACAGAGTTACTCAAAGGGATTTCTTTGTGTAGCGCTGTGTCTTCTTTGAGAACTTTGTGTTTCTGGATTTCCAAACACGTATAATGAAACACCTCTCCCTTATTAAAGAGCCATCGACACCTCCCGAAAATCTACTAGCAGCTGGAAGCTAGCAGCTGATTCAACGGATCGTCTTGTAAAATTCGAATCGTTGCTTAACTTTGCATCCCAAAGTTCTTTTTAATGAAAGAAATCCAGGAGTACGAAAAAGATATTGCTTCGATCCGTAATATGATGGAGCGATCTGCCAAGTTTATATCGCTCAGCGGTTTGTCGGGGGTGTTGGCAGGACTATATGCATTGGCTGGTGCTGCTGTGGCGTACTTCTCGCTGCATTATCCGGTGTCGCCTATCAATTATAGGACGTACTCGTTGCAGAGTCCGGAGGCGATGCTGAAACTTATTCTGATTGCTACGGCTGTGATGGTGGCATCGATCGGCACGGGACTTTGGCTTAGCAACAAAAAAGCGCAGAAGCACGGCTTGCAACTTTGGACAACGGCCAGCAAAAACCTGGTTATCAATATGGCTATACCGCTGGTTTCGGGTGGTATATTTATACTCATCATGTTATATACCGGTCATTTTGGGTTGGCGGCTCCGGCTTGTCTCGTGTTCTACGGGCTCGCGCTTATACAAGGCAGCGCCAATACATTTGATGAAATTAGATATTTAGGTTTTTCTGAAATTATACTCGGACTTATCTCGGCTTCGGTGCCGGGGTATGGGTTGATCTTCTGGGCTATCGGGTTTGGTGTTCTTCATATTATTTATGGAGTCATCATGTATAACAAATACGACAAGTGAAGAATCCGTTCGATAATCTGGATAAAGTGCTGGAGCACCGGGTGCGGTTACAGATCATGTCTGTTCTGGTAACGAACGATGGCTATGAATTTAGTTCGTTAAAAGAAATTCTGGGTGTAACGGATGGCAACCTGGCTTCGCATATAAAAGCGCTGGAGCGTGAAAAGTATATATCCGTGTCCAAATCGTTTGTAGACCGAAAACCGAATACGAAGTATAAGATCACGGAACGCGGCCGCAATGCCTTTAAAAAACATTTAGATGCATTGGAGGCGGTGGTAAAGCAACAGAAGTAATTTTTTTACGTATAAACTTTGAAATTGAAAGTACTTTTAATGAATTAGAACCGATTATGAAAAATCTGCTTAACAAAACGGCATTATGGTTTGGTGTTACTGTTGTAACGGCCATTGTTTTAAAGATTTTGTTCACAGCCATCAGCTCAAGTGAGTTTACACTCATGCTGAACCCGGCTAATGCGATGCTGGAGTATATATTTGATACCAGGTCTGTTCACACGCATAGCGGTTTTTACTTTCCTGATCTGAACATTACCCTCAATCATGCTTTCTCGGGCGAGAATTACCTCATTCTTGTTTTCTGCATTTTATCGCTTACGGCTCCGTATCATGTTTTTAAACCGTGGCAGAGTGTGCTGGTATATATAGGTATACTGGTTACTTCGTTTATGTTAACGCTGATTATCAGCGCTCTCCGCATTATCAGTGCGTTGCCGGTGTTGCGTATACAGGATTCGATGCCGTGGTTAAATTCGTTCTGGATGCAGCGTGTGGAAGGCGGCATTATTTACTTCAGCGCGTTGCTGCTGATATACCTCCTATTCAAGAATGTATTTGTACGCATGGCCCATCACTATACAGCGCGTCTGCGGCAGGCCGTGACGATGGCTCGCATGGTGGTGGTCTACAGACGGAATTCACATGAGCTATAAAATTTTAACATCTATACCTTCTAATTACATCTATACCTTATGGAAACACAACCTGGCACACCGGTAAGTACCATCTTCGAGAAGATTGGTGCGTGGTTTCGCGAATCGATTGTTATTAAATTAATCGCGATTGGTTTTTTAACGTTGATCCTGCTGATACCGCAGTTCTGGATTGAAAGCATTATTCACGAACGGCAATACCGGGCGCATGAAGTGGTAAGTGAAATTACTTCGAAATGGTCGGGCGACCAAACGCTGGCAGGACCTGTGCTCGTGATACCTTTTACCAACCGCGAGAAGATTGATAAAGGTAAAGATGGCATCGAGATTCGCGAGTGGACTCAGGATGCATACTTCCTCCCTGAAACATTAACAGCCGATGGAACAGTGAAGCCGCAGATACTACACCGCGGTATATATGATGCAGCAGTATATGAATCAACCATCGACATCAAGACTACCTTTCAACGCCCTAACTTCAAGAAGTTAAACATTGATGAAAAAGATGTACACTGGAATGAAGCACGCCTTGTACTCTGCATCAGCGATCTGCGCGGCATCAGCGATAACCCTTCGTTCAAGATGGGCAATCAAGCTTTAAGCAGCGAACCTTCTAACCAGATCGGTTTTGGTATACGTCCTCCGGCAAATCCTTCTAGCACCAGTGGGTATGTAGATGGCCAATATTATGCCGATGCAACATCTACATCATCTGTCATCACCAAGACTGGTATAATTGCTGCACTGCCGTGGACGAAAGCGGAAGACTTTACTGGCGATATAGCTGCACAACTAAGCTTGAAAGGAAGTACATCGCTCAATTTTATACCTACTGGTAAAACAACGGATGTAAAATTAAAAGGGCCGTGGGCGAGTCCGAGTTTTAACGGAGAGTTTCTTCCTATAAATCGTACAGTAAACAACGATGGTTTTATGGCCGAGTGGAAAGTACTGCACTACAACAGACCTTTCGCGCAAGAGTGGACCGGCACGGAGCAAGAACTCTCCGGCTCTGCATTCGGAACGGAATTACTGATACCGGTAGATCAATACCAGAAGAGTATGCGCACGGCTAAATATGGCGTGCTGATTATTCTACTCACCTTCGTATCATTATTCCTGGTAGAGATTGTGAAGAAGATCCGTATCCATGCGTTTCAATATTTACTGGTAGGTGTAGCGTTGGTGATATACTATACGTTGCTGCTGTCGCTCTCCGAGCATATACATTATAATATAGCATACCTCGCAGCGTCAACCGCTACGGTGTTGCTGGTGAGTTTATATTCTGTTTCGTTCCTGAAGAATTCTGCATTGGTGATATTCTTTAGTGCCGTGCTGGTATTTGTATACGGATTTATATTCGTAATTATCCAACTGGAAGATTACTCATTACTGCTCGGCAGCATCGGCTTGTTTATAGTGCTTGCGCTGATCATGTATTTCTCCAGAAATATTAAATGGTATAAGCAGGATGAGCCTACAGCTGTAGAGGCTTAACAAAGCTATCATTCTTCAAAAACAAAAAGCCCGGGAAAATCCCCGGGCTTTTTATATGTATATATCTATTAACGATTAACCATTAACGGTTAACGATTAACGCCTATTCCTTATCAAGGAAAGGATAACGGTAATCCACCGGAGTAACAAATGTCTCCTTAATCGTGCGCATCGATGCCCAGCGGAGCAGGTTTACTTTTGCTCCGGCCTTGTCGTTGGTTCCGGAACCGCGTGCACCACCAAAAGGTTGTTGCCCTACTACAGCACCGGTTGGTTTATCATTGATGTAGAAGTTACCCGCTGCGTTGGACAGTTTCTTCGTAGCAAGCTCGATCGCATAACGATCTTTCGCCAGTATAGATCCTGTTAATGCATACGGAGATGTTTTATCTACCAGCTCCAGTGTTTCTTCAAACTGGTTTTCAGGGTATACATATATAGTCAGCACCGGACCGAAGATCTCTTCGCACATGGTAACGGAAGATGGATCTTTGGTTACGATCACAGTCGGCTCAACAAAGTATCCTTTTGATTTATCGTATTTACCACCGGCTATAATTTCGTTCATCGGGTTCTTGCGGGCCTGCTCAATATAGCCTGCTATTTTATCGAACGATCTTTCATCGATCACTGCATTAATGAAGTTTCCGAAATCTTCGGTGCCACCCATCTTGAACGACTTCAGATCATCGATCAAAAACTTCTTCACATCATCCCACAGGTTAGAAGGTATATAGGCGCGTGAAGCAGCTGAACATTTTTGTCCCTGATACTCGAATGCACCGCGCGAAAGCGCTGTTGATACTTCTTTCGCATTCGCAGTCTTGTGTACCATTACAAAATCCTTACCACCGGTCTCTCCTACGATGCGCGGGTATGATTTATAATTATGTATATTTTGTCCGATAGTCTTCCACATATTCTGGAACACAGCGGTGCTTCCGGTGAAATGTAGTCCGGCAAAATCTTTATGGTTGAAGATAATATCACCGGCAACAGGTCCATCAACATAAATCAGGTTAATAACACCATCCGGTAAACCAGCTTCTTTAAACACCTGCATAATTACGTTCGCAGCATATACCTGCGTATAGGCAGGCTTCCATACTACGGTGTTCCCCATCAGCGCCATGCTGGCAGGTAAGTTACCGGCTATAGCCGTAAAGTTGAACGGCGTGACAGCAAACGTAAATCCTTCCAGCGGACGATATTCCATTCTATTCCATACTCCGGGAGATGATGCCGGTTGCTCCTGGTATATCTGTTGCATGAAGTATACATTGAAGCGCAGAAAGTCGATCAACTCACACGCTGAATCGATCTCTGCCTGAAACGGACTCTTCGATTGTCCTAACATAGTAGCCGCATTGATCTTATAGCGGTACGGACCCGCCAGCAGATCGGCAGCTTTCAAAAATATAGAGGCGCGGTGTTCCCAACCTAAATCAGCCCACTGTTGTTTTGCAGCCAGCGCAGCGTTAACGGCTTGCTCTACATGCTTGGCATCACCTTCGTGAAAATGACCCAGCGTATGTTTATGGTCGTGTGGTGGCGAGAGTCTCTTTTTATTTCCGGTGCGCACTTCTTCGGCACCGATATACATGGGAATGTCTGTTTCGTGTGCGCGTGCTTCTTCAATAGCTTTCTTCAGGGCAGCGCGTTCTTTACTTCCGGGAGCATAACTTAAAACGGGTTCGTTCTTCGGATCAGGAACTTGAAAAAATCCTTTCGGCATAAATTATTCTCAGTTATAGGTTAATGAATTTTGTAATGGTGCGGCAAAGGTAATCGAAATCAAAGAATCTGTCGCAGTTCAGAGAGACAGCTGATCTCATAAGTAACAACACTCTCATGCTTGTTCTTTTCAGGATTGAAGAAAACATTATCGATAGAGGCACTACGAGAGCCTCCGATATCGGTCAGCAGGTTGTCGCCAATCATAATGGCTTCGTGGCATTGTGCGGCATAGCTCTTCAACGCGTAGTCAAAAATTTCGCGTGAAGGTTTTTTATGCCCGGCTTTTTGTGATGTTACAATGTGATCGAAGTATTTGTGAATGTTACCCGAGCTCATCTTCACGTGTTGGATCTCATCAAAGCCGTTGGTAATAATGGAGAGTTTATATTTTCCGTACAGGTAATCGAGTACGTCAATGGTGTAGGGCATCAGGTTTCCTTTCTTGGGGCACGCCTGCAAATAATCGGCCGATATATCTTTGCTGAGTTTTTCTTCGTAAGCTCCAAAGTGTCCTAATATCTGCTTGAAGCGTTCCTTGCGTATCGTGTCACTATCGAGTTTGCCAGTGTCATACAGTTCCCACAGAATTGTATTGACCTCTTTGAATTTAGCTTGAAATTCTTCGATGGATGTTACGCCTTTGGATTGCAGATCATACTGATGATATAATTCATAAAGTGTTTCGCGCGAATTGGTTTCGAAATCCCACAAGGTATGATCCAGGTCAAAAAAAATGCACGTATACTCTTTCACGGTTCGGTCTTATGCTTGTCGTAATTTTGTAAAGTTCAAATCAAATGATCGCGAGACTTTTTAACAAAGATTTCTGGTCATTTGGTTGTATAGCCGCTACCAACGGGCGTAAACTAATCGCTTTTTAATTTCTCTTTTTCCATGCGTCCGCTGCGCCATTGTTGTATCTGGCGGTTATTTACTGCTAACTCGCGATTGGTAAATAAAGTTTGGTAAATGTGCTGATCGTGCTGAAGCTGCGAGTCTCTGCGCAAAAACTGGAAGATCTGGTTAATGATCTCGAACACTTCGTCTTTAATCTGGTAAAACACCCAATGGTTATAACGCCTGTGCCCCACAATGCCGGCATTTTTTAAATAAATGAGATGGCGCGAGGTCTTGGCCTGCGTAAAATCAAGAATTTTTTCGACATCCGTGATACACATTTCGCCATTCATAAAAATGAGGTGGAGAATCCGCAACCGCGATTCGTCAGCACAAGCCTTAAAAATCTGCGATCCCAGCGTTAAATTAAAACTTTTAAGCCGCATGGTACATCCTTGCTTTACAGCCAAAGGTATGGGAAATTAGGCAGTTGCAAGCCTTATCCCTATATTTGAAAAAGTGAGAAAGCATATCGTGAAATCGTACATACTCAAATCCACTACACTTATAACATTGTTGCTGGCAATTATTTGCACGGCCCAGGTCGCGCAGGCGCAGCAAAAAAAGCGTGTTATCCAGCTTTCCGGTGTTGTTATTGAAGAAGACACTGTAAAGGGCAGACCCGTGCCAGGCGTACACGTATATGTACCCAAAGCAGGTCGTGGTACAACAACAAACTCAGTAGGTTTTTTCTCAATGCCCGTATTGACAGGCGATGAAATCCTGATCAGCTCGGTTGGTTATCAGCACCAGACTTTTGTTGTGCCTGAGGATTCTCCTGAGTATCAAACCATCATCATCACGATGTTACAGGACACTACATTGCTGCCGGAAGTCGTGATCATGCCATTTCCTACAGAAGAAGTTTTCAAACAGGCTGTACTTGCTTTGAACATGCCGCTGGAAGATGAACGCATCGACAAGCGAAATATGAATGAAGAACTGCTCGCACTCATGATCAAGACTACACCCATGGATGGCTATCAGAACCAGCGATACTATCTTAACCAATGGGCAAGTTCAACAAGCGCTAAATTTCAACCTGTTACCAACCCGTTTCTCAACCCGTTCAACTGGGTGAAGTTCTTTAACTCGCTCAAGAAAAATAAGAAGAAAAAATAGTATATCGATATACTTAAAGAATACCAAAGAGGGTGCCTGTAAAAAGACACCCTCTTTCATTTTATATAGACTTCGTAATTATTATCTGCACGTGTATACTTCGAAGCATTGCCGGTATATATCCTTTTTCAAATTACGCACTCCTGCACCGGTGTTCGGATTCCGTTCACAACCGAACACTCCACTTAACAAGCATAGCGGTTTCCACTCTGATTACACGGTTTTAAAACTGGCATCATTATTATTCCTACATTTAGGAATTAATTATTCAGCATGAAGAAGTATCAACTGGGTGAATTCGAAGAAGTAGTTATTCTCACCATTGGTGTGCTCTACAATGACGCTTACGGAGTATCCATCAAAAAGGAAATTGAGAACAGACTCTCGCGCAATGTTAGTATGGGTGCGCTGCATACTGCGTTAAAGCGACTCGAAGACAAAGGGTATATACGCTCGCATGATGGCGAAATAACAGAAGAACGTGCCGGCCGGCCGAAGAAGTATTTCGAGATCACCGCCCTCGGTAAGAAAGCAATGGAATATACGCGAAACACACGCGAAGATCTGTGGCGCTCTATACCAAAGGTTGCTTTACAGGTAAAGATTGCATCGTCATGAAGCGCAATATAAAACCCAATC
Source organism: uncultured Chitinophaga sp. (assembly GCA_902168205.1). Classification (GTDB taxonomy): domain Bacteria; phylum Bacteroidota; class Bacteroidia; order Cytophagales; family Cyclobacteriaceae; genus Ohtaekwangia; species Ohtaekwangia kribbensis. The sequence goes on along the minus strand of CABHOK010000003.1, from coordinate 40,475 downwards.
CCCCCAATCTGTTCCTTCGGTTCTTCCGATGGTACTGCCATCCTGATCTGCTATACCATATAGAAGGCGACCTGATGGAATTATACCACGAACGCAATTCGGTAAATGGTAAACGAAAAGCTGATATAAAATTCATAGTTGATGTACTCCTGCTTTTCAGGCCGGGCATCATTAAACCATCCTCTTCCTATCACAACTTAAATCATTATGCAATGATCAAAAGCTATCTCAAAATCGGCATACGAAATTTGCTGAAGTATAAAGGCTATTCCTTTATAAATATAGGCGGACTTGCTACAGGTATGGCGGTCGCTATAATTATAGGTTTATGGGTATACGATGAACTATCCTTCAATCATTATCACACCAATTACCCGCGTATCGCGCAGGTAATAAAGGGAGGTGTTTTTCAAGGTAAACATTTTATAGGACAAGATTATTTACCCTATCCGTTAATAGAAGAACTTCAAAGCACCTATGGCGCTAACTTCAAACATGTAGTGCCTACATCCGGCTTTGGTGCCGTATTATCTGCAGGTGACAAAAAGCTGTCACGAACCGGTATGTATATAGGTGAAGGTGCGCCTGAAATGTTTACCTGGAAAATGAAATATGGTACGTGGTCGGGACTGAATGATCTGCACTCCGTGATGATTTCGGAATCTACTGCCAAAGCCTTCTTTAGTAATGATGATCCGCTGGGGAAACCGCTAAAGGTAAATGGTACTATCGATGTGGTTGTTACAGGTGTATATGAAGACTTTCCGAAGAACTCAGCGTTCCACGGTATAAATTTCTTTGAACCCTGGAAATTCCGTCTGAAACGGGAAGACTGGATCGCTAAACAAGGATGGGAGAATCACTTCCTGATGGTATATGTAGAGATACAACCCAACATCTCCATGGAACGTGCCGGTGCCAACATCTTTAACGCAGAAATGAATGCGATCAAGAACATCGACTACCTGAAAGAAGAAATGCAATACAAACCTGAGGTACATCTGTTGCCCATGGATAAATGGCATTTGTACTCAAACTTTAAAGAAGGTGTTCTGCAAAACGGCCCGGTGCAGATTGTATGGTTTATGGGTGCCATCGGTATATTTGTTTTATTACTCGCCTGTATAAACTTTATGAACCTGAGCACTGCGCGTTCTGAAAAGCGTGCGAAGGAAGTTGGCATTCGTAAAACAATAGGCTCGGTACGCAGACAACTGATTGGACAATTCTTCAGCGAATCGTTTTTAGTAGTTATACTTTCATTTATAGTGGCATTGGTTATCGTAGGTGCGTCATTACCTTGGTTTAATCAACTGGCCGGTAAAGCAATGACCATGCCATGGCACCTGGCTGGCTTCTGGCTGACTGCACTTGGTTTTATACTCCTCACCGGACTGCTTGCCGGAAGTTACCCTGCCCTATATTTGTCATCGTTCAACCCGGTACATATACTCAAAGGAACTTTCCGGTTACGCAACACGGCATCTATACCACGCAAAGTACTGGTTACACTACAATTTACAGTATCGGTAATTCTGATGATCTGTACCGGTGTAATCTATCACCAGATCATGTTTGTTAAAGACAGACCGGTTGGTTATAGCCGCGAGGGACTGATATCGATGTGGAAAAAATCAGATGAATATAACAAGCAAGCCAATGTAATTCGTACGGAATTAAAAGCTACGGGAGCTGTGATTGAAGTGGCGGAGGCTGGCGGAGAAGTTACCGGTATATGGTCTAACAACGGAGGATTTACCTGGAAAGGTAAAGATCCGAACAAGCAAGAAGATGGCTTTGCTACTTTGAACGTAACGGCCGAATTCGGCAAGACCGTTGGATGGCAATTTATTGACGGACGTGATTTCCTTCTTACCATGGCCGGTGATTCTTCTGCGATGGTAATCAATGAATCGGCTGCAAAAGAAATGGGACTTGAAAATCCCGTAGGCGAAGTTATACATTGGGCTAACCGTCCGTGGGGTGTAGACAAAGATTTTACTATAATAGGTGTTATCAAAGACATGGTTATGGAATCGCCCTTCGAGCCTACTCGTCCCTCGGTATATTTCACCTTCGGTTATAAAGGTGTATTGTTGCTGCGTCTTAATCCGGCTATGAGCACCAGCGAAGCGATTGCTAAAATAGAGCCTGTGTTTACAAAGGTAATTCCGGATTTACCGTTCGAGTATAATTTTGTAGATCAGTCGTACGCAGCCAAGTTCAGAGCAGAAGAACGAATTGGCAAACTGGCTGCGGTGTTTGCATGCCTTGCTATATTTATTAGCTGTCTGGGGTTATTTGGACTCGCGTCATTTGTTGCTGAGCAACGCACCAAAGAGATCGGCATCCGCAAGGTGCTGGGTGCATCAGTTGCCAACCTGTGGGGCATGCTGTCCAAAGAGTTCGTATGGCTGGTGGTATTGGCTTGTCTGATCGCCATTCCTATAGCTTACTATATATTGGATGAGTGGCTGAAGGAGTACGCGTATCGTACAGCCATCAGCGCCTGGATTCTTACAACGGCAGGGTTAGGTGCACTGGCCATTACCCTGCTCACGGTAAGTTATCAATCGATACGGGCAGCACTGGCAAACCCGGTAAAGAGTTTACGATCGGAATAAAGAAGATATACTATTCATCACGCAGCGATTTAGCCGGATTGGCGATCGCTGCTTTGATGGATTCATAACTCACCGTTAACCACGCAATCAGTATCGCAACAGAAAAGGCGATCACAAATATACTCCAATGTATCTCTACATGATACGCAAATATTTCAAGCCAACGGTTCATAGCATACCACGATAACGGACCTGCTATAATCATGGCCACAAACACCGGGCGTGTAAACGTAGTAGAAAGCAGATATACTATATGTGGTACCGATGCTCCTAAAACTTTACGCACACCAATTTCCTTGGTACGTCTCTCGGCCAGGAATGCCGATAAACCATATAAACCGAGACAGGAGATAAATATAGCCAGTCCTGCAAACACCATAAACAAACTGCTGAGGCGTTGCTCGGCCTGGTACATATTATCCAGGTCTTTGTCGATAAAATTATAGGTAAACGGATAAGCAGGGTTCAGCGTCTTGCATATACCTTCCAGTGCGGCAATAGTTCTATCGGTTTCCATCGGTTTGGTTCGTATTACACCCCACGCGCCCCAGGTATTCAGTCGCAGAATCAACGGTTCGATCGGTTGTTGAATCGGCTTGAAATTAAAGTCTTTTACCACACCGATAATCGTACCTTTATTACCCCACTGCGTTAAGCTTTGTCCTACAGCATTGGCAGGATCGATGTTCATGATCTTCAATGCCTTTTCATTAACGATATAGCTGGCGGTATCTGCTTTGAAATCTTTTGAGAAACCACGACCGCTTAGCAAAGTCGCATTAAAGACTTCCATAAAGTTCTCATCGACTGCCATGTTTGCGAACAAGGGTTGAGACTCCGGATCTTTACCTTCCCACTCAACATTCACAGTACCACTTACCAGGTTGGTTGGCAGATCAGATACAAACGTAAAATTACTGGTTAGCGGATTTTGTTCGAGCGATGTGCGCAGCGTCTGATATTTACCCCACAGCTCACCGGTCATGCGCATATAGATCAGGTTCTCTTTATCAAACCCAAGGTTGCGCGTACGTATATATTTCAGTTGATCGTATATCACAGCCGTACCCACCAGCAACATAATCGAAACCGAAAACTGAACGATCACCATCGTGTTTCGAAACAAACTGTTTCCGGCACCGGCTTTCAGATTACCTTTCAATACTTTTACCGGTACAAATCCAGAGAGGAAAAGAGCGGGATAACTACCTGCCAGCAAACCGGTGATCAATGTTATGCTCAGCACACCGGCAACCATCTTTACATTCAGCAAATTTATACTGAGTGATTTGCCGGCAAGATCATTAAAGGCGGGCAGCACAGCATATACTACCGCGAGTGCAATTACCAGCGCGAGGCAGGCAATGAGTGAAGACTCTGCGAGAAACTGCCGAATCAGTTGAAAACGAACGGCACCGGCAACTTTACGCAAACCAACTTCTTTCGCTCTGCGGGCCGAGCGCGCTGTGGCCAGGTTCATAAAGTTAATACACGCTACCGCCAACACAAATATACCTACCACAATAAAGATATATACATACTGTATATTTCCATGCCCGGCTACATCGGCCATGAATTTGGAATGCAAATGTATATCTGCGAGGGGCTGCAGTTTAAACGCAACTTTCAGGTGTGGTTCATTTGCCTTATATATGTCCTGTACTTTATTCCCGATAGCAGCAAGGGCAGTTGGTGTCGCGGCAAAATTCTTATCGAGACGAACATAGGTATAGTAGTTGAAATTGTCCCAAATATTTTCTTTCAGATCGCGGTTGGTGCGCGCGAGGTAAACCATCGGCTGAATGAAATCAAACTGCAGGTGTGAGTTCCGGGGTATATCTGCCAACACGCCTGTTATGGTAAGATCTTCTGCGCGATTCTTCCGGATGATCTTCCCCAGTGGATCCTCATTGCCAAAATATTTCTTCGCCATCGATTCGGTGATCAACACGCCTTCCGGCAGTAACATGGCTGTTGCAGGATCGCCTTTTACCAGCCTGAATGAAAAGAACTGAAGCAAGTTTGAATCTGCAAAACACATCCGAGTCTCTTCAAAGTTTCGGTCTTCCACTTGCAGCAAGTCCAATCCACCGCCCATGGAAAGTCGCACCGTACTTTCAATTTCAGGGATAGCATTTTGTATGGCCGGAGCGATGGGCGCAGAGGATACTGCAGCCTTTATATTCTCTTTTGGAAGCTCTGCTGTAAGACGGTAAATATAGTCTGAGCCTTCGTGGAATTTATCGTAGCTCAGTTCATCGTGTACCCAAAGCAGTATTAGTATACTACAGGCCATACCGATGGAGAGACCAAAAACATTAATGAATGAAAATGCTTTGTGACGGAGCAGGTTCCGGAAAGCAATCTTGAGGTAGTTTTGCAGCATAAGCAGTGAGATAAAAAATAAAAAGCAGCCAGTACCCAACTGACTGCCCCTACTGCATACCAAGAATATGCCACGCGTGTCTGTGGCTTTTTCATTTTAAAATGCCCGCTTTTTAACACCGTCCGATTCACGACCGTACGAAATTTGTTCGCTATCGGGCAATGGACATATCGGGAAACTCAGAGACCGAATCATTACATCTTGCGAGTACCAGAGGAGCAATACCAGGTTTACGCCCTCTGCCCCTCCTGCCCTTGCAGGTATATATCAATACAACGTTCTTTCAAATTCATAGGTACGGAAGCGTTCAAAGGCAGCACGCTCCAACGCTTCACGATGGTTCGGGTGCGCTATCTCAATCAACGCCTTAGCCCGCTGACGCATGTTCTTACCATACAAATATGCTATGCCATACTCGGTAACTATATAGTGAGCATGTGCCCGCGTAGTAACAACACCTGCACCTTGTTTGAGAAAAGCAGCAATGCGCGAAACACCTTTACCGGTAATGGATGGCAGTGCAATAATCGGCTTCCCTCCTTCTGATAGTGACGCACCGCGCACGAAGTCCATCTGTCCGCCAACGCCCGAGTAGTGATAGGTGCCGATGGAGTCAGAACATACCTGCCCGGTAATATCAACTTCTATAGCGCTGTTAATAGCCGTTACTTTGGGATTCGTACGAATCACTGCGGTATCATTTACATAGTCGATGTTGAGCGCCACCACCGCAGGGTTATCATCTACAAAATCATACAGTCTGCGTGTGCCCAGCAAAAACGATGTTACGGTTTTGCCTCTGTATTTTTTCTTATGCTGATTGGTGATCACACCATTTTCAATAAGCGGAATTATACCATCGGAAAACATTTCGGTGTGTACGCCTAACTCCTTGTGATTAGTAAGACTCGCTAATGCAGCATCCGGAATAGAACCTATACCCATCTGCAACGTTGCACCGTCTTCTACGAGCTCGGCACAATAAGCGCCAATGCGCATGGAGATCTCACTACTGTCAGCACACAGTATCTGCGGCAATTCCTGTTCGTGATATACCACCGCATCGAATGCATCGATCTTTACGATACCATCGCCCAACGTACGCGGCATACGCGGATTGATCTGCGCTATAACTTTCTTCGCAGTTTTTACAGCAGTTGCTGCTATATCTACCGATACACCCAGTGAGCAATAACCATGCTTGTCCGGAGGTGATACTTGCACCAACGCAACATCAATCGGTAATATACCCCGCTTGAACAGAATGGGAATCTCACTTAAAAAGATCGGCACATAATCGCCCCTTCCGTCATTCACGGCTTCGCGAATGTTTGGTGAAACGAACAATGAATTTATGCGGAAGCTGTCTTTATACTTTCTATCGGCAATAACTACATCCCCTTGCATGCTGATGCTCACAATCTCTACATTCCACAGCTCGTTGGATCGTGCTGCCAGTTTATTCAACAAGTAATGAGGTGTTGCTGCCCCACCGTGCACATAAACCCGGTCGCCAGGTTTAATAATGCTTACCGCTTCTTCGCCTGATATATATTTCATGTTGCTATGCGTTAATGGTTAATGGTTTCTACGTGCTTCGACTGGAACACCGCTTCGCTCCTATGCCGTTAGCAGCATAAAATGATACCCGGTATTTACCCGCAGACGCATCGTTCACTAACCAAAACTATAGGGCGTGCACATTAAAAATTTTGATCCGCATCAGTCGGCAAACTGATTTTTATCAGACCTGCGATGAGCTCAGAAATAATTAGAAATAACAGAATAGTTTCGTCAATCAAGGCGTGAACAGTAGCTGTCCGTTGCACGCCAAACGTTACCGAAAAATCGGGCTATGAACTTTATTGTTTCCGGAACGATACCGGAGTCATGCCGGTATGTTTCTTGAAAAGACGTGCGAAATATTCCGGAGCCGAGAAATTTAACTGATAAGCAATTTCAGAAACAGATTGCGAAGTATAGCGCAGTAATTTTTGAGCCTCGCGTACGGCATGTTCCTGTATCAACCACGAAGCCGGTTTGCCTGCCACCGCCTGGCATATCCTGTTCAGATGTACGGTAGTAATATTGAGTTCACTCGCGTATTGCGCTACACTTTTGGTAAACGGCCCACTCTTCTTTACACTGTTTTGAAAATCGCGATAGTAATCTTCAAACAAACTAACCGATGCTTCATTACAATACGATGCCGATATAAGTCTGAACAATTTTACGAGTAACAAACTTACCAATGTCTTTACGGCAAAGTCTTTTCCTATCTGTTCATCGGCTACTTCGTTGTGTACAGCAAAGGCAAGTGTTACCAGTTCTCTGAAATCAGACACTTGCTGAAACTCCGTTATCACGCTCAGGTTTTTCAGTTTCACCTGTATATTCGAAGCAGACTTTAATATACTATCTACAAATGTATCGGCTATTGTAATAATCCTTCCGGTAACATGGGTATCAAATTCAAAACCATGCACAATGCCGGGAGGTATAAATATAGCAGCAGGGGCAGACAACTCATGAACGCCCGAGGTTGTATCAACCTTTACGGATGTACTTTCGATAAGAAAGATCTGGTATAAATTGGTATGCAGATGAGGCTCTACCTTCCAGTTGAATAACGCACTGCGGTCGCGAATCGATTCAGAATAAATATAGAATGGCGATGTACACGCAACATGCTCTTTATACAAACCATTATAATTTTTTAGCTTCATATTTTCACATCACGAGCCCGGTACAAAATTTTGAAAACACTATCAGCTCAAGAATGCAAATAAATATAGAAAAATATACCGTTCCAATAGTCACGATAAAGGCTGTAGATGTACGGGCTTAATCTGTCTACACGTGCGATTACTTCGGAGATTGATGGCAAATTGCAGGCAGGCTGATTTTCAACATCAAATCATACATGGCATTGAAATTCTCCTGGTACCTGCGTTACCGGCATTTGAAACTGCGGGCTGATTTTTAAAGAATATATAGCGACTTCTTGCATGGAAATCGCTACATATTTTCATGAATAAAAACTATTTATTACCTGAAACAACATAGAACAACAAATGCGGCTACGCTTCCCGTATGCTTTTGCTGCATATTTTCTGATAACCGTATAGCACAAGCGCCAAAGCACCCAGCATGGCAATCAACCACGGAGACAACAGGAATATCTTTTCAACTCCTATACTGATAAAATTATCGTTGCCGGTTACTCGCTGTAAAATCCAGCCAACAGAAGCCAAGGCAACCAGGCAAGCAAAAAGATTTCTAAAATATTTAAACTGTTGTACCTGACTCATCAGGATAAACCACGGTATGGTAAGTGCAATAATATATAGCTGCATGACTTCAATACCCAGGTTAAAACCCAGTACGCTCAACAACAGGTTAACGCCATCAATGTCCAATTCCGTAAGTGTTTGCGAAAATGCCAGCCCGTGAATGAACCCAAAACCAAATGCAATAAAAATCTCCTTGCTATAGAACAAAGGCTTTACAGCATGTATGGCTGAAATCAATATGGAGGCAGCAATGATGATCTCAACCACCTGAGACGGTATATATATCCATCCCCAAGCGCCAACCAAGAGCGTAACGGAGTGCCCTGCAGTGAACGCTGTTACAATTTTCAAGAGCTTATATATGCTAACCTTTAAGCCAGCAAAACCCGACCACTTTTTATTTTCAACCAAAAGACAAGCCGGCAGCAACAAGGTAATGATGAAGAGTAAATGATCTGTGCCTTCCTTAATATGTTGCATGCCCAACGTGAACATCGTTTTAAAACCTTTGATCCAACTGCCTTCATCGAGACGAACCTGAAGCGGGAATATTTTTCCGGAAGGTATATCCCACGCAATCACACCAATCTGCTGAGCATTATCTTTCGTAACGCCGTTGCGCCAATCCTGCTCCACTGAAAAGAGTATAGACTGATTCGGTATCTGATGCAGTACAATATCACAATGAAGTGTAAAATTGCGCAGGCTATTTACATTACCTGGCACAAGGTATACTTCACAGACAAACTCCTGGAATTTACCAATGGTTATATCGGTAGATTCCTGCGTAAACATTTTACCGATCACTATCTGCCATTTACTGTTCAACGAATCGTCAACAGCCATGTGCAGCAGTAAGTATTGTTTGAGACTATCAACAGACTGCTGCAACTGTAAGTTGATATGCATTTTCGATCCGATCTCCAAAACTTCCAATGGAGTTCTGAACTGAATCACCACCTGCTCGGACTGAACACTCAGGCGAGCCTTGCTGTCTGGTAAAGAATGAGCTCCTGCCCATCTATACCCGAAGATACAGATCAGCAGAAGCCACCATTTCATTTTCGTTATATACATATCAGTTTTTCGTTCCACCATAATCCGTTGAACGGTCTCTCCAGATAGAATGGAAGTGCACCCCCGAAGGAAATACAACACCACCCGCTACGATAAACTCGATCCACACATGCGGTCCGTCAATGCGGAAGTAATCATACTTTGTATTCATGGATGTTGTTCCACTATAGAGTATATAGGTATTGTCCAATTCCGAAGTATAGGTTGTCAGGAAGGCAGCGGCATCATCATCGTCAATATCATTGGTATAGGTCTTGACCACATTTAACACCAGCTCTTTTTGTTCAGAGCTTAAGTTGCTGCACACCAGGCCAGATGATGTAGAAGGGAACTGCCATTCTTTACCCGGCACCAGCACAAGGTCAGTAAATGTTGAGCTCGATTTTGCCGAACTCAATTCCGAGCTGCTGAGGCTTGCGAGCAACGCTACAAATGCATCGCGTTCCTGGCTGATCGGTGCATACGTAGTAGAGCCCGATGTAAAGGATACCGGTTCAACGGCAGCGAAATGTGGTGTAGCGCCAACCAGTTTACCATCTATATAGGTGTTGGCAACTGTCTTATGGTGACCTGTCTCCAGAATTTCGAATGTACCCGATGTTGAAGGTGTACCGAGAAAGGCCAGGTAATAATTACCGGAACCATAATCATTACCGCCACCGTTCGCGTTCAGGTAATCATCAGCAAGCCATACCTGTTGTACTTCATCCCAGCCTTCGTTGGTTGTGGTACCGGTCATCTCCTGTATCAATGCTTTAGCTGCAGCCAACTGCGTAGAACTTAAACTACCCAGCTTGATACCGATACGAGGCGACAAAGCTGCCGGTAAATTAGACCACGTTTTAGCATTCGAAAATGTATAGTCCAATTGCAGGGTTGATATCTGTGAAGATGAAAGTGTAGCTTTGAATGCTTCCGCTAGGCAAACAATTTTAGCAACGCCTGTTTCAGAATCACAGTCTGCTGTTGCCGCGGATGCACTTACTGTTAATGACAGTGCACAAGACTGTCCACCGAATGATATAGCAAAGGATGCCGTGCCGGATGAAGTCGGTGTACCGGATATAGTATACGTTACGCTACCTGATCCACTTGCTAATGTACCGGCAACCAGTGTTGCTGTAAGTCCTGTTACTCCGGTTGATGAGATTGCAGACCCTGCTGAGTAAGACGCACCATTGCCTCCGGTATAGGAAACCGATGCCGTGCCCGAGTAAGAACTTCCACTCGTAGCTTCCGCTGAAAATGTAGCAGCGCTGCAATTCAAGGCACTGACCGAAATGGACGAGCTCGCTACGGTTAACGACAATGTACACGACTGACCACCGAATGCTATAGCAAAAGAAGCCGTACCCGATGAAGCCGGTGTACCTGCTATACTATACGTTATACTTCCGGTTCCGCTGTTGAGTGTACCGGCCTGTAACGTAGCCGTTAGTCCGGTTACGCCCGTAGAAGATATACCGGTGCCTGCTGAAAAAGTAACGCCATTACCGCCACTATAAGGCACCGTTGCTGTAGCGGAATAAGAAGCACCACTGGTTGCTTCTGCTGAAAATGTAGCGGAGCTACACGTTAAGGCTGTTACTGTTGTTGAGGTAGTTGCAGCATCGTCATCATCCTGGCAGGCTATAAAGACCGTCATCAACATTACGCACATGAAAACAAACAGCGCGATTGTTCTGCCTGCATTACTTCTTTTAAATTCTACTTCGTTACTCATAAATAAAAAATGAAACTATAATTATTACCAGCGGGGCATTTTTTTCAGGTAATTAGCTTTTGGTCCCGGCATAGTCGGTAGACCGATCTCTCCAGATAGAATGAAAATGTATACCGGAAGGGAATACAACACCACCGGCTACAACAAACTCAATCCACACATGCGGGCCATCAATGCGGAAATAATCATTCTTTGTATTCATGGATGTTGTTCCACTATAAAGTATATAGGTATTGTCCAATTCCGATGTATAGGTTTCAAGGAAGGCCGCGGCATCATTATCATCAATATCATTGGTATAGGTCTTGATCACATTTAACACCAACTCCTTTTGCTCGGAGGTTAAGCCATTGCATTGCAGTCCGGAAGATGTAGAAGGGAACTGCCATTCTTTACCCGGCACCAATACGAGATCGGTAAAGGTTGAGCTTGACTTTGCACTGCTGAGTTCTGAACTGCTGAAGCTCGCGAGTAATGCAACGAACGCATCGCGCTCCTGGCTGATCGGAGCATAGGTTGTGGAGCCCGATGTAAATGATACCGGTTCAACCGCTTCGAAATGAGGTGTAGCACCTACGAGCACACCATCTACATAGGTGTTGGCAACAGTCTTATGATGACCCGTCTCCAAAATTTCAAATGTACCTGACGTTGAAGGTGTACCGAGAAAAGCCAGGTAATAATTACCGGAGCCATAATCACTGCCACCACCGTTAGCATATAGATAGTCATCGGCAAGCCACACTTGCTGCACTTCATCCCAACCTTCGTTGGCAGTAGTACCCGTCATCTCCTCGATCAATGCTTTGGCAGCCGTTAACTGTGTTGAATTTAAACTTCCAAGTTTAATACCGTTACGGGCCGACATTGCAGCCGGTAAATTAGACCATGTCTTCGCATTGGAAAATGTATAGTCTAATTGCAAGGTTGCTACTTGTGAAGATGATAATGTAGCCTTGAAAGCTTCTGCCAGACAAACAACTCTAGCAACGCCTGTTTCAGAATCACAACTTGTGCTTGAATAGGTTGTTGATGTTCCATCATCGTCATCATTATGACACTGCGTAAATACCGCTACAATGATCAGGGGGATCATTATACTCCACACATTTTTCTTCTTCATTTTCATGTAGTATATATTAGGTTTTGCTTTGGTGCCTTATAGAAATGAACCTCTGAGATGTCTTCTAGGAAAATAATTTTTCTCTCAATTACCATCACAGCCGTGCATTTGCAGTAAAACGATCAGGCACCCCGGTACTATCAGGCTTTTTTACACATTCTTATGCACAAATAGAACATGCTGCCAACGAGGTGCTTCATCTGATCTACTTAGAAGATTTCCAGCCCTGCAATTTTTCAATCCTCCAATTTTCCAATAAGAATGATCGGACATCAAGACTATTAGAATATTGAACGGGTTCTTTCATAAATGAGCGGGGTTACACCTCTGAACATGTATAGGAGTGTATTCACTATGTATTTTTTACGAGCATATCCTCCTATAGCTTTGCAAAGAACGGGCAGAGAGAGATTTTTCTTCGATACGTTTCACTCATTCTTATGCACAGATAGAACACGAACAACGGATCGTATTTACTTACCTCGTGATAGCATACACAATTTAGAGATATAGCTACTCCCCATATACCGGTATATCTATAGGCAAAATCTTTCATAAAAACATAAAACCGGCAATAACCTAACGCATACCGTTCCCCGAATTCACAGAACGCCATAGAATATAAAAAGTCCTATATGCCTATGAGTTTAAATGCTTTCTGCAAAAAACGAAACAGAATAACAAAAACCGGGAATGAAATGACACAGCCTTCGTTCTTCTGTCTTACTACGGCACATCGCCACATCTTTCTCATCCAACAATATCCAATATAACGTCAATAATGGAAATAGATATATACCTATATATAAGGTATTATATCGAAAATAAATATCAGTCCGATCGCTTGCAAGATTAGCATTAACCTATATGGGTTACCGTCCTATACATTTGCGTATCGAATTCACCTTAACGGGCAAAACCATAAAGAGCCAATGAAGAAGATACCTGCCTATTCTGTCTCATTCTTATTATTTGTATTCAGTTTTATCACGCTATGCACCGTGCAAGTCCGGGCTCAAGACCAATGTACAGTTGTTGGCTGGGCCTCTGAAAACGGAGGTGTAACGGGCGGAGGAACCGCTACCCCTACCGTTGTAACAACGTACAACGAACTCAAAGCAGCACTCACATCAGCATCCGTAAAAGTGGTGCATGTATCCGGGACAATAACTATTCCATCAGGAGGACGAATTAGTTTTCAAAATCAATCCGGTAAAACTATATATGGACTGCCAGGGTCCAAAATAGAGTCCCACGACCAGACAAAGGATGGCTCCGGTATACTCTATATTAAAAACTGCTCGAATTTCATTTTCAAAAACCTCACGTTTGAAGGCCCCGGTGCATACGATGTTGACGGCTGGGACAACATGACATTAGACAATTGTAAAAACGTTTGGGTTGATCATTGCGAATACCAGGATGGAATTGACGGCAACCTTGATGTAAAAAATGCATCCGACTATATCTCCATTACGTGGTGCAAGTTCATATACAAGAAAGCTCCCATACCTGACGGACCGGGTGGGGCCGATGACCACCGGTTCTCCGACTTGTTTGGTTCGGGAGATGGTGCCACCGGAGATCGCGGAAAATTACGCATTACATTACAGCATTGCTGGTGGGCACAAGGTTGTGTAGCACGCATGCCACGTGTACGATTTGGCAAAGTGCATGTAGTGAATAATCTTTTCAACAGTACTGTAGCAGCTCAATGCGTAATGGCGGGCTTCGAAGCAAATATACTCGTGGAGAGTAACGTATTTGAAAATGTTAAAAAGCCGATCGACCTGATGGACAACAATTTTACAGCCATCACGGTTAAGAGCGACAATGTTTTTAACAACACCACCGGTAACACAGCCGGCAGCGGCACAGCGTTCACACCTCCCTATACATTGAAGATAACACCGACTTCCGATGTAAAAAGCCTGGTAATGGCAGGTGCAGGAGCAACCTTAACAAGTCCAACCTGCGATAATACAACGAGCTATACACTTAGTACAACGGCTTCACCAGCAGCGGGAGGTACAGTAAGCGGGGCTGGCTCCTATATGGAAGGATCGGCAGCTATAATAACCGCGACACCTGCTACAGGCTATACATTTACCGGATGGAGCGGTGATGCTTCCGGAAGCTCAACATCCACGACCGTGGCAATGACCAGCAACAAATCCGTTACCGCTAATTTTCAACTTCAGAGCTATACATTAAGCACTACAGCTTCTCCAGCCGCAGGCGGTACAGTAACCGGAGCAGGAAACTATACATACGGAACAACGGCAACTTTAAAAGCCACACCTGCAGCAGGCTATGTATTTACCGGATGGAGTGGTGATGCTTCCGGAACTTCCGCAACCACAACCGTAACAATCAATAGCAACAAATCCGTTACCTCTAATTTTCAACTTCAGAGCTATACATTAAGCACTACAGCTTCTCCAGCCGCAGGCGGTACAGTAACCGGAGCAGGAAGCTATACATACGGAACAACGGCAACTTTAAAAGCCACACCTGCAGCAGGCTATGTATTTACCGGATGGAGTGGTGATGCTTCCGGGACTTCCGAAACCACAACCGTAACAATCAATAGCAACAAATCCGTCACCGCTAAATTTCAACTGCAGAGCTATACATTGAGTACCGTTGCTTCACCTGCAGCGGGCGGTACGGTAACGGGAGCAGGAAGCTATACATACGGAACAACGGCAACTTTAAAAGCTACACCTGCAGCAGGCTATATATTTACCGGATGGAGTGGTGATGCTTCCGGGACTTCCTCTTCCACAACTGTAACGATGAATGGCGACAAATCTGTTACAGCAAACTTCCAGGCTCAGAGCAGCACAACCAAATATACACTTGGTGCAGCAGCATCACCTTCAGCCGGAGGCACTGTAACCGGGGCAGGATCGTATGATGCAGGAGCAGTAGTTACTCTAACAGCAACTGCAGCAGCCGGATATACCTTTACAGGATGGGACGGTGATGCTTCCGGAACTTCTACGTCTGCAACTGTAACGATGAGCGGCAACAAATCAGTTACGGCAAACTTCCAATTGCAGAACTACACATTGAGTACAACCTCCTCACCAACCGCAGGAGGTACCGTGACGGGAGCGGGAACCTATACCTATGGAACAACCGTAACATTAAAAGCTACACCCGCGGCCGGCTATATATTTACCGGATGGAGTGACGATGCTTCCGGAACCTCCTCCTCCACAACCGTAACCATGAATGGAAACAAGTCGGTTACGGCAAAATTCCAGGCACAGGCTACAACAATCAAATTTACGCTCAGTACAACAGCGACACCTGCTGCAGGAGGCGCAGTCTCCGGAGCAGGATCGTACGATGCGGGAACCGAAGTTACACTAACAGCAACACCCGCAGCCGGATATACTTTTACAGGATGGAGCGGAGATGCTTCCGGAACTTCAGTCTCTACAACAATAACCATGACCGGAAACAAATCGGCTACAGCTAATTTTCAAGCGCAAACCACTACAATAACCTATACGCTTAGCGCTACCGTTGTGCCGTCTGAAGGTGGTGTTGTAACGGGAAAAGGAACGTATGATGCCGGCACTACTGTAACACTGATCGCCACGCCTGCTTCCGGGTATATATTTACCGGTTGGAGCGGTGATATATCTGACGCTTCCGCTTCTGTAGCCGTAACCATGAATAGCAACAAATCGGTTACAGCAAACTTTCAGGCACAAATCGTTACAACCACGGAAGCAAAACCCGCAAAACTTTTTTCTCCTGATAACCGAGGAGACATGAGCACCGAAACATGGAAAATTGAAAATGCATACCTGCTAAACGGATGTGAAATTGTCATTTACAATCGTCAGGGACAGAAAGTATATACTTCCATCGGGTATACAACACCCTGGGACGGAACATCAAACGGGAAACCACTTCCCGATGGCGCATACTTCTACGTCATCCACTTTCCTGATAACACTAAAAAAACCGGTAGCGTAACCATTGCTCGATTGAAATGAAACCTCTACTTCGAATTTCTTTAGTCTTCATTGTCTCAGTATTCTATAGTTGTCGCGCACAGGCGCAACAGGATCTGGTATATAGTCATTACTTTCTAAATCCTTTCTTATACAACCCCTCGTTTGTTGCACCAAACGGATATACAGAGCTATACCTGAATTATCGCAATCAATGGGCAGGTATTGAAGGGGCACCTGTTACCGGCACAGTAAGTATTCATTTACCACTAAATTATCGGGCAGGTATAGCCTTTACAGGATACCAGGATAAAGCCGGTGTACTGAAAACATCCACGGGCCTGCTCACATTCGCATATCAGGTATATCTCGGCAACAAGATTGGTGATGATCACAAACTTGCCTTCGGATTATCAGCAGGTATGACAAGTATATCGGTCAATGCAGATGACCTGTATTCCAATGATCCGGTTACCGGAACCACTTCGTCATTCGAAGGACAATTTGGTATGCACTATCAACGAAAGAATTTCAAAATTGCTTTTGCTATACCACGACTGTTCAGAACTTACGTTGCTTCCGAGCAGGACTTGAACAAAGTGGGTATTGAACAGATACGAACTACAATATCATCGGTTAGCTATAAAATTCCATTCAGTAGTCGGATTATATTCGAGCCTATGATTACCTACCGCACCTATGAAAATACAAGTAGTCAGGTAGAAGGCCTGGGTGTGTTGCACATCAATAGTATAGCCTGGGTCGGTGGCTCTTATCGACAAAAGTATGGCGCGACCGGCTTTGTCGGGTTCAATGTAAAAGAGAAACTGAAATTAGGATATGCGTATGAATTCGCTCCTCAACAGGCAAACGCTTTAGGTGATGGTACACACGAACTGCAATTGATCGTGCAACTTGGCAAAAAGAAACTTCGTAAAGCGACATCAAAATTAAAAGGTAAAGTATCGACACAACCGGAACCTGTCGAACCTGGCGTAACGGATAACAGCTATCCGAATGAAGATATAGCGGACAATAAAACAACATCACCACGGGAGTCATCACATGAGCCGCCTGTACAACAACAAATTGCAAAACAATCCGAACCAACTTCTGTAGCAAATGCCCCGGTTAATGATCCGGTAAAGGAAGAAGTAAAATCACTTTCCGGTAATGAATTGCCTGCAGGACATTATGTAGTAGTAGGCGCATTCCGTTCAGTAGTAAATGCAAAAAGCTATGCACGCACATTGAAGCGGGCAGGCTATCCGGCAGATATAGCCTTTCACCCGGAGAAACAATATTATATAGTACATCTTAACAACGCCCCTACGGTAGACGAAGCGCGAGTGCTTCGCGACAAATACAGACAAATGTCGCGCTATACGTTTCGTGATACATGGATCTTGAGCATACCGTAGCGAAGAGAGGGCTGCGAGAATTAAGGTTATCCCGGAGCCGTTCTATCAATTGCCGGAAGTTCCGTAATGGACAGCCCTATATATTGAGGGCAACCTTGCCGATAGCATTGTGGCGGAACGTATACTCAGGCGCACCAACCTTCGCAAACTGGTTAAGGTGTTCACCTTTCGCGGAAGAAGAATACAACATTGAACAGGAACGCAAATGGTTGGGCATCCAGCCATAAAGATGTACGTCTTGCGAGTGGCCGCTAAAGTTGTGTATACACGCAACTAGCAGCCACATTTGTTTTGCACAGGTTTGGATTGAACTTGCACACGGTCCGGTCGGTCGTTGCATCAAAAATTATCGTGTTTGTGATGAGAAATCCAAACACCATGATTTTATGAAAACAACAATCCAAACAACCTCCATCATTTTTCTCCTCCTCGGTATACTCGTGCATCCCGCATGGGCGCAAAAAGCAAAAACAAAAAAGAATGCAGAGATTAAAATCGCCATGGAACCCGGCAACTGGGAATACGACACGGCAAGTATCAAATTCATTACGCATCGAAATGTAAAGGCAGCTTATGTATCGAATGGCGACCGGCTGTTTTTAAAGAATTATAAATTTTCGAATGGCACGATTGAATATGATGTCGAGTTAGGCCGCGGATTCCCCGGCATTGTATTTCGATTGTCGGATGACCGAAAGAACGGTGATAACTTTTATCTCCGGTATTTTGGCGGTGCTTCATCTGCGGAAAATCGTACAACACTACAGTACGCAGCGATTATCGATGACATGAGTATATGGGATCTCACGGATGAATATCAATCCGGTGCTACACTAAATCTTTCGGGTTGGAATCATGTAAAGCTTGTTATATCCGGCAAGCAAATGAAAGCGTACGTTAACGACATGAACCGCCCTGCGCTGATTGTTCCTGAACTGGAAGGCGGACTTTCGAATGGCCATATTTTTTTCTTTGGCGGACAAGTAACCATCGCGAACCTCGTGCTTCGACCAGATGTAGTTGAGGATTTACCAGCGGCACCAGGCTATATTTCAACTTGTAACGACACGCGGTACTTGCGTCATTGGAAAGTGAGTGCAGCACGAACGCTTCCGCAAGGAAAGGACATCGTACTGGCGTTGCCCTATATGGGAGGAACACCGGCAAAACCAGAGTTGCCCGACAGCACCACACGGTGGACAACTATACATGCAGAGAATCGCGGCATGGTGAACTTAACACGAAACTTTGGTCATGTAGAAAAAACGGAACGAAGACTCGCGTGGCTGAAGACAACGATCGTGTCGGATCGCATACAGGAGCGCACCTTGAATTTAGGATTCAGTGATGAGATCTGGCTATTCGTAAACGGACAACTGTTATACATTGACAAGAATCATTTCGGAACACCCGCTCAAAAATTTCCAGGAGGCCGGTGCACGATCGAGAACACAACTATAAAATTACCGCTGCAACAAGGCAATAATGAGATTCTGATCGGACTGACGAATTACTTTTATGGCTGGGGAATTATTGCAAGACTGGATGATGTGGACGGAGTTCACTTTCCCAGGGAGTAACATGCTCTGTATACCTCGATTACCCACGTTGCTGCCATTGGAATTTACGAACAGCTTTGCTTGTTTGTTGTTCTTTATTAATATTGCAGCCCCAATTTTTGGGTAGTTCGGGGTGTAGCGCAGCCCGGTTAGCGCACCACGTTAGGGACGTGGGGGTCGGATGTTCGAATCATCTCACCCCGACTGGATAAAACAAAAACCCTTTATGTCTTATGATGTAAAGGGTTTTATGTTTCTTAACAGTACCGGATTACAACATCTTATATCAACTTTTCAAGGCGGTACTTCAAATATTTTTTAATTTTCAATGATTAACTTTGAATAACAAAGTACTTTTAATAATATAGAATCACGATTTCGATTTGTGATATGAACATGCTTACCAGACTTGAAGAATATTACTACGAAGCAAAAGCCAATAAATGGATGCGCTACTTCACTGTTTTCTGTCGCATTGTTTTGGCGCTGGGATTTATTCCTTCCGGTATTATAAAAATTATGGGCGAGCGATTCACTGCGTTGCCGGCTCATCATCCGCTGGGACAATACTTTGATGCATTACACCTTACAGGATATTACTATACTTTTATTGGTTTTACACAGTTAACAATTGCTGTGCTGTTACTCATTCCGCGAACAGCACTGCTCGGTGCCCTCATGTACTTTCCTGTCATTCTCAACATTTGTATCCTAGCGTATGCTACGCGATTCGAAGGCACGCGCATCACAACGTTTATGCTACTGGCCAGTTTCTATTTACTCTGCTGGAATTATGATCGGATAAAATATATCTTACCTATCAAGCAATCCGAAAGACATAGCGATACATCTACACAAACGAGGAGTAACAAGTTTCCGTGGTTATTTTTTGGAAGCGTACTCGCAATCATGATCTCCGTAGTTGTAATAAACCAATATTTATATACCATCCGACCGGGAAACTCGATGCTGGAGTGTACGAATTCATGTCCCGGCAATAGTAAACCCGAGGTTTGCCAAAAGTTTTGTGATTGTATTTACAACCAGGGTAACTCACTTGATAAATGTCTCGATGATTACGAGAGGGCAAAGCAATAAGCATCAATCCGGAATAACTACGCGAAATGTAGTGCCTTCCGCCACTTTGCTCGATACAGAAATTTCTCCGTTGATGAGTTGAACCAACTCCTTTACGATAGCAAGCCCTAAACCGGTTGACCCTTCTCCTCCGGTCGGACGATTACTGAGTCGCTGGAATTTCGTGAAGATGCGCGGCAGCTCTTCGTTGCGTATACCAGGGCCCTGATCGATCACTTCAAAAATTACTTTACCATCAAACCGGTGCATCTGTAAATTTACCTTGCGCTGCGGATATGAAAACTTGATAGCATTAGACAACAGGTTTTCCAGTATACGCACCAGGGCATCTTCATCGGTAAATACCTCATCTGTAGAGTTCGCTACGTTGAGCAGTATATTTTTTCGGGAAGCAATAGGTGCGAATTCGTTTCTTAACCGCTCGAATACTTTATAAAGGGATACGCGTTGCAGGTTTATCTCTGTTAATCCATGTTCGATCCGGTTTACATCGAGCAGGTTATCAATGAGACGCTGCATATTGGTGCAGGCATCTTCCATATAGTCGAGATATTGTACATCCGTTGCCGAGCGTTTCGCATTATCAACCTTCATCACTTCAATGAGGCGCAACAATCCGGACACAGGTGATTTCAGATCATGCGATGCTATACCGAGGAAATGGTCCTTCTCACGATTCAACTCAATGAGTCGTTCGTGAATGGTTTTGAGTTCCTCTATATTTTGCGTAAGCTCTTCATTCAGGTGTAGCGTTTCTTCTTTTTTATTTTCCAGCTCTGCCGTTCGGTCTTTTACCTTTTGCTCCAGCACAACATTGGCATGTTCCAGGTCGTCCAGTAGCTTTCGATTTTGCTTTTGTTTGTTGTACAGCGCAAGGAACGCAGATGCCGATGCAATCACAATGAGTATAACACTGATGAGGCGGATCAGATCTTCACGCTCATTTACTTTTTCGTATTCGATGTTGTGCTGGTTGAGCAGGTAGCGCTCGTGCTGCGAAAGATCATTCATCAACACACGCAAGGTATCCATATAGGTCTTGCCGGTTTTTGCCGAAATCAGGTTCATGGAACTATCCTGCCCATGACGGGTAAACGTACCCAATGCATG
Source organism: uncultured Chitinophaga sp. (assembly GCA_902168205.1). Classification (GTDB taxonomy): domain Bacteria; phylum Bacteroidota; class Bacteroidia; order Cytophagales; family Cyclobacteriaceae; genus Ohtaekwangia; species Ohtaekwangia kribbensis. Next base: position 19,087 of record CABHOK010000003.1, on the reverse strand, counting down.
ATCGAGCACTTCCAGTTTTTTACGAATGATCGGCTCAATGTGATTGCGCATCAACAACGTCTGTCGCTTGTTATTACTTACCAGCACGGCAAGTGTATCCAGCGTGCGCGTCATGTCGGCTTTGGAATCGTAGTATGGTTCGAGAAAAGAAGAGTCACCGGTAATGATAAATCCATGCTGACCGTTCTCCATATCTTTCATCAATGAGATGAGATAGGTTGATGTCTGGATCACGCGGTAGGTGTGCGTAACCCGGCTGATGGATTCCTTTCGATGTATACTGTTTTCATGCTGCACGTACGAACTGCCCACGAACAGTACGGTGGAAACGATGAGGAGAATAAAGACAATGTTGAGTGAGAACTTCATACCGTATTAAAATGCTTCCGCTAAATTAATATACGTTCCCTGAGAATGTTTACCAAAACCGGCATCAACCCGAAGATTCAGGTTTTCTTTTTTATTAAGGGCAAACCGGAGCCCGACACCGAGCGAAGGTTTCAACTGCTGAAAATCAAACAATTCAGGTAAACGCGGGCTTACCTTGCCTACACCGGTAAAAATTACAGCTCCCCAACGTTTATATACCGGTGTGCGCAGTTCGGTCTGGAAAGCAATGAGGTTCTTATCCTGGTAGCGACCTTCATAATAACCGCGCATATACATGTTGGTGCCCATCGTAGAAAAATCGCGGACCGGTACTTCGCCTCGTGCTGCGATCATATTCAACTGAAAGGCCAGCACACGATTATGCCGGATGTCAAAGTATTTGCGCATATCCAGGCTCTGGATATTAAAATTATAGTTACTGCCTAAGAAGTCGCGATAGGCATTGTAGAAATACTGTATATAAAAACCTTTACTGGAACCGAAGGCGTTATTACGCGAGTCCCAACACAACACAATGCCCGTCCCCGAAATGACACTGCCGTAACGCCCCGGTATATTTTCACGATCGAAAAGACTTTCGCCTTGTTTACTATCGTAATGGAATTGAAATACATTTTGAAACTCATAATTAATACCGGCAAAAAGATTCGGTCGAATCTTGCGGATCAACTGCGGATATATATCAAACTGACTGATGGAATAATCTTCTTCGGCAGACGATGGCGTTGCATTACCCAATCCCCAGAACTTATCCGGAAAATGACTTGCACTTAACGTAAGGTGAAAGATGAAGTCTTCGTTGGGAAAGTAAATATTACTTTCAGAAGCCAGTACAATCTGTTTACGCACCGTAACGAACGATACCAGTTTTACATTCGAAGTGCGCGTAAGCGAATCCTGTTTCAGTTTGAAGTAATATATACCGGCAGCACCAGCACCCCATTTATACTCGGGCGATTTTACCAGCATCGGAAAAATAATGTAACGGTCGGTCTTGCTCCATGTAAGCGGGATACTTTTACTTATCTCCTGCGCGTAACTACCTGCCCATATCCAGCAGAGCAAGACTGCGACCGTTACTTTCATTCAGACTTTCTTTTTCTCGATCCAGTAATACAATGCTGTGAGCAGAAAAGGTGTAAAGATCAGTGTTGATGTAAGCCCGCCTATAATTACAGTAGCGAGTGGTCTTTGAATATCAGAACCTATTCCCGATGAGCGCGCGGCAGGAACAAGACCGATGATCGCTACCACGAGCATCATCATGATCGAACGAAGCTGTCCGGAGGCTGCTTTGCTCAGGGTAAATTCAAGATTACTGTTGTCTAATGTACGCTCGCGATTGATGGCTGAGATGAGTAAGACACCGGCCATGGCCGATAGACCAAACAGCGACACAAAGCCTACACCAGCCGATACGTTAAAGTTATACCCGCGCATCAGCAACGATAGTATACCACCCGCCAGCGCGAACAACACACATACCAGCGTCATGAGTGCATACTTCAGATTTTTGAAGAGCATGAACAATACTACCAGCACCATAATTACCGTAAGCGGTATAGCGATCATTAACTGTTTACCGGCGCGTTCCAGGTTCTCAAACTGTCCGCCATAGTCAATGGTATAGCCTTGTGGTAATTTTATAGCCTTGGTAATTTTCTCCCTTGCTTCTGCCACAAAACCTCCCTGGTCGCGGCCTTGTACGTTTGTCTTTACAATCAGCAGACGTTTGCCATCGGCACGGTATAAATTGGTTTCACCGTCCAGTAATTTTACTACGGCAAGTTGTCCCATCGGTATAAGTTCACCGGATGCAGACGGAATTTGTATCGAGCGGATCATGTCGAGACTATTTCGGTTCTCCGGCACGTAGCGTAACACGATATCATATCGTCTGTCGCGATCATATATAGGGCCAACTACTTTACCACCGATAGCAGCTTCAATCATGTTTTGTATATCCGCTACATTAATACCGTAGCGTGCGGCTTCCCTGCGATTGATCTGTATATTCAATTGTGCCTGCGGACCTTCCTGTTCCATACCTACATCGGTAGCACCTTGCATGCCTTTAATGATCGTCTTCACCGTATCGGCTATACCACGCATACGGTTTATATCATAGCCCTGTATATTTACCGCGAGGTCAGCAGCAGAACCGGTTACCGATTCCATTACGTTATCAATAATAGGCTGTCCAAATGAGATGAATGTAGACGGCAATTCTTCTTTCAACTCTCTTCGTAACTCGGCAATTAACTCTTGCTTGGTTGTGTCCTGCGACCAGGTTTTATAGTCCTTCAGGATCATGATTACTTCCGTACGATTAGAAGGGAACGGATCGGTACCATCATCGTTTCGTCCTGACTGCGTTACAACGGTGGCAATCTGATTATGACGCGACACTACTCTTCTGATCACCGGTGATATCTTCTGTGTCTCAGTCACCGAAGTACCCGCAGGTAAAAATGCACGCATCCATATAGAGCCTTCATCGAGTGGCGGCAGAAACTCTGTACCTAATTTTACAATAAACCCACACAACACCAGCACAATAACAAAACCTATGGTAACAACCTGTTTGTGATATTTAAGAACCTTTACGAGACTGCTTTCATATTTTCGTTCGAGCCATCCGATCAGGTCAATCTTCTTGCGCCATGCAGGTACAACTTCAGCATGATCCTGTTGCAATGATTTATTATATACCAGCGAGATCAATACAGGTATAACAGTCAACGCGCAAACCATGGCGCCTATCACGGCAAACGCGAGTGTAATAGCCATCGGTGAAAACAACTTACCCTCTACACGCTGCATGGTGAGTATAGGCATATAGGCGAGGATGATGATGGTTACTGCGAAGAATATTTCGCGACCAACTTCCTGCGATGCATTGAGTGTAAGTTTAATGATACCCTCTTTGCGTTCTTCTTCTGTAGCTGTTTTGAATTTATGTACCAGGTGTGCCGCCATCACGCAGGCTCCATCCACGATGATACCGAAGTCGATAGCACCAAGTGATAACAAGTTCGCAGGTATGCCGTTGAGCTTCATCAGTATAAATGCGAACAGTAATGCAAACGGAATGGTAAATGCCACTACCAGTGCCGAGCGTATATTTCCGAGGAAGAGTACGAGTACGATAATTACGATGGACACACCTTCAAACAACGTGTGCGATACGGTCTCCAGCGTATTGTTTACCAGCGAAGTGCGGTCATATATAGGAACCATCTTTACACCTTCAGGAAATTCATTCACCTGCAGGTCAACCATCTTTTCTTTCAAAGCCTTGAGTACTTCCGATGGGTTCTCGCCTCTGCGCATGGAAACTATACCTTCTATGCCGGAGTTCACATTTTTACCATCGTGAAGTATAGCATATCCCAAAATACCGGATGGTGGTGGCGGCCCTACTTCTACCGAAGCTATATCTTTAACAAAGACAGGCACACCGTTAATGCTTGTAATTACAATGTTGCGTATATCTTCTTCATTGCGAATAGCACCTATACCACGAATCGCCAAACCTTGTCCTCCGCGCTCAATAATATTTCCGCCTGTATTCCGGTTGTTCTCCTGTATAGCATTCAGCACCTGCGGCAGCGTAAGATCATATTTGCGCAATTTCTCAGGGGCAGTAAATACGTGAAACTCTTTTACCGGTCCACCGAATGTTACTACGTCTGCTATACCAGGCACTTGCAGCAACGATGGTACAATAACCCAGTCCTGCAGGTCGCGAAGTTGTGTTGGCGTGATATCGGCAGGTGCTTCCAATACATAGCGGTATATTTCACCTACGGCCGTTGTTAACGGACCTATCTCCGGAGTTACACCATCGGGTAAATCCGCACTAGCCAGGCGTTCAATTACCTGCTGACGTGCAAAGTAATCGTCCGTACCATCCTGAAATGAAAGTTGTATCTGTGCCAGTCCGAATACGGTACGCGATCTGCGCGCAATTACTTTCGGCACATTGTTGAGTGAGCGTTCTATCGGTATGGTTACCTGTTGCTCTACTTCTTCAGCAGCACGCCCCGGATATTTGGCAATGATGATAACGTTGGTATCCGCTATATCCGGATACGCTTCTATTTTTAATAACTTGAAACATACCAATCCCACCACCATCAGCACCAGCGATGCAATGATAATGGCAACACGATTGGTAAGCGATATGATCAGTAACCTGCGGATCATGTTTATAGCATTTCGATTTTCTGAATAATTATTAATCCTCCCTTCAGGTATTCGCGCAGTTTCTTGATTACACTGCGGACTTTCTGCTCTTCGTCAATGAAGGAAATGAGTACTGGAGGTTCATCAAAAGAGAAGAGCTCATTCGGCCGTTTGATGCGATGATGTTTACCAAAGCCGGCATACGCACTGAACGATGTAGCCCCGGCAATGTCGTGTTCCAATAAGAACTTCATTACAAAGTCGTGCAGTGACTGATCTCCGTGTATGCGCTCGAGATCGATATATATTTCTGCTTTTACCATATATAGTCTGGTTAATATCCGAACGACAAACCTTTTAACTGCATAGCACCTTTTACCACTATTTTATCCTGTTCGTGCAAACCGTGCAACACAACAACTTTATCATCAAGCTGCTGGCCGATCAATACTTCTCTGCGCTCAAACTGGTTGGGTGCTGTCTCCACGAACATATAGTCTTTGCCCTGCACATTTACCAGCGCACTTACCGGAACTGAGAGTGTATTACTCTTTTGCAGATCAAAGATTACATTGGCAAACATGCCTACCTCAAACTGGCTGGATGTATTCGGCATTACCACGCGTACCTTTACCATGCGGGTAATGTTATCTACTTCCGCACCAATGCCATTTACGACTGCGCTATATTGCTTATCGCCAAAAGCCGTGAACGTAACCACGCATGGCGTACCGGGCTTTACCTGTGCGATCTGATTTTCGGGAACTTCACAAATCAACCACACTTCCTTGTTGCGCGGTTCTTTCAAACGTGCCGGGTCAAGACCTGCTAATTTCAGTTTCGCTTCCTGCTCGGTAATAGCGGCTTCTTCATTGGCAAGTTGTGTTTCTGCATCCAGCACTTCTTTACCCGTAGCAGCACCATGCTGTTCAAGATCCTTTACACGATTGAGATTTACCTCCAGGGTATGGATGTTGATGATGTGCTGCAAAAACTGTGAATAGGTAGCGTTCAGATCAGCGTTGTCGAACAACACGGTGTTGCGTCCACCACGTTCGGAAGATTGAACGATGGAAACTGCGATCGATGCAGGCGCTGCATACTGTGCCGATATATTTTCTTTTTTCACAACATCGGTTGTAAAGAACGAGAGCGTTTTATGATCACTGGTGAAAACGATCTTGCGGCCTTGTTCTTCAACCCGCGGGGGTTGTACGGCTTTAGGTGCTTCGGATGCTGTTTGTTTCTGACATGCCCAGGCGGTCAGACAAAACACGATAACAATATATTTGTTCATGATAAAAATTATTCAGCCATTTGATTAATAATACCTGTTGCAAAAAGAAGCTGGATATAGCTTCGTCTGAATTCTTCCATGGTGTGATAGTAACGTTGTTGTGTATCAAGCCATGAGCGTTGTGCTTCCAGCAAGTCGATTATAGAAGTACCGCCTTTTACATACGAGTATCGTACGCTGCTTAAAATGTTATCAGCTTCCGCTAAATTCCGCTGGTAGTCTTCCAGATTCTGGCGCTGCGTTACATAACTTCTATAGGCCGTAGTAATTTCTGTTTCGGCCTGGCGCTCGGAAGCCCACAGGTTTTGTTCTGATTGATATTTTAATACCTGCGCCTTTTCACGCTGCCCCTGATTACGATTAAAGAGAGGTATAGATACGGTACCATAAAAGCCAACGTAAGGCACTTTGTTCTGCGGGTTATACATACCGCCTACTTCGGGCTGCGGGTATGCCATTGATCGCTGTAATTTTATATTTGAATTACTAACATCGATAGCACTCTTGGCTAACAGCACATCACTGCGTTCGTGCGTTCCTAATTCCACCAGGCTGTCTCCGGCTGTAAGAATTGTATTGAATGTATTATCCGAGAAATCAACATTTACACTGTCGGCTGCTCCTATCATGTATCGCAGGTTCTGCAATTCATTTATATAGTGCTGGCGTGCAGCTACTATATCGCGTTGATATTGTTGCTGCAGTAATTGCGTACGCTGCAGATCGGTGTTGGTAATTACTTTGTTCTTTAACCGGTATGCATTGATCTGCACCAGGCTGTCGATATTGGCTTTACCTTTCTCCAGTATATCCAGTTCTATTTTAGCAGACCAGGCATCGAGCCACGTGCTGGCTACGGTATAATATATACCTCGGGCATTTTCACGATAGTCGAGCTTCGACTGCGTATGTATTTTATTCGCGAGGTCAATTTTATTACCGCGCTGTCCTGCAACCTGCAGCGGTTTAGTTACCTGCCACCACCACTGGTTGTTCGCAGTGTTTGTCCAGCGTGTACCTTCCGCAAAATATTTTTTATTGGTTAACTGCAGTATCTGCATGTTAAAGATCGGATCCGGACGAATCTGTGCTGTCTTGATATCCGCTTCGGCTGCATTGATGTTATAGGCTGCTACTTTGAGATCAGGATTATTTTCTCTGGCGAGTTGCAGCGATTCACGGAGTGTGAGAAGTTTCTGTGCATACAACTGCTCCAGTGATAACATGCAAAGCAGTATGATAAAAATGCGTTTCATAGTTGTGTTTTTAGAGGCTGCGGCTTTTGTCCTGTTCAGCAGAGGAAAAACATGCAGGGCTTATGTTGTTGGTTTACAATTCCGGTTGTTAGATGCAGTTTCTGAAACAGGTCACAAGCCGGTTAGAAAGTTTTGATAAAAGAAAAACGTAGAGAAAAATCGATCCGGTGAACAATGCTCACCGGAATCGATGTAGTATATACTCTTTAAAACGTTAGCGATGAAAATGTCCGCCACCGGCATGCGACCATCCCATACTATGAAATGACTCTGCATGAAAGTGATTGAACCCGGCACTGTTAAAATGTTGCACGGGCATCGTGTTATAGTGTGGTGCCGTATGCGTTACACCAGGATTTATAGTTTCGCGCGAGCGTGTTACCGGGGCAATGCTTCGGCCTGCCGTAATCCGGTTGCCGGGGTTAACAAACTCTGTACTGCGCATAGGCGGGTTATGCACTATGTTGGTAAAATGCCGGTTGGCAACATGATTAAAGCCGCGGTATACATTCACGTTTGTTACACGGGTGTTATGTATAGCATAGTAATTATGATAGTTGTGGTATAGCGCTGGGTAATGCGTATAGCCTATACCAAAGAACCAGTTTGCATACAGATGCGAAGGCAAACCACACACAATCAAATTACCGGAAGGCCCGTAGTAAAAACCGGTATGGAAATATAGCGGCTGCGGATACCAGATCGGTGACGCATACCAGTATGGATAACCGAACCAGTATGGATAGGGTGTATTATCATAGTAATTATTAACTACGTAGGTAGGGTTATCGGGCTGGTTATACTGGGCAGCAAATTCATCAGCCGCTTTCTTCATTTCTTCCTGCAACTTCGGATCGTTCTCCACCTGGTTCTTATAGGCCGCCAGATCTTTATCGTTCTGCTGTTGCAACTGACTGTGCAATGAATCAAGATGCTGTTTTACTCCGGTCGGGTCAGTCTGGTAGGCTTCACCCAGTCCTACGGTTACATCAATGTTGTCTGTAAGCAATGTCATAATATCCGGCATGGCAACGATCTTCTGAAAATCATCCTGAACATTAGCCGGATACTTCGCGATAACTTTCTGCATCGACTTTTGCGATGACTGATAGAGATCATTCATCTTTACTATATCTGTATAGTGCGTACGATAGGCTGTCATGATATCTTTTTGTTCAGCTTCCGGATATGATTTCGTCAACGCATCCGCCTGCGGAGAACCGGGGCCTAGCGCTGTCAGCTTACTGAGCAACTCGGGGTAACGTCCGGCCTGGTATAGCGCCTGCTGATCTTCACGCGGATATCCTGACACCAGGTCCTGAAACGACTGACTTGTGCGTCCCTGCAGACGTTCCAGTTTCACCAATGCCTGCGGATACTGCGATGCTTCCAATATAGCGGTGCGTACATCGGCCGGGTAGGGCGCTATAGCTGCAGCAATCTCATGGTCTTCGTGTGCCAGGCTGTCTACATACGCCTGACCTCTGGCAATACAACTGAGTGTCAATGCCATCAGTGACAGAATAAAAAATTTCAACGCTTTCATAGATGTATATATTTAGAGCCACCGGCTATTGATGCCTATGGGAAGTATACTTCGCCGGCATCTTTAGCCTTGTACACTTGAGATGCCCGATCGGCAAAATGTCACGCGAAAAAAAACTTGTAAACGTTCGTGACTTTCTCTCTACGCCATAATCAAAAGGTCAAACAAAGCGATACAGCATGAGAAAGATAATCCCAACGGTAGTGCTGTCGATGGCAGTCATAGCGGGTGCTTCGGCACAGAGTGCTGCCGTCAGGATCAAAGCAGCAGAAGCTGAAATTCCGGTAAATGTAATTGAATCTTTCAAACGGGATTTCAAAGGAAGTGAAGGCGAAGAGTGGGCTATATTACCCGCTAAACTGGTTGGCGAAGAATATATCGTTACCGGGTATAACGATCTGAATGGAGAAAAGCCGAGTTACTATAGTGTAAAGATCAAGGGCTCGAACGTTCACCGCGAAGCACTTTACGATACCAACGGCAAGCTGCTGCGCATGAAGGAAGTAATCAAAGATACAGCGCTTCCGCAGGAAGTACGGAAGGCTATAATACGAGACAACCCCGGGTATGCTATCGTTAAAGATAACGAGATCATAAAAGAGGGTAAATCCAACGTAACGTTCTACCGCGTGATCATCCGAAAGGGAAATCAAAAGAAACTGATTACCACAGATCCACACGGAACACATCTGAAAGAGAAAAAGATAGTCTAGTTTTTTCATAGGGGGTTTAGGTTAAGAAAAGTCGCGCAGGCGGTGCGACTTTTCTTTCAATTACACCGCCATCGTTATATATACATTTCTAAAAAAACATCCATACGAAAATATATACTACTCCATTTTAGTCTTTCAAAAAAGTCAAGATGAGAGACAACCCTGTATCACACTTAAAAATTTAAAATTCGTATGAAAACAACATTTGCATGTATGCTCGGCCTCTGCCTGACCGTAGGCGCATGGGCACAATCCACTGAGACCGTTACCATTACACCTGTAAAAAAAGGTGAAGAACCTCAAGCCGTAATGAATGCTATTCGTAATGACTTTCCGCAGGCTATCGTTACCGAGCTGGGCTTTCTGCCCACTGTACTTTATGGTGAACAATGGAACGTGCGTACCGATGGCGCAGTAGCCAAGAATGCCGACACGCAATACTACCAGGTAAATATCCGCGAAGGCCAGGACAGCTACAAAGCATTATACGACAAAGCCGGCAACCTGCACTACTCCAAACGAATTATTAAACATGCCGAGCTTCCACAAGCGGTAATAGATGCCGTTGCCGTGGCTCATCCTGATTACAAAATTGTAAACGACCGGGAAAAGATAACTTCTGATGCCGATGGAAAACTAAATATTGTGTACCACGTTACTATACAGAAAAAAGAACACGGAATATTGCGCGGTATGTTTATAGATCCTACCGGCAAAGTTATCCGCGAAGTTCATCCTCGTAAAATGTAACGCAGCTGATATTCACTGCAAGCTGCACAAGAGTCCTGCGTATGCGGGACTCTTTTTTTCCCCACACTTGATGGCGGCTGGTTGCTGGCTTCAGGCTGCGGCAGGAGTATACTTATACAACGTTAATATATTTCCGAAAATATAGCATGCTATAAAAACGCATCCGACACTATATCTATATAGTGTATCTCATTATTAAACAAATCACCCTAAACACAGGAGCGTTAATTATCTTTTGTTATAAGCTTTATGCTCTGCATTTCAATGATATATTCGTGCAGCAAAAATATAGGAATGTGACGGGGATGAGAATGAAGGTATACCTATTTACGCTGGCATTGGCCACATCGCTATTATCTGGTAAGATTGGTTATGCACAACGCAGCGACCATCAGCCATCAGCTACTATACCCTGCGATTCAATTCTATCGTCCAACTTGCTAAACAGTGAAAGGATTGCCAGTAAGTTTGGCGGCTATGGAATTGATGTACTTTATAGCAGTGCCCGGTTGAGGGTATCCAATCTGTATGATGGTAAACATATAACTCGCACACTGGCCATTGTGGATTACCCGACCGTTATTGATAGTGCCTTTTCAAAAGAGCATCAAGTGATTCTGCGGGGAGGATCTATAGGAAGTACTTTCAAAGCACAAGGATGGAAGATTGAAAAAAAGAATATCTTCCTCGGAGAACTATCTACTGATACCGATTGGAGTAGACTATATACGCTGATGGGAATTCCGTCTTGCAGGCTATCGATATGGATATATGTGTTCTATATCCGGAAAGATGACAAGGTATTCCCTTATGCCACCATTTCAGAAGTTTATCATCCTGACTATCTATCATTGGCAGATCTGAAGTGCATCAACAAAGATTACAATACATATCTAAAACGAACTAGAGTCATTAGTCACGAGCTAAAAAAAATCACAAAATTACTGAGGCTCGATTTTGAAGACTTGGCGGTAGGCAAATAAAATTTCATCAGCCCGTTCAAAATATGTTGTATTCCAAGGCTTCCCCCCAAAAAAAAGGCTGACAGCTATCCACTTTTAGTTTAATGATGAAAACCTGTTTATTAAATTATTCTCTTAACTCATCGATAAAGGGCAGACTCCTATGCGATAGCACAAACTCAATCCTCTCAAACTTAAGTTTTGAAATTACCTCTAAATCAAGATTAATATATTCCGAAGTCATTTCCATACATGCTCGTTAATATTCCAACATAAGAACATTTACACTATAAATGTCCACAACGAATATCTCCGGGAAATAGCTTCTTAATATATCCCTATACGTAGTATCATTCCGGTACTTTTAATGCCGAGAGAATAATTCACTTAAATACACTCGATCCTTTTCTTTAATATTCCTTATCTCGATCCAAATTGTCTCCGGCTCGTATTCATCAATAGTTCCGCGGATTATCATTTGACTGGCAAACATTTTCTTTTCACCTTCAAAAATCACGTAATCCTTTTTACTGACTTGATCGTGCTCTACATCGACAAAAATCTTGTCAATTATTTTTTGATCCAAAATAACATTGAAATACCGCTCAACTTCATGAATGATATACCTAAGTTCCGTGCTGATATTTATTAATATCGTAAATTCTACCATAGGTATATATTACATTAGAGGTGTTTTTTTTGTTTGACGAAGAAGGCTAACAAAGGTATCTTGATGTTAACGTTGTACTATTTTTTCAACTGACTTCTAAAACCCTCAATTCGCTTCTTATACTCCGCTTCACTTTCCTGCTTAGATCTGGAGTCCCAATCGGCTCGCTTTTGATCCATGGAGATAGCAAGCGTAGCAACGTCAATCGCTTCCTTGTATTTCTTTTGTAGTTCCAGGATGTCGACTTTTTGCCTGTAGTACCACGATTCATTTTTTATAGCAATGGCCTTGTCAATAAGTACCAGGGCACGGTCCAGGTCTTTGTTAAGAAAGTAATAATACTCCGCTGCCGTTGCATACGCATCCGGGTCTCCTGACTTATCTGTCAACAATTGTTGTTGGACAAAATCACTGACTGCTTTATCTGATTCTGTTTTTACCGGGAATGATATTTGAGTATTCTCCCACGAAATATATACCACCGCATCGTTTGGCACTACGTCAATGTCTATTGTTAACGACTCGTAGTATCGACCTGTAGGGCGCGACTTTACGTTGAATCGTATTATATCTTTTGTGGCGTCATACGAGTTCACTCCGTAGAGAGTCGTGTCTCTATTGAATATAACAGTCCACTCATTCGCGCCCGGGATACTAAAGATCGAGTAACTCCCTTTGCCTATTTTTTTATTGTTAATAACAACAGCCTTGCTGAATCGAATCTTTGTACAATTCCCCGCGCCTGTTCTCCACAATTTATCGTACTGCACTAATTCACCAAATACCTTTCGTCCCCGCGCTGCTGGTCGCTCGTAGTCTATTGAAATGTTCGTAAATCCAACAGTTTGTTCAATATTTCCCTTCGGACTTAGGCTCGGAAAAATTCCCTGCGATAAGCAAACAGTTGTCACGATTTGTAAACAAAATGTAAAAAGTATCTTCATTTCCTGTCGTTTTTATAACACAACTATATAACGGATTTTCAGGAGTATAGATACAATTTCATCTCTCAAGCAACGAAGTTATAATTTTATAAAAATATACCTACAATATTTAACGCTGCGCGAGCAGGCTGTACGTTGATGAAGAACGTAACGAAGGCACAAGGATAACAAAAAACGGTTCGGGGTTGTACCCGAACCACTACAAGTTTTTACATTTTGTCGGGAGCGCTTTCTTCTTCTTTTAATTGGAAGAATGCAGTCCAATTCTATTTCCTTCCGAATCGTGAAATATTGCAAAGTACCCAACTTCATCTGCGTGAGGTGTTTTTGGAACAATCACCTTCCCTCCATTTTTCTCTACTTTATCAAGAATAATTTGAAGGTTATCTCCACCATTTAAATATATAGTTACTCCGCCAGCAGAAGGCCTGTAATCTTCTCCTTTCATTATTACACCCGCCACCAGTTGCTCTTCATAGGGGAACAATCCCATTTGCAGTCCCGGAAAATCCATTCGCTCAATTTTTACTCCCAAAATTTCCTGGTAGAAAGTGGATGCCCTCACTATATCTGTTGCCGGGATTTCAAAAATGGAAATATAGCTATTCATATCTTTTGTGTTTTTAGTTACGATCGAATCAGTGTTTTGTGTTTCAGAAACTAACTTACTCCTATTATCACACGCCAAAATGCCAAAGACAAAAATCAATATGACGCCTGCAATTGTACTTTTCATCTATATAATTTAGTTGACAGTACAAAGCTAAATTTCGAGGGTAGCTAAAAATTGTAAAAATGCGACACGCTGTCTATTTGTAAAAAAGAGTGGAAAGCGTTAGCGTCTCGTTACCTAAAAATTCTTTTGGACTGATACCGGTAAACTCTTTGAAGTCTTTCGTAAAATGAGCCTGATCAAAGTATTCGCTTTCATACGCTATAGCTGTCAGGTTTTCAGGATTTCCGTTGAGCATCATTTTTAAGGCGGCTTGTAATCTGATCACCTTCGCTAACTGTTTTGGACTGACACCAATTTGTTTGATGAAATTTCTTTCGAGCTGTCTTCTTTTAGACAAATCTTCTTTGAGGATTGTTTTTATCGAAGCACTTCCGTTCGTTGATAAAAGGGCGTCTATGGTCATCTTGACGATGTTGTCTATGGTTGCCTCGTTATTTAGTCTGCCTAAAAGAAAAGTCTCAACAATGGTTATCCGGTGTTGTGTATTTGCTGCCTGAATAATTGCACGCTCCAACTCTTCAGCTATATTTCTACCAAACAGTAATTCTATTGGTGTCTCTTTATTGGCAAGGCTATTAATAGGCACCGAAACAAAGTTGGCAAAGCCATACGGATAAAAGCGAACGGCAAATGTGTTTACGTATCCAGTTGGTTCAATATAGAAAGGCTCAAGGGTTTGCCCGAGAATCATTGCCCGGGGCTGATGGATAAATCCGGTTTCGGAAGTATATCGCTTTATATCATCGCCCAGTATAAAAGCCATTTCAATACAACCATCCGGTACAATCCGTTGCTTTTGTACATCATTACCTGTGGAAACTTCTAAAGTCCAATAGCAACTAACAACTGATTTTAAATCTGTATGTGGTTGAAATGTTTGATAGTTCACAGCTCACACTTTTCTAATATATAATAATGCGATTTTCCTTCACCGCTGCCTCAGATGCTTCCAAGAAAGCGCGCTTAATTACAGGACGTTTCGTTGGAAAGAAACATATCAAAGACATGAGATTTTATATCTGTTATTCGGACTTTTTTTTCAAAAAGAAAAAAAATGTAATGATTAAACTTTTTAAGAACTTGGAAGTCTAACAAACTTATGATGAAGTATCTAAAATTCCTTGTAATAGCTGCATTTGTATTTTCCGCTTGTTCGAATGATGATGAACCCGGCACGGATGCCCCCATGTACTTTCCTTCAAACACCGGTACTGATTGGGAAACAAAATCCATTTCCAGTTTGGGCTGGAATCAAAGTGCGGTACAGCCATTAAAAGATTATCTTCTTGAAAAGAACTCCAAATCATTTATGATTCTCGTAAATGGAAGAATAGTTATGGAGGAGTATTTTGATGGACATGCATCAACTACTTCGTGGCCATGGAACAGTGCAGGTAAAACACTGGTAACCACTACAACCGGAATAGCCCAGCAGGAGGCACTACTCGATATTACCAATAAAGTATCGCAGTACCTGGGCACAGGCTGGACGAGTGAACCAATAGAAAAGGAGAACTTAATTACATCAAAACATTTACTGACCATGACTTCGGGAATTAATGATGAAAGTGATCTGGTAGTAAAAGCGAATTTAACATACCTGGAAGATGCCGGTGCGCGGTGGTCTTACCATAATGTTTTTCAAAAATTAATGGATGTTGTTGCTCAGGCCAGTGGCCAGGATTTCGAAGCGTATTTCAATACTAAACTAAAAAACAAAATAGGAATGGATGGCAGCTGGAACTATGGCGTTATTTATAAAATATACCATAGCACTACCCGTAGTATGGCCAGGTTTGGACTACTGGCACTAAACAAAGGGAAGTGGCGTGATGAACAAATTGTGAACGAAAGTTTTTTTAACGAAAGCATCCGTACATCACAAAGCATAAATCCTGCTTATGGCTATTTGTGGTGGCTAAATGGTAAAGCAAGTTATATGGTACCGGGTGGCCAAACTGTTTACGAGGGACTTTTGGTGCCCAGTGCCCCGGCTGATATGTATGCAGCAATGGGGGCGGAAGATCAACGCATCTATGTCATTCCCAGCAAAAATATGGTAGTGATAAGAATGGGCGATGCTTCAGATCCTGCAAACCCCAATTTTGCACTTTCCGGATTTGACGATGCTCTCTGGCAAAAAATAAATGCTGTAATAAATTAACAAGGTTTTCAATTGACGGTCCATTGTTCACCGTTATTTTTTTTGCCGCTTGCGTACAATGCTTAGCTATAAGAAGTATGCGTGTTAATACCTACAGCATTGTCCCATGCTGCTTACGAAATTTAATAGCACATAAAGTTAAGAACCTTCGAGATATAGCATATGTCTTATAGCCATTGTTAGCGGTAGACCTTCTCATTACTATCCTGAACCAACATTCAAAGGGGCGAAACAAAAATAGCGGAGTCTCTGTCCGCTGATTTTTCAATTATAGAGTCTATCCTATCTAGAACTTCCGTTCTTAAGCGATGGGCCATTCGCTGTTTCTCGCGTTCGTCTACATAAACTTCATCTCTTTCATTTTCCAATGCAGTTTGTTCGGTCCTATAGTTGTATGCAAAACGAACGCTAATAAATCCCGTTCCCTCCCACTGAACATAATATACCTCTCTTGGCTCTTCGTTAAAGTAAAATTTAGTCAAGTTGAGAAATTCATATCCAGATGCGATAAATTAAATTGCAAATTCAGGTATATATTTCAAAACCATTTACCTCTTTCCTAGAGTTATTTACTTATTCGCATTACTTCTCTATTCGCGATTTTAATAACATTAAGTTCCTTATCTGCAACGAGTTTAGGTATTACAAATAGTTTCGGATCAATTTTTTCTTCGGAATGTCTGGTTAATGTATACGTCACTATTGACATGCCCTTTGTTGATTTCACTATTTTAACTGGCAATGCATTTGAAATTTTTAGAAAGTCGGCCCAACCGTCATAAATATGGTTTGCATATAGTTTGCTGTCGACTTTTAGAAAAGAACTGTTATAGTAATAGTCGTATGTTCCGGTTTTCCATTTAACTCTTACGGCTTCACATTTCATTCCGTTTATTTCGGCTATAGTATCGAGTTTTACCACGGTTGGTTTATTACCGGTCATTTGAAATTCCAGGTCTATGGAAACATCGGTTACTGTGCACAGGTCAGAAGCTTCTCCGCTTTCAAATGAATATAGCTTATTGTCTTTTTGTTTATATACTGACCACGATCTAGGATTAAAATTCGTATAAGTAATGTAATCACCTTGCTTGTAACTTGTCTTAACGCTATCTGTCCAGGAACCGTCTTTTTTCATTTTCTCTTTCATCATTTCTTCCGTCAGTCCCATTTGAGCCATTTTCTTAGAAATCTGAAATTTAAAGTCAGTCTTATAGACTACTGTTCCTTCAAATGATTGTCCGAATAAAAGTCCTGTTGTTAGAACGAAGAGTGTTGTAATTAAATATTTCATGGTTTGGGGTTATCTAAATTAGTGCTGGCATACCAATATATGGATTTTTTATAAACGAATATCTTTGCCATCTACCATAAAGAATGCCAAAGGAATTGGGCATTGTTTTAAATTAATAGTTTTTCTTCTTTCATTATATGTACCGCCTTGTCACTTTCGCTTCGCCCATCTCCTAGCCAGCAGTCTCTTCATAGAAAAAAAACAAGCACTCAAATAAAAGAACATCGCATACCTATATAGGCATTGCAAGCTCAGTGCGGGTATAGGGTGGTTTGTTGGTGAAAGAACGCCAACAAAGGCATGGGAGATGTTATTGGACAGGGAGAACGGCATTCCATTTTAGTAAAAATCGAGATGAAAACTTTGAAATATTCCGAAGGAACGGAGAGAAATTTGAGGGTATAGCACTTAATCCAATAGAAGTTATTGTTCCGCTAAATCCTACCATTGATAAGTACTAATTGTCGTCAATCACAATATATACTATATGATAAAAGTAGTGTGTACCCTGGGACTAATCCGAACGTCCCGTGTGCGACCGATTATAAAAAAATAACAAAAAAATGAGTTTTTCAGTTGTTCACACTTCAATACGAGGCCATTTCCATGCATACTGGATAATTAGGAAAAGAAGAACGACTTCTACAACAGCGCCAAACACCATGTGCATCCAAGCCTCACCTACTAAATTAAACAATGTAAAAGGAATATAAACCGTAGCCACGATTATGTTTATAAAGCGATTTGCTTTAGCTGGCAGCGCTACGGAAAGAAAAATCATCAGTGCAGGAATTGTCACGGAGGCGAGTGCTGCCAAAAGAAATCCCTGCGTAATTTCAAATACAAATACTTTACTGGCTAACAGATCTTTCAGCGCACCCGGCATAAATAAGTGAAAATAGTCAACATAGATATAGAGAAACATAAAGCTCGCCCACAGTATTGCTAATTTCAGTTTCAAACTGACTTGAATGTCTTCGAGTGCATTTTGTGTTTTCATGAATGACAAACTAAAAATTATACCCAAAATGAAACCCCGGTTCTCCGAAGACAAATTTCGACCACTTATCGTCTAACCGTTTAAATCCGTCAGGGAGTGTTGTGTGATAAGCACGGTGAGTAATGGCTATGGATGGTTGAATAAAAAATCGGTCTTTAAAAAGTCTGACGTGATAACCGACACGATAAGTGTTGAAAATCTGAAACCCATTATCAATTTTTTTACCGTCAACATCTACGATTTTTTGCCAGGCAGGCATTACATTAAGTTCAGCATATAAACCTTTCCACAAAAATCGCTGGTAAGCTACTGATATACCATACTCACGAATATACCCGGGAAATTCCTCTTCCGGATCTCCGTATGCTTTGTTGAAAAATGGGTGAATGCCATTCGGCCAGGCATATTTCCAGGTTTTGGGTTCCAACGTAATTACATCTTTTCCGGTAATCCGATAGCCTATATTGAGTTGAACAAAGTCGGGGGGATTTGTAGGAGCCAAATTACCCAATAAGAACAAAGTGCTACCCGCGAACCACCGTCTGTAGGTGCTGTCTGTTTCACTATATTGTGCTTTGAGTTCACGCGTACTTGCCAACATGAACGCCAGCCCCATGAATAAAATCTGCTTGTACATTTCTTCTTTTATTAATGTTAACCGTTGCTGCAAAGAAAGATTAGCAATAGGTTAAACATCGTTCACTTAAGTGAAGAAATTCGCATTAGCTCTTTTTTTCATGAATTCTTGCTCTTAGTCTGCTTAATGATTGGGGTTTGATACCTAAATAACTTGCTAACTGGTACTGTGGCACACGTTGAATAAGATCAGGTCTTTTTTGCAACAAGTTCAGGTATCGTTGTTCAGGTGAAGAAGTTTTAAACTCGTCAAAGTCTATTCGTTGTTTGGCTAACAACTCTTCCGACAATATCCTGCACATGATTTCAAACTTTGGAAATTTACTATTTATTTCCAGTTCCATATCTGCGTTTGAAACGGTAAGTATACTATCTTCCACACAGCTTATATAATATTCGGATGGAGTTTTGCTTGACACTGCCTAAAAAAGTGTGTAAGCGTCTAAGCAACTGCGTAAAGGGATTATATTTTGCACCGCTCTCCGAAGATGTTGATAAATTGATTCACCACCAAACTCCAGTTGCGTACGGGCAGCGTCCA
>CABHOK010000002.1 GCA_902168205.1 uncultured Chitinophaga sp. | reverse complement strand
GCATCAAACTCTTTGAGAATGTTGAAAATCTGGGCTTCTGTAAAGCGTTTCTTTTTCATATGTAACAGTTTAAAGTTAAAAGACTTTCATCTAATCTTAAACCGTCCTATTTTCGGGGGAGCTTACAACGGTGGATAGATACGTTTTCAAAAGCCGCCACTGGTTATAGCCAAACGTTAGCGGCAAGCCCTAGGACAAATTGAGATGAATACATTAAGGACCCTGACAATAGTTTTCAATTTATTCATCATTATTGGTGCAGGACATGGTGGTGGCCCGCTCGGACTCTTTGAAATAATGGGGTTGGGTGATTTATTTTCTGGTGATTTTCAATTTAATATTTCGGGCCGCTATGACGAAAGACTAATGACTGTTGGGCTGGTCAGTGTATTGGGACAAAGCATTTTAATTAGTAGTTATTTCTTTGACAAAAAAGTCAAAACCTGGTTGACAATTATCGGATGCTTAATCTTGCTCACAGCGACTTTTATTTTAACAAAGGACGCGTTGGATATTCATAGTATTGACATTTTTTCACTCTTCACAGCACTACCATTTATCGGGACAGCTATAATTCTTTTAATAAAAGAAATCAAAGGACTAAAAAACAACATGGAGCCCGGTTGACAACAGACTAGCCGCTAACAAAGTGCATATGCCATTGCCGGGGTTCGGTGTAGTTCGTAGTTTTGTTTTCAAATAACGTTTGGTCACGTGGGATAGATTGAGCAGGTCGGCCTTAGCATTCCTATCGTCATTGCTAAGTCCTCCTAGATCCGGCAACGTCATATGCACCAACGTTAGGCAACATTATAATGGAAAAAATTGAATACATAATTGGAATTTTAGATAGTAGTAAAAATCCGATTGCCCTTGAATGTTTAAGTAAAATCAAGACTGAAGAGATTCATTTTCAGCCAGGTTTTATTAAAGAAAAGAAAGAAATGGAATCGCTGTATGAGTTGAGATTAAGAATGGCTGAGGATTTGAATAAGGGTAAGTTTCAGTGGGATGAACTCAAGAATTGGAATGAGGCAATCAAAGAATTAAGAGTAATGAGTTTCAATCAAATTCTACTGAGTTCAATAACTACACGGGACAAACTTTATATGATTTTTGTAAACGTTGACAATAAAATACTTGGAGCAATTTTCTATTTGTATCAAAAGCAATCCCTTAAGGATCTGGAAAAGCATCGCGAAGAAACTATAGAACGAGGACATTCATCATCAACTTTGAGATACATAAAAGGAAAATTGATTGAGTGGGATAGTAACGTTGGCTAACACAAGATATAAATCATGCGTTACACAGAGAGATATTCTCTGTAACGCAGAGTATCCTTGGTGTCCTGTTTTTTTAACGGGTGTGCATTCTTGCTGCGTCCTCTACACACAATCCTGCAACCTACTCTATAAAACCCCACATGCAGGAGAATGCACAACCCGTATATCTATATAGCTACGCGCTTATTATTCCGCGCTGCCCATAATTCTCAGTAACACGATGCGGGCATTGAGATAATCATATACCGCTTCGAGGTAATTGGATTGAGCCGTTGTGAGTGCAAGTTCTGCATCGGTCAGTTCCAGGCGTGATGCTATACCGCTCTTATAACGATATTGAATGATGTTATAGCTGAGCTGTGCTGTTTCCTTTACGATGGCCGTATTCTGTAATCGCAGAATGGTCTCTTGGTTTTGTGCCAGTGCTTCGTGTACGCTGGCGCGCAATTGTTCATGTGCATAGCGCAATGTTAGACCAGATTGCTCCTTGCTATAATTGGCCTGCTTTACTTTTGCCTGTGTGCTGAAACCGGTAAAGAGCGGAATGGAAAGCTGAAGCCCTACGTACGAAGATGTAGGATAGTATGCATTACCATACTCAAAATTATTAGTCTGCGATTGTACCTGGTATTGTGCTATAGCAGAAAGTACCGGCTTGCGCAACGCATGGGCTGAGCGCACACCCTGGTGACTGATCTGTTCCTGAAGCGACAGCACCTGGAAATCAGGGTTGTTGGCTTTCGCTTCATTATATACCTGTTCTTCGGAAGGAAGTGCTCCGGGAGCCGGCACTACCAATGAATCGGTAAGTACTATATCTCGAAGTGAATCTATACCAATGAGTGCTTTCAACTGGAGCTTGCTGGTTTCAACAGCATACGAAAGTTTTACCAGGTCTGGCTCAAGGTTCTTCACCGAAGTATAGGCGCGCAGTGTATCGACACGAAGTCCTTTTCCCTGTAACAGCAATGAACGTGAATCGAGCAACACCCGCTTGTTACGGTTTATACTCTCCTGCTGTAACTTGATACGTTCGTTGAGCACGAGTATACGCAGGTAGGTTTGCTTTACCAATGTCTGTACACCAAGTTGTTTACCATGCGATGCCGCGCGACTCTCCTGCTCTTGCAGGCGGGCACGTTGCAACAATGGATACGCCAGTGGATTATACAACGGCTGCACTGCTGCTATAGCAGCACCGAGCTGATCTTCTCCTCCAAATCTTCCATAGGGAATTTTACCTTCGGCTGTAGTCTCGCCAAAACCGAAGAAAGGTGTTAACTGGAAATAATGATTAGCCTGTGCGTTAATACCTACAGTAGGTAAATAGAGGCTTCGGGCCACAACGCGTTGTTGTTGAGACTTCTCAATTTCCAATGCACTGGCTTTCAGTTCAGGATTTGATGATACCGCCAGCGTGATAGCATCCTGTAGCGACAGCTCCTGCTGCTGCGCACTCGCTGGTATATATACCAGTGAGGCGAGCGCAAAAACTATATAACGATAATATGTGCGTGATTTCATAGGGGTTAAGCTATAACAGCTTGTTCTTTATTGATTTCAGATACGTGGTTGTTTTCATCTTTTACTTTGTGCACATGTGCACGCGAGAAGTATGAATACACCGAAGGAATAACATAGAGCGTGAGTATACCGGCAAAGATCAGTCCGCCTACCACCGCGATACCCAGCGATGTACGGCTACCGGATGATGTACCCAACGACAGGGCTATGGGCAGTGTACCGAAGATCATGGCCAGGGTAGTCATCAGGATCGGGCGGAAACGTGATGCAGCAGCAGCAAGCACGGCATCGCGAACAGAAAGTCCCTCCTCTTTGCGCTGGTTGGCAAACTCTACGATAAGGATACCATTCTTGGTAATCAGACCGATCAACATAATGATACCAATCTCACTGAACACGTTGATCGACTGACCTGTGATCCACAGACTCAACAATGCTCCTGTAAGTGCCATGGGCACGGTAAGCAGAATGATGAACGGATCGATGAGGCTTTCAAATTGTGCTGCGAGCACCAGGTATATCAGTATGATCGCGAAGATGAATGCAAACACAAGGCTTGAACTACTTTCCGCATAGTCGCGGCTTTGTCCGGCAAGTGCTGTGCTGAAACCGTCGGGCAGTACATTCTTGGTAATACCATCCATCTCCTGAATCGCCTCTCCTAAACTTACACCGGGAGCTGGCGTTGCTGAGATCGTTACACTATAGGATTGATTATATCTATATATAGCCGGAGGACTTACACTTTCTTTCATGGTAACCAGGTTGTCCAATGACACCATCTCTCCATTCTCGGCACGCAGGAACAACGAGTGCAGATCAGATGGAGCCGAACGTTCCTCGCGGTCAAGTTGTCCTATAACTTCATATTGACGGTCGTTGTAGATAAAGTATCCGTAGCGTCTTCCGCTCAATGCAAGTTGCAGTGTGCGGCCTATCTCCTGCGTAGATATACCGGCCTGTGCTGCACGCTGACGATCGATGGATATACCGATCTCCGGACGGTTAATTTTGAAGTCAGGATCCTGGAAGCTCAGCTTTTTACTTTGATATACTTGTCCCATCAGCTTCGGCATCACATCAATGAGACTTGGCAGATCGGGAGCCTGCACCACATATTGCAGTGGCTGTGAACTGGAGAAACCCCCGATGGTTGGAATCTGGATCGGGATCATAATTACATTTCTGAATCGTCCGGATGCAGCCACGAGTTTTTCATATACCTGTTGTTGTGTAAGTCCGCTTTCACGTTCATGCGGATCTTTCAGGAATATCCATTGGAAACCTCCGTTTACCGGCTGCACCAATGTACCGACAGATGCTGCTATACCCGCATACGTTCTGTTACCATTCAAATCCGGTATAGAGTCTGACACGAAGTTGTTGATCTCTTTCATGGTCTGCTCCATACTTTCGTATGATGTTCCTTCCGGAGCAATAACAGCAAGACCCACCATTGAGCGATCTTCCAGCGGAGCAAGTTCAGAAGGCAGCTTCGGTAAAAGATACCATGCTACACCAAAGGAGAGTAACAACAATACAAATCCCATCCAGCGTACTCTGAAAAATGCGTGGAGTGATTTTTCATAGGCACGGTTAAGTGCTTCAAACCATGGTTCTGTTTTACGGTATAGCCATCCGTGTGACGCTCCGGCTTTGAGCAGGTATGCACTCATCATCGGAGAAAGTGTAAGCGCTACGAAAGCCGAGATCAATACGGAGCCTGCCACTACGATGGCAAATTCCTTGAACAATCTACCGGTTATACCTCCGAGGAAAAGTATAGGAAGGAAAACGGCCGCGAGTGTTACTGTTGTGGAGATTACGGCAAAGTATATTTCATCAGAACCTTTGCGCGCGGCTTCCAGCGGGTTCATGCCCTTTTCAATTTTAGCATATATATTTTCAAGTACTACGATCGCATCATCCACCACCAGACCAATGGCCAGTACCAATCCCAGCAAGGTTAACACGTTGATGGAATAGTCGGCTATATACATAATGAAGAATGCCGAGATGATCGAGACCGGTATCGCTACAAGCGGTATCAATGTACTGCGCCAGTCGCGAAGGAATATAAAGATGATCAAGGCTACGAGTACGAACGCGAGGATCAGAGTCTCTTCTACTTCCGTGAGTGAATTACGAACGGGTACCGTAAAATCTTTTCCAAGGGAAATGATATAGTCATCGGGAGCTGTCTTAACGATCTCATCGAAACGTTCCTTAAACTCATCCACGATCGCAAGCGAGTTAGCACCACGCTGGGGCTGTACGCCTGTACCTACACCATAACGTGCAGTAGGTCCTTCGCCTACAATCATCGCGGTACGTTCATTCTGTGAAGACATGATAGCCGTGCCTATATCTTTGAAGCGAACGATGGCTCCTTCTTTCTGCACGATGATCATGTTGTTGAAGTCTTCTTCTGTTACCAGTCTTCCCTGCGTACGCAGCGTTACTTCGGTATTCTCACCTTCTATACGCCCACTGGGTAAATCTACGTTCTCACGTTGCAGTGCCGCCTGTACATCAGCCGGTGTTAAATTATAGGATGCGAGTTTAAGCGGATCCATGCGCAAACGCATCGCGCGTTTACGACCGGCATACGAATCAACGATGCGTACACCCGGTATAGATTGAAGACGTTCCTTGATATTTATGTTCACGAAGTCGGTAATATCTTCCAGGCTTCGGGTATCACTTTGTACCGTTAAGAACACGAGGAATTCAGCAGGACCAGACTTCTCTACGATCGTAGGTTCTATATCGGCCGGTAATTGCTGACGTGACTTGGATACTTTATCGCGTACATCATTGGCAGCTGCTTCGAGGTCTGCATCGAGGTTAAACTCTACGGTAATTATACTTACCTGCTCGCGCGACACAGAAGACATAGCGCGTATACCATTGGCTTCTGCTACGGCTTCTTCCAGTGGTTTGGTTACTTGTGATGCGATGATATCCGCGCTGGCGCCTGGGTATACCGTTGTAACCATAACAATCGGTGAATCAGTAACGGGATATTCGCGGGTGCCGAGGAAGGTATAGCCAACGATACCAAAGAGTATCAGCAGCACCGACATAACCCCTGCCAGTACTGGCCGGGATATACTTATTTGAGAAATTGCACTCATGAAATATTGAATTGAATTTTCATTGAAAAAAATAATGGGTTGCTATAGTCTGTCATTTAACAGAGACTAACTGAACCGGTGCACCAGGACCAAGACGTAACAGGTTGCTCACGATAACGGTGTCGCCCTGGTGTAAGCCTTCGGTAATTTCTACCGTGCTGGCACTGCGTTGTCCTATTGATACAGGCACTGCTTCAGCTTTATGGTTGCGCGCTACAAATACCGAGTAACCGTTGGTAGAAGGTATCAATGCCTGCGATGCAACGGTAAGGGCACCCGCAGATGTATTCAGCGACAGATTCAGTCTTGCGCTTTGTCCGGGTAAAAGTTTACCATCGGGGTTGGCTGTAATGCCTCGCACCAGAAGCGTGCGGGTATCCTGACTGAGACTTGCACCGCGCGCAATTACTTTTGTTTTATACTGTTTCTGATCAGCGATAATGGTAAAAGTCTGTTCGCTTCCGGGCTGAATCACATTGGTATATTTCTCCGGTACCGAGAACTCCACTTTTACAACACTGTTATCTTCTATATTGGTAAGTATCGTATTGACAGATACAATAGCACCAGGGTGTGTATTGATCATGCCGATCTGTCCATCAAACGGGGCAACGATTCTTGTTTTACTGATCGTCACTTCCAGTTCGCGGATCTGTGCCTGCAGTACATTCAGGTTGGTAGAAGCTTCATCATAATCCTGTTGAGGTATAGCTTCTTTTTCGATCAGGTCTCTCAGGCGAGTCTCATTTAACTTCGCCAGTTTCTCCTGTTGGCGGTAGCGTTCCAGTTGAGCCTGCAGGTCTG
Source organism: uncultured Chitinophaga sp. (assembly GCA_902168205.1). Taxonomy (GTDB): domain Bacteria; phylum Bacteroidota; class Bacteroidia; order Cytophagales; family Cyclobacteriaceae; genus Ohtaekwangia; species Ohtaekwangia kribbensis. The sequence continues at coordinate 851,689 of CABHOK010000002.1, read as the reverse complement.
CATCATCGAGCTGGAACAGTAATGTACCCTGCTTTACTTTGCTTCCTTCTTTTACATTCACCCGTACTACTTTGCGGGTAAGTTCGCTCGCTATATCTACTTGCTGGTTGGCTACTACAGTGCCGGTAACTTCCAGTTCATCGCGTACAACACCGGGCTGTACAACCACACCATCTACGGGTACACCGGTAAGCACAACTGCATTTTTAGATTCTGTCTTCAAATCCTCTGCTTTGGAGGAACACGCTACGATAACAGCTGCCAGCAATGCAGAGCCGGTTACTGATAATGCGAAGGTGCGTAATCGTTGTTTGTTTAACACTTTCATATACTTGGGGTTTACATTTATTGATATATTTAAGTTTTTCGATACGTTTTTCGGTATGGGGTTTTGGTTAAAATTCATATTCAGCCATTCTTATTTATTGAAATATTTAAATTGTTCGATTAATAACCAGAAAAAAATTACTCAGTCTTCAATGATTGGAGGAATGCTATATATTCATCCATCACTTCATTGTTCAGTTTATACTTCACATTCCGTCCTTCCTTCTCTCCTACAATGATCTCGCTATCGGTCAATTGTTTGAGGTGGTGGCAGATAGAAGGTTGCGCGAGATCGATAATATCCGTGATCTCTACACAGTACAGGCAATCGTTCCGTTTTTTTATCTCCTTTAAAATGACCAACCGGTTCGGATCAGCAAGCGCTTTGGATATCCTTCCTGCTTTCTTAGCATTCATGGTGGTGGAAGCCAGGTCAGTCATCTTATTGATATATTTAAATTATTCGATATAACGGAAAACTCCGATTTTCGTTCTGGTACATACTACTACATAGGCGTTTTTTAAAAAGTTTCGGATCAACTATAAATATTTTCGAAAATATATGCGGCCGGCCATCCGACTATCGCATTGCTCCTGTTTCGGAGACTTAAAACTTTATTGACATCGGTCTGTCTTCTATCATTTTAGAATTCTATATTAATAGTCTATGAATACTTCTGATACTTCCGGACTTCGTGTTATCATCACCGGTGTTACCGGTATGGTAGGCGAAGGTGTATTGCATGAATGCCTGCATCATCCTCAGGTTGAAGCCGTTCTCGTCATCAACCGGAAACCTTGTGGTGTTACACATCCCAAACTGAAAGAGATCGTTCACCAGGATTTTTATAACATAACACCACTCTCAACAGAACTTGCACGTTACAACGCCTGCTTCTTTTGCCTCGGTATATCTTCCATCGGCATGAAGGAGGAAGATTATTTTCGCATTACGCATACGCTTACGTTGCATTTTGCCCGTGTACTGTGCGATCTTAATCCAGACATGACCTTCTCCTACGTTTCCGGTGCCAGCACCGACAGCAGTGAGCAAGGAAGAAGTATGTGGGCCCGCGTGAAAGGTAAAACTGAAAATGATCTCTTCAAGCTTCCGTTCAAACAGGTATATGCTTTTCGTCCGGGCTATATACACCCCACGCCCGGCTTAAAGAATGCCCACACCTTCTATAAATATATACAGTGGCTATATAAACCGCTCCGTGCGCTCTTTCCTAACTCGGCCTCAACCCTGCACGAAGTAGGTTACGCCATGATCAATGCTGCCCTGTACGGCTACAGTAAAAAAATACTGGAAGTAAAGGACATCAATATACTGGCGCAGCCTCTTGGATAGCATCGCTATATATACTTTGAAAGCTGAACAGATTGACACATTCCTCCACACCTGTCCTCTCCTATATCGTGTCAATCTGTTATGTTTTTATTATGCTATAGCACAATATTTTTTACTAAGCCACAACTTCTTTCGGAAACCCGGTAGATATCGTTGTCTCTTTCCAGAGTTCCATTTCACGCTTCAGGTCTTCCAGTTTTTGAGAGGCCATTGCATACGCATCTGCACCGAGTAATAAGTGTAAAGGAGCACGATCTGCTTTGGCTACTGCGATCAAAGCATCCGCTGCTTTATCAGGATCTCCCTCCTGGTTTCCATCCACTGTATTCTGGTGAAGCGTTTGTGATGCGCGTACACTTGTATACTCTTCAATAGGATTTGCAGGTGTACCGAGTGAACCGGCAGAAAGGAAATTTGTTCTGAAATATCCGGGCTCTACAACCGTTACATCTATACCAAAATCTTTTGCTTCCTGTGCCAATGCTTCGGTGAGACCAGACACTGCAAATTTAGTGGCGCAGTATATGCCCCATCCTGCAAAATTACCAGTAAAGCCACCGATTGATGATATATTAAATATATGTCCGGAGCGTTGCTCGCGCAGATGCGGCATGGCCTTTCTTACCACGTGCAATAATCCGAATACATTTACTTCAAAGTTATTGCGTACTTCGTCTGCACTCAGTTCTTCGGTTGCGCCCACTTGTCCGTAGCCGGCATTGTTTACCACCACATCGAGGCGACCGAAATGACTGATCGTTTCGGTAATTGCTTTCTCTACGCTTGCCTCCGACACTATATCTACTGCGAGTGGCAGAAAATTACTGCTGCGCGTACCTACTGCGTTGTTCAGATCATCAAGCTTGCGTGATGTAGCCGCTACCTGGTAGCCTTGTTCGAGTAACTTTTTTACAATCGAGAGTCCAAGACCTTTGGAAGCTCCCGTTACAAACCATACTTTTTTGGTTTTCATACGTTGATTATTTAAAGGGGTTAAAATGAATAGTTACCGGAAATCTGTTAATACATACTCTGCGACTAAACCATGGGTTGCTCTCGTCTGCATTTTCGTTTCCGTTTACAATACAAAAGTATACTGGTTTATACCCCTGGCGATTGCGGCATTCAAACCAATGCTTGTACAATTCAAACAACCGTAAAAGACTGCTCGCCCATGTTTGAATTTTGCAATACTCCACAAACCGTTCGTTCGGCAGGATAATTTTTTTGACAGGTTCTTATACTGCCAACCTATATATAAATGTGTAGCCGTACGTCTACAGCTCGTACGGTCCGCGTAACGATTACGGTGTTAATCGCGTTCTTTACCTGGGCACGACATTTCATATTCACAGTTATACTTCACGATAAACAAGAATGACTATGACCAGCTCGCTCATCTCTTACAATCAACAGGCACAGGAAGAACTTGTGCGTTGGCAAAAACGCATGCAGCGAAAACCTTCATTTTTGAACAGACTGTCCAAACAGACACAAAACCGGATCAACCGTATCATTCCTGAGAAAGTACATACTGCGATTACGTCAGCCATAAAGCAGATGACTCGTGCGCTCATCTTTGGTGCAGGGCTTTCCACGCCTGATCCCATACCGGACCTGACGCTTGCTGATCGTGAAAATAGAGTACGCGCTATTATTCGTGCACATCGGAATACAGCCACTGCCGAAGGCGCTATTACCGGTGCCGGTGGCTTACTGTTAGGACTTGCCGACTTCCCGATATGGCTGGGTATAAAAATGAAAATGTTATTTGAGATCGCGGCTACCTACGGCATTGATACGCGCGATTACAAGGAGCGTATATACCTGCTGCATATATTTCAGTTAACATTCTCGAGCCAGCAGCATCGTAACCGGATATATAGTCAGTTGGAGCAATGGAGGGAAGACGTAATTCTGTTACCGGCAGACATTCATCAATTCGACTGGCGTTCGTTCCAGCAGGAATACCGCGACTATATCGACATCGCCAAATTATTGCAGCTCGTGCCGGGCATTGGCGCGGTTGTGGGTGCATACGTTAATCACCGGCTAACGGAAAAACTTGGCCAGTATGCCATGAATGCCTACCGGATGCGAACACTGCCGGCCTAATACCGCTTCAGAATTTATTCAGAATCATCTTACACTTTTACAAAAACTATTTCAGGCCTGACGAAACTGAAGTTTGTCGGTTTGCTGCTATATTTATTGAAGTTCATCCGCGGTATATGAAAGTGCTGATTGTTGAAGATGAGACAGAACTCTCTCAAAGCATTGCTAAATTTTTAAGCTCCGAAGCTTTTATCTGCGAACAGGCGTACACGTACGATGCCGCGCTCGATAAAATCTGCATGCATGATTACGATTGTATCCTGCTCGACATCTCTTTACCAGACGGCACGGGTTTGCAGTTACTGGAGAAATTAAAAGCACTGAAAAAAAACAACGGAGTAATTATTGTCTCTGCGAAAAACTCGATCGATGACAAGATCAGTGGACTCAACCTGGGTGCTGACGATTACCTTGCCAAGCCCTTTCATATGGCCGAACTCACTGCACGTGTACAGGCTATTGTGCGAAGAAGAAATTTTAACGGCAGCAATATTCTCGAGTTCAACGAGATCAGAATCGACACCAACGCATTTACAGTACACGTGTCTGGCAAAGCTGTTGCGCTAACGCGGAAAGAATACGAGTTGCTGATTTTTCTCATCTCGAATAAAAATAAAGTGATCTCCAAGAATGCTATAGCCGAACACCTTACCGGTGATGCAGCCGAGGTAATGGACAACTTCGATTTTATTTATGCACATATGAAGAATCTGAAGAAAAAACTGGCCGATGCCGGAAGCCAGGACTATATTAAAACAGTATACGGCTTAGGCTATAAATTTACGGCATGAGGTTACTAAACGTAAGCTTAAAAAGTTTTTTATACTATTCAATGCTATTGGTGCTGATCGGCATTCCGGCATCCTTTCTTTCCATCCGTGCTATATCTGAAAAAGAAATTGACAATGGCCTCCACCGGCAACAGGAAGAATTTGTTGAGCACATTAAAAACTTTGAATACCTGGAGGACATCGCTGTAGACCTGCGTGTATTTGATGAGCTTGCGTACGACCAGGAAATTCAGCCTGCCGATCGTTACTATGAAGGCGAAACGTTCCGAACCATCGCGGTGTACGACAGCATTGATCGTGAAGTAAATCCCTATCGTGAAGTTACCTCGTATTTTGTTGTGCGCAACCAAGTATATAAACTTGCGATACGCACCTCGCTGGTAGAAAGTAAAGCGCTGGTTATTGTGATCAGCATCGTACAAACCATCCTGATGATACTCCTGCTCGGTGGGTTTCTGCTCATCAACAGCTCGCTGTCCAAAAAGATATGGAATCCGTTTTATAAAACACTGTCCAAACTAAAAGCGTACGAACTTAACAAGAAAGAACCTTTTCAATATGAAGACTCGAACATTGCCGAGTTTGATGATCTGAATGCAGCCATACGTTCGCTCACCAATAAGAACATGGAAGTGTTTCAACAGCAAAAAGAATTTATAGAGAACGCATCACACGAATTGCAAACACCGCTCGCCATCTTTCAGTCCAAACTCGATTTGCTCATGCAAGACGAAGCACTGACCGAAGAGCAGGCCGCACTGGTAAAAGACCTGATCAATACCAACCAGCGCCTGTCGAAACTCAACAAGAGTTTGTTGCTCTTATCTAAAATTGAAAATGAACAGTTTATTGACAAGGAAGCGATTGATGTGACACAGCTTCTGCACGATTCTATTGCCCATTACCAGGAGCTCACGGGCAACGGGGCTACCAATATACTTCAGGCATCACCCTATATGCTTCATGGGAATAAAACGTTAACGGATATACTTATCAACAACCTGGTTCGTAATGCATTTCAACACACTGCGCAGTATGATCAGATCAGGATATACCTCGAGAACGGCATACTGTCCATCGAAAATCCGGGAGAACCTTTTAAAGAAGGAGGCGAAAGAATATTCGATCGCTTCTACAAAGAGAGCAATCACAAAGCAAGCACGGGCCTCGGACTCGCCATCGTTAAAAAAATATGTGACTTATCCGGATACACACTTACGTATATATACCGAGATGGCAGGCATATTTTTTCAGTGAAGTTCTGATTTCAGAATTTATTCAGAATTATATAGTTGATTTGAGTCGATATATATACTCAAATCATGTCTGCTGCTTTCGCAAAAGTAAATTTCTGGAAACAAGTCCAACAAGGGCGCTTTAGTAACGTAATTCTCCTGATGAAAATCGTCATTTTCATCTCCATGATTACCCGCGCTATATTTCTTCTATACTCGTTTCCGGATGTCGATATAACCCTCACCACCATAGCCGGTATATTTATCATTGGCCTTTTTTATGACTTCATCAACGCATCGTATTTCAGTATACCACTCCTGATATATACGTGGCTTGTTCCTGAAAGTCAATACACCAAAAAATGGAATCGGTATACACTTTACGGATTGTTCTTCACCCTTATTTACATTCTCTTATTTAATGGCATTGCTGAATGGTTCTTCTGGGAAGAGTTCAATACACGTTTTAATTTCATTGCCGTTGATTACCTCGTATATACTACCGAAGTATTAGGGAATATACAGGAGTCTTACCCGATCGGCTGGATCATTACCGGCATAACCCTGGCGTGTGCGATGCTCGTATACCGAACGACCGATCACATCCTGACAGACGATATCAAGCCCATGGGCTTTGGAAAAAGAAGTCTGATCGCAGCAGCATTTATAGCATTGCCGGTACTTTCTTTCTTCACGATCACCACACGCCTCCATCACTTCAGCAGTAATGCATACGCCAATGAACTGGCTGGCAATGGTATGTATGAACTCTTCGCTGCGTATCGAAACAACGAGTTGAGCTATGATCAGTTCTACAAAAGAATAAAGTGTGAAGATTCTTTTAAAGAGATAAAGAAATTACTGAAAACAGCTGAGACAGCCTATATATCCGACAACCCATTTGATATCACACGCACCGTAAAGCACACAGGTCCGGAGAAGAAATTGAATGTCGTACTGATCTCCGTTGAAAGTCTGAGTGCAGACTTCATGAATACGTTCGGTAGTACCAAGGGTATAACGCCTTTCCTGGATTCACTGGCATCACACAGTTTACTTTTCACACAATTATATGCTACCGGCACCCGCACCGTACGCGGGCTTGAGGCACTGTCATTATGTGTACCGCCTACACCCGGTCAATCGATCGTGCGCAGACCCCACAACGAGCACCTGTTCACCCTGGGAAAAGTATTTGAAGAGAAAGGCTATGAAAGTAAATTTATATACGGTGGCTACGGATACTTTGATAACATGGGCTACTTCTTTGCCCATAACCAATACGATGTTGTGGATCGCAACCAGTTAAAGGATGAAGAGATCGACTATGAAAATATATGGGGTGTAGCGGATGAAAATCTTTTTACACTCGCTGAAAAGGAAATGGAGGGCACCATCGCTTCGGGTAAACCTGTGTTTGCCCATGTTATGACTACATCCAACCATCGCCCGTTCACCTACCCGGACGGACGCATTGATATACCTTCCAGCACCGGTCGTGATGGTGCCGTGAAATATACCGACTATGCCATCGGTAAATTTATTCGTGCCTGCTCGCACAAGTCGTGGTTTAACAACACTGTATTTGTAATCATTGCCGATCATTGCGCATCGAGCGCAGGTAAAACGGAATTACCGATTCATAAATATCATATACCCTTGCTGATATACTCCCCAGCCAACATACAACCGACACACATGGATCGGTTAATGAGTCAGATCGATCTCGGACCAACATTACTGGGTCTTCTCAACTTCTCGTATACCAGCAAATTTTTTGGTTACGATATATACAGTCTGGAGCCCGGCCGCGAGCGTGCGTTTATCAGCACGTATCAGAGTCTTGGGTATGTAAAGAACAATAAACTGATCGTGCTCTCGCCACAACAAAAGCTGGATACTTACCAGGTAAGTCTTGACGGAAACCTGCAGCGACAGGAAGGTAACGATCCTGCCCTTACACGCGAAGCCATCTCGTGGTATCAATCTGCAAGCTATGCGTTCAGCAACGGGCTTATGCGATAAGTATAAAGTGACATTTTAAAGTACCTATACCTCGATGAAAAACCTTCTCTCTCATTTAAAAGTACAAAACGGGAAACACGGCGTATTCTGCTTCTTTATTCTATCGCTATACATATCGACAGCCTGTGCGCAGTTCAACCAACAAACTATAGTATATCGGGATACTGCAGTTGCACCCGAAACAAAAAGACCAAACTGGAAACGCACTGCCTATATACCGCTTACGCTGATATCGCTGGGCGCACTTGGCACATTGGACAACCGGATCATTGACTCAAAAGAGATTCGTGAAGAACGGAACAAATATGTCCCTTTCTTTCATCACAACGCTGACAACTACCTGCAGTTTGCGCCCATTATAGCTGTATACGGTTTGAATGCCTGTGGTATAAAAGGAAAAAATTCTTTCGCCAATCGGACTGCTATACTTGTAAAGGCGGAAGTGATCGTAGGCGCTGTTACGTTTTCACTGAAAAAGATAACGGCCGTGCCACGTCCTGATTCCGGGCAACCTACATCCTTCCCTTCCGGGCATACTGCTGAAGCTTTTGCTGCCGCTACATTTATGGCGAAAGAGTATGGCGATCAAAGCATCTGGTACCCCATCGGTGCCTATACCGTTGCCACCGGAATTGGCGCTATGCGCGTTTTAAACAACCGGCATTGGGTATCGGATGTGCTCGCGGGTGCGGGTATTGGTATACTCGCAACGGAAGTTGCCTACCTGACGCACCAGTATAAATGGACAAAAAAGAAACGAAATGCGATTATAAGCCCAGCCTACAGCAACGGTGCCGCGGGGTTATACATGCGCTATACACTACAATCCCGGATTGAAAGATATGATCGGGGTTTCTGAAAATCAGGCTTTCGAAGGCGGAAACACAGATTCTGGCCTGTTCTTTGCCTCGCAAGGACTGCCGATGAGACAGTTTGAAAATTTTTCACATGGTATACATACTATTTACAGTGCTAAACAGTTATGGCACATGTACTTTTCGGCTTGTGTTTTCGCTTTTTCAATTACTAAATGATGCGTAAATTGAAGTTGTATAAGTTCAGGATTCAGCAACAACGTATGAAATATCAACCCCTGGCCTTGATTATAGGTCTATCCTTCTCTTTTCAGGTATGTACTGGTCAGATCAATCAGAAACGACATGAGACTGTTGATCTGGGGCTCGCTGATCAAAAATTAAAACGCAAAAACGCGCTCTTTCACGCAGCAAAATTACCCGTTACACTTATTGCGCTGGGTATATATGCTACCGCTGATCACACGGTAATTAATCGCTACGAGGTTCGTGAAGAACGTAATGAACACATGCCGAACTTCCACAGTACGGTTGATAATTACCTGATGCATGCACCGGTAGCTATAGTATACGGTCTTAACCTCGCGGGTGTAAAAGGAAAACATGATTTCAGAAACCGGACCTTGCTGCTGATCAAATCTGAAATGATTATGGCGGCACTGACTTTTTCAGTAAAGCAATTCACACAAGTTACGCGCCCTGACGACAGTAATAATTACTCCTTCCCTTCCGGCCACACGGCACAGGCGTTTGCTACAGCAACATTCCTCTCGAAAGAATATGGCGAACAAAATATATGGTATAGTGTAGGAGCCTATAGTATGGCAACAACCGTAGGCGTTATGCGCGTACTCAACAATCGCCACTGGATCTCCGATGTACTGGCCGGAGCCGGTATCGGTATACTTTCCACGAACCTTGCGTACCTCTCCCACCGCTACAAGTGGAAAAACAAAAACAGCGACCTCACGGTGATACCGATGTATACCAACGGTCCGGGCATCTATCTTGGCTACACGCTGAATTAGCTGCTAGCCTCTAGCCACCAATTGCCAGGCTGATTTTCTGTTGGTATATATTTACCTGCTAAAATCGTCTCAGAACTCTCAGCTGAAAAAGTATCTATTAACCAAGGCCCTGGCGCCACAACACCCCTACCAAATCCTGCAGCCTGTAGCCATTCCTTATAAAATGAATTCAGCCGTACGGAAAAATCAGCTATATATTTATCGTATCATCTCTGAACATACTCTTTCCATAGGAAAATGAGTTATTCATTGATTCGATGAATTGACATAGTCTACGTTTCGACTGCCCGGTAAAAGTACATTTTAAAAAATCTTTACCCGGACACTAGTGGATACAAGTTGCTAGCTGATTTTCCTGATGGTATATATTTTACCTACTAAATCGTATCGAAACTAAAAACTAGCTTACAGCCGATGATGAATTAGCTGCCAGCCCACAGCTACGAGCTGCTAGACTAATTTTTCTGGTGGTATATATTTACCTGTTAAAATCGTCTCGGAGCTCGAAACTAAAAGCTCGCAACTGATAAAGTATATATCTACAAAGCCGAACGTCACCCTCTGACCAAGTCCTGCCGCCAGTAGCCGGCAGTCTTCCTTTCTCGCAGCTCATAACTCAAAGCTTGCAGCTATTTCCAAGATGTACTTAACCAAAAGCAGCAACGTCACCCCACCGTTCACAACTCTTGTAGCCAGAAGCCAGCAGCTTTCTTTTTCTTCTCAAAAGCTCGCCACTGTTTCACATAGGCCTACCGTTGCAAACATAATAATGTTGAAACATTCATAAAAAAAGCGTGCTTTTCCGGCAGCGTGTTGTTCAAATAATATTACATACGTTCCCGTCTTTCTGCACAATTCGTTATCTTTAATTACTCCGCTTAAAAAAGTATTTACATCTGCTTGTGTTGTATTTTAGTCTCTAACCACAAAGGCCATGAAAAAAGTTTTGTTAGTTGATGATGACCAGGTGTGCAACCTGATCAGCAAGAAAACACTTCAACGCATGGGTATTGTTAATGAAGTGCACACTGCTTTGAATGGTGAAGAAGCAATTAATTTGCTCAACGATTATTTTCAGGGAGCACTCTCGCTACCCGATGTAATTCTGCTCGATCTGAACATGCCGATTATGGATGGATTCAGCTTTATCGAAGCCTTTAAGAGGCTCAATATCCCGAATAAAGATTCCATGCGCATCGTTATCGTCAGTTCATCTCAGAATCCGAACGATGTACGCAAAGCCAAAGAAATGGGTATAACTGCGTTTCTTACCAAACCCGTTACGGAAACCAACTTGCGTTCGGCATTTGAAGATTTCATAAACTGATTTACAATTGGCAGCCTATATATACTTATCTGTAAACTATACCGACTTGGTAGTTGCACGTGCTTTCCGTAATTCTTCCTGTAGCATGAGAATGGCTTCATCGCAGGCCTTGTAAAAGCCAATATGAAGTTCGTCCGGAAATATAGCATCCGTTTCGATCGTTGATTTCATCTGGTCTTTCACAGCTCCCAGTATATCCGACAGGGGTTTATAGCTGATCACACTTACCGTTGTTTTACTCTTGTGCACCACCGCGCGGAACATTTCTGCATCGCTGGCAGCTAACGCTTTTTCAAAAACAACTTTAAGCTCCTCCAGGTTTTGAATGAACTGTCCGATAAGCTCACACTTAAATTCGGTATTGCCTTCCGTATACAGATCGAGCTGACTCGACATTGTACTTTCTGAAACCTTCACATCTTCCTGCAATGCATATTTACTGATGATGCGCTGCAGATCGCCCGGATGAAACGGTTTGCTCATATAGTCCGACATACCCGTGGTTAATACCTTGCCGCGCATTTCAATCATGGCCGAAGCTGTGAGCGCAATGATGGGTATAGTATGAAAATATGGATCGTCCATAGAGCGTATAGCACGCGTTGCTTCATAGCCGTTCATTACCGGCATCTGCAGATCCATCAACACAAGATCATATCGTTTTTCCTTGATCAACTCCACGGCCTCTCTTCCGTTGCTCGCCACAACGGTGTGGATACCCCAATTCTGAAGAAAATTTACGGCTACCATTTGATTCACTCGGTTATCTTCTACCAGCAGCACCCGTATCGAGCGCTGTCTCAATATAGTCGCGAGGTCATTGGAGGTAGTACCTTCTGAGGGTTTCTGTCCCTCTTCCAGTGTAAGCGTAAAAAAGAAACTCGATCCTTCGCCCGGTATACTGTCCACAGCTATATCACTTCCCATCAGGTTAATTAATCTTCGGGTAATAGTAAGTCCTAATCCGGTTCCGCCATACTCGCGGGTAATGTTATTACCAGCCTGCGAGAAGCTGTCAAATATAGTATTGATCTTATCCGCAGGTATACCTATACCGGTGTCCATTACAGTACATCGAAACGTTACCAGTTTACCTTCACGTTTCAATGCCTCCACCACTAACCTCACTTCTCCTTCCTCAGTAAACTTCACAGCATTCCCCATCAGGTTGGTGATGATCTGCACGATACGAACCGGATCGCCCTTGAGGTATTGCGGCAATGTACCATCAAAGAACGCCTGCACTTTTACATTCTTGCCCGACACGCGATGCTCCATCATACTGACTGTGCGCTGAATGATTTCTTTCAGATCAAAATCAACCTTCTCTATTTCGATTTTATTCGCTTCAATCTTGCTGAAATCCAATATATCATTGATGATGGTGAGCAGATTCTCCCCGGAGAATTTCAACAGCTTCAGATTCTCCTGCTGCTTGACAGTAAGTTTATCTTCCAGTAAAAGATTAGTGAGACCGATAATCGCGTTCATAGGCGTTCGTATCTCGTGGCTAATCATACTCAGAAAATCACTTTTTATCCGCGTGGCATTCTCAGCTTTTTCTTTCGCTTCCTGCAAGGCACGTTCAGCCTGTCTGCGTATGGTAATATCACGTGCCACAACACTTACCTTATGCGCATATTTACCCTCGAAGAACATTCGTACATTTTGTCCCACCCACAGATCGTCAGTTTTACCATGCATTCTGAATTCGTGGTAACTAACCTCCCGGCATTCTTTAAGCTGGTCGCGGTAAAATTGTATTGTATCGGCCCGATCATCTCCATGTACAAGTTCCCAATACGGTTTACCCATCAACTCATCTTTACTATATCCGCTGTGTACTTCCATCACGGCATTCACAAAAGTAAATTTACCATCTTGTCCCAGCTCATAGATCATATCACTGGCGTTCTCCACAAGTTCACGATACTGACGCTCGCGTATCTCCAGGCTTTCGCGCAGCGCACTGATCTGCTCCAGGTTAACGCGGATCTCCTCCTCCGATGCCACAAGTTCATTATTGGACAGCACCAGTTGCCGGTTAAGTTTGGATAATTTTTTATTCTTGATGCGTAAACTCTTGAGCACCGGCAGGAATATATACATAAACTCCGCCACGAGTATAGCAATGGCCAGCGCTGATAATGCCAGTTCTATCTTTTTAAAGTAATTGAGTTTTTGTTCGGCTTCACGCTGATACTGGTTAACTGTTCGTTCCATCAGCAGCAAAAACGGCAATTCATGTTTTGATATTTCCGCTACAGCTGCATTCACAGACTCCGCGCCTGGCGCACGCAGTATATTTCGTGCCGCTGCTACTATACTGGTAACATGTGGTGTATTTTTATTGAGCAGCAATTCAATTATTTTACTTTTATCATTTTGCTGGTTCTGCAGGATGAGTCGATCGTGCATTACCTGCCACGTATTGATCAGCTTCGTTAATGTATCCAGTCGTGTACCTCGTATGGTGTCTGTTTCAATCAGGTCATCATTCAGGTATAGTATAAGTTTAGATATTCGTTGGCTTAACATACGCTGCCGGCCGGCTTCATTAATAAGCTGCGCATCTTCATTCTGGCGTTGCAAAGCATATTGTACAATAGCCTGCGATACTATAATCGTTAGTATAACAGAACCAATAAAAAAAATGTAACGCCTCTTGAGCGAACGCCTCGTGGTTTTCATGAAGAAATTTAATAAATTAAAAAATGTTTTTTAACCACCTGTTGGCAGGAATGACTTTTTAGAATACCATACGAATTGATAACAAATGATGAAAATTCTTGTTTGTGATGATGACGAGGCGTTAATCAGCATGGTTCGGTTCAAATTATCGCGTGAAAATTTTGGAGAAGTAGTGAAAGCGGTCGATGGCAGAGAAGCTAAGCGTTTGCTCGATGAAAATGATTTTGATCTGATCATATCCGATATACACATGCCTTTTCATTCCGGCCTTGAGATAGTAACGCATGTACGCCAGGTGCTCAAAAAGAAAACTCCGATCATTATACTATCGGCAGAAGGACTTGAAGAAACCGTGCTGCAGGCTTTTGATATAGGGGCCAATGATTTTATCACCAAACCATTTAGTCCGGCAGAACTCGCGATTCGTGTTAAACGCCTGCTGAATTTATGATCGATCAGATTCCGTTTACTACTATACAGGCTACAGCCGAGGTGAAAGTATTTATTATACTGGCACTGGCATTTTTTGCGGCTGCTATTCTGTTTGTAGCATTCATACTGATCAGTCGCTTTTCAAAAAATAATCGCCAGCAAAAGGAATCTATACTCCGGAATTACTTTCAGCGTACGCTGAATGCAATGGTCATTATGGAGACCACTTCTTCCGTACCCGCATCATCGCATCACTTCAAGCTTGATACACTGCGTACCCTGGCCGGGCAATCATCACTCGCCAGACAAGTCATGGTAAACCAACTGGTATCCGTTAAGAAAAGTATATCCGGTTCGTCTTCCAAAATACTGGAGCAGCTCTATATCGAACTTGACCTGCACCAGTATAGTTTGAATAAAATCAAACGCGGATCGTGGCAGAAAAAAGCCCAGGGTATTCGCGAACTGGCCGAGCTTGGCTATCAGCCTGCTATAGATACCATTCGCAAATTTATAGTTTCGGATAATCGCACACTGCGCGAAGAAAGTCTGCTGGCACTGGTGCGGCTGGATGACGAAGCACCGCTTTCCTTTCTCGATCGATATACCGGCACAATTACTCCGTGGATGCGCATCAATATACATTATCACTTGTCCAAATCCGATGCGCGTAAGCTGCCGCACTTCAGCCGCTGGTTTTCGAGCAGTAACCTGGACGTTGTGTTGTTCTCTTTAAGCATGGCGCGACAATTCCGACAGAGCTCGGCTATACCTTTTCTCACGGCACTGTTGTCTCATACCGATACGCGCATCGCGGGGCTTACCCTCGAAACCATTGCAGCACTGGAAGCACACGAACTGGCCGATGAAATCACCAAACGTGTGGATGCCTTCTGGACCAATGAAAAACTAAGTACACGCATGGTGCGTTGCCTCGGGCGGATCGGTTATACATCGGAACATAAATATACTATACTTCGCTACCTGGACCACCAGGACTATACAGTTCGGTTTAATGCGGTAGAGGCGCTGTATAAACTGGATGACGAAGCACGACAATTACTACTGGATTTTAACACCAGGATGAACGGTATACTTTCAGGAGCTATCGAACATGTATCGGAACCGCTCTTGCAATAAACATTAATGTTTTCAAGGCATGTGGGATATTCTGTATTTCATTGTTAACGTACTCATTTTCTTATACGCAATCACCATTGCCGTAAGTTACCTGATACTAGCCGCTATTTCGCTGTTTGAGATGCAGGCCTATATGCGAAGAAATTACTTCGTTGACTATAAATATATACTTTCATCGCCTTTTGCTCCCGGTATTTCACTGATCGCACCGGCCTACAACGAGGGCCTCACCATTATTGATAATGTTAAGTCGCTGCTATCGATCATGTATAATAATTACGAGGTAATTATTATCAATGATGGCAGTAAAGATGATACGCTGGCCAAACTTATCCCGGCATTCGACCTGGTAAAAGTTAACTATGACCTTCAATATACCGTGGCAACCAAACCGGTGCGCGGCATCTATAAATCAAAAAACCGTGCCTTTAAAAAACTTACGGTTGTCGATAAAGAGAATGGTGGTAAAGCCGATGCACTCAATGTAGGTCTTAACTTTTCCAAGAAAGACCTCGTAGCATGTATCGATGTCGATTGTATTATAGAACCGGACGCATTGCTCAAGATGGTAAAGCCTTTCCTGGAAGACTCCAGCGTAATTGCGTCTGGTGGTGTTGTGCGTATTGCCAACTCGTGCGTTATTGAAGAAGGACGTCTCATCGAGATCAAACTGCCGGTAAATCTGATTGCCCGCATGCAGGTGCTGGAATATATACGTGCCTTTTTACTCGGGCGCATGGCGTGGAGTAAACTGAACGGACTGTTGCTGATCTCGGGGGCTTTCGGATTATTCAAACGTGAAACTGCATTGAAAGCCGGAGGCTATAACCATAAAACCGTTGGTGAAGATATGGAGTTAGTGGTGCGTATGCGCAGGTATATGCATGAACAACGGTTGCCCTACCGGGTGGCCTATATACCCGACCCGCTTTGCTGGACAGAAGCTCCTGCAAGCGCACAAATTCTGAGCAGACAACGGAACCGCTGGGCGCGCGGCACATTTGAAACACTGTCTATCCACCGGAAGTTATTTTTCAACCCGCGGTATGGCATTATGGGTATGCTGAGTTACCCGTTCTGGTTCTTTTATGAATGGCTCTCGCCTTTCGTTGAATTTACCGGACTTATATTCTTTATCGTGCTGGTTGCACTTGGCAAGGTGCATTGGGTATTTTTTCTGTCGCTTACACTGGCGGTATACTGCTTTGCCTTTTTTATTTCCATGACATCGCTGCTGGCTGAAGAGACTTCCTTCTTCAAGTATACGGCCAAGCGCGATATATTTAAAATGATAGCCATCGCCCTGATCGAACCTATATGGTTCCACCCGCGCGTGGTGTGGTGGTCGCTGAAGGGTAATTATGATCTGATGAAAGGTAAGAAGTCGTGGGGTGAAATGACCCGGCAGGGATTTGTACAGTATAAGAGTAAAGAGAAAGTTGCTTCGTAATTATTCGCTATGAAAAACAGGATCATAGAGTCTATAAAGAAAATCTTACCAGCGACAGTCCTGTATGTAGCGGCCTTTCTACTGATCAGACTATACGAGCTGGTAATGGTATCCGGACACTATAGCCATGTAGGAAATATAGCTGCCTATGAGCTGAAGGGACTCGGGTATGACCTGATTGTATCCCTGTCCATTGTTTCCGTTGTTATACTGCTGCACATCCTCCTTTCGTTAGCGTCTCTGCGTATAGCCTATACGGTATGTGCAACGCTGTTTACCCTATTGATCCTGGTATCGTTCTGCCTGTCTCATTATTTTACGGTAACGCTGCTGCCCCTAAGCACAGACCTGTACGGCTATACCTGGAATGATATTATTACAACGGTACGATCATCCGGAAGTACATCGGTCGGTCCGGTGGTTTTTCTCATCATACTCCTAGGCGGTTTTGTATTCGCCCTGTATTGGGTTTACCGCAAAAATTTTCTGCAGGGTATATCGTCCACGGCTGCGTTGTGCTCGCTCATTGTCTTTATCAGTTTAACGCTGCCACACCATGCCGCGCCCGAAAATTATCCGCGTGACCTCGATTATTACCTGGCCGTAAATAAAACCTGGTACCTGGCCGATCGCACGCAAGAGTATATCCGCGACAAGATGGCCTATGAAACGGTAGACGAAAACGGCTATCCTTTTCTGCATCCTGTTACCTATACCGATAAGCTGAACACCTATATCAACAAGGCGTCTTCACGTCCCAACCTGGTTTTTATTATCGTGGAAGGACTTGGCCGCGATTATACCGGGCCCGATGCCGTGTACGGAGGCTTCACGCCTTTCCTGGATTCGCTTTCACAACGGAGCCTCTACTGGTCGAACGCCATGAGCAATGCCGGCCGAACCTTTGGCGCACTACCAAGTATATTCGGATCGCTCCCCTACGGGCGTACCGGTTTCATGAGCTATGGCACGGCCATGCCTGATCATCAGACACTCATCAGTTTGTTAAAGTCCCAGGGCTATCAATCAAGTTTCTTCTATGGCGGCAATCCTAATTTTGATAACCAGGATATATTTCTGGAATACCAGGGCATTAACAATCTTATAGATGAAAGTAAATTTCCGGCATCGTATCGGTTAAAGAAGAAAACATCCTCCTGGGGCTTTTCCGATGATGAGGTATTTTCGTTCGCGGCCTCCACCTTGGACAACGTGAAATCGCCACGACTGGATATTTACCTGACCCTCACCACGCACGAACCGTTTATCGCACCTGACTCAACATTCAATACGCAGGTGGATAAACGATCGGAAAAACTTGCCCCGGATATTCGTAAAGAAGTACAGGCTCACAAGGGTATCTTTGCCTGCCTGCTGTATACCGACACGGCTATACGCAATCTCATACAGTATTATTCAAAACGGCCCGACTTCGACAATACTATTTTTGTCATCACGGGCGATCATCGCCTGATACCGATGCCACCGGGTAACAAGATCAAACGCTTTCATGTACCCTTGATCCTGTACTCACCACTCCTCCGGCAATCACAAACTTTTGCTTCGCTGGCGGTGCACGCCAACATTACACCCACGTTGTTAAATCACCTGGCATCTCAATATACTCTACATTTTCCCCAAGAGATGCCATTTATAGCCGGTCCACTTTCATTGGACACTACCTTTACCAGCAACCTGGACCTCGCGCTGATCCGGAATAAAAATGAGATCCGCGACTATATACAGGGTACGTACCTTTTATCGGACAACCGGCTATATACTATTCAGCCGGGATTAAAACTTGAGCCAGCCGAAGACAATACGGTAAAGAAAGCACTCGCAGAAAAACTGAAACAGTTTAAGATAAACAGTGCCTTTGCCTGCGATAACAACCGTGTAGACAGACGTGCCTCTCCATCCAAACCTGTGCTGTTTACTTTTACAGCACATGAACAACAACTGCTGGACGAAGCATCTATACTATCAATGACTGCGGATGAGCAGTATGCAAAAGCGCGGGAGCTTGCTTTTCAAAAAGCATATCGCCAGAGTCGGACTATACTAAAGTACTGTCTCAATAAAAGTCCTAATTATCATGACGCACGTGTGTTACTGGCACGCACGTATGCTTGGGCCGGTCAGTATGATAGTGCCAGGCTATACCTGCAGCAAACACTCGACCGAAATGCGGCTTATGCCGATGCCTATGTGGCGTGGAGCGACCTGGAGTACTGGCAGGGACACACGCAACTCATGAAGCAAATTATAGCCAGGGGACTTCGGGCGGATAGCGGTAACGTTGATTTACTGGCCCGCCGGGCGCGCGCACTCTTTCATGAAGACAAGAATGACTCTGCGCACATGCTGCTGAATATAGTATTGAGTCGCGATCCTCAACAAGAGATTGCCCGCGATCTGAAGGTTAAACTCAAGGAACCGTAATTGTATGACTTCTCTGCTACGACATTATAGTATTGCATTTCTGCTGATCACGAGTATACTGACTACGGTTCATGGCCAGGACTGGAAGACACTTGGCGTGGATGAACTTTTCCAACGTGCCCGCGAAACTGCTTTTGCCGGTAAGCGTGAAGAAGCCCGCGCGATGCTACTCACTATATTGGAGCGCAATCCGGACTATACCGATGTCCGTATATTCCTGGCGCGCACATACGCCTGGGACGGTATGCGGGCGCAGGCGCGTAAAGAATTACAAACTGTATTGGCACAGTCGCCCCAACATGAAGATGCGCTCAACGCGCTGGTTGATGTAGAAATGTGGGACAACCAGTTTGCGTACGGCCTTACCGTTGTAAACATGGCACTCTCCTATTATCCCAACTCGGAAGACCTGCTCTATAAAAAAGCCAGCATCCTGAATTCACTGAACCGGCCCGATGAAGCCGCTGTTGTATTAAACCAGTTACTCTCCATCAACCCATCGCATGAAAAGGGGATCGCTTTGCTGGATGAGCTTCGTAAAGCACGCATGAAATATACCGCAGGCGTCTCATACGACCTGGACCTGTTCAGTCGCACCTTTAGCCCGGCACATTCTCTGGCCGCCCAGCTTGCACGCGCCAACCAATGGGGATCATCCATCATTCGTCTCAATTACGCACACCGGTTTTCTTCCAACGGCTTTCAACCGGAAATAGACCTATATCCGCGCATTGCCGATGGTATATATGCTTACCTGAACTATGGCTATTCCGAAAGTGATCTTTTTCCACAGCACCGTATCGGAGCCGAAGTATTTTCCAAATTACCGGCCAGCCTGGAAGCTTCTGCCGGCATCCGTTATTTATACTTTGGCAGCACGAGCAAAGTAACGATCTATACCGGTTCGCTCGGCTGGTACTATAAAAGTTACTGGTTCTCGCTTCGTCCCTATATTACACCAGGCGAGCCGGGCACATCATTCTCCACCAACCTTACGGTAAGACGCTACTTCAAAGATGCCGATAACTATATCGGACTAACCAGCGGATACGGTTTCTCTCCTGACGACCGCCGAATACAAAGTGCCGCAGGACTTAGCACCGATGGTATCTATATTCTGAAGTCTCAGCGCCTAGGGGTAGCGTGGCAAAAGACGTTCAAACGAAATTTTATACTGAATACCAGTCTGGGCGCAGTTCACCAGGAGCTTTCCTTCGATCAGGGTCAATATGTATGGATAACCAACATTGTAGTAGGCATCCGGAAACGGTTCTGAGTATATCCGGGCAGCATAACCACCTGTTTGTTTACACAACATTATACTTCTGGCTCGACCACAACAAAGTATACCGCAGTAGTGAGCCGCTGGTATACTACATTTTTATGGAGGTACATCTATAGCGAGCCGGCATTATTCTGTCCAACAATCAATACCCACGGATTGTTATCAGGCGCAGTAAATATAGTATAGGCCTCTTTTACAGTTCCCACATTTACAAACTCTCCAGTTTTGGGATTAAACCAGCGGTACGGCATTCCTACAGGTACTTGCTTTATAGCTATATCTCCCCCTGTCGGGAGGTATGTTATATAAAATATACCTTCTTTCGCGAGCAGCGGTTTATTACCCTCCGTGAGGTCCCAACGTTTCTGCATATCCGTATAATCATACCCGTGAAAAGCTTTTGACACGAGTCCTACATATTTACTTCCTTCGAGATCCAGCGCCTCGCGCCATGATACAGGTTGATCCGTCCACTCATCCCAACCCTGCTCATCAATCTTTACTTTCCATTGCCACAAGCCTGCTGCACCATATACTACACCCATCGTTCCGCCATACATCAGCTGTGTCCACGCCTCTTCACCTTGCCACCAGCCAAGCCCAAATTTACCCCCTCCCATACCTTCATAAGTAGGCTCTCCATTAAGTACAGCCTTCACCGGTATATTCTGATACATCTGTTCCACTTTATAGGTAATATGCTTTCCATCGTGTCCGGTTTGTGCCCATTGAAAGTCGAGCCACGGTTCTGCCTGGTGCGCGCGATTATAGTGAAAACACTTCGAGCTGTCGCCTTGTGCCCAGGGCGCGAGGTAATTATCGGCAGGATTATAGTGTATACCGGTAGGTTGCCCATAGCAGTCCCATTGTTCTATAGCTTCACCGGCAGGTCCTATAGCGGGATCAAGTCCTGTCCCATCAGCACTTACCAGCCAGCATGCCGGCATACTTCCATAACGCGCGATGAGGTATCTGCAATACCGAATATACTCTTCCGGCACAGCGGTAGTACCGGCTACGGTCTTGCCTTTCCACCCGAAACCATGGAACACAGGCTGGTATACCGGCACTATACCGTGGGCAATAAGTATATCCATGAGCGAGTCCACATACTGGAAATAGTCGGGCTTGAGTATATTCAAGTGTCCTTCGGGCAGATCTTCAAAGGCCCTGTCGAAGCCCAATATACTATCTCTCGCCTCGGGCCCCTCGGCATAGCGATCGGGCTGCACACTCATCAGCAAGGCCATATTATACCCTTTTTGTTGACGATCCTTCGCATATAGGTTAACTTGTTCTATAGTGGCGCGGAACGGAATGCCCCACGGAGTATCGGCCGTTACCAGAAATGGTGTACCATCCTGATGTACTATATTTCTTTTTTGAGGCGACATTCGGAGTAAACCGTGTTTCAACAGGGTATTGGGGCCGGTATATACTACAGATTTCAGTTCACCATGCTGGTCTGATAAACCTTTATCTGCTACAGATGTACGTGTGTTCCATGTCCATATTGTACCGGTATCGGGCGGAGTAAACCTGATTTTCCATTTGTTACCACCGTCCCAGAAGGCCGGACGCACCAGTGAATCACCTTTATCGTTGGTGAAGGTGGCATCTATAGCTATATCGATGTAAGGATTTTGGTATATATTGACCGCTTCGAGAGTAATTTCGTGTGTTGTCCACTGCTGAACACGGGGTATAGCTTGCTTTTTGGGACTACATTGGACAAAAATTATATATAGTATGGCTGTTACGGCATAATTTTTCATATATATTGAATTATATAGTTGAATTTAGGTATAATGTTTACAAGAAAAGTGTAATCTTTGTAAAGATTTACTATAGGACAGTAAGACTTTATCGGGCATAATTATTTCATTCCAATACAAATCCGTATAATTGCACCATAAAGTCTAATTATTTAAACTATTTTCTAACTTAAAACCAGAAACATGGCAAAGAAAAAACTCCCAGAAAACCACGGTAAACTTGTTACCAAGAAAGAACTTGCAGAGATCAAGAAGCTTGTTAAAGATGGTAACAACTCTACTCAAGTAGCGAAGAAAGTAGGCCGTACATTAGGTTCACTCAGAAAAATTGCGTTTGACAACAGCATTTCTCTCCGAGTAAAAAAAGCAAAATGATCGTTGATTAGTATAATCAGATCTGTTCTTATTATTTTTTAAAATAGTAAGTAAGCAGTTTGTAGCCCTACAATGGTTCGCCAACGTAGGGCTATACGGCCGCTTACCGAACGCCAAAGAGGTATCGCAGCAGGCTCATCTGCATTTTTTAACCTACACATTCACGCTATACTTCGTCCTTGTATTTCCACACTACACTTCCTTGATGAGCTTAGGTACCTTCGGTCTCACATACTATAGCTATAGGGATGAACGGTAGATATACTGTCTGAACTGAGCTATCATCGTATGGACAGCGGGCAGACGCCAGCTGCGGAGATGCTATTTCCAAAATTATTCTATGACAGAGCCGCCTGTTATAGGCAGGTTCCCGGGTATGATATGCACTTGTCGGTGTTAGTAGTGTATCTAATACACATTTTGTATTTCACATTTCATTTTTTTTACAAACACAGAAGATGCAAATTGGCCGCTCATTTTATTAACAACCACTATGGCGTCTATCATTTCATCTGCAACATCTTCCTCTTCGTCTCACGAAAAGGGAAATTATACTTTACCGCTTATCATTCTCACCACGCTGTTCTTCATGTGGGGGTTCATCACTTGCATGAACGATATTCTTATACCTTATCTTCAGGGTATCTTTAAACTTACACCTGCACAGGCCGGACTTATACAATCAGCATTCTTCGGAGCATACTTCTTTGTATCGCTTATCTATTTTCTGATCTCGATCAATTTAGGCGACCCGCTCGCGCGCATCGGGTATAAAAATGGCATCATCGTGGGGCTGATTACGGCAGCCATAGGTTGCTGTCTCTTCTACCCTGCTGCTGAAATGAAGGTATATGGTATATTTCTCGTAGCGCTGTTCGTGCTGGCGGGCGGCATTACTATTTTACAGATGGCGGCCAACCCGTATGTATCCCTGCTGGGTAATCCGGATACATCATCCAGTCGTCTTACGCTGACACAAGCGTTCAACTCGTTTGGGACAACCATCGCTCCCATCATTGGTGCTAAATTAATTTTCGAGAGCGTTGGTGGTAAAGAACACATGACGGCCGATGCCGTTAAGACACCGTATCTCTTTCTGGCCGGCACATTGGTGGTGCTTGCTGTAATTATAGGTTTATCGAAGCTTCCGAAATTTACCGGTGAGAAAATCGAAAAAGGTCTGGAAGTATTGAAGTTCTCGCACCTTACCCTCGGTGTGATCGGTATATTTATGTATGTAGGTGGCGAAGTTGCCATTGGCAGTTACCTGGTTCGATACTTTGAAGAATTGAGAGGCTTCAATGAGATAACGGCTGCTCAATTTGTAGCGTATTACTGGGGCGGTGCTATGGCCGGACGATTCATTGGTGCTATATCCCTGACCAATCGTAAACAAAGTCAGAAGCTGGCGTTGATGGCACTCATTACGGTGATTGCTGTTTTCGCGGTCTATATGATTACCGGCAGTGTGGTGAATGCGCTTATCGTTTTGGGACTGATCGTCTTTAATTGTGTCGCATTTTTACTAGGCAAGTCTGTACCTGCCAAGACACTCGCTGTGTTTGCTATACTGGTTGTAGGACTTTTATTTACTACTGTATTTGCTTCGGGTGAAGTAGCCATGTGGTCGGTGCTCGCGATCGGCTTGTTCAACTCCATTATGTTCCCTACTATCTTTACCCTGGCCATCCGCGATCTGGGTAAATATACCAGTCAGGGTTCGTCATTACTGGTGATGGCTATCGTGGGAGGTGCTGTGCTTACTCCGCTAACCGGGGTTATCGTAGAGGCTATCGGCAGCTATCAGAAAGCATTTCTCTTCCCGATCATTTGTTACCTCTTCATTTTCTATTATGGTGTTAAGGGGTATGAGGTGAAGCGTAGAGCCTAATCGTTAACCGTGAATCGTTATCCGTTAAAGGTCATTTGTTAACAGTAAATCCATTGCGCAGAGAACACGAAGGAGGCACAGAGTCACACAAAACGAAATATTTTGTGATTTCTGTGCCTCCTCTGCGTTCTTAGTGTCCCTGAATTTATACTCCTCTAAAAGGAAGATATACTTTTTAGCAGCAGAATCTATCCATCAACTACGATTAACCATTAATTACTAATGTCACTTGATCTTCTGAGGTGCCACACCTTCCGTAGTAATCTTCACCGGCCTGATAAGCCCTTGCTCATCAAAGTACATGCGGTCGATGCAGGTTGCGCGATGATCGGCATGTGTTTCACTCAAAGGTCTGCGATGGTATACGATATACCAGTCATTGGTGCCCGGTACATTTAGTATGGAGTGATGCCCTGCCCCGGTAGCAATCGCTGGGTCCTGCTGAAGTATTTTACTAATGCGCTTGAATGGTCCGAACGGAGAATCTGCTATAGCATAGGCCACCGAATAGTCAGGTCCGGTCCATCCTCCTTCCGACCAC
This sequence comes from uncultured Chitinophaga sp., assembly GCA_902168205.1. GTDB lineage: Bacteria > Bacteroidota > Bacteroidia > Cytophagales > Cyclobacteriaceae > Ohtaekwangia > Ohtaekwangia kribbensis. The sequence goes on along the minus strand of CABHOK010000002.1, from coordinate 826,650 downwards.
ATGAAGTAATATTTACCATTGCGGATAAACATAAAAGGACCTTCCACATATCCTTCCGGTGTAATCTCCTTAAATGTAGTTCCATCTGCGAACGGAATAAGTCCTGTAAATGTATCGTTGAGTCGCGCTACATTGCAGTGTCTCCAGCCACCATAGAAGATATACCACGCCCCGTCTTTATCCTTAAACACAAACTGATCAATAGGCTGCGCACCGTTGTGAAACTTGTCAATCAGCGGTCGGCCTAACAGGTCTTTGAAAGGCCCTTGCGGCCGGTCGGCTACTGCTACACCAATACCACCATACTCCTGATCGTTCTGAATATCGTTCGCTCCGAAAAATATATAGTACTTGCCATTCTTCTCTACTACAGCCGGTGCCCATACAGCACGCTTCGCCCATTTTACAGAAGCGGTGTCCAGAATACGTTCATGCTTTGTCCAATTCACCAGGTCTTTGGATGAGAAGGCATCGAAGAATACCTGCTTTTCATAGCGGGCAGAAAATGTAGGGTATATCCAGTATTCCTTTCCGAAAATGACAGCTTCCGGATCAGCGTACCATCCTTCAAGTATCGGGTTACCGGATTGTTTCTTTTTGGGTTGTGTCCACGCTGTCGTTACCAGCATGCTGCACACTGCCAGGATCAGGAGTTTCTTCATGGGGTTGGGGTTGTATGGTAAAGTATATATAGTTTTATCAGAACTCGTCTGGCCCACGCTCCGGCTGCAATTCACCGGTTATGGTAATCGCATGCCTGCCGAGGTCTACCTCAAATGTACACGTCATCGCTTCGGTGTTATTCGTGGTTATGTCATCACATGCAAAGAAATACGACACGGTATATTTTGCCACAAACATTCCACTAACGGCAGTAGTGAACCGGATGCTTTCGGGAACCACGGCTACATTCAGCACGTTCGCTTTTTTGGCAAACCAGTAACTCTCAATCATCGCCTTCAGTTCAGGCATGTGTTTCGTTATCAGGTCAGCAATGTGCTGTTCTTTATCCGCATCATTGTTAATAACAGAGGCAACCACATCCTGTGAAGTGTTCAGTGTTATGTTCTCCTGCATATTGTATCGTTGTAAATGCTCCTTATTTCTTCAATGTCTTTCGCATGCATATACTTTCCGCAATGCCCGCGTACTGTCCATAATTTTCCATGATTGTGTAGCCGGTCTTTTGATAGAGGGCTACTGCTTCAGGCTGACCGGTTCCTGTTTCGAGTATAGCTTCGGTGTACTTCAACTCAGAGGCCCATTGCTCAAGCGTTTTTAACAAACCTGCTGCAATACCATGCCCGCGCAGTGCCTTTGTAACAAACATACGCTTGATCTCAACAGTATCTTCCGCATATACTTTAAACGCACCACATCCAACCGGTATACTATCATCATACGCTACCACCACATGCTGAATAGCGTTGAGCGTATTAAACTGCGCAAAAAAATCCTGCTCCGTACCATAGCGCTCGTAGAGTTCCTGATCAAGTTGCTCTACCAGTTTTCGAAAGTCTGCATCTTCGGAATTGGTTCTGACAAATGTTATCATAATGGATTTCAGCGTGTGAATCTAAAAAACTTTTACGGTTACGCTGCTTTCTACTCCGTGTGTCGTGGGTTACACTTCGGCTAAAAACAAAAAAGGATGCCGTACAGGCATCCCGTTGTAAACCGGTATAGTTTGAAGTGATCAATGCACAATCATTTTTTTGATATCAACCTGATCAACATTCAATGTAAAGCCGCGTGCCTTTTCATCCAGCGAAGAACCTATAAACTGTTTCTTCTCACGATTAGCCAATCTTCCACCTGTTGCCTGTCCGGTAATTTGCTGCAGCGCGAGGCTCAATAGGTTTTCGCGTGTATCCCCCAGCGGGTATATATACAGGCTGTTGTCTACATTGAGTATGTTAGGTACAAAGCCTTTGGAGTAATCAGACTGATTGAGGCTGTTGTATACTTTTACTACGATCGGTTGCATACCCCAGGTATTTTTAGAGTCGTTCTCTTTGTATAACGATATAGAGCCCACGTTCTTTCCATAGGTAGTATCACCAACAATGAATACGTCCATATAGGGCTTGAGTGCGTTGATCACGAGTTCGCTGGCAGAAGCTGTGCGTGAACTCGCCAGCACATAAAGCCTGCTGTTCTGCAACTGACTGCCTACATTCGATGCTTTTGTTTTAAAATTACTGGTGAGGTACGCTTCTCCCATCGAAGCATCGTTAATGATTTCATTCTCCACATCTTCATTATACTCACGCTTCAGGAATACATTGCTGCTCGTTACACCGGTACCGATGAGACTCGCCAGGTTATTGGCAGATGTTTCTGAGCCTCCACTGTTATACCGAAGATCCAGTACAAGATCCGTTATACCCTGTGATTTGAAATCTGCGAAGACAGATTCCATCTCATCATCGTATGTAGTGCTGGTACTGGTAGGTCCTACAGCGAAGAAATTATAGACGAAATAGCCGATCTTGTGGTCACCGCTTTCAATAACGGTGTGCATATAGTTCGGATCTTCCTGGTATTCTACGGTTGTTATTGACGCAGTTTTTTCTGTATCGAATTTCTCTTCCTCAATCAGCAACGGACGATAACGTAATGTGTGATTCGCTCCGATCGAACCGATCAATGTCTGGTAATTGGACAATGTCATTTGCTGATCGTTGATGTGTGTGATCACATCGCCACGTTTCAGTCCCGCCTGTTCGGCAGGTGACGATGGCTTGATGTATACGATCTGTGCGATAACGTTGCTGTTGGAAGAACTCTCGCGGTATAGTCTGTATTCATACCCGCCCTCTTTGCTTACGCCTTGCAGCGAGTTGAGCAACTCCTGGTAATTTTCCTGTATCCAGGAGAAACGGTCTTCGGAGGTATAGAGTAATGATTCAAAGAAATCAGCCGGAGCTTTTGTCTGATCCGGGTTCGCAGGGATCTTGTCATTCCACAGGTACCAGAACTTCATGTTCTCCAGTATCCAGTTATTGACATATTCATTTTCCTCCGTGGTTGCTGTGGTATTGGAAGGTTCAACTTCGTCATCCTTGCAGGTGGCAAGTAAGAAAACGATCGCTATCGCCAGCAGGTATCGGGTGTATGAGGATGAAATGTATCGCATAGGTATATTTTTTCAGATTTCGGAATCCTTTCTATAACGCAAAGCGCTGTTAAATGATTACTACGCATTGCTTCACTTGGTCTATTCAATGTTAACGTTGGTCGACAATTATGGTCATCGTTTCATAAAAATAGAAATCCTGTGATGCTTTCCACACCGTACTCCAGGAAATGTTTTCACGGTACTCAGGCTCGCTTCATCTATAGGACACCTCCTGAAAAATGTATACTCCATTTGGTATTAGCGCCATCACACTGAAAAACAATCCACGCTGTTGCAATGTTCATACCCTGTAGCCCTTTACTGATACCGGTTCTGGCTGTCGTATGCAAGGCCAAGGCCCACACTCGAAAGTTTGTTCTCATCTGCGAGTGCTGCGTTGGGAAATAGTTGCCTGAACTGTGCTTGTATAAGTGGTACTTCGGTTGAACCACCGGTGAGTATAACAAGATCTATATCTTCTTTCTGTACACCAGCTTCGCGCAGGCATTGCGTCACCGAGTCAAGTATACGTGCTACTTCGAGGCGGATCGCTTCTTCAAACTGCTCGCGCATTACTGGTATATATAGTCCTTCTTCCAGGAAGTTGAAGGGCGTGTGATAAACGTTCGCTGCTGTTAATGCAATTTTAGTTTCTTCCGTTGCTGCGAGTACAGCATGACCTGTTTCCTGTTCGAGTATCTGCAGCAATCGTGAAAAACGTTTACGATCGTGCGAGCTGTTCAGCAACTGTCTCATTTGCGTCATGATCTTCGGAGTATAGAGGAAATTTACTTTACTCCATTCTGCCAGATCATGATAGGGTTTCAACGGTACTTCAAGATGCTTTTCACCGTATGTACTTTTATACCCGATCTCGGGCATAATGGCTGCGAGACTCAGATCACGGTCGAAATCATTACCGCCAATACGCACACCGGTATTGGCCAGTATATCTGTTGATCGATCTACCTTGCGCGTGTTCTTGTTCGATAAGCGGATCACCGTAAAATCAGATGTACCGCCCCCGAGGTCTGCTACGAGAGCCAGTCTTTCACCATTGATCTTTACCTCATGCGCGAAGGCTGCCGCGATGGGTTCAAACTGAAAGTCTACATATTTGAAACCGATACTTAATGCTATAGCGCGAAGTTCCTGCTCTGCGCGTTCATCCGCAGCCGGATCGTTATCAACGAAATGCACCGGTCGTCCCATCACCACATGTTCGATAGGATGTTCGGCAGTTGTATCCGCTTTTGTCTTGATGTTTCGAAGGAAAGAAGCAATGATGCGATCGAACTTCATGAGCTTGCCATTCACGAGCGTCCCCTGCTTCATCAGCGATGTGCCGAGTACGCGTTTGAGACTGCGCATGAAACGTCCTTCATGTCTTTCCAAAAACATAGCAACAGCCGCGCGACCGTAAAATGCTTTGTTATCTTCCTGATTGAAAAATATAGCACTGGGTATGGTTACATGCGAACCTTCTACAGGCACAAGACTTACCTGGCTATTACTGGCCAGGGCTATACTGGAATTGGAAGTACCGAAGTCAATTCCACACGAAATACGAGACATCTTAACTTGTTTCAAGGCGCAATTTGCATGAAGCAAGCGGGTCTTCAAAATTTAGCTGCGAGTTTTGAGCTGCGAGAATGGAAGGGGCTGCTGGCTGCAGGATAAATGCACGATCCATTTTTTTGTTCGTTAGACTATAAATAAAAAACGATTCGCGTTAACGCGAATCGTCAAATCTGAATTCCTGTAACCAGCAGCTTGCAGCCGGCATTCAATTTCCAATTTTCTCTCGCAGCTCAAAGCTCGCAGCTACTTTTTACTCAACTTGTAGAGTTCGCTTGCCGCCAGCAAATATGCGCCCGATCCATACTCCTGGTTGTTGTCGATCGTTACTTTGTCAGGGGCAGCACCGATTGGTTGTACCCATTGTAATTTACCTTCGGGTGTTACATAGGTGTTCAATCCTTTCCAGGCTTTTTGTACTACGGGCAGATATTCTTTCTTATCCAGTATACCATTATTGATGCCCCATGTTAATGCATAACAGAAAAATGCCGAGCCACTGGTTTCCGGATGAGGCACTTCGTTTTCATCGAGTAAGCTCGGTCTCCATAAACCATCTTTACTCTGTATCTTTTTTACAGAAGCAGCCATTGTTTGCAGCAATGTAACGTACCGGCTATACTCCTGATTATCCTTTGGTAAATATTGCAGCACACGTACGGTGCCTCCCATTACCCAGCCATTACCTCTTGCCCAGAATGTTTTCTTGCCGGAAGGTGTCTTCTTGTTGAAATAGCTTTTATCACGATAGAAAAGATTTTCTTCTTTGTCGTATAAAAAATCATAGGTGTCCCAGAACATTGTGTTGAGGTAGTTCAGATATTTTGTATCACCGGTTGCGGCCGCCAATCTTGCCAATACCGGAGGTGCCATGTACAATGCATCGCACCACCACCAATCTTCACGACCTGGTTTTGCAGTCAGTATCAACGAGTCGAATGTATTCTGCGTGTCTTCGATCATCTTCGGATCTTTCTTCAAAGTATATATTTCGAGATACGTCTGTCCTTTAGCATGATCATCCGCATGACGAAAGCGCTTGGCTAATTTCCAATCGAATGATTCTGACCACGCAATAGCAGCCTTCAGATATTTTTCATCGTGAGTCGTTTGGTAGGTTGCCATCACGCCTGTATAAAATGCAGCGCGGGCCCAATCGTTCTCATTTTTTTCATTGATCGTTACCGGGTTATTCAATTGCCAGTCGCATACTTTCTTCATCTGACTGGTGATGAAAGTTCTGCCAAAAAGATCCTGATCTTTCTTCTGACACCATGCTGTTGTGCTGATGAGTAACAACATGAAGAGACCTAAACAATACGTAGAGCGTTTCATACCGATAGTAATGGAGGTTGGGGTTGTAATTTATAACTTGTAATCTACTAAAAAGTAAGTAATCGCACACGCGGACGTGATGAGAGGTGTTGAGGGGATGCGGTTGGTGGAATCAGGAGTAAGGAGCAAGAAGTAAGACGTAAGAAACAGGGGGATAAAAGGCTAATGGTTAGAAGATAGAAGTGTCTGATTTTTTTTGAGGTTGATTCACTCTTTATATATAGAGGTCTCTGCGTGAACTAGTATGGCACGACTTTTTAGTGTCGGTTATTTTGTTATGATGAGAAGCATTTTCTACAACGCTTCATCAAACGGTTAAACATATATATAGTTCCATCAGACACAACGATGTGAATACCATAAATATTTTCTGATTGAATGGATTGCTATTTAATATTTTCTATATTCGAGCATCTATTGCCTACAGGTAGGCAGGTTAGGATTAAAAACCGATAATTCCAGACGGGACGTTATCGGTTTTTTCGTTTATAATATATACCTGTTTTGCTGTATATACTTTCCGGTATATATTCCTTGATGCATCAGCTGTTCATGCGCTGAATAAGCTTGGCAACTAACCCGGTCCATCCGGTTTGATGCGATGCACCAACACCTCTCCCACTGTCGCCATGAAAATATTCATAGAACAAAATGTACTTATTGAAGTCGGGATCGAGTTGCATACGCTTGTCGTGATTGTATACAGCGCGTTTGCCTTCGTGATCTTTCGTAAAAATACTAACGAGTCGCGCGGAAAGATCATCTGATATTTCATAGAGTGTACGCATCTGTCCGGAGCCTGTGGGGTGCTCTACTTTAAAGTCTTCACCATAGTATTGATGAAAGCGCTGAAGCGATTCGATCAACAGGAAATTCACCGGGAACCAGATAGGACCGCGCCAGTTTGAATTACCACCAAACATGCTTGAATCGCTTTCGCCCGGTATATATTTCACCGAGAGTTCTGTGCCGTTGCTGTTAAATTTGTAAGGCTTGGCATCGTATACTTTTGATAATGCACGTATACCATACGGTGAAAGGAATTCTGTCTCATCGAGCATTCGTTTCAGAATACGTTTCATCCGGTGACCACGCAATAGCGATAGCAGGTGTCGCTCTTTCCTGCCCTTCTCTGCCCAGCGCGAAATCAAATTCGCGAGGTCTGGTCTGTATTTCAAAAACCACTCGAGGCGTTCAGTAAATTCAGGATTCGATTCAAAGACCTCTTCATCCAATATCTCCACTGCAAACAACGGAATCAATCCCACCATCGAACGCACTTTCATCCGGATGTTCTTGTCATCGGAAGTATGCAGCACATCGTAGAAGAACTCATCTTCCTGATCCCACAGGTCGATGCCTTCATTACCAATATTGCGCATAGCCCCTGCGATGTACAGGAAGTGTTCGAAGAATTTTGTAGAGAGACTTTGATACGTTGGATTCTCCTTTGAAAGTTCCAGTGACAGTCGCAGCATATTCAGCGTGAACATCGCCATCCAGCTAGTACCATCGGTTTGCTCAATGAACTCCCCTGCCGGCAATGGAGCACTGCGATCGAACACACCAATGTTATCCATACCGAGGAATCCTCCCTGGAAAATATTGTTGCCTTCGTGATCTTTCTTGTTTACCCACCAGGTAAAGTTGAGCAGGAGTTTATGAAAAACTTCTTCGAGAAATCTGCGGTCGCCTTTACCATTCTGCTTCTCGTCCATTTTATATACCCGGTACGTTGCCCACGCATGCACCGGTGGATTAACATCACTGAACGACCATTCATACGCAGGCAATTGTCCGTTGGGATGCATATACCATTCCTTCGTAAACAACAGTAACTGCTGCTTTGCAAATTCAGAATCGACCAGTGCGAGCGGTATAGTATGGAACGCAACATCCCATGCAGCGTACCACGGATACTCCCACTTGTCGGGCATTGAAATAATATCTTCATTATTCAAATGCATCCACTCCTGGTTCCGTATCTTCTTTCGTTGTGCCGGAGGAGCCGGATGTCCGGGATCACCATTCAGCCATCGCGATACATCGTAGTAGTAGAATTGTTTTCCCCACAGCATACCCGCCAGCGCCTGTCGCTGTATATCGCGCTGATCTTCGTCTGGTATATTTTGCTGCAGCTCCTGGTAAAATGTATCCGCTTCTTTAACGCGTGTTTGCCAAACGGTATCAAAGTCATCGAAGGGAGCTGCGTTGAATTTATTTACGAGACGTAATCGCTTCGTTACGCATTCACCAGCAGGTACTACCACATCGTAATTGATCGCGGCCTTTGTACCGCGCGGAAAACGATTCACCACCCCCTTCTTGTTGTTTACTATATAATCGTTGACACCATCTTTAAATGTACCCGATGTAGCAAAATTATAGAGCCGCGCAGTGTTCGTTTCATTCTCACAGAAGATTGCTTCCGATTTGCCGTCTGCAAAAAGATAGTATCGACCTAAATCAACATGATTGATCTGAATGATACCGGCATCGTCCAGGTACATCTCGGGTCTGCGCACACCATGACTCCACTGCCATATATTTCTGAACCATATCTGCGGCACGATGTGAATTGGTGCATTCTCCGGACCTCGGTTGTGTACCGTAATCTTGATGAGTATATCATCGACATCAGCCTTGGCATACTCGATGTATATATCAAAATATTTTTTATCGTTGAATATACCCGTGTCCATCAACTCATACTCCGGCTCGGTCTTACTTCTGCGCCTATTCTCTTCTTTCAACAGACTATACGGAAATTCGCGCTGCGGATATTTATACAGCATCTTCATATACGAGTGAGTCGGAGTGCTGTCGAGGTAATAATACTGCTCCTTGCAATCTTCACCGTGATTGCCTTCGTGACTCGTGAGACCGAATATGCGTTCCTTCAGAATCGGATCTTTCTTGTTCCAGAATGACAGTGCGAAGCAAAGTAACTGCCGGTCGTCACTGATTCCCCCGATCCCTTCTTCTCCCCACCGGTATGCTTTGCTGCGCGCTGCATCGTGCGAAATATACTCCCAGGCATTTCCATCAGCACTATAATCTTCACGCACCGTTGCCCATTGCCGTTCCGTCAGATAAGGACCAAATTTCTTCCAGTTCTTTTGCTTGGCGTTATCTTCCTGAAGGCGTACTTTTTCTTCCGTCATAAGGTATATGAGTAGTTAATAATAACAGTTCAATCCACGTGTAAAATTCAAAAGATTAACCGTTATCTTCAAATCCCGGGTATAACAACATGCCGCCATCCACAAATAAAGTTATTCCGTTTACATATTCGGCATCGTCAGAAGCCAGCCATACGGCAGCACGCCCTACGTCATCAGACTCCCCTATGCGCTTGGCAGGGATAAGCTTCAGCAGCTGATTATAGGCTTGTGGTGTTTGCCACGCAGCATAATTTATAGGGGTACGAATAGCACCGGGACCGATACTGTTAACGCGTATCTTCATCGGTGCGTACTCCTGTGCAATGGTTTTCATCAGCATCATAACACCACCTTTCGATGCTGCATAATTTGCGTGACCTGCCCACGGTATAACTTCATGAACCGAACTCATGCAGATAATTTTACCGGCCGACTTGGAACGCCCCGGCACAATACCTCTTCGCATAAACTCTTTGATCGCCTCGCGCGCACACAGAAATTGTCCGGTGAGATTTATACCAATAACATGATTCCACTGATCCAGGGTCATGTCATGAAACTTCGCGTCTTTCTGAAGACCGGCATTGTTGATGAGAATATCAACCGTGCCATAGCGCCTGATTGTTTCACTGAACATCTTCAGCACATCACCTTCCTTGCTCACATCGGCTTTTATAATAAAGCCTTCACCACCTTCATCCTTAATCTCCTTCAATACTTCCTCGGCTTTATCGGCACTGCTGGAGTAATTCACAACCACCGCGGCACCATTTGCAGCCAGTGCTTTGGCAACACCGGCTCCTATACCTGAACTGGCCCCGGTAACAATGGCTACCTGCCCCTGAAGTTTTTTTGTTTCTGTTGACATGCGGATTCTCTCTTTTGCTTAATGATTTACAATTATTTCTCAGTTTCTGCAAGAAAGAAAAAAAACCACGCCCGAAAGGAAAAGTTACGAGCTATGAGCTGCGAGAAAGGGCTGCTAGCTGCTGGAGGATTGTCTGTTGGTATAGTTTTACGTTGAACTATACTTATCTCACTGGTGTAAGCTAGGAGCCGTGAGTTACTAGCTTCGAGAAAAAAATATAGCTGCTGGATCGTGTATCGATAGATATACGTTTACCGGAGCAACCGCATAACCAATCGATACACGAACTGGCAGCTCGTAGCTTGTAGCTCGCAAGCTACTCTACACGTGGTGGTATCAACTTATACACTACGGGCGTGACGATGCGCGAGAGTAGTGTTGAGCTGATGAGTCCTCCGATGAGAACGATGGCGAGTGGTGCGATGAGTGGATTGGTTGATAATGCTATAGGCAGCAATCCTCCGATGGCTGTGAGTGACGTTAATACGATCGGCAAGAAACGTACTTCACCGGCTTCGCGAATGGCTTCATCTACAGATTTACCCTGTTGTCTCAATTGATTGGTGAAATCAACCAGCAGGATTGAATTTTTTACCTCTACACCTGCCAGTGCAATGAGACCAATGATGGCAACAAATGAAAGCGGATTACCGGTAATGAGTAACGCGAGTAATGCACCCACCATGCCCAGCGGTATAACACTTAACACGATAAGCATACTCTTGAATGTCTTGAACATCAAGACCAGCACAGCCACAAACATGAATACGGTAACGATAATGATTGATCCTAAACCTCCGAACGATTCGTTGCTGGCCTCCACTTCGCCACCCATGCTATAGCTATAGCCATCAGGAAGTTTGAGACTTTCCATTTTACCAACAACATCGCTGATCACTTTGTCATTCAGATATCCTTTTCTCACAAAAGAAGACACTGATACGGTTCTTACTTTATTATAGTGATCGATGCTCAGCGGAGATGCTTCCAGTTTCAAGGCTGCGATCTGATCCAACGGTACGGGTGCACCTTGTCTTGTATTCACAAAGAGATTGTCCAATGACGCCAGTGTTGCGTGTTCATCTTTCGGAGTAGTCAGATATATATCGTAGTCCTCTCCTTCGGCATCGGAGAAATTACCCATGTTCAATCCCGCTACAGCAAGACGTATGGTGCGGTCTATATCGACAGTATTTATACCCGTCATGCGGGCTTTATCCTGGTTGATCACCACGCGCATATCACTCTTCAGATTACTTATCGGGTTATTTACATAGAGTGTTCCTTCTGTCTGCTTCATCAGATTTTCAACACGTGCTGCCAATGTGCGCAGGGTATCGAGGTTATCACCAAACAATCTTACTTCTACAGGTGCCACTACCGGTGGACCTTGCTCGAAATTTTTAACTTCTATTTTTGCGCCCGGGTATTGATGAAATTTATCGCGAAGCTGGTTGATGATCTCCAGCTTTCGGTCCGGAGAAGTATGTTCTTCCAGTTGAACAAAAGTCTGTGCAAAATCGGTGCGTTCATTCTCCTGCACAACATTATAGTATACGCGCGGATTACCTTTCCCTACATTCGAGGCAAAGTATTTTACTTCCGGAATTTCGCGCACAACCTCTTCTACATAGCGCGACACTGAATCTGTTTTTTCAATATTGGTTTGCAGCGGAGTTATGGTATTGATTATAAACTGAGGTTTTTCTGAAGCCGGGAAAAGCCCGAATCCGATAACCGGGAACAACTGCATGGAGCCAATGAAAATTATACCGGCCACGATGGTGGTTATAACCGGGTGCTTCAACGCTTTATCCAGCAGGCGTGAATAACTTCCGTGTATCATTTTCTGCATCACGCGCAGGAATATATTTCCTTCAGCATGCTCGTGACTTTTTAAAATTCTGCTCGACAAGAATGGAATTACGGTAATGGAAACCAGCATAGAAGCAAGCACCGCCATAATCACAGCAAGCGGAAGTCCGCGAATGAAATCACCGGCTCCTTCCGGTAAAAATACCAGGGGCATAAAGGCAATGATCAACGTTACCGTACATCCTACTACGGCAAGTCCAATCTGGCGTGTAGCCTTCAGCGTTGCGTCAAGACGGGAATGTCCTTCGCGCATCCATCGTTCTATATTCTCAACAACCACTATACTGTCATCAACCAGGAGTCCTAATGCTACAACAAGTCCTACAATGCTTAACTGGTTCAGACTTACACCAAAGAGGTTCAGCAACACCAGTCCGATAGCAAGTGATAACGGAATGGAGATCATCACAATCGTAGCGGCTCTCCATCCGAGCGGTAACAATGTTATGGACACCAGAAATATAGCGATCAGAAAATCTTTCCCTAACCCGGCAAGACGCCCGTTCACGTTATCGGCCTGATCAAAGTGGTGTACCATATCTATATTGGCAGGCAACTTCGCAGCAAAGCTATCCAGCACCGGTTTATATATTTTCTGCGTGTTGGTAATGTTGAGTCCTGGTTTCTGTGCGGCTACTACAAATACGCAACGGTGACCGTTAAGGCGTGTTATGTGCTTCGTCTCATCAAATACGGTATAGGCATCGGCTACATCTTTTAAGAGTATATTTTTTCCATTGGCAGAATATACAATGGTGTTCCTGATCTCTTCGAGGTTTTTATAATTACCACTCGTCTTGATGCTGAATGATTTTGAACCTGCCACCACACTGCCACCCGGAATATTAGCCATCTCACTTTGCAAACTACCGGTAATAGCATCGAGCGGTATATGCATCTGTGCAATCTTCTCCAGTCGCAGCTCGATGCGGACAATCTGTTCCGGCAATCCCTGTACTTCTACGTTCTTCAGCACCGATATCTTTTCGAGTTCATCCTTCAATGCCTCTGCATGAAATTTCAATTTAGCGCGCGATGCATTCTCAGAGATAAGCGCCACCTGCACAATGTTTACATCGGATGGCTGAAGCTTATTGATCTCGAGACTGAATATATCACGCGGTAACTCCGGACGCAGACTGTTAATCTCGCGCACCAGCTCCTGGTATTTTTCATCCGGATCACTTTCATATTTATACTCTACGCGAAACACGGCAAGTCCATCGCTGATGCTTGTGCGAATGCGTTTCATATCTTCCAGCTCGTTGATCTTTTCTTCAATCGGATCAACCACCAGTTCTTCCATGTCCATCGGACTCGTTCCCGGGTATACCACAATAACTGTATACTGTGGAGATTCTATCTCCGGGTCTTCACTGCGGGGCATGGTAAAGAGTGTGGTTACACCCAATGCCACGGCCATCAGGAACATTACCAATGTAAACTGGTAATTTTTTACTGCGTATTCTGATATTTTCATAAAGCGTTACTTCAGAATGGTGATGGGAGAACGATCCGTGAGATAAGCACTGCCGGAAACAATGAGTGCTTCAGCATCTTCAAGTCCTTTGCTGATGCGTATAGTCGTACCGTTGAATGATTCGATGAGCACAGGTTGCTTGCGGGCGGTTTTACGGTCGGAAGTAATGAATACGAAACCTTCGTTATCATTTGCATCCAGGACAGCTTCGTAGGGAACACTCCATGAGGTCAGTGTATTTCCGGTCGTTACAACAGCAGATCCAAACATCCCGGTAGCGAGGCGCGCACCGTTGTTCTTCAGTTGAAGTTCCATTGTAAATGTACCGGTCAGCGCATCCGATGTCTCCGACTTTCTGGTTACTTCTCCTTCGAATGTCTTGTCCGCGAATGCGTCTATATGTACTTCTGCTTTATCGTGAAGACTTACGGCACTCCATTGCTTGTCGCTTACATTTACTTTTAAGATCCAGTTTCCAGTAGCCGCACCGTTGGTTACCAGTATAGGATCGCCAATGCTTACTACCTGACCAGCATTTACAAATTTACGTAGCACGTAACCGCTCTCCGGTGCATGTATCTGGGCGAAGCTTCGGTTAAACGTTGCTGCCTGCAATTGTTCTTTTGCTACAGCAAGGGCTGTTTCTGTGTTCTGTAATTGCTCAAGCGTAGCAACACTATCGCGATACAGATTCGTGATCCGCTTGAAATCGCGTTGCGCCTTTTCATAATTATGTTGCGCCTGTGCCACTTGTGCGTTGATCTCGGTAAGATTCAGCGTTGCCAGCAATTGTCCTTTCTTTACTTTGTCTCCTTCTTTTACCAGTACCGTATTGATGACACCACCGATCTTGAAAGCCAGTACAGTCTCATCGTCAGTAGTAACTTGTCCGGAAGTATGGATCACGCGTGTATCTGAAGACTTCTGGAGCGACATTACTTTTACCGGTATAGGTTCCGTTGCAGAAGGTATAGCAGTTTCTTTGCCTTTGCTATCGGTACAAGCTTGCAGTACCAGCATGAGCAGGGTGATAACCACCACAGTTATCGAAAAATGTTTTGTGAAATTTTTCATGAGTATAGATAATTATTGAGGAAGTATATAGGATGCTGTTTCGCGTTCAAGTTTCGCTTCAGCCGTTAGCATTTCGAACTGGCGAAGGTTTAGTTGCAACTGCGATGATGTCAGTTGATTGCGTGCGTCCAGGAATTCAATCAGCGAATTAACACCTTGCTGATATCCTTTATCGATGAGGTTGAAATAACTCTGTGCCGATTTAAGTTGCTCCTGTGCCGCCTGGTAATTCTGCACGGTAGTGTGTAAATCGTTTCGTGCTACCGATGCCGCGAGTTGTACCTGGCGCGTAGTGTTCTGTAAATTGAATTCGGTCTTTTGAACTTCAAGGCGCGTATGGCGAATCGTCATATTGTTCCGGAAACCCTGAAACAACGGTAGGGCTAGCTGCACACCTACGAGGTAATACCGCGAGTCGCTGTTGAATTTCCAATCAGACTCCTGCGAACCGAGATCCAGAAATGCATTTACTTTCGGCATGCGGTTAAGTTTGTTCATACGCAATGTTGAAAGGTTTATTTCACGCGCTGTCTGGAGCAGCTGCAATTCTTCACGCTTGTGAAACGATGTTGTTGTAGTATCAGGTGTTGGGACGGATGCGAGATTAGTAACATTTGTCTCAATATTACTTTCGAGATCTTTATTCAGTAAAAAGTTAAAATACTTTTGAGCATTCACCGCTTTGTTCTGCGCACTGTTCAATTCAGACCGGACGCGCTCTGCTTCACTCTTCGAGCGGAGATAGTTTGCCGGTAAACTTCTTCCATTGCGCAGCAGCGACTCGTTCACTTCTACGTTTTTATTTACCAGTGTCAGACCACTTTCATAAATCTTTACCGCAGCAACAGCCGAGAGGTAGTTGAAGTAAGCCGCTTTGATATCGAGTACGAGATCGCGTTTATATATCTCCACTTCATACTCTTTCAACATGACCTGCTGCGACTGTATCGTACGATTAAGGTATAGATCGGTGTTGATGATCGGAACAGACGTACGCACCCGTGCATCATAAAAGTTATGCGGAAAGAAATTCTGCTTGACGTTCTCTACCTGCGGGAACGCATCGCTTTGCGTCATTTGATTCAGCGAAGTATATACCGGGTTGAGCAGGTCACCGATCGGTATACTTATACTTCTACCTCCTTCACCGGAAGTATAGTCGGTTAATAATGTAACCGATGGAAGAAAATAACTGCGGGCAATCCGTAAAGATTGTTGTGCCTGCTGCAGCGAGAGGTTCTTTTGCTGCAACACCAGGTTGCTTTTCAGGCCTTCCTGCACATAATTCTCCAGCACGGGTTGTGCATAAAGCACAGCGGTGAGCAGTACGAGCAGAGCTACTGCGGAAAGCTTTCGGGGGATGTTTTCAAGGAAAAAAGATTTCATTGATATTTTAGTTTACACTGTTAAGTCGAAAAGCAAAAAAATTTATTGTAGGGATTTTGGATGCATACGCTCCAATATTTGAATAATTGTATCGCAGGCTTTGGTAGCGAGATTCTCGCGATTCAGCTCGCTTACCACATCACAACGGTTTCGTATCTCCAGCGAGCAGACACCGTGCACCATGGACCACACGGTGAAGGCCAATATTTCAGGATCCATTCCCGTAAAGTAGCCTTTCTGTATGCATTCTTTGATTGTATTAATAAGGAATCCAAAGGCGCGCATCCCTTCCTCCCACTTGGCATCGTCCTCTTTCTTTAAGGCATTGATCGGGGAGCGTATGATGAACATCAAATCGTAAAATTCTCCATTCTCAATAGCGAAATTAATATAGGCACGCGAGATTGCCTTGAGACGTTCGAACGGGTCAGCGACATGTTCAAGCGCTCTGAAATACTGGTTGATAAGTCTAAATCCTTCCAGGTGAAGCGCGTGAAAAATATCATCTTTATCCTTGAAGTAAAGATAGATGGTTGTGGGCGAATACTCAATCCGCTCCGCGATGTTACGAATTGATGTCTGTTCAAAACCGTGCTCCATGAACAGTTCCTTCGCAGTCTGAAGAATTTTGGTTCTCAGCTCCTCTTTTTGCCGTTCTTTTCTGGATGCAATGGTCATACGTTCTGCAAAGATAACAAACTTAACGGTGTTAAGTAAATTAATGTTTCGCAGGTTTAGACCTTTTTTCTGAAAAAATTAATGCTCGATGTTCAGCATCGGTGCTTTAAACCGGGGATTTTACGGATGGTACTGCTTTTTCCTTCACTGCCGTGGCTGCCCCGATCCGTATCCGGAGGAGCGATGCGATCGACACGATGAATACAACTCCGCCTACCATCATCACTGTATAATTTGTACCTGAGGCGCAGCCAAGCGCAAATATACCGAGACCGACAAAGGAGGAAGCGATCACGATAACACTCACACCGAAACGATTCTGTCGCGCGGCTTCCTGATGATCATGCTGGTGCGCATGACCGGTACGGGAAGCTTTACGGATATGTTCTTCCAGTACGAGCGCTCCCGGGTCAACCTGATTACGGCTTCTATAATATACTTCAAACAGTCCGAGTAACACCAGTGGTATACCTACGCCCATCACAGTTTCAACGGTCCGGCTCAGCTTGATGTGAACGATAACCGGGACGATCACCTTGAAGAACAGATTTACCGACAAGGCCACCACCGTTGTTGTGATAACCGAAATTGTAGTCAGATGTTTTGAGAATAGCGACCAGATCATCGGTGCAAACAAAGCACCTCCGGCTATAGCGGCAATACTGAGTACAACTTCTACTATACCACCGGCCAGCGGCACGAGCATGGCCACTACAATGGTACCCGCACCAAACAACAACGTAAAAATGCGTGCGATCAATACCAATGTTTTATCGGACGCTGCCGGATGAATAATTTTCTTGTATACATCATTCGCGAAAACAACTGCCGCCAAATTTATCGTAGTGTTCGCTTTACTGGATGTTGCCGAGATCATTCCCGACAATACAAGTCCTATCAACCCTGCTGGTAATATTTTCTGACATAGCATCATATACGCGCCTTCCGGTTCTAGTCCCTGTAAGCCCGGATTGATTACGCGATAGATCATCGGTGGCAACATCCAGATAACCGGACTTACTAAATATAGTATACAAAAAAGGTACGCTACCTTTTTCGCGTTGCGCTCGCTGGATACACTGGTATAACGTTGCACATAAGCCCAGTTGCCGCCTATATATACCGTCTGGTAGCCAATGAACGCAAGCATGAACCCTGCCGTATAGTCATTGCTGAAAGGCTCAAAGAAATCAGCAGGTGCTTTTTGTACAAAGCTTTGAAATCCTCCCACATCACCCAGCGCGGCCGGTATAACAATGAGCACGGCCGCCATCAGGATAATGAATTGTACCACATCGGTTACGAGCACCGCCCACAATCCTCCCGCTGCAGTATACAGTACAATGATGATACCGATGATGATGATACAGGTATTCAACGACAATGGTGTCGCTACGTAGACCATCTTCCCTACCGGGTACAATACTGCACTTGTATTTACCAGGCTCAGGACTAGAATGAGATAGGTATAAAATTGCTGTGCCCGTGTACCGAAACGAAGCCCTATATATTCAGCGGCCGTACGTGTGCCGGTGCGTTTCCAGCGGGCTGCTATAAACATCGCTGTAAGCAAACCACTGATAGCCATGGTCAACTGGATCACGTTAGCGACCAAACCATGCTTATAGGCTATCGAACCCCACACCACAAATGTACCCGCTGAAAAATAACTGATGAATAACGACAGTCCGTTAATCCACCACGGTGTCTCACCACCGGCTTCAAAAAATGCCTGGCTATTCTTGCTGCCTACACGCGTAAAAGCCAGTCCGATTGCAAAGATCAGCAACGCGAAAACAGCCATCACCACAAAGTCCAATTGCGCCATATTGATTTTAAGATTGGAAAATTAGAAGATTAGAAGATTCTGAATGAAATATACCTTATTCGAGCCTTAGTTTTAGAACTGTAATTCCGTAGGGGCTTAGCTGGAACTTTGTCCGTTGGTTCAGGGTGGCGGGTGTTCCGGTTTGCAAGTCTGTGGCGTCTTTGATCTGCAGACCTGTTTTGAGCTTCGTGACGTCTACCCCTACCGTTGTTGTTACTTTGCGACCAATGTCGTTCATCATTATAATGAACAGACTTTTGTGGTCTACTGAAAGTGCAGTCAGTGTTTCAATGTTTGGATTGTCGGATACTACCAGTCCGTCACGGATGATGAGATTGGCCGGATCGGTATATATCTTGCCGGGAGCAAAACCGTATGATTGATGCGGGCCTACTTTCGGAGTAACAAACCCTCTCGGAAAATCTATTTCACCATTCGAACGAAGTTCCGCCTCTGCCAACAGGTAATCGGTGATCCAACCGATCTGCCACCACGCATGATGCGGATATGGGCCTGCTCCATTGCTCATCGCATTCCAGTAATACGATGCTACATGCGTTGCCTGATCAACAAATGCATCGCGACCTATAGCGGCTGAACGCGCCATGGCGAGAAACAATGAATCATCCGTTAACTGGTATATACGCACAAACAATCCTGCATGACTCGCCAGTTGTATAGGACCATGACGTTGTGCCGACCCCATAATACCACCGTGCTCAAAGCTCAACCCGGATTGTGTTATCTCCCAGTCTTTACGCTCAACATTCTTTACTGTCTTAATTTTTTCACTGGCCACCGGGTGAGTATAGATGGATGTAGTATAAAAACGCGCTGCTTCAAGGGCTGCATCTTTATACTTCGTATCACCGGTAACTTCGTATAAGTCAAGCAACGCCTGAGCTATCTGCGCGGTGGCAAAATCAGGAGCATAGCGTGCATCACCGCATACACCTATAAAGTGACCTTGCTTTACTCCCTTCTCAATTAACCAATCCGCTCCTTTACGAGCGGCATCGAGGTAACGCTGCTCCTTGAAGATACGATGCGCTACCAGTAAACCGTAAAAGGTAGGCCGGAGATCTTTTATATCGGTAAATATCGGTTGCTCGGTATGACGATCGTATGCCACTTCCAGCTTCCATCCGGCTTCTGCCATTGCAATAACAATTCCGCTCCCAGACGCAACCGTTGCTGAAGTTCTTTATTATCAGGCTCAAACAAGAGTATATTTCCGTCATCGAGCATAGTATAGTATGTGAGACTCACCGGCTCTACAAACTCTCCCCACTCTTCTACAAACTTCTTGCGCTTGGCCAGGTAATATTGCCCTATAGCAGCACCGCGGAAAAAGCCTGGCTCCGTTTGCTGCTGCACCAGCTTAAAGTTTAATGCATACGGCAATACCTGCTTCTTTAATATAGGATCATCCGTTGCATTGGCAAGCATCCACATCGCTCCGTAATCTGAATTTTTCATCGCATCACCGGAAGAACCGACAACACCTCCGAGATACGATTGCCCTCCTATCTTTTTACCTTCGAATGACTCTATATTCCAGAGTGATGTCTTACTGTCGGTGAGATAATGTCTCATGGCATGAATGCGGTTGATGAGCGATTCCTTATTCTCCCGTAATGCGAGTTGCTCATCAAAGTGGTAACTATCGTTTATAGTATGCTTCAGATTTTTATACCAATCGCCTTTCGTAACACTAAACCTGAACTCGTATTGCAATGTATCTCCTGCTTTAAGTTTGGATAAAGGTTCTCCCAGCACCGGGTAGTATAGTGTCGGTGATATTGCGCCTTTCCGATTCATGTGCGATAAGCCAAGCTTCCACTCCTCGTGTGTTTTATGATCGCTCTCCCAGGGATCACGCGCAACACCCGGAGCTGGTGAAACTGAAACGGTAATACCATTTTTTGAAGTGACTATCGGTGATAGTGTACTCGCACAACGCTCGGGGTATACGACAGGAAGGTTGGGAATGCCTTGTCCATACGCATAAGCCAGTACAAAATTATCTTGCAACTGACTGCCCTGGAAATATCCGGGCACTGTAGCCCATGCGACTTCTTCGATTGGTATCGTTGTTAAGGAAGGTGTAGCAAGTGAGTAATATCCATCCTGTTTGGCTATCAGACGTTGTGTTACCACGATATCTGATGTATATACCGGGTCGAGTTTCCATGACGCTGTTATGGATGCCACCGGTAGTTCTTTGCTAAAGTATATTTCACTTTCACTTGCTCTATCAACGGCCGGATAAAAATGAAAAGCTTCACCTGCAGTATTGAGTGTTACAGGAGATGTAGAACGTTTCCAATGGTCAATCTGGTATTTGAAGATCGGCTCCGGAAACGATATGCCCGTAACGGTTTTAAATATAGTCGGTATACTATCGGGTTTACCCTGGCTGTACAACAAGGTATATTCTCCGTAAGGCGTAACCCGTGACGATTGATTTGAATCTGTCTGTACAATGATCTCGCTAATCTTCGCTTCATCTCCCCCTGACCATTTAATGGTTAACTGGTCGTTCTGAAGCTGAACGGGTTGCTGGCAGCTTATAACTAATACCGCATAGCCTGCCATTACGATGGTACATATAGATCTTCTCACAGTCATTTTTCTTTAGGAAGTATAACATTGAATTTCAAATACAGATGCCGGAATGTTCGTGGATGGATGACTTACTTCCAGCGTTAATTTGCGTGTATGTACTGCGTTGTTTAACGTGATGCGATTTATAGTCTGGTAATTATCATCTTTGCGGAATACGATATTACCCTGCTCATCACGCAACGTGAATCTACGAATACAAAAAGGCATTACCGATTCCGGATGTCCCATTAGCACAGTCTCCATCGGGTGATCAAAATCTGTATCAAACTTGATCACGATTTCACAGATCATGACGGCTTCTTTCCAGGTAAGTTCAATGCTGGGCGCTGTATCTTTCAAGTCAGCCACCCAGGCGTTGGGCTGCTTCACCGGGCGATCTATACCATTGCGGATATTCTCTGCCTGAAAGCACGCTAACCCCGGATTGATCTTTAATGCTACGTTATGCCCTTCCGGTCTGCGTTGCGGACACCAGAATTCAAAAGCGTCAACTCCTATATCCGGTGGTGGCATTTGCTTTCCATAATTCGAAACAGCTTCGTTAATGTGATTGAATACAGAAAGTATACCCGTAATGCGGAGCTGAGAAAAGTTCAGGTATATATCCGGATTCTTCCGGAACACGATAAAGACATAGGTCTTTTCAGCCAGTATCGTTTTGAACGTAAGCGGTACACAGTTCTTTCCCGGTTTCAACGGCACCGGTACTGTTTCCAACAATACATCCGGAGTAAAATTACCAGGTTGGTGACTGATATATAGTTCCGCTTCCAGGATTGTATCAACCTCCGTTACAGCATGCAAGTTAAGATCAGGAACCCTGCCTTTGTCCAGAGGCAAAAGCTGGGCTACGGCCGGATCAAGTTTTTTCAACATCCCTGCCTCCGGCAACTCTGTTAATGTTAATTCACTGGATGCCCGAATCGATGCAGTACGAACCAGGTCCTTCGTATTTGAAAATTGTACACCGGGAATATAGTGCCCTATAGAAGCCAGTCGTTGCTGTAGTTCTGGAATATAGTTCTGCTTTATAATCTCACGCGGCTGTACGTTTTTTTCGATGCAAAGTGCAGCAGCCATTCCGATCGCTTGTCCGCCATACGCGCTTGTTCCCATCACACGCGTGGAGCCAAACGCTACGTGGCTCACGCTGATGATGCGCCCTGCCAGAAAAAGATTGTTGATATTCCTGCTATAGTAGCAGCGGTACGGTATCGGGTATATACCTTTACTGTGCCATTGGTTACAGCCCGGCTTTTCGCTGAAGACACCATCAGCCGGGTGAAGGTCAATCGACCATCCTCCAAAAGCAACTGCATCACTATGCGCACGCTGTGAAACAATGTCCTGCTGGTGCAATATATAGTCGCCCTCGAATCTGCGGCTCTCCCGTTTACCCGGAATTGTCCCAACCCACTCGAGCGTCAGGTTCCGCGCCTCCGGAAATTTACCGGAGTTCTTGATATAGTTCCAGACGCCATATACAACTTTCCAAAGTTCCCATTTGATCATTTCAGTGTCATGCACCGTATCGAGACGTCCGCCATATTCAATCCACCACAGCTGGCAGCCCTGTTCTTTCGCGGAAAACTTTTTATACTTCGGTATTTTAGTGATATCGTCCAGCGCATACGAGGGCGGCACAAACGAAACAGGCGTCCCTATGTCTTTCGTATAAAAATATATCGAGTGTCCCAACAACTCGCCATACTCGGCTGAAGGTGCGAACAACTCACCAAACTCCTCCTTTGACTCCGCTCCCATTCGGAAAGCTGCACCTGACAAAAAACCAACCACGCCATCACCAGATGCATCGCAGAACAACGGTGCGGCTATACTATAATCCGTTGCATTCTGACTACAGTAGGCGCGTACCGATGCAATGGTGTCTGCATCTTTCTTGTGTACTTCCATTACCGTAGTATTGAGCAACAATGTGATGTTCGGCTCGCTGACTACTTTGTCGAGTAACACGGTATCAAAAATAACAGCGTTGCCTTCCTTGTTACGATACATATTCTCCACCAGGAGCTCATCCACCACGCCACCTTCGCGCGCCCAGCGATTATTGTTCCCCATGTGCGAAGTCGCTCCCAATACCCAAAGCCGCACTTCACTAGAAGAATTACCCCCGAGCACCGGCCTGTCTTGCACGAGTACAACTTTCAATCCTGCACGTGCTGCCGTTATAGCACAACATGTACCGGATAAGCCTCCACCGATCACCACCAGGTCAGCCTGTATATCTTTGCGGAGAAACGACCGCGATAAAGCTTGTTCAGATTTTAGCATTCTATTTTTTATTTAACGTTATACCATCCCACACATCCGTTCGAAAGGACATTGCCGGAAATCCATCTATACTATATAAGTTAGCTCCGTTGCTTTCCACCGGACTGCCTGCCCAGCCGTAACGAACGGCCACGGGATCTTGTACTTCTTTACTATATACATATACTGTGTTATCACCACGAATAACGGCATCAGCCCATACAAATTTTTGACCAGTACCCGCGATGGAAAATCCTTTCAACTGCGTACCACGAACCTGTAAACCGTTGGTGTTGGTAAAGTATATAATGACTGTGTCTCCCTTTATTTCGCAGGATTGATAGCGTGGCGAAGTATATAGATCGCTTCTTCCGTAGGCAACTTTCAACGCTTCCAGTGCTAACCGTTTTCCAACAACCTGCTTTTGTGTAGGGTGTACATCATACGGGTCGCCAACGTCATGGCTAACCGCCATTGCTGTATTGGGAAGTGTCAGTGCCATAGCCTGTGCCTCGCGTAACTCTGCCCACGTGTTGTCAACAGGTTGCTCGGTAAGTTTACCATGCGCGGATGTTTGCACAATGAGGAAAGGAACATCGCCTTGCTGAAACTTCGCGCGCCAGTCCGTTATCATCAGCGGTAATAAACTCCTGTATTGGTAGGCTCGTCCTGCATTGCTCTCGCCCTGATACCAGGTAAACCCTTTTATACCAAGGCCGGTAAACGGTGCGATCATTCCGTTGTAGAGTACACTTACCTGTGATGCTACCGGAGACAGTACTGGCTTGGCAGGATATTCTTTTAAAGGCAATCCGAATCTGTACGCCCACGCGCCTTCCAACGGTATGGCTATCGCATCATCCGACTGGATCAATTCATACAACCTCAGATCAGCAGGATCATGTGTGCGGAAAAGACCGTTACCCGGCTGATGATCGAGACGCATCACAATCGTATTTTCACCCGGCTTTAAAATCACCTTCGGCACTATATATATTCTTCGTGCCGGTGCCCACGTAATATTTCTTCCGATCTCGATGCCGTTGCAGTATGTTATATCATAATCATTTAGCGTTTCGAGATTCAGCACGAGGTCGCGCGAGGCTATATCTTTCGTAAGCCGGAAAGTCTTTCGAAGCCAGATCGATCCGGAGTAATGAACAAATACATGATCTCCTCCGAAATCGGGAGCTATGAATTCTGTCCATTGACTATCGGCATCTTTTATACTATACCAGGCCTCGGTAAAGCCACGATCACGTTTTTGCAGGTCTTGCCAATATTGTGTATTTACTTGTGTGTTTCTCTTTTCAAGCGTTTCTACAGATCGTTGCTGCTTCACGGCCAGGCGGAAGGTATCTACCTTGCCACGAAAGTCCGGGTGTTTGGACAAAGCGTCACCGCTTGTCCACGCCTCGATGGAGGTACCTCCCCAGGAGCTATGAATTATACCGATCGGTACATTTAATTGCTGGTATAACTCCCGGGCAAAAAAGTATCCTACGGCTGTAAATGCTGCTGCTTGCTGTGGCGTGCATACCTGCCACGAAGCCGGTGCAGTGTCATGCAACGGTGAAGACGCTACGTTTCTCTCCACTGTAAACGAACGTATCTCCGGATAGCTCGCATGGCGTAACTCATACGATGCATTGAATGTCTTCAGCATCGGCCATTCCATATTTGATTGTCCGGAGCATATCCACACATCTCCCAGGAGTATATTTGTAAATGTAAATGAACTATCGGCATGTACCGTAAATGTATAGGGCCCGCCCGCTTCCATGGCCGGATATAGCACGCGCCATTGTCCATTGGCATCAGCTTTTACTTTTTGCTTCCTGCCGTTGAACGTCACCGCGAAGGAGGTTTTTGCCGGTGCTGATCCCCAGAATGCAACAGGCTTCTGTCGCTGCACTACCATGTTGCTGCTGAAGAATGCAGGCATGGTAATGCGCTGTGCGTATGTACCACCCGTTGTAACGATGATCAGAAAAGATAATATGACGATTATCCTGAGCATCTTCTTATGGATTTACGGACTTCTTAAAAATTACAAAACCTCCGGGCTTCTGAAGCTCCAGCATGACGGCCTCGTTTGCAGATGATACGGGTATATCAAATGACTTTTGCTCGCCCGGTTTTAATATATCGATGCCATACTCTTTACCGCTTACAATCAATTTATACTTTCGCAAGGTATAGCTCGGAAAATCCTTTCGTGCCGTTACCTGAACAGTGATGTTGTTACCCTTACGAGACGCAGTTACTACTGCCGGAGAAAACTCTTCCTGCCAGGTGAGATACATACCACGCAATTCGCGCTCGGGAGAAACAAGCCCCCACGGACGATAGCCATTGGCATTTGTGCCCGGAAAGGAACTCTCGTAGTCATTGAATGTCCAGACGGATGCACCGATCAGGTAATCACACTTCCTGAAATCTTCAACGGCTTTTTTCAAATGCTCTACACGCTCCTCTTCGCTTTTTACACCGTCTGTTCGCAAACCAAATTCACTTATATATATCGGTTTGTCCGGATATAGTTCATGCACATGCTGCAAGAGCTTGAGGTGTCCACCATATATATTGGCGCTTACAAAATCTACATACTGCGATGCTTCGTCCTCCGGTTTCTTAATGATGTCGCGGAAGACAAACATGCTGGCGAACGTAACGAGGCGTGTAGGGTCAATGGACTTGGTATAGGCATACATATCTTTTGTCCATGCTTTACCTGCATCGGTATTTGAAGGGTATTCATTTCCAACGCTCCACGCGATAACAGAAGGATGATTCCAATCGCGCTCTACCATCTCACGCATCTGTGCCTGGAATTTTTTTCGCATTGTCGGGTCAGACATCTGCTGCGGAGTCATTTGCCAGTTACCAGCTTCACCAATGATCAGCAGTCCATGACGATCGGCCCAGTCAAGTAAAGCGGGAGACACGGGATAGTGACTGATGCGTGACAGCTCCATGCTTCCGTTCTTGATGAGTGTAAGATCTTTCTCCAGAACAGCCTCGGGATCCATCGAACCATGTCCGGGAAAATCCAGCGGACGATTACAACCTCCCATGCGGATAGGCTCTCCGTTGAGCAACAGACTGGTACCTTTGATTTCGACTTTGCGTATACCGAATGTTGTGCGAACGGTGTCGTTTCCAACAATGGATTCTGCCTGGTATATATTCGGTTCATCCTGGTTCCACAGCTTTACATCTTTTGCCGCGAGTGTACCATCCAGCGTAATGACACCCTTTGCTCCACCTGCCACGTCCTGGCCTGCAACTTTAAACTTGGCAGGAATACGTTTACCTTCCTGATAGATATTAACCTTTACTTCACCCTTCGCTATATTTTTTGACGCTGCGTTGTGAAGGTATATATCGAGTTTAACAGAGGCTGTTTTCTTCACGAGATCAGGTGTAGCAACAATACGTACGTTCTGTTGATAAGCCGCGGGCCGTATAATCAATTTGACCACACGATTTATACCGCCATAGTTGATCCACGGGAATAGTTGACCTGTACTGGTAGATTCAGGATCAGGCCTTGTCTTGGCCCCCGGTATAGTTGTTGTGTCCCACGCATTGTTTACACGCAGTGCAAAAATATTTTCATTGGCGAGTAATTCGGTGATATCAAATTCGAACGGAGTATATCCGCCCTCGTGCTCACCTACGCTATTGCCATTGAGCCAAAGGTGTGCCTTATAGAAGACAGCTTCAAACCGAATGAAAGCGCGATAACCTTCCGGCACATCTACCTTACTGATCTTTTTATTATACCATGCGGTACCGGTATAATAGTGATAACGCTTGTCGATGGTATAGCAATGCGGCACGGTAACTTTATCCCACCGGCTCGGTTTGAAGTCGGCAGCAAACCACTTGTGCTTCTCCCCTATATCTACCGGATCCAGCGCAAAAGACCATTCACCGTGTAGTGGTGTTTCGCGTACTATACCTTGCCCTAACGTGGTACTTGCATTGAACCACCACACGATACCTGCTACTAAACTATATATCCTCAATCTCATCATTTGTTATACTTAATCTGTTTGTCTACTTGTTTACTGATTACCGTGGCAATGGCACTGCCGATCGCGTTCAGTCCTTCCTGGTTATAGTGGATTGCATCTTTCATCCATCCCTTTTCTATAAATACGTTGGTATCACGGTATACTATATAAGTGTCTGGAATTTCAGTAGCTACTCGTTCCTGCTGAGCACGCACGCAATCAAAACCATAATTGGCGTGATCTTTATAATAGCCTGTCAGCACAATATAGAAAGGTACTTGCCAGGACAATGCTTTTCTGAACCGTATAATCACATCCTGTAGTGCCTGCTTATACTCCTCCGGTGTAAGTTGCTGCGTATTGATCGCGTTGGCATCGCGCTCACCCTGCAACCAGATTATTCCGCTTAACGGAAGCTTTGTCTTTTTACATGCACCTTGCACTTTTTCGAGCGTTCCGTTGAACAAGGGTAATCTACCGGTAGCTGACCATGTCCCATAATTCTCGAGCTCTGCTTTCGCATGACAGGAACTCCCTCCACGTGCTGCGGATATAATAATAACTTTACTTCCCGTAAGTTGATTATATACCGAGGCGAAGGCAGGTACTATACTTCCGGTTCGCGCTCTTTCAAAGTTCAGTTCGCTATAACCGGTGGGGTCTTGCAGCGAGAAAAGAGAATCTGCTGTTACACTGTACTCATACGCGGTGCCGGGCTTACATCGTATGGATGTATTTGCATCGCCCTGCCCTACTGCGTTACTCTGCCCGGCAATTAAAAACAGTTGTTGGTGTTGCGCTTGTGTAACCATGACAATAAGCAGCAACATGGTAAGCAGGAAGCCTGAACGTTCAGCCATCCCTACTATATTTCCTGTTACCATGCCTTTACCTTGCTGCTTCATTTATATCAACCTATATATGTCAAACTATTTCCAGGGATCATTCTGTTGAATGAGTGGATTCGCATTGATCTCGTCCTGCGGAATCGGGAAGTATTTATTTTTCGCTTGTACCGGTCTGGTTGGGAATACATCATTCACAGCAGTCGGTATCACCGTCAGAAATTTATCCGTGCGTGTAAGATCATACCAGCGGTCGCCTTCTCCGAAGAGTTCCCACGACCGTTCCTGTAACACTGCTTCAATGAATTGATCTTGCGTTAACCCCGATGGCAGATCATCGAGTCCGGCACGATCGCGTACAGCCTGTATAAAATCATAAGCATCGGTGGTTGCTCCGTTAACCCGTGCCTCGGCTTCGGCTGCAATCAGGTATATATCAGCAAGACGAAAAATAGCAATGTTGCACGAAGTGTTACTGCCTACATTATTGGCTTCCTGGTATTTTTTCACAAGCACAGCTTTTTGTGTTATGGGTGTTACACTTTTCTGTGGCACGGTCTTGCCAGTCTTATCAACATAGGTTGTGTCCAGCAGAAGTCTTCGTTCATCCAACGGATCAAAAGAATTAAAGAAAGCCTGGTACGCGAAGAGTGAACCAAATGTAGTTTTACCATAGGCCGGAGCAGCACTTCCGGGAGGGCCGTAGAGTCCCAGCAACTGGTGTGACCGCCCGGGTGTAGTTGTCTCCGCTTCAAACGCCCACATGTTTTCGGCACGTGCTATATCTTCCTTTTCCGGTCTGTATACATCGCGCACATCCTCCATCAAAGTATATTTACCGGACGTGATCACGTCTTTCGCCTTTTGAAGAGCAATGTCCCAATCACCGTTGTATAAGGCAGCCTTGGCATACAACGCAGAGGCTACCTCTTTTGAAGGTCTGCCCTTGGTAACATTCGGATACGAAGGCAATGATGTGGCCAGTGCCTGGTCGAGATCAGCATAGATCTGTTCGTATACTTCGGCCTGCGTTTTCTTTTCAGCGTATGCTTCTTTCTCAGTCGTGCTCGGTTCTGTCTTCACAATCACATCACCAAAATTCTTGGTAAGCATCCAGTGGTAAAACGCGCGGAGGAAGTAAGCTTCTCCCAATATCTGACTTTTGCGTGTCTCATCCATCGTGGTGGCCGGAACTTTCGCAATGATCCAGTTTGCTTTTTCAATGCCATCATAGCTGGATGACCAAACCTGTTGAGGCGATTCAAATGTTCTGCTGAAACTTTTCTGCGTTGTATAGTTTGCATCGTACGAGAACAATGTCAATGTATTTCTGCCCACCACGGCACGCGGATAGGTTTGATCGGCACTGAAATCGGATATGAGTACGGCTGCCGGGCCGCTATACATATCACCAATCGGATCGTAAGCCGCAGTCATGGCGGCTTCAGCATCCTGAGCAGTTTTATAGAAGTTCTCTGTAAAGATCGAAGAGTATACAGTTTCGTTAAGCTCGCAGGAAGTAAGTGTAGCAAGCAGAACGATGATGGGAGTATAAATGTTTTTTTTCATGTTCGTTCGATTATGATAGATAGTCCTGCCTAGAAAGTAATCTGAACACCACCCAGAAATGTTTTAGCTGCGGGATATACCAGGTTGTCCACACCGATGGCCGTATTGGATCCTCCGAAGGAGTTTACTTCCGGATCGAAACCGCTATAGTTGGTAACGGTGAACAGGTTGTTGGCACTGATATATATTCTTGCACGGTTGATGCCTTTGATCTCGGGCAATGTATAGCCAAGCGATATATTCTTGCAGCGCAGGTATGAACCATCTTCTACAAAGCGATCGCTGATCGGCAAACGTCCACCGGGGTAACCACCTACATATTCGTTGTTCGGATTATCGGCTGTCCAATGGTTGGCTGTTTCCTTTAACAGATTGCGCTGTCCCAACGGATTCTCGAATGAATAGCGGCTCAGGTTATAGATATCATTACCATAACTACCGGAGAGAAAAATGCTGAAGTCAAAATTCTTATAGCGCAGGTTGGACGAGAACCCGAAAATGAAATCAGGATTTGGATTACCTGTTAATACCTGGTCGGCAGCGGTAATGGTACCATCGCCACTGAAGTCTTTTACTTTCGGACCACCGGTGCGTCCGTCTGATCCTGGCAGAAATGCTTCGCCTGTCTGGTATACGCCATCATACAGGTACGTTTTAAACAATCCCAACGGAGAGCCTACGCGCAGAATGGTGTAGTTGGTAACGAAACGTTCCGTTGTTGTTCCGCCATCGAGGTCGAGTACTTTGTTCCGGTTGAATGTAGCATTGGCCGATACGTTCCATTGCACGGCAGCGTCCAGTACGCGGGCATTCACGGCCAGTTCCAATCCTTTATTTTCAAGCTCTGCATAGTTACCGGTAATACTGCTATACCCGGACGACAATGGCAGGGATTTTACATAGAGCAGGTCTTTGGTATTCTTCTTATAAACATCGGCTGTGAAATTCAGTCGGTTCTCCAGCACACTTATATCAAGACCAATGTTAAGCTGTGTTGATTTCTCCCACCGCAGATCGGGGTTGGCAATACGATCCGGATTTATACCGGTAGTATATACGTGATCAAATTGATAATCGCTGCCAGATGAAGAAACTGTCGCCAGTGATTGGTACGCGCTGAGTGCTCCTGAGTTACCTGTTAATCCATAGCTACCGCGGAGTTTCAGATCACTGAACACGCTCACCTTCTGCATGAAGCTCTCTTCAATGATGCGCCATCCGGCTGCTACGGCCGGGAAGAAACCATATTTATGATTCGCACCGAATTTACTTGAACCATCAACCCGTGCTGTGAAGTCTACGAAGTACTTGTCTTTAAAACCATAATTCACACGTCCCATATAAGAGTCCAGACGTTCGGAAGAGCGGCTGCTGCTAACGGTACGGTTGGCCGCCAATTGCAACGCTTCGTTTTTGGTAGCATCATTCGGGAAACCATTGGCGTTGATGCGGTTCATGTTATACAGGTTGCTTTGTGTAGCAAATACACCTGTGAATTTCAATGAATGCTGTTCTGAGAATGTCTTCAAGTATGTTAGTATACTTTCATGCAGCAATACCGTATTATTCGAATTCATTTTGGACGCTGTACCTGAATTGGCATTCAAGTCATTTTTAGAAATGATATAGAGTGGCGAGTAATAATCGTTCAGGTTACTTTGCAAGTCAACGTTAAAGGAAGCGCGATACGTCAGTCCTTCCAGTAGCTTGGCTTCACCGTATAGATTTACCAGGGTGCGTTTCACGGCTGTGCGATTCAATATTTCTGCAAGTCCCAACGGGTTGGTTACTTCGCGGTAACGTCCATCGCGCTGCTCTCCGAACGGATATATCGTTCCGTCTGCACGATACGGTTGCAGGGTTGGTGGTGCTCCTATAGCTGCACCGACAATGCTGTTAAGAATTGCACCTGCATCTATATCAGTAGAACCTGTAGTGATACCTTTGTTAATGGAGTAACTGCCCAGTATACTGGTTCCGAATTTTATACGATCACTGATGCGGTGATCGAGATTCAATCGCAACGAGTAGCGCGTAAAGTTTGAGTTGATGATAATACCATCCTGGTTGAAGTAATTGGTAGATAGCGCGAGTTGTGTTTTATCATTTCCACCGCTGATCGAAAGCTGGTGATTCTGAATAGGTGCCTTGCGGAAAATGAGGTCCTGGTAATTTACGCCTTGCCCTTCCGCAGCCGGATCAGCATATATAGCACTCTTATATATTTCGTTTTCAAGCTGTGCAAACTCGGATGCACTCAGCACATCAATTGTCTTCGTTACTTCCTGCACTCCGTAGTAACCATCGTACATAACACGCGTAGATCCGCTTTGACCGCGCTTGGTGGTAATGAGCACAACACCATTCGCACCACGCGATCCATATATAGCCGTGGCCGATGCATCTTTCAATACTTCTACCGATTCAATATCGCTCGGATTTATAGTCGACAGCGGACTCACTTCGTTAACGCCTCCGCTGTTGGAGATCTGTATACCATCCACTATATATAGCGGTTCGGATGTTCCGTTGATCGAATTTGTACCGCGTACGCGTACGCTGATGTTACCACCGGGAGCGGATGAATTTTGTGTAATCTGTACTCCGGCCATCCGCGCCTGCAAGCCTTGTGCTACGTTTGTTACCGGAGTCTGAATTATATCTTCGGCTTTTACAGAAGCAATGGCCCCCGTTGTTTCCACTTTGCGTTGGGTACCGTATCCGACAACCACAACTTCACTCAGGGTTTGTACATCAGGCGTGAGATTAACATCAATTGAAGTCCTTCCTCCGACTACAATCTCCTCAGTGTTATACCCTATGAAGGAGATGACGAGTATATCTGTAGCCGTTACGTTGTCTAATGCATACTGACCGTCTGAATCAGTAACACTTCCTTTTGAAGTACCTTTTACAAGCACGTTCACACCAGGCAGCGGATCGCCTGTCTCTGACATTATCTTTCCTTTTACGGCAAAGGTTTGTGCGCATAGATCTGACCAGCTCAACAGCATGGCCATCGTTACCATGAAGTAAGTGGACCGGGTAAACAATTTTTTCATAGGCATTTGATTTGGTGTCGGAAAAATACCAGTTGCACCATTCCGCGCAATATCAAACGATTGAAATATGGAAACAGGAAGTACCGGGAACGCTTTCGCAACCGGTCACGATATTTTTTGAGTACGGGATGACTGACTTTGCAACGGTTTGCAAGTATGTTTCGAGATGACTATTTTTTCAGAAATATTCAGTTCCGGGGATGATCAAATGTGTTAAATGCAGCGAAGTTGACGCCATTGCGAAGGCGGGAATTATACGCGGAAAGCAGCGCTATTACTGCGCCCGGTGTGATTATTATTTTACACTTCCCGCTGCAGAGATCTCTATTGCTACCAATTCTTCCCGGAAACATCAACCTACGATTGTAGATATAGCGCGCGAACTTCAGATCTCAAAATCAACTGTATCGCGTGCCCTTCATGGACACGCTGACATTAATGAGGAAACACGCAAGGCCGTACTTGATGTAGCCAAGAAACTCGACTATCAACCGAACCTGCTTGCGTACGGACTTGCCAAAAGTAAAAGTCTCACGATTGGTATCATCGTGCCGGAGTTCATCAACAGTTTTTTTCCGTATGTAATTATTGGCGCACAAGAGATAGCAAACCCTGCTGGCTACCATGTGCTGATCTGCCAGTCAAACGAATCGTATCAAACGGAGATCGACAATACCAATGTGCTCATGTCGAGCCGGGTGGATGGTATATTGGCATCTCTCACGGGAAAGACTCCGAACGTTGATCACTTCAAGAAATTTGAACGTGCCGGCATTCCTATAGTATATTTCAACCGCGTTACTACGGATGTCTGTGCATCCAAAGTTATTGTGGACGATTATGATGGTGCTTACCAGGGCGTAACACACCTGATTCAAAACGGCTGTAAACGCATTGCCCATATAGCAGGACCACAGAATTTACAGATTTGCCGCGACAGGCTGCAAGGGTATAAAGACGCACTACTGCATCATGATATGGAGTTGAATGAATCGCTCATTATATACCATGATCTGAATCCGGAAAGTGCGTTGCATTGTGCGCAGCATCTGCTGGATGTACCGGATCGTCCGGATGGATTGTTTGCCCTGAATGATCCCGCTGCGATTGCTACGATGCAGGTAGCGAAAGAAAAAGGCATTCGTATACCGGATGAGCTCGCGGTTGTAGGTTTCAGCAATGAACCCACCTCTGCACTGGTTGAACCTGGCCTCACGACCCTGGCTCAACCGATGGCAGAAATTGGCAAAACCGCTGTTAATCTTTTATTCAAACAAATGAACGATACTTCGGATTGTTTTATACCCGAGACTAAAATTCTGAAGACAACGCTGATCGTTCGCAAGTCATCGCTCAAGCGACAGTTCTGATATATATACTTATTTTTTTTACTATTGGACTTTGGAAAACGTAAACTTCCAATTACCGGATACAGAGGACTGTCTCCCACCTGCTGATTCATCTTCGTAAGTAAATTCCATCACCAGGGTCGTTTCCGTTACACTATACTGTATGCTTACATCATCTTCGCGAATGAGGTATGCTGTAGGATCGCGTTCGTCAAATGAAAAGCGTCCCCCGAATTCAGATACCCATGGACTGTAGTCGGGATTACCTGTTATGGCATAGTGTACACTGGTAGCCGTGTTGACCGTGATAGCGAGTGTAAATGCATCGTAATCGTCTTGCTGAACTTCGTCAAGGGTTACCGTTGTGGCCCTCCAGGAGCCTTTCAGCTTTTCGATTTGTTGTTCTGTGATGGATGTTTCTGGTTCATCATCGCTGCTGCACCCGGTATAAATCAGCATGCCGGACAGCAGAATCATAAGTATATATCTTGATTTCATAGAATTGTTTTTCAAGTAAGTCTGCCTGGCTTTACACCAGACAGACTCCCATTAACCTAAACCTACCGGAATTGGTAAGTATCTTATAAATAGTGTATTGAGTCAATTGTATATTAATTACCGAGATATCCCGCGAAAGAATATTCCGGTTCCTCCTGACTATAAAAGCCGCTGATGAGTTCGAATCCTCCGGCTATATATTCCAACTTGAAGGTATCATCTTCAAAGTGCTGCAGGATAACGCGAAGATCGAAAGCAATTACCTGGGCATTGTTGTTCCCGCCAATGGCTGTGAACTTTACGTGTCCTGTCTCATCAATCGTATACGAGTATACGAACTGCGCAAGAAACCGGCTTGTTACGCCATCGCGGGTCTGCGCGATGATCACATCGTAATACATCAGTTTATTAATCGCATCAAAGCTGAAGGCCATATCGTGTAACGTAAGTTGATACGGACCGATCAACATGCCTTCCGCAGCTTCGTTATAAGCCTGCACAAAAGCATCCGACTGTCCGGGCAACCTGTTTTCTTCCGGGTTTTCCGGCAGATATACTTTCTTATAGCGTTGTCCTATTACGCTGTGCAGCGGCACGGATGGATGAAAAAGGAATGGCTCAGTGTCGTTGAAAAGTTCTGTTGGTGCTGCAAGTTGTGCTACATATACTTGCTCATCGTCATTCCAATAAAGTTCACGGAATGTATTTCCATTAACGGATGCGGGAGTCTTCAATACAATGCCCTGCAGCGAAAATGTGAACGGTGCTATAAATGTCTCGATCTTCGTTCCGTCTGTCGACAGGTATTGCACAGCAAATAACTTATGGGCCACATCAATTGCTACCGGCACCACTATATTTCCGGGCAACTGGAGTTTCAACCCGGCATTGTCTGCTATATAGCCGTTGGTACTTTGCAGAATATGGAGTATATCATCGCCGAGAATAGCCGTTGTTTCGTCTTCCGTTGCTTTAACCAGATATAGCTCCGTCTTGTGCTTCAATCCTTTCATGATAACGCTATCACCTGCTGACCGCACAAACGTGAATTCAAAATCCGAAAGCAATCCTTCGCCCGTGGTGCCTCCGTTCACATTACCAGCCGGATCAGCCGGCATGTGTATATAGGAATACGTATCAAACGTCAGTGTAGGCTTCTGCAGGGCTTTCAATACCCATGTACCAGCCATGCTATTGCCGGCAGTTGTGGTATTGAAATCGGATATCATGTTTACATTACCATCTTCCTGGAAGTCCAGGTAATAAAAGTATCCGGCACCGGCTTCGGTATACAGAGAAGCTTTCCAGCCGTAAGGCGCACTGTTGATCAACGCACTGTACTCATTCAACGCCTGCTCTACACGCTCATCAGGAGACTCATTGAAGATTGTTTCATAGCCATTATCACAGGCAGCTGTAAGCAGCGTAATTGCGGTTGCCAGCAGTATATTGAGTGATCGTTTTGTCATTTTCATACACGTTGTGATCGTTGTTATTAATTACCCAGTATACCGTACGTATACCCTTCGTTCGGAGTGCTCGCAGGATAGAAGCCTACCAGGTTGCTGCCCGGACATGAGGTCCGCTCCCACTCGATCTTGTAAGTATACCCTGCAAAGAAATCCAGGACATTATAGACACCGTAGTCTTCCGCCAGCATCCGTCCGTTTTCATCATTTCCTACGTAGGCAAAACCAAATACATCGTTCTCTCCATGGTATACTTCGAAGTAATAGTTTGCCACATAGTATATGCGTTCACCGGGGCCGTTGGTATGGTAATGCAACTGCAACGTCATTTGATTTTCAGCGGAGTAGAACAACCGGAAGTATGTGTCCAATCCATATCCTTTCCGTGCCAGTAAATTGAAGTCTGTAAAGAACGCTGTAGCAAATCCGGAAGGATAACTATAGAAGTTAAAATCAAAACGTATAGCGGTAGAGTCTTTATCGTATCCCCATATATCAAAAAGCGGTGTTGGTTCCTCCACAGGATCACCCGGTGCAATGGCATTGATCGACTCCTGCACTTTGGTTTGCAAGGCATAAAAATCAATTTTATACTTTTCCTGGAAATACTCCACTACATATTGTTCTTTGCGTTTCAGCAATGCGCGCGAGGTTGCATTGGTTTCGCAGGCAAGAATTCGTTCATACCCTTCTTTACCTTCTACCAACATGGTGGCAATCATCTCTACAAAGTCTTCGTCTGTACTGGCCATGGCATAGCTGGTGATGAAGCCACGTGCCCGCGCTTCAGCGAGTGATACCGAGCTCCAGTTCGCTGTATAATTACCGGCTGTTACTTCTTTAAACTCGGGTTGATAGGCTATATTTTGGTTGAGTATATGTCCGAACTCGTGCTGCACGGTGTGGATCAACTGCTTGATATTACCGTTGTCGGCCGGGTTGAAATCATTTACAACAAACAATACAACCTTGCGGCCGCCTTCGGCTGTACCAATCGTCATCGATCCATCATAATTATAGTTGGCACTGCCCACCAGCACAAACTGTTTAGGACAATACTCTTTGATGAAGTTGGACTCGGCAACCTGGTTGTAGGTTTCGATCCACACTTTCTTCACCACATCCATTACACCTTGCACCTTGTTCACGGCAGGAGGCGTCAGGTTTTTATAGGGATCAAGTTCAGAATTGTCCCAGCGATACTTTACCTGTATATTATAGGGCACGGTAAAATTACTGCGCAGCCAATTGTCCAATTCGGTAGGTTGGCGTTCGTTATCGTTGGTAACATAGTCTGGATTTTTCCCATCGATATCGTTGTACGGATCGTTACAAGCTGAACCGGTAAGCACCAGCAGTATAAAGAGTGTAAGTATATTTTTATAGGCCATAATTCTTTTGGGATTTTAAGACTACTTATCGTGGATTAGGTTCAAGTCCGCCCAGCGAGATGGCTTCTGCCGGTAACTGCAATACTCTCCGCGGATCGCCTGCAGTAAGCTGTATACTTTCGCCATCGCGAATGCGATGTGTCACGGTTAAATCGTGACGAAGTATATCAAACCAGCGCAATCCTTCGTGAAGGAACTCTGCCCTGCGCAGATCCAGCACAGCCAGCAGCGTTGCTTTCTGATTTATACTCTCCTTATAAAAATTATAAATCTTGTTGGCGTTGAGGTTATGATACTGCGGCACATAGTCGGTAATACGCTTGCTCACGAGTATATTCATATCATCCAGTGCAGCCTGCAGGTTATTTTGCATAGTATAGGCTTCGGCCCGGTTAAGCAATACTTCCTCTGCGGTAAAGAGCGGAACGATGGTATAGGTGAAACCGGTGTTTGCATTCGTTCCTGTACGCACAAAGTGATCTTTAAACTTGGGCACAAAGTATACCTGTGTGGATGAGCTATAGTATACCCAATAAGCATAATTCCCTTGCATGGGGTTGTTATCCAATATAGCGGCCTTGGTATTTACACCAGTGGTATATTTCAGTGTATTATAGGAGAAAGCCCAATCGGACAATGTCTCGCAGAGCAACAGGTTTGTCTTTTCTGATGATCGTGTATAGGCTGTGATCAGCTCATTCATGGCGTATGTCCGGTACGTTGTATTCCACGGACGCAGGTTCGAAGCAAAGTCACCATTCGGAAAAACCTGGCTGGCGTGTTCAATTACTTTAGCGTAATCTTTTTTGAACAAATAGAATCGCGAAGCAAATGCATGTGTAGCAGCACGGGTAAAGTGATAGCGCGGTACACCGTTGGCATCTGCATCGTCCGTTACATAGCTCTCATCATCAATGAGCGGTAAACCTTCGGTGAGGTCTTTCTCAACCATGTTATATACATACTCCACGGTGTGTCGTTCATACTTTTTCAAGGACTCTGTTTCCGGTTCGGTTACATATGGTATACCGGGATAGAACGCAGCCGTACCAGGCTCGTATGTTTTTGAAAACAGCGTTACCAGCATAAAGTGTGCATAGGCACGTGCTACCAGCGCCTCGCCTTTCTGTGCGTTGTATTCCGGTAAATCACCGGCCTGTGCAATGGCACGCAGCGCATGGTTGGCTGCGGCAATGGCAGTATAGCAGGAGCTCCAGTAATTCTCCGGTGTATCCTGAGCAGTAGCGTTCACGTTGCGCCAGAAGTATGGATCTGTGTTACGGGCATCCTGCGATTGCGTGGGGTTATCCTCTACGTTATCCGACATTGCTTCGCAGAAGGGTATATAATTTCCTTCCGGATATGCGGTAACAAGAAGCTCGGCAATCTTTTCTTTCGAATCAAGTATCGTACGGTTGTCCGGTACTTTGGACAGAAAATCTTCACATCCGCTTACCGCGATGCCAACCACCATCAAACTGTATATATATTTCTTCATAGCTATATTCATTCGGTTAGAGGTTGATCTTTATAGTTGCCGTGATCTGCTTCGGCACCGGCATGGCTACACCACCTGATGAATAGAATTCAGGATCCTGTCCATAGAGTCGCTTGTCTGCGTAGAGCAAAAGCAAATTGGTTCCGGTCAATGTAAGTGATGCATTGTTCAGTCCGGTATTGGCAAATAATTTCGAAGGAAGTGTATACGTAAGGGATATGGTACGCATGCGAACAAAGCCACCGTCTACAACGCGTGCTGTTGAATAGTTATAGCTATTATACGGATATATAGCCCCGAGTCTGCTAAGTGAAGTATAGTCCAGTATAGATGGAACGCTGGTATGCTGTTCATCTCCCGGTAATACCCAGCGATCAAGGAACTCACGCGGCATGGCATCGAGATCTGAGTAACGTGTTTTGAA
This sequence comes from uncultured Chitinophaga sp., assembly GCA_902168205.1. Lineage (GTDB taxonomy): Bacteria > Bacteroidota > Bacteroidia > Cytophagales > Cyclobacteriaceae > Ohtaekwangia > Ohtaekwangia kribbensis. Next base: position 787,237 of record CABHOK010000002.1, on the reverse strand, counting down.
AGCAGGATTCAAACGAATCTTGTTACCGGCCTGATAGGTAAGAAATATATTTAACGACAGATTTTTATACCGGAATATATTGGACAGACCACCTGTTACCGTTGGATCAACAGAGCCTTCATATTGCAGATGCTGTATATTGGAGCTTTGCAGAAAAACATCCGAACTCAGGTTGCCATCATGATTAATGAACAACGGCATCCCCGACTCCGGATCGAGTCCTTCATATTTTACAGAGAATAATCCGCGTACCGGGTATCCTTCCATCGCACCACCTTCGGGGAATACAAGGTTGAAAATACGCGGCTCATTTCGCAGGTTAGTGATCTCACTCTTGTTATAGCTGAATACATAATTTGTGTTCCACCCCCAGTCAGTGCGATTAAATATAGTGGCACCAATCGTAAGATCAACACCGCGTGATTTCATATCGGCATAGTTGATCGCTTTATAAGGCTCGCCACCTATACCGGATGTCTTAATGATGCTGATAAGATCAAATTGATTGCGTTTATAAAAGTCAGCCGTGATCACAAACCTGTTGAAGAGTCCTGTATTGAAACCAACGTTCAGTTCATATTGTTTCTCCCAGGTGAGATCTGAGTTCTCGAGACTTTCTATACCAATGAGTGATTCACCTTCATTGAGATAGGGTCTGCGTGTAGTAGCACTGCGAAATACAACGGAGGCGTTATTTGCATTTCCAGTATTTGCTGTTAAACCATAACCAGCTTTCACCGTGAGGAAATCTATACTCTGCATGCCTTCCATGAAGCGCTCGGTATCTACGTTCCATGCAGCACTCACATTCCAGGTAGGCAACCACCGCGCTGTACGCGATTCGCCCAAACGATTTGAGCCATCCATACGCACCGTTGCATTGAGTACATATTTACTATTATAAGAATACGTAGCGCCTCCATAGAAACTCGCGTATCGTTCAAAGCCATTGCCCATGCCGAAGTAATTGAAGTTACCTTCGAGCTGCTGCTTAAGAATGAGATAGTCGGTATAGGGAACACCACCTCTGCTATATTGATAGCCATACCCATTGCTATAGGAAGTCTGACGATCCACTTGTCGTATCTCCTGTCCTACCACGAGGTTGGCACTATGTATACTGTTGAAGGTATGATTCCAGGTGAGTTGATTCTTGAAGTAGTAACTCGCCATTTTATCATCGGTACGATTATAGAAACCTCCTTGCGGCAACACCACTACCGGATCTACATTCGGATAATCGGGATTGACATACAGAAATTTATTTCCGAGGCGAATAAGTTGTGATCCATCGGCACGATACGCTTCCGCCATATTAGAACCTTCTTCTACTTTATGTTCTGTAACCGTTGTTACCGAACGGGCTGAACCTATAAAATCATACTTCAATTCTTTCGACACCTGGTAACTGAATTCACCCTGTAGTTTAAAGTCAAGCTGATTAAGATCGATATAGTTCTTCTGTACTTCATTCAAAATATTGAACGGTGCGTAGTTGCGTGTAAAGTATTCGAGATTTCCGTTCTCATCATAAGCTGTTAACACGCGACTTGTATTCAAAGCATAGCTGAACGGATTTATATCGAAGTCGCGATCATAGCCACCGGATACAACGTTGGTCTGTCGTGATACAGTTCCGGGTGCGCGCTGATCGCGTACAGAACCGGTAGCTATAATTCCCAAGCTCATTTTGTCCGATATCTTAAAATTACCACGAGCATTCGCAGTATAGCGTTTTACATTGTCAGCAACCGACCATCCATTATCATTATAGTAACTGGTGGAGAAATATAGCTGCGAAGCTTCCGAACCTGCGGATACACCAAGCGAATGTTCCTGTACGAACGAGTTATCAAAAAGTATATCGAACCAGTCTGTGTTTGCCTGGGCATACCGTTGTAGGAAGGCACGTCTGGCAGCATCTTCGTTTGGGACATCAAATTCGTCTGAGCCGTTGTTATACGAATCGTTGATGACGTTATACATCTTGGTATATACACCACCGTTCGGAAGATTAGCAACGTCTGCATGGTTCAGTAATCCCTTACGTTCCATTTCCGCATATACCGACATCTGATCGACCGAGTTAAGAATGTTATAGTCATTGTAGGTTGGACGCAAGTATGTTGAAAAATTACCGGTATAGGTTATCTGCGGTTTACCCACACGGCCTTTCTTCGTGGTGATCACAATCACACCATCTTTTGCACGCGCACCATACAACGCGGTGGCAGATGCATCTTTCAGAATAGTGATGTTCGCTATATCATCGGCATTGAGTCCTGCTACTGACGAACCAATCAGTGTACTCGGATCACCTGTCGTTAACTGCTCTGCCGATACATTTACTACATCTTCCAATACAACACCATCGATCACCCACAGTGGTTTGTTATCACCGGTAATCGAAGTAGCACCGCGAACGCGAATCTTGGGCGCTGCACCAAATGTACCCGATACGTTTTGCACCGATACACCAGCCGCGCGTCCCTGCAACATACGGCTCAGATCAACAGTACCTTCTGTCTTGATATCCTGTGCCGAGAGACTTACTACAGAACCGGTAAACAATCTTTCATCTACCACTTGATAGCCGGTTGATACGACTGAAACTTCTTTCAGTGTCGTGATGTCTTCATTCAACGCTACGTCTACTGTATTTTGATTACCCACCACTATATCCACCGGGGCATAGCCTATAAACGAGAATGTAAGCGTAGCGCCTTTCTCGATTTCTATACTATATTCACCGTTGGCGTTGGTAATGGTTCCGCGAGGTGTACCCTTCACCGTTACATTTACACCGGGCAAAGGTTGCTTGTCTGTAGCAGAGGTAACCCTTCCCCTGATTACGATTGGCTCCGGTGCATTCTTCGGAGCAATCACAATCAGGTTGCCCTCCATAATTTTATAGGTAAGGTTGGTTGATGCGAGTAACTTCACAAGTATGCTTTGAAGCGATTCATTGCGTGCTGAGACAGAAACTTTTTTGTTCAGGTCTGCAAACGAATCGTTGAAGAAGAACGAGTAATCACTCTCCTTCTCAATGGCGCGAAATGCTTCGCGCAGTGTTACATCTTTCAGCTCGATGCTCAGATCCTGCGAATGGACATTGGAGGCGATTGCTACACCAACAGGAATCAATATTAAAAGCCAGATTTTCATAACCACCGTTATTTTATTCAATACTGACCGGACACAGACTTGGCCGTATCTATTTTTTTTCATAGAATTAAATGGGATTTGGTTAACAAAAAGGAGTATTGCCTTCGCTTGAAAAAGCGCGGCAGACTGTTTACCAGTCCTTCAGGATCAGAAGATGTGACAGCATCTTTTGGTCCCCTTTTATTTTATGGTAGTACCTGTCAGGTACGGTGGTAGTATAGAATGCTCATGTCCATTGGGTTTAGGTTCATTTAGTATATATATAGTCAGGGGGTTTGCAGCGAGCGGTATTTTGATTTGGTGGCCTGGTTCTCCCGCAGGGTTACGTTCTTCTCATCAATCGTAAACTCTACTGGTGATGTCAATGCCAATGCTTTCAGCACTTGCTCCAGACTTAACTGACGCAGGCGACCGGTATAGCGATACTTTTTAAGCTCTTCGTTCTCAAAATTTATCTTTACGTCATAGAGGCGCTCGATCTTGCGCGCGAGTTCATACAATGATTCACCGTTCACAGAAAGCCAACCATCTTTCCATGAAGTCTCATTCTCGGCATCGATACCTCTTTTTATTCCATATACATAACTCGCGGATTCGCTGCCTTTTATCATTCGCGAAACAAGTATCTTCTCATTTGGTTTTAGCTGTATAATATTTGCTTCTCCATTCTCCTCATGGAGCTCTATATTTACCAGTCCGCGTACAAGCGTGGTACTTATATAATCGTTATCGCCATAGGCAGTTATGTTGAAGGCGGTTCCCAATACGGCAACTGTATACAACGGTGTCTCTACCCGAAACGGAACTTTCTTCTTCACCACATCAAAGAATGCTTCGCCTTCCAGTTTCAGATATCGGTTATCGATGCCGAAGTTCTCATCAAATGAAATTTTACTCTTGGCATTTAACCACACTCTGGAACTATCGGGCAATGTTATATAGGTTTTGGAACCGGCTGGTGCTTCAATCGTAGTGAGCTGTTGATTTCCGCTTGAGAATAAGCCGTTCCTCATACGAGATCCCACGAAGAACGAAACGGCCATGCATACTACAATGATGGCAGCATAGCGAAGCCACGGCATGGCTACACGCTGGCGCTGCAACGGCACTTGTTGCTGAACTCGATCACGAATAATCTTCCAGTCTTTTTCCGGATCGATCTGCTGATACGGCAGGGTATCCAGTTTACTCCAGTACTTTTCAATCAACGTAAATTCCTGCTGAAAAGTGAGATCGTTTTTCAATGTCTCCCATTCAGCTTGTTCAGTTGCATCCAGTCCACTCGTTAATACTTTGGTGGCCAGGTACCATTTGCGTTCATCATCGTTGTTCACTTGCATACAATACGGTTAGGGTAACAGATTTAGCTTTTCGTTATAGTATATATTCTATCGGGTAATAATCAGTTTCCGGGTTTGATGCGTACCATGTCCTTCCACACGAACTACATACGTACCCGGACGCAAAGCGGAAGCATCGAACGTAACCGTGTGTTTACCGGCACTATATTTCGTCTGCTGCTCCATCACGCGCTTTCCTAGCATGTCCTGTATATCGATGGTGATATCGCCCGGCTTTTGTACCTCAAGGTCAAACGAAGCGGTAGTTGATGCCGGGTTGGGATACGGTGCTGATATAGCGATTGATCGATAATCGTCTTCCGTGCCAACCGGTGCCGAAAATGTAAAATCCATAATGACAACACCAGACTCATGATACGATGTACCGCCAAATCCACCTATGTCGCTGACGCGGATATATATCTTCTGTCCCTTCGTCATCGCATAATCTGTGATGCGCGATTGTTGCTGGTTGCTGTTAATGTCATCGTTACACGCTACCTGATTCATGTTCTCATCGAAGAATGCTACGATGGTATTGAATCGCGATTCAGCCAGGTCAGCAGTAACCAGTCCGTTGCCGGGAGCAGTAAAGTGCCACCACACGGAGTGGATCATTTCATAACCGTTGTTGTGACAGTAGGCTATAACATCGTGCTCGGGTTCGTATGTAGCGGGATACGTTGAAGAGCCATAGCGTTCAACATCCGGTGTAATCTCAATGGCGTCAACAAAATTATCGTTCACTACTGTTGGCGGTACTACATCAATGGCTCCGAAATACGTTCGCACAGAAGGTATATATTCCTGCCCGTTCGCTATATATTTTTCGAAGGTAATATCGATCTGAGGATACGGGAAGGTGAGTTCACGCGTATCATCCAGCGTATATACTATCCAAAAGAAATGGAGGTTTTCCAATTCCATCGATACATTCCCTGTCACTTCAAATGTTTCGGTTGGATTTTCGAGTGAACCGAACATCGGCACCAGTCCTGCGATGAGATCGTCAATAGACACAAACTCATCGGTAGTATAGTATACCTTTACTTCCTTGATGAGGGAAACGTCAGTTGTTCCCTCGGTTGTAAAGGTGATGGACGTAAGATCAACATTGTCGTAATCGCCATTCACGGCAAATTCTACAATGCCGGGAAAAGCAACATCACCAAGCTTTACCGGAGGTTGTGGCGGAGATGTAGCCTGACGAAAATACGTATCATCAATATAGGCCGCCTGAATGGGGCGTACCTCCACATCATCCATAAACCATATACCAGACTCAGCTTCGGAGCCTACATTTGAGATATGAACGAATGCTATATGTATCGGTATACCTTTATATTCTGAAAGATCAACGCGGAGCTTTTCTACGTAAAAAGGCATCTCGGCTTCCGTATAGGTTGCGAGTGTTTCGGTAAATGCCTCCGGGGCTTTGTTGGTAGTGGTTGATATTCGTATTTCGAAATTATCACCTGTATCAAAAAAAGATCTGCGGCTGTCGAACATCAGGTAATCACCTTCTGCCGGTGTGATCTGTGGCGTGATCAGCCAGTCTTCATCGGTCATACCATCGCGACCGGGCTCTATATTAGAGATCACATATTTTTCAACACCAAACGGATTATACTTGAAAACAGCCCAGTATATCTGCGCTCCTCCTCCACCATTTTGCCAGGTCGTCCAGCCTTCGGGTAACTCACCTACATCGGTCTCATCGAAGCTTTCGTAGAACGTTACCTGCTGTGCATATACCTGCACGGTAGCACAGAACAAAAACGCCAGGCCAACCAGGAGGCTACACGTAAACTGCTTACTACACCTGAAATACTTTTGTCCGGAGTAAAATTGATGCATAGGGTTAAGGCTTGGGTAAAAATTAAATCGCCCTATAGACAGGAAATTTTACAGCAACCCTTAAACGCGATAGAAAAAATTATAAAAATATTTTTCCGCCTACGAAAACAGCAGTATAAAAACAGAGATGAGAAGATCGCGTAATCGTTTTAATGCTATGGATATCTGGCCTTCCACCGTTTTAACAGAAAGTTGCAACTGATCGGCTATAGCCTGATTGGATAGTTTCTCCATACGGCTGAGGAAAAATATTTCACGACATTTTTCAGGCAGGCGATCGATGGCCTGCATGAAAAGTTCCTCCTGCTCGGCAACCAGTATGCGCTCAAGCGGATTATCACTGGAGAGATCGGCTTTATTATAGTCGCGCATGTGGCGCTGCACAACTTTATTGGACTCTATAAAATTGAGACACGCATTGCGTACTCCGTGGTATAAATATGTTTTAAGCGAAAAGCGAATGTTGATGGCATCGTGTTTGGTCCAGAAGCGGATAAAAAATTCCTGGACGATCTCTTTCGATTCCTCCACATCACCAATATACTTCATCGCAAAAAGTGTCAGCGGACGGTAGTATTGGTCAAACACAATCCGGAAAGCACTTTCGTGACCTTCTTTCAGGTATTTGATCAAGTCCTCTTCAGAATATGCTTTCACCTTTATACGTGTGATTTTTGCTGACTATTGTCTCATAGCCTGTTCGGCATGCCCGTGCTCTTCCAAACGCGAGGCGTACTATAAAGATGCGGTGTTCAGGTTATTATGTCAACATTACGAGGAAGGACGAGTTCTTAACAACATTTTTTTTATCAACGGCAAGCCAGAAGGCTTGCGCTATGGATACAACGGTGTGCCTATCGCACCAGGAAGTGCGGATTCAACAGGTTCTCTTTATTATATACGAGTTCTTCCCGTTCGTGGAGTTGAAGAACTTTGAGTCCGATTTCGTTCATAATGATATGCGCTGCTGCGGTGTCCCATTCCATGGTAGGTGCATAGCGCGGGTATACATCGGCCTTGTTTTCGGCCAGCAATAAGAATTTTAAACTGCTGCCTTGCGATACGAGTGTGGGTTCCTGAAGTGCTTCAATGAATGTTCTTGTCTCATCGTTCATATGCGAACGCGATGCTACCACCCGTAAATGAGGTTGTTTCAGATCAACCGGCAAACGTTTGGCCAGTGGCGTAACTCCGTTTGCACGTTTTACAAACGCACCTTTACCTTGTGTGGCATAAAACACTTCACCGGTAACGGGTATAGCAACAACTCCCAACACGGCTATACCTTCATGAATGAGCGCAATGTTTACTGTAAATTCACCGTTGCGTTTCAGAAATTCTTTGGTGCCGTCCAGCGGATCAACCATCCAGAAGTATTGCCAGTCTTTGCGTTCCGCGTATGGTATAGCTTTACCTTCTTCGCTCAGCACAGGCAACCCGGACGTTTCGAGTATAGATGCAATAACATGATGTGCCTGTTTATCGGCACGCGTTAGCGGAGAGTTATCGCCTTTCGATTCAGCTTGAAAATCTCCGGAATGATATACCTGCAAGATTTCCCTGCAGGCTTCTTCTGATGCGCGAATGGCTAATGTCAGCAGCGAATTATGAATATCCATCCGGAAATTTACAATTTATACAATCATTCCCGCAGCTACTGTCTCATTCGTTCCTTCATCTACCAGGATAACACTTCCTGTAATGCGGTTCTTACGGTAGCTGTCGAAAAACAACGGTTGCGCTGTGCGTATTTTCACACGGGCAATGTCGTTCATTACCAGTTGATCAACGTTCTCTACGCGGTGCAGGTTGTTGATATCAAGTTTATACTGAATCTCCTTCAACACACCTTTTACATCGCGCGTGGTGTGGCGTACATAGAATTTCGTATTGAGATTGATCGGTTTCTGGTTCATCCAGCAAAGCATCAGGTCTATATCCTGCTCGGATTGCGGATGATTGTTAGGCTTCGCTATAATATCACCGCGGCTGATGTCAATTTCATCCTGCAGCGTGATGGTTACTGACATCGGTGCAAATGCTTCTTCCAACACTTCGCTACCGGTATATATTTCCTTGATCTTCGATTGAAACCCGGAAGGCAACACCACTACATCATCGCCTGGTCTGAATATACCACCGGCCACACGTCCAGCATATCCTCTGAAATCATGATACTCTTTAGACTGCGGGCGAATTACATACTGCACCGGGAAGCGGCTGTCGATATGATTATGATCGCTTTCGATATGTGCTGTCTCCAGCATGTGCAATAATGTAGCACCTTGGTACCACGCCATGTTCTCGGAGCGATTCACAACATTGTCGCCTGCGAGTGCGCTGATCGGCACGAACTGTATATCGGATACTTCGAGTTTAGATGAGAACGCTTTATACTCTTCCACAATCTTGTCGAATACATCTTCGCTATAATTCACCAGGTCCATCTTGTTTACACAAACAATGATGTGCGGAATTTTCAGCAACGATGCTATGAAGGAGTGACGATACGTTTGCTCTACCAATCCTTTGCGTGCATCTATGAGAATGAGTGCAAGGTTTGCCGTAGACGCGCCCGTTACCATGTTACGGGTATATTGTATATGGCCCGGTGTATCGGCAATAATAAATTTACGTTTGGGTGTAGCGAAATAACGATACGCTACATCGATGGTTATACCCTGCTCGCGCTCGGACTTCAAACCGTCTGTGAGTAATGAGAGATCTACATAGTCAAACCCTTTGCGTGCGCTTGATGCCTCCACGGCTTCCAGTTGATCTTCAAATATAGATTTACTGTCGTATAGCAAACGTCCGATCAATGTACTCTTTCCATCGTCTACACTACCTGCAGTTGTAAATCGGAGCAGCTGATTATTTAAATACGAATTCATTTTTCTTCAGATGATTTGAGTGATTAAAAGTAACCTGATTTCTTACGGTCTTCCATGGCTGTTTCAGAGCGTTTGTCATCTGCGCGCGTGCCGCGTTCTGTTTTGCGTGACGCTGCTACTTCAGCAATAATTTTTTCTACTGTATCGGCATCCGATACAACAGCACCTGTTATCGGCATATCGCCACAGGTACGGAAGCGCACCGTCATCTTCATCGGTACTTCATCCGGTTTCAGTTTTAACCACGGTGATGTTGAAAGTATAGCACCATCGCGGATGATCACTTCACGTTCGTGTGAATAGTATAATTTCGGGATGGGTATATTTTCAAGGTGTATATATTGCCATACATCCATTTCTGTCCAGTTGGAAATTGGGAATACACGGAAGTGTTCGCCTATATGTTTACGTCCGTTAAAGAGATTCCATAACTCCGGGCGCTGATTCTTCGGATCCCATTGTCCAAATTCATCGCGGTGTGAAAAGAAGCGTTCTTTCGCGCGTGCCTTTTCCTCATCGCGTCTGGCACCACCCATAGCAGCATCAAATTTATGTTGCTCGATGGTATCCAGCAGCGTTACCGTCTGCAGCGAGTTACGGCTTGCGTTATAGCCGGTCTCTTCTTTTGCACGACCTTTATCTATACTTTCCTGTACGGAACCTACAATCAGTTTAACTCCCAACTCGTTTACGAGCCAGTCGCGATACTCCATGGTCTCCGGGAAGTTGTGTCCGGTATCAATGTGTACCAACGGGAAGGGTATACGCGCAGGAGCAAAAGCTTTACGTGACAGGTATGCCAGCACGATGGAGTCTTTCCCTCCTGAAAATAACAGGGCAGGTTTTTCAAACTGGGCTACTACTTCACGGATCACAAAGATCGCCTCGGCTTCCAGTTCTTTCAGGTGACTTAAATAATATTGGTGGCTCATCTCGTTGTTTACTATTATCTCTATACTATATATCTCTCTTTTACGATTCTGCGGTAACTCTCGGCAAAATACGGTTCATCAACTGATCGACCGATTCTTCAACACTATAGCGATGGGTTGGTATAGCTATATCAGGGTTCTGAGGCGCCTCGTAAGGCGAATCTATACCGGTGAAATTCTTTACTTCACCTGCTCGTGCTTTTTTGTACAGTCCTTTCACATCGCGCTGCTCACAAATCTCAATGGGCGTATCGACAAATACTTCCAGGTAGTTTTCACTTCCTACTATATTCTTTACCTGTTCGCGATCGGCATGAAACGGAGATATAAATGCCGACAGTACAATGATACCGGCATCAAGCATCAGCTTGGACACCTCTCCTATTCTGCGAATGTTTTCTACGCGACCTTCATCCGTAAACGTCAGGTCTTTGTTCAGTCCCGCACGAATGTTATCGCCATCGAGCAGGTATGTTTTGAATCCAGCATCGTGCAGTTGCGCTTCGAGTTGAACCGCGAGTGTTGATTTACCGGAACCTGATAAACCTGTAAACCAGATCAGCAGCGGACGCTGTTGCAGCAATTGTTCGCGCTGATGTCTGCTTACTTTTGTTTTTATGGGATAAATGTGATTCAAGGATATTAATGCTTTTGTGATCGTTACTTGGTGGAGATGATTCAGCGGCAGGTTTTATTGCCCGCAACAACTGTGTTTACAAGCGCTACAATTGTGTTCGAATGAACAGTCAATTATCTGACATGCAGTAAGATGCGCGTAAAAAAAAGTATTACCTGAATCTGATCGATACATAAACCACTAACTTTGTAGAGTATTGGCAAAGGTAGAACGAATGGCCGAGTCTACAAGGATATTCGGAGACGAAGTGGAAATTTTTCTGTTTTACAAACAGCAGTTAGTGAAGGGGCCCGCAGATTTCGCGGATGGACGCAGAAAAAATCCAGAAACACAGAGAAATCACAAAGAAGGCACAAAGCTGCACGAAGGGATTTCCTTTGTGTTACTCGGTGTCTTCTTCGCGTCCTTTGTGCTCCTGGATTTTAGCTTTATTACGAAAGGAAATATATACTTCCCATTCAAACGAAGTCTCAACCTCAAGAAAACGATTAGCTGATAATGGACTAACGTCAACCTTTCCCAAGCTCCCAATAACGCTTCAGCATCTTCAGGAATTCTTCCATCTCGTGAAGCGGTATCATGTTAGGTCCATCGCTTAATGCTACTTCCGGGTTCGGGTGTGTTTCGATGAAGAAACCATCTACACCCGCTGCGGCTGCAGCACGCGCGAGGAAGGGCGCGAACTCACGTTGTCCTCCGGATGATCCGCCTTTACCACCGGGTTGTTGTACCGAGTGTGTAACATCGAAAATTACCGGAGTATATTGACGCATGATGGGGAGTGAACGTATATCTACAATCAAAGTATGATAGCCGAAGCTTGCTCCCCGTTCGGTCAGAAATACATTGTTGTTGTTCTCGCCTCTCACTTTATCAACAGCATACTTCATGTCTTCTGGAGCCATGAACTGACCTTTCTTGATCTTTACTGCTTTGCCGGTACGCGCAGCTGCTTTCAGTAAATCTGTCTGGCGGCACAAGAACGCTGGTATCTGCAATACATCGGCTACTTCAGCAACCTCTGCACATTGATACGATTCATGAACATCAGTTACAATCGGTACACCTAATTCTTTCTTTACACGCGCGAGAATTTCAAGTCCGTCTTCTTTCGATGGTCCGCGATACGAACCTGATGACGTACGATTCGCTTTATCGAATGACGACTTAAATACATATTGAATGTCGAGCTTCTCACAGAGCTCTTTTACTTTACTTCCTGTCCCGATACAGATCTCGTAACTCTCGGCAGCACAAGGGCCGGCAAACAATACCATCTTGTTACCACCAAGTGTAACTTTATCTGCGATCTGAACTTTATCCTTGAATATTTCCATGTTGATAATTTACCCTTTAATAATCTTCTCAAACTCACCACGTGCCGACAACACGAGGTCTGCTACTTCGCGCAATACTCCTTTACCGCCTTTGGCAAATGTTACCAGGTCAACTTCATCTTTTATATACTGAAATGTATCTGCCGGACAAACACTGAAACCTGCCAGTCTGAAAACAACAAGATCGTTAATATCATCCCCGATGAAGGCAACTTCCTTTGCATTGAGTTTATAATGCTTCACCAGTTTTTCGAATGTTGAGGCTTTGTCAAGAATACCCTGGTGACAAAAGTCAATCTTCAATTCAGCACAACGTTTTGTAGTTGCTCCGGATTCTCGTCCTGAAATAGCCCCTGTAATGATGCCTGCTTTGCGCAAATGACTGATGATCTGACCATCCTTCACATTAAAATTCTTGATCTCCTTGCCGGTCTCGTCATAGATGATCTTTCCTTCCGACAAAACGCCATCCACATCAAAAAATATGGCTTTTATAGTGCCAGCCTTCTTTACCTGTTCCTTGGTATATCTTGCAAGAATCTGTTTCAAACGATTTACTGTTGAGTTTTCACGGAATTGTGCTCCGAAAATTAGAAAAAGGTTTTTACTTTCAAGCACTCAAACCTAAACTGTACATGAAAGTTTTTAAGTTCCTTCTCTGCTTTCTGATCACTGCGGGACTCATTTACCTCTTGGATAACAGCCATATTGTGAAGGGAAATCGACTTCCTCCACTCGGCAGGTTCCTCGATCCTTTTCACGGCTTCTGGCAGAACATCGAAGCAAAAGGCGATAGTATACCCGAACAACCTGCTATTCCCGGTCTGACGGGTAAGGTTACCGTTGTATTCGATAGTTTGATGATCCCACACATCTTCGCTGAAAACGATGCTGATCTTTACCTCGCCCAAGGCTATATCACTGCAATGCATCGCCTGTGGCAAATGGAAATTCAGACGCACGCTGCTGCTGGAAGAGTATCGGAGATTGTAGGAGAAGTGGCGCTGGAGAGTGATCGCTCCAACCGAAGACTCGGCATGGTATACGGTGCTGAAAAAGCTTTGGCGGGCATGATGAAGAACCCGACTACCCGAACCATGATCGAGAAATATACCGAGGGGGTTAATGCATACATTGCTTCACTTACGGATAAGACAATGCCGTTCGAGTATAAACTCCTCGACTATAAACCCGAGCCATGGACTACTTTAAAGTGCGCACTGTTACTCAAGAACATGGCAAAAACACTTTGCATGGGCGATAAAGATATCGAGATGAGCAATGCGTTAAAACTATATGGCAAAGATGTAGTCGAGCTGCTATACCCGGACCGCGAACCGATTGGCGATCCGATCGTTGATAATGTCAATGGGTGGAAGTTTAAACCGATCGCGTTTGATACTATACCACACAGTGTTCCGGATGAATATATCAATGTTAAAAAACTACCTGCCTCCGACCCTACCACGGGTAGTAACAACTGGGCTGTGAGTGGCAGCAAGACTGCTACGGGTGCTCCTATTGTCTGTGGTGATCCACATCTTAATTTATCGCTGCCTTCGCTCTGGTATATTGTTCAGTTACACGCACCGGGTATCAATGCCATGGGCGCGTCATTACCGGGCTCCCCTGCTATCATTATCGGTTTTACTGATTCAGTGGCATGGAGTGTTACCAATGCTCAACGTGATCTCGTGGATTGGTTTGCTATTGAGTTTGAGAATGACAAGAAGGATAAGTATTTGCTGGATGGCAAATGGACTGATACTAAAAAAGTTGTTGAAGCCATCAAGATCCGCGATAAAGAAATATTTTATGATACGGTAATATATACTCATTGGGGGCCTATTACGTACGATGAAGATTTCCATGCCGAGAATAATCTTGTACAACACGCTTTCCGGTGGATGGCGCACGATGAGTCGGAAGAACTGATGACGTTCTATAAATTGAATCGTGCTAAAAATCACAACGATTATCTGGATGCGTTGAATCATTTCTCAACACCTCCGCAGAACTTTGTCTTTGCATCCGCTGCCGGAGATATAGCAATGCGTGTTCAGGGTAAATTTCCGGTACGCAGAATCTTCGAAGGTAAATTTATACTCGATGGCAGCAAAACCTCCAACGGATGGCAGGCTTATATTCCGAATGATCAGAATGTACAGTATAAAAATCCGGTGCGCGGTTTTGTGAGTTCGGCAAATCAATACCCGGTGGATGCAACGTATCCTTACTATATAACGGCTTCGCATTATGAAGCGTATCGTAATCGAAGGATCAATACGGTATTGAATGAATCAAAAGGTATCACGATAGAAGACATGATGAAGCTGCAAAACGATAATTATAATTTGAAAGCAGCTGAAAGTCTCCCGGTGTTTTTAAGTCAATTGGACTCAGCACACCTTTCCCCCAAACAGGCAAAAGCATTTCAAATCTTAAAGTCGTGGAACTATATCAATGATAAAGATTCCGAAGGAGCTTCATACTACGAAGCCTGGTGGGATGTATTGATGCCGTTGATCTGGGATGAACTGGAGAAGAACAAAATCACACTCACGCGCCCGACAACCTATAACACCATTCGGCTTATCAGGGAGAAACCGGACCTTACGTTCTTTGATATACAAGGCACGCCCGAAAAAGAGACGGCAAGGGATGTACTCCGAAAAGCTTTTGCACTAAGTGTTGAAGACATCGACAAGTGGAAGCAGGAACATGCATCAAAAGATACCACTGCTGCAAAAAGTAACGCAGAAGAACCCGTGAAGTGGTCGATGTATAAAGACAGTTATATAGGTCATTTACTGCGACTCGAACCGTTGAGTGCGCACGTACTCACCGGTGGTAACCACGACATCGTTAATGCACATTCCAAGACACATGGACCTTCGTGGAGAATGATAGTGAGCCTGGAGAAGACCGGTGCTAAAGCATGGGGAGTATATCCCGGCGGACAATCGGGCAACCCGGGAAGTGCACACTATATAGATATGGTCGATGCGTGGTGCTCTGGTAAATATCACAATCTGCTTTTTCTGCAATCGCCAGCGAACAACAAAGCAGAAAAAACAATTACAGTTAATCTCAATCCTGCAGCGAAATGAAATTCATTCTTCAAGTCATCGCTATATTTATCCTGGCCTATATAGCGGAGTTATTTCTTCCGTGGTATAGCCTGGCCATTGCGGCCTTTATCATGGGATATCTTTTAAAATCGAAAGCGAATTTCCTGGCGGGCTTCCTCGCTATCGGACTTCTCTGGTTCACCAAAGCCTGGGTGATCGATGTAAATGCTTCAGCAGACCTCGCACAAAAAGTAGCGCTGATTTTTCCCGTGAAAGAAAAAATCTGGCTCATGCTCGCGACAGCATTTATCGGAGCACTTGTAGGAGGCTTTGCAACCTTGACTGGTTCCCTCTTGAAAACTGAAAAGAAGAGAGTTTATTATTGATTGTCACGAGCAGGAAATTTCTTGGCAGTCAACAGATTAACACTCCATAATCGCTATCTTGTACAAATCAGTTTATGTATACATTCTTAATGTTATAACGTTAAGTCAGCGTGAGGTATAGCGACAAGAGCAAGATTGACACACCAATGCTGAGCTTAAAAAAGTTCATAACATTAGCAGGTTTTGAAAAACAATTTTCGATCACGTTGCGATAGTTTACGGGCAACTTATATATTTGCACTTCCTTTTTGAAAAAGGGCCATTTTTAATCAAAATGTGCTTCTTTTGAAAAAAGATTAAGCCTGAAGGCTGATGATAAGCTGAATCCTGGAGAGGTGGGTGAGTGGCTTAAACCAGCAGTTTGCTAAACTGCGGTACTGGGCAACCGGTACCGGGGGTTCGAATCCCCCCCTCTCCGCTAACGCGGTTGTGATGTGACTAAAACAGCACCATGTTTGATTTTGAAAAACTAGAAGTATACCAGATCGCAAAAAATCTGGTAACGGATTCCCTGAAAATCATCTTCTCAAACGAGAAGCTTGATCCCTATATTAAGGATCAGTGGAAGAAAGCTTGCATGGACATCTTGTTAAATCTTGCGGAAGGAACCGGCCGTATGACGAGTGCTGATAAAAAGCACTACATCACGATAGCAAGAAGTGCTGTATTTGAGTGTGTGGCGATCTTACAGGTATTGGGAGAATTAAACTCGATACCACTGTCGCAGGCTCAGGATCTATACGATCGCTATGAGAAGGTTTCAAAAATGCTGCTGGGCATGTACCGCAGTCATTCAGAATAACCAAAGCACTTCAAAAGGCTTCTCGGAAAAATCGGGAAGGTTAATGTTCGAAAGAGAAAAAGATAAAGAGTTACCGAAAGGAAAGCTCACGAAAAATAGAAGGGTTTTCGTAACTCAATTGGATAGAACATCCTGATCTCATTCGGGAAGGTTGATGTTCGAGAGAGAAAAAGTAAAAGGTCTCGTAGCTCAATTGGATAGAGCAACTGCCTTCTAAGCAGTAGGTTGCTGGTTCGATTCCAGCCGGGATCACAAAAAATAAAAAAGAATTCAAATCATTTTGGATTCAATTGATTGAGGTAACAATAAAAAGTATATCTTTGCGCCTCGATAAACGAAAGATACCATCTCGGGGTGTAGCGTAGCCCGGTATCGCGCTTGGTTTGGGACCAAGAGGTCGTAGGTTCGAATCCTGCCACCCCGACTCTTTAAGTGGACAATGAAGCAATTCTTGTCCACTTTTTTTTATGTTTACATTCTCACGACTCATTTTGAGTTCAAACTTTCATCAACTATATCCGTCCAAACGGAATACTAAAATTCCAGTAACTCAGTAAGATATAAACCTTCACTCAGGAGTAATTTAAAGTGACGAGAATTATATCTACTCTGCAGAAAATTTGTAGTTCCCGTCTTATCAACGTTTGGTTAATACACTGAAGAAAATCTCCGTTGATTTTTGAAATTATTCTGGTTAATGATCAGTGTCCACAGAATTCGTGGGAGCTTATATATAGAAATTGCTTTACAGGATAAAAGAGTTAAGGGGTTAACCTCTATTGAAATTTTGGACAACTATGCGATCACTGCTGAACTTAACTCTTTTTGGATATTTATAGTCGGTTAACTAAAGTGTGTTTCCTCTTGACTGATTAAATGTCTCCTATTTCTTACGAAGCCAGACACACAGTTGCATCCCTGTGTCAGTCCATCGCATATAAGGTTTCAATATATAGTCTGTAATCTTAGGCATATATGTTTGACAGATGTAGTACTCATAATGTGCTATTTCGTATCCATGTAAACGTGCATGCTCGCGAAATGATTTTAATCCAAATTCATAAAGATGATAGGGCTCATGCATAGGGCTAATATTGCCAACGTAATCGGTTCGGTTTATCTTGTAAAACAGGTTTATAAGTTTATTTATGAGCCACTCAGACGAGGGAACTTCAATATGTATAACACCATGTGATTTTAACCATTTTAAAGCCTTCATGATTGATTGTGATGGATCGTATAGATGTTCTAACACTGCGCCAAACGTAATAAAATCAAAGTGATTCTCCGGATACTCTACATTCTCAATCATTCCAAGTCTTAGCTTTTCCGAACTTACTCCCATTTGGGCAATAGCGTGGTTAAAAAATTGTTCGGATGCTTCAAAACCATAACAATCGAACCCCGCTCGATCCATGGCTAACATCGCCTTTCCTAAACCTGCTCCTATGTCCAGCGACTTCATGCCCGCCTTGAAAGCAACCAGATCTTTGGCGCGGTTTACCTCACTTTCAAAGTAGTTTTCTGCTACAGTAAAATACTCTCTCGTCCAATAAGATTCTGGCAATACTCCATAATGATCTTGTAAATCTTCTGGTATAGGCTGCGGGTTTGAATATACCAATCCACAGTTCGAGCACTTAGCTACGGTGGTCGTAATACCGACTTTATTCCCTGGATTTTTCCCCTGAGACTGATTTAAACGTTTTCCTAAAATTTTATGGTCCCTGGTTCGAGAACCACACATATTACAATTGTCAATATAGTAGAAGGTATACCTGAGTTGTTGCTTGCTCATGCTCGCTTATCTTTGTTCAAGTTAGAATACAAATTAAGGCTTAACACCGAATTGTCTAACACAGTCACAAGCTTTTCCTGTATGAACCGATGGCTGCGAAGTTAAAACTTGGATTCTTCATAGAAGAAAGTTTTCCAACGCTGCCTCCAATTTTGAATTTTGCTTGGCGCGCGTATTAATTAATTATTGAACTCCAAAGGCTTACTACAGCCTAAAGATGGCCGCCATCAGGAATAACTTGTAAGCAGAAAAACTACCCGATCAAAGAGACTGAAAATCATCAACTTACGCTAGCCATTGGATTGCCCTGTAACAAAATCCGACATGAAATTCTGGACTTCAATGTTTAATCTTATATTTGCGCAAAATAAAGCCTTCGAATCTATAGATTTGAAGGCTTTTAAGTTTAATAAACTCTCCTACCATAACATCAGGCGATAAATCAACCCAATGTATATCGCTTCCTGATTGTTATATAATGTGCTGGTAATTATCTTACCTCCTTTCGTTTTTGTTGACGTGAATAGTATGCAAGAATTTTTTAAAAATCTGGTTGGTAAACTTCGTGACTTCTACTCGCTACTGCTGCAGAAAGCAGAGCCTGCTATTCAGTTCATCAAAACCCGATACGGTAAAATCCGTGAGTATTACCGAACACACCCGAAAGCCCGCAGATGGTCGATCTTCGGTTCTATTATTTTAGGTCCACCGCTCATTCTGATGATCTTTGTGTGGATTCAAATTCCGAGCAAACGCACGCTGCGAAAAATCCAAAACCAGGTTGCTTCCGAAATTTATAGTGCTGACAGTGTGCTGCTCGGCCGTTACTATATACAAGACCGCACTGAAATCAAATTCGAAGACATCTCTCCCGATGTAATTGATGCGCTCATCGCTACTGAAGATGTACGGTTCTACGAACACAGTGGTGTTGACTTCGAAAGTTTAGGACGTGTATTTATCAAGTCCATCCTGATGCAGGAAGAATCTGCTGGTGGAGGTAGTACCATTACACAACAGCTTGCCAAGAACCTGTATCCGCGAAAGCGATATTGGGTTTTCTCTATGCTCATCAACAAGTCTCGTGAGTTGGTAACGGCACAGCGACTCGAAGATCTATACTCTAAAAAAGATCTCATCACGCTATATCTCAACACCATTCCATTTGCTGACCAGACCTTTGGTATCGAAGCTGCTGCGAAACGTTTCTTCTCTTGTACAGCGAAAGATCTCACGGTTAATCAGGCCGCTGTATTGGTGGGGATGCTCAAGGCAACCAACTCCTATAACCCGCGTCTCTTTCCGGAGCGATCGCTTACACGCAGAAATGTAGTGCTCTCGCAAATGAACAAGTATAACTATATATCAAAAGAAGAACTTGATTCATTGAAGAAGGAAGCACTCGGGCTGAAGTATAACAGTATATCGCACCACCAGGGACTTGCCCCCTATTTCCGCGAGTATGTAAAAGCAGAACTCATGACGTGGTGTAAGAACAACTCCAAACCGGATGGTTCTCCATACAATATATATACCGATGGCTTGAAAATATATACCACAATAGATTCCCGACTGCAAGAATATGCTGAAAAAGCTGTTGCCCAGCACATGACAGACGTACAAAAACAATTCTTCGATCACTGGAGAAAAGAAAATCCATGGCAAAAAAATGAGGAAGTGATCCAGGATGCTATTCATCGTTGTGATCGCTACCAGCGCATGAAAGAACGCGGTATGTCGGAAGAAGAAATACTCAACGAGTTACAGAAACCTGTACCGATGCGCGTGTTCTCATGGGAAGGTGAAAAGGCGGTAAAGATGAGTCCGATCGATTCCATCAAACATCACATTCAATTTCTCAATGCCGGTCTCCTGGCTATGGATCCGAAGACAGGACAGATCAAAGCCTGGGTGGGTGGTATTGATCACGACTTCTTTCAATATGATCACGTAAAGGTTTCTACCAAGCGCCAGGTGGGTTCTACTTTCAAACCTATCGTATATGCGATGGCGATTGAGAAAGGATTTGAACCCTGTGATTTTATATCAGCCGAACGTAAAACCTATATTGATGAGGAAGGCGATAAGTGGACACCGCGCAATACACAAAACGATTACCAGGTAAAATATTCAATGCGTGGCGCACTCGCGTACTCAGTGAATACAGTATCAGTAAAACTGATTGAGATGGCTGGTGTTGACAGCACCATTGCATTATCCAGAAAGATGGGTGTGATCAGTGAGATGAAACATGTACCTTCCGTTGCATTGGGATCTTCTTCGGTGTCGCTTACGGAAATGACAACAGCCTATGCTTGTCTCGCGAACGAAGGTGTTACAGTTCTCCCCTATCATATCACGGCTATAAAAGATTTATACGGTAATGTATACGACAACTTCAAACCGAATACAAAAGGTATACGCGCTGTCTCAAAAGAAGCTGCATTGCTGGTAAGACAAATGTTACAGACCGTTGTACACGAAGGTACAGCATCGCGTCTACGCTGGAAGTATGGCGTGTTAAATGATGTCGCAGGCAAAACAGGAACAACACAAGCGAACGCTGACGGATGGTTCATGGCAATGACTCCAAATCTTGTTGTAGGAACATGGGCAGGTGCTGACGATCCGCGTATACATTTCAGAAGTACAGAACTTGGGCAGGGTTCAAGCACAGCGTTACCAATGTTTGGTTACTTTATGAGACAGGTAAACGATGATAAACGTTTTGAAAATATATCGAAAGCTACTTTTCCAAATTTACCCTATGATTTGCAACGCAGACTAAGCTGTGATCTGTATGAACTTGATGATGCATTGCTTGCCGAGTTGAAGATCATGGTATCCAAACAGGACTCTATACGACAAGCCGATACGCTTTCTACATTGAAAGAATCGTTTATGGAAAAACTCTATAAACGCAAGGTGAGAAAGTTACAGGCAAGTCAGCCGAACGATAGCACCTCGAACGATTTGCAGAACCTGGAGAATCTGGGGGGATAGTTGGTGGCTGGCTTCAGGACAGAAGCGTTATTCGTTAATCGCCAATGGTTAACAGTTATCCGTTTCAATGTATAACTCCGCTGCTAAAGGATACACGTCCTGGTATAGTACGAAAAAAAGCACAGCATATTACAAAGTATATATCTTGTAATATGCTGTGCTCCTTTTTTTTGATCAACGTATAGCTTTTCCCAGCCATTAACAGATAACGATTAACGAATAATGCTCTGTCCTGAGGCCCGTAGCTAGCCCCCTCATTAACGATTCCCCATCACAAACCGCATCGCAGGGTAGTTGAAGATGACGAGGGCAACTACAATGAGAAAGTATCCTGTCAGTTGAATGGCGTTTACGGTTTCTCCGAATACGATAAAGGCAACAGAGAAATTTATCAGGGGGTTTACATACATCAGTATACCGATGGTGGCTGAGTTGATCCGGTTCAATGCAAATAAATTCAGGAACAAAGGCAGCACCGTGAAGAGTATAGCTATACCGGTAATTAATCCATAAAACATAAATGATGTCGGTATCGCATGGATGAGCTGATTATAGAATAGATTCAGAATGATAAATGAGAATAGCACTTGTATGCCCAGTACAATAATGCGATCGAAACCCTGGTTCTTGCGTTGGGAAATTAGATATAGTGCGTATGTAGCGGCTGTCAGGAAGCTATAGCCTAATTCAAGCGCAGAGTTTAATCCCATTACCACACAACTCAGCGTACACAACGCAACGGCTATCCACTGCAGACTCGACATCTTCTCTTGTATCAATACATATCCCAACACAGCTGTTATTACCGGGCAGATCAGGTATGAGAATGACGCGGTCTTAATGTTAATGTGGTTCACTATATAAATGAACGTTAGCCAGTTCACCGTGAGTAACACACCGCCAACCAGCGTAAGCAGAATAACATTGCGTTTCTTTTCAGCAGTAAACGAACGAAAGAATGTGAGGTCTTTACGTATATCTTTACGCTTGAATCCGAATATAATCACAAGCAATATTAACGTTGAGAACAATATCCGGAAATACAGTATCTCACCAGCCGAGTAATCCTTCAACGCCCGTAACGGAATTGAGAAGAATCCCCAGATGATAAATGCACTGATGGCCGCCAAGTAATGCTTCCTGTTATCCATAAGGGGCGAAGATAGAGATTAAAGTATACGCTAAAAAAGCTTTATCGTTGTACATTATTGCAAACGTTTTTACATTTAAAAAATCATAATTAAAAACTTACTCGCTGCCTATATGGTTCGGTATTCGATACTATTATTAACAACTCTCCTGCTCGTGTCTTGCACGCAGAAGAAAGAATCAGTCGTTATAACACCCGACAACATTCGTGAAGTGTTGACTCTATACGGTAAAGAGAATCCAGAGAACGAAGTGATCATTGAGACGAAGATGGGCACAATCAAGCTTCGTTTGTTTGAAGATACTCCGCTACATCGCGCTAACTTTGTCAAGCTTATCAAAGAAGGATATTATGATGACTCCGATTTTTATCGCATCGCTTATGAGTTTATGATTCAAGGTGGTGATCTTAAAAAGAAACTGAATTACCGTATACCTTCCGAGTTCAACCCGAAGTACTATCATAAAAAAGGTGCGCTCTCGATGGCGCGGGTTGATGAAAATAATCCAAACCTTGAATCATCTGCTGCTGAGTTTTTCATCGTGCATGGTACGCGCTATGCCGATGAAGACATCGATATAGAGGCACGTAACCTGGGTATACAGGTAACGCCTGAACAACGTGAAGCCTATCGAACGGTAGGTGGCTATATGACGCTGGACGGGCGCTATACGGTGTTTGGTGAAGTTACCGAAGGTCTTGACATTGTTGACAAGATCGCCAGCGAGAAAGTTTTCAACACCGATCAGCCTTTACGTAAAATTCCGTTTACGATTCGCGTGGTAGAATCAAAGTAAACGAGCTGGTCCACGAAATCACACGGCATTTTTCTTTTACAGTATAAAAAATTACAGCATCTTCGCGACACAATTTTTACCTTCATGAGCCAAGCAACAGACATCGCATCCCTTAAAAAGATAAGTTCACAGATCCGCAGAGATATTGTGCGCATGGTACATAGCTGCCAGTCGGGCCACCCGGGCGGTTCATTAGGCTGCACCGATTTTTTCGTTGCGCTGTATTTTAAATTAATGAAGCATGATCCAAAGTTCAACATGAACGCTGCCGGTGAGGATCTTTTCTTCTTATCCAATGGTCACATTTCTCCGGTGTTCTACGCTGCTTTGGCAAGGTCCGGATACTTTGATGTTAAGGAACTCGCTACATTCCGTAAGCTCGATTCACGTTTACAAGGCCACCCTGCTACACATGAGCATCTGCCGGGTATCCGCATTGCTTCAGGTTCACTTGGACAAGGACTTTCTGTTGCTTCCGGTGCTGCGCAAGCCAAGAAGCTGAACAAAGATGATCGCTTTGTATATGTGTTGATGGGCGATGGCGAATTACAGGAAGGGCAAGTATGGGAAGCTGCTATGTATGCAGGCCATAATAAAGTTGATAACCTGATTGCTACAGTTGACTATAACGGTCAGCAGATCGATGGTCCCGTAGATAAAATATTATCATTACTCAACCTCCGTGCGAAGTGGGAATCTTTCGGATGGATTGTACAGGAGTTCAATGGTAACGTAATGGAAGAAGTTGTTGCCGGTTTGGAAAACGCACAAAAGCTTGCCAAACAAGGTAAACCTGTAATGAACCTGATGAAGACCGAAATGGGCTTTGGTGTTGATTACATGGTGGGCTCACACAAGTGGCACGGAGTTGCTCCGAACGATGATGAGCTCGCGAAAGCCCTGGCTCAACTCGAAGAAACACTGGGCGATTATTAATCGATATCCCCATAGCTTATAAAAAATGCCGGACAAACTGCCCGGCATTTTTTTATGCTACATCGTTGATCGTTATCAGAAATAGGCTAAACGCTATTGTCAATATAGATGCAGCTAAATATAACTTTGTGATCTCTTTGTGTCTCCTCCGCGCCCTCTGTGCAATTGGATTTTTACGAGTACGCTATATCAACTCAGCTATAGCTACGAATCTCATCAATGTATTACCCCTTAATAACGGATAACGACTCACCGGACAACGTCTCTAATAAGAGTCATCATCCCTTCCGGATTTACACCAATCCAAAAAAGAGACAATACCAGTATCGCCATGGTAACGCTGCTGACTATATATACCAGCGGATGTAACTCCTGCGAGGTGCGCGCTGCCTGCTTCTGATCGAACATGATGGCGATCAGTTTGATATAGTAATATAGTCCGATGACGCTGTTGATGACAAGTATAATTACCAGCAACCATCGATGTGTTTGAATACCTGCTGCCAGTACATAAAACTTACCGACAAAGCCTGCCGTAAGTGGTATACCAGCCAGTGATAGCAGCATGGCGCTAAATACAATCGCGGTCAGGGGGCGCTTCCAGAGAAGGCCGCGGTAATCTTCGAGTAACTCGGCATCGCGTTCTTTATCGGAAAGTGTAGCTAGTATACCGAAGGCGCCTAACGTTGTAATAAAATATGCTACGAGGTAAAAGATCACAGCTTCCATGCCAAGCTTCTCTCCGGCCAGAAATGCCACGAGTAAATATCCGAGGTGCGCTATAGATGAATACGCGAGTAGTCGCTTCACATTGTTCTGCCGAAGCGCGAGTATATTTCCGATGAACATCGATGCTATAGCCAGTATGGTAAACACCAGCATAAAGGTAGTATACTGATAACCGTTCAATGTATTGAAGAAACGCACCAGCAATGCTACCATCCCACCCTTTGAGACAGTGGCGATGAAGGCCGTTACCGGAGCAGGCGAACCTTCGTATACATCCGGGGTCCACATATGAAATGGTACTATGCCGAGTTTGAACCCAACACCAACGATCATCATACCGAAACCGGCAACAACAATCGTAGGCATCTCGTGGGCTTGTGTGATCCATGCAGCAATTCCGGCAAACTCCATGGATCCGGTAGCCGCATATACCAGCGCCATACCAAATAACAGAAAGGCAGAGGAGAATGCTGCGAGTATAAGATACTTTATACCGGCTTCATCGGAACGCTCGCGCTTGCGCAGATACGCAATCAACGCATAGAGAGAAACACTGAGTATTTCCAGACCGAGGAAAAGCGATGCAAAGTGTTTACTGATCACCAGTATAGCAGCTCCCAACGCAGCCAGAATAATCAATATATAGTATTCCTCCTTTCGTTCTTCACGTTGTTCGAAATAGGCATACGATATCAATACAACAACCAGCGTTGTGAGCAAGATCAGCCCGATATTAAAAACACCAAAGCCGTCTATAATCAACAGCGGTTCTACCGGCTGAAGGTGTTTGATACTATAGCTTGTCAGGAAAAAGAAATCAACCAGCAGGGATACTACCGTGATCACGAAAATTACTTTGTGATTCCGTTTTATCGAGATCGAAAAAAAGATCAGGATTGCGGCACTGGATAGTATCCACAGCGGGATAAGACTCATAATATCATTCATGTTCATGGCTTCCTCCTTTCTCTAAAGTAAATGCCGATGTATACTTTACGTGATTTGTTTGTGCCTCTTGATGGATAGCCGTGTGGTTCTTCGCATGCATACTATTGGCAACGGTAGGCCTGGCGGCATTGATCACCTGCTGCGGGAATAATCCGAGCCAGATGATCACCACACACAGCGGTACCAGTATAAATTTTTCACGAAGCGACAGGTCGGTCATGCTGTGTCCTTCTATATTCTTCCCTAAAAATACTTTCTGCATAATGCGAAGTGAGTAAGCAGTCGCGAACACCAGCCCGGCCGTTGCAATGATTGTGAATAACTTGTTCGCCTGCCAGGCACCGATCAGCGTCATGAATTCAGCAACAAAATTTCCGAGTCCGGGTAAACCCAGCGAAGCCATAACAAATATCATAGCCACAGTGCCCATGAACGGAACCTTCTTCCACATTCCCCCCATGCGAAGTATATCACGGGTATGGATGCGTTCGTAAAGTACTCCGGCTATAACGAACAACGCACCCGTACTAATTCCGTGGGTGATCATTTGCATTACCACACCTTGCATGGCCAGCTCATTGAAGGCAAATACACCGAGCATAATAAAGCCCATGTGACTAACACTGGTATAGGCCACGAGTCGTTTAAAATCTGTTTGTGAGTATGCCTGCATGGCGCCATAAAGTATACCGACAACGCCCAGTAACATAGCAACGGGTGCTATACTGGCCGATGCCTCCGGAAATATAGGCAGCACAAAACGTATCAAACCATACGCACCTGTTTTGAGTAGCAAACCCGCCAGCAACAAACTTCCGGCTGTTGGTGCTTCCGTATGAGCATCAGGCAACCACGTGTGCAAAGGTACAACGGGTAATTTAACAATGAAGGCGATCAGGAATCCGAACATTAACCACCGCCCTGTCTCAGGCGATAGCGTTGTACCCAGTATCGAGAAGTAATCAAAGCTATAGATCCCGGTTTGTTCGCCATGAATGAAATATAGGGCAAGTATGGAAAGCAACATCAGCAATCCGCTCGCCTGAGTAAAGATGAAAAATTTATAGGCCGCGTATTGTTTATTCTCATGTCCCCAGATGCCGATGAGAAAGTACATCGGGATCAACATCACTTCCCAGAAGAAATAGAATAGGAACAGATCCATGGTTAAGAATACACCTGTGATGCCGGCGACCACCCACAACAGATTGAAATGAAAAAATCCTACGCGATATTGAATTTCTTTCCATGAGACAAGCACAGCGAGTATACCAAGGAAGAATGTTAAGGCAAGCATTAACAGGCTTAAACCATCCATCGCCAAATGAAATGCGATACCAAAACTTGGTATCCAGGGTATATATAGATCGCGAAGCCACGAATCTGTCTGTGTCATCGATAGACCTTCATCAATCCATACTGAGACGATGATAGCAAATGCAATGGTAACGGTAATCAATGCCAGCCAGCGACACGCTGCGTGACTTACTCTTGCGAGGAAACCAGAAGCTATACCACCGGCCATGAGTAATAGTATTAATAACGCGAGCAGCATACGCAGAGCTTTTAGGGTTGAACAAACAGACTAATGGTTAAAATCAGGATTGCTCCTACCACGATACTCATAACATACCAGCGCAGTACACCATTCTGAGTTTTGACAAAGGCGCTGTTGAAGTACTCGGTGATCTGCACCAGCCCGGTATAAAATTGATCGATCACATCATTCTTATTGATGCGCGACAGGAATACAAAAGGTCGTACAAATACAAAGTTATAGAGTGCATCAAAGTCCCAGCCACGAAACCAGAACTGGTGCAACTCAAACGTTGAACTTTTAATCTCGTTGGAGAGCTGTGGTTGTTTCACATAGAGTATATACGTGAGGTATAGACCGCCAAGTGCCAGTACGGCCGTTACAAGTTGAATAGTCCATTCGGTGGTTTCAATCCCTTCTTTCAACGTAACTGCCGGTAACAACGGTGACAGGTAATCCGAAAACAATGTAAAGTGTCCTAATGTATGCGGAAGCTCAATGAAACCACCCGCGAACGACAGCGCTGCCAGTACCATCAACGGTACGGTTATGCGCATTCCTGGTACGTGACTGATCTTAGTTTTGGCCTCCCCGAAAAACGTAATGAACACCATACGGAATGTATAGACTGCAGTCACTACCGCACCCGTTAAAGCTGCCAGAAAAAACCAGAGATTACCTTTCTCTCCGGCCCACGCCAGCCACAGGATCTGATCTTTACTATAGAAACCTGCTGTTACAAAAGGCAATGCCGCCAGCGATGCCGCACCGATGAGGAATGTCCAATAGATAACCGGTAATTTATTTTTGAGTCCGCCCATGCGGAACATATCATGTTCATGATGCAACGCCATAATGATTGCTCCTGCTGCAAGAAATAACAGGGCTTTGAAGAAAGCATGTATCATAAAATGAAATATAGCGGCAGACCACGCTCCTACGCCCATCGCCAGAAACATATAGCCGATCTGACTGATGGTAGAGTATGCCAACACACGTTTAAGATCAAACTGCGTTAACGCACTGAAGCCGGCAATCAACAACGTGATCGCACCAATTATACCAACCCACAGTTGTGCCAGCGGTGCAAGTTCATATACGATATGCATGCGTGTGATCAAATATACTCCCGCTGTTACCATCGTAGCGGCATGAATGAGTGCACTGACCGGAGAAGGACCGGCCATGGCATCGGGTAACCATGTCTGCAACGGGAGTTGTGCAGATTTACCTACCGCTCCACCTAACAGTAAAAATCCTATCACAACAGCCATCGATGCTCCGGTTGTCCATAGCAGTGGCGCCTGTGTAAGTATATCCTGTATATTCAATGTATGAAAGACGGTGAACAGCAGGAACAAACCAACAGCCATGGCTGTATCGCCTACACGTGTAATGATAAAAGCTTTACGTGCTGCATAACCATTCTTTTCTTCGGTATACCAGAAGCCGATCAATAAATAACTACAGAGCCCTACACCTTCCCAACCTAAGTATAGTAGCACGAGATTATCGGCCAGTACCAGGATAAGCATGGAGCATACAAACAAATTCAGGTACGCGAAGAATCGTGAGAAGCCTTCGTCCTCCTGCATGAACTCGATGGAGTATATATGAATGAGAAAACCTACGAAAGTGATCACGAATATAAACACCATGGAGAGTGAATCGAGGTAGAACGAGAAAGTTGTAGAAAGGTCTCCTGCCTGAAACCAGTTCCACGCAACATGCAGGTAAGCTTCTTTTCCGGATGCAAGAAAATCATAGCCAACCAGTATTGTAAGTATAGCAGCAAGTCCTATACTGCCCGCGCCAATACATGCCGCGATACGCCATGATAGTCGCGAACCGGTTAATATCAGGATCAGTGCGCCCAGGAAAGGCAAGGTTGGTATAAGCCAAAGCAATTTGATCATTACACGATGTTTAGAATATATTTATCCGTTCATCTTATCGGCAGCATCACTGTCCAGCGTCTTCAACTGGTGGTATATCTGCAGGATTAAGGCGAGTCCTACAGAAACCTCGGCTGCGGCCATGGTGAGTATAAAGATGAACATCACTTGTCCGTCAGCCTGCGCCCAGCGCGAACCTGCTACGATAAAAGCAAGACCTGCAGCATTCAGCATGATCTCTACCGAGATCAGCATGAATATAATGTTGCGCCTGATCAGCACGCTGATCAACCCAAGAGTAAATAACACTCCTGCCAGCAACAACCCCATATCAATTGGCAATGCATTCATTCTTCTGTCTTTTCAAGGAAACGATGAATCACTTTTCTACGCTGTCTGCCCAAATGATAGGCACCCACTATACCGGCCATCAACAACAAACCGCATAACTCCACACCGATAATGTATGGACCATACAACGACATGCCTACTGCCTTTGAATCCACCACAGCATTATTCAACAACACCCGCTCGGACGTTACCAGTATATATACCAGCTCGCCCAGCAACACCAATGCTAATATTCCGGGACCAATCCATATATTCTTGCTAAACCACTTTCGCTCCTGCTCAACCGATTCTTCTTTCATGTTGAGCATCATAATTACGAAGATGATGAGCACCACAATGGCACCGGCATATATAATTACTTCGAGAGCCGCGACAAACGGAGCTCCCAGCATAAAGAAAATTACTGCTACCGCCAGGAAGGAAACCACCAAGTATAGCAATGCATGGATCATATTATAGCGCGTAATCACCATGACAGTGGCGAGTATAGCGATGATGGATGCGATGTAGAAGGCCATAGTTCGTTATCCGTTATTGGTTTGGCTGCCGGCTTCTGGCTGGCTTCAGGACAAACAGCCGGTTAATAGTGAAATGCATCAAAAACTTTGTGATCCTTTGCGTCTTCTTCGTGTTCTCTGTGCAATTGGATCTAAAGATCGCTTCCGGTTGCAGGCTCCTGGCCTCAGGACAAAACACCTAGAAGCTAGTAGCTTCTACGGCAGCAAGCTGTGTACGTCCACCGGCTCAAGCTCGTTATCGCCTTCTCCCTTCGACTTGCCCTTGATCGCCAGTCCTGCTACTCTATAGTAATTATAGCCAGGATATTTACCCTGACTGTTAATGAGCAGATCTTCTTTCTCGTATACTAAGTTCTGCCGAACGTATTCGCCCATTTCAAAATCCGGTATAAGTTGTATGGCGTATGTAGGACATGCTTCTTCGCAGTAACCGCAGAATATACACCGCGAGAAGTTTATCCGGAAGAATGCCGGGTATCTGCGGCCATGTTCATCTTCTGTCGCCTGAAGCGATATACAGTCTACCGGACAAGCCGCTGCGCAGAGATAACATCCTACGCAGCGCTCCTCCATGTCCGGATCGCGTGTTAATACGATACGCCCTCGCCAGCGTGCCGGTAACTGCGGCTTCTCTTCCGGGTATTGAATGGTGGCACGTTTGTGAAACATGTGCAAAAACGTGAGCCACATGGTACGGATAATGCTGAACATGGCGTTTTATTTTTAGTGAACTATACTTACCAAACTATATATACTTTCATAGAGGATTCTCGTTCCACAATATAATTCCGGCTGTTATCATCACATTGAGTAACGACAACGGCAACAATATTTTCCAACCGAATTCCATCAGCTGGTCGTACCGCGGACGTGGCAATGAAGCACGCAACAGGATGAACAACGCAATGAACGCGAACATCTTCAAGACAAACCACACGATGGGTGGCAGAAACGCTGGGCCGAGCCAGCCACCGAAGAACAAACATGTAACCATGCACGAAATGAGCATGATGCCTATATACTCTCCTACGAAGAACATTCCGAATTTCATTCCGGAATATTCGGAGTGAAACCCGGCAATCAATTCACTCTCGGCTTCGGGTATATCAAAAGGCAAACGATGTGTTTCCGCTATACCGGCTATTAAGAAAATTACAAATCCTAAAAACTGCGGCACCACAAACCACATGTTGCGTTGTGCTTCGACTATATCGTGCAGACTAAATGAACCGGTAATCAACACTACGCCCATCAGCGAAAGTCCCATGAACACTTCGTAAGAGATCATCTGCGCTGCACCGCGCATCGCTCCCAGTAATGAGTATTTATTATTGGAAGCCCAGCCACCGAGAATTATACTATATGCGCCCATGGATGACATGGCGAGGAAAAAGAGCAATCCTATATTCAGATCAACCACTATAAATCCCGGTGAGAACGGAACAATGACAAAACTCATCAGCACTGTGATCACAACTATAGCAGGCGCCAGCACAAATACTTTCTTATCTGCGAAGGGTGGTATCCAGTCTTCCTTGAAAAAAAGTTTCAATGTGTCAGCGAGTACAACCAATACCCCTAACGGACCCGCGCGATTAGGACCGTAACGATCCTGCCACACTGCAAGCAATCTTCGCTCAAGCCAGATCAACCCCGGTGCTATGAGCAACAAACCTCCCAAGACGCAAATGACGATTATTACTGGTGACATTTTTCTCGTGTTTAAGTGTTTAGGTGTTTAGGTGTGTAGGTTGGGGTTAAGGTGTGTAAGTATTTAGGGGAGCGTGTGGTGGCCCATTCGGGGAGTTCGGTATAGGGTATTTCGGGAAGACCGTATGGTACAGCAGCCACTCCGTTGGGAAGGGCGTTGCTTACTTTTACGGGTAAACTATATTCGTAGCGACCTATATAAAAAGTAAGCATGTAATTTTCGAGAAGGCTCAAAGCAACGGCATCGTCCATGCTGAGTAATATATAGGGCTTCGGTATGCGTTGTGCTACTGAAGGAGATCGTGCACTCAGCTCATCTGAACCGAAAATGTGATGCATCGGCATAATGAGCAAATGATCTTCCAACGGTTTGAACGCTTCCGGTATACCTTCAAAGTATTTTATTGTTTTATCGGCAACGGGTTCGAGTAATCGTATGCCGGGATCGCCACCTTTCAGTTCACCCCCTATCTCCTGCTGATATTTATTTACGGATTGTACCGAGTTCCAACCCGGAGACCAGAAGAATGGAATCATCGATGATGGCGGCATGCCACGATACCCTTCCATGGTATAGGACAATGGTGAATCCGCATCTTCCGGTGGTTTAGGTTCGCTTACATTGATATTGGCGTGCATTGAAGTGCGACCGCTATAGCGATGTGGCTCACGTGGTATACGCTGGCCGGCAACTCTGAACTGCGATGGCGGTGTTACAGCATCTATACGCTTCAATAAAGGCTCATCGGTTGCTATAGCGTGAGTGATTTCTTCAAAGTTTTTCCAATGGCTTAGTCGTGCATGATTGGCGGCAGCTCCTATATCCAGTAACCATCGCCAGCTTTCACAAACCATATCCTTGGATTCATATACCTGGAAGAACCGCTGTGCGCGCCCTTCGTTGTTCACCACTATGCCATCCGATTCTGCAAATGTACCGGCCGGTATAACTACATCGGCCTGTTGCGTAGTGGCATGAACAGAATGATCGAGTACAATTATATTCCGGCAGGCTTTCAGGAATGCTTCTACATCTGATTTTCTTCCATGACGGTATAGATCGTTCTCCAGTACAATTACCGTATCAGCATGTCCGTTCACAACTGCGTTGAATGCTGCATGCAGCCGGTGTCCTCCCATCATGGCGAGTCCGATGGAGTTACATTCGAGCATGGTATATACCAGGCCTGTGTTACTGTTTTCTTTATTCAAAGCATAGGCCACGTTGGCGGCAGCTTTCATCACGGCATCACTTTCGCAACCTGCTCCTGAAATGATTACAGGCTTTTTGGCAGCACGCAACGCCTGGGCTATCTGTCCGGCAAGGACCACCATATTTTCTGAGAGATCCGTAACGGCCGGAGACGTATTGTCCAATGCATGTGCTACGGCAAAACCAAGTCGCGCTATACATTCCGGGGTTGCCCGATACGTGGCAGTGGCCAGTTCATCCAGTTTAGTTGTAGTTAAAGTCGCGATGAACAAGGGGCCTTTTTTATCCTGTACAATACCTTTCACGGCAGCATCATTCCACAAGGGTATATTTGCTTTCTCAGCAAGTGCTGCCGGTTGTTGTTGTACAGATTGACGAACGGCCAGTGCCAGTATAGGAGCTGTATTGGTTATGTCTTCACCGAGTATAAAAACAGCATCGGCTTCTTCGACTTCTTTAGTAGACGGTGTACGCACAGGACCTTCACGCAAAATCTTAACGGCGAGTTCGGCCAGATCATGTTCTGTATCGGATACACCGTGGTAAAAATTATGCTCGCCTACCAATGCTTTCAAAACAAAATTGGATTGAAGTGACGCACGCGGAGAACCTATACCAATCACGCCTGGTTTATTGAGCAATCCGGATAAGGTTGAAAGCAAGGTCCCACGATCGGTCTCGCGTTGTTGTATATGTGGATTACGAATACGATCGGCAGCATTGACAAATTCATATCCATACCGGCCGCGATCGCAGAGAAAATATCCGTTTACATCACCGTTATACCGGTTGGCAATCATGCGCAGCGAACCGTATCGTTCACCGGCAATGGTATTACAGCCAATGCTGCAATGCTGGCAAACAGAAGGTGCCATGGTAAGATCCCACTTGCGCGTATAATGTTGCTTGAGTGTCTTATCGGTAAACACTCCCGTAGGACATACTTCGGCCAGGTTACCACTGAACTCATTTTCCAGCACACCATCTTCTGCCCGGCCAAAGTATACATTGTTCTTTGACGCAAATACATCCAGATCTTTACCACCTGCATAGTCTTTATAAAAGCGCACACAACGGTAGCACTGGATGCAACGGTTCATTTCATGATTGAGAAAGGGACCTAAATACTGATTGGTATAGGTGCGTTTTTTATAGCGGAAGTTACGATAGTTATGTCCGGTCATTACCGTCATGTCTTGCAAATGACAGGAACCGCCTTCATCGCATACTGCGCAATCGTGCGGGTGGTTAGTCATCAGCCATTCGATTACATGTCCTCGAAACTCTTTGGCTTCATGATCTTCAACGGATATACGCTGGTTGTTTACAACGGGCTCCATACACGACATGACAAGTCTGCCTTTCTGGTCGTTTTCATCTTTATATACCTTCACGGCGCATTGCCTGCAAGCTCCTACAGAACCCATAGCCGGATGCCAGCAGAAGTATGGTACATCCAGCCCGAGGGAGAGGCAGGTCTCCAGCAGATTTTTACCGGCAGGAACTTCATACGGTTTGTTGTCGATGAAAAGCACCATGATTAACGTGTTTACGTTTTTATGTGTTTAGGTGTGTAGGTTGGTGGGTGTGTGAGCATATATACTATGATGTTCTAGAATTTAGAGATGTCGGTTATGAGACGATTGCGTTTTACGGGTAGAGGGTCCGTTGTGTGAGGCAGTTCTTCGGCTATATATTGTTCAAAATCCTTTCGGAAATATCGAAGTGCGCTTTGCAGGGGTTCCATCGCTCCGGGTGCTAACGCACAAAATGTATTGCCGGGACCTAAATATTTAGTGTGGAAGTCGAGCAAGTTGAGATCATGTCCTTCACCTTTACCAGCTTCGAGAGATGTGAGTATCTTTTCAATCCAGGGTATACCTTCACGACACGGTGTACAAAAGCCGCAGGACTCCTGTGCAAAGAAGTGCATCAGGTTTCGCACAAATCCTACCACAGAAGTTTTATCATCGAGCACGATCATGGTGCCTGTACCCAAACGACTTCCTGCCGCTGCAATGGACACATAATCCATCTTAACATCCAGGTGTTGCTCTACTAAAAAATCAGTGGATGCACCACCGGGTAATGCACCTCTGAATTTCAATCCGTCCTGCATACCACCGGCATGTTCTTCCAGCAGCTCTCGCATGGTTATGCCCATTGGTAATTCCCATAGCCCGGGAGTTCTTACTTTACCACTTACACCAAACAGTTTTGTGCCGGCATCGTTCGTAAGACTCAACTTCTGAAACCAGTCTGCACCTTTATTCACAATATGAGGTATACAGCTTAGTGTCTCTACATTATTTACAATCGTAGGTTTACCAAACAAACCACTTACTTGTGGAAATGGAGGTTTCGCGCGCGGTGTAGCACGTTTACCTTCGAGTGAATTGAGTAACGCAGTTTCTTCTCCACATATATAGCGGCCTACACCGGTATGCAAATGCATCTCCAGATTAAAGCCTGATCCCAGTATATTATGTCCTAAATACCCGGCATCGTAAGCTTCCTGTATCGCGAAGCGTATATTATTAGCAGCTTCCTTATAGGCCCAGCGTAAAAAGACGAAAGATATATTAGCCTGTATGCCATACGCAGATACGATCATTCCCTCAATCAACTGATGCGGAGCACTCTCAAGCAACAGACGATCTTTAAATGTGCCGGGCTCCATCTCATCCGCATTAACGATGAGATACTTTGTATCAATAGAACTGTCCATCGGAACAAAACTCCATTTTAGTCCGGTGAGAAACCCTGCTCCTCCTCTACCACGCAGGTTCGAATCTTTCACAACGGACTGGATATCTTTCGGAGCCATATCTTTCAATGCCTTCCGCACAGACAGGTATCCGCCAACCTGTTCGTATTCCTTCAGCGTAAGCGGCCGGAGATCCTTGCGTATATGTTCGGTGAGCGGGCGTTCCATTGTCGTTATCCGTTAATCTCTATATGGTACAGTTTTTCTTACTTACACTTCTAAGAATATTTATCCAGTATATCTCCCAGCATAGCCGGAGTTACATCGCGGTATAGATCGTTGTCGATCATAAGTGCAGGTGCGTGGTTGCAGGTGCCGAGGCATGGATTCGGTAAAAGTGTAAAGCGATTGTCTTCAGTTGTCTGTCCGTATTGTATACCCAGGCGTTCCATTACCGCTGCACGAATATTTTCATATCCCATTACCCAGCATGATATACTATCGCACAAGAGTATAACATGTCGACCCACGGGTTTACGATGAATCATATTATAAAATGTAGCCACCGAGTCCAACTCCTCTGCCGACATCTGCAGGTAATCAGCCACTTCGCGCAAACTCTCATCCGAGATCCACCGTCTATGCTCCTGCACCACCTTCAACGCCTCAATGCAAGCAGCCTTTTTGTAGGGAACGATCCTGATGGCTTCGTCTATTTCGTGAGTTTCTTCAAGGGAAAGCATAGCTTTTCTTTGTGTTGAAGTGTTCCTGTGTTGAGGTGTTCATGTTGGTGGAGCTTCGCGTTAGTATATATATGATGTTCCTTAAACATCAACACACCAACACGTCAACACTTCAACACAACTTATCGATCAATATCAGCAAGCACGTAATCCATCGCTCCCAGAATGCTGAGCATGTCGGCTACGGTGTAGCCTTTGCTTATGTAGGGT
The DNA here is from genome assembly GCA_902168205.1 of uncultured Chitinophaga sp. Taxonomy (GTDB): domain Bacteria; phylum Bacteroidota; class Bacteroidia; order Cytophagales; family Cyclobacteriaceae; genus Ohtaekwangia; species Ohtaekwangia kribbensis. Next base: position 750,571 of record CABHOK010000002.1, on the reverse strand, counting down.
AGCATTTGCATGTGGGGGAAGGATGGGGTGCGGACTCTTACACGATACGGTGATGTGTTGCCATCACTGATCGCGTAATAACTGTTGGCTCCTTTTGTTGCTTCAATGCAACTCATGGCTTCACCGGCAGGAATTACAGGTCCCCAGCTTACACCGAGGAAGTGCGTGATGAGTGTCTCAATGTCCTGCATCGTATGTTTTTTCACCGGAGGTGTAGTGAGTGGATGATCAGCTTTATAATCACCCTCCGGCATATACTTCCAGCATTGTTCTATAATGCGCAGACTTTGTCTCATTTCTTCCACACGCACTACAGCGCGGTCGTAGCAATCACCGTTGTGTGCGATGGGTACATCAAAATCAAACTTGTCATAACCAGAGTATGGTTGTTTTTTGCGGAAGTCCCAATCATAACCGCAGGCACGTAACCCCGGACCGGTAACACCCCACTCGATTGCTTCGGCTTTGGTAAATATACCTATACCGACTGTGCGTGCCTTGAAGATACTGTTCTTCATCACCATGGCATCGTACTCTTTCAGTCGTTTGGGAAAATAGTCGATGAAATCTTTAACGAGCTTGTCCCACCCGCGTGGTAGATCCTGGGCAACACCGCCTATACGGAACCAGTTCGGGTGCATGCGTCCTCCACAAACTGCGGCTACTATATCAAATATCTTTTCCCGGTCATTGAACATATAGAACACCGGTGAGAGTTGTCCTATATCCTGCGCAAAGGTTCCGTACCACACCAGGTGACTGGCTATACGAAAGAACTCGCACATCATTACGCGAATCACATTGGCGCGCTCAGGTAATTCTATACCCGCCAGTTTTTCTACTGCGAGTAAATAGGCAAGGTTGTTATTGACGCCTCCGAGATAATCTACGCGATCGGTATAGGGTATATACGTATGCCAGGATTGTCGCTCGGCCATCTTCTCAGCACCGCGGTGGTGGAAACCTATATCCGGTACAGCATCTACGATATCTTCACCATCGAGCTGGAGTATAATGCGCAAAACACCATGTGTGCCGGGGTGCTGCGGACCGATGTTGAGAAACATAAAATCAGAATCATCACTGGATGTCTGAAGTCCCCATTCTTCCGGGCGGAATTGCAGTGCACTTTGTTCACGATCCTGTTTTTCATCAAACAAACGGAACGGTCCCATTTCTGTAGCACGTGCAGGATGTTCTTTCCGTAACGGATTACCTTGCCACGACTCAGGCATCAATAACCTTTTCAGGTGCGGATGTCCTTCGAAACGAATGCCGAACATATCAAACACTTCCCGTTCATACCAGTTGGCATTCGCCCAGAGATTGGTTATACTCGGCACGGTTGGGAATTCTCCTTTCAATGCTACTTTAAGACGAATAAAGCTATTGCGATCGAAGGAAAACAAATGGTAGAGTATGGTAAAATTATCAGAGGGGTAGCCGTACTCACGATTCCGGCTTCGTTCGTCAATGGCTGACAAATCGAAAAGTAATATATAGGGGCGGTCTATCTCATTCTTTAAATACCACAACACTTCTTTTATTTTCTCCAGCGGAAGCCACAGGGTAACTATATCATCTTTGGCACGTTGCGAAGTAAAGGTTTCGTTGCCAAACCTTTGCTTTAATTTTTCTGTTGGATCAAGTGTCGCTTCCATATATACCTATATTTCATCGGGCGTGCGGAATGTTACCATCTCCCTGCGCAATTCCCGTTTGGTTTCTTTCAATGAAATTTTCTCAGGCCGTATTACGCCCTGGTCGCCAATTACCCAACTCAGCGGACGCAGTTCCTTGCCTACGCTTTGAGACAACAACACCAGTCCTTCCATAAAAGCATCCGGGCGTGGCGGACATCCCGGTACATATACATCTACGGGCATGAATTTATCTACACCCTGCACCACACTATATATATCATACATGCCCCCGGAGTTGGCGCAGGAGCCCATGGAAATTACCCAGCGTGGCTCCATCATTTGTTCATATAGTCTTTTAATGATAGGAGCCATTTTTATAAATACAGTGCCGGCAATGATCATTACATCAGCTTCGCGCGGTGTACCGCGAATTACTTCGGCACCAAAACGTGCTACGTCATATTTAGGCGTCATACTGGTTGCCATTTCAACGAAGCAACACGACAGGCCAAAGTGAAACGGCCACATGGAATTTCTTCGTCCCCACGCCAGCAGACTCTGCACACTGGTAAGCATTACACTTTGTTGCATCGCTTCTTCCATGGAGCTTGTACTCTGCACACCGTTTACATGTGCTTTACCATTACCGTTGGGATGTGAGAGCCACCAGTTCATGTTGTTTGTTTGGTTATGCGTTTATAGGCTTTGAGTATTTTTTTACCATCCGGACCGAAATCCAGCGCACCGGCACGCCATTCATAGATCAACACAACAACCAACAGTATCAGAAATACCGTTACACCGGCATAGCCATACCAGCCGAGCTCGCGAAAAGCTATAGCCCATGCGAAAATGAATACTGTCTCCACGTCAAAAATGACGAAGAGCATGGCTACGAGGTAAAACTGTGAAGAGAAACGAATGCGTGCAGAGCCTGTGCTGAGTATACCACCTTCGTATGGATCACCAGTGGCGCGGTCGTTATGACGTTGTCCTAACACGTACGAGAGCCCGAGCATGGCACCGACCAGACTCAGTACGATTATTCCATACAGGAATAAAGGCCAAAGCGGAACACTATATTCTGTTGGCGTATCCAACGTAGTGGCTTTAGAGAACCTATATACCGAATACTTTTTCTCCGTGCGGGTATCGTTGCAGAGAGAAGTGCAAAAGAAAACGCGAGCTGTTTGTAGCCCGCGTCACGTCAATCTTACTGATGATGACCTGTGATATAAAATTCCAGGTCTTCGATGATGCCACGTTGTTCTTCGATGATATAGCGAACAACGTCACCAATCGAAATCATTCCTACCAACTCCCCATCATCTACAACCGGTAAATGGCGGATGAAACGGTTGGTCATAGTCTTCATACAATCTTCAATGCTGTTATCCGGAGAAACCGTTACAGGATTTTCCGTCATGATCTCACCGATCAATGTATCTTTTGAAGATTTACCTTTCAGGATAAGCCTGCGTGCATAATCACGTTCGGTAAATATACCGAGCAGGTGTCCCTGGTCATCGGTGATGAGAAGTCCACCGATATTCTTTAAGGACATTAACTCGATAGCCTTGTATACAGTTACAGTGGGTGCAACGGAAAAGACAACATTTCCCTTGCCCTGAAGGATGTTTCTAACTTTTCCCATACGAGTGTCTGCTTGATTGAAGTAATTGAAGATAACACTTTTCACCAGACTAATGCAAGCGTTTGAAACTATAAATTAGAGCGCTTTCAAGTAAAAAATTAAAAAAGGGTGAATGCGTTTAAAATAACGGCATTTTATTTCTCAGGAATAAATATTGCGATGCAACGCTTGTTGTAACGAGAACTGCCGGTATACTCTTTTAATATACTCTTTAATTATATAGCACGCGTGCGGCTGATATATACCTTGCCGTTACCGAAATTCAATGTTGCTTCTTTTACAATCTTCACTAACCTTGCAACGTTTTACGTTTTATACATGAGCATGGCTTTTAAGAACATCGTGATTATCCGTAACATTTTTGTACTCTTCTGTATACTTATTACCACGGCCTCCATTGCGCAGCGCAAACTTCAACAGAAGGTGCCGGAGAAGACGCGTATACTTTTTCTGTTCGATGGTTCGGGCAGTATGCTGGAACCCTGGGGCCGACCGAATCAAAACAAGATCAACATCGCTAAATCTATACTCACGCAAATTGTAGATTCGCTTCAGCAGAACAATAATCTTGAACTCGCGCTCCGTATTTACGGACACCGCTCTCCGCGTGAAGCCAACAACTGTAAAGACACCTGGCTGGAGGTTCCGTTCAAACCGAAGAATCACAAACTTATCATCGACAAGATCAACGAGATCAAACCGAAGGGCGTAACACCTATAACGTACTCGCTGGAGCAAGCCGCGAAAGACTTCCCTCCCAACGCGGGTTATCGAAATATAGTGATCCTGATTACCGATGGTATAGAATCATGCGGTGGCGATCTCTGTGCTACTTCGCGTGAGTTGCAGAAGAAAGGTGTATTCCTCCGCCCCTATATTATAGGCTTGGGACTTCGCGCGGAGAAGACGCTGGATTGTGCCGGTAAATATATAAGTGCTGAAACACCGCAGGAGTTTCATGAAGAGTTAAACAAAGCCATTCAATCTACCTTCTCAAAAACAACGGTAAGTATAGAGTTACTGGATGCGCGCAATCAACCTACCGAAACAAATGTCAACGTAAGTTTTATGAATTCCCTTACGGGGATGTCGATGTATGACTTTGTTCACTATCGTGATGTGCAGGGTAATCCGGATTCGGTACAGGTTGACCCGGTAATTGACTATGACCTGGTTGTTAACACTACACCTCCGGTAACAAAACGTAACGTTACCATTGAGATCGGTAAGCACAATGTAATTCGTATACCGGTGCCGCAGGGAAATATAGCTATACAGCAGGAAGGCAGAAAAGACAACAGCCTCGAAGCGATTGTTCGCGAAAAAGACAAGACTGAAGTAATCAACGTTCAGCGCAGCAATGAAACGTTCCGTTACCTTACCGGTAAATATGAAGTAGAAACCCTCACGCTGCCGCGGAGAAAATTTACCGTTGATGTCCAATTCAACAAGACACAGAATATTTACCTGCCCTCGCCCGGCATTGTAAACTTCAACACTATATCTACCGGCTATGGCAGTCTATATGAAGTAGCGGCCGATGGAACGCAGCAATGGGTTTGCAACCTCAATAACCAGAAAGCTAATTTTACTTTAACGTTGTTGCCCGGCCGGTATAAAATAGTTTTCCGCGTACGTAATTCTGCGGGCAGTAAATTTACCGGCTTCAAAAATTTTGAGCTGGCCTCCGGTGAAACCAAGATGATCAATGTATTCAACTAAAGATCTGCGAGAATAAGCCAGGGCAGCAACGCCAGCAGCAAGGCAATGATAAACCAGATGATGAGTTTACGATTGGATTTCTTTTCGGCTGACGATGAGGCAGATTGGTGGTGCATAAGCGGTGGTTAACTTGGCTGTCTTTACGAGGCTTATCGAACGAATGTTCTGAAGGATGTGGGTGATTAACAAATCATTAACAGTTTATGCCATTCTGTGATGGAAGAACGGAAATTATTTACGACTTTCGCAGCGCCCGTGCCCGAGGGGTATTAAATGTAGGAAGCGTTGATATAGTGGCACGCGTTAAGTATTGTAATTCGCACTCGTAATTTTAATATGACCAAATTTACCTTTACTGAAAAGAAAGATACACGCTCAGGTTTTGGCGTGGGCTTGCATGAGCTTGGCAAAAGCAACTCAAATGTAGTAGCATTGTGCGCTGACCTAACGGGATCGCTCAAGATGGATGCTTTCAAGAAAGATTTTCCGGAACGCTTCTACCAGGTTGGTATAGCAGAAGCAAACATGATCGGCCTTGCTGCCGGTATGACTATCGGAGGGAAAATTCCTTTTACCGGTACATTCGCTAACTTTTCGACAGGTCGTGTATACGATCAGATCCGCCAGTCGGTAGCGTACTCTGACAAGAATGTAAAGATATGCGCATCACACGCGGGTTTAACCCTGGGTGAAGACGGTGCAACGCACCAGATACTGGAAGATATAGGGATGATGAAGATGCTTCCGGGCATGACTGTTATTGTTCCCTGCGACTATAATCAAACCAAAGCGGCTACTATTGCCTTGGGCGATCATCACGGCCCGGCATACCTGCGCTTTGGCCGTCCGAGCTGGCCAATTTTTATGGCGGCTGACAGACCTTTCAAAATTGGTAAAGCTGATAAACTTATCGATGGTAAAGATGTAACCATCTTTGCGTGTGGCCACATGGTATGGCAGGCTGTTGAAGCTGAAGCTGCACTGGCGGAAAAAGGTATCAGCGTTGAGCTGATCAACATTCACACCATCAAGCCGCTGGACGTTGAAGCTATATTAGCATCGGTTGAAAAAACAGGATGTGTTGTTACCTGCGAAGAGCACCAGATCAACGGTGGGCTAGGCGACAGTGTGGCACAAGTGCTGAGCCGCTTCCGTCCTACTCCTATTGAAATGGTAGCGGTGAATGATTCATTCGGAGAAAGCGGTACACCAACGCAGCTCCTCAAGAAATACGGACTCGGCCCTGAGAACATCGTAGCCGCAGTTGAAAAAGTACTGAAGCGCAAAAAATAAAAACAACTCCATAGAAAATGCCCCGCCAACCCGCGGGGTATTTTTTTTCACGGGCACTTTCACGTACTTGTTACTCTAAATTACTTCCACGATGGAAATGCTGGATAATGCTGTCAATTGGTTTGAGATACCGGTAGCAGATTTTGAACGCGCCAAAAAATTCTATTCCACCATTTACGACTATACCATGCCTGAAGCTATGGTTGGAAAAACACGCATGGGCTTTCTGCTCTACGAGCAAAAGGAACTGCGTGTAGGCGGAGCGATATGTTATGGCGAAGGATATATACCCACCACACAAGGTGCGCGCATTTACCTCAACGGTGGTTCTGACCTTGCCATAGTTCTGAACCGCGTAGAGAGAGCCGGAGGCAAAGTAATTTTACCCAAGACGCTGATCGCGGAAGAGCACGGATACTTTGCTTTATTTAACGATACCGAAGGTAACTTTCTCGCACTTCACTCGCGCCAGTAGTAACAACACGATGTGTCAATTTCAATTATAAAAAGTATAAGTATATATGTAGTCAACAGGAATCACTCGAGTAACATTTAACACGCTATGGGAGCCTCCAAGATCGATAACTTTACACCCGCACAGATTCACCTGGCGATGTATGCAAAAGCATTAGGACATCCGGCACGCATTGCTATTGTTCAGTACCTGGCGCAGCATCAGGGGAGCTTGTGTGGCGAGATCGTCAATGCTATACCTCTCTCACAATCTACAATCTCGCAGCATCTTAAAGAACTTCGAAATGCAGGTCTCATCAAAGGAGATGTTGATGGCCCGAGTGTACATTATTCCATTGATGAAAAAATCTGGAGCCGCGCGAAGCGGGCGCTTGGTTATCTTTTTGAAAATTGCGATCCTGCCAATACATTGAATCGATTTCCTGAACCCAAAAGTATGAACGTATGACACTGACCTATAAACCAATTACCGATATAGAAGGCTTCGAAAAATTTCGCACGCTGCTGAAAGCTTCCGGTTTACCTGCTGATGATCTCAACTTTCAACGCGATCTGCTGGTGGGATACTACGAAGCCGATCAACTTGTAGGCACCGGTGCACTTGAAGTATATGGCGACTATGCCTTACTGCGTTCCCTCTCGGTTAAACTGGGTATACGCGGAAAATCGGTAGGCACTACAATTACCGATTACCTGATTGACGAAGCACGCGGCCGTAAGCTCAAAGGCATTTACCTCCTCACTGAAAAAGCGCGCGGCTTCTTTCTGAAGAAAGGCTTTCTCGATACTACGCGCGATGCAGTGCCTCAGGAACTTCACGCATCTTCTGAATTCTCGCATGTATGTCCTGCCTCGGCAGTAGTCATGCACCTTCCATTATAATTAAAGAGCAATCGTAAAGCTGAAAGTAAATATGCCTGATAGCATAGTGCTTTCAGCTTTATACAACCGCAGAAAGGAACGAGCATCCGTTAGGATAATAAAAAACACACATCCTAAATCATAATTCGTAAATGATAGACTACATTTGCGCTTCATTTTTCCAACCCGTATGAAGTTGAATAAATATTTTGTTATCGATTTCGACAGCACTTTTACTAAAGTAGAAGCCTTTGATGTTCTGGCCGACATTTCTTTACAGGATCATCCTGAAAGAGAAGAGCGCAAAAAAAAGATCATTGAGATTACAAACCAGGGAATGGATGGTTCCATTTCGTTCCGCGAATCGTTGGAGAAAAGATTAAACCTGCTCGCACCCAGTCAGCATCACTTACCTGCACTTATCACCAAACTCAAGGGCAGCGTATCAGAATCTTTTAAACGCAATAAAGAGTTCTTTCAACAATACTCTGATAACATCTATATCATCTCTAACGGCTTCCGTGAGTTTATAGAGCCTATCGTTACCGAGTTTGGTATCAAGGCAGAAAATATACTCGCGAATGAATTTCGTTTTGATACAGAAGGTAAAGTGGTTGGCTTTGATACGGAGAACCCGCTATCAGCCAATGGCGGAAAAGTAGAGCAACTTAAAAAGCTCAATCTGCCCGGAGATATTTATGTTATTGGCGATGGCTATACCGACTATGAAATAAAGCATGCCGGTTTAGCAAATAAATTCTTTGCATTTACAGAGAACGTAGAACGCGAAAATGTGAAAAGCAAAGCCGACCACATCACACCAAGTCTTGATGAGTTCCTATACCTGAACAAACTCAACACCGCTATATCCTATCCGAAAAACCGGATCAATGTATTGCTGTTGGAGAACGTTCACCCGGTAGCCGTAGAGTTGCTTCGCGCAGAAGGTTTCAACGTAGAGACCTACCACGCTGCGATGACGGAAGAAGAACTGATACAGAAAATCAAAAATGTATCGGTACTCGGTATACGTTCCAAGACACAGGTTACGGCTAAGGTCCTGGAGCATGCCAATCGCCTGATGGTGATCGGTGCATTCTGTATCGGTACGAACCAGATCGATCTGAAGGAAGCTACGAAAAAAGGTATAGCTGTTTTCAACGCACCGTTTAGCAATACCCGTTCCGTTGTGGAACTCGCTGTTGCTGAAATGATCATCCTGATGCGTAACATCGTAGACAAGTCTAACAAAATGCACAAAGGCGTTTGGGACAAATCTGCGAAGGGAAGCTTTGAAGTGCGCGGTAAAAAACTCGGACTTATCGGTTATGGAAATATAGGCACGCAACTTTCAGTCATTGCCGAATCACTCGGTATGAAAGTGCTATACTATGATACAGAGGAAAAACTGTCACTCGGAAATGCCGTGAAGTGCAAGACGATGACGGAAGTACTCGAGCAGGCTGACGTTATCTCCCTGCACGTGGATGGTCGTAAGGCTAACGCGAACCTCATCGGGCCGAAAGAATTCAGTCTCATGAAGAAAGGTGTTATCTTCATCAACCTGAGCCGCGGACACGTAGTAGATATACAGGCGCTGCGCGAAAATATACTCAGTGGTAAAGTAGCAGGCTGCGCGATCGATGTGTTCCCATACGAACCAGTAAGCAACGATGAAGAATTTATGAGCGAGCTGCGTGGCTTGCCTAACACAATTCTGAGTCCGCACATCGGAGGAAGTACACTCGAAGCACAGGAGAACATCGGTAACTTTGTTCCGGGCAAAATGATGGACTATATCAACACCGGTAGCACATCCAACAGTGTAAACTTCCCGAACCTTACGTTGCCGATTCTGAAAGATGCACATCGCCTCATTCACATTCACAACAACGTGCCGGGTATACTGGCCAAGATCAACCAGCTGTTAGCAGATCACGGCATCAACATCGTAGGACAATATTTGAAGACGAACGAATCTGTAGGTTACGTGATCACGGATATCAACAAGCAATATGACAAAGATGTCATTGCCAAACTCCGCGCGATCGAAAACACGATCAAGTTCAGAGTGTTGTATTGATAACTTTATACGCATTTATTCATGAAAACGCAGGGGTGTTACCGCTGCGTTTTTTTTGTTGTCTGCGAAAATGCATGAATCATAGAAATCGCAGAAGAATACCAGTAAAAACTTCTCTGCATTTTCTATCGGCAAAATCTGCGGCCTCTGCGGAAAAAAGAATGCGTATCTCCGCGGCAAAAAATTTTATATTAAGGGCATGAATGACCCCAGACAAAAGCCCCTGCGACTTCGTCTCTATGAAATAATTTTCGAAGCTGATACAAAAGCAGGCAAGACATTCGACATTGTATTGTTGTGCTGCATCGTAGCCAGCGTCTTCATTATCATTGCAGAAAGTGTTCAATCATTTCGTGTAGCGTATGGCCAATGGTTCTTTCTGCTGGAGTGGTTCTTCACCGCTATATTTACCGTGGAATATATAGCACGCGTATGGGTAGTATCGAAACGCAGTAAGTATATATTCAGCTTCTTCGGCATTATTGATCTGCTTTCTATTCTTCCCAGCTATCTCGCACTGTTCTTTCCCGGGGCACAATCGCTCATGGTTATTCGCAGTATACGGTTGCTGCGCATTTTCAGAATCTTCAAGCTGTCAAGATATATAGGTGAAAGTCAAAACCTGATGCGCGCGTTACGGGCGAGCAAGCATAAAATAACCGTGTTCCTTGTCACTGTCATTACTTCGGTAATCATTACCGGTACCATGATGTTTTTAGTGGAAGGTCCGGAGCACGGGTTTACCAGTATACCGCGCAGTATATATTGGGCTATTGTAACCATGACTACTGTTGGCTACGGAGATATAGCACCGCAGACAACGCTCGGCCAGGCGCTCGCTTCGTGTATTATGATTCTCGGTTATGGTATTATAGCAGTACCCACCGGTATAGTTTCTGCGGAGATGATACAACTGAAAACGCAGGAAAAACTAACCACACAAGTTTGTCCGCATTGCATGCGCGAAGGTCATGACCATGATGCGGTGTTCTGTAAATACTGCGGAGGAACGTTGAATGAAGAAGTCGAGAAGAGAATATAAAAAACCCAATGGATTTGGTGAGGTGTTTCTGAACCCCATAAAAGACAAGTTTTGAGCTGCCGTCAATCGCAACCTTCTTCTGTTAACCTGCTTTTTGGGCGAGGTCCCGATAAGTATCGGGATGAGGCCTGATTTTGATCGAAAGCTTCACTCGGTATTGTTTAAATTGTTAGGTTCAGCAAACGTGTCCCAAATCCAAGGGCAGTGCGAACATAGGCAAAACACTTTTTTTGGCCAAGATTGATTTAAAAGTATTTTTTTTCTAAACGCGCTAAGCATTGGCTGACAAGCTTTCTACGCGATTATGAAATCTTCAATTTGTTGTAAAAAAAGCTTTCCATTTTTAGGGAACTTTTAACCACACTGCGGTAATGGATAAATGCACAAGCGTTATTTTTGCGCCCGACTATGAATCTCAAGACCAACTTTACTCCCGGCCCTTCTCAACTTTATTTCACGGTAGAAGATCATGTGCGCACAGCTTTCCGCGAAGGCATTCCATCTATATCCCATCGCAGCAAGCAATATGAAGCGATCTATAAAAAAGCGGTTGATGGACTGCGTTCACTGTTAGGACTTCCATCCAACTATCATGTGTTGTTCACAGGTTCTGCCAATGAAATCTGGGAGCGTATCGTTCAGAATCTTGTTGAAGAAAAATCGCTACACTTTGTAAACGGTTCTTTCTCCAAACGCTTCTTCGAGATCGCACAGTTGCTGAATAAGAAACCAGAGAAGATTGAAGTGGCGATGGGGTTGGGTTTTGATTCCAGTGTCGTAGTCCCGGCAGGAATCGAACTTCTTGGAGTAACGCACAACGAAACAAGTTCAGGCGTTTCATTGCCGCTTGAATTTATATACAACTTACGCAAGCAACATCCCGATACATTGATCGCAGTGGATGCTGTGTCTTCCCTACCCTTTCCTGATTTTGATTATACAAAAGTTGACTCGGTATTCTTCTCTGTGCAGAAAGGATTTGGTTTACCGGCAGGATTAGGTGTATGGCTGATCAACGACCGGTGCATTGCCAAAGCAGAACAACTGCTGTCAAAAGGAATTTCCATCGGATCTTTCCACAGCATACCATCGCTATATTCTCACGCTATCAAAAATCAGAATCCTGAAACACCGAACGTACTGGGTATATATTTACTCGCACAGGTGGTAGACGATATGGTGCGCAGAGGCATTACCGCCATTCGCAAAGAGACCGAGTATAAAGCAGCTATACTATACCAGGCACTGGAAAGTCACGGAGCGATAAAACCATTTGTGAAAGATAAAACGTTCCGCTCCCAAACCGTTATTGTTGCAGACTGCGGAGAGCAAACCGAAAGCATCACCAAACTACTTCAGAAAAATGGCATGCAGCCCGGAGATGGCTACGGCTCGTTCAAGAAAACACAACTTCGTTTTGCCAACTTCCCTACGCACTCCAAAGAACAATATGAGTTGCTGGTGGATACACTCGCGGCTTCACGCGGATAAAAAAAAAGAGAAAAAATTATGACGGTGCGTTAAACCAACGCACCGTTCTTTTGTCTAATTTTCTGGAATCCACCTCGTTTTCCTTTGGAAGATAAAGAGCTTTTAGAAAAGATCAGGAACGCTGACACGCGGAACTATGGCTTTAACCTGCTGGTACGCATGTATCAGCAACGGGTTTATTGGCACATCCGTAAAATGGTTATAGATCATGACGATGCCGATGACATCACACAGGAGGTCTTTATCAAAATCCACAAGCACATTGAAAACTTCCGAGAAGATTCTCAGCTGTATACCTGGATCTACCGGATCGCTACCAACGAATGCTTAAGTTTTCTGCAGCGCAAGAAGCGCAGATTCTTTTTACCGATCGCTGATGTTGCCAGAGAACTCAGCGCCAAACTCGATCACGCAACGCACGTATCAGGTGATGAAATCCAGTTGAAACTTCAGAAAGCATTGCTGAAGTTGCCGGATAAACAGCGCCTGGTTTTCAACATGAAATATTTTGATGATATGTCGTACGAAGAAATAGCAGCCGTCACTGACACCAGTGTAGGCGCATTGAAAGCGAGCTATCATCACGCAGTAAAGAAAATTGAAGAATTCCTTACAGCATAATTAAACTTTTTGGAAAATTAGAAGTCGAAGATATACCATGAAGCTCGAAGACCTGCCCAAAAAAGAGATATTCGATGTGCCCGAAGGCTACTTTGAGAAGTTGCCGGGTACGATTCAGGCACGCATCGCGGAGCGCAAGCAGCAAACAACATCGCGCCCGGTGCTTCGCTATGCGTTTCAATATGCCTTGCCATTGGTCATGATCATCACGATCGGTCTCATCTGGTTTGAAAAATCATCTTCAAACCCGTCTTCAACCGAAACACTTCTGGCAGAAATACAAACCGAAGACCTGATCACGTACCTCGATGATACCGACATGAGTACGGATGAATTACTGGAGCATGCATCATTGAATGCTGCGGATGTGGAAGAGATTGAGCAGGAAGTATACGGGCTTGACCTTGACAATGAAACACTGGATATACTAACCGATGAAATGGAATTAAACAGTTTGTGATGAAGATACTAACCAACATAATTGTAATGCTGTTACTTTCTGTCAGGCTGTTTGCGCAGGACGAAGAACTTCAGCAGCAAGAGCAGGATCCGAAGGTAAAACAAAAGATACAGGCGGCACGCGTAGCCTATATTACGGATCAGCTTGCCCTTACACCCGAAGAGGCCGAAAAGTTCTGGCCTATATATCGTGAGTTCTCGGAGAAGCGTCAGCACTTGCTGAAAGAATACCGGCAGGCCAAGCGAAACCCCGATCCGAATAAAACAGCCGAGCAAAACGATAAAGACCTGGTGGACCTCAGTCTGAAATTAAAACAGCAGGAGGTTGATCTTGAAAAAGATTACTCCGGCAAATTGCTGAAAGTTATTTCGGCACAGAAGCTTCGTACGTTACCGGAAGCCGAACGAAAATTCAGGCAAATGATTCTTGACCAGATACAACGCAGGCAAGGGCAACGCGACCGGCTTGATAATATGCGCGACCGGCAACAGCAAAAACTTCAGCAACGAAATAATTGATCACGTAACCAGCCGCCAATCCTCTACCACTGATACTATATCAGTTGATTGGCCTCATGATGAATTCGATACGAAGGAACATCTTCCTGGTCTTGCTGTTCTCCTGTTCACGACTTGTGGCACAGGACGAAGATTCTTTTTTATCGGATCTGCCAGATGCCGATTCTGCTCTTACGTTTCAGGACTCACTGAATATATTTAGTCTCATTGACAGTTTGCTTCAACTGGAAGATGTCAGCGGCTCACAACTTGCACTGCGTGTAGGCTATAACAGCAATGTGCAATCTGCGGGTCGCACACTGGGTATTGATAACTTCGGTCTTGCTCCGGGTATATCCTACTATCATTCTTCGGGACTATATGCTGATGTTACCGGCTTCTGGAGTAAAGACTTTGTTCCATCTTACTATCTCACCGTTGCTTCTGTCGGGTACCTCCACACCTTCTCCAAAAAGTTTTCGGCTATGGCGGGTTACGATCATTACTTCTATACCGAGCAGGATGATGACAGTTATATACCCTACCAGAATACTGTATCCATAACACCTATACTGGAACTACATCCGGTAACTATATCGGTAAATTACGCCTACTACTTTGGCGATGCGCATGTGCACCGTATAGCTCCCGGCATCAACCTGACCTTTCAGAAGCGTAACTGGAAAGGCATTGACCGGATCGCATTCTCACCGGCATTCTTTGCGTTGTTCGGTAACGACATCATCACCGAGGTACGTTACCCGGAGACTGTACGCGAGTTGATACGCAGGGTACGGCAGGGGTTGCCATGGTATGAAATTACCGAACGGAATGAATTCGGTATTATGAATTATACCCTGAGTGCACCCATTAGTGTGAGCTATAAAAACTGGAATTTTACCTTAACTTATAACTATAACATACCGAAAGCACTCCCCGGTGAAACCCTCACCTATTCGGAAAGCAGCTTTCTTTCAGGCAGCCTTTCTTACTTTATAGCCCTCAGGCAACATAAATCAGGTTTGTAATATTCAAGTCTTTGAATATTATTGTCAGAACTTATTAACCAAACCAACCAACATGGTTCAATTCAAAAAAATTGTTTTCATTGCTTTTGCTGTGATGAGCTGCCTGTATGCACATGCGCAGGACTACCGCTGGCAGCAACGTGCGGAGTATATCATGGATGTGCGCCTCGATGTAAAAACGCATAAAGTTACCGGCTCGCAAAAGCTAACCTACTATAACAACTCAAAAGATACCCTCACCAAAGTATACTATCATTTATATTTCAACGCCTTTCAACCGGGCAGTATGATGGATGTTCGTTCGCGCAACATCGCTGATCCTGACCAGCGCGTGAAAGACCGTATATCAAAACTGAAAGATGACGAGATCGGCTATCAGCATATACTTTCACTGAAGCAGGATGGTAAAGATACCCGCTATAAAGTAGACGGTACGATACTGGAAGTAACACTGCCGAAAGCTATTCTTCCCGGGGCAAAAACAGTATTCGATATGAAATTCGAATCACAGGTACCGGTGCAGATCAGAAGAAGCGGACGTAACAACCGCGAAGGTATAGCCTACTCCATGACACAGTGGTATCCGAAGATGGCCGAGTATGATTTCCGCGGATGGCATGCCTATCAATATGTAGCACGTGAGTTCCACGGTGTGTGGGGCGACTTCGATGTAAAGATCACGATCGATCCTTCCTTCATTATTGGTGGTACCGGTAAACTGGTGAACGCTGACAAGATCGGCTATGGCTATGAAAAAGAAGGCGCAGCGGTAAAGCGTGCTGGAGGTGAACTTACCTGGAATTTTGTAGCGAAGAATGTAATTGACTTTGCATGGGCTGCAGATCCTGACTATATGCACGATCGTGCACAGGTGCCGAATGGTCCGGAGCTTCACTTCTTCTACCAGAAAAGCGAGAAGACCATCACCAACTGGAGGAAGATGGAAGACTATGCTGTGAAGCATTTTGAATTTATGAATAAGACATTCGGTAAATATCCATACGAAAGCTACTCGATCATTCAGGGTGGCGATGGTGGTATGGAATACCCGATGTGTACACTGATTCTCGGTGATGGTAGCCTCGAAGGTCTTATCGGAGTGATGTCGCACGAAGCTGCGCACAGCTGGTACCAGGGTGTACTTGCCTCCAACGAATCGCTATATCCTTGGATTGATGAAGGCTTTACTGATTTTGCAAGCCAGGAATCAGAAGCTATACTCTTCAATACACCGGTTGCCGAATCACATGCCAGCAGTTACAATGCATACTTCAACCTGATCAAGCGCGGGTTGCAGGAACCGATCAGTCAGCATTCCGATCATTACAATACCAACAACGCCTATAGCACTTCTGCGTATGCGATGGGTACTATATTTCTGCACCAGTTGAAATATATCATTGGTGAAGATCATTTTTACAAAGGCATGCGTCTCTACTATAACACGTGGAAGTTCAAACATCCGGAGCCGAACGATTTCATCCGCGTGATGGAAAAAGTTTCCGGCATGCAATTAAAGTGGTATATGAGTTACTGGGTAAACACTACCAAGAAGATTGACTATACCATTAAGACGGTAATTGAAAAAGACAACAATACATTTGTTACCCTCGAACGCCTCGGAGAATTCCCGATGCCGATAGATCTCGTTGTTACGTATAAAGATGGCTCCAGGGATTTATACTATATTCCGTTGAATGAGACACTCGGCAGCAAACCTGTAGAAGACAAGAGTGTGAAGCGCACCGATCTTACGGCATGGCCGTGGGTAAATCCGCAGTATACGGCACAGATTACACGTACTGCCAGCGAGATTGCTACTATCGAAATTGATCCAAGCATGCGTTTGGCAGATGTAGATCGCAAGAATAACATCGTTGATATTTCACAAGGATTGAAAGCGTATCAGAACGCTACCCGCTAGAAAATACACATCAACTAAAAAAGTGAGGCGCTTCGGTGCCTCACTTTTTTATATACCCATCAAGCCCGTTGTCTCAATTGTAAAATATTCTCCTTTTATCGATCACAAACTGCATTTCATACGGTACACCACGCGGTTCGAACTTTGTGCATCATATTTCATATCGAAAGTAAGAATACACGCGTATCGGAGAGGCATACTTTTTTTAAATTACCAGTACTGTCTTCCACACTGATAAAAGACCTTTGCTCCTAAACGCATTGTCGTTTCAAGAAGGGGTATCTACTTTGTAATTCCGTACACGGTTCTATGTAATGAAATTTTTACCCGCGATAGTATTCCTCCTGTATACCTTGACAGTTTCTGCACAAGACAGCTTTACTATTTCAGGAAAAGTTACCGATGAGCAACAACAGCCTGTGCCCTTCGCAAGTATAGCGATACACGCTGCCACTGACTCAACGTTGGTGACCGGAACTGTTTCAGATGATAAAGGTGAATTTGTCATCAACGCAAAACCGGGTAACTATTTTATCAAAGTAACCTTCCTCTCCTACCAGGAAACTATACTTCCCAACATTGTGATCAGTCAGGCAAATATGAACATCGGCACGGTTGTGATGAAAGCCGAAGCGAGTATGCTGAAAGAAGTTGTGATACAGGGAGAGAAAGCGCAGATGGAATTGCAATTGGACAAACGTGTATTCAACGTGAGCCAGGATTTAAGTAACGTAGGTTTGAACGCAGCCGATATACTCGGCAACCTTCCATCCATCAACGTAGATGTTGATGGCACCGTAAGTCTTCGCGGAAGTGAAAATGTTCGCATACTGATTGATGGTCGCCCGTCCGGGTTAACAAGTCGCGATCCTGATGCCTTGCGTAAACTGCAGGGCAACATGGTGGAACGTGTAGAAGTAATTACCAACCCATCGTCACGATACGATGCTGCGGGTGAAGTCGGTATCATTAACATCATCCTGAAGAAAGATCAGCAGAAAGGGATCAACGGTACATTTACGGCCAATGGCGGTCATCCGTATTTGCTGGGAGGTTCGTATAGTATAAACTTCCGCAGAAACAAAGTAAACCTGTTTTCAAGCTATGGTATAGATGATCGCAGAACGCCCGGCTTCGGCTCTTCCTTTCAACGCTATAGCAGCAGCGATACCAGTTTTATATACGAACAAAAAAATGATCGCTCACGCGGAGGACTTGCCCACAACATCATGGCCGGTGTTGATTACTTTGTTACCGACAAAAGTACCATCACGGCTTCATTCCTTTTCAATCCATCCTTCGGTGTAAACAAATCTACCAATGAATATCTCGACTACGATGAAAGCGGCACGCTCATAAAAAAAGTAGTGCGCACCGAGCGCGAAGAAGAAGATGAGGAAACCATTGAAGGAACTTTAAGCTATAAAAAAGATTACGAGCGAAAAGGTCGCACACTCACAGCAGACTTTAAATGGATAAAAGGTGTTGATGACGAAGCTACCGATTATACCGAAGGCGAACCCGGTGGTCCGCTCACTTTGCAACGCGCAGTGAACAATGCCAATGAAACCAACTGGCTGGTGCAGGCAGACTATATTCATCCGTTCTCTCCCACAGGTAAAGTGGAGGCCGGTATAAAAACAGCATCGCGTATTATTCGCAATGAATATTCATTGGAGCAATTTGATGGCGAAGCCGAGAACTGGTTTGCTCTCCCTGCTTTCACCAACAACATGATCTATACCGAGCGCATCCATGCCGTATATATGATGGCGAGTAATACATTCAATAAAGTTTCGCTGCAGGGAGGTTTGCGCGGTGAGTATTCTGATATTACCACAGAGCTTACCGTAACAAACGAGGAGAATCCTCGCTCCTATTTTAATTTATTTCCGAGTGCGAACTTGTCGTACAAACTAAAAGAGAATAACACCCTGCAACTCAGCTATAGTTATCGCATCAGTCGCCCGGACTTCCGTGATCTGCTTCCGTTCTCTGACTTCCGCGACTCGCGTGTGTTTTTCGTTGGTAATCCGAATCTGAAACCGGAATATACTCATGCGTATGAGGCCGGCTATTTGCTTGACTGGGAAAACGGATCTATACTCTCCAGTGTATATTACAGACACCGCACCGATGTTATTCAACGCATTGTTACTGGAGTGGACTCTACCGGAAGAACACGTGTAATACCCACCAACCTGGCCGAAGAAAATGCATACGGTGTTGAAATGAATTTCTCGCTGAGTATACATGACTGGTGGCGGATAAACAGCAGCGCTAATTTTTATCGTGCTATAACAGAAGGTTCGTATGAAGATGAACTGTTGAAGAGCGACACCTATACCTGGACTGCCCGCGCTACATCACGCATGACATTTTTCAAGAATCTTGATTTCCAGGCTACGTTCAATTACCGCGGACCACGCATTACGACTCAGGGTAAAAATCTCGCGATCTATTCGGTTGATCTGGGTTTATCACGCGATATACTGAAAGGTAAAGGAACACTGGCAGCTTCGGTACGCGATCTCTTTAACTCCCGCATTCGTAAAAATATAGTAGACACCGAAGGATATTATTCCAACACGCGCTTCCAGTGGCAATCGCGTCAGTTCCTCCTCACATTTACATATCGTCTTAACCAAATGAAAGAAAAAGAACGTGATCGTGAACATTCGGAAGAAGAGTTATAACAACAATAAACCCGGTATATACGCTGCATGCTTACAAGCTATAACACTCTAGCCTGTATAGTGCTTCCGCGACACTTCCACATTCTTGTGAAGGGACAGTCGTTGTCCCATTTTTACTCCTGATCCCGTAGGATATACGTTGGCTTAACAAGGAATAGTTTTTTATTCGATAGACATGTACTCTTGCCTTTCTCCTCATGATGTTGAAGATCAGTGCAGCTACCATCGAGTTGCCAACTCCAAAAGGCGTCTGATCCTGAGAAAGAACCTCCGTTGAGCATCCAAAGATATTTCAAAAAAGTTGGCGTGACCTTTAAAAATTTTGATCATAGCCAGTGAATCGCCATAGGGCAGTCGAATATCGATTGAACCGTGGCGATTTCATTTTTTGCTATAACTTTAAGCGCTTAATTTTTCAGGTATGACCCCGGCACAAGCGCTAAAAGAAATTCAGGAACTCACCAGCAAGATAAATTATCACAACGATCTCTATTATCAGAAAAATACAACGGAGATCAGCGATCAGGAATTTGACCTGTTGCTGAAAAAACTCGAACATCTTGAAAAAGAATTTCCGGAGCTGAAACAGCCCGACTCCCCTTCACAACGTGTGGGCGGAACCATCACCAAAGAATTTGCCAACGTATACCACAAGTACCCGATGCTTTCGCTTGGCAACACCTATAGCCAGGAAGAACTCGAAGATTGGGATGCGCGTGTAGCAAAAGGGTTGGAAGGTGATGCTTATGAATATTTCTGCGAACTGAAGTTCGATGGTGTATCGATGAGCCTCACATACGAAAATGGTCTGCTCGTGCGCGGTGTTACCCGGGGCGATGGTGTGCGTGGCGATGACGTAACCAACAACATTCGCACCATACGTTCTATACCGTTGAAGGTAAAAGGCACCAACGCACCTGCATCTTTTGAAGTGCGCGGTGAAGTGTTTCTGCCGAAAGATGTTTTTCTGCAACTTAACAAAGAGCGTGAAGACATCGGTGAAGAGCGTTATGCGAATGCGCGCAATACAGCTTCGGGTACCGTGAAGATGCAAGACTCTACCGAAGTAGCCAGACGAAAACTGGATTGCTACGCTTACTCCCTGCTCGGTGAAGATGTAGCAGACACGCATGAAGAGTCTATTCAAAAACTGGAGGCCTGGGGTTTCAACGTATCGCCAACATATCGCAAATGCAAAAACATCCAGGAGGTAATAAAGTACATTACCGAGTGGGACACCAAACGACAGGATCTTCCGCTGGAGACAGACGGAGTGGTGATCAAAGTTAACAGTCTCGAACAACAGGAACGTTTGGGCTTCACGGCAAAAAGTCCGCGATGGGCCATCGCCTATAAATACAAAGCACAAAGCATCAGCACGCGGCTCAACGGAGTGACCTACCAGGTTGGAAGAACCGGAGCTGTTACCCCTGTGGCCGAACTTGAACCGGTGTTCCTCGCGGGCACCACGGTGAAACGCGCCTCACTTCATAATGCTAATGAGATTGCACGACTCGGCCTCGTTATTGGTGACTATGTATTTGTAGAAAAAGGTGGTGAAATTATACCGAAAGTCACTGGTGTAGATTTTGAAAAACGGAAGCAGATTCAAAAGTCACCAAGCGTTTCCTCTGACTATCATGCGATGTCATTCGTAACAACATTGCCGATACATCAAACAAATCAAAGCTTAGAGACATTTAGATACACTGATATTTGTCCTGAGTGTAATACTAAATTAGTTCGTTACGAAGGAGAAGCCGCGCACTACTGTCCCAACACTAGAGGATGCCCACCCCAAATCCGAGGCAGAATTGAACATTTCATCCAACGTAAGGCGATGGATATAAACTCACTGGGTGAGCAAACTATCAAGCAACTCTACGAGCTCGGACTTGTAAAAAGTCCGGCAGATTTATACTCGTTAACACGCGAAGATGTACTTCGTCTGGAAGGATTTAAAGACAAGTCTGCCAAGAACTTACTGGATGGTATCTCAAAGTCAAAAGAAACTCCTTTTGAGAGTGTTCTCTTTGCGATCGGTATACGTTATGTCGGTAAAACGGTAGCTGAAAAACTGGCGCGTTACTTCAAGTCGATCGATAAAATTGCCGAAGCATCGCTTGAAGATCTTTTAAAAGCCCCGGAAGTTGGCGAGAAGATCGCCCAGAGCGTCTATCAGTTCTTCCGCAATGAAGAGAGCCAGTTGGAAATTTCGAGGCTTAAAGCGGCTGGATTGCAATTTGAAAGTACAGCCAAAGAGCCTGAGAAACTGAGTGATGTACTCGGCAACAAATCATTCGTGATCTCCGGAGTATTTGAACGGTACGAACGCGAACAATTGCAGGAGATCATCGTTCAGAATGGAGGCCGTGTTGTCTCTTCTGTTTCCGGAAAGTTGGATTATTTACTGGCAGGTGATAATATGGGGCCCTCAAAGCGCGAGAAGGCAGAGAAACTGGGTGTAAAGATCATCTCTGAACAAGACTTTGAAAAACTATTGACCGGACATACATTATAACTTTAGCAATGAAGCTTAACTTTTTGAAATTCAAAACAAATGCACTCCTTAAGAAGAACAAAGCTTTACGTGCTGCTGTAGGTTATAAAGAAGCTAAAACAGTAGGTTTGATCTTTACAGTTGAAGACAAACAGAAACACTATATCGTTAAGGAATTCATTAAAAAGCTGGAGCAGGACGAAAAAAATATTCAGGTGCTGGAGTACCTCCCCGCCCGCCACGATAACTATGAATTCAAATTCGATTTCTTTACTGAGAAAGACCTGTCGTTCTGGGGCAACATAACATCGTCAAACGCATTGCAATTTGCCCAGGCACCTTTTGATTTTTTATTCTACATCGACTTAACTCCTAACGACCTCATATTACATTTGCTGGCCAAGAGTAAAGCGAAGTGTCGGGTAGGAAAGTTTTTTGACAAGGGCGAGCAATACCTGGAACTCATGATCGAGTCGGTAGCCAACACACAGGCACTGGTCGACAACATGTACAAGTACGCAACCCAGCTGAAGTAGAAACATTTTACGAATTTCAATATCAACCCTTTATGAAAAAGTTATATGGAACCGGTGTAGCCCTGGTTACTCCGTTCACGGAATCGCTGGAAGTAGATTACAAAGCCCTCAAAAAATTACTGAGTCACACGGCAAAGGGTGCAGATTACTATGTAGTGCTTGGCACAACAGGTGAGTCTCCTACCGTTACCAGCGAAGAGAAGAAAAAGATACTGCAATTCGTAAAGGACAACAATAGCAAGAACCTGCCGATCGTGTACGGTATTGGTGGCAACAACACCGATGAAGTGCTCGAAGCTATACATGAAACCGACCTGAAAGGTGTTGATGCTTTACTTTCAGTAAGCCCCTACTATAACAAACCATCTCAGGAAGGTATATACCTTCACTTCAAAAAAATTGCAGATGCATCTCCGGTGCCTGTGCTTCTCTATAATATTCCGGGAAGAACTGGTTCGAACATGGCCGCAGAAACAACGCTGCGACTGGCAACACACAAGAACATTATCGGTATAAAAGAATCATCCGGTAACCTGGAGCAGTGCATGAAGATCGCGAAGTATATGCCGAAAGATTTTCTGTTGGTATCCGGTGATGATATGTTATCGCTGCCGATATATTCCATCGGAGGTAAAGGTGTGATCTCTGTTCTGGCCAACCCGTTCCCGGTAACTTTCAAAAAAGTAAAAGAGTATGTGTTTGCCGGTAACTATACCAAAGCATCGCAGGAGTTATTCAAACTTCTGGATATTAACGGAGCGATGTATGAAGAAGGCAACCCGATCGGTGTGAAGTATGTTCTCTCTTTATTGGGAATCATCGAACCCCACGTACGCCTGCCACACGCTCCCGCATCAGCTGCATTAAAGAAAAAGATCGACACACTCTTCAAAGAGATCAAATAACTGGCGCAAGTCTTCCGACTTGTGCCACCCATGTTGACAGTCTCCAGACTGTCAACATTTTTTTATCCCGTTATTTCATTCTTCATTTCTCATTCCCATTTTTCACTTCGATTCAACCCACCCATGACCATCCGAAACGCCACCCCAACCGACATAACCATCATCCAGGACCTCGCTGAAAAAACCTGGTGGCCAACCTACGCACCAATCCTCACCAACGAACAAATCCGCTACATGCTGGACCTGATCTACTCCACAGAAGCATTGACCCGCGTGATGAAAGATGGTTCACAACAATTCATGTTACTTTCCGATGAACGCGGAGATCAGGCCTTCGCAGCATACGGTCCGCGCAAAGAAGAGAAACTCGTAACGAAGCTTCACAAGATATATGTACTCCCCGACAACCAGGGCAAAGGCTATGGTAAAGTTCTTGTCAATGAAATCATTCAACGCATAAAAAAAGAGAATCACCACGCACTCGATCTCAATGTGAATCGTTATAACCCTGCCATTTCATTTTACGAGAAGATGGGCTTCACAGTAATCCGCGAAGAAGATATAGCCATTGGACCTTACTGGATGAATGACTTTGTGATGAGAAAAGAAATTTAAGTGAAGAAGATTAAAGAGCGCATAGATAGACCAGGATTTACTTCATTCGCTTCAACACTTCCACCAGTCGGTAATCAGATCCTTCCATGCGAACTTCAAATTTATACCCGTCCGGGTATGTTTCGAGAATCCGTATGGTGAGTGTTTTACCACGATACGAGTTCATGGTTTCATCCTGCCCTTCTACAAGGTTTAGTTGATAGGTACAATCGTTGATCCACGTAACTTTAAACCTGATAGTAACGCCCCTTGCAACATCGGTTTCAGTTTGAAAGGAAAGATCGCGTTCCACTATATATGTACCGGCCTTCTCCCTTTCAGTCAGTGTAAATTTACCGGTCTTGAATTGTTGGCAGTTTAATTCACTACCAGTCCAGTCGAGACTTGTTCCAAGAAGTAAAAGTACTAAGGGAAGATCTTTTATCCCCATACGTTGTTAATCAAAGGCGAGGAATTATAGTTCCCGTCCCGGATCACTTTCCCCTTGCATTTACAAAACAATGCACTGGCGCAAGTCTTACGGCTTGTGCCCCCTATCAGCAGTCTACAGACTGTTCAAACAAATAACCTGTAATAACACAAGCCCGAAACACAAAACGGGTACTAGTCTACTCAACAAAGACCTTACTACAATAGACCCGGTCATTCAAAAACACCTGCACAATATATACACCTGCCCCCATCCCGGAAGGAAGATTAATCGTCAGATGATTTCCTTGTATCGCATCAGCCGTGTATCGTCCTGAGTATAATTCTTCGCCAGACAAGCTAGTAACTCTCATCTCCAACGGACTGTCACTGGAAGAATTTACCAGTATATTTAAATTTGAGTTCTTCAACGGATTTGGAGACACGACAACCTCATCTGCCCTCTCAAGCTCGATCGATCGAACGCCAAGATATTTATAATTACCATCCAGATCTGTTTGCTTCAACCTATAGTAAGACAATCCGGCAAGTGGAGCTTCATCTGTTATACTATAGGAATGGCGATCATTACTGGTGTTAGCACCATCAACCCGTTCAACTTCCTGAAAAATACGGCCGTCAGCAGAACGCTCAACCGTGAAGTAATCATTTTCGATTTCAGTAGCAGTAGTCCATTTAATAGCTATCTGATTTTTATTTTCATTCGGGTATATATTATAAGATAGCAATTCTACCGGTAAAGGTGTTTGCAGTTTATTGATACTGCCCAGTGTAAAGCGCATGTTGTTGTCAATAGCACTTACACCTGTAAAGGCATAGACATTACTTCCGAGTGAAGTCGCTCCGCTAATGCCGGTTTCGTCCGCAAAGGTTCCGTCATTGTCGGTATCTACAAGCAAGCGAAGATCAGATGCAACCACCGTACCCTGAGAAGAGAGGTCGAATCGTATATCTATACTTCCAACATCGGCTGCCGTACCTGAGGAGTTTGTCTCACTTACACGCCATAGTCTGGTAAGCCGCACCTGCACGCCCGATGGCACATCACTTGTGTTCGTTGTGCTCAAGTCACCATTATCATGTCCCCAGATAAAAAACTCGTCATTACCTAAATCAGTTGCATTCAATATGCGAACTATACCCGTACCTTGAGAATCATTCTGAATGTTAGAAGCATCTATCCTTCCGATACCGGCAACCTCATAGTCAAAATTACTACCGGCATTATCTTCATCATATATATCCGATGCAGAAAGTGATATACCGTATTTCGCAGCCAGGTAATTGTTAAGTATAATTCGTTGTGCACTGTTAATGGCCGTGCTATAGATGATAAGTTCTGTAATCTCTCCCTGAAAACTTCGGGTACTGAAATTAGCAGCCCCCAGATCAAAACTGTTGCTGACAGCCCAGTCCAGGTAATCACCCGTTGTGCTGATAATACTCGTGTTATCATTCCATGCATTTACCGCAGTCCCGTTTTTTCGAAGTGTGCCTACATGCCAGGCATCTTGCGTAACCGAGTTTATAGCAGAGAAAACATTGCTGGTCAGGTTGCGCAGGCGTAACCTGTCGTTGGTTACTGAAAAGGTTCCATAGTCAACCGATTTACCGGTTTCAGTACCCATGATCTCACAGTTGTTAAAGTTACCTGTAAATTTGAATACATACAGAAACGTGCGATTATCCGAAGCACCGATCGATGATATAGTACTGCTTAAATTCAGTCGTTCAAAATTCGATTGCGCAAATTGCATGGCACCATGCCCGTTCACAAAACCGGAGATATATTCCGGAACCTGCGTGCTGGCCCCCGTCATGCTCAGGTTATTACCCGATTGATCAGTCCAGTTGGTAACATCGGTCGCACTGCCCCCCGAACCTGAATTGTTCGTGGTTGTGATACCTTTATCTATATCCATCCAAAGTTCCAGCGATGAAGAGCCATCCCGAATGCCTACGCCTGCGGGTCCGGTTTGAGAGAAAACCAAGTGAGGCAAAACGAGCCATAACACAATAACCCAGATCTTTCGCATAAAGGTGTATGTTAGTACCTATGCAAAAGTAGATAGCCGGGTGATTTTACGGGGTCTAGAAAAATCCGCAAGAGCATCCGGAATTTTACATAGAGACGACTCATCGCGAGGAGAAAACGCAACAAGTCCGGAGGCTCCGGCTGAAAATCATCGACCATCGTTTTTCCGGATCGCTCACCGTTCCTCAGGCAAAAATGACTTGCATAAACACGCCAGGAATCGTTACTTGCTGATTGTAAATTGCTTAAAACGTGCTTTGGTATCGTGACTTTGGACTAACGGAAATCATCTTTATCGCCCTGTTCGCGATATTGTATGCAGCCTATATTGTACGGGTGGTTAAGATTGGCAGAGGTTTAAACACGCCTTATTATACTATATTTATTAAACTCGGAATCCGCACCCTATATTTTGCATTATTCATGATCGCTTTGCTCGGGCCATCGTTTGGTGGCTCGAAGAAGGAAGTGAAGTCGGTGGGTAAGGATATCATGATCTGCATCGACCTCTCCAAGTCCATGGATGCTTTCGACATTCAACCTACGCGACTGGAGAAGATCAAATTCGAAATGAAACGTCTTGTATCAGCATTCAACTCCGATCGCATCGGCATTATTATTTTTAGCTCCGAGGCATTTATGCAATGCCCGTTGACGTACGATCAGAACGCGCTGAACCTGTTCATTGAAACGATGAACTCGTCACTGGTGCCTAGCTCGGGTACAGACTTCGGTCCTCCCCTGCGCATGGCTTTGAAGAAACTTGAAGAAGATGAAAAGACCGGACCTCCCACACAATCCAAATCAAAAGTAATTATACTCATCAGCGATGGCGAAGATTTTGGCGAAGACACAGAAGAGGTTGCGCGCGAGGTAGAGAATAAAGACATCAAATTGTTTACGTTAGGTGTCGGTACCGAGTCGGGCGGAAATATATATGCCGGTCGAGGATTGAAAACAGATAAGAACGGCAGACCTGTGCTGACACGACTCAACTCAAAATCGCTTCGCACGCTGGCCGGTAAAACCGATGGCCAGTATTTTGAGATCAATGAAACTAAAAACGATGTTTCCCGCTTAATTAATACAATCGACAAGATCGAGGGAGAACTGCGGGATGCGCGGTATGTAGATGTAACAGCCAACAAGTATTTTTACTTTCTCGCTGCAGCAGCTATATTGTTGCTGCTCGATGTACTGATCAACATACCAACCTTACGAATATAGCTTTAACGTTTAAACCAGGCAGACATGAAGTATATATTGGTTTCCTTATTTGTAGTTGCTTTTGTTACCGACCCGTTTCGGATTGGCAAAATCAATCGTGCAAAATCGGAGGCGCGTGAAGCCTATACTTCCGGTGACTATAAAACAGCCGTTCAAAAGTATCATTACCTCATCGACTCTATGAAGGTAATGGAAGATGAACTGAAGCTGAACCTCGCCAATGCGTATTTCATGATGAACGATACCGCCAATGCGCTGACGAACTACGAATCGCTCGCGGGCAGTAAAGTAAATGCGGTACGCTCGAAGGCACAGCAGCAGTTAGGTATCATGAACTATCGCAAGCAAAAAAACGAACAAGCCCTTAACAATTTCAAGCAGGCGATCAAGGCAGATCCGGATAACATGGATGCCCGCTATAATTATGAGCTGTTGAAAAAGAAATTAGACGAGAAGAAGAAAAAGGAAGAAGAGGAACAGAAAAAAGATCAACAGAAGAAAGACCAGCAGAAGGATCAGCAGCAAAATAAAGATCAGCAACAAAAGGATCAGCAGCAGAAAGATCAACAACAAAAAGAGCAGGAAAAGAAAGATCAGCAAAATAAAGATCAGAAGAGCAAAGAGCAACAGCAAAAAGAGCAACAACAAAAAGAACAGCAGCAAAAGGAACAACAACAGAAAGAGCAGGAAAAGAAAGATCAGCAACAAAAGGAACAGCAGAACCCTGAGCAAAAACAAGATCAGGAAAAGAAGAAGCCTAATCCTGAGCTCTCTGAAAAATTAGAACAGATGAAGATCAGCGAACAAAAAGCCCGCATGATCCTCGAAGCTATGAAGAACCAGGAAATTCAATACCTGCAACAGAACAAACGCAAAGCTTCAAAACCCAAAGACAAAGGGAAACCTGACTGGTAATATTCAGATTTTCATCATGGCAGAGAAACGTTCTCTGCCATGACTATATATATCGTTATTCTTTAGTATATACATTTATATCATACAATCCGCTACAGACTACAACCAAGACTTAATTAACTCATTAACCCATGAAAGAAGTATATATCATTTCGGCAGTGCGTACTCCGATCGGAAGTTTCGGAGGGAGCCTGGCATCGTTAAGCGCTACAGCATTAGGATCCATCGCTGTAAAAGGCGCTGTTGAAAAAGCAGGAATCGATCCTAAGCTGATACAGGAACTATATATAGGCAATGTAATCGCTGCCGGTTTAGGACAAGCCCCGGCTACACAAATTGCTGCCGGTGCCGGTTTAGGTTTTGAAATTCCATGCACACTCGTAAATAAAGTTTGTGCTTCCGGTATGAAAGCGATCATGCTCGGAGCACAGTCTATCATGCTAGGGCAAAATGATATTGTTGTTGCCGGTGGCACCGAGAGCATGAGTAATATACCCTACTACCTGATGAAAGCACGCTACGGGTATAAATATGGAAACAGCGAACTGATTGATGGCTTGCAACACGATGGTCTCACCGATGCGTACGATCATTGTGCGATGGGAGTTTGTGCCGACAATACTGCGAAGGAGATGAATATATCGCGCCAGGATCAGGACAACTATGCGATCAACTCATATAAGCGTTCGGCTGCTTCATGGAGTGCCGGTAAGTTTAAAGATGAAATTATACCGGTTGAGATAAAAGATCGCAAGGGTAATACAACACTCTTTGCTGAAGATGAAGAGTATAAAAGTGTAAATTTCGAAAAGATACCGGGTCTTAAACCTGCCTTTACAAAAGAAGGAACTGTTACGGCTGCCAATGCATCAACGTTGAATGATGGTGCTTCGGCATTGCTATTAATCAGCAAGGAGAAAGCACAGGAGCTTGGTATAAAACCGCTCGCCAGGATCAGGGGCTTTGCCGATGCAGCACAGGAGCCCAAGTGGTTCACCACCACCCCATCGCTCGCTATACCGAAAGCAATCAAACATGCCGGTATCGATAAGAAAGATATTGCATACTACGAGATCAACGAAGCATTCTCTGCAGTTGCTATCGCGAATAACATCAAGTTAGGACTCGATCCTGAAAAGGTAAATATCAACGGAGGTGCTGTTGCATTAGGACACCCGCTCGGTGCATCGGGTGCACGCATTACCACAACACTTCTCAACGTACTGAAGCAGAATAACGCAGGCATTGGAGTTGCCGGCATCTGTAACGGTGGAGGCGGTGCTTCTGCCATTGTCATTGAAAATCTGTAACACAAAGTCCCGGGGAAGCCGGGACTTTTCTTTTTACAAATCACTCCTTTCCGTTATTTTCTCATTCCTTCTTACATCGCAGCGCGAATACAAAATAACCTGCCTGCATGAACGTTAAATTCCATATTTTTCAGTGCTCAATAATGTAAGATCATGAGACTCGTCTGGCTATTTATATTGATACCACTTCACGTCTTTTCCCAGAAAGAAGTAAAGACGTATTACGACCAACAGAAAAAACATATACAGGAAATATATACCACTGCCCAAGAAGATGATCAGAAGATCGTGGGAAAATACCTGCGCTATTACGAGAACGGAAACGTGATGGTAGAAGGTAATTTTGATGACGGTATAAAATCCGGGCTCTTTACCGAGTATCATGAAAACGGAAAGCTCGCTCGTAAACTTCATTTCGTTAACGGATTGCGTCATGGCACAGTAGAAGTATACAATGAGGAAGGTAAACCTGTACAGAAAGCCTATTATCAGAACGATAAACTTGCCGACAGCATTCAGTACTATTTTGATAACGGAAACCTGAAAAGCGAAACCTACTTTGTAAAAGGCAAACCGGAAGGCATGGTAAAAGAGTTTTATACCACCGGTAAAATAAAGAAAGAGATTGGCTATAAAGACGGAAAGCCCAACGGTATAACACGCACGTTTTATGAAGATGGAAAAGTAGAAACAGAAGCCAACTATAAAGAAGGTATACTTTCAGGCTTTTATAAAAATTACTATCCCAACGGCCAGCTTGAAACGGTTTCAACCATGAAAGAAGGTTCGCGCAACGGTGAGTTTAAAACGTATGATCGCGATGGACACTTAATCACAGACGGCAGCTTCCTTGCCGGTAAACTTCACGGTGATAACATCGGCTACTTCGAAGATGGTTCTATTCGCCATCGCTTCAAGTATAAAGAAGGAAAGAAGATCGGTACCAACTATGAATACTATCCTTCCGGAAAAGTAAAGGTAAAAGAACAGGTTGCCTCCAATGGTATAGACGCAACGGTAGAGGTACTGGCCGAGAACGGAGCAACGCAGTCTGTGAAAAAATTCAGAAATGAAAAACCTCATGGTCTCTGGACTATATATTACGAAAACGGAAAAACTATAAAACAAAAAGAAACCTACGAAGCCGGTAAGCTGAGTGGCATCCGCTATAGCTACTACCCTTCCGGTAAAGTTCAGCGTGAAGAAACCTGGAAGTTCGATCTGCTGGCCGGTCCTGCGAAGACATACTATGAAAGCGGCACGCTGCAATCAACAACAGAATATCGTAACAGTCGCAAGCACGGATTATATACCGCCTACCATGAAAACGGAAAAGTAAAAGAACAAGGCGAGTACGCATCTGACAAAAAGAACAAAGAGTGGAAGGAGTACGATGCAGAAGGTAAACTCGTGCATACTTCGGTTTATCGCGTGGGCACTCTCGTGTCCGAGAAATGAGAATTACCATTATTAAGAATGCTCCTGACGTTGTACATTAGCATGATGCTACGGCAACTTCATGAATGACGCCTATAGCGATCAACTCGTATAAATCTATCCGATCATACAACTCGTATTTCTTATGAGAATATATTTCATCTTTAGTATAGTATTACTTCTTATGCTTTCTTCAACCTACGCACAGACAAATTCTCCTGTTGTAAAAATCAGGAATGGACAGTTACAGGGAAGCATCGAAAATGGAGTACAATCTTTCAAAGGAATTCCATTTGCAGCGCCTCCTGTCGGTAAACTCCGATGGAAAGAACCACAGCCCGTTGCCAATTGGAAAGGCGTTCGCGATGCCCAACAATTCGGCCCGACTGTTCTGCAGACGAATGTATTTGGAGACATGGCATTTCGTGCTTCCAGCATGAGTGAAGACTGTCTATATCTGAATGTATGGACACCCGATACAAAGAAAAAGAATTTACCGGTGCTGGTATATTTCTATGGTGGTGGCTTTGTTGCAGGCGATGGCTCGGAAGCACGATACGATGGAGCCAGTATGGCGGCCAAAGGAATTGTTTCCCTTACGGTAAATTACAGGTTGGGTATATTCGGGCACATGGCGCATCCGGAACTAACAAAGGAGTCACCTCATCATGCTTCCGGAAATTATGGGATGTTGGATCAGGTTGCCGCATTGAAATGGGTTCAGGAAAATATAGCAGCCTTTGGTGGTGACCCGAAACGCGTGACGATCGCTGGCGAATCTGCGGGATCAATTTCGGTAAGCGCATTAATGGCTTCTCCCCTCTCGAAGAATTTATTCGCACAAGCTATAGGCGAAAGCGGCTCCCTGCTCGGATCCATACCCTCTACGCCTCTTGCGAAATCTGAACAGGCAGGTTTGGAGTTTGCTAACAAGATTGGCGCAAATTCGCTTGAAGCACTTCGTTCTATTCCTGCCGAAAAATTATTGATATCATCCACCGAAGGTAATCCGTTCCGGTTTCAGATCATCACGATGGATGGATACTTCCTTCCTAAACATCCGCTCGAAATTTTCGAGAAAGGTGAACAGGCTCAAGTACCGTTGTTAGCAGGATGGAACTCGGAAGAGATGACCTATCGCGTACTGCTGGGCGAACAGGAATTAACGATAGAGAATTATACCAAAGCTGTTCAACGTGCGTATCCTGAACAGGCCAGTGAACTTCTGAAAGTATATAAACCCAATTCAGATGCAGAGGTAGAACAGGTAGCTACTGATCTTGCCGGTGATAAATTTATTGGCTTCAGCACCTGGAAGTTGATTGATGTACAAACTAAAACCGGGAAATCTGTTTACCGTTATTTATACGCTCGTCCGCGTCCGCCAATGGCCGCTGCTATAGGAAACGCTGCTGCAGGACTCGCGGGAGGTATAATAAAAGATTCCACCAATGCGGCACCTGTTAAAAAACAAGCAGCCAAACGCGCTGTACATTCGGCCGAGATAGAATATGCCATGGGTAATCTGGCCACCAACAAAGTATACGACTGGACTGCGGATGATTATAAAGTTTCCGACCTGATGCAGGAGTATTTCGCGAACTTCATCAAAACAGGAAATCCGAATGGAGCCGGTCTTCCGAAGTGGCCAACAGTGACCGAGGGAGCAAAAGTACAGTACATCAACATTGATGTAAACACCACGCTGGAAGTTGAAAAGAATCGCGATCGCTATATATACCTGGACAAGGTGACAAACCGATAGCATAGCAACAAATTTTAATATAGTGAAAGTTATGAACCTGATAATGATGAAGACTGATCGCCTGATTCTTTTATCCACATTCATTACTATATTACTTTCCTCCTGTACAGCAATGGCTCAACCTCAGAAACAACTGGTTCGCCTCGCGATAATCGAAGTGGATAGTACACAACTCGATCGCTATAATGATTTTTTAAGAGAAGAGATCGAAGCTTCCATACAAAAGGAACCGGGCGTGATCACATTGTATGGCGTTGCTGAAAAAGAAAATCCGGAACGTGTCACACTTTTTGAAACGTATGCAGACTCAGCGCAATACAAAGCGCATTTGACAACGCCTCATTTTCAAAAATACAAACAGGGAACGCTGCAAATGGTAAAGCACCTTGAGTTGATCGAGACACAACCTATACTCTATACCCGCAAACCCGAACTAGCAAAGGCTCGCAGCGGAGATCTCTTTATACGACTTACCAAAATGGAAATAGCTGCCAACAGCATAGACAGCTTTCATAAGCTGGCAAACAACGTGATGTTGCCCGGACTAAAGAAAGAGCCGGGAGTGCTGGTGATGTATGCCGTAGCCGAGAAGAACAAGCCCGCACATATCAGCATTCTGGAAGTGTATGCTAACGCGGCTGCGTACGAGAACCATGTAAAAACATCGCATTTTATTAGATACAAAACCGAGTCAAAAAATATGATCAAGACACTGACGTTGGTTGATGTAAATCCGATTCTGCTGGGTTCGAAGCCACAGTAAAGTAAATATCACTCACATTGACTTGCTGAAGTAAATTTGAAAGTCAATTTTATATAATAGCCATCATAACAACACCTGAAAGTATAGGAACACGATGGTTCGATTGCGCTCTACCTTTTTCCGTTCTCAAATTTAGTGTACTTTTTTTCATCTTACTCTTAACGTTTTTATTGAACAATACTTATAACAAGGATCAATGTTAGTTAAAAAAGTGAAGGATCAACGATGAGTGCATTCATTATTTTACAAAGTAAAAATGTACCTATATATATAATATGCTATATGCCTACTGTACTGTAAACACACTTTAATCCCATTCTGATGAGTTCATGGGGCGCTGAACATGGCCACAGAATCAAATGAATGATTTCTCCGTATAGCTTGCCTATATATAGTATAGCAGTCTAGCGGTCATTCCTCCACGCGCGAAATCCATTGAATTCGCCTTTTACCTTTCAAAAAGGCGTTTTAAGGACAACCGTGGTAACAGCATCATAAGAAAATCCATCCTTTTCATCATATCCTCCATTTCGCCATCCGCGATTTTTTCGAAGCTTCGATTAATATACCATCAACCTATATGATCAGATTTCTCGTTATCACTTTACTCATTACTATACTTACAAATGCATTCGCGCAAAAATTACCCAACAACACGGTCAGCTATATAGATTTATCCGGAGAATGGAATTATCGTCTTGACCGCGATGATGTGGGCATTAAACAAAAATGGTTCAGTCAACGGCTGGAAGGAACTCTTCAACTGCCCGGATCACTGACCACCAATGCTATAGGTGATGATATTACACCCAACACCCCCTGGATAGGTTCCATTGTTGATTCATCGTATTTCAAAACGGACGAGTATAAACCGTATCGCGAACCCGGAAATGTAAAAGTGCCGTTCTGGTTACAGCCCGTGAAATACTATAACGGGGCAGCTTGGTATCAAAAAACGATCGATGTTCCGGTTGATTGGAATCAAAGCGTTATTGAAGTTTTTATCGAACGGGCACATTGGGAAACTATACTCTGGGTCGATACCATGAAGATTGGTATGCAAAACAGTCTCGGAGCTCCGCATCAATACTTCCTCCGCACTCCGCTGAAACCGGGCCGCCATACCATAACCATTCGCGTGGATAATCGCATAAAAGAAATCAGTGTAGGACAAAACTCTCACAGCATTTCCGATCACACACAATCAAACTGGAACGGTATCATAGGAAAACTGGAAGTGCGCGCAAGGCCGGCAACTTATCTTTCTGATATCAAAATATACCCTAACCTGGCAACTAACAAAGTATCAATCACGGCTGTTGTTACCAGTACATCTGCGAAAAAGATAAAATCAACGCTGCATGCATTTGTCTCAGCTTCGGGTAAATCATACCCTGCAATTTCGAAGAGTATAGCATTGGTACCTGGCAAAAATGAAATTCAGATTGAATACCCGATCACTGAAAAAATTTTACCGTGGAGTGAGTTTATGCCTAACCTCTATAAACTTCAGGTGAGTTTGTCATCCGGAAAGAAATCAGAATCCAAAGTTGTTCAGTTTGGAATGCGAAATGTATCGCGGCAGGGAACACAATTTACGATAAACGATACGCCTATATTTTTACGCGGCACACTTGAGTGCGCCATCTTTCCGAAAACAGGTTATCCGCCAACAACACCACGTGAATGGATTCATATATTCAACACCGTAAAATCATTTGGACTTAATCACGTGCGTTTTCATTCGTGGTGTCCACCGGAAGCAGCGTTCAATGTTGCCGATAGTTTAGGAGTATATTTACAAATAGAATGTTCATCGTGGGCAAACCAGGGAACCGAACTTGGTGACGGTGCCCCGATCGATCAGTATATATATGATGAGAGTAAACGAATTGTAGATACCTACGGAAACCATCCATCGTTTTGTTTCATGGCCTATGGAAACGAACCCAGTGGCAGAAAACATACCGTATATCTGGACAAGTTCGTAACCTATTGGAAAGCTAAAGATGCGCGAAGACTATATACCGCTGGCGCAGGCTGGCCTGCCCTGGAAGCAAGTGATTATCACAACCTGCCTGACCCGCGTATTCAACATTGGGATGAAGGCCTGAACAGTATCATCAATAAATTATCTCCGCGTTTCTCCTACGACTGGAGCAACGAAATTTCCAAATGGACAAAACCAACAGTTAGTCACGAAATTGGTCAGTGGTGTGTATACCCTGACTTCAAAGAGATTTCTCAATATGATGGTGTATTGAAACCCAGAAACTTCGAGATCTTCCAGGAGAAACTAACACGCAACGGCATGCAGATGCTGGCTGATAGTTTTCTACTTGCATCTGGAAAACTACAAACGCTCTGCTATAAAGCAGATATAGAGGCTGCGCTTCGAACCAAGAATTTTGCCGGCTTTCAACTTCTAGATCTTCATGACTTTCCAGGACAAGGTACTGCGTTGGTTGGTGTGCTTAATCCCTTCTGGAAAGAGAAAGGTTATGTAACCGCAGAAGAGTTCAGTCGCTTCTGTAATCGGGTTGTTCCATTGGCAAGATTTGAGAAAATGATTTACCTCAATCATGAGACATTGACTATACCGGTTGAGGTAGCGAACTTTTCCGGCCAGTCCATCGCGAATACTATCGTATCATGGCAGATAAAAGATCGTGCAGGAAAACCTATATATACCGGAAATTTACCTTCTACGGCTTTACCTGTTGGCAATGGTATTGTTGTTGGCAGGATCAAGCAGTCCCTTGCTGACATCAAACGTGAATCGATGCTCACGTTGCAAATCTCTGTTGGGAAATATACCAACCAGTGGGACTTTTTTGTTTACCCTGCAGAATTATCGCGTATAGATACCAGTCGCATATTGATTGTTGATCAGTTGGATAAGAAAACTATTGATCAATTGAATCGTGGTGGTACCGTACTGCTGTCGCTCAAAAAAGGAAGTATAAAGCCGGAAGCTGGCGGAGATATAGCGATAGGTTTCTCCAGTATATTCTGGAATACCGCCTGGACAAGCCGGCAAGCTCCGCATACATTGGGTATACTATGCAACCCGAAGCACCCGGCACTGGACTTGTTCCCGACACAGTATCACAGCAACTGGCAATGGTGGGATGCCATGAGTCATTCCACCGCGATCCGACTGGATGCTGTTGATCCAAATATAAAACCCATTGTTCGCGTAATCGATGATTGGGTCACCGCCCGGCCGCTCGGCCTTGTATTCGAATGTAAAGTCGGTAAAGGAAAACTATTGGTCTCTTCTATCGACCTGACCTCCAACATGAGCGCCCGCGCGGAAGCACGACAGCTGCGCCACAGTCTATTGAAATATATAGGGGGCCGAGACTTCAATCCAACCACACAGGTATCAATCGAGAAGATACAGGGACTATTGAAGTAAGGGCCTCTGGCTACTGGCTTCTGGCCACTGGATAATACAATTGAATATACTCTACCCTGTAGCCAGCGGCTGCAGCCAGAAGCCAATAAGAGTTTAAACACACAGTCTCTAAAAAATCGCTAAGGCGCTACATTCCGCGCACTAACGCTTCATTGCCGACAATTCGCTACCTTTGTCGTTTTTAAAATTCAATCGAATGCGTCATTCCAAAATTGTAGGACTCGGGCATCATGTTCCGGATAACATTATCACCAATGAATATCTGTCAACGATCATGGATACGAACAACGAGTGGATCGTTGAGCGCACCGGTATACATGAACGAAGATGGATGAATCCGGAGACGGATACCGTTGCCAACATGGCTGCCAAGGCTACACGCATGGCGCTGGAACGTGCTAAACTTCAGGCTACAGATATAGACTTTATTGTATTTGCCACCATCACGCCCGACTACTTTTTTCCCGGATCCGGTGTATTGTTGCAACGCGAATTAGGTCTGGATGGAAAAATCGCAGCGCTCGATATTCGGAATGCGTGCTCCGGATTTATATATGCACTCTCGGTTGCCGACCAGTTTATCAAGACCGGCATGTATAAAACGATCCTGGTAGTAGGTGCAGAGATTCAATCCACCGCGCTCGACATTACAACCCGCGGACGCAATACTGCTGTGATTTTTGGTGATGGTGCCGGTGCCGTTATACTTCAACCTTCGGATAAGCCAGGCATTCTTTCAACACACCTCCACTCCGATGGAGCATTCGCAGAAGAGCTATATGTAAAAGATCCGGGCAGCAGTCGTCCACACAAAGAACGACAGCCTGAGCAGATCACGGATACCTCTACCTTTAAAGTTGTTATGAACGGCAACCAGGTATTCAAGCATGCCGTGGTGCGCTTCATGGAAGTAATTCAGGAGGCTCTTGATGCAAACAAACTTACCAAAGAAGATATTAACCTGCTGGTTCCACACCAGGCTAACCTGCGCATCAGCCAGTATATTCAGGAAAAGCTGGCGCTCTCGGGCGACCAGGTATATAATAACATTATGCGTTACGGGAATACAACAGCCGCTTCCATTCCAATTGCATTGAGTGAAGCCTGGGCTGAAGGTAAAATCAAAGAAAATGATTTAATTTGTTTAGCCGCCTTCGGCAGTGGGTTTACCTGGGCCTCTGCTCTGATCCGGTGGTAAAGCTATTTTATCCATTACAGGTTATTCATGTTACTCAGCAATGACGAACAACCTGTAACGGATACGAATAACCTGTAACAATTAACGGATAACTGTAAAACAAACACCCCCAAGATGAAGACGTCCTCTTATAATCCGAGTCCCATTGAAGTTGATTTTGCAAATGCACTATATGTCCTTCAAAAGGAAATTGAAAAACATCTGCAGAATAACCAGGTGATCCATGTAGAAACCAACATCCGCAGAGACAACCCCATGGTACGCTTCAGCCTTCTCGACAAAGATGGCGATCCACACGAAATCGTACTTCGTATTGTACAGGTGCCGGATAAGTTCTAAAGGGCACCTCTTTCCTGTAATTGTATACTATCTTCTTCATCTATACTGTCGCAGCTCGTGCGTTAGCATTGCATTTTGCCTTCAGAAAAACAGCCTGATACATCCCATCCATAGTACAAAAGTACTATTAAATTGAAATTTTATTTCAAAAATAAAGAAATAAAATTTCATTCATTTACAGTCTTACTACTCAATAAAGCTATACCCTAAAGCCGGTGAAGCTTGCATTATCGGTGCAGCTTGCTAACATTTTATTACCGCAAATGCGGGATGCCTTAACCAACCTTCTCGCTGCTGACTATATTTTTTAATAGCATTTTTAGAGCAGATCATTATCGATATATACCTATCAGAACGCATGCGTGAGATAGAACATTTTCGAATGCTTAAACAAACACCCGGCTATAAATTCTAACACTAATGCATTATGGATGTAATCAAAGCAATTGAAAGAATCAAAACCGCCAACATGCTTATTAAAAAAGAATGCACAGGAAGTCCGAGAAAATTCGCTGCAAGACTGGGCGTAAGTACAAGACAGCTGTACAATATATTCGGATTCTTTAAAGACTACGGAGCCACTATAAAATACAGCAGAACCCGCGAAACGTTCTATTATACAGAGAAGGACTTTGATCTCATTATTGACTTTTCGATCACACCTATATCGGAGGTGACCTTCTAAACTATATATATATTCTACAATATTGTTTCCGTGCAATTTCATTTCACGGACCAACTATACATTTCGGCATGCAATCTAAGGTCGACCAGATTTGTATACTGTTCCAGACAGATTTCTGGAGACTATAATATATATACTAATGAGATCCATTATTACAATGTGCTCGATTATAATGATCAGTCTTTTTATTTCATGTGAACAGCAGGATGATATAGCACCGGTTAATGAGACCGAATCTCTGACAAATTCTGTCATTGCCTCCGATCAATTTAAAAAACTGGACGTGCCGTTAACATCGTTGAATGCAGCGAATTCACAATTCACAACCTCAAAGAAGAAAAGCCTGGTAATTCCTTTCAGCGGACAAGAAGACAAGAAAGGGATTCTTGCGTTGTTCAATGATCAATATGATCTGATATATATAGCGATCATCGAAACACAAACAAGTACACCAACCGATCAGATTCCATCTGAAATTGAAACCGGCAAATTCAGCGGTGATTTCATCTTTACTACCGAAACGGGAAGCTTACAGGTTTCACTTGAAAATTCAGTGATTACCGGAAGTCGAACAACAAGGTCAGCCAATGCGAGAAAAGAACCTAAGTGTAACGACATCACCAAGAAAGGTGGCGCTTATGATTGTGCTGGTGCCCGCATACAAAAACTGAACTGGTTTGATAAATCTATATGCTATATAAATTTCGGATACTGCTTCGCGGAAGAGGTAATATCCTGTGCCATTGATGGCTGTACGGTAGATTAATCATTTTTTTATACAGTACCTGTGGTAGATGGGTACTGTATATTCTTTACAGTAAATCTTATCAACATCATGTTACTTCTCTCACAAAACCTGTCCAAAAATTTTGCACAGAAGCAAGTACTTTCATGTATAGAATTCTCCATTGGACAAGGTGAAATTATAGGTTTGATCGGGCCCAACGGCTCTGGTAAAACTACGCTGCTAAACATCCTGCTGGGTATGATGCAACCAACATCGGGTTCATTTATAACCCATACCGATTTGAAGATTGGTATGGCTATAGCGCGAAAAGGTTTTTTCGATGACATGACTGTTATCCGAAATATACAGCATTATGCAACCTTACTCGGGCTCGATCAAAAGCGCATTGATGAATGCCTGTCTGTCTTTTCGATTGATTACCTGGATGCTCCCTATAGCAAGCTATCCTCCGGAATGAAGCAGCGGGTTTCTCTCCTGCTTGCATTTGCCCGGCACAACGATCTTATTTTCCTGGATGAACCCACAAACCATCTGGATATAGATTCTATCCTGAATCTGAGAAACCTGATTCTGAAAGAGAAAGCTGCCCGAACATCTTTTCTGATCACCAGTCATGCGCTATCCGATATTGAAAAAGTATGTGACCGTATCCTGTTTCTAAAGCATGGTGTACTGGTACAGAACGCACTGACCGATGACCTTCTTAAGACATACGGTGATCTTGAACAAGCCTACATCAATATTCTCCGGTAAACGATATGAGACTTATAAAAATAGAAGTTGACAAAATCCTGCACAGAAAATTTTCACGCTGGTTGCTGATCGTGACTACGATCGTGCTTCCACTCGCCTTAATCATTATCTCTGATATGAGTATACAGGACGAAGCGCTCACAGAA
Source organism: uncultured Chitinophaga sp. (assembly GCA_902168205.1). Taxonomy (GTDB): domain Bacteria; phylum Bacteroidota; class Bacteroidia; order Cytophagales; family Cyclobacteriaceae; genus Ohtaekwangia; species Ohtaekwangia kribbensis. The sequence continues at coordinate 709,355 of CABHOK010000002.1, read as the reverse complement.
GCAGAGTTCATCGCCAATCTGTCCTTCGCCATTATCTCTTATATACAATCCTATATATTTCTTCCCATCTGGATTATTCTTTTTATTGGACAAGAATTGTCCAACGGATATATCAACAGATTCGTTTTTGCCAGATCAAGGAAGGATTACTTTCTATCCAAATTATTGTACTGCGCCTCAATAGCTTCATACTTTTCAGTACTCGGCATTATTTCATTTATAGCATCGGCATATACCGCATCTGTACTATCGGATATAACTATATTTCAATGCATGAAACTATTTTGCCAACTTGCCCTCTCCACATTGTCATACGCAATGCTTTTGATGAGCCTGGTGTTTATTGTGCGGTCGCCCGCTATAGGATTCATCATATACCTCGCATGGAATTTCTCCGAAGGTATACTCTTTAGAGTTGCAGCAGGTATATGGAGCATCGAATTGAAGTGGCTGCCACTACACCTCGTCAGAACACTCTACACCATCAATGGCGAAGCAACATCCGGAAATTATCACAATCCCTTCGATGGTAATCCGACAGCAATAACATTACCTATTACATTTATAATGATCGCAACGATGCTAACCTATCAATCATTTCTTCAAACAGACCTGAAACCACTCTCCGACTAATAATCACATCAACACTTTAACACACCAACACCTCAACACATCTCATAACACACCAACAACCACATCAACACCTCAACACATTTTTCCACATTTTTCATTAGCTTACGTTGGCAAACCAATCATTCAATAAACCCATAACGGCCAACCATGTCGCTGATCCTTATTGTAATATGCGTTCTTGTGTTGATGACGCAGATCTTCCGATTCAAAACAAGTTCATCTTTATCACATCTCGTTCTATCCATTCCCGCGGCAATCTATATAAGCTATAGGGCGCTTAAAGCGTTGAGCGCTGAGCTGAGTCCGGAGATCATGTCGCTGGTTATTATTGTGTATAGTATTACACTTCTCATTATTCTCATCTCGGTATTCAAGGTCAACGCATTTCTGGCATTCCTGGTTATATCCATTCTGGCCGGAGGACTTCTGGGTATAGAAGTAACGAAGATCACACAGTCGGTTCAAAAGGGAATTGGAGACATGCTGGGGTCGCTCGTGATTGTGATCGTCTGTGGTGCCATGCTCGGTAAACTCGTAGCTGACAGCGGTGCTGCGCAGCAGATTGCATCGTATATGGTGAGACTTTTCGGCAAGCGCTATATTCAATGGGCATTGATGTTCACGGGGTTCATCATCGGTATACCGCTCTTCTATAATGTTGGTTTTGTATTGGTTGTTCCGTTGATCTTTTCAGTCGCACTGAAGTATAAAATGCCGGCAGTATATATAGGGCTTCCGATGCTTGCATCGCTCTCAGTAACGCATGGCTTTCTTCCACCACACCCCTCGCCTACGGCACTCGTGGCGCAATTTCATGCTGACCTGGGAATGACTTTACTCTACGGTATTTTTATCGGATTACCCACCGTTATCATCGCAGGTCCTGTATTCTCACGTGCATTAAAAAAGATCAATCCACCTGCACCTAAAATATTTGAGAACGCTGCCGATGTTGCTCCTGAAAAATTACCGAGCCTCAGCATCAGTATATTTTCTTCACTCCTTCCGGTTATCCTGCTTGCCTTTACAACCATTTCACTCTCGTACATAACAGAGCCATCGGTAAAGACTGCCATTGCCTTCACCGGTGATCCGGCCATGGTAATGATCATATCCTTACTGGTTGCAACGTTTACCTTAGGACTTCGCCAAGGCATGAGTATGAAAAAAGTAATGGACATCTATAGCGAGTCTGTGAAAGATATAGCTATGATCCTGCTCATTATGGGAGGTGCCGGAGCGTTGAAACAAATTCTGATCGACAGCGGTGTAAGCCAAAATATAGCGGTTCTTCTCAGCGGCCTTGATATACATCCGCTTGTACTGGGCTGGGCCATTGCGTGTCTCATTCGTGTGTGTGTGGGTTCTGCCACGGTAGCCGGACTAACGGCCGCTGGTATCATTGCACCTTTGCTACCCGGAATGAATGTAGACCCCAACCTGATGGTACTCTCCATCGGTGCAGGAAGTCTCATGTTCTCGCACGTGAACGACACCGGCTTCTGGCTCTACAAAGAGTACTTTAACCTGAGTATACGACAAACTATACAATCATGGTCACTAATGGAAACCATTGTGTCTGTGTGTGGCTTGATTGGTGTGATGATCATTCATTACTTGCAACATTAATAACGCGTGGTGAAATTTTTACAGCCGTAATTTCGTTTACCACAAAAATCAGTATCGGGATTGACGATTATGAAAAGTATTGCAGTTTCAAGAAAAGAAGAATTGGCAAACGCCATCACGCATGGGCTAGGCGCCCTTTTGGCCATTGCGGCCCTGGTATTACTCGTAATTATTGCCGTTATTAATGGTAACGCATGGCACGTAGTAAGTTTCTCTGTATTTGGCGGCACACTCGTCATGCTATACCTCGCCTCAACCTTGTATCACAGCATATCAAACGAAAGAGCAAAACTGTTTTTCCGCAAGGTTGATCACATGTCTATCTTCCTGCTTATTGCCGGAACGTATACTCCTTTCTGTTTATACCTGCAAAGCTGGGTTGGCTGGACGATGTTCGGATTGATCTGGGCGTGTGCTATCACCGGCATTGTACTGAAAGCATTCTTTACCGGGAAGAAAGAATTACTCTCCACCATTCTGTATGTAGTGATGGGCTGGTTGGGTGTACTGATCTTTAAACCACTGTATGCGAGTATTCCGGCAACAAGTTTTGTGTTCCTTGTGTTGGGTGGTGTGTTTTACACAACGGGTACATTCTTCTTTATCAAAGATAAAATCAAATACTTTCACAGCATCTGGCATTTGTTTGTACTTGCAGGAAGTACCGCGCATTTCTTTTCTGTGATTGGGTTGCTCGGGTAATCATTCAATGATTATCTTTTCAGCTCAAATCAAACATTGCTATGTCAACACTTTCCCCCGACCAACGCTTTGAAGAGCTGAAACTAACATTACCGCCTGCTCCGAAACCAATCGGAGTGTATAAACCATTTCTGATTGTTGGTAATATCGCGTATGTATCCGGCCATGGAACTGTAAAGGAAGATGGCTCACTCATCATCGGTCGCATCGGTAAAGATCTCACCATCGATGAAGGCAAGCTTGCGGCACGCCAGGTAGGACTCGCTATACTAGCTACACTCAAGGCGAATCTAGGAAGTCTCAACAAGATCAAACGTGTTGTAAAAGTGTTGGGGATGGTGAACGCGGTTTCTGACTTCGAACGTCATCCTTTCGTTATCAACGGCTGCAGCGAATTATTTGCAAGTGTGTGGGGTGAAGAAAACGGTATCGGTGTACGCAGCGCGGTAGGTATGGGTTCGCTGCCTGATAATATACCGGTTGAGATCGAAGCACAATTTGAACTTCACTAAACAACTTCAGCATGACGAACTCAGCATGGTATACTATTGAAAATATAGATATACTTGACACTCCTGCCCTGGCGGTTTATCCGGAACGTGTACGCGAGAACATCCGCATCGTAAAAACATTTGTTCCGGATGTTACAAGACTTCGTCCGCACATGAAGACGAACAAGTCAGCAGAAGTAGCACGCATGCTGATTGCAGAAGGCATAAAGAAATTCAAGTGCGCTACCATCGCTGAAGCCGAGATGCTGGCCGAAGCGGGCGCTGCCGATATACTCCTCGCCTACCAACCTATTGGCCCTAAAGCAGTGCGCCTGGCAGAGCTCGTCAAGCGATTCCCTCAAGTAATCTTCGGTTGTTTGACAGACAATATTGGGACAGCGCAACACATCGGCACTATATTCCGTGCCGCGAGTCTGACACTGAATGTATTCATAGATCTGAATGTAGGCATGAACCGAACGGGCATTGTACCGGCTGAAGCGCTTGCCCTCTATAAACAATTACTCACAATACCCGGTATAGTTGCCAAAGGACTCCACGCTTACGATGGACATTTACGCGATGTTGATTTCGAATTGCGCACCCGGAAATGCAATGAAGCCTTTGCAGCCGTGGAAAAACTTCGCGAAGATATTCGTACACAAACCGGCAACACGGTAACGGTAGTAGCCGGAGGCACACCAACGTTCCCCATACACGCCAAACGCCAACATGTAGAATGCAGTCCCGGAACATTTATATATTGGGACAGCGGCTATAAAAATATACTCCTGGAACAACCGTTCCTCTTCGCAGCACTGGTAGTAAGCCGTGTTATATCATTACCGACTGCTGATACTATTTGCGTAGACCTCGGCCATAAAGCTATAGCATCCGAAAACCCGATCCAGAATCGCGTAACATTCCTCAACGCACCCGACCTCGAACCTGTCGGACACAGCGAAGAACACATGATCTTCCGCACGAACAAACCCAACATGTTCCACGTAGGCGATGTTCTATACGGAGTACCGTATCATGTATGCCCCACAGTAGCACTACACGATCGCGCAGCGGTAATTACGAATGGAGAAGTAACGGAATATTGGAATACGGTAGCAAGGAATAGAGTGATTACGGTTTAGAAGTAAAAAGCCAGAAGTAAGAAGAACCCTAGGCTAAACGTAACACCAGGAAACTCGCACATATATAGTATAGCGAGTCCTTGGCACCAACAGCTGAAGCTATAAAGCCTATGGATAAGTGAAATATAGCAACGCCAAACAACGAATAAACGCAAACAGCTGGAAGCCAGTAACTCGCTGCTAGCAGCTTTAAACTAAAGAGTACATCTGAACAAATTACAACCAAACTATAGCACCACATATGTCTTTTCCGCTCATCTTCGATGCACATCTTGATTTGGCTATGAATGCCATGGAATGGAATCGTGATTATCGTAAGTCGATACACGAGATCCGCGAACGTGAAAAAGATATGAATGATAAACCGGATCGTGGTAACGGTGTGGTGTGCTTTGAAGAGTTGCGAAAAGGAAATATAGGACTCGTAGTGGCTACACAAATAGCACGCTATGTAGCGCCTGATAATAATTTACCCGGCTGGCATTCGTCTGAACAGGCGTGGGCACAGACACAGGCACAGCTTGCGTGGTATAAAGCCATGGAAGAAGCCGGTGAAATGGTGCAGATCACTAACCTGCAGCAACTGGAGCAACACCTCGAGCGGTGGAACAACGGAGTGGCTACTGATAAAAAGCCTATCGGGTATATATTAAGTCTTGAAGGAGCAGATTCTATTGTTACGGTAGATTACCTGGAGCGTGCCTATAACTACGGCCTGCGCGCAGTTGGTCCTGGTCATTACGGTCCTGGGAGATATGCGCAGGGTACTAACGCTACGGGCGGTATAGGACAACCCGGTCGTGCGTTGCTGCGGGAAATGGAGCGACTCAACATCATTCTCGATGCAACTCATCTTTGTGACGACAGTTTCTGGGAAGCGATGGATCACTTTCATGGTCATGTATGGGCCAGTCATAATAACGTTCGTGCCCTGGTTAATCACAACCGCCAGTTTAGTGATGAACAGATCAAAGAACTGATCAGTCGCGGGGCTGTGATCGGTGGTGTGATGGATGCATGGATGATGGTGCCCGAGTGGATCAAGAAAGTTTCTACTCCGTTGAGTATGGATTGTGGTCTTGAAAAACTGATTGATCACATGGATCATATTTGTCAGATCGCCGGTAACTCACTTCATATAGCCATCGGTTCTGATCTGGATGGTGCTTTCGGTAAAGAACAAAGTCCGTACGATATTGAGACAATTGCTGACCTGCAAAAACTTCCGGAGCTGTTAGCCAAGCGTGGCTATACTCCTGACGACATCAACAATGTATTGCATGGTAACTGGCTGCGCTTCTTACGCAAAGCCTGGGCCTAAGTATAAAACGCACGTATTTATAGTCTCTTTTTGCCTTTCATCATTTTTTGTTGATTTTCCTGTAGCATTTGCGCAGCCGCTGCGACTAATGCCTGCGATATATATTCACCCTTAAATCGCTACAGGAAATATGAAAGTTGTATTTGCGCTGTTGGCCCTGTGCCTTACAGCATTCACTACATTTGCCCAGGTGGACACGCTGAATACTGGCAACCTGAAATTGAACATCGCTGCGTTAAAAGAAGGAAAAAGTTCTTACGCCGTATATTTTGAAGACAGTCTCGGGCACCGGTTAAGTTCGGCTGCTCTATGGGACCGAACGATTCGCTTTTCCAAAGACGCTGCCGGAAAGAAAATATACCACTTCGCGTGGGATTGGTATCAAAAAGATTCTTTGTTAGCACACGTAGAAGCTACCGGGGAATTACCTTCGTTGAAACCACTGTCTCATTATGCCAACTACAAGAAGCGCGGAAAATTTAGCTATATATTTACCAACAACACGGTAACAATTCCGGATTCGTCCAGGCACACCAAACGGGACAGCACCTTTAGCGTAGTGATGAATCCACCGGCATTTGAATTCCCGATGGATCTTGAGATATTCCCCTTGCTGCCCTTTAAGAAAACAGGACAACAATTTGCGATAGCGTTCTATGAACCGGGCACTCCCAAATCCGATTATTACCTCTTAACCGTTACGGGTAAAGAAGAATTACAGCTGAACAACAGCGCAAAAGTTTCCTGTTGGTTGTTGAAGATCAACTACGGCAGAGGTTCATATGCTACTTTCTGGATTGCCGACAAATCAAGAGAAGTACTAAAGATGAAAGAATACTATCGCGGTCGTTACCGCTATAAAGTAAAGCTATATTAAATGAAAAGCCCCGGCAAAGTTACCGGGGCTTTTTTGTATAGGCAGTACGTTGTACACTACTGATTAGGTTTTTCCAGATCGATCTTCTGTACTTTTTCATACCCGAAGATCTCATCGAGCGTAAGCTCTTTTACTTCTCCGTATTGCTTCAGTTCCTTGAAGTTAATCTTGTTCTTATTGCCGATCAGCACAATGTTATAGTTCTTTCCTTTGATATACTCTTCCTGGAACTTCTGAACATCTGCCAGGGTAAATTTCTGCGTCTGCTCATATATATCCTTGCGTATATCGTAGTCGAGGCCGCGCTTGCGGGCTGTCTCATAATCGAAGAGTATACGGGCTTTGGTAATGCGCTCGCTTTCGATCTGGTTCAGGATAGCATTGCGTGCCACCTCAAAACCACCTTCTGATTTCGGAAAGTCGGTCAGCAGACCCTTCATCGCTTTCATCGCCTCAGGTTGTTTATCAGCCTGCGTACCGATGTAGGCATAGAAGAGATCATTGCTGGTAGGTTTATCAGCCGATCCGTAGTAAGCAAAAGCAGAATATGCGAGTCCTTGTGCTTCGCGTAATTCCTGGAATACAGGCGAGCTCATGTTACCGCCAAAGTATTCATTAAACATACGGCTCATCGGTATACGTGTCTTGTCAAAACCCTGTCCTTTGGAGAGGAACATGATCTCTTCCTGCACCATGTCATAGTCCGCCCAATATACCATTGGCTTGCTTACATCCTGCATCTTGAATTCAACCGGAGTCGGTACAGGTTTTAACTGATCAGGCAACACGTGATTCTGATTGAGTGATGCTACAACCTCCTCACCTTTCTTCGGTCCGTAATACAGTACACGGTGTTCGGTCTTCGTAAAGTCTTTGATGATCGTGATCAGCTCATCCGCTTTTACTTCGCGAAGTTCCTTATTGCTCAGTACATTGGTAAACGGAGAATTGGCACCGTATAAACCATAGTTGATCAACCCTTCGAACATGATCGTACCTTTATCTTTCTTGCTGTCATCGCGCTTCTTGAATATACCATCTACCATTTTCTTCAGCGCTTCATCATCGGCTTTCGGATTGGCCAACAGCTTCTCAAAGAGTTGCATAGCCTTGTCCATATTCTCCGACAATCCCGTGAGGTATATATAGGTTTGATCCTCTCCTGCCGACACACCGAAGTTACAGCCGAGTTTGTAAAACTCTTTCTTGAAATCCTCAGCCGACATTTCTTCCGTGCCGAGATACTGCAGGTACTCTACCGCTACATTCATCTTCGGATTGTTGTTGCTGCCTACATCCGACAGGTAGTATAGCGAGAACAGGTCATTTTCTGTATTCGGTGTATACAATACCGCTACATCTTTATTCATCTTCAGCTTCTGAATATCTTTTTCATAATCCAGGAATACAGGCTGAAGTTTTTCGGTTTTGTTTTTCAGAACAGCTTCGTGGAACGGAGATTTATTCTCCTTGTTCAACGTTACCTTTGTAATAGCAGGCTTATCTACTTTCAGTGCATTCGGATCTTTGCCCGAACGTTTAAACACCACTACATAATTGTCTTTATAGTGTTCGTTGGCAAACTTTACGATGTCTTCCTTGGTGATCTTCTTCATATCATCCGTTTCGGAGATATACTGATTCCAAGGTATATTATTGGTGAACGACAACACGAGGTCATTCGAGCGAGACCAGTTGCGTTCGGATCCCTGTATTTTTGATTTCTTCAGATCGTTGATCGTAGCTGCGATCAGCCAGTCTTCAAATTCACCTTTCTTTACCAGTTCGATCTGCTCCAGCAATAATTTCTTTACATCTTCCAGGCTCTGTCCTTCACGCGGACGCCCCGAGAATGTATGTATACTATAATCGCCTAACTGATCTACATAACTCGCAGGCTCGATCACTTTCTGTTGCTGCTTCAGGTTTATATCAATAAGACCAGCCTGCGAATTGGACAGGATCATATCTGTTAACGTCAACAATTTATAGTCTTCGCTGTTACGTCCGTTAAAACGGAAACCTATATTTACCCATTCAGCATCCGGGCCGTATACTTCGCGTACTACCGGAGCTGCAATAGGTGCTTCTTCCACCTTATTCCATGTTGGCAACTGCTCGTTTGGTTTCCAGTTGCCAAAGTATTTTTCGATCATCGCGATCGTTTTGTCATAATCCAGATCACCGCTCAAACAGATCGCCACGTTATTCGGACGATAGTATGTCTCAAAGTATTTTTTGATTTCGGTGATGGAAGGATTCTTCAAGTGATCGATCGTACCAATTACGGTTTGCGTACCGTAGGGGTGCTTGGTAAATATACCGCTGTAGAGTGTCTCAAAAGTTTTCCAGTAGTCGTTATCGAGGCTTCGGTTCTTTTCTTCATATACCGCTTCGAGTTCGGTGTGGAACAGGCGCGGCACAATGCGCTGAAAGCGATTACCTTCTACCTGCAACCAGTTCTCGAGCTGGTTAGCCGGTATATCGTTGATATATACTGTGCGATCTTCGGAAGTATAAGCGTTTGTTCCGCGGGCACCGAGCTCGCTCACCATTTTATCATACTCGTTCGCAATAGCATACTTGGAAGCTTCGTTAGATACCTGGTCGATAAGCTTGTAGTACTTTGCACGTTCTGTGGAATCTTTCAATGTCCCGTAATGTGTAAACATGTGCTCAATACTGTCGAGGTATACGGATTCTTTTTGCCAATCCAGTGTACCAAAATCCGCAGTGCCTTTGAACATGATGTGTTCGAGGTAATGTGCGAGGCCCGTGTTGGTAGCAGGGTCGTTTTTACCACCTGCCTTTACAGCGATCTGCGTTTGAATACGCGGCTCGGCGCTATACTGGCTCAGGTACACCTTTAATCCGTTCTTTAACGTATAAATCCTTACCTTAAGTGGGTCGTTGGTGACATACTCGAACGAGTAGCCGTTGCTTTCGCCTGTTTGAAGTTCATACTTGCTGTTTTTGCTTTCACAGGCACATAAAAAGAGCAGGGCAACTACAAAGGTCTGCCAATAGGTTTTGATCATGTGGAAAGAAATTTGGGTTTCGACTTAAAATAACGAAGAATACCATACATCCTTACAATTTTTAGCTATAAAATGATGAATTTTCGAGTACTGAATAAAATCATTCGTGAGCGTAGACTTTTGCGTAGAACTGAATTTACTATGATTACCAAAAAAAGATTACTGGTCCTCTCCCTGGTTCTGATCACCCTGGTTGCCTTGTCGTTTACAAGACCGGCTGAGCGTTATTTCGAAATAGCCAAGAACCTCGACATATTCGCTACACTCTTCAAAGAGGTGAACGCCCTATATGTAGATGATGTGAATCCGAATAAACTGATCCGCACAGGCATTGATGCCATGCTGAATTCCCTTGACCCGTATACGAACTATATACCGGAAGACGAGGTAGAAGATTTTCGCACGGTAAATACAGGCCAGTATGGTGGCATTGGTGCAATAACGCGCGAAATCGATAACCGTACCGTTGTAACGATGATCATGGAAGGATATGGCGCGCAAAAAGGCGGACTGAAAATCGGTGACGAGATTGTAAAGATCGATGATATTGAACTCGCAAAACTTACACGCGAAGAATCAGGACACCTGATGAAAGGCCAGGTGGGCACTCCCGTAGCGTTAACGATTAAGCGAAAAGGTGTAGACCAACCGTTGCGTATCGAGTTTAAACGCGAAAAGATCAAAGTAAACAACGTTCCGTATTATGGTATGGTAGGCAATGATGTTGCCTATATCCAGCTTTCAGACTTTACACCCGATGCTGCCAAGGAAGTAAAGAATGCGCTTACTGCATTGCGCGAGAAAGGTGCCAAGAGCGTTATACTCGACCTGCGCGGTAATCCGGGCGGGCTCCTGATCGAAGCGGTAAACATCACCAACATCTTCCTCCCAAAAGGTAAACTGGTAGTAAGTACCAAAGGAAAAATACCCGAGAATAACCTGAACTATGAGACATTGAACACTCCTGTGGATACGGAAATCCCGGTAACGGTGCTCATCAACCGCGGAAGTGCTTCTGCATCGGAGATCGTAGCAGGTACTTTACAAGACTATGATCGCGGTGTGATCATTGGTGAGAAATCTTACGGTAAAGGTCTTGTGCAGGTAAGCCGACCACTCTCCTATAACTCCCAGTTGAAAGTTACAACAGCAAAATATTATACTCCTACCGGGCGCTGTATCCAGGTGCTCGACTATACGCACCGCAGAGATGATGGCAGCGTGGGTTCTATACCGGATTCACTGAAGCGCGCTTTCAAAACATCCAACGGCCGCACGGTATATGATGGTGGCGGTATCGACCCGGATATAAAAACAGAAGCGAGAGAAGCGCACCTACTCACACAGGTATTGTTTGAAAAAGGTTTCCTGTTTGACTTCGCTACGCAATATGTTTCCAAACATCCCGAGCCGGTTAGTCCGCGTACGTTTACATTAAGCGATGAAGACTACCAGCAGTTCGTAGTGTGGATGAAAGACAAGAACTATAAATACAAGTCTTACCTTGAATTTGAACTACAGGAGTTTACCGAAGAAGCAAAGAAAGAAAAATACTATAGCGAGTTAAAAGGACAACTCGACCAGATCACCAACCGCATTGCCGAGAGCAAGAAGAATGAGTTGATATTGTATAAAGACGAGATCAAACTTTTGCTGGAAGAAGATATCGTAGCTCGCTATCACCTTGAGAAAGGAAGCATCGAAGCAGGTTTCAAGTATGATGATGATGTAAAGAAAGCGATTGAGATACTGCACGATAGTCCGAAGTATAAGAAGCTGCTCAATCTTTAGTCATTAATCGTTATCCGTTACAGTTAATCGTTCTGTAGGGATAATTTCTGCTGCTGAAGAGATATCTGTAGAGTACAATTATAAATCCAGGAGCACAAAGAATTCAAAGGAGGCGCAGAGTTTCGCAAAGAAATACTGTATTAACTGTTAACGATTCACGGATAGCGACAACCATGCGATACATCAAGTTCATCATTCCCATACTCTTTCTGCTGGTGATGACGATCATGCATGCGTGCATGACTTTTCGCATGAGTTCAAAAGAAGTGGATGCGTTCTTTAAGGAAAATCATGTGCATGGTTCGCAGCACGCCTATAGCACAGGCTTTCGTGATATACATTATGCTGTGGCTGGTGACTCTACCAAACCTCTTGTGCTGTTTATTCATGGTTCACCCGGCTCGCTTAGTGCCTTCATTCATTTTCTGAAAGACTCCTCATTGCTGCAACAAGCCTTGCTCATTACAACGGACAGGCCAGGGTTCGGTCATTCTAATTTTGGCAATGGTGAAGGTTCGTTGCAAAAACAAGCTGCTATACTCAAGCCGCTCCTGGAAAAGTATAAACATAACCGACCCCTTATACTCGTAGGACATTCGCTTGGCGGACCGCTCATTGCACGCATGGCGATTGATTATCCGCAGCTGGTGGATGGATTGATAATCGTAGCAGGTTCAATCGATCCAGCGCTTGAACCAAATGAGACATGGTTTCGCGCACCGCTGGCAACTCCTTTTCTAAGCTGGATACTGCCGCGATCGTTCCGCGCATCGAATGAAGAAATATACCACCTCAAGCCTGAGTTGGAAGACATGCTTCCGTTGTGGAAGAATATAACGTGTCCGGTAATTGTAATACAAGGTAAGAAAGATGTACTTGTCTCTCCCGCCAATGCCGACTTCGCAAAAAAAATGCTGGTCAACGCTCCCGTTGAAATTGTATTGGTAGAAGATATGAATCACTTCGTTCCGTGGAGTAATCCGGAACTGATTCACGATGCCATTATTAAAATGCTACACGCCCGTAGCAGTGCTGACGTTACGCAACCTTGAATTCGGGGTTGTAGATTATGCCGAGTATATTTCCCCACGGATCTTTTACGGTAGCCACTACAATCTCACCACCTACATTCTGGGGTGCCTCATGTTCGGTTGCTCCTGCTGCCAGCAGACGCTGATACTCTGCGTTCACATTATCAACACCCCAGTATACCAGCACACTTTCGTTCTTGGTAGTAACCGGAGTCTCCTCGGGCTGCAATCCTAATTCATAGCCCCCGATGTTGAAGCCCACATAAAACGGTTCATCAAAGTAAGGCTTGGTATTAAACACACTGGTATACCATGCCGTGGCTTTTTTAACATCCGATACTTTATAGATAGCCGTGCGAAGTCCTAACATAGAAGAAAGAAATTAGTTGAATCATTAACACAACGAATATCTTTCTTCCACATCACTTTATCAATGCATCGTTAACAAAATTTATATCACAGGCATCACGCTAACGGAGACCGGTCAATATATACTGTAGATGATCGTTCGCCTTGTTTGCGTAAAGCATGCTCCATCATATCTTTCAATTCCAGTTCTTCGGTCTGCTCCTCTTTCCTTTCAAGGGCTCGCGTGTGCGATTTCAGGTCTTCTCTCAGCTTGCTGATCTGCAAAGTATATTCGCGTTCCTTGCGAATCATTTCCTCTTGCGTAGCCTGCATCTCCTCCATGCTCTGGCGCATTTCTTCTTCCTGGGCATGCAACATTTCGGCCTGCTCCTGTGACTGATACAGCAATCGTCTTGTACGGTCTGCGGTTTGTACATTGGCCAGTGTGGATGCTATATTTTCTGCTATCTTCTCAAGGAAGTTCAACACATGCTTCTCCATGTATTCAAAGGATGCGATCTCGATCAAGCCGTAAATAACATCGTTGGACTTCAGCGGCAGTATCACCAGATTACGCGGAATGGCAGCACCTAACCCCGAAGTAATTTTAATATAGTCGCTCGGAAGATCTTTCATATATAGCATCGAGCCTTCCAGCCATGCCTGCCCCGCAAGGCCATCACCTTTCATAATTTCATTTTCGCGGAATCGCTTTTTGTCCCAGGCATACGCAGCCTTCAACACCAGCACTTCATTTTCTTCGCGGTCTTCACGTTCCTCTATTGTATAAAAGAAAGCCTGGTTGGCATGCAGGTATTTCACCAGATAGGACAATACATGTTCTGCAAAACTTTCAATGTTAGATGATTCTTTCCGACTGATATCAACATAGCCTGCCATACCATTCAGCACCCAGTTGCGTTTTTCATCTTCTACGGCAACACGCTTCAGGTTGTCACGCATATCGAGAAGCGATCGGCCGAGCTGGTCGTATTCGCTTAATGCTTTATACTCTGCATTCAGATTTCCTTTACCCACTTCCATAGCGAACTGCACCGTTTTGTTAACAGAGTCGAGGTAATTGTTAAGCGACTTCAGCATCTCTCCTACTTCATCGTCACCGGTATTGTCATTCCGCTCTGGTAATTTTCCAATGCTTACCTGTGAAAGCGTATCACGCGCCTGGTTAATGCGTCTGGCAATACGATTGGAAATTAGTATACTGATCGCGATCGATCCTATAATGGACAAGAGTGATATTATGGATATACCTGAAAGCGATTCCTTCGCAGTAGCGTTGCCTTCTTCTTCCAGCGCTGCATAGCTTTGCTGAATATTTTCATTTACAATATTCATGGGAAGCACCAGCCCGCTATAGAGTTCCTGGAAATCAGCGATCATAATAAACGACTCGGCATCACCATCCATCTCTTTGGCAAAAAGTCCGGTAGAGAACACGGCATATTCTTTTGATCGCGCATATATATTCCGGACAAGCGAGTCTGTCTCATTCACTTTTACGAGTTGCTCAATGTTGGATATAAAAGCATTGATCTGAGTTTTAAATTCCTGCTTTACATCTTTAACTTCATTTTCATTGGAGCGATCAACCGAAAAGCCCCGGTATATCAACCCCCGTATATTATCGCGCATGTTCTGCGCCACGAGCAGATAATTAAGCTGTCGCGCCTTGTAACTGAAATTATCCTGTGCACGGTTCAGGTTGATGATACCGTAGTAGCTGATACACAACACCAGTATAATTAATACGGAGTTAACACCGATCAAAGAAAGGATTTGCTGTCGGATGGTAAATTTCATATATAGTATAGAATGGTTAGAACAACTCAACGGGGGAAACTACACTAACAAACAAGGCTTAGCGAATAGAATGAAGTACAAGTACGGTGTCAGTACCAGTGACAACCACGCACAGAAGCATATATCATTCACACATCGATTATCATTCAGCAAACGTACCAACAGCTCAGTAAAACAATTCCTTGCTGATATAGAAGTAAAATAAAAGAATATCGCACATATAAAAATCAGCAACTACCTGATTTTGGCATCAGACATGTCCTATTTATTCGCGTTCAAACTTGAAAGCCACTACCTTCCAGCTGCTAGTAAGTACATCTTTCATTATCAAGATTAACACTAACAGGGCCGAACCTTGAAGATCGTGACACTAAAAATATATCAGTCATACAAAGACCAGCGTTGCCGAAGGAAAATCTTCTGGCAGCTAGTAGCTAACATCTGCCAAAAGTATAGCGATTAGGGCCACCTCAACGACTACCACTATAGTAGTCGTAACACGTTTTGGCTATTCGTGCGATGGTGTCTTCGGCTTTCTTTTCGTCTTTTAGCATAGAGACGTATACAACGAGGGCTATATGACTGCCATTGGGTAGTGTTATGATACCGACATCATTAATGGCACCGACCACTCCTTCGGCATTCGGGCCATCGGTGCCAGTCTTGTGGGCTACGACTGTACCGGCAGGTAAAAGTTCTTTTAAGCGATGCATGCCGGTTGGGGTTTCTACCATCCATTTCCACAAGAGTTCGTTGTTTACTTTGGACAACGCTTTCTGTTTATAGAATATATCCAGCAGTTGTACCATGGCGGTTGGTTCGCACCAGTTGGTGAATTGTACGTTCCAGTCGCGGTGCATTTCTTCTTCAGTGGCAACGATGGCTATATTTTTAACACCGAGTCCGTGTATATAGCGCTCTATACTTTTTGGGCCGCCCAGCATCCTGAACAACATATCGCAGGTGTTGTTGTCACTTAGTGATACGGTGTTCATAACCAGTTCGCTTAGCGGCACATCTGCATTTCCCTGCGGATATTTTTTTGCCATGGGACTCCACGTGTTCGGGAGCATGTCTTCTTTACGAATATGTATTTTTTGATCGAGCGATAGTTTCCCTTTGTCCACTTCGCTTAATACGGCCATGGCAAGCGGAAATTTGTAAACACTCTGCATCGGGAAGTGTTGTTTACCGTGTATGCTCAATGTATCGCGATTCTCCAGGTGAAGCAACGCTATGCCTACCCGCGCATCGGCAGATTTAATGATCTGTTCGAGATCAGCACGAAGTGACTTGTTCTGGGCGGCAACCTGTAGCGAAAATGAGATTAAAAAAATACCGGAAAAGATAAAGCAGTGGAGGGTTCGCATGTATAGTTTGGGTTAAAAGATTTGGTATTGCAAGTTCTTAAAATATACCACACCTCAAAACCCAAACGACACAATTTGAATGTACTTCGTCCGAGTGACAGATATACCAGTTATACCTGCTGCGACACAAGCCATGCCAGGGCTTGATCTGCATCGTTGAAATGCTTCATGAGTAAATTGCTCTGCGGATAGTTGTGGGCTTCCTGCATGGACATCTTACCAAATGTGTCATCGGGTACAACGAAAGCAGCTATCAGCATTCCATCCTTAATTACCTGCGGAAACCATACTTCCTTGATATAATCCTGCCCTCCATCCGGGTATACACTGATCTCACGCAGGTTTACCAGGCACTTTTTGATTTTGTAATGGCGGATCATCTCAAACTCATACGCGATTACCTCTACCAGTTCATCGTAATTGATAAACCCTTTAAACGTTACTTGCAAACATGCAGCCTCTGCGTTGTGAACGGCTGTCACGTAGCTTCTGATAAAATCAACCATATAATTTTTGCTTTAGTTACATTAACAGGTCTGTACGGCAAGAGAATTACAGACGAAGCCAGGAATCCCTGCCAACAAACTCACTACATCTTTCAGGACACAACATTACCAGACAGAGGATCCGAAAAATTACTTTACACGGGATTAACGTCATAAAATTGACGATGAATTCATCCAAAGTAAATCCCTGTGATGCGGTAATTTATCGCAAACATCTATACCTGTTTTATCTCCAAGGCAGCAGCGCACACGTTTTTTTCAAATAAAAAAAGGCTGGCCGTATTACTGAGGCCAGCCTTTCATGCTTAGTTTATAAATAACTGAAAGATTTTATTTATCCCACCATACTTTTATATCGTGGGTATCGCCACCAATCCGGGCTACTGCAGCATCATAGTTTGTCTTGTTAAGATTGTTCTCCGAGTTCGGGTAGCCATACCGTACCGGTATCTGCTTGCTTTCACTTACGGCATATGGAGTTGGTACCAATGCTGGGTACTCTGTTCTACGCCATTCGGCCCACGCCTCTAAACCATTCGGGAAGAGTGCAAGCCAGCGTTGTGTACCGATACGTTCCAGCGTTTCATCCGTGTCAGAAGAGGCGATTGAAATTTCCGTGTTTGATATATAGGCCTGGTACGTTGCATCACTATATACTTCCCACTGTTCGAAGGAAGCTTTGATCGCATCGTTATACAGCGATGATGCATCGCCTGATATCCAATTGTTTGCAACAGCTTCTGCTTCTGCCAGTAACATCTGTGATGCGGTAATAACGTATCCCGGAAATGTTTTGGCTAGCATCTTAGCACTGGGACGTGAATAGTCGCTGGCCGCGGTCCAGTTGATCAAAGAATCGCGGGTAAGTCCGTACGGTAAACCTATATATTCACCGTCTGACGTCTCGGCTGCAAAGCCGCTGATGCGCGGATCATCCAGCGCTTTCAACTGATCGATCAATACATTGCTGACACCATAGTCATCGCGTCCGTCAAAGTTAGCACTCCACGGATTTCTGAAATTGTTATCATTCAGAAATACATATACAGCATTATCGGCATTTGTTCGGATATGTCCGGCAGCATCATTGTACGCTGCTACAAATTCCGTTTGAGCCGTCTCAGGTGCTACTTTTGATAGTCGTAATGCGATTAACATCCGAAGTGAGTTGGCAAACATTTTCCAGCGACTTGCATCTCCGCCAAAGAGAATATCACCCTGCACGGCTTTACCATCGTCAAACTGCGCGCTGGCTTCCTTCAGTTCTTTAAAGAAATCGGTATATATACTCTCCTGTGTATCGTATACCGGCTGCAGATTTTTTACCAACGCCTGTGAATAGGGAATATCACCCCACTGGTCGGTTACCAGTCTGTAATAATATACTTTCAGAATGCGAGCTACTGCGATCTGGTTGTTGTTGGAACCATATTGAGCCATGGTAGCTTTTGTTGTCTCATCGGTATTATACTGGATGATCGTTTGCAGGTTCTCCAATGGACCGAGATAGTAATCACTCCACGATGCCGATGTGGTAGAATATAGCGATGCTTCCGGATACTGACTCTGCGACAGGTATTGAACAAACAACGTTGACTCTGACTGGTATGCTCCTATACTACTGGCTACATCGGTCAGTGCGCTTGTTAATAACGCTGCTGTAACGGGAGTAGTACTGGCGTTGGGATTGATATTCGTATCGCCAAAATCACTGCAACTGGTAGCTATCATTACGAGTACTACGGCCTGCACGACTTTCTCTATATTGATTCGTATATATTTCATGATTCAATTTCTTTACGTACTAAAAAGATGCTTTAAGACCTAAACCTATTGAACGGGTTCCCGGCTGCTGACCACTTTCTGTAAATCGCTGCGAAAGTTCAGACACATCGAAGTTCCGGTTAGCCAGGTATATCAACCACGGGTTTCGTGCTACCAACGAGACACTCAGACTTTGTACAATGCTCTTGTTCTTCAACGGGATGTTATAGCCCAGACTTATTTCACGAAGCTTCACATACGATGCATCAAACAAAGAATTGTTTACGATCGAGTTATTACCAAACTGGTGGTAGTAATCATACGCACTTACATATTTATCTACCGGATTACCATTCTCGTCTACACCTTTTACATGTACGCCTCCTCCGTTGGCTACATCATCGCGCACGTTCATGCCTTTGTCGTTGGTGGCCGCTGTTTCAGAGTACAGACCAGAGTATTCACCCCAGAAATTGGACAGCGAGAAATATTTACCACCCTTTTGAAAATCAATCGATATACTCAACTGGAAATTTTTATAGGTAAGACTGTTGAATATACCACCGGTAAAATCAGGAAGTGCTGATCCGAAGTATACGTTCTCATCGTATGCATACGTACCATCTTCATTCAATACCGGCTGGCCATCTTTATAGCGGATACCGTTACCGCGAAGCTGTCCCCATGCATTGCTTCCCCCATCTGCATTTGTTTTATTGTATACGCGTATATAACCAAAGTCGTCAGCGTTATTAAAGCCGCTGCTCTCCGCCTCTATAGCATTTACTCCATCGGTTAACTTGATAACGCGCGATCTGTTGCGTGCAGCGTTGAAGGTTACATCCCATGTAAAGTTGTCGGTTCGTATAGGAACCACATTCAATTGCAACTCGATACCACTGCGTTCAACTTGACCGGCATTAATTACATTGGAAGCATAACCGCTGGTGCTGGATACACTTACAGTAATAATCTCGTTCTTTCTTATTTCTTTATAGTACGTAGCGCTCAGCCCCACACGGTTATCAAAAAACTTCAGGTCAAAGCCACCTTCATACGATGTTGACTTGGCTGGTATTATAGCCGGGTTTGTTAATACGTCTGATACACCGGTGAGTATATTTCCACTGTACTGGGCGGTGTTTACACCATAGGTTTGTACGAGTCTATAGGGATCGAGGTCTGATCCGATCTGCGCCCAGTTGGCACGTAACTTCCCCAGTGAAAGTATAGATTGACCGGTAAGCAGTTCACTGAAGATAAACGATGTTCCGACTGACGGATAAAAGTACGAGTTGTTATTGGCTGGCAATGCCGAGCTCCAGTCGTTACGGGCTGTGAGGTCCACATACAGGAGATCTTTATACCCGAACGATGTGCGTGCATATACACTGCGTACAATTTTGAGGGATCGGAAGTTTGAATAACTGGGAGTACCCTTCGAGTTTGAGATGGTAAACAGATCGGGCACTACCAACCCCGTGGTAGTTGACATCAGCGCTTCGTTATAGGTATTTCTGCGGATGTTACCGCCTATATTTGCGCTGATGTCCCAATCCTTAAATTGATTCTGATAGGTAACAACGCCTTCGTAGTTCTCTTCAAGTGTTTCCGTCAAACCGGTTGCATATCCTGCCTTGGTACTGGTTTGGCGTCCGCTCAACTCCAGTATGGTAGGAACTTTATATTCATAGTGTGTATGCAACTGATCTCTGCGTGCAAAGCCCTGAACTTTCAAATGGTCGTTGATCTTATACGTCAGGTTCAAATCACCGAATAGCTGATCCTTCACATTATCGTTACTCACCTTGTCCAGGTAAGAATAGAAATTATACCAGTAATTACCCTTATTGAAACCTGCATCGCTATAGTCTGTAGTGGCTGTAGGATTGGTGTGGTTCCAGCTCGCCAGTGCACCGGTAGGCGTTCTGAAGTCGCGCAGCTCACGTAGTATACTCATATCGAGGTCGCGGTGAAACCATTGCTGAAAGGATCCGGCCCCGCCATAGTTTCCATAACCATCGTTAAAGCTGCCTTTCAGATCTTCGTGCGAGTAGTTAAGGTTTAATCCCACTACAAAATGTTTACCCAGATCTACCGAGCTGTTTACCGATAAATATCTGCGCGTTAGCGATGAGTTCGGAATGATACCCGTACGGTGAAGATCGGTATAGGAAAGGTTAACATTATAGCCATCGCCCGCTTTGGACAACGCAACGTTGTTGTTGAGCGTTACACCGGTCTCATAAAAATCCCTGACGTTGTTTTTCTGCGGAGTAAATTTAGCCGTCTTGAACGAATACTTTGACCCGGGATACCAGGCATACCACGGTATATATTCGGAGCCATCCATCTTGGGTCCCCAGGATGCATCGTCTGCATAATCCGGATATTGCTTGCCATCGAACACAGCCCAGTCTGCAGGATGTACACCAGGTTTATACTCAAACGTGAGGAAATCAGAGCTGCCTCCTCCTCCGTATACATTCTGATACTTCGGCAGTATATTTACTTTCTCGAACGTTGTTGTACTTCCGATGCTTACCCCTATACCATTTGATTTCTTACCCTTCTTGCTGGTGATCATCACGACTCCCCCATCACCACGCTGACCGTAGAGCGCTGTAGCATTAGGGCCTTTCAGTATAGAAATTGATTCAACATTATCCATGTTGATCAGGCTGGGATCGATCGCTGTACCATCCAGTACATATAGCGGTCCGCGATCGCTTAACGAAGCGGCACCGCGAATGCGGATGGCTGCGGTTGAACCCAACTTGGAACCGGCCTGACCCGCCACTTGTACACCGGCAAATTTACCCGCCAGTGTATTGTTAAGATCAGTATCGCGCGTTACACGAAGTTTATCGCCCCCTACCTGTTGTGTAGCATAGGTCAGTGTTTTCTGATCGCGCTCGATGCCCAATGCTGTAACCACGACTTCAGTAAGTTGCTTCGCATCGTGATTCATCTTTACATCTACCACCGTATTACTGCCCACAGCAATTTCCTGTGTCTGCAAACCTATAAAGGTGAATACAAGTGTACTTCCTTCCGGCACTGATAGCGCAAAGTTACCATCGGCATCGGTAGCTGTTCCGAGCATGGTTCCTTTCACAATAACATTTACTCCCGGCAAAGGAGAATTATCCTCTGCTGCAGTCACCTTACCGGAAACCGTTTTTCCCTGCGCAAAAATGTCCAGACTTGCCCCGAGCAGGACAAGAAGAAACAGTAGAGACTTCTTCATATTTTAATGTTTAGGATGAAGCATTAAAATTGATGAAGCAATCGTCAAGGATAAATCGCGCTACTGTGGTAATTTAAAAATCAATATATACCCTCTTTAAGCTGAGGCATTCGATGCAAACGTTCTTTTTTCATTGAATGGTGAAACGTATACCTATATCATTCCGACATTATTAGCACGGGGATTAATCCCTGTGCTAATAATATTAAATATAATGAACGGGATTTGCCTCCACCTGCTCGCGCAAATGCGAAACCAGCATTGGTAAATCTTTCTTACCGCCACCGGCAGCAATCATACTTTCAAAATGCGTGCGTATCAATTCTGCCAACGGTAAAGATGCGCCTGCTGCTGCTGCAGTCTCCTGTGCAAGACGAAGATCTTTGTTGGCAAGCTGTATAGCAAAACCATTCGGATTGTCTTCTTCTTTTGCCACCAGCGCACCGTATATCTTGAACACCGGAGCTCCGTAAATGGTATTGAGCATGGTATCGAGGAGTATATTTTTATCGATGCCGGTCTTCTCGGCCATCAGCATTACTTCGCTGAGTAATTCCACCGTGGTAAAGATCATGAAGTTCATGATCACTTTTACCGTATGGGCAATGGAAGCATCACGGCCAAAATCGAATGTACGTTGACTAACCGCTTCCAGTACAGGCTTAACTTTTTCTTTCGCAGATTCATCTCCGGAAAGAAGTATAAATAACTGTCTCGCTGCTGCTGCGGGCGGGCGGCCCATCACTGGTGATGCCAGATATATAGCACCGCGCTGTGCATGTTTCTCCGCCAGCTGCTGTGAAGTTTCTGCCTTGATGGTGCTCATCGACAGATGTATACTTCCGTTCTTCAATGCCGGTAGTATCTCTTCTGTTACCTGGTTCAATGCTGTATCATCGCTTAACATTGTCACAATGATGTCGGCTGATTTCACGGCATCAGCGATGGTGGAGACAGCCTCTCCTCCCAATTCCACAAGGTCTTTTATTTTCTCAGGCGATCGGTTATATAGTTTAACCTTAAAACCTTTATCGCTGGTGATAATATTCTTTGCAATCGGGTAGCCCATGTTGCCGAGTCCGATGCATGCTACGGTTATGCTCATGCTTTAAAAAAATTAAAAGATTTAATATATATAGTTAGCGATTCACGAGTTTCAACGATCCTTCGCTATACCGGTTGCCTACGTTGGGATATTCATCTACCAATCCTTCCAGTGTTTCTATATCAGACGGAGTTAACACAACCTCGGTTGCCTTTGCATTTTCTTCAAGATACTTTCTCTTCTTCGTTCCGGGGATTGGTACAATATCATCTCCTTTCGCCAGCACCCACGCGAGAGCAAGTTGTGCCGGAGTACATTGCTTATCGGCAGCTATAGCGGAAAAACGATCCGCGAGTTTTTGATTGTTGTCCCAATGCTGCTCGTCAAAGCGAGGCAATGATCTGCGGAAATCTGTTGACGACAATGAATCTTTATCCACTGTATTCGTCATGAGTCCGCGGGCCAGCGGACTATACGGCACCAAGGTTATACCCAACTCGCGACACACCGGAAGATTTTCTTTTTCAACATCGCGTGTCAACAGCGAATATTCACTTTGCAATGCTGCTATGGGATGTACCGCATTGGCCTTGCGTATCGATGCAGCCGATGCTTCTGACAAACCGAGGTAACGAACTTTACCTTCCTTTACCAGTTCAGCCATCGCTCCTACCATTTCTTCTACCGGTATAGATGCATCAATACGATGTGCATAGTACAGATCGATCACATCAATCTTCAATCGCTTCAAGCTTCCTTCAATAGCCGAACGCATGTGTGCAGGCGATCCGTCAAAATATGTAGAGCGATCTTCACGCATGCGGAATCCGAATTTCGTAGCAATAAATACTTTATCACGATTCGGCACCAGTACCTGCGAGATCAGTTCTTCATTGGTATAGGGACCATATATATCAGCCGTGTCCCAGAAATTTATACCGAGGTCGAGTGCACGATGTAGTGTTGCGATAGACTCCTTGTCATCAGTCGAGCCGTATGCAAAGCTCATCCCCATGCAACCGAGTCCTATAGCCGAAATTTTTTCGTTTGTCTTGCCTAATTTTCTGTACTTCATACAAATTGGTTTTAACGTTTAACATTCACCGGAACTGGTGATAAAAAATCTGTTCCTCTATAACGCTCTGCAGAACAGCGTTGAATAGAAATCAATGGAATCAGCCCCGGTACAAATGTATCGCATCCTACTGCGCGTGCGATTACGATATTCAAACTATTCACTATAAAATTCAAACAGCCCCGGTGTGTTGAGGTGTTGATGTGTTCGGTGTTGATGTTGGGGATTTTACTGTGGGTTAGAACTTTTTGTAGGGTTACTTCATCTGTATTCAATATCTTTAGGTGCTAAAATAATTACACATTTGAAACGATTGGTTATTGGTATGGCGCTGGGGTTGCTGTTGATAGCGCCTGCGTGTGTAGCACAAAAACAACTTGTCTTGCTAAAGGGAGAGAAAGTGCTGCTCCGGCTTTATATCGGTGATGAGATTCTTTTCAAAGTAAAGGGAAGCGATACGCGCAGGCGGAGCTATGTAAGTAATGTATATGACACGGCTGTGCTGGCACATACCGAGGTAGTGCCGTTTCATTCTATTGAACGTATATATTTCGAACAACGGAATTTCCGAAATGTAGTCGGGGGTTTGCTGGTGATTGGAGGTGTCGGGTATTTCCTGGTGGACCAGCTAAATGTTTCTGTAATACAGGGTGATCCGTCACTGAACCAGGATGTAACAAGGGCATCGATCGCGATGGCAGCCGTTGGTTTACCGATGATGTTGATTCATAAGAAGTCTCAACGCATTGGTGGTCGTTACCGATTAATATTGGCGGAAGAAGGCTCGCCCTTCTATAGAGAAGATATACGAAGGATGAATATAATTTTGGAGAACTGAGCCCGTCATTTCGAGTGTGCTGCTTTTGCTATAGAATGCGCTTATGCCGCGGGAAACCCCAAGGCCACTCTTATCGTCAAAGTGATGCACCGTTGATGCTACTAGAAAAAACATCCTCATAACTCGTAACGTTGCTCCGAATTCGGGGCCTCTCGCGGAGAGCGTGAAGATATGTACATAGCATAGCGAGGTGACGGTATAGCTACATACTCTCCGTAACCTTTGAATAATGCATATATAGCTCCTCCGCGAGTTCCTGTGCTACGGTCTTGGCTTCTTCGGGAGATTCTATCTCTACGGTATTACCTTGCTGGAACACGCCTTTGCAGAAGTGTCGGAGGTTGCCTACCAGGAATGTCATGCGTACTTTGTCGCCCAGGTCTTCTTCTGTTACCAAACCATGGTAGTGTTTCGCGTACGACATATAGCCGGTTACAGGTTTATCCAACAGTAGTTTTACTTCCTGCATGTCGTGGTTCGAGTGCCTGAGACTTTGCAGGTACTCTTGCAAGGTATAACGGTTCCGATCATCGAATGATGCACCGGTGTTCTTCAGACTCATGATGCGATCGGTTCTGAAATCGCGATAGCCGTTTCGTAATGTACACCACGCAATGAGGTGCCACGCGAAGCTATAGTAAAACAATCCGATGGGTTCAATGATGCGTTCGCTTACTTCACCGAGATTGTTTTTATAGTCAATACGCAGTGCGTGCTTGGTTACAATCGCCTTCTGAATATCGGTCATGAAGTTATCCGGAAAATCATCGTGCGTAGTCTGTGACGATTTATATACCTGTATATAGGTCTGCAAATTCTCCAGGTGATCTTTCTCGTTATCATTCAATACCGCCTTGATCTTCATCAGTGCGGACTCAAAAGTCTTCTGAATCGACTTATCGGTCATGCGCTCCACAAGTTTGGAGGCTACCAGCATGGCGCTTGCTTCTTCCTGTGTAAACATCACCGGTGGGAGATGAAAACCATCTACGATGAAATATCCTTTGCCTGCTTCTGAACCGATCGGTACTCCTGCTTCCATGAGCGCCTTTACATCGCGGTATACAGTGCGCAGGCTGATCTCGAATCGCTCAGCCATTTCTTCTGCCTTTACTACGCGTTTGGTTTGAAGGTGGATGAGTATAGCGGTGAGGCGGTCAATGCGGTTCATAGGGTGAAGATACGGATTTGGGCGATAATCGTTATCGGTTAATCGTTATTCGTTATCGCAGGGTTGCGCTTCACGGTGAAATTAAAATCCATTGCACGAAGGCACAAAGAATACGCAGAGGTACACAAAGAAAAAGGTCTGACACTTGCGTATCAGACCCTTGTCATTTATCTAAATGTTGTTTGACTGTTGTCGGTTATCCGTCTAACGATTAACGGATAACGATTAACGGCTCCACAACGGTATGGCTACCAGAAGATCGTATACAGCATAGCCAATATACCCAGCACGATCAATGCACCTACGGCAAATGCACCTTTAGGTTTGAACATGTTGGCATCTACTTCGAGACCTTTCGGGTTCTTCTTGCTGTTAGGATCCATTACAGTTAATATCACCATTACCAGTACGCAGATGATGAACACGAAGCCCATACGATCGAGGAATGGAATTTCATACAAACCTGTTTCTTTGTTCAGTGCAGAGAAGCCCATACCGCTGAGCGAAGACAGGTCCGTCATCTTCGGTAAGAACTTCAACAGGATTGACAGCGGGAAGGTGATCAACGCTGCCGCCATAGCAGCAGCGGAGTTGGTGCGCTTCCAGAAAAAGCCTAAAATAAATATAGCGAAGATACCAGGCGACACGAAGCCGGTATATTCCTGTATATACTGGAAACCACCTTTCTTATCGATACCAAGGAATGGCGATATAATGATCGCAATCACCATCGACACCACAACCGCTACGCGACCGATATATACCAGTTGTTTTTCAGAAGCATTGGTGTTGAAGAATTTCTTATAGATATCCAGCGTAAAGATCGTTGATATACTGTTGGCTTTACCGGCAAGTGATGCTACGATAGCAGCCGTAAGCGCTGCGAAGGCAAGTCCTTTCAATCCTACCGGGAGCAGGTTCAACAATACAGGATAAGCGCGGTCAGGATTCAGCTCACCATTGGCAAGCATGTCCTGCTGGAACATACCATCCTGGTACAACACATACGCTGCTATACCCGGAAGTACAACGATGATCGGCATCAACAACTTCAGGAACGCTGCGAACAATATACCGTTGCGCGCTGTAGGAAGATCAGCACCGAGTGCACGTTGCGTGATATACTGGTTACATCCCCAATAGTTCAGGTTCACAATCCACATACCACCAATGAGAATGGTAAGTCCGGGGAGATCGAGGTAATTAGGATTACTCTTGTCGAACACCATGTGAAAGTGATCATCTGCTTTCGACATCATCAGGTTGAAGCCCTCTCCTACACCGGCTGTGTTGAAGTGTTGTGATACGAGATCCATCGCCAGGTATGTTGTGGCAAGACCACCGAGTATCAGGAAGAACACCTGGATAACATCGGTATATCCGATCACTTTCATACCGCCCAGCGTGATGAAGATTGCAAACACCGCGAGACCAATCATACACGTCCAGAAAGGTATACCAGACACCGTTGTAACGGCCAGTGCACCGAGGTATAGTATTGAGGTAAGGTTTACCACTACGTATAACAGCAACCAGAAGATTGCCATGATGGTACTTACCGTTGGACCATAACGCTGCGTAAGGAACTGCGGCATGGTATAGATCTTATTCTTAAGGTAGATCGGCATGAAGAAGATCGCTACGATCATGAGTGTAGCGGCTGCCATCCACTCGTAGGTTGCAATCGCGAGGCCCATCTTGAAGCCTGAACCTGACATACCGATGAATTGCTCGGCAGAAATGTTAGAAGCGATGAGCGATGCACCGATAGCCCACCATGTGAGCGATCCTTCCGCGAGGAAGAAATCTTTCGAGTCAGTTGACTGTTTTTTCTTTCGGTGGTAAATCCAGTAGCCATAGCCGGCCACGATGACGAAGTAAATCAGGAAGACTACGTAGTCAACAGCTTGTAATTGTCGCATGGTTCAGGTTTGATTCGGTTTGGTTTTGCAAATAATTAATAGGTAAAGTCACAACTTCACACGTTCGTTCAATCGATAAAAATGAATGTTCTTTTTGAAACGACAAAATATTTCTTTGTCGTATTCCACTTCTTGCAAATTTTTTAATGTATGGTCAAAAAAAAGAAGCTGTTTCCAAAGTATATCTCAGAAACAGCTTCTTCTGTATGCTATACACAATCAACTACTTGGTCGCGAATTTATAGGTAGTCTGCGTTGAATACGTCTCCCCCGGGTTCAACACCACGCTTGGGAACTCCGGTTTAT
Organism: uncultured Chitinophaga sp.; assembly: GCA_902168205.1. GTDB lineage: Bacteria > Bacteroidota > Bacteroidia > Cytophagales > Cyclobacteriaceae > Ohtaekwangia > Ohtaekwangia kribbensis. The sequence goes on along the minus strand of CABHOK010000002.1, from coordinate 681,281 downwards.
TGGGTGAATCCGGGAAATGTTCTGTTTCGAGGCAAAGTCCGTAACGATGCTTGTACACCACACCACCTTTGCCGGTAAGCGAGCCGTCCAGGAAGTTTCCACTGTAGAACTGAATACCCGGTTCGGTAGTATATACTTCCATATAGCGGCCTGACACGGGCTCATAAACACTCGCAGCGAGCTTCACGCTGTCTTTCGATGAAAGCACCCAGCAGTGATCATACCCTCCGCCCAATTGTATCTGCTGATCTTTATCGTTGATGCGCGCACCAATCGCGGCAGCATTTCTGAAATCAAACGGAGTGTTGGTAACATCTTTCAGTTCACCGGTAGGGATCAACACTTTATCAACCGGCACAAGTTTATCAGACTGCAGTACCAGTTGATGATCGAGTATATCACGCTTTACATTACCAGTCAAATTGAAGTACGAATGCTGTGTAACATTCACGATCGTCTTCTTGTCTGTGGTTGCTTTGTAATCGATCTTCCACTCGTTGTTGTCAGTAAGAGTATATATGGCTTCAACGCTCAGGTTACCCGGATAGCCTTCTTCCATATCTTTACTCTGATAGGTAAGTTTTAGCGCTACACCTTCGGATGCAGGAACTTCTTCTATATTCCAGAATACTTTGTCGAATCCTTTTAAACCACCGTGCAGGTGCTGTCCGTTGTTGTTCTGTGCTAAAGTATATTCTTTACCATCGAGCTTGAATTTACCTTTACCGATACGGTTTCCGTAGCGACCTACAATGGCTCCGAAGTATGGTGCCGGTGTAAGGTAGCCCTGAAGCGAATCGAACCCGAGTACGATGTCTTCAAGTACTCCGTTTTTATCCGGAGTTTTGAGTGATGTAACGATGGCTCCGTAGTTGATCACCTGCAGTTCTACACCGTTTTTATTTTTCAAGGTATATACGCTTACTTCCTGCCCGTCAGGCAATTTTCCGAAAGGAGCTTTTGTAACAGACGCTTTTGCAACGGCTACTGTATCCGCAGCAGGCTGTTGTGTTTCTTCTTCTTTTTTCTTGCAGGCTTGTGACATAATTACACTTACGAATAAGGTATAAACAATAAGCTTTCGCATAAACTTAGGGGTTTGGTATTTCAGAAACTACTCGATTTTTGAAATGAATATCGGAAAGCGAACGCAGACGGTCCGCGCTGAATTCAGGTGTAATATCGCGTTGTGGATTAGCCAGCATCTCATACCCTACCATAAATTTCTTCACGGTAGCTGAACGCAGCAACGGTGGATAGAACACCATGTGCCAGTGCCACTCGGCATGCGCTTCACCATCGCTTGGTGCCTGGTGTATACCAGCTGAATACGGGAAAGATACTTCGAAAAGATTATCATAGCGCGCAGCCATTCTGCGATAGGCATCCGCGAAAGCATTACGCTCAACATCCGTCATTTCGGTGATGCGCGCCATCGGTCGCTTGGGAATGATCATGGTTTCGAAAGGCCATGTTGCCCAGAACGGTACTACTACGGCAAAGTGATCGTTCTCAAACACAATGCGCTCCTGGTGTTTTTGTTCAAGCTTCCAGTAATCCGAAAGTAACGTAGCACCTTTACGATTGAAGTAATCTAACTGGTGTTGTTGCTTCTTTGCAGGCTCTACGGGAACGGATTGCTGTGCCCAGATCTGTCCGTGCGGATGCGGGTTGGAGCAACCCATCACTGCACCTTTGTTCTCGAATATCTGTATATACTGTATGTTCTTATTCTTGCCGAGCTCAGTATATTCGTTTACCCACAGGTCTACAACGCTACGGATACCCGCCACATCCATCTCGGCAACGGTAAGATCATGACGCGGTGAGAAACAGATCACGCGGCATATACCGGCTTCGCTTTTGGCGATGAGCAGATCGCTGTCGCGGAACTCCCCTGCCGGTACATCATCTACCAGCGCTGCAAAGTCGTTGGTGAACGCATAGGTAGAAGTATATTTCGGATTTACTTCTCCATTGGCGCGCACATTCCCCGGACATAAGTAACAGGTAGGATCGAATGACAATAAAGTTTGTGCACCGGTTTTCTCAACCTGTCCCTGCCACGGGCGCTTGGAGCGGTGTGGTGATACCTGTATCCACTCTCCGGTGAGCGGGTTATATCGTCTGTGGGAGTGATCTTTTAAATCGAACTGCGTCATATATATACTTCAGAAATCCATTACACCAAGGGCACGAAGGAGGCACAAAGTGTCATTGCGTAAATTATACTTTTTTGGTAGCAAGTTGTTGTTGCCATTTCCAGGCAGAGCGCATCATTTCTTCTACGCCTAACTTGGTTTCCCAGCCTAATTCTTTATTCGCCAAGGTTGTGTCGGCATATATCTTTTCAACATCGCCTGCTCTGCGGTCTACAACTTTATAGTTCAGCTTCAGGTTGTTTACTTTTTCAAATACCTGTATCAGTTGCAATACCGTTAAACCTTTGCCGGTGCCGAGGTTGAAGAACTCGTAGTTGTTCTTTTGCTTTTTGTCGATCAGTCTCTTCAAGGCAATCACGTGAGCAACAGCAAGGTCTACCACGTGTATATAGTCGCGCATAGCCGAACCATCCGGTGTGCTATAGTCATTGCCAAACACCATGAGTTGCTGGCGTATACCAGCTGCTGTTTGTGTGATGAACGGAACGAGGTTGGCAGGTACTCCATTCGGCAATTCTCCGATCAAGGCAGAGTCATGCGCCCCTACCGGGTTGAAGTAACGCAAGGATATAGCCTGTATATCTTTGTTTACTTTACAGGTATCGCGAAGGATCTCCTCGCCTATCTGCTTGGTATTTCCATAAGGAGATTCAGCGGGTTTGAACGGTGTTGCTTCGGTTACCGGCAGTTTATCCGGCTGGCCGTATACTGTACATGACGATGAGAATACAATGTTTGAAATGTTATACTTCTTCATCGCTTCGAGTAACAGCACAAGCGAGAGTACATTGTTCTTATAGTAGAGCAACGGTTTCTCTACCGATTCTCCTACAGCCTTGCTTGCTGCAAAGTGAATGATCGAATCAATGTCACGATGTTTTTCGAAGAAAGCGGTAAGCTTGTCTTCTTCACAAAGATTGAATTGTACAAACTCAGGGCGCACTCCGGATATCTTTTCGATACCGTTCAATACTTCTGCCTGTGAGTTGGAAAGGTCATCGATGATAATAACTTCAAAACCTTCCTTGATGAGTTCTACTGCGGTGTGAGAGCCAATGTAGCCGGTTCCACCGGTCACTAATACTTTTTTTTTCATGCCCTAATGTAAAGTAATTTTCTCGATTGACTTACTCACGCTGGTACCATCTTTTATATTCACGATATAGGTTTCCATGGCAATGCCGAATCGCTCGGCATACGCCTGCTTAACCGCGGCCAGAAACGTACCTACATCTTCCTTCTTCACCAGGTTGATGGTACAGCCACCAAACCCTCCGCCCATAACACGAGCACCCCATACGCCCGAAGAGGCTTTCGCCTGATCTACCAGGAAGTCAAGCTCGGGACAGCTTACTTCATATAGCCTGGACAAACCTTCGTGTGTCTCAAACATTTTCTTACCAAAAGCTTTCAGGTCATGACGCTCGAGGTCCTGACTCGCTTCCTGCACGCGTGCAATCTCCTGCACTACGTAAAGGCAACGATCGAATACTTTACCTTTCAGTTCATCCTGATGTCTACGCACCATCGCTTCGCTTACATCACGAAGGCTGTTGATAGAAGGATAATATTTCTTGAGAATAGCAACTCCCTGCTCACATTCATTTCTGCGTGTGTTATACTCAGAGTCTACCAGCGAGTGCTTTACTTTGGAGTCGCACAATACAATGGTAAAGTCTTTCAGTTCGAGCGGTGAGTAGCGATACTCCAGCGAGCGGCAGTCGAGTAAGATCACGTTGTTCTCAGAGCCCATCATGCTGGCAAACTGATCCATGATGCCACACTTCACGCCAACGAAGTTGTGCTCCGACCACTGTGCTATTTTTATAAGTTCAATCTTGTCAATGTTATGATTGTTCAGTACACTGAGTGCATACGCAAAACCACATTCAACAGAAGCAGAAGAAGAGAGCCCCGCGCCCATCGGTATATTTCCACCGAATACACATTTGAAAGGTTTCAGACTATATCCTTTATCAACAAACTGGCGGATAACACCGAGCAGGTAATTAGCCCATGCCGGAGCCTGTGTGCGCTGCGGATTTTTTAAATCAACGGTATAGTATTCGTTATACTTGACAGAGTATATTTCTGTTTTCTGATCAGGTGAAGCTGCTATAGCAAAAACCGTTTCGCGGTCAATCGCTGCGGGCATTACAAACCCGTCATTATAGTCAGTGTGCTCACCAATGAGATTAATTCGGCCCGGTGAGCGAACGAGCATCGGCTCGTCATGATACAATTCTCTGTACTTGCTCAGTACATCCTGCGCGGTCAGTTCCACTATTTAAAATAAGTTTAGGTGTCCTCTATAAAATAGTAACCGGAGATCAAACTCCTTTCGATCTCCGGTACTTAACCAATCAATTAACCCAAAATGTTAATGACGATACGAAGTACACGAATCGTGTTGACATTAGGAATAAAAGCGCTGTTTCCAGCGTGAAATAACGATTCCGGTAACGTTCTTAAGTGGCAGAAGTCCGAAAGTCGGGAAGTCCGGAAGTGGAGTTTGAGGCATAATGTGAGTTGGTGCACAGATCGTAATGCGGAAGTAAGAAGTCAGGAGTAAGAAGTAAAACCAAAAAACTTTTACGCTTCCCTGTCTTCCCGGCTTCCCGACTTCTTCCTACTTCTCACTTCTTACTCAAAGCGGACAGCTATTTCCCCGTCAGCTTCTTAATCAACGCTACTTCCTCCTTGCTATACGGAGTGCCGTCTTTGCGGAAGATATCGTGGAACCATACTTTCGGTTCTTTGCCATCGGGCATTGGTGTATCCCAGGCATATATAGTGTTGGTTTTACCGGCTACTAGTCCCCAGTTATAGGCTCCTATATTTTCCTGTTTCAGCATAGGCATTACGTTGTCGAAACGGCTGTTGCGTGTACGGGCCATATACTCGGTACAGATCAGCGGGCGACCGGTTGAACGCAGACTATCGATCCACTGCTTGTGAACTTCCGGCTCCATATAGTTGTGATAGGTGGTAACATCGGAGTTGTCCAATTGATAGTGGTTCAGATCAACAAGATCTTTGTTCCATACACCTACTGATAATGGCTGTGATGGATTTACCTCTCTCCCCCACTGAAATACTTTCTTCAGCAATGGCATAGATTTGTTTCCATAGCCAGAGTTACCGGGTTCGTTGTACAGATCCCACAGAACAATGCGCTTGTCTTTTCCAAAGTGTGAGAGCACGTCCTTGGTATAGCGCTCCAGTACAATATAGAGTGTTGAGTCTTCATGAAGCTTATCGCCTGGGTCGCGTATCCAACCCGAGTTGTGGATGCCCGGCTTTGGATCGGGTTGCTTACCGGCCTGGTACGTTGGATTCCAGCAGTCATCGAACAACACAAACAACGTAGATATACCATGCTTGTCAGCGATGTTGAGATATTCATTTACGCGGTTCTTGAAACCGACAGAGTCAATCTCCCAAGCGAGGTGATGCAAGTATACGCGCATCGAGTTCATGCCTATATCTTCAGCCCAACCCAGCTCACGATTGATAGTGGCCGTATCAAATGTCTCAGCCTGCCACATTTCCAATTGATTGATAGCAGAGCTCGGTATAAAATCACTGCCGCGCAGCCAGCCCCATTGTTTATACCATTCGTTGGCTTGCTCCTTCGTCCAGATATCGCGTGCTGCGGGTACCTGTGCCGTTGGTTGCTCCTGCGCTGTTTCTTTCTTCTGACAAGCTGTGAACAGCGATATCAAAAGAATCACAGCGAGCAGTTGTTTACTGATTTGTTTCATAGATTTATTTAGGATTATTAATTAATTTCTTGATTGTTGGAATCGGCTGAGGTTTGATACCGGGAGTTCCTGTCTTAATAAAGGGCCAGCCATTTCTATACTGCAGTTTATCGATCAGCATAACTCTGCCTTTGTCTTTCAACGCGGCATCGCGTGCTATAGCATGGTATATGATCCAGTCCTGACCGGCATCATCGGTAACAACCGAGTTATGTCCGGGTGCAAGCCATGCATCGTTCTTTACCAGTATAGCACTGTTGTTGTCTTTCTTTACCGCACCCAAACGTTCAAAAGGACCGGTTGCTTTTTTCGATCGCGCCACCATTACCGCATAGTTGGCTTTATCACCACAGCAATTATCACCGGAGTATAATAAGTAATAATATCCATCGTGATGATGAACCCATGCACCTTCGATGAGTCTGCTATAATCAACATCTTTACCGGGCGGCACTATACCTACAGGCGATGTTCCCACTTTGAATGATACGCGATCATCATTGAGTTCCTGTACCTTGATCGGCTTGAAACCCGAGCCCCAGTATAAATATTTCTTACCCGTAACCGGATCATCAAACGCCATCGGGTCGATGTTTATAAACTCCTCACCACAAACCAACGGCTGACCTATATCTACAAAAGGCCCCGCAGGATTCTTTGAGACAGCAACGCCTATACACTTACCAATCTTATCATCAGGCGATTCGCCTGAGTAGTATAAATAGTATTGATTTCGCACTGCATCATACAGCACATGCGGTGCCCAAAAGTCTTTATCAGCCCAGGTTGGTTTTATCGGCAATACATCCCCTGCAATTTCCCAATGAACCAGGTCTTGCGATTTCGCCACCTGTATATGATACAGTATATTGTTGATTTCTGTGTTCGTCCCATAGGCATAAAACCAACCATCATGACCGCGAATTATAGTCGGATCAGCAAAATCAGAAGTATATACCGGGTTCGTAAAAGTCACCTGTGCCGACAGCCTTATCATTACCCCCAGCATCACAACAATCACTATACTATACCGCATCATTTATTTCTTACTCCTTACTTCTTAACAGCCGGTATCGCCAGAGCATCCCCCTCCTTCACCGGTTCCCCAAACAATGGCGCTCCATCAGCATTCCAGGTAAATTTCTGTGCACGTGGCGAACGATGTCCACCACAACCTTGTCCTGGTTCGGCATTGGCGTGGTATAGTATCCAGTCTTCTTTTCCATCAGGTGATTTAAAGAATGAATTGTGTCCCGGAGCAAATACTTTATTCGCTTCCGACTTTTGAAATACAGGCTTTGCCGATTTCTTCCAGGCCGATGCATCCATCAAATCGCTTTTGGCAGATGTACTTAACATACCCAGCGCATAGAAATCTGTCCAGCAACCGCTGGCCGAGTATATAATATGCACTTTATCTTTATATACCAGCACCTGCGGACCTTCATTGACGTCTACATGCGGTGGATTGCCCGGGTCATTGAGATCACCATGACGCTCCCATTCATGTTCGGGATGCGAAATCTTTACACGGTTACCCTCGATCGTCCAGGGATTTTTCAGCTTGGCTATGTATATATCCTGCCGGCCGTTGGTATCGCCTCCCCATCCTGACCAAACCATATATAGTTGTTTTTTGAATTCGAATACGGAACCATCTATCGCCCACTTATCAGAAGGATCAGAAATTTTTCCTTTGAATACCCATGTATCTGCAAATGGATCAGCTGAGGCGTTCTCTAATACATATAGTCTGTGGTTATCATTCTTGCCATCATCGGCCGCAAAGTATACATACCACTTGCCTTGCAGAAAATGAATTTCAGGCGCCCAGATCTCTTTGGAATATTTTGTATTGGACGGAGGTATCCAGATGGTTTTACGTTCGGCTGTTTTCAGATCGGCCAGGTTCTTTGTCTTCCAGATGTCGATGCGATTGCCAAGTGTATGGGTATAATAATAGTAACCATCTTTATATATACTCCACGGGTCAGCACCAGATGGTAACAATGGATTGGTAAACGTTGCCTGCGAAAACGCGGAGATACTCGCAATGAACAAACAAAGGGCTATATATACTCTTTTCATTCTTACTTATTACGATTAGTTTACTTCAAGATCATTTTTAACAGGGAGTTTCGGGAAAGATGCGTGCGGCTCGGCCTGATACCAGTATACTACCGAGCTGATGTCAGACTGCTGGGGCAGGTAACGTCCTTCGCTGCGCCATCCTAAATCCTGGATGGTAATTTTTAGTTCTTTGTCGAAGCGGATTGGGTCTGCTATGTGCCAGCGATACATGCCAAAACGTTGCTGTGATGTATATACTCCATCCGGACGAATTACCTGATGCAACCCTGCGTACGCAGTGGAGAACTCCTGGTATTGATGTGTCTTCTTATTCTCGAAATTATAGGAGCCGCAGAAGTAATCTTCCGTTCCGGTACCGTTGATGGTTGGAAATTTGGAGTCACCATCCATATAGAATTTGATCTCACCTTCGCCCCACCAGCCGTTGTTGTTTACACCCCATGCTATATAGGTACCTACATAATGTCCTTTGCCTTTTATATCATCGATCAATGTATATAAAGAACCTTTGGTGGGATTGCTTCTTCGGAACTGTGCATGGAAGTAAGCAGCATCACCCGGAACATCGGTCAATGTATAGTCTACCTGGTAATACAGACGCATTTTCTCAGTTGCTATATTTTCCATGGTAATTCTGCATTTCTTACGGAAGGGCATTGTCCAATAGCAATTGAAAGCACTGCCAGGGTTAACCGTTACTGCAAGTGAATTGAGCGGAGCAAATTCGCCCCAGCCCATGCCGAAGAAATCTCCTACCGGAACTTCAACAGAAGGTTCCTTTTCATCGTCCCAATAAAAACGAAGTATAGAATAACGCCAGTTACCGGTAGGTGTCATCCAGATGTGTTGGATCGCTCCGGAACCTGTTATCTCTGCGAGTGTAAATGTCTGACCGGGTTCAATGATGATGAACGGATTTACCTTCCATCCTTGTCCTAACTCGCGTGCCTCGCGACCGGCATTTCCTTTATCGGGTGTGGCCATCCCGCCTTTACCGGGTTCGCCTGTAAAATTCTCGGGGCTGATGGAGCGTGTCTTTGCATCCGACAAGCGGTATAAATTTCCAAGGTTAGAGTCCAATCCATTGAATTTGGCCGGGCTCTGCGCATAGGCATACCGTGATACGATTAGCAACGCAAAAAGAAAAACTATATGCTTCATGACCATGGTTGTTTAGTTACTTGACCGTAGAAGGTGCACGCAGCACGGAGTCAGCACGTACAGGCTCACCGAAATCAGGTGTCCCATCTTTCTTCCAATGAAATGGCTGCATGCGCGGTGATCTGCGATGATCGCATCCCTGACCGGCACCTGTATTGGCATGATACAAAATCCAATGCTCTTTTCCATCCGGTGAGGTGAAGAATGAATTATGACCGGGCGCATATACATGATGAACGGCAGATTGTTTGAACACCGGCTCAACTGATTTTATCCACGATGCGGGATTCAGCAAATCAGCTTTGTCATTTGCCGTAAGCATACCCAGCGAATACTCATCTGCCCAGCACGCACTGGCCGAGTATATAATAAATACTTTGCCGGTATTGTTCATAAGGAACTGCGGACCTTCCAGGATTTCTCTTCCGCCAAATTTTTCCCATACTTTATCCGGACTGGCAATTACGACTTGCATATCCGCCAATGTCCATGGGTTCTTCATCAGGGAAATTACCAGTACACTTTGCGGGCCTATATATGCAGAATATACAAAGTAGTGCTTGCCTTTATGCTCAAACACAGAACCATCCAGACCAGAATGTTTCATATTTACCTGACCCTTATCGGTCCAGGTGCCTTGCAACGGATCGGCTGCTGTATTCTCAAGCACGAATATATACCGGGAGGCATCACCATCATTGTTTACATCTGTGGCGGTATAGTATAGATACCATTTGCCATCGAGGTAATGCAATTCGGGCGCCCAGATCGCTTTTGAATTCGGACCCGTTGCAGGTGGCGTCCAAACCGTTTTAGGTGTTACGTTCTTTAACTCGTGAAGCTTCTCGGTTTTATAGAGAATGATTCGATTGCCAACGGTATTGGTATAATAGTAATAACCATCTTTCCAGGTTACCCACGGATCGGCCCCTGAAGGCAATATTGGATTGATGAACGTTTCTTGTGCGTGTGCTGCCCAACTAATCAGCATCGCTATATATATACTCAGATACTTCATTTTTCTAGTACGACTTTTACAATTGTCTCTTTCTGATCGTGCTGCACGCGTAACAGGTAAAGCCCTGATGCCATGTTACCTGTATATAGCGTCCACTGGTCACCTCGCTGAACAGCGTTTACATCGCGAACAGGTCTTGCATATATATCCGTTAGCACAACCTGTTTTATCGAAGCTGAGGAAGTACTTGCTATCGTGATGTTCTCTTTAGCAGGATTGGGAAATACAGTGAACTGTTTAGCTATACCGGACTCATTGCCCGTGATTACTTCTTCCGAAACTTCAATCTGCCATTGTTGTCCTTCGGCACCTGTCCAATCCTGTTGAACTACGTCAGCGCCTTCATCACCAGAATTAAGTATAACTGTAAGTGCCTTGTTACTATTGCGTGCGAGTAAACGATAATACCCGTTGCCTGCATCTTCAATTTTCCATTGCTGGCACGGTGCGCCATTCGGGGCCCACGTTTGTACATTCGCGTAATTATCATTTGAACATCCGGCAACATCCAGCGCGAGTCCCCCGCGAGCAGCGGTCAGCACGAAATAGCCATCACCTGTAAACTGTATATTCCAGCGCTGACACGCTGTGCCTTGCCAACTATTCTGAATAACATCGGCACCTAATGCGGGTGAACATCCTTTCAACGCGAGCGCTTTACCACTATGGCGCGCAGTAAGTTTATAGACTCCATTCTGCAACGTAGTGGATGCTGGCAATGCTACCTCCCCGGCCGGAGCAACGAGTGTATCCCCTGCTGCTACTGGTATACCAAAATCCGGAGTGCCATCAGCTTTCCACTCTACTTTTTGTGCACGGGTGGTACGTGTGTGGTCGCATGCGCCTGCCGCTACCGTTGTGGCATGGTATACATTCCAAAGTTCAGTTCCATCGGGCGAGGTAAAGAAACCGTTATGCCCGGGACCATATACATTCGCTGCGCTGTTCGAAACAAAAATGGGTTGCTGTGATTTTGTCCATGATGCGGCTACCAACGGATCAGCACTTTCGCTCATCGTCAGCATTCCCAAAGCATAGTCTGGGGTCCAACAGCCGCTGGCGGAGTATACCAGGAATATTTTCCCGTTCTTCTTTAGGATGATTGGTCCTTCATTTACTTCTCCGTCTCGTTCCCAACTATATTCAGGACTCGACAACAAAACTCTCGGACCAGTCAACGTCCACGGATTGGACATCTCGGCTATATAAATACGTTGCACGGTATTCGAGCCACTGCTATAGCCCGACCATAAAAAGTAATTCTTGTTACCCAAGGAAAGTATAGATCCATCTATTGCCCAGAAATTTTCAGTCGGATGGTAAATCTGGCCGCGGTTTGTCCATGTGCCGGTGGTTGGATCATTCGCTGTATTCTCGATCACCCAGGTACGCTGTCCACTCAAATCACTGCTTGTGCCTGCGGTATAGTATATATACCATGCATTGTTGATTCGATGAAGCTCGGGAGCCCAGAAGTTGCAGCAAGGTCCACCTGAAGGAGCTGTAAACACCACAATACCCGGAGCATATTTAAGTGCGTTCAATGCAGCTGCCTTTCGAAGTGTAATGTTATTGCCGGTTGTACCGGTGAGGTAATAGGTGTTGTTATAGTATGTAATGTGCGGATCGGCCATCTCGCTGATCGGGTTCGAGAATGTCTGTGCATGAAGATCCTTGCCTATCCCTATGCCGGTCATCCATACTACAAAAGCTATATATCGTATGTTCTTCATTTTCATTTGCTGCTAATCGGTTAATACTAATGGCAACCATGTAAAGGGTTGCTCCGTAACATTTCCGGAAAGAGGTTCAGTATAGCGATGCATGCCGTTACTGCTTTCGTTCACTTCGGCATGAAAGCCTATGCGTTTATTTTTCAGAGGAGAAGCTGATAGTGTCCTCCACGGTATACTTACTTCAACTTGATATCCGTCAGCGAGCTTTTTTGATTTTACAGCGATACCGTTTGGACTCCATGTTGTCCATTGATCATTCGCGCGCTGTTGGAAAAATGCTTTGCCTGCCGAAGTAACAAGCATGACGTAAACGCCCTCACCACTCTTTACTGCTGAAAGATTACCAACATCCAGTAACAAACGCACACCATCACCTTTCTGCAGATCATTTGGAGCGGTGACTATATCCTTGTCTTTTACTTGAACAGCGAAGAATAGTTTATCCATATTCCAACCTGTTCGAATTTTCGCTTGTGTTGGCCCGTAGCCGCCTATAAATACAGGAGCTTCAGTTCGCCACAGTGGCTCTTTACTTTCACCATCCGGTGTTAGCGTGGTTTGATGCGATTTAATTCCGTGAAGTATATATCCTTTTATCATCCATACCGCTGTTTTACCATAAATATTGGTAGAGCCAAGCGCAATCACAGTGCTATCGTTTTCCACGCACAGTGAATTCCAGAGTGTAGTTTGGGTTGAATCAGCAGTATAAAACGGTATACTCTTGCGATTAAAGTTTCGTCCTTCCGGTGAGCCTATCGCTACCACCATATCGCTCCTGTCCCACTGAAAATCTTTTCTATACTCGTTGCTTTGGTATGAGAGTATAATTTCTCCGGATGGCAACTGGCGGATATAGGGAGCACCTGCATACTTGTTGGCGGGTATTTGTGCATCATTGTCCATCGCATATTCACGATCAGGACTTGCGGCCAGTACGGGCGCATTCTTCCATTTACTGGATGAGCGAATGATAGCGGGTTTGAACTCCTTACCATCAATACCGTTATCTTCAATGGCAAAAATTACTTCGCGTTTGTTTTGCAGCAGTACCGGCACAGGCATACCATCACGGTAGCCACTTCTGAAACTCACCTGTTCTCCTTTTGTCCACGTTGCACCATTGTCCATAGAGCGAAAGAGTGTTATCTCCTGCTCATTTGATTTTGTATAGGGGCCTTCGTTGGCGACATACAATTGTATCTCTCCTGATGGCAGTTGTATCTGTGCAGGCTCCCAGCATCCATTCTTAAATTCGTGTCCTGCGCGGTATACCTCCACAGCATCCGTCCAATGTATACCATCATCATTGGTTCGTTTCATTTCAATGGCAAATCGTTTGGTGGAATCTGTATTGTTACCTCGTGGACGAAGATTATAGGACACCAGTATACTTTGATCATGCAGTTGCAATACTTCCGGCACCGCACGCGCTATATCATTCTGCTTCGCTGCGATCAATACCGGGGCACTCCATTGTTGCCTGCGTTCATCACTTTTTATAGCGTATACTGATCCATCGCTTTCGTACACGCAAAACAATTTTCCATTGTGCAACCTGATCATGCGGGCATACCCGGCATAGTTTGCCTCCAAAGGAGACAGCTGCTTCCGGGTACTAAAATCCCAGGCAATGCGGATTCCATCGACGGGCTTCCTGTCCTGCTGCATGGCAACATCCGAATCTATATACCCGGATGCTATGCTGTTCAGAAAAAATAAAATAGCAAGGCTATGATATCCGATCACACGCGTATCATTAAAAAATAACTGATTAAAGAAGGAAGCACTAGTTATAGTGCTTCCCGTCACAAGGGGTCCTTTACTTAGTAAGGAGTATTTTGAATAAGGTTCGTGTTGTTATCAACTTCGATCTGAGGAAGTGGTAAACGATGATTGCGTTGCAATACAAAGTTATTAAAGTCTATATCGCGTGTTTTCAATTCATCTATACCAGCTTGTGATGTCAGCAAACCCCAACGTTTCAGGTCTCCCCAACGAACTGCTTCGAAGCAAAGCTCAAGTGAACGTTCCATTTGCAAACGCTTCGCGAAGAGAGCCTGATCCATACCGATCTCCGGATGAGCAACTTCCAGCTTTTCAAGATTTGTGCTTGGCCGTTCACGCACCATGTTCACATACGTATAAGCTTCAGCAGTTTGTCCCGCTGCGTTGAGACACTCGGCATACATCAGCAATACATCGGCATAGCGAATGAAGCGGAAGTTGTTCGGTGCGTGGTAATCTTCACGATCGCGATAGTAGTACGTTGAGTATTTCTTGATAAACGTTTCATTACCCCACGCATTGTTATTCCACGGTCTGTTATATACCAGTGTATCGTTGTTAGCTGCATCCGGGAAATCTTTATAGGCCTGCTTGTAAAAGATGTTGTAGAGCAAGCGTGAATCGTACTCACCATCTTTTGTCAACTCTTTCTTATACTCATCGATAAGCCAGGCACGTGCTTTACCATCCTGCCAGCCTATACCACCAGGCGCGAAAAACTGTGTGCGCTGAAAGCCCATCGAAGCCGTCAGATCATCGCCATCACCACCTTTGTTCACATCACTGAACTGAATTTCGAAAACAGATTCTTTATTGTTCTCGTTGGTGTGTGTAAAGTTATCGCGGTAATTATCTACAAGACCATAATATCCTTTACCATCTCCGGTAACGAGCCAGTCCAATTCTGTCTTTGCCTGTGGCAGTTTACCTTGCTGCATCAGTGCGCGTGCAAGCAACGCTTTGGCAGCACCTTTGGTAGCGCGACCTACATTGGCATCGTCCCACTGATCCGGTAATTTATCTTTAGCCCAGTTGAGATCTTCTTCTACCTGCGCCCATATTTCAGCTTCGGTGCGTTGAAGCGGTTCGTCCTGTGGTTTGGATGGTTCGAGTACAATCGGTGCATTCTCCCACAGTAGAGCGATCTGGTAATAATACAGGGCACGGATAAATCTTGCCTGCGCCAGTATTCTGTCTTTGTTCGCTTCGTTGGCAAACTCTATTTCGGGTACATACGCCAGCACCTGATTCGCACGAAATATAGCTTTGTAGAAATCGCGCCAGTGCCAGTTGTTACCATCCCAGAAATTATAGTTGTTATAGCGGAAGCGTGTCCAATCGGCAAGCTCTACCCATGGACTTGTACTGTGACCTTCATCGGAAGCGAGATCATACCGGAAGTATATCCAGCGTGTCCAGGTAGAAGGTTTATAGAACATGTTGTATACGGCATTGATACCCATCTCGGCATCCTTCTCCGTTTTCCAGCCTTGTTCAACGGTTGGTGTATTCGGGTTGTCAATATCCAGCAGATCTTCGCTGCAACTGAAAGTAATGGATACGAACAGTATCAGAAGTATATATAGTTTTAAGCTTTTCATAGCAGATTGTCTTTAGAATCAGAAATTAAATTGGAGACCTACCAGGAAAGTTTTTGCATTCGGGTAACGCACTTCATCGTGACCTCTGCGCCATATATCCGGTGCCGTAAAGTCAGGATCAAGACCGGTATATTTTGTGAACGTTAACAGGTTTTGTCCTGTAACATAGATGCGTGCACTGTTGAGTTTAACGCGCTCCGTTAGTGCTTTCGGGAAATTATAGCCGAGTGTAACATTGCGCAGTCGGAAGTATGAACCGTTCTCCAGCCAGCGGTCTGTGTCTCCGCGCGAGTTACGATCATCACCGTAGAGTAATCTTGGGAAATCGCTGTTTGGATTTTCCTGGAATGGCTCGCTGCCTTCTTCAAATACGAAGTAGTTTGAGTTATCATCGAAGCGTTCTACCGCAGCGCGTGAACCGTTATATACTTTCTGTCCGAATGATCCGTACCATAAGGTTGACAGATCGAAGTTTTTATACTCTACATTCAATACAAGGCCCAGATCAAATTTAGGCCACGGGTTGCCTACGATCTGGCGATCGGCATCGTTGATCTCTCCGTTGTCATCAAAGTCTACATAACGAATATCACCAGGCTTGGCATTCGGCTGAATAACTTTACCAGTTGAGTTTACGTGTGCGAGTACTTCTTCTTCACTGCGAAATATACCATCGGTCTTGCGCAGGTAGAACATACCGATCGGTTCACCGATCTCCGTTTTTGTTATACCACTTAGTATCTCCTCGTTACCATACCCTAACTCCAGCACTTCGTTTCGCACGGTAGAAAAATTAGCGGTTACACTATAGCGGAGTCCGCTTGCACGTTGTTCTTTCCAGGTGGTAGAGATCTCTATACCTTTGTTGCGTATACTGGCTGCGTTAACGAACGGGTCACCGCCATCATTACCGGTAGATAATAATATAGGCATTGCCGTCAGTACATCTCTCGTGGTTGCTACAAAATACTCCATCGTAAAAGCTAGCTTGTTGTTGAAGAGCGCTATATCTGTTCCGATGTTTACAACTTCTTTGGTTTCCCAGCGAAGATCTGCGTTTGCCAGTTTTACCTGTGTAGCGCCATTCACAATGTGCTGATCGCGACCTAGTGTAGCGATAACGGAAGAATTGAGCAGTGCCAGGTAATCCCAGTTACCGATGTTATAGATTGAAGAACCGTAGAAGCTTCCTCCGTATCCAACCGTACGTCCTATACTGGAGTTACCCAGCTCGCCATAGTTTGCGCGAATCTTCAGATCATCTATAAACGGAACATTGAAAAAGTCTTCTCCGCTGATACGCCATGCAGCACTTGCCGAAGGAAAATTCCCCCAGCGATTATTCTTCGCGAAACGTGACGATCCATCTCTGCGCACGGTACCGGTCAGGTAATATTTTTCATCGTACGAATAGTTAAACCGGCCGAGGTATGAGATGAGTGCATCTTCATTGTTAAAACCACCTGCTTCCGGATTGGTTGTTCCTGCATCGAGTACATCATAATACCTGCCACCGACTTCAACCAGGTTGCGTTTCGTGCCGGAGATGCGATCATACTTCTGGCGCTGGAAGGTTGTACCGGCTACGGCATCGATGTGATGCTTCCCTATATCTTTGTTCAGGTGAACTGTATTCTCTATCAAGGTTGATACATATTCTCCCCGATATTCATTTACAGCCGATGGATCGAATGGCTGGTTCAATGTCCAGTTACCGACCTTGCGGATATATTTATAGTTTTCGTTGCTGGCTTCAAGACCTGCGTTAACCCTATATTTCAACACACCTTTCAGAAAGCTAAGTTCTGCGTAAGCATTTCCGCGCAGGCGCAGGTTCTGGTTGGTTGTTTCTTCCAGCGATTCACGTGCAATCGGGTTTACTCCGAACGTACGTGCAGCGGCTTCATCACCGTAACCGAAACCTCCCGGGTGTGTGGGGTCATGCACCGGTATGGTTGGTAACATGCGTAACATGTCCCAGAACGGATTGGTGATCAGATCATCTGACTGACCATGCGAAATAGAAAGGTTCTCTCCGATCTTAAATATACCACGCTTGCCTTCGGTGTTCACGCGGAAGCTATAGCGATCGAACGATGACCCTATACTTGTACCGGTGTTACCAAAGTAATTTCCGGATACTAAATATGTACCGAATTCATTACCTCCGGAGAAAGTCAAGTTATAGTCGTGCGTTTGTGCTGTGCGGAAGGTCTCACTCTGCCAATCGGTATCTATACCTTCGGGAAATTGCTGATAGCCCTGGTCGATCACCCACGGAAATTTTTCTACTTCAATGGCTTCGCGATAAGCCATCGTGTTATATTTCTTGAAATCTGCCGCACTCATAAATTCATACTTCGGCAAAGTCTGCACTCCGTAACGTCCGGAGAAATCAACTTTCAGTGGTCCTGGTTTTCCTTTCTTGGTCGTGATGATAATCACACCGTTCGCGGCACGTGATCCATATATAGCAGCAGCGGATGCATCTTTCAGAATCTGGATAGACTCTACATCGGCCGCGTTGAAATCACGTGTGGCAATGGTAGGCACTCCGTCAATAACATAGAGCGGCTGGTTGTTCGAAAAGTTTCCGAGACCGCGTATCTCGATTGTTGATTCACTTCCGGCACGACCGCTGTTGCGTATATTTACCCCGGCAGCAAGTCCTTGCATGGCTTCAGCAACCGTTGTTGCCTGAACTTTCGCCATGTCTTTGTTATCAATAACAGACACCGCACCGGTAAGATCTTTCTTCTCCTGCTCACCATAGCCGATCACCACAATCTCCTGCATGGTTGTTACATCCTGCAGCAATTGCACCGGTATATTTGTTTGTGTACCTACGCGGACTTCCTGTGATTTATACCCGATGAATGAAAAGACGAGCACGCTGTTCTCGCCTGCTACCTGAAGCGAAAAGCTTCCGTTGGAATCAGTAGACGTACCGTTGGATGTCCCTTTCTCCATCACGTTTACCCCTGGCAGCGCTTCACCTCCTTCATCTTTCACCGAACCGGAAACCTGTATCGCTACCGCGACTGGTTGAGGCTTGCGTTCTGCCTTGGCAGTAACGGAAATAGTTTTGTTGATGCGTTTGAATTCGATGGATGCTTTACCGGAAAGATCTTCCAGCACCTGGCGCAGCGATGCGTCTTTATAGTGCAGGTCGAACGACTTGTCTAACTCCAGTTGTGCTGAATAAGCAAATACGAATTTTGTTTTCGCTTCCAGCTCCTGGAATATGGTCGATAGCGAGGCATCTTCCAGCGAAAGCGAAACTTTGATCTTATCCAGGCTCTGGCTGTTGGTAGACGCTGCAAAGCCAAGGTTCATACAAATTACCTGTATGATAAAAAGGCGCAATGTGTACTTCGATATAAGCATGAACAGCTTACGTAAAAATTTCATAGGTTTGTTAAGGTTTGAGTTTTATCAACTAATTCTCAGGCTGTAGTCCGGGGAAGCATCGGCCAAAATGTTAGTACCCGGACTATCTTTTCTCTCAAGTTGATTGAGAGTCCGTATCCCTAAGGAGGATTCAATCGTATTGTTTCAGTCATATATTGCTTTGTTTGGGTTTGATGTCGCATCCTTTGCCCTGCATGATCACGCTGTTACCTTTCTGCGTGCAGGTTATCTTGAGCATATACTCTAAACTTTTCAGGATATTCGGCAAGGACTCTTGCTTGTAGGTAGCATTAATGATGCAGTTGCCAAGCGCAGGATTCTGAAAGGTTATATCAACTTTGTACCATGACTCCAGTTGCTCCACGGCTTCTGCCAGTGTAATGTTCTCGAAGTGCAGAACGTTGTCTTTCCAGTCTACAAAAGCCTGTACATCTACTTTCTTCTTGCTGATGGCTTTGTTGCCACTGGTAACAATAGCTTGTTGATACGGTTCAAGTATAACATCTTTTACCTGCGCGGTATGCAGGCGCGAGCCTACATTTACTTTACCTTCCACCAATGTTATCTCGGTAATTTTATCAGGCGATGTACGCACATTGAACGATGTGCCGAGTACAGTTGTGTTCGCAGAAGCTGTGTGAACTATAAATGGTTTGGATGTATCATGTGCTACCTGGAAGTATGCTTCGCCTTCAAGATATACTTCGCGGGTTGCTGGGGTAAATTGTTCCGGGAAGGTAAGTGTACTGTTGGCGTTGAGAATTACCTGTGTGCCGTCCAGCAGATCGATCTTTAACTTTTGTCCACGTGATGTCTGCACCGTCTGCTGCTTCACGGCAATCACTTCAGGTTTCACCACATCATCCTGTTTTTTGTAGATCAGGAAATAGAAAGTCACCATGAACAACGCCAGTGCCGCTGCCACTGAATACCAGGGTGACAAGGTATAGCGTTTCGCACTTGCCCGTTGCGGCTCCTGCAGTTTTTCGGAAAGCTGCATCCACAATTCGTGCTTGATGCTTTCATCTCGTTGAGACACGCGTTGCTCAGCTTCCGGATACGATTCAAAGAATTCGTCCAGCAGTTGTTTGTCCGCGGGCGATGCCGTGCCGTTGATGTAGGCATCGAGTAGTTTCCGGAATTGGTGTTCGTCTATTTTCATGATCTAAACGGTAGTTGCACACGATTGTGTGATCCCCTACGTGCGATCAGAAAAAATTTTCGGACAATGAAAAATCAGAAGTTGTCGAGCATGAAGGCTGTGAGCATCACCAGCTTGTCGATGGAAAGACGAAGCGTACGCAAGGCTTTGGTGATTTGATTCTCGACCGTCTTGGGCGAGATGTGAAGTTGCTCGGCAATTTTTTTATTGGGCAGTAACTCAAACCGACTCAGGTAAAAAATCTCACGACACTTTTCGGGAAGTGTAGCCATGCCTTCTTCGAGCACGGACTGCAGTTCAGCAGCGTGAAGTGCTTCTTCCGTGTCGTTGGTTGTTGCTACAAGGTTAATGTGTTCGAGGTGCTTTTTAGATATAGCCCCGGAGCGCAGGTGCATAAAGCATTGAAGCTTTACAGCCTGGTATAGATACGCCTGTATGTTGAGTATATTTCGGTCGCGACCTTTCTCCCACAGCGAGATGAGTACGTCTTGTACTACATCTTTAGCAACGGTTTCATCTTCCAGCACGCGATAGGCAGCGTGGTATAATCGCTTCCAATGCCGATCGAACAAGACGGAGAAAGCGCGCTGATCGCCCTGGCATATTAAGTCAAAAAGTACCTGATCGTCTTTTTCCGCATGCATAGTTTGGTGGCAGCAAAGGGTTTGGGTTCGATATCTGCACAAACTTTTATCACAGGCGAAGTAATCGAAATGTTTCAATTGCCATCCCTTCACGAAATATTATTTTAAAAATAACGATTCCGGAAACGATCTCAACACTGAAATTATATTTATTTTCAGAATAATATTTCAGAAATCGTTTGTTACTTCAGGGCGATAAATCGTTTTGATATTATCGACCGACCTTGTACTATTGAGCTATTTCCGTGATTTTCTGAAATGAAGAACCCTCAGGCTACCATCCGCGACCTTGCTATCAAACTCAACATTTCCATCTCAACTGTTTCGCGCGCTCTTCGCAATGCTCCGGATGTAAATCCTGAAACCAAAAAAGCTGTACTCGAACTTGCCAAACAATTACACTATGAACCTAATCGTGTAGCACAAAGTCTCCGCATTAAAAAGACAAACACCATTGGTGTGGTTGTACCGGAGATTGCCATGCATTTCTTCTCCTCTACCATCAGTGGTATACAGGAGTATGCAGCGAAGCACGACTATAGCATTATGATCTGTCAGTCGATGGAATCGCTGCGAACAGAGAAATCAAATATACACATGCTGGTATCGAACCGCGTGGACGGATTACTGATATCGCTGTCAAGTCAGACTAAAAATGTAGAGCACCTCGAACATTTACTGGCCAAGCAAATACCGATAGTGTTGTTCGACCGTATCACCAGCGAGCTCGATGTTTCCAAAGTTGTAGTAGATGATTATAACGGTGGCTTTAAAGCTGCTGAACATTTGATACGCACAGGCTGTAAACGCATCGCTTTCATTGGCGGACCTGAAACACTTTATGTAAGTGATCAGCGCTTACGTGGCTACCGCGATGCTATACGTAACTACAATGTAGAACTTGATGAAGAGCTGATCATTCATTGTAAAGATCTGCATACCGATCCTACCGCAGCTACACACAAGCTCCTGGATTTACCGCAGCGACCCGATGCTATATTTTGCATGAATGATCCGGTCGCCATACTTGCCATGCAGGTGCTAAAAGAAAAAGGCGTTCGTATACCCGATGAAATATCGCTCGTAGGATTTACCAACGAACCGGTATCGCAGTTCATCGAACCTTCACTTACCACGGTGGCACAACCCGCTTACCAGATGGGACAAACCGCTGCCAAACTCTTCATCCAGCAAGTGGAGAACAAACAGGAGTTTAAGCCGATTACAAAGATCTTGCCTACGGAGTTGATTGTGCGAAACAGCACGAGACGTGTTTAGGTGTTTACGTAAGTATGTGTGTTTGTTGTGTTGAGGTGTTGGTGTGTTCAGGTGTTGATGTTAGCGGAGTATACTATAATTTCTTCGTGTGCGTTGTGTAATTGTTTTTTTTCGGATAACTGTTAACGAATGACGGATAACTATTAACCGTTAACTATATTTGACTATAACTTACTCTACTAAAATGGCAAAAGGCTTACTCATTGACATGGATGGTGTTGTATACGGTGGCGATATACTTATACCGGGGGCTGACGAATTTATAGCCATGTTACTTAAAAAAGATATACCCTTCATGTTTATGACCAACAACAGTCAGCGTACACGTACAGAGGCTGTGCGCAAGCTGAAGAAGCTGGGTATAAACGTGGATGAAAAACATATTTATACCAGTGCGATGGCTACCGGTAAATTTCTGGCCGGTCAAATTCCAAACGGTTCTGCCTATGTACTCGGTGAAGGAGGCTTACTCACCAGCTTGCATGAAAATGGTATATCGCTGGTAGAAACTGATCCTGATTTTGTTGTGTTGGGTGAAGGCAGAAACTTTACACTGGAAATGGTGCAGCGTGCTGTAGATATGATTCTGGCCGGTGCCAAATTTATTACTACCAACCGCGATCCTTCTCCTAAAAAAGCAGGATGGGCTAACCTCGGTATAGCCGCTACTACTGCGATGATCGAAGAGGCTTCCGGTATAAAAGCGTTTGTGATTGGAAAACCTGGTCCGGTAATGATGCGCTCTGCCCGTAAAGCCTTAGGACTTGAAACTGCAGACACTACCGTGATCGGTGATACCATGGATACCGATATACAAGGCGGTGTTCAGATGGGCTATAAAACTATACTTACTCTCAGCGGTATCACCAAGAAGGAAGACCTGATCAAATATGCTTTCAAACCGGATATGGTTGTTACATCTGTAACCGAGATCAAATTTCCGTTACCGTGGTGGGAAGCCTAAACGGCTTGCCTCCGCGTGGGCGCCGTAACATTCTCTACCATGGCCTTGATGTGCCGCTTCGATGAGAATATATTCTGGTACATCGCTAATATAGTCTGGTCTTTATCCAGCAGATACGTAGTGCGCTTGGTAAATAAAGGTACAAACGGCAATTGCGTATCGTACAGTTGACAAACTTTTCCCTCCACATCAGCAAGTAAATCAAACGGAAGCGCGAGTGTCTTCTTGAACTTGGCGTGACTTTCCAATGAATCACGGCTGATGCCGATGATTGTAATGTTCAATTCCTTAAACACTTCGAAGGTATCTCTGAAACTACAAGCTTCATTGGTACAACCTACTGAAAAATCTTTGGGATAGAAGTATAAAATACAAGGCTTGTTCTTCATGTCGCGATACAGCGAAAAATCTCTCCCACTCGTTGAGCCTAATGTAAAATCGGGCGCCTTCGTTCCAACCGGTAATGGCATATTATTCTGATTTACTTCCTGAAACCCAAAAGTCGAAAAAACAATTCCGAAAAACTACCGGTTACCCGGAATATACTTTGCAGAACCTCCTCGCTATACAATGCATTAAAAAAGCGGCAGACTACAGTCATACCGCTTTCAATAAACCAATCAACCCTGTTTCACATTATGGTTGTGTGTGCGTAGTTATTTCTTGCGAACGTAAATATCACCGTTGTGATTCTTCAGCATGATCTCCGCTCCTCCTCCATTCACGTCACCTCGTTTGTAGTCGTCTACTGTAACACGGTATACTCCTGATTTTGCATCTTTCTTCTGCACCGGACCGGCACTGGTCATCTTCATATCAAAGCCGGTAAAGATCTCGCCTTGCTCGGTTTTCATTTTGAACGAAGCCTTCAGCGATGCCGGGAACGTAAGATCTATATCACCATTAAATGTTGTAAACGACATTGGTGCTCCTTCTTTTACTTTATCGAACGTTATCTTTACTTCACCATTAAATGTTGTAGCTACGATCGCTCCGGAAATGTTGAGGGCCGTTATCTCCCCGTTATAGTTGGTAAGCTCGAGATCGCCCTGCACGTTGGTAACCATCAGATCGCCATCGTTATAGGTGTGCACTTCCATATCGAAACCGGAAGGCACTTCAATCTCCAGGTCAACTTTATGATTCCATGAATCAGACTGCACTTTTACAAAGTTGTTGTTCTCGGTAACTTCAAGATCCATACCGCCACCGCCAATCTTGCGAAGTCCCTCGGATTTTGAGCTGCTGTTATTCTCCTTATTGTTATTACGATTTTTGTTGTGCGAATGATCTTTGTCTTTGTCTTTCTCTTCACCGTCATCATCGCAGCCGTCACAATCATTATCCTCACCAGATTTATACTTTACCAGTACATCCTTACGCGCAGTTCCTTTCACTGTGATCGAACCGAAATTAAGATGTGCTTTGAGTTTACCTCGCTTTGCCGGATCACTCAGGGGCACGGTAAATTCACTGTTGCTCTGAGCATTCGCGATCGATGATGAGATGAGTATCAACCCGAAGGTGATCAGTGCGAGGGCTATTGTTAGTATTTGATTTTTCATTTCCGTAGTCGTTATTCGTTATCAGTTAATCGTTATTAGTAGTTTACTGTTTTTTTGTGGCTCGTTATCCGTGTGGTATATATTTGCTGGTCATTCGTAGTATAGATCTTTGCAGTCGTTATGAAAGTTCAGATCACGGTTAACGAATAACCATTAACGGATAACGGCTCTTCAATTCTTCTCCTTCAGGTATACATTTCCATTGAATGTCTCAAAGTCGAGCATCACTCCGCCTTGTCCGGTTTTAAACAGGTTGTCCATTACTTTATAGCGTATGCCGTTGCCTTTGTCGCTCTTCTCGATCTTGGCAGGAAGTGCTTCTATCTTTTCAATGTTGGTATAAAAACTACCATTGAAACTTTCGAAGCTTAGGTCGGCCGCGAGTCCCTTTTGAAACAGTGCGTTGATGTCTCCATTGAGTGTATAGAAGCGGCATTTCTTTTTCGGATTGGTAGTATACTCTACATCCAGGTTTCCGTTGATCGTACTCGCTTCGGCTTCGCGCACCATGTTCTGTAATTTTATACTTCCGTTGATGTTATTCGCGATCACGATGCCGGTTACACCCTGCACGGCAACATCACCATTGTTGATTGTGCTTACACCTATATTTATACCGGCTGGCACTTTCACGACAAAGTCCAACTCAAATTCATACTCCGTGCGACAGCCATCGCGTTCGTTCCAGTTATAACTCCAGCCATTCCGGCCTCTGTTGTTGGGCGTACCTCTGCCGAACCGGGTACAGCCATCGCTGCTATAGAGTATAATGGAATCTGCGAGGTCGATCACCCCCATCTTTACTTCTTCTTTCGCTTTATCAAACCGCGCCTGCGTTTTGGCTCGAACGGTCCTGGTAACTTCCACCACAATCTTGTCACCGCTATAGCCCGTTACCGCTACACTTCCATTGATGTTTTCAATGAGCAATGTGTTATTAACATCTTTCTTTTCGAATGTAAATTCCTTTGTTGACTTCTCGGTATGCGTGAGCTGTGCATATACATTTACCATACACAGCGCTATACCTATACTTAGTAATGTCGTTTTCATAAGTTCTTGTGTTTAAAACCAACTCTAGTATTCTGTCGTATTTCAACCTCTAAACCTTCTGCAATTTTTCTAAATGAGAACTTGTATGGTTTCGCGTATCTTCTGCTTTACTTCCTTCGCAGTGTTTTGCTGTTGGAGTAATTTTTCAAGTTCTTTCACGGAAGATTTCTCCTGCAAAGCAGCCATCATCTCAGCAAGCTCTACCTGCACGAGCGGTGACTCCTGTTTGGCGATAGAACGTATCAACTCTTCGCGCACCGAGCTTTCCCTGGCATAGGGTTTCAATGCATCGAGGGCAGCGAGTCGCACATTTACGTTGCTGTCGTTATTCAGTGTCTCAAACAGGGCACGCGTAACTTTGGTACTCACCTGATCCATTTCCTGTGTAAGGCTTACGGCCTTCAGCCTGTCCGTTGCAGATTCTTTCTCCAGCAACGAAAGCATCATCATCTCTTTCAGATCCGTTACCTGCTGACTGAGCTCTGCGATCTGTCCGTTGTTAGCAGTACCTTCTGAAGCCTGCGGACGAACCCAATATCCTATCGCGAGTCCTGCGAGTAACGTAACCGAAGCAAAGGCCAGGCGTGGTAACATTTCAGGCCAGGCGAAAAACTTCTTCCATGAAAATGAATTCAACTGACTTTTCTTTTCCTGCGCCAGCATCTGGTAGAAGTTGTCGTCCAGTTGCAGCGAAGGGGCCGGCACTTCGAGTTGCATAATCTGCTCTCCTATCACCTGTAGTTCCTGCAGTTCCGACAAATCGATTACACCTGCTTCGATATACTTTTCGAGTATATTTACTTCTTCTGCACTGGCCTGCCCTGCGTTATACTTTACCAGCAATGCTTTTATTTCATTTCGTTCCATACCTTTTGCTTTTAGCTGCGAGCTATGAGCTGTGAGTTTTTTTAATATCGCGTTTCGAGTTTTTGATACATTTCTTTTAGTTCCTGAAGCGCTCTGAAAACTTTTACTTTTACGGCACCTTCGGTGCAGCCGAGTATCTCACCGATCTCTTTATACTTCTTGTCCTGAAATTTACTGAGCACTAAAATTTCGCGTTTGTCTTCGGGCAGCCTGTCCATGGCCATGGAGAGTAAGTGCATTTCTTCTTCGCGTTGTATACCGGAAGAGCGATTCTCATCGCTGCCAAGCCGGTCTTGCCAGGTCTCGAGCGAATCTTTTGCTGCTATTTTATTCTTGCGGAAGTGATCGTGGCTCACATTGCGCGCGATGTGAAACATCCACGTTCTGAAGTCACCATCTCCGCGGAAGAGGTAACGATACTTCAGTATCCGTAAGAAAACATTCTGCACCAGGTCTTCGCTCAATTCTGCATCCTTATTCATGTGGTAGAAAAAACCGAACAAAGGTTTCTTGTACCGCTCGAAGAGCAGGCTCATCTTGTCGAGATCGCCATCCCTGACTTTCAGCATCAGGGCGTTGTCTGTTAGTGCGTCCAATTCAGAAGGTGAAGTTTTCAAAAAGGGTAACTTAAGGATTTCAATTTGGTTACACGGCTTCTGTAAAGTTTCTTAAAAATTCAGTACGACCAAAGCCAAGGGGACTGTCTCAACCGTGATAATTGTAATATCTACAGTCATAAAACCGTTTGATGCTATACGGTCTTACATTTTTTTTTACTATCTTCTCTGGCCCATCCAATGAAAACAAACAGCATCATTACGCTGCTGGTAAGTTCTGTTATACTTACCGGGATCAGTGCTGCCATAACGCACTATGCGATTCGTGACAGCCGGAATCGTGTTGAATGGGTTTTTCATACTTACGAGGTTATTGACCACTCTGCTACACTACTAACGCATTTGAAAGATACCGAATCCAGTCAGCGAGGCTATCTTATTACAGGTGATTCAAGCTATCTGCAGAATTTCAAGGCAAACCGTGAGATGGTGTTAGCCACGGGCGATTCCATTTCGAAGCTGGTATCGGATAATACAACACAAACTTCATTGGTTCAGACTAAACTATTGCCTACCGTTGCCCGGAAGCTGGCATATATAGAGGCTGCCATCAGCAAGTATAATATCAATGGCAAAGACAGTGCTTTTGCTCTTATCAGGAGGGGACCGGGAAAAATACTGATGGATAGCATTCAACTATATACCGCTGCATTCAGCAAACACGAAAAAGAATTGCTCACCAACCAGTTGGAACAGGTGGCCATCACGCACAATCGCCAGATCATTATACGTTATGGAAGTTTTATACTGATCGCTTTTGTTTCGATACTCGCTCTGTTTACCATTGTGCAGAAGCAGGAACGAAATGAAGAGCTCATTAAAGAACTGAACCTGGTCAACACATCGTTGGAAAAAAAGGTGGAACAACGTACCGTGGAACTTAAACGACAATCGGATGTAGCCGAAGAACTGAATCAAAAACTACAGGAAAATATGGAAGAGCTTGAGATGTTTTATGAGACACTGCAAGTGAAAAGCATTAAAACTGAAAGCGCCTTGCAGGAGATTGAAGATCTGTATAACAACGCCCCCTGTGGCTATCATTCGCTTGCTTCTGATGGTACTATTATAAGAATGAATCAAACTGAATTGAAGTGGCTGGGATATACCCTGGATGAGGTGCTGAGCAAGATGCACGTTACTTCCATCCTCGTACCAGAAGAACATACTTCATACTATAATGATTTTGAAGCCTTCAAACGTGAAGGCTTCATTCATAACAAGGAGCATACATTTCTGCGTAAAGACGGCAGCACGTTTCCAGTGCTGCTCAATGCCACCGCTATATATAATGAATTGGGCGAGTACATGATGAGCCGTGGCACCGTGATCGATATCACTGAGCGAAAAGTATATGAACATCAACTAATGGAAGTAAACAAGAAGCTGACGCGCTTCAATACAGATAAAGATAATTTTCTGAATGTAGCAGCACACGATTTGAAGAGCCCGGTAAATAATATACTCGGCCTCATCAGTCTCATCAATATGCAGAAAGGAAATATATCGCCCGAGCAGGCAGAATATATACTGCACATTCAGCATCTCTGCAGTAATATGCAGAACCTGATCGGCAACTTGCTGGACATCGGTAAAATTGAGGGAGGTATTATGGAGTTTAAACCGGAGCCGGTAAATATGAGTGAATTTATGAAAGAGCATCTCGATGACTTCAAAGATCATGCGGCCACCAAACATATATCGCTGATACTGGAAGATTATACACCAAACCGCTGCATTATCACCGATCGCTCTGCCCTTCAGCGTATCGCTGAAAATCTTATATCCAACGCACTGAAGTTCTCGCCTCCGCATACCCGCGTGATCATACGCCTTGAGCAGACGGATCATCATTTAAAAATGGAAGTGCAGGATCATGGACTGGGTATACAGCCCAATGAAATAAATCTATTGTTCCGCAAATTTCAGAAACTGAGTACACGGCCTACCGGTGGCGAAGGATCATCGGGACTGGGACTATCTATTGTAAAAGAACTCGTAACCGCACTCAACGGAAAGATATCGGTGACCAGTGAAGTGAACAAAGGAACTATATTTTCCGTTGAGCTCCCGCTTTTCGAAAGCGCATAAAAAAAGTATATACAGCCGGGCTATATATACTTTTACTATTTTAAAACCTGTTCGCTCCAGACTATGTATTGCGGATGGACGAGAGTTTGTTGCGTTCATCCTGCAGCTCACGCGAAAGCTTGGTCTGTTTCTCCATCGCTCTGCGCTTGTATTCTTCATACTCGTTGGTGAGCATGTTAATAGTAAGTTTCTTTTCCTGAAGTGTTTTGGTAAGCATTTTCATGCGACCGGCCAGCGTTACAATAACAAAAGCAAGCGCGGCTACCAGGATGGTTACGATCGTGAGGAATGCCCCCTTCTCGATGTCGATACCAAGTACGGATATGTGTGTGCTGTCGTGCAGGGTAGCTGCCATCGACTCTTCTTTCTTTTTAAGATTAGCCTCAACGCTGGCTACCTGGTTCTTCAGCTGACTGATATTTTTCTGGGCTTCGCGAATGGCAACATCTTTGGCCATCAGCGAGTCGCGTGTAATCTTCCACACTCCATCCATCACGCTTTCCTTAACCACTTTATATTCTTTGAAGGACTGTGACTTCGCCTTCATAATACTATAGCGTTCGCGCAACGTGTAATTTTCCGGTGGTGTTTGAATCGTCTGGTCTGCAGCTTGCTGAGCAAATGAAAACTGAAACGTCAACAAACATACCCACAGTGCAGCAAAGTTTTTCATCATCTTCATAAGCGGTCTTTGGTTGATAGTTTTACAAACTACGATATCTCACTACTTTTTTACCACTTCCTTTATTTCAGCAGTGAATCTGTTCGATTAAAGCTTTATGTCAAGGGACGAAAGGTAACCATTCTTGTTCGGAAATTACTAAGATTATGCAGAACGTTTCGACCATCCCTCTTCGATTCCCAAACCGAACAAAGCAAAATCATATTTCACCGGATCGACCGGATCCAGGGCACGCAGGCGTGCCGTCAGTTCAAGCGCAGTCTGCCAGTCGGTCTGCTTTCGTTTGATCAACTTGAGCCTGCGGGCCACACGATCTACGTGCAGGTCGCAGGGGCAAACCAGTTGGGCTGGCTTTACCTTTTTCCAGATGCCGAAGTCTACACCTCTATCATCATCGCGCACCATCCACCGCAGGTACATCACCAAGCGCTTGCACGTTGACTTGCGCGCAGGCGATGGAATGTGTTTGCGTGTTCGGTGTGGCGCGTGTTCGAGGCTGAAGAATATTTTCTGAAACTGATCCAACCCCTGCTCTACTGTTTCATGATCGGCCCCGGCATAAAAGGCATCTTCCAGCGAAGTGTGGTTCTGGTAAAACCATTTCAGCGCCTCTACAAAGTATAACGTATCGGTTGCGTTAAAGGTGCGATGTTTAAACGCGAGCAGCGGCTTCAGATCCTTCTCGCGATGCTGCAGTATAAACCGATGCGGGTCGTTGTCCATCATCCCCATCAGCTGTTTACATTTATTGATGATGGTTTTGCGCTGTCCCCAGGCGAGCACGGCTGCAAACAGACCTGCTATTTCTATGTCCTGCTTTTTGCTGAACGCATGTGGAATAGAAACCGGATCGTTCTCGATAAAGCCCGGCTGATTATACAGCACTACCTTTTCGTCCAGAAAATCCTTCAACTCGGCTATACTCAGTTTACTTCTTTTCAACGTCTTTAATTTTTTATCAAGAATACTAGATTTAGACCGAAACACATGAGGTGATTTCAAAAGGTATAGTAGCTTTGTTAACGTTGTAACTATTGCACATGAAAAAATTCTTCCGGTACCTCGGTATCAGCTTGCTGGTTATCATCATCCTGGCAGTCTCCTATATATTAATTTTCTTTCCCCCGATCATGACAGGCATGGCGGCTAAAACCATGTGCTCGTGCGTGTATGTTACCGGGCGCACACCGGAGAGTGTCGTCCACGAAGAGTTCCAGGTATTTCCCGGTATGCCTTCCCTGCCTTATACCGTAGATCGTAACGATTCTTCTGTCTCGGTATCGATGTTATGGAAGACGAGTAAGGCTATATATCGTGAGCGGTTAGGATGCACGCTTATCGCGGAACAGGATGTTGATGTTGTGAGAAGTCAGGCAATCGTGCGGCCTCCTGTGCCAACGCTTAACCAGGATTCACTCGCGTGGCCGATGGGTAATGCTATACAAGACACAACGTTTAGCGGCGTTGATTACGCGAAAGTAAAAGAGACTGTACAAGCTGCCTTTAATGATGTTGATCCCGAGAACCCTATATATACCCACGGTGTTGTGGTTGTCTATGACGGACATATCCTGGCCGAGCAGTATGCTGACGGATATACCTATACCAGCCGCATGATGGGTTGGTCGATGACAAAGAGCATAACCAACGCACTCATCGGTATACTGGTAAAAGAAGACAAACTGAACGTTGAAGAACCTGCGTCTGTACCCGAATGGAAAAATGACGAGCGCAGTAAAATCACACTGAACAATTTACTCCAGGCCAGCAGCGGACTCGACTGGTCTGAATCATACTTCTCTCCTACCGGATCATTCCACCAGATGTTTATCAAGAGCGATGATAAAGCTGCGTTTGCCGCCTCTCAAAAACTGAAACATGAGCCCGGCACACACTTTCAATATTCCAGCGGAACAACGAATATACTTTCGCGCATGATCCGGCAAACTGTTGGTGATCGTGATTACTATCAGTTTCCTTATAAAGAGCTCTTTCATAAAATCGGTATGAACACCGCGATTATAGAGCCGGACGCATCGGGTACATTTGTAGCCAGTTCGTACTCCTTTGCTTCCGCCCGCGACTGGGCACGTTTCGGTATGCTATATCTGAATGATGGTACATGGAATGGCGAACGTATACTGCCTCAAGGTTGGGTGAAGTATTCAACGACACCTGCCCCAGCGGCTCCTATGCGTCAGTACGGAGCGCAGATCTGGTTGAATCTTGGAGCCATTGATAACCCGACATTGGTAGAATATCCAGGCTTACCCAACGAAGCTATAGTATTCGATGGCTTCGAGCGGAATTTCGTTGTGATTGTTCCTTCGAAGAAACTTGTGGTGGTGCGTCTTGGCGTAACGCATAATAAAAATTTCAGTCTGGCTAATTTGGTGAACGGGGTGATTGAGGCGCTTCCGTGATTTCAGTAAATTGGTACAGCAATACCTATATAGACAATTTGAAGTTGGCATATATTAGACAATCACGTTATACTCATTCTAAAAATGAAAAATTTACTTCTATTATTATTACTCGGCTTGCTGACCGACTGCACGTACCGACCAAAAGAAAAACGACTGACCAAGTTCAAAAATGAACACAGCCAGATTCTTGAATCATTCTACAAGAAGACGAATGATACCATTGAGTTTAAAAGAATTCTCACGGATGGGGCAACTTCAAAAATTCAATCAGGTTATATTTTTCTTGATGATAATACTTTAACACATCAAAAGTTCAGTTCCGTTCAACAACTAACCAATGCCAATATTTTCGACTCGCTGAAAACTCAGTTTAAAGCCGATGGGTTTGCTGAAAAATTATTTGATGACAGAGATGTGATGTTTGTACAGATTGTCCCTGATTCAGCTATGGATGAAGAGGATGCTTCGGGATTCATAAACCTACGACACAATATCGAAGAGGAAATTGACGCAAGACTCAAAACCAACAATCTCGGAGAATGGTTTGCCGGTGACATGGGTGCAGGTGCAAATATGCTTTTCTTTGTTGACGACTGGACCCCAGCAATGGAAATAGTAATGGAAGTTTTAAGAGAAGAAAACCTCCTGGACCATGTACTGATTACAAAACGAATCGCGACAGCAAAAAATGAGTGGAACTACGAAATTGTATACCCAACAGAATACGAGGGTATTTTTAACGAGATATAGTTAAGTCGAATGCCCACCATGGCCTTGTTGTTGCGCCTGTTGGTTCGTTGAATATATATAAACCTTGTGTGTATTAGATTACTGACACACCGATGAAAGCATTTATCATTAAATACAAGTATACTATCATCTATTGGTTAGTCGTTACCAGTATACTTCTAATCTTTGCCCCCATGCAACGGGCTGATTACCTGGAAGCCGACATCCATAAATTCAAAGATGAATACTTTATATCAGCTTTATTTTGGATTTGGGGTGTTATCTGTGTACTATGGCTTATTATGTTATGCATAAACACGAAATCAATTAAAACCTCATTTGTATCATTATTATATGTTTCATTTATCACGGCATGTCTTCTTTTTATATTCAAAGATGTACTTCTGGGTGGTATACTATTCATTAACAAATTATACAAACGAGACAGTACCCCAAAAAAATACACGGTAATTCAAGTTACTAGAGAAGAACAAAGCGGCCTTTTCCTTTTTGATCTGGAAAACCAGGCCGCAGCTTCTGATGATAAACTGAGAGAAAAATTATATCGTCCTGAACTTAAGCCTCAAGACACCTTAACACTACCGGTTGATATCGGACTTTTAGGAATTACATTCCCTCATGAATAGTTAACCAATATTTCAAAGATAGAACACCGTTCAAAGATGTGAGTTAAATCAACCGACAGTATGCTAAAGCTTCCCCAAATTATACGAATCCATTTTATCCTGCTCGTTATATTAATTTTTAATTATGTACTTGTACAAGTAACAGGATTCGGACTTAATATTTATCTGATCGATCTACTGAAGAGTATCCTTTACCTAACAGGAATTGTTCTATTCTTTATGAATCTCAGACCATTTAAGATAATGGCGACATACTATTCTCTCTACGTACTGACCCCAACAGTTTGGGTCATATTCTATTTTACGCAGAGTGTATTATTTGGCGTTTTGTCTTATGTATTATTAACACCAGTTATGCCTATCCTGCCGGATTACAATGACGGTAACATAAAGGTTTATTCTGACTCCAAAGGTTTTCTTGTGCCATGCTGCCGCTATCATGTTTCACAAGACAAGCTATATGTATTCGAACAGATTAAAGGGAGGGTACATATTCCGGATGGAGTTGATTTTGAAAAAGCCAGGATTATATTGAAGAATGATTCTGCGCTCATTTATGCTGACACAGTTTACAGAGCAGTAATGCTACCGTACACCGAGGAGACTCAGGATAACTAACCATCAATCCACACTATATTTAACCCCGACAATCCTCCTCACCCGATCAAGCGTTTCCATCAACTCCAACGTATCCTGATGTGTCATCACCGGACTTTCGGTGAGTCCGTTACGAAGACATTCGCCTACATGGCGCGCTTCAAATTGATAGCCGTAACCTTCTTCGCGATGTACTTCTATGTGTGTTGGTGCATCTTTACCCATGGCTATCTCCAATATACCGATAGCATTGTGAAAACGATTCTTCATGAGTATGCGTCCTTCGGTACCGGCAATCACGGCCTCCACAGGTGTATGTGCCTGTAGTGTTGATGATAGCGCTGCTATAGCACCGTTGGAAAATTTCATCAGCATGCCGCACTGTTCATCTACACCGGTTACACCTTGGGTGATAGTGGCCTGTATATCTGTCGGTTTACCTAACAATGATTGCGCTAAAAATACAGGATATATACCGATGTCCAATAGCGAGCCTCCGCCCAGTGCAGGATCGATCAACCGTTGAGGCATCGGCTCTCCGGGATTAAAACCAAAGTCTGCCTGTATCCAGCGTATAGGTCCGAGTATACCGGATCGTATAATCTCTGTTAACTTTTTATACTGCGGCAGAAATTTAGTCCAGAAGGCTTCCATGATAAATATCTTTTGCTTTCGCGCCAGGTCGATCATCTCGGCAGCTTGTCTGCTATTAAGTGCAAATGCTTTTTCGCATAGCACGGCTTTACCATGTTTCAGGCAAAGCAACGCATGCTCGTGATGCATGCCGTGCGGTGTAGCGATATAGATCACATCTACTTCGCTGTCATTCACCAGTGCTTCGTATGTAGTATGAAACCGAGCGGCTTTATATTGTTCGGCAAACGCGCGGGCTTTCGCTTCATCGCGCGAAGCAACAGCAGTCAGCGTAGCATCTTCAACCAGTTTCAGATCATTGACAAATTTGTGTGCGATCTTTCCGCAGCCCAGAATTCCCCACCGGATTATTTGAGACATATATTTACCCTGTAAATTTGTTGTTCGTGGTAAATTAAGAATATTGGCGCATGGCAAAAAGCGGTACGCATTTTCACTTCAAACAATTCTCGGTAGCACATGATCGATGCACGATGAAAGTAGGCACCGATGGTGTTCTGCTCGGAGCCTGGGCTGCTATCGGCAATGCCAAAACTATTCTTGACATCGGCACAGGTTCCGGTGTTATCGCGTTGATGCTCGCACAGCGTACACCACCCGATGCGCTTATCCATGCCGTTGAACTCGAACAAAACGATGCACAGCAGGCGCATGAAAATGTAGCGCACTCACCGTGGCCTGATAAAGTAAAGATATTTCCTTCAGCCATTCAGCAATTTGCCGGTGAAGCCCGCTATGATCTCATCGTATCAAACCCGCCTTACTTCATCAACAGCCAGGAACCTCCAGATAAAAGACGACTGCAAACCCGGCATACCGTGATGCTGAGCTTTGCAGAATTACTGGGCGCTGTAACGCGTCTGCTCAAACCGGACGGAACGTTCCAGGTTATACTGCCCTATACCGAGGGCCTGCAGTTTATTGAACTGGCTTCGCAACACGGTTTACATTGCACCCGCCAATGGAGTTTTCGCACACGTGCCACCAAACCCATTGAACGCTGGCTGCTGGCATTTTCCCGTATACCGGCCACTGACCGCGACACTGGTGAAGTTCTCTTATACAGCCATAATACCGTGTGGGATGATTCATACACAAACCTGACGCGCGATTTTTACCTGAATATGTAGCCGGCACAGGGCCCGATTTTTTTTCTCTATCTTACCATACTGTTTCATCGTTTAAGACAAAACAGTATCCGTTTTCATTTATATACGTACTATAGAAGACCCTCTATGAGAAGTATACATATTTTACTGGCCCTGCTGGTATTGCCGGCAGTTGCTTTGGCACAAACCGTGTGGACGATCGACAAACCTCACACGCGCATTGGCTTTAGTGTGGCGCACATGGTTGTTTCTGAAACCGAAGGTAATTTTACAGACTTTGATGGAAAAGTAACGAGCAAGGCTGCCGACTTCAACGGGGCCAACGTGGAATTCACTGCGCGCAGCGCCTCGGTGTATACCGGTGATGAAAAACGTGACATGCATCTAAAGGGCGATGAGTTTTTCGATGCAGAGAAATTCCCCGAGATAAAATTTGAAGGCGACCTGGTAAAAGAAGGAACGCACTATATGCTGAAGGGCAACCTCACCTTGCGCGATGTTACCCAGCCCGTAACATTTCAGGTAGTATATGGCGGCACCGTAAAAGCATTCGGCACCGAAAAGGCAGGCTTCAAACTAAGTGGTAAAATTAACCGGCAGGATTATGGTTTGAAGTGGAGCAAAACAGTTGAGTCTGGCGGACTCGTGGTTGGCAATGAAGTAACTATCAACTGTAAAATTGAGTTAAACAAAACGCAGTAACGCAAAAGGCATTCTTCAAAAAAGTAAATCAGCAGTACTATGAAAATCGAGGAAGAAATCAGTCAACCCAAATTCCGTAACGCGATGCAACGCGCCATCATCAACGTGATCTTTACATCGCACTGGATCGTAGATCGATACCAGAATTTTTTCAAACCGTATGGAATTACCCTGCAGCAGTTTAATATACTGCGCATCCTGAAAGGACAGTATCCGAATGGTATATCAGGCACTACCATTAAAGCCCGTATGATGGACAAAAATTCGGATGTATCGCGTCTGCTCGACCGGCTTGAACTGAAGAACCTGATCGAAAAAAGACCCAGTCCGCAAGACAAGCGTGCGACCAATATATTCATATCACAAAGCGGCCTGGATATGCTGGCCGAACTCGATACCAGACAGGAAGAGTTCGATGCTATACTCGCACTTTCAGATGAAGATGCTGCCCTGCTGAGTGAGTTGCTCGATAAAGCAAGGAGCTGACTATATCTTCGCCAGCTCTGCTTTTACAAAGTCCATCAGCTCTTTTATATAGGCTTTGCTGAAATCAAATTTTATACCGGCCGCCTTGTATATCTCCGGTATAGAACGCAGGTAGCCAAGCTTCAATGCATTCTGATATCCCTGCAGGCCTTTCACCGGATCATTCCGGAAATTTCTCCATACAGCAATTGCCCCAAGTTGTGCCATACCATATTCGATGTAGTAGAATGGCACTTCAAAGAGGTGTAGCTGTTTTTGCCACAGGTAATCTTTCGCTTCTTCCAGGCCATTCCAGTCGGTAATGGTGTCGGCAAACTGATCGAATATTTTATTCCACTCACGCTTGCGATCGGCGGTGGAGTGATTTGCATTTTCGTATAGCCAATGCTGATACTTATCAATGGTAGCAACCCACGGCAGTGTCTCAATCAGGTCTTCGAGGTGATCGCGTTTCGCGCGCTTCAATTCTTCCGGGTTAGTAAAGAATACATCCCAGTGATCCATCGAGATCAATTCCATAGACATGGAAGCAAGTTCCGCTACTTCCGATGGGGTTGACTTGAAGTCATTCAACTCAAGATCGCGCGTCAAAAAGTTATGAATAGCATGTCCTCCTTCGTGCATGATCGTTACCATATCGCGCAATGTTGATGTAGCATTCATAAAAATGAACGGCACACCAATCTCCGACAATGGATAATTATAACCACCCGGTGCTTTACCTTTTCGCGATTCTAGATCAAGATGTCCCATCTCTTTCATGATAGAGAGGCATTGCCCTAAGAACGGATCAAGTCGCTTGAATACCTCGATTGTTTTTTCCGTCAGCTCCCGTCCGTTGGTAAATGGTTTTAATGCAGCACGTCCTTCCGGATCAACCGCTTTGTCCCACGGACGTAGCGTATCAACCTTCATGGCATTTTGACGCTCGCGAGCAAAGTCGTTTAACAACGGCACCACTTCACCTTGTATAGCATTGTGAAAGTTGAAGCAGTCCTGCGGAGTATAGTCAAATCGTCCAAGCGACTTGAACATATAGTCTCTGAAGTTCGCGAAGCCTGCATTTACCGATACCTGGTGACGCAACGTTATCAACTTTGAGAACAACGCATCGAGTGTATCTTTATCCTGTAACCTGCGGCTGTTAATCTTTCTATATACTTCTTCACGTTTCCTACGATCGGTATCCATCAACACAACCGAAGCCTGTTGAAGCGTAACTTCTTTTCCCTCCCACTCGATCGTCATGGCACCGGACAACTGTGCATACTTTTGTGCTTCGGTGCTGATCTCGGTATATAGTGGTACGTTCTCTTCGCGAAAAATTTCGATCTCTTTTTTCAATGTACGGATCATGATATCATACCCTTCTTCCTTCGCGAGTGTATCGAGGTACGATGATGCAGCCGCTTTCTTGTTCAGTTGGTCTGCCACAGGTGCAACCTGCGGCTGAATGTTCTGAATGAAATCCTGGTAAGCTTTGTTATAGTCTTCGTTCTCCGTATAGCACGTCATGCGGATATAGCGCCACGCGAGATCTTCCGATATCACCGACTCCAGTTCACTGCGATCGCGGAACCATTGTTTGAGATCGCCTTGTGAATTCAGGTTACGGTCCAGCAAAGCATCAAAATAAGGTTTTAATGCTTCCCAAGTTGTAACCGTAAATGATTCGGGTAAAAAATTACGTTGTGGTCGTGTGGGTATTGATATCGCTGTCATGGTTGTCTCAATTCGTTTTGATAAAATAGTAAATCAAAAATACGGAAAGAAAATTCCCGTTTCTAGAACGGAATAAAGGTATACACCGTACCAGCTTCTGTTGCAACATCATACAGAAGACTTGCCTGCAATTCTATTTTGCCAAGTTGTGCTTGCGCCTGTGGCGACACAATCGGAGTTTTTACACTTTCTACAGCATAGAAAGGATTGACATTCTCTCCGGTTGCTTCCTTCAGGGTAAAATTACCATTGGCCTTTAAAGGTTGATGCACGCGAATTCTGCAAACACCACCGAGCTTTGAGCGCACTTTTAAACTGGTGATTTGCTTCTCTTTCCATACAATGTCCACTTCAAAACCACCGCGCGCCACAAGGCCCTTCACTTCACCATCCCTCCATTCATCAGGCAATGCCGGCAGTATATGCAATGCACCATCGTGCGACTGCACCAACATTTCTGCTATACCGGAAGTACATCCATAGTTACCATCGATCTGGAACGGAGGATGCGCATCGAACAAGTTCGGATATGTACCACCACCACCGGGATTGGTACCGACCGGTTTAAGCTGATCAGTAATCAGTTTGAAAGCATGATTACCATCTTGCAGACGCGCCCAGAAATTTACTTTCCAGCCCATCGACCATCCGGTAGAAACATCTCCGCGTTGTATCAATGTATTTTTAGCCGCACGGAATAATTCAGGATTTCTATACGGTGATATCTGGTTGCTTGGATAAAGTCCGTAGAGGTGTGACACGTGACGATGCTTGTCTTCCGGATTGTCCCAATCGTGAAGCCACTCCTGCAGCTGACCGTGCTTACCGATCTGCATCGGTGCAAGCTTCGAGCGAATCTCCCTCAGTGAATCAGCAAAAGCTTTATCAACCTTGAGTATATCTGCTGCTTTTATAGTACGACCAAACAGATCGAAGAGTAACTGATTATCCATTGTAGCACCAGCCGTGATCGATGCCTCTTGTGTACTGCTATAGTGATACGTATTCTCCGGTGATACGGAAGGACTCACAATCAACCAATGGTGTTCTTTATCTTCCTGCAGCACATCGGCAAAGAAACGACTCGCGCCTTTTAACACGTGGTAATATTGCTCCAGGAAATCAGCATCACCGGTAAACATATAGTGTTCCCACAGATGCTGCGATAACCATGCACC
Source organism: uncultured Chitinophaga sp. (assembly GCA_902168205.1). Taxonomy (GTDB): domain Bacteria; phylum Bacteroidota; class Bacteroidia; order Cytophagales; family Cyclobacteriaceae; genus Ohtaekwangia; species Ohtaekwangia kribbensis. The sequence goes on along the minus strand of CABHOK010000002.1, from coordinate 641,376 downwards.
GCCCATCGGCCACATACCCCATGAATGTGCACCATCCACCGGATCGGTTACACGCCACAGGTCTGTATTATGGTGACATACCCAGCCGCGTGCGCCATACGTTTTGGTGGCACTTTCCTGCCCGGTATGCGAAAGATCATCGAGCATCTTGAACAACGGATCATGCAGTTCGCTGAGGTTGGTTACTTCCGCTGGCCAGTAGTTCATCTCGGTGTTAATGTTGATGGTATATTTACTGTCCCACGGAGGCATCATGTGGTGATTCCATATACCTTGCAATGTCGTAGGTTGTCCACCGGGTTGTGAACCGCATATCAGCAGGTAACGTCCATATTGAAAATATAGCGCTGCCATATGTGGGTCATTAGACGTTGCAAATGCAGCGAGTCGCTGATCGGTTGTTTTCTGTACCGATGCCGTAGCGCCCAGGTTCAGTGTTACGCGGTTAAAATATTTTTTATAGAAGTTCTTGTGGTCCGTTAACGCGTTTACATATTTCTTGCGCAGAGCAGGTTGCAAATACTGGGAGGCACGTGCGTGTTCATCTGCACTGATGTCGTGGTAGTTTTTAAAGTTCGTGGCGATGGATATATATACCGTGGCTGCGTTGGCTTTGGTAAGGACGATACCCGATGTATCAACGGTAACTTTACCACCCTCGTTCAATACATGAAACTGTCCTTCAAATTCAACAGCACCTTTTACACCTTCGTGATCGCTGGTAACACCGGTTAACAGCAGTGTATTCTTCTCGTAACTCACGGCATGCTTCTGCGGACTCTTCAATGAAAGTTTGCACGTAATGCTTCCAGGTTTATCGGCTGTAAGGCGAACTATAATTACCTGGTCGGTAAAGGAAGCAAACACTTCACGCTTATATTTTACACCATCCGCACGATACGATACCGTAGCTACGGCATCCTCAATGTTCAGATCGCGGTAGTACTCGGATATATTTTTATAAGGAGCGAACTCCATGAACAAACTGCCGGCCGGTTGATACGGCATACCTTCGTTCAGTGATTTTACATTCTTATCGGCCAGTGCCTGTGCTTCGGCATATTTACCCTCGGCCAGTAACTGGCGTATCTGTGGTATATATTGCCCTATAGCCGGGTTGATGTTGTTGTTAGGACCGCCCGCCCATATTGTACCTTCATTTAACTGCAGCTCTTCTTTTTGAGGATTACCGTAGAGCATGGTGCCCAAACGTCCGTTACCAAGTGGCAATGCCTCCTCCCACTTAACAGCAGGTTTATCATACCAAAGTTTGAGGGAAGTATCTTGCTGTGCAACAGCCGGCAGGCACACCAACATGCTTACCATCAGCACAACACTATACCAGGCGTAATCATTTTTTTTCATAAAGGGAAGAATATTAACTATAAATTATTACAAAATCCGGGTAACTCGGGCCGTGAAGATAAAACAGACCGGCAAACTTTTCTTTTATCGGTGTGATTTTTGAAAAATATTTTCTTCGCTATTTATTGCGTTCATGAACGATCACGAGATAAAAAACGAAACGTCCTTACGATTCGATCCGCTGCGACTGCTACAACGATTTGGACTTGATGGTTTTGTGCTGGCACTGCTGGGTATGATTCTGCTGGCATACCTGTGGCCACAAGGCGGCATAACAGAAGGAACATTCTCGTTATCATCGCTCGCGAATTATGGTGTCTCACTCATTTTCTTTTTCTACGGCTTACGCCTGAGCAAACAAAAACTGCAGCAAGGACTTGGTAACTGGAAGCTTCACATACTCGTGCAGGCCAGTACATTTATACTCTTTCCGTTACTTGTTTTTCCGTTGCAGATGTTGGTGCCCGATGAACAATGGCACGTGTTGTGGATCGGTACTTTTTTTCTGGCCAGTTTACCATCAACGGTATCATCATCGGTAGTGATGGTGTCGATGGCAGAAGGAAATATACCGGCTGCTATATTTAATGCCAGTATATCCAGCATCATCGGTGTATTTATTACTCCGTTGTGGATGGAACTTATACTCTCAGGCTCATCACAAAATATAGAGCTCGGTAGTATTATGGGGAAACTTGTATTGCAGGTATTGCTGCCGGTAGTAGTAGGGATTTTACTGAACCCGAAGTGGGGACATATCGCAGAGAAGTATAAAAAACAGCTGAAGTATTTTGATCAGACCATCATTCTTATTATTATATATACTGCCTTCTGCGAATCGTTCGAAAAAAAGATGTTCGACAACCTCACGTTGCCCGAGTTACTATTACTCGGTGTTGCCATGCTCCTGCTATTTTTTATTGTATACGGAATAACAAACATGCTCTGCAGTATACTTCACTTCAATCGAAAAGACCGAATTACCGTTGTTTTCTGTGGATCAAAAAAATCCCTTGTCCACGGCACCGTCATGTCGCGCGTACTCTTCACCAACAACACCGCGACTGGATTACTGCTCCTTCCACTCATGATGTACCACGCGCTGCAACTTATCGTGGTGAGCATTATTGCAAAACGAGCAACTCGTAGTAAGGCAACGTAATCTGTTGGGAGCTGCTGGCTGCGAGCTTGTGAACGGTGATGTGAATGGAAACAGGTATTAACTATGAAAATACAATTAGCTGCTGACTACTAGCTTTCCATTGCGGGCCCTGTGGGCGGTAATATGAATGAGGAACGGCTACTAACTACAAATAATACAATTAGCTTCAAGTTGTTGCTGGAAAATTTCAGGTCTCGCTATATAGCTAGAAGCTCGCAGCTATTTAGCTATATTGTGCTAATTACCAGACTCTTTAACCCTACACTATGAAATGATGCAAGTTGTTCATCATGTTGTTGTTTTGTGTTTTTCAAGTGAGGGCACAGCAGGTTGAGTCGTATAAGCCAGTTTCGAGTGTGGCTATAACGCTTTATTCGAAAGTATTAAAAGAATATCGCAAGATCTATATTCATTACCCGGCATTGGATTCGGCTCACCTGGACAGAAGGTTCCCGGTGCTATATTTACTGGACGGTGAAAGTCACTTTGAGATGCTCTCTCAATATACCGATTACCTGAGCCGCTGGGATGTAAATGTTATACCTAAATGATTGTTGTTGGTATTACCAATACAAAAATCCCCGATGGTCGGCTATTACGATGCGCTGCGATTTATCTATAAAGACTGGAAAGAATGAATTAGCTGCGAGCTTGAGTGGCTGCTGGCTTCAAGCTACTGGAAAATACAGGATTGCTATATACTTACTATATATAGCTATAAAGATTAATCCTATACCGAACGAAAACAAGCCAGAAGGCAGCCGCCTTTTCCTCCAAGCGTCCTCTTCCTTTCTCGCAGCCCGAAGCTAGTTTTTATAGACCTGCACCACAAACACGTAGTCTTTCCAGCGTTTTACTTGCTGTACGCGGCTAGAGTTTTTCAGGGTGCTATATTTAGGTAGAACCAACGGTCTGGCTAGTGTATCTAGTGATGCTTTGGAGATGGCATCCATGATAACAGTTGATTTGATCGCGAATGCAGCACCCAATGTCTCTGTTTGTATACCGCTGATGATACCTACAAGGTCACCACTTTCGTTGAAAAGTGGTCCGCCACTGTTACCCGGATTTACCGGAACCGATACCTGGTATGAATTCGGATTCTGGCTAAAGCCTGTAGAAGCACTGATGGAGCCTTCACCAAAAACTATATCCTCACGTGGAAAGCCCAGGGTAAAAACATGTTCACCTAAACTCGCTTCATCTTTTGCTATAGCATACGGTAATGAACGTGTTGTATAGGCAATGGAATCATTCATCAGTTTCAACACGGCTATATCATTGGCCGGATCGCGCAATACAATCGTTACTTTCTGCCTGCCGAATTTTTCGTTCTCAATAAATACAGAGTCTGCTTCTTTTACAACGTGGTAGCTGGTGGCCACATAACCGTTGGATGAAATGAGAAAACCTGAACCTGCATATTTACTCGGTATCGGCTGTTTGCCTTTGTCCATGGACTGCGCTATATCTTTCATCAGCATTTTCTGCGAATGCTTGATCTGATCTACATTTCTGCGCAACTCCTTATAAATAGCAGTCTGTTTGGTCTCAAGCGACTGCGTCATCCACAGTGTACCCAGTATACTTACCATCGCTACCGAAGCAGCTACAGCTGTCATGGGCCAGTATTTTTTCCATCCTCCTATCGTGGCCGGAAGCAGCACAACCGGTTTTGTTTCTTCCACTTCAAGGTGTGCACTGTCCAGCATGTGTTTAAGCTCTACACGGTTGTTGTAGAACTTCATGGCATCGCGCATGGTTTTATGCTGCTGTGCCTTGGCGTTAAGAGCCGGATCACTTTTTAATTTATTCTCTACGGCCTCAGCTTCTTCGGCAGTAAGCTTTCCGGAAAAGTAATCGTCCAGTAATTCGTAGAGTGCCTGGTCAGCGTTCATGGAAGGTCTTCTTTATACGTTGCAAAAAATAATTTCTTCAGTCGTTGCAGACATTTATACTTCTGGTTCTTGGCGTTGTCTGCATTGGTATAGCCAAACTTGTCGCGAATTGCTTCCATCGAAAGATCATGCATATAAAAATCTTCGAGGATTCCCCGGCAAGGTTCACCCAGGCTCGCCAGCGATTCGCGCATCCGGATAAATCGTTGCTCGTTGTCTTCGATGGCATTCATCTCTTCTTCAATACCCAGAAAAGTTTCCGTTTCCTGTATATTACCATGATAACGCTTTTTCTCGGCGAGGCGTTTTAACCACAGCCTGCGGCACACAGCATAGAGGTATGTTTTAATTTTGCAGGTAAGTATAAATTCAGGCTGCTGCACTTTTTCATAAAAAGCAATTACAGCCTCCTGGTAAATATCCTTAGCCTCCTCCTCCGTGCCATTGTTGGAACGAATCAGGTTCACAATCATCGGATAATGCGTTTTGTAGAGCTCCCGGAGCGCTACCTCATTTTTCTTCTTGATCTCTGAAACAATCAGCTCGTCAAAGTAATACACGTTCAATGAAGTCGATTTTATACAAAAGTGCTGCGAAGGTAACCCAAAGAAAAATATCTTTTGTGTTGGGTGACCTTTCAAAGGTTTTGGTATGAAAGGAAATTTTTAAACCAATAAGTCATGAAAAACACATTGAAATTCGCTTTCGGCATACTTTGCCTGGTTGTTCTCGCATCTTGCGAACCTAAAAAAACTGCATCTGAGCAAGAAACTACTCCTGCTGCTGACACAACTTCAACTGAGGTTGCTGCTCCAGACACTACCCAGGTAGAAGCTCCTGCAGATACTACTGCAACAACACCTCATTAATCCATAAGAGCTGATCGTTGAAAAATACGGTCAGCTTTTTTCTTTTCGCTATTTTCCCGACCGGCCACAGGGAAAATTTTCCATTACTTGCGTTTCTTTCTACAACGCGCACACTTCCTTCAAATTTCACATGCTGCCAATATACCTGAACAACACGATGTGTTGCCGATAGGATATTGCCCACACTGATTTCTTTCTCTCTACCATTTTAACAACAACACTTATGAAAAATACATGGTATATTTTCCTGGTATCGCTTTGTCTTTTTTCTGCCTGTGCTGCTAAACAGGAAGCAGAACTATCGACCGCAGATACCATTACGGACGAACAACTGGTTACTGCCGAAAACAAGCTCACGCAAAATCAACTGGCAGCTACACCTCAGCCACAGCGCGATCTGTACTCCGATGGCAAAACAAAACTCATCAAAACGGTTAACTATCGTTTTGAGGTGGAGAATGTAAAACGTGCCACCGAAAATATAGAGGCCGCTATAAAGAAATATCCAGCCTATATTTCTGGATCCAACCTGCGTCTTGACAATCCTATCCTCGAAAACAAACTCAGCATTCGTGTACAAAGTGAATTCTTTTATGACCTGTTGAAAGATATCGATAAGGAAGCGCGCTTCGTAAATTTCCGTGATGTGAACACCACCGATGCATCGAAAGAATTTGTAGACCTGGAGTCACGCCTTAAAACCAAACGTGAAGTGGAAGAGCGTTACATGGATATATTGCGGAAAAAAGCGGGCAGTATAGAAGAACTTTTAGAAGCTGAAAAACAGATCGGAGCGCTTCACGAGGAGATTGAAGCCACCATCAGCCGCATGAATTATCTGAAAGAGCAGATCAGCTATAGCACGATCAATCTGGAATTCTACCAGACTATATCACAGGAAGTAGCCGCTGCAGATGCCACAACCTCGAAAGACAAATTTACCGATGCCATGAAAACCGGTTGGGAAGGACTATTTACTCTTGTCATAGCATTGGTATATATATGGCCCATACTGATCGCTGCCGGATCTATTGTTATATACCTGAAATTTTTCAGAAGAAAACCATTACCCTATAAACAGGCATAGGTTCATAAGCAGAAATATATAGTCAATAAAAAACCGGCACTATCAGCCGGTTTTTTCATTTATCAGAAAACCTACGCGTTCAGAACTTATGGTCTGCTGCTTGAACCTGGGTCCTGTATGCGTTTACCGCCTTTATCGAAATAATAGTTTTTAGTCTGATCGCCGGAACCGATGCGAACCATGTAACCATTTGTAGTTTTGTTACGGTATACTGAGCCGCTTTCCCAACCCGTATATTCAGAACCTTTTAATGTAGTTCTCAGGGATGCTGGTACATCTGCTGATTTTACTACATCATAATCTTTCTGAATGTATTGATCAGAAGGCTGCTGAGTTGCAGAAGGTTGTTCCTGTTGTGGTGATGGTGTTACACCTGTTGTATCAACCTGTTGCGCATTCACTGCCACAATGCCTAACATAAGCATTCCGGCAAATAATAACATAAGCTTTTTCATAGCACTGTAATGATTTTTGTTTTAAGAATAATTAACTTTTATACAGTCTGTTGTTAACAAAACTATGCCCGGCAATACAGCGCGATAAAAGCATTTAAAAAGGCAAAGTTGTTGAGGAATGGTGTGGACATGTTACAGACTTGACTGTGGTAAAAACGGACAGTTCATATTATTTTCGATATAGCACGTATAAAGCGGATGACCGCACGAACCTCTTTACCCGGGAAGCAGTTAACTTTACTTTGAAAATGTGAGTACGTATGCGAAGTATTATTATTCTTATACTTGTTTTTACGGCATGGCAGCAATCGCATGGTCAGAACCCGATTGTAACAACGCCTCCTGACACTACCGCTCTTATTTTTAACCAACTGCTGCAGGACACGATCAGGCGCGACACAACCGAGACTCCGTCATCGGTTCCTGCCGGTAATGCACAGCTTACCGCACCGAGTAAATATTATAGTCTCATTAAACCCAATGCCATTACACGCAAAGGGCTTTTCACGGTGCATAAAGTAGACGATCAGTATTACTTCGAAATACCCGATAGTTTACTGGGCCGCGATCTGCTCATTGTAAGCCGTATAGCACAAGGTGCTGCCGGTGTGCGACAGGAATATATAGGGTATGCAGGCGACCAGATCGGCAATACGATTGTCCGATTTGAAAAAGGCCCCTCTCATAAAATTTTCCTCCGCAGAATTTCTTACCAGGATAATGCTGGCGATAGTACAACGGCTATGTACAATGCTGTTGTTCGTTCAAACTTGCAACCCTTGGTGGCAGCATTTGGAATTGGCGCATACTCACCCCGGGGTAAAGGAAGTGTTATCGATATCACCGACTATATCAATGGTACCAACGATGTACTCTTCTTCAGTGCATCGTCACGGAAAACAATGCACATCGGGGGCATCATTCCCAACATGAGCTATATTAAAGATGTGAAATCCTATCCGCTAAACCTGGAGATACGCACCATCAAAACCTACGATGAATCTTCAAGTGATAATACATTTACATTGGAGTTGAACACATCCATTGTATTGCTGCCAAAGACACCTATGCGAAAACGTTTTGCAGACAGGCGCGTAGGCTATTTTACGGAACGCTATACCGATTATGATGTGAACCCACAGGGTGTAAAAGTTGTAAGCTATATCAAGCGCTGGCGACTCGAACCCAAGCCGGAAGATATGGCGCGCTATCGGAATGGCGAACTGGTGGAACCGCAGAAACCTATTATATACTATATCGATCCGGCAACTCCTAAAAAGTGGGTGCCCTACCTGAAGCAAGGTATAGAAGACTGGCAGGTAGCGTTTGAAAGAGCCGGATTTAAAAATGCCATACAGGCACGCGAAGCTCCCGATCCGGAAGTATACCCGGACTGGAGCCTGGAAGATTCACGACACTCTGCCATCGTATATAAACCATCGTCTATCGCCAACGCTGCAGGGCCGATCATTACCGATCCACGCAGCGGAGAAATTCTGGAGAGTCACATCAACTGGTATCACAACCTCATGTCGATATTGCACGACTGGTATATGGTGCAATGTGGCGCGAGTGATCCGCGTGCACAGAAAATGAAATTTGATGATGACCTCATGGGCGAACTCATTCGCTCGGTTGCTGCGCACGAAGTGGGGCACTCCCTTGGACTCACTCATAATTTTGGAGCAAGCTCCACTGTTCCCGTTGAAAAATTGCGCGACCGTGCCTGGCTGGAAGCAAACGGACACACACCTTCTATAATGGACTATGCCCGTTTTAATTATGTAGCACAACCCGAAGACAGTATAAGCGAACGCGGACTGATTGCACGGATTGGTAAATATGATCTGTGGGCAATTGAGTATGGATATCGATACTACCCGGATATACCTTCTTCTGAAAAAGAAATTCCGTTTTTAAATGGAGCCATCATCGAGAAAATGAAAGATCAGCAGTTCTGGTTTGCCTCTGAATTTTCAACAGACGATCCGCGTGTACAAACCGAAGATATAGGCGACAATGCGATGAAGGCCGGTGAATACGGTATAAAAAATCTGAAACGCATTATACCGCGACTTAACGCGTGGACGTACGTTCCCAATGAAGGCTATAAAAACCTCAACCAGCTTTACAACGGTGTCACCAACCAATATGATTATTACCTCAATCACGTAACAACCTATATCGGTGGTACCTATGAGACTATAAAATCATCTGAGCAAATCGGTCCGGTATATAGTGTAGTTCCTGCTTCGTTGCAAAAGGATGCACTTAGCTTTCTGAACAAACATATCTTTCAACCACCCGTGTGGTTATTGGACACCGTAATACTAGCGCGCATCGGGCAGAACGCTACACAAATTATAGCCCAATCGCAGGAGCGTGTATTGAATTCTTTATTGAGCTATACTACGCTTACACGCATTGCCGAGGCCGAAGCGCTGAATGAGACACGGGCATACCGGCTGATAAACTATATGGACGATCTCGATCAATACATGTGGACAGAGCTGGCTAACTATAGCACCATTGGTATCTACAGGAGAAACCTGCAGCGATATTATGTCGACAAGTTGCTGGATCTCTCCAAGAATACATCTGCATTTTCCGATGCTGATGCAATCATCAAAAATAAACTCACGGAGATCAAAGCGCGGCTGAAGAAAGCAATCCCCAAAACGAAAGATGCCATGACCGTGTATCATTTGAAATACCTGGAAGGAAAACTTGCCAGCGTCCCCTGACGCAATCTATATTGTCCTATAATTGCATCGCTTCGGTTATAAAATTCTTCACTTTCGGAGAAGTGTAGAAAAGCAGCCCTCATTTCGAAAATGAAGGTGAGGAACCTGTGTTGAAACGTGTCTGAAGGCAGAGTCGCGGTATAATAATTTACCCATTTCTGTTGAATTTAAACACGTTTGATTATGGGAAAGGACAGAGAAGGGAAATTCCATCCGTCAAAAGGAAAACCAACCGGACAGGGCAAAGACAATAACATTGAGCTGCATCTGAAAGAAGAGGGTGCCTTGGATTTATACCTCGAAACAGCCGAGAAGTATACCGATGGTCAGGAAGAAATGCCGGCTAATGTAAAAGTGCGGCATCCCAATCGTAATGCCGATAAGCACACCGAATATGCCGCAGACGGCAAACCGAATAAGGGGTATAGGAAAACAGCGTCCAAGGCATCGCGTTCGTCTTCAATTTCTGAAAACGGACTTGCGCAGAATGGCAGACGCAATACAACGGAGGGGCTGGAACTTCCGGGCGTTCTCACCAAGCCTTTATTGGAAGAACTCTTCAATCACAGCGCCAGTCACTATATAACTGCATTCATGGCTACACACCAGGCCGGTGTAGAAGTCAATGAGAAGCAGGATCTCGTAGTATTCAAGAATATATTGCAGCAGGTTTCATCGCAGCTCCGTCAAAATGGTGTGGATGAGACAACCGTAGTACGCATGCTGGCTCCGGGCTATGATCTTCTGAAAGATGATACATTCTGGAGAAGCCAGCAGGCAGGTCTCGCTATATTTATATCCGACAAAATATTCAAGTACATCAAAATGCCCGAAGCACCGGTGGAGGAAGGCGTGCTCACGGGCGGTTCATTCTTCCTGAAACAACTCATCCCGATGATGACCAACCGAGAATATTTCTATTTGCTGGTGATGAGTAAAAAACAATCCAAAGTTTTCAAAGTTGATGCCTTCGGTATACAACATATACCCATTCCGGAAATGCCGAATGGTATAGATGATGTTGTCCACTTCGAAGAAAAAGACGACCAAAAACTTTGGCGAACCGGAAGCAGCGGTGCTGGTGGCGGTGCTAACTATCATGGTATAGGAGCCGGTAAACCGGACGAAAAAGAAAATATAGCGCTATACCTGGAAGAGGTGGATGAGACACTGTGGGAAGAATTACTGCACAATGAAAATGTACCGCTGCTGCTGGCGGGTGTAGATTACCTGATTCCGATCTTCAAATCGGTTACAGGTTATAACTATATCTGGAACGAAGCGCTTACCGGAAGCTACGAACATGAAGATGTAAACAAACTTCGTCAGAAAGCAATGGACGTAATGGCTCCCTACTTTGAAGAGCGCCACAAGAAAGCACTCGATAATTACGGGAACCAGTCTGCTACCGAACGCACATCATCCGTACCTGCCGATGTTATACCGGCTGCCTACTACGGCAGAGTATCGCACCTGTTCGTGCAAAAAGGCGAACGCATCTGGGGAACGTTTGATGAGGTGGCCAACAAACTCGAAATACATGAGACGCAGCAAAGCGGAGACGAATGCCTGCTGAACACAGCAGTTATCAAAACGATACTCACCGGTGGAGACATTCACATTCTTGAAAAAGAAAAAATGCCAGGCTCGGGTAAAATAGCTGCGCTGTTACGGTACTAAACTATATATTATATGGAAACAGTAATGATCAATAAACCGGCTGATATAAAACCGCAGCACCAGGACCGGCAGCCGGGTATAGAAAAGGAAATGACGCCACGTCCGATCTACGATACAGACGATCCGGGCTATGGACGACTGGAAGGTAAAGTAGCCATCATTACGGGTGGTGATTCCGGTATAGGTCGCGCAGTAGCTATACAATTTGCAAAGGAAGGAGCTGATGTTGCCATTGCTTACCTCGATGAACACGAGGATGCAAAAGAAACCGCCCAGGCCATTCGTAAATATGGAAAGGAAGCACTGCTGATACCTACGGATATATCGCAGGAAGTAAACTGCAAGAATATCGTGGATCAGACCCTGCAACGCTTCAAGCGCGTAGATATACTGATAAACAACGCAGCCGTGCAGTACGAGCAGAAAGATGTACAATCGATCAGTGCGGAGCAATGGGAGTATACATTTCGTGTAAACATCTTTGCATACTTCTATATGATCAAATATACTGTACCGCATTTGCAGGAAGGAAGCAGTATCATTAACACGGCTTCGGTAACCGCGTATAAGGGTAATCAGACGCTGATGGATTACTCGTCTACCAAAGGCGCTATCATTGCGTTTACCAGGAGCTTGTCCCAATCACTGGTCGAGAAAGGTATACGCGTAAACGCTGTAGCTCCCGGCCCGGTTTGGACACCGCTGATCCCGGCTTCGTTCGATGAAGAGAAAGTTGAAAAGTTTGGTAAGGATACACCTCTCGGCAGGCCGGCTCAACCGGTAGAGATTGCACCATCATATGTATTTCTCGCTTCGCGGGAAGGATCGTTCTTTACCGGCCAGGTACTGCACCCGAATGGCGGCTCGGTTATCAATACATAAACATCATCAATACTTAAAAAACTAAAGGCATCCTGCTATATATACTGCGGGATGCCTTTTATACTTCAGGTGAGTTTTACCTCTACAAACAGAATAATCGCGTTATTAGACAGCGCTTCGAAATCCACTTCTTCCACTTCCCACAGCGCCAGGCCATCGCGTGCATGTAGCAACCGGTTGGCGACTTCAAAAGCACCTTCCAGTACAAAAACAAAAACACCACTGTTGCTGTCGGCCGGAGTAAATATACCTTCTCCCCTGCCGTTAAATTTGCCGATACAGGGCGATGCACCTGAACTGAGCTGAGCATCCAATGCCAGTGGAACAAGTATATCTTTGCGATTGTCCAGATCAAATAGAACTTTACCGGAAGCCGCTATATTTCCGGAAGGCACTGTATACCATATCTCCAGGAAATTGATGAGTTCATCTTCGTACGGATTGGTGATCTCAACTACCGAGTGTTTCGGAACTGCCGCGGTAAATGCCTCCCCTACATCGGCAAGTATATATTCACCAGCGTCAATGCGAACATTCAGTGCACCTACCATCGGCAACAGCATAATTACCGTGTCTTCCCTGGCATATCGCACCAGCGTATGTTCACTTTTCAGCGTTGTATCATTGAATGCCTTCAGGTTGCCGAACGGCCTTCTGCTTTCATGAAAATATTTACCGGCATTGAAAATATGGAAACTCCGGAACCAGTCTTCCTGTGAACACCCGCGCTGGTCGGCCAGGTATATCATCGCTTTTGTTTTCGACAGCATAAGGCTATAGTTTAAGATCACTTCCCTCCTGCACGTGTGCATCTATAGTCTGTACCGCCGCAGCCAGTTGAAATGCACTGATGCCCAGGTTCGGGCGCCAGGCAACCATCTCCGTATCGATCATCTGCCCGTTACGTAAGGCATCGCGCTGATCACCAATAGCCAGCAGAAACATATTCTGCACCGTATCAATCCACGTTAATACCTCGCTATAAAAGTGAATGGCAATCTTATGCTGGTATTTATCCTTCACATGCGACTGCATAATTTCAAATCTGAAATTTTTGAACGGAATAAACACCTTGCCTGAAACATTGGTAACATCCGGTATACGTTCGTTCAACTGGCGCAGGTAGCCTATAGCTGCCGTACTCACCAGGGCATGCAACCGGTCAGCCTTCGGATCGTTCTCAAGAATCTCGCGAAAGCTTGAAAACTTCTGCTGCTGATTATAGTATTGCGCCTGCATAAAAAACTCACGGTATGTATCATCAAATACATACTTCTCCCACGTACCCGATGCCGAAGCATCTATTACCTTGGCGTAACACAGCCGTATGAGACCTTTTGCCATAATTATATTCTGAATATACTACATTATATACATTGATCAGGCATTTACCACAATGGTATGGGTAAGCTCATAGCCATCCGTTGTATTACCGGTTAACGTAGCCAGCTCGCTCGCAACCGAATCAGCAAAAATGTTGTCGGATGAATTGTATGTATCCTGCTTGCCTTTGGTATAATATTGTGTGGCCGTAGTATATACTGCGTCCGTTACTTCACTTGGAAAAGCGATCTGCGTAACCAGTAATGACACTCCGCTGGCGTTGTAAATATGCACATGTATATGGGGCGCACGCGATGAATACCAGCCGGGAAATATAGAGGTAAATCCAACAAGTCCATTGCTGTCAGTAACCTGTCTTCCGCGCAGGAAGTGCACCGAAGTAAAATCAACCGTCTGCATGGACGTGCCGCCATACTCGGAGTAATAACCATCTTTATCGCAATGCCATATATCTACAATAGCATCTGCCAGCACAGCGCAATTGTTATTTTTATTCTGGATCGTAATCTTCACCGTGAGCGGCAATCCCGTCCGGTCAGAACGTATATCTACCATCTCCAGGGATGAAGGATTTTTCGTCGGGAAAGGTCCCGCAGTCTCAGAAGGCGTTGTGCTGCATGCGCCTGATGTTGCATCATCATCATCGCTGTTGCAAGCCTGCAACAAGGGTACGATGAGACTTCCCATACCCAGACGTTTCAAAAATTGTTTGCGTTCCATAGCGGTATATAAATTAGGTTATCGTTACAACCAGACTTGGGCGGCACGCATCTCCCTCGTTTGTCCAAGCTAATGCCTATGCCCGTGGGTTTATTATATCTATAACGATTATGTAAGTGCTTTTCTTTGCGCCCGCGGGTAAAATGAGGTGAACGCGTGCTTTTCTTCGGTGATAGCAGCTTAAATAAGCTACTATAGAGCATTTTTTCCTATGAATTGCAGCATATCCGCGCGTACCGCTATTTTTCTATCAAGGTGGTTTTCATCCTTCCTTTTACGGGATATTAAAATGTCATTTCAACACAGATGAGAGTTACTATGTATACTACCATCAGTGTGCAAAAAGTACAATTTCCAATTGTCCAAAGTCTCACAACGAGTATTTGCAAATGCGTGTAGCCTCATCGTTATAGTGTATGTGCCCCGGCATAAGAAATCCATGCATAAACAACATGATGATTCTTTGTGTATTGATGTATTTTATTTTTTGAAGATTAGGAGCTTTCATTTATATTTATAGAAGGTCGTTGAGAATAGCCCGCAGTCAAGGGTTAGGGATTTTTGCATGATTTATTAAAAAGTATCGGGTCGATTACCTGGATCGCCCGTATGGCACTGCCCGATCGGTGTGCCTGTTGGATTGATTTTTTATTAACCGATTCTCGTATACTATGAAGTTAACGTTGGATAAAAAAATACTCCTCGGATTTTCTATCTGTTCGGTTGTGCTGTTATTTGTGGTTGTTATCTCGTATAACAACAGCGAGAAACTTGTTATCACGAATCAATGGGTAACCCACACGCAAGAGGTTCTTTATGAACTTGAGCAGGTGCTGGTATATTCCATCGATGCAGAAAATGCCGCCCGCGGTTTTGTCATCATGGGTAAAGAAGATTTTCTGCAGCCATTCTATAATTCGAAACTCAGTTTGTCCGATCACACCAACAAAATCCTTCAACTAACGGTTGACAATCCGGGACAACAAAACAACGCCAGGAAGTTAGATAGTTTAACAATCCGGCATATACAACAGCTGGAACAATTTATCGGGTTACGAAAGACCAACTATGATGAAGCTATAGCCGAGTTCTCTACTGGTAAAAGCAGGCAAATACTGCAACAAATCAGAAACATGGTAGCCAAGGCAAAAGGTGTAGAGCAAAAATTACTTGATCAGCGTAAACTTGCCAGCGAGACCGATTCACGCAATTTCAACATTCTCTTCATTATCTTACTCCTTGTAATTGGATTTACGCTGGTGGTGGTATACATATTGATCACCACGAACCTGCGTGCGTTGAAACGTGCCGAGAAAGAAGCCGAAATTAAAAACTGGAACCTGGAGGGAAACCGAAACCTCATTCGAAGTATACAGGGAAACAAACCACTGAACGATCTGGCCGAGATCACCATCAACCAACTGGTAACGTATTTAAATGCACAGGCCGGAGTAATATACCTTACCGACCCGGAGCAACGTACCCTTTACCCGATCGCTACTTATTCAGTTGATAAAAATAATACTTCCATTGAGTCGCTGCGTTTTGGACAAGGCGCTGCCGGACAAGCCGCGAACGACAAGCGATCTATACTGTTGCGGGATATACCGGAGCACTATTTTAATGTTGCAACGGGATTTGGACAACTGCGTCCGAAGAATATAATTGTCGTTCCGTTTATTTTTGAAAATGAAGTAATCGGTGTGATCGAGCTGGGGAGTATATATGACTTCACGGATATACAGCAGCAATATCTGCAACTGGTGTCTGATAGTATAGCGATTGCTTTGGTATCGGCACGGGCGCGCGAAAAAACAGCATTGCTTCTGACTGAAACACAAACACAGGCCGAGGAACTCGAAGCGCAGCAGGAAGAATTGAGACAGGCCAATGAAGAACTTCATGTAAAAACAGAATTGCTGTCCCGATCGGAAACAGAATTAAAAATGCAGCAACAGGAATTGCAGCAGATCAATACCGAGCTCGAAGAAAAATCAAACCTGCTGGAAGAACAAAATGAAAAACTGGAAGACGCCAAAGTTAGCCTGGAAACAAAAGCGCGCGAAGTTGAAGTTACCAGTAAGTACAAATCCGAGTTTCTGGCAAACATGTCGCACGAACTGCGAACACCACTCAATAGCATCCTGATCCTTGCACAGTTGCTATCGGAAAATAAAACCAACCGGCTTGGCGATAAGGAAATTGAATACTCGAAGAATATATATAACTCCGGTACCGATCTGCTCAACCTGATTAACGAAATCCTGGACCTTTCAAAAATCGAAGCTGGCAAAATGCAGCTGGAGATCGAGAACGTTCCGTTTCATGATATCATTACGCATATATCATCTATGTTCACAGAGCTTGCCCACAACAAGTCTGTTGCATTCAAAATCGACTATGAAGAAGATTCACTTCCTCCTGCTTTTACAACAGACCGGCAACGCGTAGAGCAGATCATTCGTAACCTGTTGTCCAATGCGTTCAAATTTACCTACGAAGGCGGCCAGGTGCAATTGAAGATTTACAAGCCCGATACATTTATACCCTTCCGCAAGAAAGATCTAAACAATATACCCAACATGGTTGCCTTTGCTGTTTCCGACACGGGCATTGGTATACCCAAGGCTAAACGTGATATAATCTTTGAAGCATTTCAACAAGCCGATGGGTCAACCAAACGTAAATATGGCGGTACAGGATTGGGACTGTCCATCAGTCGCGAACTTGCCTATGCACTCGGAGGTGAAATACATTTGGAAAGTGAAGAAGGACAAGGCAGTACATTTACACTATATCTGCCCCTCCACTTCGATAGTTCATATAGTTCCTCTATAGATAAGAAAGTTGAAATCAAGGAAAAGGAACCTCTCAAAATAGAATATAAACACCTCCCCATCTCAGCCGAAGTGCCGACCTCTACTCCTTCCCACGATGATCGCAATGATATTATCGAAAGCGATCGTGTGATACTGATCGTTGAAGACGATGAGAAGTTCAGCAAGATACTGCTCGACTTCATACACGATCGGAGGTACAAAGGTGTTATCGCTACACAGGGTAATGCCGCGATCAGCTATGCACGCCATTATAAACCTGTTGCTATATTACTCGACATGAAATTACCGGGGCTGGACGGTACTGAAATACTCAAACAGCTCAAGAGCAATCCCGATCTTCGCCATATACCGGTTCAAATCATTTCAGCTTACGATCAGAAAAAAGAAGGTCTTGAATTGGGTGCCTTCGACTATATTATGAAGCCTGTATCTACGCAGGACTTGCAGGGCGCTTTTGAAAAGATCGAGCGTTTCTCGAATAAAAAACTCAAGAAGTTGCTGATCGTAGAAGACAACGAGCAACAGAACGGTGCGATTCGTGAACTGATTGCTGACAGTGATGTGAAATGTTCTTCAGCCTATAGCGGTGAAGAAGCGTTTGAAATACTTCAGGAAAGATCGTTTGATTGTATCATTGTTGATCTCGGCCTGCCCGACATGACGGGCTTTGAATTGCTTGAGAAAATAAAATCGGACGGCAACATCAACCAGATTCCCATCATCGTATATACCGGCAGAGATCTGAAGAAAGAAGAGAGCAGCCAGCTGAGCAAACTTGCCAATACGGTGGTACTAAAAACTGCCGACTCGCATGAACGCCTGCTGGATGAAACGATTTTATTCCTGCACCGCGTAGAATCCAAATTGCCGAAGGAGAAACAACGCATCATTCGCAATCTGCACAAGTCTGATGAAGTCTTGCAAAACAAAAAAGTACTGCTGGTAGATGATGATATGCGAAATATATACTCGCTCACCAACGCACTGGAGAGCGAAGGACTGGAGGTGGTAACGGCCGAGAATGGAAAAGTTGCCCTTGACGTTGTCAAAGAAGACAAGTCGATCGACCTGGTGTTGATGGATGTAATGATGCCGGAGATGGATGGCTATGAAGCCACGCAGGAGATTCGCAAGATCGAGTCGCTGAAGACACTGCCCATCATTGCACTCACGGCCAAGGCTATGAAGGAAGATAAAGAGAAATGTTTCGCCGTAGGCATGTCTGACTATATATCCAAACCGGTGAACCTAGAACAACTGCTTTCGCTGATGCGCGTATGGCTATACCGTTGAGTTATGCATGACGATCACGATTGACGATATTGAATTCAAAGAACTACTGGAATCGATCCGCTTTATATACGGGTACGATTTTACAGAGTATGCTGAACTATCCGTAAAGCGGAGAATCGTGCACTTCATGAAGAACCGGGATATATATGCACTCGACAAGCTCGGAAAAATGCTGTTGAAGGACGAGCACTTGTTCGAAGAGTTTGTACAGGAGCTTTCCGTTACCGTAACGGAAATGTTTCGAGACCCGACCTTTTACAAAAGTATACGCGAAAGAGTAGTGAAACGATTGGCCACGTACCCGGTGCTTCGTATCTGGATAGCCGGCTGCGCTACGGGGCAGGAAATATACTCGATTGCGATTTTACTGAAAGAAGAAAACCTGCTGGATCGTTCCATCATTTATGCCACGGATATAAACCAGAAGTCGCTGAAGATTGCGCGCGAAGGAGTATATCCGCTCGGCAGCATGAAACTATATACAAGCAACTATATGGAAGCCGGAGGGAAAAGAGCTTTCTCCGAATACTATATAGCAAAGTATAATTCCGTTTTGTTTGATAAGTCGCTGCGTGAAAATGTGGTGTTCTCTCCGCACAACCTGGTAGCCGATAAATCCTTCAATGAGTTTCAGTTTATCATTTGCAGAAATGTTCTCATGTATTTTAACCAGGACCTTCAGAACCGGGTTGTCAATCTTTTTCATGAGAGTTTATGCTCGTTTGGCTTTTTAGGACTCGGTGACAAAGAATCGCTTTTGTTTGCTGATAAAAAAGATTGCTTTGAAGAAACGGACAAGAAAGAAAAGATATTCATGAAGATGAAGTAGCTATGCAGGAACGTGTAACTATATTGATCGTTGACGACAAACCAGCCAATATATATGCGCTGGAAACGTTACTCGATAAACCCGATCGTACTTTTCTGAATGCGACCAATGGAAATGATGCGCTGAAGCTTGCCCTGAACAATGATATTGACCTGATCATTCTCGATGTACAAATGCCGGAGATGGATGGCTTCGAGGTAGCGCAGATATTAAAGCTCAATAAAAAAACAAAAGATATACCCATCATCTTTGCCTCAGCCGAAAAGAAAGAGCGGCAATCGGTGATGAAAGGTTTTGAAGAAGGTGCTGTTGACTATCTCTCCAAACCTCTCGACCCGGAACTTACCACGGCCAAGGTATCGGTTCTGCTAAAGATACAATTGCAGAAAAAAGAACTGATCGAAAAAAATCAGTCGCTTGAAAAAGCCGATGCGCAGATCAAACAATTGAACGCTGATCTGCAGAAGAACCTTTTCCAACTGGAAGAAGTAAATAAAGAACTCGAATCGTTTTCATACTCTGTTTCGCACGACCTTCGCGCGCCTGTCCGTGCGCTGGTAGGCTTCTCAAAAATGCTGGAAGAAAGCTATAACGATACACTGGATGATGAGGCGAAACGTATGCTGGGCGTAATCCACAAAAATGCTATCAAAATGGGTTCGCTCATTGATGACCTGCTGGAGTTCTCCAAGATGGGTCGAAAAGAAGTCAAGAAGTCAGCGATAAATATAGCGGACCTGGTGAAGGATGTGATCAGCGATGTTACCGATGCCAGTGACTATCACGCAAAAGTTACCGTTAACGAACTACTACCGGCATACGCAGACCGCGCGCTACTCACGCAGGTATGGATTAACCTCATCTCGAATGCCTATAAGTATTCTGCTAAAAAAGAAAATCCGGCTATCGAAATCGGGTCGTATCGCGACAATGGATATATAGTATACTACGTAAAAGACAACGGAGCCGGCTTCAACATGGAGTATGCCGAAAAGCTGTTTGGTGTATTTCAGCGGCTGCACAAACCCAGTGATTTCGAAGGCACCGGTGTAGGACTCGCCATTGTACAACGTATTGTCGCCCGCCACGGAGGACGCGTATGGGCCGAAGCCAAAGTAAACGAAGGGGCTACATTTTTCTTTACGCTTCCGGCAGAAAAAACGGAGTAATTTCTCATCCTGCTATATCCTGATCTCACGACCGAGCAGAATATGATAAGCTATATCAACTATTCTATTGCAGGGTATTTTGCATTTTTATACTGCATATAATATCTTGATGTCTCAATCCCGGATATGAAGATCTCCCCCGAAGACGCCTTGCGTTCATTAAAGAATTCAAACAAATTTTTTGCAGAATTTTTCAGACGTGATACACTGTCTGTCGAGGTATATAAACCTGATCGTGTTGATCTTCAGAATCCACACGACCAGGATGAACTTTATATCATTATAGCCGGCTCCGGTGACTTTCTCTACGAGCGGGAAATAATACCTTTCAAAGCGGGCGACTTTCTGTTTGTGCCGGCTGGTGTTGTACACCGCTTTCAGAATTTTACCGATGACTTTTCTACCTGGGTAATTTTCTTCGGGCCGAAAGTAGCTATATAGGGTTTGCTACTTTTTCTTCTTTTTCGTACAGATCAACACTCTTCAAAAGCTGCTCGGTATAATTAAAGATATCATCCAGCTTTTGCAGCTCATGACGTGTCTCATTTTTAGTTTCATCAAACAAACCCAGGTATTTTTTCGTGCCGTTGAACCAGAGTCTGCATAGCGGTTTACGATTGTTGTCATCCAGCAGAATGCCGTAGTACGTTTTGGTATCGCGTGCAACAATTCGATTGGCATCGATCTTCTTTCGTATAATCGACTTCACAATCATAAAGCCTTCCATTTCCTGTGCCGTTGTCTCAATGGCTTTATCTTCTTCCGGGCGTGCTGCGGCTTCTTCTGTCACGCGTGCTTTTTCTGATTCAGCTTCTTTTGCCAAAGCGGATTTCAATCGGTCGTTGATCATATCGCTGATCAACTGGTTAACCGATTTCTTCACTATACCGGTAAACTGTGATACTACTTTGGGCATAGCCTTGCCATCGTATACTTTACTGATGAAGAACCGTACGAAATCTTCGCTTGGTTCTTTAAACTCCGAAGTCAACACTATTTTTATCTCGTTGGAATATTTCAATTCACTGGCTGTAGTAAATATACTTTCGAGATCGAAGTACGATTTGTGAAATTTCTTCAGTTCATCTACTTCAGCTTCTTTGATATCGGTAAGCATAAATTCGAAGAACGGTTTTTCGTCCATCTTGTTTGCTTCCACCAGGTCGGTATAGAAGCGGTAATGCAAGCCGTTAGTGAGCAATCCGAATTTAGCTTTGGTAGTATGGAAATACCGGAACAACTGTGAGTTGTGTGGATCGAGTTTTTCCTGATAGTGCTTGCATTCGATCAGCAGAATCGGTTCACCATTTTTCATAATGGCATAATCAACCTTCTCGCCTTTCTTAATGCCGAGGTCCGCTACAAATTCAGGATTTACTTCAGCCGGATTGAATATATCATAACCAAGAATCTGAATAAAGGGCAACGTAAGCGAGGTTTTGGTAGCTTCCTCCGTCTGAATCTGAGGCAGCATCTTGGCTACGCGATCACCAAGTTGTTTGATCTGATCTTTAAAGTCCATAGGGTTCGTGAATTAACGTTTATCCATCAAGCTAATCACCCACCTCCTATTAACATGACGATCTTTCCCAAGCACTATATTTTGTTTCCCAACGCTGCCTTTATGTTTCCGAACGTGATACACCATGTTAATCACTGGCTTCGGTAACAGTATAAATTTGTCTATGTCGGTAAAGGAGGACGCTAAACACCTGGCACGGTATTTTATAAATCACAATATTATACTTATCCCAATGGAAAATGTAGTGAAGAATGTAGAAGACCTGGTCAGACTTATTATGGCCAACCATGAGCGTGAAGAGTTTTACAAGCATGCCGCACTCATCTCCAAAAATGCTATGCTGCATGACCTCTTTCATGAATTTGCATATCAATCGCAGGTAAATAAAGATCATCTTTCGCGCTGGCTCATCGCGTATGGCTCAGCCCAGGCGCTGGATCTTACGAAAGATACCATATATCGAAAAGCCTTGCGCTGGATGAAGTTCGAAGTCTCCTACAAACGAAGATCACTATCTGACTGCTGCACGACTGTAGAAGCCATGACGCAGAAAGAATACCTGGCGGTGATGAAAGATTCCACACTTTCGCAGGCTACACTTCGCGAAATTCACCAACACCTTGAAAATTTTGAGATCAGTTCGCGACAGTTAACAGAAACGCTGGTGAAGCCGCAGGAAGCCGGAGTTGCCAACACGACAAACAAATCTGTTAACCTCGCCTAAACTGTTTGCACGCGATAACATTCGATGCAGCAATGCTGGCATCCATTTATATGCCGGTAATATTTACGAGCTGCCTGAATGGCTTCGTAACAGGAAGGAAACGGCCCAAGCTCGATCTTGTCCGAAGGTAAATATTGACATTTGACACGGTGTACGATATGCTCACCCTTCTGCCCTGCATCAGTATCGACACAATAGAAATTCATACATGGATTTTAAAATTGGAAAATTGGAAAATTGGAAAATTGAAACATTATAATTTTCTGTTTATAAAACATAGTGGTAACAAAAGCGATAAACACTAACTCCTTTTTAATTTTATAATCTCCAATCTTATAATCTTTCACTGCTACTGATGCTGCCAGCATTTTCCATTGGCATTTTGCGTGATGCGCTTGCAGCGACTGCCTGATTTTGTTTTGGCTGTGCACTGTCGTGATGCTGTAACTGTCTTCTCAGATGCTGTTACTTTTTCGGAAGAACCGCGTACCTGCTGTATCTGCTGTTTAGTTTGCTGTTGTGGTTTGGCAGGCGCTACGGGGTTCTTGGTAGAACCTGGGTGACACGCGCTGCAGGGAGTATAGCCTTGCTCCTTTGCCACCGAAATCTCTATACCGATGCGACTATGCTTCAGGTATTGGCATGTACTCTTGTGATATTTGTTGCCTGTGCGGGTAATGTATACCGTTTGATCATCGGCCTGGCTGAAGGCACATCCCTGCAGCAGAACCAGGAATAGAAACAGCACCGTTGTGCGGACTATGTAATTGTTAAACCGCATATCATTTCGTTCATAGAATGAAATACGCCACGGAATCGCTGCCGGTAAAAAGTTTTCTCCGGGATGCAGCAGATTTTTTCCGAAGGTATCATTTTTCTTTCCGAAACGATTTACCGACCACCTATACAACCGATCGCGGACCTCGCATTCTATGCTACATATATACCTTTTATCACGTTACATCAGCAACATACTAAAGCCGTAAAGAAGCAACACCACCCCGGCAGCCAGTAACAGGGCGGCATATAGTTTACCCTTCCGGGACTTAAATACGGATGTACTTTTAGCGGGAGAAGGTTTGTGCGGTAAGTTGATTTGCTGTAATAAACGGGTTACGATATCATCCAATCCATTACTACTATATATAGCCATGACATTGTGAGGTAATATATTCCTGATCGCCAATTCACCCGGTGTAACTTCGAACAGTACCGGTATAATTACTTTTTCGCCCTGGCGTTTATAATTGATCAGTGTACTGAATTCAGCCGAGGGCTTCATTTTTGATATATAGCTTGGACTGAAAACAACAATACCATAGCGGCAGTGACGCATACCTTCTACCAGTGTATCGCATACCACATCGCCAATACTAAGTTCCTGCCCGGTATACCACACTTTTATACCTTGTGCCTCGAGTCGTGCAGCAAGTTCGTTCACCAGTAGAATCTTGTCTTCTACCGCATGCGATATAAAAAGGTCGTACGAATAATTGTGATGCATCTATAAATCGTAAAGCCGAAGTATAGAAGCTTTCTCCCCGGTGTGCAAAGTATGTTTCCGAAAGCGTCATTTTTTCTTCCGAACGGATGCTTTTCACAGATTCGCACACGACCTGCATTGGCATTTCTTTTTACCGGTATATTTTGTAAACGATCACGGATGAAAACCATCGGACATAAAATATGGGCGATAGCCGAAGGGTATATTCCCACCTATAGCACAGGACCTGCTCCTGAAATGGAGAGTCATGAAACAGCCTGCATTCTCAATGCCAACGATGAAGATGCGCACGTAACGTTTACCATTTACTTTTCAGACCGCGATCCGGTAGGTCCATATAAAATAGATGTTGCAGCACGAAGAACCAAACATGTTCGCTTTAACGACCTGAAAGATCCGCAGTCCGTTCCCACCGGAACAGATTACGCCTGTATCATTGAATCTGACATTCCGATTGTAGTACAGCATACGCGGTTGGACAGTCGCCAGGCGGAAAATGCTTTGTTAAGCACGATGGCGTTTCCAGCGGATTAGTTTTCAATACCATTTAACACCTTACGTTTAATGGTGTTGCCGAATATATACCTATGTGGTAACTATCGCATCTATAGTTACACTCCCTCTATATCTTCAGGTGTATAATTATAGCCAACGTGAAGCGGCATGAAGCCATGCCCCTAAAAAGTATAGACACAATCAACCGGCAAGCTATTCAAATATAGCTTGCCGGCAGATCGTAATCAACAAATTACCAGCGTTTTCTGAAACTGTTACCTTCGTTACCACCACCGCTGCGGTTACCGTAACCACCGCTTCGTGGTGTGTCAGTCTTTGGTCTCGCTTCATTTACAGATATATCTTTACCCAGAAAATTATAGTTATTCAGTTCAGATATAGCCTGTTGAGCAGACGCATTGTCTGGCATTTCGACAAAACCAAAGCCGCGACTGCGTTGCGTCATTTTGTCTAAAATGATTTTTGCCGATGATACTTCACCGTGCTGTTCAAATAACTCGCGTAAGTCAGTGTCGGTTGCTTTGAATGCGATGTTTGAAACATAGATGTTCATGATTATAAAAATTAAAATGTAATTTCTTTTTTTGAGGATAACGAAGCTGAATTATATAGCCCTGGCATAATTAAGAATGCACTCCTTCCGACTATCAGCAATACGCTACTTAATGTTTTGAGTTTATTTTCGTTCCTTCGGATTATATACATAAGAATATATGTTCCTTCGTACAGAGCCCTTACAAATTCTGTTAATCCCTGGAATGCATATTCACTAAATGGTGAAGGTCCTTATGATCTTCACAAGTCTCTATAAGATTTTACAGACCTTACGAACGGCTATAACTGCTATAAAAAACCAGTAATTGTGGAGAGGATTAAGAGACTCCGAATTCGAGAAGAATATGGGGTGAATTAAAAGAATCCGCAATTGATGTCACAAAGATAGTTAAATAAACCGGTAAACCTATAAAATTCAAATTTACACAGCAACAAAACTCCTGCTTTTACTTTATATAAATATAATTGATGAAGATTATACGCACATATAAAATTATATCGTTAAAACAATGAACTGTATGCGTAAACATGTATAGCTGTTGCGTTCAGCCCGATGACAACGCGTGTTCACACTCATCTTCACCGCATCTCCAAACAGTGATTGAACTTTATCGGATAATTTTATGTAGTTTTGTTATTCAATTCCTCGAATCCGCCGAAGGTAATTCTCACCAACAGATTATTCCTCCTTAGATTTTATCAATTGAAAGAGACGCAGGTCTCAGTTTTCCTATTATCCATTCAACTTTTTTATTATGAATCTGTTTGTGACCAACATTAATCGTGCTGTTACTGATGATGCCTTAAAAGCCTTGTTTATCGAATTTGGTAAAGTTGCTTCCGTTAAAATTATGATTGACAAATCTACAGGCATTTCAAAAGGTTTTGGCTTTGTTGATATGCCCGATGATCGTGAAGCTATGGAAGCCGTTCGGAAGCTTTCAAATGCCAGCTTCTTTGGCAGCAAACTCCGTGTTTCAAAAGCAAGACCACAAACAACTATATTCTAATCTCCCGGATTTTAGAAGAACAAACTATATATACACCTGACTATAAAGAATGACAAGTAACAAAACCGTAACGTTTTCCACCACAAGGCGCGACTTTTCGAACACGCTCAACAAAAGAGTAAACGACTATTTTAAGACAACGGGTATTTCCAGACATGGCAACAAAGAAATGCTGATAAAGACGGTGTTTATGTTTTCGCTGTATTTTATACCGTATGCCTGTATCATAGCATTGGGCATTACCAACAGCTGGTTACTATTATTATTGACAATAATTATGAGTCTCGGGCTGGCAGGTATAGGATTATCCGTAATGCACGATGCCAATCATGGCGCATATTCAAACAAGAAGTGGCTGAATACAGCCATGGGATATTCCCTCAATCTCGTTGGCGCCAATTCATTTAACTGGAAAATGCAGCATAATGTACTTCATCACTCTTTTACCAATGTGCATGAAGAAGATGAAGATATAAGTCCACGCGGTGTACTGCGCCTCACACCGCACTCTGCCTGGAAGCGCTTTCATCGTTACCAACATATATATGCATGGTTTCTCTACGGACTAATGACGCTGGTCTGGTTATTTGTAAAGGATTTTGTTCGCATTGTGCGCTATCATAAAAACGGAATGGCCAAAAAGAACAACGCCAATATCGTGAAAGAGTGGTTTATACTCGTGGCTACCAAAGTTGTATACCTCGGCTATATATTCTTAATTCCCCTGCTCTTTACAAATTTACCTTGGTGGACAATTTTTATTGGTATTGTTGTTATGCATTATATCGCTGGTTTTATACTGGCTATTATCTTTCAACCGGCACACGTTATTGAAGGCACTGAGTTTCCGCTTCCGGATGAACATAACACGCTTGAAAATAACTGGGCTGTTCATCAACTACACACCACAACAAACTTTGGCAACAAAAGCCGTTGGTTTTCCTGGTATGTGGGTGGTTTGAATTTCCAAATTGAGCACCATTTATTCCCCAATGTATGCCATGTACACTATAGAAAGATAGCAAGCATCGTAAAGGAAACAGCAGCCGAATTTGGTTTACCCTATAAAAGCGCCCACACATTTATAGCAGCATTGGGAGGCCACGCCAGATTGCTAAAACAGTTAGGTGTAAAACCGGTAGAAGTAGCATAGTATAATTTCAAAAAACCTGTTGCATTGGGGCAGGTTTTTTTTCTAGGACAATACCTATACTTATGACACAGCGAATAATTGACCGAAGTTATGTAGGCGAAGTACTGCAACACATCTATAGCAGCGATCTACATATCGAAATTGTACTGCAGACACAAAGTGGTTACTTCTATATGGTGGATCAACATGAAAAGCGAACGCCCCTGCAGGGAACTACGATTGAAGAAGCTGTAACGCATCTGGCCTCCCGGATTTCTCTTGACCATCCCCACTCCAGTTTCAGTTTCTGGTGGAAGCAGAACTTCCATTCGTATTTTTAAAGTATACCACTGCTATAGCGTTCGCTATATTCAATTAAGTTTATTTCGAGACAAATAGCTTAAAGCGGTAATTGTCGATTTTCTCCAAACGAACCACGTTTTTTCCAATGATATCGATTATATCCGGATGCATGAAGAGTTCATTCATATCTTCAAGCTTTGTAAAGAGTGTAAGGTAATATAGGTCTTTACGATCAGAGTCATACCCCTTGCGAATAAGCACTTCAACACCCGGATCCATTCTGAAATATTATATTTTCTTCACTTCTACTGCATTGAACCCCCGGGGCGTACGCTCCGTTTCAAATGATACCATATCATTTTCCTTTATGGCAATTTTCAGAGCATTGGCGTGCACAAAAATGCTTTCCTGCGTATTCAGATCTTTGATAAAACCGTATCCTTTTGGAACGTTAAAATAAGTTACACGACCTTTACGAACCGGTTTTACAGAAGCGCTGTCAATGTTGCGGGCTCCTATAATAATATCATTTGTCCTGGTAGTATATTTTTTATTGGGATCTGGCGGTGTAGAAGTAATATTACCGTTCTCATCCACATAAGCCAGCATATCTTCCAGCGATTGTCCCGTTTTTACATTCGCTCTCCTTTCGGCCTTGCGCTCTTCCTTTTCTTTTCGCTTTTGTTCTTTCTTTTTTTCTTTTTCTCTTTTGCTGAATGTTCCATTCATAGGCTATTTTTATTGATATTTAATTTCTACACAGATCTTTTATAAAGATGAATCTGTCTTTGATCCTTAATGGAAGAGATACATCTCGCATAACGTTTTGAACAATTCATTATGCAATTTGCCTGATAACACTAATTAGTAATCTACAACAATGACTAGAGAGTGGTTTACCTCGTTTGCAATACTCGCCTGAAGTATTATTCTTTCGTAAAGACGACTGCTTTATTACGTTTCTTCAAAATGACTTATCCTCAAGTGCGGACATTAGATAAGAGCGTTCTACAATTGGAGGAATGGCTGATAAAGCATGCTAAAGGTATGGATAATAATTGACAACTGAATATATTATTCATTATTTCAGAGCCCGGTCATGAATTGTCAATTCCCGCTCGCAGAAATGATTACGGTGCTCCAATATATAACGTATGCACGCTGTTTCGGTTCGAACAGAATGGACTATAAACCCTTCAGTACCGGTAATACTTTGTCACCGAAATCTTCGATGAAGGTTTGTTGATGACGGTTTACGTTGTGAAGCATCAGGTTTGTGAAGCCGGCATCTATATATTCACTTAACCAATCCATATGTTGTTGTAGTGATGAGCTGACAAATACTTTCTCTTTCAGCTCTTTTACGTCGACCGTTTTACCAATGGCATCGAATTGCGCAGGAGTTCGCAAGTCGGTCATAACAACGTTATCGAAAATGTTATTGCGCCATTGGAGTAATGCTTCGCCACGTGTTTCTTTTTCTGAGCGGCCATACGAAAGTTGTACTTTCACGTAGATCGGTTTACCTTCTCCTCCACCCTGTATAAATGCATCGCGCATGTGTTTCAATTCTTCTGTCGGTCGTGATGTTGTAATCAGGCCATCAGCCCAGCTTCCGATCCAGCGTGCTGTTGCTTCCGTTACGGCTGCTCCAAGCAATAATGGTTGCCTGGCAGGCAAAGTATATAGCCGCGCTTCATCCGTAACCACCAGCCCATCCGTTGTAACTGTCTCACCCGCCCAAAGCCTGCGTATAATGGTTGCACTCTCGAACAATCGCGCATTGCGTTCGGGTTTGCCGGGCCAGCGATCACCAGTAATATGTTCGTTCAGATTTTGTCCACTGCCGATAGCAATCCAGAATCGTTCCGGGAACATCTCTGCTAACGTAGCGCATGCCTGTGCTATAATCGCAGGATGATACCGTTGCCCCGGTGCATTGACTATACCGAAATCAATTCTGGACGTAGCCTGCAACGCAGCGCCCAACCATGACCAAGCAAAACCGCTTTGCCCCTGCTGTTCACTCCACGGGTAAAAATGATCCGAGGAGAGTGCCGCTTGAAACCCCGCGCCTTCCGCAGCAACCACCCACCGCAGCAATTCACTGGGAAGAAACTGTTCATGCGATGCGTGATATCCAATCTTTACCGGCTTCATCTTTATACTATATATTAGCTATATATTCTTTAGCCAGGCATAGCCGTAACGTCCCAGCTGTAACTCGCGATTATTGCCCAGTATACCCGGACCGAAAAAACACATCACAGCGCCTATATCTTCGGTTAACGCGTATGAAGCAGGCATATCACTCAGGTTGTGAACGAGTATAAATCGCTTTGAACCTTCGTCATATCGAAATACAATAACCGATTCGTTCCCGGACTCCAGCATTTTAAATTTATCGATGGTAGTAGCACCGAGTTGCTGGCGGCATTGTATACCACTGGTCATCCACTGCAGAAACGATTCCTCCCGCAGTTGCTCCGCCACATTTATATTCTTATAGCTGAACGTACCTTTGTCGATTGCCGGGTATGGCAATGCTTCGGCTGATGCCTTTGAAAATCCTGCATTATTCCCGGAAGACCATTGCATAACCGTGCGTATACTTTCACGGCCCTTTAACTGGAGATCTTCGCCCATGCCCAGTTCATCGCCATACCGGATCATGGATGTACCCGGCAAACAAAACATAATGCTATATACCATCTCCATACGTGCACGATCATTATTCAGCATTGGCGCCAGTCGCCTGCGTATGCCACGTCCGTAGATGCGCATATACTCTTCGGGAGCAAATGCTTCAAATACTTCGTTACGTTCATCTTCTTTCAGTTTGCCGAGATTGAGCTCATCGTGCTTGCGTATAAAATTTACGTAGCCACAACCGGCTGGTATAGGTACTTTCAAAAGAATATCAATCGCCTCGCGCAACGGCTGGGCTGTATTACGCGCCAGCGCCAGAAACAAATGCTGATTGGTAATGAAGTCGAACATCAGGTGCATGCGATCGCTATTACCGAAGTACCGCGGTAATTTATCAATATCGTCATTTGCTTCCGCCAGCATCACGGCAGAGGAATTACACTCATCGAGCCAGCGCCTCATGTCATCGAGGATAGCTTCGTGATCCTGACCATTAACATGATCAGGACGCGCGAACTGAATCAGGATATGAACAGCATCCACACGAAACCCGGATACACCTTCATCAAGCCAGAACTTTATGATCTTGCGTACCTCTTCCTTTACTTTCGGATTATATATATTCAGATCCGGCTGCTCGCGGTAAAAACGATGGTGATAATATTGACCCGTCTGTTCGCTCCAGGTCCATGTATTGTCCTCCTCGCCCGGAAATATAGTCTTATGCTGTCCTTGCGGGATATAGTCTGACCATATATAGTATTCGCGATACGGAGAATTACGATCACTGCACGCACTCTTAAACCACGGATGCTGATCAGACGTATGATTCACTACCAGATCAATCAGCACATATATACCAAGTTGTTTGGCTGCCATCAGAAATTGCCGGAAATCATCGAGCGTGCCGAGGCGCGGATCAACTGCGGTGAAGTCAGCAATGTCGTATCCGTCATCACGGTTAGGACTCGGATAAAACGGGAGCAACCAAAGGCAATCTATACCCAGTTGTTTCAGATACGGAAGCTTTTGAATAAGCCCCTGGAAGTCTCCTATACCATCATCGTTCGAATCAAAAAACGTCTCCACATCCAGGGAGTAAATGGTGACGTACCGGTACCAAAGATTATCAGACATTAAAGGGATCGTAAAGGTTATAAGATCATACTTGCTACGTGCTATATATAGTGTAGTCTCATTCTTCTTCCACGATCAGCGACAATACTTTATGGTCGGCATCGGTCTTTTCATCAATAATAATCGGATCAGAAACGATCTTCGCTACTGCGCTTTTATTCTTGCACGTTACACGCACTGTATTTCCCTTTTCAAAACGTGTCTGCTCATCGTTCAACACCGTAACACGCACCTGAATGGAATTTCCTTCTTTCAGATCGCGAAAAGATATTTCATCTACAATCGGGACATCTATAGTTTGCATAATAAACAGCGTTAATAGAACATTTTATACCCGGCAATTCCAACATCACCAGTACTACATTCCCATAAAAAACCATACCGCCCTAAAAAAACAAAAGCACCCGCTGTCCCAAAAACAACGAGTGCCCTTAAAAAGAATCTTACTTCCTATTCTTACTTCTTACCTCTAATTTTTAGCAGCCGCCACCGCAGCCCCATCCCTGATCTCCTCAGAACCCGTTGTAACAATTTTATCGTTCACGTTCAACGCTCCGAATATCTCTGTTTTTCCTTCTGCCGAACGGCCCGGTTTTATTGCTACACGTTCTGCTTTTCCATCGGTGATGCGAATTACAAAAACGCCTTCTGCTGTATTGATCACAGCTGATTTCGGAACAATAAACGTACTGTCACGAGCCGGCAGTGGTATCGTAACATCGGCAACCATACCCGGCATTAATTTCTTATCGTTGTTATATACATCCATCTCCACACGTTCTGCACGCAGGCGTACATCGAGTGCTCTCGCCTGACGTTTTACAGTAGCTTTGAATGTACTTTGTGGCAATGCCTTTACACGGAACTGCACTTCATCATTCTGCAACAGGTACGATGTATAGGCTTCCGGCACGGATACCACCAGGCGCAAATGTTTCTGTTCCTGCAATGTAAATAACGGATGCTCAGATCCTCTCCCGGAAGGACCAACATACGCACCCGGGTTGATGTTACGCGCAGTGATCACACCACTGAACGGTGCGCGCACTTCGAGGTAATCAAGACTATTGGTTACTTCGCGATAGCTTGCTTTCGCCGCCTGTAATTGATCGTAGTCCGAACTCATGCGCGCATGTGCCTGATCAAGATCATTCGGAGATATAGTGCCGGGTGTTTTACTCGTCTCGAGCAGGCGATCGTAACTTGCTTTACTCGCTTTGTAAACAGACTCCTGTGATTTCCAGCGAGACTCTGCTCCTGCCAGGCGCGAACGGATCTCCGGTGCATCGAGTGATACCAGCAATTGTCCTTCCTTTACTTCTGATCCTACGTCAACATATAGCTTCTTTACAAAGCTCGTTTCGTGTGCATAGAGATCAACTTGTTGAAACGAGAATAGCTCTCCCGGTATTTGTATCTCGGTAGACAGTAATCCTTTCTCGAGGGAAAATGTTTCTACGGTTGGTACCGATGGCGATGCTGCCTTTTGACCGGAAGCATTTCCTTCAGAGGAGTTGCAACGACTGAATAGAGTTATCAGCAGGGCTACACCTAAAGTTGTTTTAAAAAATTGTATCGATTGGTTATTTCGTTTCATACGCTGAAGGTATATAATATTTACTGTCTTTATCTTCCGGATCAAGTGATACTGATTGTGTAGTTGTTTTTTCCTGTAACCAGGCAAACACGAGTGGCAGTATAAATAGTGCCGCGAGTGTAGAGGCAAATAGTCCACCGATTACGGCACGCGCCAGCGGAGCCACCTGGTCTCCACCTTCACCGTGTCCAATTGCCATTGGTATCATACCGGCAATCATCGCTATACTCGTCATAACGATCGGACGCATGCGAAGGGCTGCGGCTTCTTTTGCAGACTCCCACGCGTTGGCATTCGTAAGACGAAGCTGTTCTGCATTGGTGATCAACAACACCGCATTGGCAATGGATACACCTACCGACATAATGATACCCATATAGGACTGCAGGTTAAGCGTTGATCCCGTTATCAATAACACCAAAAGCGCTCCTAAAATCACAGCCGGTGCTGTTGTTAATACGACTAACGATACTTTGAACGACTGGAAATTTGCTGCCAGCATCAGAAAGATCACCACGATCGCCACCAGCAAACCAGATTGAAGGCTGTCCAATGTTTCAGTAAGCACCTGGCTGAGACCTATAGTCTCAATAGTAAGTCCGCGTGGTAGTTCGCCTAATGAGCTTAGTGCTTCCTGTACATCCGTTGTTGCTGTGCCTAGATCTTTGTTTTGCAAGTTCGCCGTAACAGAAAGTATAGGCATGGCACCGAGGTTATCGTTCTCGCCATATATAGTATCATTCTCAATCGTGGCAACATCACCTAGCACCGGACGTGTTGTATTTCGCAACACCGGTATCTGTGATATATCACTTACCGATGTCATTTTGTTTTCAGGAACCTGCACCTGTACACTATAACTGAGACCTGCTCTTTCATCAAGCCATACATTTTTCTCGGTATAGCGTGATGATGATGTTGAAGCGATCAGCGAGCGAGATATATCATTCATATCGATGCCCAACTGCGCTGCCCGAACACGATCTATATTGATGTTCAATGCCGGGTAATTAATAGGTTGAGCAATCTGCACATCGCGCAGGTACGGTATGGCTTTGAGTTTCTCTACAACCTTTTTGGCATAAGCTTCATTCTGCTTTTTGTTACGACTGCCGATCCTTACTTCGATTGGCGTTGGTGAACCCTGACTCAAAATTTTATCCGTGAGTTCAATCGGCTCGAACGATATTTTTACATCCGGCATTTTCTTTTCCATTTCAGCACGGAATTTTTCTTTCAGCTCATCCATGGTGCCGCCAAAGTCTTCCTGCAAACTCACCTGCCATACAGCTTCGTGCGGTCCGCTGGTGAATAGATATATAGGGCTGATGGAGAACTGTCCGGGATGCTGACCTATATAGGCGGAGCTGATAGCAACTTTATCTTTACCCACCATCGACTCGAGTATCGATACTGCGCTGAGTAATCGCTCTTCGGTGCGTTCAATACGCAAGCCATCAGGTGCACGTAATCTCACCTGGAACTGACGTGAATTTACTTTTGGTAAAACATCACGTCCGATCGTGGAAAGCAACAGTGCAGTTATACCAATTACTACAATAGCATATACTATAACAATCGGTTTACGGAAGGGAAACAACCGCTGCAGGAATGACACAAAGCGATTTCTGATGCGCTCAAAGCGTGACACCTTTCCGCCTTCCGCATGTTCCAGCATGTGTATCTTCTGCTGGCCTGCATCGAGTGTAGGATCGTATTTTATTTCCGGATGTTCCTTCGCATGATCCTTCATTAACCAGTTCGCCATTACCGGCACAAAAGTCTGAGACAGTAAATACGATGTTATCATCGAGAACCCGATGGCCAATGCCAATGGCAGGAACAAGGAGCCAGGTATACCTTTCATCGAGAAAGCCGGAGCAAACACAGCGAGTATACAAAAGAGGATGAGCAGTTTCGGGAATGCTATTTCTTTACAGGCATCCCATATAGCCAGCGCCTTCGGTTTACCCATGCCCATGTGCTGGTGTATATTTTCGATGGTTACGGTGGACTCATCCACCAATATACCGATGGCGAGTGAGAGACCGCTCAATGTCATGATGTTAATGGTTTGCCCAAAGAGTTGCAGGAACAAGACACCGGAAATAATTGACGTTGGTATGGTGAGAATTACAATCAGGGCTCCGCGTAAATCTCCGAGAAACAACACTACCATCAATCCGGTTAATATAGCACCGATGATACCTTCGCTCATCAAACTCTTTACGGCATTGATAACGTATGTAGACTGATCGAACTCATACGAGAGTTTTACATCTTCAGGAAGTTGCGCCTGGAAGCGCGGAAGATTTTTCTTCAGGTTCTGCACCACTTCCCAGGTAGAGGCATCGGCAGACTTCGCTATATTCAAATATACCGAACGCTTACCATTTACCTGCGCGTAGCCCACGGTTATATCGGCCGCATCTTCCACCGTAGCAACATCGCCCAGGTAAAGATTCTGCACGCCACCTTTGAACAACGGTATCTTTTCAAAATCCTTAACCGTTTTGATCGTGGTGTTGGTTGGCGTCATATAGTTATAGTCTCCTATGCGTACGTTCCCCGAAGGTGTAGTCTGGTTGTTTAACCGCAGTGCCTCCACCAGCTGATCGGGTGTAAGATTGTGCGAACGCATCAGATCAGGATCAGCTTTGATAACGATGGTACGTAAATTTCCCCCGAAAGGAGGCGCAGCAACGAGTCCGGGTATAGAAGTAAAGGAGGCCCGCACATATACGTTGGCAAGATCCATCAACTCGTTGTTGGATCGTATAGGGCTACTCAACACCAACTGTCCTACCGGCAGTGTTGATGCATCAAATCGTATAATGAACGGTGGTTGCGACCCTGGTGGAAATATAGCTTGTATCCGGTTGGCAAAGGCACTTAACTCGGCAGCCGCCTGCGCCATGTTGGTACCCGGATAGAACGTAATTTTCATGAGGGTAAGTCCCTGTATATTTCGTGTCTCGATGGTTTTTATACCGTTCACAAACAGCATGATGTTGATATACTGTTTACCGAAGAACGCTTCCATCTGCGAAGGTGTAAATCCTCCGAAGGGGTGAGACAAGTAAATTACCGGCAGATTCATCGCGGGGAATATATCTACCTTGATGGTACGCACAGCGTTGATCCCGAAGAACAACATACCGGCTACCAATACCAATATGGTAATAGGTTTACGAAGTGCTGATCGTATTAAGTTCATTGAGGTTGAGCCTGGTTACTGAATAAATTAAAATCGCCTGAAGCCGCAGCTTTCTGTAAAAGTGCCTGCCATACGTTGAGGTACGCTACACTTCTGTCTATTTCAGCACGGTTCAGCGCATATATAGCCTGTTGCAAATCAACAAGCGTGGTAAGTCCGTTTTTATAGAGTACACTTTTCTGTGTATAAGCATCGGATGCTGCCTGGTATTGCAGCGGTACTTCACGAATGCTTTGTAAACTATTCTCGATACGTTGATCGGCCAGTATCAACTCGTTCTGAAGTTGTACGGAGATCTGATCGTATTCATTCCTGTAGGCTTCACTGATAAAGCGCTGGGAGCGCGTTTGTTGTTTTACCTTTAGCGGGCTCATCAGGTTCCACGACAAGCTTACACCGGCTACATAATTGAAGCGTGATGGATCCACGCCATCGGAGTAACGTTGTGAGTAACGATCCGAATACTGCGGAGTATAATTATAGTCAAACCCTGAGGCACGCGCCTGATATATACCGAAGAGCGTTACACCTGGCATTATACTTTTCTTCACCAGCGATGTAGTCTTCTCGGCCTGGTTGATACGCGCCTGGTAAAATTTTACCTGCGGGTTTTGCGCGATCACAGCATCGGTAGTAAATATAGTCGGCTCACGCGTAAAGAAAGATGTATCGAGTACAGCCTGCAGTCCGTTGAGTGCGAGGAGTTGTGCCAGTTGATTGCGTACCTGTTGTTCGTTGTTACGCAGATCGATAACCGATAATTTAGCACGCGATACTTCTGCATTGGCAAGCGCTGAATCTACACCGGGATTTAATCCGGAGAGCGCACGCGCTCGTACCGTTCGCTGTACAATTTCAGCACGGGTGAGATTAGACTGCGCACTGCGCACCAGTTGTTGTGCGATGAGTAAATTCAGGTATGCACCGGATATTTTTATTTTGTGTACGAACTCTTCCTGCGCAAGGTCAGCCGAGTCGCGCGATACTTGCGCCTTCGCAGCCTCAATGCGCGAGTGTACACGACCGAATGTAAATACCTCCCAGTTCATGTTGACTATATATAGCGCGCCAAACGCTGCGTTCCAGCTTTGCTCGTGGTATACCGGACCTGCCGAAGCAACACCCAGTACACCGACTGCTCCCAGCGGGCCGAACTGTCCATTAACCGTTCCATAGTTCTGTTGTACAGAAGCGATAACGTTGGGAAGATATTCGTTACGGGTATTGCGTGTCAGTGCTTCCGATGACTGCACGTAGTTTCGCTTGGCCTGTATACGCTGAAAATTCTGCACGCCTGTTTCAAGCGCCTGCCCCAGCGACAGCGGCTGCTGCACTTCCTGTGCACGAATATCCGTCAGTAAAAAACAACTTACCATAACGATCACCATTCTTCGTGCACCTACAACGAAGGCCGGTGGAGCGGTCATGACCGCGCGCTTTTCATTTTGCATTGGTATATATAAATCAGAAAGTATATGAAAAAGATTTGGCGTATACCCAGTACGTTGCAGCAAACGTTTTCTGCTCGTTGGATTGGTATGAATGGAGGCATTTGTAACTTGACTATCAAGAATTGTCTTAACCATTCGTTTGTTCTATAACAAATACTATAACCAAATAAAGTCTCGTAAAATTCAATGCTGCTGCTGATAGGTAACGGGCTGTTGCAAAAATTATATATAGCGCGCAATGTCACCCTCAGATTTTACAGCATCGGTAATCCGTAGTTTAATTCCAGGAGATTTAGGTGACAGGGTCTTTCAGAGATTGCTCCTGTGCAATACAAAGGTATGTGCCGGCTAGGCGCTCAGGCTTATGGATTTCAAACTAAAAATTATAAAATTCAAACATTACTTCCGGAACGAACGTGGCGTTAGCGTTGTCTGTTTCTTGAAAAAATTGTTGAAGTAGGCCGGATATTCAAAGCCCAGACAATAGGCAATCTCGGCAACACTCCAGTCGGTATGCATCAATAATGCCTTGGCTTCCTTCACAATTCTGCCGGTGATGTGCTCGGTGGTTGTCTTTCCGGTAACATCGCGTACGGCACGGTTCAAGTGATTCGGATGAATAGAAAGGTGGCTGGCGTAGTCATTTGCCGTGCGCAGTTTCAGTGAATGCTCGATGGAATCAACCGGAAACTGGCGCTCGAGTAATTCAATAAAGAGTGACGCAATGCGTGAAGACGCACTCGGATGATGATGCTGTGTATCCATCGGACGGAACTTCATCGCTTCGTGGATAACGAGGTTCACATAGGTACGCAGCAAGTCATACTTATATATATACTCTGAATCGCGCTCTGCGAGCATTTTTTCAAAGATTGCGCACAGTTCTACCTCTTGTTTCTTGTCGATAAAGAATACCGGGCTTCCCCCGATCTGGAACAACGGAGACTCCAGGATGCTTACATTTCCCTGGGCATGAATAAAGTCTGCCGTGAACAGACAAAAGTATCCGCCTTGTTTTTCGGATGTTGCCTCCCAGGCATAGGGCACCTGCGGATTAAAGAATACCAATGCCGTACGATCGATCTCAATGGTTTTATCGGCATAGTATAGATTACCCTGCCCGATGATCAGCGATATCTTATAATAGTCTCTCCGGTTATACGGAGCATAGCGATTGCATGAATCGCGCGAGTTTACATTAAACGCCCCCAAAGCCTGATGAGGCACTGCCCCGGGTTGTGTTTGATAGATGGCCGGATAGCGCTTGTAAAAGTCTGCCAAAGTCTCGCTTCTCTGCATGCTGCAAAATTATAAAATTCAAATAGATATTTGCACGCAGTATGGCAGGAGAAAAAAGCATGACGGGGGTTATTGCCTGCCGGCAGTACGAAATGAACAATAGTGAGTTGGGGCCTAAAGGATATAAAAAGGGAACGATGGATATAAAACCTGTTGAAAGGTTCATGTGAGTTGTCGCGAAGCTATACGCGGTCTCGGTTTTGTTTTTACAGAAACCGGCTGAGGCGATGCCGGCACCTGCTTTTTATTCTTTCTTCCCACCCATAGAATTACTCCGGTAACGGGTAATGACGCACACACCAGGCTTACAATCACCGCCAATATCTGGGTTGGCCAGCCGTATAGTTTACCGGTATGTATATAATAATTTGTGTTTCGCCACTTCATACCGGTGCTCTTGTCATCCTGTAGTATAGCTTGCTGAACGTTACCGGTAGCTCCGTTGTAATATATATAGTCACTGTCAGTCCAGGCAGAAGAACCGTCATAGTGTACAAACGCTCCTACCCGGTTATTCTTTTTGGTCGGAAAGTTTAGTGTGATGCGTTCAAAGCCTTTCTCGTATCGCTTCAGTGCATCTTTCCAGGCGCGTGTTATACCCTGGTTGGTAGCGGTATACGTAGTGTCGCGCTGCGTAAGGAAGGCAGCGTCTTTCTTGGATGAACCCAGCATGGCATAGATACCATTCTCCCACCAGTCGAACGACCACACCAAACCTGTGGTGGCAATCAGCATCGCGATCAGAAATACATAGAAACCAACTACACTGTGCAAGTCATAATTTACCCTTCTCCAGCGCGCCTTCCATTTTACTACGAAACGCTGTTTCCATTGAGCAATGCGTTGTGGCCACCACAATACAATACCGCTGATGAGAATGAAGAGGAAGATAAGCGTAGATGTACCGACAATCATATTACCGATGTCGCGTCTCAGCATCAGGTTCTGGTGAATGCGTCTTGTAGCATAAAAGAATTCGGTCTCCTTATTTACTACACCTGTTACAGCACCGGTATAAGGATTTACAAAAACCTGGTAGTAGTATGCAATCTCATCCTTGTCCCAGATGCTTTTGCTCTTGGCATCCCGTTCGAATGCAGAGAAGCAATACGCGCGATCGGATGAACCTGGTATAAATACAACATTAACATTTTTATCCGCACCAATTGTGTTCTGTGCAATAGCCTTAAGATCGTTAATATCACGCAACGTTTTGCCCGGAGTAACATACACTATATCCGGGTGAAATACACGGAACAGTTCTTCTTCAAAAACAAAGATGGCACCGGTTATACTAACCACGAATACAACAAGCCCGCTGATAATACCAAGCCACCGATGAAGAAAAAGAAGAACTGCTTTTACCATGTCTATATCTATAAAATCAGAATGTATAGCCTATTGTTACAAGAAAGTTTCTTGGTTTACCGGGGAACAGACGAACGTAATCATATCCGCCCACCCAGTACGTTTTGTCAAAGATATTATTCATATTGAATTGTACGCGAACTTTATTTACCGTGTAGTAAAGTCCGGCATCAACCAATATATAGCTTGGCACAGTTTGATTGGCGTTAATACTCAGCACACGCTCGTCTACATAGTTAGAACCGAGACCAAAGCCGAGTCCTTCAAATGCACCGTGTGAAATCGAATAACGTGTCCAGATGCTCGCCGTGTTTTTAGGTGCGTTCGGTTTCTGACGACCAACTTCTGCTTCCACAGGACTCTCTGTAATATGTGCTACGTTGTGAGAATAGGTAGCCAGTATGCTCCAGTTTGGTGTGATGTGACCCACGGCATCAAACTCAATACCTTTTGATAATTCTTTACCAACTTGTCTCAAGAGGTCCGGGTTGGTAGCATCGCTTGCATTATATAGTGTATTCTTCTGCTCGATGCGATATACACCTACCGTCACCGCCAATTGCTTATTGAACCATTCGCTCTTCGCCCCGGCTTCAAACATGTTGCTCATGAGTGGATCAAACGGACCACCTGCATTGGGATTCGAAATAGACGAAGCCGTTTGTGGATTGTAACCTTCCACATAAGTTCCATACAGGTTGATCTGTGGCAGTAACTCGTATACCAGTCCGACACGCGGCAGGAATGCTTCCTGTCTTACTTTCTTCTCGGTGGCCTTCAGGTAATTTTCTTTGTCTATATACTTCTCATAACGGAAGCCCAGCAATGCCTGAAATTTACCGAGCTTGATCAGGTCCTGCGCATATATACCATGCAATTCATAGAATGTAGGATCGAACGAACGCGGTGTAAAGAAATACTTGCTGATGTCTTTTAATAATTGTGAACCGATAGGATCTGATAAATTAAAGTGCGCTGCATTCGGTACCGGATTACCATCTTTATCCAACAGGTAATTCGATTTCTTCGCAGGGTTGTAGGTCGCTATAAATCCATTATTGGCAGCATTGCGGTAGCCACTCGCTGTTAGCTGCGAACCGCCTGTAGGAACCTGGTCTT
Organism: uncultured Chitinophaga sp.; assembly: GCA_902168205.1. GTDB lineage: Bacteria > Bacteroidota > Bacteroidia > Cytophagales > Cyclobacteriaceae > Ohtaekwangia > Ohtaekwangia kribbensis. The sequence continues at coordinate 599,936 of CABHOK010000002.1, read as the reverse complement.
GTGAGTAATCATAGCCGACCAGCATTTTGTGCTCCAGGGCACCCGTTGTAGCGGCATAGTTAAAGAATACCGATACGTTATCAATATAGCGTCTGCGTTTGCGCTGGAAAACCTGCATCGCCACTTTGTCTTCAATAATAGCACTGTCGCCATCCACAGCATACCCATTGGCACTGCGGTGCTCGAGCAGATCTTCGTTATAACCTGTCTTCAGATACGCCAGCGTAACCGATAACTTCTCTGTGAAATAATGATTGAGTGAAGCCGAAATGTTATAGGTATTCTCGTTGAGATAATCATTTGCTGAACTCAATGCACGGGATGTAGGTGTTGAGTATAGATCGTTGGTATTTACAGCCTGTCCGCGATCGAGCCTGCTGTTGGATTGATTGTAGATGATGTCGAAGTTCAGACGTGTCTTTTCCGTTGGTAAAAATGACACGGACGGAGCAATTACCAGGTTCTTGTCAAACTGTAACTCACGGAATGAGTTTGCATCTTCATAGCCTATATTTAATCGGTATAGTAAGGTACGCTCGGTGTTCATCGGACCAGTAAAGTCTGCGAGGGCACGGAACGTATTGAAACTGCCAAATGAAAAATCAAGAGACTTACGATTGTAGTCCAGCGGCTTTTTAGTAACGCGATTTAATACACCGCCCGGAGAAGCATTTCCGAAAAGTGCTGATGAAGGACCTTTCAATACTTCAACACGCTCGAGATAGTTCGCCAACGGCTGCTTCCAGAAACCGGAAGATGTACGCAGACCGTTCAGAAGTTGTGTGTTGCTCTGACCGTTGATACGAAAACCACGGATCGTGATGTCATCATAGAACGTGAACTGGTTTACCCCACTCATATTCTTCACCACCTCCCCTACACGCATCTGTCCCTGATCGCTGATAAGCTCTTTGGTAATAAACGATACAGATTGCGGAAGGTCTTTCGAATTCAACTCAGTCTTCGAGCCTACAAAAGAAGACGTATTCTTATACGATTGCTCTTTTCTTCCGATGATCTCAACCTGTTGCAATACATTCTTGCTCTCTGTGAGCGGAGCATCAACAACCGTTACTTCACCATCTGTTACAGTAACATCGCTATATATAGTCTCGAAGCCAACCATACTCACTGCGAGTCTGTATTGACCTGGCTTGATCGTGATTTCAAAATTTCCGGATGCATCGGATGATGTACCCGTTCGGTTGTCTTCCACGAGTATCGTGGCACCCGGCAACACCTGGCCTTGTGCATCTTTCACGGTACCTTTAATCTTACCGCTCTGCGCATAGGCTGATGTGCCGGCAAAAAAAAGCACTTGTATAAATAAAAGGGAGTAAAGATATTTCATGAGGTTACGACTGCTTGATAGTAGGTTTTTAATTAACAGCCGCAAATATTCACTCGCTCCGCAACGAAAACAAAGATTTTGCCTTACTCTTCAGAAGAATACCCTTACCCAGTGACAGGTATATACCCTCTACAGGTTAGAAGGTAGTGGATAGCGTGTATCTGCTATCCACCTGTGTATAGTAAATGAGTGTATGGGAGACACCCGGATTTCCAGACTTCGCATCAAACTTTTTGAAAGTAACCACACTGAGACCTCTTGCTATAATTGTAGAAGAAGACCCCCAGTTATTTCATAGTTCACTGAATCACTTATTGCCATCGGTATTCAAGGAGATTTTGTATTCTATCCACATAATACCACTCCATTACCTCCGGACAATTTTCATATTGTTCATAAGGCATAAAATAGTGTTGTCTACGAATCTTCCATCCGGAAATGATCTCGACAGTATAGCCACCTCCATCAAGAACATCTGTAAACGAGCCGCACTTCTTTATAAGTTGCTTCTGAGTGGGCAATGTAAATAAGTTATACTGTTGCAGGCTATCTAAAAAAAATGGTGGCCAAACCATAATTCCATTTGTCTTGTTCAACCAGGCAATTCATTTTCACACAGTCTATACTTCGAAACCGAAACACCTATTTACCTTTTTCATTTTCAAACCATTCCTTTTCAAAGAGTTCTTCTATTTTATAGATTCGATCCCATTCCGTTCCATTTGGGCACTCGTAAACTCCTGAATATTTTAAAGCTCTCACTTTATTACCTGATACTATCTCTATATATATGCTTGCTAAATCGGCGACACCGCTATCCTTGCAATCTTTAAATAATACGTCCTCCTCAGGCAGTTCAAATACATCCAGGGCCTTCAATTTGTTTAAAAAGGATTCAGCTTCTTCAGGTCTGCATAGCTTTCTTGTTGTAATATCTCTAGATATATAATAGTCTGGGTCTTTTTTAAACTGATCTTCGTCTATCATTACTTGACGAATCTCGATTTTTTCCCAGTAGCCAACTCTCTTGGAAAACATCTTATACCAACTGTGGTTAGAATCATCTCTCCGGAAAAAAATGACACTAAAATCATACTCTGAAACAGTATACTTAATGCTTTCATGTATTTCATCAATACCGGTATTTGCAACAAACTCGGGAAGTGTCGCATCCTTTTTTGAAGTGTTTTCAGAACAACAGACCAGAGCTAAGAGAATTATGATTATATTCTTTTTCATACGCACTATTTTAATCACAAGACGTTCCTGAAGTGTTGCTTTCATAACGCTTTTCTATTATATCAATTTGTTCTTTAGTGAAGTTCTTTCTAGCAAGAATTTTATTAAATAAAGCATCCCAATCTTTTTCATATTTCATCATTCCCTTCAATAAAAGTCCCTGAGCTTCACGCAAAGTTAGGTTAGGATATGCTTTTTGAAGCGCAGATGCAATTAGATCTAAGTAATTATAAAAGATCGCGATATGATCATCTGTAGGAGTGTTTTGGAGAAAAAACCACTTATCCTTATCAAAATAATGAACTATAGCATGAAAGGCCTCATGATATATCGTAGATGCGATATACTCTTGCGAAACATTGCTATTGAGCTTTTCTGCATTCAATTCTATAATAATATCCACTATGCCGTTATGCGATTCTACCGGTTCTGTCCATCCATTTGCCCCTTTCTTCTTAGGTTCCTTCATATCCTCGGCATCACTTTCTCTTATAATAAGATTCACTTTATCAGTTTTATTAAACATGTCCAGAATTAATCTATTATACTTACTTGCCAACTGCGGATCAAGCACCTTATCCGCCACGTTCCTCAAACATGGATCCTTCAGCTGGTTCTCAATACAATGCGCACAGGTTTCTTTTATATAGGGTTGATTTTTGCCAGGCGCTATTACCACCGTACTCTTACCACCATTGTCGGAAACATTTCCGCCACCTCCGGCAGATGAGTTGCCTGTGCCACTACCAAGATAACTGCTACCGCCTCCAGATAGGTCATCGCACATGCCCTGCGTAATGGTTATGGTGCATATTCTGTCTACGACTGTTTTCTGGTCGTACTGGCAGTGGCAGGGATAATCGGTAACTTTTATTGTTTTATAGATGTTCCGGCAGGTTTGATCAACACTCTTGACACACAGGTACTTTCTTCCATTCGCAACTATACTGTCTGAAGTCAGCGGGACTGAAAATTCGGCAACCTGATTTCCTTCGAGATCAAATTGCTGCAATACACCGCGAAATGATTCATCTGATCCCTGCGTTCCATCGGAAATATAGCGGTATATATATCCATAAAAACCACCGTCACGTTTGAAAAGTATCAGGTTTTCAAAGTACTCGGGAGAGTCATCGGCCAACGGAACGGTATAGTTCAGAATACCGCTGTCGGGCTCTTCATACTTATAAAATGCACCGGTCATCTCCAGACTGCTCACTCTGCTATTAACAGACTTGCTCTTTAACTTCGGTAACAATTGCTGGACATCGGGCTCATGATCAATATCCGTAATCGTGATTTTTGGTTCTTCCTGTTGCGACACAGGCGCTTCTTCATCACAGGATATACTCCATAAAAAGAGCATCATAAGAAAAAATGGTAAGCGTTTTCTCATAGGGTATAGATAAAGGTTAATAATGTTTAAACAGATGTAACGTTAAAGTGGTATATTTGCCAGGGACAACGGAAGTACACCTTTCTATACCTCGTACGCGCAATCAACACCTATACTTCCGGCTGTGTTATACCAAAGCTAGGTGGCGCGAAGTGCCTATATCAAGAGGAGATTTACACAGACCTGTACATAAAAAAATAAGTATATATACATCCGTATATATACTTAAAACGCTATCATTATATCGTTACCTTCCATTAAACTCCTGGCGGAGTCGCTTGTTCATACGCTGAAGATTGTAATCGGAGATAACCCAGTTCATCGGGTAATGAACACTGTCGCGTTTTATACCATTGCTCTTATAATCTTTATACAGATTTATATCCGGATCGATCACCATGTTATCGCGTTCGCGGAAGTAGTTGATGAGGCGCTGATCGTTTACGGTTGTCTGCGAGCTATAGGTATTCAATACGGTAAGCAAAGGCGCCCCTATATCATTGGTGAGCGGGTGAATCGTTTTCAGCTCAGCAGAATCCAACGGTGTGTTGGTAACATGTACCAAATGAAATTTCAGTTTATCGTAGAGCGGTTTATATACTGTGTCCTCCTCCATCACGCGTTGAAGTTCCTGTAGCATTTCGTGTACTACACCGGCTCCCGAATTATCAAAGTAGCCGCCATCAACAAAGTAATAATTCCGTATACTTCCTGCCGGTGAGATATAGGGAAAGCGTGCACTCAATATAGTGGCCGTGCTTAACCGGATGTCTCCGTAACCATCTTTGCCCGTTGAGTCTATCTCCGTTAACACATCCATACGATTACTGAAACTTGTCAATTTTACAGAGCTTACAACGGCCGGGCTACCGCCTTGCACCTCGGTAGTGTTCAAAAAGAGAATCGGTAATTTACCAGAAACATCCATCACTTCGCTCAGCGGTTTTCGGAACGCACCTTCGAGACACGAATCTGACGCATGCTCCATGACTTTCTCCAATGCAGCAGCACGATCGGTAAAATGTATCGGCACAACATGGCGCATCAGGTCAGAACCAAAGTAATGTGCAATACAGTACGTAAGAAAATCTGTACTTAAGAATTCCTGAGCACGTTTGGTAAGTTTTAGCTCACGGTTATGCTGTTTGTTTTTCAGCAACGCATAGAACGTAACATTGCCTACACTCCCTCCGGATGTACCAGACAAACAAAGCAGGTGGTTGGAAAAGACCTGCGTAGTATCTCTGCCGGGAAGATCTTCCCACGAAGCCAGTACAGAAGCCACCCAGTAGCCCGACCGTGATGCACCTCCATCGGACAGAATAATGTATACCGGGAACTCTGTTGACTGCGCTATGTCTACCTGACGGTCTTGTATCCACCGGTTGAAATACGTTTTGAGATCAGGGCGTTCACCATATATATTCTCCTTACGTGTCTTCACCAGGCGCACACGGTATAGCTCGGCAAAATCAAACCAGCCAATGATGATGATCCAGAGAACGATGAGAAAATGAAAATTGAAATTTCGTCTTACGGATTGATAGCCTACGAGGTTTGCCAACCCCACCAGTACACCAAACGTAAGTAACGCAAACGCAAGAGGGCCGATACGATCAGCCACTCCGACAAAGAATATAGTACAGGTAAAAACCAGTCCACCAATCAATGCAACGATGTTAAACGTTGTGAAATATAGCTGTTCGATACGATGTGATGATTTGGGTACTTTCAATACTTCGCGTCCCATGAACCGAACGTAATCACACTCCTGATCATCAATGCGATCATTCTTTTCTTTCTCATTGATATACCTTCTGCGAAGAATATAGAACCGCACGAGGAGTATCTCCAATAGAAAAAGTCCGAGACCGATGATGGGTAAGTAAAACTGGTGTCTCAAAAATGGTTCAACGTCACGGTGTGCCCAGCATAGCCAGAACATCAAAACAATTTTACTCAACACGATAAGTATGATCAGCCACTTGGTTACCGGGTAAGTATACCCTTCCGTCCAGAAGTGACTCAGCAAAAAATATAGCGTATTGTGCAGCAGCATGAAGCAAAGAATATAGCCTGCAGAAAGATCGAGCATGGTTGGCAACGCCAGTATACCCATCTGCAGCATAACCAGTGCATTGTAACCGAGCAGGCGCGGCACATGCCGGTAAAAAATTGCTGGTATCGTAACGCCTTTATTCACTTTCATATAGCTCACCAGCTTGGAACTATACCACACGAAGAACGACCAGACCAGTACCCCTACCGTTGAAAACACAAAAGGTCCCGGGTATTCACCAAGCTGAATGATCAGGTCTTGTCCCTGCGGCAATTTCATCAGCAGGAAATATGCGGCCATAACGGATATCAATCCGGGTGCATAGAGCCAGAGTGCTTTGGGAAGGTACGTTAGAAAAACGCGCAACTGTGTAAACATGAAAAGGCTTCGGGTAAAGTAAAACGATCCGGCTATATTTCCATCAGCCTGTAAATCTACCCGCGAAGGTAATGGTTTATGTGAATTTTGAAATCACATAAACCGGTAATGCCCTGTTAGAGGAAGTTGTTACGTCATACCTGCTGACGGTATGCGTTTGACTTACCGAAATAATAATGGTGCGTGAAGAACGACAGCGGTAAACCAATAGCGACAATCAGAATACCAATACCGATTGCTGCCTGCATGGGGCGTACCGGCAGCGGTGGAATTCTGGTAAGTGGTAAAAATACCAGGGTCATCATGATCCAGATGAAAATGCCGTATAGCATCCCCGTTGCAACCTGGCTTTGACGAAGAAAACGGAGACGAGGATATATAAAAAAGAATAACACCGTCCACCCCATGGCAATGCAATAGTGCATGATGAGACCCATCACCGCCAGGAACAACGCAGGCATTGATGTATCAAATAAAGCACTGGCTATATACCGAAAGATAGCAATGGGATTTTTTCCGGTAGCAACCACGTAATTGATGATGGCACCGGTAATGTCTAATGTACCCACCAGCAAGCCGAGCATGAGCACAATACGAACCGAGCTTTTACGAACCGGATTTTCGGATGAAAAATTCTGTAGCATAGATACAAAGCAGATGTGAAGGAATTAAATTACCTGTGATCCACTTATTGCTTTTCCAATAAAACGCTCAACAACTTATATCTCCTCGGTTCATTGACAAGCAACGTCTTCAGCAGGGAGAACTAATTTAGTGGTAAATATTCTATTTGCCACACACCCGACTATGCGCTATGAAAGTTTTTTCGTTATACTTCATTACCGAGGGTCGGCCTGATTTTTTAGAAGCTGCTTCGCATCGATGATTGTTTAAACGTCCACCCCAAATCCATTGTGCTCATATCCAAAAATTTTCCTTACTCCTGCCGGATACGCAATATGGTTACCGACCACGGTTTAAACACATATTCAAAGCTGTTCTTAAACCCGGTGAAATTTCGTTCTACAGGAATATACTGCAACGGATGTTCCAGCGAGTTCTCAGCCTGAGGAGCATCAGCAGAAAGTGTTAACGTCTTCCCTACTCCCGCTATAGCTTTCGCTGTCTTTACCTCGACAGCCGAGCGAACTGGCTCTTTGCCGGCATTGACCACCTTAACTATAATTTCACCGGTTCGTTCATCGGTACCGGCTATACTAAAAAATGTACGCGGCTCTTTATAGGTCATCAGTAATTTACCGTCCAGGTAGCATTCGATCGAAGTATAGCTTACGCGAAGTTCAACGGTATACCAACGGTTGGTCTCAACAGGTGTCTCAAGTGTAACGGGTTGTGTTACCATTGCATCAGCACCGTTCGTTACCATTTCAAATGCACTGACCCGATTCCACCAGGCACCGATGTGCGCACGCAGGTAATTATCATTGTCTTTGACAGCAATCGGAATCATAAAAGCATTCGGACCTCCTGTCTTTCGTGCTTTCAACCTTAAAGTATATACATCGGGAATTTTGTTTTGAAGGATAGCCATAGGCCACGCACCGTCTGCAGTTTGTGCTATTACGCTATCGCCTATTGTCCACTTTCCGCCTTCTGTTTTCCAATCGTTCTTGTGATTGATAAGATCGGCCGCATAAAGTACTTTATTATTTTTGTCGAGTATCTGTATATCCTTAAACTCGGCATAGGTATCCCACGTGCTCAAACCTATATTTCCGCTATACCGGGCCACCGGGGTTGACGTTGACGAATGAAATGTTAGTGAAACCGCTACATTCTCAGAAGCCTTGTGATCGTTCATCATTTTTATAGTATAGTACGATGTGCGCGCAAAGCTCGAAGCATTATCAAAACGAATAAGATTTACCGGCCAATCCGTATCATTAATATTTTCCAGCAAAGGTGCATAGCTGCTCATCGCGACAAGATCTCCATTGCGCTCCATTCCCATGATGAACACGGCATCGTTCAGCGCGGCCAGCATGTTGCCACTGCCTACACCACTGTTGCATGCATACTCACCTACATATAGTTTCCAGTCTTTGCGCGGATATTTATCATACCAGTCGTGATAGATCATGGGCCAGTATACGGCTTTATAGGCATGCTCATCAACTATATCGGTTTTGGTTACTGCATCGATCGTGGGTTTGTGTACATGTGCTATACCGGTGCTGGTGATTACTTCCAACTGCGGATATTTTTCTTTGATAGCCTTGTAAAATATATTGAACCGCGTAGCATAGCGCGTACCTACCTGTTCGTTTCCTACTTCTACATATCGCAACGGGAATGGTTGTGGATGTCCATTCCTGGCGCGCACAGCTCCCCACTTCGAATCCGCAGGTCCGATTGCATATTCAATGCCATCCAGTATATTTTGTACGAGTGCAGGAATTTTATCGTCCGGAAGAAATACACCGGATCGCATCTCGCACGATACACCGCAGTTAAATACATACATGGCATCGGCGCCTATATCTTCACAGAACTGCAAAAACTCATGATAGCCTATACCATCGGAAGACCAATATCCCCACGGACTATATGTACCGGGGCGCTCTTCTATCGGACCAAGTGATCGTTTCCATTCGGGCGCACTTTCTGTACTGATGCCTTCTACAAAACATCCTCCGGGCCACCGTACAAAAGCTGGTTTCAGATCAGCAAGGTAATTGGCCAGATCAGGTCGCATGCCGTTGGGTCTGTTCTTGAATGTCCTGGCCGGAAACAGCGAAACGAAATCAAACCAGATCGTGCCGGGTGAACTCATCGTGAGATAAAATTTCGCTTTCGCATCGGAAGCGGTTGCCTTTACGGTACAGGTATATTTCCTCCACGAAGACTGCTTTACATTGTTGAAGGTATAGGATGCCAGTATACGACCATCGGACGCACGAAGTGATGCCGTAACCACCCCTTTAAATTTAGGAGCTCGTATATATGCCGTAAGATTATACGATTCGCCCTTATCGACTCTGATTCCCCAGAACCCTTCGTTCACAACGGATACGCTATCCGCTTTTCCGGCTGAGTGAATGTCTACTTGTAAAGCATGCGGTGTAGCAGCATGAAGGGGCACTTTCGTGGATAATGACAGCGATGCCCGGGCGTTAGCTGCTGTTCGTAAAGACCACGCAGGCCACGGTGACTTTGGTTCCCACGGCATCTTCCAGTCGCTTACCTTATTCGAAGCAAAGTGTGATGTGCGGGGTGGTACAAGCCAACCGGAATCAAGTGTACAACCAGGGGGTATAGTGCTTTCTTCAAAACCTCTGTTCTGAATAAGTTCAGCATACAACCCGCCTTCTCCCCCGTGACTTATCTCTTCGAAAAATATACCATGTAACCTCGAAGATACTTTTGCCCCGGGATGCTGGGTATCAATCACCAGCGTTGCATCCTGTGCAATAGCATATAGGGGCAACATCAGACCAACAAAGTGTATCATCAACCTAAAACACAGCACGGAATGCTTCATAAATCCTGATTGTAAATGTTCATACTGATTTTGAATATATAGCCGGGGATAAAGGGAGAGGATTGCAATACCGATATGCTATACTTGTATACTATCTGTAGATATAGCAGCCGCACGAGCGGCTGCCAATCCATTCTTCAATTAAACCAAACCAATAAATTCTACCCAATCTATTGATCCGATAAAGTACGTTTTAAAAGCAGCCGTCTGTTTTACTGATATTGACAGGTGTTAATATTATTTTATCTCGTTCACCAGGTCGTGATCATTGGAAGTTTTTGAAGAACCCGGGCACGATGTGACACACCTTCTTCCTTCAATATTTTCCAGTAACGCATATAAAAACAGTCATGTTGGAACCTGAAATTCCTAACGCTGCACTGGGGAGGAGAACGGCAAAATTAAGCTGATTTTAGCCTTCATTGATACTATTTTATCCCTACTCTTGAATTTCATTAAATAATTATGAATATTTTGTACTGATTGAATTTTACCCACCCATGAAAATTCTACCGTTCAAAATTCCCAAGACTTCCCAAGAGTCTTTCCGCTTGCAGGAGGATCGCGAACCACACTTTTACGACTACCTGCATCAGCACCCGGAGGTTCAACTTACGTTGATTCTTAGCAGCGAAGGAAAAGTTATAGCCGGTGATTATATAGGAGCGTTTAAACCTGGTGATATATTTCTGATCGGTCCGAACCTGCCCCATGTATTCCGGAATGATTCACGCTACTACGAGCAGGCTGATATATCCATCGCGCATTCCTATACTGTATTCTTTGAGTGGCAATCGTTCGGAGAAAAGTTCCTGTCGTTACCGGAATTGAAGAGGCTGCAGGAATTCACAAAAATATCCGAACGCGGATTATATATTAAAGACCCGGTGCGCAGCCGCATATCACAACTGATGAAGCAACTGTTTCGCACCAGCGAGATGGACCGCCTGATCGTGTTGCTCAAGATCCTGAATATACTTTCGAATGCTGATAGTATAGACCCGCTGGCTTCGTCAGGTATATATAATGAGTTTGACGAGATTGATGGCAAGAAGCTCGCCGATGTATATCGCTTTACCATGAACGAGTATCATCGTAAAATCCACCTCGATGAAGTTGCCGACATCGCCAACATGACCACCAATTCATTCTGCCGTTACTTCAAGAAGCGTACACGCAAATCCTATATAGATTTCCTTACCGAGATTCGTATTGGACAGGCGCGGAAGTTGCTTCAGCAGAATGATCTGAGTATATCACAGATATGTTTTGAGGTAGGCTTCAACAATCTCTCTAACTTCAATCGTAAATTCCGTGAGCTGTGCGAGATTACGCCTACGGAGTTCAGGAGGTCGCAAGGGGCGTGATTTTTTAGAAGTAAGAAGTCAGGAGTAAAATAAGAAGAGCGCTATATATAGCTATTATCAAATCCAACGGCACAGAGAAGACAAAAAGTCTCACAAAGGATTTTTCTCTGTGTAACTTTTGTATCTTCTTTGTGTTTCTGGATTTTTTCAGGGTGCAAACTTCCAGGTAGATTTATAGTCTTCTTTAAGAGGCTGGTTCGTCAGTATAGCGCGCACGATCTCCACGGGAATGTTTCCTTCCTGCAGGATGCGATCGTGAAAATCTTTCTCGGTCATCTTACCGGAGTCTACGAGTTCTTTTTTGAGACCGTAGAATTGTAATCCGCCTACCATATAGGCGATCTGGTATAGCGGGCCGTAGCTTCCCATGAACGAACGTCTCACTTCAGCAGCTGCGTTGGCATATTCATGTCCGACACGTTCCACCAGGAAGTCTATACATTGCTGGGGAGTCATTTTACCGAGATGATAATTAAGGGAGAAGATAATGCGCGCACAACGGTGCATTCGCCAGAACAACATACCAATACGATCTTCCGGAGTGCGCGGAAAATTCTTGTCCCATAAATTAAACTCCCAGTATAGCGCCCATCCTTCGATCCAGAACGGTGTATCAAAAACATTGCGATACGGTTTATACCGTTCATTCATATACATCTGTAAATGATGTCCTGGTATTAATTCATGCTGAACGGTGGCACGTGAGAAGTGCGGGTTATTGCCACGCATACTCATCATCTTCTCACGGTGTTCCATGGTATAGGTAGGATACGAAATAATGATCTCCTCTCCTCCTAAAAAGAATGGATTGACCTTTTGTGCTTCAGGAGACATCATGCGCATGCGCCACGTTTCTTTTGCCAATGCCGGTATTGTTACGAGATTGCGTTGCTCTATAAAGCGTATCGCTTCTTCGGCAAGTGAGTCTACCAGTGCCGGCTGCTGTCCTGCGGGGACATACGTATTCTTTACCTTCTCCATCGCAGCTTTCCAATTGTTACCGAAGCCCATGGCTTGTGAAGCCTTCAACATTTCAGCATCACACCAGGCAAACTGTTTCTGTGCAATCGCGATGATCTCTTCCGGTGTATACGATATAAATTCTGTCTGCAGGCTCTTGATGAGTGCATCACGTCCTATAGGTCTGCCTATAATACCGCTGCCATCATCTTTAATGGAAGTATTCACATAGTGCTTCTTGAGAAACTCTTCGTAACGTTTCAGAGTATGCCACAATGTATCATACGGCTTTTGTATCCACCAGGTAAACTGCGGATCGTAGGCATTATAAAACTCATACGACTCTTTCAGATTTTCACGCAACGACTTAACTACCTCCGAAGCTTTATCTGCCTTTTGCCAGCTTGAATATGGCGTGGCTTTGCTGATTTTTTCCTGCGATGTTTTTATAGCCCCCAGCATGTCGTCAAAGCTTTTGGCAAGTGTCATCGCGTTGGGTGTTGTACCGCGTCTGCGTTCGCGGATAAATGTATAGATGGGTGAAGCGAACTCCGTTACATACGCCACTTCTTCAAAATCTCTTTGTTTGATCCTGAGAAAGTATAGCTCTTTATCAATTTGATTTCTGAGCAGGATATAGTCTGCCTTTCCTTCCTGCGATAACTTATCAAATGCAACCTTCTTCAGCGCATCGTTCCAGTCACCATAGAACTTTACAAAACGATCGTAATACTCGGCAGATTCGCGTATAGTATATTTACGCATCAAGGCATATTTATCGGCCTCAAACTGACTGATTATTTCATACAGCTCATTGCCATAAACAGATGGAATACTAACGCAGCAAAAGAATACTACCTGGAAGAAAGATTTACGCAGACGCATGCACAAATGGGGTTCTTGTATGCTAAAGTTAATGAGAAAGCCTGAAGTTAAAAGTATATACCTGAAAAGCTTTATGTTTATTGCTTTACCATACGCACGCCATAGAGTGGACCGGCCTGTTGCTGCGGCCTGGCCTGAAACGTTACCGTTACGGTCTTCTTCCCTTTGGTAAGCGTTGCCGGCACTGCATATACTATATCGTAGAACTTACTGTCCTTATACTTGTTGAGGTCTTCGCTGGCCACCTTCGTTCCATCTACCAGTATATCGAAATTACGGCCGCGGTTATCCATGCCCCAGTACGTTGCTGTCAGGTTGTGCGTAGCGCTGGCATCTACTTTCATGGTGAACACCAGGTTGCCACCATCGTTTGCTACTCTGAACTTGCGTGTGTGTGATTCTCCTGCTTCTGTTTTCTCACCGGTAAAATTATGATCTCGCTCCGGCTGCATCTCGCCTACGCGTAGGTAGTCCGTTGTGCGCTGCTCGAGGGCATACTCCTGTTTCTTTTTTTCTTCGTATAGCTTCTGTTGCTCTTTCCAGTTTTGCGGTGTGAATACGTCCCAGTATACATTGTAATGCTCATCGTCCAGCAGATAGAAAGGCTGCAGTGTTACATCACCGGGGAAGCCAGTCTTTTGAGTCTTGAAGGTAAGCGGATCAGACGCGTCCTGCTTCAGCCATTGTTTTACATCGGGCTCGCCCGTTACCAGTACCGGTATACCATTCATCGGATCGGGTTCTTTCGTTCCGAGATTTCCGGCCAGCAACACCGGACCATAGAAGTATGCTTTGCGCGAAGCATTATCGGGCATCGCCACGCTATATAATGAAGAAGGCAGCGTCAGCTCGATCACATCACCGTTTTTCCAGGTGTTGGTCAATACCCAGTAACCTTCCTTGTCAACTGCTATAGTTTGTGTAGCCTTACCGTTGACTTTGATAACCGGTACTGCCTGCAGCCAATAAGGTTTGCGTATGTGTACCGGTATAGCCTGAGGCTTTGCTGTGTTGATCGTGAGCTTCACCGTTGGGTCAGCCGGAAGGTTTGCATTCAGGGTAACCTGCAATCCTTTATCCTGCCAGTTCAGTTTGGAAGGAATGAACAGGTTTACATACAGGCTTCCATCCTTTCCTTTGAAATATATACTCTCGCCATACTTCACATGGTTCTCTATACCAGACCCGACACAGCATGTAAACGTATGGAACTGATCGCTGAATTCCTTGCGTGTACCCATGCGCAGCGGCACAAAGTAACACATCATACCGTCACTATGATTTTGGGATGCGAGTATATGATTGTATAGTGCACGCTCATAAAAATCCATATAGGATGCCGAGGGTTGCAACGCAAACAAGTGTCGCGTAAGCTTCAGCATGTTATAGGTATTGCAAGTCTCCATGGTGTTATCGGTGAGCTTGTCGTTGAGTACATCGGGCTTGCTCAAATATTCGTAATTACTGTTACCACCGGGCGCAAAGGTGTGATGCTTTACCACCGTTGTCCAGAAAAAATCCGCAATGGCAAAATCTTTCTTCTCACCGGTGAGCTGATAACGCCTCACGGTACCAATGGCTTTTGGAATTTGCGTATTGGAATGTTTACCCGGCAATACATCGACACCCATCGCGAGTGAATCAAGTATACGCTTGTCATGAAATTTATAGGACAAGTCCAGATACTTTTTATTCTGTGTAAAGGCGTATGTATTTACCAGCACTTCATTCATGCCGCCATACTCACACAGTAACATTTTCTGAAGCTGTTCATCGTTCAGATTCTTTAGTATCTCTCCTGTCCAATCGGCTATACCTTGCTCTACCTTCAGCGCCTTATCATTGTTGCAGTAAAGGTATGCATCCAGCAGACCGGCCATTACTTTGTGCACGGTATACCAGGGAGACCACGCTCCGTTCAGATCAAATCCACGCGACCGTATATTTCCCTGCGATACTTCGAGAAACACGGTGTCTTCTTTTGGTATGGCACCTACATAGCCGGTCTTCCGTGCCTTCTGGCATTCTTCGAGTTCATCCACTATATAATTAACGCGCTTGAGATACTCGGGATCTTTTGAGACACCGTAATGCATAGCGCATGCGGAGAGGTAATGTCCTAATGTATGCCCGGCCAGCCCGGAGTCTTCCCATCCGCCATACTTCTTTCCCTTCGGTTGCAATCCGGAATGCGATCGGAACTGTGCGAGTAAACGATCCGGTTCGATCATTAGCAAATACTTCAGGTCTGCATCCATCGCCTGCCTGAACGGACTCGCCAATATCTGTACTTCGCTCAGGTGAAAGGTATAGGCTTTAACATCCACAATCGGTTTGACTTTAACACGATCGTTATTGACTTCGGGCACATACGACTGTGCCACGGAAACATGGGCCAGCACTACCAGTAACAGGTATATATATAGTCGTTTTAAATTCATATAGGGTTGGGATATATAGTATCTTGATTTAACAGTTTTATTCTACAATCCATTCCATAATACCTCCGGAATGATCTTTCGGTAATGTTACCTCTAAACGCAGGGCCTGTGTCGTTACCGGCTCGAAGGATACCGAAGAGTATGCATCTTTATTTACTTCATAGGATGTTTTATTCTTCACTGGTTTCCACGACTCGCCATCTTTGTAGAGCAGTCGCCAGCCGGCCGGTATACGGCATCCTCCGAAAGGACCATCATCAAACCAGTATACTTTGGAGGAAGTGACAGCTGCCGGTTTCTCGAAATCATACTGCACCCATTGCACCGTGTCTTTCATCGGCCACCAGTGATAAAATATGACAGACTGATCGTTGGAGTTCTTCGGTTCCATCTGATCATTCAACGACATCAATGTTCTTGTGCGGTGTGATGCTGTTATCTTACTACGTGACGCAACGGTTGGGGCGGGCAACGGCTGGGATGCATCAGGCTTCTCGGGAATCCACACCATCATCTCACCCGCACCACGGTGTGCCCAGGCGTAATACGGAATCAATTTCACTTCTGCATCTGCCATCGTGATCTCTTTCGCGTTAACGCGTGCCGCAGATTTACCAGCTCCCTCAATTTCATACAGACCTTTTAACAGGTTCGCATCAAAATTACCTTTAAGCGGAGCTGCTGAAGCAAGCACGAGGTTAAGTACGCGATTATCTTTGTTATCGGGCCACTCGGCACAATATACCAGCGGACCGCGTTGTATAGCAAGCTTGTCGCGGTCGGCCTCTACTTTCGGGTTGGCAGCTATTCTGCGAATCGGCATCGGCAGTTGTACATGGATGCGATCGCCTTTTTTCCATTTACGATGCAGCACCAAATAACCCTGCTGCAACGTAAGGGCTACCGGTTTGTCATTCAGAAATACTTTGGGCTGTTCGGTATACGCGTCTTTGAAGGTATACAGATCGCTTGGCATTGGTTTGTTTACAGCCCATCCTGGTATACGTACGCGCACTTCAAAAGCTGTTGTCTTTTCCGGCTGTACGGTAATCTGTATATCGCCATCCCACGGATAGTTTGTTTTCTGCTCGAGTGTCACTGTGTTATCGGTCAGCTTGAATTGCGCACTGCCTGCAGCAAACAGATTTACATATAACGATTTGTCTTTCTGCGCATAAAAATATCCGCCTACAGAAGGTACAAAGCGCGCTACATTTCCCGGGCAGCAGGCACAACTGAACCAGGGACTCCGCGCATGTTGTCCACGTGACTCCAATGGGTTCGGGTAAAAGAATTTATCACCGGTTAATGCCACGCCCGAGAGAAATGCGTTGTACAGGGTGCGCTCCAGTACATCGTAATATTTAGCATCACCGTGCATGAGGAACAAGCGGTAATTCCAGTATACATTGGCGATAGAGGCGCATGTCTCATTATAGGCAGACATGTTGGGAAGCTCATACGGTTTACCGAATGCTTCACCGTGGCCGGTGGCACCGATCCCGCCTGTGAGATATATCTTTTTAGAGACTACATCCTCCCATATATCATCAATGGCTTTTATATAAGAAGGATCCTGTGTAAGCGCTGCTATATCAGCCGTGCCTGCATACATATAGGTAGCGCGTACGGCATGGCCTACCGCTTCGTGCTGATCAACCACACGCAAATGTGCCTGGTTGTATTCATCTTTTCCCGGACCGCGCACATCGAGAAAGAACTTACCGGTGTCGAGGTATTTCTTGTCACCGGTTACCTGGTATAATTTTGCCATGGCCAGTTCGATGATCTGGTGGCCAGGGTATATATGTAATTTATCCGGACCAAAGTCAGCACATACACGATCAGCAGCACGAATGGCTATATCCAGAAAATTCCGTTTGCCCGTAGCATGGTAATGTGCGACTGCCGCTTCAATGAGGTGGCCTATATTATATAGTTCGTGACTAAGGTCTTCTTCTTTCTCCCAGCGTTTTGAACCGGCCCACTCGTGCGCGTGATCGCCCATAATGGTGCGGTTGGTATAAATATAGCCGTCCGGTTCCTGCGCTTTACCGATCAGGTCAATCAGTGAATCTACTTTCTTCTCCAGGGCCGGATCGCGAAATATCTGAAAGGAATAACACGCTCCTTCAATGATCTTGTAAACATCCGTATCATCGAAGGTAAATTCCGTGCAGAAGTTTCCGGTCTTTAATCCGGCTGCAATCTCAAAGTTTTTAATGCGTCCGGTCTCCTGGCATTTCGCCAGCGTAAAAGGAATGGTTACATCGTGATTGGTTTTAATGCGTGGAGCCCAAAAGTTATCGGAGAGTTTTACCGATGTGAAAAGTATAGGATGGATCGGGTAGTCTCCATGCTGGGCTTGCAAGGCGCGCGGAGTCGTCCACAGGCTCAACAGAAAAAGCAGACTTAGAATGGCAGGTTTATTCATATCGTTTGTAGTCTATGGCGTGCCGCAGGTATAGTCAGCATTCACGCTTCACAAACCTACACCAATACCCAAACGTTTTTTTTGTTGATCTTATCTTTTGCTGGTAAAATATTATCATTCAAAATACACTGTTCGCGTCTCATAGCTAGCACATCATTCGCATTTTTGTATTCGTGAACAGCGGCTTGACAATATATCGTAGAAAATTACCACTCCTGTTATTTTCACTTCCCTTGCACCGGTATTTACTTTACTATCTGTATTGCCTAATTTGCTCCTTGCTTCCTCCTACCGGGAAATGGATAAAGAAAACACATCTGTACTTTACAAAACGGCACGCTTCGCTTCCGTGCTGGGGCATCCGCTGCTAACCTTGCCGGTATTTACCACGTTGCTGGCCTTTAATCTTTTTGCCCCCTACAAAGCTGCCTGGGTATCGCTCCTGATTATTGGTTTTATCGTGGTGCCTGTAACGATACGAAATTACATCAAGACAAAACGAAATGAGTATACCAACTTCGACATATCGGATCGGCAGCAGCGGCAATCGTTCTATCCGTTCGTCATCGCACTGACAACGCTTGTAACCACGGTGCTATATTTCACTCCAGGTACAGGTTCATTTTTTACAGGCACGTGTATACTACTTGCATTGCTGATCGCATCGGCACTCATTAACCGCGTCATCAAATGCTCACTGCATACTTCTGCATCCATTTATCTCGCAACGGTATTATGGCAGTTTTCTATAACGGGAAGCATCGCCATGTTTATTTTTACGATCGTCATCGCGACCTCGCGTCTTATTCTAAAGCGTCATACGACTATTGAAATTCTTACCGGGGCAGCTACGGGATTTATAGCGGGAATTACCAACAACTATTTCCAGAAATAGCCAAATAAAAATAATACGGGCGAATAATTTTGAGACACAGATTTAGTCTTCGTCCGTCTTCTGCATATATACTTTTAGCACTTCGTATTGCAGGCGTCCAGCCATGGGGTTGTCTGATGCACCGTTCAGCATTACCAGCATGTACGCCAGCCGCGAAAGCTTCCACTCTTTTCGCACGGTATGCGTATCATTATCGGAAACGTAAATAGGTTTGAAATGATCATTCAGGCGCAGGCCGTTGTAGTTACATACCTGCATGGCACGCTCTACTGCCGAACCTATTTCATCGCACGGATCAAATCCTATATCAACAAGCGACCTGGTATTAAACACGAGACCTTGCTCGTGTATGGCTTCTTCAACTGCATCCCACGGAGCATTGCACAAAAATTGCCGCACTTCCAATGTGTTAACTGACATAGTACCAGGATTAAGGTGATCGCACAGAAAATACGTAAAAATATATGCCGGGCTGTTGGTCTTCCTGCAAATGCTTCACTTGCTGAAGGATGGGATTTCGTTCCTCAAAAAAGTCCCGGCTACGCTGTATTTATAGCTAAATATAATACACCCTGAGTATATTTGTATCCTGTATTGAATATTCTCTATGCATCTAAAACGATTTTATTTTAACCCGGTAATGCTGTCTGTACTAACAGCTACGATGTTGTTGTACGGCTGCAACCGTTCATCCCGGAATTTGAATTCTTCTGAAAGCATTAAACCCGAAACGATGAACTATATAGAAACTTT
This sequence comes from uncultured Chitinophaga sp., assembly GCA_902168205.1. GTDB lineage: Bacteria > Bacteroidota > Bacteroidia > Cytophagales > Cyclobacteriaceae > Ohtaekwangia > Ohtaekwangia kribbensis. The sequence continues at coordinate 580,276 of CABHOK010000002.1, read as the reverse complement.
TCAGGCTGATGTATGCGACAAAATTCTACTGGAATATTACAACCAATTATCGGATGAGCGTGATAACATTGCTCCGCAAAAAGAAACTGTGCTCACGGACACCGAGACAATCAAAAAAATAATTACGCTGATCCACGCATTTCCCGACCAGGGCGACATGATGGTGAAAATGGGCAATGTATCGGTTCTTAAAGTTACGCTGATCTATAAAGATAAAGCAGTATTTTTCAAATACTATGAAAATTCAGTGCAGACTCCGGCTACATCGTTCTACTCAACCCCACCGAAAGAAGAAAAGCTTCTGTACGAATTATTAATGGCAGCTGTAAACTCATAGGCATCACGCTGCCGGTATATATATTACAACACAGCCGGCTACTCCATCGGGATCAGTTTGTTTTTAATAGCATACTTCACCAGTTCGGCTGTGTTTTTCAATCCAAGTTTATCGAGTATATGCGTCTTGTGTGTATCAACTGTTTTGGTACTGATGAATAACTGATCGGCAACTTCTTTATTGCTTTTTCCATTGGCAACAAGAGCCAGTACTTCACGCTCACGCTTGGTGAGATCGGTAACTTTCAAACGCTCTTCGGTCTGCAGGGTGCTCTTCTCTTTTTTATAGAAATCTTCAAACACCAGGCTTGTAATCGCTTCATTAAAATATTTACCACCCTGGTATGCCATGCGAATAGCATCGAGCAAAATGTTCCGCTCAACATCTTTCGGTAAATATCCATCTATCCCCGACTGAATGCCGGCTGTTACAAACTCTTTCTTTACCTCCATGGACAGCAGTATAATTTTAATCTTGCTGTTGCGCTCTTTGATCCAGCGCGTAGCTTCAATGCCCGTCATGCCCTTCAGCATGATGTCCATGAGTATAACATCGGGCATGAGTATATTTACTTTGTTCACAGCATCCTCTCCGCTGGAGAGTGCACCTACCACCTGTATATCATCGACCTGCTTCAACATGATGGCGAGTGCATCACGAACCAGCGTATGATCGTCAACCAACAATACTTTTATGCGTTCTGTCCTATTCATCGGCTAAAAATCTTTGTATCCATTCAACCAGGTATGTATCATCAAAAGGTTTTGTCAGCAGCAGGTCGGCTCCGGCTTCTTTTCCCAGGCGTGCGCTCTCTTCACTGGCATCGGCTGTTAATACAATCACAGGCACAGCACTATATTTTTCGCTGGAACGAATTTTCCGAATAAGCGAAAGACCATCCATTTCAGGCATAAGTAAATCGGTAATCACCATATCGGGAATCCGGGATGCCATTGTATTCAGCGCGTGTATACCATTTGTCGCTATATGCACTTCGTAACCTTCCATTTGCAATATATCGGCTATACTTTCTGCCAATGGTTTGGTGTCGTCAACGATTAAAATATACTTCATATCAGCCAACCGGGATAGTAACGGTAAAAACTGTGCCTTCACCGGGTTTGCTCGACACTGTAACCTCCCCTCCGATCAAATCAACTGCTTTCTTCACAATGGACAGTCCTAGTCCTGTTCCCTGAATTGTTGCGACATTGGTACCGCGGTGAAACGGGTCAAAGATCTTGGGTAATTCTTCTTCGGGAATACCCAATCCTTCATCGCGCACCTGCACGATCAGCTTTTTATCCTCCTGGTGTCCTTCCAGGTAAATATCTGCTTTACCCGGTGAGAATTTTATAGCATTGCTCAGCAGGTTGATAAATACATTGCGCAGTAAATCTACGTCTGTCTCAATTTCATACTGCTGCATGTCCAGCGTACGATGAATTGTATGAGAATGCTTGAATATATTCTCCACCTCCTCCTGTATACCGGCGAAGAATGTCTCAATATTTACCTTGCGTTTCGATATCTGAATTTTGCTTTCTTCTGCCTTGCCCAGCGTAAGCACTTCTTCGAGCATGTGCGTCATGTGATCAACCTGTTCCGAGACAACTTTTATTTTACTATCAATAGCATCGGAGCTCATACGACTCTTGTACTTTTTAATGTGGTTAACGGATAGACGTATCGTTGCGAGCGGGGTTCTGAATTCATGCGACACCATGGAAGCGAACCTGCTCTTTAATGTAACAAGTTCCTTCTCTTTTTCCAAGGCCGCCTGCAATTTATGCGTGCGCTCCTTTACCTTTTCTTCCAGTGAGTGACGGTAATGCGTGAGTTCGGTAATGTCCTGTCCTACGGCAAGCAGACCGGTAATTTCTCCGGAAGCATTTCTCCTCGGTGTTGCACTGAGCAGGAGAATAATTTTATTACCGGCCCGGTTTACCATCGGGAATTCATAATGGCTCACCGGAAATCCCTGCAACACGGATCGCATCATGAGCTCGGTATCTTCCCAGTCTTCCTTGCTCACGAGTAATTCCAGCAGCTTCTTTCCGGCAGCATATTCCTTGCTATAGCCTGTAACGGATACCGCGAGTGTATTCCATTCATTCACACCCCCGGTTGCATCTATACCAAAAATTACAGCATTGGCATTCTCAATCAGATCCGATAGTTCTTTGGCAATGGTTGTTATATTTCGTTCATACTCTTTCAGAATCGTGATGTCGGTTCCTACAGCAATAAACTTTGCCAGTTTACCACGCTGATCGAACACCGGGTTTATATTGATCTTCATCCAGAATTTGCGCCCGTCTTTAGCGTAGTTTAATATCTCCTCTGTTACCGGCACACAGGCATCCAGTTGCTTGCGTATACGTTCAAGTGTGGCACCATCGGTTTCAGGACCGTTCAGTATATCTTTTAATTTCTTGTCCTGAATTTCAAACAGTCTGTACCCCGTCAGTTTTTCAAAACTTTCATTTACCCACTCTATATATTCATCTTCATCGAGAATGGTTACAAGGCTATCGGTAGCGCTGGCTACCAGTGACAATCTCCTGATCTCATTGTTCGCACGCGTGAGTATATCTATATCCTGCATGGCACCGATCATGCGCACCGGCCGGCCGCCATCATACAAAATATAGCCTCTGCTGAAAACATATTTATAGGTACCATTCGCACACCGGAACCGGTAGGTTGCACTGGTATTGGACTCCCCGCGGGTTACTTCGGAAGACAGTTCATCAATCACGCGCAGACGATCATCTTCATGTATATTTTCAAGCCACCAGTTACCGGTATATTGTTCGCTTCGCTTTTCATAACCAAAAATTACTTCGAGCCCCTGGTTCCAGGTAACTTTATCGTCTACCAGGCTCCAGTCCCACACAGCATCGTTTGTAGCCCGCGATAGTATTTCGTACTTCTCATTCACCGCCTGTATATTTCGTTCCGTCTGTTTACGAAGCGTTATCTCACGCGAAAAACAGCCAGCACCAATCACTTGCCTTTTTTCATTATATACCGGATTCATGGTAAGTTCAAAACAGGTATTTTGCTCCGAACGAGGATCATGCTCTTCATACTCTTCGGTAAAATATTCACCCGCCAATGCACGACTATAGTATTGCATCCACTGTTGCTTCTTATCATCGGGCACTCCCGAGAAAAGTATAAAGTCGCCTACCTTCAGGTCAATATTATAAGCGCCTTTCACAGCAAGGAAGAAAGCTTTATTTGCTTTTACCAGTTTCAGTTCGTAATCAATAAGCCAGATCTGGTCTGGCGAACTGTTGATGAGTATATCCAGGCTCTGCTCGCTTTCGCGCAATCTTTTCTCGGCCTCTACGCGATCCGTTATATCATTGGCGGTTGAAATGACCATAGGACCATTTTCCATTTCCACGATATCCATCGAGAACAACACATCGATTATCCTGCGCGACTTGGTATATAACTGTACTTCTTTATTGCGCACTTCTTCACCCTGCTTCAGCATCGCTACCATGCGCTCGCGCAGATCGGGATCTCGCCAGATACTTAATTCATGCACATGCTTACCGATAACTTCTTCGCGTGTATAGCCGAGCAGTTTCAGAAAGATTTCATTAACCTCTGAAAATACACCATCGAACGTGGCAAGTGCGAGCCCTGCCACCGGGTTAAAATGAAACAGCCTGGCAAAACGCTGCTCTGAAAGTTGCAACGCTCTATAGGCATTTTTCAACTTCAACAGGTTTTCATTGCGTTCAATGGAGTGGAGGATAGCGCGTCTTAATATACGTTGATTGAGCTGCTGCTTGTTAATATAGTTCTGGGCACCTTCACGCAGCACCTGCACCGCCATTTCGTCATCATCTTCCTGTGTGAGTACGATCATGGGACTGATGGGATATGCAGCACTGAGTTGTCTCAACATATCAATCCCTTCGTCACCGACTATATCGAGTCCGAATAAAATAACATTTACCCAGGGATTATCAGCTGAGAAATCAACGGCTTCCTGCAACGAACTTTTCAGGATCATCCGCGCGCTGACATACTCGGTATCTTTTAAAATACTTTGTACAAGTACAACATCATCCGAATTATCTTCTACAAGTAATATGGTAATGTTCCGATACATCGCTCAAAAGTTTTACACAAACACTATTCTACCGGGAAGCTGCCGTGCAGATCCTTACATCACGCAAAACAATTATGCCCAACCCCGACAGGAAAGATCACGCCTGCACAAGAGACCAAGGTTATTCCGGTTACCCGTGAATATACCGGTTTAAGATAATCATTTCTCTGATTTAATCACGGTGCCTTTATACAACGGCTGAATATGAGACAATGCCAGGAACACTACACAAAAATGTGAGCCAGCGAAGTGCCGGCTCACGTGTGTATGATCAATTATATACTGGCTATAAAAGGTGCCTTTTGTATAAAGCGATCATCCGATAACTGCTGTACCAAAAAGACTGCAAGGTCTGTTGCCCGTATCTTCTTTCCAGGACAGTCATACAGATCGATGGCAATTGCCCCGGTTTCTTCCGTGCGTTCAATCATCGGCAGACGAACCAGTGTCCATCGCAGCGAACTGGTGGCCAATACAGAAAACTCCTTTTGTTTATCAGCAATAACGGAACCGAAGAACCACTTCATGATACGCGACAAAAACTTTGTCCGGAAACTTTTCCGGTCACCGGGTATATCAATACTTAAACCTGTTACAACAATATACCGGTTTATATTCCGTTCGCACATAGCCTGTACGATGTGCGTTGTTGCCTGGCTGAGTACGGGCGGTTCTCCTTTACGTTGTCCTAATGTACTGATAACAGCTTCGCATTTTTCAAGCAGCCGGTATATAGCGGTATAGTCGCGGGCATCGCCCTGTATAACTTCGATGCGTGAATTAATCGTTGTGAATTTAGCAGGATCACGAACCAGCACGCGAATAGCGTATCCTTGTTTAAGAAGCTGGTCGACAAGATATTTTCCGGATTTACCGGTAGCGCCAAGAACGGCAATAGTTTGATTCTGTTTCATAATGCTTTTTCATAAAATTCAATGAATAGGTAATAGAACCTTGCCTCTGAGAAAGCAAAGTATACTGCACCGAACAGAAAGATTTTTCTGTGGAACGATGCGGTTTCGAATATTTATGAAAAGCGTTTAATAAGACAAAGATACAACGGATGTGCTATCCGTTGTATCTGCGACCTGTTATTTTTCAACTACAACTTTGTGCGTAGTCAGGCGTGCTTCCTGTTGAACCTCGAGTATATATATACCCGATGGTAGTGCTGTCATGTTAAGAATAACACCACGTTCTGATTCTTTTACCGGAACTTTGACCAGGTATCCGACTTCGTTGCGAACCGTAACCGAAGCTATACCATGGCCATTCGATTCAATCTCTACAAAATCTGTGGTGGGGTTGGGATGAACAACCAAGGCATCCTCAACACCACCAATGTAGCAGAGTTTGGAATACATACTGGTTCCATCGAAATCAACTTGTCTCAGGCGGTAATATGAGCTTCCTGCGAACGGCAATGCATCTGTATACGTGTAGTCATGCCGTTGTGTAGTAGTACCGGCTGCCTTGACACTACCAATTGATTCGAAGTATTTCCCATTCTTTGAACGCTCAATCAGGAAGTAATCGCTGTTCAGTTCGTTGGCTGTTGCCCAATGCAACTCGACCTGGTTTTCACTGTTCTTCTTACCGGTAAAACTCAGCAATGTAACCGGTAATGGATTGTTCCCGTTACCCGATGCCAATGCAAACGGACTGAACGATGTTACAGCAGCACTGGTAACTACCGTACCGGCACTGGTAGTTCCGGTTGTACCACCGTTACCTTGATCTTTCCAACTGCCGAGACCTATATCCCAGCGCGCTACACGCAAAGCAGCCAGATCATTTACAGTTCCGCTGTTACCATCCCAGCTTAACGTTACGTTTACACCCGAGGTACCACCGGTACGATTCAAGGTCCAATACTCGGCACCACTCACGTGATCGAGCGAAGCATCGCGTTGTGCGTTCGGGTATAACACAGTCGGGTTGCTATGGAAATATTGCGCAGTAAAATGATCGGTAGCCTGTGCCGGAGCCGACATCCCGATCGGGCGATAATAACCGTTGTCTCCTACCGGGAATATAAATGCAGTGTTTCCAACTTTGCGTATATCACCATCGATGTGACTTGCATTGCTCGCTCCGGTAACTGTAGCGCCATTTAGTATTTCCAATATACCGTTCTGATATACTATACCATTGGTAAGCGTGAGTTGATTACGCACCTGTTGTGTACCAGACGATATTGTAATGTTGTTCGTTTTGTTGATCACCAGGTTGTGAAAGGTTTGAGCGGAAACACCGCTGATCGTGTTGGATGCGTTGGTTCCGACAAACTCAACGGTACCACTATTGGCCGTAAAGCCTCCGCTGTTCGTCCAGCTACCGTATACCTGCAGGTTGAATGTTCCACTCGTAGCCAGCGATGCAGCCGCTATAGCGGAGTTATAGGTGCCTGCAGCTACCGCTCCGTTAATGGTAAGGTTGCGGCACTGTGCACCGGCACCAGCTATAACGGGCATGTTACGCACGCCTGCAGCCGGTATCGTTACATCCGTTGCAGACGTTGGTATAGATCCACACCAGTTACTGACATCAAACCAATCTGAGCTTACCGCTCCGGTCCATATAACATCGGATGCTGTATGCGTTACCGGTGTAAATTGTACCGTAAGGTATGCAGTACCTCCGCCTTGTATCAGGCGCAGTTCAACCTGCGATGTACTTTCAAGTATACCCGTCCAAAGTGTACCGTGTGCATCGCAGCAACCGTTGTGTTGTGCTACTTGTGTTCCATTGATGAGCAATGTAAAATTATCATCGTGTGCCGGTATACTGATCTGATATATACCGCAGGTAAAGCCGGATCGCTTGAAACTGAGACTATAATTGGACACACCGAGCGCACATCCCTGGTACGCTGTTCCATTCGTAGCATTCGCTGTTGATGGCGCTGCGTTATTAGCCCAGCGTGTAGTTGTATTGAAATCATAACCGCTGGCACCGGATCCGTTCTCGGTATAGTAACCGGAATAATTTGTTCCCACTACTGTGGAGTTAAACGCATATACATTCCACGTGTTGGTTGGATAGGTATTGACAGCCGGCAACGGATTAATGGTGATCGTACTGAAGGCATCAAGTGTATTACAATTGTTACTGCCGGATACCGTATAGGTTGTTGTTACGGTAGGACTGGCTGTTACCTGGAAACCGGATGTAGCACTCAAACCTCCGGAAGGTCCTGTACTCGATGACCAGGTATAGGAACTCGCGCCACTCGCAGTTAATATAAAGGATGTACCCGGACAATATGTTGAACCTACGGTTGGTGTTACCGATGTATTCGCCAACGGATCGATCGTAACCGGAACGAAGTTGGTTGCCGTACATCCGGTCTCGGCTGCATCGGTCAATGTTACTATATAATTATCCGACACAACCGGTGATATACTGGTACTGGCATTAGCTGGTGTCGCGATGGTTCCGGTGTTGGCTGCATCACCCGGTGCCCAGCTATAGGTTGCTCCGCTAATGGCCGATGTTGCTGTGAGCGTTGTACTCGTGCCGGCACAAATTGTAACCGGTGTGTTGGCTGATACCGGTGTGGTGGTTGATGGCACCATGGAGAATTGCAATCTCCCGGGACCTGAGTTGTTGATCAGGCGTAATTCTACTGTGCTGGCTGGACCTATAAATCCAGTCCATACGTTGGTATGTACATCGCCCCAGCCGTTGTGTTGAAATACCTGCGCGCCATCTATATATAGCGTCACGTTGTCGTCATGATACGGTATATCAAGCTGGTAATAGCCACAGGGTATATTGGTGCGCTTAAAGCTCATGGAGTAAAACGTTGTATTTACCGAACATCCCGTATAACCTATACCGGAAGAAGCGTTTGCAACGGAGGGGCCACTCGCATCTGCCCAGCGGCTGGTGGTATTGAAGTTCAGGTTGTTCTCGGTATAGTAACCATAGTAATTGCTGAAATCAGTGCCGCTGAAGCAGTATACATTCCACGTACCGTCACCAAATCCGCTTGGTGTTGGTGTAGTCGGTGGGTTCTGCACAGTAATAAAACGCGATGCATTTGACGTAGCACAGTTGTTACTACCGGTCACAGTATAGGTTGTCGATACCGATGGATTTACAATAACGGTATTACCCGTAGTTGTATTGAGACCGGTAGCCGGCGACCACGTATAGGTATTGGCACCGCTTGCCGTTAATGTTATCGTTGTTATACCCGAACATATCGTAGAAGGTGCCGGAGCTATAGTCGTTGTCGGTGTAGCCGCTACAGTAACCAATACACTGTTGGACACAGTACATCCTGTAGTTGCATCCGTACCTGTAACGGTATAGGTAGTGGTCGCTGTAGGTCTTGCTTCAACACTGGCGCCTGTGGCCGGTGTGAGTGTTGCTGCCGGTGTCCATGCATAGGACAATGTTACGGGTGATGAAACGGTCAATGTAGTCGGTGTACCGGAACAAACCGTAACCGGTGCCGACATCGTCAAGGGTACTGCAGATGTACTGAATTGCAATGTGAGGTATGAATTACCACCGCCTGAGTTTTGTACCCGCGCCTCTACGGTAGAAGATGTACCCAGGAAACCCGTCCATACATTGGTATGTGCATCGCAGCAACCTACGTGCTGGTATACCTGTACACCATCAATGAACAAAGTTACGTTGTCATCATGCGCAGGTATATCAATCTGGTAATAACCACAGGTAAAGCCAGCACGCTTGTGTATAAAGGAGTATGTACTGGTATTGGCAATCGTACATCCCTGGTAAGCTGTACCTGCACTGCTGTTCGCATTGGAAGGACTCGTATTATTAGCCCATCGGTTAGTAGTGTTAAACGACAGGTTGTTTTCAGTATAGTATCCCGCATAGGTTGTATACGATGTGCCGATATAGGCATACACATTCCATACGTTGTTTCCAAATATAGCGGGATCTCCGGCCGGAGCTGCTATACTCAGATCCGTACCATTGGTAGCGCTGGTGATAGCAGGGTTTGATGCCACGATGCGTATTCTATAGGCACTTCCCGCAGGTGTACCGCCTGGTATAGATGCGCTGATCGTTCCGGAAGCAACCGATGTATTGGTACCGATCGTTACCGGGCTCGCAAAACTTCCGGTAGCATCGGAGAGTTGTGCGGTAAATATATTGTTGGAAGGTGTATTGGAGAAATCACAATTGACAGTATAGGTAATGGAAAATGTTTGTCCCTGGCAAAATGATGTCTCCGTTAAAACCGGGGCCGATAAAGTCAGTGCATTGACGGTAAGGTTTGCCCCGTTGTTGCTACCGGTAGTAACCGGATTTGAACTTACAACGCGAACCCTATACGCAGTGCCACTGGCCGTGGTAAAGGGAATGGTGGCATTAATCGTACCGGCATTGGTAGAAGTGAGTGTACCAATCGCCACAGGACTTGCAAAACTTCCGGTGGCATCCGAGAGTTGTGCCGTAAATATATTTCCGGATGTAAATGTACCGCTTATAGTATAGGGAACATTTACCGCGGCTCCGGCACAAAAAGGCGATCCAGTAATGGTTGATGTTGTGATCGATTGTGAGAAAACACTCCACGAAAGGAATAAAAGACCGACCAGTACTATTGATCTCTTCACACACAGGTTAGGGCTCATTGGGATTTCAGGTTAAGGTTGTTGCACCTACGTACCGACAGAGTCCACTTCTCCCCTGCCTGTGAACAAGCAACTTCACGGATATCGGGTTAAGAGACGGGCGCTACGGTTTGTGATAAAGGTACGTGAAAAAGATGTCCATCACCCAAAAAACTGCGCAAAAAGTTAATTCAACTATCAGAACCTGCTATTAAACTTGATTTTCAAGTTTTTACCTATACGTCAAAAGGTGTTATAGTAATGCCTGATTCAAATGTTGACGATACACTTCCAGGACAGATTATTTCGCTACCGCTATACTCTTCTCAAAATCCAGCAGCCATTTCTTTCGGGCGAGTCCACCGCCATAGCCTGTCAGATCACCGTTCTCGCCAATCACGCGGTGACATGGAATAAGGATCGCAATCCGATTATAGCCATTGGCCGATGCAACGGCCCGCACGGCTGAAGTTATCCCCATGCCTGTAGCAAGTTTTTTATACGAAATTGTTTCTCCATACGGAAGCTGTTGTAAATTATTCCATACCTGCTGCTGAAAATCAGTACCCGGTGTATGTAACGGAACTGTAAATTGCTTTCGTTTACCCGAAAAGTATTCTGCAAGCTCTTTCTCCAATTGCTCCAGGTGTTTATTCGTGCCGGGAAGTATAACGGCATCAAGACGTTTGCACAGACTTTTAAATTCTGTCTCAAGCATTCTGCGATTGGTAAACTCAGCCAGGCAAACACCTTGTGCAGTAGCACATCCAAACATAGGACCCAATGGTGTTGTGAAGCGTACTATATTTATTACTGTCTTCGCTTTTGAGCGGGATGGTGCATTGCCAAATATAGATCTATAGCCATCGGCAAAACCACTTAATGAATTATAACCGCTGTCAAATGCCGTGCTGGTAACAGACTCCCCTACGGTAATTTTATGAAACGCAGCGTTGAGGCGCAGCATTCGCTGATAGGCGTGAAAGCTCAGGTTGTGATGTTTCTTAAACCACCTGCGTATCTGGCTGGGCTCAATGCCGCGGGTTCGTAAATCATGATCCTTTATCCGTATATAGGGATTGTTATTTAATTCATCAATCAGTTGCTGAATAGGTTCCGGTGTTGTACTCGCCTGCTCCAGCGGCTTGCAGATTTTGCAAGGTCGGAAACCGTTGAGTATAGCTTCCTGTGGTGAGTCATAAAAGATTACATTCTCAGCTTTGGGTTTCCGCGCCCGGCACGCAGGTCTGCAAAATATACCGGTAGTTTTTACTGCGGTAATAAACACACCTTCAAACGAAGCATCTTCGCTGAGCATCGCTTTATACTTCTCCTCAAATGTCAACGCCCTTTTCATAATAATACCTATATACCTGACAACAACTTATTTATACAAACAGTGATTCAAACGACTGCTCTTTTTGAATGCGGGTCACGCTTTGAGCAAAACTCTCCATCATTTTATCATACGCAAAGTTACCCATACTAATTCGTTTTACACCTATAGCTGACAGCATTGTAAAAGGAGCAAGACCGGGCATGCTCAACACGTTGACGGGCGATGCGCAAGCGTCAACAATCTGACGAATGTCTTCAGTGGCCGTTACACAGGGTACAAAAATTCCGTCTGCACCGGCATCGGTATACGCCTTCAGGCGCGAAAGTGTTTCATCCATGCGTGCCGGTACATCGAGTAAAAATGTATCCGTGCGCGCATTCACAAAGAGTTGAATGTTATGTTGTATACAATGATTCCGAATGGCATCGAGTTTCCGGCAAAAAGCATCCGCGGTTATCAACTGTCTTCCGGATGTAACAACAGAGTCTTCGATGTTGATACCGACTACACCGGCATCGTGAAGCTTGTCGATGTTCTCCAGTAAACCTGCAACGGTAGCGCTATACCCGAATTCTATATCAGCAGATACGGGAACACGTACGGAAGCAACCATGCGCTTCAAGGTATATAGCAGCTCGGCAAAAGACATACCTTCGCCATCGTCATAGCCCAGCGCATACGACAAGGCTGTACTCGAAGTAGCAATAGCTTTGAATCCGTTTTGTTCCAATAGTCTGGCGCTATGTACATTCCATGCATTACCGAGGAGCAGCGCTTCCTGCTGCTGATGAAGTTGTCTGAACGTTTCGTATGTATCCATAATCGTCTGAATGATGATGCAAAGAAAAACGGAGGCAGCCGCACCAGACAACCGAAAAATTAACAACTATTTTTTCTATGAAAACTTTTCCGAAAATTCTTTCCACATACCGAAATGTGACGGATGATGATCGCTTGATCTGAAACTGTTACCTTTGAGAAATATTATGAGGCAGGACATTGTGTTTATCATGCTCATCGTAGCGATCGTTATTATCGCGGTGCTTGTTGCCGTGATCGGGTACCTGCTGATGCGCTTTCGCAGCGCTGAGCAAAACAAGAATATAATTCAAACCAAGTTCACGGAACTGGAGAATAAAGTGGACAGTCTGCAACTGGAATCGCTGGAATCGAGACTTAACCCGCACCTGTTTAAAAATGTACTCAACTCGATTCAGTCGCACGCATACCAGACTTATTTTGCATTGGACAAGTTGGCGAACGTACTGGACTATATATTGTACGAAGCCCGTAATCGCTTTGTAACGCCACAGGAAGAAATTGAATTTGCATTGAACCTGATCGAGATCAACAAGATCAAAGTAAGTCCGCTGTTTGAGCTGAAAGTAAAATCGAAAATTGATGAAGAAGACCCGCTCTTTACACAACGCCTGCTGGCTCCGCTCATTTCCATCGACCTGATCGAGAATGCTTTTAAACATGCCGACCTGCAAAGTGCTGATGCTTTTATATCGATCGTCTTTGAATTCAAAGACAGTACTTTTTCATTAACGGTTTCCAACAAGATATCAGGTAAAGCTCCATTGCGAAAAGAGAAGAGCGGTATTGGTGCGGAAACGTTGGAGCAACGACTCAAACTCATTTATAAAAATCATTACCGGCTCGATCGGTTTACCGAAGAAGATGTTTTTATTGCACACCTAAAGATCAATTTACTTGAACACAAAGCTCAGATGCTTACTGCTCGATGATGAACTGCCGGGACTCACTTATCTGAAAATGTTATGTGAGCAATTGCCGGAGCTGGAAGTAGTAAAGGCATTTAACAGCCCGGATATATTTCTGAAGGAAGTTCCGAATCTTGATTTTGATCTCTGCATTCTCGACATCGAAATGCCTGCGATGAATGGCTTGCACGTTGCTAATCTATTACAAGGTAAACCTGTAATTTTTGTAACAGCCTATAAAGAGTTTGCCGCAGAGGCATTTGATCTGGATGCCATTGACTATGTACGCAAGCCTGTAAAGAAAGAACGTCTGCAACAGGCTATACAAAAGGCGGTCAGTCGCATCAGTAAATCTTCGTCTGCCAAAAACTTTGTTCAGCTGAATACGGATAAAGGTAAAGCATTGCTGTTCTTCGACCAGGTAGGCTATATTAAAACTTCTGACTCCGACAGTCGTGATAAAACGGTACAGCTACTGGACGGAACCATTCTTACATTGAAGAATATATCTTTCGAGAAACTACTTGAAGTACTTCCCTCCGATCAGTTTTCACGCGTTAATAAAAAAGAACTGGTTGCTATAAAGTCTGTTCACTTCTTCTCGCACGATGAAATCACTACCAGCATTCCGCAGCCTTCCGGGAAACCGTTGGTGCTTACGCTGAGTGAATCGTATCGGCAGGAGTTTATCGGGAAAGTGCAAGTTTAAAGTGTTTGCGTGTTTACGTGGGTACGTGTGTAAGTAGATGCGCTAAAAAAATAAAATGCCTGGCTTGAGTATATATACTTTTAAGCCAGGCATTTATCTTTTTATAGTTTATTAGTATCCGGGGTTGTGTGAGAGGTTGGGGTTAGCATCGAGTGCTGACTGTGGTATATCAAATATAGCCCGATGGTCTCCGTTCGGAATGTGCGAAAGCCATGACTTGCTTGTAAATACACCGAAGCGAATCAGGTCTTGCCGGCGATGAAATTCGGCAGCAAACTCGTAGCCCAATTCATCCAGGAATCTTCCATACTGTATATCGGCACCGCCTTCGGTTGTAAGCATCACACCATTTTTGTAAGTGCCATAGTTATACTTACTGCCTTGCTGCAACTCAGAACCGGTTACTTCTGCTTTGTCGGGGGCTGCTACAAAAGCGCGTGCGCGTAGCTCGGTAACAATGGCTGCTGCTGCATCGGCCTGACCTTTGCGCAAGAGACACTCCGCCTTGATCATCAGGGCATCTGCATAACGGAAGAATGGTACATCGTTACTGATTGCCGTGCCGGCAACGCCACGTTCAATTTCAAATTTACCGATGCGATATCCTTCATATTCCTGTGTCTCATCGATGTGACCAATCTGTTTGGTATAATTGAGCTGGACATCCTCAAGTGCAGGATCAAATATATTGTAGATCGGACTTCCATCACTGGCAAACTGCGGTCCGCGTATCCATATATTCAAGCGGCTGTCGTCTTCATCGTAGGTATCTATAAACTGCGGTATAGCACAGCTTCCACCCCACGGTTGTGAACCCAGTTCGTAGGTAGCTCCGCTGGACGGATGCAATGTCTTCCACGGATAATGGAACCAACCTGAACGCGTAGCATCAAATACAATGGAGAATATCTGTTCTCCCGAGCTTTCATTTTCTACAACAAAGTTAGAGTGGTAATTAGACTCGAGTGTAAAACCTCCGTTTGCCTCGATATCTTCCACCTGTTCAAGCGCTTCATCCCACATGGTTTCACCTATATACACTTCGGCATTGAGGTATATTTTGGCCAGTACCATGCGTGCCGCCCAGTGATTCATTTTGCCATAAACTTTTTCTTTACTGAGTATGGGCATCACTTCCAGCAGCTCTGTCTCAACAAAATCAAACACTTCGGCACGGGTGCTCTGCTCCGGTACAAAGTTTGTTTTTGTTACATCGTCTTCCGTTACGATCGGTACATTTCCAAAATTATCCAGCAACAGGTAATAATAGAAAGCACGTAAAGCGCGCAGCTCTGCCACAAGCCCTTCTACGTTAGCCATATTTTTATAGGTGCCGATGGAAGTATTTAGAATGTTCAGTGCACCATATACCCGGTTCCATAACGATGCGGGTTGTGATTGAAATGAGTTCCAGGTGTGCATGTGCAACGCGCGATATGTGCCACCATCCACCCAGCCATTCGGGCGTGCCGGTGTTACAATAACATCCGAGCATTCTTCCTGCAAATCAAAGTAACCATGCCATCCGAACATCACGTTGGTGAGACTGGTGTATACCGGTGCT
Source organism: uncultured Chitinophaga sp. (assembly GCA_902168205.1). Lineage (GTDB taxonomy): Bacteria > Bacteroidota > Bacteroidia > Cytophagales > Cyclobacteriaceae > Ohtaekwangia > Ohtaekwangia kribbensis. The sequence continues at coordinate 564,862 of CABHOK010000002.1, read as the reverse complement.
GTAAGTGCCTGGAGTATTTCCGGTGAATTGCCGAGATCATCCTGTGTCAGAACATCGTGCGGAGTTTCATCCAGGTCTGTACAGGAACAAACCATGCTCAGAAATACAAAGGATGCTATATATATATTTCGATTGATTGCTTTCATACACTATATAATTAAAATGTAAGGTTAACACCGAGTGTAAAGGTGCGTGTGGTTGGATATTTATCACGATCATCGTTACCGGGCGCAAGCCCCAAACGTGTTACTTCCGGATCAATGCCTTTGTAGCCGGTAATCGTAGCCAGGTTGGAACCGGATATATATACTCTTGCCTTGCGGAACGCTTTGCTATTGGAAGGATTGAAGTTATACCCGAGCGTTACGTTGTCAATCTTCCAGAAGTCGCCATCTTCGATATAGTAACTCACGTACGACTGCGGACTTGCAAGTGTAAGTCCATCGATCTTATCGTATGCGCTGTTCAGTTTGTTGTATACGATCGTTGGATTCTCATAGAACATGCGTTGGAAATTTAGGATCTGGTAATCAAAAGCACCACGCATCGTTATACTCATGTCGAAGTTTCCATAGCGCAGGTAATTATTCCAGGCGAGATACCACTGTGGTAATCCGTTACCCAGTATCTGCCGATCATCTTCCGTTACATCTTCAATGGACTTGATCTCACCGTTCGCTCCTTCCACCAGCCACTTTCCTTCTCCGGCATTGTCAGGGTCTTCTTCCAGGCCTACACTTTTATAGCCGAAGAAGCTTCCTATAGCTTTGCCTTCCTGAATTTTGTGAGTAGATAACTGGATCGGATCTCCGGTATAGCCTGCATAGAAGAAATCGTTCTCAACTTTAAATTTATCATTCGACAAAGAGGTGAGTTTATTTTTGTTGAGTGAGTAGTTGAAGTTTGTGCTCCACTCAAACTTGCCGCTCTGTACTGGTATAATATTCAAAGCAATTTCAACACCTCGATTCGTCATCGTTGCTGCGTTGGCACGTGTTGTACCTACGAGGTTTGGAGGCACAGGTACCGGGTAATCGAATACAAGGTCTTCGAGTGTACGATCGTAATAATCAATGGTACCCGATACACGATTCTGCAATAAGCTGAAATCCAGACCGAAGTTATACTCTATATTAGTCTCCCAACCGAGATCAGGGTTTGGATTCGCTACGGGCTGAAGTATACTTACCCAGTCTTTACCATTAAAGTAAAATTGAGAAGAACTATAGGCATAACGTGTCAGCGATGCGTATGGATCTGTGGATATAGAGCCGGTGCGTCCGTAGCCTACACGTAGCTTCAACATGTTGATCACGGTAACATCACTCAGGAAAGCTTCATTGCTGATGGTCCAGCCAGCGGATATAGATGGGAATAATCCCCATTTGTTGTCGGCACCAAAGCGTGATGAGCCCTCGTAGCGTAAGCTGGCAAGTAAATTATACTTGTCGTTGAATCCATATCCTACACGACCAAAGAACCCGATCAACTTCCAATCGGCTTTATAGCTGTCAACACCCGATCCTGAAAGACCTTGTCTCAAAGCACGACCTTGTTCAATGCTATGATACGAGAAGTTATCGGTAGGAAAATCAAAGTTGGAAATGGATGAAGCTGTATTGGCATAGTCGATATAGCTATAGCCGAGCAAGCCGGTAATACGGTGAAGACCGATTGTCTTCGTATAGTCGGCAGTAAGATCGAGATAGTTTTCGACAACAGCGCTATTCTCGATATAGGCAACACCATTCTTGCTATCGCGAGCGTTGGATATATGTTTCTTTGTCTGATACGTGCCAGTCTCATTACTCCATTGGTGTTGTGAACCTACTATTTTCAGTTCAAGGTTATCCACCGGGAAATAACTCACGGAACCGGTTAACCATGTCCACTGTGATTTGTTATCGTAGATCTGCTCTTTAATAAGTGCCAGCGGATTTTCATACTGAAACTGTGCAGGTTCTTCTGACCAGTTGCCATCAGCTTCCTTTACACTGGATGTAGGATTACGGATCAAGGCCTGTCGGTATGTCCAACCATTGAAACCTCCATATTTCTGCAAGCCCTTCAATACATTCACATTCATCTTCAATTTATCGGCAATGAGATATTGCGTAACGTCCATGCGAAGTTTGAACTCTTCGTTATCAGAAGCGAGGAACATACCATCTGCAAGCTGGTAACTTGCATTCACAGCGTATTGTGTACGTTCGGTTCCACTGCGAAGCGAAATGTTGTGAAAATGATTTATAGGCGCTCGTGAAATTTCGTCCAGCCAGTCCGTTGAGGAACCTTTATCATAAGCGCCATCGATCAGCCCCTCACCTATGCGCGCTCTTACGTCCGAGGCATTCATGAATTTAGCCTTGCGGTTAAAACGTTCTGTTGCTACATAACCGGAGTATTCTATCGTAGGTTGAAGTCCGGCTTTTGCTTTTTTGGTTGTGATGAGGATAACACCATTCTTACCGCGTGTACCATATATAGCGGAAGCCGATGCATCTTTCAGTACATCTATACTCTCGATATCGTTGGGAGAAATGGAATTCATATCACCTGGATATCCGTCAACGAGTACCAATGGAGAAGACGATCCGTATATCGAAGTGATACCACGGAGCAATATCTCGGTGCCGGCATCCGGATCTCCGGACGATGTACTCAGGGTAAGCCCGGCTACTTTACCGCGGAGCAATTCGCCAGCATTGCGCACGGCACCGGGAACAAATTCATCGGGCTTTACCTGTGCCACCGCGGTTGTTACATCCTGCTTGCGTTGCGTTCCGTACCCGATAACAACAACTTCCTGCAATGATGCTATATCCGGTGTCAGCTTTACATCAACCTGCGACTGACTCCCGACCGTAATCTCTTCGGTGTTATAGCCCACAAAGCTTACTACCAGTACAGCCTCCGGCCCGGGAACGCTAATTGAAAATCTACCATTGGAATCAGTAGTCGTTCCTGTAGTCGTACCCTTCAAAACAACGTTGACTCCGGGCATTCCTTCATCTGCTTCCGACAGCACAGTACCGCGTACTGTTTGCTGTGCAAAAACATTATTCGCGGCTGTCAGCAACACTATATATAGTGTCAACCGGAATACTTGTTTCGTAAAAGTTTCCTTCATAGGGGATGATATTTAGTGTTAGTATTTTTATATATCCAAATTATTAAATGTACACCCCACACTTTTCCGGAATATTAACTGATGCTAATAGGATATTATCCAACTACAAAACGAATATATAGTATATATCGAAATCGAGTATCAGGCTATATACAGAACGACTAATCAGCGTTCTAAAAAAAATATAAACAGACATGGGCTATACCCTGTAAAGAGAACAACAGGGCGCACTTTCAGAAGCAAGGTATATATGCAAGCCTATACCCCTCCGGAAATTATTTTATGACAGAATAGAAATATGTATAACGAATATAAAACACGACATCTTCAAACACTTATCCGATATTATCTGAAAGTAATATTATTTTGATGGGTTGTAGCAACATCCTTCGTCACAAACACACGGCCATAAAAAAAAGGCCGGATATCCGGCCTATATTTCATTCTGCATTAATATCGTTACTGATACCTTTCGGGATTAAAAGGCGCCAGCGGTATATCCGTGGATTCGTTGTTTACAAGCGAGGCTACAAGTTTACCGGTGCCAGGCGCGAGGCTTAGTCCCATCATGGAATGACCTGTGGCGATGATCAGGTTTTTGTACTTCGTTGAACGTCCGATATAGGGCAGACCGTCCGGTGAGCACGGACGCAGGCCGCGCCAGATCGCTCCTTCCTGCGGCATGGCTACATTCATCTCCGGATAGTATGCAGGTATCGTGTTAACAATTCCTTTCACACGATTCATATTAATGCTGCGGTCTATACCGTTGATCTCCATTGTGCCACCGAAGCGCAATGATTTACCCATCGGGGTAACAGCTACACGACCCTCCAGCAAAATAGAAGGTATGCGTATGTTTTTCGCAACATTGTCCAATGTAAAGCTATATCCCTTACCTCCCTGCAAAGGCAGGTCAAGTCCTAATGCAGAACTGAATATACCTGACCACGCCCCGGTTGCTACAATATACTCGTCAAACGTTTTATCTTCCTGTGCGGTATGCAGACTCTTAATGGCCGTGCCATTCAGTGAAAAGTTTGTTATCGGTGTATGGGTATGAAACGTTACGTTATTTCTTTTCAGGTATGCAATGAGATTTTTCACCAGCAATTGCGGAGTAAGGTGCGCATCACCCGGAAAATATACTCCGCCCCGCACGGTAACATTTACATCGGGTTCCAGTTTCTGTACATCTGTCGGTGAGAGTATATGTGCTTCAATACCATTTCTATTGGCAATGTATGCTGTTTCTGCTTCTTCGTGCTCCGTTTCTTTGGTTTGGTATAGCATGATCAGACCGCGTTCATGGTAATCGAAATCAAACGGGTTGTCTTTTACCATTTGCTGGTACATCGCTTTACTGAGCAGACTTATATCTTTCAACGCTGGTATAGCGCGTTCTACATGTTCGTTCGTGGCGTGTTTATAAAACTGCCATCCCCATCGTATAAGTTTCCCGTTGAGACGAGGCTTCACATAAAACGGACTTTGTGCGTTGAACATCCAGCGAATGCCTTTCGATATCATTCCCGGTGCCGCGAGCGGAATGATGTGGCTGGGCACGATCATGCCTGCGTTACCTGAAGAACAATTGTCCGAAAGATCGCCCTGGTCAAATATAGTTACGTTGTGTCCTGCCTGCCGCAGATAGTAGGCTGTGCTGAGTCCGATGATTCCGCCTCCTATGATGGCAACGTTTTTCATGTGTTGACGTGTTGGTGTGTTAAGGTGTTGATGTTGGTGGATATATACTATATTACCTGGAAGCCGTGTGCGTAGGGATCTTCTTCATCGTCTATGATGATAGTGTTATAGCCGGTTACTACGGCCCAGCCTTCTATGCTGGGAATGATAGCCGTTTTATCGTGCAGCTGTGTTTCTTCTTCTACACGGCCTATAAATTTAGAACCGATAATACTTTCATGTACGAAGGGTTCACCTTGTTTCAATTTTCCTTTGGCGTGCCATTGCGCGAGGCGTGCCGAAGTTCCGGTGCCGCATGGAGAGCGGTCAATCGCTTTATCTCCATAGAACACTGCATTGCGTGCCGTTGAGGCAGGATCGATGGGTTTACCGGCCCAGAGTATATGGCTGCATCCGTTAATCGTTGGATCATCCGGATGGACAAAGGTATATTTCGCATTAATGTTCTTACGCAACGTGCGACTCCAGGCAATCAGTTGATCAGCCTTGAAATGTTCAAGGCCCGGAAAGTTTTTCTGAACATCCACGATCGCATAAAAATTACCGCCATAGGAAACGTCTAATGTGAGCTCACCGAGATCAGGACATTCCGCAGATATATTCTCTGCCGCCAGGTATGCTTTCACATTCCGGATCTTCACAGACTTTACTTTTTTACCTTCCTGTTTATACGTGATGGTAATAATACCGGCTGGTACTTCGAGTCGCAATGTTCCGGGTGTCTTTGGGGTTATCAGTCCTTCTTCTATCGCGATGGTTACCGTGCCGATGGTACCATGACCACACATGGGTAAACATCCACTCGTTTCAATGAACAATACGCCCATATCATTTTGCGGATCGGATGGCGGATATAGTATACTTCCACTCATCATATCGTGTCCGCGCGGTTCGAACATCAGCCCCTTACGAATCCAGTCATACTCGCGTAAGAAATGCTGACGCTTCTCGCTCATGTTTTTACCTTCCAGTATAGGACCACCACCCGCTACCAGTCTCACGGGATTACCACAGGTGTGTGCATCGATGCAAAAAAAAGTCTTCCTCAAGCTTGTTGCAGATTAAAAGTTTCCACGGCGTTGCGTGTCCACGTTCCGTTTACACAACGCAAAATATTCAGTTCATTATTATTCTTCAGTTGAGGCGGCAGAAACTGCTCCGGAAAATCCTGGTAACATACCGGTCTCACAAACCTATAGATAGCATCCGTACCGACCGAAGTAAAGCGACTGTCGGTTGAAGCCGGGAAAGGTCCGCCATGCTGCATGGCTTTCGTTACTTCTACACCCGTAGGCACGCCATTGAATATCAACCGGCCACAACGTACGTGCAGCGAATCAATACATGCTTTATACTCCGGCAGTTCTTCGGGCGATCCAAATACAGTAGCCGTAAGCTGGCCTTGAAGCGATTCAATCACCTGTCTCAATTCCGTTTCGTCTTCACATTTAACAATCAGTGAATACGGGCCGAATACTTCTTCTTTCAAAACCGTGCTGGCTATAAAATCACGAGCGTTTACCAAAGCCAGTGCCGGTGCCCCCAGCCTCTCCGTTGCTTCAACTTTTGCTTCCGTCAGACGCATAACGCCTTTCTGTTTCAGCGCCTCGGCTCTTTTGTGTTTATAGTTTGCAGCTATACCGGTATGCAACATATTGCCCGGTACTGCCTGTGCCACTTCTACAGAAAGTTTATGCAGGAAAGAAGCAAAGCCCTCGGTGTCCACCGCGATTAGCAGGCCGGGGTTGGTACAAAATTGTCCTACGCCCAACACGACTGATGCAGCGAGTGTAGCCGGTAAATTTTTGTTATCGCGTATAGCACCCGGTAACAACACCACGGGATTTATACTTCCCATCTCGGCAAAAACAGGTATAGGTTCTTCCCGTTGATTCGCCAAGTCAAAAAGCGCTTTACCCCCGGTAAACGACCCGGTAAATGCTACAGCTTTTGTAAGCGGATGTTTTACCAGTTGCTGTCCGGCTTCTATACTCGTGTCAGTAACTTCCTGAAATATATCTTCTCCCAAGCCACAATGTTTCAAGGCAGCGCGAATGGCACCGGCAACCACTGTTGATGTTTTCGGATGAGCCGGGTGACTCTTCACCACAACGGTACATCCAGACGCCAGCGCTGATGCCGTATCACCACCGGCTGTTGAGAACGCCAGCGGAAAATTACTCGCACCAAAAACAATAACAGGTCCTACCGGGAATAACATCTTCCGAAGATCCGGTTTGGGGGCGGGCTTTCGTTCGGGATCGCCCGTATCAATGGTAGCTTGTACCCAATCACCGGCTTCGAGTAATTTTGCAAAGGCACGAAGTTGATTCGTGGTTCGTCCTCTTTCGTTCTTGAGTCGCGCTTCGGGCAGGCAGGTCTCTTCTCCCGCGATGGTAATCAACTCATCGCCCCGTTGATCGATCTGCTCGGCTATAGCATACAACAACTCCGCGCGCTTCTGAGGCGACACGGTTCTATATACCTGGAAGGCTTTGTCAGCCCGCTTCAATACCTCATCACTTCTTTCAGTCATCACACTCTATATATCGTTTATACTTGTACAACTTTTTCTTTTTTGTTCAGATTAAGATAGTCAGGAAGCAGAGGGCGGTTCTTTATACCATCGCGAATTACCTTTAATACTTCTTCGCGTTCATTACCAACAAGTGTTAATCGCGGAGCCCGCACGGTTTCGGTTCCTATACCGGCTTCGGTTTCAGCCAGTTTGATATACTGCACCAGTTTCGCAAAGGTGTCCAATTCCAGCAGTGGCATGAACCAGCGGTTGATCTCGATCGCTTCCTTGATGCGCCCGGCTTTTACAAGACGATATATAGCAACGGTCTCTGCCGGGAAAGCACACACCAATCCGGCAACCCAGCCTTTGGCGCCCATCACCAAACTTTCCATAGCCAGTGTATCAACACCACTCATAATGCTGAAGCGATCACCAAAGCGGCTGATCATACGCGTAACATTTACTACATCGCGTGTCGATTCTTTTACGGCATCTATATTTTTGCAAGCCGTCAGCTCTTCAAACATGTCGAGCGTTACCTCTACTTTATAGTCTACCGGGTTGTTATAGATCATGATCTGCAGATCAGTTGCATCAGCGATTGTCTTAAAGTACGTAACGGTTTCGCGGTGATCGGATTTATAGCGCATCGGTGGCAACATCATCAAACCACTCAGTCCTGCTTTTGCGGCAGACTCAGCAATCTTGACAGCTTCACGTGTGGAGCCTTCTGCTATATTCAGCACCACCGGCACTTTACCTTCTACTTTCTGCAGGGTATATTTCAGTAAATCGGTTTTCTCTTCATTGGTAAGTACACTTGATTCTCCCAGCGTTCCCCCGATGATGATACCGTCCACACCTGCTGCAAGTTGCACGTCTATATTTTTTCCAAATGCATCAAAGTCAAGCGTATCGTTCTTGCTAAATTTTGTCGTAACGGCTGGAAAAACTCCTTCCCATGTAATCTTCATAAGATAATCTGTTTAGTTTTCAACGGTACAAATCTATCAGGATGCAGAAGCTAACCTTTTGCTCCGATTAGCAGGTAGTAATACTATATTAACATCGGACAATATATTCAATTATCCAATTAAAAACGTATTTTTTACACTTACGGAATGAGGACAATCGTTATCCGTTAATCGTTAATGGTTATCCGTAAAATAAAATCCATGACGCAAAGGCCACGGAGAATCATAGAAATCACAAAGTTTGATAAAAGGAAATATACTCGTTATTGAACAACGTAACTATACATCACCCACTAATAACGATTAACTGCTAACGATTCACGGTTAACCATTAACCGCTAAGGATTCATCACGCTTTCCCTTCAAAATGAAATAGTACACGGGGATACCCAACAGGATAATGGCAAGTCCCGGAAGGGTATACCTGGTTTCGAAGATTAGCAGCAGTATGGCCAGTGCAGATGCGACTACGATATATATAGCGGGAAGTACCGGGTAACCGAAGGCTTTATACGGACGAGGAATGTCTGGCCGGGTTTTACGGAGTACATATATACCGATGATGGTCAACACATAAAAAATCAGCACGCCAAAAATTACCAGCGCCAGTAAATCGTTATACTTACCGGTGAGACACAGTACGGATGCCCAGATGCATTGCAACCACAAGCTATAGCCTGGCACTTCGTATTTATTCAGAACACCTGCACGCGCAAAGAATAGATTATCTTTTGCCATGGTATAGTACACGCGGGCTCCGGCCAGAATGAGACCGTTGTTGCAGCCAAAGGTAGAGATCATGATCATAACGGCAATGATGATGGTACCTGCCGGACCAAATATATACTCAGCCGCCACTACTCCTACCCGATCGCTTTTAGCAAACGCTATCCCTTCGAGAGGTATCACTGCTAAGTACATGATGTTCGTCAACACATAGATTACAGTTACCAGTAAAGTGCCGAGCACCAGGCTGAGCCCTATATTTCTTTTTGGGTTCTTCACTTCACCGGCAATAAATGTGATGTTATGCCAGGAGTCGCTGGAGAACAACGATCCTTTCATAGCAATCGCGATGGCACCGAAGAATGCAAGTCCGGATAATGCAGCGGGCACAACGTTGCCATTCCCGGTGGTAAGCGATGAAGCTGTCCAGGCATTTTGCCAGTTCAGCGTCCACGTTTCCGATGAAGCGCCCCAGAGAAAACCGAATACAATCAGTCCTGTTAAGGAGGCAATCTTGATGAGTGTAAGAAAGGTTTGAATGAACGCACCGTTCTTTACACCTCTGCTGTTGATATAAGTGAGCAACACAATTACGGCAATGGATATAAGCTGCGATGCCTTGAGTTGAAACTCCCCGACAGACAAGAGTATATTTTCTTCGCCCACCGCGGGTAGCAGGTAGGAAGTAAATTTGGCAAAGGCCACACCTACGGCTGCAATGGTTCCGGTTTGTATAATGGTAAAGAATGTCCAGCCGTATAAGAAACCTGTAAGCGGTCCGAATGCTTCGCGCAGGTATACATACATGCCACCGGCCTTCGGATACATGGCTGAAAGTTCTCCATAACTTACCGCGGCTATAATGGTAATGACACCTGCGAGCACCCACATGGCAACCAGGTATCCGGCACCACCCACGCTGCGTGTAATCTCGGAACTCACGATAAATATACCGGAACCGATCATCGATCCGGCTACAATCATGGTAGCATCCAGCAATCCCAAATGTGGTTTGAATTCCTGCTTGGTTTCGTCAGTCATGGAAGAAAAAAGGTTTACGGTAAAGGCTATCTGTACAAAATTAACCGTGCCGGTATGCGCGATAGGACTTGAATTACCCTCCTCTAATACAATCTTGTCCAGCGGCTGCATTGGGTTCGCGTCAGAACCGTTTGTATCTTGGCATTCTTAACAAAGATTGAAAATGATTCGTGTTGTACAGAAAGAAGATTTTGATTTCATCTATACGCTATATATGCACCCGGAGGTAAACCCGTTTCTATTATATGAGTTCATGGAAGCATCGGCATTCGTGCCGGAGTTCAATCAGCTACAGGAACGAAATGTCCTCTATATATTCGGGCATGAGCAAAAAGATGCAGGCATGTTCAAGCTGATTCCCTATACACACCGGAGCGATCATATCGCATACCTCGGTGGCCTGGCTATACACCCGGACCATCGCGGCAAAGGACTTGGCCTGAAAATGATGGAAGAAATTATAGCGCTAGGCAAAACCAAAAATCTGCTGCGCATTGAACTAAGCACGGCTGTAGACAACGCCAGGGCTATACGTCTGTATGAACAGGTTGGTTTTGAACGGGAAGGTGTGCTGAGGAAGTATACGCATCTGAAGAAAGAGAAGATCTTCCTGGATGAATTGATGATGAGCTACCTTTATTGAGAGCTGCGAGCTTTGAGCCGTGAGTTACGAGTAGTGAGTGTTGCGGGTTCGGCTTTCGTGGCGGGAAGAAGAGATATACTTCTTCCCGCGTTGAAAGTTTTTTATACTACATCAGAATGATAGCTTGCTGTCAGTAGCCATCGTTCTGCTCCATGTTGGGATTGGCGTTGACTTCTGATTGTGGAATCGGGAAAGGCAACAACAATGAGCCGTAAGCAATCTCATCACCACTGAATGTCTGGCGTGAATCTACTTTGAGTATAGCTTTCTCATTTCGCATCAGATCGAAAAAGCGATGACCTTCGAGGGCCAGTTCTTTTCTTCTCTCGGTCAATACGTTTTCAACGGTTGCGTCTTCGTATAACGATGCTCCGCGTTTTGCCGGAATCATGTTCAACACTTCCAGTGCATTGCCTGCCCCGGTCTGTGCCAGCGCCTCGGCATAGTTGAGAATAACTTCTGCATAACGGATCACACGGATGTTGGCCGTCAGGTTCGGATATTTACCCGTCATGCGGATTTTACCAGTGCTTTCATTGTATGTATATAGTTCTTTCCGAACATCTGTCTCCTCGTAGGCATCGTACAGGTCGGTAGTCACTTCGATATCGCCATAGTTCGCGCCCTGGTATATATTGTAGATCGCATCGTTGGACAGGTTATCGGTAGATGTAAAGGCCAGTTCGAAAACTGATGTAGTGCCACCGGAACCGCTCCACACCGTTGTATAGTTGTCTACATCGGCCAGGCTATACGCACCGGATTCTATGACACGCTCAGCCGCTTCAATCACGGCCGTATAGTTTTTCGTATACAGGTAATACCGGCTCTGCAATGCAGCTACCCCCAGTGTTGTAATACGCGTAGGCGAATCGTTATCATAGTCAGATGACATTTTTGCCTCAGCCTCTTCGAGATCTGCTCCTATATTCGTCCATACTTCATCAATGGTTAAACGAGTCGGATATAGTTCTCCACTGTTATATACGGTGATATAGGGAACCCCCAGTGTACCCCCGGAATACTGCTCACCATACAAGCGGAGTAGATCCATGTGTGCCAGGGCGCGTATAGCGTACGCTTCGCCTTTCAGGTGTTGTACTTCGGCACTCTCATTATCTTCAACTTCTGTATTGATAACAATATTGGTATTGGCAATAACGCGGTAAATCTGAAGCCAGGTATCAGACGGATAGGCATCGGTGGCATTTAGGAAAAATTGTCCCGGACCAACAAACCTTCCGGAGTTACCATTGCTAAAGGCGTTGTCGGAACGAACTTCTGCATACACCACATAGTCTCTCCCGAGGTAGGTTGATGCGTTCATCCGATCGTACGCACCGAGTATGATACCATCCAGGTCTTCGGCTGTATTCACGTTGGTCTCAACATCTTTGGACGTTGTTACTTCGGGCTCCAGAAAATCCTTGGAACACGAAGCCAGCAAAGTCATTCCAAGAAATATATAGATTGAAAATTTAAATGTCTTCATACGGGATATAGTTTAAAAGTCAAGCTTGATACCGAGTACAACAGATTTCAACGGAGGTGCTGTCAGATCAAGTTCACCATCCGGTTTCACTTCCGGGTCAAACTCAAGATTGCTGTCGGATACGTGTGTCCAGAGATTGGTGCCACGTACATAGATGCCGAGGTTGCTCAGCTTAAATGCAGAAATGAGACTCTTCGGAAAGTTGTAACCGATCGTAACATCGCGCAGGCGCATGAAGTCGCCATCGTATAAACGTCTGGTAGATGCTGCGTTGGAGTTGGATGTATTGCCGTATACGTTCTTCGGGTTCTCGGATATATCTCCGGCCTGCTGCCAGCGATCGTACTGACGGGCATAGGCGTTGTACGTAAATGTATAGCGGCCGTCAGACTGTGTATAGCCTGCCCACTGGTCATAGACTTTGTTTCCCCCGGAGAAATAGAGTGAACCGCTCAGGTATATACCTTTATACTCCACGTATGTATTTACCGCACCGTATAGTGTAGCCAGCGCACTGGCGTTTTGTGTAACGGCTGTAGCTTTGCTATAGGTTGATGTTGTCTCACCGCTGTGACCATTCACGTACCAGAGCGGAGCACCTGTAGTCGGGTCTACTCCAGCCCATGTTTTCAGGTTCCAGGTATAGGCTGCTTCGCCTTCGGTTACGATCTGCGTGGTGCCCACTATACCAATCTCATCACCATCGGAAGTCTTCGGCAATTTGGTTACTTCATTGTTCAGCGAGGTAATGTTACCGCCCACTGTCCATTTGAAGGATTGTGTTTTGATCACATCTACATTGATGGAAGCTTCTATACCTTTGTTCACCATCTCGCCTACGTTCTGGTACTGGCTTGTAAAACCGGTTGTGCGAGACAACGGTACGTCTAACAGGAGATCGTAGCTGGTGCGGTTGAAATATTCTACAGTCGCTGTAATTCTGCCGAAGAGTTCTGCATCCACACCTAGATTCCAGGAATTACTTTTCTCCCAGGAGAGTTGATCGTTACCGAGCTGATCCGGGTATACCGCTGCCGAGCCACCATAAGAACCATCGTACGTCAGAAATGATTGATACTCGTTCAGATCAATTGCTGCGTTACCCGTTCTTCCGTATGATCCGCGAAGCTTCGCGAGGTTCAGCCAGCTTATACCGGAAAGAAATACTTCACGCGATAACACCCACGATGCACCCAATGAATAGAATGTACCCCAGCGATTGCCCGGAGCAAAGCGTGAATTACCTTCACCACGCAACGTAGCGTCTACAAATATCCTGTCGCTGAAAGCATAGTTTACCATACCGGTAATGGAATTGATCGCCCAGTCATTTTCATAACCGTAAGCAAAATCGGGTGTTGCTACGGATGACGGATAGTATAAACCATCCGCAGCGATCGCTATACCGCCGGTGCCAATCGTATAGTATTTATTCTTTTGTGCTTCATATATAGCCTTGAAAGCAAGTTTACTTTGCGAACCGATCTCAATACTATAGTCGAGCATGTTCTTCCATACCCAGTTGAAATTACGGTTCATATAAGCATAGGAAGCACCATCATTGCCATCATCGTCTACATCTACACCATCACCGTGTATACGGTTATCATAATATAATTCGTCTGTTACGATATAGTCTATACCGAGCGATGATGTAAACCGTAAACGATCGGTGATATCAAACTTCAACACGGTGTTGTTCATCGCGCGCACCTGGCGCTTGCGGTTAATGTCGTTTGCTGCTATATATAGCGGGTTGAATACGGAGCTGGAAAGATCAGTATTGATCGTACCATCATCATTGTACGCTTTATCCCACGGCGACAAAAAGAGTTTACCGAGCTCGGAGTTACCGAAGTATGCAGCACCTTCAAGCTGTCCATTCTGCAATGAGTAAGCACCGGTGGTGGCATTCTCCAGCGATATCTTCTTGCCGAGCGCTGTCGTTACATTGAATTTACCGGTGATGCGTTTATAGTTACTGCCTACGTTCACACCATCCTGTTTGAAGTATCCTACGGATGAGTAATAATTCGAACGATCATTACCTCCGCGTACCGATATATCATAGCTTGCTGTCTTGGCGTCATCATTTGTCAGCACATCTCCCCAATTGGTATCTGTTACGCCATCCCAACTGCTGGGATACTCGGTTTTCGCTTCGTCAATTGAAGAGGCATAGCCTGCGTTCACCAATGACTCATAATATAGTTCATCACGCTGTGCCGCGTTCAGCATCTTCGGTCCTTCTACCGCACGTGAAACAAAACCGGTTTGTGCCGAGAATGAGACAAGCGGTTTACCGGCTTTACCTTTTTTAGTGGTGATGATGATTACACCGTTCGCACCGCGCGCACCATATATAGCCGTGGCCGTTGCATCTTTCAATACTGACATACTTTCGATATCGCTGGGATTCAGTGACGACAATACACTCAACCCGCTGGTCGATGTGGATACATCGTTCTCCCCGGTATATACCGGTATACCATCAATTACATAGAGTGGTTCGTTGCCAGCCGTGATGGAGCTTCTTCCGCGAATACGTATATTCTGAACCGAACCCGGAGTACCGGATGAAGCACTCAGCTGCAAGCCGGGAACACTTCCCTGCAACACCTGGTCTACCGTAGCCACCGGGCGATTTTCAATTTTATCCGCTCCCACTGCGGTGATCGATCCGGTATAGGAGTTCTTATCACGTTCACCGGCACCGGTAATGATAACTTCGGTTAACTGGTTGATATCGGTCTGCATTTTCAGATCGATATATACCTGGTTTCCCAATTCAACTTCCGCTGTCTTCAATCCTATAAATGAAAACACCAGTGTACCGGCTGGTCCCTTCACTTCAATCGAGAAGTTTCCATCGGAGTCTGTTACCGTCCCTTCCGTAGTTCCCTTCAGTAAAACGTTTACTCCGGGCAGCGCGCTTCCGTCTTCTGCCGAAGTAACTTTTCCTGAAACAGTCCTGTTCTGCGCCAGACCAATCGCAGGCAGCACCATAACGAATGCATAAAGTAGATACTTCATCCTTGTTAGATTTAGGTTAATGTTATGCCCTAAAAGTGCGGAAGTATACCTGCGCAGTAAATAACCTGATATACCGATTTTAAGAGAGGGAGCCTACCGACTTCTCGGTATTGTTACGGTAGCCCTGGTGTTGTAACATCTTACAGGCAGCATAATGGGTCTGTTCGATTCGTTCCCGCCTCTACAAACCGGTGCTATAGATCAAAAAAACCGTAATCGTTTTAGTTTATCATTTAACCTTTACGAGGAGAAGGAGATATTGTTTATGACAGCTACCATTCAAAAAAAGTAGCAGGTGAAGTGTCGGGGGAGTTACACTCGTTGCCTATGAACCAATCGCTCTATGTTTACACCTGCCGTACGGGGAACTATATATACTCTTAACTAATCAACACCAACGGAAACCAGTTTATCATTCAAAGCCTTGCGTACAGCTTCTGACTTTGAATTGACATTGAGTTTCTTATATATATTCCGGATGTGTGTTTTGGATGTCTCAATCGCGATGTTCAATTCGAGCGCTATTTCCGAATACGTTTTGCCGCGCGTGATCAGTCTCAACACATCGGTTTCCCTCGAAGAAAGGGGTGTATACGGATTGAGATGAAAGAACTCCAGCACGGTTTTGGCAACAGCCGGGCTGAGCACAGCACCTCCGTTTACAACACATTCGAGTGAACGAATGAAATCCGTAAGCGGTACATCTTTCAATATATACCCGCTGATGCCGAGACTGAGCACTTCGTTGATCACCTGTGCCGAATCTATATCGGTGAACACGACAATTTCTGCGGGGTATTTACTTTTCAGGGTGCGTATACCTTCCACTCCGTGCATGTCCGATATGGTGATGTCCATAATAACCAGGTTAGGACAATCGCGGTGGATCTGGCGGATCGCATCACCATAAAATTTATAGGCATTTACCATGGAGTAATTACCGCTGTGTTCAATCATAAAGCTCAACCCCTCGCGTAGCCTGTCATCTTCTTCGATCAGCACGATTCTCTTCTTCAATTTTCCAATCATAGGTTTATTCAGATGTTTTTATCCAAGATATTGTACCTGAAAGATGACTACGAATTTAATAGACAAAGTCACCTAAAATAGTTACTACCGGTACCTTTCCCGGGATAAAAAATATACCTCTATAAAGCGGCATAAATCACTCTGAATCAGCGGAATCGTTTTCAATTATTTCACTATCGAGGTCTATATGCTATCGGCAACCGAACCGTTTTATACGGTTCACTACACCCGTTCTACACTTCATTACAATACTCTTTTTATGTGTGAATCTTATCACCATTCTTGTACCGTTGATAGCATAAAAAAACAAAACTCGATATGAAATACACGGCACGCACCCTGATGAGCATTGCTTTCCTGATATTGATCCTCGTGGAGTCCGCACTGGGCCAGAACGAATCGGTATCAACCAATACATCTGTTGAAATCAATAACAACAAGGCCCGTTACCGGTATTCAACTTCTTCCAACGGAACCGAGTTCAACATCGAACTGCGTGGAAAAATTGAAGTTACCGATGATGACCGCGATATAAAATCCATTTCAGACGATGGTTATCTTGAGATCAGCAAAACAGTTTTCGGAAGCAAGCGCACGGTAAAAATTGAATCGCTGGGTGGCGGGAAAATGAAAAAAGAATACTATGAAGGACGTACGCTTTCTTCATGGGAAAACGGCAAGGCATGGCTCGGAGAAATTCTTCAGGAAGTAGTACGCTCCACCGGTATATCTGCCGAAAGTCGTTTGAACCGTATCTATAAACAAGGTGGCACGGCGGCTGTATTAGCCGAAATTAACAGACTTGAGAATGATGCTGTCCGCATTCAGTATGCGAATCTACTGATGAAAAAAACACTGCAGCCTGGTGAGTATGTAACGGTTCTTAAATCCATCACTGACAAAGTAGATTCCGATCATTACAAAACTGAATTTCTGAAAACGAACATCGCCAAGTTTTTACAGACGAAAGAAAGTACTACCGCTGTATTTGCTGCAACGAATGGCATAGAGTCTGATCACTATAAAACAGATGTGATCAAGGAAGCACTAAAGGAATCATCTGCAACTCCTGAAAATATAGGAGTAATTCTGCAATCGGCAGCACGCATGGAATCCGATCACTATATAACGGAAGTATTGCTGTCATTACTAAAGGCACCCTCCTTTACGGATGCAACACTTGCAGAATTGATTAACGTCACGCGCTCCATAGAATCTGATCATTACAAAACCCAGGTGCTTACCAAGGCTTTGGATAAACCTGGCATATCGAAAGCTTCCTACCAACGTTTAGTGGAAACGGTAAAAGATATAGAGTCTGACCATTACCTCACACAAGTGATCAATCATTTAATGCGCGCGAAGCTTACACCGGAAATTCTTACGGCCACATTCTCTATTATCTCCACGATCGAATCTGATCATTACCGCTCAGACGTTTTAATTAACCTGCTGCAAAAGCAAGGTCTTAATGACAACCAGTTTACCGGTGTGCTGAACCTGGTGGGCTCTATCGGAAGTGATCACTATAAATCTCAGGTATTGATTCGTGCAGCATCTTCGGCCTCGCTCAGCGAAAGCCAGCTCATACAACTTATCCAACTTACCAAGCGCATTGAGTCCGATCATTACGCAACGGACGTGTTAACGAATGTTGCCCCGAAGGTAAAAGCCGGAGGCACTCCTCTTAAGGATGCTTACCGCGATGCAGCGAAATCTATAGAATCAGAAACGTACTATGGCAGAGCAGTTCGTGCCATCGACTGAACCGCTGAAGTATAAATCATTTCAAAACTGATGCGCAATTCTTATTTTACAGGTGCGTTGCAATACCATGAACTCAACCGCTTATTATACCCGTATGCGTGATGTGCTGCGCCAGGTGCTGGTGGTGATGCTTTTGCCCGCCTTTGCCTCGTTCATGATCTATGGCTACCTGCACTTCAGTGAAACGGCTCAATTCCCGGATATACATACAGACATCGTGGGTATACTCTTCAGTATATTTACCGGAGGTATAGCCGGAGTGAGCCTGCTCTATAGCAACCGGAAGCTGGACCGTGTTATTCCCTGGAGCAACCACTTTGCTGCGCGGTTGCTCACAGGCTATATTTCCAACGCTGTACTCGCTGCTATACTCGTTTTTGGTATGGCCAACGTACTGATGGCATTGGCAGGTCCTGACAGTATATGGCTTGGATTTTCCGCCAAGGATGACGACCTCGTTTTGAAAACGATTATACTGCTGCTAACGGTTATGTTTATTTATAACATTGTATATGCACTGTTATTTTCATACCAGCATTATGCCGTGGCACAGATTGAAAATTTACAGCGCGACCGGAGACAACTTGAATTGCAGTTCGAAGCGTTGAAGAGTCAGATCAGTCCACACTATTTATTCAACAGTCTGAATACAATTTCCTCTCTCCTCTTCAAGGATCTTCCATCGGCAGAACAGTTCATTCGCAGACTCGCGCAAACATACCAGTTTATACTCAACACCCAGCATAAACGCTATGTTACCTTGCAGGAGGAAGTGGACTTTGTACAATCGTATTATTATTTACTGCGCATCCGCTTTCAGCAACAATTGCACGTGGAGATAAACCTGCCTTCGGGTATCATGAAGAGTAAAATTCCTCCGCTGACATTACAGATGCTGGTTGAGAATGCCGTGAAGCATAACCCGATCCAGAACGACAAGAAACTTTTTATCTATATCACGGCACATGATAATTCGTACCTGCGTGTAATGAACACCAAAACCGGTATATACGATCACGTGACTTCGTTCCGCGTGGGACTCGAAAATATTCAGAAGCGTTATCAATTGTTTACTGATCGTAAAATCGAAGTACGTGATGATGATAAGTTCAGTGTATCATTGCCGCTTATCCTGACTACTGAAAAAAATGAGCATCTCTATTTAAAGCAGGCATAGGCGTATGAACAACAAGCGTTATACCAAGCAATACTTTGTTAACCATCCTGTGTTTCGCATTGTGGCCCCGGTGGTGTATGGTGTGCTGATCTATTTACTCGTGCTGATGATCAACAACACTGTAGCGCAGGTAAATGAATTATTTCGCAGTGAAGAGGTATATGTATTCATTGTCCTCACCTTTGTAGCGTTCGAGAGCTCGCGGCTCATTATCAAATTGCTGGGTAAATATACCCGGTATGCCCAGGGACGGCTCCATATACCGGTGCAGGTAATTGCTACTACGATTGTATCGGTTGGCCTGGTGATGACCGCATTGAGCCTCTACTTCCGGTATGCGATCGGGTTTAGTATGAGTGATACGCAGGCGTTCATCTTCCTCATCATCTTTACGGTTACCGTTATACTGTACAACATTCTATACCTGAGCCATTATTACTTGCAGAAAGAAAACACACTGAAGATACAGGCCGAAATACAGCAACGTGAAATCCTGGAAATGGAGATGACCGAGTTTCAACAAGACATCAACCCGGATTTACTTTATGAAAGCCTGGAGAACCTGATCGGTATTATGTATCGCGATGTCGATAAAGCAGAAGACTATATTGATTCGCTTGCCAGTGCTTATCGCTATGTGCTTGCCAACCGTCACCAGGAGTTAGTGCCTGTAACAGCCGAACTGGATGCCGGTAAGAACCTGATCCGTATTCTGAATGAAAAATACTTTGGACAACTTCGCTTTGAGACATCACTCGAAGAAACAGATGCCGATGCGCGACTCATTCCGGGTTCGCTTCCTATTGTTCTTGAAAGTATTATCCGGAACAGCATCATTACCCGGTTCGAACCATTCATTATACATTGCTACCGCGAAGATGATTACCTTGTGATCCAGAATAAATTAAACGACCGCCTGATTCAGTATGAAGGAGGTAAAGTTGCTTTTAACCGCTTGCAAAAATCGTATGCCTTGTACAGCGACCTGCCGTTGATACAGGTAAAGGCATACCAGGAAAGTTATACCAAACTGCCGGTGTTAAAAGTAGAAGAAGGCATCGCTATAAATAAGTAACATGAAGGTTGTTATCATTGAAGATGAAATTCCGGCAGCGGAAAAGCTGGAGCGGTACCTGCACAAATACAATGCATCCATTCAGATTATGGCACACCTTGACTCGGTGCAACGCTCTGTAGCGTGGCTACAACAAAATCAGGATACGATCGATCTTATTTTTATGGACATTCAGCTAACGGATGGACTAAGCTTCCAGATCTTTCAACAGGTGCAGGTGCGTAAGCCGGTAATTTTCACGACAGCGTATAACGAGTTTGCCCTGGATGCTTTTAAAGTAAACAGTATCGATTACCTGTTGAAACCGGTTACGTTCACAGATCTCTCTGCGAGTCTTCATAAACTGCAGGTGCTGCGTGAGCAATTCACATTGCATACCGATCAGTCTCAACGTGTGCAGCAAGCTTTCAGTACTTCGCAGCATCATGTATACAAGAACCGCTTTATGGTAAAGGTGGGCGAACATATACGCTCTGTTACTACTGACCAGATTGTAGTGCTCTATGCCGAAGGCCGCGATGTATACCTGGTGACAACGGGGGGGAAAAAATTCATTATCGATTATACTCTCGAGTCGTTGGAAGATGTACTGGACCCGCGCGCGTTCTTTCGCATCAACCGTACGTTCATTGTAAACATCAACGCGATTAAAGATGTACTGGTATACTCCAACAGCCGACTAAAAATTACGTTGCTACAGGAATTTGACAAGGAGATTATTGTGAGTCGTGAGAAAGTACAGGACTTCAAGACCTGGTTCGATGGTGCCGCGGTATAGATAACCCGATCATGTGATCTATATTAGATCATAATCCCTGAACTTTACGTGTTTTTAACCGTAAGTATTACGCTAACCGCATAGCGAAAAATATGTCAACGCTCACTCGTCCCTTGTATACGACTGAAAAAGAAATTTTAGATCTCGTTAACAACTTCCGTAACGGTACGCTCCCTGTGCAGGAATGGACGCATGAAGCACACTTGGTAACAGCACTCTGGTTTAACAAAAACTATGATGAGTTTGAAGCGATCTGTTATTTACGAAGCGGTATCATTACGTACAACGTAGTGACTGGAGGCCAGAATACTCCGGAGAAGGGCTATCATGAGACTCTTACAATCTTCTGGTGCAAGATCATTCGCGAGTTCATCAACAAGAATCGCGACCTGACGTTGGTTGATCTGTGCGATACACTTTTCAAGAGTCAATGGACATCCAAAGAACTTCCGTTACAATTCTATACCCGCGAGTTACTGTTCTCGGTAAAGGCCCGCGCCAGCTGGGTTGAGCCCGATAAACTCAGCCTGACGTAATGAAGTATATATAGCGTTGTAATTTATAGTCTCAGAACTTCAAGGCATTATACCGTTACTTTTTATACTGTTCATCGGTAACCTGTTCCATCCAATCAACTACTTTTCCATTTAGCTCTTCCTGGATAGCAATGTGCGTCATAGCCATGGTTGCTGAAGCCCCGTGCCAGTGTTTTTCGTTGGGCTCAAACCAGACAACATCACCGGGGCGAATTTCTTCAATCGGTCCGCCTGCGCGCTGCACCCAGCCAATTCCGGAAACAACAAGCAGCGTTTGTCCCAACGGATGTGTATGCCACGCAGTTCTTGCACCCGGTTCAAATGTTACTTTTGCAGCCGCGGCACGTCTGTGTACATTGGGTTGAAACAAAGGATCGATGCGCACTGATCCTGTAAACCAATCGGCCGGGCCTTTTCCGGAAGGTTGTGATCCTAATCTGACAATTTCCATAGCACTTTCATTTATACCGTACAATTTACGCATTGCACCTGTAACTTCACCCGATCTCCAACCTTGTAGTTACGATCAACGAATTACGCTGATAACTTTCAGCTATATCCGAATCCCATTAACAACAACAAAAACAGATTTACTCTACGATCTTGAATTCCTCTTCTACTTCTTCGGTTTCTTCGGGACAGTCCAACGTAGCGCCTTCTCCCAACCCGGTGGCCGGACGCATGAATTGTCCTTTTGGGTATCCTAACTCGGAGTGGCGGTATACACGTGACATATATTTATCAAAGATTGGCAATGCAGATCGTCCGCCCGAGCCAAAGCTCCACGAAGGGAAATGTATACTGCGCTCATCACCACCAACCCATACGCCTGTAACAAGATTCGGTGTTATACCGATAAACCAGCCATCAGAAGCATTGTCAGTTGTACCGGTCTTGCCTCCTACTTCGTTGTGCTCCGTCACCGCAGGACTTAGTGCGCGCGAGCCTCCTCCTTCTTCTTCCACACCACCACGCAGCATGTGTATCATTTTATAGGCTGTGCGTTCATCGGTTGCCTGTTTCTTCTCTGTTGAAAAATTCTCCAATACGTTACCATAGCGGTCTTCAATGCGGGTTATATAGTATGGTTTGATATATACACCTAAATTTACAAAGCTGCTATACGCGCCTACCATTTCATACAGTGATACATCACTGGTACCAAGTCCTAATGAATATACCGGGTCGAGATCGCTGGTTATACCCATGCGTCTGGCGAAGGCCACTACGTTTTCAGGCTTCTCCTGTTCCATCAACTGCATGGTAACGGTATTAAGTGAACGGGCCAGGGCCTGTCTCAAAGTATATTTCGTACCGCTGCCAAAAGTACCATTGGAATTCGGCACGCGGTATACTGTACCGTTTACTTTGATGGAGGGCGAAAGATCCATAAACTTATCACAGGGAGAATAACCGTCTTCGATGGCTTTACCATATACAAATGCTTTGAACGTTGATCCTGGCTGACGCTTCGCCTGGCGGACATGATCGTATTTGAAGTATACATGGTTGATACCTCCTACCCATGCTTTGATGGCACCGGTACGCGGGTCCATCGACACCATACCGGTTTGCAAAAAGCGATAGTAATATCGTACCGAATCCATCGTGCTGAATAGCGTATCACGATCGCCTCGCCAGGTAAAGATGCGCATGTGTTTCTTACGATTCAGTTCGATCTTTACCGAATCTGATTTTTCGCCATATCGTTTTACCAATGCTTTATAGGTATCGGTGCGCTTTACTTTTCGTTCGAGAAAATCTTTCATTTCCACACCGTGCTCACTTACCCACGGGTTGCGCTTACCCCAAGCCTGGTCGAAGTCGCGTTGCAGTTTGCGCATGTGTTCGGCCATGGCTTCTTCTCCCAACCGCTGCATGCGACTATCAATCGTAGTATATATTTTCAACCCCGACTCGTATAAATTATAGCCGTGCTCTTTACACCAGGTTTGCATCTCAGCCTCCAGTATTCTTCTGAAATAGGTAGCGATACCGTGATTTTGATTTTGCACGCTAAAGTTGAGCTGCAAGGGCAATGCGGCTAGTGAATCATATTGCGCTTCGGATATATAGCTGTGCTGGTATAGTTTAAAGAGAACATCGTTTCTTTTATCGCGTGCGCGTTCCGGGTAATCAATCGGGTTGAAACGTGTAGTGCCTTGCAGCATGCCCACCAATAGGGCGGCTTCCGGTATAGTGAGTTCTTTCGGCTGTTTGCCAAAGTATGTTTCTGCGGCAACTTTAATTCCATAAGCGTTATTGTTGAATGGAACTGTATTGAGGTATAGCGCGATGATCTCCTCTTTTGTGAATGTCTTTTCCAACTCGTAAGCAATGATCCACTCTTTGGTTTTGCTAATGAGTAGTTCCACAGGACCACCCAAGGCACCCAGCTTACCCTGGAGCTCTTTGCCACGCGTGCGAAATAAATTCTTGGCCGTTTGTTGCGTCAGCGTACTGCCACCGCCCTGTGCATTCAGCGTAATTACTCCTTTAAGTACACGCAGGTACGACCAAAAGTCCATACCGGCATGTTCATAAAAACGATGGTCTTCAGAAATGACCAGTGTCCTGACCAGCAGTGGCGGAAGTTGTTCGTATGTTACCTGACTCCGGTGATACCAGAAGTAGCGCCCGAGCGAAGCACCATCGGCTGAGATCACTTCGGATGAAAAATCATTTTCGGGATTTTCAATGGCCCGCAGGCTGGGCAACGGACCAAACAGGTTCCAGGGATTTTCCATCACCAGGTATACATACAACGGAGTGCCTATCGTGAAAATGAAAAACAATGTCCAGATCGTCTTCACGATCTTTCGGAACCACGGTTTTCGGATAAGCAGGATACTTTTGATTCTGTGCAACAGGCTAGAGTCTGATGATTTCATGAACGGTCAGGAATTGCACAGTAATTACTTTAATCTTTTCGGAGAAAGCAAGTAGCCTGCCTGTATTTCAACGGCCTCTTCTGTATATCTATAGTTCACAACTGTCTCATTATAAAAAACAGAAGCCCGGTATCTGATACCAGGCTCTGCAATTTACCCAAATCATCTATCAGTAACCATCGTTCTGCTCCAGCAAAGGATTTAGCTGCCTCGCTGTTGTAGGGATGGGATAGAGTCGTTTATTAAGATCCGCATCCGTTTTGAATCCCCATTGGTTTTCAAATTTTCCGAAACGAATCATGTCGTTACGATGCCAGTTCTCACCGACAAACTCACGGGTACGTTCTGCATAGATAAACTCCAGGTCTACACTACCCAGTGCTGCCGAAGTTGTACGCAGCGAGCGTACTTCATTTACCAATGACAACGGAGTGTGTCCCATTGTTTCGGCACCTCCCCGCAGAATAGCTTCCGCTTTCATGAGGAGTATATCCGCATACCGGAACACCGGCACATCCGTATTCTGGTTACGGGTGGAAGATGTACTGTCTGGATAGAACTTTATACTTCTGTATCCCATGTTCCATGACTTTTCATCGTTACCACAATCAAAAGGTCGCGTACCGCGCAATATTATATCTGGTGTCAGTTCAACGTGGTATACAATCGGGTCTTTTGCATCTGAACCCGTATACTGTTCATCGTATCCAAGCTTGGTTGTGTTTACCGTAACGGGTGTACCATCGTACAGGTATTGTTTACCGGTGAGCCAGAGGCGTGAACGTATATCATTCTCATCGTTAAAGTATGCGTAAAAAGAAGGTATGGTACTCATGGGCGCGCTCGGATCGTAATTGAGACTATACTTCTTACGCAACGAACGCGGCAACCAGTAGCGGTTATAAAACATGTACCCGTTGGCGGTTGACGAACTGTACGGTATTGCAAAGATGAATTCTTTTATAGCCGGACCATTGTCGATAAAGAACATTTTCTTGTAGTTGCTCTCCAGTGCATAGTTACCTGAGTTGATCACGCTGTCGCATGCAACAATGGCATCATTCAACCGGTTGGTATTGTTATATACACCGGCATTCAGGTACATCTTGGCAAGCAGCGCATAAGCCGTATATTTATTCGGACGTCCGTAAGTTGAGACACCTGATGCGCGACTTAAATTGGGAAGAGACTCGATAACCTCGTTTTCAATAAAAGTAAAAACCTCTTCGCGTGGTGTTGTTGATGGTGGTGTAGTATCGCCAAACTTTGTCACTACCGGTATATTTCCCCACAGGTCCATCATCATAAAGTATGTAAGCGCCCGGAGTACACGCAACTCTGCTACCGCCTGAGCTTTTGCTGCTGTATCTCCACCTTCACCCTGTTCAATCACCTGCAACGACTTGTTGGTGTTGGCAACCACATTGCTCAGGTAATTCCAGGCATCAAGTACAAATTGGTGATCGGCCGTCCAGGTATGTTTGTGAAGTTGTTCGTAACGCGCCTGGTCATACCAGTTACCACCGCGTGCCGGCATGATGGCTTCATCGGTACTCAGGGTTTGAAGAAACCAGTATTTCAGCGCATAGTCACCACGGAACGCGCTGTATGCAGCACCGGCTGCCGCTACAAAATGCTCTTCCGTTGATGGAAAGTTTTCTGCCGTGAGCTGGGTCGATATATTAACATCCAGATCTTGACACGAGTTGAGTATACCGGCAAAAAGAATTATAAGTATATATTTGATTCGTTTCATTGGATTAAATTTTAGAGTCAGCATAAGCTATCAGAATGAAGCGTTTACACCTACCAGGAATGTTCGCGTCTTCGGGTAGAAGTTTTTCGAATCAACACCCGGTGCAATACCGCCCTGGTTTATTTCCGGATCTATACCTTTGTAATTTGTGATTACAAATAAATTGTTCACGGAAACATACAGTCGCAGGCGTTTAATATCCTGTCCTAATTTTTTGAAATTATAGCCGAGCGTTGCATTGTCGAGACGCACGTAGTTACCGCTCTCTACAAAGCGGGACGAATAGCGGAAAGAGTTAACATCGTTAACAGATTCCGAAGCCGCTTCTACCGGAAGGTTGTTAATCGTTGCCATACTCGGTTTGAACAAATCAGCCCGTGTTATATTCATGATCTTGCTGCCGAATACTCCACGAAAGAAAATGTTCAGGTCGAAATTCTTATACTTCAGATTATTGCTCCAGCCCAATAACAATTTGGGTTGTGCATTTCCTATCACCTGGTAATCATCAAGTGTCAATTGTGAGGCCGTAGTTGTCAGCGTACCATCACTCTTTAAATATTGCGAAACGCCATTTTCATTCTTACCGGCATATTGGTAAGTATAAAATGTACCGATAGGCTGACCACTCATCAATGCCTGGACAGTTGCCCCGGTTTGTCCCGGACTACCCTCAGGAGCAAATAAACGAATGGTGTCTGCCTTGAATATATCATTCGACAGGGTAACAATCTCATTTTTATTATGTGCCAGGTTCAGGGATGTATTCCAGCTGAAGCTTCCGCGATCCACCACGTTAGCGTTCAATGCTATCTCATAACCCCTGTTGGATACTTCACCTACGTTGGCCACCAATTGTGAATACAGGTACTGATTGGTATTTACAGGATATGGGTATATAACATCGGTAGTACGCTTATCATATACTTCAAATGAACCACTGATACGGTCCGACAGAATGGAAAAGTCAAGGCCTATATTTGCTGTTGATGTTTTCTCCCAGCGCAAATCCGGATTATCATTCTGTATAGCACTGATTGCGTTGATCGTATTGCCCTGGTATACCGTTGTACCGACAAAACCATAAAGCAGTTTTGTAGTATAGGCATTGAACCCGGCCGAATTACCGGTAACGCCATAACTTGCACGCAATTTCAGATCACTTATGAAACTCGTGTTATCCATAAAACTCTCTTTGGAAATTCTCCAGGCGGCACCCACCGAAGGGAAATATCCCCAGCGGTGATTCACACCGAAGGCAGATGAACCGTCTCTTCGTAAAGACAACTGCAATAAATAGCGGCTGTCATAATCATATTTCACGCGCAAAAAGTCAGAGATCAACCGGATCTGATCATATATACTCGATCCAAAGTCTACCCGGAAGTCACTAACGCCATACGGATTACTGAGCGAAAGATTGTTATAGCTTACATCGTCTGTTGAGAAATTCGTACTGGATGTCTGGAAGCCATCACCGTTGGTATTCTCCTGCCATGAATATCCTAACACAGCATTTACGGAATGATTACCAAAAGACTTGTCCCATGTGAAATATGTTTCGAAAATCACGTTGGTATACTGGTAGGTGTTGCGTACGGCAAGACCATCTTTACCGGTAATATTAATAAAGGCAGGATTATTGGGAGGATCAGGCGTGTTGCGTACACTTTCAAATGTATTGGTAAAGTAACTGTTGTAATACGCACCGTAGTTGGTGGTCAGGCTTTGATAGGATGCCTGTAAATTATATTTCAGGTTGAATGGCAAATCCAGTTGTGCGGTGAGTGAACCCAGAAAAGTATTATACTTCGAACGCTCCGTTGCACTCTCCTGCATGGCTACAGGATTATAATCTGTGTTATGGTTATTCGTAGTAAATGCAAAGTAAGTTCCATCGGCATTGCGCACCGGCACCGTTGGCAAATAACTTACCATTTGCGATAACACGGTATTGCGATATGGAACCAGCCTGGCATCGCTGAATGAATTGGTTACAGACAATCCTAACTTCAATTTATCGCGCAATGTTTTCTGTTCCACCCCTAATTTTGCTACTACTCTCTTCAAGCCGCTTTCGCGAATGATACCTTCCTGATTAAAATAGTTGAGGCTCGCTATATAGGTTGTCTTCTCTCCTCCCCCGGTAAGTGAAAGGTTGTGATTATGAGACACTGCCGAGCTACGTTGCACTTCGTTCTGCCAGTTAGTATTCGCACCTAAATCATCAGCCGGGTTAAACACCAAACCATTGTCCTGTACAAAGGTGCGGAGCTGGTTTGCATCCATCATTTCATACTGATGCGATACTTTATCCAGGGAAATATAGCCACTATAGGAAACTGTACCTTCGCCTTTGGTGGGGCGCCTGGTGGTAACTATAATTACTCCGTTGGCCCCGCGGTTTCCATATATAGCCGTGGCGGATGCATCTTTCAATACATCTATAGCCGTGATATCATCCGGAGCGATCAGCGATATATCGGCACCGATCACGCCATCAATCACAAACAAAGGAGATTGCGCACCATCACGTAAGGTAGATGCACCGCGAAGAATGATAGCGGCAGCACGGTTGGGATCACCGCTGCGTGAGATGTTCAACCCCGGAACTTTACCTTGTAGCAATTGTCCTACATCGCTGATTGCACCGCGATTCAGTTCTTCGGTTTTTATAGTACTGATCGCACTTGTCAAATTCTTACGCGATTCCGTACCGTAACCCACCACAACTACTTCTGAAAGTGTTTCAACATCTTCTGTCAGTGTTACATCAATTGTACTCTGTCCATTAACAGGTACTTCCTCTGAAAGAAAACCTATAAATGAAAATACAAGCACAGCATTATTGTCATTAACAACAACTGAGTATGCACCGTTTGCATCGGTAGTAGTTCCTGTGCTTGAACCTTTTATCTGAATAGAAACCCCTGGCAAGGGACCATCGCTTGATGTTACTTTTCCTTTTACCTGCAACGAAGTTTGCGCATTCGCACCCTGTATAAATCCGGTTACACAGAATGGTAAAAGAATTAACCACGTGTACAATTTTCTCATAGGCTTTGGTTGGTTTGGTGAAGATTTAGTATTAACTGTAAAGTAAACACTTCACGAACTTGACAATTCGCCCGGATAATTTCCAGCCCAAACGCCTATTTACTTACGAAACCGGTTTCGTAAATATATCGAGCTACATCACCGCAACTTGTAAGGGTATAGCAAACCTATATTTGGAACAGGTATATGATATACTATAAATCAACTATTCAGAAAAATAAAGTATACTATGTACTATAGAGTGCAAATCGTACAGTAGCACTTAACGGAGCACTATCGTTCATAACGCTGAAAGAATTCCCAGATAACATCATTTGCACGAATAGCGGTGGAAGGTATATCTGCCCAGTTACCAGGCTTTTCACCACCGGGCCATGCATGTCCACCGTCTTGCGTGAGGTAGCTTTCAACCGCACTGGTTTCAGCGCATGCATTCCGGTTAATGTATAGCGATCATTATTTACCGGTATATCAGGGGAAGCCGGGCAATTGTTTATACTTTTCCAAACCAGCAACACAGAGTCTACGGGCGCAAAGTGATAGCCCTGCAGTCCTGTTCCACCCGCATACGGAACTGTTGTATCGAGCACAGAATGTATATGTAATATAGGAACTGCGTTGTCGGGATTACAGGGCTCGTCCATAACCATAGTACCGCTTACAACTGCAATAGCCGCAACCTTGTCCGACAACTCGCATGCAAGCCTGTATGCCATCATGCCGCCATTGGACATGCCCGTAACATATACCCTGGCGGGATTGATCCTATAGTGTCTCACCAGATCGTCCAGGAGTTCACGTATATACTTTACATCATCAATGTTATTTGCCATAGCATAGTCGCAGCAGGTGCCGGCATTCCAGGTTCGCAAGGCCAATACACTTTCGCGCGCTACACCTTCCGGGTATACCACTACAAAATTCGAAGCGTCTGCTTTCTCTGTAAAATGATAGTCAGTCTCAAACTGGCTTACACTGCCACCAGCACCATGAAGTGCTATTACCAATGAAAAAGTTTTTGTGTCATCGTCATGATAATCCGGAGGGAGATTGAGCATATAGGTGCGTGCCCGGTTATCCACCGTCAAGGTGCCTTGTACCCGGTATATCCTTTCTTCATCGGTGGAATCTTTGCAGGCCGGTACCAGCAGCAGCATCCACAACATGGGGATTGTAAGAATAACTCGGCTCATAACTCAATACATTAACTGATGATCACTAAAATTTTCTTCCGATAAAGAACGAAGATCAGAAGGAATGTATTGCTATGGAAGCCTGCGAAACGAAAATGAAGCAGACAGAACTATCAAGCCGGTATCCACCCATTCCGGATGCATCCGCGTATATATAAGATGTTTCGACTCGAAATAAGTCTTTGCAAAAAATCAGTCCAACGTATATAGCTAAATGCTACTTGAATTATTAAGCACCATTTCCGGCAGCTTGGTGCAGATATCAAACTGAAGCGGCTTTTCAATATAGCGTATCACCCGGGAATATTTTTTCGCCCTCTCATGATCGCGTGCATCAATGGACGAAGAGATCAGTATAATTTTCATTTGTTCCCACAAGGGTGTGCTCCGGATCGAATCCAGAAACTCCCAGCCATTCATCAGGGGCATGTGTATATCCAGCAGCAGCAGGTAATTTTCTTTATCATTACCATTGGCACAAAGGTAGTCCAGGGCAGCTTTACCATTCTGAAAGCTCAACGGCTCTTCGGTACATAAGCCGCTCCGTATCGCTATGCTTTTATGCAGCACCAGTATAATCGGGTCATCGTCTATAATCAATACTTTAAAACGCATGACCTCTTTCAATTTTCAAGTTGTTCTGTTTTTTGAACAATCTCGTGTATAACATTGTCCAATTCATCTGCTGATGCCATGATATTGTTGAGCACTTCTTGTAAATTCAGCTCTTCTGCCGGCATAAACTTGATGAACTCAATAAGACCTTTTATTCGCGCCAACGGTGCGCGCACAACATGCGATTGTACCCACGCTATTTCATTCAGCCGCTTGTTCTTCTCCTCTATATCTTTCACGTAGCGCATCTGCACCGTTATATCTTTCGCCAATACGAGCCGGGCTTTTCTTCCGTCCAGTTCGATCAGGTTACTTTGTATATCAACACATATACGCTGACCGTTCTTGCGAATGTGCGTAAAAACTCCGCGACTAAAAGCACCTGTCACTTTTGTACGACTCACAATGCGTTCAACTTTACCTATATCGTTCTGCGGACGAATATCTTTGATCGACATGGACAAAAATTCTTCACGACTATATCCGTAATGGCGAATGGCCGCATTGTTTACCTTCAGGAACCGGAATGTCTCCACATCAAATACCCACATCGGAAAAGGACTCATATCAAATAAAGTCCTGTACTTTTCTTCACTCTCGTGGATAAGTAACTGCGACAATTTACGTTCTGTTATATCGCGATAGTGTGCGATGATCGCCCCCACCGCGGGCTCCTGCAACTGGTTCTGAAAATTCAGTTCGATCCAGCGATAGGAACCATCCGGCAGCAACGATCTATACTCTATATATTTAACCTGCTGCGGTTGATCAATAATATACCGGAAAGCGTCATTTACTTTAACGCGATCCTCCTGGTGTACAATGTCCAGGAAAGATTTGCCTACCAGTGTATCCGGATCATAGTTGAGTATCTTTTGTCCTGATAGGCTTACCTCCAGTAAAAATCCATCTTCACTAAAGATAGACAAACCATCGGTACTATTTTCCAGCAGGGCCTTGAAACGTTTCTCTCGATTCTGCAACAAAGCCTCTGCCTGTTTCTTCTCGGTTACATCACGCGCTACGCAATAGGACACCTTTTCACGCGCATCCCATTTGGCAGACCAGTGCAGCCATACATATTTACCTTCACTGGTACGAAAGCGTTTTTCAAAGTTGGTTGCGTCCAAACCATTTACCACTTTTCCGGAGGTGTCTATCGATCGGTGCAAATCATCCGGATGAATGATAGACCATACACTCTTGCCAATGAGCTCCTGCGGTGTATAGCCTAACACACTTTTAGATGCTGCACTTGCACTGAGAAATGTTCCGGCTTCATCGAAGGTACAGATCAGGTCCAGCGATTGATCCAGTATTTTTTGTAACTGCTCACGACTTCGACTCAGCAGTGTCTCAGCCATTGCTTTTTCTTTTCGCTCGGCAGTTTCCTTCAGGGCACGTGAAATCTTCAGCGGAACCTGGTACATATTTTCCTTCAATACATAATCCGTTATACCATTCCGGATCAGGGCCACAGCGTTCTCATCACCGATTGTCCCTGAAACAATAATGAAAGGAACATCAGGTAATACATTTTGTTTTATTTGAAAAGCTGAAAGTCCATTAAAGGATGGCAGCGAGTAGTCGGATAAAATTACCTGCGGATTGAAACTTATCAGCTCACGTTCGTAATCTATTTTTGTCTGTACCGTACAGGCGGTATACCGGATGCCGTTTCGCTTTAACTCATGGGTGAGCAGCTCCAGGTCATCGGGATTGTCTTCAATAAAAAGTATACGGATCTGATCGGGAAGTCCAATGCTGGTATTACCCGACTCTGCATCTGGTTCACTTGGTTCATCCGAACCTGCGTCCGGATTTACGTTCGATATATCTCTTCTGTTCATCGACAGCATATGTGCGTTCAAGCGTTACTGCGGGTAAAGTAAGCAAGGCATTTATCGCATTTCTGCCACAAAGATCAACCCCGCACTGCTTCAATCCATCAGGGCTGTCCTGATTTTAAAAATCAGACTTTTCCTTAGTTTTATTCCGGGTGTAGAATTTATGATACAGTATTTATGGAAGGCTAACCATTTACCCTACACGTTCCGCTGGCGAACATAATTATTCGTTATCGCACAAGTCCTGCTATCAAAACAACACGTAAACCTATATTTTCGGTTTGGCATTGATTTGGCCTTCGAGGTGGATAGTAGCCCGATTACAGACTAAGCCTATGTTATTTACGAACCTGAAAAGCGCCTGGAGAAATCTTCTCCGTCATCCGTTCTCATCCATTATCAATATAGCAGGTCTTGCCACCGGTATCACGTGTTGTATTTTTATTTCCCTGTTTGTGTGGTCTGAGTTGCAGGCCGATGAATTTCATCTCCAAAAGGCGAATATATTTCGCGTCAACCTTACCTTCCCGGAAACAGATCGGGCAGCGTTATCAACTTCCTATCCTTTAGGAACTTCATTGAAGAATGAATATTCAGCCATTCAACAGATTGTTCGCTTGGGACAGGATAATGTTTCTATTCGTGCTGATAAGGATTCTTACTTCTATGAGGATGGATTTTACTGGGCTGACTCTTCGTTCTTCAACGTGTTCAGCTTTGATCTTGTAAAAGGTGATCGCGCTACCGTCTTAAAAGATCCCTATAGCGTGGTGATGACCGAGACCATGGCGAAGAAATATTTTGAAGATGCTGATCCCATTGGCAAAACTGTTGAACTGAAAATATATGACGGTGATCGTAAATTTACTTTTACAGTTACCGGGGTTGTAAAAGATATACCCACCAATTCCTCCATTCAATTTACGTTTCTGGCACCTATGCATACAGCCATGCAGGTATACCCGCAGTTCGAAAACTTCTGGAACCTAAGCTGGGTTACAACGTATGCCCTGGTGAACGATGTAGATGCCGTACCCAATATGGAGAAAAAGGCTTCGTCTTTCCTGGAAAAATATGCCGGTAAAGGATTTTCCCATCAGGAACTGGAATTTCAACCGCTACCCAAATTGCATTTATACTCCGGGCACGTGGGTAAAAACCTTACTGACAGAATAACCAACGTATATATATTTACCGCTATCGGTGGATTTATATTTCTGCTCGCATGTGTAAACTTTGTTAATATATCCACTGCGCGGGCTGAACTTCGTAAAAAAGAGATCGGTGTACGCAAGGCACTCGGTGCATTCCGGAAGCAGCTGTTTACACAGTTTATGGTGGAAGCTCTTCTTACATCTGTTATTGTATTGGTCATTTCATTTGCTGCTGTTTCAGCTTTACAGCCACTCGCCAGTAATTATATACCCGATACTTCTATCCTGTTTTCAGCAGTGGCTTTGCCAGCTATATTTCTATCCGCTATTACGCTGATCTGTATTTTCGCAGGACTATATCCGGCTACATTTCTATCGGCTTTCAAACCGCTGGAAGCCCTTAAAACAAAAGTTACTCCTACCGGTTCCGGCTTCTCTTCGCGTCAGGCATTGGTGGTATTTCAGTTTACCATCTCCATCGCGCTTATTGCCAGTACATTGATCATTAACAAACAGGTCCGTTATCTGAAGCAAGCAGACCTGGGCGTAGTTACCGATCAACTGATCACGATTCCGGTTGACGATCGTGAGTTACAGAAGAAAGTACTTACCATACGCGATCTCATGGCGGCAACTCCGGGAGTAACGGGAGCTTCTGCTACCGGTGAAAGTTTTCCGGCTGCTATGAACAACGCCTGGGATATACGCTGGGATGAACGTACCGAGAAAGATGGTGGTACAATCTTCATTGTATCCGTTGACTTCGAATACTTCAACTTGCTAAGAGCATCCTTTGTCGAAGGAAGAAACTTCTCTCAACAGTATGGTACAGATGACTCTTCGGCATTTATCATCAATGAGACAGCACGTAAGATGTTAGGTGTAACGGAAGCTACCGGAAAAGAAGTAACCATAGGCAACACCCGCGGAAGAGTTATTGGTGTTGTAAACGATATACATCATTACTCGCTGCATCAGAAAGTAGAACCTATAGCCTATTTCCCGGTGCCTGCTCCTGCACGTGCCTGCTCCGATAACCTGTTGCTGAAAGTATCTCCGCAGAATTTATCAGCAACACTCGCAGCGCTTAAACAAAAGTGGGAAGGCTTGACACAGGACCGTCCTTTTGAATATCATTTTATCGATGACGAGTTTGCCAGAACATACGAGCAGGAAGAAAAATTTCTTTTGCTATTCGAAGTATTTTCTTTCATGGCTGTAGTGATTGCGTGCCTGGGACTTATGGGACTATCTTCTTTCGTGGTAAACAGACGCTCAAAAGAAATCGGCATTCGCAAAGTATTGGGCGCTTCTATATTGCAGATCCTGTTTATGCTGACACGGGGGTTCTCGATACCCATTGCCATAGCCTTTATTATAGCTGTACCGGGTATATATTATGGTATGAGTCATTGGCTGCAACGCTTTGCCTATAAAACAGAAGTGGATTTTATACTCATCATATTATCAGGAGTAGCCGCGTGGCTGATAGCGTTCTGCTTCATCGGATTTCAATCGTGGAAGGCTGCGCGCATCAACCCGGTGAAAGTTCTCAAGGATGAATAGATAGCCAAAATGCATTAGCCCGCAGAAGGCGCAGATTTACGCAGCATAAATACAAAAGTACTCATGTACTTGTATACTATATATACAAAGTACATCAGTAGCTCAAGTATCCTGATGCTATTTAAATATTTTCTGTGGTCTATCTGCGTAAATCCGTGACCTCTGCGGACTAAAAAAATCGCTACACCGAACGCTTACGCCTAAACGTGTGCGCTATCGTCCGGAAGGCAGAAAGATTCTCTTCGTGATGTTCGCTCGCAGTGCCTGCCAGTAAATAATAACGCGTATCTTCAAATAACACAACCTGGTATTTTAGTCTTTGTGTATGGGTAGCAGAATCTATCCGGTACGAAACGATCTCATAGCCATCCAGACTATCAATTGATATCTCCTTTAGGCCGCCCTTCTCAACCTTGCAATCAGCACATATATTCCGGAGTTGTCCCATAACAAAATCCGGACTGCGTTCTACCATGGCATTCTCCAGCGATGGACCTGCAAAAAAAGAAAGTTGAAATATAGATTGATCATTCCACTCACCATTCCCGGTAAACATAATCGAAGGTCCCTGCAACAACTTCGCCTGTTTTAATGGCTCGCCTTCAATTATAAAAGATAATAAACTTTTTTTATGATCTGCATTCCGATCAATACGCGTTGTCATAAGTGCTTCCTTTACTCTCCCAGACAACTCTCTGTCGTTTTGTTTCAGGTATGAACTGATCACGGTAACAACATGATCTTCCATTTGCATGACGAGCGACCACTGCACAAAGTTCAATCCTTGTGATACGCGGAAGGTTTTATACATCATCGCTTCCGTACTATCCACCGCAATGGGAAAACTGGTTAACAGTTCACCGCCCTGCCGTATCAGAGTTGAATCCGTATAGCTATCCGAAACGGTCTTAAAATCCTTTGGACTTTCCTGAACCATAATGGACGCTGTAAGCCGGTTATGTTTGAAACCACCCATGTCGGGTGCAAGGGTAAATTCTTCCGGTGGTATAATCTTTATAAGTGTACCCGGAATCGATATATATTCCCGTTGCTCTTTTCTATCAGAACAACCGGCCACGAAGAACATGACTACGTATATAAAACACAAACCTGCTACTCTCATAATTCAATTGTTTAGAAAGCCCTAAAAAGAAGGAAGGGTGCGATGTAACAACACCCTTCCAGCCAGGCTTAGGTTAATTTATTTTTTTATGATGCGCACTACTTCGTTTCTTCCTCCATGTTGCGACTTCAGATAATACAATCCACGCGGAAGGCTTGCTCCAATGGAAATTCTTTCATTGGTCTTCAGGTTTGCAAGCTGTGTTACTACCTGTCCACTTTTGTCGATCAGAACGAGCGTCAGATTTTCATCTTTCGCTGTTGTTACCTCTACTGTAGCTTCATACTCGAATGGTGCCGGAAATACTTTGGTAGCTCCGTTGCGTGCAGTGGCTTCTGTCTCGGGACATGTATTTACCGTCACAAAAACTGCTTTTCTATACAGATATAGGTCCGGAACATGGCTATTGGTTATTTCGGCAGAATATATACCTGCATCGGCTGCTGTTGCGTTCGGCAGTACTAATACAGGGCTGGATGATGCATCGGAGATATAGGAGTAGTCGGTCTTGAACCAAACAAAAGTATTATTTGGTGATGACTCCAGCACATCAGCAGAAAGCACGAGTGAATCACCTTCACAAACGGTTACCGTCTTGTTCGTACCAACGCTGTCTTGTGGAGCATAACTTCCCGGAAGCATTTTGGTAATGTTCGGTTCCAGATCTGCAAACGTAAGGCGGTTATTGCCTACGATTAACTGGAACAGTGAAGATACACCGGAAAGATTCGGAAGATCTTCGATCTGGTTGCTTTCAATATTAAAGAGATATAGTCTGATAAGCGATGCTACCGATGAAGGTACAGCACCTGTCAATTGGTTGCTTGATACGTTAAAGTATACCAGGCTATCCATTGAACCGATGGAGGACGGAATAGATCCACACAACTTGTTACCATACAGATATACCTGCTCTGCTTTTTCGAGGAAACCAATTACAGAAGGAATATTTCCGGAGAGTTGATTATTCTCAAGGAAAAGATCTTTCAAATCGGCCATCAGTGCTATACTTACCGGTATATTTCCAGTAAGGCCGTTTTGCGCAAGATTCAGGTAAGTCAGTTTATACAGCAGTCCGATCGTAGCCGGTATTTTGCCGGAGAGTGTATTGCGTGAAAGATTCAGGCTTGTAAGTTTCGTTAACAAGGTAAGCGATGCAGGAATGCTGCCGGTAAATTTATTCTCGGACAGATCCAATGCTGTGAGCTTCTTTAAGTTGCTGAGGGATGAAGGGATTGCTCCGGAAAGCTGATTACCGGGCAAGCCGAGAAATTTCAGTTCGGTAAGTTTCTTAACCTCGTCAGGAAGCACTCCCGACAGGTTATTAAATGGAAGATATACCTCCGTTACGCGTTTGTTGGCAATGGTTACCCCCTGCCATGTACCTACAGGACCTGTTAACCAGTTGGTAGCCGAAAACCAGTTTGCTCCAGCCGTACCGTTGTACAGGGCGACCAGCGCGGTTGAATCGTTTGCCGTTACCTGCGCCATACTTTTATGGGCGGGTACCAATAAGGTAAGTACTACCATCCAGACCACTGCATTTAGTCTGGAAAGTTTTGTTTGTAGAAATCTCTTGTTTTTCATTGTGATTTAAGGTGTTTATAATCTATAGCCTGGCATATATACATTATTTATGTTTGGTGGCACGGAGTTTCAATGGCAACCGTATGGATGCGCGTTGTGCCGCCCCTGATGTATTTTCAACCGCTATACCACCAACAAAGCCTGTTACACCCGCCAACTTGATATTCGAATAAACGGTTTGTACAGCGGAAGCCGGATCGGTGCCGGGAATCGGAGCAAAATTGTATTGCGCGCGGTATATACTTCCAAACTGCGGATCAGCTTCATTGACCTGCATCCAGTATATATACTTCTCCTGCGGATCCAGCGATATACCGGTAACCTGTGGCCAGCCTAATACTTTGAGCACCGTGAGTGTACCACTGCCATCCAGGTTGCCACTGAGTATCCTGTACGCCCAGGCAGACTCTTCGATGTCTTCAATAAATATTTTCCCGGCTGCAACATCGATCTTTACATCGTGTACCAGGCCAAGTCCATCCGCACCATCAAATAATACCTGTGGTGTTCCGGAGCCATCTGCATTGGCGCGTAAGATGCGATGTCCATTGGTATAGTTTTGATCTGCTATATATAGCTTTCCATCCTCGGGAACATACGTAACGCCCAATGCAATCTCCAGTCCATCGGTTCCATCGTACAATAATTCCGGAGTTCCCGATCCATCGGTATTACCGCTGTATATATTTGGACTTCCGGCACCTGACCAGTATAATTTCTGGTTGGCTGCATCAAGACTCAAATCACCGATATAGGTCCCTCCTGCTTCATTCAGATCATATAGTTCAACCTTGCCGGTGTTATTCAGATTGCTTCGGATAATGGCTCCGTTCTCTTCAAGATATACCTTGCTTCCCGCCAGGTCCACCAGCATGCTTCCTATTATGGGGGCATTTACACTTTTATATACAGTTTGTGTAGAGGGTGGATCAAATATTGCTTTCTTGATAAGAAGAGCCTGCGAGGTAACAATATCATCAGCCGAAATATAGTATACATTCCTAACCACGGCAGGTTTGGGCTTTACCTGGAATGACACTCCGGCAGAAGCTGTCCCAAATGCCGTTAAGGTAATGCTATAGGTGCCGGGAGCAAGGTCGGGCACATATACCGATACTTTATCCGGCAATACATCTCCGGCATTTACCAGTGTTGCTACCGTATTACCAAACTTTACCTGGTTATTACTTTCAATAAGATCAAAATCAGTACCTGTCAATGTAACAACAGAGCCCGGTATACCCTGTGTCGGATCCAGTGAAGCAATAACAGGTTGTCCTTCTACTTTAACGGTCTTATCCTTGTTGGAGCTTTCACCATCCTGCTCCACATAGATCGTCCAATTCCCCGGACTGATATCATTTGGCACCTGCACGGTAAGTTGATTTTCGGAAGCACTTAAGGGAGTATAATTAAAGGTGCCGACTCCGGTGAATCCTATATTGACATCCTCTTTTACTGTTTTAAAGTTTGCTCCGTTTATCGTGAGTATAGCACCGCGTTTAATGGAAAGTGGGATAAGCGATATTACTACCGGCACAGGTTTGGATGAAATTGTATAGTCCGGACTTGTGCCTGTCTTTCCTTCCTTTGTAACGGTAACCGGACCAGACACAGCTCCCGGCGGAACGCGCACAATCAACTCTTTGGCAGAAGCCGATTGTATAGTAGCCACTGCGTTGCCTGCAAACCTCACTTCGTTCTGCGAAGCGGTTGTGCTGAAATTTTCTCCTTTCAAAACTACAATGCTGTTTACCGGTCCGTGGTCAGGTTGAAGCTCGGTAATAACGGGTGTGCCTTCGGCCGCGAGTGTAAAGGATGGTCCTGTAGCTATTCTTCCATTTACAGTAACGGTTACCGGTCCCGATGAAATGCCGGACGGTAATTTTACCTGTAATGTAGTTTCGGAAACGCCTGTTACCGGTACAGTAGTGCCATTGAATTTTACTTCATTTTCTTCGGCTTCTGTGCTGAAATTATGGCCTGTGATTTTTATCACGGAACCTGCGAGACCGGAGCGCGGAGATATATCTTTAATCACCGGGTATACTTTAAATATACCGGGTGATATTATGTCCACATTGTTGTACACAAGCTTCACAACACCATCGGTTGCTCCGGGTGGAACAATAACGCGAAGGTGGCGTGGAGTACTTTCTTGCTCTAATGAAGTGATGACTGCATTGTTCCCGGTGAACACTATGGTTGCGGCCGGGCTCGTACTCAGTCCTTTACCTTTTAGTGAAATGGTGTCGCCTACAACACCCTGCAGCGGTTCTATCACTGCAATCTCTCCCGGGTTTAATGTAAATGTTACTCCGGCATAACCGAGTACACTCATGGTACCCGTGCGGGCCGATGAAGGTACAATTGCCTTCAGTTCAGTTGCTGATGCGCTGATAACGGTAGCTGTTAAATTACTAGTTGCCGGGTTGAATTTTACGGCATTATGCTCGCGCTCGCTTCGAAAATTTTTACCCTTTATAACAACCGTATCTCCGATCCAGGCATGGTCAGGGGTAATGGAAGTGATCTCCGGAGCGTGAATGATAACGGGTGGGCTATCCGCAGTTTCTTCATCCAGTATATTAATATGTATACTTCCGGATGCTGCTCCGTCCGGTACACGCACATACAGGCGACCGGTGTTGGATATACTCAACGGAGCAATGGGATCGCTTACTCCCTGGAACGATATTTCATTATACTCGTACCCGGGACTAAATCCCTCTCCGATGATGGTGATCGTGTCGCCAATGATCGCTTCCGATGGTTCTATGGCATGAATTTTCAGTGGCACGAACTCATCTTTTTCCTGACAGGAAATGACCGTATACAGCAATGCTATATATACCAGGCATCCCAATGCCACACGAACTGGTAATTTAAAAAAGGACGGGTAAAGATTTTTTCGAAGCATCATGAGGTTAAATGTTTTTGAAAAAACAACCTCCCGCCTTACGGGGCCGGAAGTTGAAAGAATGTCAGTCCAGTTATACTATATATGTACCTATAGCCTAGTTAGGATAAGGAGCATTTTGCGGATCGTAGTTCACCCATGATCCCCCGAAGTCCCATCCGTTGTCATCAATAAATCTGCGGGCACCGCGGTAGTACGTAGTAGCTCCGGTTGTTGTCTCATTCACGGTAAAGAAGCTGTCAAGTGCATTCGCATTTGTTC
Source organism: uncultured Chitinophaga sp. (assembly GCA_902168205.1). Lineage (GTDB taxonomy): Bacteria > Bacteroidota > Bacteroidia > Cytophagales > Cyclobacteriaceae > Ohtaekwangia > Ohtaekwangia kribbensis. The sequence continues at coordinate 523,263 of CABHOK010000002.1, read as the reverse complement.
CGTTTGTCTGGATAGCAACGGTAGCAGTAGAAGGTCTTACACTTGGGTTGGTCAGTGTCCAGGCAGCAGTGCCAAGACCGCTATTGGTTACCATACTTCCAACACCACCATTTGCGCAAGCTGTAGCATCAGCACAGATATTTGTAGCGCTGATCGTCCATACGTTGTTTGCAGCCGCAGGCTCGATGAAGCAAACGGAAGCCGGTACCAATGCATTGGCAGGCTTCACTGCCGTGTTGTGAGAAAGAGCAACACCACCGGAAGCAGCTGATACGATTGAGCTTGGCTCAGCATATACCTGTGCATTTCTCCAGCCAGTGATGATAGAGTTATATACATCTATACCAGTATTGCGTCTCAGGTGCAGACCATCGAGGAAGCGAGGGTTTGGTGAAGCATTGTCCACAACGGTACGGGCACACGCAGGATCGTAAGGACCAACCAATGTAAAGTTGCTGAAACGTGCTGTTGTGCGAGTAGCATTTACACCATCAGCATCTGTGTCAGATTCAAAACCGTTAGAAGCTGAATTGTCATTGATAGCAGGATCGCGAACGGCAATACCGAACTGAACTTTACCGGAGTATCCGAAGTCAGTATCAAAGTCATCATCCTGGTTCCGATACGAGATCAGGTATTTGGCGTTTACACAACCTCCGAACCACTCGAATGCATCATCACCACCGAATGAAACCTGTACGTGATCGATTGTTGTTCCGCTACCAACACTATACAATGTCAAACCATTCTTCTCACTGTTCGGAACAGTTGCCTGTGGAATTCCACCGTACTCGATACGAACATAACGGAGAACCCCTGAGTTGTCAGCACAGTTTGTACCACCGTACTGTGGTGCTGTTACGCATGAAGGATATCCTTCTGCATTAACATTGGCGCCCTGGTTGTTTGGAGCCGATCCAAGTATATTTACGCCACCCCAGTCTTTTGAAGCGCGTGATCCTGCAGGTTGATTTGAAGTAAATACGATAGGACTGGTTGATGTACCATTCGCAATGATTCTTGCTCCGCGTAATATAGTCAGTGTTCCGCGTGAAGCTTTGTCACCACGAATTACTGTACCCGCCTGAATCGTAAGTGTTACACCACTGGCAACACGTACATCTCCGTATAGTATATAAGGATTACCAGATGGTGACCAGGTAGTGTTTGCTGTAATGGTAGTAATGGTACACTCCGTAGCCGTTGACGGACCAACCGGAGTAGCCAGCAAACTAACATCAGCACTTCTTAGTGATCCATCCTTCAGATTTGAATCATCCGTTGCGAGTTGATCGGAACATGCGTAAAGCATACCGGCAAACGCGGCCCCTGCAATGACGCGCGTTACTAAAATTTTAAGGTTGTTTTTCATTGTGAGTTGATTTACTTTTAATAATTATTTAAAACTGGACTGCATTCCGGTTTTTCATTGTGTGAATGGTCCCGACTGCATCGGGGCCATTTTTTCTGCTTCCTACAGACATGGGGTTAACATTCTTGATCAGGTCTCCATATGGTGTCTGTTGGATTTTAATTTTTTAAAGCGTCAGATTAAGACCGAGCATGAAATAGCTGCCCGGACGATACTGTTGAAACATCCAATCTTTATTGGGCAACTTCGTTCTGCGCTGGTCGTCCCAATATTGATTACGATCATAATCGCGGTATAATCTGCGTGGCTGATTGAGCAGATCCTGAACACCTGCTTTCAGTTCGAGATATTTTGTAAGACGCTGGCGAACAACCAGGTCTACCACGTGGCGCGGAAGTTCATACGTCTCCGGGAAGAAAGAAGTACCCGCATACACCAGGCGTTGTCCCAACACATTATAGAGTGCAGATACTTTGGTGCCCCAGTCTTCCTGGTCAAAATATAGCCCTATATTTACCACGTATGATGCTGTACCTTCCAAGGGACGTGTGCCGATACGAAAGTCATCAAAGTCATTACCCTGGTCGGGAAACAAACCGTCTTTGAATTTTACTTCACTCTTCAGCAAAGCGAGATTCGCGATCGCAGAAAATCGTCTGGACCATGTACCCGGAATGAAACCCAGGTTCTTGCGCACTTCTACTTCCAAACCGTATACCTGTGCTTCCGGTGTATTATCATAGCGAATCATTTCGCGACTGCCTTCATTATAGGCATACGGTTCTATAGCGTTGTTGAGCCGCTTGAAGAAAGCGCCCACCGAAACGAATTCACTTTCCGAAGGGTATAATTCCCAACGCAGATCGAAGTTGTGGATCTGTGCATCCTGCAGCGTATCATTCCCGATAGACATATTGTCCAATCGCGGATCAAGAACCGTGATGGGAATAAGTTCGCGGTAGTTCGGACGATTGAGCGTTTTACCATATGCTGCCCGCAGTAACATTTTATCAGAGAAACTCCACGTTACATTAACAGAGGGAAGCCAGTAGTATATATACCGGTTGATGAGGTCTGCCTTATAACCTGCGTTCTCGAGAAACTCACTGGGTGGTATACGTAAATGTAAATCCTGCCCTTCGTAGCGAACGCCTCCATAGATCTGCAGCTTTTTTTTAATGAGTGGTATATTTACCGAAGCATAGCCTGCATATATTTTTCCCTTTACATTGAATACACCGGAAAGGTATTCATTATCGAAAATATAGGCACCTGTACCGTCTTCTTTAAAGAGTTCAGGACGGAATACTTTCTCTGCTTCGTACTCACTTACCCGCGAACCTTCGTAAAGAAAGTCCTGTCCTCCGACAGCGATCAGGCGTGCATCTATATCTTTCTCCTTGTTTTCATTGAAGAAGCCGGTTCTGAAAAACCAATCAGACTCATACTTCTTCTCATAATCAAGTGTAAAGGTGGTATTGGTTTCCTCACCATTCGAATAGAAAAAAGAATTAACCGTTGTGAACGGGTTGGAAGCCGTACCGGTTATATACCGTTTGGCATCCGGGTTCTGACTGTTACCGCCCCCTACCGGCAACGCGAGTAACGATCGCTGAGCCGGCACATCATCGTTAGCAAAACTATAGCTGCCTGACCATGTTATTTTATGACTGTTGTTCTCTGCTCCCAACGTATGACTACCGGCCAATTGCGTTGCCAGTATTTCGCGACTCCTATAGGTATACGTAATTTTGCGCAGATACGAATTATAGTCTGTAGACAAATCGAGACCATCACGCACAATGGTCTCATCTATACCCAGACGATTATATATACCCTTTAGTTCAAAGCTGTGTCTTGGGTTAACGATGAGGCTCAGGTTCTGCAACAGTCCCCAGCGTGCCGTTACCTGGCTGATGGTATCGCGATACGACTCTATATCACGCTGTCGGCCATCGTTACCTGCGCCTCGCAGTGGTTTGAAATCCTGTCGTATAATTTGCGTTGCCTGTGTGGTGTTGATGGAGGTAAGATTGCTGAGGCGTACACCACCAAGTCGCCACGCATTATAATAATTAATGCCGGCACGATAATCCATACCAGCATTTGCTTTTTGTAAATTCCACTTGTTATATAATTGCTTCCCCCAGTTTGCATTGGCAGCAAGTTCATCAGCCGTATACCCGGAGACATCGCGCGTGGTTGCCGGTGACCCTAATCCCCCCGCAGGTATAGCAGCCGTTGCCGGGAAATTTTTCGGGAGTGCACGCGTGCCATCATCTTTCCCAAGCCAGTCCTTCTTTCCGCCATCATAGGTATAGTAATTTTCGAAGTGTGAATCCGGTCTGTACCAGGCCGAGGCATTTATTTCAAGCTGACGTGCTATTGATGTATTCTTCGTTTCGATTTTGATAACACCGCCTGCAAAGTCTGAAAGAAGTTCAGGCCCGGGGCTGCGGTATACTGTCATCTTATCGATCATATTACTGGGAAGCATATCATAGGAGAACGCCCTGCGGTCTGCTTCCGAACTCGGAGCGATCATGCCGTTGAGGAATGTCAAATTATAGCGCTCCTGCATGCCGCGTATACTTACAAAGTTGTTCAGTACGGTAACGCCCGGTAAACGTCTTGCTACATCGGCAGCATCCTGGTCAACACTGCGCGAAATCTGTTGCGCAGATATACCGGTAATAATAAGCGATGAACTGCGAATGGAATTGAGCAGCGACACTTCATTCGTCTCAACAACATTTCCCGACAGTGCTTTATCACCGATGATGACTATATCCTGGAGTTGTGTACTGGATGGCTTCAGTTTATAATCCAATGCAGTTGTCTCCCCTGCTGTAATTTTAATATCTCTTGCTATAGTACTCTCATAACCGAGATATGAAAAAGCAAGCTGGTATACACCTGCCGGAACATCTTTGATCATGAAATTTCCTTCCGCATCGGTAGAGGCTCCCCAGGATGTACCTACAATCAGTACGCTGGCCCCGATGAGCATTTCACCTGACTCTGCATCTGCGATGGTGCCCTTGATTGAGCCTGTTGTTTTTGCTGCCTTTACTACTGGAGGTTTTACATAAATAACGAAGTTGGATTTATACTCTTTGTAACCAAGATTTGTTTTTTGAAGAATGAGATTCAGGGCATCTGTTATGGTAACGTCTTTAACATCGCAGGTGATTCGTTTATCACCGGGCAGATCGTTGTTGTTGTAGGTGATGCCGATGCCACTTCGTTCGCGCACCGCTTCCAGTGCCTGCTCTACCGAAGCGTTCTGAAGGGACAAAGAAATCCGTATCTGTCCTAATACGATAGAGTTTGAGAAAGCCTGGCTGACGACAAAACCAGTACATACTATGACTATAATGAAGCGCCTGACAGAAACAGGTGTTTCACGTAAAAGTTTTTGCATACTTTTGACTTGCGTTTGGGTTTAAATCTTAATCGGTACTCCTGAAAGCATGAGTCTTTACAGACTCATTCAAGAACGGGGGTGTTGGTCCACCTCCGTTCTCTTTTACTTCCTCCTATATATAGTGCTCGGTATTATATCCTTACTGCATAGTTAATTTTGTTTAGGGGTTACATTTTCCTTCATATAGTTTTACGCTATTGGCCTCGATCGAATATTGAATGTGATTGGTAATGTGCAGCATCTCCAGTACATCACGCAGTGCCGTATTTTCACCAAAGTTCGCCGTAAAGCGACAGCCCTCGCCTGCAGCCGGGTGCAGTTCTATCTTTACATTATACCAGCGCTCCAGCGTGTGCGCAATCTCCCGGAAAGAAGCATTACGCAAGATGAGTTTACCCTCAGTCCATGCTACAAACGGTACAGCCGAAACATATTGTTTTTCAAATGCCCCGGTTACCCGGTCAAAATATACCTGCTCATTTACCGTAAGCAACTGCTGCTGTTCCGGTGTGGCATCAACGGAGTCTTTATAGACTGATACAGCAACTTTCCCGGTTAATACACTCACCCGCATGGTATGTTCATTCGGATACGCCTGTATATTAAAGGAAGTACCCAGCACCTGTGTACGCATGTGTCCTGTGCGAACAATGAATGGTTTTTGCTCGTCTCTTACAACTTCAAAAAATGCTTCGCCCTCTAATGAAATATCGCGCTTGCCATTTCTGAATTTATCAGGATACGTAAGCTTGCTGCCCGCATTGAGTACAATATGAGAGCCATCCGGCAATTTAAATTCCATGCGTTGCCCGGGGTATGTCTCACGGGTAACATAATGCACCGGGTCAATAATGTTCAGAACGTGTTGCCAGTACGTTGTAACGCCATATATACAGGCTGCGAGTAACAAGAATGAAGCAGCCATACGATATACAACTGGACGGGATATATAGGTCTTCTGTGTCGGAATGTCCAAACGGGATTGCAGACGCTCGTATAACAACGGAGACAGGTTCTCTGCAGCATCTTCTTCCCGCTCCCAGCTTTTTTCAAATATAGTCTGAGCGACAACATCATCCGGAGCACTGCTTTGCAAGTATGCTAGTACCGCAGTCCGCTCCTGCTCATTTACTTCGTTGCGCAGAAACCTGGCGATGAGTTCTTCCGATATGCTATCCTTTTGCTCCAATGTAACCTGACTTTACTTATAATACACAACATCAGGTGCCGAGGTCTATTCAGAAAAATATTTTTTTATAAAAAGTACAAGAGACCCGAAATGACGATTCCAATAGGGACATCAACATGAAGCCGCAGGTACTCGCGAATGGACTTGATGGACTTGATCATCTGGAGTCTCACGGTGTCTTTACTGATATCCAACGCCTGGGCTATTTGTTCGTAGCTCATGCCTTCCAAACGACTCATAATAAAAATTGACCTGCGCTTATCCGGTAACAATGCTATCGCTTTGTTGGCAAGCGCGATATACTCTTCATGAATTAACGACTCCTCTACGGCATTGTGAAAAGACGACAGCGACAACCTGTACTCTTTATTAAGAGCGACATCGCGTTGCATGTCGCGCAGATGATTCAGAATATGATTCTTCGTAATACGAAACAGGAAGTTGTTGAACGACTGCGATGCATCGAGATTCTCGCGGTAGTTCCACACCTTCATAAATACATCCTGCATAAGTTCTTCTGCAACAGGCTCGGCAGGTACAAAGCGCATTACATAGCGGAATACTTTGCCTGCATAACGGTTGAACAACTCACGGAAAGCCGGCTCGCTTCCGGTGCGAAGTGCGGTTACAAGATCGGATACACTTTTCTTCTCTAACTTTTTGTGGAACATAACGCTTTAACCAGAAATGACTACCCGTGAAAGAACATGTCAAGTTTACTGCATTAGTATGTACCCATGCTTATTCCAATATTAAGTGTATGTTAAAGGATACGGTGAAATGCGTTACCTTTGCTCCATACCCTGTTCAACGGAATGAGCCTGCTTCTTAAAAATCACATCCAGGAAATTATTACCGATCTGTCGGATGAAGACTTTGACTATATTCTGGGTCACTTTGTACCGATCAAAAGGCAGAAGCACCAGTTCGTGCTACAAGCGGGCGATGAAGTAAAGTATAGCTACTGGGTGGTAAAAGGTTGTGTGCGATCGTACGTAACGGATGATGCAGGCAAGGAACACATTCTTCAGTTTGGTATGGAGAACTGGTGGATCAGCGACTACAGTGCATACTATAGCAAGGGTATATCGGATATATATATCAGTTGTATTGAAGACTCGGAACTGCTGGCGATCACAGTCGATAATTATGACAAGCTCTGCCGCGAGCTACGAAGCATGGAACATTTCTGGGCGGTGAAATCCAAGTTCGGATATGTGGCCTTACAAAAACGAATCCTGTCGCTGTTACGAAACACGGCCGAAGAACGCTATAACCAGTTGCTCAGCCAATACCCGCAGTTGTTTCAACGCGTTCCTAAAAAAATGATTGCAGCCTATCTCGGTGTATCACGCGAAACACTAAGCCGTTTCCATGCCCGCAGCGGTGTGATGTAGATCACTTTAAAGATGTGATGTACATCCTTATGAAAGGCGTAACCTCACGCCATCTTTGCAGCGTTATTATTCAAAAAAACTTATGAAAACGGGACGTAAAATTTTCCTGACCGCCATGCTGCTGTTATCGATATTCTCCGCGTACGCACAATCAACAGCACATGCATCTGCAAAGAAAACAAAATCTAAAAAAATGAAAGTATTATTTGTATTAACATCGCACGATCAACTCGGTAACACCGGCGAAAAGACCGGTTTCTGGATTGAAGAATTTGCAACACCTTACTATACACTGACAGATCAGGGTATAGACGTAACCATCGCTTCTCCAAAAGGAGGACAACCTCCTATTGATCCGAAAAGCAACCAACCGGAATTCAGCACACCTTCTACCAAACGCTTCAACGGTGATCCGCAAACACAAAACAAACTGGCTCACACCGTGGCGTTGAAAGATGTAGATCAGAAAAATTTTGATGCTGTGTTTTATCCGGGTGGACATGGTCCCCTGTGGGATCTGGCCGAAGACAAAGTTTCCATTCGCCTGATCGAATCATTCTATAACAACAGCAAGCCAGTCGCTTTTGTATGTCACGCACCAGGCGTTCTTAAAGATGTAAAAGATAAAACCGGAGCTTATTTAGTGAAAGGTAAAAAAGTTACAGGTTTCAAAAATACAGAAGAAGCTGCCGTGAAACTTACCGATGTAGTTCCATTCTTACTGGAAGATGTACTGAAACAAAGAGGTGCCGAGTTTCAAAGCGGTGATGACTGGAAGCCATTTGTAGTAACCGATGGACAACTCATTACCGGTCAGAACCCTGCATCATCCGAAGCGGTTGCTGAAAAACTATTGGAGTATCTTAAATAATATATTCAGATTACTCGGGGTTAGGGAGTATCGCGATACGCGTACTCCCTTTTTTACTTTATAGCGGTATGCTATATATGTATCATCAGGCATCACTCCGCTTCTGTCCTTTTTGTTTTCGCAGCAAAGCTTCCAGGTAATAATAATCCGCGTAAATGATGGACGCATCGATCTCGGTGCCGTTGGGTTTATGTCCTGTAGAGTGCAACAGGAACGAAGAATTTTGCTGGCGGCTTTGGTACTTATCTGACGACAACGTGTGCAACATACCATCGGCCATCTTCCGGTAATACTCTCCTTTATCAGCGGGTACATATCCGGATAACTCAAACAAGGCCGAAGCTGTAATGGCTGCCGCAGAAGCATCGCGTGGAGCGTCTGCTATATTTACAGCGTGGAAGTCCCAGTATGGAATATAGTCGTCCGGTAAATCCTTCAGGTATACATCCGCTACTTTCTGTGCGAAATCCAGGAAGCGTGTATCTTTCGTCTCACGGTATACCATGGTGAATCCATAAATAGCCCATGCCTGCCCGCGAGCCCATGTGCTTTCATCGGCAAGCCCCTGATGCGTAATGCCTTTTATTTTGGCACCCGTCAACGTATCGTATAGCACTACGTGGTACGAAGTATAGTCGGGGCGAAAATGATTCTTCATCGTTGTTTCCGCATGGTGCACTGCTATATCATACAATGCTTTATTCCCTCCTTCCCGACTTGCCCAGAATAGCAACTCCAGGTTGATCATGTTATCGATGATCGTATTGTGCGGCCAGCCTTTTTCTCTTACCATACCCGGCCATGAAAGTATAGTGCCTGCCTTCGGGTTATACAATGTTGCCAACGTATCGGCTGTACGCAGAATTACCTCCCGATAGGTAGTGTCGTGCGTCAGGCGATATCCATTCCCGAAACTTGAAAATATCTGGAAGCCCAAATCATGATCATGTGCCGGCTGCTGCGACAAAGGCGTCAGCATACGGGTATATCTATCCGCTTCTGTTTTCCATTTTGCGTCACCTGTAGCTTCATATATATACCAGAGAATGCCCGGCCAGAAACCACTTGTCCAATCCTCTACCGGTACATAGCGCCAGTTTGTTTCACGGCTGTCAATATTGCGGGGCATCACTCCGTTGTGCGGAATATTTACCAGCGTTTTACTTGCCTGCTCCGCGCAGTAGGTAAGCGAAGTCTTCACATCATCCGAGGCAGGTTTTTCACATTGCGCCAACGTTACAATCATCCCGATAGCAACTGCACGTATCCAAAATTTATACTTCATAAAACACATTATATATACTTTCATTTTTTCTCCGGCTTCGGCGTATGGTCTATTTCTATTCGTATATGTCCTTGCGTATATACCGACTGCACCGATGTGTTGTTAACCGTTAGTACAGCCGGTTTCGTAACGGCTTTAAGCTTTACGCGGATGAGCGGTTGCCCCTGAAGCAGAACATTCATCCGGTTATCCTTCTTTTCAGCACATAGAAACACTTTGGAGAGTGAATGCAGTATAACCTCGTTGTTCTTCCGCAGATAACTTCCATTTGCAATAAAGTAACGTGAAGGTTCATTACTCTCTTTTTTCTCCGGATAGGTCACCGCCATCAGGTACGCATCCGTTTCCCAGCCATCCATTGTATTTATACTGTTACGATGCATCAACCGTCCATCAGCCAGCAGGTTCACATATATATAGGTTACCGTACCTTGTTGCGTGATTTTTACACCGATCATATCTTTTCCTTCCAGCTTTTCAATCACGGGGAGATTACTTCTGCCCGATGCACCACTTGCTCCAGATGAGCCTGTAAAAGTTTCTACTTTCTTATTGGCATCGTCCAGTAAAAGAATAGCGGTAATAAATTTAGTCTGGCGTGTCGGTTCAGGCGGAATTATAGCATAGTAGTTAATCTTCTTGCTGGCGTCACGATCCTTTATACCCGTACGTTCTTCGAGCCGCATCTTATCCGGAAAATCGTGCGCATAGCCCATGGGTAGTGTCTCGGGAAATAACGGGCGTACCAGCACGGCCGCAGAATCATCAATCACTTCCAGGTCAGGACCTTTCTTCCTCATCTCTTTATCGCCATGCAGCAGCCATTCCAATTTACCCGCCTCGTATGTCTTCACATCATCAATCACCAGAATCACATTTCCGATCCAGAGAAAATTACGATAGTTGCGCAGAAAGAAATTCGATGTAGGCCCCGTTGCATCAGCCAATATATATTTGAGATCACCTGCATCCATCAGGTTATAAAGATGCCCTGGGTTTTTAACAGCATGGTATTGATCCTGCGCTTCCTGTGCTTTACCATTAAAAAGTATAACGTTATGAGCTTCACTTCGCACAAAGTAACTGCTATATTCCGGCAGACCGTAATTCACATCGCCACCATCGATCAACAGGTTCTTTCCTTTGTGATAGAGCACGAAGGAACCTGCATCCGCATGCGCATGATTCCATGTATAGCCACACTTGACACCCAGTAATGTCTCATTTTTCTGCCATGATGAACGCAGCATCGCCCACCCCATATCGCTATATATAGCAGATGGCGGCAAGTCGGGGGAGCTGATCTTTACCGGATACTCCGGTTCAAACACCAGGCCAACCGGTGAGTATATATCACGGAATGTACTGTTCCTGGTTTGCTGCAGATACCAGAAATAGCGGTCTTTACGAAAACCGAGCGCGAGCAAAAGCTTAACAGGTTTGATACCGTTGGCAAACGGATTTGAATCACCGAAGTTCAGCGACATGAGCCGGTTCGTGTTCGGATAACTTCCGTTGATAAACCAGTCGGCAGTTTTTTCCAGCATAGCATCGTACGGCATAGCGACTGTCCCAAATGCATTGGTGTAGGCTATGCGGAAATAGAGATATTCAGACAATCCGAAATCGGCATAGCTGATGCTTTCGTAAAATCCTCCGGCCGCGTCAAAATTAGCGGGCTTGTTCTCGAGTATACTTCCGTCAAAAGCGAACCACTCCTTACTGGCCTCCATAATGTCTCGTGCCCACGTAGAAGCTTCCGGCACCTCGTTTCGTACCGCGATGGACGCAACGCCTGCCATATACGCACAGGCACTCCACCAGTTATGTCCCATGGAATTCAGCGAGTGAATTCGTTTATCTTCCGAGAGCCAGTCTTCCAGCAAAGGTTTTATACCAAGCTTTACAATCCCCTCAGCAATCTTTCCTCGCTCATCTTTTTGCAGGTTATCATAGATGCAGTCGTAAGCGAGGGATGTTGCAAAACAAGTATGTGCTGTATTCAACCCGGAGTTCCATCGGGGATTACGATCGTCCATACCATCCCATTGCTTTCGACTGATCAGTTGTAACAGCTGATTCTTCGCGGCTTCGGCATATTTTTTATCGCGCGTCATACACCACGCGAGACTCAATCCTTCGATACTCGCATTCTTTCCTTCTGCTATTGCGCGATCGGCTTTGTCTTTCATGTCGCTCCATGCACGGGCCATTGCCGTATCGCGCTTTATTTGTTGCTGGAGATGTTGTACGCGTTCCGATGTAAAAAATAAACCCGGTTGCTTTCCATCGCGATTACTCTGCGAAACGGCCGGATATAGTATACCTGACACAAACGCCATAGCCAGCATCATGCCACGCACTACTTTAGATATATCTTCAAAATATTTTATAAAACTCATCATGCTATATCAGGGATTACCTGCTGTTGTCTTTTTATATAATACAATTGTTTTGCGTGATGAAACCGGTATAGATCGTATAGACCCTATCGTCTTTCCGGATGACAGGTCACGCGCATTGCTAAAGTTACCTGGTATGGAAAGTGTATAGGTTCGATCGCGTGTGGTGTTCATGGCAATGAGGTATGGGCCATATACCAACACATAAAAGTCGGCTTTACCGGCATAGCTGTTCTCATCGCCAGCGTTGTAGGCTATACCAGCCGGAATCTTGGCTATCGGTAATTTCTCTCCTGCATGTGCCGAATGTAAATCTCCCGGATACTGATGTCCACCATTACCGAAACCAAAGTCGATATGATCAGGACGAGTATATTGCAGTCCACTGGGTATAAATTCACAATGCTGGCGCACCACGGCAACACGATCGTAACCGGGTGTTATATAATGGATACGCGCCAGGTAGTTCACTGCGTGCCGCGCACGCCAATACAAAGACACATACAGTATATCTTCGCCCTGTTTCACAGCAACTACACCATCCTCTTCATCCGACCATATACCGTCAGGTTCACTCGCGTACATCGGCAACCTATATTTACGCGGTGGTTGTGATTTTATAGTTTCGTATTGATCGGGAATTGGCAAGAGACTTTGTGTAACACGCAGGTTTGTACTCGTTGCCATTTTATCTTCAACCGTTTTAAAGAACTGGTTTTCTTCCAGCATCTGTTGTGCATAGCCAACCGACTGATTGTCCAACGTAGTGACTACTGAAAGAAACGGAGAAGCGTCCCACCCCTGCCGCTCCGTATAGGTTACATCACCGGGATAATGCGTGTCCCGCCAGCCGGTAATCGTTTCGACCCGCATGGCTTTATAGCCTTCTGCATCTACCGTGGGATAGCGGAACACGACACGGGCATTGGCCATTTTCACGAGCTGCTCTCGTATCCTCTTGTCACCGGAGGAAGGGTCAAGCGGCCGACAGGTGGCAGTATATATTTGCGTTACCCAGTCTAACACTTCTCCATAGTATCCAACATACCCTAACTCTTTCGTAAGGCCTTTATCAGTCAATTGGAAGTAGTTTTCTCCCAATGGTTTCTCGGGACCGTGGTCTGTATCGCTTCCGAGCCAGGGCTGCAATCCCACGGCTTCATATATATACCGGAGCGCTTCCCGTTCGGAGAAAGCTTTCTCCGGAGCCAGTATTGCCAGCGCCTTGTTGCTCAGGTATATATTCATATCAATGATCATCGACTGGTTGGTATACTGGCGCCTGTGTGTTCGCAAGTATTCACGACTCGCCAACATCAACTCAGCCCACGCCTGTTTTCTGTTTACAGTGTAGCCCGTACTATCCGTTACTGTTTCTTTCAAAAAGGGTGTAAATTCATTTTCCAGCAAGAGTATAGCATTACCGATCGTTCCAAAACCGAACCAGTCGGGATTGTATTGCTGCGGATCGTACGTTACAAGTTTGGGATTGCGTTTCTGGTTCCAATAGAATGCATCGATAGACTTGGCGATCTGCGAAGGTATCGTGGCTGCACGATAAGCGACCGTCCAGCGAACATGCCACGCCTTTGCCATGAAAAACATTTCCTGCTGAGACAACGGTTGGGCTGTATGCATCAATGCTTCCAGCGCTTGATTAACACGCTCTTTTACTTTAAGAAGCACTTCTGAACCGGGACTTTTGCGTATTGTGTTTCCATCGGGCACTATACCTTGCTTCTCCTGAGGTGACGGAACAAAACAACTTTGGGTATGCGTATAGAGTCGATAGATACCGCACGAAGGCTTTATCATATTTTTCTGATATTGCTCGAAGCTTTGTCCATAGCGCCAGGCAGGACCGCGACTACGAATTTCAAAATGTAGTTCTGTTCTACCTTTTGTAAGCGCTAACGGTAAGAGTGTTGTGTTGTAGAAAAAACGATCGTTGTACGCAGGTGCTTCATCGCCGAGGTATAGTATATCATAGTCACCGAGGTGATGATAGCCGATCTGTTTTCCTTCGCAAAAAAGTACCAGCGTATTCGGATTTGCTTCCGATCCCCAGAATCGTGCCGTAAAATAGTTTTCTTTTTCAGGATCAACCTTCATTGTAAAAGAAAGCTTTCCCCCTTCCCAACTTGCTGTCTCCGGAGCCAGCAGAATGCGACTAGGTTCCTGTAAAGCGTCTTGCTTAATTTCACTTCGGATACCCTGTACGTTGTGCTGCCTCTCCGAGACAGGCTCTCCGGCTACCAGCATATCCACCAGTCCGCTTTGTGCTGAGGCACTCATGGTGAATAGAAGCATCATTACCACAGATGCTATATATTTCTTCGCTACCCTATCGATCGTTATCATCGTATCTACAGATATCGTTTCTACTTTTTGAATATGATTTGCCCGGCAAAGTTTCCTGCTTCTATATTGGCAGACGCTGCATCCAGCATAAGCTTACCGTTGATGCGCAGGTTTTCGAACGTAATACCTTTTACGTTGTGCTCTTTGTCCAATCCGGCAATGTGCGATGTAAACTGATTCAACCCGACATAGTATATATCTTTAAAGTAAATATTTTCGATGCCGCGCCCGGGACCGGTATTATACTGCTTGTTGTAAACGATGCGCAGGTTTAGCAACTGGCCTTCTTCAAAATCATCAATGCGTATGTTTTCATAGCGCACGTTGCGTACAAGGTTAAAGTCTCCGGCATTGATGGCCATACAACCCTGATACTCCGAATCGTCTTCATCCTGCTCGAGTATATCTATATTTTTGAACGTAATGTTTTCAATCGTATCTCCGACTGTGTTTGTATTGCCATGTATGCCAATGTTGGACGGATGCGCTATATCTGCCCAAAGCGTTGAATTGGTAATGGAGATGTTTCGCGCGCTACCATAAAAATCCCACCGATGTCCGTAGATAGCAATGCAATCATCGGAGTTGCGCATAAAGACATCGTCTATGACAACATCCGAGCAGCTCATCAGATCGATACCATCACTCCATCCGTTACAACTGAATGATTTTATATTCCGGATGGTAAGATCCTTTGAAGCGCCTCCATATATAGTATAATGTTTAGGGTTGATGAAGATGATGCCCTCTACGGTAACATTTTTACTATGCGTAATCTCAACGCCCCGTGACGGCTGATCGACAATACCACGCCCCAGGATGCGAACATTCTCAACGCTATCGCACAATATTTTTCCTCTTACAACCGCACCACCGGCTATATATACTGTTTTTCCTTTGGAGACTTTGAATGTACCATTGCTGTTCTCAGGCGGAGTATGAAGACCTGGACCAAAGTAGATAACGTGGCTATCACCAGCATCGGGGCGGTTCGTCTCTAACGGATTAGCAAACACATGCAGGTTGTGAAGTTTATCACCATCAAACTCCACCGAGAATTTTCCCGGCTTTGTTAGGGTGAAGTTGATCACATTTCCATTCTGTACAGGCGTTATTCCATGGATGGCAGGACGTACGCGTACGGATTGGACATTACCGTTATTCCTCCGTACCGACACTTCAACGCTTCCTGAAAAATCAAAATATACCATGGAAGCATCCTGCACACGATCCATATCTACCTTTACTTTATACTCAAACAAATCCTGCCACGTGCCATCCGGCTTACGAACGCGCACAGTATAATCATCACTGTGCATGGAATATATAACTGCTTTAGGAGCAGGATAGGTTATCAGCTCCTGTGCCTTCGAAGCTGTTGGTCCGAGAAATATACTTGTCCAAAATAAATACTTCACTACTTTCATTTTCACGTATCCACTATAGATTAACGGTTCAATTTCCTAGCGCACAGCAAGAATGTCCCGTACCATCATTGGCAACATCGGACTCGTATAAAAAGAAGAAAACTTATCGCGATTTGCCCGTTCAACATTTACATGCGCAAGAAAGAACCCGTATACCTGGTTTTCTTTATCAATCCACGGGTAAGCACCTGCCCACCCCGGGCTGCTGATGAGTATAGCTTCACCCCGGTCGTTCACTTGTTCCCGCCATTCGCCCAGTCCATATATACCAGTATGTTTGGCGTTTCGAGCATGTTCCACATATTGATCAGAAGGAACATGCGCACTCGTCACATGATCAGCTTGCAACATGGCAATTGTTTCTTCGGAGAGGATACGTTTTCCTTTATATACTCCTTCACCGGCAATCATTTCCAGGAAATTCATATAATCATGAAGTGTGCAGCGCGCTCCGCCACCAATCATGGGGTTATGACCGCCTGTTGTATCTACCGGTGTAAAATGTGTATTGTTCATTTGCAACGGTATGGCTATTTTCTCCTGGAAGATGGCTTCCCAACTTTTACCGGTAGCAACTTCGGCCATACGACCGGCCACCTGCATGGCCAGCCCTCCATATCGAAATATAGTACCGGGTGTTGTATCTGCCGGCAGGTTTACAATGTGTCGCACCGCTTCTTCCAGAGACTGATAGTCGTCACGATGTTCGGTTGCAGGTTGATAATCGGGATAGCCTGCCGTGTGCGAGAGTAATTGCTGTAGTGTAGCCTGTCCTTTTATATCCTTAAATTCGGGGAGCCATTTCACAACCTTATCATTCCAGGAAAGTTTGTGCTCATCCACCACAGCTCCGATGGTTGCAGCCGCCAGCCACTTGCCTGCCGATGCTATATATACCTGTGTTTGTGAAGTATAGCTTCCGAAGTATTTTTCGTGAATCGTCTGCCGGTCTTTTACAATCTGTATCGATGCTCCATCGTAATAGCCACTGTCTATCCAGTTTTGTATTTTGCCGTCCACGGCACCAAAATTATAGGTGGAATATTCATCGCTATGCGAAACAGATGGTTTTGATGCGCATGTAATGAACACCAGAAATATACTTGCATATACTCCTATTGTTCTTACCTTATTCCAACACACACGTCTCATACTACACGCTTTATCATTCTTTATTTACCGGCTGAATCTTTACCGCTTGTCTTACCTGCCTCCGGATGTATCCAAAACGCTATACCACCGGAGGGTTTCAGTTTAACGGTTACTACTTCTCCCGGCTTTACCTTGCGCTGCTCGGTACGCACATGCGTCTTGGTTTTTACGGTCTCGTCATCCGTATATATATGGGTTATAAATTTTTGATTACCCGTCAGAAAATTCAGTGGTATGGAGACTTCACGCGCCTGATTATTGGTGATGCCCCCGATGAACCATTCTGATCCACTTCTTCGGGCCGTGATAATATACTCGCCTATTTCTCCCTGTAATATGCGAGTTTCATCCCACGTTACCGGCAGCTTCTCAAAGAATTCCACTTCCGGCTCACCGGTATAATCAGAAGGTTTATCATACCAGAACAAGGTTTGCAGCGGACTATAATTTACAACACCCAGCGCAAGCTGGTGCGCATGCGTTGTCTTGATGCGATCTGTATAATAGCAAATGGTATAGTCGCCTGCACCTGCTATGCCGCGGGTAAATGGCAGTATCGTATTGTGCGTTGCATCTGGCATTTCTTCGTTGCCGCGTATACCTTCTGCTGTGAGTATATTGGGGAATGTACGTTGCTCCCCGGTCGTGCGAAACTCATCGTGTATATTTACCATCAGCTGGTTATCGGCAGCGCGCTGCACAGACTCGTGCAACCACGTTGTCCAACGGTGCGAACCTACCTGAACAAATCCATACTTTACACCTTTAACGCCCCAGCTTTTATAGAGGGGGAATAATTCATGATCTTGCTTTACCAGCGCCTGTTGATTTACATACAACCATATACCGATGCCTTTTTCATTTCCATACGCAATAATATTTTTCAGGTCGAGATCGATGGCTACTTTGCGTGCATCCGAATCGAACGTAAATGCAGGGCCATACCATTTCCAGTCGAAGAGTATATAGTGCAGGTTGTGAGCCGCGGCAAAATCAATGCAGGCTTTTGCACCTTCGTTGGTAAGCGTCATCTCGCGAATGATCTTTCCGGGTTTGATCCACCCGGTGTGTTTAACTTGAGACGGCGGATTCAGATTCAGCAACAGGAAATTATTTTCAATCAGGTCGCCCGGTTTTTCAGCCACGATAATTACACGCCACGGTGTGTAAAAGTATGGCACCATATCAACCGGTTCATACATGGCCGTAGCGATTGTGTTCGGTTTGTCCTTCTTCAGGGTAAATTTTGTACGCACATAATTTACCATGGCCGCCTCTGCGAGTGAAGTATATATACCCCCCGGCAACTGCAGCGTTAACGGCCGCTCACTTTCATCTGGCCAGTCTTTTAACGCCATGGCTTTCAAAGGGCCTTGTGCCCACTGCTCATACCACGCTGTGGTATTGGCAGGAAAAGTAAATTCTGTTTCTTCCGAAGTAATGCGATAGTATACACCGGTGGGATTATCCGGGAAATAATAACGGAATGCAACGCCCTGGTTATACGCCCGCAAGACCAAGTTCATTTTATAGCGCGGATCGCTCTCCTTGTAAAAGTGAAGGGTCAGTTCTTTGTAGTGGTCTCTTATCGCGCTTCTTTCTCCATATAGCGGATTCCACGTTATATCGTTTGAAGACTCGGTTGCTTTCTCCAGCACCATATCGTCACTCCAACTTCCGGCATCGGTCTTTAATGCCAGCGCAAGCTGCGACAAATGGTTATCGAGTTTTATATTCAGTTGAGATTCGAGTATTACCGGTTTGCTCTTATAGGATACCCGGTAGTACATTTTCTTATTACCGCTTTTGCCGGTGTGCCAGAAATCAAGATGCAGGTTTCCATCCGGAGAAGATACTGTTCGGATTGCTGCTGCGTCCTGGGCAAAACCACATTGTCCCATCCCCATCACTAAAATAAAAATGAAGACACTGGTTAGTCTTGATAGTAAATATAGAAGCTGCGTCATCTTGTTATCGAAACATGTAGCCATTACGTTGGCATTGATTAAAGCCATTTCAAAATTCTGAAAGCAGGTTAGATCGGGAGGATAATTATGACTCAAAGACTATCAATTATGATTCATTCGCTGAATTTCTACAGCGTTACGCTCCCTGCATCACGCTATAAAAGTTCTCCGGTGCAACTGCGCACCGGAGATTTTTTAAAGTTGGATTACTCCCACCCCGGATTCTGCTTCAGGTTTGTATTGAGCTGAATCTGGTTGGTTGGAATGGGTATGAGGTAATTCTTTTCTGAAAATTTACGTTCTGTTACCGGGTCTGCGAGTACATCGCCATCGGCTGTGAGGGTTGGTGCATTGGTATATTTCGTTTCGAACTCGGTGCCCTTCCAGCGTACGCCCAGTAAAGGTTTTACCAGCTCGATGTGTGCTATGTACCACCGTTTCAGATCGTCCATGCGGAAGCCTTCGCCCTGCAATTCAATTGCCCGCTCCCGCCTGATCTCTTCGCGCATATCCAGTCCGTTGTCGGATACAAAGGCATTGCTGAGTTTAGGCATGGAAGCGTTTACGCGGTTGCGTACTTTGTTCAGTGACTTGTCCAGGTCTGCATCGCTGATCACATCGTTGCGTTCGTATAGGGCTTCGGCATAGTTAAGGTATACTTCTGCCAGGCGAATCACCGGATAATCATAGCCTTCCTGTGAGTTGGGTACTTGCCGCTCGGCCGCCCACTGCTGGTTGTTGTAGCCGGTAATATCGTTGCTCCACGGGTTATGCGGTGGACGTGCGTTCGCGAGATCGGCTGTACTCCAATCCCAGTTGATGTGCCAGTTCGTAGCATTCTGCCAATACGGATAACCGGGTACCATCATATAGTAGCGCATGCGATTATCACGATTCTGATATTCAGATTTAAGTGTCGCGCGACTAAAAGCTACCGATGTTTTCTCTATCGGCAAACCATCGCTGCACAAATACAGATCGGCCATCTTGCGACTCATATCTGCACCCAGTGCTCCGAATGAAATCTGGTTCGGTATAGTCTTCAGCAGGTTGTTGGATTCATAGCGAACCGCCAATATATACTCCTGGTTTGCAGATTTTGTTATACCTGCCGGGTTCGACTTCTGGTTCTCCAGTATGAACATATATTTCAGTGCCGAGTCGCCCAGGTTTATCGGTTTGAACAGTGCGTGTATCCCGGCCGTTATAACCGCATCGCTGTTGCTGATGGCTTTATCGAGCAGCGTGTTATAGCGGGTTGCATTGCCGCTTCTATACTTCTGCCAGGTTCCTTCGTAGAGACAAATGCGCCCTAAAAATGCCTGTGCTGCCTGCTTGCTCACGCGGCCTTTGTCACCTGCGGCTATCGCGCTCTCATCCGGAAGATCGGGTATAGCTTCTTCGAGATCCTGTATAATAAAATCAATGGTCTCATCGCGTGTGCTGCGGGCTGCCGTCAATTCAGGTGAATCGGTTGACAGAACATCTCTGATCAGAATTACACCTCCGTATGAAGTCAGCAGTTTGTCAAAGTAAACATAGGCTCTGAAAAACTTCGCTTCTGCCACATATACTTTAATGGCATCCGGATTTTTAAACTCCAGTGCTTTCGCCAGCAGGTAATTTATATTCCTGATCCAGCGGTAAGCATTGTTATAGTTATCATCGTTAGACACAATCGTGTTGGTACCGCGGGCAAATACACCGCGGTCTGCACCCAGATCACTTCCATTGTGTCCATCACCGTTTCCATTGTTAAACGTGCGCAGGTAATTATAGAAATTGTTGGCAGCAAGTTTAAATTGTGTAGCATCGTTCCAGTACGTGGCATCCGATACACGGTCCTGCGGTTCCAGATCTAAAGCATCGTTACAACCAAACGGAACACCGATGCCTATAGCAATCATCAGGATGGTGATATATTTTGAATATAGCGTTTTCATCTTCTTGATTGTTTAGAATTAAAATGTAGCATTCACTCCGAACGTCAGCAGGCGATAGAACGGGTATCGCTGTGCACCTCCGGTTACGAAGGCAGTTTGCTCAGGGTCCCACGCATCTTTAATCTTCGTCCACTCCCATATATCATTGGCAGCGGCGTATACACGGAGTTTATCAACGCGGATCTTCCGGGTAAGGTCCTGCGATACAGTATAGCCCAATACTATATTTTTCAGGCGAACGTACGCTCCATTCTGCAGCGACCAGTCGGATATCTGGTAATTATAGCCACCATAACCACCAAAGCCTTTGTTCGTGGCGGTTGTGAGTATAGGAAGTTCAGCATTCGGATTTTCCGGTGTCCAGGTCTTCCCTACCCACCAGTCGGCATGTCCTTGCCAAATGGTACCAAATGGCGTACTCCAGTCAGAACGTCTATAGATATTGCGTTGCCCTACACCCTGGAACACGGCAGAGAAATCAAAATTCTTCCATTCGAATCCCATGTTAATGGCAAACACATAGCGCGGGTCACTTCTGCCGAGATATACTATATCTCCATCGGCAATCGGATTTCCATTGGCATCTTTTTTACCGAGCAAATATTGATTGGCACCGGCATTGGTGAGTTTACCATCGCCATTTATATCCTGATACATGTTTATACCTTTTATCATTTGTGTAGCCCCCGGCATGTTGGTTATACTGCTACCAGGTACCAGCGCAGCATATTCAGCTGCCTGTTGGTCGGTTTGAATACGTCCGTTATACTTTACTCCGAAATAGGAATTCAGCGCGTAGCCCTCGATTGTCTGCATACCCGCAGTCACTACATTGGCACCACCATAGTTCACGAGCTTGTTACTGTTATCGGTCAGTGAACCACTCAAATGATAGGCTACATTTCCGATGCGGTCTCTCCATCCCAGCGACATCTCCCAGCCCCATACTTTCAGCACACCTATATTCGCTGTCGGTGCTGTTGCTCCCAATACTGCCGGGTAGGTCTGTGGTAACAGCATGTTCTTGTTCGTCTTCCAGAAGTAATCGAATGTTGCCGTGAGGCGGTTGTTCAGCACCCCTATATCTATACCTATATTTTTGCTTTCGATCTTCTCCCACGTTCTATTCTCGCTTACCAGTGTTGACGATGGTGACGCAGTAACGGTACGTGATGTATAACCTCCGAGTATAGGACCTGTATTGTTGAGATCGATCATCTGGATATAGTCATACAAGCCAATGCCTGCCTGGTTACCCACGCTTCCCCATGAACCACGAATCTTGAGTTCATCCAGGAAAGAAATGTTTTGCATGAAGTTCTCCTGAGACAAACGCCATCCTGCTGAAACACCGGAATAAAATTTCCACCGGTTATCCGGATCGAACTTGGATGAACCATCGTAGCGCGCGTTTGCTTCAAACAGGTATTTTTCCTTGTAGGCATAATTCAAACGACCGAAGAAAGACGCGATGGCCCAATGGTAACGTGTCTCACTGTTGGAGCGTGTTGTGTTGTCTCCCAGACCAAGTCCTAATGCCGGCACATCGTTGCTGGCCATATAGGTTGTGCGTGTCGAGAAGTAATCCAGCTCTTCACGTTCGTAGTTGGTACCAGCTACTACCGCCACGTTGTGATCGTTGAACAACGTCTTCTTATACTCCAGGTATGCGTTGGTGTTAACGTACGCATCCTTCAGCGATGCCCGTTCATAGTATGACTGCGACTGTGCCGGGTTTGCCTGGTACTGGTAGGTTTCTGTATAATTATATATTTCGGATATATATTTATACTGTGTCTGCATATCGGTAAGCGCCCAGTTATAGCCTGCCTGTGCGATCAGGTTCAGATCTTTCGCCAGGTTGAGCTCTACTTTTGTATTGAGGAAAATACGGTTGTTGAATGTTTTGTTTTCTCCGCCAAGTTCCAGCAGCCAGTTACGCGCGGGCTGTGTACCCCAGGCATACGGCTTACCATTGATCGTTGCTACCGGGAAACCGGGCTGCGAACCAAAGTTGATCTGGTCCTGGCGTGTCGGCATCACAACATCATTTTTCTCCAGAGATATATTGGTTTCAATTTTCAGTCGTGGTGAAAATGTATAGTCAACCGCGAGGCGTGTGTTGTAGCGCTTGCTATAGTTCTCGCCCCACTTTAACATACTACCGTCATTGAGATATCCGAAGGATAAACGATATCCTAAATTGTCGTTGCGTGCCGAAAGACTGAGATCATGTTGATTGGACATCGCGCGACCGTTACCCCATAATATATCGATGGGATTGGTGTCAAAGAATGTATAGTCTTTTACATCGGTGAAACCAATGGTCTCACCACCTGCTATGTATTCAGGTGTGTTCTTATCGATATAGCCACTGGCCGGACGGTTGATCCACGCTCTGGCATATTTTGTCCAGATCCAGTTTTCGTCCGGTACCCCACCCGTGGACGCATTGGATATAGCCTGCAAAAGATACTGGCCATATTGATCGCCATTGATGAAGGAAGGCTGAAGTCCCATGCGCTTTTGAGAAACCGAACCGTTGTATTGAATGATCGGCTTGCCGGATTTAGCTTTCTTGGTGGTGATGAGCACAACGCCACCGGCAGCACGCGCTCCATATATAGCCGCAGATGCATCTTTCAGGAAAGATATATTGTCAATGTCCTGCGGGTTGATGGAGTTGAGTGCATTGAGACTTACGAGCGGTATACCATCTACAATTACCAACGGATCAGCACCGTTTGTTGAGGCAGCACCTCGTATCTGGAAATTCCATCCCTCCTGCCCGGGTGCAGCGGAACTCCTGGTAACAACCACACCGGGTACCTGGCCCTGCAGTGTAGACAACGGATTGGCTACTACACCGCGATCCTGAAATAATTTTGAATCCACGCTGGCGACTGAACCGGTTAACGTTTCTTTTTTCTGTTCGCCATATCCCACCACAATAACTTCCTGCAGTGACTGTGCATCGGGTTGTAATGCTACATCTATTGCTGTGCGATTATCGATGGCCACTTCCTGCGGCTTGAAGCCGATGAATGAAAATACCAGCACGGCATCGGCATCTTTTACGTCAAGTATATATTTGCCCTCACCATCGGTGGTGGTTCCGAGCGAAGTACCTTTCACTAAAATGTTTACACCGGGTATAGGAAGACCGGAGTCATCTTTTACCACACCGGAAATACGTCTGTCCTGTGCTGCAGCGGTTTGCACGATACCGGAGATATATAACAAGACAAGCAGTAAACCTGTCGTTCTTGTCCACACCGATACTCTTTGTAGAAGTAATGATCTATTCATAGACTTGGTTCAGTTTGTTTTAAACTTTGGACTACTGGGGAAATGCCGGAGCATGATGCTGGCGGGCATCGGTGGGCCGTGACTGTTGCGCACGCGCTGCCCTTGTTGAGACAGTATCGGGTGCTTGCCTAATGTTGATTTCATAGGTTAGAATTTTGGTTTGGTTGTTTTCGTTACAGCAATTCCGCCTTCGTATTGGAAAGGCTTGAAAGGTGCAGTAACGCTTCTCCAAAGATCCCTATGAACTGAAAAACAGGCGATTACTTATGGCTCATTGACGATAAACCATGAACCAAATTCAATCGATTGATTGAATTTTTAAATCGTTTGTTACGATTTAGCACCACACTGCTCCTCCACGTATTGTTGCGGAGTTTTGCCGAAGAGTTCGCGAAAAGTTTTGCTGAAGTAGGCAGACGAGTTGAAGCCGGCCATAAAACTTATCTCTTTAATAGAGTGCTGCTGTTGCACGAGTAACTCAGCCGCGTACTTGAGTCGCACGGTGCGGATAAAGTTGCTGGGATTTTGCCCGGTAAGCGAACTGATCTTCCTGAAAAAATGCGAGCGGCTTATGCCCACGTTCTTCAACAGGTCGTCCAAAGCAAAATCAGGATTGCTGATGTTCTCGAGGATGATCTTCGTTACTTTATCCAGGAAGATCTCATCGAGTGTATTGGTGGTAACTTCGCGTGCGGGCACCATGCCGCCCCGGGCCATAAATTTATCTTTGAGTCGCTGGCGCGATTCGAGTAAATTTTTCAGACGAGCCTTGAGTACATATATATTGAATGGCTTCGGCAGATATTCGTCTGCACCGGTGTGGTATCCTTCAATGCGATCTTCTTCCAGACTACGCGCGGTCAACAGAATTACCGGTATATGGCATGTCTCAATTTCACTTTTTACTTTGCGGCATAACTCAAAGCCATCCATCTCCGGCATCATAATATCGCTGATGATAATGTCGGGGTAATACTTCAATATTTTTTCAAGACCATCGGCTCCGTTCACGGCTTCGCGTATTTTATAGTGTTCGCGCAATTCGTTCTTGAGGTGCCAGCGCAACTCTTTATTATCTTCAACAATCAGCAGCACCGGTTTATGTTCGGTTCCGGGTTGCAATGTTTCATCGTCATTACTCGTGCCACCCGTAATGGCCAATTCATATTCTGTAGATCGGATGGCGTTGTTATCATATATATAGTTTGCGAGCGCGTTGTCCTGTATACTCTTCTGTTCGTTCCGGTTGCGCTTATCGTGCAATGGCAGACGTACAGTAAATGTACTTCCCTTGCCGAATTCACTCTCCACTCCTATTTCACCGTGGTGTAACTCTACCAGGCTCTTTGTAAAGTGGAGCCCTATACCCGTTCCCGTGCGTGAGTTGTCTACATGGAAAAAGCGTTCAAAGACATGCTTGAGTTGATCTTCCTTCAATCCTATACCGGTATCTTTTACGCGAAGCTCTACTGCTTCATTTCGTTTGGATGTGCCGGTAACTTCTACCTGCAGTGCAACGGTGCCCCCCTCCTGCGTAAACTTCAGCGCATTGGACAACAGGTTGGTAATAATCTTCTCCAGCTTATCCGGGTCGAACCATACGGGGAGTGTATCTACGGAGCTTTCGAAATGAAAATCAATCGAGCGCATGGCCGCCAGATCACTGAACAACAGAAATATATCTTTACTGAATTGCACTATATCTGCCTGTACAGTCTCAAGCGGAGCTTTACCAAGATCCATCTTCCGGAAATCCAGCAACTGGTTAACAAGGTTCAGCAACCTGCGCGCACTTCGCTGAATAATACGTGCCGATGACTGCACCTCTTCTGCATTGGCAGGCGATGACAATATTTTCTCAATGGGATTCAGAATGAGCGTAAGCGGTGTGCGAAACTCGTGCGATACATTAATAAAGAACAGCAGCTTCATCTGGTCGAGTTCATGTTCTTTCTCTTCGCGTACTCTCCGCGTATAGTAACGCATTCCCAAAACCACAGCGATGGCGATAATCGCTATATATAGCGTATAGGCCCACCATGTTTTCCAGGGTGGCGGCAGAACGTGAATGGTAAGCGCTGCCTTCGAAGCATTGTCCCATACTTCATCGTCTGATACCATCACCTCAAATATATAGTCACCAGCGGCCAGGTTAGAATACGTGGCGCTTCGCTTGTTGCCTACATAGTTCCAGCCTTCATCGAGGCCGGCCATGCGGTAGGCATATTTATTCTTCTCCGGATTGTCATAATCCAGCGCCAGGAAATCAAATGCTATATAGGATTCGTTGTAGCGAAGTGTGAGTTCTTTTGTTTTTGCTATCGCTTGCTGCAGTATGATCCGTTTGTTCAGCGTATCGTACGCTTTGATAATACGGTTGTGAATTTTAAAACCGGTTATTAACACTTTCGGTTTGGTGGAGTCTGCCAGAATTTTAGCAGGATCGAAAATATTAAACCCATTTATACCGCCGATAAGTATACGACCGTCCTTTGCTTTGTCGATGGATTTACTCTGAAACTCCATGCCTTGCAAACCATCGTGCGTGTTAAAGTTCTTGAACACGTGTGTGGCTGGATCAAGTTTTGACAAGCCACTCTTCGAGGTTAACCAGAGGTTGCCCAGGTTATCTTCGCATATACCGGTTATCAGATTATTCGGTAGGCCTTCCTTGGTTGTATAGGTCTCAAGCAACAAAAGACTGCCGCTGAGTTTATTCAATCCCAGGTCAGAACCTACCCATATATTTCCCTGACGATCCTCGGTAATGGAATTAATCCGATTACCATATAAACTCCCGCCTTTGAAACGCCTGAATTGTAATTTATCGGGTAACGGATTTTTTATAGTCTTCAGATCCGTCATGCACAAACCGGTAGCTGTACCGATAAAAAGTCTCTCCTTCGAATCTATAAACAACGAGATAATAAACGTATTTACAAGTGTAGTTGTATCGCCCGGTATACTGGTATATTGACGAAATTTATTCGAGACAGGATCATACACATTCAACCCTGCCGATTGTGTTCCCGACCATATCCGATACTGCCGGTCTTCCACCGCGCACCACACACTGTTCTGTCCTATCGAAAACGGGTTGTTTGCTTCGTGTTTATAGGCTGTAAATATATTCGTATTCGGATCGAATCTGCACAGGCCACCTTCCCATGTACAGATCCAGAGTGCACCATCGTGTGCTTCGCATATATAGATGATCTTGTCAGAGCTTAAAGTCTTTCCATTGCCGGGTACATGACGAAAATGTTTGAAAGAATTATTCTTCTCATCAAAGCGATTCAATCCACCGCCATCGGTACCGATCCAGATCATACCGTTCTTATCCTGTATAATGGACTGCGCGATCTTGTGACTAAGGCTATTACTATTTCCTTCCTGGTGATAGAAATGCCCGAAGTCTGATTTGGACAGCGCAATCTTATTAACACCTGTATTATAGGTCGCCAGCCAGACGATACCATTGTTGTCTTCGAGTATACGCGAAGGCTGGTTATTGGAAATCGAGAAAGGATTGGACGGATTGTGTAAAAGATGATCCGTTATACCGTTCTTCTTATCGACAAAATATAGTCCGTGGCCATCGGTTGCTACCCAGATGATGCCGCGCTTATCCTGGTATATATCAAAGATGGGAATGGTGGTTTTTCCCAGCGACATTAACTGAAATGTATTCTCCTTTCTCCGCCACACAATCATTTTCGAAAGGTTGTTGCCGATCCAGAAATCACCTTCGTTATCAATGAGAATCTGTTTGGGTATATGATCGAGTTCGTCAGGGTTTGCTATACTTACCGGTATACGCATAAACTTATCGCGGGCGGCATCGTAGTAATTCAGATTTCGTCCGGGCGTTACGAGCCAGATTCGGTTATCGCGATCGCGTAATATACCGGTCACTTCGTTGGAATCTATCGTAGCAGCATCCTGACGATTATGTAGGTAATGTTGAAAAACCAGATTTTGAGGATGCGTAACATCAGCTTTATCCAACGCCAGTTTATTAACGCCACCTTTGGTTGCAATCCAGAGTATATTTTGCGATTCGTCAAACAATGCATCATATACCAGGTTGTGACTGATCGAATTCGGATTACTGGCATCAGCATTCATCCGGAAGAATCGCTCGGAGTTTTTATCAAACGCGTTAAGACCATTGCCAGTGCCAATCCAAAGTCGCCCCTGGTTGTCTTCGGTAATTGAATTGATGCGATTGCTGCTGATGGAGAAAGGATCATTTATATCGGAGCGGTATACGGTAAATTCGTAACCATCGTATTTATTCAAACCGTCTATAGTGCCGAACCATAAAAATCCATCGCGATCCTGAAATATATCCACGCATGTGCTGCTCGAAAGGCCTTCGGTTGTGGAAAGATTTTCAAATTTCAGGTTGGTGTATTGTGCGTGCGCGCTGGTGGCGAGCAGAAGTATGAGCAACCACAGTCGTGGAAAACTTAGTCTATGAAATAAAAGATATTGATGTATATATACCACAGCAGTCTCTGTCTATAATTTAAATCCTAAAGCCGGTTCCTGGCTGCTCAATCTATCGGGAACGAATTTGTTTTCCCGCAGAGTGCGCAGATTTACGCAGATGAAATGCAAACAGGATTCAGATTTCGTCTATGTTGTGAGACTCGTTTCTTTACAGGAAAATTCAGGATGGAGAGAATCGAGAAACGTGGATATATATAGATACAGATTTTTCATAGGTCTGGTTGTTTGGTATTGGTGTGCCTGAAGTTACGAAATTGTGTTTCGTGTTTCAAAGTCTGCGTTTCAGAAATATATTGTAGCTGTACCAAAAGCGTTGCGAACACGTAGTTGCGGTTCTGTGGATTTATTCAGCTCAAAATCTTGCTTCGCAAAACCTTCTCCAGTCAACCCGCGTTCATCGCTACATTATTTACATTCTATAAAATTAAAGTCAACAGCAGATTTCCCTTAAGCGCAAACCCGTATGTATATCTATATTTTCGGTAACGGCAATACCAGTTTCTCAGATTTCAGAAAGTACTATGAAACGCCTCTTCTACAAGTTGTCAATAATCCTGGCGTACATTTTTTAGTAGGCGAGTTCAGAGGAGTGGACACACTCGCGCTGGAATTTCTGAAAACCCTTACGCCTCATGTTACGCTGTATCACGTGGGTGAGCGACCTCGCTATTTACCCGACCGGTTTAAAACTCATGTTGCTGAATGGAAGGTTATCGGCAATTTTAAAACCGACCAGGAGCGCGACCGTGCTGCCATCGATCGCTGCACGCATTACCTGGCTATTGATTTTAACTCTGACGAAAAACGTAAAAGCGGGACGCTGAAAAATATAGAGATGTGTAACGAACTCGGCAAGATATATTTAGGCGATTCGAAACTTCGGTAACGCTATATAATATATAGTGTTGTTACAAAGGCACGCAAAAAAAAATAAGAGCCCTCTTCGGACTAGTCAGAAGAAGGCTCTTTCACTATATATTTATATTCTTACCACGAGATAAGATACGTGCAGCTATCCGCCCCGTTTAGTCTCGACTCTTTTGTAAGGTCAAGTGTTACATCGGTTGTTACGGAATCTGCAGGTTTAAAACGCTCTACAATGGCTGCAAGTATACCACGATCGAAATCACTGGGGTACGGATTACGACACAAGATCACAGCCTTTCTCTGCACTGCATCAAACAACATAACGTCATAAATTCCAATATCACCTTCGCTGTGATTCATGTGGTAGGCTACATTTATACTATACAATGCCTTCTCGAGCGAATCAATCTGCGGAGGAAATTTGGCATTCCCCGGGATTTCCTTTCCAATAATAAATAATGTAGATGCCCAGATTCCTTCCGAAAGTTCTTTGAAAGCATCAAGCCACTTTTGCAGATCATACCACTGATTTGCATCGAGGTTCCTGAGACCATGTTTTTCAAGAATTTCAATCCGTTCTTCCTTGCCAAAATCCATCGCGTTGGCAAATAATAATATCGACTGCCCGATCACTTTCACGGCAGGATCAAACGAAACAAACTGCGCCATACTGTTTTAAATTTAAAGCAGCAACTTTAGCAGAACGCCCGCGCAATAACACGGATCGCCAATCGACAAAATAGTGGGCAAGGGTAAGACATAACGGTAGACAACGTGTATATCTTCCTGATTATGAGCACAAAAAGAATGCATCATGACGAGATCGAATCTTTACTCTATTTTTGCAGCACCAAAGACTTAATTCAATGACCGAACGAGAACTGCTTAAATTGGAAGGAACGATCCGAAAAAAAATGGAAGACATCCGTGCACAACGTGTGTCACTGAAAGACTCCGGCATCGGTGGGTTGATGAATACATTGAAGCGTGCAGACGAAGCGTTGTACGAAAAGATTCTGCCCGAATACAAAAAGATGGTTGCCGACAGCAATATTTTCAAATAGATCTCTATGTTTAGAGGTTGGGCAATGCCTTCGGCCCGGGCTATCCACTCCAAGTCCGGCCCGCGCACCAACCTCACGCGCTTCGGGCTTTCCATTCCTATCCCTATTGCGAGTTAAGGCGAAATATATTCTTTACTTCAGCGCTAGTGGTGTATGTATAAAATTAACCCACAACCGTATTATATAGTACAGGTTGGTATACATCATTACGCCCGCCTCGAATGTTTCCGGAGGTGTATATAGTTTCGGCAACAGCCACAGCAAAAATGTAGTTACGGCACTAAGCATCGCGCTTATGGCACAAAACCGGATGAAGCCAACTTCATTATCCGATTGTAAATTTGATTCGTTGCGATCATACCCGTATAGCAATACCTATACAAAATATAAATAGCTATACCAATTCCATATACGATATAACCGGTGATAAACGCTGTTCGTACTAAACAGTTACCAGGCTCCCACCAGCCGCATGGCATGAAAACTATATTTCACTTCTTCACGAAGTAAAACACAAAGCCTGCCACCGTTCGTATACCGAGATTGATATTACCAGAACTTGCGCGCGTTCCGAATGGAGCCGCTTCAAAAAATAATCCGGCATTTTGAAACGGGAATGGAAAGGCTTCAACTCCCAGCGGAGTAACCAGCCCGAAGCGATGCGATTGTGTTTTATCAAAATTCCAGTCGGCACGCGCCCCTATACCTGCATGAAAACGTACACGCTCGTAATAGGCAATGCGGTATATCCATGAAGCTTCGTTTATCAGCGTACCTCCCTTCGGTTCAGTAAAGGCGTTTGCCTTTGTAATGCGTACATCAATCGCCCAGCGATCGGTTCGGGATGAACGATAACCAAGCCCGGTCTCCGTACCGGTAGGATATATCCCTATACCTGCACTTGTTTTTAAATCCTGACCAAACCCTTGCGCGAATACAAACAGAAACACGACCAGCAGTAAACTATATTTTTTCACTTTACTTTTTTCGCGCAAAGGTGGCTTACAGCATAATGCGGCCTGGCACTGTTGCAACAAGGTGCCAAAGAAATGTAACAACTCCGGAAAAAGCTGTAATTACGCCTCGCACAATACCGATCATCTTTTCGAAACTGCGCAGGCACCGCGACTTTCATTGCAGAATTTTCCGTCCTTATTACATATTTGCAATCGCTGCCTGTACTACTCTGACGTGATTCTCTAAATTGCCCACGTTTTAAAAGATCATTTATTCCGCAAGGCAACTGCAACACGCCCTCGGTTGTATGCCTGCTCTAAAATCTGGTTTATATGCAAGACATTTCTTCCGTTAACAACACCAAGAAGATTGCATTTTATGTGATCGTAATTGGTGCATTCGCTTCCTTCATTTACTTCATCTTACAAAAGGGCACCAATCAATTACAGACGGGCCGGCAGATCGTAACATCTGCCACAGATAATAACTACTGGACAGACTTTATTCATGGCCTCGAGCACGGCTTCAAACATCCGCTCGCCATATTGCTGGCACAAATTGTTTCCATTATCATCGCTGCCAGGTTCTTCGGGTATATCTCGCGGAAAATAAGACAACCCTCTGTGGTAGGTGAAGTAATTGCCGGTATAATACTCGGTCCTTCGTTGCTCGGACTATATTTCCCTGACTTTGCTACTACACTTTTTCCTGCGCAGTCATTAGGAAATCTTCAACTCCTCAGCCAGATCGGTTTGATCCTGTTCATGTTCGTGATCGGTATGGAACTTGACCTCACCGTATTACGCAACAAGGCACACGATGCGGTGGTGGTGAGTCACGCGAGTATTATTGTTCCTTTTGCTTTGGGGGTTAGCTTTGCATACTTCACGTATGAAACTTTCGCTCCGCAGAATATAAATTTTACTTCATTCGCATTGTTCATGGGTATAGCCATGAGTATAACAGCGTTCCCGGTGCTGGCCCGTATTGTACAGGAACGCGGTATACAAAAGACAAAACTCGGCACCATCGTCATTACGTGTGCCGCTGCTGACGATATCACAGCATGGTGTATATTGGCTGCTGTTATCGCTATCGTTAAAGCCGGTTCGTTTGGCAGCTCCCTGTTTATTATACTCATGGCCGTTGGCTATGTGCTTGTCATGCTGAAAGTGGTGAGACCATTTTTAAAACGCATCGGAGATCTGCATACATCGCGTGAAAATTTAAGTCAACCGATCGTAGCCATCTTCTTTCTCACACTTATACTCTCTTCGTATGTTACAGAGCTCATCGGTATACATGCCTTGTTTGGTGCGTTCATGACAGGCGCCATTATACCGGAAAACGCCAAGTTTAGAAATATATTCATTGAAAAGGTAGAAGATGTATCCGTTGTATTGTTACTCCCGCTCTTCTTTGTGTTCACCGGCCTGCGTACTCAAATCGG
Source organism: uncultured Chitinophaga sp. (assembly GCA_902168205.1). GTDB lineage: Bacteria > Bacteroidota > Bacteroidia > Cytophagales > Cyclobacteriaceae > Ohtaekwangia > Ohtaekwangia kribbensis. The sequence goes on along the minus strand of CABHOK010000002.1, from coordinate 490,308 downwards.
TTTGCTGAATGAACCATCATTATGGTGGACAGCCGGTATCATTATACTCGTAGCCGTAACCGGTAAGTTTTTCGGAAGTGCCATCGCTGCCAAGTTTGTAGGACAAAGCTGGAAAGATAGTCTGGCGATAGGAGCGCTCATGAATACGCGTGGTCTTATGGAGCTTGTCGTGTTAAATATAGGATACGATTTAGGTGTGCTAACGCCTGAAGTATTTGCCATGATGGTGATTATGGCGCTGGTCACTACCATGATGACGGGGCCTGCGCTCGATCTTATCAATCATTTCTTCAAAGACAAAGATGCCGCTATACCTGCAAAAGTAATTGACCCGGGGTTGTTCAAAGTTCTTATTTCATTTGCCAATCCGGATAGTGGCCGCACACTGCTGCGCCTTGCTCACAGCTTTACCAAACAACTCAACGGAAGTGCTGAACTTACTACGATGCACTTATCGCCTACCAATGATTTGCATCATTATAACATTGAAGAATACGAACGCGAAAGCTTTCTGCCAGTGTTGGAAGAATCAAGAGAACTGAACCGGAGAGTGAACACGATGTTCAAAGCTACCTCCGACCTCGAATCTGATATCGCCGAGATTGCTAACAAAGGTAATTATGATCTCCTGTTGATCGGTGTGGGTAAATCTATATACCAGGGAACACTGCTTGGAAATATACTCGGCTTTACCACGCGCATCTTCCAGCCGGATAAACTGTTTGATAAACACCCAAGCCTGGGCACAGGTCTCCCCGACTCTGCGCTTGATCCGAGAACCAGTACGATACTCGATAAAGCGGATGTTCCTGTCGGTGTATTTATCGATAAAGACTTTACTACAGCCGATCGCATTCTCGTAACGATTGGTGAAACGGAAGATGCATTCCTGCTCGACTATGTGCAACGTTTTATCTCAAACAACAAGTCGCAGGTAATTATCGTGGAGCTTACGGGTGCATTGAAAACAAATCCGGCTATAAAGGAACGAATCCGCCAGATTGAATTGATCGCTCCGAATCACATCTCGCTGGTATCGTCTAACGAAATTATACCCGAGCAATTCCAGGCAAACGATCTGCTGATGATCAGTATTTCCACCTGGACAAAAATGGTGCAATCCAAAAACAAATCACTGGCCGATGCACCATCTACGTTGATACTTAAAAAGTAATCAACCTAAACATAGCACACTTACAGGTTTTAGATTGATAAAGGGGACTGCATGGTTCCCTTTGTTTTTTACACCGCTTACGATATTCCTGATTTATATCATTGATGGATCATGTTATTCATCAACAATTAACAATGTCTCCGTTATTATCTTGAAGTATATACTTCAAGATAATAAAATGAATCTCTCAAGAACAGTTATAGCCTGGCTACCAATGCCTTTTATAGGCATTGCCAATGGAGCACTCCGTCAATTCTTTTTATTGGATTATTTCAACAACTTCAGGGCACACCAGCTTTCAACGCTGTCACTGATAGTGTTCTTATCGGTATATATAGCGATTGTCTTTAAGAAATTATCAATCACGTCTTCGCAAGGCGCATGGTTAACGGGCTTGTGTTGGGCAATGCTCACTGTATTGTTTGAACTGGCGATGGGGCGCTTCTTTAGCCATTTAACATTTACAGAAATGCTGGCTGCTTATGATTTAATGTCGGGAAATCTGTGGGCGTTAGTGCCGTTGGCTTTGTTCGGTATACCGATTGCTTTTTACCGGCTATTACAAAGATGGTCGTCTCAAGTTATAAACTTGAGACAATATCGTCACTAAGTTACGCTTCGCTAAACTTGCGACAGGGATAGGTTTCATTTTTCTGAACCATCGTAATTATATGTCTCCAGAGTCCAATCAATCATTACTTCTTTAACCCATAAAACAAAACTATCGCTACAGGTTTCAACCTCTTCAAGTGAGGCGTACTCATAATCCCACTGCCAAAATACAACTGGAGAAGCCCGGTCCGTTAAGCGACTCAAATCCAGACAATAGTGATTACCTCGGCCATCATTCGAGAACGGCAAGAAATGATGTGGCATTTTTGCATGAACTTCCTTGTGTTCAAAATCATATATAGCATCAAGTGATGAAGCTTTAAATTCATTACCGATGCCAAAGACCTCCGTTCCTACCAGCGAAAATCCGTTGGATCTTTTCAGAAAGAACTTAAAATCAACAGGAAGGTTGTAGCCAATCTTTACCTCAAAAACTTCAAGCCTGTCGTCTATAATAGGTCTTCCCATCGATAAAATATCTGATGTGAATTGGGACAATTCATTAAAAGTACTTTCGCAATTTGACATTAGTCTGTCCATTATTTCAATTTTATCCAAGGTATTTATTGGCCCCAAAAGATGAAAGCCTCCTCAATCCTTATCCGTATCATAAGCAACACCAAGTATAAACATGAAGATTCCGTAGCAGATTGTACCGAGGGCTACCAGAATGAAATACGCGTGTCCTATATGATCTCCGATAAAGTCAAAGGCTTTGTCGGTGTTGACAACAACTTTTGCATTGGCTATAAAGCCTGCTTTTGTCAGGAAAAAGCCAATGATTCCCAGAATGATGCCGCGTGCTATATATCCGGTCCACGCCAAACCATGCGTAACCACTTGTATTCCACGACTGAAGTGATCTATATCGATGCGCTCTTTATATCCTTTTGTTACGCCATATACCAACTGTATAATAGCAGTGACTATAACCAGTAAGCCCATGGTGATGACGAGTTCATCTCCCCACGACTCATTCAATAACGAAGCTATCTTTTCCTGCTCTTCGCGCGGTTGACCGTCCAAGGCAATGTGAGTCGTACCCAGCAGCACGCGTATAGCAGTATTCACAATCATCACATCAGCAATGGTACTGAGACAAATGCCGGTGCGCTTTGCTATACCTGATACGTTTCGCCCGTATTCGTACGGATCCGTAACGGCTTCATAAAATCTCCAGATTATATAGCACAGCGTTCCTGCAAGGACAATCCCTATAAAGATCTTTCCCACAACATAGTCATTGATTAACGCGAGCATACTGCCTTCATCCGCGCCACCGTGTCTCACTTTAAAAAATGAAAGCAATGCGATGACGCCGATCGCTGTATAGATCAATCCGGTTGAAATACATCCGTAAACAGGCAAATAATGAATAAATGATTTTCTTCGCTCAATAGCCATCACAAACTGATCTTGTACTCCAGATTATTCAGGAGTCCATTATAACCAATTTCTGTGAGAAGAGAGAGAAGAAAATCGTTTAGCTTTCCATCGTGCTACAAGCGGTATCAACTTGTCCCATTACTCTGTTCGTAAACTTTTCACGGGATTCGTTTTGGCTGCCTGTACAGTATGCCAGCTTACAGTGACCAGCGTAATAAGAAGTATAGTTAAAGCGGCAAACACGGGTATAAACCACGATACGTTGGTGTGGTAGGTATATCGCGTTACCCACTGCGAGGCCAGCCAATACGCAACCGGCATAGCAATGCAACACGCTACAACTACAAGCACTACAAAATCAGTCGACACCATTCTCCACACCTGGAATACCGTAGCGCCATGTACCTTGCGAATGCCAATCTCCTTGGTACGTTGCTCGGCTATAAAGGATGATAGTCCAAATATACCCAAGCAGCTTATAAAGATTGCAAGCGAAGTAAATATACCGGCCAGCTTACCCATGCGTTCTTCATTGCCGAACTTCTGCGCGTAGGCTTCATCAACAAACCGGAATGTAAAAGGTTTCTCAGGGTTATACTTTTTATATACCCGCTCGATAGCACCGAGTGCTTGCTGGGCGGGCTGATCCGGACTAATACGGAACAATGCAAAGCCACCAGCATTTGGATCTATAAAATAAAATGTAGGCTTAACCGGTTCAAACGGAGAGTTGGACACTATATCTTTTATTACGCCTACAATTTTAATGGGCTGGTCATACCAATACACAACCTCTCCTACCGGTGTGGTAAATCCCATATAGTTTGCAGCAGTCTCATTGACAATAAACGCATTGGAGTCGCTGAGTATATCGCGGTTAAAGTCACGGCCTTGCGCAATTTCCCATCCAATCGTTTTACCATAATTAGCCGACACACCTACGTTGGAGAAATCTACCGAGAGGTCCGGATCTTTACCATCCCATTTAATGGCGCTGGTAGACGACCATGATTCCGTTGTTGGCGAACCCGCTTCCGCTACATCTACAATAAAACGCGCCTGCTGCAACTCATTTCGTACGGCATCAATGTGTTTATGAAGTTCACTTGAATTCGTCTGTACTGCTACCAGCCCATCAGTCTCATACCCGATCGGTCTGTTCTTGGCATGCTGTATTTGCCGAAACACAACAGCTGTACCAATGATCATGGTTACCGACACTGTAAACTGCACCACCACCATTACCTTTCGCGACCACGATGATCCTTTGGACGCACGGAAGCCCCCCTTCAATGCGTGACGCGCTGTAATCGATGAAAGATATAGCGCAGGATAACTGCCGGCCAATAAACCAATAACCACGCACAGGCCGATGGCGTATAGCCATAACGTTATGTCGCTCCACGGCAGCGCAGCTTGCTTTCCAGCCACCAGGTTAAAAGCTGGCAAACTAAGTTGCACCAGCAACAGCGCCAGAGTAAACGACAACAGTACGGTTACCAGCGATTCACTAAAAAACTGCTGGATCAACTGACTGCGATAAGAACCGATCGCTTTACGAATGCCTACTTCTTTTGCACGCTTCTCGGAACGTGCCGTGCTCAGGTTCATAAAGTTCATGCACGCCATCAACACAACAAACACACCGATAATCGCAAAGAGCCACACATAGGTAATCAGTCCGCCAACCTGAAACCCGTCTTTAAAGCGAGAGTATAGATGCCACCGGCTCATCGGGTGTATAAAGAGTGCTGGCTTCTTTTTGGCAAGCTCTGTACTCAGGTTTTTAAGTTTGGCGTCTTTAATCATAAGAGAGACCGCATCAAAGCTTCGATTCGCGGCCAACCCAACGTACAGGCTAAACGCATTGGGTCGCCACGGGTCGTGCATATTTTTTATCCATCCCGATTCATTATAAAGCAATTGCCACGGTGCTATAAAATGAACATTATTAAATTCAGATTGCTCAGGTATATCTTTATAAACACCCGCCACATGTACTGTCATGGTGGTGTTAATGGTTATGATCTTTCCAATGGGGTCACCATCCGCAAAGTATGTTCTGGCAAGTGACTGCGAGATGAGAACAGAAGATGCATCTTGCAGTGCATCGTGGCCCCCCTGTACCATGGGCAATGTAAACAACGCGCCAAAGTCCGGTTCAGCAAATATACCCGATTGCGACAGGTGCTTATCTTCATAGGTAACAACGGCATTCTCTGCATCCGTTGCAAGTACTACATGCGTAAAGTTATCACCATACTTCTTTCGTAACTCGTCAGCCAGTGGCCACGGCACCGACCACCAGGTGTCCACGTGTCCATTGTTAGTAACGTTTTGTAATACACGTCCTATGCTGCTATAGTTATCGAAGTGCTTTTCATAGGAGAGTTCATCTTTGATCCACAGACCTATAATAATAGCAACGGTCATACCTACGGAAAGACCTGCAATGTTGATAGCCGCATGAAGCTTGTTCTTCTTCATGGCACGCAATGAAGTGGTGAAGTAATTTTTATACATAGCGCGGTATAGTTGGGGTTGTCGCGAGCGTTTACGTATAGCGAAGGGTCGTATATAGAACAACACCTGGTACCAATAATCTGTTTGAGCACGCAGGCGCGATGTGTTTTCCCTGAGCGTATAAAACCGTTCTTCCAGATCACCGCCTACATCTTCCGCGAGGTCATCGCGCAGAAAGCGATGCAGTAACCATGTCGCCAGCCGGGGTGGTATATCAGGTTGTCTCCTCACCTTAGAAGCTGAAGTTAAGTTTACCGGCCAGCAATGGATATTGTTTCCAGAGCGACATCTTGAAATCCATCGCATCTTTCAACACGCGCTTACCCAGCGCGGTAATGGTAAATATGCGTTTGCGTTTACCTCCGCGTATAGCAGTCGCTTCACCCAGTGCCGATTTCACAAAACCTTTTTGTTCCAATCGGTCAAGCGTTGAATGCACCGCCCCAATTGACACCTCGCGTCCGGTCTGGCGTTTAAACTCTTCCGTTATCTTCAGCGCATACGCCTCGTCATCTAGTATACCGGCTATCAGCAGGATTACTTCTTCAAAATCACCCAGTCGTGTTTCGATCATTTACTACTAAATTGTAGAATAAATATACAACTCTCGTCATATTATCTACAATTTAGTAGTAAATATTTTTCATAAATGATGTTTACCCACGGAATGAAAAAAGTTTGTGACCTGTTGGTAAAGTATATCTCCAGCCCAAATTATGGGCTTTAATTACGGGATTTCACGGATTGTTTTTGCTCATTATTTTAACTACCTTGTTTACTAACATTTAGTTATCCTGCTTGCCTTTTATGTGCGTTGCATCGCATGATGTGTGCGTGCATTATTTACGAATCGCTTCGGGCTTTGGCGGAAAGAGTATTTATTTAACTACCGAATGAGGATTCGACATGCCACTACGTAACTTCAGGAAACCCGTCTTTATAGGGCTAGGCATGTTTCTGGTCTTAACCGTCCTGACACAACTACTGGTATACTTCTGGTATCAATCAGCGCGGTATACTGAGATACAGCGATTGTCCAATCAGGCCAACGCCAAGAAAGAACGTGTCCACATTACATTAACAAACAGTCTTTCATGCACACGCACGCTGGCATTCGTTGTAGAAGAGCATGGCATTCCGCAGGATTTCAATCGCATCGCTGAAAAACTGCTGCGGGCAAATCCGCTGGTTGATGCCATCGAATTGCTAGAGGGTGGTGTTATTACCCATGTATACCCTGTTAACGGAAACGAAGCAGCCATTGGCTATAATATACTGAGTGATACCGTTCGCCATCGCGGTGCAGTGATTGCCATGCAACGAAAAGATTTCTTTTTCGCAGGTCCCGTTAAACTCAAGCAAGGTGGCATAGCCGTGATCGGCCGGCAACCGATTTTTATCAACGGAAAATTCTGGGGCTTCGCTGCCGTACTTATTAAACTGTCAAGCTTCATGAAAGCTACCGCTATAGATGCTGACAGCAACCGCGATTTTAGTTATCAACTGTCCAGGGTACGTACCAACGGGCAGGAAGAATTTTTCTTACCCGCAGCAGCTATACCCACCGAAGGCGACTTTGTAACCATTGAAGTGCCCAACACTGAGTGGAAACTATATGTTACCTCGCGGAATCAAACTGAAATATACCATCATGCCATTGTACTATCGGCATTGGGATTCTTATTCTCATCCATAGTTGGCATATTCTCATGGTACACGGCTTATCAACCGGAAAAACTAGAACAATTGGTAGAACGCAGAACGTGTCAGCTCACCATGGAGAAAGAACTTTCTGATTCTATAATAAACAGTCTCCCGGGCATCATCTATATATATGACCAGAACCGAAAATTCTTTCGATGGAACCGGAATTTCGAAAGTGTATCCGGATATACTTCTGATGAAGTCAGAAATATGCATCCGCTTGATTTCTTTGAAGGTGAAGACAAGGAGCTGCTTCGTAAAAAAATCGAAACGGTGTTTGACAAAGGACAAGCTGATGTTGAAGCATACTTCTATACACGTACTAAAGAAAAAATCATTTACTACTTCAATGGCAACGTAGCGCATTTTGATGGTAACACGTACCTCATCGGTATGGGCATTGATATCAGCAAACGCGCTGCAGCCGAAAAAGATATACAGGACCTGAACACCCGGCTGCAGGCAACCATCGAGCGGCTGCAGGCGCGAAACAACGACCTCCAGCAATTCTCGTATGTAGTATCGCATAATCTGCGCAACCCGATAGCCCGTATATTAGGACTGGCCAGTATATTTGGTGATGATACAAATGAAAATAGGGTAATCGTAGACAAAATTACCGAAGCCACAACGCAATTAGATGATACGGTTAAAGACATCAGCACCATTGTATCAGCGCGTAACATCACCGAAAAATATGAGTATGTCTCCTTCAACGATGCCTGGGAAAACGTTCGTCATGAATTAAAGAATGAGATTGATCAAAGCCACGTTGCCATATCCGTTGATTTCAACAAGGCACCTGGACTAATCTCGGTTAAAAGCTATATTCACAACATGCTGTATAACCTGGTATCCAACGCCCTCAAGTTCAGAAATCAAAATATACCGGCTACAATTTCAATCAAGACAAACCTGTATAAGCAAGGTATATGCCTCGAAGTTCAGGACAATGGTATCGGTATAGACCTGGTTAAGAACGGAGCAAAACTCTTTGGACTTTACAAGCGTTTCGGTCCTGAATCAATACCCGGAAAAGGAATTGGACTTTGCCTGACCAAGAACCAGGTGGAATCCCTCCACGGCAAAATAGAAGTCGCCAGCAAGCTTCAGGAAGGAAGCACATTTACTATATATTTACCGACATTGATATGAAAGAGTCATCGCTGCCTGACCATATTATATTGATTGATGATGACGCTGTAACCAACATGGTAAACAAGAAGATCATCTACCTCTCGTTCCCTTCCATTCGTGTAACAGCCTATACCGATGCAGCAGTCGCGCTTGATCAGCTCCGGCAAATGATCGCAAAAGATGTAACACAACTACCCGACCTCATCTTCCTTGATATCAACATGCCACACATGGATGGATGGGAATTCCTGAATGAATTCATCAAACTTTCCGAATCAGCGCTGCAGAAAACAAAAATTGTTATGCTCACCTCCTCGGTAGACATCAACGATATCGAGAAATCAAAAACCTATAAACCGGTAACGGATTTTCTTTCCAAACCGCTCAATAAAGACAATCTCCGGAATTTGCTGCAATACCAGTCGGTGTAGATAATCTATTTTATTACAGATGGGTATATATTAAAAGTAAAAGCCGGCAACACCCCGTCTGACTGTTACCGGCTTTAAGTTGATACCTTACCTCGTTAGTATGCAAGGCAGGAAGACAAATGTAGGCTCGGTATTCGGCTGAGGGAAATGTGTTGTCTTTGAATATGCGGGAATGGTCTATGGAGTTGGGGAGTAAGAAGTAAGAAAGGCCGTTGTAACGACCTTCCTTTTTCTGATGCATCTGTGACTATAATCAGTAATACTGATGATAACGCTCATCGTTTGTCACGGTGGTGAAAGATAAGTTTACATACACCTAACATCTGTCACCATGCAGCAATATATATTTCCATTCAATACGCTCTCTGCAAAAGACACCGCTAAAGTCGGAGGCAAGAACGCATCGCTGGGAGAAATGATACAGAACCTCTCCGGCCTCGGCATCCAGGTGCCTGACGGATTCGCAGTGAGTGTTGATGCGTATTATCACTTTCTGGAGTATAATAATCTGACCCAGCGCATCCAGGACATACTGAATTCACTTGACCGGCAGTCGTTATCAAACCTGGCCAGTGTGGGAGCACGTTGCCGCGAACTTGTTCTCTCCGGCAATTTACCGGAAGCAGTAGCCAAAGCGGTTAAAGAAAATTATAGTCAATTGATGGAAAAGGGATTGAGTCACTCGGTGGCCGTACGCAGCAGTGCTACGGTTGAAGACTCTCCCACGGCAAGCTTCGCAGGACAACATGAGTCGTACTTAAACGTAACGGGTTCCGAATCTGTACTCAAAGCGATCAGGCAGTGCTATGCATCTTTGTTTAACGATCGGGCAATCAAGTACCGCATGGATAATAATTTTACCGACATGCAAGTGGGGCTCTCTGTAGCGGTTCAACGGATGGTACGATCCGACATCGGCAGTGCCGGTGTAATATTTACCATCGAACCGGAAAATGGAAACAAGAACATTATATATATAACCGGAGCCTGGGGGTTAGGCGAAAGTGTTGTGCAGGGCGCGGTAAACACCGATGAATATTACCTGTTTAAAAACAGCATCGAATACAACCGCGAATGTATAGTATATAGAAGCCTGGGCAGTAAAGAACAAATGCTGGTATATGGAGAAGGTGAAAACAATACGATGTGGCGCACAACAACACCTTCGCTTCGCGACCAGTTCATTCTCTCCGATGAAGAAGTACATCTTTTAGGGAAGTGGTCGCTTCAAATCGAAAAACATTATCGTATGCCGATGGACATAGAGTGGGCCAAAGATGGTGCTACGAATAAACTATATATCGTGCAGGCCCGCCCCGAAACTGTACATACAAATAGAAAGTCCATCGCGATTACAGAATACAAAATGATTTCAGAGCAGCCTCCTATACTGGTAGGGAAAGCCGTAGGACGTTCCATCGTCACCGGCAATGTCGCTATTGTCAAGTCGCTCGCGGATAGCGCCAACGTTAAACAGGGCGATATCATTGTAGCGGATATTACGAACCCCGACTGGAATGCCTTGCTGAAAAAAGCTGTTTGTATAGTTACCAATAAAGGAGGGCGAACAAGCCACGCATCCATAGTAGCACGCGAGCTCGGTATTCCTGCTGTAGTCGGCACGATGAACGCAACTGAAAAGCTGACGGACGGACAACGGATCACTGTATCCTGTGCAGGTGGCGATGAAGGCTGTGTTTACAATGGGCATATACCATGGCATGAAAAAACAATTGAACTGCAATCAATACCGAAAATACGAACAGGTGCCATGTTCATTCTGGCTGATCCGCTAAGAGCATTGCATTATGCCACATATCCCAATACCGGTGTAGGTCTGCTCCGAATGGAATTCATGATCAGCAATACTATACAGGTGCATCCCATGGCATTGGTAAAATATAGTGACCTTCCCGGTGATACAGAAAAAAAACAGATCGATGCGCTAACAAGACGCTATGCCGATAAGAAGCAATTCTTTATTGACAAGCTCGCAGAATCCATAGGCCTGGTGGCGGCAGCATTTTATCCAAAGGATGTTATTGTACGAATGAGCGACTTCAAGACAAACGAATATATGAAGCTTCTTGGAGGAAAGTACTTCGAGCCTGAAGAAGAAAATCCTATGCTTGGATTTCGCGGTGCATCGCGATATTACCACGAGCGATACCGCGAGGGATTTGGTCTAGAATGTGCCGCGGTAAAAAAAGTGCGTGAAGAAATGTTACTGTCCAACGTAAAAGTTATGATACCGTTCTGTCGCACCGTAGCAGAAGCACAGCAGGTTTTGCAAACTATGGAAAACTTCGGATTAAAAAGAAAACAGAACAACCTTGATGTGTATGTAATGGCAGAGGTGCCCAGTAATATTTTACTGGCAAGCGAGTTCGCGCAACTCTTTGACGGATTCTCGATCGGCTCCAACGACCTCACACAGCTAACACTTGGTATCGACCGAGACTCGGCAATAGTCAGCGGCCTTTTTGATGAAAGCAATGCTGCCGTTAAAATGCTTATACAAAATCTTATCGATGTTGCGCATCAAAAAGGAGTAAAAGTAGGGCTATGCGGACAAGCCCCCAGCGACTATCCTGACTTTGCGCGGTTTCTGGTGTCATGTGGAATCGATTCTGTTTCATTCAACCCGGATGCTATCGTTCGTGGCATTCAAAATATCAGCGAAGCTGAAGTAAAAATAAAGCCGCTTCTGGAAGTAGCCAGCGATACACAAAACAGGTATTGATACTATAAAGTATAGCCTGCATTTTTCTATACGAGGGTATAATCTACACTATCCGGTATAACGGCAGGCACAAATTATTGCCTGACCAACACTCCCACGAGTTAACATCCCTGTGGACACACACCGTGACAAAAGTCTGAAGTATGCAAGACCAGCATCACAGCAATTAGCTATAGATATAGCTAATATGCATGCATAAAACCCTATGCATATGAGCTACTACTATTCCCGTATAGTAACGATACCTTTTGAAGAAGTAATTCAAAAGCTTACCCAGAATCTCCAGCAGCAAGGTTTTGGCATAATTACCACCATCGACCTGAAAGATACGTTCAGGCAAAAGCTTGCTTTAAATTTCAGAAAGTACAAAATTCTGGGTGCCTGCAATCCGCAATTTGCCTACCAAGCAGTGACCATCGATTCACACATGGGCCTTATGCTTCCCTGCAATATTGTTATCCAGGAGCATGAGAACAACACGGTTGAAGTTTCAGCCGTTAACCCGCAGCAAATGATCAGACAGATAACTACATCCGATCATCTGTGGGAATTTGCAAATGAGGTGAATAACCGTCTCCGCACAGCCGTTGATAATTTACATTATGATCATCCATCCCAACAACATAAAGAGGCTCTGCCAACAGATAACATATCGCAGGACAACATTATACCGATGCCGGAGTAAATATAAAAGAGGAAAGAATGAAAACAACTGAAATTGATGTTCCCATACAGAATATACAGAGACGAGTAGCTCGCGCAAAAAACGGTCAGGTAGTATTCACGGATAATAATCAGTTGAAAGAATTCGATCACCTGACGTAGCTGTTACGCTATGAAAGAATACGCTATATAATACACTATAGCGTATTCTTGGAACCAGAAAAAAGGTGAACTGTTCAGTCCACCATTTCCTTTCGGTTAACAGTTGCTTCGCCGGGCAATACGTGCCTCTTTACCTTTCCGGAAACAACTGCCAATAGTTCGTCAAACCTGTCATCAATTTTATCACTGAGAGCATTGGCAAGGTCCTCTCCTTTCCGTGATATTTTTTTACGTGTATCAGAACCTTTGTCAGGTGCAAACAGAACACCCAATGCAGCACCTGCCGCTACACCGGCAAGCACCGCTAATATTGCTTTTCCATTATTCATAATGTTGATTATTATATCCTTTGAATCAAATTTATAGTACCGTTTGTCGTCACCTGATGAGCGTTGTCATCCATAGGCAAGAGTTTTATCCATTTATTTATACCGCTATAGCTGCGGGCAGGTTATCGCGTTCCACCCTTTTCATTTTTTTAAAGTTCCTTCTACTTCGCTATCTCCGGTTCATTGATACGGACATAGTCCTGAACGGTTTTTTACCCCGGGCTTCGTGGATAGAAGGGCTGTGCTCTGCCAGTAGTTTCTTAAATTGTCCCATTCGGCATACATCTTTGCCTTGGTATGCATCAAAGGATATAGTCTCGTAGTTTGTCCGGTACAATAGGAGCATTGTTGGTCGGTCTCATTTGAACATAACGCCAATTCGTGACTAATATCAACGGGTTTGATGACCCCGGTTACCACATGTTAGAGAAGTGTGCTGCAAATTGACTTCATGATAACCACAACCGAAAAAAAAGGCTTACGCAAAAAACTGCTCCATGCGTGTATAGCCAAGCAACAATTCCTGCTGCACGATTTTACACGAAGAATCAGGGAGCTAACCTCCCGTGACGCACTGCATAACAATGAATCATACGACCAGAAAGACATTGCCGCGTATACCGCACAAACAAACGAGATCAACACGCTTCATGCGCAGCTGGAATTTGCAAAGGCAGAGTTAGATATACTTGAAAAGCTTTACCCTACGTGCGATAGTAGCCGCAACCAGGCAACGCTTGGGGCCGTTGTGGTAACCGATCACTACACGTTATTTGTCTCGGCAAGTCTCGAAAAAATTACGGTCGAAGACCATCCATATATAGGTATATCAACGCTTAGCCCGATATACAAAGCGATGGAAGGTAAAACCAAAGGCGATACCTTTTCTTATAACAATGTTCGCTATAAAATAAAAGACATCTTCTGATGAGCAGACGATCGGTTAATGACTTGGATCTGGCACCCAAACCCGGGAAACAATATTGGCTAAACGGAGGCAGAGAGTGGCGCGAAGAGGTTATATACTTTGTTATGGTAGACCGCTTCCACGACAATCATCAACGCGCTCCCAGCACAAACAACGGAAAGACAAAAGGATTCGGCACGCGCGGACAGTTGGAAAAAACATGTGGCGGAACACTGCTGGGTATCCGAGACAACCTTGACTATATAGAAGACCTGGGCTGTACAGCAATATGGTTAAGTCCTGTTTTCGAGAATAACGAAGAATCTTACCACGGCTATGCTATACAAGACTATACACAAATAGACAAGCGCTTCGGAACGGCAGAAGACCTGGCGGGCCTGGTAGATGCTGCACATAACAGGAACATGCGTGTGTTCCTGGACATTGTTTTGCATCACTCCGGGAACAACTGGAGTTATCCGGGCGATGTAGACTATTACTATTACAATGGTATGGTTTTTCCATTCGGCAAATGGAGATTTGACAATAAACCAGGTCCTGTTGAACTACGCAATCCCGATCTCTATTCACGAAAAGGACAGATCAGAAATTTCGACAGTTATCCTGAAACACGTGACGGAGATTTTATGAACCTGAAAGCTTTTCGCAATGATGATTCGCCGGAAGCTCTCTATGTACAGGAAATTCTTACGAAGATACATTGCTACTGGATTCGCGAAACAGATGTTGACGGATTCCGGCTCGATGCGGTCAAGCACATGGGAGAAAAATCGATCAGTCAGTTCTGTTCGCACATTCGCGAATATGCTTACAAGCTCGGCAAACGTAACTTCTTTCTCTTTGGCGAACTGCTCGGACCGGAAGAAATGTATAACCGGTATATAGGTCCTAAAACATCTATTGAAGTCGAAGACACCGCTATATATTACGGTCTTAACTCTGTACTTGACTTTCCGCTATACCATGTCCTGTCCAGTGTAATACTTGGAAAAGCAACCCCCGAAAAGCTCATTGCACGGTACGAGTCGTTGAGAAGAAATGCGATGTCGCGAGGTGAGTTCGGTGAATTTCTCGTTACATTCATAGACAATCACGACCAGGTCGGTCAAATAATCAAAAGCAGGTTTGGACACCATGCTACCGACCAGCAAATTATAGCCGGCATAGGTTTTCTGTTATGCGCCTTGGGAACACCGTGTATATATTACGGAACCGAGCAAGGCTTTCAGGGATCAGGCGAAGGAGACTGGGCTGTACGTGAAACGATGTTTAATCCTGATGATGACAAAACCAATGCTCTGAACCGAAACAACCCTATATTTCGCGAGATATCGAAGCTCGCTTCCCTTCGAAAGCATAGTCCTATATTGAAGTTCGGAAGAATGTATATGCGCGAGGCTTCACAGGATGGAAAAGTATTCCGGTTACCGTTAACACCCGATTGCATGCTGGCATTTTCACGCATCCTGTACGATGAAGAAATGATGATCGTATATAACAGTTCGTTACAACACGATGATGAGGAATATATAGAAGTCGATAGTCGGCTCAATCCGGAAGGAAGCGTATTCCGGTACAGCTATGGCGGTCAGGGAAAAATACATGTTCTTAAAAACGAAGACGGAAGCCGGCACTTTATAAAGCTAAAACTGGGACCAACGCAATTTGTAATACTCACCAACCAGAATATCAAAAACCAATAATCAAAACACCTCAGATACGAAGACAACACTAATTTCTCAGCGCTGGCATGTATACTATATATACCGGTGCATCCTGCCAACAAACAGCACGACTAAAATCTTGATCACAGACGATCACGATCATATCACATCACCTCATCATACACTAGTTTTATGCCATCGCACACAAATGTCGTGCATATCATTTTGTTCAACCAAAAACAGGAAAGTCTATGAAAACAAATGAAGAACTGCGCAAGGACGTAATGGAAGAGATCAAATGGGATCCTGAGCTGCAAAATATAGCCACCGAAATTGGTGTTGCTTCAAAAGATGGTGTGATAACACTTACCGGAACAGTAGATACATACTGGAAAAAAATTGCTGCTGAAAAGGCAGCGCAGCGTGTATTCGGTGTGAAGGTGGTGGCCAGTGATATGGAAGTGAAAGTAGGCGGTATTGGCAAGCGAACGGATACAGAGATTGCTGAAGCTGTCCGAAATGCTCTTCGCTGGAACAGTGCCGTAAGCGAAGATCATATTGAAGTGAAAGTAGATGATGGCTGGGTATACCTGGACGGTTCCGTGGACTTTGAATTTGAAAAGCGATACGCCAGCGATTGTGTTGAGGATCTATTGGCTGTACGTGGCGTGACCAACAGGATCGCCGTAAAAGTAAACCCTATCGATACAAAAGACATGCAGCGTAAGATCAGTGCCGCCTATCATCGAAGTGCCACGGTCGATTCATCTTCAATACGGATAGAAACATCGGGCAGCAGGGTAACACTACGGGGCAAAGTAAGGTCATTGGCAGAAAAGAAAGAGGCTGAAAACATAGCTTGGGCTGCTCCGGGGGTAATGTCTGTCGATAACAAAATCGAGATTGATGTTGAGGTGTATGCCTAGATAGCAACGCACTGAAGACACCAACTGAAAAGCGAAAGTATATCTTTCGCTTTTCATAACGATGTTGCTGGCATTTGCTTTGACACCGTGGCACCCGGAAAAATTCCGACTATATCAAAAAAGATCTCATCCACTATGAAAAAATCAATCAGCACGTTACAAGAAGCACTGCTATATCTGCTTCAGGGTTTGTGGTATACAGAAACAACACTTATACAGGAATTTAAAGAGTACAGCAATCACCTGTCATCACCACAAGTAAAATCGGCTGTTCTTCAATATATAGATAATGCCGACACAAACCTGCTGCGATTGGAGCGTGTCTTCAATCACCTGACGACAGAACCGGTACCGCGAAAAAACGAAGTGATTGTCGCAATGATGCGGGAAACTCGTGACTTGCTGACCGCTACAACAGACGAACATCTCAGGGATATACTCATGATCGGGTGCGTGCAATATATCAACGCGTATAAAGAAGCAAGCTATAAAGCAGCCTGTTTATTTATAGTTGAAATGGAACTTGACGGTGCCTCCGATATTATTCAACACATCTGGCAAAGCGAACACCAAACATGCCAGGCATTCGCGTCACTTTCTATCCATGAATTTAATAAAGCAAATGGTTCATAATAAATTCAAACAATTCTGAATGTCATAGCTATTAGCAACCTATAAACACTTTTATTTTATGATACTAGACTTCAACAAGTACGTAGCCAAGGGCAACGAATTTCTCCACCTCCTGGAAGACAATCTCGGCAGCAGCGATCGTGCGCATGCAGCACGCATTTTACGGAGCACATTCCGTGTATTACGGAATCATCTTTCCTTTGAAGAATCACTCCAGCTACTCGCGCAGCTACCGATGGCGATCAAAGCCATCTATGTAGATGGTTGGACAAAAGCTGCTCACAAAAGAATTCATACAGTAGACGACTTTCTCATTGAGATGATCCAGGAAGAGGGCAACACTGCGTGGCGCGATTTCACCGACAAGAGCGAAGTTATAGATTGTGTACGAGCTGTGATAGAAACCATGCGGCTATATGTGAGCGCAGAAGAAATGGATCAGGCACTCGGCACGCTGCCTGCCAGACTTCGGC
The DNA here is from genome assembly GCA_902168205.1 of uncultured Chitinophaga sp. Lineage (GTDB taxonomy): Bacteria > Bacteroidota > Bacteroidia > Cytophagales > Cyclobacteriaceae > Ohtaekwangia > Ohtaekwangia kribbensis. The sequence continues at coordinate 472,820 of CABHOK010000002.1, read as the reverse complement.
AGCTGTTCGAGGCATCAGAACTTTTGTAATACAATGCAGCGCACCGAAAATAGTATACAATATACAGGTGTCGCATATACGATAATATATACGATCCGGGTGATGGTGCATATAGGCACCACCCGGATGCTTCATGCAATGCGGGTGGCCTTACAGCCTGAGTTTTGAAACCTCCAGCAGTTCCTTTACATCCGCATCGTCAACCCGCGGAAAATTCACAAAGTATGCACCGGGAGATTCCGGAAAAGTCTCCATCTTTAAATAGATCACTTCGTCTGCTTCGGCATCTATAACGATAGCAGCCTCCATGCTTATAACGGCAACAGCAACAATGATCCTCAAAGGATTTTGCTTCCGGATGGAACGAAGACATGTTATCATGGTATCGCTGCAGGTAAGTACATCGTCTACCAGAATAACAGAACGATTCGTTAACAGTGCAGGTTCACCATTACCACGATATTTCCGATTCTCGGCTGCAATGATCCGGCGAAGTTTAGTAATCTGGTGGCAGATATAGTCTTGTGGAATGGTATGTTCACAGTCATGGATATATACTTCATCCTCGCTTACCGATCCTATATTTTTCCGGTTATCGGCCGGATTTAGAATAGTACGGCATGGCATTACCTCCAGTGGTAAATGTAGTTCTTCGGCAATGACCGATGCCACCTCAACACCTCCGCGCGGTATACCCACCACCACGGAGTTACTGCCCTGGTATACATCGAGGCTGCGACTCAGTAAATACCCGGCCTCTCGCCTGTCGTACCATTGTGCGTTTACTGTTTGAACTTGCATAGCCATATTATTTTATCCAAAGATACTATGACCACTCCCCTATACATATGACGGTAATCATACGTTCGTCATAATCGGTTTCCTCCAACCTGATATAAATCATACGCCCGCACAGAAGCGTCATGGACAAAGCCGGAAACGGCCGTACCACCTGACTGTCGACATCACCGGATTTACAAAACACTACCTGTGAAACGTACTGCAGGTATACATGGCTCACCATTCATCTGACAATCATCCTTATTTCCATTGCTATATAAGTGAGGTGACTGTTACAGCGCGTTGTGATACAAACAACTCAATCCATCCGCGTAAGCGCAATTTGTACATGCGTACCCTGGCCTGGTTTACTTTGAAGTATGATAGAGCCGTTCAGCATTTCTACATAGTGTTTCATAATATGTAACCCAAGACCAGTTCCCTGTGCTGTACCTGCGTTGGAAGCGCGATAGAACCGATCGAAAAGATGTTTCTGGTCAGCCTCGGGTATACCTATACCTTTATCCTGAACAGACAGGTGAATCTTGCTGTTCACATCAGACGACACATAGATCGGTGAATTTTCCGGCGAGTATTTAATCGAGTTCGTCACCAGGTTATTAACAATATTGCCCAACAGCGTTGGATCCGTAATCACTACGGTATCACCGGAATGAGTATAATATATAGTCTGGCCCTGCTTCGTAAGCGCCTGAAGGTTGTTACAAAGATCCTCCAGGTACTTTTTAATATTTATAGCCTGGTGATGGGCTCTCACCTGCCCTTCCTCAATCTTCGTTACAGAAAGGAAATCATCTAATATAGCGGTAAGGCTGCCCACGGCAGATTTAATTTTATGAAGGTGTTTCACAGATTTCTCCTGGTTCTCACCAAAGGAATAGTTCTCCAGCAAAAATGCCGATGATAAAATAGTTGTCAACGGTGTTCTGAACTCGTGCGAGGCCAAGGTAACAAAACCCGATTTCAGTTTATTCAGCTCGATCTCCTTTTCAAGCGCGCGCTTTATATCGTCTTCAGCTTGCTTGTGAGTCGACAAATCAATTATGGCACTTAGCAGGCATTTGCGATCGTACAACGGTACTTCATGTGCATGAATGGATATATAGATCGGTTCTTTATCGCGGGGCTTGATATATACTTCGTTCCGTCTTGCCATTCCATTCTTTACGGCTCCTTCCACAACTTGTTTACGCTGCTCAATGTTTTCAAAAATTCGTAATTCAGCCGTAGTCTTTCCGATAACCTCGTTTACATTATAGTTTACCATGGATGCAAATACCTTATTGCAATTCAAAATTTTACCACTGTTATACTCGCTGATGACGATGGCTATCGGACTATCATAGAAAACTTTTTCAAAAAGTACATTGGTTCGCTCCAGTTGATCCTGCACATGCATGCGCTTGTTAAAATTATACCGGGTCGATAAGAATGCAGCCGCCAGTAGAATAACAATTCCGAGGAGCAACAAAGAGAATATATTCTTAAACCGCTCCGTGCTTTCCCGGTGCTCTGCCTCACGCAAGGCAAGTAACTGCTGCTCGGTTTGTTTGATCTGTTCAATCCTGGGCATAATAACATTCGCGAGAACCGTGTAACGCACAAGACCTTTAGCTTTATGAACAGCCGTAGATGAGATTGGTGCGAGGACAAGAGAATCTGTCACCAAGGTGAGCTGTTGTATGAACTGCCCAAGCGAGTCTATCCGTTGTTGCTGCTTCGGGTTATCCTGCACCAGGTATTTCATTTCAGTTAACCGGGCTGTTAAAATCTGCCGGGACGCTGCATATTCCGACCGCGAAGCAGAATCACTTCTAAACAGAAAAGCCAGTGTATAGGTATATATATGATTATAGGCTATTGATATTTCATCGGCTGTATGAATTACAGCATGGGTATGCCTTACCCATGCGGATGACCTGAGGGCATCAGCATTCTTCTTGTAGCACAATACGCCCAGAAACAGCACCGCCGTAATCAGCAGTCCAAATAAAAACCCCAGCGTAACTTTAAAGGAGATCATTACTTCACGTATTGCTCCAAGATAACAATGCATTGACGGCACATTCAATGACATTCATCATGATGTCAAACATATTTACAAGTACCTGGCCAGCGAATCAGTGAAGCAACTTCTCGAGCCTGCCGGCATCAACCAGCTTCAATCCTTCACCTGAAATCTCAATGAGACCTTCGTCTTTGAAATCGGCCAGTGTCCTGTTGAGAGACTCCGTTGCTGTCCCCACAATACTGGAAATATCTTTACGGGCTATAGTGATCAGCCCGTCTTTGTTGATACCTGAAAATCGCTGGTTCATCTTTAGCAACGCACTGGCTACACGCTGACGCACGGATTGGTAGGCTATATCAAGTAACCGGTTCTCCATTTCCTCGATGTTGTTCGACAACATTTTTATGAACTTGCGGGCAACATCTTTACTGGAATATATTAACGTGATAAAATCGGCTTTAGGAATAATGGTAATTTTAGAATCTTCCTGCACTTCAGCATTCTCGTTGTAAGCTCTGTCTTCCAATAACGGCACAAATCCCAGGAACTCGCCTTCACGGTGTATACCGGTGATCAGCTCCTTGCCATCGTAGTTAACTTTATACGTTTTTACCTGCCCCTTCTCAATGAAATACAGGTCGCTGGGAGTTTGCCCCTCCATAAAGATCAGATCCTTCTTCTTGAAGCAACGTAGCGGTCTGTTCTCCGCCAGCCTCTGAAAATCCTTCAGCTCGCGCGTCTTGCTAAAAAAGGCGCTTACATCCTGCGCGCTGTTTCCGAAGGCTGTCTTCATAAACTCGTGTTTCTTCAGGCGCATTTCAATTACCTTCAATAAGTCGACACCATCAAAAGGCTTGGTGATATAGTCATCTGCACCGAGATTCATTCCGGTTCGAAAATCTGTTTTGTCAGCCTTTGCAGTGAGGAAGATGAAAGGTATATTGGCCGTGTCGGCATCTTTATTCAGAATATGAAGTACTCCGTAGCCATCCAGTTCCGGCATCATAATATCGCACAATATCAGGTCCGGGGGGTTCCGCTGCGCCATGTCAACACCAATCTTTCCGTTCGGTGCATGTGTAACATTGTATTTGGCAAGCTCGAGTATACTGGCGATGTTCTCCGCCATCTCAATATTGTCTTCAATCAGCAGGATATTATAGGTCATATATAGGTTTGGGGTTAAAGACTATATAAAGATCAATACGTTAAACGCAAACCGGCTGCCCTGAAAATGAAATTTTCAAGATCAAATCATTTTCAACTAAACAATGTTGCTTTATTAACAAATGCTAAACTAAGTGCAGAAGCGGCAGCATAGGAATGAGTCCTATCATTCAAAAAAATGATTTACGTCAACATTTTTTTTGCCTATAAATTTGTTACAACGGGCAATATGCACAAAACTGTATATGTTTCTCTTGAAGGCTTTTGCGTATTCGTCATCGTGTAATCCAGATAGCTGCTCCCTTCTCAATTTCCTGTATCCGACCGATAGTTGGTCTCAGAGGTACGCAGTTGCTTCCTATATATAGTCACAAGGTAGGATTACTTCTTGATGGTATAGGTCCAGATGGGTAACTTGGAGTGATTAACCAGGTCTTCGGCTATGCTTCCGCTTAACAAGTGAGCAAGACCTTTTCGTCCGTGTGTACCAACCGCAATCATATCGGCATCAATCATCCTGGCAAAATTAATGACACCCCTCTCCTCTTCTAAATCATTAAATACATGGGTAGTAAAATCATGAAGCATATATCGTTTAGAAAAATTAGCAAGGCGCTCGCGTGTAACGGTATCCTCTTTAAAGTTTAGAGGTGTATTTATATATACCACGTGTAAATTGGCATGAAGGCTGTGTTGCAATTCTTTTACTTTCATCAGCAGATCTTCATGCGCATCCGAATCCATTGTATTCGGGAACACTATATTTTTAATCTGTCGCGGTTTTATGTCGTCTTTCACAGCAATGACAGGCACCCCGGATGCCCTGACAATCTTCTCGGTATTGGAACCAATAAATATATCACGCATGCCTGTTGCGCCCTTAGTGCCCATGATCACCAGGGTAATGGAATTGTTGGTGATATACTCCAGTATCTTCTGCGAGGGCGATCCCAATTGCACCTGCGTTCTGACACGCGCTTCCACGCGCCCGGCTATGTTATCCAGTTTCCGTTGAGCACTATTCTGGAGGTCCCGGAGTTTTTCTTCTTCGAACGACAGTGCCGGCATCAGCACGGTATCATATAAAAATGGAAGATCAACAATATGCAGCAGGTGTATTTCCGAATGAGAAGCAGCCTGCAACTGCGCAGCAAACTTCAAAGCATAAACAGATTGCTCTGAAAAATCGCATGGAACCAGTATATGTTTCATGTTACTTTTTAATCGCAATGTATACTGGCTACACAAAAATTATCATGACGCTTATCACATACCGATGATGATTTTCGGTAAGTGTCCGCATGACGTAAATCATTCTCCGGTAAAACCGATGTCATTCTTTTACCTGTTGTGAGTCACTATTTTGCCTTGAAAATTTTCAGCTATGAAAAAGATACTGGTACCCGTAGACTTATCGAACCAATCGAATGAAGCATATAACGTTGCGCTTGAATGGGCGCAAATGTCTCAAGGAGAAATAGTTCTTGTTCATGTGCTCGCCCCTCCCAGTGCATATACAGGTTTGGCCGGAGAGACCATTGCCTATGATATGACCTTCTTTACCCAGATGGAAGCCGACATACAGAAGGGACTGCAAAAAATGAAAGAGCAGGCAGGTGCTGTGCCGGTAATGACAGAAGTTATTTACGGTGACCTGGTGTCGGGTATAGCTAATATCATCGAAAAAAAGAAAATTGATTTCATTATAATGGGCACGGCTGGCGCTACGGGACTCACCGAAATTTTTATCGGCTCCAATACCGAGAAAGTAGTACGGTTCGCATCGGTGCCGGTGTTGGCAGTGCGCAAATCGATCACTATAAAATCAATAAAAAATATACTGCTGCCTTCAACCCTGGAGCTCAACCAGCATGACTTCATTCAAAAGTTAAGTGTGTTGCAAGGTTTTCTGCATGCCACGTTGCATATACTGCTGATCAATACACCAATACATTTCAGACGCGATGCCGAAGCAAACGAAGCACTTCAGGAATTTATCAAACACTATAAACTCTCCAACTACAAACTGCATTTCAGAAACTATATCCGTGAAGAAGAGGGCATCATGGATTTTGCTTATACAGAAAAAATGGATCTTATCGCCATGGCAACACATGCGCGTAAAGGTCTGGCACATTTATTCAATGGTAGTATTACAGAAAATGTTGTCAATCATATTGAAGCTCCTATTTGGACGTATTGCCTAAAACGCTAAGTCATCCATACGCATGCCTCCCTATATAGCGGCTATACTTTCACCGTACCTGCTATCGGTGGTCGTATCTACCGGTATCGGTCTTATCATTGGTCTTGAACGCGAATTCCGAAAGGTAAGCGATAAAGATCACTTTGCCGGTATAAGAACTTTTCCGCTGGTGTGTCTGCTCGGTTGCATTGTTGCCTATATAGGCCGGGAACTTTCCGTCTGGATTGTTATCTCGGCTGTTGTCGCATTTATAATTTTTATAGCCGTTACGTATTACGTTCGGTCAGCAAAGGGACATCCGGGTATAACCACTGAAATCTCGTTGATCATTACGTTTATATTGGGGATAATGACTTCCCACCAGCTCATCAAAGAATCGCTGGCCGCCACCGTTATAACGACAACATTGCTTACTTTAAAAGGACAATTCCATTCATTTGTTTTAAGAATAACGGAAGATGAGTTGTTCGCTTTTGTAAAGTTTATCATTCTTTGCCTGCTTCTTTTTCCGTTTCTGCCAGACCATAATTATGGTGTGAATGGAATACTTAATCCGCAGGAGATCGGGCTTATCGTAGTAGTGGTCTCATCCATCAGCTTCCTGGGCTACCTCCTGATAAAATATACCGGAACGAACAAAGGTATATTGCTCACGGCATTGTTTGGAGGGCTGGTGTCAAGCACAGCGGTTGCCTGGACATTTACTTCGCGAAGTAAAAAATCCGATCCTTCACAATCAAACCTCTACGCAGCCGGTATAACACTTGCCTCATCGATCATGTACCTCAGGGTAGTAGCAGTAGCAATGATCTTTAACTGGTCTTTCGCTACTTTACTGATGATACCTTGCATACTGATGTTTACCGTGGGGCTAATCTTTGCACTGGTATACATCCGCAAGGTACACCCCTCTGCACCTGCGGCAGCCACCATTCAACTGGGAAACCCGGTTAACATTTTGAATGCCTTTGGATTTGGTATACTCTATATGGCGATAGCGTACCTGGTATATTATGGTGAAAAATTTTTCGGCAACAACGGCCTGATCGTTTCCGGTTTCATCTCCGGCTTCGCGGATGTAGACGCCATTACGATAAACATAGCGAAACTCTCGCGAGCGCATCTAACCATGCATCACCCGGCAACAGTAGTCCTGCTGGCAACCTTTAGCAATACTCTGGTAAAAATTCTCATAGCGGTGTTCAACGGTACTGCCGAACTAAAAAAGAAAGTAGTGCTTGCTATGGGATCCGTTATGGCAGTTGCGGTAATTTGCATTGTTATTTTCGGCATCAGGTGAACCGTGCCATCGGTATATATACCCTGAAATATATACTATGATGCTATCGCCTACACCGATGTTTGAACATAGGCTGCAGCACCTTCTTCCTTTTCGAGATCATGCATCCATACATCCAGGTATTGCATAATGCCTGACAGATCAGAGCTGACACCATTTTCGATATAGGAACCTGACGCTGCCATGCCCATCAACAGGCACTGAGGAAGTGACAAACCAGACAGTAAGCCAAAGCAGTACCCTGCATTCAGATTATCGCCTCCACCCGTCAACACTTTCGGGTTTGTTACCAGTCGTCCTGACAACTCAATTGTCTCATATTGATGATAGAGTATACAACGGTCAATAGGATGCACGAGCAAAGCATCAATGTCCATGGATTTAAAGAGTGCATCGCCCGCTTGCCTGATGGGAGGCATATTGCTGCTGCCCAAATCTATACCTCTCAATGCAGTATATATTTTGAGCGTTTCATTTTCGTTCAGGCCTAACGTTACTTTTCCATAGCACGAAAACTCACTTATCAGGTCAAGAACTTCATCAATCTGTCCGGTAGTCTTTTTCGAAGGATCGCAAAGGTCGAAGAAAAAAAGGAAATCATTTCGCTTCAATGGTTTAATAATGTCTTTAAGAATACCTTCCCAAATGTTACTGGCGTGCGGCAGGTTTGCCCAGTCGACAAAGGCAAGCAATGTACTTTGCGAGACAGCTTTTGAAATCGTTTCGGTCCCGGCAGCTTTTACGATATAGTCCCAGGTATACTGATCAAAAACTTCGAGTTCTGAAAATATAAGCTTGCCATCACCAAATTCGATCGCATCGCTAAGCCCGGGATTCAATACACTGATCGTTTCACTCAAGGGATTCATACTTGAAAATATAGCATGCTTCTGCGGGTATCCCATGCTTCCCAGGCAATACGTTTGTATACCAAGCCTGCCTAGTGTGTTGGACAATATCGGTGCGTTGCCTCCAAACTTAACGCGTTGTATATCCATTTGAATCTGGCCACTCTTCCCGCAGGCCAATAAGAGTCTATCGGCAAAATCCCGAATGGTCTCAAAATATAGTGTTCGCGTGTTCTGCTTTTCTTTTACTGCGCGCTTTATCTTATCCACAAAACCATCAAACCCGACAAACACCTTGCTTTCCAAGGCATGCTGCTGCGAAGACTTCAGCAGGTGTTGCAATTCCATCAAGGCGCAAACCGTAGTATCCATAATTATTCTGTAGTTATTGTATTCGATCTGGTATACCGATATGCATTTATGTGTCACCAGAAAACAAAGGGCAGTGTATACCACCCTTTGCTACTCCACTGACCTGCATCTAATTAAATCAGGACACCGATACTTTTTGCACCAGTTTCACAGGAGTTTCTTTCTCCTTCGGAATGGATACCTTCAGAACACCATTCTCATACTTGGCGTCAATGTTTCCTTCCTTTACATTCTCCGGTAAACTGAACGACCGGGTAAAGGAATTAAATGAGTATTCCCGCCTGGAGTATCCTCCGTCCTTTTCGTTCTTTTCTTCTTCTTTCTCTGCGCTGATTCTGAGAATATGATTCTCTACCTCAACGTTGAAATCCTTTCGTTCCAATCCCGGAGCAGCGAGTTCAAGCTTAAACTCCTTTGGTGTTTCCGAAACGTTTGCTGTCGGTATATTTATACCCAAACGTGAGGGGAATAAATCGCTTTCCGAACCGAAGATATCCCGGTCAAATAAAGATGCACCAAAGAAATCGGACATCAGTGAGGGAAGCCCTCCATTTTTTTTTGTTGTTAAGTTCATATTTACCTCCTTGTTTTTGTTCTAAAAGTATACTTACCGGCACCGTTTTGCCGATGACGGCCATCAGCATCATAAAAGATTTTTATCGTCTGTTGTCCCAAGACGGACCGGAGGATTTGCAGGCACAGATCAAAAGACCGAGTAGTATATATCGCTGGAACAGCTACATACCAGAGAATTATAAAATGACATGGCAGCTATCGTGCCAACAAGCAGATATATTCGGCTAGGGTGTATAAGTATGGATCAGATTCACCAGTTCATCCACATCAAACGGTTTGCGTATATACCCGCAGGCTCCCATATCCATGGCCAATTTTACTTCGCTCTTTTCACCGCTTGCCGTGAGATATATAAAGGGTATAGATGCTGTTATCGGGTTTGATTTTAACTGCCTGATAACTTCGTAACCATCTATACCAGGCATCATAATATCGCAGAGTATAACATCGGGTATAACATCCATCGCCAGGTCAATTCCATAGCGTCCGTTGTCGGCACTCAAAACGTTGAACCCTGTGAGCTCAAGTATCTCCCCGGTGTTCTCGCGTATCTCCAGGTTATCTTCAATGATTAATACTGTTTTCATGGGGGTGGATTACGTTGCGTATTCTGATATTAAAGTGCTTTTTCTTCCCGGCTTAGCTTGCGCAAGACACAGCTCACCTTCCCATGGTAGATACCTAAACGAAACCCCGCTCCCGGCAGGGATATGGATTGCTGTTCAGCACTGTCAGATTTTTGTTAAACGAATATACGCAAAAACTAGCTAAGAAGCATCCTGTAAACGCCAATTCACTGATTTAAATCCTGTTGAAAAAAGATTATTATCATCGGGCAAACCAAATGCCGATAGTAGCTTGGTTTTAGAAAACTAAACACAACCTATATGATATCGCCAACAGCCGTAACAAAAAAATATATACTTCAGCCGTCCCTGCTTACCAAGCATATGAAAACACTGGAATGGTTGTCAGCAACAGTTCTCTGGAAGAAAGAGCTCATATTCTTTCAAAAGCTGCTCGATCAGTACGCAAGCCAGTTCAAGACTGATGATGAAAAAAAGCAAATGCATCATCTGCAAAATATTATCATCTACTATAAGGATGAACTGGTTGATACACTTGCGTCAAAGCTAAGGCACCACGAAAAGAAACTGGCCGATATGCTGGAGACCAGAGACGAACTGAAAACGGAATACATCAAAGAGCATACAGCCATTATGAACGACCTGCAAGCTGCCAACGATCAGTTCAGAAACTATAAGGAGGAGTTATTCGCATTAATCGAAAAAGTGCTATAAACAATATGACAACGGTCGGGAAACGGAGCCGGGCGACTGGCATCATCAGAAAAAAAGTCAGAAATACGAACTGGACTATTAGCGTAAAACAAAACCATTCGGATGGAGCAATCGGGCCGGTAAAATAAAACGCAGGGCTAACTATTTCCACTACGTTACGGCTGTAATCAATACATCCAAGAATGCTTCACCGCATATATATATACCGGCTATTTTTTACTATATAGATACTGTAAGAATATATACGAAATTGGAGGATTCAATTTTTACAATGTCATTCGTTTTAGTTCATACAGAGCCTCTACACTATTCAAAAAATCGTCAATAGCTGGATTAAACTTTTGCATATCGCCCGGCTGAACACGGTAGCCCGAAGTATATTTAACCGTATTGCGTTTATCCTCCGGAAGAAGATCATTTATTTGCAGTTCCTGTACAATACCCGGCTCATGTCCCAAAAGTCTTGTTAAACTGGTTACCAGCTTCTCCTTCTGTCCCGGCTGTCCGCCACAAAGCGTAATAAAGGAGTAATTACTTATGTAAAACCGATCTCGTATAAAAAAGCTTCTCATAGGTGATGCAATTTTACCGGCCCATATAGGAGCAATAAAAACATACTGGTTGTACAAGGCTACATCCGATGAAGAGGCCTTGATCTTAGGTGTTCTGTTAAACAGCAGATCCAGAGCAATCGTAAAACCATTTCGCTTCTTTACTTCTTCGATTTTGAGAATGTCACATTTAAGCTTCTCCCGAATTACATTGGCAAGAGCTTCGTTGTTATTGGTATACGAGTAGTAAACAATTAACGTTTTCATACAGAGTTTTTTAGATTAGTAGTCCGGCGGATATATATACGTTATGTTATGACATATACTTTAACGGCAAGCCGGAACGGATATAGTATATGGCATTCTTTTTTGATTTCTGTTCCACAGGAACCTCGTCAGCAACACCTACGATCACGGATAATACGACATGGTCTGCCGGTAAAATATTTAATTGCGAATACAGGCTCGTGCGTTCGATATACTTTCCCCAGGCAACAGGACAAGATCCTACGCCTGCAGCCTGTGCGGAGAGCACTATATTTTCGGCACACATCCCGACTTCCAGTGCTGCCCATTCGCTTTCCCGTGCAGCTGTGATAAAAATTACTACGGGAGCTCCGTGAAAAATCGGATTTTTATTCTTCAACGACTCTGCTACAGCGGTTGTATTATAAATATCCGCGACTACAATACATATCTGTTCATCCATAGCGTTGATCAATCCCTGATCGGTTACAACATAAAACTTCCAGGGTTGCATATTCATTCCTGACGGGGCCATACACCCGGCTTCAATAAATTGATCAATAACAGATTTATCAATACCGGTATCTTTATACTTGCGTATAGGCTGGTAGCTATAGATCACTGTCCGCAAATCGTTCATAAGTGCAGCATTATTGGTCAGAGGCCACTTCATTTTTACGCAATACAGTTTGATTTTTCTCCACCGTCTTTTTCAATGTAACCAGCATCTTTCTTTCCATAATAAAATGCGGCACCTCGTAGAAAAAATACCGAAGAAGGCGGTTGGCCACATGTGTGCTCCCCTGGGTAGATCTCACGATAAGCCAGGTATTGTTCGCATCTTCCGGGTATACATAAAATGCCCATGAACCCCACGCCTTATCGCCATTTTGTATACGTCTGTAGTCATCACCACCAACCATTACAAAAGATTTAAAAGCTGTTACCGCTGCAAGTACCTGGTAGCCCCTGCCGCTATACTTGTTTTTGTTTGCAAGCCATATAGTATCTCCGGCTTGCCTTGGAAATTGATATTCAGATTTTATGACGTAAACATTTCGCATATCACTGCGAAAAACATTTTCAAGCCATTGATAACTATAGAAGCCACCACGGTCCTGTCCTAATTGCGTGATCCAGGGCCATATCTCTTCGGGTGTTGCGTGAATCAGAACAGCCCGTGTATGGCCGCTCCCATTGGTAAGTGTATCGCCCGGAAATCTCATCGACTGCAATGCTGGCGGTGCTCCCCAGTCCAGAAATATAGGGCGGAAAACGAAGTGATGAATAAACAACAGGAACACGACCACCCCGGTACATATCAACAATTTGTGTGAAGGCTTCAGTTTTTTCATGGCAATTCGAAATTCACAGGTAAGGTAATCGCATCCCGCAGCCGGTTGCCGTGATGAAAATCACCACAGAGGGAGAATGTTATCATGATGACCAAAATCTTGTCAATCCGCGATTACCATCATAAGTATTGCCGGACGGCATATATAGTTTGTAAAAAAAATTAACACCTGCGGAATGAAAAATATACTCGTACCATGCGATTTCTCAGCACCCGCCCAGGAGGCTTACAAATTTGCGGTCAGTATGGCCCGAAAAAGTAAAGGGCAGATACATGTGCTATATATACTTGACATAACCTTCCTGCATGGAAACCCAACGCTGGATCACAGCTATGCATTTAACATTAACTTTTTGAAGGAGATGGAAGAGGATGCCCGGAAAAAATTTCAAGCCATGTGGGAAAAGTATACACCGCTTGAGTTGCCTGTCAAATATACCCACACCACGGGTTCACTACAGCAAGATGTGCTGCAGTATATAAATAAAAACAGTATTGACCTGGTTGTAATGGGCACGCATGGCACCAACGGCAACACCTGGGGTTCCAACACCCAGCGAATTGTACGGCATGCACAGATACCGGTGTGGGCCATTCGCAAAAATCCGGCAGGTGCCATCAACAATATTGTTGTTCCGCTGATACCCGACCGGACTGATAAACACTTTTGCGATGAGTTGAAAAAACTACAGGCATTCTTTAACGCGACCCTGATCTTTTTATGGGTCAATACACCCCGCATGTTCAAAGGCGATACAGACTCCTTCCGGGAACTTCAGGAATTTGCAACAACCAATCAATTTACCAATTACACCTTGCACGTACGATCAGACTATAATGCCGAAGATGGTATATATCGGTTTGCAAGGGATATGGATGCCGATATGCTCGCTATAGGTACACAAGGCTGGAAGGGCTTTATGCACTTCTTTAACGGAAGCGTTGCCGAAGATATAGTAAATCATATAGACCTGCCGGTATGGACGTGTGTACTTCCTTAACGGGTACATGACAATTATCATGAGCCGTGCTTGACAAGCGTCACCTGTTTCTAACTGTGCACGAGGCATATTTGACTATAATTAATATCGTGGTATCACCCTTGAACACCAAATTCTTCAGCGAAACCGGCAACATCGTAAAATTTGTAGCGCGGTTTTTCCGGGAGCTCTTCAGGCAACACCAGGAAGTTGACGAGTTTCTGAGACAATGCTATTGGGTTGGCTATAAATCGTTACCCCTCGTGGGCACCACGGCCTTTATCATGGGCCTGGTGCTTACGATTCAATCCAGGCCAACACTCGTTGAATTCGGAGCAGAGTCTCTGTTACCGGCAATGGTTTCCGTATCGCTGATACGCGAAATCTCTCCGGTTATCACTGCGCTCATCTGCGCAGGCAAGGTAGGCTCCGGTATGGGAGCCGAATTAGGATCTATGCGCGTAACGGAACAGATCGATGCAATGGATGTGTCCGGTACAAATCCATTTCGATATCTCATCGTTACACGCGTGCTTGCAACAACGCTCACCCTTCCTATACTCTCAAGCTTTTCCAACGCCATATCACTCTATGGCGGCTATCTGGGAGTAAACATTCGCGGTGAAGTGAGCTGGCATTTATACTGGACACAAGTTTTCAATGCGGTGAGCTTTGGCGATGTACTGCCATCCCTGATCAAAACCTTTTTCTTCGGATTTGCTATAGGAGTTATCGGATGCTATAAAGGGTATAATTCAAAAAAAGGAACCGAAGGTGTAGGCAGGTCTGCCAACTCGGCTGTTGTAGTGTCTTCCTTGCTGGTCTTCATTATCGACCTGGTTGCTGTGCAGATCACAGATCTTCTTGGCTTAACCTGAACCATTATGACCAACGCTGTTATCCGTGTAGATAAACTGAATAAGTCTTTTGGAGACAATCATGTACTCCGCGATTTATCCTTGACTTTATCAACCGGTGAGACATTGGCGGTGCTCGGAAAATCCGGATCGGGTAAATCGGTTTTGATCAAATGTATCATTAGTCTTATCGAGCCTGATGACGGAAAAGTAATTGTGCTTGGTAATGATGTTAATGAAATTAACCAGGATGAATTGGACACCCTGCGGGCACGCGTAGGTTTTCTTTTTCAGAGCAACGCGCTATATGATTCCATGACGGTTAGAGAAAATCTTGAATTTCCGTTACGAAGACACTGGGAAAAAGAAATGCGTGAAGCAAAAGCCGAAGCCGCTGTAATGGAAGTACTTCAGGATGTAGGCCTGGAACATACTATTGATATGATGCCCGAAGAACTCTCCGGTGGTATGCGTAAACGAATTGCACTGGCGCGAACCTTAATACTACGGCCATCAATCATTTTATATGATGAACCCACTACCGGTCTTGATCCGGTCACCGCGCGCGAAATCAGTCAACTCGTTGTTGAGGTGCAGAAAAAGTATAACACCTCATCCATCGTCATATCACACGACATGCATTGTATCGATATAACAGCAAACCGGGTGGTGATGTTGATTGACGGCAAGTGTTACGCAAATGATACCTATAAAAATCTTCAGCATTCGAACGATCCGAAAATCAGAGAATTCTTTGACTAGCCATGAAAAACAAAACTGTCGATAATGCAAAAGTAGGACTCTTTGTAGTTATCGGAATTCTATTTCTGGTATTTACACTCTATATGATCGGCAAAAACCGAAATCTGCTGGGCACTACATTTACGATAAAGGCCATTGTGAGTAACGTTAACGGACTTGTGCCGGGTAACAACGTACGCTTCAAAGGTATAGATGTAGGTACGGTAAAATCGGTGAGCGTTGAAAATGATACCGCCATTGTCGTTACTATGCTTATCGATGAAAAAATGAAATCATACATCCGGAAAAATGCTATCGCCTCGATTGGTACGGATGGACTGATGGGCAACAAACTCATTAACATCAATTCACAGCCGGGGTATGCAGAACCGGTGCGCGAAGGTGACGTGATCTTTTCAAGAAAACCGGTAGAGACAGATGAAATGCTAAGAACACTCAACACTACCAACGACAACATCGCCAGGATCTCTACCAACCTGTATGAGATCACAGAGAAATTAAACCACAGTGAAAGCCTGTGGACATTACTGTCGGATACAATTATTACACAAGATCTCCGGGCTGCTGTACACGACTTCAGAACGGCCGGCAAAAGCACTGCCGCCTTTACCCAAAATGCCAACGGTATTGTACAGAGATTTCAAAGCGGTGATGGTCTCATCAACCGACTTTTCATGGACACCACACTGGCAAATCAGTTGAATACTTCACTACAACAAATTCAAGACGCCAGTGTTAAGACTTCAGAAATGATGAAGGACTTGCGAAATGTAGTGGACGATGTGAAGGAAGGCGAAGGTACTGCAGGGCTGATTCTCTCCGATACACTTTTGCGTGAGAAACTTTTCAAGAGCGCGTCCAACATTGAACAAGGTACACAACAATTTAATGAGAACATGGAAGCACTCAAGCACAATTTTCTGTTTCGCCCTTACTTTAAGAAAAAGGAAAAGCAACAACGAAACAGTGCGAGGGCCAATAAAGACTAAACCGGAACAATCATGAAAGATATACTCTGCCCTACAGACTTTTCTCCGGCTGCACAAAATGCCATTGCCTATGCGGCTAAACTGGCACAGGCTGTGGAAGGTAACCTAACGTTATTTCATGTTCAGTCTATATTTGACGTTACGCCTGCTTCTGTACTAACCGGGAAAAAAGTAATACTTGCCAATGCTGCCGAACAATTGGAACAAGAGTGTCGCGAAGTAACCCGCACGTTCAAGGTGTCGTGCTATGCAGAAGTTGAATCGGCCTCCAACAGGCTAAGCACTGTCATTCACGACAAGGCAAAAAATTATGACCTTATTGTTATGGGGTCTGATGGAGCTGACGACTGGTATCAATTATTCAGCGGAAGCAATACCTATAACGCCATTGTTCGAAGCGAAACGCCCCTACTGCTGGTACCATCAGGCTATATATATAGCGAGATCAACACCATGATCTATGCATTCGACTATCTGAAGGAAAGGCGCCTGCCGCTAACGCACCTAGTTCCAATCGTCAGAGCGCTACGATGCGAACTAACGGTGTTGCAGGTAATCGAAGAGGCGTATAGCCAGGACGTTGAAGACGATCTGAAGGAACTTCAATTCATCATCAGCAACTTTTACGGTGATGATATAAAATTCAGTTATGAAACGGTCCGATCTGACGATACCGTGCAGGGTATAAACAGCTATGTATTGCGAAACAAACCAGACGCACTGGCCTTGTGTTCGGTACACCGGAACTTCATACAGCGCATATTCCACAAAAGTATTATCAGAAACATTACGGCATTTTGCAATTACCCTGTGTTTGTATTCCACGCGTGACGAATAGGAAGAACTCATTCCATAAACCTGTCCTAATGAATATGACTAAACCACTCAACGGCCTGAAGCTTGACAAGATTAACCTGGAAAAAGTCTTCAACTTCCTTCCCTATCCCCTGCTCGTGTCCGAGATAGTGGATGGTGTACGCAAGAATATATTTGTAAACAAAGCCTTTGAAGAAGAGATTGGCTTTTCGCTCAGCGACATCCCCACCATTGAACAATGGTTCGAAACCGCCTATACAGAAATAACATACCGCACCCGGATCACGTCTGAGTGGCTGCAAAAAGAAAGATACGCCAAGCAGATGGGAGCCGATGCGATTGTGATGCAAGCGAAGATCAATACAAAATATTTCGGGGAGCAATGGTATGAAGTAAAAGCATCCGTTCATGGCGAAATACAGTTTGTGGCTTTCGTGAATATTGACCAGGAGATTCGCAAGGAGGAAGAAATGCTCAAGCTGATTGAAAATAAAGATCGTATACTATCCATTTTAAGCCACGATCTTCGTTCACCGATCGGTAACCTGTCCAATGTAATTCAGCTCACGCTGGATGGAAACTTAACCAATGAAGAACAAAACGCTTTACTTGGAAAACTGAATGAACAGATTTTTCAAATGCAGGACTTCCTGGATACTATTCTGCGTTGGAGCAGATCCTCGTTTGAAGAAACAAAGGTTACCTGTAAGCAAACAGACATCACGCCCATCATCAATAGCGTGTTAACCCTCTACCACGACACAGTCGTGAACAAGCAAATCAGGGTAAATATTCAACTCTATAATCAGAGTATAGTAACCGATGAAGGTATATTTACCATCATCGTTCGCAACCTTATCTCGAACGCAATCAAGTTTACACCGTTCGCAGGTGAGATCAGTATACGCGACCACCCAACAAATGATTACTTCATTCTCGAAATTCAAAATTCAGGAACAGGCATTACCCGCCAAAAAATTGATTCCATTATGGCGGGCAACTATAGTTCCGAAAAAGGAACACAAGGAGAGAATGGTCTAGGACTGGGATTGAAATTATGTATCCAGCTTCTTGCAAGGCTGAAAGGCAAGTTAAGCATTGAAGGCGCAGCAGCATATTCAACTTTTCGCATAGTTATACCGGTAAACAACCACGAAACAATTACATAACTATATATCGGGGCTATGCACTTTATAAATATATACAAGTATATATCATGATGTGGCTATGAACGATCAGTCTCTGCAGAAGATTTCAGTTCCATTGGTAAACCTGGCGGATGCGTTGCCAGGAGTAACATACCGCATCAGTCTGCTGCCAGCAGTAACGGTCAGCTATGTAAGTAAAGCAGTCGCTAACCTCCTGGGCGTGCCTCCGGAAGAACTGTTGTTCAAGCCCCCGATTTATTACCAGCAGTTTCTGGCACCGGCAGACAAACTCATAATCGACCATAAAATTGAAATTGCGCGACACGCCGGTGGACTTGAAAAACTTCAGATAGAGGTAATCGATGTATTCGGAAAGCCACGCATCGTTGACGACTGGTTTGTTGGTGTATTTAATAACAATAACGAACTGACTGCGATAGAAGGATATATTATAGAAAACAAACGAACGGCAACCGAGTGGAGTTTACTGAACCAGTTAAAGGCATATCGGAATGCCATTGATGTCAACATCATCTCTTCTATAACCGATACCCGTGGCATTATTACGTACGCGAATGAAAATTTTCAGCGTGTTTCAAAATATAGCGAAGAAGAACTTATCGGCCAGAATCACCGCATCGTAAAATCGGGTTATCATACCCGGGATTTTTTTATCAATCTCTGGCAAACTATAACTTCGGGCAGACGCTGGAACGGAGAAATATTAAACCGCGCAAAAGACGGAACACTCTATTGGGTTGATACCGTCATCATCCCCATTTTTAATGAAGCACGTACTATTACCAGCTACCTTTCGCTGCGTACCCTGATCACCGATCGAAAAAATTCCGAGTTACAAAAGGATGGATATATACGTGTACTGGAAGAAATCGCACACATTGTTGCGCATGATGTTCGCGGACCGGTATGCAGTATCATGGGACTAACCAACCTGATTCAGACCTATACCAATGTACCCGATACTCTACGCAAACCACTCGATTACCTGCGAGTGGCAACAGACCGCCTCGATAACCTTACGCATAAACTATCAGATAAAATATACTCGAGCGAAATGGATCTTCGCATGGCAAAAGACAAGCTGGCGCGTTATGATGCGAGCCAACCGGAAAATCAGTGATCGGCCAGTCATATTCCTAAAAATAAAACCGGAAGCCGTTACAGAAAATAAATCCGTTGCTATAGCGCGGATCGCTATCGAGTCTGTCAGCGTATGCATTGGCATAGTTAAGCCCTATATTAAAGTGATAGCCAACACCCCTATTGGGGGTTCGCAATATAAATACTTCTATACCGGCCAGTGCACTTATACCGCTTACCAGCTTCTTATCGGATACCTTGTTCTGAGGAATAATGAACAAAGGTCCCAAATCAATATACCAGCGGCTTCGGTCCATAACGCGGGTATATATAACCACGGCAGGATTTAGTATTGAAAATGTACCCCAGCGATCGCGCTGTGTCTTATAGGCTTCGAGCCAATGCACACTGCCCGTCAGTCGCAGGCTGAAATGACGATGCCTAACCGGGCTACTCACTTCCAGCCCAAGCCACGAATTATCAGTCAACTGTCCGGCAGAAATTCCCAACGAAAACCGGGTACGCTGCCACGTATATATATCGTTCTGGGCAACCACTTCGCTTACTGCCATCGCGCTGACCAGCCAAAAACAGAAAAATGTTGTAAGGCGCATATAACCTCTAGTCTTTATTCCTGCCGAAAGTATATAGCTATGTGCCTCCGCGTTATGATGTCGGTCATCAGGTATATGGATTATCATCATCGTACGCCTCGTAAACCAGACCAAAATCACCCGCTATACTGATATTGGTCATTCCGCAGCAAATACTGAAAATATAGATTTGATGTGATAACGATTCATTCCTGTTTACATCGCAGTATACTTTTAAATAACCAATTTCTATGAAGCTAATCATTCAGACTCCACATTTCGATGCACAACAAAAACTCCTGGCATTTGCAGAAGACCACGTTCGGAAACTCCAGCTTATAAATGAACGCATTGTGGAAGCGCATATATGCCTGAAGCTTGACAAGTCTGACAAAAGAGAGAACAAGATCTGTGAAATAAAACTGGTTGTTCCAGGTAATGATCTCTTTGCGTCCAAGCAGAGTAATTCTTTCGAAGACGCCATCCAACAATCTGTGTCCGCTCTCAAACGCCAGCTTGAACACTGGAAGACCAATCACGACCAACGTGCCGAAAAAACGCAATAGCATTCTTACTCACAAACAAATTGACTTATGGAAACTGACTATACTGTCGCCTACATTATTACTAATGTAATTGCAATTCTCACAGCCGTTATAGCCATGCTGTGGCCCAATGTGGGGCGTGTTTTCCTGAGTGGTATATTTATAGGCGCAGCGGCCTTCAATGCATTTACGGCATCGGGAAATCCCGGGCTGTATTTACAGTTTGGTGAATTAACAACCAGTGGTTTTTACCGAGGCATTATTCTGGGGCCGTTCAGTGAGCATATACAAGCCTATATATTTATAATTGCGGGCTGTCAGGTACTCATCGGGGCATTTCTCCTGTATAAAGGTAAGCTCCTGAAAACGGCCATGGTGGGAGCTATTATTTTTCTGCTGGCTATTGCTCCATTAGGTATAGGTTCAGCCTTTCCTTCTTCTCTTATTCTGGCCACTGCGCTGGTTATTCTGCTACGCAAAAAAATTGAATATAGTATCTATGAAGGATTGGGAAGAAAAATAAAATACTCTTCACACTAGGCAGCTGGTTCCTGTAGTGCCTCCTGAATAAACCCAGGCACGCAACGTAAAAACACACCGTTGTTTCCTGCCCGAAACGAAAAATTGCCGTGCACCAGTATGGCAGCTTTACGAAAAAAATTTCAGGCCTATAGCTGCGTATTTATCCTAAAATCTCAAAAATTCAGAATGTCTTCAAAATTTGTTCAGAGTTTGCATTTTTAAATTCTATGTTAAAAATATCATTGGCTGCTATCGGGATATACCTGTCAACGTTAGCGGGCTTTTCCCAGGATGTTCAGGACTCCTCCATTTACAAGCGAAAAAAGCTTAAACTGGAAGAAGTAAATTTTGTCTCCAGTTATTATAAACAGGATGGCAACAACTCCGCTGTTACGGGTGGCATCGGTACGGAGCATTTAACGGACTTTGCAACTACAATCGATGTAAAGTTATCACGTTACGATCACCGCAGGCGAAAGCATACACTCAATGCTGAGCTTGGAGTAGATGTATACTCATCGGCATCATCTGACAAAATTGATCCCAATACTATATCTTCAGCATCGTCTGGCGATCAACGCATATACCCTTCCATCACCTATGCCATTGCCAACGAAGAGAACGGATCTACTGTCAGTGTAAATGGTTCGATCTCGGCAGAGTATGATTACTTGTCGAAAGGATTAAGCCTTGGATGGGCAAAGCTATCCAAAGACAAGAACCGTGAAT
This sequence comes from uncultured Chitinophaga sp., assembly GCA_902168205.1. Taxonomy (GTDB): domain Bacteria; phylum Bacteroidota; class Bacteroidia; order Cytophagales; family Cyclobacteriaceae; genus Ohtaekwangia; species Ohtaekwangia kribbensis. The sequence continues at coordinate 451,045 of CABHOK010000002.1, read as the reverse complement.
TCAGCGCCAAAGGTCAGGTATATCTTGATACCTGGACCGTTATACTTCCTATTGAGCTTCGATCGGGCAGTAACCTGAAGGGGAACAAACCGCGCAATACCTATAGCACATCGTTCAGTCTCAGCCAGGTAATAACAAGACGATTGCAGGTGTTACTACTGGCCGATGTGGCGTATCAAAAAGGGCAACTCGCTACACTATATCACCGAACGTATTTTACAGATGGATCGCACCGGGTAGAGCACCTTCCGGATTCGCGTTTCAAACTGCCACTCGGTGTGCGATTGAACTATTTCCTGGGTGATCGGTTTATTATTCGTAGTTATTATCGATACTATACGGATACCTGGGGATTGCAGGCGCATACCGCAGAAATAGAAACACCGGTAAAGATTACTCCGTTCTTTTCAGTGAGTCCGTTTTACCGATACTATACGCAACAAGGTGTAAAATACTTTGCGAAGTATGAGCAGCATAACCTGAATGAAGCGTACTATACCAGCGATTACGATCTGTCTAAACTTTCCAGCAATATGTTTGGTATGGGTATACGCTATGCGCCACCCGGTGGTATCGCCAATATAGCCAAACTGAATGCTGTTGAGCTGCGGTACGGACACTACCATCGCTCCACCGGGTTAAATGCTGACATTGTAACTATTTTATTGAAACTTAAATAATATACTCCATGAAACTCCTTTTGGTATATATACTGCTTATTACCATGCCGGCCGTTGAGTGGCTCGGCAATTTCAACACGGCTAAAGATCTGGCAACAAAGGATCACAAGTATATATTGATCAATTTTTCCGGATCGGACTGGTGCGCTCCCTGTATCAAAATGAAAAAAGAAGTATTCGAAAATGAAGCTTTTGTAAATCTTGCCGAAAAGAAGCTGGTTTTGGTTCGCGCAGATTTTCCGCGTTCCAAAAAGAATCAGCTTCCGGGCGAACAGGTAAAGCACAACGAAGCACTCGCAGAGAAGTATAATCCTTCCGGTAAATTTCCGTTCACCGTGTTGGTCGATTCCAATGGAAACGTAATTAAAACGTGGGATGGTTACGTTTTTGGCAGCTACGAAAAATTCATAGAGAACCTCAATAACGCGATACCTCAACCGTAAGCATGACTCAGGTATATAGTAAAGGCTTGAAACTGATGGGCAATCACTTTGAATTTTCAGTGGTTTCCGATAGCGAAGCATTTGCTATACGTTGTATAGATGAAGGAATCGCGGAAGTATCGCGCATCGAAAAATTACTCACAACCTTTGATGATACAAGTCAGACGAACCAGATCAACGCACATGCGGGAATTATGCCGGTGAAGGTTGATAAAGAAGTTTTCGATCTCATCGAGCGCTCCATTCGTATTTCGTCTATCACACAGGGAGCCTTTGATATTACCTACGGCTCGATTGATAAAAGCCTATGGAATTTTGATCGCAGCATGAAAGCACTGCCCGATCTGCAAACCGCGAAGGCTATGGTGCGACTGATTGACTTTCGAAAAGTTATACTGGACCGTCAGCATCAAACCGTCTTTCTCGCCGAGAAAGGAATGCGCATTGGTTTTGGCGGTATCGGAAAAGGTTACGCTGCCGATCAGGCCAAACACATCATGCGCGCAGCCGGAGTTACCAGTGGAATTGTAAATGCAGCAGGCGACCTTACCGTTTGGGGCCATCAACCGCACGGCAGTAAATGGACCGTTGGTATTGCGGATCCCAATACAAAAAATTTACCCTTTGCATCTGTACAATTATCCGACACCTCGATAGCAACATCTGGCACTTACGAAAAATATGTATTGATCGATGGCGTTAAATACTCGCATACTATAGATCCTCAAACCGGGTACCCGGTACGAGGTATAAAAAGTGTTACGGTGCTCTGCGCCAGTGCCGAACTTGCCGATGCCATGGCTACACCTATCATGGTTATGGGAGTTAAAGCCGGTTTGCATCTTATTAATCAATTACGAGATATAGCATGCATTATCATCGATGATAATGATGTTATTTATAGTTCTAAAAATATATCGCTCCAAAAAACTTTATGAAAAAAAGGAAACAAACATTAGCAGTACTGTCTATACTAACAGTTATTTCACTATCACAATGTGCACCCGTGAAGGAATATCAGAAAATGCACCTCAACGATTCGGAGATGGAACTCGCTGCACGCAAAACGCAAAAGTTCGAAACCAGTTTTGAGCTGTACCGCGAAGGCGCCTCCGGTGCTAACGGTGGTAAAAATGGTGGCGGCTGTGGGTGTAATTAGATATATGACCAACATACTACACCACAGGTTTCGTCAGCACAAACCGGTAATAAGGCCTTTCTCCGCTCTTTAACGTATTATAAAATTTCGAACCTACTACACCGGCAAACTCGCTGAATATTTTTTGAAACCGGCGTGGTATCCAGGCTTCTATTTGTTTACGTTTTACAGGATCTTCTGTCTCTATGGCCTCAACAACCTGTGCACTGATATTCTCCAGGCAAATACAATGCAGACCCGATGCCAGAAGCTGTTGCTTAAATAATTCCATATTGTCTACTGAATTTCGGAAATCGACCAACAATAAATATCCACCGGGCTTTAACACGCGGTATACTTCGCGAATGAATAATGCTACATCACCGTAGCCATGCGAAGACTCCACATTCACAACGACATCAACAGTACCGTCATACAAAGAAATATGCTCCCCACTCCCCTGTATAAATTTAACATTAGGTAGTGGATGCAGCCGGTTCGCCAGTTCAACGGCACTTCCTGCTATATCCAGCCCGATATAATTCAAGGGCTTAAAATGCTCTGCAATATATCGTGCTCCGCCTCCCCTACCGCTTCCTATTTCCAGAACGAACTTGTCTGTCAACACAATTTTCGATGCCAGGTAATGATACATATTAGCAGAGAGCTGCTGGTTAACGATGTTACCACACACAGGCGAAAGCGCAGCCTCCTCAGCCGTTGGCACGTAGCCGTAATTCATGAATTGCCAGCTGTCAGCCGAAATATACCTGGCTAAAAGTTCATAGGTAATTTTAGCATTAAGACGTTTAAACCAGGAAAACCGTTTAAACAAGAAAATCAATTTATTAATCAAAGACATATCGCGTTCAATATATAGTTGCCTTCATGAGATGAAAGTCACTATCCGTTTTACGAATTAACAACCGGGTGAGTACTGCAGAAACTATTCTGGTAACCAACAACAAATTCAGATATAATTTTTAGGCGACTGCAAAAGCAGCATGAGTGCAGCATATAAACACATATGCCATTAGCTTATTAAAGATAACATTTTACAGACAGTATTCCTATTCAATGGAAGTGTCGTGTGCATAGCCGTGATTCACTCCCTTTAAACTACCCAAATTTCGATAAAGATAGTATATCACTGCAATTACATTATTGTAATGCGTAACACCTTTAAAAAAAAGAAAAGACCTTCCAGTTTTGAAAGGCCTTTTCACCATTAACATTGAATTACAAAAACTAAACGCGTTTTACGTTAACTGCGTTCAAACCTTTTTTACCGCGTTCAACTTCATATTCAACTTCATCGTTCTCGCGAATTTCATCGATAAGACCTGACGAGTGAACAAAAACATCGTCACGTGAATCATTAGGTTTAATAAAGCCAAAACCTTTAGCTTCATTGAAGAATTTTACTGTTCCTTGCATAATTTTAAAATAATTAAAAATGATTGTACCAAGCTTTCAGAACTCTAGATGAATAATAACTACTCTGATCGCTTTTCCGGAGGTGGAAATGTGAGGAATGATTATAATTTAACAGAATGATATACTACTAAATTGCAGATAACTTAATACCCTTCAAAGGTAAGTATAATTAATACCATATCAGCATATCTTCCAATAAATAACTAAATAAATATCATGTCCCAATCTCCTGTGCGAAAACAATGGATTGCACGCACTTAATTGAGACCGTTCAACTCTGTAAGCTTTGTTCTTTTTGATCGCAACCAGAAACTGACGTTGCATCGGGATACCAATCCCCAAAAAAACAGAAACAATATGTTCTGCTTTTCCGGAGAGATACATGTATATTTTTTACAACGTGAGAGATTTTTTGCCGGCTGTATCCGGTATAAATTTATAGCACCGGCAAAACAATGAGGGAGAATCAGTTTTGTTTCTCAGCTGTCTGAACTTTCGCAATGAGATCAATAACTTCCTGGCGACTTCTGTTGAGTTTCACTTCAACCCTTTTCAGAAGTTCTTCTTCTTTACCTTCCTGAAATTCGAGATCGGAGTCAGACAATTCCGAAAATTCCTTTTGCAACTCGCGGGCTTGTTCCTTCCAGTTTCCGGCTATTTTAAAAGTCGTCCCTTCCTGTGTAGCGGCTGCTTCTTGTTTTTTTACAGTTTCCATATGTGTTGTTTGTTTAATTGTTTGCGTCATAACTACCTCACAAAAGAGAGCAAATAATATAGCAGGCGCGTTACACAACTAACTCCCGGTTTTACACATATCACACATTCTCAAGGTTGCTGTTACGCTTTTGCTTCAGCTTCTTGTAGAACGATGGCGATAACCCGGTAACTTTTTTAAACTGGTTGGATAAATGTCCTACACTACTATAGTGCAGTTTATAGGCTATCTCGGTTAAATTTAGTTCATCGTATAGAAGTAACTCCTTTACTTTCTCAACCTTGTTAAGAATAATGAATTGCTGTATAGTAATACCTTTTACTTCCGAGAACGCATTGGCCAGGTATGTATAATCGTAATTGAGTTTTTCACTTATATATTCCGAATAATTAGTCTTCGGTAATACATCGGTATAGTGAATCATCTCGGTGATAACATTCTTAATTTTTTCGATGAGAATACTTCTCTTGTCATCCAGCAATTCTAATCCGGAGTGGTACAGGTTTTTCTTCAATTCATCGTGCTGCTGCTGGGTGATGTCATCCGGAAGTTCAACAAACCCCAATTCAATAATGGTATATCGTAAGCCCAGCCTGTCAATTTCATCACGCACCATCATCTTGCACCGCTGACTTACCATATACTTAATATATATCTTCATAGTATCACGTTCAATTAAAGTGGTGCATACCACATCCAAAATGCATGCCTGCCAACAGATCAATATCAACAGCAGGATATGGCAGCGCGGTCACGCACGGCCCAACTTCCGTAAATGAATAACGTGCGAAACGATTGCTTTTACCATAGATGAATATTCATGGTAGATGATATTCGATTCCGTGCAAGCGTGTTTTACCAGTATACTGATCTTAGGATAGTGTATATGGCTTACACGTGGAAATAAATGATGTTCAATTTGAAAATTCAGTCCGCCCAGCAGCCAATGCAGGTGTTTACTGGTTGTTGCAAAATTGGCCGTGGAGCTGATTTGATGAATGGCCCACTCCTGCCTGCTATACTGATCTTGTGTACTGGCCGAACGAAACTGGGTACCTTCTACCACATGTGCCAGTTGAAAAACAATACTTATTGCTATACCACAGGTGAGCGTTACTATAAGAAAACCAATAAGCCACGGCAGCCAGCCTACTACTATAATCGGGATGACCATATACATCCCAACATACATAAATTTTGTAAACCAGAATATAACATGCTCCTTTAACGGCAGCTTCTTACACGCAGCATTTACCGATACTTTGCCGCTGATATATTTTTGCAGGTCTTCGTAAAATACCCACACCAGGTATGAAATACTGTATAGCACCGGCCAGTAAATATGCTGGTAGCGATGATAAGAACGCAGTGGCTGATCGCCATGTAAACGCATAAAAGGCTTTACATCGATATCTGAGTCCATTCCTTCAATGTTCGTATACGTATGGTGATTAACGTTATGCTTGATCTTCCAATAATAAGAATTACCACCCAGCACGTTAAGGAAATAAGACGATACATTGTTTACCCATGCATATTGCGAAAAGCTTTGATGTCCACCTTCATGCATTACGTTAAAGCCGATAACGGCAAGATTAAGTCCCAATATACAACATAATGGTATCGCAATCAGTGCAGCAGGTGTAAAGAAAACGAGTAATATGTAAAGGCTCAACGCAGCAAATACCTGTATTAAACTCTTCCGGTACAGTTTACCATTGCCGGCACGGTGAAGTTTATACTCCGAAAAGTAATTATCAACTTTTAGCTTTAGTTGCTTGAAGAATACATTATCACCGGTATCAAAAGTATATTTTAGCATATGCAGGGGTGTATTAATAGATAACGTTTACTCGTGTGACAATCGTTCATTTTAATTATAAATCCGAAATTTTACGTTTATTGAGATGTTAAAAGGTACTTTTATACAAATCATATATATGCTTAGGAGTTGACAGAATCCTCTTTCTCGTGATTCTTATGTTTTCAAAGCATGTAATGCGTTACGGGCGCACACAAGCACGCCATCGTACAGGGTGTGTTGATACTAATTGTCTATTTATGAGTAAATCTTTTATCCTGCATGCAAGCCTGCTTCTTTTAGTGCTGGTTGCAGTTCTATCGGGTATATGGTTGTTGTATAACCATTACTATGTAAGGCGCAAATTCCATCGGCTTGCAGACAGCAAGTATGATGTATTAAATCCTGTTATGCAAAAGATTGCCTCAAACAAAACGATTAAAGACTCCGAGGTTCTGTCGCTGGTACAAAACGCCTCCTTGCGTTATTTAGTATATCTTATGCTCTGCGAGCATAATCGACAAGACCTTTTCCCTGCGGAATATTTTACCCACGAGAAGGGAGCAGAGAGTTTTCTTGCAAACTGGCTTGAATTTCCAACTGAACTCGGCATGGCCCCGGATGAAATACAACTGGTAAAAAGTGTTGCTATAGATGACATGACGTACTATGTTTTCAAGTATAGAACAATGCCACCACACTGGGCTGCTGCCAATAATTGGATGTTGGGGGTATCAGGCCCTTATTTAGCGGAGACACTTCCTTATGATATTCCCCTCCGTGTGTTCAGTCGATTTAACACGTTAAATCACATATCGCCTGAAGATGAAGTAAACTGGGTTCATAAACATATACATCTCAACGCTCGCAGGTTTACTCTATAACTATACGTAGAAAAGTGTGAATTATGTAACTCTTTGGCTTTTCGCTGTAAGGCAATCCAACCTAATTGACACCAACTTGCAGTTTGATAAAATACAACATCATGATAGGGTTACATACTTCATCGAAAGCAAACTCCAGATGGGAGGCGCAGAAGACGAAACTCAAAAAGCAGTTTCCTGCTTTAACAGACGCTGACCTGGATTTTGACGAAACAAACAAAGTAACCATGTTCGAAGCCCTGGAATTAAAATTATCTATACCGGCAAAAGAACTTCAGCTCATTATCGAAACGCTGTAAATAAACTTGTCGCAAAAAGCAGCTCTAAGAAAGCGACTGTTATTTTTTTCACAACTAAAATTTCTACCGATACCCATGGCTTACAGAATAAACACTGATAATATTTATCCGGAAGGTACGCTCGTTATGGCCAAGGTACACCCTTCGCTTCAACTGGTTATTATCAAGTACCTTCAACGCATTTATTACTGTGCTGCAGTGGGCGATGAACACGGCAAACAGCAGGCTTACTTTGAACGGGAACTTACACCTGTTAATCCGCTAAAAGTTACGCGCTAAACATGCACTACAACTTCTGCGGTCGATCTCTCAAACAAACCGGTATCGTATAACGCACCGGTAAATAACATTGAAACAATCTTTTAAATAGCTATAAATATGAACACATCAGAAATATCAACAGGCACTACCATTAAAAAGCTTACGCAAAAAATGGATGCGCTGCTCTCCCGGTATAATTCAGCGCGTGAAAGCTTTACAAGTATCCGCAGTGTGATTGAACTGCTGAACCCGGCACCTACGCTCATGTATCAACCGTGTAAGAGCCACTCCGTTTACCAGAATACGATCTATACCCGCTTGCGCTAACATGGTTTGCACAATCAGATTTACAATGCACTTCTGCTATATTTCAATGCTGTAATTCCCGGAAAGGACGGTAATGTTATTGCTATGTTTACAACTAGCGATAACGTTACCGTGAAATATACCTCTATCAGTTATTCTACTCCCTGTAAATTGGAACGCCTCGCTGGCTATATTACGGCCGGGTTACCTGGTTCTCGATGAGCTCTTCCAGTATGAAATCAAAATCAGGTATGAGCAGTTCTTTCGTATCAGCGGTACCTATGGAGATAGCCATTTTTCCATTTATTATTTTTTTAAGAATACCCTGTGTATTCAAAACCAGTTGCCCGTAATGAATGGCTTTATTTATATCGGATGAAAACAGTTCCTGCAGAAGTGTGCGCACGGCCCCGTTCATGGTGGTATTAATATTCAACTTCTGCCATTGATCTAAAACAATGTTTTCCAGCTTATACAAGTGAAAGGGATTCTCCCGGTTTTTCGTCAGGATAATCTTAAAGGTACAAACTGTTTTTTCGCTGTTGCGGTCAGAGAGATAGCAATTAAAAAGTACGGTAACTTCCATTTTAGTTTTCCACCAGTATTTATTCCAGCTGATGTCTGATATAGGTTTCAAGGTCTTTCTGAAAAGAAAGGTTGGCACGGCTCGATTCGAACAGGAGCTCCAGGTGTTTAACACAGATTTGTCGTGACGTGATGTGCGAAACAAGTTCAGGATAAGAATTCACAAGGGCAGTACCAATCATGTGGTCTTTCAGAAATGAAATAAACATAGTGGCTTTATGTGAATTTGAAAAAGCTGATGACGATTGTCTGAACAATATCAATTCATCCGTAATATCAGCGTAATCTGCCGGTTTAAAGACATCGTTACTGGCGATGGTATACCTATTGTTCGTCATGCATTACAACCTGTGCATTCTTATACACGTGGTGCAGCGCAAAGATGCGTTCCCATTGCATGAAAAGCGTTACATAAAATCTGTAAAAGTTATATAAATCACAGATATACCGATACCGCAGAATAACCACAGACAATCTACTGATACGATTGGAGTAGAGTACTGTTTGTCTTTTTAATTGTATTGAAAGGATTTGATTTATAGCGACCGGTGTGTTCGTTCACTTGGTGAGTGCAATGTGCTCTACCAGCGAATTTCCATCGAGTTTTTCGACTCACTCTTTTCCTCACGTTTTTTTCTTTAGTACCACATGTGCTGCTCGCTGTCCATATATAGTTTGCGTTTCAATAAAGCCTAACTTCGGCAAATCAATTCCATTAAAAAAATGTTCACCAGCTCCCAGAAATACAGGGGCTATAGCAAGATGCATTTCATCTATATAACCAGCCTGCAAGTACTGGCGAATTGTTGACGTTCCACCACCAATGCGTATATCCTTACCGTTGGCTGCTTGCTTCGCCTTCTCCAGGGCAACTTCAATACCACCGGTAATAAAGTGAAATGTAGTGCCGCCTTCCATGGTAAAAGATTCCCTTGCATGATTTGTTAAAACAAATACCGGGACATGATAGGGCGGATTGTCTCCCCACCAACCTTTCCATTCATCATTGGGCCATGGGCCGTGAACAGGTCCAAACATATTGCGTCCCATAATCCACGCACCGAGGTTTTCAAATGACTTTTCAGCAAAGTCGTTATCCGCTCCTTCTGTTCCCTCTACTTTACCATACAACTTCTGAAACATCCTCGTAGGGAAAATCCACTCGTGAAGTTCCTCGCCTCTCTTTCCTAACGGTTCTTCTTTGCTTTGATTGAGTCCGGCTCCATAGCCATCAAGTGAAATTGAAAACGCGTTTACTCTTACTTTACTCATCGCCATTTATTGGTTTAGATTTTCGATATACTTTGTTTATCCGGTATATTTATTTGTACAGGTATAAATACTTGTGTTTGCTCTTTTCAATACTGCGTTGCTGGTGTCCTCATGCCGTAAAGCTTACTTTCTCCAGAAATCATTCCATCAACCGAAAGCGGCCGTAACATAGCCGGGCCTGTAAGGTAACGATATTCCGGTTTCGCATGGCATCCACATATGCCCAACGGCTGGGCTACCGGTTATTCCGTTCGCTCCGTTAAAATTACAATTCGCTCCCATAATTCCGGTTGCTTGCACTATAGCGCTAATCAAAACAGCCTCCTCCGGGTTACTACATCATCGAATAAACAAACCCACATTTAACGCGTATGAAAGTAAACATTCAAAAACATGTATTGCGCTCAACCTTTAGCCGGTTAGCAATAACAATGGTAGTCGCCCTGTCACTGGTATTTATTTCAAGTTGTGATGATGACGATGATTCACCTTCGCAACCCGACCAGACAATTGTAGAAATTGCCCAAGGTAACAATAACCTGTCTTCTCTGGTAGCAGCATTATCAAAGTATCCTGATCTGGTAAGTACGCTCAATGGCAACGGAAACTATACGGTGTTTGCACCAACCAATACAGCATTCACCAGTTTACTCGCAGCAATAGGTCAAACAAGCATTGACGATGTGCCCGAGAATGTACTTAAGAATATACTTCAATATCACGTTGTCACATCCGGAGCGGTAAAATCCACACAACTCACCAATGGAAACGTTGAGGCAGCCAATGGCGAAGATATTGCTGTAACGATAACCGGTGGCGTTAAACTCAACGTCAATGTAAATGTTGTAACGGCCGATGTGGAAGCATCCAATGGTGTAGTACATATTATTGATGCTGTTCTTGTGCCGCCTTCCGTAACTCCTATTGTCGGCACGATCGTAGCGCCAGCCTATTTTAACAAAAACTTTACAACACTTATTGCTGCCGTACAGGCAGCCGATGCATCCATACTCACTACATTGCTCGGCAACGGACCGTCTAACAAAAAACTAACCTTGTTTGCACCGACCAACGCAGCATTCACCGCAGCAGGAATTACTACACTCCCTGACAAAGCAACATTGAATGCTGTGCTGAAGTACCATGTTATTGATGATGAAGTGCGTGCTGCGGAGCTTCCTTCCGGCAGTGCATCGATCACTACGCTGGGTGGTAATTTTTACCTTAGCAACAACGGAGCCAATGGCGTGTTCATCAATGGTACAACAAAAGTTACGGCAACCGATATCACAGGTTCCAACGGTGTCGTGCACGTGATCGATCGCACGCTTATTCCTCCGTCAAAAACAATCGCAGGTATAGCTACTGATCTTTCAACCGCCAGCAGTCCACAGTTCACACAACTGGTAGCAGCGCTTGCCAGAACCAGCGGCACCGATACCGATTTGCTTGCGGCCGTAAGCAACGGTGACGCGAACCTTACTGTATTTGCTCCAACCGATGCTGCCTTTCAACAACTATATGATGTGCTGGATGTTGAAGGCGTTAACGATATACCCCTTGCCACACTCACGGCTGTGCTGCAGCACCACGTGGTAGCAGCGCGGGTATTCTCTACAGACCTGGTTAATGGTAATGTTGCTACGCTTAACGGTAATGTTACCATCAGTGCTACCAATAAAACCATTACCGATGGAAGTGGTAATGTTGCCAACCTCAGCACCAATGCAGCATTATTAAATGTACTGGCCACCAACGGTGTAATTCATACCATTGATCGCGTGCTGCTCCCCGATTAAAGTGGATTAAAACAATCGGGTCCATACGATGTTAATAATGTATGGACCTGATTGTTTCATAGCAGATATACTATCAATCGCACCAAGCCATGTTTCGCAGTAAATACAGGTACGTTTTTATCATTCTGCTGGCAGCCTATTCTCTCGTCAACATACTTTGGGTAATTGGCGACAAGTTGTTTGAGTTTCCTGTGCCAACGGGGTTTCTGTTCCTATCACTGCTGGTGGTCATCCTGGTGATTTGGGAACTTAACCGCCTTGTTGAAAGCAATCAGTATAAACTTTACGAAGTCACAGCCAGAAAAATACATCCTCTCATTATACTGTTTTTACTTAGTCAGCTCAATGCCATTATAGGAGCGCTGTTAGGATTAGCCGCAGTATACCTCGCGCTGGTACGCGGGCTTACCTGGAGCATGGAGCATTTCAAACTGGTTATAGCATTTGCTTTCCGGGTAAACCTCTTTCTTAACTGTGTTAATGCTATATATTTCTTCCTGCAAAAATCAAAGAATGCCGAAGTAAGAGCCGAGCAGTTTAAAAAAGATAGTATCGAAGCGCGCTTCGAAGCATTACGCTCTCAGATCAATCCCCACTTTTTGTTTAATTGTCTCAATGCGCTGTCTAACCTCGTGTATAAAGATGCCGATACATCGGCCAGGTTTATAGCGCAGCTCTCCAATGTATACCGCTACCTGCTTTATAGCCAGGAGCGCAAAATTGTATCCCTGCAGGAAGAACTCGAGTTTATTGATTCCTATTTATATCTGCTCAAAATACGGTTTGGTGAAAATATATTTATCTCAAAGCACATCGCCACCGATGCAGAGAAATTTCATATAGCCCCGGCCACGCTACAAATGCTAATAGAGAATGCTATCAAGCATAATGTAGTGTCGGGCAAATTGCCACTCAAGATCAGCATCACCTCCTACAATGGATCGATTACGGTTTCCAACAACCTGCAGGAAAAGCATGTTAAAGATCCGTCTGCCTATATAGGATTGAAAAATATAATGAAGCGTTATGAATTTTTAAGTAGCAAACCGGTCGAGATCATGAAAACTGAAAATGAATTTATCGTTAAGGTGCCCCTTGTACAAGTAGACCACACATAGTTATGGAAGCATGTATTATAGAAGATGAAGCAGAGGCTGCAGAGCGGTTAACATCCCTGATCAAAGCGTGCGCCCCCACCATTAAAGTGGTACAGCGGATGGATTCCGTGCAGGATGTTGTTGCTTATTTTTTATCAGGCCGGCAACCGGATATAGTATTCATGGATATACAACTGGCCGATGGCAAGAGTTTCGAAATTTTTGATAAGGTGCAGATCGAGTCACCCATCATATTCACCACAGCCTTTGATCAATACGCGCTGCAGGCATTCAAACAATATAGTATAGATTACCTGCTCAAACCCATTCAACGAAACGACCTTCACGCAGCCATTGAAAAATTACGAAAGATATACCGCCCCACCAGCACACGATTAACCGACACCGACATCAAAGCCCTGAAGGAAATTATTGGCAATGCAAACAGCAGGTTCAAACAACGGCTGCTCATTAAATCCGGCAACAAACTTCAGTATAGACCTACCCATACCGTTGCATACTTCTTTGCCGATGGTAAAAATGCTTACCTCATTGGAAAGGGCGATGGGAAAAAAGCACTTATCGATCATACACTCGAAGAATTAGAAGATATACTCAATCCCGAGCAGTTCTTCCGCATCAGCAGAAAATATATCGTTAGCTTTGATGCCGTTCTTGAAGTAAAAGGCTTGATCAGTGCAAAAATAGAAGTAAAGCTTAACCAGCCTTGCGAACATGAACTGGTGGTAAGCCGCGAGCGTGTACATGAGTTTAAAATGTGGCTCGACCGTTAATCATTATGGCGATCGTTTTCGCGATGCGCGTCCCAGAAACTTAAAAGCGTCCACCATCAATATCGTGCCGGTAACACCGGTTACACCCCCCGCAATTAACAGTCCTTTTCCAAGCTCGTCACGTTTTCGGCCGAGCATAAGACCACCGGCTATGGTTACAGAATAACCGAGGGTTGCAACGGCAATGCCGCGTTTAAATCGTTTTTCCGATCGCGCCAGGTTCACCTGTATGTTAGCAACATCGGCACGCAGTGAAAGAAGCTCTTTTTTAAATTCTTCAATGTTTCGTAACGTATCAGCAGGGGTATTTTGTCCATATACCGAAGTAAGAACAAAGAAGAACAAAAGCGTGAAGTATATTCTCATAACTATAGTAAATACATTGGTTAAGATGAACAGTGATAGTCTTTGCCGAAAGCATGGTAGTCTAACAAAATATCAGTCGGATTGTTATCTTTTTTTTCCTGCTATACATCGTTACGAATCACTCGCCAAAACATTACGCTTCATCCGGTGTTTTAGTAAGCAAATCATTAAACTAAAACAAACATGCTGACACACCTGGTCTATGTAAGCACACGAAAAAGAAACTGTACGGATGAAGAAATAGAAAAAATCCTGGCCGCCTGCAGAACGAACAATGGCCCGCTCGATATCACCGGTGTTCTGCTGTACTCTGACACGCGGTTTATTCAATACGTTGAAGGCAAGTCCACCGCATTGACAAGCCTTTATGACAAGATCAAAAAAGATGCACGCCACGAAAAGGTTGTGATGATCTCCTACAACCCGATTACAGAAAGAATATTTCCAAGCTGGCAAATGGGCAGTCTCAAGATGACATCCGATGATATCAGTTTTATCACCGACATAACATCGCAGGATAAAGATGTATTTCAAAAGATTATCACCGGCAAAGAAGCTGACGGTGCAAAAGTGAGAGAACTGCTCGTTAAATTTTTCAAAAGGTAAATGCTGCTATGCAAGCCTTGCGAATTATCAAGGCTTGCATTATTTCTTGTGGTGGGCATACCAATACAGAAGTAAGAAGTAAGAAGTAAAATTACACCAGGCTTACGGGGCCTGCTTCTCCTTATCTTATCTATAGTGGTCGGTATATTTCGAGTACCTTACCATTTTTATAGTTAACGGTGTTAGCCAGGTCCAGACGTTTTTGTTCCTTGAAAATTGACAATCCATTACCGATGGCTACCGGAGTTCTGAAAATATAGTATTCATCTACCAGGTTTTGACTGATGAGTGAACTCGCAAAAGTAGCACCTCCGTATACCATAATGTCTTTGCCCGGTTGTTTCTTCAGCGCGTGCACGGCAGTAGCAAGATCTCCGCTTTCCACTTCTAAATTTCTGCCTTTCATATTTTTCTCCGTGCGACTGAAAACGATCTTGCGCATATTTACCATGCGTTGTGCCAAGGGTTGCTCAATGCTATCGGGCTGATTGTCCACTACATTTTCCCAATGATTAATAAAGCCTGGTGTCATCTTGCGTCCCAGCAAAATAGTATCACAGCTATCAGCTAAATCAATTACCTTCCGAAAAGAAGCTTCGTCACGCTCTAAAAGCCATATCCATTCAAGCTCGCCATTGGGTCCGGCAACAAAGCCATCAAGGCTCATTTGTACTTGTAATTTTAATTTACGCATATTAAGTATAGTTTGTAGTGATGGGTTGTTTCTCTTTCCGACACAAATATCAGTAGACGATCCATCTCAATGCGGGTCTGAACGCGACAGATTGGGAGGGGAATTGCGTAAATGTACTGTTAAAATGGAGCGATGATATGAGTAGTTAATTAGTGTGGCATTTTCTACTCGCATTCTTTATTTAGCTAGAGCAGGGAGCCACTCTTTTCAAGATCAAAAGATTTATAATGCGATCTTTTTCCTGAATGTAATATCTGCAATCTAAAATCTATTTGCACCGCATCATAATGCATTAGTTTTGCTGCTTTGATATTCAAATGGAAATTCTTGATAGAGACCTAGATCCGGTACAGGAGAAAACCAGTGTTCTTTTCATCAGCCTAAAGCTCTATTGTATCTTAACACTTCCACTCTCTGCACTAAATGTTTATCTAGCTTACTTCGTCACATTCAATGCGGGCGGCAACTCAGATAAATCTATAGCGATACAAGGTTCACTTGTTGTCATTTACATGTTCGCTCCTGTTGCAAGTTTGGTTTTAGCGATCTTGTTTGCATTGTTTCCCTACAAAGGGAAAACCTACAAACAAAAGTACTTACCTGTATCGCTATTTATATACCTAATATTAAACATTGCATTTCTTTTGCTTCTCCTGATTGCACTTAACAGCATGAAAGTTACACGCTAAGGTATTAACACTTTAGAACGTATAGCACCATTGCATGCCTATGCAATATCTTATATACCATAGGTAATAAAGTCAACGTTGCTTCGCTACATAATCAAAAGTACAATCATGGAAGCATTAACGACAAAGCTGTATCAATCAGCTTTTTTAAAATCAACAGGCATGTTTATGGGCATAGCATGTATCCTAAATATCCTTCAGGATCTATAGTCGTGTTTAAAGCATCTTCCGCGCCAATACCATTATGGGGCGAAGATTATTTAATAGAAATTAGAGGATAGCTGCATTATAAAGTGTGTTCATCAGTCAGTGAGCCAGGACATATTCAACTCAATTCATATGATGATATGAAGGATGAATATGGCAATTCGGTATACTCGCCATTCGACATTCCATTGAAGGCGATTAAAGGAATGTATACTATCGTTGGTAAGATTGTCATCGAGGCCTCGTTGTAAAGATGAGAAGCATACACTACAATCCTTTTACAACGGTATGGCTACCCGAAAACTATTATCCGGATATTTTTCTCTCCAGCTATAGCAAATAAAAAAAGCAACTACCGTTTTTGATAGTTGCTTTTTGCTTTTCAGTAGTCCGTACGGGAATCGAACCCGTGTTACCAGAATGAAAATCTGGTGTCCTAACCCCTAGACGAACGGACCATTTTTAATGGTAGGGTTTGTGTGAGTGTGTTTTCCTTTCGTGTTTCTCTCAAAAGGTGTGCAAAGATATAGCTGTGTTTCGGATTTGCAAACCGGTGCGCAAAAAAAAATTTAAAACACAATTTTATTTCATTGGTTTTAGTCAGGCGGTACTTTATTTTTGGCTTCCGAAATTTTAACCAAACAAATACAACAATGACTAAAGTAGGTATTAACGGTTTCGGCCGTATCGGTCGCCTGGCTTTCAGAGCTGCTATCAATCGTAAAGATATTGAGATCGTTGGGATTAATGACCTGGTGGATCCTGAGTACATGGCATACATGTTAAAGTACGATTCAACCCATGGTAAGTTTGATGGTACTGTGGAAGTGAAAGACGGTGGTCTGGTTGTAAACGGAAAGAAAATCCGCGTTACGGCTGAAAAAGATCCTGCTAACTTAAAATGGTCTGATGTAGGCGCTGAAATCGTTATCGAGTCTACCGGATTGTTCCTTACACAAGCTGATGGTCAGAAACATATTACCGCAGGTGCTAAAAAAGTAGTATTCTCCGCTCCTGCTAAAGATGATACGCCTACGTTTGTAATGGGTGTTAACCACAAGAAACTTACAGCACAGCATACGATCGTATCAAACGCTTCTTGTACAACAAACTGCCTTGCTCCTTTGGCAAAAGTACTCAACGATAAATTTGGTATCGTAGAAGGTTTGATGAGCACAGTTCACGCTGTTACGGCTACACAAAAAACTGTTGATGGTCCTTCAGTAAAAGACTGGAGAGGTGGTCGTGGTGCATACCAGAACATCATCCCTTCTTCTACCGGTGCCGCTAAAGCTGTAGCATTGGTTATTCCTGAGCTGAAAGGTAAACTTACAGGTATGTCATTCCGCGTGCCGGTTGCTGACGTTTCTGTTGTTGACCTTACTGTAAGACTCGCGAAAGCAGCCTCTTACGAGCAAATCAAAACCGCTATGAAAGAAGCTTCTGAAGGCGAACTGAAAGGAATTTTAGGATACACAGAAGATGATGTAGTATCACAGGATTTCCTCGGCGATGCCCGCACATCTATCTTCGATGCGAAAGCAGGTATAGCCCTGAACGACAACTTCGTGAAAGTAGTATCATGGTACGATAACGAGTGGGGTTATTCTAACAAGCTGATCGACCTCGTGCAGGAATTAGCAAAAGTTTAATCTTTACTTGAAAAAGTATTGACGCAAACCCGGAAGCATCCCCTTCCGGGTTTTCTTTTTTTAAACCGGCCAGTCGCTGGCATTCTTTTATAGCTATTTCAAGCCGTAAAACGCAAAAAACAGAAATTAGCCGGCATCGTTAGAAAGAAATAGAGAGGCAACTACGTTTTAGTCGTATTTGAACCCAATAACTTCAGACCATGGCTGACTATTACAAAATACTCGGCATTAGTCCTTCGGATGACTCTACAGCTTTGCGTGCCGCCTATAAACGGCTGGCCATGCAATATCACCCCGACCGCAACGCTGGCGACCCCGAAGCTGAAGAAATGTTCAAGCTCATCAACGAAGCTTACCACGTACTTTCCGATCCGCTGAAAAAATCGCGCTACGATTTTCAACTCAATCCGCAGGTGACGGAAACAGTTGATGTTCAGTACGAAATCAACAGACGTAAATACTGGCGCTGGCAGCAGGCACAACGTCAATACTATAAAATCGATAAAGAATATTTCAAGATACAGGGTCTCGCCTTTCTTGTATTTATAGTCATTGCAGGGTTCTGCTTCTCGGTAATACACACGGCCTACTATTTTGTAGAACAGAAACGAATTGCCAAATGGAACGCTAACAGCGCAGCGTTACTACAGGTAAATGCATTGTTCGATACCGGCAAATTTGATGAAGCTTTCGGCATGATGCTCACGCTCCAGAAAAATGATCCGATGGAATTCCGGTTCATTTACGGATACGATAGTCTCATCACCACGTTGCACGCCATGGCCGATCATGAATTCAAAAACCTCCAGTTTGCCGAAGCGGTGTCGCATTACCTCGTGCTTAAAAATCATGAAGACCCGGTACAGTTTGAGACACTCGAAAAACTTGCCTTGTGCCAGTATTACCTTGGTAATTTTCAGGAAGCTGTTACAGCGCTCAAGCATTTACATAATCAGCAACCAGAAAATCTTCAGTTGATATACCGGATCGGCATGATCAGTCTTGAAAAACTCGATCAGCCCGAAGAAGCACTTCAGTATTTCAACCTCGGCAAAAAACTTTTCCGAAAGAACTTAACAGAGATTTATGGCGAAGCCTTTATGATCGTGATGGATCCCAACGATGCTCCGGATATTTACTATGAGATATTTGAAGCGCGTGGCCGCACAAATTTAAAACTCGGTCACTACGAAGATGTACTCAACGACTGCACATGGGGAGTATATCTGCGGCCAGAAAAAGGTGAGCCTTATTTACTCCGTGCGTTGGCACATATAGAAGGAAGAACATACGAGAATGTGTGCAGCGACCTGCGCAAAGCCCGGCAACTGGGTATCGAAAATACAGAAGGGTTAATCCGGAAGCACTGCCGGTAACAACTTTCTACGGGATGCCTCCCCGATTTGATTCACAAATTATCCGTACTTTTACATTGACTACAATACCCGTTAGAGTGGTATATCAAATTTTAAAGACGCAAGAAGAATTTAAAGACCCCGCTTATGAAGAACCAACTGAATCGCGAACACCTTATCTCTGTAAAAAATAGTTACTTTAATATACTCGCATTGTTTTTAGGCCAGTCGAAAATTGATAGCCGCTTTCTGCGATGCCTCCTCAAGTGGGGTTTTCAGTTACACTTAAGTCCTGATGATCTGGCAAAAGCCAATGTAGATCTCACACATCTTCAGTTCACTAACCCGGCCGACAAGATTGAAAAACTGGAAGCGATCTATCACTTGGTATATATGATCTACCTCGATGCAGTGGTAGAAGATGTTGAACTGGAAGTAGCTACGATCTATGCCGAGCAACTCGGCTTCCGCGCTACCGTTGTTAGTGACTTGTTCAAATCCATCGCCACCGAAGCGTATGACGATGCCATTACACGCAACGTACGCCAAGAGGTAATGGACTTTCTAAAACTTCACGAAGCATAAGGTATAGCAGTAAACCTGCTCATCGCTAAAATATTCATATATCCTTAACACTGTTTTTAGCAGAACCGGTCAGGGTGCAATTAGCTTTGTGCCCTGACTACGAATGTTCTGGAATATCAATACCATCGGGAAACGGTTATTCCTTTCCTTCAGCATACTGGCGGTAAACGTCATCATCATCTCGGCTCTCTCCTATCATTTCATTTCGCGCACCAAAAATATATACGAACTCACCAAACGTATTGAGGATGAGCGCATCCAGATTGAGCGACTGCTCAAGCTCGATCTTGACTTCCTCCGTTTCGAAACCATCAACCAGGAATTTTACAAGACCAACCGAAGCGGCATCCTGGTGCAGCGCGATAGTTTATATACCATCATTCTGCGCGAAGCCACTCTGCTCAACAACGTTATGTTCGATTACAACCTGGGCGTTGGTAAAAATTTCGACAGCATCAATCAAACACTGCAAACCTACAACACTACCTTCTCGAAGGTAAAAGAGAAAATTATATACCGGGGCTTTAAAGATTATGGTGTGGAAGGGCGCATGCGAAAATTTGCGCACGAGCTGGAAGAACATTCCAATGAGATCAGCATGATTGAAATACTTTCCTTGCGCAGACACGAAAAAGATTACTTCCTGCGCAAGGAGGAACACTATAAAACAAAATTCAACACGTTTGCCGATTCACTTATCCGCAAGCTTAATTCCGAGCACAGCTTCGTGGTACATTTACTTCAATCGTATCGCGATAACTTCAATCAGCTTGCAGCGCTGGATGAAGCAATCGGGCTTGTGCCAACGCAGGGGCTAATGGGCGAACTTAACAGCAATACAGATGAACTTTCGGATCAGCTTACTTCGCTGGTAACCCTTACCGATGCACGCGCCAACAGCATCATCCGCCAGAGCCTGGTAACCTGCATCAGCATTGGTTTAAGTGCTATCGTAATCTCGTTTGTACTTACCTACGTTACGGCACTGCGTCTTACCCGTCCCATCAAAAAGTTATCGAACTCCATTGGCAAGTTCATGGTAACACAGGGACTCAACGAAGACGAATTGAAAGAATCAGATGTAACGAACGAGATCCACAGTCTCTCGAATGCCTATATAAAACTCACGCGCAAGCTCAAAACACAGTTTGATGAGATACAACGTAAATCGCAGTTACTTGAAAAGCGTAATGCCGAATTGCAAAAGCTCAACGAAGAGCTCGACCGGTTTATATATAGTTCGGCTCACGATTTAAAATCACCACTCGCATCCATGGCGGGATTGGTGCACCTGGCCAAACGCGAAATGGATGTACCCGAGCACGGCCACTACTTTGATCGCATGCAGTCGAGCATCGACAAGATGGAAGGATTTATCCGCGACATAACCGACTACGCCAAGAACAAGCGCCAGCAGATCAAACCGGAGAAGATAAACCTGCAGGCTATCGTAAGCGACATATTTCAAAGCTTCCAGTTTATACCACAGGCCGACCTGATCACAAAAAATATACGCATCAGCAACGGAGAGTTTTATACCGACAAAACGAGATTGGAGATCATTCTGAAAAATCTCATCTCCAATGCCATCCGGTATGCTGATTTTGAAAAAACAAGTCCATTCATTTCCATCGAAGCCACCATTCAGAAAAATTCGACTACTATTAAAGTAGAAGATAACGGTATCGGTATTGCGGAAGAGCACATCTACAAAATCTTCGATATGTTTTACCGGGCCAGCGATTACGCCAAAGGTTCGGGCATCGGGTTGTTCCTGGTGCGCGAGTCGGCAAAAATGCTGCGCGGTACCATTGCCGTGGAGTCAGAATTACAAAAGGGTACAACGTTTATCTTAACTTTACCTTCGCTGGACAAGGTAAACGTAAACCAGCTGCCCGAATCCGTACCCATTAAATTTCTGACTGCATCATGAAAACATTTCTGCTGGCGTTTTGCGCCACCCTCCTCACATCGATTGGGCTACACGCACAGTCGCACGAGGCTGATATTAACCGTTTTATAGATACCTGGCACAAGGCTGCAGCCGATGCCAATGCCACGGTATTTTTCGGCAGCATGGCCGACCAAAGTATATATATAGGTACCGATGCCACTGAGCGTTGGAACAAGGAACAGTTCACTTCCTTTGCTAAACCTTATTTTGACAGAGGCAAAGCCTGGGACTTCAAGCCCTATGATCGCGACCTGCATGTAACATCCGATGGAAAATATGTATGGTTTTCTGAACTTTTAACAACGTGGATGGGCACTTGCCGCGGGTCAGGTATACTTCGTAAAACAAAAGACGGCTGGAAGATCGAACAATACCACCTGTCCGTTACAGTTCCAAACGATATAATTCGGGATTTTATATCGCTTGTAGAGAGCTACCAGCAGAAGCAAAGTAAATAAAACGGGAGCACGGCAATGCATAAGCATTACATTGCCAATCCATTACGGTAAGCCTACAAATGTATGGTTTCACCAGAGTTTCGGTGGAATTCAGGGGTCGTTTTTTACGAATTTTGAAACATCAACTCCTTTAGCCATGCCATACATGAAGAATCTTGACTACAGAGACGTAACGAACGCCCGGGTATCATCCAGGCTGAAACAAGTATTAGTGCTGATTGGTACGATTCTGATCGGAATGATTATCTCGATAACCGTGAATGCTGCCTAACCGCAGTACTTTATGATTTTAGTCCTCGACCTTCCTGTAGAAGCTATTTTTTTAACGCAAGATTAAAACCAACTTTTTAAAGGTTAATTTAGTTTCACAAGACCCCGCCCTGCGGGGTTTTTGTTTTTATATCGCATACCGGCCCCGTTGTATTTCATACCATGCTTTATCTTTACCGCATGGAGTTCAGCCAGGATATATTTCTCAACAAGATCGCGCAGACAACCGATTCGCCTTACCTCATCACCATTGATCGTGCCGAAGGTATATATATGTATTCACCGGATGGAAAACGGTATACCGACCTGATCTCGGGTATTGGTGTGAGCAGTCTGGGGCACGGTCATCCCAAAGTAATCAAGGCCATCAAAGAGCAGGTTGATAAGCATTTGCATGTGATGGTATACGGAGAATTCATCCAGTCTGCTCCCAACCTGCTGGCGCAGAAATTAACGTCATTGCTTCCCGCCAATCTCAACTGCTGCTACTTTGTTAACTCCGGAACCGAAGCCAATGAAGGCGCGCTTAAACTTGCCAAGCGTTATACCGGTCGCACGGAAATAGTATCGTTTCGTAAATCGTATCATGGAAGTACGCATGGCTCTATGAGTGTATCGGGGAACGAAGTAAAGAAGCAGGCGTTCCGTCCGTTGCTGCCGGATGTCCGGTTCATTGACTTCAATGTGTTGACGGATCTTGAAAAAATTACCACCACTACAGCCTGCGTTATTGTAGAAACCATACAAGGTGATGCCGGTGTGCGTATACCTTCTAAAGAGTATATGAAGGCCCTGCGCAAGCGCTGCGATGAAACCGGTGCGCTGTTGATACTCGATGAAATTCAATGCGGCATGGGACGCACGGGTAAACTTTTTGCCTTTGAACATTTCGGTATAGTACCCGATATACTTACCGTTGCCAAAGCTTTTGGTGGCGGACTCCCGATAGGTTCTTTTATATCCGACAAAAAAATAATGCAGTCGCTTACGCACGATCCGATGCTGGGCCACATAACAACCTTTGGTGGCAACCCAGTATGCTGTGCTTCGGCTCTTGCAACGCTACAGGTACTGGAAGAAGAAAACCTGGTAGCACAGGCGGAGGCCAAAGGACAACTCATTGAACACTTACTCAAACACCCGCACATAAAAGAAGTACGCAGAATAGGTTTGATGTTCGCGATTGATTTTGATTCAGCCGATCGTGTTAACAACATCGTGATGCGCGCCAAAGAGCTGGGCATTATTACCTACTGGTTCCTGTCGCATCCGTATAGTTTCAGAATTGCGCCTCCACTTACCATTACCGAAGAACAAATCAAAGAATCGTGCGCTGCCATTTTGAAGGCTATAGATAATGCGTAATTTCGTTCCATGGCAGATTCTATACAGAAGCCCTTCGACCGGCTCGACTATACGTACAAATTGTTAGTCGTTATTGCGCTTACCATTGTTGTCATAGTGCTGGCGCAGGATATAGTTGTACCGTTTGCTTTTGCCGGTATACTTTCCATTGTCATGCTTCCCGTAGTAAAGAAACTCGAAGAGCGCAGAGTAGGCACGGCACTTTCCATTACCATTGTACTGCTTACTACGGTCACTATACTGGGTGTGTTTATCTGGCTGATCGTTAACCAGGTGATTGGCCTGATCAACGACTTGCCCAACCTGCAGGTTCAGTTTGAAACGTTTGTCGATCAGATGAGCCGTACGTTAAGACGCGACTTTGGCATCAGCACGGCTGAACAGAAGAACATGGTAAGCGAGATGATGAAAAGTATCAGCACATACCTCGGTGGTATACTCATCTCTACAACCAACACGATCTCAACGCTTGTACAGATACCGATCTATATATTTCTCTTCCTGATATACCGCGAGAAGTTCAGACTGTTCTTTATCAGCTTCCTGAAAAGTGAAGAACTGGTTTGGAAAAAAGATGTAGAGCGTGTTATACAGGGATATATATCAGGTCTCTTTCTCGTAACACTCATCATTGCGGCACTCAACACCATTGGCTTGCTGGCGCTGGGAATTGAGCATGCTATATTTTTCGGTATACTCTCAGGTATACTCACCATTATACCCTATGTAGGTATCATTATCGGAGCGTTGTTTCCGATCATCATGGCACTTATCACCAAAGACAGCATCTGGTATGCTATTGGTGTTGTGATCGTCTTTTCGGTAGTGCAGTTCCTGGAAGGTAATTTTATTACACCACGCATTACCGGATCGAAAGTGAGCATCAACGCACTGGCAGCGATCATAGCGTTACTGATCGGGGGAAAATTACTGGGTATAGCGGGTATGATTCTGGCCGTGCCGGGTATAGGTTTACTCAAGATATTACTGTCGCATACCAACCGGTTAAAACCGTTTGTTATACTGCTGGAAGATACCGATGGCAAAGCTGCACCACCGGAAACAACAGCCGATGTAGTAGTCGATCAGATTGAGCGCGAAGGCGAAGAGCCTCCTAAAGCTTCTCTATAACCAGGTTGTGGTTGGTATAGATGCAAATGTCTGCTGCTATATTTAAACTCTCACGTACAATCTCCTCTGCACTAAGGTGTGGGGCATGACGCTTCAACGCAAGTGCTGCTGATTGCGCATACATCGACCCGGAACCAATGGCAGCTACCTGGTTGTCGGGCTCGAGCACATCGCCGGTTCCGGATAGTACAAGAAGTTCATCTTTACTCACAGTGATCAGCATGGCTTCGAGTCTGCGGAGGAAACGGTCCATGCGCCAGTCTTTCGCCAACTCTATAGCGGCACGCTTCATGTTACCACCGTAGCTGTTCAGTTTTTCTTCAAAACGTTCTATCAATGTAAAAGCATCGGCTGTGGAACCGGCAAAGCCTGCCAGTACTTTTCCATCCTGCAGCTTACGAATTTTGCGCACATTGCTTTTGGCTACATAGTTACCCATGGTTGCCTGGCCATCGCCTCCTATCGCTACCTGGCCGTTGTGGATAACGGCTATAATGGTGGTTGCATGAATCTTTTCCATTGCACTATATCGTTTGGGTTGAGCGTACAGGCTATACGTTGTAAGCCGTTCGCAGAATCTGGAAAATATATCTAAACAAAACTCCCTCTCGAAAGGAGAGGGAGTATATATCGGTCAAAATTTACTAGATCAGAATTCTTACCGGATCTTCGAGGAGGCCCTTCAGCGTTTTGAGGAAGGCCGAACCTACAGCACCGTCTACTGCGCGGTGGTCGCACGACAGTGTAACTTTCATTACGTTGCCTACAACCAGTTGTCCGTTCTTCACAATGGCGGTTTCTTTTATACCACCTACTGCGAGTATACATGCATCCGGAGGGTTGATGATCGCCGTGAACTCTTCTATACCGAACATACCGAGGTTGGATATAGTAAAGGTGCTACCTTCCCACTCGGATGGCTGCAGTTTTTTATCGTGAGCTTTCTGTGCGAGTTCTTTTACTTCCACAGCAATGTGTGAAAGTGATTTGCTATCGGCAAAGCGAACTACCGGAACCAGCAGGCCATCTTTCACAGCTACTGCTACACCAATGTTCACATGGTGGTTCTTACGGATCTTGTCGCCAAGCCAGCTTGAGTTAACATCCGGGTGCTGACGCAACGCTACGGCTGCTGCTTTGATCACGATATCGTTGAACGATACTTTTACCGGGCTGATCTCATTTATACTCTTGCGTGCTTCCATCGCCTTATCCATGTTGATTTCCATGGTCAGATAGAAGTGAGGCGCAGAGAATTTACTTTCTGCCAAACGCTTCGCGATGGTTTTACGCATCTGCGATACTGGTATTTCTTCGAAGCTCTCCTTGCCGATTACCTGAGGTAATACGATTGGCGCAGCAGATTTACCTTCTTTGCCAGCGGCAGCAGCAGGTTTCGCTTCTGCAGCAGGTTTATAGTTCTCAACATCGCTCTTGGTTACACGGCCATGTTCGCCCGAACCCTGAATTTTACTGATGTCGTATCCTTTGTCTTTTGCTAATTTCTTCGCGAGCGGAGAAGCTTTGATTCTTCCGTTTGTACCATGATCAGCACTAACATCCGCTGATGCTGTGGCCGCTGGTGCTTCAGCAGGTTTAGATGCAGCAGCTACCGGAGCAGAACCGCCGGAAGCTTTTGCTTCGTGTGCCTTGAGCAGCGTCTGGTAGTCAGCACCTTTTTCACCAATGATAGCAAGCACTCCGTTTACCGGAACAGCTTTGCCTGCATCAGCTCCTATATATAACAGTGTACCGGTGTTGTATGATTCATACTCCATCGTAGCCTTGTCTGTTTCGATCTCAGCTAACAATTCACCAGACTTCACACTGTCGCCAACCTTCTTGTGCCATGCAGCAATAACACCATCGGTCATGGTATCGCTCATCTTCGGCATCAATACAATTTCAGCTTTGATGTTGGATGTATCGATCGCAGGTGCTGCGCTCGCTGCAGGTGCCGAAGCCGCTGCTTTCGGTTCTTCAACTTTGCCACCGGAAGCTGCCGCGTTGGATGCTCCTGCCAGCAAGGCTGAGTAATCTTCTCCTTTATTTCCTACAATAGCGAGGACATCGTTCACTTTTACCGCCTGGCCCTCTTTCACACCAAGGTATAGTACTGTACCGGTGTTGAAAGATTCATAATCCATCGTAGCCTTATCGGTTTCTATTTCAGCCATTAACTCGCCTGACTTCACGGAATCACCCACCTTCTTATGCCACTTTGCGACCACGCCTTCGGTCATGGTATCGCTCATTTTGGGCATGCGTATTATTTCTGCCATTGTCGATTGTAGATTTTTAGATTTTAAATAAGGAAATATCTGCTTCGCAAACCGTTGCAATGCATCCTTTCCTGCATTAAGCTTCCAAAAATAGAGTATAAAAGGTGATTTTCAAGTTCAAAAACCGATATTCCCTATCAAAATCTCAAACACGGTGCCTCCCGCTGTATTCCGGTTTGCCTTCAGATACGAGGTACGAAATCCTAATTCAAACTTCGGCAGGAAACGCATAAAGTTGAAATCAAAAGTTGTTTCAACTCCGATGGATTGATAGGTGTCATCTGTGAGTGAAGAATATATTCTGTCAGTATCACGGTTATATAAATATTCCTTCCCATATCCTTTACCGTAATCATAGAAGGTATTCAACTTGATGCGCTGAATATTGAGAATCGGGCCGAGCGCTATATCCGGATACCACAACGGGAAAGAATAGTTCAGCGACAAAGTATAAAACTTTTCATCAGGCGGATAGCTATAGCCCCGTGGTTTGGGAATTCGATTTCTAAAAGTATAAATATCCGTTTCAATACCCTGTAAACTTTTCTGGTACGCCAGACGAGAGTATAGGTAATGATGCTTTGCTAACCCTGGGAAATAAAACACACTGCGAATGGCCAGCAGGTTTCCGGTGAAATCACTTTCAAACGGGGTGCTGTACAAATCTACATTTAGCGACTGTCCCCAACGATACAGAAAATCGCGATAGCTTGGCTTTAACAATCTGTAGTATGACAAGGTGAAATGATTGTAAACGAAGTCACCATCTTTCAATTGATCTTTGTATATATAGTCAAGAGTATCGTTGTACGGCACAAAACGATCTTTGCCTTTGTAGATAACCGTACCGTTTCGCTCAATAGTATTTACAAATGACGACACCCGCGTAAGGCCCACCGAATTACCAACAGACAACTGCTCTATATATTTTGATCGCGTAAGCAGTAATGGTATGCTCAACCCTCCTTCTACCGTGGTCTCATTCCAAGTAAACTCCGCTTTGTTTCTACCCAGCGTTTCATCATTTGTACGATTGCCTTTTTCTGCCGTCAGGTTTATGATGGGATATAGCCCCTGGTAGCTGATACCGGCACGCCACAGGTCGGTACGTTCGTTGATGTCATATACATAGCCGGCGGTGATCGAAGTCGTACTGAGTACATCGTGCGATGCCACAGCAGCAGTGATCTGCGCCAAATCGTTCGTGAGTAAAAATCCCCAGCTATAAGGATTAATAATTCCCTTCAGCTTTGAGTAACGTTTTACCGGCAACACGCTTTGTGGGATGCTGTCGAACAACCCCGGCCTTCCCTCCTGTTCTACGAGATGCCGGTAAGCATGATCAGCCTGAGATTTTGCCTCATATATAGTCCACGATGATGGATCGAACGGAGCCTTTACCACATCCATTCCATCTTTCGTCTGGTCGTTATAGTATAACGTTTTGCCATCTTTTGTTACAGCCGGGTTGAAGGCACCATATTTACTGCTCGTAACCTGGTACCGTTGTTTGGTCTCCACATCAATCGCATATATGTTATCGATGCCAGTAACAGGCGAATTAAAGAGTATATATTTACCCCACTGCACAGGGTGTCCTAAATTTTCATGGGATGCCGGCAATATTTCCTGTTCAACACCCGACTCATAATCGATCGATACAAGCATCTTTCCCTGTCTGGTTGTTTTCAGTACAACGATCTTCGAAGCATCATCAGACCAACGGGGCATGGAGTAAAAATAGTTAGCGTCATTGGGGAATTCCTTTATAGGCTTCCCAGTAAACAGTTCAAGTACAACCAGTGTATTCCTATAGTCGTTATCCGAACGCACGGTTACAATCTTATCTCCGTAACGCGACAATGCTGCACTGGCATAACGTTGGTGTCTTCCCCCCAGAATGCGTTTTTGTTTAGTCCTATAGTCGTATATCTTGATCAACGAAAAATTCTTCACCCGCCACCGCGGATTGTACCCAAATTCGTTCCAGATTACCGAAGCATATGACGTTGAGAGCATACCCGCATCGTTAACAAAACCCGGAGTAAAAACTCGTTTCTCTCGACCATCTTTCAACAGTACAAATTGTTCAATATCACCTATACCCTGCTTCATCACCAGTATACTTCCATCTTCCTGGGGTTGTGGATATAGATAATCCGTATAGGCTGTTGTTGATCGCGAATTTACTTTTTCAAAAGAGGTAAGCTTTAATTGGTCAATCTCCTTCTGCCATTCGCTTCGATACGTTGCCGCCATCTCATTATACAGATCCTTTACATATAGCCCGGTTTTATTTTTAATAGCATTAGAGAAAGCGAACGGTATAAATGGAACACTCCACGATCGCGCTGTGATCTTTCCCCATATCTCCGGGTCGTCTGTTTTCCTGCGCAGGTAGCTTACCATGTTATACCCTAATACATAGTGGTTGGGTATATTATGCTTGTACGATCGTAAATACTGTTTGTGATAGTTGAACGTACGGCCTTCCAGCAGATTGGTTTTAAACACGAGATTAAACTGCGGTATCTTACCGCGACCGCTATGCGTAAATGCTGTTTCAGTAACCACGGCATCGCCCTCCCAAAACCACTGAGGCGCTGCCACCTGCGACATACCCGCCAATGTCGGATTACCGAAGAGATAATAAAACAACCTGTTGAACCCGCGCGTTGCATGCTGATATTGTACAATGTGCCGGTACTCATGCGAGGCCAGCATATCGAGCCAGTCGTTCGTGCCTATAAAATTATAGTCTTGAGGAGCCATGGTATAAAATTCAGACCTCCTCGGCAACATCGATACAAAGGCATTGGACACCGAAGATTGATTCTGCAACACAACGGATATCTTTCGAGGCCTGGTGCCGAGTGACTTCGCTTCAGGCGCATGTATATATTCCAGTGTGTTGGCCATGCGCTGGGCCTGCTCATCAAACCCCTCCGGAAAAAGCACTCTGAAATGGGGGGTATTAACCTGGTACCACTTTAAACCCATAGGGTTATTTTCAAGTATAGTCTGCGTTTGTGCATGTACTGCTAACGAGAGTATAGCCAATAAAAAAGGGAGTGATATTTTCATCCGGAATAGTTTACCGTATGAAATATGAAACTCCCTTTTGTGAAAAGCAACTATCGTTGCCTAATTCTGACTAAACTTACTCGTTGATACGAATCTCGCTACTCACCACTGCGCTTACCTGAAACAGACCTAACGCTCCATTCGATAAATTAGTACGTGGGTCTGCCGGCGGTTGGGTAAACATACCGCCATCGTTGTTCAACAGTTTATCCAGGTCGCGGTAGAAAATAAAGGCATCGCGACTCAGGCTGTATACTTCAGCACGGGCCAGGTCATTTACACTATAGAAAATCGGCAGCGGGAAACCATCGATGTTCTCTCCTACCAATTCATCATCGGCATAGTATACATCGGTATCCAAATTGTATGTTAACGAATCGTTACGGTAGGTTTTGAAAAGATAATAGTCTCTTGTTTCCTTCGGTTCCTTTACGAACATCAGCACTTCGTAGAATCTTCCCGGATCTTCCGGGTCTTCGCGTTCATCTTCATCAATACGATATTCCAGTTTATCAATCGTAGTAATGCGATTTAGTTTGTCTTGCGCGGTATAGGTTTGTCCTTCAGCCACAACAGTCAGGGTATAGGTGCGATCGATCACACCAACAAACGGAGTCTGCGGAAGATAATATCCGGCAGAGTCTGCATGATTGCGCGGATTGTGTACAAATGTATATTCATTACCCAGGTCATCGGCTACGGTTATGGTTGCATCCGTAACGCGTGGTGTTTTACCGCTGGCGTAGAAGTTGGTTGACTTGCTCACCTTTACAAACTGGTAGCCGGCCCGATCGGTAACTTGTCCCTCAATAACGATCTTCGGTGTCGTTTCCTCCAGGTCAAGCACTACTGTCTCTTCACAGGCAGCGAGCGTGAGCAACGTGAGACTATATATCAATGCTTTTTTCATGGACAATGCTTTATATAATAGATTGCTTTTTTGTGTTTTCATGATGCGTTAGAATTTAATGTTATAGGTAACAGACGGCATAAACGGGAAGAGATATACCATGCGGGCCTCTTTCTGTGTACCATCGCCAATTATATCGCCATCACTGTCTTTCTTGGTACGGGTATACACGGTGAATGCATTCTTGCGACTATATACATTGTATAGTGAGAAGATCCACTGGCCTTTCCATTTACGGGTTGCGTTCTTGCGCGGGTTCAGGGTAGCGGAAAGATCCAGGCGGTGGAAGGCTGGCAACCTGTATCCGTTACGCTCACTTACCTGGTCAGGATTATACTCTCCATATTCATATTTACCAGACGGCACGGTGGTAGGGCGACCCGTGCTATAGGTAAACGCTCCACCAAAGGTCCACTTGTCGTTCAGCTCAAATGCAGCATTCAGGTTTACTACATTTCTGCGATCGTAGTTCGCTACATATTCACGTCCCTGGTTTACACCTTCGATCTGGCGCAGTGCTTTCGACCAGGTATAGCTTGCCATACCCGTAAGACGTCCTTCTTTTTTCGTAACCATAAACTCGGCTCCGTATGCCCATGCATCACCTTGTCTGTATTCGGTAACCAGGTCTTTATTCAACTGGATCTCGGCATTATCAGCAAAGTCTGTTACATGCTGTATATCCTTATAGTATATTTCAGCAGACGCTTCGTACATATTATCTTTCAGGTTCTGGAAATATCCGAGCGCGATCTGGTCAGCGATCTGCGGTTTCAGATAATAACCACTCGGGCTCCATGTATTGAAAGGCAATGGTACCGTGCCGGCTGCTACGAGGTGTGTATTCTGCACCATGCGGTTGTACGACAATTTGATAGACTTGTCATCCGACAAAGAATAACGAAGTCCGAAGCGCGGCTCCAGGTTCACAAAGTTCTTAATGCTCTTCCACGAACCATACTCCAGTGAATCTACGCGAGTAGGGTCTGCATTGTCTTTCGGATCGTTGTAGATATATACTTTGCCCGGCCCCATGCTCTGGAAGATCGATACACGCAGCCCTACATCCATCGTGAGGGCATCGGTAATTCTGCGCTGGTTGCTCAGGTATATACCATGATCAAGTGCATACATTTTATCGAACACTGTTTTTTCAAACATGGATTCTTCCGAGTTAGGCTCTATAGTTGCCGGAGAGAATCGTCTGCCCGTGATGTGATACCCGAAGGTAAATTCGTTGTTAACGGTGTGGAAGTACGTAAGGTCGTTCTTCACACTAAGCTCCTGCAGGTTGGAAGACCACTTGAAGCCTTGTATCGGGTCTTTGATCTCGAACAAGTAATCAAAGCTGCTGAGGATTACCGTTGTATTCGAAAATAACTTCTCGTTGAACAAATGGTTCCAGCGGAATGTACCGGTAGAGTTACCCCAGCCGAAACCAACTTCGCCATCGGAGAAAGACAATTTATCACGACCGGTATAGCCTGATACGAAGAAACGGTTCTTGTTATTCGCTCTCCAGTTTACTTTAGCATTCAGGTCGTAAAAGTTAATGCTGTTGTCGGTGTTCGCAGCTTTCAGATATAGTCCGAGGTTCGAAGTTCTGCCCGAGAGGATAAATGAACTTTTATCTTTTACGATAGGCGCTTCAATCATCACACGGCTCGCCATAGAACCTATACCGGCTGTTACACCGAAGCGTTTGTTATTACCATCGATCGTGCGTACTTCAAGGATGGAAGACAAACGGCCGCCGAAGCGTGAAGGTATACCACCTTTATATAGTTCAGATTCTTTAATAACATCGGCATTGAAAACCGATACCATACCCCCCAGGTGAGAAGCATCATATATAGGGGCTTCATCGATGAGTATAAGGTTCTGGTCGCCACCACCTCCGCGTACGAAGAATGAGGAAGTTCCTTCACCGGCAGAAATAACACCAGGCAATGCCTGTACATTTTTAATGATGTCTACTTCACCAAACAGGGTCGGTAACTTTTTTACCTGGTTAATGTTCAGTGTATTTTTACTCATCTGTACCGCGATCACATTTTCATCGAGTGGTCGCTCGGAGATCTCTACTTCATTCATGATCTGCGCTTCGCCACCCAACTCTATATTTCTGGATACATCGGCATCGAGTGTAACGGTAACGTTCTGCGATGAATAGCCTACAAAAGTATATTGTACTTCATATGTACCTTTCGGAACCGTGATGGAATAAAAGCCATACGCATTGGTAGCAGTGCCCGCTTTTAACTGCGGAATGTAAACGGTTACTCCGATAAGTTCTTCTCCGTTATCAGCATCCTTTATGTAACCATTCAGGGTTACTTTCTCCTGCGATCGCGCCATGGTGCTTACCAGGGCTAAAGTCACAACAACTAAAAATCGAATCATCTGTGCTTGGGGTTTCGTATATGTAATTTGGGTTCAAGACAATCACATGGTTATTACCCCCTATTGCCGGATAAAAAAAATATAAAAACATGCTAAACATGTGTGAACAACGTGGGGCAAGCTTTCTATGACGAGAAAAGAAAATATTTGTTGCCTTATCGTGAAGAAATTATTGTTAATACCTTTACAGCGTTTTTAAAAGGCTCCGGTAATTTCAATCTAAATCAATAATAGCATGTTCAGAAAGCTCAGAGATCTATATAAGGAGTATAAACCGTATGTACGCGTAGACCTTATTATGTATGCTTCGCTGATCCTGATGATCATTCTATACTTCATCATCAGTACGGTACTTTAAATAGCTGCTAGTTTTGAGCTATGACGTGCGGGGTATTTTTAAAGAAGGATTTCGCGCACGTTGTCTTTTATTTTACCGGCCAGTTCATCGGTGGGTAAATCATTTATATCGCGGCCAAACGGATCTTCAATCTCTTCTGCGATCAACTCCACACTCAACAATACATACGACACCAACAACACCGTGGGTATGGTGAAGTATTCGAACGTGGTTACAAAACCAAACGGCAGGGTAAAGATGTATATGAATATAAATTTCTTGATGAACATGGAGTACGAATATGGAATAGGCGTATTCTTGATACGCTCGCATGCTCCGATCAGGTCTGTAAAATCTTTCAGTTCCTTGTCCAGGTTAATCAGCTGATCGCCCGTAAACCTATTCTCTTTGTAGAGTTGATTTACTTTGGTGTATAGCAATGCCGATATACGATTGGGCTTATGTTTCACCGCTTTGAGTTCTTCGAGCAACGTACCATCCACGTCTTCCAGTTCCGTAAGCTGTACACCGGTGCGCAGATGTTCTTTCATAGCAAACACAAAGTTTGGAATCATCTTCGCGAACCAATCGCGGTCTTCATGATTCTCTTTGCTTATATAGGCATTTAACTTAAGCGCAAAATTTCGCGTACTGTTAACCACACCTCCCCATGATCTTCTTCCCTCCCACCAGCGATCGTACGCAGAGTTAGTACGGAACACCAGGAACAAACCGAGTACTATACCCAATAAAGAGTGTACCGTAGTGGTTACCGGAAATTCACTGGGCTTTAACTTGAGATGACTTACAATAACATAGCACACACCGGTAGTAAACACCATCATAAAAATAATTACTGGCAACATAGTCCGTAACACGTGGCGACTATACGAGTGAAGAATAAGCGCCATCCAGGTCTTCGGATTATATTTTATCATAAAATGTGTAACGATTTCAGGCCGCTAATTAAGTCCAAGAAATATTCTTATGCAAAGCCAACCTACAAGAGCGGTTTGCGTTAATAAATTCAATTCAATATCTTTATAATATCATTTTAATATCAAACTTATGAGTAAGGAAAAAGAGTTCACACCGTTATCGGGCTATATGATGCTGGGTATCGTAATCTTCCTGGTATTCCTGAGCATTGTATTAATGGCAGGACACAGCCCGTTCTATATCTTAACTCTCGGAGCAGTTTTCGTACTGATGCCCGGCTTTTTCTTTCTGAACCCGAACAGCTCCATGGTAATGGTTTTGTTTGGCGATTACCAAGGCACCATCAAGAATAACGGCTTCCACTGGGCCAACCCGCTGCTCACCAAAAAAGCCGTGTCGCTGCGTGCGCGTAACTTCGATAGCGACAAGATCAAGGTAAATGATAAGGTGGGAAACCCGATCCAGATTAGCGTTATCCTGGTGTGGCAGGTGCGCGATACATTCAAAGCTTTATTTGAAGTAGACAACTATGAATCGTTTGTAAAACTGCAGAGCGACTCTGCCGTGCGCCGACTTGCAGGACAATATGCCTACGATAATTTTGATAACGAACATGAGCTGACACTCCGTTCCGGTCACGATGAAATAAACCAGGCGCTTGAAGAGAACCTACGGAATCGTTTAGATATAGCGGGTATACATGTTATCGAAGCGCGTATAGGTTCGCTGGCGTATGCACCTGAAATTGCCGGAGCCATGTTGCGCAGACAGCAGGCTTCTGCTGTAGTATCGGCCCGCTTCAAAATTGTAGAAGGTGCTGTGAGCATGGTGCAGATGGCACTCGACCAACTTTCGAAACAACAAATTGTAGCGTTGGATGAAGAACGGAAAGCTGCCATGGTAAGCAACCTGATGGTAGTGCTTTGCTCGGATAAAGATGTAAACCCGGTGGTAAATACCGGCACACTGAATCATTGATGATATATAGCTTCGTATGAGCCGCCGATACTTTGAAGAGACGCAACTGTTCAGGCAGAACCTGTGGGTGTGGTATATGTTCGCAGCGTTCTCGTTGCTGCTGATTGTACCGCTCCTGTATGGTATGTATACGCAGTTGATTTTAGGGCAGCCGTGGGGTGATAAACCGATGTCGGACAACGGACTGGCTATACTGTTTCTGTTATCGCTCGGAGGCTGGATGGTAGTAGCGTGGATACTCTACTCTATCCGCCTCGAAGTATATATTGATGATGAAGGCGTTCACTATTTTTACTTCCCCAACAGCCCATCGTGGAAAGTGATCACGAAAGACCAGATCGTTTCGTATGAAGTGCGGCAGCGGAGAAATCTTTTCGACATGGGTGGCATTGGCTATCATCGAAACAGATTTAAGAAATTACGGAGCATGACTATTCGCGGATCAAAACATATCCGGCTTATATTGCCAGGCAATCACAAAGTGCTTATCGGCACACAGAACCCAGAAGAATTTGACCGGGCCCTGAGGCGCCTGTTGTCCAATCATTTAACAGAATAGCATGGCGCAGAAAAAACCTTTTGTTCTGAGGCTCGATCCGGAAGTTTTAAAAGCTGTAGAAAAGTGGGCGGCAGACGAATTTCGCAGTACCAACGGCCAACTTGAATGGATCATCAGCAAAGCCCTGAAAGACGCAAACCGATTGAAATCAAAAAGTTAAACTTCATGTGATAAATCCTATTATATTTCGATTTCGTAGATTTTTAAAATCAAAGAACAATAACCCCACCACACACCAAGTTTGTATCTAACAGCTTTTAACATCCCTTATGAAAACTTTTGGTATTATACACATCATTCTTTTTCTCGTTCTGATGCTGGTCTATCAGTGTATGTCTGCGCAAGACTTCGCGGTAACTACAAAGGGCGACACCATTACCGGATCCATTAAGCCACTCACGTTTGGCCCTGATAAAAAAGTGCAGGTAACGAGTGCTGATAAAAAGAAAACTGTTATTCCTATTTTCCAGGTGAAGTCTTATTCACTGAAAGGTGAAACGTATCAGCCAGTAAAAGGTCCTAACGGATATACTTTCATGAAGCTGTTGAAAGCCGGGTACGTATCATTATTCGCTTTTCAACTGGAGAACCAGACTTCGTATGATGGCCGTTATTTGCTGAAGCGCGATGGCACTGGCACCGAAGTACCGAACCTGAGCTTCAAGAAAATTACGGCACGTTTCTTCTCAGACTGTCCTATCGTAGAAACCAAGATCGATGACGGCACGTATGGCAAGAAAGATATTGAAACGATCATTGACGAATACAATGCCTGCATCAACGGCAGAACGGCAGAACATACACAAGCTATAGCAACACGTACCGAGCAGGTAAAGAAAATTACCTCATGGGATACGCTCGAAGAAAAAGTAAAAGCGCTTTCTGATTTCGATGGCAAGACCAATGCGTTGGAAATGATCGGTGAGATCAAAAACAAAATTTCAAAATCAGAGAAGGTACCTAACTTTTTAATTAACGGTTTAAAAGGTACCCTTACACAACCTGAACTTCAGGGCGACCTGGAGGCTGCACTCAAAGAACTGAATCAATAGTATATTTACTTTTACCCGGAGTTTTCTCTCCCATTTTTTTAAAACTCCGGGTAAATTTACTGGTCATTAATTTTTTATAAGCACTCCGTGCTTCGGTATATATTTCCTGCTTTACTTTCGCACAGCATTTTTTAAGTTACCATGGATTATAAGAAGGCCGGGACTTTCCTGAAGAAAGCATTTGTTATATTTTTCTTTGCGCAGCTCTTTTACATTGTCCTGTTAAAATGGGTTGATCCGCCTATTACCATCACACAACTGGTAAGCTGGGTCAGTGGCTACGGCTTGAAGCGCGACTATATATCCTGGAAAGAAATGACACCCAATGCTCCGCTCGCGGTAATGTCTTCCGAAGATCAACTGTTCCCGGTGCACAATGGTTTTGATTGGAAGAGTATAGAAAAAGCTATCGAGTTTAACGACCGTAAAAAAGCTTCTGCTATCCGTGGTGGTTCTACCATTAGTCAGCAGGTTGCCAAGAATGTTTTTCTGTGGCAAGGTCGCAGCTGGACACGCAAAGGTTTTGAAGCCTACTTTACGTTTATGATCGAAAAGATTTGGGGTAAGAAGCGCATCCTCGAAGTATATATGAATGTT
This sequence comes from uncultured Chitinophaga sp., assembly GCA_902168205.1. Lineage (GTDB taxonomy): Bacteria > Bacteroidota > Bacteroidia > Cytophagales > Cyclobacteriaceae > Ohtaekwangia > Ohtaekwangia kribbensis. Next base: position 413,061 of record CABHOK010000002.1, on the reverse strand, counting down.
TCGGAGATGGGCCGTGGTGTTTTTGGCATTGAAGCCGCATCACACTATTACTTTAAAAAATCCGCGCGTAAACTTACCCAACGCGAAGCTGCGCTTATTGCTGCGTGTTTGCCCAGCCCGAAGAAGTATATGGTCAATCCGCCTTCAGCCTATATGAATAGACGTGCCACCTGGATCGTGTCTCAAATGAATTACCTGCGGAACGATGACGATATCGATGCCCTGCTGAAAGGTATTTCAACAAAAAAAGATAACGGCTATAAACATTAATTCCGGTTAAGCTTTCAGTATAGAACAACGGTTCGTAATCGGATGAAATCCGGAATATAAACGATGTGGAAAATTTTTAACAACCATTAATTTAAGAAGCGACACACCTTCGTCTCAAAATTAATGAGCACTCCCGTCATCAGCGTAAGTCTACGTCAGTCTTTTCGCTATCTTTGCGGCTTGATTCTTTCAGAACAACATGATTGCAGCAAATAACATCTCTCTTCAGTTTGGTAAACGCGTACTTTTTGACGAAGTGAATATCAAATTCACTCCGGGTAACTGTTATGGTGTGATCGGTGCGAACGGTGCCGGTAAATCTACATTCCTGAAAATACTCGCAGGAGATATTGATCCAACCCGCGGAAATATCAGCATTGAACCAGGCAAACGTATGGCCGTGCTTCGCCAGAATCACCACGCCTACGATGAGATTCCGGTGTTGGACACGGTGATGATGGGACACTCCAAACTGTGGAGCATCATGCAGGAGAAAGATGCGATCTATGCGAAGCCTGATTTTTCAGAAGAAGATGGTGTACGTGCCTCTGAACTGGAAGCAGAGTTTGCCGAGATGGACGGATGGAATGCCCAATCAGATGCTGCTGCACTGTTGAGTGGTCTGGGGATAACCGAAGATGAGCACTACAAGCTGTTGAAAGAATTGAGCGGTAACCAGAAAGTACGCGTGTTGTTAGCACAGGCGCTTTTCGGTAACCCGGATATACTCATCCTCGATGAGCCTACCAACGATCTTGACATCCATACCATCACCTGGCTCGAAGACTTCCTGCTGGAATTTAAAAATATAGTGATCGTTGTGTCTCACGACCGTCACTTCCTCGATACGGTTTGTACGCACATTGTAGATATAGATTTCAGCGCGATCAAATTATATACCGGTAACTATTCGTTCTGGTATCAATCCAGTCAGCTGGCTTTGCAACAGCGTTCATCAGCTAACAAGAAAGCTGAAGACAAGAAGAAAGAGTTGCAGGAATTCATTGCGCGCTTCAGTGCGAACGCGTCCAAATCAAGACAAGCTACAAGCCGCAGAAAATTACTCGAGAAGATTAACGTAGACGATATTCAACCCTCTACGAGAAGATACCCGGCTATTATATACCAGCAGAAGCGAACTGCAGGCGACCAGATTCTGCAGATCGAAAACCTGAGCTATTCACTCAACGGTACACCATTATTCAAGAATCTTGATCTTTATGTAAACAAGGGTGACAAGATTGCTGTGTTGAGTAATGAAAGTCTTGCGATCACTTCGCTGTTCCAAATACTCGCGGGTGAAGTAAAGCCTGATTCCGGTGAATTCAAATTCGGTCAGACTATAACTACCGCATACTTACCGAACAACAACGAAAAATATTTTCAGTCGAACGATAACCTGATCGACTGGCTACGTCAGTTTGCTGAGGAAGAGAACAAGGATGAAGTATATATCCGCGGCTTCCTGGGTAAAATGTTATTCTCGGGTGAAGAAGTATTCAAGAAGTGTAATGTACTTTCCGGAGGAGAAAAAATGCGCTGCATGATTTCGCGCATGATGCTGGCCGGTGCCAACGTACTGATACTGGATGAACCAACCAACCACCTGGATCTTGAATCGATTACTGCATTTAACAACGCATTGAAAGATTTCCCTGGTACGATTCTGTTCACGTCACATGACCACGAGTTTACACAGACTGTAGCAAACCGTATTGTTGAAATTACACCGAATGGCTTTATCGATAAACTGATGAGTTACGATGAGTATATCGAGAGCGATAAGGTAGCACAACAAAAAGAAGCACTATACGCCTAAGCGTATAGTGCCTCCCTCCTTCTACTCATACCGTAGACTCTTTACCGGGTTGTTCGCTGCAACTTTCAGCGAGTGATAGGAAATGGTAAGCATCGATATAGCCAGGCATATCAACGCGGCAATCACCAGTGTTATATAGCCAACCTCTACGTGATAGGCATAGCCTTCCAGCCACTGGCTCATAATATACCATCCCAACGGACAGCCTATACACGATGCGATCAATACCAGTAACGCAAATTCTTTACCAACCAATTGAACAAGTCCGGGCACCGTTGCACCCAATGCCTTACGTATACCCAGCTCTTTGGTTCTGCGTTCAGCCGAGAAAGCAGAAAGACCGAATAATCCTAAACACGATATAAAGATGGAAAGTATAGCAAGTGTGTTGAACACTTTACCGCGTTGTCCTTCGGCTTTATAGAATTCCTCCCAATCCTGGTTGAGGAAAGTATATTTGAACGGATAAGCCGGAGCATATTCCTTCCAGAGCTTTTCTACCGAGCTGATAGCAGCTTCTGTCTGGCCGGGTTTCGCGCGCACCAGCAAACAGTTTCGCCAGCCGCCATTTACCCGCATCACCAGGGGCTCTATGGGACTGTGTAGCGAACCAAAGTTAAAGTCTTTCACCACACCTATAATTTTACCTTTCTTCTCCCACATGGTAAGGTCCTGCCCGGCTGTTCCGTTCTTGAAACCAAATTTAGCAGCAGCCTTTTCGTTTACGATATAATTACTCGTATCTGTAATCAGGTTACGATCGAACGGGCGGCCTTCTATCATGGTCATCTTCATCGTCTGAATGAAGTCATAGTCTACATCCATGTTCGAGAAGAGAATGCGTTCGTCCTCGTCTTTACCTTCCCACTGCAAACCGTAGGTTGAGTTTCCTACATCGATTGGTAACTGACTGGATGCCGTAATTGCTTCTATACCGGGCATGGCCGCGAGGCGACTTCGGAATGTCTCATACTTTTGAGGTATCTCTCCTTCCGCCCATACGGAAAATAAATTTTCACGCTCGAAACCTATATCGCGGTTCTGCATAAAGTCCATTTGTCTGAATACAACCGCTGTGCTGATGATAAGAATAATCGAAAGTGAAAACTGTACTACCACCAATGCCTTGCGAAATACAGCCGCTTTGCTCCCACTCTTGAGTTGTCCTTTTAATACCTGTGCCGGTTTAAATTCGGAGATGAACAGTGCCGGATAACTTCCGGCAACAAATGCTGTTGCTATGATGATACCGCAGAAGATGAGTAACGTTTTAACATCAAGCATATTCAGGCTAAGCGCCTTACCGGTAATTTCATTGAACATCGGTATCAGGATCAGCGCCAGCAAGAATGCTATTCCTGCGGATAGGCATACCGTTAAAAACGACTCGCCCATAAACTGGCGGAACAGCTGATGCGGCACAGCACCAATCACTTTACGCAAACCAACTTCCTTGGCACGTTTGGTGGCTTGCGCTGTAGAAAGGTTCATGAAGTTGATGCACGCAATGATGAGCACGAAGATGGCCACAATGAAAAATATCTTTACATACTCGATGCGCCCGCCATCCTGCACACCATTTTCATATTGATTATAGAGATACGATTCATTGAACGGCTGAACGAACAACTCTACATTTGTTTCCTTCACATGTTCTTTGATCTCATACTTGAACTTCTTCGCAAAGTCTTCTTCATTGGTACCTTCAGCCAGCAGTAAAAATGTGCGAACGTTATTATTGTCCCATTCGTCAAGCCAGCTTTTGTTCTCATCCATAAACACCTGGAAGGGCAACAGGTATTCAAACTGTATCGATGAGTTTTTGGGTATATCTTTTACCACACCGGTAACGGTATAGGCTGTTTTTGTATTCAGCGTTAGTATTTTTCCCAACGGATCTTCTTCACCAAAGTATTTTTTCGCAAGCTTCTCGCTGATCACGATCGAGTTTTTTTCCTTCAGTGCCGTATTTACATCGCCGGCCACAAACGGGAATGAGAACATCTCGATAAAATCCTGGTCTACATAAAATCCCTGCTCGAAGAAAGACTTGTCCTCATATTGAAACAGGTAACTCATTTGCCACGTCCATCGCGTTGCCTTCTCTATCTCCGGATATTTATCTTTAATAAAAGGTGCCATTGGGCCGGGCGTAGACATGAAGGTATATATCTTGCCATCGCTATATTTCTGATTCTCCATAACGCGATACAGCCGGTCGCCATTCGCATGAAATTTATCAACACCCAGTTCATCATTAACCCATAAGAATATGAGCAGGGCACTACCAATTCCAAAAGCAAGTCCCAGTATATTTACCGTGGAGAAAAGCTTGTTCCGAAAAATATTACGGATCGCAATGAGCAGATAGTTTCTAACCATGGGGAGTTTGTGTTTAATAAGTAAAAGACAAGCCCCCGGCTGCAGGGGTTGCATTGAAATTACCGCCTTCCTGTTAAAAAGTTACAAACTCACCAACATTAAAATTTAAGCAGAAGGCTGAATGTTATGGATAGAGTAGAATAGATGGTTAACCTCTTAAGGGCATTTCGATAAAGAAAGTAGTTCCCTTCCCTATCTCTGTCTCAAACCAGATGCGTCCCTTCATTTGCTCAATGGCCTGGCGCGCAATGGCGAGTCCTAAACCTGATCCGGATTTTTTGGTTGTGAAGTGCGGCACAAAGATTCGCTCGGCTACTTCCGCCTCTATACCTTTACCGTTATCCTGAAACGCTATCGAGGCTATATTATCCTTTCGCTGCACCGTAACATGTACCACCGATGCTTCTCCCGGACGTGCCGCCTGAAACGCATTGAGTATAATATTGGAGAACGTACGACCAAGCAATTGCTCATCTCCGGAAACATGGAGTTCCTTTACACTGTTGCGGAATATAATTTCTCCCGAGTGGCTGTGAAGATCAACCGTGCGCCTTAGCAGACTTACCAACTCAACAGACTGGATTACCGGTTCAGGCATTTTAGCAAAGGCACTGAATGATGATGCTATATCATTGAGTGTATCTACCTGCGTGAGTAATGTTGATACTGCTTTGGATGCCTTCTCGGTGATGTTGTTACCCGACTGTATATTTCGCTCCAGTTGCTGAAGGGTGAGCTTCATAGGCGTAAGCGGGTTCTTGATCTCGTGAGCGACCTGCTGCGCCATTTCACGCCACGTTCGTTCGCGCTGCGTCTGCTCTAGCTCTGCTTTACTTTCTCCGAGATTATAGAGCATCTGGTTATACTCTTTCACCATCAACCCGATTTCGTCATCGGCCTTCCACACCAGCGGCTGATTGGTTTTAGTAAGTGACGTACGCTTGAGTGATTGTGTAATGAACTCCAGCGGAAACGTAAGCCACTTGGAAACGAAATACGCGAGTACGACAAGGGCTATAAAGATGAGCGCAAATATATTCAGGATGTTGGTAAAAATGTTGATCTGCACGCGCTCCAGTGATGCTCCCGAACGGAAAAACGGAATGGCCAATACACCAATTACATCACCACTTACCGGTGACTTCAATACAGTATATGCCACAAAGTATTGCAACTTACCGACCTGCTCTGTATCAATAAACAAGTGCTGACCGGCACGTATCTTATGCAAGGCGTTTGAGTTGATATAGTCGGACAGTATTTCGTTTGCCTCGATCATCGGCTGGCTGGTCGCGATCAATACACCTTTTGGACTATATATATTTATATCGAGGTTATCGAGCTTGGCCATGCTGTTAACCTGTCCTTCAAAGAAACTGTTTACATAGTCGGCCCCCGCTCTGGCTACATCGCTTAACCGGCCGGAGATCTGTTCGCCTATGGTGCGTGCTTTGCGCAGGTACTCGTCATTCAACTGGTTCTGCGATGAACGACTAATGAGTTGCAGGGTAACAAAACTCACAATGATGAGCGGCAGGAAAAACGAGAGGTTCAGTAATAGCTGAATGCGTGCTGTGAAATATAGTTTATCGCCCCGTATATAGTTTACTAATCCCTGCCCAACAATGAGCACGAGTATAATGGCAAGACCAGTTACAATAAAAAATGAAAAGTTGGACAATCGATAGGTAACAGAAGTACTTGGTGATGACACTACGGCTATGCGACCGTTCTCATCTTCCACCGCTATATGGTCGTAACCGTTATACTTTTTTCCGACTGTATGAATTGCAGGATCGCCAAACAGTGACGTATCAAATAACTGATCGTAGTTAAAATCTCCGGAACCATACAATACTTTTTCATTCGCAAATACAGCATAGCTTATATTCTGCTCACGGAAGAACTGCTTGAAGCGATTATCCACCAACAGCTCCGGGTATACATTTTCGGGGATGATTTTTTTCAGCGAAAGCTGTAATACTACATGCGCTGTAGTCGTGCCCGACTTGCGTATCGGAATTCGCACGAGGTATTGTTGCGTTACTTCTTCCTCCGGACTGTTAATGAAGTATACATTTTCATATTGCGTTCTATAGGCTTCCTGATCATAACGCGCCACAAGTTCCGAGAAACTGGTGGACGTGAGATCATCGATGGGCTGGCCGGCCGCATTGAAAAGAAATATATCGACATCGTACTTATTGAAATAAGCCGGAAGAAATACTTGTCGTATCTTCTGCCGAATGGCGTCAAAGCTCAGGAACAAACTGCTGATCCGTTTCTGAATGAACACATCGCGCGCTACATTTGAAGCCGTTTCTGATAGCAGGTATTCGCCAAAATCGTCACGATCAATCAAAAAGTTGCTGGCAAACCGGAACTGACTTTCAATCTTCTTTTTGTGCGTAAAGTATTGAACGGTATAGGCTCCGTTGGCTGCCATGAAGAACAACGTTACAAACAGGTACGCGAAGGTGGCAAAGCTCAATCGCTGCAGACTTTTATACAGTTTCAGTATATATACCACGGCACTATAGAGCACTATCATTATCAAAGATGAAATATACTGTTGTCCTGTAGATTCATTGATCAGTATATAGATGCCGGTAGCCACAACAAATTCCACGATAATCTTCACGTAGTTTTTATTCAGTATAAGCAGCCGTATAAAGGCATGTGAAAACAGGAAAGAACATATGCCGGCTATAACAATCGCTGCGAGTGCCACCATGCGTAATACATTAACTTCCAGCGACTCCGCTATATCCAATACAATAATCGAATTGTTCGCCAATGTTTGAATAACAACAAACGGGAACAATGCAGCAAAGAATATACATACTGCCAGTACGATGGATGCCGGCCACGACCATACCCGGTGATGCATAAGCCACAGCAATCCTTTAAAGCGCCTATAGTGTCTGAATATATAGAAGCAGAGCAAGAGTACGGCTATCTCGTTAAGCACGAGATCGGCCAGCGAAGCATTTAATGAAGACGAAGCAAATATCTGCGGATTGAAAAGATCAGAAGAAATAAATCCTGCCGGAAAGTTCAGCTCGATCATAACCGTGCGCAGGCCGAGTAAGAAAAGATAGAGAAGTACAAAACCAATCTCCGGGTATTTTATAGAGCGTATCTGTTTATATACCCATATCGTTATCAGTACAAGTCCAATACCAATCAATAACACCGCAGCGGTTGCACGTTCGGGAAACAACAACTGCTCATTGAGTATACTTACTTTGAACGGACAATTTTCTTTGATGCAAACGGGCATACCCACCGTTGCATTGGCTTCAAGTATAAATATACTGCGGGCCGGAAAGATGCGTGTGTTCCACTCGGTGCTGAGGTAATCGTTAGTGATCGGGTATCGCTTATATAGCGGAATGATGCCTACCAGGAATTTATGACCGCTGATAGCCCACTTGCGGGCGAGGTAATCGCTGTTGCCGGCCTTGAGCAGCTTGAGTATAAATGGATCGGATACAGAAGCAAAGGTTGGTACAAATTTGTTGTCGGTCCAGTAGAGCAGTTCACCGCGTTCGTAGAGAAAAAAAGAAAACTGGTGATGATCGCGTGTATATTCAATCGTGCTGTTGGCTCCTGCTTCCAGGATTGCAACTGCCTGTTGCTCGAGTGCTTCTACTTCCTTCGTAACGGCTTCTGATAATTTAGCGGCATACAACGGAGGGGATGGGCGCTGATAGGCATAGTAGGCGGCAATGAGTCCTGCTGCCAGAAAAAGTATACCTGCTACAATGAGTCTTGCTTTCCGTTTCAAGATTGTATTACGCCAGAGATCCGTTTAAAGTTAATGAACCTTATCCGTTAATCGTTAGCAGCAGCCGGAAATCTGCCAGCTACTTTTCACCCTGGTACTTGAGTCCTCCGAAAAGATATAGATATAGTATCCGGGACGAACGATAATTAACGGGTATAAGAATTACCATCAGCGCAATGAACGTGCCTATATAGAACCATTCGGAGCGATCCGGAAAGAAAAGATAGTATATAATGCTCATCGTCACCAGCATCGCTACGGTAAAACCGTAACTGACATACATAGCGCCCTGATAAAAACCGGGTTCAGGCTCCAGGCGAACGTCACAGTGCTGGCAACGCTCGTTAATGATGGTAAACCTGGAGAGGTTCCTTGCCGGATACTTAAATACGTAGCCTTTACGGCACCGTGGACACCTACCTTGCAGCAGCGCCTCCAGATAGCTCTTTGCGGGCATTTTTACTTGATTTATACCAAAAATATCCTAGCAGCATGACGGCCAGGTACGGCATCACCAGCAGGTACAGAATGCCTGTATTAATGCCTGCTGCTATACCCGGATTTCCATTCGAATAATTATTCTCCAGGGTAGAGCGACACATGGCGCACTGCGCCAGTACATCATTCAGACTCACGAAGAGTACAAGTATTGCCGTTGTTATAACGCGTGTTACCATACTGTATATTCTTTTAAAAATCCGTTCCCGTTTATTCCCTCTTCTTCGATTCCTATTGGTAGTACGGACTGATCATCAGGTATACGATCACGCCCGTTACCGCTACATACAGCCACAACGGAAATGCAAATTTAGCCAATGCCCTGTGACGTTCAAAGTTACCAAACCATGCCTTTGAAAAGGTAAACAACACCAGCGGTATGATGGCGATAGATAAGAGTATATGCGTGATGAGGATGAAGAAGTATACATAACGTATAGCACCTTCACCACCGTATGGTGTAGAGTCGCTCGTCATGTGATATAGCACATACATGACCAGAAACACCGCAGAACACAGCATGCATATCTTCATCAGTGTCTCATGCAGTTTCAGCCTTTTGTTCTTTACAGCAATTACAGCAGCCACCAGCAACACGGCAGTTATACCATTAATGGTTGCATATATAGGCGGAAGGAAAGACAGATCATATCCGGGTATCTTTACTCCGAACAGAATTGCCACTACTACCGGAATCAAAATCGACACCGCTATAATCAGTTTTTTGTACGGCTCTCGTTGTGGCTGCGCATTGCCCTGGCCGGCATTTAGTATTTGTTCCATAGTTCAGTTAGTATTTTTTAAGGATGATCGCTATTTCGGTCAGCAACCGGTCTACTTCTTCGCGATCATTAGCTACGTACTGGCCCCGAATCGTTCCTCTTCTATCAACCAGAACGAGGTCAAAAGGTTCCTTCAGAAAGAATATACATTGCTTCAGCGAAGTATACTCCGCATGAGTCGGTGCGATGATCTTCTTGTGAATGGCATCACCGTCAAACTCTTCGTCAACACGTGCTAATTGCGTCAAAGCTTCTTTATCTGGCCTGCCAAATACCAGTAGCGTGAGACTATCTTTTTCAAGTGTGAATGTTTTTGTAATACTGTCCGGAACGTGATACGGTATTGATACCGGTGCACAGCCCGATGGCACTTCGGGTGCTTCTGTGTTATAGAGCGGCTCTACAGCAAATTCATTTTTACCAAAGAACTTCAGAAACAAAAAGATCAGCACCGGCAGCAGAAATGCCAGAAAAAGAAAAATCAACTTGTTGCCTTTCATAATTTATAGATTGCGCTTCCCTTCAAATCATCGGCTTCCGCGATGAAATAAAAGAGGCTTAAGTTCGCACCTAAGCCTCCTGTATATATCTATACGATTACAATCTTATCTGACATTACTGATCGCCATACCTTCATACAGGAATGCTACCAGCATCCACACGATGAAGATCATCGGAATAAGAATAGACCAGATCAAAACTTTTACTTCATAGCGCAAGTGCATAAACTCGCCTACGATATAAGCAGCTTTTACAATGGTCATGGTGATGAATATCCAGACACGAAGATCTTTATATTCATGCGGAACCGTAAATGCCACGATAAACTCCAGGATTGTAATGATCAGGAGGATCAATGCTGTCATCCACAGTTTCTTGATCTTCGCGCGATCCGGAGGCAATACATTTACGTGTACAGTTTCTTGATGAGCGTGTGCCATGTTTATTCTATTAACAGTTAGCGTTTTCTTAATTTATACAAGGTAGAAGAAGGTAAATACGAATACCCAAACGAGGTCTACAAAGTGCCAGTATAAACCTACTTTCTCTACCATTTCATAATGGCCCCTTCTTTCATAAACACCCGTTACCGTGTTATAGTATATCAGGAAATTCAGACACACGCCACTGAATACGTGGAAGCCGTGGAAACCTGTAATGAAAAAGAAGAATGCTGCAAAATCAGGAGGACCATATTGGTTGTGAACCAGGTTTGCTCCAAAGAATTTAGTGCCTTCTACAACCGCTCTTCCGGTTTCACTTCCGTGGATAAAGTGACCCCACTCCCAAGCCTGGCAGCTCAAGAAAGCTATACCACCGAGGATTGTCCACAACATCCATTTCTCAACAGCTTTGCGATCCATACGATGACCCGCCTCAACTGCCAACACCATGGTAACAGAACTCATAATGAGGATGAAGGTCATGATACCTACGAAAACCAGCGGAGCTTCTACACCGTGTAAAAAAGGAACAGCTTCGAATACTCTTTCCGGAATTGGCCAGTAGCCTGCAGAAAATTTAAATGCATGCACAGTACCTGTATATACCGGGTGTGCTGAACGCACCAATCCGTATGTAATAAGAAGTGCAGAGAAAGTGAAAGCATCTGACAGCAGGAAGAACCACATCATCAATTTACCATAACTGGCACCCATTGGTGATACTCCGCCATCCCAAGCGCTCCGTCCCGGAGCTGTTGCTACTGAGGTACTTGCCATTTTAATTTATCGTTATTAGTTCAAGTTTTTCTACTTTGTGAAGATCAGATCTTTACCGATCTCATTCTATAATCCCTTCTTTTTACGTTTCTCTCCTACTTATTCAGAAGCAGAAAGACGAACAAATATAGCCAAAGAACATCCAAAAAATGCCAATACGTGGCACACATTTCTATCTGGTTCATGTTTTTGGAATGTACTTTTGATTGAAACACCGCTACCAGTACGAAGATCAAAAAAAACACACCGCTTATTAAGTGAACTGCGTGCGCACCACTCAACACATATACAAATGAATGCGACACCGGCCCACCGGTAAAGTGTTCTTTCAATTCAACCATCTGACCATACGCCATAAACTGGCCAATCACGAATGCTATACCCAGTATCGTTGTAATGCTTAACGCAATCTTCAATGATTCAAAATTGTCTTTGCGTGCAGCACGTACGGCCCACACCATGGTTACACTGCTGGCGAGTATAATACCTGTGTTTACCCAGAATAGATCCGGCACTATAATTTCAGACCAACCCATGTCGCCACGCTTTACTATATATGCGCTCGTCCACGCACCGAAAAGCATAATGACCGTTGCAATGAAGAGCCACAATCCGAACTTCTTCGGGTTCATGGCCAGTGGTCTCTTGGCTTCTTCTACGATTTTAATATCTGGTACCATATTGTTTCCTTCCCTTCTTTATCTGTCAAACTTTATCCAACAAGTATGCAATCTGTACAATCGGCAAGTATAGAAAAGATCCGAACATAATTTTAAGTGCGGCCTTTCTGTCACCGGACTTCATCAATGAAAATGTCTGTGCAAAGAACAGTACGCCACAAATCGTTGCTACTATAGCCGAGTTCACACCCGTAATACCAAATGTAGCCGGTAACATTCCCAGCGGAATGAGACACATGGTATAGATCATAATCTGCACAGCTGTGTTCAAGTCTTTCTCTCCGCTTGACGGTAATAATTTAAATCCAGCCTTTTTATAGTCTTCATCAGCTACCCAGGCGATAGCCCAGAAGTGAGGAAACTGCCAGATGAATTGTATACCAAAGATGATCAATGCTTCGTGTGATATATTACCGGTAGCTGCAGTCCAGCCCAACAAAGGAGGCAGAGCACCCGGTATAGCACCAACAAACACAGCAACCGGACCAACACGTTTCAACGGAGTATATACAAAACTATATAACACCATGGAAAGTATGGAGAGTGCTGTTGTGAGTGGATTGGTATATTTCATTAACAAACCAACACCTGCTATAAAGCAAAATGCCGAAACCAGAATCGCTTCGTTTATCGTAACACGATTGGTTGGCAACGGTCTTGACATGGTACGTGTCATCAATTTATCAAGATCTTTTTCGATGATCTGATTCACGATAACCGATGAACCAGAAAGAAGAAAACCTCCCGTAAATACCATGGTGAGTATAAACCAGTCAACACGTGGTGTTGCCAATACAAAACCAAAAGCACATGAAAATGCAACGAGAAATGAGAGTCTGAACTTCAGCAACTCCCAGTATGCTTTAGCCTTTGCTGCTACAAACGCTGCACCCGTAAGATCATGTATTTGTTGCGCTACCATCAATTCGTTACTACAGGTTCTTGTTTCCGGTTAAGCTTCAGCAACAACAAAAACTGCACTCCAAAAGTAACGGTGGCGAACAGCAGATGCAGCGGCTGAAGGTAGGGCGGAACAGCGAAGTACGCCATGCCCGCGCCTGTTAAAATGGTGCCCAAAATTAGCACGATTAGGGTAAGGAGGAAAGCTTTTGAGTGCACAGTTTTACGCAAATTGAAGATTAATCCAACATGCAAAACGAGTACGATCCAGGAGAACGAACGGTGCAGCACAAACTCAACACCGAGGTTCGAAATCCACGCTTCACGAATGGCCCAGGCCGAAACATTGTCTATGGCTTCGCGCACTTGCGTACCCAGTAATGTTTGTACCAGTAATACGGCCATGCATACAATCAGCCACCAGAATCCGATTGGTGAATCAATCGTTGTTACATAACTGCTTCGATGCACCAGGTATACCAGCAATGCTACAATGAGAATGGCCAGAAACATGTGTACGGTTATCGTCCATGGAGTAAGATTTGTCGATACAACAAAAGAGCCGATCCATCCCTGAAATCCTACCAGTAAAAATGTCACGAACGATATCACTGTGAGTCTGCCTTCTGTTTTCCAGAATCGAAGTGATGATATGAAAACTGCGAAGATCAAAAAGCCGATGACAACACCTACGATGCGATTGACATACTCAATCCATGTTTTGGTAGGATTGAAATCACTCTCTTCGCGAACCGAAGGATCGTTGAGTAATTTCTCTGCGGTGTCTTCCATGCCCAGTGCACGCAGGTACTTGGCAAACTTGATGTTCTTCTTTTCGCGATACTGCGCGTAGATGTCTTTATAGTCAGAAGGAAGTTCCGATACAGATTTTGGAGGCACCCAGTTGCCAAAGCATTTCGGCCAGTCCGGACATCCCATACCCGAGCCAGTGCTGCGTACAATTCCCCCTACCAGGATCAACAGGTAAACAGCAATAAGGGTTGAGATCGTAAGTCTGCGAAAAGACCGCATGGGCTATAAAGTTTAAGGTTCCAGACTTCAGATCCAGTATTGAAAGAGATCAATGCTGAATCTGAAACCTGAAACCTTGAACTGAATTTTATTAGTGTTTATTACCTTCTATAATGATCGCTCCTTCGCCATTGGATGTCTCAAGCTTAATGAGCTCATTCTCGTGCGGAAGATTCGACTCAGGTGTTTCTGAGAATGGGATGTGCTGCGGGATGAAATCCTCTTTTGCACCCGGCTTGCTATAGTCATACGGCCAGCGATATACAGATGGGATCTCTCCTACCCAGTTACCGTGACCAGGTTTGCGTGGTGTAGTCCACTCCAGTGTATTTGAATTCCATGGGTTGAGCGGAGCCAAACGACCGCGCCAGATGCTATAGAAGAAGTTGAACAGGAAGATGAACTGTGCAGCAAGTGTTAAGATAGCCGCTACAGACACCAGCATATTCAAGTCAGCAAAGCCGCTGAACGTTTCGAAGTTGGTCCAAGAGTAATATCTTCTTGGGAAACCAGCTATACCGATATAGTGCATCGGGAAGAACACCAGGTATACACCAACGAATGTTATCCAGAAGTGTACTTGTCCAAGTGTTTCATTCATCATACGACCGAACATTTTCGGGAACCAGTGATATATACCGGCCAGCATACCGAAGAACGATGCACTACCCATTACCAGGTGGAAGTGAGCCACTACGAAGTATGTATCGTGCAATTGAATATCGATCGCAGAGTTACCGAGGAATATACCAGTGATACCACCTGTCAGGAAGAATGATACAAGACCAATCGAGAACAACATAGCAGGCGTAAACACAATGTTACCCTTCCACAATGTTGTTACATAGTTGAATATTTTAACCGCTGATGGTACAGCAATGATAAGCGTCAACAGCATGAAAATCGATCCCAGGAATGGGTTCATACCCGTTACGAACATGTGGTGCGCCCATACGATGAACGACAGGATTGCAATGAAGAGCATGGAACCAATCATCGCTTTGTAACCGAAGATTGGCTTGCGTGAGTTTGTCGCAATAATCTCCGAAGAAAGTCCTAACGCAGGTAACAATACGATATATACTTCCGGGTGACCGAGGAACCAGAATAAGTGCTGGAACAGGATCGGGCTACCACCATCGTGCGCCAATGCTTCACCACCGATATAGATATCCGACAGATAGAAGCTGGTACCAAAGCTACGATCGAAGATCAATAACAATGCAGCTGCGAAAAGTACAGGGAACGAAAGTATACCGATGATTGCTGTGAAGAAAAACGCCCAGATAGTAAGTGGCATTCTGGTGAATGACATACCACGGGTACGCATGTTGATTACAGTAGTAATATAGTTGATGCTACCCAGCAATGAACTTACAATGAACAACGCCATGGCTACCAGCCACAGGGTCATACCCATGCCGGAGCCTTTGATTGCCTGAGGCAATGCACTCAACGGAGGATATATAGTCCATCCACCTCCTGCAGGACCTGTTTCCAGGAACAATGAAACGAACATTACAACACTGGATAAGAAAAAGAACCAATATGAAAGCATGTTCATGAAACCAGACGCCATATCGCGTGCACCGATCTGCAACGGAATCAGGAAGTTTGAGAATGTACCGCTCAAGCCGGCAGTCAATACAAAGAACACCATGATGGTTCCGTGCATTGTAACCAACGCGAGGTAAAACTCAGGATCAAGCTTTCCTTCTGGAGTGATCCATTCGCCCAGCACAGGTTTCAACCAATCCAGATTCATATCCGGGAAACCAAGCTGAAGACGGAAGATCACCGAGAGTGTTCCTCCTAACAACGCCCAAAATATACCCGTGATCAGGAATTGCTTGGCGATGATTTTATGGTCGAGGCTGAAAATATAGGTTGTCCAAAAGTTACCTTCATGATGCTCATCATGCTCGTGGCCGTGATCATCGTGATGGTGTACGTCTTGATGGATGTGAATATCGGTCGTTGCCATGTCTTGATAATTCTTAGATTCGAAAAACTTATTCTGTCACTGCTGCTACCCCTGCCCCTGGATCTTTCTGTAATCCGGCCTTAATCATAGCTGCTTCCTTCAGTTGAGCCGGTACATTTTTCAGGTAATCCGGATTCTGTTTCAACCAAGCTTCCTGTGAAGCTTTCCAGCGATCATATGATTCTCTGTCCTCTACGATAACCGGCATTCTCATCGAGAAGTGACCTTTACCGCATATCTCTGTACAAGCCAATTCGTAATTGAAATTAGGATTGCCTGTCTCTATTCTCATTTCTTCGGTCGTTTTGGTAGCCTTAAACTTGAATTGTGTCGGCATACCGGGTACAGCATCCATCTTCACGCGGAAGTGTGGGAGAAACACGCTGTGCAATACATCTTTTGCTCTGATCTTCAAAAGGATTTCCTCATCTACCGGGAAGTGAAGTTCCAATGACTTGAAGTCATCATAAGAATTTTTGTCAGACAGATCGAGACCAAATTCATTTACAGCATCGATCAATTTATAGTTAACCTTTCCAAGCTCTTTATCTTTTGAAGGGTAACGCGCTGTCCACGCAAATTGCTGTGCTATAATTTCGATCACCTCAGCATCTTTTGATGCAGGTGCAGTGATTTCATTCCATGTACGGAGACCAGTAAAGATCAATACAGCAAGTACAATAGCCGGGATAATCGTCCAGGTCAATTCCAATATATGGTTGTCCGGGAAGAATTTTGCTTTTCTTGCTGGGTTGTATCTGTACTGATAGATGAACACGAACATTACAATACTGATGATCGCAAATGCGATCACCGTTACTGCCATTGTGATCCAGAACAACTTATCTGTTTCCTTACCATGTTCCGAAGCTATTGGAAGTGTATACTCATCAAAATGGGCATATGAATACCAAAAGAAAGCAACGAGTCCCACCACCATGAAGATGATAAAGAGCGTACCGTGAACTCCATTGTTTGCTCCTACGTAACCTTCTTTCTTTCCTTTCGCAATACCTACCAGGGTGCTGATCCGGAAGATCATGAACAGGATCGCAAGGACCAGAGCAACACCTAGAAAAATAATCAAACTCATCATAGCGCTTTTCTAAATATTAAATGTGGTGATGAAGACTTTCTTGTAACATCGGATCATTCTTTCCGAACAGCGGGAATTTCGACAGGCTGTTCAGAACAACCAACAGGTATACAGCTGCAAATATCAGTGCTACACCTATTTCCAGGAATCCTACTCCTCCTTCCAATTTCATAACACCTGGTGTTACCATATTGAAGAAATCGAACCAGTGACCCACGATGATAACCGGGCATACTACTTTCAACATAGAGATCTGGCGCTTCGCGTCTCTCGTCATGAATAACAAGAAAGGAAGTACAAAGTTCAGAATCAGGTTCAGGTAGAATATCCAGCTATAAGGACTGTTTCTCATACGCTCGTAGAAATATATAGTCTCTTCCGGAATGTTTGCGTAGTAGATCAGAAGGAACTGACCAAACCAGATATAGGTCCAGAAGATCGAGAATGCGAAACAGAATTTGCCAAGATCGTGCAGGTGATTCGAGTTAACAATTTTCAGGTAGCCTGCAGACTTCAGGTGTGCTACGATCAAGGTGATCACCGCCAAACCTGTTACCCACCAGCTCGCGAATACATACCAGCCAAACATGGTTGAGAACCAGTGTGTATCGATACTCATCACCCAATCCCATGCAGATACAGAAGAGCTTACACCGAAGAAGATAAGGAACCAGGTTGCTGTTACACGGTTTTTATACCAGTAAGCATTTGTAGCTTCCAGATCTTCAGCAAGCATATTTTTTCTGATCTGAACAAAGAAGTAATACCAGAGGCCGAAGAAGATTACCATCCGCGCAATAAAGAACAGCGGGAAAGTACCACCAGCCAATGGCCAGAAGAAGAACGGAGCCTTCTTGTTTATGATTTTATCAAACTCAGCACCATTTACATCGTAAAGGTAGCTGTGTGTCCAATGGAAAATATCGTGGTGAGTAAGGAACCAGAGTCCAAGCATTAATATACCAGCCACCGGAATCCACGATCCCATTGCCAGTGGAACACGCTTCACGCCTACTGACCAGCCAGCTTGTGCTGCGTATTGAATGGCTACGAAGAATAAACCAATTATACCAAGTCCTGTGAAGAAAACATTGTTCATCCAGAGTGTGCTGAATAGTCTTTTTACCCACGGTTTTGTTTCAGCGTGGTGGCCAGCGTCAGCATGTGCTGCATGACCTTCTGAAGCCGCGCCATGCTGGTCTGCAGATGCTACCAGTTTCTGTGCTTCCGCTACTACAGCGTGACCGTCTCCGTGTGCTGCACCATGATGACCACTGTCATTCATTGCCAACACGAGGCCCAACGCGAATACTACTATACCTACAACAAGGAGTATGTATAGCTTCTTCTTGGTCTCCGGTCTAAATACATATTGTTCTTCAGCAACTTCTACGTGATGAGCCATTTCAGTTCCGTTATTCGTTAATCGTTATTTGTTATCCGTTAAAGTTCTTTAGTCATCAGCTTCCCAGCATTATTCAGGCAACTGATAACTGCCTTTTATTTTTGAAGTGTCTTTACATACTTGGCGATCTTCCAGCGATCTTCCGGACTGATCTGTGAACCATGCGCCCACATCAGACCTTTACCGTGCGTAATCACGTGGAAGATGTGACCCTCTGATATATTCTTCAATGCATCAGATTTATAATCGGGCACACCGTTGTAATTACCTTTCTGAACACCGTCAATCTTAACACCGGCTGCAACTTTACCATCACCAGCGCCTTTTGGTCCGTGGCAATGATCGCAGTACATTTCATATAGCGCTTTACCAGAAGCTACAATCTCTGCTGTTGAATCTAATGGATTCTTCATGTGCGCAGATGCATACGCCAGACTGTCTTTACCGAGGCGGTAAGGAAGCCATCCGTTTTTATTGCGGCTCACTGTATTGGGAGCTGACTCACGCATGTTCATGCGATTCGGATTGAATTTATTTGAGTTGAAGTACTCTGCGTGTCCGTCCGGGTAATCAATGGATGTAACCCAACGTCCTGCATCTTCATCTACGATCTGAGTATAGGGCTCGTAAGCAACCGAGTGATACATGTTAGGTGCATATTCTGTACCCTGATCTTCACCACCGGCACCGCATGATGTTAACAACACTGCAGCTGAAAGTCCTACGAACAAGCTTGTTACAAAGCGCATGGTCAATATTCTATGATTATTCAAAATTCTTTTCATTTACTTCAGAAGCACCGGCATCCTTCAGGATACGAGAAATCTCTTCTTTGCTTTTACCACCGTTCAGGGCCAGATCGATAGCCATTACGTGTTTATCGTCTGTGCTTCTAACGTCAAACTGACGTGGCCATTTATAGGGCTTCAGATCACTTACGATCATGAATGTTGCCACCATACCTAACGCAGCCAAAAGAACTGTTAACTCGAAGGTCACAGGGATAAATGGAGGAAGTGACGCGAAGTTCTTACCACCAATGATCATTGGCCAGTCGTATCCGAGCATCCATATCTGCATGGTTAATGCAAGGCTGGTACCGGTAAGACCGAATAAGAAAGCAGCTCTTGGAAGACGGGATCTTTTCAATCCCAATGCATCATCTATACCGTGTACCGGGAATGGAGAGAATACATCGTGTATTTTCAGGCCAGTCGAGCGCACTTTGCTGATGCCGTCCAGCAGTACTTCTTCGTTATCAAATACGCCTACTAAAAAGTTTTTATCTGCAGTCATTTCTTCAAGTCTTATTAAGCGTGAACTTCTTCTTCTACATGTGAACTGTGACCTACTTTTTCAGAGTCTGATCTCACAATGCTTTTCACCTCTGCCATGTTAATCACCGGGAAGAACTTGGCGAAGAGCAGGAACGCTGTGAAGAACAATCCGAATGTGAATACGTATTCACCGATATCGTACATCGTCGGGTGGAACATGGTCCAGCTCGAAGGGATATAGTCGCGGTGCAGTGATGTAACGATAATCACAAAACGCTCGAACCACATACCTATGTTTACAATGATCGAGAGCACGAATGTTGCTACGATGCTCATTCTGATCTTCTTGATCCAGAATAACTGAGGAGAGATTACGTTACAAGTCATCATTGACCAGTATGCCCATGCATAAGGACCTTGTACGCGGTTATAGAATGCATATCCTTCGTATTCAACACCTGAGTACCAGGAGATGAACAACTCCGTGATATATGCGATACCTACAATTGAACCGGTTACGATGATGATGATGTTCATCAATTCAATGTGGTATATCGTGATATAGTCTTCGAGTTTAAATACTACGCGGGTAATCAACAGCAGAGTTAGTACCATCGCGAAGCCTGAGAAGATCGCACCAGCCACGAAGTATGGCGGGAAGATTGTTGTGTGCCATCCCGGAATAACCGAAGTAGCAAAGTCCATGGATACGATCGTGTGAACAGACAATACAAGTGGTGTTGAGAGACCTGCCAGAATCAGCGCTACGGCTTCGTAACGCATCCAGGTTTTAGCACCACCTTGCCAGCCGAAGCTCAACGCATTATATACGGCTGCTCGGATCTGGTTGCCTTGCACTACCGCGCGGTCGCGGATCGTAGCAAAGTCAGGAATAAGACCTATATACCAGAACACCAATGATACCGTGAAGTATGTCGAAATCGCGAACACGTCCCACAACAGAGGCGAGTTAAAGTTTGCCCAGAGAGAACCGAATGCGTTCGGCAGTGGAAGCGCCCAGTAGAAACCTAACCAGAGACGTCCCATGTGAATGAGCGGGAATGTTGCCGCACAGATAACGGCAAAGATCGTCATCGCTTCTGCAGCACGGTTGATGGACATTCTCCACTTCTGACGGAACAGCAAGAGGATCGCAGAGATCAGTGTACCTGCGTGACCGATACCAACCCACCATACGAAGTTCGTGATATCCCACGCCCAACCTACTGTTTTATTTAATCCCCAAACTCCTATCCCATGCCAGAGCACTGTACATACGCAGTAAAGTCCGTAGGCAAAAACTACCAGCGAAACAGCCAGTGCCAACCACCATGATCTCGGAGGTTTATTCTCTACGTGTCGGCTGATATCGTGCGAAACATCTTTTACCGTTTTACCACCGGTTACCAGGGGATCGCGAACTGATGACGTAACTTGCATTTATCTAAAAAGTTATCCGTTATTCGTTATAAGTTATTGTCTGTGAGTATGCAGCTTATGCTGTAGCAGCATCCTTGTTTCTTACTTTCGTGAGGTACCAGATGTTTGGCTTCACACCAATTTCTTCTAATACCTGGTAAGCACGCGGGTTGTCTGCAATCTTGTCGATGCGGTGAGGATGTTTCTCATCCATCGGTCTGATTTTCAGAAGCTTCGATACTTTACTTTCCGGATTGTTAATGTCTCCGAATACGATCGCTCCGGTAGAGCAGGCTGCAGCACATGCTGTTACCACCTCTCCGTCTTTCAATGGTCTTCTCTCCTTCTTCGCGGTGAGTTTACCAGCTTGTATGCGTTGCACGCAGAATGAACATTTCTCCATTACACCACGTGAACGAACCGTTACATCCGGATTCAATACCATCTTACCCAAGTCTGAGTTCATTGCCGGGTTAGCGGTTTCGAACTGACGGTTATCGTGGTACTTGAACCAGTTGAAACGTCTTACTTTATAAGGACAGTTGTTTGCACAGTAACGCGTACCGATACAACGGTTGTAGGTCATTTGGTTGAGACCTTCTGTGCTGTGTGTAGTTGCTGCTACCGGACAAACTGTTTCGCAAGGTGCGTTGTTACAGTGCTGGCACAGCATCGGCTGGAATACTACATCCGGATTTTCAGCCGCTACTTCTATACCTCTCCAATCATCAGCAGGAGCATCGCTGCTATAGTAACGGTCGATGCGTAACCAGTGCATTTCTCTGCGGTTGATTACTTCTTCGCGACCTACCAGTGCTACGTTGTTTTCTACGTTACATGCCACCACGCAAGCTGCACAACCTGTACATGTGTTCAGGTCGATCGCCATTCCCCAATGGTGGTTGTTATACTCATGACCTTTCCACAATGAAATCTCGCCCGGGGCTACTTTGTGTTCTGGATCTGTCCAGGTTGCTACTGACGGATGGAAATCACGATCCCAGTTCTTGTCTTTATACTCAGACAATAATGTTTCCTGCACTACAGTCTCACGGCCCATATAGGTGTTGTGAGTTTGTGTTTGTGCTATCTGATATGTTTCCGTTGTTGGAGTAAAGGTTACTGTTGCGCTGTAGCTCAGTGAACCATTTACAAGAGCAACGAACGGATATACATTCTGCCCGATGTTATCAGCAACCTTACCAGCTTTCGTACGACCGTAACCTACAGGTATACCTATTGTACCAGGAGTTTGACCTGGCTGAACAAGCATTGGAAGTTTTACAGTTTTACCGTTGAAAGTGATGGTTGCGTATTTTGTTACGCTTTCAGAGAAGTCGATGTCTTTAGCATCTTTCGGAGCAACCGTTACATAGTGATCCCATGTAGCTTTTGTGATAGGATCCGGAAGCTCTTGCAATAACGGGTTGTTGGCTTGTGAACCATTACCGATGTTACCACTTTCGTAGATCACCAGTTCCCATGCTCCTGCTTTGTAGTTGCTTGCAATTGCATCAGCAGCGGCACCTACATTACCTGCGAATGTTACAGCTGCAGCAGCAGTTGCCGGCAGTTCGTATACGCCATCATACAGGCATTTATCCCAGAAACTCTGGAAGTCGAAAGTCTGATCTTTATAGAACCAGGTTCTCCAGTTATTTTTTACAAATTCAAAGTAATCAGCCTTCGGTTCATTTGACCACACGAGCAAGCTCTCCTGTGCTGCACGTGATTTGAAGATAGGTGTGATAGTCGGCTGACCCAGGCTGAAGAAATTCTTCTTCGGCTCTGCATCGTTCCATGCTTCAAGGAAGTGATGATCCGGAGCCATATACTTGGCAAGCGTTCCGGTTTCATCTTCTTTATAGCTTGTAGCAACAGACAGCTCCACATTTTTCAATGCAGCAGCAATCTTGTCACCAGCAGGGAAATCATATACCGGGTTACAGTTATAGAAAATTACTGCTCCGATCTTTCCTGCTTCTAATTCATTTACGAAGTTAGACATCGCTACATCGTCACCCTGGCGGAAATTTACCGGAGTGTTCAGATCGATTGTAGTGCCGTAGCTTCCGAGTATATCGTTGATTGCGTTAACAACCACTTGTATAGCCTTGTCGTTAGAACCTGCTACTACCAAAGCGTTGCCGCGGTTAGTCCAAAGTTCTTCTGCTGCTTTCGCAATGTTAGCTTTCTCTACGCCACCACTTACGGTAGGACGTCCTGCTTTACCTGCGAGTAAATTATAGAGTTGAATCACTACAGCGCCTTCTTCTGAAGGTTTGATTTGTGTTCTGTAGTCTGCATTGGCACCGGTGATCGAGAGTATAGATTCAAACTGATAGTGACGAGACATATCACGTTTGTCTTCTGTAACCTCGCGGGTTAATGCGTATTGTTTTGTAAATTCTATAGGAGAAATCCAGCTACCGATGAAGTCAGCAGCAACACTTACTATAACTTTAGCTTTGCTGAAATCATAAGAAGGTACAACAGCAGCACCGAACGATTCTTCATTTGCTTTAACAATTCCGTATGAAGATGTCTGATCATACTGAATGTGTTGTGTTGAAGCGTATGTTGCTTTGAATTTTTCAATAGCAGCTTTTGTACTTGGGCTCAGTATCGTGTTACTAACAATTCTGATTTGTCCACCCTTACCAGAGATCTCGTTCAGTTTTGCAATTACTTGTTTGTCGAGATCTTCCCAGCTGATTTTATCTTTTCCAACCTTCGGGCCACGAAGGCGGGCGTTATCATATAAAGAGAGTACAGATGCTTCTACCTGTGCGCTTACCCCACCTTTGGTTACATTGGAGAGTGCGTTACCTTCTATTTTGATCGGACGACCTTCGCGAGTTTTTACAACAATGCTACAGTAGTCGCCACCGTTAACATACGATGAAGCGTAGTAGTTTGGTAAGCTCGGATCTATATCTACCGGCTTGTTAACATAAGGAATAGCTTTGCGGATAGGTGCCTCACACGCAGCCAATGCAACGGCAGACACGCCAAAGCCCATCATCTTCAAAAAATCCCTGCGCGAATGTCCCAGGTCTTCTTCCGGACCAGGCTGAGCAAATTCGTGATGAGCATTCTTCACAAACTCTGGATTGTTTGCCAACTGCTCGATGCCTTTCCAGTATACCTTTTTAGATTCTTCCATTTTACAGTGAATCGTTATCCGTTATCAGTTAATTCTTTTTCTAAATAGTTTATGTTAGTAGTGACACTTTGAACATTCAAGTCCACCGATGTCTTCTACTTTCATTGGTGTCTTCTTGCTCTGGTTGTGAATCTCTACCAGGTTATCATAGTAGGCATTGCCTTTCGTGTTAACATCAGTCTTGCGGTGACAGTCGATACACCAGCCCATGGTTAACAATGAGTGCTGACGAACTACATCCATAGTCTCAATCGGACCGTGGCAAGTCTGACACTCAACACCAGCCACATTCACGTGTTGTGAGTGGTTGAAATATGCGAGATCAGGAAGGTTGTGAATACGAACCCACTCGATTGGCTTGTTCGTTTCATACGCCTTTACAATTTTACCGATCTCCGTATCACCTGTGAGTGTACCGGACTTGATCTGGTTGTGACAGTTCATACAGATGTTCACGGAAGGAATGGTAGCACTCTTGCCTTTCATTACACCTACGTGACAGTATTTACAGTCAATTTCATATTGACCTGCGTGAATCTTGTGCGAGAAAGCTATAGGTTGTTTCGGAGCATAACCTTGCTGAACACCTACTGAGTATAGTCCGTTGATTACCGCTTTGAAACCAAGTGCTGCTGTTACAAACACTACTACAAATACAAAACCGCGGCTCTTGAAAATTGATCCTGTTGTTACAGTTGGGTTTACAACGTCTGCTTCTTCTTCTGAAAGTGTCTTCTGATCGAGGAAGCGCTTCAGTGCAGATACCAGGAATCCTAATACAACCAGGAGGAGTATAAGGATCACTACCATACCGATCAATATAACATTGAGGTATGATGAAGGAAGGCCGTCTTGAGGCGTTGTTCCCGTTGGAGGAGTAGGCCCAGCGTTAGTAGTTGGCTCAGGTCCTTTGTCAGTCTCAGCTTTAACATACGCAAGGATGTTCATGATCTCTTCATCCTTGAAAGCGGAGAAGGCAGTCATCTGCGTTTTGTTATAGTCGTTATACAGTTTTACTGCATACGGTTCACCGCTGGCTATAACAGCCGAAGAGTTCTTTACAAAAGACTTGATCCAGTCAATGGATGGTGTTCTATCATATACACCGGCCAGTGCTGGACCAACTAATTTTTGATGTACTCTGTGACAAGCTTTACAGTTCGCATTAAACAACGCCTGACCTGCGCTGATAGCAGCGGGGTCTTTGGAAATTTCCTGAGCGTAATTGGTAAAACTGATTAATGCGAAAACGAGGACGAGAGTAAAGAACTTGCAAGCGGAAGAAGTGAAATGTTTTATCATGTTAGGTTCAGTGTCCGTTTTCAAAACAAGCGGCACAAATCTACTATCGGAACTCATTTTTTCAAATTTATTTGATTCGTTGCGCAATAAATAATGATGAAAATCTTACCTCAAATGAGGTTTTTTAAGCAGCAATCCCATCATTTCGCGCGAAGGTATACATGGAAAGCGAAGTTGGTATATAAATCATATAATAAAATGTAATTTAGAATCATTCTTAAAAACAACGCTGTTTCAACAGTAAAAGAATGAATATAAGCACACGTTTGATTGCTCTAATGTGTGTAAACACATCACATTACATCACTTCTTTTTAAAGATAAGATCGGCTTGTTGTACTGCGATGACACGATTAAACAACTCCTTCAGAAAATGATATTCTTCCGAGGTAAAGAGTGTGCGTGATACCTGCAGTGAACTGTTGATCGAAAGCCTGCTCCCCTGCTGTTGCAGATCAAACAAGTACCGTCCTCCGGCATTAGGTAATGCAAGTCCTACCTTCTGAGGAAGATCCACCGGAGCAAAAGTATCCGGGTACTCAAAATTTAGTATCAAAGTCTCCTCTAATGGTACACCAAAATCAACCGGATATATTCTTTCAGCAGAGCGAAACGGGTTCTGTTCCCACCGACCAATAACAAAAGGATTAAACAAAAAGCCCGATGCATTCATGTTTTCAGTCTGTGCCATCTCTATATCCAGCTTCATCACCAGTGGCTTGCCAAGCTCTTCTATATTTTCAATTTTGAAATCGCGGATCTCAAGGTTGTTCATCTTTTTACTGAGCTCACGTATAAATTCTTTATCACTGCCTGCAGTATGAACTTCCTTACGCTTGTCCAGCGCAGCGTATCCATTATAAGTAGACTGTAATGTTCCCTTGAAAACTCCATCCGGCTCAAGTTTCAGATTGATCAGGGTAATCTTCCTTGATTTCTCCACCGGGTTCAAGTCGTACCAATACGATTCCTTTTCACCGAGCACACGTCCTTTACCATTCAGGCATTTCTCAGGCAGCATACCGAACGGAAGAAAATCATCAGTCGCATCGAGTAAATACGATTTGTTGTTCACATTGACTTTAGCCACTACATAATTGAAATCACTTAGTACCGGGTGCAATTCCGTTACCCACCCGTTCCCGCGTGTCGACAAGATCACAGGCTCTGTACTCAGTCCAGCATACTTCAATGCAGCGACCAATGAAAGATTGATGTCGCCTACATTACCGGCTTTCGCATCGAACGCACGTTTTATTCCGAACTCGCTATACATACCATATACATCGTTCCAGCGATACCATGCTTTGATAAACTCGTAGATCTTTTTTGCTTTCGCGAGCGGATCGGTTTCACCCGCGATTAATTGCTCCACGTGTTCATCCACTATATCTTTTCCGCGCCTGATCTGGATTCCGAACTTATCACTCTTACGAAGCTCGTCTTCAACATCAGCCCACTCTCGCGTGATCTTATCCTTGCGCCCATCAAAATAATGTACCTCGGCAAGTTCAAAGTTTATCATGGAGAGATAGTTTGAGCGAGCCGTCATATAGGACTCTTCTTTAAATGCGGGTATATCTTTCATGCCCCACTTAAATCTGGCGCAGTCGGCATTATAGCCTCCACCGGGAGTGAAGCAATCGCGGATCACTTCGCTTTCGTTCTTGCTAAGCTGCAGATATCCTTTCAGTGAAATGTTGAATTTATAGTTGGCCGGCACCGTTGCCCAGTACTCGCTCATAACCTTGGGTATGTCAGACTGAAACTCCCAGTTATGAAAATTGAAAATGAAAGGTGATTCAACAATATAGTGTACTTCGATAACGCTCCCTACCCGAACATTCGGCACAGCGAACTTGCTTGCATCCCAATACTTACTTATGTTTTCCGTAAACAGATTCTTATTCTCGAGCTTCGTTTCCTTCATCGAACCATTTTCATAATTGAAGCTCGATGCCTTTACCGAGCGCACGCGTTCAGCACGAGACTCCTGCTTACGCAACGGTATCTCAAAATCAGCATAACGCAGTCCGCCTTTCTTCAGTATCT
The DNA here is from genome assembly GCA_902168205.1 of uncultured Chitinophaga sp. Classification (GTDB taxonomy): domain Bacteria; phylum Bacteroidota; class Bacteroidia; order Cytophagales; family Cyclobacteriaceae; genus Ohtaekwangia; species Ohtaekwangia kribbensis. The sequence goes on along the minus strand of CABHOK010000002.1, from coordinate 385,487 downwards.
TGATCTTGGCGTGATATTCAAACAGCAGGTTGTTATCATTGCTGTTGTCGATATAGGCTTCACCAAATTCATTTAACACAACCGCCACGGCAGCTGTATCTTTTTCATATGCTTTCATATCGAGTTCACGATACGTAGTCTGGCCGTATGGAAAGCCATGGTCTTGCGCAACGGAGAACAACGTGGTTCCGCTTAACAGGAGGAGTAGAAGTAGACGCATGTAGTACATCAGGTTTGATGCAAGATACTTCTTTTGTGTTGATGTGTTGGTGTGTTGAGGTGTGTATGTAGCCGGAAAATATAGTTGATACAACTGATGATGTTTGTATGTGATTTTGTTAGCATTTTTGAAACCATGAGAATCGGACTTCTATCGGACACGCATAGTTACCTGGACAAAAAAGTATTCGATTATTTTAAAGACTGCGATGAAGTATGGCATGCCGGAGATATAGGCGACAAGATTGTTGCCGATGAGCTTGCTGCCTTTAAACCCTTTCGCGCAGTGTATGGTAACATTGATGATAAAACAGTGCAAGCGGTGTATCCGGAAGATCTGCGTTTTACCTGCGAAGGCCTCGATGTCTGGATGACTCACATCGGTGGTGCACCTCCTAATTATAATCCACGCGTCAAAAAATTGCTAAAGGAAAGTTCTCCCGATATATTTATTTGTGGGCACTCGCATATACTTCGCGTAAAGCGCGATGCTGCCTTTAACGGCATGCTATATCTCAATCCGGGTGCAGCCGGTAATCATGGCTTTCATGCCATTAAAACCATTGTACGCTTTGAGATTGTAAAGAAAGAAATTAAGAATATGGAAGTGATCGAGTTGGGAAAACGCGGCGTGCTGGTATAGCGCTATAGTTTTTCCGATCATTTAGAATTGATAGCGAAGTGAAACTCCATTGCCGTTCATGTTGAATGAAACGGTTTGCTCGCCTTCATGTTGTTCGAGGTAACGCTTATATTTTCTAGATCCTTTTGTCCAGAGAATTACACCCGGAATACCCATACCCAAGCCACCGGCCATCATAACAATACCTAGCGCAGCTCGTCCATCCATTTCAACGTATGCAGTACCGTTCGCGTCATAACGCGTATATGAAATATCATCTACGCTGTTAAAGAGAATAAAACCGCCGATAAGATTCGCTCCTCCAATAATTGTAAGTATTCTACCTGCCTTACGCATGCGTACTCCGGGCGGCATATATACTTTGTACGCTCCCTCCCCTGCCGGGTTCATAATCAACGGACTGACTACACGCTCATCATTAACCGCCACTACGGATTGATTAAACTGTGCCCAAGCGGGCATACTCGTAGTCAGTAATAGAATTACGAATAATGTTGCTTTCATACAACAGGGGTATATAACAGTGAAAGGTGTTACGCTTGTACTATACGTACTGGTTCAGCATAACAGGCATTACCAGCATCAGAATGTCTTCGCTTTCGTCTTTATCTACTGGTAAAATTACACCTGCTTTGTTCGGAGCAGACATGGTAAGTCTGATCTTGTCAGAATCCAAGTTGGTAAGCATTTCGATCAGAAACTTTGCGTTGAAGCCGATCTCGATGTCTTCGCCTTCGTGCTCGCAGCTCAGTCTTTCGTTAGCTTCGTTTGAGAAGTCCAAGTCTTCTGCAGAAATCTGCAGTTCGCTTCCGGTAATTTTCAGACGAACCTGGTGTGTTGTTTTGTTCGCGTAGATAGAGATACGCTTGAGAGCACCGAGCAGGTCGTTACGCTCAATCGTCATCTTGATATTATTTCCGCTAGGGATTACGTTGTCGTAGTCAGGGAAACGCTCATCGATCAGACGGCAGATCATTTTGATGTTGCCGAATTTGAAAAAGGCGTTAGACATGTTAAAATTCAGGCTAACGTCTGTATTTTCAGAAGGCAACGTTGCCTTCAACAGGTTCAATGCTTTACGTGGAATGATGATCGCATTACCGTTATCCGATTTAACATCGGTTCTTCTGTAACGCACCAGGCGGTGTCCGTCTGTTGCCACGAATGTTGTATTCTTATCGCCCAGGTTTACATATACGCCGGTCATCGCAGGACGAAGCTCATCGTTGCTGGTAGCAAAAATGGTGTTGTTTACTGCGCGTGATAAAACCTCGGTAGAAATTTCTGCTGAGAAATCATTCGATACTGTAGGAACCTTCGGGAAATCCGTAGCATTCTCACCGGAAAGTTTATAACGACCGTTGTCAGAAATAATCTCAACACTATAAGTAGAGTCATCGATAGAAAACGTAACAGGCTGCTCCGGCAGGTTCTTCAGCGTGTCGAGAAGAATACGGGCAGGCACCGCGATGCTTCCTTTTTCTTTTGATTCAACCTGAATCTCGGTGATCATCGAGGTTTGAAGATCAGAAGCCGTTACCGTCAAACTTCCTTTCTCAAGTTCAAACAGGAAATTCTCCAGGATGGGAACTACCGGGTTTGTAGTAATTACACCATTGATATTAGAAAGTTGCTTCAGCAGGTAAGCAGAGTTAACGATAAACTTCATTCGTGAAAAAGTGTTTGAGGTTGTTAAAGCGGCGGTAAAGTTATAAAGAAAACCGAATTATAAAATGAATGGGAAATTGCAAAAAAATCCGGCAAATCAAGAAATCATTTTAAAAAATATCGTTTCGGATGGAGAATAGCCCTGATTTTGTTTTCGTGCAGCACGCTCCAGTCGTTTCCGATCTGCCCAAAAAATTGCTGCGGACCCGAAGAAAAAATTTTTAACTCGTATTTTTTTTCTGCTATGTCGGTGACCGTGAGGATAAACAGCGGATCTTTTTTCGAAAGACTATCCAGTGTGGGTGTCGCATCGATGTACTCGTCTGCTGTAAGCAGCGACACCGCATCCAGGAAGTTGTTCATCTTTGAGGTATCCGTCTGCACACCTTTTATCCCAAAAAAGTTATCATCCATTTCTACCAGGAAGTTGTCCGTTTCGCGACTTGGGAAGCGAACCTCCAGGTTTTTGAAGTTTCTCCAGTTGAAACCAAAGATGTATTTATCGCGCCAGCCCTTCTCGTTCAATTCAAATATACCCGACACATAAACGCGATAGCCGGGAATCGACATAACGTAAGGGGTACCCGCTCCCACACCTTTAAAGTATGCCTGTGTTTTTGCTTCATTTCCTCCGGCAAAAAATTCCTCTACGGTTTTGCCTCCCGAGATCAACGATACCTTCACACCACTGGTTTCGATTACTTTACTAATTGAGTCCTGCTGCGACTGTGCCACAGGTCGCTTCGGTTTTGCCTGACCTAATGTAGCAAACAATACTTCGATCATATTACGGTCTGCATTATAGGCTTCATTTACTTTCCAGGCTGAACCCAGGTATTTCAAATCTACTTTTCCCGCAGGCGATTGTAATATAACTTCGTTTACTTCGCGGAGATCGGCCTTTCTGAAAATAGTCTCGTCTACTTCAAAAGTATTATCACGCTTGCCATACCACACGGTAGCCGCAGTGGCTGCCAGCAACACGACCAGTATAATCAGTAACCGTTTATTTTTTTTCTCCTGCATATCAGAACCGGGCAAATTTATTCTTCCTCCAGTACGCTCGCACTACTCCGAAAACAATCAGCAGCACAAGCGGCACTCCAAGGTTGATCACCTGCCATTTTATTTTTTCCTGCTTTACTTTCTCACGATCAAGCGGACGAATCCGTATCTGTTTGCTGCGCGCCTGTATCAACCCGTTATCTTCAGTGAGGTACGCGAGTATATTCATTAACAATTCGCGGTTGGCAAAAGTATAATTCGTGAATGGATAGAACCCCAGTGGCTGCGGCTGGCGTGAGCGCGGATTTACTTCATTACGAATGATGTCGCCATCAGCAATGACTACGAGCCTGGTATCTTTACTTTGTTCGATCATGGCTGACTGTCCTAAACCTTCCGGTAAAAATCTGTTCTTGAACAGCGATGAAAAACTTCCTTCCAGCAGGTAGCCCACCGGTATAGCACTCTTTGAAAAATCTTCAGCCGTTACATTCTTTCGTAATTCATTTACACTCACATTTACCGGGGCGGTAATGGTACGTGTATAGTTTGAAGTGAGCATCAACGGAGTCTTCTTTACTCCGGGTGCCTTTACAGTATCAATGCTGCTCGCAAACTTCAACACCACGGCATCGAGATTACGCGTAACCGGGTGTTCTGCATAATGATTAATGAGCGGAAAGAATGGCCAGTCGATCAACTGCATTTGAGGCTTCCCTCCTGCTTCACCGGTAACAATCGGATATGGCGCTGCACTCTGGTCTTGTATAAGATCAGGGTTGATGCGCACACCGTATTTGAAAAGCTGATCGTCAAGATTGAGGTCGTATGGAACGGCAAAGTAATTTTCGAGCGAGGCGCTGTCCATACTTGCATCAAGTTTGTCGAGTAGAAACACAACTTTACCACCTTGCATGATGTATTGATCGAGCCTGAACTTATCAATCTGCGAAAACGCAGCGTGAGGTTTCGCTATGATCAGCGCGGTATATTTCGGAAGATCCGTTGCTGTAGCCAGATTGGTTTTATATACATCGTATACTTCCAGCAGATCGTTGTTGAAGCTCGCGATACCGGCTCCTTCCAACTCGCCATGCCCGGTAACAAAACCGATGCGCTTCCGGTTGGTGTTTGCAAGTTTATAGATTGTATTAATGAGTTCAAACTCTATATTTTCAATCGACTGGTTGATTCGTTCGTCTGATGTTTTCGCGGTGCTTCCTTTCAGCAACATCAACCCCGATTCCATTCCTCCGGCTGATACAATTGCCCCGGGGAAAATAATTTTCTCCACGCGCTGTCCGTCCTTGGTATCAATCACATTGGTAGGTTGTATACCGCGTCTTCCGAGATCGTTCATAAACTCGGCTTGCGCCTGCTGCCCTTTGGCTGTAGCAGGATTGGTAAATATATAGTTTACCTTATTGTCGGAATATATTCTGAACTCCTCCAGTGTTTCACGGATGGCTTTCTGAAATCTGCGGAAGCCTGCGTTCAGTTCGCCTTCCAGGTATACCTCAACATATACTTCTTCTTCGAGGTTATCGAGTATCTCGCGCGTCTGCGGCTTGATGCTATAGCGCTTCTCATCTGTAAGGTCAACCCTGAAAAAATAATGCGATGCCAGCAGGTTAATCAATACCACCAGCACAATACCGTTGGCAAAGAATAAATAGTCGCCCAGTTTTCTGCTCTTCCAGTTTACCATTGCCTGCTTCCTAAAATTAATTTTGTTGCCGATAATAACAGAAAGATCACGCTCAGAAAGTAAAGCACATCGCGACTGTCCACAAGACCTTTACTGAGTGATTCATAATGGTATACTATACCGAGTTGTTTGATCACCAAGGCATAGGCCGACCACACGTTAAGTGTTGCCAGCGATTCAAATCCGGTAAAGAGTATAAAACACAGAAACGCTGCTACAATAAACGCAACGATCTGGTTAGGCGTAATAGACGATGCAAATATACCCACCGAGCAAAACACACCCGCGAGCAGGCACAATCCTATATACGATCCCACAATACCAGCGGTATCAACATTACCTGCTGGGTTACCCAAACTATATACTGAAATATAGTATAGCACGGTGGGTACCAGTGCCAACAGTACCAGGCAGAACGTGGCGAAGAATTTCCCGAGAATAACATCCCAGTCGCTGAGCGGTTTGGTCATGAGCAACTCCATGGTGCCGGCCTTCTTCTCTTCGGCAAAGCTGCGCATGGTAATGGCTGGAATCAGGAATATAAATACATACGGACCGAGCGAGAACAGCGTGTCCATATCGGCATACCCGTAATCAAGCACCGAAGTCTCCGGGAAAACCCACATGAGCAAGCCGATGCCGGTAAGAAAAACTCCGATCACCACATACGCGATGAGCGAGTTTAAAAAGCTACTGAATTCTTTGGCTAGTACCTGGAGCATGATTGTTAAAAACGCAGCAAAGTAAATTTAATTTTGATTATGCTCCACCGGAGACTGTGCCGTAAGCGAATGAAAAATATTTTCGAGCGAGCTCTCTTCCTGCTTCAACCCGATGAGTGATAAATTATTGTCGGCAGCAAAACGGAACAACGCAGGGCGTATATCCACACCGGCTGCAGCCACTACCTTGAACTTGAATGTATCCAGCGATTGGACACTGATCACTTCCGGCAGTTGCTGAAGTTGCTCGGCCGTTACACCTTTTTCAAATTCTGCTACCACTACCACGTTGCTCTGTTGTGTTTGCAGGAGATGCTCAACCGTATCATCGGCCACTATGTTACCACGGTTAATCACAACAACGCGATTACACAGTGCCTGTACCTCCTGCATGATGTGCGTAGAGAAGATCACTGTCTTATCGCGACTGATATCTTTAATGAGTTTACGAATCTCCACCAACTGGTTCGGGTCGAGTCCTGACGTGGGCTCATCGAGGATCAACACTTTCGGATTGTGAATCAAAGCCTGCGCCAGTCCAACCCGTTGCCGGTATCCTTTCGAAAGTGTCTCAATCTTTTTATTCTGTTCGCGCGTAAGACCACAGCGCTCCACCATCTCCGCTACCTGCTGTCGTAACGTCTTCCCCGACAATCCATATAGTTTACCAATGAAGCCGAGGTACTCATGCACATACATGTCAAGGTATAGCGGGTTGTGTTCCGGCAGGTACCCGGTAATGCGTTTAGCTTCCATCGCATTGTCCACAACGTTATGGCCACCCACCAGCACTTCACCTTCGGTGGGAGGAAGATAGCACGTTGCTATTTTCATGGTAGTAGATTTACCGGCACCGTTGGGCCCGAGAAAACCTACGATCTCACCTGCTGCCACTTCAAAGGAAATGTTATTGACAGCGTATTGCTGCCCGTAGACTTTGGTAAGATTCCGTATCTGAAGTGACATTCGTTTTTAATTCAGGGCTCAAGTTTAACGGTTTTTAACGGAATGCGGAAGCTCACAACAGTCCGAATGCAGTCTCAACGAGGTTGGAGGCAACAACAAGCGCCAGTTTTTTCAAGACAGCCACTATAAAGATGAACCAGTATGTACCATTTAGGAGCTTTAACAAATCTTTAACACGTACATGCGGGCCTGCCCTATAATTTTAGGGTTCAGCCAATGTTACAAAAGATCAGCAGACACGATTAATCACCGTTGACCTGAAACGTTGAAATGTTGAAATTCGCACCGAAATAATTTTTATTATGCGCTACTTACTTTTTGCCTTTTGTCTTTTAGTGACTGCCTCTTGTTACGCACAACCCGGCTATAATCTGAAGTTTAAAGTTGACGGATGGAAAGACACCACCGTTTACCTGGGACATTACTATGGTGAAAGCACATACCTGAAGGACACTGCCCGCGCCAACGCCAAAGGTGAATTTACGTTTACCGGCAAGAAGGAACTCGCATACGGGGTATATTTCCTCGTACTCGATAAGTCTAAAATATTTGACTTCGTGATCAGCAAGTCGCAGCATTTCAGTATGGAGACTAAAACTGACGACTATATCAAGCACATGAAAATTACCGGTGACGCTGATAACCGTCTTTTCTTCGACAACATGCTCTTTAACATGGAGCGCCATAAAGAAGCAGAGCCCTTCATCAAAGTAATACAAGACAGCACAATTGCTGAAGATAAAAAGAAAGAAGCACGGGCTGCCTTTGCCAAAGTGAACGAAAAAGTAGTCGCTTACCAGAGTGACATTGCCGCCAAGAACCCCGGCACTATGACCGCTGTCATTTTTAAATCAACGATGGCGCTTAAAGTTCCGGAGGCACCGAAGAAGAAAGATGGCACCATCGACTCTACATTTCAGCTTCGCTGGTATCGCGAACATTTCTTCGACAACTTTGATCTGGGAAATGAAGGTTTGCTACGCATGCCGCGCCCGGTATATAGCGACAAGATCAACGAGTATCTGGATAAACTATATGCACCACAGGTTGACTCCATCACCAAGGCTATCGATAAGATCGTAGTAAAAGCGAAGAAGAACCAGGAGACCTATAAATATGCCGTGTGGACTTGCCTGTTGAAATATCAACAGCCGGAAATCATGGGTCTTGATGAAGTATATGTACGCTTGTTCGATAAATACTTTGCGTCTGGCGAAATGGATTTCTGGGTAACCGACAAACTGAAGAAGAACCTGAAGGATTATGCTGATCGCCTGCGTAAGAGTCTCATTGGTAAAACAGCTCCGAACCTGATGATGCAGGACGCGAACTTCAAGCCGCGTTCCATGTACGATATCAAAACGAAATATACCATTGTATATATATTCGATCCGGACTGCGGACATTGCAAAACTGAAACACCAAAGCTGGTAGATTTTTATACCAAGGATAAGACTCGCTTCAACCTTGAAGTATACGCTGTGAGCACAGATACGTCTATGGCCAAGATGCGCGACTATATCAAGACCATGAACATGAAGTGGGTGACTGTAAACGGACCACGCACCTATGGCGGAACCTACGCAGACCTGTACGATGCTGTTACTACGCCAAGTCTTTTTGTACTCGATGACAAGAAGAAAATCATTGCCAAAAAGCTCCCGGTAGAAAAACTGGAAGAGTTCTTTTTGAACTACGAGAAATTTCAGAAAACCAAGTCCGAAAAACTGAACGGAAAGGCACCAGCCAAGCTCTGATTACGGACAGTTTAAGGTTCAATTACGAACACTTTTAGTCAATCCGGATTTACAAAAGGCCCAATACAACTCAATTTGGGCCTTTTGTAACATTTTCACGATTTTTTCAGTCTTATATGCAACTATTGGCTGCTGGCGAAGTATCTAATGGGTATAAGTTGCTCCTAAACATCAACCTTATAAATAAAGAAAGTTATGGCCTTTTTTGATAAACTCCTCGGTAAGAAAAAACCTGAATTGAAAGCGCGCTGTCCCATAACCCGTGAACCGATCGAAAGCGGATTTGGCTATTTGTTGACTACGTCACAGGTCATTGCTTCTAAAAAATACTGGGACATGATCATGACAGAACCAGAGACGTTATCCTATACCGTATCTCACTTCAAGAATGTTGCCAGCGGTACGCAGATGCGCACCATGATATTTGATAAATATAGCAGCATTGATAAACCGTGGATGATCTCCGACTCGTGCATTAACCTGTTCGAGAATGTAGACAAGAAGCAGGCGCGTGAAAACGCGAAGAAGTGGTGGGACAATGGCGGACAATATACTCCTGAGCAAGCCGGCTCATTGGATGACCAAGCGTTTCAGGGTTTTAAAGATTATGCAATACTGGAAGCAGGTCGCTCCCGTATCGTGTTGCAATAGATTTCGTCACAATAGTTTAGGTTAAGTACAAAGGCCTCATGTTATAGTGCGTGGGGCTTTTGTCGTTTATAGCAGTATATGTCTACGATGCCGTTAAATTCTTTATAAAAAGCGTAGCGTGTTCCAGAACGATGGCGCTTGCCTCTTTGTGAGGTGTATGTCCTGTTGAGGGAATCATGAGTTTACGCGCATCACCCGTTACCTGCTCAACAATTCCATTCACCTGCGCTATAGATCCATATTCATCCGCTTCACCTTGTATCACCAGCACCGGACATTGTATCTGCGGTAAAAAAAATTCAATGTTCCAGGATTTGAATGTATCGGCTAACCACGTCTTCGTCCAGGCATCAAATACAGCATCGGTCTTGTCGCCATGATACTTTTGCAGACGTTGCTTCAGGTTGGTTGTCTGATAGGCCTGCACCGCTCCACGTATTCCATTTAGCGTGATGTCTTCAACGAAGATGTGCGCTCCTTCCGTAATAACGCCTATAATATCAGAGGGGTATTTGGCAGCAGCAATTAGCGCGATCGAGCCACCATCGCTATGCCCGAAGAGTATAGCTTTCTTAATATCGCATTGCCTCATCAACAGGCTGAGTATATCTGCTTCTGTCTCGAGGTAGTTGGTGTCACGACCTTCTGCAGTAAACGGTGTAGACTTGCCGTAACCCTGCCTGTCGTAAACAAGTACGTTGCAGTTTGTGGAATTGCCGAGCGCGGCAGGAAAATCGCGCCAGAGCTCGATGCATCCTAAAGAATCGTGCAGGAAAATAAGGGTGGGACTCTCCTTCCCTGTCTTCTGGTGATATACATGAAGAACAGCACCCCGTATCGCTATATTTTTCACCATAATAAAGGCAACGCTTACATATTATTGACTTGATATTTGTGGCGCTATATATACTTAAAATTATACATCAGGATTGAGTGCATTGCCCAGAAACTTTTCCAGGAATTCCTTCTTGTATACTTCGCCCAGTGGAATTTCCGATTCGCCTATATATACACTGTGGTTATCAAACGAATCCACATGATCTTTATTTACGAGGTATGATTTACTGGCTCGAAGAAAAGTAGCCTGTGGTATTTTCTGATGAATCGTTTTCAGGTTCATAGCCGTGAGCAACTTCTGCTGCTGGGTATATATAACCACATAATCTTTAAGACCTTCTATATACCGGATGTCGCGAAAGTTAATTTTATAGTATCGCCTGTCCGCCTTTATAAAAAGGAAATCCTCTGTGTTCGACTCGACCGTATTTTTAGCAACATCTTCCGAGAGCAGATTCTTATAGAGTATCGCCTTGTTTATAGCTTTCTCCACACGGGTTTTCTCAATGGGTTTGAGCAGGTAATCAATAGCATCCAGCTCGTAACTTTTCAAAGCATATTGAGAATAAGCTGTCGTAAAGATGATGAGACTCTGTTTAGGTATATGTTCGGCAAACTCCAGTCCCGTAACAACCGGCATCTCTATATCCAGGAAAATAATATCAACATCCTTCGTTTTAAGAAAATCGAGTGCTGCCCGGGCGTTTGAAAATTTACCTATAATTTCAAGCTGCGACACTTCCTGTATCAGCGATTGCATTTCGTCCCGTGCCAGCGGCTCGTCATCAACAATTATGCAGGTCATATAGGAATGATTAAGGTTACGGTATATTTATGTTCGGCAGCATTAATGTCGAGGCTATAACTATCGCCATATAGCAACTCCAGTCGTCTTTTGATATTGACAAGTCCTAAACCACTGTTCTTCTTATCGGCAACCCTGTATTCATGGCTTACCGAATTACTACAGGTGAAATATAGCTTTTGGTTTTCAACCATGATGTTGATGTGTATATACGTTTCCGTATCGGTTAAATCCACGCTATGCTTGATAGCGTTTTCAACGAACGTGGTAAACAGGTTGGGAGGTACAAAAACACTACTCAGCACACGCTGATCTGTGTTACTCTGCAGGGAAACAGAAAGATTATCACGCCTGATTTTCTCCAGGCCAATAAAGTTCGACAAAAAATTTATCTCGGAAGTTAGCAACGTTTTATCTTCGTTATTCTCATAAAGCTGAAACCGTAAGAACTCCGACAATTTCACAATAACAAACGAAGCTTTCTCCGGGTCTGTTCTGATCAGTGCCTTTACATTGTTTAACATGTTGAACAGGAAATGCGGGTTGATCTGATTTTTCAATTCATTCAACTCCATGCGCAACGTAAGATTGTTCAACTCGGCTATCCGGTCATTGTCTTTCGTCCATCGTTGCAGAAGTTTTACCATCGTGGTAACGAGGATAATACTAATCGATATAACGGTGCCCTCATAAACACCTTGTATTTGTGTTGGTCTTACAATGCGATAATCAACTAGGTGCGTATTCAAAACATATCCCATGGCCTGCAAGCCGAGGATAACAAGCATTACCAACAACGCAAGGTATAGCCCATACCGGTTTCTAAAGAAAAAATAGGGAACCAGAACGTATATATTTATATACACCATGATAACAAAAGCAAAATAAGCTGTCATCAGGCTGTAATATTTGTAGATACCTATATATGAATTCGAAAAATTCGATTGCCAAAGCAGCAACAAAAGACCCACTAAAAATATAACATGGTGCCATATTCTATACCGATCTTCTGTAAGAAAACTAATTATGTGCCGGTGTTTTACCTTTTGAGGGTCGTTGATCATGTTTTGGGGAAAATAATTTACCACGTCATCATTTCGGAATTACAAAATTACACCAACATCATTTCCTACGCTATATAAAGACACCCACAAAAACAGGGTTTGGTATAAAATGGCTGCCGTTTTGTATAATAAGCCCCTATAGCAACGCTGCTTGCACTTCTTTTGCCTCCATAATTTAATCTTTATGGAAGCGACAACAAAAAGTAACGATGTATTTAGCATAGTATTCCTGGTGCTGTTAGCCGCCCTGCTATCGAACGTATGCCGGGCACAATCCAATACCAATGCTGACAACAAGAACAGCACACAACAAAACGCAAACGATGCAGCGCGTATGGACAGCATCATGCGCCAGAAATTAATCACTACATCACCAAAGTTGGGTGGCGTTACTGTAAGTAATACAGTTTCTTCCATAAAGGCCGATGGACATCGTTTCACCGTGCAAATGCCAACCGTTGACTTCAGTGTGCCGCTCTATAAAAATTTCAAGACTGCCCATCCGGTATTGATCAAAGCAGGTGTGCGTTACCAGGGACTTATACTTTCGGATGAACGTAAAATAGGCAGCAATGATTTTCACTCGGTGTCCATTCCGGTAATTGCCAATTATTCACTTTCACGTGCCACCAACATTGGGTTCATAGGTTCTGTTACGGTTGCCTCCGATTTTAAACAAGACCTAGAGGGGCAAGATATACTTTACAATATTGGTTTTAGAATCGGGTTGCGACAGAATAAAAAGTTCAAGTACGGCATAACACCAACGTATTCAAAAAGCTACTCCGGTACATTCCTGCTTCCCATACTGGATATGGACTGGACCATCAGCAAGCGCCTGAGCCTGCTTGCTATATTACCGGTACGCGCTTCACTTAAGTATAAATTATCAGAAGTTCATTCGATTGGAGCTACCGCGTGGCTTGGCGGTAACAATATGTACCGCTTGAGCGAACCGGAAAAAGAACAATATATACACCTGAGACAAAACAACGCAGGTCTCATTTATGACGCCAGGCTTGGCCAGCGCTGGAAACTAAACCTGGTAGCCGGCTATACCCTGATGCAAAAACTGGAAACCTTTAACACCGATCAGAAAATTTCGCTCAACAGGTTCAACGACCTCAACAAACGTGTCGTGAATGTGGCGTACCACGAAAAATCATTTATAGTACAAAGCAGTATCAGCTACCAGTTCTGATATACAATTGAAACCGAATCAAAGATATATGCCTGGCACTGCCTACCGAAAAGAACACATCATGATCAGAATATTATTGTTTAGCATCCTATTGTCCTTCTCGTGCACGCTATTGGCACAGGACGCTTGGACATTAAAATCATGCATTGAATACGGGCTGAAGAATAACAGTAACAATGCTATATATAGGAACGACAAGCAAACCGCAGACGCAAAAGCGCGTGAAGCATTGGCTGCGTATCTGCCTACCGTAACATTGACCGGCTCGCTTGATGACAATATCAAAGTGCAGGAAACGGTTATACCAGCCGGTATATTTAGTCCTACCGATCTGCGGGTAGCATTCACGAAACGTTATCAGCTTAACCCGGTAGCGCAGGTAGACCAGACTATATTTGATAAATCGCTCATCACCGGTCTGCAGGCCAACCGGTATAATAAGCTTCAGGCTGAATTAAACATTACGAAGAACGAAGAGACGATCATCTATAACATCTGCTCGGCTTATTTCGAGATAGCCGTGTATCGCGAACAGCTTGATCAGCTTCATGCTACAAATGAGACCTACCGCGGGCAAATGCTGATAACGGAACAACAAGTAAAAAAAGGCGTAACGCTGCAAAAGGATCTTGAAAAGATAAAAGTGAACTATAACAATTCACTCGCGCAAATCAGAGTAGCCGAAACGAATCTCACGCTATCCGAAAATCAGCTCAAGTATGAAATGGGGTTCCCCATGCAAGACTCATTGCAAGTAAAACCTTCCGATGATGAAGCCGCGAACCTCATAACACCGGCAGCAGATATACTCTATGAAGCATCGGTAAGCAACCGCACCGAATATAAACTAGCGCAGGTTACTACTCGTCTTAATGAGATTGATGAACGCAGACTAAAAAATCTAATTTACCCTAAACTCACGGCCTATGCGCGTTATGGTAGCATCGGTTTTGGTGATAACCTGAACCAGGCATGGTCTTCGCTCGCTGCCTATTCCGCCATCGGTATAAAACTTACGATTCCTATTCTGGACTTTAAGCGAAACGCGCAAATCGCACAAGCGAAGTATAAATGGCAAAGCGCTACCGAAAACCTGAAACTACAGGAAAGTAAATACCAGATGGAGCTGGCGAATACGCGAACCAAACTTGTGCAGGAACAGCAGAACCTCGAACTCAACAAAGAGAACATCGCCCTTGCGCAATCTTCATTTGATGCCATCAACCTTCAATACCAGAAAGGCACAACCGATTTAACGGAGTGGCTGAACGCGCAGAATACCTTGAAAGAATCGCAAAGCAACTACCTCAATTCACTCTATACATTTTTCCAGACCAAGGTTGACCTGGAGAAAGCACAGGGAACATTAAAGACTTTTTACCAGGCGCTATAATTAAATCTTATGAAAAGTAAATATATCATCAGTATCGTTGGCTTCTTTATTATTGTATTGATCACCTACAAGCTTTCAGCAAACAAGAAGAAGATCGATGAAAAGAAAAACAAGTCTACGGAAACAATCGTACGCATACCGGTAAAAGTTGCTACGGCAGAAGAAAAGGTGATGGAGCTAAGCATGATTAAAACCGGTAGCATTGCTCCATTCAAAGAAGTAAAAGCACTGGCCTTGAGCGGAGGTATACTCCGGCATGTACGCTTTGAACTGGGCGATCATGTAAACGAAGGGCAAGTACTCGCAGTAATGGACAACCGGGCGCTGCAACTTGATTTGCAAAAAGCAGAGACCAACGCCGCCAAACTGGAAAACGATCTGAAAATATATACTGAACTGTGGCTGGGTAAAGCTGCTACACAGGAAAAAGTAACCGAGATCAGCAAAAATTACCAGGATGCCGTTAACCAGGTAAACCAAGTGAAGAAAAGTATAGACGATGCTTCGATCAAGGCACCCATAAGCGGTATAATATCCGTAAAGTCTGCCGAGCAAGGTATGTATATCAACGGTGGTGGCGAGATTGCTACCGTTATCAATCTCTCCAAAGCTAAAGTTGCTGTTAATCTCACCGAGAGCGAAGTATACCAGGTAGTGCAGGGACAACCGGTAAAGATCACCACAGACGTATACCCGGGAAAAGTGTTTTCCGGAAACGTAAGTTTTATAAGTCCGCAGGCTGATGCAACACACAACTATAATGTTGAGATCATGATGACCAACACCGAGCGTTCGCTGCTGCGTTCCGGCACATTCGTGTATGTTGACTTCTCCAAAAACACTTCGGAAAGAATGCTGGTTATTCCGCGCGAAGCATTGGTGGAGAGTACACGCAATGCATCGGTATATATAGTCTCCGATAGTGTTGTACACCAGAAGGCGATTCAAGCCGGGAAAGAACTGAACGGCAACATTCAGGTAATCGAAGGACTTCGTACAGGCGATGTAGTTGTAACCTCCGGGCAGATCAATTTGAAAGAAGGTACTCCGGTTCGTATATCTCATTAAACAGAAGCAATCATGTCAATAGCAGAAGTTGCCGTTAAGCGGCCTTTACTGATCATTGTAATATTTACCGTGCTCATTCTCTTCGGGGTGCAATGTTATTTTAAACTGAACTATAACCTGCTTCCGAAAATAGAAGTGGCTACAGTTTCCATCAGCACAGTATATCCCGGTGCTTCGGCAGCAGAAGTGGAAACGTCAGTGACGCGGAAACTGGAAGATGCCTTTGCTTCGGTGGAAGGCCTTGATAAAATTACCTCTACTTCGCAGGAAGGTGTATCGCAGATTGCCATTCAGTTGAAAAGCGGAACGGATATAGATAAAGCCGAACGGAACATTCAGCGCAAGGCTGATCAGGTATTGAATGATCTGCCGGCAGATATAGATCGTCCCATCGTCAGTAAAGTAAATCTCGAAGAGACACCAGTAATTCGTGCCGGTATCACTTCCCGACTGGCCCCGCGAAATCTATACGACCTTGTAGATAAACAACTCCGGCCGGTGCTGCAAAATGTTACGGGTGTAGGACAAGTGAATATCATTGGTGGTGATGAACGCCAGATACAGGTAAATATCAACCAGGATAAACTAAATGCATACGGCATGAGTATTACGCAAGTGACGGATGCCGTGAAGCAAGCCAACCAGTCTTTTCCTGCCGGAAGAATTGAGACAACCGATAAGCAATTGTCCATTCAGTATGATGCTAACGTAAATTCGGTTGAGCAGATTCGTAACCTTATCGTGAGACAGCGCCCGGGCAGCGGAAGTATATATTTGAAAGATATTGCCGAAGTGATCGATGCCACCGCCCGCACAACGGCTATCAACCACGTAAACGGTTTACCTTCCATCGGTGTGCAAATCATCAAGCAATCGGATGCCAATGCAGTGAATGTAAGTAAGGAAGTACGAAAAGCTTTCGCCACCATGGAAGAGCAATATACTGGTGATGATCTCAAATTTATCGTGTCGTCTGATCAGTCCACTTATACACTTCGATCAGCAGACCTCGTTATTGAAGATCTTGGTCTGGCTATATTGATTGTGGCTATTGTAATGCTTGCCTTCCTGCATAGCGTACGCAGTTCGTTGTTTGTACTGGTAGCGTTGCCTTCGTCCATTATACCAACATTTATTGCCATGTACCTCATGGACTTCTCACTCAACCTGATGTCGTTGATGGGTATGTCGCTTGTGGTTGGTATACTCGTGGATGATTCCATTGTGGTGCTGGAAAATATATACCGTCACCTGGAGATGGGTGCTGATCGTATGAAAGCTGCACTTGATGGTCGTAATGAAATTGGTTTTACGGCCATGGCCATTACGCTGGTAGACGTTGTGGTGTTTTTACCGCTGGCATTATCCGGAGGTCTCATCGGTGCTATACTTCGGGAGTTCTCGCTGGTGGTCGTATTCTCTACACTCATGAGTTTGTTTGTGTCGTTCACCATTACGCCCATGCTGGCAAGTCGCTTCGGATCAATTCCAGAGCTGGATCCGAAAACATGGTGGGGCAAACTGAACCTGGGCTTTGAACGCTTTATCGATTCGATCAAAGCTATATATGCGAGTGCTCTTACCGTTGTGCTGCACAAAAAACGCTACCTGTTGTCGGGTGTAATTATACTTATTATAGCATCCCTTATGCTGGTAGCAAAAGGTTTTATCGGTGCTGCCTTTATACCGGCTGGTGATCAGGGTGAACTTATGGTCAGCCTTGAACTCACACCTACCGCCTCCATCTACCAAACCAACCTGGTAACACAACAGGCTGAACAGATTGTGATGCAAAGTCCGGAAGTTGAAAAAGTATTTTCGAGTATTGGCTTTGTTACCGGAAGTGTAGCAGGTACCAGCAACAGCGCTAACCTGGCTGAACTTACGGTGAGTCTCAAAAATGTAAAGGATCGAAACATTTCTTCCGAAGACTTCGGTGTTCGTATCCAGCAAAAGTTAAGTGCATCTATACCCGGTATTAAAGTTTCGGTATCACCGGTGTCCATTACCGGTAATACCAATGCAGCTCCTATACAGATCGCCATCAAAGGTGTAGACCTGGAGCGGGTTCGAAAAATAGCAGAACAGTATAAAGATATAGTGGCCACGGTGCCCGGAACTCAGTTTGTTGAACTCTCGGTAAAAAACCAGAAGCAACAAGTTTATGTAAAACTGAACCGCGAAAAAATGACACTGCTGGGAATCAACGCTAGTCAGGTAGGCGGTGCGTTGCAAAATGCCTTTAGCGGCGATGACAAAAGTAAATTCAAGCAGGCCGGTAATGAATACGATATCCTGATAAGTCTTGATCAATACAACCGATCTGATATAGCGGATGTCCGGAACCTGCCATTTACCAACAACGATGGACAAACATTTTTACTCAGCCAGTTTGCTGATGTCGGTAACGGACAAAGTGAAAGTGTATTGCAGCGAAGCGACCGGTTAAATTCGATCACGGTAAAGTCAAATGTAGTGGGTCGTCCTACCGGAACGGTAGCTTCGGATATCAAAGAGAAAGTAAAACAGGTAACGATACCTGCCGGTATAACAGTAGAATATTTAGGTGATGTAAAAAACCAGGGCGATGCTTTTGGCAGCCTGGGACTGGCCCTGCTCACGGCTATTATACTGGTATACCTGATTATGGTGGCGCTATACGAAAGCGTTATATACCCGTTCGTAGTGTTGTTCTCCATACCCGTGGCGCTGATTGGTGCGTTACTTGCGCTCGCCCTCGCGATGGAAACACTGAATATATTTTCGATTATCGGAATGATCATGCTGTTGGGACTGGTGTCCAAAAATGC
The DNA here is from genome assembly GCA_902168205.1 of uncultured Chitinophaga sp. Lineage (GTDB taxonomy): Bacteria > Bacteroidota > Bacteroidia > Cytophagales > Cyclobacteriaceae > Ohtaekwangia > Ohtaekwangia kribbensis. The sequence continues at coordinate 366,970 of CABHOK010000002.1, read as the reverse complement.
CATTCTTATTGTTGACTTTACCAACCAGTTAAAAAAGGAAGGTCATGCTGTAAAAGATGCACTGGTAGAGGCCGGTAAAGAACGCCTTCGCCCAATCCTGATGACGACACTCGCCATGATACTCGGTATGTTGCCGATAGCGCTTTCATCCGGGCCCGGCTCTGAGATCAAGAATGGCATGGCCTGGGTAATTATTGGCGGACTCACAAGCTCCATGATCCTTACCCTGTTTGTTGTCCCTGCTATATACCTGATCATCGATCGATGGAAAGGACAACCTTCTCAACCGGAAACAAGTCCGGTTATTTCGTGATCTGCTATATATATAATTAATCATGTCATTATGAACAGATACCATCTTTCGCAAATCAATGTATCCGACCACAGGCACTCCTCCATTTGCTTTTCGCTTGACCGAACCATGGGGGAAACACTCACCGGGACATTTGCTGACTTTGATGCTACCATGCTATCACCCGAACGTGATCTTTCAACGGCTGTTCTGAAGATGACTATATATACCGATAGTGTAAGGGCTAAGACTGCATGGATTGAAAGAAGATTCAAGGGATCATCCTGCTTTCGCGTGAACGAATACAGGACCATCACGTTTCAAAGTACCGATTGGGAACAAACGGGAGATAACGAGTATCTCCTGTATGGAAAATTCTGCCTGTGCGGAGTATCAAAATACGTGGTGTTTGAAATAACAAACCACAGCAACGCAACGCACGCGGACGAAAAAACAAAGCTCCTGAAACTTGAATTCAGGAGTACGATAAAACGATCTGATTTCAGGATCGCCCGGGGGATATCGTCCTGGGACATCAGTGATGAGATACAGCTATACGGCACGGTTGCGTTCCGGAAACAAGACAGCAAAACGTATAACCAACCTTCCGATCTTAACCAAGATCAAGTTTTGCCGCCAGGCTATTTCTCACATTTGTATCCAACGATTATATAAACCCATAACTGAAAGTATATACCATGGATATCCTGTTATTCAAAACCAATGTTGACAAGCGCGATCTGCCAGTACTTCAAATGGCCATGAACAGCGTTGCCGGAGTGAAAAAATGGACGATCGATCTGGATGATTGTGATAAGGTGTTACGTATTACCTGCAGGCATGTATCGGAAATATATATCGAGGTGCTTTTAAAATCCGAGGGATTTGAATGCACCCCGATGACGTATGAGATTTAGGATTGAACGAGAATCGTTACTTCATTATTTTTATATCCGAAAAGTAACCTTCCGTACCCACGTCTACAAATAAACCAATGCCTCCCTTCGCATCTGTACCGAGCTTCAGATCGTTGACAATAAGCGAGGGTTCCTTTTGATTATTCAGGTATAACTTTGCCTGCGAACCCTTCACGATTATCTTCATACGGATCCATTCCTTTAACCCTATATCTGCATAGGATTCATATTGCTCAGGAAATTCCTTTCGTAATCGTTGAAACTTATAGTCAGGGTAGGCGAAGTACTGAATACTATGGTTTCGCCTTACCTGGTCGCCAGCCCGGCCGTTGGCAGGACGTATATAGATGCATTCAAACTTCGAATTGTCATCGTTAATCCGGAAGGCAACACCTATAAATCCACGTGCAAAATCAGGGGCATCCTTCCGTAATGTACTGTATACATTAACCTCGATCGCGCCATCCTGGAATTCAACACCTTTCAGTTTAACAAAAGTAGGTTCATCAAATGTTTCTACGGTGGAATCTTTTATAACCTTTACAGCGCGCTTACCTTTCAATGTCTCAACCGACATCGATACCTTTACAGGTTCCAGCTTATTATTCGCCAATTGAATTGTTTGTGCTGATAATGAAAGATTACAGGCAATACCAGCAACCAGCGCCAGGATGTTTTTTTTCATAGTGCTTGATATAGTTTTTGTACGGAACCAATTAGTCCTTCTTAAGCCACGCGACCAAATCCTCCAACACATCAGCATTGATCTGATGTCCCATGGTATATTCGTGATACGTTAACGAAACGTTCAGGGTTTGCAGGAATGTCTTTGCCTGTTGGGCATAAAATACAGGCAACGTGCCGTCTTGCGTACCATGTGCCACAAATACTTTCAGGCGCGACAGTCTGTTATTTCCAGTTACAGATGCCTGTATGGTTTCCAGCACTCTCCCACTCAGCGCCATGATACCCCGCACTTGTTCCGGACTGGTGAGCCCTATACTATAACTCATGATTGCACCCTGGCTAAACCCACCTATATATACCTCATCGAGGCTATATTTCTGTTTCAGTTGCCCGATAAACTGTTTCAACAGTTCGCGGCTCGACAACTCCTGCCCGGCATTGATAACGGGTTTACCGGTAGAGAAGTCTACATTATACCAGGCATATCGGCCGGGTCCCAATGTATACTGGCCACGCGCTGCTACAATATAATAATCGCCCGGTAATTGGTCGGCCAGGCTAAATAAATCCTGCTCGTTGCTGCCAACACCATGCAAGAGTATAATTGCTTTGTGCGTGGACGTTTTCACCGTGGGTTGTCTCACCAGGTAATGCAGCGCCAGATTCTCAGAAGTATAATCTTCGTTTATGGATGTATGGGGCATGATCGTAGTGTTCGTTAACGTATTGATTAAAATAAAGACTATTTCATATAGCATGACTCAACCAAATTTTACGGACGTCATGGTAAGCGAACCGCCTACCGCCTGATCATTAAAGAAAGATATAGGGTCTTTACCCGTTGCCAGTCCTGCAGTATATAGCAGCGGCAGATAATGTTCCGGTGTCGGTATAGCCAGCATTGCTTCTTTACCAAGCGCAGAGTAACTGATGAGCGCCTTGTGATTACCATCCATAATCAATTCCTTGAATTTATCGTTGATGGTTGTTGCCCATTCATACGCATATCCCTCCACATTTATTTTATCCCAGGCAACCATTCCAAGATTATGTACCATGTTACCGCTGCCCATGATCAACACACCTTTCTTACGAAGCGCATATAGTTCCTTTGCCAAATCGTAATGATACTGTGGTGCCCTCGTGTAATCAATGCTCAGTTGCAACACCGGTATATTCGCTTGCGGATACATGTGTCGCACAATAGTCCAGGTACCATGATCAAGCCCCCAGTCGTGATCCAGTTCAACGTGTGCCGAGTGAACCAAGGCAGCGGTCTCTTTGGCGAGAGCCGGGTTACCTGGTGCGGGGTATTGTACTTCGAACAGCGCTTTCGGAAAACCACCGAAGTCATGTATAGTTTCCGGAAAATCCATCGCAGTAATTTTAGTACCGCGGGTAAACCAGTGAGCCGATACAACCAGCACAGCTTTCGGTACAGGAATCTCTTTGGCCATCTGCGTCCATCGCCTGCTAAACGCTGTGTCTTCAATGCCATTCATAGGCGAACCATGTCCTACAAACAACACAGGCATAATCTGCTCCTGCTCTTCTAACGTATTAGTAAATTCCCGGAAAGCTGATAATGTTGTCATACCGATAGTTCCTGTTACAATTGACTTTATAAATTGACTACGTTTCATATATAACACTCCTTTGTAAATATACCGAAGATAAACAGAGGAGCCTCGCCACCGCTCCCCTGTTCACTATACTTTATTTAAGACCGAGTTGTGTGGCGTATGTTTGATTGTCCCAAAAGAGATGTTCTTCCTTCATCACACCATTCTCCCATATACCTACCGTGGCCATCGGCATTTTAAAAGCTTTGCCGGTGGGCTGTATAAATTTACCGTTTCCGATCGGCATAGGTTTGGTAAAGGTACCTTCGAAGACACCGGTTACCAGGGTATAATTTCCGGACCCGAATTTTATAGGGTGTTCTTTTATGCGTGTATCCGGTGCGTGAACAAATAACTTCTTCAGGTCTTCAATATGCACATCGATACCTTCTGTTACGTGTCCATCCGGCCAGTATACTTTAATGTTGGATGCATGACTCTCCTTCAGGCGATCCCACTTCTGATTACTGAACACATCAAAGTCCAATTCATCAAAGGTCTTCAGGTGTTTGGATATACTGTCATTCGAAGCTACCAGTTGAATCGCTATATTCTTCAAACTATCCACCTGGGTTTGAGAGTACGGTGATGATGCGCGCTGCTCACAGCTTTGTAAAACGATCAGCACGGCAAGAAAGGCGTAGAGCATACGCCATGAAGTAAAGTTGTTTGTTTTCATATTTTATAGTTTTGTGTTTAGTTCAGATCAATGATGGAGTACTTTCCAACCGGCCAGCCAATTATAGTTATACTTCATGGACAGTTGAATGAGCAGCACCGTCATATTCTCCAGTGTGCGGCTAACGGAAAGATCGCCCGCGATAACCGGGTTGAGTCCGGCTGCACTTACAAGTTCAGCAACAGTTTGTAAAGCTTCCGGGTTGTTACCAGCTATAAAAGAATCTACCTGCTTGCCGTCCAGTACAGGTGTTGCGAAATCGGCAGCGAAAACTGTATTGAACGCCTTCACCACCTTTGAATTCGGTAATAACTTTTGCAACTCTTCTGCAGCGCTTGTATCCGGTGCAGTAGTCAGGCCGTTGTAAGCGGCATTCAGCGGATTGGAAATACTGATCACGCTCTTCTGATTGGCGACTTTGCGAATCTTGTCTGCAACTTCTTTCTCGGCCGGGTAAGGAACGGCAACGATTATACTATCAGCTTCCCAACTTGCCTCAACAGTACAATCAACAGCTTCTATATCCGCTGCAGCGTTATGCCTGCGAATGTCCTGGACCAGTGCCTGTAGTTTTTCCTGGTTGTTGGCGCAAAGAAGCAACCGGTAATTACCTTTTGAAAGATTGCGTGCTATACCTGCACCCATGTTGCCGGTAGCACCAATTACCGCTATAGTTTGCTTTGTGTTCATACCTTTTTTGTGTTTGATGATACAAAGCTACTATGGCAGCATACCGCGCTGCATTGCTTTCAGGCAAGAAAAACCATTGACTTTTGTCAATAAAACGGGCGAAGGGAATTACTTCCGGGTAGTCATTTTTTTGCGGGCACGACTTAGTGTTTCAGGCGTAAGTCCGAGGTAGGAGGCAATCATGTGTTGTGGTACGCGCTGTGCAATGTCAGGATACATTGTTGTAAAATTAGTATACCGTTCTTCGATGCTTAAACTGATGCTCGCGGTAAGTCTTCTTTGCAACGCTACATAAGCGCTTGTTATCAACACCCGGTTATACGTTTCATATTTAGGCTGGGTTTGCAGAAGCTCTTCATGCGCAGTCCTGGTTATGAGGATCAACTCGCTATCCTCCAACGCATCGATGTTATAGATAGCCGGTTCGCCTGTTAAGAAACTGAACAGGTCTGATATTGTCCAGCCCTCCACGGCAAATTGTATAATATGCTCGCTTCCGTTGTCCACTGAATATTCGCGCAGTGCACCTTTCTCAACAAATGCAAGCGTCTTGCAAATGTCTCCCTCCTGCAACAGGTATTGTCGCTTACGCAGCTTCTTGGGAGTGAGGTACGACTTGATCTGCTGCTCTTCTTCAACAGACAGCGGAACTTTTTCTCTGAATTTCTGAAAGAATAAATCGTACATAGTCAACCGTGCTATGGGAAATGCCTGCTATACTATACATGGCTACCGGCAAACAATGTTAAAGTATATCCTGCTATCCGGCAAGTCTTATTCCGGTGAATTGCCATTGGTGCGGAGCATGAAAAAAATTACGGTATGTCGCCCGACTGTGGCCGGCAGGCGTAGCCACCGATGCACCACGCAACACCATCTGGTTAACCATGAACTTCCCGTTATACTCACCAATGGCTCCGGCCGCTCTCTTAAAGCGCGGGTATGGAAGGTATGCGCTACCAGTCCACTCCCACCGTTGTCCCCAAGACAAAGCGGATGAAGCAACTTCCCATTCCGCTTCAGTGGGTAATCGTTTTCCGCTCCATGCTGCAAATGCCGATGCCTCGTAAAAACTTACGTGACAAACAGCACTGTGCAGATCAATCTGTTTAAGTCCCTGTAAAGTATAGTGCATCCACGCCCCATCTATGTTGTGCCAGTATAAAGGTGCTATGACTTTTTTTGTCTTTACCCAATCCCAACCTTCAGCGTGCCAGTGCCTGAAATCGCTATATCCGCCATCGTTTATAAACGCCAGGTATTCCGCATTGGTAACTAACGAAGTATAGATTGCATAGTCATCGAGGTATACTTTGTGCCGTCCGCACTCATTATCAAAACAGAATCCATCACCGGCATATCCTATCTCATATATACCAGCCGGAATACGCAGGGTGGCCGATGAAGACGTACCGGCAGACTTTGGAAAATCGTCATCCGGGTTATAGATCGGGAACAACGGATTGTGTCCTAATATATACTTGATGTCGGTATACAACAACTCCTGGTGTTGCTGTTCATGGTTTAAGCCGAGAACAATCGTGTCCCTCAGCGATTGATCAGTGATATGACTATCCAGAAATTTGACCATGTACTGATCAACGTATTTCCGGTACTGATATACCTCCGCTACCGAGGGCCTGCTCAGGTTACCGCGGTCTGTCCGAATAACGCGTGCCCCAACCGTTTCATAATAACTATTGAATACAAAATTATACTGACTATCAAATTCCCGGTATTCTTTATCGTAAGGCTTCAGTATAAAAGTCTCAAAGAACCAAGTGGTGTGCCCGAGGTGCCACTTCGGTGGACTCACATCAACAATCGGCTGAACAACATAGTCTTCATTCCCCAAAGGAGTGCATATATACTCTGTTTGTTTCCGTATGCGTGTATACTGCTCCAGTAAATCTGCATTCATGCGTGGGCTTGATTTGGTGATTAAAAGTATATTTATCGCGCGATCCAGATGACATCTACAAACCAGCGCTTCGAATCGAAAAACGTAGTATCCATGCTGAATCCGGAATTGGCAGCCAGCACTTCGATCTCCTTCATACTATATTTCTGTGATACTTCGGTAAATATCCATTCACCTTCTTGGAATGAAATGGGCGTACCGGCCACGGTTACTGTCTGCTCTGTACTGCTCACGAGGTAACTTTTGCAGGCTCCGGTTTCAGGATCGTACGTCTGGTAATGTGTAAACGTATCAAGATCGAAGTTACCATCCAGTTCACGGTTAATGCGTGTCAGCAAGTTCAGATTGAAGTCGCGGGTAATGCCTGCTTCATCGTTGTATGCGTTTAATATAGTCTGCGGGTTCTTCTTCAGATCAAAACCCATTAACACGATATCGCCCGGTTGCAGTGCATTTCGCAATTGGTCGCAGAACTTTTCCGCTTCGTATACCGGCATATTGCCAATGTTCGCTCCGAGAAACAGAACAACTTTACGATTGGCTGAAATTTTAGTAGCCTCCGCGAGCATATCAAAATACTCACCTTCCAGGCAAAGTATATTTAGTCCGTTAAGGTCTGCCAGACTTTCTTCGAGATAGGACAAAATGTTTCCCGATATATCAACCGGTATATAGGTAAACTCGCAGGGCTGTTCCTGTAACGCTCGCAGCAAGTGTCGCGATTTTATACCATCGCCTGCGCCAAGTTCAATAAGGTCAAAGGGCTGCTTATCTTTCATTGTAATTGCCCTGACAAGATCGGCAGCCTGCCCGCGAAATATTTCCAGTTCACAACGTGTAACATAGTACTCGGGGCAATGCATGATCTGCTGAAACAAAGCATCGCCTTTTGCATCATAAAAATATTTGGAGCTTAAACGCTTCGTTCCGGACTTTAATCCTTTCAGCACATCTTCGCGAAACTGCAACACGCGATCTTCTTCGCGAACATCCGGCTGCAGGCCGTGTGCTGTTGGCATGGGTGGTATATTTAACATAACCATTGGGTTAAGGAACAACAACAATTTTTCCGGTTGCAGTATTGCTATCCATCAGTTGATGGGCTTCTCTGATCTGATCCAGTGTGAATATGCGGCTCACATTTAAGCTGATCTTTCCTGCTTCTGCATCATCAATAAAATTCTGAAAGTGACGACTGTCTACTTTTGTCCCGCCACTGTCGTATACCGTGAGGTTAACGGTGGATGGTATAAATTCCATAGGCGAAAAATCTTTTACCGACCACTGTTCTGAAAGCATACCCGTCATACAAACCGTACCGCCCGGCTTTACACATTGCAACGAGTCGCGCAACGTAGGTATACCCACAAGCTCCAGTACCTTATCGACACCTTCCGGAAATTTTGCATGTATAGCATCGGCCAGTTTACCATCATCGATCAACACTTCGTCAGCACCGTTCTTTCGGAGTATATCTTCTTTCACAGCACTTCGTGTAGTAGCAATAACCGTGAGTCCGCTGTTTTTGGCCAGCTGTGTTGCCAGCATACCAATGGAAGATGTACCGCCACGAACCAGTAATTTTTCTCCGTGTGCTATCTTCAATGCAAGATGAAGGGAGCCATACGTGGTCTGAAACATTTCCGGAAATGCACCGAGCTGTTCCCAGGGTAAACGGCTCGTAAACGGAAATACAATTGACTTCGGCAGCACCGTATATTCGGCATAACTTCCATCGTAGAGTCTGCCCATCTCTCCCATAAGCGCTGCCACTGGTTGTCCTTTTATAAATTCTCCTGAAGGATCAACCTCCACTTCGCCCACGCATTCAATGCCGAGTATACGGGGGAACTTCACGTTGGGAGAAAAACCTTTACGCGTCATGAGCTCGGATCGGTTGAGACCAAACGCTTTCACTTTTATCAACACCTGTCCCGCACCAGCTGCAGGTACAGGTCTTTCTTCTACGACAAAATTTTCCGGTCCGCCCGGTTTATAAAGTACGGCAGCTTTCATATCGTATATATAGTTTGAGGGACTAACTCTATTTCACTGCATTGAACATATAGCGGTATATTTTCCATATACCTTGCTCCCTGCGTAACACGAGGAGATCACGACTTGTTTTGGTGACTTCCTTTTGTTCTTTCAAATTACGCGTGGTGGTGGTGGATGTTGATTGTACAAAAGCGAACTCGCCCTGAACAACAACATCTTTTACCTGAAAGTTGATCGAGAATTTTTCGTTCTTTAAAAACGTGCCCGCTTTCGAAATCAAATGTTGCTTGTCAATGGTGCGATAACCATTCGGGAAGAATAAACCATCCGAACTATACAGATCGATAATGGTTTGAGAGTCGGCTGTATTCAACGCTTTGCCGTACGCGTTGATCACAGCATGAATTGCCTGTGTTTCGTTTGAAGTGCTCATATGTTCGATATTGATTTGAGACCGATACAAAGTTGAGCCATTGACAGCACAGCGCCCTATAATGAAAATTAAGAAATACTCTTAAACTTGTTTAAGACTGCAATGATACAGGGCTGTCCATACCGCGTACCCGCAACGTTGCAAGGCATCAACGTTTTTCAGAAAGCGACTTTCTGATCTTGCTCAGAAACTCCGGTGTAACTCCGAGATACGAGGCTATTTGTGTGGACGGAAGGCGATTGTAGAGATGCGGATATTGTTCCATGAAAGCTGTATACCGTTCTTCGGCAGTCGAGCTGATGTTTTGAAGCACGCGGTTTTGTAACTCAACAAACTTGTTTTCAATGATTACCCGGAAGTTACGATCGAACTTGTGATGATGGGTATACAGGTGTATCAGGTCTTTATGTTCGATCTGTAATATATGCGATGGCTCGATGGCTTCTATAAAAAGATGACTCGGCTTTTCAGAGAAGAAACTTCCGATGTCGGTGATCCAGTCGTTCTCGGCAGCGAACTGTATATTATACTCCGTACCTTTTCGATCCACAGCATACATGCGAAAACATCCGCTGGCTATAAATGTATAGTGCTTGCATACATCACCCTCCTGCAGAATGAATTGTCGCCTGCGTATTCTCCGGGCGCGCATGCGCTCGCGCAGTTCGTTCTTCTCGCTCGCCTTTAAGGGTATAATATTCCGGAAGTACTGGAATAAAATATTCAACGCTTCCTCGAAGTCTGACGCAGTGTCTTTGCCTGGTGTAACGCTCATGGATATGAATACCTTCTGGATACCGGGACAACAACCATCCGTTGTCCTAAAGTATAAAGTTGGTCAAAATATAGCAGTTACTAAAATTACCGGATGTGTGGCCGAAGGAAGAATATAGAATTAATTATGACGATCAATCGTAAACTGTACCAACTGGATCAATGATCGTTTATAGTCTGATTCCGGAAAGCGTTCTAAAAGCTGAAGTGCATCGCGGTGATATTTATTCATCACTCCTTCGGCATATTGAATACCGCCCGAGCGCTTCACAAAATCAATTACCTCTTTTACTTTCCTGGGTTTTCCGCTTTCGTTCTTGACGATGCTGATGATCTTGCGTTTCTCAAGCCAGCTTGCCTTCGACAGCGCGTGGATGAGTGGCAACGTCATCTTCTTCTCCTTGATATCTATACCAACGGGTTTACCGATCTCATCTTCACCGTAATCAAACAAGTCGTCTTTTATCTGAAACGCCATGCCGATCTTCTCACCAAATTCACGCATCAGCCTGGTGGCTTCCTCGCCTGCTCCGGAAGAGCTCGCGCCCACGGCACAACATGAAGCAATCAGCGAAGCTGTCTTCTGGCGGATAATTTCGTAGTATATATCTTCAGTAATGTTGAGCTTGCGCGACTTCTCCATCTGCAACAATTCGCCTTCGCTCATCTCGCGCACAGCATCGGATACGATGCTTAACAAATTAAAGTCCTTGTTGCCGACTGATAACAGGAGTCCTTTGGCCAGCAGAAAATCACCAACCAGAACGGCTACCTTATTTTTCCAAAGCGCGTTTACCGAGAAGAAACCTCTGCGATAGTTAGCCTCGTCCACCACATCATCGTGAACCAGTGTGGCGGTGTGCAACAGTTCGATAAGCGAAGCTCCGCGATAGGTGGACTCACTGATCTGCCCGCACGTGCCGGCACTCAGGAAAACAAACATCGGCCGCATTTGTTTGCCCTTACGCTTAACAATGTAGCTCATGATCTTATCGAGCAAGAGTATACGGGTTTTCATGGAAGCCCGAAACTTCTGCTCAAACTCCTCCATCTCGCGTGCAATCGGAGCCTTTATATTGTCCAACTTTAAAGACATGTGCGCAAGTATAAGCAATTCGACCCATACGTTATATAGTCGTTAATGGTTAATCGTTAATTGTTATTCGCTAAAGGGGCTTTTACAGATAACAATTAACGGATAACGTGTAACAGTTAACCGATAACAATTAACGGCCGCCAGGTGCTTGACAATTGCTTGTGAACTGCCGTATTTAGCCGCATGAACCTTGTTGGAAATTTCTGGAATGACATCTTTTTCGCCATTATCGTTTTTGTGGTGGCCATTATTATCGCGCGAGTACTCCGATATATTATAGGGCGACTGGTAAAAGGTGCCTCCAGCAAACTGAAGGTAGATCCGACCAAGTATAATTTCCTTAAAAATGCTGTAGAGTTTATCGTTTATATCATCGCGCTCATTATTATTTTCAATTCCATACCCAAGCTCAAGAGCTATGGTACGGCTTTGTTTGCCGGGGCTGGTGTGCTGGCTGCCATCGTAGGTTTTGCTTCGCAATCAGCTTTCTCCAATATCGTGAGCGGTATCTTTATTGTTATGTTCAGACCTTTCAGTGTGGGCGATCGTGTTCGCGTAGGACAGTTATATAGCGGAGATGTAGAAGATATAACACTTCGCCATACCGTGATCAAGGATTTTGAGAACAGACGTATTGTTATACCGAACTCGGTTATTAACAACGAAACCATCATCAACTCGTCTTTGTCGCACGAAAATCTTTGCATCTTTATAGAGATGGGTGTCTCATTCGACAGCGATGTTGACCAAGCCATGCGTGTGTTGCAGGAAGAGACGATGAAGCATCCCGACTGTGTTGATAACCGAACGCAGGAAGAGATTGAGAGTGGTGTTCCGCAGGTAAATGTTCGATTAATAAATATTACTGAAACTGCGATGCAGCTTCGCGCCTATGGCTGGGCCCGGAATCCTTCTGACGGGTTTAACCTGAAATGCGATGTACTGAAAAATACCAAGCGCAGATTTGACGAAGCCGGTATCTCGCTCGCCTATCCGCAACGGATGGTCTATATCAAAGACAATAATGCTACCCGAAACTAAATGAACCCGCAAAAGACTCCCTCTACCTCCACACCGGCAGACTGCGAAATACTGGAGCTGATATCCTATAACCGGGAGTTATATGATAAATATACCGCTACATCTGTTGATACGGTCTTCACCCACATAAAGAAAGACCGGGTTAATTGGATCAATGTGGACGGTCTTAACAACCAGGATATCATCGAGAAAATACAGTCACACTTCTGTCTGCATTCACTCCTGATCGATGATGTATTGAGCGACCAGCGTCCCAAAGCAGAAGAGTTTGATGACTATCTTTTCTTTACACTCAAGATGCTATACCGCATTGACGGTACGGCTATTGATTACGAACAGATCAGTTTTGTTTTAGGTAAAGATTACCTGATCTCCTTCCAGGAGAAAGAAGGTGACTGGTTTGATGGCTTCCGCGAACGCATTCGTCTTGATCAGGGCCGCGTGCGCAAGAAGCAGGCAGACTACCTGCTATACCGCCTCATCGATATCATTGTTGATAATTACTATAATGTACTCGATCGCATTGGCGACCTGATCGATGAGACCGAGGAAACCGTATATCAGAACCCTTCCACGCGCACGTTTACAAGAATACAGAACCTGAAAAAGGAACTCATCTTTCTGCGCAAAGCATTATTCCCGCTGCGCGATGCACTGAGTAAAATTGTAAAAGGAGAATCTGATTTTGTAAAGGAAGAGAACCTTCGCTTTTTCTCGGATGTATACGAGCACGTTATACACCTTACCGATTCACTGGATACCTATAAAGATCTCGTATCAAGTCTTACGGATATTCACATCAACGCGATGAATACCAAAATGAACGAGGTTATGAAAGTGCTTACCGTGATCTCGACTATATTTATTCCGCTAACATTTATTGTAGGTGTATACGGTATGAACTTCAAACACATGCCTGAACTCGACTGGACCTGGGGCTACTACGGAGTATGGGGAATAATGATCGTAATGGTAGTGGGAATGCTGGCGTTTTTCCGGTATAAGAAGTGGTTTTAGTGTGTTTAGGTTGATACGTGCATACGTGTTTACGTTGGTATAATTTCTGAACGTAAACACGTACACACCTAAACACTTATCAACGTTAGAGTTTTTTCTCTAACTCAGTAATTTTATCCTGTGCTTCGTTCTTGCCTAGTGACAGGGCTTTCTTATAGAGTTCTACAGCTTCGCGGTATGTTTCTTTCTTCTTGCGTGGCGCAAGTTTGGTACGGTTCGCTGCTTCTTCTACAGCCTGGCCTCTTGCAAAGTATGCATCAGCTTCAGACATTTTGCTGGAGATCATCAATTCCTGTACACGTGCTTCGATCAATGCCAGTTCCTGAGATTTTGCTTCGATCTGTGTTTGCTTGTCGGCCAGTTCAGCTTCCTGCATGCTTACGGTAGTGATCAGGTTCTGATTTTCGCTGCGGTATTTTTCAACCTGCTCCTGTAAAGCCGCTATATCCTGCGTCTTGCTTTCCAGTTGTTCGCGAAGATTCTTGATCAACTTGGCGTTGGCACTGTTCTTGGCTTTGGAAGATGCAAGTGATTTGTCAAGCTCATCCAGTTTACGTTGTGTATCCTTCACATAGCCGTTGATGTCTTTCATACGTGAAGTATAGTCTTCGTAGGTTGTTCCTTCAACCATATTTACCCGCAGGAGTTGACGGCTGGCATCAATAGAGTCCATCAGTGTACCAACTTCGGTTAACGTTTCCGCCATCTTCTGGCTGGTCTCAAGTTCTACCTTGAGTGAATCTACCTGCGACCGTAACGCATCTTTTTCTTTTGTGTCACAGCCGGCTATCATAACAACGATAGGCAGGGCGTAAGCAAGCTTTCTAAGCATAAATGATTTTTTTGAGGTTATTAAACAAAAATACACCTGATTTGGCAGCGTTGTGATTACCCTGTCACAAATTATTTTAGAACTGCGCCAAACAGACGAAAATTACGATGATCAGCCAGCTAGAACATTCTTTCTTTTTCTTTTTTGTGATTGCAGGAAGGGGGTTAAATTTGCGACCGTTTTTAGAAACTTTCGCCCCTATATACATGCCCATGTTAATTACCACGCACCCGCGTATTGCAGATCTGGGCAAGCCCCGTATCGTCATGATTGGTGGTGGAGCGGGTGGCTTGGCAGCCTATAAAGAATGGAAAGCATCAAAAACACAGAATGTTCGGGATGCATATAGTCAAAACTCCCTTCCTTTATTCGTATACCCGAACGTTGTATCAAATCCTATAGCATCCTCTTTTTATACATACATTGGCAGGCAAAAACGTTTCCTGAACCATCTTGTGGAAGCAACTCCACGGCTGGTACAGGGTATAGCAGATAAAGCTGCACGCAACACCTGGAGGTATCTCCGACAGACAGGAGTAAATCTATATATGATCGGGAACGTAATCAGCGGTAAAACACCAAAGATTCTACCCGACAACATGTTGAACCTTTATCCCGGCAGCAACCGGTTGGTATGGAAGTTTACCCCTGTGCTGCCAGTTACAAACTTCCTCGATAAACTCTGTGTCCGGGCGGGACTAACGAGTTACATCCTGTACATCAAGAGCAACAGACTAATCATCGCGCGTCTAAAAGGCTGCGCACTATAAATATGGCTGATTCGGCAAATAAACATCTTACACCTTTATCCGTTGGGGGCGTTCTCGTTTCACTGGGAATTATATACGGAGATATAGGTACCTCTCCGTTATATGTATTCAAGGCAATCGTTGGTACGCAAACTATAAACGAAGACCTGATTCTGGGAGGACTCTCCTGCGTTTTCTGGACACTCACACTCATCACCACGCTCAAGTATGTATACCTCGCACTCAACGCGGATAACAAAGGTGAAGGTGGAATTTTCGCTTTATACGCACTCGTAAGAAGGTATAAAGCTGCCTGGGTAATTTTTCCGGCTGTGATCGGTTGCTGTACCCTCATTGCCGATGGCTTTATTACCCCGGCCATCAGTGTGTCGTCTGCTATAGAAGGGTTGCGTATACTCAATCCGGAAATACCAACGGTATCCATCGTGATTGCCATCATGATTGCACTGTTTGTATTCCAGCAGTTTGGTACCAGCGTAGTCGGTAAAACCTTCGGTCCTATCATGACCATCTGGTTTCTTACCATCGCTATATTTGGTATCCTGCAGTTCTACGATCACCCGCAGATATTCCGCGCGCTCAATCCATACTATGCGTATCACCTGATTGCCGAGTACCCGAAGGGATTCTGGTTACTGGGTGCTGTATTCCTCTGTACTACCGGGGCGGAAGCACTATATTCTGATTTAGGACACTGCGGAAAAGAAAATATACGTGTAGGCTGGGCCTATGTAAAGATAGCGTTGCTCTGTAATTACTTCGGACAGGGTGCCTGGCTGCTCGATCACCAGGGCACAACGCTCGGAGATAAAATTCCATTCTATGCCATCATCCCGGAAGGGTTCCTCATCTTCGGTATCATCATTGCCACCATGGCTGCGATCATTGCCAGCCAGGCGTTGATCTCCGGTACATTTACACTGGTGAACGAAGCGATGAAACTGAAACTCTGGCCTTCTACCCGTGTACGTTACCCAAGCACGGTAAAAGGACAGATATATATACCGGCTATCAACTGGATATTACTGGCCGGATGTATAGCCGTAGTATTAATGTTCAGGGAGTCTGCTGCCATGGAAGGTGCCTACGGATTGGCCATCATGATCAACATGCTCATGACGACTTCGCTGCTGGTATTCTATTTCATGACAGCCAAGAAATCGAAGTTCCGTTCTTCAGGACTGGCCATACTTTTCTTTTCGCTCGAGGGAATGTTCCTTGTATCGAACCTCGATAAGTTTCAACATGGCGGATGGTTTACATTCCTCATCGCGGTATTGTTCTTCGTAATGATGTATGTATTGCTGCATGCCCGCTGGCTGCGCGAACGCCATACCGAGTTTGTCGATCTGAAACATTATGTTGGTATGATTCAGGATCTGCAGGCGGATACAACCGTGCCCAAAGAAGCGAGCAACCTGGTATACCTCGCCATGGCCGACAGCAAGCGCTATATAGATTCAAACATTATATACTCGATCTTCAAGAAAAGACCGAAGCGAGCCGATGTATTCTGGTTTGTTCACGTAGATACAGTGGACAGTCCGTTTACCAGTAAATATGTAGTGGACACGATCATTCCCAAGCGATGCTTCTTCGTACGGATCAAACTCGGATTCAAGACCAACCACCGGGTAAATCTGCTGTTCAATAAAATCATTCACGAGATGGCCGATGCCGGTGAGATCGATCTTACCAGCTCCTACCCTTCGCTGCACAAGTATAGCATGATGGCCGATTTCAAATTCATCATCTTACATTCATGGGCTTCCTCCGACAGCGAGATATCTTCGTTCGACCGTCTCATCATACAAGGCTATAGATTACTAAAAGAATATAGTCTCAGCACGGAAGAACTATACGGTATAGAAGCCGCCAACCTCGAGGTAGAGAAAGTACCGATCCAGGTAGGACCACAGGCGCGGGTGAAGATCAAGCGCGAACGCGAAGACTGATGCACGTAGGCACGTGCTTACGTGTTTAGGTGGGTATGTGTTTGGGTGTTCATGTGTTGAAGTGTTGATGTTGATGGAGCGCTTTGCGCGTTTGTTTAATCCATAACATCAACACTTTTTTCGTATATACTTTTATATACTCCATCCCACGTGTTACATATATAATATAAAACTGTGCGTAGCACTCCGCCAACCTCAACACCTCAACACCTCAACACCTTAACACACCAGCACATCAACACCCGAGCTACGCTCGCCTCCTCGCTCCTCGCACGGCCTCCGCTGTCCACGGATCTTCCGGCCAATGATGCTTCGGATAACGCATGCGTAGCTCTTTGCGTACTTCGTGATAGGTGGTTTGCCAGAAGCTTCTCAGATCTTGTGTTACCTGTACAGGTTTATAGCCGGGTGATAGTAAATGCAGTAATACTTTGGTTCGACCTTCGTTTATAACGGGTGTTTCGGATAAACCAAACATTTCCTGCAAGCGTACTTCCATTACCGGTGAGCGTGCATCGTCAAAGTAATTGAGTTGTATCATAGAGCCACTTGGTACTTTTAATCGTACCGGGGCAAGTGTATCCAGTTTACTGCCTAACTCCCACGGAAGTAATGATGGAAGTATAGCATGCCAGTCCAGCCGCTGGAGCTCACTGAGTTTGTGGATGGTTGTCAGGAACGGAGCCAGCCATACGGCTACTGTTTCCAGTAACTTTTCTTCGCGTACATCGGGCCACGCTTCTTCCTGGCGCCATTGTTTTATACTCATCACGCGTGCCTGCCATTCATACTGCGCGTCTGTCCAACCTATATATTTAAAACCTTTGGATTGAATCATACTACACAGCACATCAATCCGTTTATCTTCGGGTATAGCTGCGAGTGGTCTATTTTCCAGTACAAGATTCCCCACGCGCTTCTCTGTTATACCGATCACTATATTTCGTTCATCGTCCCAACGGATTGCTTCCTGTTCACGCGCCAGCTTTACCAGGTCTGCTGTTTGAAGTGCTGCCGCGAGAAATATTTTTCCTTCAGCGCTGCCGGCATCAAGCTGTGCAGCGCATAACCACGACTCGCGCATCAGCGGATCATGCTCCTGTAATTTTACTACGCGTCCATTGGCAAGTTTATACCGTTCGCTGTGTTTACCTTGTTGCTGTGCTATACGTTCAGGATATGCCGCTACCAATAAACGTCCTACTTCCGTATCCTGCGGTATTGTATTGTCGATATCAACCTTCAGTATTCTTCGCCAGTTGGAAGCGAGTCGCTCAATTCGTTCGAGTACACTTCGATCAGCAAAATGTTTTTCGCCTTTACGCCACTTACGCAACGCTTCTACACGCAATGCTAAATCTGCGCCCGACTCTTTTGCCAGCGGATCACGCTCTTCCAGTATAGCCGCTATGTCTGTTGCCAGCGAAGCGGATACTTTATCAGACGCCTCTAACAACAGGTGGGCTATACGCGGATGTGTAGGGAGTTTTAGCATTTCCTTACCACGCGCGGTAATTACACCCTGGCTGATGGCTTCCAGTTGCTGTAATAATTCCCTGGCCTGGTTCGCTGTACCAGCCGGTGGTGGCGTAACCCACGTAAGCTCGCGCGGATCTTTTACACCCCACTGACTTAACTCAAGCATGAGTGGTGCGAGGTCTGCTTCTACAATTTCGGGTGTACGATTCGCGGTTAATGTAACCTGCACCGATTCACTCCACAACCGGTACCCTATACCGGCAGCCAATCGTCCGGCACGACCTGCTCGTTGATCGGCAGCATCTTTCGTAACACGCACGGTGTCCAATCGTGTAAGGCCGCTGCGCGGATCAAATTTAGGGACACGCGACAGTCCACAATCAACCACCACGCGTACACCTTCAATGGTAAGCGATGTCTCCGCGATGGATGTAGCAATTACTATTTTTCGCTTACCGTACGGATGTGGCAGTATAGCTTCCTGTTGCTTTTGAAACGGGAGATCACCGTATAGCGGATGCAGACTGGCATCTATACCTTCTGTTTCCAACTGCGTGAGTACACGCACAATCTCCCCTGCTCCCGGAAGAAACACCAGTATATCACCGTCTTCTTCGCGCAATGCTTTCTGTACGGCTTTTACTACGCGCGTTGTTACCGGTGTATAGGTATCATCTCCCAGGTATTTTATCGTTACCGGAAATTGTTTCCCCTGCGATGTAACAATCGGTGCTTTCAACAGTGATGACAATTGCTCACCATCCAGCGTAGCGGACATGATGAGTATACGAAGATCATCACGCAACAACTGCTGCGCCTGCAGACACAACGCCAACGCTAGATCGGCATGCAAACTTCGCTCGTGAAATTCATCAAAGATCACAAGCCCGGCTTCTTCCAGGCTGTTGTCCGTTTGAAGCATTCGGGTAAGTATACCTTCGGTAACAACTTCAATGCGCGTTTGTTTTCCTACACGACTTTCAAATCGCACGCGATAACCAATGCGCTGCCCTATATCCTCTTCCAGTATACCAGCCATACGCTGCGCTACCGATTTAGCAGCAAGTCGCCTGGGCTCCAGCATAATAATTTTCTTTCCGCTCAGCCACGTTTCTTCCATCAACTCCAATGGCAACACGGTAGATTTACCGGCACCGGGCGGAGCCTGAAGAATAAGAATATTCCGGTTCTCCAGGTGATTCCGGAGAGCCGGTATTATTTCCAATATAGGATAACTCGGAGTTGGCATGCATTCGTGTTCCGTGCTGAAAGTAATTCATGAAGTAATAACAGCTTCGTCATGTTCACATCACAGAACACACAATATTACGAATAAGAATGTTATCAAAAATCTACCGATATATTCTACACATCCTACAAACGAACTCTCAGATAAATTACTTTATTTTAAGCCGAACTTATACTATATATGAAGCCATTCTCGATTGTACCGCTTAGCCAGATTTTTGACAAACTTCCCAACGATAGCCTGATGCGTACACACTGGAAAGCCGACAATCTTGACGGCAGTTTTGCAGCTTACGCCAGCAGTAGCGTTGATGTGGATGCCCTCACACTCGATGCACCTTTTAACAATGAAAATATAGTTGTTGTTTTTGTAGAAGGAAACCTGAACATCAGGCAATATGCGTTTAACGAAGAGACTGACGGATCGTGCAGCATTATTGTAACCGGAGATCTTTCTGCCGGTAGCCTCATCGTTGGTGGACAGGAAATATATGTGAGCGGAAATCTTGAAATACGCGAACTGTTTTGGGGACACTATAACCATGGCGACCTCACCGTACACGGCCACGCAAGGGCAAATGTGTTTATAGAAACGGATGAATATCACGTAAACATCACCGGCAAATCGCAGTGGGACAAACACATTTCCAATTGGGACGAAGACGGCAACTGGCAAGACATTACCCCTGAAATTGTTGCACCTATATTACACGCGGACTGTTTCGAATACGATGAAGATGACGATTCGCTGATACTCCTGCGCACTGGTATGTATAAGCTTCTGCAAAAAGGTAAATCGCTTCTGAAGAAACAAAAACCGGTAGTAGCTGTCCCTTCAGTGTTTGGCAACTACGAAGCCAATGCCGCCAACATCAATCGACTGATGGCTACCAAACTTATACCAGAGGATAAATATGAACTGATACTATATATCGATGATGTAAAAGCTACGATTACGCGTCCTTATGATATGCCGGGACAGCAGCGTGGTAACAGTATATATTTACTGCAGGATAACGTTTACTCCGTCTTCATCAAGCTTCAGGAAGATAGCGTTTCCATCATCTATAGCGATGATCCGGCAGAGGAGAGTAAATGGTTCCCCCTGGATGCCAATGCTCCGGTGGTTTATCAAAATCTCGCGAATCACTATTGGCCTGCGCTTTTGAAACGCGTAGAGTACATCGAAAGTCTCAAAAAAGCAGACATCAAAAAAATAAATCAGGCTGTCGAGGAAACCGTCACGGTAGAGAAAATACAAAATATACTTTCACTGCCACTCATCACCGATAAGTATAACGATTACAATGATGCCGATCGCAACGGTTACTGGCAGGGTAATTTTCATTATGCATTTCGGGTTAACACAGACTACTACGACCGCATACAATTGATGGCACAACGAAGCAGCAAAACATTTCCGCTGCTGCCAACGGTTCAGGATAACTTCGATATGCAAGGCTACCAGTTTGATGTGGTAACGGATGATAGCTCAACAACTCCCCATGTGCGCGTACGATACAAACCACACAACCACTCCGGAGAATCACCGTACTTCAGCAGCCGATACCTCGAAGTATATGAAGTTGACCATTTGGAGAAAGCGCTGCGGTATTGGAAAACATTCGAAAAGAACATCTACGATGACAACGAAAGATTTGTAAATCCGGAAGCCGTTCTCGGCTCCATTCTCGGGAGTAAATTTGATGATGGCAATGCCGAATCGTATTACGAAGAACTTGCGCAGCAGGAAGACCTCACCGATAAATATTTTACACTAAACGGATGCAGGTTCAGGGTAATTACAATCAGGCAAGCCGATGAACTCTTAAAAGATATACTCACACCGGGTACGTCAGACCCTGCCTATACTTTACTGGAAGATATAGGCTACGGACACTCCAATGATAAAACATACTTTCTGCTCGCTGAAGACGATGTAACCATGGATGCATTCGAGTTAAGTAATGATGGTGAAGAAGACTGGCAGATTGCAGGTTTTATCTTCCTGAAAGATCTCAACCTAAATACCTACTTCTGGAGCTTCGATACAGACTTCTCTCCTTACGTGATTGTAAAGGGAACACTACTGGCCAAGAATATATACCTGGCGGGAACGGCATTCTACTTCAATCGCATCCAGGGTGAATTACTCTATGGATTTTACAATCACGGATCGCTTCATTGCAACGAAGTAGACGTTAGCCTTGTCTTTGCCGATGATTTTGAAATGTATATCCGCAAGATTTCGAACGGATTCCTCGTACATACGCATTGTATAAAAACTATTATGCAGTTTGCGGAAGAAGATGGAAGTATAGAAACACTTCATGATCATCCGGTTCCGCTTACGCACCCGATACGTCATGTATTGCTGAACGAGCTATATAGCTATAATCCGGGTGAGAAACGAGTTAACAGTCACCTCGATCGCGAGAAGCTATATGAATACTTCGTTGCCGACAAAAGTACAGTCGATGTATCAGCTATCGGTCTATATACAGATCTTCCGCAACAGCTCCCCGAAATCTTCAATGCTATATTTTCCAGTGAGCAGCTTCAAAAAAATGAATCCGTAAAATTCGATTCGCTGGTTATTCACGGTGAAACAGTCGAGCAGGTATTCTTTGAGACATTCGAGATGGAAGACCAGGCAGGTCGCCAGATTGGTCTATATGATTTCCGAAACGCCACCACCATGCGCATCGTACACAACACACAGGACAATACCTGGTGGTGCTGCTACGATGTATACTCCAAAGACTTCTCCGCTCTTCAATACACAGTCGAAACCGACATCAATGACATTACCCTCGAGAATGTAGGAGTACGCTATGGGTTTGCGAGAGCAGCGAAAGCATGGAACGAGCAATTCTCTTAGGTAACCAGGTTGGTACCTGGAGATGAGAGGTTCAGTTTCTTGTGTTGATGTGTTGACGTGTTCACGTGTTGAGGTTAAACGTGTTTGGGTAGGTACGTTGGTACGTGCCTATGTTCTTTAGGACAACGTGTCGGTGTACCGGAAGATGAATGTTCACCATAGCACACAACCTACATCAACACTTCAACACACCAACACCTCAACACATTCTCACTCCGTGAAAATCTTAACGATTTTCTCCAGGCACTCCGTCATATAGTCTCCGTTGCCGGGGCCATACCAGTTCATGAGGCGGGTTTCGTAGTGATCGCGGTCGTAGTATTGATCTGCGGTGATGTAACCTATATATCCTCCGTTGAAACTAGTTACCATGACGCTGACACCTTTTCGGGCAGCAAGTGAATCGAGGGGTGGTGTCAGTTCTCCGGAGTAATCGCAGGGCGTACCGATCATGATGATGTCGCCTATACGAAGCGCGGTGAGATAGGTTTGGTACTCACCGAAAGCAGCCTTGAATAACCATGGACGAAGCTGCCAGTCTTTCGCGATCTTGGCTTCAGCATCCGGAAGTTCCAGCGGTACACGTAACATGAATAAGGTTGAATCCTTTACCGGCTGAAGTATATTGTGTCGCGCGGTATATTTTGATTTTATTTCATCTGCCATCCAGTCAATGCAAGGTTTACCATACTCGGGCGGATTACTTTTATGACTCCCCACGGCTCCTGCCATAAACATGGCAAAACGGTACCCGGATGCTTCCATATCATCTACCAACTCCCCGGGATAGTCGCGCGACAATTCGAGATCGCGTGAGAATAAACAAGTGGCATGTGCGGTATAGCTCATGAGCAACAGTTTCGAGCTGTCGCTACGTTGTACTTCGATCACACGAAGCAATGAATCTATACCACCGGTTTTAATCAGTCGGTTGCGCACTGCATTGGGCACCGCTATAGATCCTTTTCGAATGGATGCGGGTAGTATATTTTCCGAAGCACGTACTATACTGCGTTTTATTCTGTCTGTTATAAAATGAACGATGGAATCTTCATAATCGCCATACATGACCCCCGTTACACCTTCGCCCCAGTTACCAATACTGTTATGCGTATGTATAGCCCCCAGGTATGTATTGTTGATCGAGAAACCTATAGCGGGTAATTCTTTCTCCAGCAAAGCCGTAACGGTTGGAGGAATGATAAGCAAATCAGCACTGACAACCGCCACACGCTGTACGCCATTGTCAATTACCAGCGTGCGTACATAAATTGAATCGAGAATGGAAGTATATACTTTCCCCAGGCGATTTCCATAACCGGCCAGCGCTGCCGGAGCGGCAGGTGTTATACTCTCTTTGGCAAAGCCTACTGAAAAACCCTTTGTGCTTTGGACAATCTCTGGATGCAGACTGTCCAATCGGTTCATCATGGTGGTATACTCAGGCTTCTCTTGTACCGGGGTGCGCTTCAATGGAACAACGCTGATGCCCACAAACACCAGCAGCAGTACAACAACCGAGAGAAGTGCCATTAAAATAAAACGCAGAATCTTCTTTAACACCATACGGTGCAAGATACAGATTCTGCGTTGATGATAACGAAGTTATTGCGCTGGCGGAGTTATTCTTCTGTGAAGAAGTACCGGACCTCTGAAGTTGTTGTCACGCCATCGAACAGTACGGAAGCATCTTTCTTTACCGGGTAGCCGCCTGCGTTATATGTATAGGTAAACGTATACTCTGATTTGCCGAGCCCGGTGGCGTTGGAAACAACCATCTTCCCTGGATTGTTTTTTCTGAACTTTACAAGCGGATTAAACGGATGCGCTGAAAAAAAGTCTTCAGCATTTGGCTGTGTGTCGTAGTCACTCATTCTCGACACCGCAAGCAGTACAAAGTCCTTCTTACCGGGCGAATAGTAATAATAGTCATGCGCAATCAAATTATCATGTTCGTCATATAGGTATGTGCTTTTATACACCGGTGTTATTCCACCTTCCTCCGGTATATTCTGCAACGTGACAGACTCCTTTAATCTTCCTTTCGCATCGTATGCGAACGTGTGGCGCTGTACCCATGTAGCATCGATATATTCTTCGGCTCGCACGATTTTATCACCCTCGTACTTGAACGAGGCGCGGAAACCGGTATCACTGGCAGCGCTGTCTATTCTATTGTCTTTATAGATATACTCTAGCGTACTGGTGAGCACTACACCATTCAACGCCTGTTGTTTTGTTACCGAATGCGTGAGTTCACCGGCAGTGTTGTATTGAAGTTCAACGGACGTATCACCGGCTTCCATCTTCACTGGCGTATATACGGTTTCGCGAACCGGATCGTCATCGGATGAATCACAATTGTAAAGCAGAATTGCAGGCAACAGCAGTGCCCAACGGGTAAGAGTATGCTTGAATTTCATATAGAGGTTCTTTATATATTCAGACAACCTTAACGGCAATTTGGTTGGAAAGGATGTGCGTCACCCCATGTTTATGGAGTCCTTTTTCCCGACAAGGGGTTGCCCGCAAAGAAATCGCAGATAAATGCACGCAAGGGTCCGTAGCCATTCAGTACGCCTACCGCGAGATGTTTTTCTAACACGAACTTCAAAAGGAAAGTAAATCTATCGGCGCAAATCTGTGTGCTCTGCGGGCCTAAAAAATATAGGGCCAAAAGATAATCGCCCCGATAACAAGCGACATAGTTGACAATAGTAACACCGCCCCCGCTGCTATATCTTTTATCTTACCCGCGAGTGGCATGCGTTCACGCGTAACCAGGTCAACGAGGTTTTCAATAGCAGAGTTTAGCATCTCACTGGCGGTAACTACACCCATACAAAGTAAAAGTATACACCACTCCGTGTTTGTCACTTGAAAATAAAAACCTGCTACAACAACAAGCAAAGCTATACCAAACAGAATCTTGATATTCCGTTGTTCGCGCACCGCGGCTACAATGCCGCGTATCGCATAACCAAAGCTTCGTATAAATGCACTCATGCCTGCAATATGCTTGTTACGGCTTCTTCGAGCAAATGGTTATCTTCCCTGAGCGGAGTAAAACCGTTTAGCTGTTTTGCTTTTTCCAAAGCCGTTGGTAAATCAAATGTACTTTGTGTGGTGGAGTATGCAATATCTTTTTGCAACAGTCGCTGCGCCAGGTATTCCTGCTCCGTTTGTCCCGGAGTAGGTATAAAAATTACATGCCCGCCTAATCGTGTCAGGTCCATTACCGTACTGAAGCCACTGCGTGCAAGTATACATTCTGAACTTTCTATCGCTCGCTGCAATTCCACACTGTTCATGAAAGGCACCACCGTAGCATGTGTTTCCAGTGCTACAGCGGGTATATTTCCGGGAAGGCCGCGCACAATCAATGTCTTCAGCGTTGTTCGGTTCACCTGCTGTACAACGATATTCTCCAGCAGGGTACGTTGTGGCTCTGGCCCTGAAAAAACACAAAGTAAGTCATACTGCATTGTATGCTTTCCGGAAGGTATAAATCGCGAGAGCGGTCCTATATATGCGTGTGCTATTGTATCATCAAATGTACCGAACGAAATCAGATCTCCTGCTATACTTTCATCGCCAGGTCTGTCGGGAATCCAGCATACGGAAAACCTTCGCATCATACGATGATTTGCATTGCGCACCAAAGGCGCCAGCCACCCGAAACGTGCCGGCATGAGTATATTACTTTGATGAGTAATAAATATACTCTTCGCGTGCGATGACCAGCATCCATAGCGGTTATCGGATATTACAATATCAATCTGCTCGCGTGCTACAATCTCTTCAATCGCAAGATGCTCATCGCGTATAACTCGGATAAACCTGGGAAGCTGCATCGCCATTTTAAAAACCATAGAGCCACCCGAAGGATATTCCGGTTTATAGGCAGGGATTGTGAAAGCAGGAAGCTGCGGAAATTCTTTTTGTAGCAAAAGCAGCGAGTCGCCACTGCCGGCTATATATACTTTGCAGTTATACTTTAGCAATAACTGAATTACCGGTATACACCGTGTAGCGTGCCCGAGGCCCCAGTCGAGTGGCGTAACGAGCACCCGCCTCATCCGTGCAGGGATTTGAATATATACCCTTCTTCCGTAAAGTGATCAAGCAGGCGCGGCAACACATACGTCATGTTCTTCTCGGCTTTTATACTATCATGAAACACAATGATAGAACCCGGGCGTGTAGCGCGAATGGTATTACGAAGGCAAGCTTCGGGGGATAGATGTTTATTATAGTCTACCGAGAGAACATCCCACATAACAATCCGATAGTCTGCTTCGAGTAGTTTGATCTGTTTCCTGGTAATTCTTCCATACGGTGGACGAAACAGGTCGGTAACAAAAGTTGTGTCGTTCACACCAAGCTGCTTCTGCATTTCAGCTTTGCACTGCTGTATATTTTGAATATAGTGTTGGGTATCATTCTTCCACCCGTTCAGATGATTGAAGGTGTGATTCCCTACAGCATGTCCCTGCTTCACGATGCGTCTGAATATATCCGGGTGCTTTCGGATGTTGTCACCGATACAAAAAAATGTAGCCTTCGCTGAAAATGTAGCGAGTGATTCCAGTACAAATTCGGTTGGCCCATTTACCGGTCCGTCATCAAACGTAATATATAGTTCTTCTGCCCGCGCAGGAATACGCCAGAGCAGTGAAGGATATAGCATGGGAAGAAAAAACGGTGTACGGTGCGGTGTCAGCATCATCCTACACGACAGGAAAGTATCGTTATATCATCATGATAACCGTTGCGACCTTTAAAGTCATCGAGCGCAACAATAATATCTTCGTGAATCGTACGCAGATCTTTTGTAAACGTGCGGTCTTCCTGAAAATATTTCAGCAATGCCTCCACACCAAATTCTCTTCCTTTTTCATTGACAGTCTCTGTCAAGCCATCGGTATAGCAAAAAATCAGAAAGTCATCCAGGTCGGTAACGAAACCTTCGTTCAGGAACGGCAGCGGATGCATAGCGCCCAATACCGTTGAACCCTCTTCCAGTAAACGCAAACCGTGCGCACGGTCTATCAATATAGGAGGATTATGGCCAGAATTTACATATACCATCGTTTTGAGATGGACGTCATATATAGCGGCAAAGAATGTAATGAACTTCTCCCCTTTCGTGTTCTCAAGTACCTGGTAGTTCAACGCTTCTACTATATCGGTAAGGTTAGGCGTTTGTCGCACCAGTGTACGTAACGATGCCTGAAAGTTAGACATCATCAACGCAGCGGGTATACCTTTACCACTCACGTCAGCAACGCAGATCAGGAATTGATTTTTATTGATGGGTATATAGTCGTAGTAATCTCCACCGATGCGATCGTGCGGCAGGTAACTTGCCTCTACTTTTAAACGATCGGTATTCGGAAGTTTTTCAGGAAAGAGAAACTGCTGTACATCGCGGGCAATCTCCAACTCTTTGCGAAGTGACTCCTGCTCGAGTTGTTTGCGGGCCAGCTTCTTATTTTCAATGGCAACAATAATGATATTGCTTAACGCCTGTATAAAGCGAATACCATCTTCATTCTCGTAACTGTCATCATACTTATCCAGCCCGCCAACAAATACGAGTGCAAGCGTTGTGCTTTTATGTGTTACCGGAATGATGATATCGAATTCAGTAAACTCGCATTCCTCGAACTCTCTCAGATGCGTGATGTCCTGAATAGTTTTGAACTCCGGCAGCAATCGTACTTTATTGTAATGATGCTTCGTACCAAAGTTAGCTTTGCAAGCCCAGTCATCGTCCAGAACGAACAACGCCAGCTTTTTGATATTGAGATTCGAACGCAGCGTGAAGTTATAGATCTTGTATAAAGACTCTTCCGGCAAATTGCTGTTAATAGCCTGGGTGATCTCAAGCAAAGCATTGAGTTCCAGTTCTTTTATTTCAAATTGCTTTTTAACGTCCAGTTGCTGCATAGATGAATATCGTAAAGGTAATTACAATTCAATTATCAGCCTCATAAAAAAGCATAGTCATTTTTAACAATCTTTGATGAATTTATAACGTTCTTCCCTTCCACTGCTGGGGAATAAAATGGGCGAACAACCCGATGCTCATGACATACAACGGGTAGATAACCTGCAACATCATAAAAGCCAGACCGTTCCATCGACAACCTAAAAAACGGCACACACTGCTCAGAAACAAAAACTCCAGCAACGCCTTTACTGCCAGCCACAATAACGCGGTGACTTGCAATCGTTCGTCAGAGTTAAACAACAGTCCCCAGCACAACACGGTAATCACTTGTATAGAAAAGATATAAATAGCCAGCAACATGGTATAGGCTGATGAGTTGTATCGCCACTTCCCTGCCCAGCGAAGTCGCTGTTTTATAAACGCTCCCGCTGTCTCATTCGGCTGTGTGATAACAACACTGCGTGCATCGTTCATGAAATATATACCGGCAGGATAAATCGCTTTGATCTTGCGCATTAAAAACTCATCATCACCGGAAGGCACATGTTCGTTGCCAGTATATCCATTCACTTCTTCAAACACAGCTTTACAGTACGCTATATTTGCCCCGTTGCACATGGTAGGATAACCCATTGCTGCCGTTGCTGCACCTGACCCGATGAGACTGCTAAACTCAATCGCCTGCAAGTCGTGAAAGAAATTTTCCTGCTGCATACGCACGCCACCAAAAACCATTTTTACTTCCGGTTGTTGAAAATATATAGCGATGGCAGAAAGCCAATGTTCTGGCACGCGACAATCGGCATCGGTAGCGACAATGATCGAACCCTGCGCGTGTTTCACACCTTCCGTTAATGCCAGCTTCTTTCCAGGTTTTGCACTGCGAATGACTCTGAACGAAGTATACTCTCTTGTAAAGCGCGCTGCTATTTCTATGGTGTCGTCTTCGGAATGATCATCCACGACAATGACTTCGTATGATGGATAATTTTGCTTCAACAGGTCTTCCAGCAAATCATGTATATTTTTTGCTTCATTGCGGGCAGCAATCAATACGGTTATAAATGGAGCAATATCCTGCTGTTTACTTGGTATTACGGGGGGATTCGACCATGCCCGCCACAACGCGAGCACGCCAAGTCCATAACTGCAACCAAATAAAACAAGAAGGTAAAGCATTGCTGCAATTTCAAAAATTTCCCGATGCTACCTATCTTGTGCCCGTGGGAAAAAGTGTAAAGGAAAAAGTTATTCTCGGGCTCGACCCGGGAACCAACATTATGGGATACGGCCTCATCGAAGTGCGCGGTACAAAACTTACGCTTCTTCAATATGGCGTTATTCACCTGAGCAAGTATGAGGGGCATGAATTAAAGCTAAAGAAGATATTCGATCGCGTGCTCAGTCTTATCGATGAGTATGCACCTGATGAAGTTGCGCTGGAGGCTCCTTTCTTTGGCAAGAACGTTCAATCGATGTTGAAGCTGGGCCGTGCACAGGGTGTTGCGATGTCGGCTGCGCTTTCGCGCGATATACCGATCGTTGAGTATGCACCTAAAAAAGTGAAGCAGTCCGTTACCGGCAATGGTAACGCCTCTAAAGAACAAGTTGCGCGCATGTTAATGACGTTGTTTACTATTAAAGAATTGCCCAAACTGCTGGATGCAACGGATGCCCTGGCGGTTGCCGTGTGTCATCATTTTCAAAAAGGAAATGCGGCATCCAAATCAAAATCATGGGAATCCTTTCTCAAGGATAACCCGGAGCGACTGCGTTAACTGATTCTTCCTGATAGCACTTTTGATCGCGGCAAAATCCACGATAGTCACCAAAATATAGTATATCGTAGCAATCACTCCGCCCACATGCTATATTTCTCATATCTGTTCACCTGAATTCTCATGAAAAAGATATAGCCTGAAAAATTTGGATGGCCTCTGAAATAGATGAGGTGGTAGATTTTTTTTGATGGATGAGAAATCATTCATCAACCTTTGCTATCAAAAAGATTACATGAAAATAGCAAAGTATATCGCAGGGATGATGATCATCCTGCTACAAGCCTGTGGCAGTGATGACGATGACAGCAGCAGCACGATTACACTGGATGCAACCGAACAAACTGTAGAGGAAAACGCGGGCACGCAGAAGGTTTCGATTTCATTAGGGAAAACGGTGAGTGCCTCTACGCAGCTATACTTCGAACTCTCCGGCACAGCATCATTGAATGGTGACTATAAACTTTTAACAAGTTCCCCGGTAACAATTGCTGCCGGTGCAAGCACAGCAACCATTAGCATACAGGTAATTGACGAAGCCATCATTGAATCGACTGAATCAGTCATTGTACAGCTCACGGCTGCCGGAAACGGAATTGAACTCAGCAGCGATACCACCAAAAATATATTTACCCTGACGATAAACGACAACGACACCGCGCCTGAGAATGATGATGTACAGATCGATCTCACCTGGGGTTCCGGAGGTGGTGATAATATTGACGATGAAGATTTGAATCTATATATAGTCAACAATGTAGAGATCAGTGACGAAACCATTACAGACTTCGATATGTATGACGGATCTGAAAATGAATCAGGCTTTGAATCGCTGACATTGCCTTCTGATGCGCCCGATGGCGATTACTATATTGTAGTGGCCTACAATTCCGGCAGCAGTAGTGTTGACTATAAAATCAATCTCAACGGCGCAGGCTATAGCAACGACTCGGCCACCGGTACGTTTTCATCTAGTGATGTAGGATATGCTGTCTTCTACGGACCACTCTCAAAATCCGGAACCAGTTATGGCCGAGTGGCGAAGCCTTATATATATCCTTCCGTTCGCTGGAAAGATTAAATTCAAAGGCGCGAAGAACACAAAGAAGGCACAAAGAAATCACAGAGGCATTTTTCTTTGCTGCGTCTTCTTTGTGATTTCTTTTGTGCAACTGGATTTACGTATTCTTAACGGATAACGATTCACGGATAACGTGTACTGCTAACTCTTCACGAACGGCATTAACTTCGAAGCAGCCGTCATCAGATCTTCCTCCTGTTTCTCCAGCTCCGCACGAATCTTCCGGTTCAGATCGATGAGTTTATTCAACCGATCCTTCGTTTCTTCTCTTTCATAATCATTCAGGTAGCCTGAATTGAGATCGATATACATCGCGATATCAGCGATGCGTTCGTGTATCTGAATGACTCCCGTGAGTGTACTTTCCCCATAGGACTCTTCTACACTGTTAAGGTTATACAATATATTCTGCATACGCTTTTTACTACATCGTCCAAAAAAGCGTGCCCGGAAAACGAAGCGCGCAATTCACGCTGCAAAGCCTCCGGCACAGCACAGTACAGGTATGCTTCTATCTCATAAAAAGTTCTATCACAGCCATTTCAAACGGTATAGTGCAGGACAGTGAGCCGTATCGTCACGAATAATTTTATGTTCATTGCGCAATCGATTGCGCATACTCAACCTAAATCACTAGCCAATCGAAAACAATTTAACTATGCATCAAATTTTATCTGGAAGCAAAAGATTTCTGCTATGGAGTATAGCAGGAATGCTCCTGCTGGTAGGCATACCGTTGTATGCTCACAGCGCGACCAACGACCATGGCGTCCAGCAACGGATCATCCGTGGTAAAGTCACTTCGGCTGATGACGGCCTCGGCTTTCCCGGTGCCAACGTAATTGTAAAAGGGACCAGCACCGGTACCGTTACAGACAGCGAAGGTAATTACTCACTGGAAGTTTCGTCAGGCGATGCTATACTTCTGGTGAGTGCCATCGGGTACGCTACACGCGAAGTACCGATCGGATCTCAATCGGTTATTGACGTTACACTGGAAGCCGATGTAACATCGCTCTCTGAAGTTGTGGTAGTGGGCTACGGAACCGTAAAGAAAAGTGATGTTACCGGGTCCGTTGTAAAAATGACTTCCGATCAGATCATCGCCATGCCGGTACAAAATACATTGCAGGCCTTGCAAGGTCGCGCTGCCGGTATAGATGTTACTTCGAATGCTCGTCCCGGTGAGCTCGGAACGATTCGCATACGCGGTACACGTTCACTGCTCGCTACCAATGATCCGCTCTATGTCGTGGATGGTATACCGATGCAATCAGGCGGTATAGATGCCATCAACCCGGCCGACATTGAATCCATCGAAGTATTGAAAGATGCTTCGGCTTCGGCTATATATGGCTCGCGTGCCGCGAACGGTGTTATACTCGTAACAACCAAAAAAGGTAAAGCCGGTAAAGCACAGGTGAGCTATAGCGGCTCGGTATATTTTGAACGCATCAATGACCTGCAAGACATGTTCAATGCGGGTGA
The DNA here is from genome assembly GCA_902168205.1 of uncultured Chitinophaga sp. Classification (GTDB taxonomy): domain Bacteria; phylum Bacteroidota; class Bacteroidia; order Cytophagales; family Cyclobacteriaceae; genus Ohtaekwangia; species Ohtaekwangia kribbensis. The sequence continues at coordinate 334,335 of CABHOK010000002.1, read as the reverse complement.
ATATGCAGAGTATAGAAGAAACGCCTATCGTTCTGTAACAGGTACCACAAAATATTCAACACCCTATCCCAATCCCGTTGACGACAAGCGCATACTCGGTGCAGATGCCTTTGCGTGGGAATCTATAGCAGCCGGATATACCTGGGTGGATAAAGACAATCTGGTTCCGGCCATGCGTCCTGCCACAGCCGAAGAACAAACCAAGTGGGGTGTAACCGAGGTGCCTGTATATGATGCGAGCAAAGTACCTACAACGGATTGGACAGATTATGTTAATCAAACCGGTGTTACACAAGATCACAATGTAAATGTGAGCATGGGTACCGATCGCGTGAAGGCTTTCTTCTCGGGCGGATATCTCAATCAAGCCGGTACCAGCAAAGGACAAGACTATAAACGCTATACCGGCAGAGTAAATTTAGAGATCCGTGCAGTTGACTGGTTAACGTTTGGCGGTTCTATGGCAACAACGTATTCCATTCAAAACTATGGCTATGCAGGCACCGGCTCGCGTGCAGCACGCACTATTTATGAAGCTGCGAAAGGCATGTTGCCGTTCGCTGTACCGTACGACACGGCTGGTAAATATATATACTACCCGGGTGGCGATATAAATATTGTGAACCCTATACGCGAAGATGAATACGTTATCAACGAGCGCAGCACCCTGCGCATTTTAGGAAGTTTCTTTGCAGAAGCTAAACTAGCGGAAGGATTACGCTTCCGTACAAACTTTGGTCCTGACTTGCGTAACTATAAGAATGGTGAGTTCCAGTATAAAGAATCTATACTGCGCGGTGGCGGTGCGCCATCCTCTACAAACTATGCACGCTATAGACAAGATCAGCAAGTATCGTGGACATGGGAGAACCTGTTATTCTATGATAAAACATTCGGTGATCACAAGATCGGCTTAACACTGTTGCAAAGTTCTTCCCTCTGGAGACAGGAAGGATCTGACATGACCGCTACCAGTCTTCCGTATAACAGTCAGCTGTGGTATAATCTGAGATCTACTACCAAAGGTGCATTGGATGGATGGGGCTCCAGTTACTCGAAGCGCACACTCATGTCGTATATGGGACGTGTTAATTATACCTTCCGCGATAAATATTTACTGACTGTCTCAGGCCGCTGGGACGGTGCCTCTGTATTGGCTAATGGTAACAAATGGGACTTCTTCCCTTCGTTTGCTTTCGCATGGAAGATGAATGAAGAATCGTTCCTGCAGGGTGTTGACTGGATCAGTGAACTGAAACCACGCATCGGTATGGGTACCGTTGGTAATGCTGCCGTTGATCCCTATAACACTGCCGGAGGTTTGCTACAAGTGCCGTATGTATTCGGAAGTACAGCCGCGAACGGATATGTACCTTCCAACCCAAAAGCTGCTGCCGATGAACAGGGATCTATACCGAACCCCGAGCTGGGTTGGGAAAAGACACAGCAATGGAACTTCGGTATCGACTTCGGATTGTTCAATGATCGCGTTACCGGCTCCATCGATTATTATATAGCGGATACATACGACTTGTTGATGTCGCGCTCCACTCCGTACGTTACGGGTTATGGTGGTATAAATTTCAACGTTGGCAAAACGCAGAACAGAGGTATTGAAGTGTCCTTATCAACTATCAATATAGATCAGGGCGATTTCAAATGGGCCAGCAACGTAACGTTTACACGAAACCGTGGAAAAATTGTAGAGCTATACAATGGCAAGTTTGATGATGTTGCAAAATCATGGTTTATCGGTGAGCCGTTGCAGGTATACTATGACTATAAGAAGATTGGTATCTGGCAGACTGCAGACGCGGAAGAGATGGCTAAATTCAACGAGAATGGTGCGACCTATAAAGCCGGTGATATACGCGTGGAAGATGTAAATGGTGATTACAAGATCGACCAGAACAACGACCGCCAGATACTCGGCACCAACAATCCGCAGTGGAACGGTGGTATAACCAATACCTTCAGTTATAAGAACTGGGAACTGAGTGCATTTGTATATGCACGCTGGGGAGCCACGATCGAAGGTGGTGCAGTGGATATGCAGGGACGTTACTCCGCCCGGAAAGTTGATTACTGGACTCCTGAAAATCCTACCAATGCATATCCTCGTGCTGACTATAGCAACGGTGGTGTACCGGTACATTATAGCGCCATGAACTACCAGAATGGTTCGTTTGTAAAGGTTCGCTATATATCGCTCGCCTATGTATTCCCGCATAGCATGCTGGAGAAAATACACATCAGTGAATTGAGACTCTACGGGCAACTTATGAATCCGTTCCTGCATTCAAAAACTTCGTTCATCGATCCGGATATAAACTCCGGTATATCATCACGAAGCCTTGTGTTCGGATTGAATGTATCCTTCTGAAAAAATGAAGCGAATAAAGTTGAACGGATATACAGACTATAATTACTACGAATTATGAAAAAGATATTATTCACACTGACACTTTCGGTGTGCTTCCTCTCCTGCTCTGACTTTCTGCAGGAAGAAATGGTTGCAACCCTTACACAGGATTACTACAAAACAGAAGATGGACTCGATGCACTGGTAAACGGTGCTTACGAAGGCCTGCGGTTTCACCACAACTACGAGTGGGCATACGCCATGACGAATTATGGTACGGATGAATTTACCAATGGTGGCGGAACGGATTTCGTGATCTGGAACACGTATGTAGCCACACTGGATCCCACGAACACATCTATACTATCGCAACACTGGAATGCGATGTATGGACAGATCAACCTCTGTAATCGTGGCATTGTAAACATGCCTTCAGTATTGACAGGAGAAAAACTGAATACACGCTTAGGCGAAGTATATTTCATTCGAGGCTTTAGCTATTTTAATCTTGTTACACAGTTTGGCGGTGTACCGATCAAGCTTCAACCAACGGAGGGGCTGGAGCTCGAATTCTCGCGTTCATCGGCAGAAGATGTTTTCAGGCAGTTGATCGCAGACCTGAGACGCTCTGCTGATCTGCTCCCTATAGCCGCTGCACAAAACGGACGCATCGCCAAATATGCAGCTCACCATTTTCTCGCAAAAGCATATCTTACGCGGGCCAGTGAAATGTATGCAGATTTCAGTAAATCAACCGATCTGGACAGCGCTATATATTATGCTGACCAGGTGATTTCTAATTCAACGCGCAAGCTGGCAACAGATTATAACGATCTCTTCAAGTATACCGCTGTGAACGGTGCGAATGAACAGAACGCAGAAATCATTCTCGCATCGCAGTTCGATAATACGCAAAGTCAACTGGGCCGTTACGGAAACCAGACACATTTGTATTTTCTTTCTATATATCAGAATTTACCCGGCATGATTCGCGATGTAGCGAACGGTCGCGAGTTTCAGCGCTTGCGTCCTACAGATTATGCTCTCGATATATATGATCGCACCAATGACTCTCGTTTCTACAAGAGCTTCAAAACTGCCTATATCGCGAACAACGCAGCTACCCTGCCGAAATGGATTGCTGCTGATGCACCGAGCGCAGACCTGATCGGTAAAACCAAATTCAACGTTGGTGATACATCTGCTATATATATCATAAACGAAAAGACTGATACACGCTTTACGCAGCAGTATATTGACAAAGCTGCAAAAACGTTCAAGATCAGATACTATAATGACGCAACCGGTAAACAAGTTACGAATTGGAATTTGAGTGTATATCCATCATTGTCCAAGTATATAGATCCGCTTCGCCAGAATGTATCCGATCAGAAAGGCACACGCGATGGTATATTAGCGCGCCTTGGCGAAACATACCTGATTGCAGCCGAAGCATACGGTCGTAAAGGAGATTATACCAAAGCGTTGGAGTATATTAACGCCCTGCGCAAGCGAGCCGCCTACAAAGGAGGAGAAGCACGAAGCAATGTATACTATCTTGCAGAAAATGTTGCCTGGGGCGAAACTACCAGCACCGAAACAGCCATGGTAGCAACCGAAAATCATTTCACATCGGGCACACCGGAAGCTGCCAGCGAATTATACCCGGCATCAGCAACTTCCAAAGAACAACTGTTCATTCACTTTATACTCAATGAGCGCGCCCGCGAACTGATGGGAGAATTTCACCGCTGGGTAGATCTCGCTCGCACCAAAACATTAGTAGAACGTGCTAAAGCGTTCAACCCCGAAGCAGCACCTAACGTATCGGAGAAGCACCTGCTGCGTCCTATACCACAAGGACATCTCGACACTATACAAAAAGATGGCCGTCCATTAACTGCAGAGGAGAAGCAAGCGGAGCAGAATCCGGGGTGGTAGTATATATTTAATGAAGTAAAACTGTAAAAGAAGCTGTCTCAACATTGAGCAGCTTCTTTTACTTTATTACTATTGATGAGATCAGTCGGTAATGCTGTATGTTTGGAGATTTACCTTGAGTCAGCTGAATAGTGACGATGCATGTCCTCATATTTATTCATCTTTTCCGTATATTCCATATTCAGGTTTCGTGTGAAGGCATCGAGTTCGGTAAATACTGATTTCACATGTTGCATGTATTGTTGCACCTGTATGCGATCAAACACCTCCGTTTCCATTACTGAAACCAACCCTAGCATTGAAGTTATTGGCCGGCGCATAACGTGAGACACGTCATGAAGAACTTGGTTAAGTAACGCTTCATATTCTTTTAAAGCTGAAATGTTGTGTATCGATCCATATATAGTTGCTCCGTTAACTTTACGCTCGATGGTTGCATTCACTGAGTACCATGTATATTCGTCCTCTGGATTGATCAGCCTGAACTGTTCGCTCCACGATGATTTATGAGCGAGGGAATGCTCAATGCTCTTTATTATTCGTATACGATCTCCTTCGTGGATAAGGCTAACGAAAGTCTCAGGATTGTCAGTGACCGTTTCGGTTGTAAAATCAGGATGCATTTTTTCAACTCCCTGGCTTACGAAAACCAGCTTAATTTTTTCGTCAGTTTTTGCCTCAATTTGAAACATAACGCCTGGCGCTAAGTCGCTTAGTTTTTTGAGTTTTTCGGCACTATGTTCTATGAAATGTCCTTGCTCAATCAATGTTTTGCGCATGTTGAGATACTGCATCGCCTTATCAGCGAGAAGCTTTAGCGCTTCCTTTTGATCTTCAGTGATATCGTGATGCTTGCTGTCCATTACACAAAGGGTACCAAGTACATTGCCGGAAGGCGAGGTCAACGGTGCACCTGCGTAGAACCGGATATAAGGATCACCCGAAACGTATCTGTTATTCCTGAATCGGTCATCCGTGCTCGGATCTTCTACAATGAGTAATTCTTCCGGACGGTTTAAAGCATGCTGGCAAAACGAGTCTGCGCGATGTACTTCATTCATGCTGACACCTTTTTTTGCTTTGTACCATTGGCGATGTGAATCGATAAAAGTGACCATGGACATAGGGGTATTGCATACTATCGAAGCGATTTGTGCAATTTCATCAAGCTCTTTTTCCGGTGGTGTATCTAAGATGTGATATTCCATCAACTCCCTCATGCGTAATTCATCGTTCATGTTTCCGATATTTTAATTTAGACAACCATTTCAGGTCAATATTTGACGTAACTCCAATAGTTAGACTTGGTAATTAATATACGAATACGAATGTTTTTGTGCAAGTAACAAACCGTTATGTTGTACGTTGCAACCTCAATTGAGTATAAATACTATATACTCGTTTATAGTTATAGGGAAATCTTGCCCGCGGATATAGTCATACATTTTTTCCTGAAACCCCGCTGGTGATTAAGTTTTGCAAGACGATTAAGCGTCCTGTATAGGTATATAATAACCTTGGCCTTGCAAAGCTTTCAACAAACAAGTAAATAACAGCAGATGGATTGCTCATTTCAGATCCTGGCTAGTAACGTCAAAAAATTCGTCACTATAGAATCTCAATATCGATTCACAATTCTATTTTTTTTGCACGCTTCAAATAATTTTAAAGTTATTCTCGGCAGCTACTTTGTCTCCCTCTCTATTTATTTATATACTGACTATTAAATGGCAGCTTGTTAAAAGCATTAAACCTAGTACGTAATGAACTACGCACTTTCCGGTATATTCTGAGTAGCATTTCATTTGGTTACTTACAGCGATCAAAGTCCCAAAACTATATCTTAGTTTATTCATTTTGGTAATAGGTTCGAATAGTATTCATTAAATAGTTATTTCGATCCAAACTATTAACATCCTTAATGATCGAGTCTCCAGGTTTTATAAAATCATAAGCGCCACTCTAACCATTTAGAATTACAAATCAATAATCAGTAAGACTTTCACTATAATTTTAGGAAGGACTATCCGGGTAGTTACGAGTTACTACTGCTACTCCCTGTTCCCTCTATTCGCGTAATAAACTGTATGCTTGTACCCTCTTTCGCCAGCGCCACCTGGTTATAGCCCATTCCTTTCAGGTCATTGTCCCAAAGTATTTTTCCATCGGATGTTCGGAGTGCATAGATCCGTCCGGCACAGCCTGCGAAAATTTTATCACCTTCGATCAGCACACTCACATCGCAGCCTCCTGAACCTCCGAAAAAGCCTTCGCGTAGTTTGGTGCGCCAAAGCTCGCATCCATCACTGGTTTGTATAGCTGACACGTAACCGTTAGAGCCAATTATAAGTATATCATTTTCCATATATAAAGATTGGCAACAATATAGGAAAAAGGATATAGCACCGCTCACTGCGCTTTAAAGTTGTTGAGTAAAATAAAAAAGAAAAGGCTACCCTTGCGGGTAACCTCTTCAAGCACCAAACCAATGAGAGGGGTTAATATCCGGGGTTTTGTTGTTGTTGTCTTTCTTCGCCTGTGAGTGGTCTTCCATTTATAAATACACGTTCCAGATGCGCCTGTGGTATAGGACGCAGTTTATGGAACGGCTGCACATTGGGTGCTGCGATTGAATGGAATTGTTTTACACGTTCATAAAATGTTTCAGTACGAACAAGATCATTCCAACGGTGCAGCTCTCCGAGTAACTCGCGTGTTCTTTCGTTAAGTATAAAATGTATAAATCTGCTTTCTGTACTGCTCGCTGATGCCGGGTATTTCTCGAGTGCAACGTTGTTATCCCAATAGGTTGCATCGATGTGTAGTGCTGCCGCTGTACTGTTGATATCACCATAGGCACCGCCCTCTGTCTTGTAGAAGTGGAACGGTTTTACTTCACCTGCTTTATAGGCGGCACGATCGCGGAGTACATTTATATAGTTAGCGGCTGTCGTATAATCTCCCATGCGGCCGTATGCTTCGGCTGCGATCAGGTATGTTTCTCCGAGTCGCGCGATCAAACCATCTCTGCCGGCAAACTCAGTGCCTATATCCAGGCGAGTCGGGTCCATCCATTTTATCAGTGTAAGGAAGTCTGCATTGTTCCATTTGTTTTGCGGTATCCACAAATAATACTTAGACTTGATAGCAGCATCGCTTACGTTTTTATCAACGGTAACAATGACAGCGGTATCGCCTACATTAAATTTATTTTTACCAACCAGGGCTTGTGATACATACCCGGCATCGGCATCAGCCTGCTCCCATTTCGGAATGGTGATCGGTGCTGTACGATCGTTGCTAAGGTATACCGTTCTGAAACTTTTATAGAAGCGTGAATCATTCTTGCGATCGAATACTTCAATTGTATACGGTGTAGGCTTCAATCTTCGGAAAGGACGTCCATAGGTAATATCGCGCTCCATGCCTGGCTTGCCATCGTATACCATTTGATAGTATAGATGAACACGATTACCGGAGTTAGCAAGCAACAACGGGTTGTTATTGAATTGTGCCGAAAGAATTACTTCACTGTTAGCTTCATTCGCTACGTTCCACAGGTCTGCAAAGTTATTTACGAGTGCGTATGTACCCTGGTTGATTACAAGATCAGCATAGTAAGCAGCGCTGTCGATATCGGTTTCTTTTTGTCCGCGCTCATCGGTTACAGCACTGCCACGGGTGAGATATACCTTTGCCAGAAAGTGACGCGCTGCACCTTGCGTGATGCGGCCCCGATCGCCTTGTGTTTGCGGCAGCACGGCTTCAGCAGCACGCAGGTCAGCAATGATAACGTCATATACATCGGCTACGGGCGACTTTGGAAATTCAAGATTTATACCTTCGGTTGCTGTTAACGATACTGGTATACTTCCAAATTGCTGTACCAGCACAAAGTAATAATATCCACGCAGAAAACGCATCTCTGCAATTCGTCTCGCTTTACCCTGTTCGGTAGAAAGTCCACCACCTTCACCCACTACATCGGGAATAAGTTTCATTGCCATGTTACATGTATTTATACCCTGGTAGTAGGCTGTCCATACATCGTGGAACATGGTAAAAGTAGAGTTCAGCTGGTTGGTATAGGCGTCTACAAATTTATTCTGACCATCGGCTGCCTGTATATATTCATCCACGCCATAGTTCCACATGGTAAAGCTCTGTTCACCGTTGAACTGAAAACGCAATGTGTTATAGGCCGCATTTACCAGTTGCTCAACACCGGCCTCCGAATTATAAAGATCGTATGTAGGTTGTGATACGGCTTCTTCATCCAGCATGTCATGGCATGAGAAGAGTGCCACAGTTGTAAAGAAAAGTATTGCTATTTTTTTCATACCTGTATTTTTTAATCGTGACACTGTTCTTAGAATCCAACGGTCAATCCGAATACTACACTTCGTTCACTCAGGTTGTTACCGATGAGTTGATCGTCTACGTTCGTGATCGGTACATTGAGACCACGATCAACACGTGTAGAGTTTGCATAGAATTCAGGATCGCCTCCTTTAAAGTCACTCCACAGGAACGGGTTATAAGCTGTTACATACAACCGCAGACTCTCCATTCTGAATTTCGATATCATGTTACGCGGAAATGTATAGCCCAGTGTGATGTTACGCATCTTTACAAATGAACCATCCTGGTATAGATACGCCTGGGGGTAATCAATACGCTCCTGGTCTGTTGTAGGGCGCGGGTACATATTGGTTGGATTGGTAGGTGTCCAATAATCAACCAGGGCAGGCTCAGGATAACGTCCGGCAAGCGCTGGTCTGTAATAACCGCTCGCAATGGTTGATCCCTGGCGGGTATAGAGCATGAAAGAAAATTCAAAATTCTTATAGGACAATTTGTTCATGATGCTACCGGTCCAATCGGGTACGTTGTTCCCGCGTATAACCTGGTCGTTGGCATTGATCACGCCATCGGGACCATCTTTTATACCATCACCATCATTGTCGGTACTCTGATCTTTGATCTTTCCTTGTCCAGGAATTCTTTTATACACCGCAGCGGCATCGGCTTCGCTCGTTTGCCATACACCGATCGGTTGCCAATCATAATAGGTTGTTATAGGGTGTCCGATGAACCAACGGTTTCCAAGATCATCGTTGGTTCCGCCATATAGCTCGAGCAGCTCTTCTTTATTCTTGGAGAAGATGATACTTGTTTCCCATTTGAAACCATTACCGGCATCTATATTTACGGTGTTCAAGGCTACTTCAATACCGCGGTTTCTTACTTTCCCTATGTTTTCAAGAATAGAAGAGAAACCAGAGGCCGTTGGCAGTTGTCGCCACATCATCAGATCATCTGTAGTTTGCTGATATACTTCGAATGTACCGGTAACTCTCCCTGCAATCAGTCCGAAATCTATACCGGCATTGAGCGAGCGCGTTCCTTCCCAGCGCAGGTTCGGATTCTGTATATATAGCGGAGCATATCCCCATGCCGGTGTCTCACCCCACACATACGGAACTTTATTTAATCTACCTTTGGCAAGATATGGAGGTACACCTGCGTTACCCACTTCACCGTAACCGATGCGCAGTTTCAATTCATCCACGAATGTTACACTGCTCATGAAAGGTTCCTGGTGTATCTTCCAGGCGATAGATGCCGAAGGGAAGAATCCCCATTTGTTTCCTTTTGCCAAAGGAGACAATCCATCATAACGACCCGTCAATGTCAACAGGTAGCGATCGAGCAACGAGTAATTTACACGCGCCATATAGGACAGAATAACTTTCTCGGAAAAATCGCTGGCAAAAGCATCCGGACCGGAAGCGTTGGTCGATCCTAAATTATAGTATAGCTGCGACTCGTACGGTAAGTTAGCAACGTTTGTGAGCGATGACTCGAAGCGATCTTTCTGCATACTATACATAGCTGTTACACCTATAGTATGTTTGTCACCGATCTGCTTATCATAGAAGAGCAGATTTTCCATTACCCAGGTGAAACGGTTCTCCTGGTTATATTCAGCCCATGATGTACCACCTCTCCTGTCGGACGTAAACGATCCCTGGTAACGACCTCTTCTATATTCTTTCAAATCGGTACCTAGATTTACATGGAAACGAAGTCCTTTGAAAAGTTTGAGATCGGCATAGTAACTTCCGAATACACGTGATGTTCTCCGATCATCAATAAAGTCATCGATCTCGTTAAGCGGACTAAATATCAGCGGATCGCCACCGGGTTGAAAAATGATCTTGCCGGTCGCATCGTATGGAATAGCCAGCGGCAACTGTCCAATCGCTCTGAAATATAGGGGTGATCCGTAGTTCTGTGTCGAGAGTGTTCCGGTAATGGTACCGCCTACTTTGAGTATATCATTTACCTGGTAGTCGAGTCCTACTTTTGCATTGAAGCGTTCGAAGTCCTGTCCTTTCTGTATCCCTTCTTCATTGTAGTATCCGGCTCCAAAGAATAACCCTATATTTTCAGTTCCACCGGCTACACTGAACTGGTGACTTTGTTTCCGACCAGTACGCAATGCGAGGTCACCCCAATTCGTTGACCGAACCTTCTCCGGATTATATACCGGTATCTGCAGGTTAGGATCATCGAGTAACGCACGCAGGTTATCAAGCTTCGCTTGTATCTCTGCTGTTCGCGAAGCTGTACCTTCCGGATATCGATATGCATACTGTGCGTAGTAGCTTTCAAAGTCTTCGCGTTCCTCTGCTGTCACCGGACGCATAACCGGTATTCTTGCCTGACGATCCTGCCATTCGTAACCGTCAGCAACGGAGTTCCACATCTCTACATCCGATGGACTGAACGCAGCGAAGTCCTGGTTAACGTCAGCCCATGGTACAGTATATACAAAGCCCGCATTGTTACGCAAAGCTTCTCTGCGCATCTCGGCATGCTGGCCACCGGTTTTCATATCGATCTCAGACAACGGAGTAGATACACCATAATAACCATCGTAAGTAATTTTAGCTTTACCTGCTTTACCTTTCTTCGAAGTTACCAGCACAACACCGTTGGCTCCGCGCGAACCATATATAGCGGTTGATGATGCATCCTTTAATATCTCGATTGACTCTACATCACTCGGACTAAAGTCGTTGATGCTTGATCCTTCGGGCAACGGTATACCATCGAGCACGATAAGCGGATCGTTACCACCGATGAGCGAGCGGTTACCGCGTATGCGTATAACCGGGTTGTCGCCCGGACGAAAGCTGTTCTGTGCTATATCTACACCAGCCGCGCGTCCCTGCATAGCCTGCGATATACTTTGCACGGGTATAGCGCGTAACTGTTCTGCCGATACAGACGAGAGCGCCCCGGTTACATCGCTCTTCTTGACACTACCATATCCTACAACAACTACTTCTGTTAACGAAGTAACATCGGGGTTGAGTGAGAGGTTTATGGATGATTGTCCACCTACTGTTATTTCAGTAGTGGCATAGCCGATGGAGCTGAAGACAAGTATAGCATCGGCATTGGGAACTTCGATGGAATAATTACCATCGCCATCGGTAACAGTACCATTGGCTGTACCTTTTACAAGTACGTTCACACCCGGCAGCGGAGTGTTGTCATCTGATGAAAGTATCTGCCCTTTGATCACGCGTGTCTGGAACGCCTGAGCAGTAGAGATACTCACGCAGAAAATAAGGAAGCATGCGACAAACAGATCGAGAAATGATCTGATCGGAATAGATAAACATTTTTTCATAGGAGGTTGATTTGGTGATGCAATCGATTGCGCGTAATATGAATTTACCTCCTGTTATGCCGGGAACTATCCTGCACTATACCGTATCTAAAACGTTTGAATTACCGGAAAAATAAGGTTTTAAGGCAGCTGTGCGACTAAAGCCTGAAGTGTTACCGGGCCCATCAGCCCCGATTCGTGTGGCTTCCAGTGTGAAGCATCAAAGATTCCGTTAACACGGTTCTCGGCCTTGCGCGATGGAAAATTTACATTGTAAAATTTCTTCCAGAAGACTTTTCGCTTGTCCAGATCTGCAATGCGGTTTGCCATGAGATTGGACACACGCACTTCGAGTATATTTTTATTTTGCAGCATGGCTGGATCAATGGCAACCTGGTATGCCGGCCCGATGAGTGTAGCTATATAGTTACCGTTAAGATATACCGCAGCCGTTTCTTTTACTTTACCGAGTTTGAGCAACCATTGCTGTGGCTGTTGAGCAGGCTTATTAAATTCGAGGGTATACGTTGCTGTTCCGGAAAAAATCGGGTATATATCTCCGTTGAATTGTGTCCAAGATTTCAACGTATCAGTTTGTACAACGGCAGGAAGCGAAGGACCACCCTGGGTGAACGTTACTTTCCAGGTTCCACTCAATGAGACAGAATCTTTGGATGATTGCCAGTACCTGAAATCCGGCATGTCTATTGAGTTAGGATATAGCTTAACAAATATAGTCTGGTGCGCGGTTAATTGCAGGTATACCTGCGTTGTTTGTGCCTCGCTTTTAACGCGCGCCTTCCCTACCTCACCACTCATTGGATCGAGCAATGTTATACTTCCCGCTTTAGCTTGAAGCGGTATCCAGGCATTGATAGTCTTTTCAGAATTGTTGGAAATGAAATATACTATATTCCCATCCACATCTTTTTTGCGTTGGTATTGCAAACCATTTTCACCCATCGGTTCATTCTGTACTTTAACAAAAGAAAGGAGTTGCTCCAGATCATCGCCCACAACAATGCGTCCTTTACCAACCTGCATTTCCCTCACGCCACTTTCACTTTTTGCTACTTTCAACCTGTCGATCAATCCGTGAAACTGGTTTTCTTTTTCGGTTCGATCGGCATACCCGGCAATGGCCGTTGGCAAACCTTTATACGCCACGATGGTCGCACCTTCCTCTGCCAATGAAATGATCTTGGCGAAGGTCCACAGCGGTATATATTCAGAATGCGGCATCACAATAGTTTTATACGTTGCTTTACCTTCTGTTTTGATCACCCCATTCTCCACCGTGCTGTTCTCAATCTGCTTATCAGATATGAAATCAAAAGCATAACCGTTCTCTTGCATATACTCGGCACCGTCACGGAAGGCTGTGTTTTCAAATTGTTTACCTACGCCATCAAAATGCTCGATCATCTCTTTACCCGGAGTTGAAAACCGATCGTATATAGGAAAGTATAAGAGTACATCGTGATCGGCACGCGTGCTCTGCAAAAGCGACTGACAGCGCGTTATATAGTTATTCAATGCAGGAGTATCATGCCACAAGCTATTGCGCGGGTTCATGTGTACCGCAGCGTAGAAAAGCCATCCCGGCCATGGCTCATTTGGTGGCGAGTAGCACGTGCCGTGGTAAACAATATGATTGACACCATTCAGTAAAAAGCGATCAACTGCTATTTTTATATCGCTGAGGTTTGATTCAAAGTGTTCGTTGAGCCACGTTGCTGATTCGGATGAGACCAGTTTTTTACCGGTAACATTTCCGGCTGAAGAAGCCATCTTAATACGCAACGGTTCTATACCTTCGATCTCCGGAATATCTACTGCAGCATATAGGTCAAGTATATTGGAGGGCGAACCGTGCGCCTGGTTACGGATCAACGCACCATGTTGATGTGCCCACGCTTTCCATGGCAGTGTAAAGTTATTCAACACCAGCTCCGAAACGGTTTCACGATAATCGCAGAGTATACGCTTGTGATCTTCGTGATCTTTATTGAAGAGTTCAGGTAAATGCTCGCGCAGGTCGTAGCCTCTTCGTTTGGTAAATTCTTCAAACAATGTATAGGTATAGTCTGCACTGCCGCGCGCATCGTCTACCTCATACGAATCATTAAAAAATGATCGCAGTGATTTTATATCATGGCCTTTAAAAGCACTATCAAAACGATGCAGGTAATGTTTGAGTGCTGCATCGGAAAAATGATCAATCACATTTCCTTCACCACCGGGTCCGGCACGCTCTACCATTTTACCATGCCAGCCCGCAAATACAGCATATAGTTTCCAGTTACCGGCCGGGGCTGTCCAGTTGAGTTTCCCATTAGCATCTACCTGACGGGTGAGATCGATCGATTTACCTTCATCGCTATAGGCCATTAACACTTGCAGTGGAATGGATCGCTCGAACTGAACCTGGTCTAATGCCAGAGCCTGCAGATTTTTATTCGCAGCGATTGGTTGAACAAGATCCTTTATATCGATCTTCTTCGGATCAATTCGCGGAGCAGGTTCTTTTATCGATCTCTGTCCAATCGTATTTTCAGGAGTCGGCTTGTCGTTAAACTCGTATACCTGGTTTCCAACAGCACGCAGATAGGGGGGCTGTATATATATAATTTTCTTCGGGAGACTCTGTCCTCCTTTTACTTCGTACACCTGGTGATACATATTTCGACAGGCATACTCGTCACCAACCCAAGGTCCGCCAAAGGGCCAGCCTGTGCCGGTAGCCATATCAATGCCCATGTCCAATCGCTCGGCCTCTTTCAACGTATGCAGAAATAACTCCATCCACTGCGGTGACAGAAAATCAATGAAATGTTTTTCATAACCATGAACACCATATATAGGTGTAATCTCCAATCCGCCAATACCTGCTTTTTTATAAGCTTCCATTTCCGCGGTGATGCCTTCTTTCGTGAGAGCGTTTCCCTCCCACCACCAACGACTCCACGGTTTATTCTCTTGCGTTGCTTCCGGCCACCCGGGCTTTACAGCTACTTCTTTCGAGCAGGATGCAGCTCCTATCACAATCCACAAAAGAAATATAACACGTGCGCAAACCATATAGAGGTATACTTAAGATTTAATTGCTGTTTACTCTGAATCTGTTCGAAATGGCGATGCCGGTAAATCCGCTTCGTTATATAAATTACCCGGAGGATTTTTGCTCCAGTTATACCGTACGGCAACAGGTTCGTTTACTTCCGGACTATATACTATCACAGAGTTACCATCCACACGGGCTGTTGCCCATACAAATTGTTTATCGCTGCCGGCAATGGCAAACCCGTGAAGTTCATCACCATGAATCTTTAGTGACTTACCATGATCGAAATATATACGTATCGCGTTACCCTCTACTTTCATTCTGGAATATAGCGGACCGGAATATTCCATTTCTTTTTCGCCATATACTTTTGCCCGTGCGATAAGCGCAAGACGTTTACCAATGGCTTGTTTGTTTTTCGGATGGATGTCGTTGGGATTCTCGGGATTGGCGTTATCTATAGCAACTGCCATACCCGTGTTAGGGATAGAGAGATTCCGAAGCTGGGCATCACGCACCCACACCATTGGATCATCTTTAACCGGCTCCTTTACCTGTTCCTGATGATTAGCAATCTGAACATAGAGAAAAGGAAAATCGCCATGCTTCCAGTCTTTGCGCCACGTAGTGATGAGTGTCTCCATAAGTGTGCCGTATAGCCTTGCCGTTGGGCCGTTCGATTCACCCTGGTACCAGATCGCACCGCGTATAGCATACGGAACCAGCGGAGCAATCATACCATTATACAATACAGCCGGGTTATGCTGATCGCGATGGGGATCAGGATTTTTAGGTTCGCGTGGTTTGTCTTTTCCATCTTCTACAGCTTTATCTGCCGCTATTTTCCAGGCAGTATACGCTTCGGTATATTTCTTTTTAGCAGTATAGCTCGTATCGTATGCCGCGCATTTCTTCGCGTAGTCCTCCAATAAAAATGAAAGCTGCGGATGACTTTGCAATGCCGGGCGACTAATCCACGCCTCTGCCGTGCTGGCACCGTACGCTGTAGTGATCAACCCGATCGGAATTTTATACTTGTTGAATATATCGCGCGCGAAAAAATAGGCAGTAGCTGATAAATGTCCGATCGATTGAGGTGATACAATTTCCCACTTGCCATTCACTTCCATCTGCGGTTCATCTTCCGGATTGAAGTCGACATCAAAGACTCTGATGAGCGGGTAGTTTGCGTTCGTTACTTCTTCCTGCTCATTGTATACGCCACACCAGTAACGATCTTCGCGTGCTACCGTCATGTCCATGTTCGACTGTCCCGAGCAGAGCCATACTTCACCCATGTATATATCTGTAAACGTAATTGTATTTTTACCCGACACCTTTAATGTATAGGGGCCTCCGGTTGCCATCGGGGTAAATACAACGGACCACCTACCCGAACCATCGGCTTTCGTTTTTAACTTCTGGCCATTCAATTCAAGTGTAATCTTTTCTTCTGCCTTTGCTGTACCCCACACCGGCACGGGCATATCGCGTTGCAACACCATGTGATTACCAAATACACTCGCAGGCTTTACCTGCGCACAGGCAACAGCGGTATATACTATATAGCAGAAGGTAATAACGAACCGCATCGGTAATTAGTCGAGGTAAAAAACTTCAGGAAGCGCTATCGACACAGGAGAATTATCCGGATTGGTTTCCATGATATCGGCCATATAGGCCCACCAGCGTTGTACGATTTCAGTTTTGCCAAGATCCTGCGAGCCGGCCTTGCCATCTATTTTCTGAACGGCAAAAAGTGTATCGGTTTCTTCGTCAAGAAAAATGGAATAGTCGTGGATGCCGGCATCCTGCAACAGCTTCTTCAATTCGGGCCAGATGGCATCGTGCCTTGTCTTATACTCTTCCCGATAGCCGGGCTTGAGTTTCATTTTAAAAGCTGCTCGTTTCATAGACAGTCTGATTGGTTAACCAATCTATGAATATATAGTGGGAAAGTGTATCCTGTAGTATCGGCTAGCCGTTAATCGTTATCCGTAATTGGTTACTGGCTTCTGGGATAAAAAGGCTGGAGCCTTACCTTTGCAACTTCGTCTCTCCTTCGTGATTTTTATGCCCCTGGATTTAATCCACGATTCACAATTAACGATTAACTGATAGCAAGAATACCGTCATACTCTTCGGCCCATGCGCTCCGAGTACGAGTGACTGCTCAATATCAGCGGTCTTCGAAGGGCCGGCTATAAAGGTACCGAAGGGCTGATTAGTATTGCCGATGCGGTCGTAGGCTTCGTGCATGTTGTGCAGTATGCTGTCCGTTGTAATGACGAGAGCAATGTGTTGTGATATGAAGGGTAATGCGCGGTCACCCATACGGTCAGACGTGATCCATGCAGCTCCGTTCTCGGCTACGCCAAAATGTGGCTGAAGAATTACGAGGTCAACATTTTCAAATGTATGCGGATCGATGTCGGGTGTGATCGCAGAACCGGAAACTTCTTTTACCAGGGATATGATGCGCGCGTTGGAGGTATACTCTTTCGCTATAAAATCGTTGATCTCGCTATAGCTGTTTACACGTACGGTTCTTCCTCCTATACCACGAAGTATAAATTCAAATTTATCAACGGGTTCGCCAGCCACGGGCGGAAATACTTTCACTTCCGGCAGTGGTGCGGGACTATCGGTAAACTTTTTACTGAGTGCCTGTAATATCTTAGCTCTGCTTTCCATTCTGTTTCCGGTTTTGACGATACCACTCATTAAAGGATTGTCTGGGTACTGCGGGCATCTCGCGTTGTTTATACCACGGGTTCAATTTATTGTTTACCAATACTGGTATATATTTCATAAACCATCGGCCAACGGCACCTGAAAATTTATATATACCGGGGCGCTCCAGTACAGCCGCCATTCCGGATATGCCGGCTTTCTTTACCGGACTCACGTGTCCACTCTTCACTAATACCTGGCGCCACTCGTATAGCTGCTCGTGTATATTTATTTTTACGGGGCAAACGTTGCTGCACGATCCGCATAATGTAGAAGCAAACGGTAAATCTGCATGTTGCTTCATGTCAAGGCCGGGAGCGAGTATCGATCCGATCGGTCCTGCTATGGCATATTGATAGCTGTGGCCTCCGCTTCTCCGGTATACCGGGCAGGTATTCATACAAGCGCCACACCGTATACATTTCAGTGCGTTTCGAAAACTCTCCTGCTGCAGACGTTCACTTCTCCCGTTGTCAACTAGTACGATATGCATTGCCTGCCCCGGACGAGGTTTCCGGAAGTGACTTGAATACGTAGTAACCGGTTGTCCTGTGGCACTACGTGCCAGCAGACGGAGAAATATACCCAGGTGCTTACGCTGCGGTATAATTTTCTCGATGCCCATGCAGGCTATATGTACTTCGGCAAGTTGTACGCCTAGATCTGCATTACCTTCGTTGGTACATACTACTACTTCACCGGTTTCTGCTACTGCGAAATTTACCCCTGTAATCGCTACGCGACTCGTCATGAAGCGCTGGCGTAAATGTTCGCGTGCCGCAGCGGTGAGAAACTGCGGGTCAGCATTCCCTTTCGGTGTGCCCAAATGCTGATGGAACAACTCTCCGATCTCTTCTTTCTTCCAATGTATACAAGGTAATACAATGTGGCTCGGAGGTTCGCCAGCCAATTGGACAATGCGCTCTCCTAAGTCAGTATCGACAACGGTTATACCTTGTTGTTGCAGATATTCGTTGAGGTGACACTCTTCGGTAAGCATGGACTTACTCTTCACGATATCCGAAACGCCATGCTCCTTGATAATAGCATGCACGATGCGATTGTGCTCTTCTGCGTTCGCAGCCCAATGAACGGTTACTCCATTTTGCTGCGCCTGCTTTTCAAACTCCAGCAAGTAATCGTGCAGGTTGTCTAGCACATTGTTTTTTACCTGTGATGCTGTCTCGCGAAGCTCTTCCCATTCTGCAATCTGCCAGGCAGCCTTGTCGCGCTTCTCGCGGATAAACCACAGCGTTTTATCATGCCAGTCTACACGCGATGCATCTTTATTAAACTTATCGGCCAGTACTGCGTGATCGTATATCTTCTGCTCCATTACTGTGCTGCGTTTAGAATCTCTGCTATATGGATCACTTTCACCGGACTCTGCTGCCGCCTTAATATACCTTCGAGGTGCATGAGGCATGACATATCATTACCGGTTATGTAGGTTGCGCCGTGTGCCACATGGTCAGCCACCCGATCAATACCCATCTTTACCGAAACAGCTTCTTCTGCGACACAGAATGTACCGCCAAACCCGCAGCATTCGTCTGTACGCGAGAGCTTGATCAACTCAAGCCCCTTCACCATGTGCAGCAATTTTTCGGTTTTTGAAAAAGGTGCAGAAACGAGCTCACTCATCTGCGAGATCTTCAATCCGCGCTGTCCATGACAACTTTGGTGTAATCCTACTTTATATTGAAAACTGGAGGTGAGTTCTTCCACCTTGAGTATATCGGTTAAAAATTCCACCAGCTCATATACTTTACTGCGTATACTGGCTGCAGCTTTTTCATCGGTAGCGTGCAAGTGATCTTTTACGTGCAGTGTACAACTTCCCGAAGGGCAAACTATATAATCATATCCGGAGAAATTCTTCACAAAATTATCATTGCATCCGTGTGTAAGGTGCTCGAAGCCGGAGTTTGCCATGGGCTGGCCACAACAGGTTTGTGATTCCGGGTATGCTACATCTACTCCCAACTTCTCCAGTAACTCCAGGGTAGCAATCGCAACCTGGGGATAAAACTGATCGACATAACACGGAACGAATAAGGCTACTTTCATTGGTAAATCATTAAATATCTGCAGGCGTTTTAGCCGCAGCAAGTGTGTGCGTGTGCAGGCATAATATACCTGAGAGGAATCTTTAGTAAGTATCCGGGGATTGATTGGCGCGCTAAAATAATTCTGCAAACGCTAAATAAAAAAACATTCTTTACAACACATCGAAGAACACCAACGAATCGCTCCCAACTGTCTTGCGGTATCCTGCAGCACAACGCTAAAACAAAGAGCGCAAGCCCGAAGACATGCGCTCTTTATACTGAGTCTGAATAATCGCTAAAGTGTATCCGGCTGGAATACTTTTACTTTTCCATCACCTTCGGAGCTTACCACGAGCAAACTTTTTCCGTTGGGGCTTTCGTTAGCCGGTATAAAGAGAACCCCTTCCGGAGCATCGCCTGTCTGCAACACCTGCACAAGTGTTGGTGACGACATATTTGTAATATCGTAGATCACCACAGCATCAGCACGCTCAAGACCAACGAATGCAAGGGTACGATTACCCATCTTACCGATGGTTACACCTTCCGGTTCAACACCTTTGTCATCACTGCGGGCGTCATCGTATAGCGCTGCATTTTTCTCGATCACATCTTTTTCAAGTTTGCTGCCACTGTCGTGAACAAGCTCGCCTGTGCTGCCATTCCAGATTGTAAAAGAACGACCGCCAAAATTATAGAGTTTGTCGTAGTCGCCATCACCATCGGTATCACCCATGGTATTTGTGACGTATAGTCTTCCGAGTTTAGCATCCGCTTTCAACGCAGCACCATCCGGGAATGCAGTTGCATCGAGTATAACATCTTTGATGCGTACGTTTTCCTTCAGTGCACTATATTCACGCACATCACCTTCGTTTACGGTAATCACATAGTTCGTTCCATTCTGATTGAATGATGCTATAGCATCCGGAAGATACATACCAAATATAGGATAACTGGTGAAGGTAACGCTGTTGTCTTTATCACTTGCATCCAACACATTTTCAGCCATGCTGTGATTTTTAAAACCCAGCGGAAATATACCCGTAACTGTTTTTGATTCCAGGTTGATATAGGCGATCGCGTTGTTCTCCTGTAACGTAGCCCATGCCAGTTTCGAATCAGCTGATATGGCTACATATTCAGGCTCCATGTCTTGTGCGAAAGATGCATTCTTACCGAATACACGAAGTCCTTTCGCCTGGAGTGCATCTGCCTGTCCGGCAAAGCCAGCGAAGTCAAGCGTAGTGGCCGCAAATGTACTTACGGTTATGATGGATACCGAGCCCACCGGATCAGCCGTATAGTCATCGCTGGGTTCACCTTCGTTGGCTGAAAGTATATATTTACCATCCGGACTGAACGTTACCATATCCGGCAATGCACCTACATTTACAACAGCCTTCTCCGTTAATGTCTTTGTATCGAATACAACTATTTTACCGTTATCTGTTTTGGTATCAGCTTCAATGGCTGCGGCCAGCAATCCGTTCTTTACGGCTACACTGTTTACACCTCCGCCATATTGTGCTACATCTATACTCTTTACATATATCAGTGCCGTTGGCGTAGAGACATCAATCACATCTACAACCGATCCGCTGGCATTGTTTACAACAAATAATTGCTTGGTGGCAGGATCGTAGGCTGAGATCTCTGCTGCAGCTTCTCCTTCGGTTAGCTCAATGTCATCCAGTTCTTTGAATGTTCCCGGATCTTCGTTGATCGTTGTCTCATCGTTGTCATCACACGACACGGCCATTACCACGACCAGCAATGCAGCGGCATACTTCCATTTTTTAAACATAAGGGATTTGGGTTTAAATAAACCGCAAATAAAAGGAAGTATGGGCGTGGCAAAGGTTAAGCGAAGTTTAAGTATATATTATGAATATATACCCGGCTTATATCAGAGTCAAATGGTAAAGATACTATCGCAGCGAGAGCAGCAGGACCTTCCAGGCTTCTTCTGTTTTACCTTCACTCAGGAATATACGTGCCATGGTATGCACTGCATCTTCTCCCGCCTGCAATGCCTGCTCGATCGGGTACTTCGAAAAGAAGTCCTGCACATTCGTGATGTCAGGCAGACGCTCTATATTTCCAAGTAACCCGAGATCATTGCCCGTAAGTACTTTACTATAGCGTATCGGTGCGGGTATACTGTCTACACCTATACCGAGACGATCCAGAGGCTTGGGTACTTTAAATATAGCATCGCCTTGCACACGGCAATACCAATCGCCTCCCAAACGTGCTACAGCATCCAGTTTGAACGGATCGATCTTGCCCTGAGCATCCAGTACTTCTTCTTTGATGTGCATGAGTATAACTTCGCAGATCACCAGGTTGCCCGCGCCCCCTTCTGTACCAGTCGGTACAATCTGTAGTACGCTACATTCCATCGACACGGGAGCTTCTGCTACACGCGGTGGTTTAATAAGTGTAGAAGCGACCTCTGTAAAGCCTGCTTTCTGAAATTCATTTATACCTTTCGGATACTCGGTACTGGCCAGCGACATCTGCTGCACCATGCTATAGCTTACCATGTTGATCACAACTTCCTGTACTTCCAGCACATTCTCGTAGGTATGTTTGGTTGTGTTGTCGCGACCTCTGCGGGCCGGAGAAAAAATCAACAAAGGAGGGTTATATCCAAAGCAATTGAAGAAACTGAAAGGACTCAGGTTTACATTTCCGTCTTTATCAATTGTACTGGCAAAAGCGATCGGTCGCGGAGTTACCGATCCCAGCAGGTAGCCATGGAGTTGTGAAGAGGGTATTTCTTTGGGGTTAACCGTCAGCATCAGGAAATAATCGTTTTGTTGGCCTCCTCCTCATTGGAAGGTGAAGGCGGAAAAAGTAAAGTTGTTTTTGGCAAAGTGATGAATGCATAGGCAAACACGAGCATCAGAATTACCGGTAATAAATGCGCACCAATTCTGAAACGTAACCCGGTATGGCTGTAACTCCACGCAGTAAAATCAATCGCAGTCTTGGCCAATATACCGGCAACAGCAAGCATAAAGAATACTAAAATCACTTTGCCTGTAATTCGTTTCAGTATCTCCTGCTTCACCATAAACCGTACACCTTCTGCCAATATCACTGCTCCTGAAACCACTAATGATACCGTTAGCAATGCTTTTGGAAAAGTTCGAAGGTAATGATATTTATAGATGATGAGCCCGATCTTGCCCAATAGATTTGGACTGCGCAGTAACACGCTGTCTAACACCACCATTGCTGCTATAAACAAATAAAAGTTGATGCGCGACTTCATGCTATATTTCGGTTCAGGATAAAATGTATCAGTACGCTGCTATAATTTTCCCGGAGCAATCTCCGAAGCCAATACGCACGCCATTCTTTTCAGCATGGCCCCGCATGATAACGGTGTCACCATCCTGTATAAAGGTGCGTTCGGTTCCATCGGCCATGTGAAGTGTTCGCTGGCCATTCCACGTAAGCTCCAGTAACGAACCATACGAACCGGGCGAAGGACCGCTGATCGTTCCGGATGCATATAGATCACCAACCTGTATATTACAACCGTTCACCGTATGATGCGCCAGCTGCTGGTTGACGTTCCAATACATATACTTGAAGTTGGAGCGGCACACCGTTGTCTCATCAGCATGTTCTGACTTCATCAACACTTCCAATACGATATCAAAGTTTTTGTCGCCTTCATACGAAAGATATGGAAGCACGTGCGGGTATTGTTCCGGACCTTGTACACGAAAAGGTTCTAGGGCATCGAGCGTTACTATCCACGGAGATATAGTGGAGCCAAAGTTCTTTCCGAGAAACGGACCGAGGGGTACATATTCCCATTGCTGTATATCGCGTGCAGACCAATCGTTGAAAAGCACAAAGCCTGCTATATAGTCTTCAGCCTGGTGTGTATGTATAGATTGACCGAGTTGTGTTTCACGGCAGGTAATAAAGGCAACTTCCAGTTCGAAGTCGAGTTTGCGCGAAGGACAATATACCGGTTGTTCGCTGTCGGGTAATTTTATCTGTCCTTTCGGACGATGTATAGCTGTACCCGAAACAACAATCGATGAAGCCCGACCGTGATACGCCACCGGTAAATGTTTCCAGTTGGGCAGCAATGCATTTTTAGGATCGCGAAACATAGACCCTACGTTGGTTGCATGTTCTTCGCTGCTATAAAAGTCGGTATAATTTCCGATGCGCACGGGCAACTGCATCTGCACATCCCGCAACGATTTCAATGCTGCTTCTCGATCGGTCTTGTGGCCTTTCAAAGTATCATTATCATCGCGAAGTAATTCTGATATACGTTCGCGCACGGCACGTATCTTCTGCTTTCCTAAAGCAAAGAAGTCGTTGAGATATTTCTGGTCAAAGATACTGCCAGGTAAATCAAGTTCGTTCAGGTAGCCATGTTGTTGCAGATATACCAGGTCAAGAACGTGATCGCCAATGGCAACGCCTGCTGCAGGCGAATGGTTATGGGCTTTGAAAATTCCGAACGGGAGATTCTGAATCGGAAAGTCAGAACTTTTCGGAACGTTCACCCAGCTTTTCAATGTAGGATCATTCGCCTTTATCATAGGGTAAACCTAACAAGCTTGCCGGCAAAGTAAAAGCTTCCTGAAGAAAAGTTACTTCAGAAAGAAACACTTTGTGATTACTTTCGCACCATGCCGATTCAAGTGGAAAATCTGCCCGCACCGTTCGTACAAAAAATGCAAGATCAGTTGAAAGATGCCTTTCCTGATTTCATTAAAAGTTTACAGGAGCAACCTCCCGTAAGCATTCGTCTTAATCCTGAAAAGCATTTTCATGTTGAGGGTACAACCTTTGTACCCTGGACTACGCATGGAAGATATTTACCGGAGCGACCTGTGTTTACACTGGATCCGGCCTTTCACGGTGGTGCTTATTATGTGCAGGAAGCCAGCTCCATGTTTTTGGAACAGGCTATCAAACAATGTGTTGATGTCAGTCAGCCGCTATATGTACTCGATCTGTGCGCTGCACCCGGCGGAAAGTCAACACACCTGGCGAGTCTTATTCATGCTGAAAGTCTGCTGGTGTCCAATGAAGTAATTCGTTCGCGGGCCTCCATCCTTTCGGAGAATATACAGAAGTGGGGAAGCAACAATGTGGTGGTTACGAATAATGATCCCGAAGACTTTAAACGACTGCCCGGGTTCTTCGATGTTATGGTAATTGATGCACCGTGCTCAGGCGAAGGGCTCTTTCGTAAAGATGCCGATGCCATGCACGAGTGGTCGGAAGACAATGTTATACTTTGCAGCAAGCGACAACGAAGAATTGTAAGTGATGTATGGAGTTCGCTAAAGGAAAATGGAATTCTTATATACTCTACGTGTACCTATAATCCGGAAGAGAACGAAGAGAATCTCCAATGGTTAAAGCAGGAACGCGATGTTGAGTTTTTGAAGCTGACGGTTGATAATGCGTGGGGTGCAGTTGAAGTTGATCAGGATGGAATAATCGGTTATCATTTTTATCCGCACAAAGTAAAGGGCGAAGGATTTTTTATCAGTGTGATTCGCAAGAAAGAAAGTGAAGAAACGCTTCGTGTAAAGAATGCGCGAAGTAATTTTCAGAGTCCTTCGAAGAAGATACTGGAGCAGTTGCAGCGCTGGGTTGTTGATGCCGGAAATATAGCCTTTATACAACGCGAAGATCTTGTTCAGTTTTTCCCATCAACGTTAAGCCAGGCGATTGATATTCTCGCCAAAAACCTGCGACTTGTATCGGCCGGTACATTTGCTGCTACCGTTAAGCATGATAAACTTATACCCGAACATGCCCTGGCGCTTTCGGTAAAGTTAAACCGCGAACATTTCCCTGTCCTCGAATTGACTTTGGACGATGCCCTGCGCTACCTGCGTAAAGAAACGTTGAGCATAACGCCTGATCAAATGGGCTTCACACTCATGCTCTATCAAAATATACCTATAGGCTGGGGCAACGTACTGCCTAACCGGATTAATAATTTATATCCTGCGGAGTGGCGGATAAGGATGTCGTAATCTGCCGCCAGTAAAATTCCAAAGTTCGCCTCCCCATTTGCTCATTTTCCTTATTTTTGCGACCCGAGAATTGTGAATCGTTATTCGTTAGCGGTTAATCGTTACAGTGTTGAGAATCAAACTGATAACGGGTACCGTGGTGAATGCAGAAATCCATTACACAAAGATCGCAAAGAAGACACAGAGTTACACAAAGTACCAGGCTCTCCGGATTTTGAGTAACGATTAACGGATAACAGATAACGATTAACGGCCAAAGACAAAAGATATGCTATCAACCAAATACAATCCGTCTGAAGTAGAAGGAAAATGGTACCAGTACTGGATGGAAAAAGGATTTTTTCATGCCAAGCCTAATCCTGCAAAAGAGCCATACACTATTGTGATCCCGCCTCCCAACGTAACGGGTGTGCTTCACATGGGACACATGCTCAACAACACTATTCAGGATGTGCTGGTGCGCAAGGCACGCATGGAAGGTAAAGAAGCCTGCTGGGTGCCGGGTACGGATCACGCCTCTATTGCAACGGAAGCAAAGGTGGTAGCGATGCTGCGTGAGCGCGGTATCAAAAAGTCTGATCTTTCGCGCGAAGACTTTTTGAAGTATGCGTGGGAATGGAAAGAAAAGTATGGCGGTATAATTCTGGAGCAGCTGAAGAAACTCGGTGCTTCCTGCGATTGGGACCGTACTAAATTTACCATGGACCCTGACTATTATGACGCGGTTCTCGACGTATTTATCGATCTCCACAAGAAAGGCTATATATACCGCGGACTCCGCATGGTGAACTGGGATCCGCTGGGCAAGACTGCCCTGAGTGATGATGAAGTTATACACCGCGATGTACAGTCGAAGCTATACTATATCAAGTATGCTATTGAAGGAAATGAAAGCGAGTTTGTTACCATCGCTACGGTTCGTCCGGAAACGATTATGGCAGATGCTGCTATATGCGTAAACCCGAACGATGAACGCTATAAACACCTGAAAGGTAAACGTGCTATCATTCCATTGATCAATCGTGCTATACCGATCATTGAAGATGAGTATGTAACGATGGACTTCGGTACGGGCTGTCTGAAAGTTACTCCGGCTCACGACATGAACGACTATCAGCTCGGACAGAAGCATAACCTCGAAGTAATCGATATACTCAATGAGGATGGAACGCTCAACGACAAAGCACAGATCTTTGTTGGTGATGATCGCTTCATTGCGCGTAAGAAGATTGCAAAAGAACTGGAAGCAAAAGAATATCTCGCCAAGACGGAAGACTATAGCAGCAACGTTGGTTTCTCGGAGCGTACCGATGCTGTGATAGAACCGCGCTTGTCGTTACAATGGTTTTTGAAGATGGATACCATCACAAAGCCGGCACTGGAGCACGTAATGAACGATGATATCCAACTCATTCCACCGAAGTTCAAGAATACGTATAACCACTGGATGAGCAACGTACGCGACTGGTGTATATCTCGTCAGCTGTGGTGGGGACATCGTATACCGGCCTGGTTTGATGAAGCTGGTGATTATGTTGTAGCCAAGACGGAAAAGGAAGCGATTGAATTGTTCAAGCGTAAAAATCCGAATGCTAAAAATATAAAGGTTACACAGGAGACGGATGTAATGGACACCTGGTTCTCCAGCTGGTTGTGGCCGACTGCTGTGTTTGATACCACTATATTTAAAGATGGTAATAAAGGCAACGAAGACCTGAATTACTTCTACCCTACCAACGACCTGGTTACGGCTCCGGAGATTCTTTTCTTCTGGGTAGCGCGCATGATCATTGCCGGGTATGAATACCGTGGCGAGAAGCCATTCAAGAATGTATATCTCACCGGTATAGTTCGCGATAAGCAAGGACGCAAGATGTCGAAGTCACTGGGTAACTCACCTGATCCGCTGGACCTGATTGCTAACTTCGGTGCTGATGCTGTTCGCACCGGTATGTTGTTCAGCTCTCCCGCCGGTAATGATTTACTGTATGACGAGAAGCTTGTTGAGCAGGGAAGAAACTTCAACAACAAAATATGGAACGCGTTCCGCCTCGTAAAGGGATGGACTACCGTATCAACTCCTCAACCGGAAGAAAACAAGATTGCCATTGCGTGGTTTGAAGCCCGCATGAACGAAGGATTGGTTGAGCTTAACGATCACTTCAACAAATTCAGAATGTCTGATGCGTTGATGTGTGTATATAAACTTGTGTGGACGGACTTCTGCTCATGGTATCTTGAAATGATTAAGCCTGAGTTTGAGAAACCGATCGATGAAGTTACCTATACCAAGACCGTAGCTTTCTTTGAGACACTTCTTAAAGTACTTCATCCATTCATGCCGTTCATTACCGAAGAGCTGTGGCATGAGTTGAGTGATCGTAAAGAGAAAGAGTGCATCATTGTAGCACCCTGGCCGACACCTGCATCAACATTCGACACCAACATTCTGGAGGAAAGTGTTATGGCATTCGATATCATTACCGAAATCAGAAATACACGTAATGCGAAAGGTCTTTCTCCGAAGGAAGCTATAAAACTGTTGGTAAAGAATGGAGACAAAGCTCCGGTTAAATCATTCTGGTCGGTTGTTAAAAAACTTTCCAACCTAAGCGAGATCAGTTTTGTTACCGAAGCGCCAACTGCTAACGCTACACCGTTCCTTGTAAGATCTACAGAGTTCTTTATACCGCTTGACGGTAAAGTAGATGTCGCGAAGGAACGCGAAACAATTTTGAAAGACTTAGAGTATCAAAAAGGCTTCCTCGCTTCAGTGGAGAAGAAACTCTCGAATGAAAAATTTGTGAGTGGTGCGCCTCCACAAGTAATTGAAAACGAACGCAAGAAAAAAGCAGACGCTGAAGCGAAGATAAAGTCACTGGAAGAGAGCTTGTCAAGACTTTAGTTCCTGACAAGTTTCCTGTACTGATCGAACGCCAACAGAAGTTCGTCCTCCCGCGATGAACTTCGATTGTCTTTAATATACGTTTCAATTGTTATAGCATGCTCGCCAAACAAGGCGAGCATTTTCTTTTTACCACCCGGCACTTCCAATGCTTTACCATCTTTCAGGTAATAGTATTTTTCCTTCTTGAGGATCTTATCGTCTTTGCTGCCAACGTTCATTTGCACATTATAGTCAGCCTTGCGCACCACGATATCTGTTTTACTCAACAGCGGCAACGGACCATCTACCAGCACTTGAAAGAACCCACTGAATTGTGTCCCTTCTTCGTTTTTAAAGTCGCGGGCATTTATAAAATATACCGGTTCGGTGTAACTTGAATCAATCCACGAAAAACTTTTGATCTTGTTACCGGCAATCACCTTTACCTGTTGTCCGGCTTTTATATCGACCTCGTTGGTATATATATCATACCGGATGGGATACCGTTCAATGAGTTTCTCTTTATCATAAAGCATGATGGAACCTGTCTTCCATTTTGTATCGAGATACGTATCGCCAATGACTTTACCTTCGGGCAACGGTATACCGAACAGCATCTCCCCTGTTTCCAGTCCGCGAAAATCCGTAAGTTTCTCAATGGTATTACTGGCCCGAATATTAGGCGGCACCACCGTCTGGGCAGACGTTGATATTGCGATCAAACACAACACCAGCACGCTATAGCTATAGCAAACCTGCATAGAATTTAGCCTCCAACGAATTTACATTGCCTGGCATGGGAATGCAATCCCCCAGCTTACGTGTTTAGGTGTTTACGTGTGCACGTGGGGTACGTTAAATACAGAACGTAAACACGTACACACGTAGCAACATAAACACGTTAAAACCTTGCTGCTAACAAAAGCTCTATATTCTTGTATTTCAGGTTGAATTTGCGGGCTACGTGTTCGTTGGTGAGTCCGCCTTTGTAGGTATATACGCCTTTCATGAACCACTTGTGTGAGAAGATCATGGCTTCTACGCCTCCTTCTTCTGCGGCACGAAGTATAGTTGGCGTAAATATATTACTGAGCGCTGTTGTGGCAGTGTGTGCTACACGCGATGCTACATTGGGCACGCAGTAATGGATAACATCGTATTTGCGGAATACCGGTTTGCTCAGGTTGGTGATCTCGGATGTCTCTACGCAGCCGCCCTGATCGATGCTGAGGTCGATGATGAGTGAATCCGGTTTCATCTGACTTACCATTTCTTCTGTGATTACATGGCGGGCTCTTCCCTTCTCTGCACGCAACGCTCCAATTACTACATCGGCCGATTTCAATGTATGGCTTAGTGTAATGGTATCAATCGTTGAAGTATATACCTGCATGCCGAGCAGGTGTTTTATTCTGCGAAGCTTATATATATGGTTGTCGAATATCTGTACTTCAGCACCGAGCCCCAGCGCTGCGCGTGCACCGTACTCGGCTACTGTACCGGCACCTATAATTACCACTTTGGTTGGCGGCACTCCGGTTATACCACCGAGTATAATTCCCTTACCGTTGTTGGCCGTGCTCAGGTATTCTGAGGCAATTAACATTACTGTGCTGCCGGCAATCTCACTCATTGCGCGGATGATCGGCATACCGCCTACTTTATCTTCTATGAATTCGTAAGCAAGTGCTGTTACTTTCTTTTTGAGTAATGCCTGCAGGCACTCTACCTTGAGGTGTCCCAGCTGTAAAGCAGATATGAGTGTCTGCCCCGAGTGCATGAGTTCGATCTCCTCCATCGTGGGTGGTTCGATCTTGAGTATAACATCGGCCTGGTATACTTCCTGTG
This sequence comes from uncultured Chitinophaga sp., assembly GCA_902168205.1. Classification (GTDB taxonomy): domain Bacteria; phylum Bacteroidota; class Bacteroidia; order Cytophagales; family Cyclobacteriaceae; genus Ohtaekwangia; species Ohtaekwangia kribbensis. The sequence continues at coordinate 303,727 of CABHOK010000002.1, read as the reverse complement.
GCGAGTATACTATTTTGGCACCGGCATCGCTGTAATCTTTATCGGTGAATTTAGATCCGAGTCCGGCTTTAGTTTCAACCCAAACATCGTGACCGTTGTTTACCAGTAATGCAACGGCATCGGGTGTAAGACTGATACGGTTCTCTTGTAACGAGATCTCTTTCGGTAATCCAAGAAAAAATGCATGTCTGCGTTTTCGTACCTCCAGCATTTGCTCCTGTGTCGCCAGACTGGTTTTGGCTAGCGCCTCAAATCCGGTTTTCTTCTTTTCCGTCATGAACAGAAATGGCTATAGTTCGTTGTGTATTATTTTCGATCGTTAAGGCAATAGCAGCATGCGCTGCCGGAATCAGAGAAGGTATTTTTTCCGGCCACTCCACCAAACAGAGATATCCGGAGTAAAAATATTCTTCCGTTCCGATATCCCATGCCTCCGCCTCATTTTTTATTCTATAAAAATCGAAGTGATAAACTTTTTCTCCGCCTTCGGTCTCGTATTCATTCACGATCGAAAAGGTAGGGCTGCTCATCACATCCGTTACTTTCAACTGGTTGCAAATGGCTTTGATGAACGTTGTTTTCCCCGCTCCCATCTCACCGTGGAATAACCACACCGGAGTTCCGGATAATGTCTTCACGATCTCCTCTGCTACTGCATCCAACGCTTCAAGGTCTACCTGCCGGTAAACCAATCCTTCTTTGATCATGACACATTTTTCGAAGTTAAGAAAATTATAGGAATGATCATCTCTTCCAGACTTATACCCCCGTGCTGAAAGGTATCATTATAGAAGTTAACGTAGTAGTTAAAGTTATTCGGGTATGCAAAAAACTGGTCTTCTGTGGCAAAAACGTAGGATGTTGAAACATTCGGCTTCGGCAAAAATAATTTTTCAGGTTTGGTAACGTGCATCACCTTATCGCCATCAAAGCCGAGGTTCTTGCCTTGCTTGTAACGCAGGTTGGTGTTCACATTCCGGTCGCCTATAATTTTAAAGGCACGCTTCACGCGGATGGTGCCGTGGTCCGTGGTGATCACAACCTTCACATCTTTCTCCGATATCTTCTTGAGTATATCGAACAAAGGCGAGTGTAAAAACCACGAACGTGTTATAGAGCGATACGCAGATTCATCGGGAGCCAGCTCGCGTATCATCGCCATATCGGTGCGCGCGTGCGAGAGCATATCCACGAAGTTATATACTATAACATTCAGATCGTTCTTGAAAAGATTGTTCACGGTGTCGGCCAGGCTTCGGCCTTCTTCCATGTTCTTGATCTTGTGATAAGACATTTTGATGTTGAGATTGTTTCGTCTCAACTGCTTGGCGAGGAATTCATCTTCAAAATTATTCTTGCCCTCCTCTTCATCTTCGCCTACCCACAGGTCCGGATGCGTCTTAGCCATTTCCGAAGGAAGTTGTCCTGAAAATATAGCATTGCGCGCATACGCGGTTGTTGTAGGAAGAATGGAGTAATATGTTTCCTCTTTATCAATCGTAAAATATTCGGCAATGATCGGCTCAATCACTTTCCACTGATCAACACGCAGGTTATCTATCAATACAAAGAATATAGGTTTACCGCCAAGCTCGGGAAATACCTTACGCTTCATGAGCTGATGCGAGAGTAAAGGTTTATCTGCGTTCGGGTTGTTAAGCCACGACTCATAATTACGCGTAATGAACTTGGAAAAGTTAGCGTTCGCTTCGGTCTTCTGCATATCGAGTACATCGCCCATCTCCTGGTTATCGGGTTGATCCATCTGAAGTTCCCAATGAACAAGTTTCTTATAGATATCAGCCCACTGCTCGTGGTTCATTTCATCCATAAAGGCCATGCTGATCTTGCGAAACTCCTGCTGATAGTTCAGGTTTGTCTTCTCAATCACGAGGCGTTTGTTATCCAGTATCTTTTTTACCGAGAGTAATATCTGGCTCGGATTAAGCGGCTTGATCAGGTAATCGGCAATCTTGGAACCGATCGCTTCTTCCATGATATGTTCCTCCTCATTCTTCGTGATCATTACCACGGGAAGATTCGGCTTGTTGGTCTTTATGATACTCAGTGCTTCCAGTCCCGACATGCCCGGCATGTGCTCGTCCAGGAAAACAACGTCAAAGTGTTTTTCATCGCTCATCTCCACGGCATCCGAAGCATTGTTTACCGGTGTTATATCGTATCCGCGTTGCTCCAGGAAAAGGATGTGTGGTTTCAGTAAATCAATCTCATCGTCCGCCCACAAAATGCTATATCTTTGCATGATCTGAATATTTTTTCGGAAGTTACGGATTATACCGTTACAGGTTATCCGTTAATCGTTATTCGTTGTATGTTTTTTATAAACTAGCGGGTAATAACTAATTTTTTATACCAACGGGTAAATACTGACAACCGCGGAGTGCACGCTCATGAATAAGAAGAAGATAATTAACGATCCGGTATACGGATTTATTACTATACCCAGCGAACTTGTTTTCGATATAATCTCTCACCCCTATTTTCAACGATTGCGCTATATCAAACAGCTCGGCTTGACAGAGTTTGTCTATCCGGCGGCACATCACTCGCGCTTTCAGCATGCTTTAGGGGCTATGCACCTGATGGGCAAAGTATTGGACACCCTGCGCAGTAAAGGTGCCGATATATCTGCCGAAGAATTTGAGGCCGCCCAACTTGCGGTATTACTACATGATATAGGGCACGGGCCTTTCTCGCATGCGCTGGAGTATTCATTACTGCCGGGTGTAAAGCATGAGAGTCTCTCGTACCTCTTCATGGAAAATCTCAACGAAGCCTTTAACGGTGCACTTGATCTTACGCTGAAAATTTTCAGGAACAGCTATAGCCGTAAGTTCTTTCATCAACTGGTTTCGAGTCAGCTGGATATAGATCGTCTTGATTACCTGAAGCGGGATTGCTTCTTTACCGGTGTGCATGAAGGTAACATTGGTGTAGAGCGCATCATCGCGATGCTGCGTATACATAACGATGAACTGGTGGTAGAAGAGAAAGGTATACTTAACATCGAGAATTTTCTGAATGCGCGCAGGTTTATGTACTGGCAGGTATATCTGCACAAGGTATCGGTAAGTGCCGAACGTATGCTGGTAAATACCATTCGCAGAGCACAGACGTTGATGCATGCCGGTGAGAACCTATATGCGAGCGAAGCGCTATCTTCTTTCCTGCAACATGACTATACGCTGGCCGACTTCCAGGAAGGCGACAAGCTTCTTCGGTTATTCGGACAACTCGATGACAATGATATATGGGGAGCGATGAAATGCTGGCGTAACCACCCGGATGAAATACTCTCGCTGTTATCCGAAATGTTACTCACGCGCAATCTCTTTCAGATTCGTCTGAGCCAGGAGCCGATCGACAAAAGTGCCATCGAAAAAATACGCGAGGGTATTGCCAGCGAGTATAAAACACTGCGGGCTGAGACATCCTATTTATACTCCTACGGCACCGTTACCAACGAGGCCTATACCGAAGGACAACAGATCAATATACTGATGAAGAGTGGCGAGCTGCTGGACATCGCGCATGCATCGGATCTTCCGAACATCAAAGCCATTAGCAAAATCGTGAAAAAAAACTATCTGTGCTGGCCCAAAAATGTATCTTTGTGAGATTCGTTATTTGTTACCGGCTGAACCGTTACTTGTTTGCACAGAAAGTTTACACATAACATTCTGACCCGGCAAAAACGGAGACTACTGACGATTAACCAATAAACCACCACGACTAAACGAGACACATGGAATTTACTATAAATCAGATAGCTGCCATGCTGGGTGGCCAGGTGCAGGGAGATGGCAATGAGAAGATAAATATGCTCGCGAAGATTCAGGATGCCAGAAAAGGACAACTGGCATTTTTATCGAATCCTAAATACGAACAGTATATCTATACTACGCAGGCGTCTGTTGTTATTGTAAAGAAAGATTTCGTGCCCCGTAAAGAGATCTCTACGAATCTTATATTGGTAGATGATCCATATATCGGCTTTACTTCTTTACTGGAGGAGTATCATAAAATGATCAACTTCCAGAAAACAGGCATTGAACAACCGAGCTATATTGGCGAAAACTCTGTAACCGGTAATAATATTTATCGCGGTGCTTTCTCCTATATCGGCAGTAAAGTAAAGATCGGTGATAATGTAAAGATACATCCACATGTGTATATAGGCGATGATGTAGTGATTGGAAGCAATTCAATTATACATGCCGGTGTAAAGATCTATTCGGGTACCCGCATCGGTAACAATTGTGTACTTCACTCGGGAGCTGTGCTGGGAAGCGATGGATTTGGTTTTGCTCCGCAGGAAGATGGCACCTATAAAACGATACCTCAACTTGGTAATGTTATTCTCGAAGACAACATCACCATTGGTGCCAATACCGTTATTGATTGTGCTACGTTGTTTGGTGACTCCACCATCATCCACCAGGGTGTTAAACTCGATAACCTGATTCAGATCGCGCACAACGTAGAGATCGGTAAGAATACGGTGATCGCTGCACAGACCGGTGTATCAGGCTCTACCAAGATTGGAGACAATTGTGTTCTTGCAGGACAGGTTGGTCTCGCAGGACATCTTATCATCGCTAACAACACAAGCTTCGGTGCTCAGGCTGGTATATCTAAATCAATCAAAGATGAAGGTATGAAAATGATAGGTTCCCCGGCCTTCGATGTTAAGGAGTATTTCAAATCATACGCTGTCTTCAAGAAATTACCAGACCTTAACGAGCGTCTTCGTGAACTCGAGAAAAAGGTCATGTCGAAGGTAGAACAGTAGAAATCAACCACTTCCATCTTGATACGTTTGCTTCTTTTCGCCGAAATCCGGTGAAGAACGGCTATTATATTCCAAAATTGGAATATCTGGATAATGGAATTAACTTTGCCCACTTTTCCAGACCATGCTTAATATTAAACAGCAAACAATTCAAAAGTCCGTGACCCTTTCAGGGGTTGGCTTGCACACAGGCGTTCAAACAAACATGACGTTTCTGCCAGCGAAGCCAAACCACGGCGTGAAATTTCAGCGCATCGATCTGCCGGGTTCACCGATCATCGATGCCGACTGTGATAATGTTACCGATGTGTCGCGCGGTACAACCATCGAACAAAGCGGTGCTAAAGTAAGCACGATAGAACATACACTCGCAGCCCTTACCGGCCTCGAAATAGATAACGTACTGATACAACTTGACGGCCCCGAGTGTCCGATCATGGATGGAAGCTCCATTCAGTTTGTAGAAGTATTGAAAGGTGCAGGTACCGAAGAACAAAACGCACTGCGCGATTTCTTCGAAGTACAGGAGCCTCTCTTCTATCGTGAAGCAGCACGCAATGTAGAGATCGCTGCGCTTCCACTGGATGATTACCGCGTAACGGTAATGATCGATTACAATTCGCCTGTACTGGGCAGTCAGCATGCTTCCATCACCGACATCCGTCAGTTTGAAAAAGAAATAGCTTCATGCAGAACGTTCTGCTTCCTGCATGAACTTGAAATGCTGTACAAGAACAACCTGATTCGCGGTGGCGATCTGAACAATGCGATTGTTATTGTTGATCGTATCGTGCAGGATGATGAACTGGATAACATTGCCAAGATGCTCGGCAAACCAAAAGTTGCGGTTAAGCAGGAAGGCATATTGAATAACATTGAGCTTCGCTACAAGAATGAACCGGCACGACACAAGTTGCTGGACATTGTTGGTGATTTGACACTGGCAGGTCGTCCGTTGAAAGCGCAGGTACTTGCAGCAAGACCTGGTCACGCAGCCAACGTAGCGTTCGCGAAGAAACTGAAGAAGGCGATGCAGGAAGCCGACAAAAAAGGCAGACCACGGTATAATCCGAACCTGCCTCCTGTAATGGATATCAACAAGATATCTACTATCCTGAAACACCGCTACCCGTTTTTGCTTATCGACAAGATCATTTATCTGGACAATGAAACCGTGGCCGGTGTGAAGAATGTGACGATAAACGAACCATTCTTCCAGGGACACTTCCCGGGCAACCCGGTTTTCCCAGGCGTACTGGAGATCGAAGCTATGGCACAGATCGGTGGTATACTGGTATTGAATACCGTTCCTGATCCGGAAAATTACTGGACATACTTCCTGGGTATAGAAAATTTCAAATTCAGAAAAATGGTATTACCGGGCGATACGATCGTTATTCAATGCGATCTGGTAGCGCCTATTAAACGAGGTATTGCCAAGATGTACGGACGTGGCTTCGTAGGGAACACGCTTGTATGTGAGGGAACAATGACTGCCAGCATAGTCCGTAAAGATTCATGAGCCTATATCCATTAGCCAACGTACATCCCAAGGCCAAAATTGGTAACAATGTTATCATCGAGCCTTTTGCCACAGTTCACGAAGATGTTGAGATCGGTGACGGAACCTGGATTGGTCCGAACGCTGTGATCATGGACGGTGCACGCATTGGAAAAGACTGCAAGATATTTCCGGGAGCTGTTATCTCCGGTATACCGCAGGACCTGAAATTCAAAGGCGAAAAAACAACTACCGAGATTGGTGATCGCAGCACCATCCGCGAATGCGTAACCATTAACCGTGGAACGGTAGACAAGTATAAAACCGTAGTAGGTACCGATTGTCTCATCATGGCGTATGCCCACCTGGGGCACGACTGCATTGTAGGGAATCATTGTATACTCGGCAACACGGTGCAGTTGGCGGGTCACGTAGTGATTGATGACTTCGCCATCTTTGGTGGTGCCTGCGCTGTGCAGCAGTTCTCGAAGATCGGAGCGCACGCCTATATCGGTGGAGGCTCACTGGTTCGTAAAGATGTACCACCCTATACCAAGGCAGCGCGCGAGCCTCTTTCGTATGCGGGTATCAACACCGTTGGTTTACGCAGACGTGGTTTTACTTCTGAAAAGATCAACGAGATCCAGGAAATATACCGCTTCATTTTTCTGAAGGGATTGAACAATTCCAAAGCGATAGACCTGGTTGAAAAAGAAATCGCTCCAAGCACCGAGCGTGATTATATCCTTGACTTTATACGCAACTCTGAGCGCGGTATAATGAAGGGATACGGTGGCAATGACTAAACGACAGGCGTTACAGGCTGATGTTTATACACACAAGTCTGTAACGCTGTTTTTATTTGAGACAAGCCTATACGAGCGATGACACAATCTCCGGCAACGAACACATCTTCAATCGCCACGCAGTCGCTCACGATTCATGTTGAAAATCTGGGAAAACGTTTCAACCGCGAATGGATCTTTCGCGGACTAAACTATTCGTTCGATCCGGGAAATATATATGCTATAACAGGCGCCAACGGCTCGGGTAAATCTACGTTGCTACAAGTGCTGTGGGGACAGATGCCTCCGAGTAAAGGAACACTTCGCTATACGCATGGTGGAACGGAGATTCACCCCGAAACTATATTCAACCATATAGCAATTGCAACGCCCTATATGGACCTGATTGAAGAGTTCACACTCGAAGAGCAACTTGAGTTTCATTTTAAATTGAAGCGAAGCAGGAATCATCTCTCCATCGCAGAGATGATCGAACGCATGTATCTTACACCGGCCCGGCACAAGTATATATCCAATTTTTCTTCGGGGATGCGTCAGCGTGTTAAACTGGCACTGGCGTTTTTTACAGAGGCTGATCTCGTGTTTCTGGATGAACCCGGCACCAACCTCGACCACCAGGCGTTTGACTGGTACTTGAAAGAATTGCACGCGCTGCCCAAACATTGTACAGTAATCGTAGCCAGCAACCAACCGCAGGAATATCCCTCCACTGCTCAGAAAATCGATATCATGATGTATAAGTGAGTGGTTACTAGCGAAGAGCAGAAACGATTAAGACTTATAACGAATGAAACTCCCGGAAACGAGTTTTTGATTTTAAGAATTTTACGCTCATATTCGTAACTATAACAATTTTAACATGAAACATTTAGCAAGACTTTTATCACTCGCAGTGCTCGTTAGCGCAGCTATCCTGTTAGCAAACTGCGGAGGCGATGATGGTAATGAAAAGACGGAAGAAGAAACCCAGTTGGATAAATTGAAGGGTACCTGGACACTGACGGAATCATCTGTACAGTTTGCCGGATCAGGCGATGATCGTTTCGATGGCTCTGCCCTGAAACTTACCTTCTCTGGTAATTATAGTGCCGGTGGAACGTATAGCTATGCTGTTACATCCAGCAAACAAGTAACGGCCAGCCCTTGGCCTTCTGGCGGATCCTGGAAATTCGGTTCACCAGTTACCAGCAGCATCGTTCGCCTCGACAAACAGCTTGATGGTTCTGACGATGTTACGATCACGTATGCTTTATCAGCGGATGCTAAAACTCTTACCGTGCAGTTTACATACGCGGGTGCAGGATATGTTGTAGGCAGAACAGAATCTGTTGAAGGAGCCTGGGAATTTGTATTTACAAAGTAAGCGACTATATATAGTATAATAAGAAAGGCTCTCCGCATGGAGGGCTTTTTTTTTGCCCGCAGAACTGGCAGATTTATACAGATCAATACTGCACAGATGACCACTGAAGACAACTATATATATACTCAGTGCCTGCATTTTTCATAAACTATATGTATTTCAAATCAATTAGCTACGGGAACGTACCCAACCACCAAACAAACCTGTAGCCAGCTATTTCAAAACGACAATTGTAATACCGTCTCCGCCTCGCTCCACATGTTCATCATTCATCGAGGCTACTTCTTTATAGCGTTTCAGATGGTCGCGAACTACTTTGCGCAGCACGCCTTCTCCTTTACCGTGAAGGATCTTTAACTCACCTTGTCCTAAAAGTATAGCCGTGTCCATAAACTGATCGAGCAAGGGAATTACTTCGTCAACACGTTTGCCGCGTACATCCAGTGTGTCGCTGAAGTTGGAGCGCTTCTCGTATACATTTATACCTGATGTGCGCAGACGTGAAGCCATTTCCTTTTCGATGGCACCGGTGATCTTCTCAAGCTTATCAACCTTCGCCACCGACTTCAACTCACCAAACTGCACCGTAGCATTTTTACCTTGTATACTTAGTATAACACCGCTGCTGTCCTGCCCGATGATGCGCACGCGATCGCCTTCTTTCAATTCATCCGGTGAACGCTTCTCTTCTTTCACCACAGGCTCTACACGCTGTGTGAGGTTCTGAAGATTCTTGCGCACCTTCTGTGTCTCCAGTTTGTGCGCCTGGTTCGCCCGTATATGACGAATTGTTTTTTCAATTTCACGGTTGGTATCTTTCAACAGGTTCGAAGCTTCTTCTTTTGCCTTGTTAATGATCTCCTTCTTACGTGTCTCAATATCGGTAGAGAGTGTCTGATACTTGGCGAGTGCCTGCTTCATCTCTCCCTCCTGTCGCTCAAGCTTTTTGGTTTTCTCACTCAGCAGTTGTTTTTCTTTTTCGAGTGAACGCACCAGCTTCTCGAACCCGGCAAGATCTTTACCTACCAGCTTTTCAGCTTCCTGCAAAGTTTGTTGAGGCAGTCCTATTTTACGGGCAATCTCCAGCGCAAATGAACTTCCGGGTTTACCAATGTCGAGTATATATAGTGGCACCAGATTCATATCGTCAAAGCGCATCGCTGCGTTGCGTATACCTTGTCGTTGACCGGCAAATAATTTCAAATTATAGTAGTGCGTGGTGGCTAAACCCCACACATGCTTGCGCAGCAGTTCTTCCAATATAGCCTGTGCTATAGCACCACCAAAGTTCGGATCGGTACCTGAACCCAATTCATCCATCAGCACCAGCGATTTACTATTGGCGTGCTCGATGAAGGTCTTCATATTCCGCAGGTGACTGCTATAGGTACTCAAGTCATTTTCGATGGACTGCTGATCGCCAATATCCAAGAGTATATTCTGAAATATGCCGACACGCGATCGCTCCGATACCGGTATCAGCAAGCCGCACTGCACCATGTATTGCAGTAGTCCAACTGTTTTGAGACAAACCGATTTACCTCCGGCATTCGGTCCGGAAACCAGTAGTAAGCGATCCTGCTGATCAAGCTCTATATTGAGCGGCACAATTTCACGTTTGCCTTTCAAACTCAGGTACAGCAACGGGTGCTTCGCATTATACCATACCATCTCCGGTTGCTTTTCAATCACCGGATGTTCGGCATTGATCTCCTGTGAGAACTTCGCTTTGGCGCGTATAAAATCGATCTGTGCCAGAAACTGAAATGCAGTGCGAAGCACCGGGAGCTGTTGTCTGAATTCGTCCGTAAGCTCTTTGAGTATACGAACTACTTCGCGTTTCTCGGAGTGTTCAAGGTCGCGTATCTCGTTGTTGGCGTCCAGCATCTCCGTTGGTTCCATAAAAACGGTTTGGCCGGTAGCGGATTCATCGAGTATAAATCCTTTCAGCTTGCGCTTGTGTTCAGCTTGTATCGGTATCACGACACGCCCTTCGCGAATAGTCGGTAGTGCTCCTTCGGGCACCCACTTCTCCTCCACGGCCGTGCGAAATATCTGGTCAGCAATTTTACGAAGGCGTGTTTGTTCTTCGCGGAGTCGCTTTCGTATACGGCCCAGGTCAGGGCTTGCCGAGTCGCGCACCTGCGCCTTGTCATCAATCTTTACAAAAACAGATTGAGCCAACGCACTGGTTACTGCTACAGGTTCAGCCAGTTTATATAGTTCCGGGTATATTTCGCGCGCCTTGTTCAGAAAAGTCTTGCACGCTATAATCGTCTCCAGCGAATACGCCAGATTCAGAAACTCATCGGCTTCAAGCCAGTTTCCTTCCAGTGTTATCTTCTGGATCCATTCGGCAGGATCAAAAAAATACCGTGACGGAAAGGGTTCGCCTTTCTCCAGTATCTGCAAAAATTCAAGACTCTGCTTCAACAGAATTCTTATAAAGTCGACCTCGGTGCTAAAACGCATACGGTCAACCCAGGCGGCTCCGGCATCCGAAAGGCAATAACCTTTCAGCTTCTGACGTATCTGCACAAAGCCTAACTTATCTTCAAACTCGTTTGGGTAAATCATTTTGGTGTCGGACGGACGGATGCTTTTTGTTCTTTAAGATTTAAAGAGTCAACAAGCGCTGTATAAATTTGTTCCAGTTCTTTGGGGTGATCCATGTAATAGTTCACGGAGTTATTAAAAACAGAATCGGGCACACCGGCCTTCTCGAAAACTTTTCCACGTATAGCGGTAAATACTTTCTTTGACGAATCGGTGGAAAGCCGCAGCCGGTTCACTTTCTCTTCGGCCAGCAATACTTCCTGTATGGTCTTAACCATTTCCTCCTTGCCGAGGATGCCTTCCGGTGGTTTCTCTTTTTTTGAACATGAAGAAAATACACCTGCCAGGATCAATACCAGCACGGAAGCAACTGTATAATATTTTAAACCTCTCAACATCTTTTAATGGCCATCCCCTGCTTTAGGTGGGGCAAAATAATCATAATTGTTCTATTTTTGGAGCTATCGCTAATGGGTTCGCGTTTATTCGTGAACCTCTTTAACGTGTAACAATAACTTTGCCACGGAGTACCGTTATTCGTTAATCGTTAATGGTTATCCGTTCCTTACAATACGGATAACCATTAACGATTAACGGACAACAATTAACTATTAACGGATAACGATTCACGATAAGGAATGAAGGACCTGTTAAAAAAACTACGGAGATACGAGATCCAGATACGCAAGGCCATCAACAGCCAGATGCAGGGAGATTTCCATTCTGTTTTTAAAGGCACAGGTCTGGAGTTCGATGATGTAAGGCCGTATCAGTATGGTGACGATGTGCGCACGATACATTGGAATGTCTCTGCCAAAGGTCACGGTACATTTGTGAAGACCTACCGGGAAGAGAAGGAACAAACGGTATTCTTTATACTCGATGTGAGTGCCTCCGAAGATATAGGGAGCCCCGGTAAAACAAAGGCCGATATTGGCAAAGAGATTTGTGGCGTGCTTACACTCTCGGCAGTAAAAGAGTCCAGCCACGTTGGACTGATCTGTTTCTCGGATATACGTGAGAAATTTATCAAGCCGATCAAAGGACACTCACAGGCGTATGAAATTATCAGCACGCTCGCGAACCTGAAACCCAAGTCGCTTAAAACGAATTTATCCAAAGCTATATCTTTTGCGCTCAATGCTATTCGCAGAAGAAGTGTTGTTATTCTGATCTCTGATTTTATTGATGAAGGGTATACCGACAATTTACGTGCGCTGGCCAAAAGGCACGATCTTGTAGTGATCCACATCAGCGACAAGCGCGAAACACGTTTGCCCAAGCTGGGTATAATTCCAGTGGTTGATAAGGAAAGTCAGCGAACACTGTGGATCAATACTTCGTTTGGAGATTTCAGACAGAAGATCAGCAAGCGGCATGATATGCGCAAAGATGAACTGCAGAAGTTCAGTCGCAAGCATGAAGTAAATTTTATCTCGCTCGATACCGATGAAGACTATGTACCGAAGTTGCTGCGATTATTTAAAGTACGGAACAAATCCATGAAGACAACATGAACGGTAGTTTTGTAAAGACGATGAGGATTTCAGTAATCTATAGTTTACTGCTTGTATGCTGTACATTGGTACCGAACGTTGCATGCGCGCAGGAAAAACCGAAGGCAGAAGTAAAAGTAACAGCAGGATTTATTGAAGACAGTTTATATATAGGCAAGCCGGTACGGTTCTACCTTACTGCACGCTATCCGCAGAAACTCAACATGGTGTTCCCGGATTCTTCGCATACCTATACGCCATTTGAATTTGAAAGTAAAGATTACTTTGCTACGGATACAGAAGATGGCATCAGCTACGATAGTGTAATATACTACGTGACTACATTTGAAATTGATCGCGAGCAATACCTGAGTCTACCGGTATTTCAGATCAATGAAAAAGACAGCACAACCTTTCAGTCAGAACAAGATACTATTCTCGTTACTCAACTGGTAAATTTCAGTGTCGATACCATTGCCATTGATAAGTTACCAATGAAGTTAAGTGTAGCATATCACGATGTACCCGGACAATTTAACTGGCCTATATTTACGATTGTGGCAGTTTCTATATTGGTGATTGCCCTTATTGTGTTCTTTGTGTTCGGCAAACGTATACGCAGGTACTTCCGCATCAAGAGTATGCTTGAAGCGCACCGTAAGTTTGTTGAAAGCTATACGCGCGAAGTCGGCAATCTTCGCCAGGCTTTTTCTGCCGTTACAACGGAGACGGCCCTGGCGCACTGGAAACTATATATGGAGCAACTCGAAGCACGCCCCTATACCAAACTGACAACACGCGAGGCGCGGAATTTCTTCCAGGATGAAACGCTTATCCGAAATCTCCAGACCATTGACGGAGCTATCTATGGACACAGCGTGAATGTAATCGAACCGTTGGAGAGTCTCAAAGCCGTGGCCGATCAACGCTTCCAAACCAAATTACAGGAGGTAAAACATGGATAAGGATCTTACAGCCTGGTACTCGCTGGATTGGTTTACACCTTCTACACTGCGCTCGTTTACCTGGGAACACCCGCTATTTTTATACCTCATCATTGCTGTGCCGATTTTGTTTATCGTACGGTGGCTACTGCGGTATAGATTTAACCAGAAGTTACCGATTGCCATCACACAGAAAGATCTTCATGTATCGCCTATCAATCTGATAAGGTTACTGCCGGAGATTTTGTTGATGCTGGTGCTCGCCCTGATATTAATGGGACTTGCGCGACCACAAAAAACAAATGAAAAAGTAGAGCAGTGGACAGAGGGTATCGATATCATGATTGCGCTGGATATATCGCAGTCAATGATGATTGAAGACTTTACTCCCAATCGTCTTGAAGCCGCAAAAGAAGTGGCGCGTAATTTTATTAACGGTCGCGTGCAGGATCGGATCGGACTCGTTGTATTTGCCGGAGATGCTTTTTCATTATCACCACTCACAACCGACTATGAGCTGCTTCGCTCCTACCTCGATGATATATCATTCGAAATGATTGAAGCAAAAGGTACTGCTATAGGAAGCGCCATGGCTGTTGTTACCAATCGCATGAGCGAATCCGAAACAAAATCAAAAGTATGTATACTGTTGAGTGATGGCGAGAATACATCGGGTAACATTGACCCGATCACCGCGGCTGAACTCGCCAGTGCATACGGCATCAAGATATATACTATCGTTGTGGGTAAAGAAGGTATGGTTCCGTATGGCAAAGATTTCTTTGGCCGTCCGCAGATGATTGAGAATACCATTGACGAAACCACCATGCGCAAGATGGCCGATATAGGTGGCGGACAATTCTTCCGCGCCACCGACAATCAAGCCCTTGAACAAGTATTTGCCCGCATCAACAAGTACGAAAAAGCCGAAATCAAAGAAACCCGCTTCAAAGACACCTCCGACTATTACGTTATATACCTGCAGTGGGCGATGGGGCTTTTCCTGCTTTGGCTCTTGCTGAAGTCTACTTTTATTACCAACGTCCTGCAAGACTGAGAAAGAGCAGCTAGCCTCTAGCTGCCAGTTTGTTTTGGGTATAGCAGCGTTTGCGTAACTAAGGCGATTGCTATAGCTATAGTTTATATAAGATATAGTATCTATAGACGAAATCCTCCAGCAGCCAGCCACCTGTAGCCTTTTGTATTTCTCGCAGCTCGAAGCTCGCAGCTATTTTCGCGCTATCATCTTCATGCCGTAATCCTGGCCTAAACGAAATCCTCCAGCAGCCAGCAGCTTGAAGCCAGCAGCCCTGCTCTCAATGTGGAATGTTATCAGGAAAAAGAATCAGTCTTCCGGCGAAGATCACCAACACGATGCCTAACACTATATTCATGATGCGGATTACCACGGGGGTCATGAGCAGGCGTAGTTTGTCGGCTAGTTTTGCTTTGATCAGGTCGGTGATGAATACGGTGCCTACAATGGAAGCGAAGAATACAAATGCTTCGTGGTTGGTGTTGTAATTCAGCTGTGTAGTGGCTACACCTACCGTGGCAATCCAGAAGAAGAGTACCATGGGACTAAGTCCGTTGATGATAAATCCTTTTGCTGCCAGTCGCAGCCAGCTGCGGGCTTCTATTTTTTTTGGATCGTAGTGCGCCAGTTTTTTACTCTTGATCAATAAGTAATATAGTCCGAACAAGAGTAATACTATACCACCACCGTATGCAAGGTAGTGTCTGAAATTTTCAGTCTCCATGAACTGGACAAGACCGAGATACGAAACGAATATATAAAGTGCATCGCTGAACGATACACCAATAGCGACAAATACACCGCTTACAAAACCGCGTTCAATGCTGGTTTGAATAATGGTGAAGAATACCGGCCCGATCAAAAATGCGAGTACAATGCCGGATAAGATTCCGTTAAGAACGATTTCCATTCGTGTGATTTTGCAGGAAAGTTTTCCAATCATCCAGCTGTGCATTCTTCATAACACGTGGAAATTTATTTTGCCCTCCTACCTTGCCCTTTGATTCCATCCAGCCATAGAATGTTTTTATCGGCAGTACATCTACCAGCACTTCTTTCAGTGCGGCACTGCGTTCTACAGCATAGTCATCGTTCAACTCTTTTAAATGCAGGTCGATCTTTTCTTTCAGCGCCTTCGGATCCACCTTATCATCGGTACCGATAAACCAGTGGTGTGCAAAAAGTGAATCGTATGGTATACCGGCTACGGTAAATTCAGGAATGTTAATATTAAAGTCGTTAGCTACAAGTTCAATCGCTTTGTTCATGTTATCCACCGAAAGGTGCTCACCACATAAACTCAGGAAGTGTTTGGTACGGCCGGTGATCACGATCTCCATGTCTTCAAGCGAAGTAAATTTGATCACGTCACCAATCAGGTAACGCCATGCACCCGAGCAGGTAGAAAGTAATATAGCATACTCTTTACCTTCCTCCACTTCATCGATCATCAACGTTTCTGCATCCGGGTGTATCTCTCCGTTTGCATCAAAGTTCCTGGCTTCAAACGGTACGAACTCATAGAATATACCATTGTTCAGCACAAGACGCATCGAGCGTTTATTCGGATACGCCTGAAACGCAATGAAGCCTTCCGATGCCAGGTATGTCTCAATGTAAAAAATAGGACGCGCCAGTAATTTTTCAAAACCTTTACGGTATGGATCGAACGATACACCACCGTGTACATATACACGAAGGTTCGGCCATACATCATGTATTGTATTTACACGATGATACTTGATAACCTTCTCCATCAATATCTGTATCCAGGCAGGTACACCCACTATTATACCGATGTCCCATTCAGTTGCCTTGCGTGCCATCTCATCGAGCTTGGCGTCCCAGTTACGTGAGCGGGCAATCTTCTTTCCGGGTTTATAAAAATGCTGAAACCAGAATGGCAGACGGGCGGCCTGTATACCGCTTAAGTCTCCTTCAAATACACTTCCTTTTCTGTTCAGGTGCGTGCTTCCACCGAGCATTAATATACCTGCTTCAAAGATTTCCGGATCGAGGTCGTATTTGGAAAGTGTCAGGATCTGGCGCACACTCGTCTTGCGAATAGCCTGCGTCATGTCCTTGGTAACAGGTATATATTTGGAGGATGCTTCTGAAGTTCCGGAGCTTAACGCAAAGTATTTTACGCGGCCCGGCCAGCATACATTCTTTATACCTTTTAACGCGAGCTTCCACCAGTCACTATATATTTTGTTATAGTTGTGGATGGGCACATGACTCTTGTAACGCTTGTAAAATTCCTTATCGCCTTTGCGGAAGCCGTGCAGGATGTCCGAAAAATTATAGTACTTGCCAAACTCGGTCTGACTGGCCGTGATCAGGAGCTCCTTCAATTCTTTCTTCTGAAGATCGTATGGCGAGGTATACTCCTGCTCCAGCATCTCACGAATTCGAATTCCTTTTTTCAGCAACGTTCCGAGGATCGCCATATTTTTGCGTTAGCTTTGGTGGATTAAAAGGCAAAAATAGGAATGAATTAAACCATTCACAAAGCCGATGTAACAAACGATCATTATACGAACAAAGCCCATACACTTTAGCAGTGCCCATGAGTATAAAAAATAACCTTCAGTTCTTTCTTCAGAATTTGCCTCCTGATTGTCAGTTGATTGCAGTAAGTAAAACAAAACCTGCGGAGGCCATCCAGGAAGCGTACGATGCCGGACAACGTGTATTCGGTGAAAACAAAGTGCAGGAGCTTGTGCCTAAATATGAAGCCTTACCCAAAGACATTCAATGGCACCTGATCGGTCATTTACAGAGCAACAAAGTAAAGTACATCGCACCGTTTGTTCACCTGATACATTCTATTGACAGTTTCAAACTTCTGGAAGAGGTAAACAAGCAAGCCGTAAAAGCAGACCGCACCATTGCCTGTCTTTTACAACTGCACATTGCTGAAGAGGAAACGAAGTTCGGTTTTTCAGAAGACGAAGTAACCGACTTGCTGGCTTCTGCTGAATTGCAAAAACTCACCAACATTCATATAGCAGGATTGATGGGCATGGCTACGTTTACCGAAGACCTGGAGCAGATACGCAGGGAGTTTCGCGGGTTGCGCGGACTATATGAGCGACTCAAGGCATCATCACTCCCACCGAATGTAATGATGCGTCACCTGTCCATGGGCATGAGCAGCGATTACCGCATTGCCCTTGAAGAAGGCAGCACGATGATACGCGTAGGCACGGCTATATTTGGCGACAGGAAGTACGATCAATAGTATATATAGTATAGGAATTTCATTACGTATAGTTTCATGAATCAACGAACAACTTTAATTACAGCTTCGGTTTTGGGAGCACTTGCTGTATCCATCGGGGCGTTTGGTGCCCATGCCTTAAAACCAACGCTGATACAAGCTGGTAAACTAGAAGTATTTGAACTGGCTACGCGATATCAGTTCTATCACACACTGGCATTACTGGCCGTAGGTATTCTGCAGAAATTTATCTTCGATAAGAAACTGGAATATGCTTCGCTGTTCCTGCTGATCGGCACCGTGCTTTTCTGCGGAAGCCTATATTTACTTTGCTTTGTAAAGCTCGGCGCTGTAGGACTTGTTACACCGATCGGAGGCGTATTTCTGATACTCGGGTGGGTATTTTTATTACTCGGTGTAGCAAAAAAATAAAGGTCTCTCGCGAGACCTTTATCTTAATTTTTTTTCAGAGAAAGCTTATTGAGGCTGCTCTTTCTTTTCAACTACCTGCGTAGTGAAAGATATCTTCGCTTCATCAGCGTTTGCTGCGTTTGAAACGATCGTAACGACTTTATCCTGACGGCCGATTTTACCTGCGCTGTTGAAAGCTATTGTAATTTCGCCTTTACCTCCTGGTTGAATCGGATCACGTGGCCATCCTTTTGGCGTAGTACAACCGCATGTTACCTGTACGTTGGTAATGATCAAAGGCTCAGTTCCGGTATTCGTGAATTTGAAAACCTGCTCTACTTTATCGCCCTGAACGATCTGACCGAAATCATGTGACTTCTTCTCGAATGCTATAACCGGTCCGTTAACTTTTGCAGACTGGGCAAAAGCACCAACGGCCAAACCCAGCACAACCACTAATAACAAGTACTTCTTCATATCTTAGTTTTTTTACAAATTTAAACACTTCGAATCAACAATTTTGCCAGAAAAAGCGAAATTTCTGACATGCCTTGTGTGACTTTATTTGAATATGCGAATTAACTAAACATGTAACCGGAATGGACGCAGAAATCGCCAGAGTTTATGGAAACCGTGTCAGAATAAGAGTTTGCGGGTTATGCTGGCACACCGATAAATTGTTAATGGTAAACCACAAGTCCTTGAATGAAAGCGATTTCTGGGCTCCGCCGGGAGGAGGTGTCGAGTTTGGCGAATCACTCGAAGAATCGCTCAAGCGTGAGTTCCAGGAGGAAACCGGTCTCATTATTAAGCCGGGCAAGTTCATTTTCGGTTGTGAGTATATAAATGCCCCGCTGCATTCTATCGAATTATTTTTCGAAGCCTCCCGACTTTCCGGAGAATTGCAGACGGGTAAAGATCCGGAGCTGCCCATCATACAGGGAGCCGCATTCTTTACGATACGTGAAATACTTTCCATGCCACAAGAGCAGGTACATGGTATATTCCGATTGATTCGCGATGCGAACGACATCCGCACGCTTAATGGATTTTACAGGCTTTAATAGGTGTTCTGTACAATCTGTTTTGTGATTTACCCGCTAAAATCTTTATTATTGCAGAGAACCCGGAACTTTTAGTTTTTTTATAAAAGGTGGTTCGCCCTTGGTCTAACTTACAAGCGGAAAACAGTATATACTTTGCAAACAACCACGCTCAACTATAAGCTCATCAAGAAAGTACGGGATGAACGTTTCGATGAAGAGTTTATTCATCAATACCACTTGTTAATTCATCTTGGCACACGTGATTTTCAGTTGTGTGTGATCGATCCGCAGGAAAACCGGGTACTTTTGCTGGAAGATTTTGTTCTTCCGAACCTGGCTTCGCACCAGGAATTACTATATCTGCTCGACCAGCTTTTCGATTCGCATGCTTTGCTGAAGGCAGGCTTCTGGAAGAAAATCAGTATATCACTCAAGAGTCAGAAATTTGTACAGGTACCCCAGGCACTCTTCGCAGAAGAAGCGATGGCCGATTACCTGAAGTTCAATGCGCACGTAGATCCGCAGAAAGAAGATTTCCTTTCTACGGTAAATCCTACCACGCAGGCCGTAACGGTTTTTGCTGTTAACAAAGACCTGAAGAACTGGCTGGATGGTTTATATCCGAATAACAAACCGGTATTTACCCATCAGTCGGCAGCATTGATCGAAGGTACCCTTCAGGCTTCCATGCTGCGCGAAGATAACCCGCTATATATATATGTAGACCGGTTCAAGCTGCACATTCTCTCCTGCAGAGATGGCAAGCTCATTTACTACAACCAGTTTGCTATTAAGGAATTTTCAGATTACGTAAAGTATATCATGCTGGTGATGAAGTCGCTCAACATGAACCAGCAAACCAGCCAGGTTGTGTTGTGGGGATATATAGGCAAGAACTCGCCTCACTACCACGAACTATATAAGTATATAAACAATGTGATCTTTGGTAACAGACCTGCCAACCTGGCCTTCAGCTATGGGTTTGACGAATTGCAGGACCACCACTTCTTCGATTTATACAGCATCTACCTGATGGAGTAAAACCATGAGTAAACGTATTGCACTCTTTCCCGGCTCGTTTGATCCATTTACAAAAGGGCATGAAGATATAGTATTGCGCGGACTGCAGGTGTTTGACGAGATCATTGTTGCCATCGGGCACAATCCTGCGAAGAGCAATCGCTACTTCCCGATCGAGAAAATGATCGGCTACATCGAGCAGACCTTTGAAAAATACCCGGCTATAAAAGTGATCACGTACTCGGAACTGACGGCTACCTATGCCCGCAAGCAAGGCGCTCAGTTTCTGCTGCGCGGTTTACGCAACACCACCGACTTTGAATACGAGAACAGTATATCGCAGGTAAACCGTAAGCTATACGAAGACCTGGAATCTGTATTTCTGATCACCACGCCTCAACTCGCATGGATCAGCTCTTCTATCGTACGCGAAGTACATAAGTATGGCGGAGATGTTTCGCAATTCCTCCCCTATAAACTTTAGCAGGTATATACATCCCATAAAATAAAAAATCCAGAGTGAATGCCCTGGATTTTTTATTTTATAGCTATAGTAATTTCTACCGTGCCGATTTCAATTCTGTTTTTTCGTAATACCGTTCGATAACGTAGCTGATGGATTTATAGGAGTGCTCCAGTGCATGGTATACTTCCTTCCGGTTCATCCAGCGAACTTCTTCTATATCCTCCTCCACTGCGGGGCGCATGCGTGAGTCGTCTATCAGGTCCATGATATACCAGCGGGTCTTTTTCATCATGGCATTTTTATTCATGGTATAGGTATGCCACGTAGTGCATACTTTTCTTCCCAGTCGTACGGAAATGTTACATTCCTCCTGCACTTCGCGTACAGCCGTTTCTTTATAGCGTTCGCCTTTTTCCTTCTTGCCTTTCGGCAGATCCCACTTCTTCATCCGGTAAATCATCAGGAACTTGTCTTTCTTACGGATAACACCACCGGCAGCCTTTATAACTTTAAACTTGCTGCGCAGGTGATTTCGGATCAGAAGATAATCGGTCACTGAAAGCAAAATCGACAGTACCCCGGTAGGAACTTTAGAGTCGAGAAAGCCCAAAATGGTATCTATCTCGGCAGTGCCTACATTTTTGATCCACACATGATGAATCAGACTGGCTTGTGTTACCGGAGTTATGGCAGCATCCACCGTATGGTTAATACGACCTGTGTCGGGCGTTTCAGTGGATTTCAGAATTCTGACTGGAATGTCGTTGATAAAAATGATCATACCGTACAATTTTACGCCCTCACCATGCCCGCAAAAGAATAAATTATTTGGAAGCTGGCAAGGGGTTTCAGAAAAGATTTTTAAACAATGGCTTCTGGATGGAATAGAAGCAAAAAATATTTTTGCAACACTACGCGACAGGTGCTGTATTCTCCCTGATTCAAAATTTTAGTGATAACTTTCGAGACTATGCCTATTTTAAAAGTACAGGAACAAACCGCTGGCAAAGTAGCTTCCATGCTGCTGCAAATTCAAGCCATTAAACTCAACACTCAAAAACCTTTCACGTGGGCTTCCGGATGGAAATCACCTATCTATTGTGATAACAGGTTGTCACTCTCCTACCCTGAAGTACGAACTGCTGTGCGCGATGGTCTGGTACAAGCCATCCGCGAAAACTATCCGGCTGTTGAAGCTATTGCCGGTGTTGCCACGGCAGGTATCGCACAAGGTGCATTGGTTGCCGAAGCAATGAATCTTCCTTTCCTATATGTACGGCCCAAGCCGAAAGATCACGGTATGGAAAATCTGATCGAAGGGAAAGTTACGAAAGACCAGAAAGTAGTGGTGATCGAAGACCTCGTGTCTACCGGAGGCAGTTCACTCAAAGCCGTACAGGCATTGCGTGAAGCAGGCTTCAATGTATTGGGGATGGTTTCCATTTTCAACTACGGCTTTGATATAGCAACCCGTAATTTTTACGAAGCCAACACATCGCTGGTAAGTCTCAGCGACTACAACTATTTGATCAACTATGCCCTCGACCAAAAGTATATCACCAACGACCAACTCGTTTCCCTGAAAGCCTGGCGCGTGGATCCTTCGAGCTGGAAACCGTGAATTAGCGGCGAGCTTTGAGGAATGGTTGCTGGCTTCTGGCAACAAGCTGCCGGAAGACAATCTGTATAAGTAGCTTCGGGGTGCCAGTTGCGAGTTTTGAGTTTTTGAGAGACACTATATATAGCAGTTGCTGTCTGCTGCCAGCAGGCAAATCGCTTTTCAACGATACTCCTATTATATAGCGTTGGTTAATTTTCAGACACCTATATCGCGTTCGTGATAAACACATTTTCAATTACAGACCAACCAACATAAACACATACACACATAAACACCTAAACACATTGACCACCACATTCTCACCCACTGCTACTATCGAAGCGAAGGCGACTCCCTTCCCCACATTCGCCAGTACCTCGAGTGTCGTGGTGGTCGGAGCGGGTGCTTTTGGGGGATGGTCTGCGCTATATCTTCTGCGGCAGGGGTATAATGTTACGTTGGTGGATGCGTGGGGGCCGGGTAATTCACGGGCAAGTTCGGGGGATGAGACGCGTGTGATCCGATCCACCTACGGTGCCAATGAAGTATACTTTGATCTAAATGTTCGGGCACTCAGCTTATGGAAAGAGAATGAAAAGTTGTTCAATAAAAAACTCTTTCATAACTCCGGTGTACTCTGGTTTTGCTATGAAGAAAAAACTCCACTCGTAGATGATTCCATTCCTTTTGCGCAAAAGCATGCGATGGAATATGAACGTCTTTCTCTGGCAGAACTTAAGAAGAGATTTCCGATTATATATACCGATGATCTTCATCACGCCTACTTTGATCCGTATGGCGGCTATCTGAAAGCACGCGAGTCTTGTCAGGCGGTACAGGAGCAATTTGTCAGAGAAGGCGGGAACTATATACAGGCACAGGCTACTCCCGGAACTATAGATCAACAGCAACTGGATTCTGTAAAATTATCGGATGGACGATCGCTGCAGGCAGATGTATACCTGTTTGCGTGTGGATCGTGGCTAGGGAAAATATTCCCGGATATACTTAGCAATGTTATCACCTGCACCAAACAGGAAGTATACTATTTTGGTGTACCGGCAGAGTATGCATCTATATATGACAACTTTCCGGTGTGGGTTGATGTTGATGGTAAAGATTTTTATTACGGTATAGCCGGCAATGCTCATCGTGGCTTCAAGATCGGTGTAGATATACGCGGTACTATATTTGATCCTTCAAAGAGTGAACGAAGCATAACACCTGAAGCGCTCGCGAAAGCACGTGCATTCATCTCGCATCGTTTTCCGGGATTGAAGAATGCTCCGCTTACCGAGAGTCGCGTTTGCCCCTATGAAAATTCACCGGATGGTAATCTCATCTTTGAAGTACATCCACATGCTTCTAATACAGTATTGCTGGGTGGAGGCTCTGGTCATGGTTTTAAACATGGTCCGGCTTTAGGCGAATTGGTTGCAAATACATTTGCGGGTAAAGCTGCGCCTCCGGATATATTCCGAAGTGCTCTGAAATAAAAAATCACAAAACCCGGAGTATATATACCGGATTTTGTGATCAGGCGTCTGGTTGTAGATATATCTTATGGATTAGCCGGAGCAGGTCCGCTTTCCAAAAACGAAGTCGTTATATCGTTCAGCACTTTTACTTTGTGACTGAAATCTCCTTTAATCTGCTCGCGTATCTTGTGCATATTGTTAAGCAGATCGTTGGTATCATCCGGCAGTGCTTCCTCCAGGTATTCGCGTATACGCTTGGACATTGTTGGCGATTTACCATTGGTGGATACGCCTATTTTTAAATTACCTTTTGTGACTACCGATCCAAGGTAGAAGTCACACAGATCTGGTGTATCCGCTACGTTGATCAGCAGCTTGCGCGTTCTGGCAAACTTGCGGATCGTTTCATGAAGCTGGCGGTTATCCGTAGCCAGTATCACGAGGTCTTTATCCCATAAATCCCACAACTTAAAATTGCGTTCCTCCCATTTGACGTGCTCATGTTTTCGTGCAAGTTCCTTTATCGGTTCCTGGATGGTGCGTGCTACGACTGTTACGTTAGCAGCGGGACTGTTCTTTAACACTGCAGTGAGTTTTTCTAACCCAACATTTCCGCCCCCTACAATAAGGGTGCTCAGTGATTCAAGTTTCAGGAAAACGGGAAAAAGGTTGTTGCGTTCCATGGCATTTTTAACTGTTAGAAGTAAGACAATTGTTGTTAGACATTATTTTATTTTTTTGGATTTTATATTCTTTATACGTTTCACACACCGCCCCGGATATACTATATATCTATAGTTGTGTGTTAGCTGATTTTATTTCTTAAGCAATGGATTTGGTAGCGACCACAACCTTTTCAAGCGCCTGTGCATAACGCACTACTTCGCCTACAATGATAATGGCCGGTGAACCTATACCACTGGCCTGAGCCTGTTCTGCTATAGAGTGAACGGTGCCGATAACACTCTTCTGCGAAGGCAATGATCCGTTTTGTACAACTGCCACAGGTATATCTGCTTTTCCGTGATCTGCGAAAGCCTGCATAATCTCCGGGAGTTTATTCAGTCCCATGAGTATAACTACCGTAGCCGTTGATTGTGCAGCCAATGCTATATCTGCAGAGATCGCTCCCGTTTTTGTTGTTCCGGTAACTACCCAGAAACTTTCACTGATGCCGCGCGCGGTTACTGGTATCTTTAAACTTGCCGGTACGGCTACCGCACTGCTTATACCAGGTACTACATCCGTATGTACTCCGTGTGCTTCGGCATATTCTATTTCTTCGGAGCCTCTTCCAAATACGAACGGGTCGCCACCTTTTAACCGTACTACGTGTCCATAGCGATACGCGAAGTCCACAATCAGTTCGTTGATCTCCTCCTGTTTATAGGAATGTTCTCCGGCACGTTTGCCCACGGAAAAAGCAGGAACACCTTTCGGTATCCACTCGAGTATATCTGCAGAAACCAATGCATCGTATAATACTACATCTGCTTTCTTCAGCACGTTAATAGCCTTTATAGTGATGAGTTCAGCATCACCAGGTCCGGCTCCTACGAGTGTAAGACGCGGTTCTTTTTCTATGATGGAGATCGTGTCGATCATTTTGCAACTACCTCATTCGTTACAGCTCCACGATATGCTACTATATCTTTCAGGAATTTTTTAGAATCTTCGAGATACGCTATCGCAAACTCTTCAGTTGGTTCACTCTTATTGATGCGCAGTACGAACTCGCGGAAGTTTGCTGCCAGCGGGAAGTTACCAGTATCCACAAAGTGAGTCTGAAAATCATTCAACACTTGTATTTGTGTGCTTGGTTTTACATCGCGTGTCAGCAACATGGCTTTTGCGGTGTTGATGAATGCGCTATAGCTATGATATATAGAGTCAGCATACTGCGCATTGCGCAGTGCTTCTTTCGACCATTCCAGTTTTTCTTCTGATTCGTAAAACAGCGTTGCAACCAGGTCTATAATCACACCGGCACACTCCCCTACTGCTGTATGCAGAATAAAGTTATGCTCTTCACCCCAGTCGATATAGTCTGAAGGCTCAACGGTTGTTAAATCACCAAGAGGTTTCAACAACGCATAGAAATGATTTCTTCCAAGACGTTTGAAGTAATCGTGATAGTACTCGCCATCCTGACTGTTCGTTTCATAATCATCAAACAGTATACGCAACGCCTGCGGTCCGCGCTTGCTTGGTATCTTCAGGATCTTGTCGGAAATTATACCTTCACCATCTTTCAGTTTACCTCCACCGAGTAAAACTACCAATGCCGGTAATACTTTTCCCTGCTTGTCTTTTATAGTACTTCCGTGCAGACCTATACCGGCTAATCCATGCTGACCGCACGAGTTAGGACATCCGCTGATTTTGATTTTGATATCGGTATTGAATACCATGTCCGGATATTCTTCGCGAATCACTTTCTCCAGCGCCAGCGATACATGGGTACTATCGGATATAGCGAGGTTACACGATTCCGTTCCCGGGCAAGCCGTTATATCAGCAACACTGTCGAAACCAGGTTCTGCCAACGCAAGTTTATCCAGTGCTACATATAAATGCTTCAATGTTTCCGGACGTACATAGCGAAGGAGATAGCCCTGGTTTACGGTGATGCGTAATTCCGTTGCTGCATACAGATCCACTATATCGGCAAAGCTTCTTGTTAATGTAGACGACATGTTGCCCAGCGGAAGTTTTACATATACTCCATAAAAGCCGTCTTGTTTTTGTTTGAACACGTTGGTTTTATACCAGCGCTCATATTTAGCAGGGTCCGCTATAGCAGGTTCTGCTGTCGGTATAGATTCCGGTAATACTGGTTCCGGCAATACATTCAGGTTGATCGGGTATTGCTGCACTTTCAAAGCACGTCTCTCCTCTTCTACCAGTGCCATGATCTTTTCAAGACCGAAGTCATCGAGTAAAAATTTAAAACGTGCTTTCATTCTGCGCGTACGCTCACCGTAGCGATCAAACACGCGCAGTACTGCTTCGGTAAATGGAATTACCTGATCTTCTTCCAGAAACTCATATGCAACCAGCGCGAGGTATGGATTTGCTCCAAGACCTCCACCGATCATTACTTTAAAGCCGCGCTTTCCATCTACTATCTTAGGAATGAAACCGAGATCGTGAATGAAACTAAACGCAGTATCATCTTCACTGGATGAAAAAGATATTTTGAATTTGCGTCCCATCTCCTGGCAGACCGGGTTGCGCAGGAAGTAACGGAAAGTTTCATACGCATGGGGTGATACATCAAATGGTTCTTTCGGATCTATACCGGCAAGATCAGATGCTGTAACGTTACGCACGGTGTTACCGCAGGCTTCGCGTGTTGTGATATCATCTTTCTCAAGTTTAGCCCACAGCTCAGGCGTACGGTCCAGGCTCACAAAGTGAATCTGTATATCCTGGCGTGTTGTAGCATGCAGATTTTTGCTGGCATACTCGTCTGATATATCTGCAATTCTGCGAAGTTGTTTTGTGGTAACACGCCCGAGCGGGAGTTTAATGCGGATCATTTGTACACCCGACTGACGTTGTCCATATATACCCCGGGCCAATCGGAGGCTGCGGAACTTATCATCATCAATCTTTCCCTCACGGAACAGACGGATTTTCTTTTCAAGGTCAAGAATATCCCGTGCTACTACCGGATTGTTCAAATCTTCAAGTTCTGTACGAAAGCTTTGCATATGCCTAAGGGCTGTTTGTTCGGTTACACTTTAAAATAAAAGAGCCTTTCCTGATTCGCAGGAAAGGCCCGGTATGTCTTTTTAACTTATTCTTCTATAAGAAGAGACCATTACGCGTCCATTTTTCCTGCATCCAGCAGATGTTTACAGCAACACTTCTTTGTTGCATACATCTTAATCTGTTTACAAGTGGTGGTTGTGAACATGGTCATTAATCTACCACTAAAGTAGGGTATGTGATTTCAAAAACAAACCAAATCCCGGAAAAAATTAAAATTCATTCTGTGAATGGTTAGTAACGGCCTGTTACCGGCCGGAAAAATCAAGCAGATAATATACCGGCAAAAGCCCGTAACTCATTAACTATTAATGTACAACAATGAAAAATCAGCTTCTCAGCTCGGCATCGAGGCGATTGCTGATGAAGGTGCGTTCGTGTTGAGGGTAATTGGCTGTCTTCTCTTTCGCCTGCGTGTTCATGCGGGCGAGCTCTTCCACTTCGTGCACGCCAAACTGGTGTTCCTCCACTTTCAGCAAATTATCGTAAGGACCTTTGTTGGAGATGAGCTTGACAAAAACAGGCGCTGTTTCAATCGCGATGAACAGGAACATGATAAACCAATGTGCCCACGCCATAGCACTGCTCTGCTCGGTAAGACGGCTCATAGCTTCCATGCGGGCAGCGGGGCCATTGAGTCTTCCCTTTTCCAAAGCTGCCATGGCCTGCGCCTGCAGTGAATCATTATAGGCCAGACTCTTTTCGTATACCTGTATACGCGCGTGGTTTCGCTCGGTAATAGCGAGGAGCTCAGCCTCGGCAGCATCAGCGTCTGCTTTCTTTACCTTATATATAGGTCCAAGATTTTTCTTTTTACTTCCACCCGTTCCATCGGCTTCTTCGCGGGCAATGCGCACCAGGTCATCGCGCTTTGTTGCTTTCAAGGCAATCTCCTGTTGTAAACCTTCTATCGCGGTTTTGAGACTATCGTGTGTGCCCTGAAAACGGAATCGTACCTGCGCTTCCTGCTCGCTATATTTCTGTTGCTCCATAACAATCAGTTCAGGCTCGATCTCTTTTTCAAAGATCTTCAGCTCCAGCGGCTTCGCAATTACTACCGAAATCAAAATGGCGAGCAGTATGCGGGGTGTTGCAATCAATAATTCTTTCGCAGTCTTCCCTTCCTTGCGCATGCTGGAAACTATATAGCGGTCGAGGTTGAAGATCATCAATCCCCACAGTATACCAAAACCTACGGCAGCCCAAACACTATCAAAGATAGTGTAGAGTGCGTACGCGCCCGATAATGCAGCAAAGAGTCCCGTAAAGAAAATGGTTGCTCCTATACCAGCGTATTTACTGGTTTCAGAAGGACACTTTTTCAGTATAGACATATCTGCACCGGAGCAGCGCAGGAAGAAGGTAGTTAACTTTTGCATGTACACTTTAACGCGATCAGGATATTGAATATTGTTACTGCCGAAGTCAATAAATATGCCATTGACAGAAACTCTTTTTAAAAAAGATCAGCGAGGGTGCAAAGATAAAAATTGTACATATGTGAACATGTAGCTGTACGGATTTTCATGCAAAGAAAGTTCACCTATATACTACACACGTATCATGTTAATGTTATACCTGACGTTTTTTAATTTCCCGCGTCCGGCTTTTCATAAGCGAAATTATATCTTCTTCAGAAGCGAACATGCCGTGAATGTTTACCACCCGCTTGGCGAGTTTCTTATAATCTTTATTCATAAGATACCACCACACGTGCAGAAAATGAATTCCCTCAAAGATCAAAGCTTTGTTTGTAGCATATACCTGCAAA
Source organism: uncultured Chitinophaga sp. (assembly GCA_902168205.1). Taxonomy (GTDB): domain Bacteria; phylum Bacteroidota; class Bacteroidia; order Cytophagales; family Cyclobacteriaceae; genus Ohtaekwangia; species Ohtaekwangia kribbensis. The sequence continues at coordinate 274,423 of CABHOK010000002.1, read as the reverse complement.
TTGGTTTGAAGATGTTCCGGATGAAGTGTCCAGTGCATGGCAGGCTGAATGTGGTGACTGATGTGATAACCATCGTTCCAGCACTTATGATTATAGGGAGTGTTAATGCATGTTATGCTGTTCTTATAAAAATTTCCCGGATCACTCTCTTCAATAAACGAGTGTTGTGCCCAGTTTCCTACCATCATTATAATTCTCGAAATAAGAAGTGGTAATAAAAATACCATGACAGTAGCCTGCCAGCTTATGATGCATAGTAAGGCGCACATACCAAAGAAAGCAAGCTCGCCCCGAATTACCCGGTTGCGTAATTTTAACTGGCTTCGCTCATTAAAATACCACGCGAGTGTAGGTATAACGGTAAAAAAGAATCGGCTGAAGTAAAGAAGAAAGTGCCGGAAGCTATCGCGTTGATAGTGCATGGTTGAACTCAAATCTTCTTCCAGATTATTCTCACGATGATGCATGGCCAGGTGATGACTCGCATACGTTTCTGGCGTCTGACCAAAAAAAGGACTGATGATCCAAGGGAGATAAGAATTCAACCAGGCGTATTGCTGATTGAAAAACGGTCGGTGACTGGTGCAGTGAAGCATGAGTCCGAAGGGTCCTTTGAATACAAAGTTGTTAAGAATGAAATATAGTACAGCAAGCGACCACCACAGCCAGCCGGTAATAAACGGCATATATAGCAGCACCGCTACCGGCAACATAATGAGGGTTATTCGAAGGGTGAGATACACAAACGGTAAATCCCGTTCATCTTTTATTTTCCGAAGCCAATACCGATCTATAGATGTATAAGTTGGCGATGATGAGAATACGGGATCCCCTAACGCAATGCTTGACACTGGTTTCATATATCTTTCCGTAGTAATTTCTATACCATTGAAATTAAAGGTAACGATACATTCTCAAGTTCTACTACGAATGTCTGTTACCCCTTTTTTCAGAATGTATGAATTCTTCAAATAGGGTAATTTTTTACTCGTTATTTCAACGAAGCGATCTACCTTGCTACCGTTGATCGATATTATTGTTGCGTTTTTCGGATATCTTTAATTTTATTGCTTTAAAAATACCTTTAGACGAACACATTTGAATATAAGCTGTGGCATATATTTTTAACTCAAGTCATGTGCTATTTTGATAGCATAGTAATCTATATCAAAATTGAAAACCTCGTTAAATCCCCCTATTATCATCATTGATGACGATGAAGATGATCACTATTTCTTTAAAAAAATCTTTCAGAAGCTTAATACGTTAAACGAACTTATCTTTTTTAGTAATGGCCATGCAGCGCTGGAGTTTTTAAAAACTACAGAGGTTACTCCGTTCCTGGTGTTGTGCGATATAAATATGCCGCTGATGAATGGTTTGGAACTGCGCAGGCATATCAATGAAAATGCCGAATTTCAAGGCAAGAACATTCCCTTTATATTCTTCTCCACCGCGGCCAGCCGCGACCAGGTACAGGCTGCGTATGATTTAAATGTACAGGGGTTCTTTCTGAAAGGCCAAAGCTTCGATGAGATTGAAGTAACGTTGAAGTCTATATTAGACTATTGGAAGCTTTGTAAATTCCCATACGCGTAAAAGCAACAAACCCCAGCCATAACGACCGGGGAATGTGTTCACAGGTTTAGGTAATTAAGTTAACAGAGTATCTTCCTTAGCGCAGGAACAACAACTCTCTGTATTTTACCAATGGCCAATCTTCATTGTCCACCAGCAACTCGAGTTTGTCAACAGCATCGCGGATGCTTTCAAAGTATTTCTCTTTGATCTCATCGCAGTATGCTATAGCGCGCTTGTGTGTATCGGTAATTTTGTTGATACGCTTGCGATCTTCGACCATAGCGCGTACACCATTCTTGATGGTATCGATATGACCCGAGATTTCGCGGATGGTTTGAACTACAGCAGTGTTATCCACACCAAGTCCTTTCAGACCGTTAGCGTTTTCAATCAGTTTTGTCTGGTAAGCAATCGCAGTCGGAACGATGTGGTTCATCGCCAGGTCACCCATCACACGTGCTTCAATTTGTACACGCTTGATATAGGCTTCCAGTCTGATCTCAACACGAGCTTCCGTTTCTTTGTGTGACATTACACCGTGCTTCTCAAACAATTCAAGGGATTGCTTCGTGAGGTAAGCATCCAGCGCACGAGGTGTATTTTTAACGTTACCCAGTTTACGCCTCGCAGCTTCTGCTACCCATTCATCAGAGTATCCGTCTCCTTCGAAACGAATATCTTTCGATTCTTTAATATACTCACGCAGTACATTTACAATCGCCAGGCGTTTCTCTTCGCCTTTCTCGATTTGTTTTGATACGGCTGCAAAGAACTGATCAAGCTGTTCTGCTACGATCGTGTTCAGGGCGGTCATTGCCACTGCACAGTTATCGCTTCCACCTACTGCGCGGAATTCAAATTTATTTCCGGTAAAGGCAAATGGTGAAGTACGGTTACGATCGGTAGCATCCAGGATGATTTCCGGAATCTGATCGATACCAAGCTTCATGTACATGTTATCGCCTTTCTCGATTTTTACATTTCCTTTTTTCTCAAGCTCATCCAATACAGCAGTCATCTGTGAACCGATGAACGTTGACATGATAGCAGGAGGAGCTTCGTTCGCGCCAAGACGGAAATCGTTCGCTGCTGTTGCTATACTTGCACGCAACAGATCTCCATAAGCATGTACTGCTTTGATGGTAGTTACGAAGAACGTGAGGAACATGAGGTTATCACGGGCACTGCTGGTAGGTGCGTACAGGTTTACACCTGTATCGGTGATCAATGACCAGTTGTTGTGTTTACCGCTTCCGTTCAAGCCTGCGAAAGGTTTTTCATGGAATATAACTCTCAGGTTATGTTTATCGGCTACACGTCCCATCACATCCATCATCAACTGGTTGTGATCGTTCGCTACGTTAACTTCTTCAAATAAAGGAGCAACCTCAAACTGGCTCGGAGCAACTTCGTTGTGACGCGTGCGTACCGGTATACCAAGTTTCCATGCTTCGATTTCAAAATCTTTCATGAAATCATAAACACGCGAAGGGATTGATCCGAAATAGTGATCTTCCATTTGCTGTCCACGGGCAGGAGCATGTCCGAATACAGAACGGCCAGCCATTACCAGGTCAGGACGAGCATCGAAAAGAGCTTTATCAACAATAAAGTATTCCTGTTCAGCACCGAGTGATGCTACAACGTGTTGAATATCTTTATCGAACAGTTGGCAAACTTTAGTAGCTGCTATATCAACTGCTTTCAATGCTTTTAACAGAGGTGCTTTTGTATCCAGTGTTTCTCCCGTATAGGAAACAAATACAGTAGGTATACAAAGCGTGCGACCGTATACAAACATAGGAGATGTAGGATCCCATGCAGTATAACCGCGAGCCTCAAATGTACTGCGGATACCACCGCTTGGGAAAGACGATGCATCAGGCTCTTGCTGAACCAGCTCGCTTCCTTTGAAACGTTCAATGCCGGCAAGTGCATCGAAGAATGAATCATGCTTCTCAGCCGTTCCGCCCGTCATGGGTTGGAACCAGTGAGTGAAGTGCGTTGCGCCCTTGGCAATAGCCCAGGATTTCGCTGCAGATGCTACTGCATCGGCCGTAACTTCATCAATTTTTTCGTGGTTTTTGATTGCCTGACTTACCTTCTTGTAAAGGCCTGGGGCCAGGGTAGCGCGCATTTGCTCAGGGCCATACACATTTTCTCCAAAAAACTTGGAGACATTGGTGCTGGGCAGATCAGCATGCACACGCGTACGTTCGCTCAATTTCTTCAGAGCTTCAAATCGTAGTTGCGCCATAGGTGGTCGAATTTTTTGTTGTAGTTGTTCAAATCTATCGGATTTTTTGAGACAGGCATTAAAAAATACCCATAATTTTAACTTTTTGTTAAGAACACGTTTGCAGCTGGTTATTTTTCAAAGCAGGACTATGAAATTTTGAATTTCTGATTTATCCGTGCGTTAATTCTGTTCTGCGCACATAACACAGCGACCTTCTTTTCTTAAACAAAGCATTAACGCTGCATCATCACTAGGTTCAATCAGCCGGTTAAGTTTGGGCAAAATACTTTTGTTGTGAAGATATCGCTTGCCAACGCTGATACCCCGGTCGTAAAGCACTATATCGTAGTGCTCTCGTTACTCTTTATCGCTTCACTCGGTGTTGATAAAGGAATGGATATACTATGGATCAACGGACACCATACTGCTTTTCTTGATCTTTTCTTTAAAACCATTACTAACCTTGGCGATGGGTTGATCTTTATACCGATCGTTGTCTTTGCTGCTTTTGTTCGTTTCCGTCATGCTATAGCGGCGCTTATCGCTTCCTTGCTGCATGGTATATTGGTGAGTGCGTTCAAGCGTGGATTGTTTCCGAAACTGGAGCGCCCGCGAAAATTCCTGGGCGATGATTTGATTCACTTTGTGCCCGGAGTTGACGTACACAATTTCAATTCGTTTCCTTCCGGACATACTGCTACTGCTTTTTGTACAGCTTTTTTTCTGGCCCTGATCTCCGGCAATAAAGCGATCGGTGTATTTACATTGTTACTTGCGTTTATGGTGGGGTACTCCCGTATATACTTAGCCCAGCATTTTCTTATTGATGTTGCAGCCGGTGCTGTAGTAGGTACATTTTCAACCTATATCGTCTGGCAGGTAATGGAGTTGAATCAATTGCCGATGTGGATGAATCGCAGGCTGGATATTGGTGCGCTCTTGAAGAGGGAGTCGTTTGATTTTAAGATCAGGAGGAGCCGCTAATCGTTATCCGTTAATGGTTAACAGTTAATAACAGACACGGACAACGACTAACCATTAACGGATAACGATTATTAGTGTTCGTTGTTCAGCGGATAGACTTCACTGTAACCGGGCCATTTGCGTTCGAGGACTACGGTTACGGGGCGTTCGAAGAGATCTTTTCCTTCGTATACTATGCGATAGTCGTTTGCGGGCAGCTCATCTACATATCGTTTTTGCGTTACTATATAGTACCGGGGTTGTGTTTGCTGATAGGCTTTGAGTTGATCTGCGGTTTCGATTTTTTTTACAGGCGCTTTAAAATAAAACACATAGGCCGGATTAAAATCACGATAGCTTACTACCGGTATAGGTTTATGATGATCTATGTAATCAACACTCTGCGAAACCGGATTGCGCTGATCTACTTCCGGAAAGGCAGCATAAAAGAAGATCATCAGAAACGTTACGCCCGTGAGCGTATAAACATATAGCGCTGTATCGAGATCCTTCTTCCAGATATATAGCAGTGCCGCACCTGCACCCAGCGGCAACAGCACGAAATATACCGCGAGGCTTGACAGGTCTTGCAGGTTGTGCTCGGCACGCAACGCAATCCATACTGCGAAAGGTATAGCCAGCGCGATGATAAAATATACCAATGCATTTACGCGCAACCGCAGACGCTTTACCTTTTCACGCTTTTGTACGATATAAAAGAAGTATCCTAATAGTATAGCAAAGAACGGAACGGCAGGCTCAGGATAACTCGGCAATATGGTGCGCGAGAATGCAAAGAACACAATGACAATGGCCATCGCAAGGAGACAGAACTGCAGGAATGCATCTTTCTTCTGATCTTTCCAGATCATGCGTATAGCCTGCGGAAAGAAAAATGAAAACGGCATGAGCGCACCAATCACGATCACGACTGATGCCAGCGGAAAACCACCATGCCCTTCCATGGAAGATGTAAAGCGGCTTACATTGTGCTTAAAGAAAAATTGTTCCAGCCACTCGCCCTGTGTCTCCACTCCTACGGCTATATACCAGGGCAACACAATCGCCAGAAAAAGTAATACACCCGGCACGAGACGCAGCTGCATCAACGTCTTCCATTTGAAATTGCGTTGCGCGAGTAAAAAGATCAACACCAGTATTCCTGAAAACACCATGGCCACCGGACCTTTCGCCAATGTTGCCAGTGCTATCGACACATAGAATATATAGTAATATCCCCGCTTCTTTTCTATATAAGCATATATAAAACTTAACCAGCCAAGCGTAAGAAAAAAGATCAGGTAAGGATCAGGCACTGCCAGATGAAATTGTATACCCAGCTGCAGAGACGACACGAGTATCATGCCGGTATAAAACGCAGCATCTTCCGTTAACATCTTTCTGCAGAAGAGAAATACAACCAGCACCGTAAGCACACCCATCATCGAAGAAAATATACGTGCACCAAACGGAGTTATTCCAAATATACTATACCCCACCTTCATGAAGTAATAATGCAACGGAGGCTTATCCGTACGCAACGCATCATTAAACGTAGGCACCACCCAATCGCCCCGCTGATACATTTCCATGGCACACCCCGCGTTCTTGGCTTCATCCAGTATATATACGGAAGTGCCCCAGATGTTAGCGGTATATACTACGGTGGAGAGGATGAGCAGGAGGAGGAGGTTTTTCATGCGTTGTTACGTGTTTATGTGTTTGGGTATGTACGTGTGTGCGTTTACTTATACACAAAGTGCTCCGATATAGATAGTATATACGTTATAATAAGATCAACTACGTAAACACGTGCCCACGTACACACCTAAACACATTCTACTGCGCAATTTTAAATTAAAAATCTATCTCCCCTGTTACCCCCGCATGAAGCTATCTTCATGAAATGTTAACGGGTGTGTAAAGGTTGAGCAATGTAGGGTGCGTTACTTTGTGGATATGGAACTATCGGTGATTATTACGTTGCTGAACGAAGAGGATAATATCGCTCCGCTGTTTGATAGTGTACGAAAGGCGCTTGTGAATTATGAGTATGAGTTGATTCTGGTAGACGATGGTTCTACCGATGCAACGGTTGCCAAAATCAAAGCGCTGGCCGATCATCGCACGCGATTAATTTCTTTTAATCGTAACTACGGACAAACAGCAGCTATGGCTGCCGGTATAGATCACGCTCACGGTGATTACATCGTTACCATGGATGGCGATTTGCAAAATGACCCCAGTGATATACCGGCTATGCTGATGAAACTCAAAGAAGAAAACTGGGATGTTGTTGCCGGCAATCGCAAAAATCGTAAGGATGGTATGTTATGGAGAAAGATACCGAGTCGTATAGCCAACCGCATGATTCGTAATCTTACCGGAGTATTCATTCGCGATTATGGCTGCACACTGAAAGTATTCAGACGTGACATTGCATTACGTCTCGGGCTATACGGAGAATTACACCGCTTCATTCCTATACTCGCGGTGTTACAAGGCGGAAAGATTACCGACATGGATGTTAAACATCACGCTCGTATTCATGGTAAATCTAAATATGGTATAGGTCGCACGTTAAAAGTAGCAAGCGACCTGATGCTAATGGTATTCTTTCAGAAATATTTCAGAAGGCCCATTCATCTATTCGGTCCGATTGGTATAGTATCGTTCATGATTGGCTTCGTAATCAACTTCTATATGCTTGTCCTAAAAATCATGGGACAAGATATATGGGGCCGTCCGTTGCTTATACTCGGAGTATCGCTAGTACTGGCCGGCATTCAGTTTCTCACCTTTGGTCTCATTGCCGAACTGATCATGCGCACCTACTACGAATCGCAAAATAAGAAGACGTACAATGTACGCGAAGTGTTTCGTGGCAAGAGCCTAGTAGCTGCGAGCTATGAGTTGTGAGATGCGAGAGAGGAAAAAGTTACTGGCTACTAACTGCAGGTAGATTTGCACGAAGGGGAAATAAATCCTATCGTAATAGATTTTTCTTTTAGCAGCTATGAGCTTTGAGCTTCGAGCCGCGAGAAAAAAAAGGCTGCAAGTTGCCAGCCTCTGGCTTCAGCACATTTATGCTAAGCAAAGTATATCCTATAGTAAAAAATATACTTCTAGCGGCTGCTAGCCAGAAACTCGCAGCTATTCTTTTAATGAACGATACTTGTCGGGCAGCTGGTGGCCAGAAGCTATTTTTCTTCGGGTTTGCGGTATTCGCTTGCTTCGGCTTGGGCGGAGCGGTCGAGTATCTCCCAGTCTTCGTTTAAGATTGATATAGCTTGGTGCGCTGTGAGATCGAATTGACAGGGTACTACGGATACGTAGTTGTTCGCTATAGCCCACTCATCGTTGTCTTCGCCTTTATCGAAGTTTACAAAACTTCCGGCCATCCAGAAATATCTGCGTCCATTGGGATCAAAGCGTTGATCAAATTCCTCCACCCACTTTGCATTTGCCTGGCGGCATACACGTATACCTTTTAACGGTTCATTTTGCTTGGGAGGGAAATTTACATTGAGGGCAACGCCTTTCGGTAAGCCTTTTGCTAAAACCTGTTGGGTAATTTTACGCACATACGGTTCTACGTGCGAGAAGTCTGCATCATGCGAATAATCACAAAGTGAAAATCCAATGGCAGGTGTTCCTTCTATAGCGCCTTCTATAGCGGCAGACATGGTGCCTGAATATAGCACGCTGATGGAAGTATTGCTTCCATGATTGATGCCGCTCACCACAACATCGGGTTGACGTTGTCCTTTCAATACAAAGTGACGCGCCATCTTTACGCAATCAGCCGGTGTACCGGAGCACTGGTAAGCCTTCACACCTTTAAATACCAGGTTCTCTTCCAGTCGCAACGACTCCCCTACTGTAATGGCGTGTCCCATTCCGGATTGTGGACTATCAGGCGCTACTACGAGTACATCGCCTAAATCTTTCATTACGTTAATCAGGGTGAGAATTCCTTTCGAGGTTATTCCATCATCGTTGGAAACAAGTATAAGAGGTCTGGACATAATTGAGTGTGTGTATATATTTAAAAAAAAATGTGCTTCAAGTTCCGAACAAAGAATTATAGTATGCTATAATTTTCGCCAGGTCGTATTTTTCATCGTACTTCAGTCGATTAGCCTTTATATACTTCTCAACTTCTTCCGCACGTTTGCCCATCAGGTCGAGCAAATCATTTTTATTACCGTTGAATTCTACGATGTCGCCATCTTCTTCCATGAAGAAGTATTTATATACCAACACCACGCGGGTATAGGAGCCGACATAGTAAGGAGAACTATAAGTACGATTTTCAAGTGCTTCGCGCACGAGCAGTGTCATCTTGCCTTCTTCGAGCAGCTCAAAAAATACAGGTGCGCGATATCCGGAAGGTGTTGTATAGGGCAAGGCAAAAAACTGGCGGTAACGATGAACGGTGTTATCAAATATTTCAAAGAAGAGAACTTTGCGGGCGGAGTAAGCTTCTACTTTCTGATCACGGTAATTATACTGCAACAGGTCTTGCTGCAAGTCATACTTCACCAGACCTTTCAGTGTGTCGCCTTCGAGCAGCACAATTTTACCTTCGTGCCATAATTCGAACGGCCATTGCTGTGCCCTTGCGGGAAAAGAAAAAAACGTTGCGATCAATACCAGAAAAAAGAACGTGCTTCGCAGCGAGGCGACATGTTCCGGATATAGCAGTACGTTTTTTTCTTTCGATGTTATCATTTAGCCTTAGACTTCAATATAGTATGTCCGAGTTTATCGCGCTTCGTCATTAAATAACGTTCATTATGCGGATTCGGTACAATTTCGATGGGAACATTATCAACAATCTCCAGTCCGTAGCCCATCAACCCGACACGTTTCTTAGGGTTATTCGTAATAAGCTTGATTTTGGTTATACCTAAATCGCGAAGAATTTGTGCACCTACACCATAATCGCGTTCATCCATATCAAAACCAAGTTGCAGGTTTGCCTCTACAGTATCAAATCCCTGCTCCTGAAGTTTATAGGCTTTCAACTTGTTCAGCAAGCCAATGCCTCTTCCCTCCTGTTTCATGTAAAGTACAACACCTTTACCTTCTTTGTCAACTATCTCCATGGCGCGATGTAACTGTGAACCACAATCACAACGGCACGATCCGAATATATCTCCGGTAACACACGAAGAGTGTACGCGCACCATAACCGGTTCGTCTTTCTCCCATGTACCTTTCACTAATGCCATGTGTACATCCAGCGTGTTGGTTTGTTCGAATGCAACCAGTTTAAAGTGACCATGCTCGGTTGGCATATCTACTTCAATCTCGCGTTTGATGAGTGATTCTTTCTTGAGCCTATATTCGATCAGGTCTTTGATGGAAACAAGTTTCAGATTAAAACGCTGTGCAACTTTTACCAGGTCGGGCAAACGCGCCATCGTACCATCTTCATTCATGATCTCTACCAATACACCGGCAGCTTTAAAACCGGCAAGACGGGCAAAGTCTATAGCAGCTTCGGTATGACCACTTCTGCGCAACACACCACCACGCTTGGCGCGCAATGGAAATATATGTCCGGGCTTGCCAAGTTCTTCCGGTTTCGTATCCGGATCAACGAGTGCGCGAATCGTTTTGAAACGATCGTGGGCCGAAATACCGGTAGTGCAACCGTGGCCTATCAGATCAACCGATACGGTAAACGGTGTTTCAAACACAGCGGTATTTTTACCAACCATCAGTTCGAGACCAAGCTCTTCGCAGCGGTCTTCATTCAACGGAGCACATATTAATCCGCGGCCATGCGTGGCCATGAAGTTAACAATCTCTGGTGTAATACATTCGGCAGCACAAATAAAGTCGCCTTCGTTTTCACGGTCTTCATCATCCACCACAATAATTACTTTTCCGTTCTTGATTTCCTCAAGGGCTTCTTCGATCGTGTTTAGCTTTATTTCGTCCATGTTCAGTAGTTCCTGTTCTACATATTTATCCTGAATGGTTTCCGGTGGAAAAAATTCAGAACCTTCCGTTTATCTGCTCTTCTAACAAACACTTTAGTCAGTCTGTTCCAAAAAGCGTTACTTGGCAATTACAATTCCGAGCATAACTGCGAGTTCTTTCTCGGCACCTTTTAATTGCTCGTGTATGGTAAAATACTTTTCAAGGTCTTCTTCGGTTGTAGCCACCTTCATCTGTTGCAGGTTTTCTTCCATCAGTTTCTGGATCATCCGGAATTTTAACCGCAGCACGTTGGTATAGGCTACATCGTGCAATATTTCTTTTTCGTGCGGAAAGTATATATGAAATTCTTCTCCCCACGATTTACTGGTTTCATAACGCGTGGTGGTAAGCTCAGCCACCATGTTGCGCGCGGCAACGGAACCGTGTTCCATAAAATATAGCGGATCGCGCACTTCGCCCTGCTCTGCGCCTTCGCGTATGGCCAGGTAAATTTCTTTATATACCGGGTTTACAAACTCAACGTCTTCCAGCTCGGCCATCATAAAATCAATGAGGCGTTTGTCATCGTACGCATTCTCGGCATAGTTGAGCAGCAGACGTATGGTTTCCCGCTCCTGCACCTGCACCATACCAGACGTATCAAGTTTGGAACCGGTTGCCACGTCCGGCAGTATATCTGCAACGGGTCCCCGGTTATCCCGGTTATTACCGCGTGTTTTTTCCTGCTGATCCTTCTGCCGCTCACCGATCAATATTTTGTTGAGCTCAGTGAGCAGAACGGTTTCCTGTATCTTCAGTAACTGTCCCGTTTCCTGTATATATACAGAGCGTTTGATCGGATCCGGTATCAGCGATATGGTTGTAACAATCTCGCGTATCGCTTCGGCTTTCTTGATCGGGTCGTGCCCGGACTCTCCGGCAAGCAGATCGATCTTGAAGGATATAAAATCTTTGGTGTGATCTTTCAGGTATTGCTTGAACTCCGTGCTTCCCATTTTCTTGGAGAAGCTGTCCGGGTCATCGCCATCGGGCAACAATACCACGCGTACGTTCAAGCCGCCTTTCAATACCAGGTCAATACCACGCAGCGCTGCTTTAATACCGGCAGCATCACCATCGAAGAGTACCGTTACGTTTTCTGTGAAGCGCCTGATGAGTTTAATCTGCTCTTCGGTAAAGGCTGTACCAGAAGATGCCACCACGTTATCAACATCCGACTGATGCATGGACATCACATCGGTATAACCTTCTACGATATAGCAGAAATCTTCTCTGCGTATAGCGTTCTTTGCCTGAAACATTCCATAGAGCACGTTGCTCTTGTGGTATATTTCTGTTTCAGGTGAGTTTATATACTTGGGCTGATCTTTCTCTTTGGTAAGTATACGCGCACCAAACGCGATAACTTTTCCGGAAAGATTATGCACCGGGAAAATTACCCTTCCGCGAAAGCGATCATAAAATCTTCCGCCATCTTTTTTTATGATGAGTCCTGCTTTCTCTAACAGTTCTTCCGTGTAGCCAATCCCGAGTGCTTTTTTACTCAAATGATCCCACTCGTTGAAGCTATAGCCCAGCTCAAATTTTTCGAGTGTGCGATCATTAAAACCGCGCTCACGAAAATAACTTAGACCGATGCTCTGACCTTCCTCTGATTGGGTAAGCGATTCCTTGTAGTAATCCTTCGCATAGTTCATCAGCGCGTACAGTCTGTCGCGGTCGCTTTGCTGATAGATCTCTTCAGAGGAACGAGCCTCCTCTTTCAGATCAACACCGTATTTTTTAGCGAGGTAACGAATGGCTTCAATGTAGCTCATGCCCTCGTGCTCCATCACAAACGTGATGCTGTCGCCACCTTTGCCACTGCTGAAATCTTTAAAGATACCTTTGGCCGGCACAACATAAAACGAAGCTGTCTTTTCGTTTGTAAACGGGCTTAACGCCTTGTAATTCTGGCCACTACGTTTCAGAGACACAAAATCCCCTATCACATCAACAATGTCAACGCGGCTCCTTACTTCATCTATTGTTTCGCGGGAGATCATTTCTTCATTAAAACAGCTTGGGCTGTGGGCAAAGATACTGGGAACACAGTTTCGTTATATCATTTGTGATATCTATTTCCTGTCAATTGTCAGATACCACAACCAATATGTTAAAGGCTATGGAGTTGTGCCTCTTTCGATCTAAATTGCGCCCGATTTTCAGGCGGATTCCGGATTTTGGTTCGAATAATCTTTGAATAAATAGAGTTGCCCGGAACTTTAATCCGCTATCTGAAATTTGACATTTTGAAATGATTACATCAACCGACATCCTCAAAGCTCTTTCTAAAGTAGAAGATCCTGACTTGAAACGCGATCTGGTAAGCCTGAACATGATTAAAGATGTAAAGGTGGAACCTAAAAAAGTAAGCTTCACCGTAGTATTAACCACTCCGGCCTGTCCGTTGAAAGAAAAGATACGCCAGGATTGTGAAGAGGCTGTTGAAAGTGTGGTGGGACCGGATGTGGAGATTGATATTTTCATGACCTCTTCTGTTACCACGCTGCGTGATAACGCTCCCCTGTTGCCTGGTGTAAAAAATATTATTGCCGTTGCTTCTGGTAAAGGTGGCGTGGGTAAATCTACGGTTACTTCCAACCTCGCTGTAGCACTGGCACAGACCGGAGCCAAAGTAGGTTTGATCGATGCTGATATTTACGGACCATCTATACCGGTAATGTTCAACTGCGAGTATGAGCAGCCGATGGTAAAACAGGTGAACGGTCGCAATATTATTATACCAATAGAACAGTATGGCGTAAAGCTGATCTCGATCGGATTTCTGGCTCCGCCTGATAGTGCTGTGATATGGCGTGGTCCGATGGCGAGCTCGGCACTCAAGCAATTTTTCAGTGATGCTGATTGGGGGAAACTTGATTACTTGCTGATAGACCTACCTCCCGGTACAAGCGATATACATTTAACCATGGTGCAGACTGTGCCGGTTACCGGTGCTGTGATTGTTACCACACCACAGAAAGTAGCATTGGCAGATGCCAACAAAGGCATGCTTATGTTTATGCAGCCGCAGATCAATGTACCTATACTGGGTGTCGTTGAGAACATGGCGTACTTCACTCCCGAAGAATTACCGGATAACAAATACTATATATTCGGGAAAGACGGAGGCAAGAACTTATCAGAAAAGCATAACGTTCCATTTTTAGGGCAGATACCATTGGTGCAGGGCATTCGCGAAAGTGGCGACAGTGGTTTACCGGCAGCAATGAAAGAAGGCCCAACGGCTGAAGCATTCCAGGCACTGGCAAAGACGATGGCGCGACAGATCGCCATCCGAAATGCGCAGAAGCCAACGCTGGTTACCGCTGTGAAGTAAAAAATTAAACGAGAATAGCTACCTTAGCAGTGCAAAAGGTAGCATAACATATATACCGGATGAATACGCTTGAAGAACTGACCCAGAAAATTGAAACTTCGCTGAACTCCATTCGCCCGTACCTGGAGGCTGATGGCGGTAATGTAAAAATCAATGAGGTTACACCCGAGCACGTTGTGAAGCTTGAGTTTGTTGGCGCCTGTGGTAATTGCCGCATGTCTACCATGACTTTTAAAGCAGGCGTTGAAGCTGCTATCAAGCGCGATGTGCCTGAAATAAAAGGAATCGAGGTGATCAACCTGACTCCTATCGCGAATTAAATCAGCTGCAAGCCATGAGGCGCGAGCTATGAGTATATAGTTGATCGGCTATAATACTCACTTCAATACATGATGGGCCAGTACATTTTGCACATCGTATACATTTACCGATTTATTAAACTTCTTGGTAATACTGGGATGCACTTCGCTGGAAATCCAGATTTTTAATTCAGCATCGAGGTCGAACGTGCCGGCCGTCTCTACACTGAATCTTGAAATATTTTTATAGGCAACCGACATATACTCGGTTTTACTTCCGGTTATACCTTGCTTATCAACGAGTATAAGTCGTTTGGAGGTGAAGATAAAGGTATCGCGAATCAGCTTGAAGCCTAATTCAATTTCTTCACCATCAATCAACAGTTTTCCGAAGTCTTTTACAAGTTCTTCTTTACCTACTGAACCGGCATTGCCAAGTAGTGCTGAAAATAATCCCATAGTATATATTTTATCTGTGCTTAAGTTAAGAACAAATTTATATTGTACAACAACCGCACATCAAGTCACCTGATCGTATATACGCTATATATACTTCAGCTCATTTTAACCTCAGCGAAGTATATATGCAATACCAACGCACTGCTATGTATATAGCACGATTGTGCAGACTTTACTTGGTGCAACATGCTAAAAAGGGAATTCGCGTGTAGTCACATAAAATTAATAGTGCGCGAAGGTATACATCAGGTCGCTGAATTGCTATCTTTGATAACAGAACCCGCTGCAGCTTTCTCGTTGTAAAAAGTGCAGCTTTTTTTGTCGCCCTGCTTTCCGCTTACTTATTCCCACCCTATCGGAATAGGAAATCAAATTTACGTTCAAGAGTCATTGTATCATTTTATCCGTTGGCTGCCATTGGCTGCATTGTAAACTTTCCCAGTTCATCTAAAATTTTTCTGTATGTACAACCATCAAAACCCTCGCTGTTTCACTTTAGATCAAAGGCGAAACACAAAACGAAGTTTTAATCATGCCGAAAAGGTAAAACCATTCAGTGGTTTTGTTATTGTCAGGTTATCCGATCAGTACTCGTATCTCGAAGGCGATAATCTGAAGGAGTTTGCCCGCAAAAATCAAATGGATAGAGTATCAAACATTTTGGAGAAATATCCGCCCAAGTCTTTTCGAAGAAGTATAAAAAGTGTTTCCGTAGCACAGTTGAAAGAACTCGAACGCAAAGCACAGCAATCCGAGTTACCACCGGTTAACAGCTTGTCCAATTACTGGCGACTTGACTACCGCCACTACGATGGCAACCCGGATGAGTTAATACGCATGTTCCAGGAAGCACATGAAGTTGAGACTGCCTATAAAGAAATGTCGGTTACCGATCCGCTCGTTAATCCTGCAGACGATGTACTCGCTGCACAACAAGGTTATGTAGATGCTGCTCCCGATGGTATCGATGCCCGCTGGGCATGGACACAACCCAACAGTGCCGGTATAGGTGTAGGATTGGTAGACCTTGAACAAGGATGGATACCCGGACACGAAGATCTGGCTGCTGCCGGGCCGACACTCGTATTCAACGACAACCGTCATGGTGTGGGAACCTATATTGGTGACCATGGTACAGCAGTGCTCGGAGAAATTATAGGCGTTGACAATACGCGCGGTGTAGTCGGTATAGCACCTTCGGTAAGTTATGTGCGTATGGTTTCGCATTACGAAGCCGCTACCAATACAGCACTGCACGTTGCGGATGCTATTGTATCCGCCATAACAAATATGAACGCAGGCGATGTATTGCTACTGGAAGTGCAACGTTCATTCCTGCCAACAGAAACTGACAGTGCCGACTTCGATGCTATACGTCTCGCAGTTGCCAACGGTATAGTTGTAGTAGAAGCTGCAGGTAATGGTAATGAAGACCTGGATGCCTGGGTAAACGGCTCGGGTTTAACAATACTGAATCGTGGCAGTATACATTTCCGCGATTCGGGTGCTATCATGGTAGGTGCATCAGTTTCCACAACACCACATGATCGTGCAAGCTTCTCCAACTTTGGTTCGCGTATCGATTGCTATGCGTGGGGTGAAGATATAGTTACAGCAGGCTATAGCAACCGCGGCTCCAATATATCATTGGGTGGCGATGGCACTGCTACCTTGAACGATGACTACACCAGCAGCTTCGGCGGTACGAGTGGTGCTTCACCAATTATTGTTGGCGCTGCACTAACGCTGCAAGGTATGTACAAAGCAACTGCCTTAACACTACTCTCACCGTTGCAAATGCGTTCACTGCTGTCAGACCCGGCCACAGGAACGCCACAGGGAGGCGGGGTAGCCGGCAACATTGGCGTAATGCCTGATCTTCGCGCCATCATTGAACATACATTGGAAATAACGGCCGATGTATATATGCGCGACTATGTTGGTGATATCGGCACAGTACCAAGTGCCGGTGCTATCAGTGCAAGTCCGGATATAATTGTTACTCCTACCCTTGTAGCCAACCCGACTGCCGCGTTTGGCGAAGGTAGCGGAACGGAGAACTCCAATACACTGGGCTATACCGTTGAATTCGGACAGGACAACTATATATATGCCAGAATCAGGAACAGAGGTGGCAGCGCGGCAAATGGTGTTACCTCCACCGTATACTGGAGCGAAGTAGCCACCCTGGTAACTCCGGATATGTGGCACCTCATCGGCACATCAAATCCGGTAAATGTACCAGTGGGCGATACGATGGTTGTTACAGATGCCGTGACATGGCCTTCTGCCGATATACCTGCCGAAGGACATTACTGCTTTGTAGGTATATTGAATCACGCTCAGGACGCAGCACCTCCTATACCAGCACCCGGTAATTTTGACTGGAATGATTTCACTAACTTCATTCGTAACTATAACAATGTTACCTGGCGAAACTTTAATGTAGTGGATGTTGATCCGAGTGAACCAAGTGCTGCGATGCAATTTAATATTACCGGTGCACCTGATAAGCGCAGAATTTTTGATATCGAGCTGATTCGCGCACTTCCTGAGAATGCGCAGTTGTGGCTCGAAGTTCCGCTAAACCTGTTTGCTTTCATGAACCTGAGAGGCATTGAAGTGAAAGCTGACAAGCGGAAAAAGACGGCACGTATACTGTTGCCTCACCTGCGCAAGATCAAACTCTGCAACATGGTTCTTCCGAAAGGCGGCAAGTTCAAATGTCAGTTTATTGTATCCGGAGGCAAAGGTTATGAAAACGGCATGCACCACCTGGCAATCGGTCAGTCACACGAAGGACTGCAGGTAGGTCGCATCACTTGGGCACTTCGGGGAAATAGAAAAACCAAGTAACGAGTGTTTGATGAAGTTGTAAAATGGGATTGATGAAAGTCAATCCCATTTATATTTAGAACTGCCTGAATATACAACTATAGCAATCTGTTACTCATGCTTAAGGGCATCCACCGGATTGCCACGGGCTGCCTTCACCGTATGCAGGCTGATAACACTTAGCGCAATGGCTGACACCAATAGTACAGGAACAATAATATGCCAGCCAGTCAGATCAATATGATAGGCAAAGCTCTGCAGCCATTGGGATATACCTATATATGCAATTGGACCAGCCGTTACCGATGCTATACCTACCAGCAGCAGAAATTCCTTATTTAGCAACGCCACCAGGTTTACCGGTGAAGCGCCCAGCACTTTGCGGATGCCAACTTCTTTTACCCGTTGTCGCACCGTAAACGACACAAGTCCAAACAAGCCGAGGGCCGAGATTACAATAGCAAGCAAACAGAAGAATTGAAAAAGCCTGGCGATTCGTTTGTCGGATATATACTGTTGACTGTATAGATCATCCAGCAACACATATTCAAACGGACTCTCCGGGAAAAATTCTCTCCAATGATGTCTGATCTGATGTATAGCATGGGTTACGCTCAACGCGTCATCATGTTGCAGTTTTAGCGACATTGAAGGACCTTGATTCGCTGTAAATACGATAGGCGATAATGCATCTTTCAGCGATTGCTGATGATAATCATCAACAATGCCAATTACTTCACACTTCTCATCGTTCCAGTAGATAAATGAGCCTATACTGCGATCTATAGCGTCAAACCCTAATTGTATGG
This sequence comes from uncultured Chitinophaga sp., assembly GCA_902168205.1. Taxonomy (GTDB): domain Bacteria; phylum Bacteroidota; class Bacteroidia; order Cytophagales; family Cyclobacteriaceae; genus Ohtaekwangia; species Ohtaekwangia kribbensis. Next base: position 255,901 of record CABHOK010000002.1, on the reverse strand, counting down.
CCGCAGTTTTGTTCAGCATTACAGGTTCAACTTTATCACCAAATTTACCAGTCGGATAATCGGCTTGTACAAAATTCCGGCCCGCGAGTAATCGTAATTTATAGGCAGCAATAAAATCTTCGTCCACTACATTAATGGCAAAATTCAATCTGCCTTCATCGTTCTCCTTTCTGATCACCCCTGTCCAATCAATCTGTTCACCCGGCACAGAACTTGAACTTGTTATCGTACGGATCACAGACTGTCGCTGAAGTTTTGTTTTAAAGTTTGCCATGCGTGCCTGGTACGTTGAGTCTGCCATCGAAGGCGCCTTGACTACAATGGTTCGGTCAATATCAATCCCTATATTCTGCCTTTGCATAAAGGTGAATTGCTCATAGAAAACAAACACAGCCATAGCAAGACTGCTGGCGCATGTAAACTGAAAAACAACGAGTGCTTTACGCAATACGCCTCCTTTGCTTTTACCGGAAACTTTACCTTTCAAAACTACAGCCGGGTTGTACGAAGCCATTGCCTGTGCGGGATATATACTCGTAAATAATATACCTCCCGTAAATACAATCGCTACCAATATACCGGCTGGACTAAACAGAACAGTAAGCAAATACGAATACGGAACATCAATGCCCGTAATCGAGTTAAAGAACGGCAACGCAAAATATACCAGCATCATGGCAAGCAGTATACTCAGCGCATTCACAATAACTGATTCCACAACAAACTGCAAAAGTAGCTGCAACGGACTCGCTCCGGATACTTTTCGTATACCTACTTCTTTCGCACGCGTCACGGCACGCGACAGGGTCATGTTCATATAGTTGATCCATGCGATCAGCAAAATCGCAAAAGCAACGGCAATCAGAAAATATATAGCAATTTTATTTCCCGCAGGTTGCATGTCGTCATGAAGCCAGTTATCCAGGTGTATATCCGTAACAGGCTGCAACGAAAGATGAATACGATCATCTTTACCCAAGGTTTCCGGCCTGTAGTGCAGACTGAAATCACGCAACTTTGCCTGCATACGTGATGCATCGGTATGAGGCGCAGTCACCAAATAGGTATAGCAATCAAAATTCTTAAAGTATATATTATTCTCGAGGGAATGCATCGACAAAAGAATGGTAGCATCGAGGTGAGAATTTTCCGGGAGATCCTGTATCACGCCCGTTACCGTATAGTCATGTTCATCCGAGCTTCCTTTCATCCGCAATACTTTACCGATAGCATTTGCGTCACCAAAATATTTCCTGGAAACCGAAGACGTGATCACGGCAGAAAAAGGACTTGTCAACGCTGTTGCCGGATCACCTTGTTCGAAAATAAAGGTAAAGATGTTAAGTATAGCAGCATCGGCATAGTACAGGTTGCGCTCATGAAATACTATGGTGCTGCCATGATCAGTATAACTTACGTTGCAATCGAACCAGCTTCGCGTTGAAACCAACCTGCCCTGCAGGGTAACTTCTGCAAACTCACCACTCACTGTCGGTCCTGCAGATACGGGAGCAAGCGCACTGTTCGTAATCAACTTGTTGTTAGCATACAATGATGTTGTAATGCGATAGATACGATCAGCATGCTGGTGGAACCGGTCATACCGAAGTTCAAAAACAGAATATAGCAAAATCAACAGGCAGGTTGCCATGCCCAGGGTGAGCCCGAGCAAATTTATAGCGGTGAAGACTTTGTCCCGGCAGATATAGCGCCACTCTTTCCGGATATAGTGTCGTAGCATATATAGGGTGTAGCTGTGTGATTATGGAAGCTAATGAATTTAACGTTCAGCAGCAAGCAGTACCCAACGCTGCGTTACCTGATCTCACGTCTAAAAACGAAAACTTCAAACCGAAGCGTATGGCTGGCAGCCGGATTTTTTTGAGTGCTCCCTCCACCGGAAGCTGTTGAAATACATCGACCGATAATCTTTACAACCGCGTTCAGAAGATACGGTTACTCTTTGTATATTTCCCTATTGAATTTTGTCGGCATACCTTTCTTAACGTGACTATATTGAATCGCCTTCTTGCTTCCCCCCTGATAAGACACGCAGTTCTTTTACTGGTTGTGGTGATAAGTACACAGTATGCGCGCGCGCAGGAGCGCTGTGGTGTCGTTCCTTATACGAACGCACAACGGAACAAGCTTCGGCTTCCGGAAGACGATGCACAGTTTGAGCGGTGGCTGGGCAAAGCTATACAACAACGAAAGGCCAGCGGAGGACGCATTCAATCTACCTACCAGATACCGGTGGTAGTACACATCATTCACAACGGAGAGGCTGTGGGTAATGGCACTAATATACCCGATGCCCAGGTACTCTCACAGATACGCGTATTGAATGCCGACTACCAGCGTACCAACAACGATGCAAGTTCAACTCCGGCTGAGTTCGCTGCTGTTGCCGGCAGTATGAATATTGAATTTATACTCGCCAAAAGAACGCCTGATGGTTTTCCTACCAATGGTATTGTACGGGTAAAAGGCACACAGACTTCGTGGACATCCGGTGATGATGTGGAATTGAAAGCGCTGAGTTACTGGTCATCGGAAGAATATCTTAACATCTGGGTTTGCAATCTTACGGACTATATCGGCTACTCGCAGTTTCCTATATCTGATCTACCCGGACTTGAACCCTATCAAGGTGGTTTAGCCAAGACGGATGGTGTTGTTTTTAATTACCGGGTTTTCGGATCAGTGGAAGACGGAGCATTCAATCTACGCGCGAACTATAACCGCGGTCGCACAGCTACCCACGAGATCGGTCACTTCTTCGGACTGCGTCATATCTGGGGCGATGTAAACAGTTGCAGCAGCACTGACTATATAAACGATACGCCTACACAGGATCATTCCACAGATGATTGTCCGACACATCCAGCGGCTTCCTGTAATGCCACAAAGATGTTTCAAAACTATATGGACTATACCTACGATGCCTGCATGAATCTTTTTACTGAAGACCAGGTGGCGCGCATGGTTACTGTATTGGAGAATAGTCCACGAAGAGAATCGTTGCTTACTTCTCCGGGACTATTACCCCCCAATGTTGACGGCAACGATCTGCTGATTAAAAATATAGTCTCTCCATCTCCGGTACTCTGCAATACCAGCGTTGTTCCGAAAATAACGGTGAAAGTAAATAACAGTATCGAACCGATCACATCGTTCGCGATAAACTATACGGTTAACGGCACCTATAAAGAGGAAAACTTTAGCAGCTTTACATTGGCAGAAGGCGATGAAGTTACGGTTGAATTACCCACTATTCAACTGGAGGAAGGCGAGAACACCATCGTGTTTGAAATGGACGAGCCCAACGGAGGTATAGATGTGAATCCCTATAACAACAGTTATGAGACAACGGTGATCGTTAAAAATACCGAAGAGCCGTTGCCTCTTCGTGAATCATTTGAAGGTACGTTGCGTGATTCGTGGACCCTTATAAATCCTACGAAGGGAATGGACTGGCAAACAACCGACCTGAACGACAACGGCACGCTATATTTCAATGCCTCTGCCAATGCAAACACCGATGACCAGGCGTGGTTTGTAAGTCCGGTGATGAACCTGAGCAACACGCAAAACCCTGTATTGAGCTTTGAGACCTTTTACCAGGAGCATGCCGGCTACCTCGATGCATTAACTGTACGCGCATCCACCGGATGTTCCCCGGCTTTTGATATTGTACTTCTGCAACTGGAGAGCTCGCAGCTTACATCAACCGATCAATTATTCAGGCGATATATTGTCTCACTCGGCCCCTACCGGAATGATCCTGACTTCCGCATTGCGTTTGTATTCTCCAATGGCAACGGCAGCAATCTATACCTGGATAACATCGAGGTGTCAGAGCCGGGGCAGTTCAGCCTATACCCCAACCCTGCTGAGGGCGAAGTAAATGTTGTATCGTACCTGGTGGATGAGCAAGCTGTATATGCCGAACTTACCAACGCTGTGGGACAACGCGTGCTGAGCCAGACCTTTAACACCGTGTTTAACGAAACCACTACGATCTCGCTGGCTTCATTCAAGCCCGGTATATATTTTCTGCGTATCAAAACTTCCACAGGTATGTGGACTTCCCGGGTGGTTGTCAAGTAAAATTACCACATTGAGCGTTTTGTGTAGAATGAACATCGTAATTCATTCTGTGCAATACAGGCATTTCATTATCTTTCGGCAAGAAATATTTTTTGCAGATGCCTAAGAAAAAGAAAGTAGCCATCCTGTACGGAGGTCGCTCAGTAGAGCACGGTGTATCGGTCAATTCAGCCCGCAACATTTTTGAGTACATAGACAAAAAGAAGTTTGAACCTGTTCCGATCGGTATCAGCACAACCGGCAAGTGGTATCTTACCGAAGGCGTTGATAAAAATATTGACAAAGGCCAGGCACTTGGTCTGGTGCTCGATCCGGCAAAGCCAGGCTTCCTGGTTCTCTCGAACGGAGAGCGTTTCTCGGTTGATATTATCTTCCCGGTACTGCACGGCACCGATGGTGAAGACGGAAGTATACAAGGGATGATCAAAGCGATGGACGTTCCGATGGTAGGCACAAGCGTGCTGGGTTCTTCCATGGCCATGAATAAAATTGTAGCGAAGCGTTTGCTGAAAGAAGCCGGTCTGCCGGTAACCAAGTTCATGACGTTCCGCTTCGATCAGAAAGACAAGATCACTTTCAACTCCATCGCTAAACAATTAGGCACACCGTTCATGCTGAAGTCAGCGAGCCTGGGTTCATCGGTAGGTGTATCGAAAGTAAAAAACAAGAACGATTTCAAGCAGGCGGTGGAAGAAGCATTCCGCTATGATGATGAAATGATTGCCGAAGAGTATATATCCGGTCGCGAGATTGAATGTGCTGTACTCGGTAATTTTCCTCCGGAAGCCTCCTATCCCGGAGAAGTTGTGATCAGCAAGGATTATGAATTCTATACCTTCGATGCTAAATATGTAGACCCCAATGCCGTGCGCATAGATGTACCGGCCAAGCTGAACAAAAGTGTTGCTGAAAAAATACGCAAGGCTTCTGTAAAAGCATTCGAGGCCCTTCATTGTGAAGACTTCTCGCGCATCGACCTCTTCCTCGATAAAAAAGGAAATATCTATATCAACGAAATCAACAGCATTCCCGGCTTCACTAATTCCAGCATGTATCCTGTTATGTGGAAAGAGCGGGGCGTTAGTTTTCCTGAGCTGATCACGCGGCTTCTCAACCTGGCCCAGGAGCGTTACGACCGTAGTAAACGCATTGAACGCGGTTTCCAGTCCGGTTTAAAATTCTGATGCCGTATATTTGCTGTTAACTACCTTACGTGAAATGAAACTCTTCCCCGGTAAATTCGCTCCTGATACACTTGGAGGCATATTGATTAGTGTTGTAGTAGCTGTGGCTATTATGCTGATACTGGTAGCCATCTATTTCTTTACCTACCTGCCCAGCGTAACCAATCATGGCGAAAGCATTACAGTACCGAACATAGAAGGTATGAAGGTTGAGCAACTGGAAGATTTCCTGGTAAAGAAAGATCTTCGCTATGAAGTAAGCGACTCGACCTATTCATCCAAATATCCTCCTCTTACCGTATTGAAACAATACCCGCATGCAGGTGCCAAGGTAAAGGAAGGAAGGAAGATCTTCATCACCATCAATCACGTTACGGCTCCTACTGTACCGGTACCAAATCTTATTGACGGCTCTGTGGTAAATGCCGATGCTGTGTTAACCAGTAATGAATTGAAGCGCGGCCGGATCGAACTGGTACCCGGACCTTTCAACGTGGTGAAAGAAATGAAATACCGGGGTGCGCGCATCGAACCCAACGTACGCGTTCCGAAAGGTTCTGTTATTGACCTCGTGGTAATGGATGGCGGCAAAGGCGACTATACCATTGACAACATGGTAGGACAGGAATTTGAAGATGCAAAAGTGTATATTCTCGGGGCTAACCTGAATGTAGGCACTGTGACGCTTGAAGATGATACCGTTGGCATAACGCCCGTAGTAATAAAACAAATACCCGAGGCCGGAGAAAAGATTAAGGCAGGTGATGTCGTTGATCTATGGATAGGTAAACCCGAATCCGTACCTTCAGATGATGATAGCGAAGAATTGTAATAGTTACTCCACAAGCAATCTTAAAAAGACCTCTTCGATGAGGTCTTCTAAATTCTATATACTCCTTCTGTTTGCTTCACTCCTCGTTACAACGGAAGGGCTGGGGCAACTGATGCTGGACGCTACCCAGCGAAAAATACGCAACCATACTAAAGCGCGTATTGGCTCACCGGCTGCACGCACGCAAGCAACAACTCCTTTGTCGCTTCCGTTCTGGGATGACTTCTCTTTCACCCCGGTAGATGATCCGAATGATACAACGGCTAACGATCCGCTGGATTCCATTTGGGTAAACAGCCAGAGTGTATGGATAAACCGTGGCATTGGTGTAAACGCTCCGAGTATAAATGTAGCGACCTTCGATGGTCTGAATGAAGAAGGTCTTCCCTACTCGGCTGATATACTCGCGAACGGCTACCGCGATAGCCTGGTATCACAACCGATCGACCTGAGTGAAGCTAAAGTAGCCGTTGCTGAACGTAACACGGTTTACCTCAGCTTTGCATACCAGTGGCAGGGAAATGGCGAGCCACCGGATCCGAATGATTTTCTTCAACTCGAAATGCGCGACAGCGATAGCAGTTGGGCAATTGTTATGACGATCGTACCCAAAACTACCCTGAGCCGCACGGAGTTCTACGATACCATTATACAAATACCCAACACGGGCGACCGCTTTTTCTTCCACAAAAATTTTCAGTTCCGCTTTCAGAACTTTGGTCGTAAATCCGGGCCGTTCGATACCTGGAATATAGACTATATATACCTGAACAAGAACAGAACATTAAGCAGCTTGTCGTTTCCGGATCGTTCAGTGGCATCGCAGGCTACACAGCTTTTCGGAAGATATACCGCTGTACCGCTGGAGCATTTCAGAAAGCAGAGTGCCTTTGATAGTGTTGAGTTTGATGTAAAGAATTTAAAGAAGGCAGTGGTTGAGATTGCGATCGGGTACGAAGCCTATATGACTTTCCGAAACTATACAGGCGGTGCAGCAAACGATCATACTATTCTCTTCGGCACCGGTGGTGTTGGTCCAAACGGAGGGTTGATGGCTCCGTCAGAACGCGCCCGCGTACGAATCGAAAATAAACCTGACACAAGCGATCCTCAACAATTCAGTCCTACGGCTGATTCGATTGATATAGACCTGCAAGTGAAAGTTATCAGCGGTGATAACCTTGATAGCGGCCGCCCGGGCTTTCTGCCTGTTGACTTCCGCATCAACGATACACTTACGACAACGTACAGGCTAAAAGATTACTACGCTTACGATGACGGCACAGCCGAATTTTCAGCACGTCTCAACACAACTACCGATAAACTCGCGTACGCCTTTGACATGTTAACCGATGATGTTGATACGCTGGCAGGCTTTGATGTGTACTTCCCTGACTTCGGGCTCACCAGTAACCCACTGGTAAATTTCGCTGTATACGAAGATAACAATGGTATGCCGGGAGATCCGCTTTATACCATTTCAAGCTATACGTTGAAAGTACAAAACGCTGTAAACAAATTTCAGCGTGTTAATATACTCGAAACTGTGCGCGTACAAAACCGTTTTTATATAGGCTATACTTCACCTTCAGTACGCATCGGCCTTGATTATAACAACAACACGGCTGATCGTATTTTTGTAGATGTAGGCGGTGGCTGGTATCAGAACACCGATGTAAACGGAAGCCTCATGATTCGTCCGCTATTTGGAAAAGGTGTTGATAACCCGGTGGGCATTCCGGAAGAAGTTGTTACGATCCAGGCATATCCCAACCCGAATAACGGAGAGTTTTATATTGACAGCAAAACCGAACTTGTACAGGTTATCAACCTGGCAGGACAATCTATTCCGTTCATCGTTCAGGAATATAGCAGCGAACAACAAAAGGTAAACCTGCAGCAAACCTCACCCGGACTATATATCCTTAAAGTTCGCAAAGGAAATTCCGTTATCGCGCATAAGATTGTTGTGCGGTAAAGTAAACCAGCTGCACCGAATACGTATCGTCAGCGCCCGGTATAGTTAGTGCCTGGGACAAATTCGCTTAACGATATCCAGGTTGCTTTTCTTTTACATAGCAATATTAGCAAATAAGTGTATCACCAGTGAATACCCCGAATTGATTAATGAGCGCATCCGGCGAGGTGATATCTATACATTGAAAAAATCGTTACCGTATCTCAATCAACAACGGTGTAGGGCTAAAGCAAAGTATAAAGATCAATAAGGTAAGCCAGCCGAGTATAACACGCTTCGTATCGAGTGGTTCCTGTATTTCGGTTGGCGGGTGTTCAATGCCTACAAAACGACTTACAATGAAACCGAATAATATCCAACCTGAGTAGCCATCTACTGCCGGGAAAGCCCAGCTCAGTACAAGTTGCACAGCAAACATAATAAGCGCATACATGATGCGATCGCGCTTCAACAGTTTCAAAGCGCCAAAGCATGTATAGTAGAATAAAATCAGAAGCGGCACCGCCCACAACAATGTCTCAACGGGTGTGGTAACTTTTATTAAACCGAGACCTGAATAAAAGATCAGCAACACAAAGAATACAGAAGCGATGATCTTATGTCCGCGCGAACCGAATAGACCGTACGTTACATGCCCCCCATCGAGTTGACCGATAGGCAGTAAATTCATACTGGTAAAGAAGAGTGCAATAAATCCGGCAAGTAATAACGGGTAATGCATCATCTCATGTGGATTGGGAATACGTGCCTTGTCCGTAACAAAACTCTGGCAAATAGTAAACAGTAAAGTAGGTCCAACCTGGAAGTCCATTGTTTTACCTTGGGTATACTCCGTCTTGTAAACATGATCGGCATAGTTCAAACCAAACTGTTTATACTCTGGATGAATGGTAAATATATACTCGGCAGATGGCAATGTAGCAAAACCATAAATCACGATGCCTAATGCAACTATAAATCCTGCCAGCGGTCCGGCTAAACCTATATCAAAGTGTTCGCGATTCGAGCGCACACGATCTTCAATGCGAATAACAGCTCCCAACGTACCAATAGAAGGCAGAATTGGGTTAGGCGGGAACGGAAGGTAATATGGTAATGAAGCCCGTATTTTATTATACATGGCTGTAAAGTAATGTCCGAACTCATGCACGGTTAATATCAGCAGAAACGGAATTGAGAACTCCATTCCGCGGAGAAAGTCGTTCCATGTATATGCGGTGTTAAAGTCTACACCACCACTTTTTGTACCTACGAAGAGTGACTTCATATAACACCACTCCGCACCGGCCAGGGTGGTTGTAATGAAGGTAACAATAAACAAGCCGATCTGAATAAGTACTGTACGCCTGTTACTTGCCATTGAAGTACGCTATTATGTGATCAGGTGTAACAACATGCACCGTACGTATACCCAGTGCGTTCGCTCCTGCTATATTATCGGCATTGTCATCCAGGAAGAGAGTTTCGTGTGGCTTCAGATTATTTTCATCCAGCACCTGCTCATAGATATTCGCGTCCGGCTTGCGTTTCTTCATGTGATGTGAATAGTACGCTTTATGAAAGTAACGATCGAGCGATGCTTCACCGAATACCGGTGTCATAATCTTATCGTTGATATAGTTCAGGTGAATGTTGTTGGTATTGCTCAGCAGGTATACATTGAATTTCTCTTTGAGACTCAGCAACAAATCCAGCTTCTGTTGCGGTATACCGAGTAGCATCGCGTTCCAGCTTGCATCCAGTGCATCGTCATCGGTCTGCACTGAATATAGGTCGCGTACGAACGAACGGAATTCTCCATCTTCAATTTCACCTTTCTCATAATCGAGAAAACCTTTTGACGAGATAAACAATTCTTTTACCCGCTCTTTTTTGAGACCGGATATATCTGCAAAAGATTGCAAGGTTCGTTCGACTGAAAGATCCAATATGACACCCCCCAGATCGAAGATGAGATTTTTGATAGAAGAATCCTGCGCCACAAAACGTTGGTTTGATACAGAGCGCTAAAATAAGAAAAGCTGGCTATCCTCCGGAAACTTTTCTTTTAATCGCCACAAACGGAATTCAGCCCGCCATTCAAATAAAAAAACCTCTGGCATTCACCAGAGGCTCGGTTTTCGGAAACGTACTTTTGCCTGTGCGCTCAGATCACCTGGGAAAATCCTATTTGAACGTAAGCGTCAGGTTGCTGGTCTCTTTCGGATTGTACGGACTCAGTGAATCCAGTCGCTTGGCAAGTACATCCCATGCAGCGCCAGGCGATTTACCACCCGATATAAATCCATGGTTGTTGAAATATCCGGGAGCAGCTGTGGTGGAGAGATATGCGGCCAGCAAGTCCTGATCAATACCTGGCCATACAGCCGTGATCTCGTTTGTGAATACATTTTTGATCGAGTACTCTTTCAGCAGTACGGCACGATCATCAGAATCCAGTGTGCTGGGCGGCAAGCCAACTTCGGCCACACCTATATTTGCAGGATCGTTACCCGAAGCAACAAACGCCCAGTTAAAGCCTGCGTTACCGGTCAGTAATATAGCGTTCGGGTGATTGCTGTTACCGTATACATCTACAACATCGCCTTTTTTACCGGCAAACATATGCAGCGAGTTGATAGCATAGGGCTGTTCCAACGGACTGCCTACTGGTAAACCGGCAATGCTTACTTCCATCTGCGCATCGTAGCCCAGTTCACCGGCTTCGCTATAGTCTATGCGGAACATGGCATCCGGAGCATTGGCATTTTTAGTTCGGTCGCAGTTATAGGGTTTAATGATGGCTATACCTGCTACTGTGCTGGATTTATTCCAGAAGATCTGCAATGCTTTACCGCCATCGGCTTCACCTTCGGAGTCCGCATCAGTAACCGTAAGTTCGTAGTCCCACTCTTTTCCTTCGAAAGATACATTGGACAATACTACCAGGTTCTTAACACGGTTGTCGTCTTCGCCAACATACGTGATGGACATAACGCGATCTATTTTATACCTGCGGATGCCGGCTATAAATTCTTCTACCAATTGCGAAGAAGCCTCTCCTACTGCTATAAATGTTCCGAGGTTAATGTATACATCATTTCCATTGACAGTATCACTGGCTGTTCTTCCATTGGTGTTGCTGCTGGTAATTGAGGCTGGTATATCTACACTGAACGATGTAGGGAGTATATCTTCATCGTTGGTTACGTCCTGGTTAGGTTCACAGGATGTCAACAAAAGGGCGAACGAAACTGCTGTGCATAGGACAAAAGAGATCAGTTTTGTGGTCTTCATGTTTCTAGTGTTTAATTAATGTTCGTGTTTTTGGTTTCTTGTTTCATTAGCAAGACAGGTGGTTAATCTGCCTTTCATACCTAGAACACGCGGATATTCAGTTACCCTTATGTCATTTTTAAAAATTTTTAGAAACCAGAGAAAACCGCTTTTCCCTGCGATTTTTAGGGAAAAATAGAATTCCACCGATGAAGTTATCATCGCCCTCAATTAAAAAGATAAGAATGAATCTAATTATTCCGTGATCACGGTAGTATCTGCCACAACAGTAGATACTGCGAAGAAACCAACAGCACCATCGCTGAGGTTGGTAGAGACATTATCGCGCTGCACATCGAATACGCCACCACGCCATTCCGTTTCTGAAAGCATGGATCGTAAAAATGCCCGATACACTTCGCTCACAGAATATTTCCTGCGGATAACAATTGTTCCTGCAGCAAATGCAAAATCCTCTTTATCCGGTTTGTAAATTTCATTTACATCCAGCGTCTTTAAATCATAATATACCAGTCGGCCGGCAGCGGTGTTATTCTCTACTATAGTGTATTCAATAAAGTTCGGATCTTGTCCGGAAGGAGCGAATACAAGTTCATATTGATCCCCGGCTTTTTTATACTGAATGGCATCCAAAGCTTCTACCGGAACGGCACTATCCTGCGCGGTAGATTCCTTTTTATTGTGTGCAATGGTAAGCGTATATACTCTTCCGGTAACGGCTCGCATCTGAGGTGTATAGTATTCGCCCGATCCTGCGGGCAACTCGGTAAGTATATACGATGCACTTTCATCATTCAATGTAACTACAGCTCCGGTAATCGCCTCCGGAATTTCGTTTTGCGTTTTATAGGGCCGTGTAAGTTTGATGCGGTGGTTAATATTTTCATTTGTCAGGATACCTTCTACCACCACAAGATTGGAGTTGTCTGTTGTAAGCGGAAAATTTGTAGCCTCCTCACAAGCTATCAACGAGGTACACAACAGGAAATACAATATGGTATAACGCATGCTCATAAAAATTTAAAGTTATACGCTATCGATGGTGTAAACTGAAACATATAGAAGTGTGACGTTACCCGGTTGGCATCCTGTAAATTGGAAGGTATATGCAATTCTCCATTGCTGTCTTCAACTTTATTATAGTTAACAAAGAGCGAATTCTTTCTACCATAAAGATTATATACGGAGAATGAGACACTATGCTGAAATCTTTTCTCCGGATTTTTATTCAGCTTGAATGTAGCCGACATATCCAGGCGATGATAATCCGGCAAGCGATCATTATTCTTCTGTCCATATACTGGCACCTCCTCACCATTATACCAGTAGAAACTTACTGGTGAAGAAAACGGTGCACCGGTAGAGTATGTCCAGTTCAAACCAACGTTCCAGCGAAGCGATATATCGTATGCTACCATCAGGTTCACTTGGTGAGGTCTGTCGTAAAAAGCATTATATACTTTGCCTTCATTTATATCTGCAAATTTTCGTTTTGCGCGTGAGTAGGTATACCCGGCCCAGCCGCGGAGTCGGCCAACATCTTTTTTGGCAAGCAGTTCGATACCATACGCAGTTGCCGTACCAAAGCGCAGTTCACGCTCCAGCAACGGATTCAACAATGTCTCAGCATGCGCATTGTAGTCGATCTGGTGCTCCATCTTTTTATAGAATGCTTCGGCTGTAAGCGAGGTACCTGCGTGCGGCAACGATCTATAGTAACCAAGTGAAACCTGGTTGGCGATCTGTGGTTTGATGTTGATGCTGCTCGGCAACCAAACTTCCAGTGAAGTAAACGGGCTGATGGAGTTAGAGATCAGGTGTACATTCTGTGCATTGCGCGCATAGCTTGCTTTGATTGACGCATTCTCATTCAGCAGGTAACTTACGGTAAGGCGTGGCTCTATATTTACATATTGCTTATAGTCATCACCTTTCGCATAGTATAAAGTATCGATCGGGTTTCTGTTCTCATCAAAAACAAATTCAAAAGCCTCGCCTGTATTGGACCATAGCGAGAAACGAGCGCCATAATTTACACCCCACTTCTCATTTAGTTTCAATTCATGATTAGCATATAGCACAAGCTCTACCGAATTACGTACGGAGAGCGAAGGCACGGAAGTGATCGCACTATCAGACTTGAGGTTACCCGGATTAAAATTATATCCGTTAATACCCAGTCCAAACGTTAATTCACTCTGCGGTTTGATGAAGTAGCTGAAATCTGATTTTACATTCAGGTTGGATATGTGGGAAGTCCAGCGTGTGTTGGTTTTGGTATCAGAATGCAAAAAATAATCGTACCCGGCCAACGCCACTGTAGTGTTCATGAACAATCGGTCTGTGAACAAGTGATTCCATCGCAGTGTGCCGGCTGTGTTAGACCATGATATACCATTGTCGGTATCAAAGTAATTATCGGCACCGGTATAGAATGAAAAGAAAATACGGTTACCCGGATTGATGCGCACATTTACTTTCGTGGTAAAATCATAGAAATCAAATTGCCTGATATCATCATCTACTTTCTGCACGATCCACTTCAACGTTGATGCACGTGCCGATACCAGGAACGAACTCACATCTTTACGAAACGGACCTTCCACACCGAGCTTCGTTGATATCAGTCCGGTGCTTCCCCACACTTCTACATTTTGATCATTTCCTTTCTTCGTACGGATGTCGAGTACGGAAGACAAACGTCCACCGAGTGATGCAGGCATCTCGCCTTTATACAACGTCATATCATTGACTGCATCGGGAATGATGGTTGAAAACAAACCGAGCATGTGACTCGGGTTATAGATCGGGGCATCATCTATCAACACCAGGTTCTGATCGCGGTTTCCTCCGCGCACATAATAAAAGGTTGAACCGTCAGCATGCAGCTTTACTCCCGGTATAGATTCAAGCGACTTAACAACATCCATTTCCCCAAAGAGTGCGGGCCGCTCTTCTACAGCTTTCGGTCGCACGTGCGTGTTGCCCGAAGTAATTTCCTGCACTACGTCCGGCAATTCATTGCTCACCACTACTTCTTCCAGCACCGGCAGTTCTTCATCCAGCGTAATATCCTGCTGAATGGACGTGCTTAGATCTACCGTTGCCAAATGATCTTTATAGCCAAGAAACGAACTCGATACAGTATATTTCCCCTTTGGTATGGTGATCGAAAAAAAACCGAATGCATTGGTAATAGTTCCCGTCTGTAATTCTTTGATCAATACAGTTGCGCCAATCAATGCTTCACCGTTACCGGCATCTTTTATCGTGCCGCTTAATGTATATACCGAAGCAGCAGGTTTGTCCGGTCGTTTATCAGGTTTCAGAATTACCTGTCCTTCCACGAGGGTATATTTTATACCAAAGCGTTCGGAAATATCTTTTAGAATTGCACTCACGGTTTTGTTCACGGCAGTATACCGCGTAACTTCATCAGCCGGAATTTTTTTGGGATTGTAGGAGAAGCGAACACCACTTTTCTTAGCAATGATCTCCAACAACTCAGCCAATGTACCGTGGGCATCTATACTGATCGATACTTCGGGTAAACTGTTCTGCGCAGATGCGTTCAGAAATAAAAACATCGCTGGCACCACAAGCCAGGCAAGCGTAAACTTTCTTCTTCCTTCAAAAAATGTTAGCATCCTGCTGCTGTAATTTCGATCTGGTTTCCGCTGGTGCGGAGTGTAAGATTGAGTGTAGTCTCCAGTACATTCAACACAGCTTCCAGTGACTGCTGATCAAACGTAACCGTTACGACACACGAAGCCGGTACATCAGCTGCGATGGATATATTCGTATGATACGTTTTATTCAACGTTGCCACGACTGTACGAAGATCGTCTTCGGTGAAAACGAGTTTGCGCGTATTCCAGGAAAGGAAATTGATATCTTTATTTATACCGCTACTCAGTTGATGTGAAGTCTTGCTATATATACCTTTATCGCCTGCCTGCAGTTTTACTTCTGCTTTACGATCTGCCCCGGTAAGCTTTACCACTCCGGATTGTACCACTACCTCTACTTCACCCAGGCTATCATACGCCAGTACATTGAAAGATGTTCCCACTACCTCTACACGCGCATCATTCGCTTGGATAATAAAGGGTTTCTGCGGATTCGGTGTTACCTCAAAGAACGCTTCTCCTTTCAGAATCACCGTTCTGTTCTCATCATCAAAAGATGCTGAATAGGACAACTCGGAATTACGATTGAGGATTACCTGCGATCCATCGGGTAATTTTACGGTCATGGTATTTGATGCGGTTTGATAGGTCATATCGTTGCCGCCGGTAACAAATCGCATAATGATCCACCCTGAAACTGCAAAAAGTAATACAGCCGCTGCCAATTTATACCACACGCTATAGGATGGTTTCTCCAGTGTACGAATCTTAGCTTCAGGTTCAGCCGCTCGTTCACGAATATTATTCATGAAGTGGTTCCACTCCTGGTCAATATCTACCGTGTGTGTGTCTTCGGCTTTCTGCGCATAGTGTTGCTGGCTCAGTTCAAAAACTCGTTTATAGGCCAGGTACTGACGCTCATTCTCGGGAGCCTGCGTGATCCAGTCTTGCAACGCACGCGTCTCTTCCGAGGAAGCTTCATCGGCCAGATATTTTGTTATCAGCTCTTTTACACTATCGTTGAAATCATCTTTCACGCACGTATTCTGTTTTTAAAACACATTAACTTTCGTTTACCCTTATTGAAACATAAAAAATATTAACATCAGAAATTCGCCCAGGTGCTCCCGTAAAACAGAAAGCGCTTTGGACATCTGCGCCTCCACCGTTTTTATGGAGATTCCCATTTTATCTGCGATCTGCGCATATTTTAATCCTTCCACACGATTCAGTTCAAACACCATCCGGCATTTTTCGGGAAGTGATTGAATGGCCAGTTCGATGTGTTGTTCAAGTTCTGAAGTCTCCAGCGTAGTATTTACCTCGGTGTAATCTTCTTCTTTTACATGCTCCAGTATGCTGTGTTTCTTCCGGTCGCGTATATAATTGAGACTTCGGTTACGCACCGCGGTATATAAATAACTTTTGTAATTAGTATCAGAAGGAAATGTGTCAAATTTTTCCCAGACTGTGACAAAGACATCGTGCACCAAGCCTTTGGCCTCGTCCCAATCGCCAACATACTTCAACGAAAAGCTGCACAGAGGCTTGAACAGCTCCCGGAATAGTTGCTCGAATGTATTTAGGTTCTTGTCTGTCAAGATTGGGGTAGATCTTATATAGCCAGAATAAGCCTAAAGATATTAAAATAATATATACCAACGACCGTTATACAGCGACACAAACCTCTATAAACACGCTGGGTAGCGCACATTGTAAAATAAAGGGTAAAGAAATATGGTTAACGTCAAAATTTGTTTTACCTTATACAAATTATAGCGTAGTGTTAACGCTGCTAAATAGTCCAACCTGCACCTGTGAGACCAAATGAACAAGTAAAATTCACCAGAGACCATAGTGGTTTCTATGCCAAAGTAAGAGAACGCGCTGATCATTATTTCACCAGCAATGGTATTTCCAGACACGCAGATAGTCTCATGGTTTTCAAAACCATATTTTTTCTGGGCGGTACATTAAGTCTGTACCTGCTTATTCTTTCCGATACATTTCCGGTATGGGCCATGTTTCTGATGGCAATCAGCCTGGGTGTTTTCTCTGCCTTTATCGGATTCAATGTTTGTCATGATGCGCTGCACGGTTCATACTCTCAAAGTTCGTTTGTTAATACAACGCTGGGCTCTGTGTTTCACCTCATCGGAGCCAATGTTTACAATTGGAAGATCTCGCACAACCTCGTGCATCATACCTTCACCAATATTCATGAACATGACGATGATCTTGTGGTTGCTCCCGGTCTTGTGAGTGTATGCCCGCAGGAATCTCCTTTACCCATTCAGCGCTATCAACATTACTATGCATTTTTACTCTATGGCATGGCCAGTCTTGCATGGATCTTTGCGAAAGACTATATCAAATTTTTCCAGGATAGAATCGGTTGCCACGCTACGCCACGTCATCCACGCATCGAACTCTTCAAGCTCTTTTTCTTTAAGATAGTATACTATGGATTGGTGATCGTGCTGCCATTGTTATTGATCGAATCCATTACCTGGTGGCAATTCATCATCGGGTTTGTATGCATGCAGATGGCAAAGGGGTTTGTATTAGGACTGGTCTTTCAACTTGCGCACATTGTTGAAGGACTCGAATTTCCTGAACCGGATACAGGTGGCGTAATGGAAGATACATGGGCCTCTCACCAGATGCGTACCACCGCTAACTTTGGTGTTCGTAATTTCTTTACGCACTTTTTCTGTGGCGGCCTGAATATGCAGATTGAACATCACCTGTTTCCGAAAGTTTGTCATACACATTATCCCGCACTATCAGTGATTGTAAAAGAAACAGCTTCGGAATATGGATTACCGTATCACGAAAATATTTCTTTCACCACAGCACTTGCATCCCACTACCGGATGCTCCGAAAGTTTGGTAAAGAATCACTCGATGCTAATCTCGTGCGAGCAAAAGAATTTGTGATTTAGAAATCCCAAAAATATAGTTGTCCTATTTTTAAAGAAGAAGCGCTTCGACTAACCGGCGAAGCGCTTCTTCTGTTATTCTCCGTCAGGTATGAAATAACCTGCAAAGACATTTTCCTGAAATGTCTTGAATGCCAAATGACCGATATACGGAGCTGCTACTACGTAAATCCACGGAGCAGATCTTTTGTAGCAAGACGTACAATTGCTATATCTTTTTTCAAAAGCATGCTGAACCTTACAATGATGTTGTACGCTTCATTTGCATAAATATACCTTGCTGTTAATGTTAGACTTTTGCAAGCAACTAACCGCACACCCATCACAAATCGTGAATTACCTCTTGGGCCTATAGAACAGTCTCACAGTACTATTACGCTATAATTTTAGATCAACATTCCTGACAGCACTATGTCCGTAATCGAAGGTATATATACCAATCGAAGTATAAAAAGAAAAAAATAAAATAACAGATAAAAATTCGGAGTGGCTTTATGAAAAATTTAATTGAACGTTATCTCAGGAAGAACATAATCTTATTCTCCATCAGTCTGATCGCTACGTTGTTGGTAATAAACATCGTGTTAATGTATCAGAATAAAGAAACCATTGTTACGAACAACACTATACGGGAAGAATCAGACGCAATGATAAAAGATATAGAGAAGCTGATAACATTTCTGAATAATATAGACCTGGGTGTAAGAGCGTACGGTCTTAGCAAGAAGGAAATATTGCTTACGCCTACTTCCAACTCAATCAATTATCTGTGGCCGCATTTTGAAAGTATAGAACAGAGACTTGCCAAAGAAGGCTACGATGTATCCGGAATAAAAGAGCTTCAGAAAATATACCACGAGTATGTTGATTTCAATATGAAGATGATCGAGATGGCAAAACTCGACAGTACAGAAGTATTCAAAAGTATGATGCTGGAAGACCGTGGCATGACCGTTTGGAGTCGTACGCATGAGATTGGCGGAAAGATCATTGAATTTGAAAAAGCAAAAAGTCTCGCTGCAGAAGAGAGTTACCAGGCGGCTGTCAGAAATAATTTATACCTGCAGTTCTTTCTGCTTCTGGTGGGACTGCCAACACTTGTATTTATCGTGATCAAAATAAAGAACGACAATCGCTCACGACAAAAATTACTCACCGACCTGGAAGAGAACAACCGGAAGTATGTCTTCAACCCGGGCACATCTATACGTGTTAATGATCACCAGGAACTCGTTGAGAATTCAATCCGAAACCTGCAGCATGCCAGTGAATTTATAGAACACATTGCCGATGGCAACTATGCCACGGAGTGGGCAACGCTGAATGAAGAGAACAAGGCACTAAACGAAACAAACCTGGCCGGACGACTGACTAAAATGAGAGATCAGTTACGCCAAATGAAGCGCGAAGAAGAGACGCGTTTATGGAGTAATGAAGGCCTTACTAAAATTTCAGAAACCGTACGAAACAATCAAGGCAACCTGACGGTATTGGCAGACGAAGTTGTAAGGTTCCTGACTAAATATATGGGTGCGCTGCAAGGTGGATTATTTGTTTTGAAAAATGATGAAGGCAAAAATGAGTACCTGGAACTTGCTGCCTGCCATGCATACGACCGGAAGAAATTTGTAGAGCGCAGAATTGATATAGGGGTAGGTTTGATCGGCCAGACTTTCCTGGAAGGAGAAACTACGATGTTAACCAAACTGCCGCAGGGATATACCTATATCACTTCGGGCATGGGTGAGACAACGCCAAGCTGTGTTCTGATTGTACCGATGAAATACAATGATAAGATCGAAGCCATCATCGAAATAGCCGGCCTCGAAAAATTTGAGAAGCACCAGGTACTCTTCATGGAGAAGGCTGGCGAGTTTGTAGCCTCTGCTTTACAGAGCGCAAGGACAACCGAGCAAATGAAATTGCTGCTGGCAACTTCACAACAGCAGGCCGAAGAAATGCGCGCCACCGAAGAAGAGCTGCGTCAGAATATGGAAGAGCTCGTTGCCACGCAGGAAGCCATGGCACGCAAACGCGCTGAAGCCGAGAACGTTCACCTGATGGCGCAGGTGTAGTTATAATTGATCTTGCTTGTGAAGAGAGGCCTGACACGAACGGGCCTCTTTTTTTTGACTGCCCCACCCCACATCCTATCATTTTGATATTTTTTTGCCCTTCGGCCTTTGGAAAACTTACAGAAAACATTACGTTTGCAGTCCAATTTTGGGCCCATAGCTCAGCTGGTTAGAGCACCTGACTCATAATCAGGGGGTCGCTGGATCGTGCCCAGCTGGGCCCACTTAAAAAAAAGCCACTTACAGATGTTCGAGTAAGTGGCTTTTTTGTTTTTAATACTATACTTAAAAGACAGCTATACAACTAGTATATAAATTTATACATCACGTTCTTTAACCACACAGTGGACTTCATTGTGTTTAATATAATGCGCCCAGCCGCAAGATTCTCCCTGACTTCTGCTACCGTCTCTCCTGCACCGTAAACTCCAGACAAATTTTCAATCCATGCACCAAAGTCTTCTGGCCTTTTGAAATAATTGCTCTTAAGTCAGTTAGTTCTTTATCACACATAGCAGATTTTCAAATAAGATTTACTTGTTAAATACCTTCTTATACTCCTGCTCGTCAAAGCCAAGCGCCAATACTTTTCCATCGTGCTCGATCAACGGGCGTTTAATTACGCTGGTCTTCTCTTTCATTAGTGCTACGGCAGATGATTCATTCTTCACACCGGCTTGTGTGACTTCGTCCAACTGACGCCAGGTGGTGCCACGCTTGTTTACCAGACTCTCCCATCCTACCTGCTTGCTCCAGTCTTTTAAACGCGCATCGTTAATGCCTTTTGTTTTGTAATCGTGAAACTCGAACTCTATGTTGTGCTTCTTCAACCAGTCGAGTGCAGTCTTTACGGTGTTGCAATTTTTAATTCCGTATACGGTCATAGTCGTTCAATAAAAAATATAGTAGTTTGTCTTATAAATTCGAAGGTATGAAGATTAAGATCATCACAAAACTAAGTTATGTACTTGTATTGTACCTGTTAATCGCTTGCCAACCTAAAAAAACAACTGAAACTGTAATGAAGCCAACTGATCCGCACTCATACGCACAACCTGCCGAAGCCCGCGTAAAACATCTGCACTGGAAAGCCGCTGTTGATTTTGATAAGAAGATCATCAACGCTGTGGCTACCTGGACGATTGAAGCCAATGCAGACGCTGATCTGATAACCTTTGATACCAAGGGACTCTCCATCGAAAAAGTAACGCTCAACAACGATGCTCCCACAGAGTATAGATTGGCCGATGCTGATTCAACGCTGGGACAGGCACTCGCGGTAATGCTGAAGCCGGGTACAACGGAAGTATCCATCACCTATCACACAAGTCCGGAGGCAGAGGCATTGCAGTGGTTAAGTGCACAACAGACGGCAGGTAAAAAACATCCGTTCCTCTTCACACAATCACAGGCTATATTAGCGAGAAGCTGGGTACCTTGCCAGGATTCCCCTGGTGTGCGCTTTACCTACGATGCAGAAGTTACAGTACCCAAAGATCTGCTGGCCTTGATGAGTGCCTCTAACCCGCAAATCAAAAATGCGACCGGTATATATACTTTCTCCATGAAGCAACCTATACCATCGTACCTGCTGGCGTTGTCGGTTGGCGATATTGCTTTCACCCCTATCAGCGAGCGCAGTGGTATATATGCTGAACCTTCGCTGGTAGATACTTGCGCATGGGAGTTTGCTGATCTTGAAAAAATGATTGCCGGTGCGGAAGCGCTCTATGGTAAATATCAATGGGAACGTTATGATGTATTGGTGCTACCTCCAAGCTTCCCATTTGGGGGCATGGAAAATCCACGGCTTACGTTTGCGACACCGACTATATTGGCGGGCGATCGTTCCCTCACATCGCTCATTGCACATGAGCTTGCGCATAGCTGGTCTGGCAACCTGGTAACAAATGCTACCTGGAATGACTTCTGGCTGAACGAAGGCTTCACGGTATATTTCGAAACGCGAATCATGGAAAAACTATATGGTAAGGACTATGCCGAAATGCTTGCGTCTCTAAACCTGCAGGAAGTAAAAGAAGAAATAAAATCATTAACGGATGAAGGGCACGCTGCCGATACCAAACTGAAACTAAACCTTGACGATCGTAATCCGGATGATGGTGTAACTACCATTGCCTATAACAAAGGCTATTATTTTCTGCGCACGATCGAAGAGCAAAACGGCCGCGAGAAGTTCGATCAGTTTGTTAAAGATTACTTCACGCAGAATGCGTTTAAAGTGATGACAACGGAAGAGTTCATTCCTTTTATCAAGAATTACTACCAATCCAAATTTACCATAGCGTTACCCGATTCTTTATTCAACGACTGGATATATACCGAAGGGCTCCCCTCCTATTGCCCGACACCGGTAGCGGATCGTTTTACAAAAGTGGACGAAACCTTAACGCAATGGAAATCCGGTAAGGCTATACAAACGGAGGCAACATCAAAATGGAGTACACATGAATGGCTGCACTTCCTCAAAAACCTTCCGGATACATTAACACAGCAGCAGATGGTTTCACTTGATAAACTCGGTAAATTTACCGAGTCGGGCAACTCTGAGATCATCACAGCATGGGGCGTGATTGCTATTCGTAACGGCTATGAAAAAGTATATCCGAAAATTGAAACGTTCCTGACCAACACCGGTCGTAGAAAATTCCTGATGCCTTTATATAGTGAACTTATCAAAACGGCAGAGGGTAAAAAGCTCGCAACTTCCATTTATACCAAAGCGCGTCCTAACTACCATTTCGTGGCGGTTAATAGTTTAGATAAACTTTTGAAGTAATAAAAAAACGCGGCAGCAAGGCATGATATATACCTTGCTGCCGCGTATAGTATAGATTGAAAAAAATCAGAAGCTCTGCAAAAGTGTAGATGTCTTCTTCAGACGATTGATCAGGTTAGTCGACTCCTCAAAGTCCAACGTCTGTTGTCCATCTGATGCAGCTTTCTCGGGCTCCTGGTGCGTTTCATAAATAATACCATCGGCTCCCGCCATTACGGCCGCGAGTGCTACCGGCTCTACAAATTCACGAATGCCTATACCGTGCGATGGATCAGCCACCACAGGCAAATGTGTTTTCTCTTTCAGAATGGGTATAGCATTTACATCGAGTGTGTTTCGGCTTGCACGTTCATACGTGCGTATACCACGCTCGCACAGAATCAGCTTTTCATTGCCCGCAGCAAATACATATTCTGCGGAATACAATAACTCTTCTATCGTGCCGGATATACCACGCTTGATCATCACCGCTTTGTCAACTTTGCCGAGTTCATCCAGCAGGTTAAAATTTTGTGTATTGCGTGCACCTACCTGGAATACATCAACGTAATCATACATCTCGGCAATCTGACTTACCTGCATTACCTCTGTGATAATTTTTATACCGGCCTTCTTTGCAAGTGTATACCACATCTTCAAACCATCTATACCAAGTCCACGGAAAGCATACGGAGAGCTGCGGGGTTTAAATACACCACCGCGCATAATGCGGACACCGTTCTTTACCAGGTGATCGATTGTTCTTTGTACCTGCTCTTCGTTCTCGATGGAACACGGACCTGCCATGATCGACAGGTTTCCGTCACCGATCACAACACCATCACCGAGATCAATATGTGTGCGACCAACTTTCCACTTGCGTGAGACAAGTTTATAGTCGTCAGACACACGATGTATATCGGCAATGCCTTGCAAATGTCCGAGCTGGCGAATGTCAAAATCTTTCTTACCGATAGCTACGAGGTAAGAACCTTTCTGCGTTTTTACCTCGGTAGTTTTATACTCCAGACTTTTTACTTTCGTAATGATAGCCTCTCTGTCCGGAGGTGCGATCGTTGGGTTTAGTTGAATGATCATAGCACGGGTAGACGTTAGGTTTGTAGTTGGGTTTTATTGGGATTTGGGTTTTACTTTTTCAGTGACTTGACGAATGCATCAACATCAGCCGATATATCTTTCGCTTCGCGCAACAAATTAATGAAAGCACTCCCTACAATAGCACCAGCACTATACTGCGAGGCTTTGGCAAACGTTGAATGATTGGATATACCGAATCCGATCAGGAACGGATTCTTCAGTTTCAGGTTCTGCAGACGTTCAAAATACTGCACTTGTTCAGAAGAGAAATCGCCTTTGGCACCGGTTATACTGGATGCTGATACCGCATATATAAATCCTTCTGTGGCAGCATCAATCTTGCGAATGCGCTCTTCCGATGTTGTGGGTGATATCAGAAACGTATTGCAGAGGTTCAGCGATTTGAAAAGTGCTTTATACTGTTCCTCAAACTCATGCAGCGGCAGGTCGGGTATAATAACACCATCCACTCCCAATGCAGAAGCATCTTTGGCAAACTTCTCAACACCATATTGAATCACGGGATTGATATAGCCCATGAGTATAATAGGGAGCGATACGGTTTTGCGTATCTCCTTTACCTGCTCCAGCAGCAGGTGTAATGTCATGCCGTTGTCAAGCGCGATCTTGTTACTCTCCTGGATGGTAGGTCCATCGGCAACCGGATCGGAAAACGGTATACCGATCTCAATGATATCGGCACCAGCCTTCTCCAACGCCTGGGCTATGCGTACCGTATCGTTCAAAGCCGGGAAGCCAGCCGTATAGTATACATTTAATATATTTCCTTTCTTTTTAGCGAATAGTTCGGTTATTCTGTTTTTCATTTTTTCTGAGGTTGATGTTTAAGACTGAAGATTTCGGATAAATAGTATACTGTTAATATTTACCCCATCGGATATAGGTCTCCAGGTCTTTATCGCCTCTTCCGGAAAGATTAACGACCACAACATCATCCTTATCAAATTCAAACTGATTAAGTGCAGCCAATGCGTGAGCGGATTCTATAGCCGGTATAATTCCTTCCAGTTTACCCAGCTCGATGCCGGCTTTCATCGCTTCATCATCGGTAGCGCTTACAAATTTTACGCGGCCTGTCTCAAACAAGTGTGCATGCATCGGACCTATTCCGGGATAGTCCAAACCTGCCGATATGGAATGAGGTTCCACTACCTGTCCATCTTCAGTTTGCATCAGCAACATCTTACTGCCATGCAGTACACCTACTTTTCCAAGCGCGGTTGTTGCCGCAGACTCGCCTGAGTCAACACCTTTACCAGCCGCTTCCACACCCACTAAATTTACATGCTCATCATCGAGGAAATGATAGAATGCACCGGCTGCATTACTGCCGCCACCTACGCAGGCAAATACATAGTCAGGGAACGGATTACCGATCTCTTCCTGCAATTGCTTTTTCATCTCTTCGCTGATCACCGATTGAAATCTCGCCACCATATCCGGATACGGGTGCGGACCTACAACAGAACCAATGATATAGTGTGTATCGGTTGGATTGTTGATCCAGTGACGTAACGCTTCGTTGGTCGCATCTTTCAATGTCATGCTGCCGCTCAGGGCAGGTACAACCTTTGCTCCCAGGATGCGCATACGTTCTACGTTGGGGCGTTGCCGCTCCATATCAACCTTGCCCATGTATACGACACATTCCATACCCATCAGTGCGCATACCGTAGCCGTTGCAACACCGTGCTGACCGGCACCTGTCTCGGCAATGATCTTCTCTTTGCCCAGGCGTTTCGCCAGCAGGATCTGTCCTATGGTATTGTTTACCTTGTGTGCACCGGTATGACAAAGGTCTTCGCGCTTCAGGTATATTTTGGCGCCATATTTCTCCGACATGCGTGCGGCATGGTATAAAGGCGTAGGGCGTCCTACATAGTTCTTTAGCAAGTCTTGGAACTCCTTCTTAAAGTCATCGCTCTGAATGATCTGAAGATATTTATTCCGAAGTTCCTCTACATTGGGATATAGCATTTCAGGGATGTATGCACCCCCGAATTGTCCGTAGTATCCGCGTTGGTCAACTGTATATTTCATATTCTTAAAGCTTCTGGTTACTGGCTACTGGTTACACGATTGGTGTGATGGTGATGTGAGTGTGATCTATGCACGTGTCCACGATTTATAGTATCGATACTTGTGTAATGAGTGTGTTTAGCTTTTCAACGCTTTTGAGCGCGGGTTGTATCTCTACTCCGCTGTTTACGTCCAATGCATGAAGGTTCATAATCCTTAACGATGCTATATTTATAACATTGTCGGGTGTGATGCCTCCGCTGAGGAAGAATGGTATTTGTTGATCGTATCGATTTAGCACAGTCCAATCAAATACCTGCGCGTTTCCTCCGTAGTATTTACCTTTTGTATCGAACAAAAAGAAATCGACTGAAGATTGATATGGCTTTGTTACTGCAAAATCAAAATCATCGCCTACTGAAAAAACCTTGATAACACCAATGCCTGCCTGCCTGATGGTAGCACAAACTTCTACTGATTCATTTCCATGCAGCTGCAAATAATCAAGCTGCAACATGCGGGCTATAGCAAGCATTTTTTCAGGTGTCTCATTTACAAACACACCTACCTTTTTTATATCAGCCGGAAAAGATTTCGGTACCTGAAAGTCTTCCCCGACAAAGCGTGGTGATTTTTGATAGAAGATAAAGCCCATATAGTCTGGTCGCAATGCCGCTACACTCAACAGATTCTCTGCATCCCGCATTCCACAAACTTTCAGCTTCACCTCCATATACGATAACTATAGTTATATACTATGCATTTAGTTTAAGTCCTTCTGTTTTTCGGAGTTCGTCCATAAACTCCATGGCAGCTTGCTCGGGTCTGCTGTGTTTCATAAAGTTCTCTCCCATCAGGAATCCGCGGTAGCCATACTTCTTTAATTCAAGTATAGTATCCACCGAAGAAATTCCACTCTCAGATACTTTTACTGCCGAATCGGGTATAAGCGATGCCAGTCGTTTCGATACTTCGATGCCGACTTCAAATGTTTTCAGATTACGGTTGTTAACACCGATCAGGTCCGCTCCTGCTTCCAGGTTTCGCTTCAATTCATCTTCATCGTGTACTTCCAGCAACACCTCCAGCCCAAACGTATGTGCAAAGTCGGTTAACTCTTTTACTTGCTTCGGTTCGAGTACAGCAGCAATCAACAGTATAGCATCGGCCCCGATGGATTTTGCTTCGACAATCTGATATTCATCGATCGTAAAATCTTTACGGATAATCGGGCAGAAATTAAATTTCCGCGCAATCATCAGGTCATCATTCGTACCACCGAAAAATTGTTTATCTGTCAGTACAGAGAGTGCTGAAGCACCGGCCTGCATATAGCCTATAGATGTACGTTCAACCGAAGCATGCGCGTTGATTGTACCTTTGGATGGCGACTGCCGCTTAAACTCGGCAATGATACCGGTCTTGTCTTCGCGCAGTATATATTTCTTCATCGAAACCGGCAGTGTCGAAAAGTAAATTCCTTTCTCCAGCAGTTTTACCGGGTACAGGCTTTTTCGCTCTTCTACCTCTTTGCGTTTTTGTTCAATGATCTTATCGAGAATATTCATGCGTTTGGTGTGTTGGTATATATCTGTAAAACGTTAATTAAGGCTGTACAAGTTTCTTAAACGACTGAAGTGCCTTGCCTGACTCCAACGCTTCTTTCGCGCGTTGCAAAGCTGCGGGCAATCCATCCTGCTGATGGCCTGCGTATAACGCCATGCCTGCATTGGCAATCACCGCTGCATTTTGCGCTGCCGTTCCTTTACCTTCCAATACTTTCATAAATACTTTGGCAGACTCCTCTACGGTATCGCCACCTTTCAGGTCTTCGTATTTTAGTTGGGGTAAATTAAGATCAGCAGGAGTAGCCAGGCGTTCACCCTGGTTATAGAAATATTTGAATGCACTGGTAAGTGATACTTCATCATAGCCGTCAATGGAGTGAAGGATCACAAAATCTTTATCGGTGTTCTGGTATAAATATCCATACTGTCGCGCCAGCTCCAGGCTAAATACACCCACGAGTTGTCGTTTCGGGAACGCTGGGTTTACCATCGGTCCCAACATGTTAAAGAATGTTTTTACGCCAAGCTCTTTCCGTATCGGTGCTACATTTTTCATCGCCGGATGAAACAACGGTGCATGCATAAAGCAGATGTTGGAGCGATCGAGGCTGCGCTTCAGTTCATCTACATCGCTGGTAAATTTATAACCGAAGTATTCAAGCAGGTTGGAAGATCCGCAGGCCGATGAAACACCGTAGTTACCATGCTTGGCAACCGGCTGACCGGCTGCCGCTACAACAAACGATGAAAGCGTGGATATATTAAATGTATTCTTACCATCACCGCCCGTACCGCACACATCCATGACGGGTTGATCAAATTTAGCAGGCAGACACAACTCCAGCATGGCATCGCGAAAGCCTTGCAACTCGTCTACTGTTATGCTGCGCATCATATATACCGTCATGAACGCAGTTGTCTGACTCGGATTATATTTACCTGTAGCAAGATCAACCAATACTTGTCTCGCGGTTTCTTTGGTAAGCGAGCGGTGATCGATAAGTTCGTTTAATATATGTTTCATTCTTTATTAGAATTTAGCAATCAGGACTTGGACTTGGTTGGGTGTTCGACATCGGAATATTAATGCTTCAGCCAGTTCGCGATCATCTTCGGACCTTCCGGTGTCATAACAGACTCAGGGTGGAACTGCACGCCTCGCACATCATACTTCGCATGTTGTAATGCCATCACCAAACCTTCATCATTCACGGCCGTAATTTTCAGGTCTGGTGTAAAGCTCTCCGGCAATACAGCCCACGAGTGGTAATGTGTCGCCTGGAATTTTTCGGTTACACCTTTAAAAAGATAATCAGAAGAATCTTTCACTTCTACTACGGACGTTACTCCGTGCAGCACCTTGGGTATATTATATAGTTTGGCACCGTATACCTCTCCTATCCCCTGATGACCGAGACAAACCCCTAGTATACTTTTGGAGGCGCCATACTCGCGAATTACCTGCTTCATAATACCGGCTTCATCCGGTATACCCGGCCCGGGAGATAGTAATATCTTATCATATTTCTTTACGTCTGCCACGCTGATCTTATCGTTTCTAAAAATATCCACAGCGTATCCTAACTCTCGTATTATATGTACCAGATTGTATGTAAATGAATCGTAATTATCGAGAACAAGTAATTTCATCTCTTTTGAATTATAAGATTGGAAGATTTTAAGATTAGAAAATTGTAAAATTATTTTTGTTTGTTGTTTTTCTTTTTGGATTCGTAGTCGTCCAGATAGTTAATGAATCCTTTTATACTTTTTGACGCGGTGATTAGTTTGTTGTGTAGACGTTCGTAGTCATCTTGTGGTACTATACCGGCTTCTTTTAGTACGAAGAGGTTGCTTCGTAATTCTCCGGCTGATCCTTTTGCATATCCTAGGAAGCGCATAAATACATTGTTATTATTATACTCAAAGCCTTCCGCTATATTGTTCGACACCGATATAGCAGCTCTTCGAAGTTGATCTTTCGATGAATAATCTCTTTCCAATTTTCCTCTTGATGTTATACCATATATATCCAACCCTATTGCAACGGCCTCTTTCCAAATTTCCAAGTCCTCAAACCGCTCAATCCTCGCCATAACTTTTTAATTTTTGATTTATTAAAAATTTCAAGAGGCCTTTTTTTAATCTTTCAATCTTAAAATCTTTTAATCTTAACAAATCTTCCAATCTTAAAATTTTCCAATCTTCGACAATCCCATCAAATCTTCTCCGCCATCAACACTGCTTTCCTCAGCGCAGTGAGTTTATTATTCACCTCCTGCAACTCACTTTCGGCTTGTGATTTGGATACTACTCCGGCTCCTGCCTGGTATATCAGTTTATTTTCATGACTTAGGAATGTACGAATCATAATGGCGTGATTGAACGATCCGTCAAAGCCTATAAATCCGATGGCACCTCCGTAAAACGTCCGGTTTGTATTTTCGTATTTATTGATCAGTGTCATGGCCATGTGCTTGGGTGCACCGGATAATGTACCGGCCGGAAATGTATCGGCTGCCATTCCGATTATAGAAGAGTCGTTTGCCAATGTACCGGTAACTTTTGACACGAGGTGTATAACGTGTGAGTAGTATTGAATTTCCTTGAACACTTCTACGTGTACGCTCGAAGCATTTCTGCTCATATCGTTGCGTGCCAAATCTACAAGCATTACGTGCTCAGCATTTTCTTTTTCATCGGCAGCAAGGCGTTCGGCAATGGCTGCATCTTCCTGGTCGTTACCGGATCTGCGGAATGTACCGGCTATAGGGTATATATGTGCTTTGCCTCCTTTCACCTGCAGCTGTGCTTCCGGTGACGAGCCGATCAGCTTGAAATTACCATAATCAAAATAAAACAGGTAAGGCGATGGATTGATGGAACGCAACGCGCGGTATACATTAAACTCGTCTCCTTTAAAGCCGCACTGAAATCTTCTGGAGAGAACGATCTGGAACACATCGCCACGGTAACAATGCTCCTTACCTTTCTCGATTACCTTAAGGAACTCTTCATCGGTAAAATTAGATTCTTCACCATTTATCAATAAAAACTTATAGGTGGAGAAGCGATTGCTGAAAATGATCTGTTCAATTCTGTCGAGCGAGCTCGGTGTAATGGATTGATGCGAATGTTCGAACAAACTCAGTTCGTTGGAGAAGTGATCGACAACAATTACATACCGGTATAGTTTATAGATCACATCCGGTATCATCTTTTTCTTCTGGTCGATCGTTACCGTTTCAAAGAACCGAACGGCATCGTATGACATATATCCGAAGAGTCCGCAGTTAGGATACTTGGAACCTGCCTGTTGTTGAACATCAAATTTATTTCTGAAGTCTTCGAGCAATGAAGTAACGTGTCCTACACCTGAGATTTTGATGTGCTCGGCTGCGCCATCCGGATATTGAATGGAGGCTTCGTTATCTACAACCTGGAACGATGCGATTGGATCGCAGCATATAAAAGACAAACTGTTTTCATGACCATGATAATCTGAACTTTCGAGGAGAATGCTGCCTGCAAACACATCGCGGAGTTTCAGATATATATTAACAGGTGTGAGTGTATCGGCCAGAAGCTTCTTGGTGTAGGTCGTTAATGTATACTTCATGTTCGGTTTATATTTTTCGATCGGCTTGTTCAGGTACGATCAGTTACGTTTAAATAAAAAAAGAAGGCCTGCTGGTGAACAGCAGGCCTTCGGCATTATCGCTTTAACATAAAAAGGCTGTTCACATATCGAGTTTCGATATATGCCACCACCAAGCTATGTTATTGAATTGTATCATGTTCTATTACTCTGCTTTCTTTTTAGCAGGTGTTCTTTTTTTAGCAGGAGCTGCGCCAGCTTCTGATGTTTCTTTTTTAGAAGTTGCTCTCTTCAAACGAGCTTTGATAGCATTTTTACTTCTTGTAACGCCATAAGAGCCTTTTGTGCGCTTACCTTTTTTGGATTTTTTATCTCCTCTTCCCATGAATTTAGTTGAAATTGATGCGGCAATAATAGTAAAGTCTTTATTGATTACAAATACCAGACAAAAAATTTACAATTATTCCAACGCCATTGTCAGTCTAACAATGAGACAAAGAAACGCCACCAAATCCCAGTTCAGGATGTTATTTCTCTTCTGCCGGCAACAACGAAGGAACACTCATGGCCAACACTCCCGGATAAAACTGGTAGATTTTGGTAAAGAAACCTGCTGTTTCAGCCGTTAATTTGGAGAAGAAAATCATATCGGGGCGCTCATCATATTGCATTGGGAGTTGATTCTGAGCAGAAAATCTTCGAACAACGTAACCCTTAACTTCCAGTCCGGTAATCACATCTTCACTATAATTATCCAGGAGCCACACTACACCAGCCATACTTTTTTATTTGTTTGTGTAGTATATAACCAACCATTATGCCAACTGCCCAATCCACTCAGAAAGGGCAATTGTTAACTATAGTTCTCCCAACAATAGAATAGCGAATAAACTAAATACCATTTCGGATACTCGCAAAATAAAAAAACATGCAATGGTTAAACACATCCGTAGAATTGATCAATGCATCGGATGATTTTTATACTAAAAAACCCGAAGCATGTGCTCCGGGTATTTTATTTTTATGACAAAGCTATATATACCTTATCCTAGAACAGGAAGCCGAGTCGTATGTAAAACATGTTGCCGTCTTTGCTGTGCGCCAGTTCAGCAGCGAGCACGGTTAAATTAAATGGTGTAACCCATATTCCTCCCCCGTATCCTTTATGCCATACGCTGGATGTACCATCGGCTGTGCTGGGATCTTTACCGCTGGGGTCTTTATACCATACCCGCCCTACATCGAAGAAACCATTTATACCCACCGATGCCGGGAATATATAGGAGCGGAAGCTGGCGATTTTTAAACGCACTTCATTGTTGCTATAGAAATCGCGATCGCCATAAAAACGTGTTTTACGGAAGCCGCGAAGTTCTGTTTTACCATCGAGTATCTGTGCCTGGTATATTTCATATTTACCGGTATTGATACCGCCACCGGCACGAAGCGCAAAGGTAACACGGGCCGGAAGTCTGAACGACTGATAGAACGCAACGGACGCGTTATGCGAAGTGAAATCATGCGCGCGCGACTCCAGACCTTTATATACTGTTGATGACTGATTCAATACCACTCCGCGTGTTGTGAGTATACGGTTATCGCGTTTATCGATGAGCCACTCGGTACGAAGTCCTGCAAATGTTTTGGATACTTCAAACAGTGGTTCATCCAGGGTGGCCGCATACTCGGCAATATACCGTGGTGATTTGGTAGGCCTTTCGATCTCTACGCGCTGGTATACCGGACCGATTTTAAAAAG
This sequence comes from uncultured Chitinophaga sp., assembly GCA_902168205.1. Taxonomy (GTDB): domain Bacteria; phylum Bacteroidota; class Bacteroidia; order Cytophagales; family Cyclobacteriaceae; genus Ohtaekwangia; species Ohtaekwangia kribbensis. The sequence continues at coordinate 223,033 of CABHOK010000002.1, read as the reverse complement.
ACCGGAACTACCGAAGGGACGTGTAAGCATAGCTTGCAGGTCTATCTGCTGGAGGCGTATACGATAGTAATCAATAGAGCTCCGGAGCTGATCTTCGTATTGAGGTTCATCATCCAACTCGTCATTAAATACTGTCTCATTACCCCAGCCGAAGAAGTTGTTTACGAAGTTAGGCGCTTTTACATCGAAGTCTAACGCTACGCCCCATTTGCCAAATACCTGCGAGAAGCGACCATCGTACTTGAAGTTATAGGAACTGGTGAGCGGAGCATAACTGAACAAAAACAAATGCTGTGTCTTAAACGGAAACTTACGGAAGCCATGCTTGGTATACAGAAAACCTCCACCCAGGAATATGCCATCGTCATAGTTAAAAGTACCGTAAACAAGCGGTGCTAGTACAGGATATCGAAATGCCCTGCGATCGTACAGGTTTACATCCGCATCGTTGGAAGTCTTATCAGCGAGGTGTCGCTTGCTGTTAATGGCTATACCTGCGGGCACATCGTATATTTTATATGGTTGTCGCCAGCCTTTTATCGTGGCATTGTTTCGTACAGAGTCACCACCATCGCCACCGATTACACGCACCTTGATCTTTCCTTTACCCTCGCCGGAAAAACTAAATATATCATCGCCACCAAAACCATAGAGGCGTACCTCATCGGTTTCGTTCGCCAGGAATTTACGTTCATATATTTTGGAGGTGTGTTCGCCTGACTTGCTGATCTTATATATACTTACCCTTGCATCGCCATTGGGTTCCTGCTGCACATCAAAGTACTCACGCTTGTCGGAGCCCGTTACATCCACTTCGCGCGCCAGGAATTTATAGTGCTCCTGTGCATACTCCGGCAAATGATCTCTGCGCGATTTCAATTTACGGGCAATCTCTTCGCCATGCAGTTTATATATCTCCGCAGGCAATCGCTTTACAGCAGCCTCAATTGTTTCGTCTGTCAATGATTGTTGTACGCCCTTCGCCTGCTCCTGCCATTGTGCAGCCGATGGTTGATTGAGAAAACTTCTGTCGAAGTAACGTGCGTTGAACATGAAGCCGGGTGCCCACCGTACTTCATCGTGAAAGCCTTCAAACTTTGGCAATGCCCACTTACGGCTCCATACTTTGGCCAGTATACCATCGCTCACAAACAATGCCTGGTCGCGATCACGCGGTATAGGACGATAGTATTCTGTTTTCTTTTCCTTGAATGATGCCCAGCGCCACTGATCATCGTGACGATCCCAGTCTCCTATAACAATATCAAAAACACGCGAACGCAGTACAAACTCCTGATCAACATAATTATCGTTGTCTTCCATTAGCTTCTCCAATACTTTATCGGTGCTGATAATCTTCTTTGAATTTCCGAAGTACGGCTTATTGCTGGCATCGCCTGCGGGACGTTCCTCGAACAGCATCAGTGTATTGGCAAACTCCTTCCGGTAGATTCCAAAGCGCGGATCATCTGGTATATATACTACTTCCGGGTTGGTATGATATATACCCGCAGCCTCTGCGAGTGGCGTTACCGTTAAAGCTCCATACGGGTGTGCAGCCGATATCTGGTCCTGTACAAGATCTGCAGCAAATGTTTTCTGTAACATCTCCGGCACAGCTTTCTCCGGGAATTTCTCGATCGAGCGTAATGTATACTCTTGTTCCAACGAATCTGCGAGGCGCAGCGACAGCGTCTGCATACCTCCACCCTTCTGCAATATCTTCAATCCTCCGCCAATGGCACCAATGTTAAATACCGGCACATCGATATCCTGTCGCCATTCATCGCGGTAATTTTTTCCCAATATCTTTTTATGAAATTTACCAGCCTGGTAACGGTCGCTGGCATGCACGCGCACTGTTTTTGAAAAATCCGGTAACGACTGTTCTCCCGGTGCTGTCGGATTTACTTCGGCTTTTACCTGAACATTATAGACTGGCTGCTCTTTACCAATCTCAAAGTAATCAATCGAAGAAGCGCCTCCGCCGGAAACATTAATCTTCACAAACCCCATAGCAGGCGAGGCAAAGCGGGCATATCCCTTCTGCTTTACAAAAGTATATTTAGAGCCCGATCCGCTGGTAACATAGTGTACACTGTCCTTCCAGACATACTGCAAGGCATGTTCATGACCATTTACATATATGGTATTCGGATACTTCTTCAGCAACTGCGACATCACCTGGATATAGCGTTTGTAGATGGGATGTGGCGTGTCTTGTATATCACCTATAAATTTTCGGTATAGTGGGTATATCGAGCCGATGCCCGGCATCGGTATATATAGGTCTCGGTTGAGGTCCAATAGCGGAAACAAGTGGTCTTTCCAGGTAAATACACCTCCGTGTTCACCATATGTATAGAGCGGATGGTGAGCCGCTACGATAACCCGCTTCCCTATATTCCGGTTGAATATATCTTCCAGTTGTATCACGGCATCTTCCGGACGCTTTACTTCGCAGGGACTGTCGTCACCTTCCGGTTTATCCCACGGATGCAAAAACCATTGTGAGTCTATAATTACCAGCACAGCATCTTTACTCAGCGGAACTTCCACCGGACCAGGGCACCCGCCCTCGGGTTGAAAGTGTATATGTTCGTTATGAAGCGAATCGATCCACGCTTCCTCGTGGGTTATCTGTTGCCAGCCGTCAGCATGTCCTTTTTTCCAATCGTGGTTGCCGGGTATAAAGTATACATCCGTGTTAAATCCCTGCAGCAGGTTGAGCTGAGCCTTCAGGATCGTTTCTGCCTGCTGGCGTCCGCGTTCATCGGGTGCCGGGAGTCCCTTGGGGTAAATATTGTCTCCCAGAAAAATTACCACCGAAGGTACAGCCGGATCGTACTTCTTTTGTAATAATTCGCGCAGGCCGTTCGTTGGTAAGGTTGGTTCTCCGGCATCCCCGATCATATAGAGGTTAAAGCTCTGTTGCTGAGGGTAGAGCGGAGAGCTGATAAGAAGGAATAATAGAAAATTAGCGAGTCGAAGTCTAATCATGACACAAACTAAATTAAAGAAGAGCAGAACTGCATAATTCTGCCAGGTAATACTTCACTATTCTATTCTCCATCAAACTAAATATAAATTTTGTTAGTTTTAGGTTTATGTTCGACTAATGGTATGATTGAAACGGAACTGGTTCGGAAAGCTAAAGCCTATGCCGAAGAAATCCTTTGTAATAAACTGCCAAAAACCTGTGTATATCACAACTTCAGCCACACGCAAGAGGTAGCACAGGCGGCTCAGGAAATTGGTGCTGCTTCCAATCTTACAAACGACCAGATGGAGACTGTACTGATCGCTGCGTGGCTGCACGACATCGGTTATCTGAACGGTCCTAAAGATCATGAAAAAGAGTCGGCCACCATTGCTGTTAAATTGCTGCGCGATTGGAATGCTTCGGAGAAGAAAGCCGAAGATGTACAGCGCACGATCCTGGCAACGGTAATGCCGCAAGCTCCGCAGGACATTATGGGCGAAGTACTCTGCGATGCCGATCTTCACCACCTTGCCAAGACGGATGTTCGCGAACGCGCCAAGCGACTGCGCGAAGAAATCGCCATCACTAAGAATGTACACTTTGCTTCCGATGACGAGTGGCTTCAGGCTAATCTGAAGTTTATGAAGAACCACGAGTTCTTTACGGCCTACGGCAAAAATGTTTTACAACCGCTGAAGAAACAAAATATCAAAAGACTAAAGAACGAGTTAAAGCCTGAAGCTTCAAAGAACGAAGGGCTGCAAGAGATGGAGAAGGAAATAGAAAAGCTTCGTAAAAAACTGGATAAGAATTCACGTCCGGATCGCGGTATAGAAACAATGTTCCGCACTACGCTGGAGAACCACATCAACCTGAGCGGTATGGCGGATACGAAGGCGAACATCATGATCTCGATCAACACTATTATACTATCCATCGTTGTCAGCGTGCTCTTCCGTAAACTTGAAGATTTTCCACACCTGGTAGTGCCTACGCTTATCCTGGTGTTTACATGTCTCACAGCCATCGTCATGGCTATTCTGGCTACACGACCAAACATTGCCGAAGGTAAATTTACCCGTGAGGACATTCTGAATAAAAAAACAAACCTGCTTTTCTTCGGTAACTTTCACAACATGGCATTGAAAGACTACGAGTGGGGTATGCGCGAGATGATGAAGGATTACGATTATCTCTATGGCAGTATGATAAAGGATATATACTTTCTCGGGAAAGTACTGGCCAAGAAGTATAAATTCATCCGCCTGTCGTATACTATATTTATGTTCGGGTTTGTGGCTTCGATCGTGACCTTCCTGATCCTGACGATGTTATACTATCAACCGTATTCACTTAAAGATCTGCTGACTCCTTAAGCGGAAGTACATATACGGCACAATCTTTCGGTTCATTTTGCTGATTGGGAAACCGCATCCAGTTGGCAAGGCTCGCTTCTTTTATCAATCCACATTTTTCGAGCACCCTTGCGGAAGCTATATTCTCGGCATCTACAAAGGTGCTGATGCGAAATATACCTTTCTGCTGCCGAAGCATGCGCATGATGTACGTACAGGCTTCGGTGGCAAGACCATTGTTCCACCACACGGGACTTAATATATACCCGAACTGTATTTTACCGTGCTCGTTCATGATGCCAATGCTGCCGATTAACCGCCCGTTGGTTTTGAGGCGAATGCTATAACTGTAGTCGGTTCCCTCCTGCCACGCCCATACCGCATATTGTAAAAATGTACGTGTGTCTTCAATATGCTGATGCGTTGGCCACGACATATAGCGGGTTGCTTCCGGTTTGCTGGCATAGGTATAAAAAATTTCCTCGGCATCTTCGTACCTTAGCCGCTGAAGGAGCAATCGTTCTGTTGTGAACTGCTCTGGTAAATCAAGTCGAATCATTGATCAAATAAAAGTAGAATGGCGAAAGGCAGCAACATCGTTCACCAGTATTTCAAAAAAGAAATAGAAGGTGTCAAGATCCTCGTAAAAGTTAACCCGATACTTTACACAGGATCTGAAATAACCGTAGATGCGGAAGGCCATGCCGAGCTACGCGAACTTGAATTTGATGAAGGTATATTTGAAGATTTGAAAGCAGACGAATTCGAAGAAGCAAGCCCGCTTGAGTTCAATCTATATCTCAATGGACTTGTGTAAGGATTGGAAGATTGAAAAATTAAGTAGACTCCACGCTTTGTAATTTTTCAATTTTGTAATGTTATAATTTTCCAATTTCTTAAATCTTTCAATTTTTCAATTTTCTAATTCTCAGTGCTCATCATACTGCATCACCATCTTCCGGATTCGGTCTTCTATTTTTTCGGAGGTTAGTTTTTCGCGCATGCGGTCTACCATGATGGGGAAGGCGAATGGTGTTGGTTTCTCGGGATGTGTGATGATAATTTTCTGGTGAGCTATACGATCGAGTGCTTTTCGCAGGCGTGCTTCTTCTAACTGAAAGTCCATTACTTCATCGAATGCCTGGCGCAGTAATAAGTTGTGGGCATCGTAATCATTAAACACGTTGAAGAATAGTTGTGATGTTGACTGCAGATGTCGGTCTTTAACGGGTTTGCCGGGATAGCCTTTGAATACGAGACCGGATATAGCGGCTATATCTCTGAATTTTCTGCGCGCCATCTCGGTAGAATTTATACTGGCTTGTATATCTTTCATCAGATCATCGCTTCCCAATACGTTGGTCTCTACGGCTTCTTCGATTGGTATAGGCTGATCAGACAATAACTCGAAACCATAATCATTCATCGCGATGGAAAAAGTAATGGGTTGTATTTGTGCGATACGATGTGCCACCAGCGCGCCCATGCCTTCGTGCACGAAACGTCCTTCAAACGGATACATGAGTACGTGGTACCCTTCATCACTTTGAAAATACTCGATCAGAAATTCGTTTTTGCCGGGTAAATGCGAGCGGTCGCGTTGCAGGTCAAATACAGGTTTCAGAAATTTCATCTCCACATCCGTCTCTATACCCTGTACAACTTCATCGAGTTTATTGCGGATCAGTTCACTCATCTGCGAAGACAACGGCATGCGTCCACCCTGCCACGAAGGCACAGCTCCCGATTTTCGGTTGGTCTTGCGTACCTGCGCCTCCATTTCCTTGATGCGTACGAGTTCAAGATTTCTGCCGGCAAACCAGAATACATCGCCGGGCGACAGGCGCGAAATAAAATACTCTTCGATCGTTCCCAAATATTTACCGGAAACAAACCGTACAAACATGGAAGCATCGCCCACGATGGTGCCGACTGAAAGACGGTGCCTCATCGCTATAGCGCGGTTCTCTACCCTGTATATACCATTGATTACAATTACCTTTCTATACTCATCATAGGCCTGCAACGAATCGCCACCGGTGGTAATGAAATTTAATATCCACAACCATTCATCTTCACTCATGGATGAAAAACTGAAAGTACCCTTTACTTCCTCGAAGATCTCGTTGGGCTCAAATCCTTCCGATATAGCAAGTGTAATGAGGTATTGCATGAGTACATCGAACGAACGGATATAGGGGAAGCGATCTTCCACAATTTTTTTTCGAACTGCTTCGCGTATACCGGCCGCCTCCATCAGCTCCAGCGAATGTGTCGGTACAAAGTATATACGGCTTACGGCACCAGGCTGGTGGCCGCTTCGACCGGCTCGTTGTAAAAAGCGAGCAACTCCTTTTGGTCCGCCAATCTGTATCACGGTTTCCACCGGGCGAAAGTCCACACCGAGATCAAGACTGGAGGTACACACTACAGCTTTCAGTTTACCTTCATGCAGTTGATCTTCCACCCAATTGCGTAACTCCTGACTAATGGAGCCATGGTGCATCGCCATAAGTCCGGAAAGCTCGGGCGCTTTGTCCAGCATCTTCTGGTACCATATCTCCGCGAAAGACCGGGTGTTGGTAAAGATGAGCGTGGTACTACTGTCCTTTACTATATCGACAACTTTTTGCAGCAGATGTATACCGAGGTGCCCGGCCCATGGCATCTTGTCAACCGAATCGGGCAGTATCGAAACAATCTCGATCTTCTTCTCGATGTCGGTGCGTATCACACTATATTTCTTCTCGTAGTAATAATTACCCAGCAATGCCTGCAGTGCTTCATCCATGTTGCCAATGGTTGCCGATATACCCCACACCCGCAACGCAGGTGCTATGCGCTTGAGTCGCGACAACGCCAGTTCTACCTGCACACCGCGTTTGGAGCCCATCAGTTCGTGCCACTCATCGGCTACCAGCACTTTCAGCTCTTTGAAAAAATCGTGATAGCCTTTTTGGGCCAACAGCAAATGCAGACTCTCTGGTGTTGTAATGAGTAGCTCCGGTGGTTTTTCTTTTTGCCGGGCACGTTCCTTTACCGATGTATCGCCCGAGCGCACGCCAACCTTCCAGGGCAGTTCAAGTCCTTCGATCAACCGGTTCGCCGACAGCTCTATTTCTTTGGACAGTGCACGTATCGGGGTGATCCAGATGGCCTGCAGCCCATTGTTCTTTTGCTTTTTATAGTCAGGATTGTTTCGGATAAACTCCAGCATAACGGGCATCAGGAGCGAATAGGTTTTACCACTGCCGGTGGGCGCGTTCACCAATCCGCTATAGCCATCGAGATAGGCCTCCCAGGCTTCTACCTGAAACGGAAAAGGTTTCCATCCTCTCGCTTCAAACCAATCTTTTCCTACTTTTACACGATCTATGGCCATTGGAAATAAAATTAAAATTTATGCGCGTGGCAAAAAACATTTTTCATTTCCGTTGGTTTTAGGTTTGTAAAGATTGAGATGGGCAAGTATTCAATCAAAGAGCTTGAAAAGCTATCAGGTATTAAAGCGCACACCATTCGCATCTGGGAAAAGCGCCATAAGATCATCCAGCCTTCACGCACTACCACCAACATTCGCTTCTATTCGGATGACGATCTGAAAAAGATCATCAACGTATCGCTTCTCAATAATAATGGCATCAAGATCTCGCACATTGCCGACATGAGCATGGCAGAAATGAACCGGAAGGTTTTAGAGATCAGTGAAGTTAAGAGTGACACCAGTGTATATATCGATCAGCTCATCCTCGCGATGATCGATATGGAGGAAGAAGCTTTTGAAAAAGTACTGAGCACGATTATACTGCGCTACGGGTTTGAACGAACTGTTACTGAAATTATATATCCCTTTCTCGAAAAGATCGGTATACTGTGGCAGGCCAAACACATTACACCGGCACATGAGCACTTCATGTCTAATCTTATCCGGCAGAAAATTATAGTGGCTATCGATGGGTTGCAGATTCCTTCCAAAGCTGCGAGAAAGGTTGTCCTGTTTCTTCCGGAAGGCGAAATGCATGAGTTAGGATTGCTCTTCAATCATTACCTCGCGCGAATGCTCGGCTATAGAACATACTACCTGGGGCAAAATGTACCCCACGAAGACCTGGTAAGCGTTATACAAACACATCATCCGGAAATACTGATAACTTCCCTGATCTCTCCGATGAAAAACATGGAGCAGTATTTCGAAAAGCTGGCGCTCGATTTTCCTGCTGTAGCGATCTATGCCTCCGGAATGCAAATCCTGCATTTACAAAATACTTCCATAAAAAACATTCGGTTCTTTTCAACCGCTTTGGAGCTGAAAACGCTGTTGCAGGATTAATCCTTTTTTTTAAAAAAAACTCACCCAAAGCCCTCGAAAGGGCGTTTAGAGCTATTTCAGGCATAATATTTTGTTTAATATTTTAATTAATTAATTAAACAATAATGGACTTTATCAGTTTTATGGTTTAGTTTTGTTTAACATTTCAAACATATAATTAAACATATATGACTACCTCTGAATTCACGCTTGAAATTGCCGGATTAAGGAGCACACTGCAGTCGTTTACCAGGAGGTTTACGAATGACCGGGAAGAATCGCATGACCTCGTACAGGATACGATGTTGAAAGCGCTGATGTATCGTGATAAATTCAGGAAAGACACAAACCTGAAAGGCTGGCTTTTTACGATTATGCGAAACACATTCATTAATAATTATCGCAGAACGCAACGCGCCCGCACTTCGAATGACACTACAAAAGACCTATACTTCCTGCAGGTTGAAGAAGAGCATACCTTCAACCGGCCGCAGGAAAGCCTGGAGTTTAAAGAGATATGGCGTAACATGAATCATGTAAAAGATGAATTCCTCACGCCCTTCAAAATGTATACTTCCGGGTATAAATATCATGAGATAGCAGAACATCTGAACATCCCGATCGGTACCGTAAAGAACAGAATCTTTCATGCCCGTAAGGAAATTCAGAAAAGATTACAAGGATATTAAGTAACTTCCTGTAGAGATTTGGTCGCTCATGAGTTGTATTGCAATTATAGGTTCAGGATTCTCGGGACTATCGGCAGCGTGTTATCTTGCCCGGGAAGGACACGCTGTAACATTGTTTGAAAAGAACGATTCGCCCGGAGGCAGAGCGCGTCAGTTCAAGGCAAACGGCTTTACCTTCGACATGGGGCCAAGCTGGTATTGGATGCCCGATGTTTTTGAAAACTTCTTCAATCATTTCGGTAAGAAGGCGTCTGACTACTATACGCTTCAACGACTCGATCCTTCGTATCGCATCGTATATAGTAAAGATGATGTACTCGATATACCAGCCGGTATAGATGCGCTCTGTAAATTATTTGAAACGATCGAACCCGGAAGCGGTAAAAAACTGCTGCAGTTTCTGGAAGAAGGAAAGTATAAATACGATATCGGCATAAACGACCTCGTGCATAAACCCGGATTGTCACTCCGCGAGTTTATGGACATCGATCTGCTGAAGGGTGCTTTACGACTGCATGTATTTCAATCTATAGCAAGCTATATCCGAAAGTTTTTCAAAAATGAAAAACTGATTCAGCTTCTCGAATTTCCCGTATTGTTTCTGGGGGCTACCCCAGAGAAAACACCTGCACTCTATAGCCTGATGAACTATGCCGACATGGCGCTGGGCACGTGGTACCCACAGGGCGGTATGTATAAAATAATAGAAGGCATGGTGGCGCTGGCGCGATCGCTGAACGTTACGTTCGAATTCAACAGCAACGTTGAGCGACTTGAAATGAATGCTGTAAAGGCAAAGGGATTGAGGATAAACGGAACGTTTCGTCCGTTCGACTATATTGTTGCCAGCGCAGACTATCATCATGTTGAACAGCATTTATTGCCGGCTACTCATCGCAGGTATAGTGAAGTATATTGGCAGAAAAGAGTAATGGCGCCTTCGAGCCTGATATTTTACCTGGGCATCAATAAAAAGCTGAACGGGTTACTGCACCATACACTGTTCTTCGATCAGGATTTCAAACAACACGCACGCGAAATATATGATCGGCCTCAATGGCCTTCTGCACCGCAGTTCTATATTTCATGTCCTTCGCAAACCGATGCTACCGTAGCTCCTGCAGGACATGAAAATATATTTATACTGCTGCCGGTTGCGCCTGGCCTGCAAGACTCTGAAGCGATTCGCGAAAAATATTTTGACAACATAATCACCAGGCTTGAACATTTAACCGGACAGACTATCCGCAACCACATTGTATACAAGCGAAGTTATGCGCACAACAATTTTATAGAAGACTATAATGCTTTTAAAGGCAATGCATATGGACTCGCCAACACCTTACTACAAACGGCAAATCTTAAACCATCTATCGTTAACAAAAAAGTAAGTAATCTGTTTTATACAGGACAGCTCACGGTACCGGGCCCCGGGGTACCGCCCTCCATAATCTCGGGTGAAGTAGTGGCACGTGAACTCATCAGCAAAATTCAGGAACAGTAAAATTGAAATGTATGAAGGAACTCTTCGACAAAGTTTCCATCCGGTGTAGTCGTATAACGACCAATATATATAGTACTTCGTTCTCGTTGGGTATATTTTGTCTGGCCAAAGAGCTTCGCGACCCGGTGTACGCAATCTATGGCTTTGTGCGCTTTGCCGATGAGATTGTTGATACCTTTCACGATCACGATAAAGCCACACTACTCGCACGCTTTAAGGAAGATACCTACCGCGCCATTCGCGAGAAGATAAGTCTCAATCCGATTCTTAATAGTTTCCAGGACACTGTGAACCGTTTTCAGATTGAAGACGAACTCATAGAACAATTCCTGCACAGCATGGAAATGGACTTGCATCGCAAGGATTACAATGAAGATACTTTCCAGGAATATATACTTGGTTCTGCCGAAGTGGTAGGATTAATGTGCCTGCGCGTATTCTGTAACGGCAACGGAGAACTATACAACAAGCTGAAGCCTTACGCCATGCGATTGGGTTCAGCGTTTCAAAAAATAAATTTCCTCCGCGATATGCGTGCAGACTTTATCGGAATGGGCCGCTCCTACTTTCCGGGGTTAGACCTCCATCAATTCAATGACGACTGTAAAAGAAAAATTGAAGAAAGTATTGCACAGGATTTTTACCAGGGCTATATCGGTATAAAACAACTTCCGCGTTCGGCTCGTTTCGGAGTTTATGTGGCGTATGTTTATTATCTTGCGCTCTTTAAAAAGATACGGAATACACCTTCTGAAAATGTATTGCAGAATCGTATCCGGATCCGTAACCGACATAAAGCAAGACTCCTCGCCTATTCATACGTGAAACATCAACTTAACATGCTCTGATGGAAAAAGTTATTCTGGTAGATGAGCGGGACAATATTGTGGGCACCATGGAAAAACTGGAAGCTCACAGAAAAGGAGTACTTCACAGGGCTTTCTCTATTTTGCTTTTCAATTCCAAAGGAGAAATACTGCTGCAGAAACGTGCAACCTCCAAATATCACAGCGGTGGTTTGTGGACCAATACCTGCTGCAGCCATCCGCTGCCCGAAGAAAGCATGGAAGATGCTACACGCAGAAAGCTAAAACAGGAAATGGGAATTGATCTGCAAACAGAGTTCGCTTACAAGTTTATCTATAAAGCTACGCTCGATCACGGGTTGACCGAGTACGAGCTCGACTATGTATATACCGCTATATTTGATGGCGACCCGGTGATTAATACTGAAGAAGTAGAAGCGTGGAAATTTGTGGATATAGCAGCGCTCAAAAAAGATATTGCTGATAATCCTGACCACTATACATACTGGTTCAAGCTGATCATCCGCCACCCGGAACTCACACTGCTTCCTAACTGATAACAATTCTGTTTTCTCATTAAACAATACTACCACCCGACTGTTAAGCAATTGGAATGGTATTTACTGTTTAAAAAAGAGTAGACATGAAGTCTAAATCAACGATAGTACAAGATGTTATTGACCAGAACACCACCGTGATGTGGTTCAGGAGAGATCTGCGCCTCGAAGACAATGCTGCTTTATACCATGCGCTGAAAGAAAGCAAGAACGTACTCCCGGTTTTTATTTTCGATACTGTAATTCTCAACGACCTCGAAGACAAAGAAGACAAACGCGTTGTTTTTATACGTGAGTCGTTACTGCATTTGCAGAACCAGCTTACTGACCTGGGCTCTTCGTTACTCGTTGTATATGATGACCCGGTGCATTTTTATAAAAGCATTCGTCCGAAAGCAGTATATACCAATCACGATTACGAACCCTATGCCCTAACACGCGATGAGACCGTGCGCGCTATACTCGAAGAAAAAGGCGTTGTCTTTAAAACGTTTAAAGACCAGGTGATCTTTGAAAAAGAGGAAGTGGTGAAAGACAATGGCGAGCCCTACACGGTATTTACACCTTACAGTAAGAAATGGAAAGCAACGTTGAATGCCTTTTACATGAAGAGTTATCCGACTCAGAAGTACTTTAACCATTTTAAAAGAACCAAACCGCTTTCCATTCCCACATTACAAGATATAGGATTTAAAGATGTGAAGACTGTATTTCCGGAGCGTATGATCAAAACATCTGTGATTGAAAAATATCACAAGCAACGGGATTATCCTGCTATAGCAGGAACCACGCGACTCAGTATACATCTTCGTTTTGGTACAGTAAGTATACGCAAGCTGGTGCAGGTAGCGAAAAAGAAAAATGAAGTATGGCTCAATGAACTGATCTGGCGCGAATTCTATTCCATGATCCTTTACCATTTTCCACATGTTGTGTCCAATTCATTTCGTCTGGCCTACGATCATATAGCCTGGCAAAATGATGTTGAACAATTTGAGAAATGGTGTGAGGGCAAAACAGGCTACCCGATTGTTGACGCAGGCATGCGCGAACTGAATGCAACGGGTTTTATGCACAACCGGGTGCGCATGATCGTTGCTAGCTTTCTTACCAAACACCTGCTCATTGACTGGCGCTGGGGAGAAGCATACTTTGCCAAAAAACTTCTTGATTATGAACTTGCCTCCAACAACGGTGGCTGGCAATGGGCTGCCGGTTCGGGGTGTGATGCAGCACCTTACTTTCGCGTATTCAATCCGGAACTACAAACGGAGAAGTTTGATCACGACTGGAAGTATATACGCATGTGGGTGCCCGAAGTGGATACAGATGATTACCCTGCTCCGATTGTTGAACATAAAACTGCGCGCGAACGCGTACTCAAAACTTATAAGGCAGCGCTCGATGTAAATGTATAGTACGTCTAACAAAATCACACGCTTTGGTGTTATTATACAATGCGCATGCATGCAGAAGTGCTTTAAAATATTACCGACATGAAAGTATATCGATTAAAACGTACACAGGTATTGCCGATCTCACTGCAACAGGCGTGGGAATTCTTCTCATCGCCTCGTAACCTCGCGAAGATCACACCACCTGATATGCACTTCGAAATACTTTCGGTATCGGGAAGCGACAAGACCTACGCAGGGCAGGTGATCAACTATAAAATAAAAATATTCCCGTTGGTACGCGTGCGTTGGACAACCGAGATAACGCACGTGCAGGAGCCTCATTATTTTGTTGATGAACAACGCTTCGGTCCTTATGCATGGTGGCACCATCAACATCATTTCAAAGAAGTAAAAAATGGTGTTGAGGTTGAAGACGATGTACATTACGCTGTACCACTCGGATTTATCGGACGATTGGCAAATGCAGTATTTGTTGAGCGAACCTTAAATACTATTTTTGATTATCGGCATGCTGTGCTTCAAAAGCACTTTCCTGCCGGAGAAACCATTCGTAAGACTGCTTGATATGGATTGGATCACGTTGCTGCTTTGTTCGCTCATTACCATCGGCACTTTTCTGTTCTGGGAGTTTGTTGCCTGGTTCACGCATAAATATATCATGCACGGCTTCCTGTGGACGTGGCATCGCTCGCATCATACCGTACATGACGAGGCACTCGAACGCAACGATCTGTTCGCCCTCGTGTTCAGTATTCCTTCTATCTTTTTGTTCTATTACTTTTCGTTGGTACGCTATAGTCCCTATATGCTGGCAGTAGCCTTTGGTATTTTTCTCTATGGCATGTTCTACCTGGTGTTTCATGATATCATTGTGCACCAGCGTATCCGTTGGCGTCCGGAGAAAAAGAGCAAGTATCTGCAGCGTATGATCAACGCACACTACGTTCATCACAGCAAGCATACCCGAAAAGGATGTGAGGCGTTCGGCTTCTTATACGCCCCGAAAAAATACGAGCCGAAGAAATTTTCTTTTCGCAAAGACCGTCAGGAAACCCAATAAGCGTGCAGCAAACGCACATTATGCGTGATGATCTGCATAAAATCTGAGCATCACCCCTTTTGAGAAAAATTAAAAAATTATCTTTAAGCTAACGGGAATGGACTACCTGCAAGGATACCCATTCACTGTTGCTGGCCCGATTAATCAACCGATCGCCATTCTGTATTCATGGAAAAGTATTTATACCTGACACTCGATATTTTTGCTCTCCTGTTTCCGTTGTTGTTCAGTTTTTATTCCAAAGCTCCGTTTTACAAAAAATGGAAATATCTTTTTCCGGCTATACTCATCACTGCAGTGTTCTTCGTGGTGTGGGATGAGATCTTTACACATATAGGTGTTTGGGGATTTAATCCGCGATACGTTTCCGGTATATATATTGGTGTGTTGCCGATTGAAGAGATCCTGTTCTTTATCTGTATACCGTATGCCTGTGTGTTCTCCTATTTCGCACTGAGCTACCTGATCGAGAAAGATTATCTTTTTCCGCACCAGGAGTTAATCTCCAGCGCGCTGATTATTGTACTGCTGGTAATGGGCATGTTCTATTTCGAAAAAGTATATACCGGGATAACCTTTGTACTGCTGGGGTTACTGCTTGCATACCAGATGCTGAAACTACGCCCCCGCTATATGGGACGTTTCTATTTTGCATACGGCTTTACACTCATACCTTTCTTCCTTATCAACGGTATACTCACCGGTTCTTTTATAGAAAGCGAAGTAGTATGGTATAACAACGATGAGAACCTCGGTATACGCATCGGCACTATACCTTTTGAAGATACCTTCTACGGCATGCTCATGATCCTCTCGAACGTAATCATCTTCGAGTACCTGCAGGACCGCGAACGATATAAGGCGCTAATGCGAGCTTAATTAGCTGCGAGCTGCTGGTTTGATTTCGCTTAACCAGATGACTCCGTTATTAAAGAAGTAAATAGCCAGGAGTAAAAAGTTAGAATGAGTACCTGGTATATTTTCCCCAATAAGTATACAAACAAAAGTCCTGAGCTATATCTATAGATCAGTTTCCCTCCTTACATCAAACATATAGCACTCAACCTCCACCTGTTTCCCAACTTCCGGACTCTTACTCCTTACTTCCATCTTCACCCGAGCAGCCAGTAGCGAGCAACTCACTTAATAACCCTAAACGTAATATTAACCCGCACCCCTTTCGCTGCTGATCGTTTTGGCAGACTGTGCTCCCAGTGGTGTTGAGTTTTACCTTGCATTAACAGAAAACTTCCATGTGCGAGTTCGAGTGATCGCTTGAGACTTTTGTCGGTATAGTAACGAAACTGAAATGTGCGCGTGGCTCCAAAGCTTACAGAGCCTATAACAGGATTTATACCGAGCTCCTTTTCATTGTCGCGATGCCAGCCCATACTGTCATGTTGATCGCGGTAAAGATTTAGCAAGGCGCTGTTGAAGACAACCGGGCTTACAGTTTCAATACGTTGTTTTATTTTTAGCAGCGCAGGTGTCCACGCGCGCGGTTGCATGGTGATGCCTGAGTAAGCGTATATTTTACCGGAATCACCGTGCCAGGCAGTCAGGCGTGGCTGCATCACGGTGCGTCCGTAGATGGTGATCGGCTCCTGCTTCCACTCTATTTCATGTTGCAGATCGTTGAGATACACATCGCTCTCCTCTTCCGTGAACAAATGCGGAAAGAAATTCACATCACCATCCTTTGGCAAAATATTATACAATGATTCCATACACTATTATATAGCGAATGTAAAGATGCGTGTTGACTTTCACTATAAAAACCTGGTTCTTGCTATACTGCTATTCTGAATTTTACACAAAAACAAAACGACCCCGGTTAAAAGCCGGGGTCGTTTTCAGGTTGTTCGGGAAGTATATATTAT
The DNA here is from genome assembly GCA_902168205.1 of uncultured Chitinophaga sp. Classification (GTDB taxonomy): domain Bacteria; phylum Bacteroidota; class Bacteroidia; order Cytophagales; family Cyclobacteriaceae; genus Ohtaekwangia; species Ohtaekwangia kribbensis. The sequence goes on along the minus strand of CABHOK010000002.1, from coordinate 206,472 downwards.
GCTACAACTTCTGTTTTACCTGTTTTTTCTTTCTTGCTTTTTTTGCCTTTGCTCTTCGCGTTGCTTTCAACACCTTTCTCAGCTTTCTTTTTCTTTTTTTCTTCACGCTTCAGGATGTCGGCATAGACAGAAGCAAGCTTTTTGGAATTACGGTGCAGTAACTTTTTCACTTTCTTACCTGCCTCTGGTAACTCCAGGCTGCTGATAGCCTCACGCAGTGAATCATTGATGAGGCCTTGCAACGCCTTTTTAGATGTCTTTGTCTTGTCCATAAAATATCTGTTGATGCACTAAATTAACCATGTATTACCAAAGTATTATTCAGTTAACAAAAACTTAATATTGACGAAAAAAAACTGCGAATACACTCTAAAAAGCCTCTTTTTTCATTGATCTACATTTTCAATGTATAAACACACGCCTATACATTATTCATAACGAAGCGAATTTACCGGGTTCGTTGCAGCTGCTTTTATTGACTGATAGCTTACCGTAAGCCATGCTATAACAATGGCTATAACACCGCTGCCTATAAATACGAGCGGGTCAATGTCTATTCTATATTCGAAGCCATTCAACCAGCTGTCAACAATAAACCAGGCTGCTACTGCGGCCGGTACAAAAGCGATCAGTACGAGCTTGGTAAATTCTCTCGACAACAAAACAACGAGACCTACAGGCGATGCACCTAACGCTTTACGTATACCAATCTCTTTGGTGCGTTGCTCTGCTGTAAAGGCTGCGAGTGCAAACAATCCAAGACACGCTATAAATATAGCGAGTCCTGAAAATACACTAAACACCTGGCCCATGCGTTGCTCTACACGAAACAGTTCATCAAAGTTTTCATCCAGGAAATTATAGTCGAACGGTTCGTTTGGTGCCTGGGTCTTCCAAAGTTTTTCGATCGATGCCAGTGCATTCTTCGAATTACCTTCATAACGTACCATCAACTGGTTCGCATTCTTAGTAAGCATGATCGCAAGTGGGCGCACTTTAAACTTCAGCGACTCGAAATTGAAGTCCTTATATATACCAATCACTTTGTAGCGCAAAGGTGTACCACTGTCGTTGTAAAGTATTTCTTCCTGTAAAGGATTGTTGAATCCGAATTCTTTTACAGCTGCTTCGTTAAGAATGATAGCAGATGAATCAGAAGGAAAATCTTTCGAGAAGAAACGCCCTTCCTTCAGTTCGAACTTCAGAACGTCCATGTGATCATAGTCGGCATAATACAATCCCATGATATGATCCTGCTCCGAGCCTGCCGATTTAAACACCGTTGTGTTGTTAACACCCGGGAAGTTGTTATTGGTATAGCTTGATTTTACAATCCCTGTAAGATCGTTCAAAGAGTTCTTGAACGCATCGCGGTTAGTGCCCAAACGTGACGTATTGCGTATAACCAATACGTTGTGCTTGTCGATTCCCATGTTACGCTCCTGCATGAACGTGATCTGCTGGTATACCACCGTTGTGAAAATGATCAGGAATATAGATAACGCAAACTGGCAAACCACGAGTGTACTGCGCACGCCTCCGCTCTTCATACCGGCACGAACTTTACCTTTCAATACCTCCACAGCATTAAAGGACGTCAGGTAAAATGCCGGGTAGCTACCTGCGATCAGTCCGACAAACAACACGAGTAAAACTACACCCACGATAAATGCAGGCGTCAGAAATATACCCATGCCCAGTTGTTTACCGGCCAGTGTATTAAAGAATGGCAACAGGAAATAGCAGGTGGCCAACGCCAGTATTACAGTAATGAGACTATAGATCATCGACTCCGCGAGAAATTGTCCGATCATCTGTCCACGCAGCGAACCTAATGTTTTACGCAAGCCAACTTCCTTTGCTCTTCCCGCAGAACGTGCTGTAGAAAGATTCATGAAATTGATACAAGCGATGATGATGATAAATATACCGATCCCTGCAAAGAAGTATACATACGTGATGTTACCGGGTGGCTCTATAGTATGCTGCGCTTTTGAACGCAAATGTATATCCGTAACTTTTTCAGCAAAGTATCCATAGGCACCGCCCTGCTCTTTCATGTTCTTCAACGAAACACCCATGAACCGTTCTATCTCAGGACCAACGTACTTCACCACAAGGTTATCAAACTTCTTTACAGCGTCTTCAAGCTTCGCATTCTTGTTCAGAATGAAATATGTATACATACCGTTGTTAAGCCAGATAGTCCGCTTTAAATGTTCAGCAGAGCTTGCCGAGATCAGTGCCGTAAAAATAACGTGCGAGTTAGTCGGTGCATTTTCAGCTATACCGGTAACTTTATACGTAGTGCTATCATTACCAACCGTAACCAGTTTACCGATAGCAGATTCATTACCGAAATATTTTTTCGCAAGACTGGTAGTAAAGACAATGGAGTTGGGTTCTTTCAACGCTGTTTTGGCATCTCCTTCCAAAAGTTTGAAACTGAAAAACTGAAAAAAGTTAGAGTCTGCATAAAAGATCTTTTCTTCTGTAAACGCTTTCTCGCCATACTTGATGGCCGCCAATCCATAACCGTCTAACCGCGTGGATTCTTCTATCTCCGGAATATCCGCCACAAGCGCTGCCGACATCGGTGGACATGTTGTTGAAGTATATATCTCCTGTCCGGCAATCTTTCCGTGCAAACCAACCTGGTACATACGGTCTGCCTTAGTATGAAACTTGTCAAAGCTCAGTTCATCCGACACGTATAGAATGATAAGCAGACAGGCTGTTACCCCGATCGTCATTCCCAGGATATTGATAAATGAAAAGAACTTGTGCTTCAGAATATTCCGAAACGCTACCTTGAAATAGTTTTTTAACATAGAGATATAGTTAGCGGCTTAGTGATTTTATATGTGACGCTTTTGAAGTAATCGAGGTTACAGTGAAGTTATAAATAAGTTTGAAAGTAATTTAGTCCGAAAGTTTGAGACCTTCCACTTTTCTTTCAGTCCTCCGGACTTCCAAGCTTTTGTCTTCCGGTCTTCCCGACTTTCGGACTTCCCCATCACTCGTCCCTCAACGTATTCACCGGATTCATCGAGGCTGCACTGAAAACTTTATATCCGATCGTTACAGCCGAGATCACAAACATCACCACGATCGAAACTATAAACGTGATCATTGTCGTGCTTTGATAGTAATCCCAAATACTGCCCATTAATAAATCTACCATAAAATATCCCAGGGCACAACCCAATACCGAGGCGATCAGCAGGATAATCACAAACTCCGTGTTAATGATGCGGGTAATGTTTACAATCGATGCACCCAATACTTTCCGCACACCTATTTCTTTCATCTTCTTGATTATATTCAGTGATACCAGCGTGAACAATCCGGTTGCCGAGAGGATCATCGCTACTATTCCCAGGAAGATAAACATCTTCACTATATTATCATTTACAGTAAAGGCTTCCTTCATTTCTTCGTATAAATAGCGGCCGTTATAAAGTCTGTTTGGGAAAATCTGTTTCCATTCTTTTTCCATAAAGGCGTTCACTGCCGTTAACTTTTCGATGGGAGCATTTACAATAACGTGGGTGTATTGTTCCTTGTTGGTATACCGAATCATCATCGGTTCCATTTGTGCCCATAGCCCTACCGTATATACATCTTTCACTACCCCTACTACATATAACTTTACCGTGTCGTGCCAGAGAATTTCTTTTCCTAGCGGTTTCTCCCACTTGAATATATCGGCCATTTTTTGTGTGATGATCACCGACTCTTTACGATCTGTTTCAGAGTCTTTCTGGAAGTCACGACCTTCAGTCAATGTCAGTCCCATGGTTTTCAGGTAATCATCGCCTACGTCAATGATATCCACCTCAAACTGTTTGGATTCATACTTTACAGGATCCTTATAGCGCTGTGAAAATATACTGTGTTTTGAGCCGGCTACCGAAAGTATATCTTTATTCTGCACCAATGCATTGCGATACGTTTCATATTCATTCCCGTTTTCAACGTATGCTATAATAACGCTTTCTTCATTAAAGCCAAGATCGAAATCACGCTGGTATTTGGAATTCTGGTAGAAAGCAATTGAACAGACAATAGCCAACAACGATATAGCATATTGCAGGCAAAGAAGTACACGTGTAAACAGGTTGGTACCTCCAAGCTTCAGTTTACCTTTTAATATACCTACAGGTTCGAAACTGCTGATATAGAATGCTGGGTAACTGCCTGCAATCAAGCCTGTAAACAACAGTACAGCAACGAGAAATAATACAAATCCGGGGTTATCTATATAGTGTGACGTGAGTTTCATTTCTTCCCACAGCGAGTTCCACGCATTCAGTAATACTTCACCGAGAAAAAGTCCAATCACGAGCGAGAGAAAACATATAAACATGGTTTCACCAATGAACTGCACAATCAACTGCGCCCGCATGCTACCCATTACTTTTCGTATACCAATCTCTTTCAGCCTTCGGGAAGATATAGCGATAGATGTATTGGTCATGTTAAAACAGGCGATCAGCAATACCAGCACCGCCATAATGGTAGGCGCATATACAGCCGAGCGCGGGTTGGCGTCCCATGTCTCATTCCAGGTATCATTTATCTCATCACGCTGTGCCATTCCTACGAATGGATCCAGCACATACTCCTTTACTATAAAATCCTCACGAACTTTATTGTTGTTCTCGCGGTAAGCCTGTAACTGTTTATGTATAGCATTTACGCGTGTCGGGTTGGGAATCATGACGAACATTGTTGTCCATGTTTTCCAATCCGTTTCCTTTACATCTTTTGCATCATCAAAGAAGTTATCGAAGTGCATATAGGCCTGAAAGCGGAAACTTGAACTCTGTGGCTGCTTTTTAAATACACCGCCTACCGTAAATTCTTTTAGTTCTGTGCCGAGCACTTGCGTAAGTTGTTTACCCACAACATCTGTACTGCCAAAGAGGCGCTTCGCCTGTTCATCGCTTAAAAATACTTTTGATTTATCCTTCAAATCGGCAGGTTGGCCATGGATAAATTCGAATGAAAACATCTCGAAGAAGTCAGGATCAACATAGGCTATACCACCGGGAAACAAGTTGTCTTCCACTTTGAAATTAGACCAGGAGCGATTTAGTCTTGTTACCTTCTCAGCATCGGGTATATTTTGCCGAACGGTGGGGCCCATCGGCAACGAAGTATATCCATAAAGTCGTTCGGTGCCTTCAAATTCACGCACCTGGCTAACACGGTATATCTTGTCAGCATGCACGTGATGGGTATTAAATATAGTATCAAACTCCCAGTTGAAGTACGCTACAATACAACAGCCAATACCAATGGCGAGACCGAACACATTAATCAGGATGAAGAGTTTATTCTTCATCATACTACGCAAAGTGATGAGGAGATAGTTTTTTATCATGGGGTTAAGGGTCGAATTGGTTATAAGACTACCATCCCTGATGAGAGGTTGCATGCATCGGCCAATAAATATGCCACTGCATAAAAGTGCATCTATAGCTTATTTCGCACAGTATACCATTCGGAACTGTACAACCCCGTGTTCACTTCCGGTCAATAAAAAAAGCCCGGCTGGTTTTGCCGGGCTGTATACTTATAAGGAGTATCGCCAGTGGTTGACCGCCACGATCAACTGGCTGCTACGTCCTGTTCGGTTTAAAGGGTATAGCAAGAAGCGGTATACCTGAGACTAAATATGGAAATGTTCCTTGATGTTCTCGGTTACAACTTTACCATCGAACAAGTTAACAATGCGGTGTGCATAGTTTGCATCATACGGTGAGTGAGTCACCATTACGATGGTTGTTCCTTCTTCATTCAATTGAGACAGGAGCTTCATTACTTCTTCACCGTTGGCAGAGTCCAGGTTACCGGTAGGTTCATCGGCCAGTATCACTCTTGGTTTTGCTACAATGGCACGCGATATAGCCACACGTTGTTGCTGACCACCGGAGAGCTGCTGCGGGAAGTGGTTTCTGCGGTGCATGATGTTCATGCGCTCGAGTACTTCTTCAACGCGCTGCTTGCGTTCTGCCGCAGGCACTTTCATATACAACAGTGGTAACTCTACATTTTCGAATACAGTAAGTTCGTCAATGAGGTTAAAGCTCTGGAATACGAAACCGATAGAGCCTTTACGAAGTTGCGCACGCTGGCGCTCAGAGTATTTAGCTACTTCGTGTTCACCAAAATAATACTCACCGCCTGAAGGATTGTCCAATAAACCCAGGATGTTGAGCAACGTTGACTTTCCGCAACCAGACGGGCCCATGATGGCCACAAACTCTCCCTCTTTAATTTCGAGGTTGATGTTGTTTAACGCGGTTGTTTCTACTTCTTCTGTCGTGTAGACTTTTTCAAGATTTTTAAGTTTGATCATGGCAGGTTTATTTTATTGTGGTTATGATGTTCGGTTTATCAATTAAGTTTTATAGTCGTTAATAGTACTCCTATTTTAAATAAAAGTTACAATTAGTCCAGTAACAATACCTCGCTGTCGCCAAAGTTTTCGTATGATGAGGTGATTACTTTATCACCCGGCTGCAAGCCTTCCAGCACTTCGAAGTGTTCGGTATTCTTTCTGCCCAGTTTTATATCTCTGCGTACTGCGCGGTTCTCGCTGTCCATTACGAATACCCAGTTACCACCGGTATCTTTATAGAATCCGCCTACCGGCAACAACAACTCTTCTGAAGACTGTCCTAATTCAATACGCAGTCGAAGGGACTGACCTCTGCGTATACCAGAAGGTGTTTCACCAACAAAGTTCATATCTACAAAGAATCTACCGTTCTCAATCGTAGGATATATATACATGATCTCCAGTTTATAGTCCTTATTGTTGAACGTTGTTGTAGCATGTAATCCGGTTGTGATGCGTGGCAAGTATAGTTCATCTATCGGCACACGAACTTTATAACTTCCTACGATATCCACCTGTCCTAAACGTTGACCCGGCGTTACACTTTGTCCAACATCCAGCTGCGGACGAGATAACTGTCCATCGATGGGAGCGCGAATCACCAGGTTATCCAGAATTCTTCCTACACCATCCAGGTTCTGGCTCATACGGCTTTCCAGGTGGTTGATGTTACGAAGCTGACGGATACGATCGATCGAATCGATTCGATACGCCTCGTACGTAATCTTCCAACGCTCCAGGTTATAATTATAGTCAGCCTCTGTCTTTTCGAAAGTCTGCTTGGAAATCAGCTTCTTCTCGTACAAAGTTTTTTCACGTTTATACTGCGGCTCTAAAGTCGCCAAAAGACTTTGAATGAGCGCCAGTGTTTGCCGCTGTTGCAAGTCGTTTTGCGTAATAGCCAAACGGGTATCACGGTTACGGTTTATACTTTCGCTCAACTGCGCTTCCTGACTTAAGACATCCAATTCGCGGTTAAGGTTGCTTAATTCTAAAATTATATCTCCTTCTTTCAGCATAGCACCGCTCTCGGCCACTACGCGTTTTATTTTTCCTCCTTCAATGGCATCGAGATATACCGTGCGACTTGGCTCAACAGTACCGGTCTGCGGAATAAATTCCTGGAATACACCGCGGCCAACCGTTGAGATCGTAATCTTGTCTTTCTCGATCTTTAGTTTTTGTCGTCTGTCAGCGAAGATGAGCTGATACGCTACAAAAATTACTAACACGGAAATTCCACCGTAGGTGGCAAGACGTTTTATCGTCCACTTTTTCTTCTTAATCTGTTTGTCCATTCGTATTGAGTTATAAGTCGCCGCTATATTTCTCCGATAATCGTGTCACCCGATTACGTTCACTATACATCGCGGACACTGGCAGCAAGCCAACAAGTGTGCCAAGCGCCAGAATGCGAATTTGACTTGAATTCAACATTATTGCTGTACAGTTCTCGTTCACATGTGAACGTGTGTGTCCGGATGCGAACGGACAATTTTCTTTAAAAAATGCTCAGAAACGTGTTTTTCACAGTTTTTAACGGTGTAACGGTTTCGGTACACGCTTTGCCCGCTAGCGGACGAATCCTTATGTGTTTACGTGGATACGTGGGCAGTTGTGTATGTTGACTGTGGCGTGTAGACGGTGCGTAGTGTGAGGGTATATATATACTTTGACCTTAATTTTAAACCCTATAGATAATGTCTGAGACCAAGCAAGGTAAGATTCTGATCGTTGACGATAATGAAGACCTTTTAAAAGCCGCGAAGATGCACCTGAAGCGACATTTTGCTCAGGTGGATATTGAGAAAAATCCGGAAGCTATACCCGCATTGATGGGGAATGAGGATTACGATGTTATACTGCTCGACATGAACTTTACCAAAGATGTAAGCAGCGGCAGCGAAGGATATTACTGGCTTGAACGCATCCTGCAAATCGATCCATCGTCAGTAGTTGTATTGATCACAGCGTATGGAGATATACAGATGGCGGTTAAGGCTATAAAAGCAGGTGCTACGGATTTTGTTTTGAAGCCGTGGGAAAATGAAAAATTACTCGCTACACTATATTCGGCTATGCGGCTTCGGGAATCGCGCGATGTAATTGAAAATCTCAAGATAAAAAATCACGAGATCAACCAGGCGCTGAACAACCGGTTCAGCGAGATCATTGGACAGAGTGCTGCTATGCAGAAAATATTTCAGACGATTGATCGCGTGGCACGTACCGATGCGAATGTATTGATCCTCGGAGAGAATGGTACTGGTAAGGAACTCATAGCTCGTGCTATCCATAAAAATTCATCCCGACAGAATGAAAACTTTGTAGGCGTTGATCTCGGTTCTATCACCGAAACACTTTTTGAAAGCGAACTCTTCGGTCATAAGAAAGGTGCCTTCACTGATGCGAAAGAAGATCGCGCAGGGAGATTTGAATTGTCCAACAACGGTACACTCTTCCTGGATGAGATCGGTAATTTATCCATGCCGCTGCAAGCGAAACTCCTCACAGTATTACAGAACAGAAAAGTTAGTCGCGTAGGTTCGAACAAAGACACACCAATCAACATCCGCCTTATCTGCGCTACCAACATGCCGCTCTATGAAATGGTAAAAGAGAATCGCTTCCGCCAGGATTTGCTGTATCGGATAAACACCATTGAGATCGAGATACCGGCACTGCGCGAGCGCTTTGAAGATATACCTTTACTGGCCACACACTTTCTGAAATACTATGCGCAGAAGTACGACAAGAGTGTAACGAAGATCAGCGAAGGTGCCATGACACGCATGCACAAGCACCCGTGGCCAGGTAACATTCGCGAATTACAGCATGCTATTGAACGTGCCGTGATTCTGAGCAACAGCAGTGTATTGCAGCCGGAGGATTTCAACTTCACACCTTCGTCTGGCAAAGAAGACGGACAACTGAGTCTCGAACAATATAACCTTGAAGAAGTCGAAAAACTGCTCATCCGTAAAGTGCTCAAAAAATACAACGGTAACATTACGCAGGCGGCAACAGAATTAGGGCTAACACGATCGTCATTATACCGGAGATTGGAAAAGTATGGACTTTAACCTGCATCACGTTCAAAGTTTCATGTTGTGATAGTAGAAACGAACAAGTATTCTTTTAACTTGGAACTTTGAACCGGTAATTTTCGAATCGCATTCAGTGAACTTCGGCTTTAAAGATTTTCGTACCCGCGTTATTCTGCGCGTGGTCATGTTGGGATTAACCATGGCGCTATTCATGTACATGGTCGTAAGACCGAACATGTTATTCGCTGCCATGCTCATGGGTACGATCATCGTGCTACAGCTTGTAGAGATTTTTCGATTTGTCAGTCAGACAAACCGTAAGCTTACACGCTTCCTCGAATCTGTAAAATATTCTGATTTCATTTCCGGTTTTGCCTCCGACAATAAACTCGGCAAAAGTTTCAAAGATCTGAATGAAGCTTTCAACGAAGTGCTCGAGGCTTTCCGCAAGGCACGGTCTGAAAAAGAAGAACACGGCCAATACCTCAACACCGTTGTACAACAGGTACGCACCGGTATACTCTCATTTGATATTGACGGGAATGTGCAATTGATTAACGCGAATGCGAAGCGATTCATGGGGATTACATCCATCAAGAATATCAATGAACTCATCGCGATCAATCCCAAGCTATATCATTCTATTAATAGTGTAGAGCCGGGCAAGAGTGAACTTTATAAAGGCAGTAACGAACTATACCTAACGGTACAGTCCACTGAGTTACGCATTCGGGGAACGGATGTGAGACTGATCACGCTCCAAAACATTCAACCGGAATTACAGAAGCAGGAACTCGAAGCGTGGCAAAACCTGACGCGTGTATTGCGCCATGAGATCATGAATTCCATTACCCCTATATCTTCGCTCACTTCTACCCTGCGCGAGATTTTGGATCATGACATGGAGAAAATGGGCAATCATTATGAATTGAAGGAAGAAGGTGCAGAAGATCTTCGTGAAGGTTTAAGTACGATTGAGAACCGAAGCAAAGGTCTCATCAAATTCATTGACGCATACCGCGAATATACTTCGCTGCCTAAGCCCAAGCTCGCAACGGTACGGCTACAGAGTTTGCTGGAACACGTTGCCCAGTTGATGAAGACTGAATTGAAAAAGACGAACATCAACTTTCGCGTAGAGTGCAGTTCAGAATACCTGACTATACAGGCCGATCTTGAAATGATTGAACAGGTGTTAATCAACCTGCTGAAGAATGCTATTGAGGCCCTGGGAGAAACCGAACACCCCGCACTTGAACTGATAGGCCGCTACGATGGCTCGGCTATATTGATTGAAGTTATCGACAACGGACAGGGTATAATTAAAGAAGCAATTGATCACATCTTTGTTCCCTTCTATACTACCAAACGAACAGGCTCAGGTATTGGCCTGAGCCTGTCGCGGCAGATTATGCAAATGCATAATGGTTCTATTACTGTGGAATCAGAACCAGAAGTGCGAACTGTCTTCACACTTCGCTTCTGATCCCAGCAGATCCCAATAACTTATCACGATACTTTCTTAAACACAGCAGTAGCGTTATGTCCGCCAAAACCGAACGTATTGCTCATCGCTACGTTTATATCTTTCTTTATACTGGAGCCTAATACTATATTTAGTCCTTGTGGCAATGTAGGATCGAGTTGTTGTGTGTTGATCGTTGGCGGTATAATTCCGTTCTCGATTGCTTTTATACTGATGATCGCTTCAATTGCACCTGCACCACCGAGCAAGTGACCTGTAGCTGATTTTGTTGCACTGATGTGCAGCTTCTTCGCGTGATCGCCAAAGAATTTTGAGACAGCCTTCATCTCGCTCTCGTCACCTACCGGTGTTGATGTAGCGTGTGGATTGAGATAGTCAACATCTTCCGGTTTCAGGTTGGCATCTTCCAACGCCCATTTCATACCCAGCATAGCACCGGCACCTTCGGGATGTGTAGCCGTTAAGTGATATGCATCGGCAGACATACCTCCTCCTGCAACTTCTGCATATATACGTGCACCTCTGCGTTTAGCATGCTCGTATTCTTCGAGTATCAATGCACCCGCACCTTCGCCCATTACGAAGCCATCGCGATCTACATCAAACGGACGTGATGCAGCAGCCGGATTATCGTTACGTGTAGACAATGCCTTCAATGCGCTGAACCCTCCTATACCGGCTTCGTTAATAGCGGCTTCCGATCCACCGGCTACTATAATTTCTGCTTTACCCCAGCGTATATAGTTCATCGCATCAATGATCGCTGTGTTGGATGTAGCGCATGCCGATACCGTTGAGAAGTTCAATCCCATAAAACCATATTTTATGGAGATCCATCCGGCTGCTATATCTACAATTACCTTCGGTATAAAGTATGGATTGATGCGCGGCGTACCATCACCTTTCGCATACTCTATAATTTCCTGTTGAAAAGTATAGAAGCCTCCGTTACCGGAACCCCAGATAACACCTACACGTGTTTTATCAATAGCATTCAGATCAAGACCTGAATCTTTTATAGCCTGGTCGCTGCTCACCAATGCATACTGTGCGAAGGGATCAAGCTTTCTTACTTCTGCTTTTTCAAAATAATTCAACGGGTCGTACCCTTTCAATTCACATGCAAACTTGGTCTTGAATTTTGTGGTGTCGAACTTTGTGATAAGTGCTGAACCACTCTTGGCGTTAATCAGGTTATTCCAGAACTCGCCCACAGTATTACCCAGTGGTGACAAAGTTCCCATACCTGTAACGACTACTCTGCGTTGTTGCATACTTCTTTTATTTACTTATTTGATTAATTAAGTTCTTGCAATGACGAATGATGATCTTCATCGGTTCGTCTGATTTTTCCACGCGCGCAAACATAAGCGCTCCTTCTATAGAACAAAAGAGCGTGTAAGCAATTTCGCTTGATTTAGTATCTTTTTTGAATTCGCCTGCTTTTATACCATTTTCTATCAGTGATGTTATAAAGCTTATGGTGTCCATCAATTCTTTCGTTACCACTTTGCGCATAGCCGTACGGTGGTCATCAGCTTCAATTGCCATATTTAGCATGGGACATCCACCCGGTATAGGCGGATCGAACACATACTCACCGTAGAAATCAAAAAGTGCAAACAATTGCTTCTTGCATGTATCGGCTTTGGCTACTTTTGCCCGTGCTACCTCTTTTACTTTTTGGATGGAGTATTTGAATGCTTCCAACGCGATCTCATCCTTGTCAGCAAAATTACCATAGAGTGCGCCTTTTGTAAGTCCGGTTGTCTCCGTAAGATCCGACAATGATGTTCCATCAAACCCTTTCTTGTTAAAGAGAGGCGCTGTTTTTTCGATAATGTGTTGCCGGGTGCGTTCGCCCTTGGTCATATTGGCCGTAAAAATATACCAATTGGTATATTTTTACAAATAACTATTCTTATCCACTGATAATGAGCACGATAAAATCCATTCAACAAGTCTTTGGACAGCAAAAAATAACCTCTGATGCTCCACGCACAGAGGTTATCGTGATGTATAATTATCCGTTAATTCTATTTCGAATCCATGCTCAAACGGGCAATGCCGTTTACTACATCATTGCCGGCATTGATAAAGGATCCTCCGGCATATAATTCGCCATTGTATACAGCAAATGTACCTACCGAGCCGTCAACGCCCGTACCGGATGCTGTCCATCCTGTTCCGTTAAAGCTGGCTATACTATTAGCTGGTTTACTTTGTGCACTTACAAAATCGCCACCGGCATAGAGTAAATCATTGTACGAGAATAATACATGTACAGCAGTGCGTGCACGGTTTACATAATATCCTATCGGTTCCTTTCCAACGGATGTCCAATGCTTGCCATCGGTCTCTGCCACCATCGATACATTCGTTGTATTGTTTGCATGGCTAAAATATCCGCTCACGCAAAGTTTATCTTTATTCACTGCCAGACTTGTTATAGCACCGTTAAAGCCAGCAACGCCTGTCCAGCTTTTGCCATTCCATTTCAGCAGGTTGCTTGTGTAATTCTGGCGTTGTTCATCCAGTACAAACGTACCGCCGGCATAGAGCTCACCTTTGTACTCGGTTAACGCGTATATATCATTGGGTACGCCCGCTCCAGCTCCCGACCATGTTTTACCATTCCACCGTGCTATACCTTTGGCCGGTTTGTTACCGGCTTCTGTAAAACTTCCGGCTGCATAGAGTTCATCTTTATATACCTGCAGAACCGCTACTTCACTATTGATGCCCGCTCCCACGGGTAGCCATGTTTTGCCATTCCAGCGCGCTATATTTTTTACAGATGTGTTTCCTGCTTTATCAAAAAGTCCTCCGGCATAGAGCTCATTCTTGTATACATATAGTGACATGACGATGCCATCTATACCTATATCTACAGGCGACCATGTTTTTCCATCCCAGCGGGCGATGTTGTTAGCAGGTTTGCCTCCTGCCATTTTAAATACGCCTGCTGCGTAGAGCGCTCCGTTGTAAACTGCGAGGGCTTTGATGGTTCCATTGCCGCGAGCCGGTTCTGGCTCATCATCTCGCACGACATTGATCTTTACTTCGGTCTCCTCCGGTTTCTCTTTAAGCAAAATGCCTCCTCCTACGGAGAGCCATCTTTGTGCGTTTGCATGTAATGTTACGATTACCATGGCTGCCGATAATATTTGTGTTTTGTTCATGGATAAACAGGTTAATCCGTTTCTGAGAATAAGATGCAATGGGGAAGAAGATTCCATAATGGGCAACGTTATTTTTTAGCAACAAGTAACTTTAAATCCATGGCACAAAGGAAATCATGGAGGAGACACAAAGGTATATACTAACGAGCGGGCAATTCGAAGATCTTTTCCATGATGATCCATTTCTCTCCGGGTTTGGCTACCGGGAGGGGCTGCTGGTATTTCCACATCAGCGCTTCCCAGGCTTGTACCTTAGGGTTGGTACTGTCGGCTTTGGATTTCTTCTCGAATGAAAAGGTATCGTTTACTTCCATGATCATGAAAAGGCGGTTGCCTGTACGGTATATTTCCATGGAATCTATACCAGCATCGCGAATGCTCTTCAGTATTTCTGGCCAGACTTTTTTATGATGATCCTCATACTCAGCTATGAGTTGAGGATCATCTTTTAAATCAAGTGCAAGGCTATAGCGCTTCATCTTTATTTGGCGTGATTCAATTTATAACCGTTCGCTCCGTAGAACAGTACTACCAGGAACGATAACGCAGGAATAATCAACGATTGCTGTATACCTATAGTATCAGCAAATACACCCATTAACGGAGGCAGAATCGCGCCCCCCACAATGGACATGATAATAAGCGATGAACCGAGTTTGGTTGACTCACCAAGATTACGAACTCCCAAACCAAATATAGTCGGGAACATGATCGACATAAAGAAGTTGGTTGCCAACAGGGCGTAAACCGCTATTTCACCGTGTGCAAAAATGCCAACAACACACAGGGATGACGTAATCGCTGCATATATAGTCAACAGCTTGTGATCTTTTATATATGTCATAAAGAACGTTCCTAAAAACCGGCCTGACACGAATAACAGTGTACCGGCAAGCATATAGTATTTGGAAGCAACCTCTTTACTTGTTTCAGGAATCAACTCGGTAACGTAGTTAATAGTGATTCCCCATATACCTACCTGTCCGCCTACATAGAAAAGCTGTGCTATTACCGCGAACATCAGGTGACGTTCCTTAAATATACTTTTGTCAAAACGCAGGGTAGATGTTTTGGAAGGCTCCGGCATTTTGGTTATAAAGAACAAAAGCGCAGCAAACAATACTATACCGGCGAGCATTACATAGGGCAGTATAACGGCATCAGCAGCTTGTTGCTTGGCTGCAAGTGTATCCATAGCTCCTTCGTTACCGGAGAATATAAAATGACCTGCAATCCACGGACCGAACACAAGCGCGGCACCGTTAAACGATTGTGACAGGTTAAGACGCTGTACGGCCGTTTCGCGTTTTCCTAATATAGTTACATACGGATTGGCTGCTGTTTCCAGGAATGCAAGTCCGCTCGCAATAACGTATAGCGCTACCAGGAAGAAACCGAACGTCATCAGCTTGGCTGCAGGTATAAATAGTAAAGCACCGCCTGCATAGAGTAACAATCCGAAGAGTATACCTTTTTTATAGCTATACTTTTCCATGAATAAACCTGCTGGTATAGCAATGGTGAAGTATCCTAAATAGAAAGCAGTTTCCACCAACAAAGCCTGTGCACGACTGATCTCAAACACCGGCTGAAAATGTGCGATAAGCGCAGAGTTCATTATGTTAGCAAGTCCCCAGAGGAAAAATAAACTTGTTACCAGTATAAATGGAATGAGGTAAGAACGATTGGCGGTAACCGACTCGCTCGTGGTTATAGTTTCGGTGTTTACGATCGGCATGGTATTGTTTTGGTTGTAGGTGACTATATAATTTTTTCAGACCCTCAGGACAGTGCTCTGTCGAGATGCACATAACCTCCGTCTACATAGATAAGTTGTCCGGTTGTGTGACTGGATTTATCGGAGAGTAAAAACGCTACAGCATTTGCAATCTCTTCAGAAGTAGTCATGCGTTTGCCGAGCGGTATCTTTTCAGTGATGCGTTGTAAAGTTTCTTCGGGGTTCGGTAAAGTCTGTACCCATTTTTCATAGAGCGGAGTATAGCATTCTGCTACGATCACAGCATTTACACGTATACCATACTTCAGTAATTCAACCGCCCACTCGCGCGTTAATGCATTGCGGCCACCGTTGGATGCGGCATACGCAGATGTACCACCCTGCCCCGTTTCAGCAGTCTTCGAACCTATATTTACGATAGATCCTTTCGATTTTTTCAATGCTGGCAATGCGTAATGCGCCATAAGGTAATAGTGTACCAGGTTTTTATGAAGCGATGCCATAAAGGCTTCGTAACTTCCGTTCTCCAGGTTAACGCCATCATTTACTCCGGCATTGTTCACCAGGCCATCTATCCTTCCATATTTTTGTAGTACAGCATCAACGGCATCTTTACTTTGCTGCGGATCGGTAAGCTCTGCTACTACCTGAAAACCTTTTCCTGAAATTTTATTGAGCGTGACTAAATTGTCTGCTTCATTTCTTCCAACGATCACAGGCACAGCACCTTCTTTCGCCAATACTTCCACGATGCCTTCACCAATGCCCTTCGCACCGCCCGTTACAATAACTATTTTGTCTTTGAGATTTAAATCCATGCCTAAAGATTATAAAACTTCCTGGCATTTTCACCCATCACGAGCGTCTTTTCATGCTCCGAAAATGTAGAAAGATACGTTTGAGCAATCGATAATTGCTGCTGATACGTGGCAGCCACGAGACACACGGGCCAGTCTGATCCGTATAGGATTCGCTCCGTTCCAAAAGCAGTAAATAACACATCGAGGTACGGAGTAAAATCATTCGCCTTCCAGTTCTTCCAGTCGGCTTCCGTTACCATTCCCGATAGTTTACAATGTATATTTTTGAATGCAGCAATCGAAGCTGTATCACGCTTCCAGGCCGCTATATCTGCGGTGCGGATAGATGGTTTGGCGAGATGATCGATAACGATCTGTACTTCCGGAAGCTGCTGCACAAACTGAATCGCTTCGGGTAACTGGTGATGGTATAGCAGCAGATCATACGTAAAATTAAAATCAGCGAGCTTCTTTACACCTTGTATAAATTTGCGATCGCTCATAAAGCCGGCAGGCTCGCCCTGTATAATATGACGAAACCCCTTCAGCTTTTTATACTTTGAAAAGTAGGAAAGTCGTTCAGCAAGATTATCGGCACGCAGATCAACCCAGCCTACAACTCCTTCTACGAAATCATACTTATCCGCCAGCGAAAGAAGAAAACTGGTTTCTTCTTCCGACTGATCGGCTTGCACTGCTACACATCCATCTATACCATTGGTTTTCAGCACAGGCGCCAGATCCTCCGGGAGAAAATCGCGTTGAATGATCTTCATGTCATCCGTAATCCAGGCATCTTTTACCGGACTATATTTCCAGAAATGCTGGTGCGCATCAATAGCAGGCATGTATAGCTATAGGTGTTACTTTAATACTATATATCGTTGCAGATAATCAGCAAAGATTTACTTTGCTACCTGGCGTTGTTCACCCAGACCTTCTATACCCAGTTCGATTACATCACCTTTCTTCAGGTATATAGGAGGTTTGAAACCGAGGCCTACACCTGCAGGCGTACCGGTAGATATTACATCACCCGGAAGCAACGTCATAAACTGGCTGATATAGCTTACCAGGAACGGCACTTCAAAGATCATGTCATCGGTATTATTATCCTGCATCATCTGTCCGTTAACTTTCAGCCACATGTGCAGCTTGTTATAGTTTGGCAGCTCATCAGTTGTTGCTATATAAGGCCCCATCGGAGCAAATGTATCGCAGCTCTTTCCTTTTACCCACTGACCGTTGCGCTCCAACTGATACTCGCGTTCGCTATAGTCGTTGTGCAGACAGAAACCTGCTACGTAGTCCAGAGCATCTTTCTCTTCTACATACGAAGCCTTCTTGCCGATAACAACTGCAAGCTCAACTTCCCAGTCTGTTTTTGTACTGTTGCGAGGGATGATCAGATCATCGGTTGGTCCAACCAATGCTGTAGTAGATTTGAAGAAGATGATCGGCTCCTTCGGTATATCCATCTTCGACTCCAGCGCGTGCTTGGTATAGTTTAGTCCTACGCAAATGATCTTTGACGGACGCGTAAATGGAGCACCGATCCGTACATCTTTACCCACCTTCGGCAATGAAGTATTTTTCTTCAGCCACTCCTGCAAACGCGCCACACCACCTGTCTCAAAAAACTTCTCACCGAAGTCTTCACCGAAAGCAGATACATCTACGATTTCATTGTTAACCAGTACTCCGGGTTTTTCAGTGCCCGGTTCACCAAAGCGAAGTAATTTCATCTTTTATTATTAGACGTTAGTTGTAAACAGTTCCTGTACACAGCACACCGTATTTATTCTTATAGTGCTGTCTCATATTCACTGCTAGTCATTTTGACTATAAGCAAACAAACAACAATATAGGCCCGTGTGCGTGTGTTCTTTTGGGTTATTAATTGATTTGGTTATAGAGAGTGGCGTACCGAAAGGACAAATGTATAGTTTTATGCGAGTTTTCTAAAAACGATCTGCATAAGAAACACCTGCATCCGTACGCTCACGGTTTATTAATTGTTCAGGCGGATAAAGCCACCATCCAGAGGATAGTCGGTGCCCGTGACAAACGAAGCTTCGTCTGAGCAAAGGTATAAAGCTAACGCTGCAACTTCCTCCGGCTTGCCCATGCGGCCGATCGGTTGTGTTTTGGAAAGCTTCTCGAACATCTCTTTCTCTTGTCCGGGATAAGTCTTGGCAATGAAGTTATCAACGAACGAGGTATGTACGCGTGCCGGCGATATACAATTGCAACGAATGTTATCTTTCAGGTAATCTTTCGCTACCGATAATGTCATGGTGAGCACAGCACCTTTACTCATCGAGTATGCAAAGCGGTCAGGTAAACCTACACTGCTGGCAATCGATGCGAGGTTAACAATTACACCACCACCCTGCTGTTTCATCTGGAATATAACAGCCTGCATCATGTTATATACTCCCTTTACGTTAACCGTAAATACACGATCGAAATCTTCCTCCGTAGTATTGTCCAAACGTCCTATATGCGATACTCCCGCACTGTTCACGAGTATATCTACACGACCGGCTTGTTGTGCTATAGCCGCTACAACATCTTTTGTCTGCTTGTTGTCTGCTACATTCACAGCGAACGCATGCGCCTTGCCTCCTTTCGCCTGAATTGCCTTGGCTACTTCTTCTGCTGCCGCTTTGTTAAGATCAAGAATAAAAACTTCAGCTCCCTGCTGCGCAAATACTTCTGCAACGGCTTTACCGATGCCACTGCCTCCGCCCGTAATGGCGGCTGTTTTCTTTTGAAGACTAAACATGAATAAATATTAAAAAATTAATGATGACCGTGATGGCCTGTGAGAAAAGAGTCCCACTCGCCTGCCTGACCGTTCATGTGGTCTTTCAGGAAAATGGAGTAAGAGGGTTTATGAGGTTTTCTGCGCAACGGCATGTTCGCCTCTTCCGGAGTATAGTCTCCTTTTTTGGCGTTGCATTTTTTACAGGCCGTAGCAAGATTCAACCAGGTATCGCCACCACCGCGAGCGCGGGGTATGACATGGTCGATTGTAAGTTCCTTTTTTGTGCCGCAATATTGGCACTCGTAATTGTCGCGCTTGAATATATTCTGCCGGGTAAGATTAACGCCCTTGTAAGGGGCGTTAACATATCGGTTGAGACGAATAACTGATGGCATTGGATAACTTTTGCTCACAGAATGAAGCTTGTGCCCATTGGCAGTCCGCACCATTTCACTTTTGTTGAGGAACACCAGAATAAAGGCACGCTCAACGGAGCATACCATTAGTGGGCTGTTGTCCTGATTAAGTACCAATACCCTGCTGTTCATGATTGAAAGATAATGGCTATCTGCTTACGAAACAACGTTATTGGGCGCCTTCTTTTTGCGAAAAATCGACTGAGGATGTGAGTGTTGGCGATTTGGGGATGAGTGGTTCTGCGGAAAGAAGTCCGGAAGCATGAGAAGACCGGAAGTCCGGAAGACGGTGCGTTTTAGTATAGCGATTCACTTCAGCGTACAGACTACCCGTCTTCCGGACTTCCCGACTTTCGGACTCTTCGAGCTGTGACTGGTGATTAGTAGCAGTTCTACGCCTTTACTACTTAGGCGCTCTTAACCATCCCTATATCCTCACTTTCTCGAAACGATCTGACAGCAAATAGAATATAACTCCGGATTCTTTTCCAACAAACCTTCCAATGCATAGCTGGCTTCGATCAGTTGGGCCAGGGTTTCAAAGATGAATATATACTCGGCGCGTTTCTGCTCGTCCCAGTGCGAAGTCTCCGTACTGCAGAGTGCACATTTGAGCATATCCCACAGAGCAATATATATGCTGTCGGCATCATGAGTACTGCAGAACTCGCGCACCATGTGCCGTATACTTTGCAGGTCGTTGGGATTAAGTTTCCCAAAAGGTTGATTAATACAAAAGTTCATCATTGTTTGGTTTTTGATTATGGCTGCAAGTAGCGATCATCGCGATGTATATACTCGTTCGTATTTCCGAAATCATATCCGGTTAAATGGATAATTTAGAATATATTTGATCTCCTTTAACTGCTATATTTGACACATGACAAACGATAAACGCACCATACACCAGGGAAGAAATGTAAAACGTTTCCGCGAAATGTTAGGCCTCAAACAAGAAGCACTTGCCGACCAACTCGGTGGCGACTGGTCGCAAAAGAAAATCTCCATGCTGGAGAATAAAGAAATTATAGATGCAGCTTCGCTGGATGAGCTTGCTGCTGCGTTGAAGGTACCGGCTGAGGCGATTAAGAATTTTAGTGAAGAAGCTGCCGTAAATATCATAGCAAGCACAGTTTATAATCACGATCAATCAGCTTCCGTATTTTTCAATCCTGTGTTTAATTCTATGGAAGATGCTCTCACTGAAATCAAACAAATGAGTGAAGAGATTAAAGAACTTCATGCTAAAAATGAAAAGCTTACCGAAGCTTTATTAAAAGAGAAGGATGAGAAGATTGCTTTGTTGCAGAAAGTTTTGGAAGGCAAAACTAACATATAGATTTAGCCAAAGCACTGCTTGATAATTAAGGTTGCGGCTATCCAAATCGCTGAGTCCCCGAGGCGGGAGACTCAGCTCGGACGCTCTAAGAATCTCTGTCAAACTATATGACAGACGTTTCTGCAGAGTCTCTCGCCTCGAGGACTCTGGCGGAAGCACACACGAAGACAGACCAACAAAATATTTTGCATTGCTGCATAGAAGTTTTGCAAGAAAAAAACTAACATATATAGACTTATTCAAAGCACTGCTTGATTAGTTAAGGTTGTGCTTCCATGTCGCTGAGTCCCCGAGGCGGGAGACTCAGCTCGGACGCTCTAAGAATCTCTGTCAAAACTATATGACAGACGTCTCCGCAGAGTCTCTCGCCTCGAGGACTCTAGCGGAAGCACACACAAAGACAGACCAACAAAATATTTTGCGTTGCTGCATAGAAGTTTTGTAAGAGAAAAACTAACATATATAGACTTATTCAAAGCACTGCTTGATTAGTTAAGGTTGTGCTTCCATGTCGCTGAGTCCCCGAGGCGGGAGACTCAGCTCGGACGCTAAGAATCTTCTTTAAAAACTATACGACTAACGTCTCCGCAGAGTCTCTCGCCTCGAGGACTCTAGCGGAAGCACGCACGAAGACATAACAACAAAATATTTTTTAAACTAAAACTCCGTTAGCCATTAACAAAACTCATGAGTGTACGAAAAGAAATTACAGAATATAGTGGTATATATTTTATAACCTTTACATGCTGCCGCTGGCTACCACTGTTTGAAATTTGTAACGGATATGACTCCGTTTACAAATGGTTCGACTAAGGTCATTACATAACAGGATATGTTATCATGCCTAACCATGTACATGCATTGCTGGCTTTTAGAAATACACAAGGGCAATCCATTAACGCTATTGTTGGAAACGGAAAACGCTTTATGGCTTATGAGCTGGTTCAAAGACTCCAGAAACTCGGGCATCATGATGTATTGACACAGCTATCGTCATTTGTTAATAAAAATGAAAAACTCAAAGGCAAACTTCATGAAGTCTTTGAGCCCTCCTTTGACTGGAAAGAATGTTCTTCCGATAAATTTCTGGAGCAAAAACTGAATTATATTCATGAGAATCCTTATCGCGGTAAATGGAGTCTGGTCCAGCAACCTCAAGACTATGTACACAGTTCTGCACGATACTATCTATCAGGGCAGCAAGGTATATATGAAGTACTGAACTACATGGAACTTGAAAATATTGACTTATCCAAAGCACTGCTTGATTAACCGAGGTTGCGCTCTCGATGCCGCTGAGTCCCCGAGGTGGGAGACTCAGTCCGGACTCGATATTTTGCTAACCCTCTTCGAAACCGACCTATTTTGATTAAAGCGTTATTATGGGCGTTGTTTGAGCCAGACTGATCTTCCATCCCTCCTCGCCTTTCACCAATATATAGGTTAGGGCACCTTTCTCTGACGGAAGAGCAGCTCCCTTACCATCAATCGAATCTCGATTATCTGATACGTGCTTGATACAATTCACTAACGCAACATCGGATCGCAGGAAAATGATGTTTTCAACAACGTTAGTCGTGACTACTTTTGCCAGTTGACCTGACAGCGCTTTCCGCATGGCCTGCTCCAACGCATCACGCCCGAGGACGCGCTTTCCGGCAAAGTTAACAATGACAACATCGTTGGCGTGAAGAGGAAGAAAGCGGTCCGGATCGTTCTGATATTTTGCAGCATCCTCCACCAATTGTTTGATGGCAGCTATTTCCTGCAGCCTGCTGGTATCGTTGAGCTCAATTTGTTCTGGCATCGTATTTAATTTTTGTAACGGAATTGTTTCCATGAAAGTAACGGCTAATTAAAACAAAACACAAAAGTGAGCAAGAAATGGTAATTCGATAATACATCTTAAGAGATTAAATATAAAAGCAGTGATACCCCATCAGAGTCACCAGCCTCCGCCCGGCCTCCGGGACTCTGATGATTAGCAGCAGTAACACAGCTTTATACTTTTTTATACTTTATCTGTTTAAAAGACAGAGACAAAATATATACTTTATGATTCAAATTGAAAATTTGTACATCATGGTATAAGAGTATTGGAAGTGTTCGAACCTCTGAACAACTTTGCTGTGATAGTAATAATACTTTTCAGCAGCTTGTTATTAGGATTCGCACTTAAATACTTACCGACTCAAGAGACCAGTCCTTTAAAAAAAATTGGTTGGGGTCTATTATACGGTTCATTAACATCAACGATTATTATCTTTTTGGCTTTCACCTGGATAATGACCAATTTTCGTCCATAATAATGTAATCGAATCCATATGAAGTATATATATGCCACTATAGTTCTTACAATACTAGTAATGTGTAACGGGGGTAACCGAACAACCGAAACAGCAAAAACAACAAAACAACAGTCTGTCGCAGAAAAGAGTGAAGCTATACCAGTGGCTGATTGGGTCAAAGTAAAATGTGAACATCTATGTGATGACGAGAAAGGAAAATTCCCAAGCCGCGAAACCTTAAAGGAACACCTGGGTGATGAGTTCTATGACCTCGTTAAACGCGAACAAAATGATTCAATTTTTATAGCGTTTAATTTCATAAAAGACTGCTGCATGGATTTCACAGGCACAGCTTCTATAAGAGAAGATACGTTACTACTAACGTTCTTACCAGCCATTGATTCTTCTAGGTGTGATTGTTTATGTGATTACAGGATGCACTACAGAATAAATAAAAAAGGCGAGAAGTGGTCAGTCATTAAGCCTGTTTATAAAACCAGGTCGCTCTAATTTCTCTCACGCTCATAGTAAATCACACCGGCATTTGAATACTCGACTATCTTCATGTTTCGTTTTTTTGTCAAAATTTCTGGTATCATTATCCTAATGGCTGCCATTTGCTCTTGTGATCACGAATACTATGGACGATATAGTATCAATGACTGCAAATTGAAGAATGGCAATTCGTGCAGCACTGCTACCGGTTCGTTGGTGCTTGACTGGGACGGAACGTTCTCCTTACAATACAACAAACAACGCATACAAGGCAGGTGGGATTTCTTTGATGATGGCGAAGCTGCAATTCTTGAACTTCGGTGCGGCCAACTAACTGAATCATGCCTGGTCGGGCAATATGGAAAAAGGATCGTCATTGAATTGTCAAATCCAGGGCATATAAAAAACGATGCTTTAAAGAGTATAGAATTTATCTCTACAAGTAATTAAAGTATAAAGCTTCCACAAAGTGTTATATAAAGGATGTGAACAATTCTCAATTGTTAATGGCTAGAACTCCCAGGGAGCCCCTTCTCGTTTTATATCTTATTACCTGACAGGAACTTCTGCCGAAGGAAATTGAAACAATTCTATATATTTAGCCCCTAATCGTTTGAAATGACCGAACCCATCGACAGCACTCCGAAAAAAGAAAACAAGGTGGCTTCTCAAAGCAAGCAGGATATGATATTCTTCGCGCTAAATTATTTTGTTCCGTTTTATGGTCTGAGAATGGTACTTGAGGATTACCTGGCTACAGACCGAATACCTTTGAGCTATATATTCTTACTAGGTCTTGTATGTGCTATCATTACTGTGTTGGTGACGCGAACCACCCGGTCTAAAAAACTTCATGCTAAGATTTTGGCGTCCTCGATTCTTTTGTTTGTGATTGTACTTATTAATCTTTTCTAAATGCTCCTTTGCCAGTCTGGTGACACGGCTTGCACAAGTCAGTAGACTTGCGCAAGCTACTCTGACATAAATGGAGATGCAGGAAGTCCTTGTTTGTTATACAGATTTGCCCCTTGTGGATTGTCCATCCATGCATACCGAACAACAACAGGATTTTTAACCTGTTCACTCCATACTGTAATCGTATTGCCTGTAATTTTTGCTTGAGCCTGAGCAAACTTTCTATCAGCTCCTGCTACTTCAAAATACTTTAATGGCTCATTGTTTTTTGAGATTAGTCCGCTGCCGGTATTTGTAAAGTATAAAACAACTTTACCGCCTTTTATTTCCTTTGATTGATATATTGGTCCGGAGTATACTACGCGCTTGTCACCATAGGCTATATGTTGTGCTGCAAGTGCCAAACGTTTTCCTACATCTTCTTTGTTCAGCGGGTGAAGATCATTCCACTCCCCTATATCTATTGTAACGGCCATACCCGTATTTGGAACCGACAATGTTTTTAATTGTGCATCTCTCAAAGCTGGCCAGCCACTCTCTGACAATGCAATGGGCGCATAGTTACTCAGTTGTACATACAGAAAAGGAAAATTGCCTTGACGCCAATGGTTACGCCAGTCTCCGATCAACGTGCTGAATATAGCATAATAGCTGTCGGCACGGGCTGTATTGGATTCTCCCTGGTACCAGATCACTCCTTTTATCGGAAAACGAAGCAAGGGCGATATCATAGCATTAAATAGTCCTCCCGGCTTATATTGCATAAAGGTTGTAGGAGCTAACGGCTGGGCTACTGTACCAACCTGATATTTCCAGGCACCACGTAGGTCAACTGTTTCTGTCCCGTTGGTGATCTGATACGCCTTGTCTTCAACAAAACCGCCTTTACCTGCATTGTTGATCACACGTATTACAATGACATTCTTGCCAGGCTTTAGTACTTGCTCCGGTATAGTATATCTGCGAGGTGGATATCGATATCCTGTAGTCCCCACCATCTTGCCATTCACATATACTGAATCGCTATCCACAATACAACCAAGGTATAGCTTTACCGACCTATCAACCATGGTAGCGGGGACAGTAAATTCCTTTCTGAACCACACAACGCCATTCAAATCCTTCAATCCCTGATCATGCCAATAGCCGGGTATATTCATAACGGGCCAATGTGCATCGCGATACGTGCTGTCATACCATTTCTTTTGCTCCTGATATCCTTTATCATTTTTGTATATATTATTATACCACGTGTGACTTATTGATCGCTCCGTTGTTTGTATACTGTCCACCAAAGCATCACGTTTAAAACGCTCTGCTTCTTTCAGGTGTTCGGGAAACTTTTTTAATGCATCGGCACTTAGCCATGCTTCTGCAGGTGATCCACCTACGCTGGCATTAATTAATCCGATTGGCACCTTATACTTTTCATATAAAGACCTGGCATAGAAGTATGCCGTAGCGCTGAACTTAAGAACACTCTCGGGTGTAGCACTCATCCAGTTTCCGGAAGGTATATCTTCAAACGGCTTTTTAAAATCGTATTGTGTTGCTATAAAGAAATGACGTATTGCAGGGTTCTCTGCGGTTGCAATAACTTCAGCATATCGTTCCTTAACACGTTCCATTGGCAAGGCCATGTTAGACTGTCCTGAACAAACCCAGACATCGCCAATCAGAATATTCTTTATCTCAATTACGTTGCTCGCCTCCACCCTCATGGTATAGGGGCCACCAGCTTTTATGGCAGGTAATGTTACGGACCAATTTCCCTTGGCATCGGCTTCAGCAGTATATACTTTATCATGAAACCGAACTGTAACTTTCTCATTGGCTGCAGCCCAGCCCCACACATTTACCTTGGTATCTCTTTGCATTACCATGCCATCGCTTATCAATCGCGGAAGGCGTACTTCGGCATGTGTTCCTGAATAGACAAATAGTATAGAAAGAAATACTATTAGAAAAAGCGGTTGCTGTTTGTTTCTCATAAAATAACTCAATGCAGCTTATTAAGAGGTTAATTTAACAATAGTGGGTTGATTTTATAATAGAAATATTTGACAGTCTGGAGACGACTGTCGGCACTACAGGTACAAGTCGGTAAACTTGCACAGGTAAATTTATCACCATCTAAATTGATTTTAACGGTAAAATATTATAGATTTATAAAATGAGAAGTATTGCCAGTCTTCAACTCGATGGAGGTTGCCCGGTCTTTGATTTCACCAATACCATCAGCAACCGGAATGATCCTGACTATTTCGATTACCTGACGAAGTATAATGACTTCATACAATGGAGCGAAAAGATCGGATTACTGTCAAAGGGAAGGATTCATACTATCAGCATTTTTTCTGAAAGTCATGTGCGAAAATCGGCAGATACGTTGCGACAGGTGGTCGAAGCACGTGAAGTGATCTTTACACTGTTCTCTTCCCTGGCGCAACATCGAAAGGCGGATAAAGGAGCGATGGATGCTTTCAATGGTCTTCTTTCAGAAGCTCTTTCCAATATGCGTATAGATGTTGGTCGGACAGAGGTTACTACATCATTTGCTGTTTCGGAAAAGACGATTTTGAAAGAACCTCTATACCTCCTTATTAAAAATGCTTTTGATATACTCTCATCACAATCATTTGAAAGAATTAAAGAATGTCCAACCTGTAGGTGGCTTTTTCTTGACACAACAAAAAATGGCAAAAGACGCTGGTGCAATATGCAGGTATGTGGGAGCAATGACAAAGCTCGCAGGTATTATCATCGTAAAAAAGAATCTACCAATCCGGCATAAACAATGAAGGCTTCTGTACCTATATACATTCTACTTATCTTATTCATTATCGGCTGTGCTCCTAAAAATGAAGAAGCCATCTCCTACCCGACACCACTTCCCGACTCTGTGGTGTTAAAATTTTTACCGGGTGTCGTTTCTTCTGATTCACTTGATTTCAATTCAGCATTTTCTCCGGATGGAAAGACATATTACTTCTGTCGTGCAAAGAAAGGTAAATGGGATATATACCAGGTAACATTAAACCCCGAAGCAAAATATACCGTTACTATAGCGCCATTTTCGGAAGCAGAATATTCGCAGGCTGATCCATTCATCCTCCCTGATGGAGCGATATACTATATATCTAACCGACCCAAAAATAAAAACGACACGATTAGCGATTACGACATTTGGAAAGTGTATCCTAACGTTGATGGTAGATGGTCGGCACCCGAAAATATTGAGAACGTAAATTCTGATAGCACAGAGTATTACGTATCGATAGCAGCAAACGGCAATTTATACTTTGCCTCTACTCGAAAAGGCGGTTACGGTGGTCTCGATCTATACAGGAGTAAATTGGTGAATGGTAAATATACTTCGCCGGAAAACCTTGGTGCAGCCATCAATACAGCAACCGATGAACACGATCCGCTCATCACGCCTGATGAACAATCGATCATATTTACATCATACAACCGTCCGGGCGGTTACGGCGAAGCTGATCTATATTACTCACAAAAAAAGCATCACGAATGGCTTCCCGCTGCGAACATGGGCAAGCGGTTTAATACACCAACGTATGAGTATTGTCCTAACTTCTCTCCGGATGGGAAATACTTCTTTTATAGCAGTGAGTATGACGTGAAATGGATTGACAGTGATTACCTGCCCTTTGCCTCTCCGAAATGACAACGCTATCGCGTTAGCCATGCGACACGTCCCTTTTAACATTATGCGAAAATTACGGCATTGCAAACGGTATTTTAAGAAATTCAGCGATTGATCACAATCTTTACTATTTTTGAGGCTTTTAAAGGCGGCCCTGCCCCGACCGCCCACTGATCTTGTTAAAATTATGTTTGACATCTGCTGCATCGGACACATTACGCTTGACAAAGTAGTTACTCCAAAATCAACCGTTCACATGGCGGGCGGTACTTCTTTCTACTTCTCTAACGCCATTAAAAACATGGCTATCAAGTACACGCTGGTAACTGCGCTTGCAGAAAGTGAAATGAAGTTCGTAACGGAACTTCGTGCTAAAGGCATCGATGTAAATGCCCTACCGAGTGCGCATACAGTATACTTCGAAAATATTTACTCGCACAACGTTGATCATCGTACACAGCGGGTTTTACAAACGGCTGATCCCTTTACAATAGAACAATTAGCGGATGTACAGGCCAAAATATTTCACCTTGGTCCGCTGCTGGCTGACGATATCTCTACGGAAGTTATCAAGTACCTTGCAGAAAAAAGTATCGTATCCCTCGATGTACAAGGTTATCTGCGTAAAGTAGAAAACGAAAATGTACTGGCCATCGACTGGCCTGCCAAACGCGAAGCACTTGCCTATATTGATATTCTGAAAGCCAACGAACACGAAATGGAAGTTCTTACCGGCAGTAGTGATGTTCGTGAAGGATCGAAGATACTGGCCGACTGGGGGGTGAAGGAAGTTATCATTACACTCGGCAGCAAAGGTTCTGTGGTATACCATCAAAATACGTTTTACGATATACCAGCTTATCTCCCTAAAACCGTGACCGATGCTACAGGTTGTGGTGATACCTATATGGCGGGTTATCTATACCAACGCGTCCGGAATGCAGACCTGCAAACAGCCGGAGAATTTGGTGCGGCAATGGCTACCTTGAAAATTGAATCGTCTGGTCCTTTTACCGGGGCACATGAAGATGTAGCGGGTCTGTTGAAGCATGGAAAAAAAGTAATGCCGGTAGATATCTGACCATAACTATATTCCGTTAGTGAACTATAGCGTCTCGTTACAACTTCGCTATTCCTCACCATGAAGTTTCTTGCTATCGGTATACTTATATTTTTACCGGGTGTGATCCACGCCCAGGTAATTACACATGACGACTTTAAAAGCGTTATTCCTTATCTTCAGAATGAAGACTTCAAAAGCGCGTTTGAAAAAACCAACCAGCTTCTCAGCTCAACGCGAAACGACTCTTCCGATATCCGAGGGATTGTCACCTATATGAATATCTTTTCGGCTGCAGGTATGGTGACTGCCAACCAAATGACATACGATGATTTTACAAAAAATGCCAACCGCCATGTAGGACAATGGATTGTTATGCCGGCACATCCTTGTATCGACAGTACTGCGCTAGGATATAACTCATTAAAATTTGTTATGCACAATGGTATATTAAAAGGAATGACGACTACGGCTAACAAATCGAAAACGGCAATTCTGTGCTTTGAGTACTTTGTTTATAAGGAGCCGATTCATCCTTCGCGATATATAGGAAAAAATGTTCGATGCGGTGGGATTCTTGAATCGATCGAAGTAAATCCGAATAAGTCGACTATCTGGGTATCCCGGATTTATATACGGGATGCTTTTGCAAGAGTAGTTACCCCATAACTGGCGCAAGTCTGAAGACTTGTGCCTATATATGTTCCAAGTCTTCAGACTTGGGCTATTTTTCTAAATACCAAAATATAATTTTACCAGTCTGAAGGCTGGTTTCAGTGCTGGCACAAGTCTTCAGACTTGCGCCAGGTGTATATTTACTATACTATTGTAAAAATTTAAACGTTAGCTGTGAGTCGTAAGTACAAGATCCGGGATCAGGATCAATTATATTTCGTGACCTTTACCGTCATTCGATGGCTGGATGTTTTTACCCGAAGAGAATATAGGGATATATTCATGGATAGTCTGCGATACTGTCAGCAACACAAAGGATTGGATCTATACGCCTATTGTATCATGACTAATCATGTCCACATGATCATTGGCAGACGTGGCAAGGCTCCCCTGGAGGGAATCGTTCGTGACATTAAGAAATATACTTCTGTCAAAATCATCGAGGCTGTAAAAGACAATCCGCAGGAAAGTCGCAAGGATTTATTGATGTGGATGTTTGAACGTACCGGCCGGTATAATCCTAACAATAAAATATACCAGTTCTGGGAGCAACACTCCCATCCGATTGAGTTAAATACAAATGTAATGGTGGAACAACGTCTGGAATATATCCACAACAATCCCGTAAAGGCCGGCATTGTACTATCGCCTGAAGATTATCTCTATAGCAGTGCGATGAACTATGCTGGCCTACCGGAAAAACTGATTGATGTTATTTTGATCTGAAGACGATCGTACCCATTACTCGGTGAGCACGCGTCTTACATGAGACAATGTGTGCGTCAATACTTTTGTTTCGCTATTGACGATTCCTCCGGATGTGAATTGATCAATACGAACGCGTCCGGAAGCATGAATGATTTTATCTTCATGTAATACAATTCCAACGTGTATAATTTTTCCTTCTGCATTTTTAAAGAAAGCCAAATCACCGGGACGAGCCTCTGCAAAATCTTTTACAGCTTTACCCTGATTGGCCTGCTGCGAAGAATCGCGGAGTAGTTTATACCCGCTTATCTTGAATACCATCTGCGTAAAGCCGGAGCAATCTATACCAAACGGATTTTTGCCACCCCACTGGTAGGGAGCATTGATATACTTTACTGCTATATTTCGCAGGTATTCGTACTCACGCTTCAGTCCTACATTTTTAGCTTCACCATTAAATGCAAACTGTTCTTCCATCTTGAACAGCTCCGAACTTGAAATGGGTATCATACTCCCCATAAGAATTACCAGCGGGCTCTTATTGTAGAGCATGCTCGAAGTAAGATCGGTGGTAATTTTAAATTCTGATTTATCGAGGTAATCAAAGTAGTCTTTCGATACAGCATGGTGTTGCTTGCTGTCGATCCATCCTTCATACTGATCAAAATGAATGCGGATGCGCAACCAGTTCTTGTCTTTCGACTGGTCAATCACTTCGTAATGATCTCCAAACAGAAGCTGTGTTGTCTGCTCAGCTTTATCAGAAGCTTCTGCCCGTACTGACAATACGCTCAGGCGACAAACACCATAATTCATATTCTCCATTATGAAAACCTCCGTTTACTTTAGCTTAATACGATTTAACTCACGCTTGGCATCACGCTCCCGTATACTGTCGCGCTTATCGTGAAGTTTCTTACCCCTTCCTATAGCAATCTCCAACTTGGCAAGTCCGCGGTCGTTGATAAAAAGTCTGGTGGGGATCAACGTCAATCCTTTCTCTTCAATCTTGCCTTCCAGTTTTTTTATCTCCGAACGTTTCAGCAGCAGCTTTCGCTCGCGGGTAGCAGCGTGATTATAGTGTGTACCCTGTGCATACGGAGTAATGTTAATTCCCTTCACAAACAGTTCACCATTGGCAAAGTAACAATACCCGTCCTGCAGGTTTACTTTGCCTTCGCGGATCGATTTAATTTCCGTGCCCATCAGCACCATGCCCGCCACATACTTGTCTAGTAATTCAAATTCAAAACTGGCCTGGCGGTTCTTTATATTAATATTATCAGAAAAACGTTGTTTCATCTTCACTTATTCAAATATAGGGTTACCGGTATAAATACAGTTGTACGAAACTGATTTTTACTTTCACCTGGTAAAAATTCTTTTGAGAGTTTCTTTCTTTAAAATCTTTTGTCCTGTCTGGCCACTGGCAATGAGCCGGTTGTGTACCATCGCTTTGTAACTGCAGATCAGTTCATGGTCACGAAGGCTTTCGATCTTGGCAGTAAAGATAATTTCTTCTCCGACAAACGCAGGACTTTTATGATCAATACTCAACTGTGTTCCGATACCTTCTTCATCATCCTCTTTCATCGCCAGCACAAACAGCCGGGTTGTCCATTCTATTTCTCGTGCCAATACAAAGGTAGAACAAACCGGATGTACCACTTCGCCATGAAAGGCAGCCACGTCCTGCGGTTGAACGGTATAGCGGTGTTCTTGTTGTGTTGTTGCAATACTTTTCATCGCGCTACATCTTCAAAGTATACAAGCAGAACGTTTACAGCTTTACGCTTAAACCGTTCAACTTAAGATAAAGGCATGCGAGCCAACGGAGTAACATCGAGCGAACAAAAATCGCTCTTCAGGTATTTATAGTGTGCCGCTACGGCAATCATGGCTGCGTTGTCGGTACAATACTCAAACGAAGGTATAAATATATTCCATCCTTGTTTATCGCCAAGTGCTTTTAACTCTCTGCGCAACCCGGAGTTGGCAGAAACACCTCCGGCTATGGCTATATTTTTTATACCGGTTTGCTCGCTGGCCTGACGCACCCGCGTGAGCAACATATTAACAAGATGCTGTTGCAGACTGGCACATATATCGTTGACATGTTCTTCTACGAAGTTCGGGTTGCTGGCCTTTTCATCGCGAAGGAAATATAAGAATGCTGTCTTGATTCCGCTGAAAGAAAAATCAAGTCCCGGCATAACCGTTTCCGAAAATTTATAGGCCTTCGGATTTCCCGACTGGGCATACTTGTCGATCAGCGGTCCACCCGGATAAGGAAGTCCCATGATCTTGGCTGCTTTATCAAACGCCTCCCCTACAGCATCATCCTGCGTTTGTCCGATTACCTCCATATCGAGGTGACTTTTTACCAATACGATCTGCGTATGTCCGCCACTTACCGTGAGACAAAGAAACGGAAACGATGGTTTAGGATCGTCAATGAAATGCGCAAGCACATGTGCCTGCATGTGATTCACTTCGATCATCGGAATATTGAGCGCCATCGCCATCCCTTTGGCAAACGATACACCCACCAACAACGCTCCCATCAATCCCGGTCCGCGGGTGAACGCAATGGCATCAAGTTCTGTTTTGCTGATGCCCGATGTTTCCATCGCTTCGTTCACCACCGCTACTATGTTTTGCTGGTGTGCACGTGAGGCGAGTTCAGGAACCACTCCTCCGTATTTTTGGTGGACTGCCTGTGAGGCGATAATATTATTAAGTACCTTGCCGTTTCGTATAACGGAGGCAGATGTTTCATCGCACGAAGACTCAATGGCAAGGATAACGGGACGCATGTGTAGTTAGAATGAACCGGCAAGTTATCAAAAATAGAATTCGAAAGATACTCGCCTATCTTTTTACAGCCCTTATATTCCTGCTCATATCAGGTTTTTTAGTGCTGCAAATGCCGCCTGTTCAAAACTGGCTGGCCTCCCGGTTTCTGCGAAATTTTACCGAAGTAGTTGGTTTTCCTTCAACTGTTAAAGGATTCCGTATGCTCTGGTTCGACCGTCTCGAGCTTACCGGAGTTAACGTCTACGATCTCGAAGGCAACCGGATGATCGGGGCCAAAGAGATCCTTATCAACTTTAAACTCTCACAGCTTCTCGAAAACAACAACGTTAACATCGATGGTATTTATGTTGACAGCGCCCATGTATACCTTACCAAGATCCACGAGTCTGACACTTCACGCGATCTGAACATCAATGTCTTCATCAACCGGATAAACGAAGGATATTCATCCGGAGGTAAGGGTACCGGCAAACCTCCACGTATTAACATTGGTGAAGCTTTTCTCAACCAGAGCCAGTTCACCTATATCAACCAGGACCAGGATACGATACGGAATGGTTTCGACTATAATCACTTTTCACTCGCAGTAGATGAAGGTCACCTCAACAGCTTTGTTGTACTCGGTGATACCACCGAATTCTTTGTGCGCACGTTGATCACGCAAGACCTGAAAACAAAATTCAGGGTAAACCAGTTGTCCACGTTCTTTCGAATTTCGCAAGGCGGTATGGAATTTACCGGACTCAATCTGCAAGCCGGTGAAAGTACGGTTTCCGATACCATTGTATTTCGCTACAACGGCTTGCGCGAGCTGAACGACTTTGTGAGTAAAGTAAAGATTCACGCAAATCTCACCAACACTACCATCGATCCCAAGGACCTGAACTTTTTCGCTCCCGGTGTAAACCGAATAACCCAACCGTTGAAGCTCAGTGGTATATTTAACGGAAGAGTAGATAAGTTCAAGCTCAGCAAAATGCAACTCGGTATAGGTAATACCAACCTGAACGGTTCGCTGGATATGGAAGGGTTGCCCAACTTCAATGAGACATTCATAAACCTCAATGTTCAGAATTCCATTTTCGATCCGCGCGACTTTGCTTTTCTGTTTAACGATCGTACACTCGATCGCCTTCGCCCGCTGGGTATACTTCGCATGCACGGACAATTTTTAGGTTACCCTACTGACTTTGTTGCCAACGGAACGTTTGCCAGTAAACTCGGTACGATACGCTCGGATATCAACTTGAAAGTAAATGAAGAAAATATAGATTACTCGATCTATAAAGGTAAACTTTCGCTTACATCTTTTGATTTGGGACAATACCTGGGCGATACAACCTTCTATCAACGTGTAAGTCTTAACGGACAGATCAGTGGTAAAGGACTTACACAACGTACTGCTGACTTTCTGCTGAATGGCAAGATCAGTTCCATTGGTATTAAAGGATATAATTATACCAACATAGCAACCGATGCACGTTTTGCTACGGGGTTGTTCCGGGGATTGGTAAAGATCAACGATCCAAACCTTGAGCTTACCGTACGTGGTTCCATGGATCTTCGCGATCAACGCAATGAGATCAGGTTTCAGGCGCAACTCGATACCGCATACCTCCACCGACTCAAGTTATCACGCGACAGTCTCTTTTTGCACGGTACGGTGGAAGCCGATATACAAGGACTCACGCTCGACTCACTTCGCGGAACTGCCAATGTACAAAACCTGGTTGTACTCTATAAAGACCAGGAGCTTTCGCTCGATGATATACAACTCGATGCGCAACGTGACAAGAGCAACCGGCTGTTCCGGGTACAATCTACTTTGGTAGATGTGGAAGCAAAAGGTGATTACTATTTCTCTGAAATATCTTCGGATGTAGAGACCCTGGTAAAAGAAATTCTGCTGAACCTGAAAAACGACAAGCAGCAAATTGCTGAATACTATAGTCAGAAAGCGAGAAGACCAAAATCATACCAGGCGCAACTTGCCATCAACCTGAAAAATATAAAACCGATAACCGATCTCTTTAATGTTGACCTGAGTCTTTCGCCCAACACGAAGTTTGACGGCAAATTTACCAGCGGCCGAACCACTATCTTCAATATATACTCTGAATTTGATTCACTGAAATATCAAGGTAAAACGTTTATCAACTCGAATATAGAATTAACCGTATCAAAGATATCCGACAGCACGAGTGTACTCTCGATGCTCACGGTTACTTCTGACAAACAGATTCTGAATAAAAACCTGCAAACTAAAAATCTTTTAGCTGAAGCAATCTGGAACCGTAACCACATCGACTTTTCACTGGATGCTGATCATGACGGACAAACAAACTATATGCGTCTGCAGGGTGGTGTAGATTTTCAGCAGGACAGTACGGTTATATCCATGCTTCCTTCCGAGTTACAATTACTCGAACGCAAGTGGTCGTTTGCCAAGGATAATTATATAGCCATTAACGGCAGCGATTGGACATTTTCGAACCTGGCTTTGCTGAATGAACAACAGTCTATCAAAATCGATGGGAAGATATCCAAAGATCCATCCAAAGTTATATCGCTATATATCGATAGTCTCGAGCTCTCGCTGTTCAATGTACTTACCAATAAAAAGATTGCCGGTGTAACGGATGCACACATCAACATGAGCAACTTCTACCGGAAGCCGGTTATTCAAAACGACTTGAGTATAAAGAATTTTACTGTAGACGATTTTCTGATCGGTGATGTAATCGGCAAGAATCATTGGGACACGGTTGAACATAAACTGGACATCAACCTGTTCATCGATCGCATGGGTACACGCATTGTGAACGTGGCGGGCGATTACAATCCTTCGCGGGAATATAGTCCGCTGAACCTCACGGCCAACCTCGACAAAGCAGAGCTTAACATTGTACAACCTTTCCTCGAAGAATTCTTCTCACAGATCGGAGGAACTATATCTGGCGAATTTAAAATTACAGGAGAACTTACCGAGCCGGATATACGCGGTGAAGGTAAAGTATCAGATGGTCAGATTATGATCAACTATCTGAAAACGCTCTATCGATTTACCGGCATCATCGGGCTCACGCCTACCTCTATCTTCTTTAAAGATATAGAGCTCTCCGATATACTGCGCAACAAAGGCAGACTGAACGGAGCCATCACGCACCAGGCTTTCTCCAACATGGCGATTAATATGGATGCCGATTTCCGGAACTTCCAGGTGTTGAATACATCGATGAAAGATAACAGTCTCTTCTATGGCCAGGCTTATGCTACGGGCGATGTCAACTTCAGCGGACTTCTTTCGAACCTTCGTATATCATCCAACGCACGCACCGAGAAGAATACACGTATATATGTACCATTGAATGGCTCGTCATCCGTTAACAAAAAAGAGTTCATCACCTTTGTTAACTTCAAAGACTCAACCTATACCAAATCTGTTAAGCAGAACATTCGCAAGAAAGTAAATATTACCGGGCTCTCGTTCGACCTCAACCTTGATGTAACTCCGGACGCGTACTGTGAAATTATATTCGATATGAAGTCTGGCGATATCATTCGCGGACGCGGTGTCGGAGATCTCCGCCTGCAGCTCGATACCAAAGGAGAGTTCAATATGTTTGGTCCGTTCGAGTTCACCGAAGGCTGGTATAACTTTACGCTCTACGACATCATCAACAAAGAATTCCTTATTAAGAAGGGAAGTCGCATTACCTGGTATGGCGATCCTTATAAAGCAACGGTTGATATCGATGCGACTTACAACCAGCTAGCATCGTTTGCTCCGCTTGTTACCATGAGCGATCCTTCGGTAAGTATAACAGAGTCTCCACAACTGCAACGCAGATACCCGGTAATGGTATTACTTACGTTGGATGGCCCGATGCTGTCACCGGAGATCAACTTCGACATCACGGCTAAAGATCTTCCTAAAAACGTACAGACCAATACACAAACTGTTAACCTCGACCTGCTCTTTACTGCCTTCAAGAATAAACTTGATGAACAGGAATTGAAGCGCCAGGTATTCAGTCTCATTGTATTGCGCAAATTCTCACCGGCCGAATCGCTGAGCACCAGCGGGTCCGTTGTAAACAGTCTCAGTGAATTATTCTCCAACCAGCTCAGCCATTGGATGAGCCAGGTGGATGAAGACCTTGTAGTAGATGTAGATATAGGTTCGATGGATGCCGAGAGTTTCAATACATTTCAGCTTCGTATGTCGTATACTTTCCTCAACGGTCGCTTGCGCGTAACCGGTGATGGTACCTATAATACATCCAACAACGCTACGAACTCTACGGGTACCCAACAAAATCCTTCAAGTCTTGCAGGAGACTGGACAGTTGACTACATGTTAACTGCTGATGGCAAGCTGCGGGTAAAGATGTATAGTCGCACGAACGTAAACCCTATATTAAGTTCGGTTAACAACCAGACTGCCATGACAACGGGGGCGAGTATCATTCACACACAAAGCTTCAACGAGATTAAAGACTTGTGGATATCGGAACGTAAGAAGCGCAAGAAGCAACAGCAATCTTCATCTGAAGAAAAAGCAAACATTAACACCGATGCAATCAAGGAAGAGGATGATGGTACGGAATAAGCACAGCCTGTTTGTTATTTTTTTTCTTTTACCATGCTGTTTGTTTGCACAGACCGACTCGTTGCCCCCCGTGAATAAAAAGCGATTACGCACAGTCACCATTACCG
Source organism: uncultured Chitinophaga sp. (assembly GCA_902168205.1). Classification (GTDB taxonomy): domain Bacteria; phylum Bacteroidota; class Bacteroidia; order Cytophagales; family Cyclobacteriaceae; genus Ohtaekwangia; species Ohtaekwangia kribbensis. The sequence goes on along the minus strand of CABHOK010000002.1, from coordinate 167,941 downwards.
GTATAGCAGGTTACGCCACGGCCCTTGCCGGGTTAAATTATCTCTGGTATAAAGATTCAGACCGGCAGTCGTTTCGTTTTTTCGATGATAATGCCGAGTGGAAACAGGTTGATAAGATTGGTCATTTTTACTCTGCGTTTTATCTGAGCTATGGTACTTCGCGCGGCATGCAATGGTGTAATGTACCGGCCCGTAAAGCAGACCTCATCGGAGCTATAGCAGGCTTTGCTGTGTTGGTACCCGTTGAAATATTTGACGGATTCTCCGATGCGTATGGTGCTTCTACCGGTGACCTGATTGCCGATGCTGCCGGTGCTGCCTTCTATTTAGGACAAACACGTTTGTGGAATGAAGTTCGTATATATCCCAAATTCTCCTTTCAACGGAGTGACTATGCTACGATACGACCTTCTGTACTGGGTGATGGCCTGACAAGCGAGATACTAAAAGATTACAACGGACAAACCTATTGGCTTTCGGTTGATATGGACAAGTTTATCCGCTTTCCGAAATGGTTAAACCTGGCAGCAGGCTATGGTGCTGAAGGAATGATCTATGCACGCGATCGCCAGAATACCGAAGCCGGCTATGCCGCACCCTACCGTCAATATTACCTCTCACTCGACTTTGATCTTACTGCCATACGAACGCGATCCAAAGTTGTTAAAACGCTGATCTTCGTAGCGAACATGATCAAATTACCGGCACCAGCCCTTGAATTCTCTGCCCAGGGCACTCGCTTTCACGCCTTTCATTTTTAGCGTTTATACTTTATTTTCAGGCATTCTTTGTACTAAATAATTACCCCTGTCCGTTTAGAATTACCATGCTATTTTTTTAACTTCCGTATAGAAAAAACCTAAATCCCACTTGATATGGTAGAAACATTACCCGGCATTATGAATTATGTTGAGCAGTACGCTGAACATATAGGTGGTCAGTATACCGACTACGATCATACAAAGTCTGTGATCGTTGTACCACTAAGTACAAGTCGTTTTCAAACCGTGCTGGCATGCGTGCAAACCAGTCCGGTATCAGGTCGCGAACAGACACTCTTTACTTCGAAAGTATGTGAGTTCAATTCTTCACTCGATCTGAAGGCTCTGCTCGAACGCAATGCGAGCTTTGACTATAGCAAGTTCATCATTGAAGATGGCTATCTCAAAGTAGAAGCATCCTGTCTTTCTGAAACCGTGTCGCAGGAACAGATCGGTGAAATGATCCAGGAAGTAGCCCAACTGGCCGATCATTATGAAATGCGACTGACGGGGAGGGATATACATTAGGCGATAGCCGTTAATCGTTATCCGTTAATGGCTAACCGTATATATATATATGATGATATATAGTATACCGCCTGATCATTTTACTTCATGGTTGCTTTAGAGTGAAGCACATAAAGAAGACACAAGGAACTTTGCAGAACTTGTGTCTTCTTTGTGTTTTATCTATACTATAAAACTAACGCGCTTCTCTTTGCTGTCAATTTCCATTGTCCATTTTTTCGACTCCATACATGGAAGAAATTTTGCCTGTGCTCTTCCTCAACTTCCAGGCCCTCTTTAATCTTTTGGCAGAGTTCATATCCGGAAGTAACTACGGTATTGGCATCAAGCTCGGTGATATCCTCGATCATCCGCTTTAAGGTTGCATAATAAGGCAGTGCGTTGCTGCTCTTGACGAGTGCATCTTGTTTTTCATCCAGCGTAAAGTCCCTGGCCCAAAGTCCCATAAGAGCAAGATTGTCTCTCTTTTTTACAGCGCCACACTCCAGAGATTCCAGGTCGATAATTTTAGTCTCGGTTTCAGTCAACACTATATTTTGCTTTTTGAACGCAACATGCTCCCGGCTAACCACCACCCACCGTTGAACGGTATCTGCGCTTTTGAATGGCACGACCGAAGACTTCATACAGGAAAAACGAGCGATGTCAGATCGGGAATCCGATACAGCTATAGTGTCTGATACCTGTGCGAACGAATACATAGTATGTAAAGAAAATAATAGCAACCAAGAAACTTCTTTCATCCGTCTAATCATTATCAATGTGCAGCCGATTTGGAAAACAAGTATTTGGATAACGTATAACACACACCATAAGTATACACATACCTTTACCAGTATATCAGAATTTCCGGATAACAATTAAAAGATAACGATTAACTTTACGGAAGCAAGCCGCCTTATCGCTCTCGCAAGAGGGAGGAAAGTCCGGGCAACACAGGGCAGCGTACTTCCTAACAGGAAGGTCCTTCTGTATAATGCAGGAGGAACAGAGAGTGCCACAGAAAACAAACTACCCGCTTCGACTTTGTCGGGGAGGGAAAAGGTGAAAAGGCGAGGTAAAAGCTCACCGCTCCGATGGCGACATCGGGGGCATGGTAAACCTTACGCGTTGAAAGGTCAAATAGGCTTCGGTTGGAGCGGCCCGTTCCACGTCTCAACTTGTTGAGCGTACCGAAGCGGGTAGACTGATTGATCCCGGTTGTGAAACCGAGGACAGATAAATGATAAGGGCTCCCGCTTACGCGGGATGACAGAACCCGGCTTATAAGCTTGTTAATTTTTAAACCTGCTACGCGAAAGCTTGGCAGGTTTATTTATTTTAGCGCAGGTCAAAAATCCAATGGCACCAAGACCACAAAGAAGACTACTGAGTAACACAAAGCCTTTCCTCTGTGACCTTTGTGCCTTCTTCGCGCGCTGTGCAATGGATCTCGTAAACTCATAGCTCGAAACTCAAAGCTCGCAGCTTAACTTAAAAAGTATGGCAAAAATTCTCATCATCGAAGACGACAACAAGATCCGCGCAATACTGAAAGAGATTCTCGAAGAGAAAGAACACGAAGTGCATGAAGCAGCCGATGGCGCGGAGGGATTTAAAAAACTTGAACAAGGTAATTACGACCTCTGCATCTGCGATATAAAAATGCCGAAGATGGATGGCCTCGAAGTATTGGAGAAAGCAAAAGAAGCGGGTATAGCCAGTAACTTCATTATTATATCGGCACACGGTACTATAGATGTAGCGGTTGAAGCTGTGAAGAAAGGTGCATTCGATTTTCTTCAGAAACCTTTTGATCTCGGAAGACTCGAAATCACACTTCGCAATGCACTCGACAAAACTAACCTGGTGAAGGAAACAAAAACACTGAAGAAGAAAATATCCAAGAAGTTCGACATGGTTGGTGAGTCTGAACCAATTGCTGCCGTAAAGGAGATGATTGAAAAAGTAGCACCTACGGATGCACGCGTGTTGGTAAATGGTCCGAATGGTTCAGGTAAAGAACTGGTAGCACGCTGGATACACGAGAAGAGCAAGCGTGCAGACGGCCCGTTGGTAGAAGTGAACTGCGCTGCTATACCTTCGGAGCTTATTGAAAGTGAATTGTTCGGACACGAGAAAGGTTCATTTACATCGGCTATAAAGCAACGCCTCGGTAAATTTGAACTCGCAGAAGGCGGAACGTTATTTCTGGATGAGATCGGTGATATGAGTTTATCTGCGCAGGCCAAAGTATTGCGTGCCCTGCAAGAGAGCAAGATTACACGTGTAGGCGGTGATAAAGAGATCAGCGTAAATGTGCGCGTGGTAGCCGCTACGAATAAAGATCTGCGCAAGGAAATTGAAGAGAGTCGCTTTCGTGAAGATTTATACCATCGATTAAGTGTTATCGTGATAAAGGTACCGGCACTGAACGATCGTAAAGAAGATATACCCGTGCTGGTAGATAAGTTTTTGCTGGATATTGCAGACGAGTATGGAGCGAAAAAGAAAACAATCCAGGCGAAGGCACTTACACAATTAAAAGATCACAACTGGACCGGAAACATTCGCGAGCTGCGCAACGTTGTAGAACGGTTAGTCATTATGAGCGGAGACGAGATCTCTGCCGATGATGTTAAGAAGTATATATAAATTAAGAAGTATATAACCCTCACATTATGTCTATCGAATCACACAGCGACCTTGCGGGAATAAAAAAGATCAGTGAAGTTGTAGGCACAACGCTTCGTATGATGCGCGAGTATGCGCAACCCGGTATGTCGACACTGGAGCTCGATGAATATGGTGGAAACATACTCAGTCAGCTGGGAGCACGCTCCGCTCCTCGCCTCACGTATGGCTTTCCGGGGTGGACTTGCATCAGTCTCAATCACGAAGTAGCACATGGTATACCCTCGGCTAAGAAGATACTGAAGGAAGGTGACCTCATCAACATCGATGTATCAGCAGAGCTTGGCGGATACTGGGCTGATAACGGAGGTTCATTTGTGTTAGGGAACGATATACATCAGCACGGTAAACTTGTAAATGCATCGCGCAACATTCTCGCGAAAGCGCTGCAGCATATACGAGGCGGTGTAAAGATTTCAGAGGTTGGTTTACTGATTGAGACAGAAGCAAAGCGCGCAGGTTATAAAGTAATTCGCAACCTCGTAGGACATGGTGTCGGACGAAGTCTGCACGAAGCACCGAATGAAATACCCTGTTACTACGATAAATATAATACAGGTCGCTTCCGAAAAAATTCCGTTGTAGCGGTAGAGACTTTCATTTCTACGAAGGCAAGCTACGCCAAAGATCAGGGCGATGGCTGGACATTAATAACAGGCGATGGGAGCTTTGTTGCCCAGCATGAACATACGATATTGATTACGGATGGCGCTCCGGTAATTCTAACAGCATCGAACGCCATCTAAAACAAGTAAATGAAAAAGATAGCTGTCATCGGAGGCACAGGCATGATCGGGCGACCGGTAGTGCAGGCGTTGCATGATGCAGGCTTCGAGATTACCGCACTTGTCCGCGATGAGGCCAAAGCACGCAAGCTGCTACCCGCAGGCATCCGCTATTGTACCGGTGATCTCCGAAATGTTCATGATGTAGATCGCGCGTTGAAAGATCAGGACGGTATATATCTCAACCTCAATTTAAACCTGGGTGATGGTAAACATGCCTGGCATGCCGAACGCGAAGGCATCGATAACATAATCGCGGCAGCACAGAAGAATAAGATCAAACGTATTGCTATCATCAGTTCGGTAGTTATGAATTACCAAGGCATGAATGGCTTTCACTGGTGGGTGTTTGATTTGAAGAAGGAAGCACTCGACAAGATCCGGACAGCGGGTATACCGTATACTATATTTTATCCCTCCACCTTCATGGAGAATTTCATGATCACTTACCGGAAGGGTAATCGCATTTTACTGGCAGGTACATCGCATCATAAAATGTATTTCATTGCCGGTAAAGATTACGGCCGCTGGGTTGTACGTTCTTTTGAAATATTGAAGAACGAGAACAAGGAATATTTCGTGCAAGGCCCGGAAGGCTATACGGCCGATGAAGCTGCCAATGTTTTTATCAGCAACTATACTGGTGAGAAGTTAGCTATATCACGCGCACCGCTCGCAGTACTGAAGTTTGTCGGACTCTTCAGCAACACGGTTAACTATGGACACCACATCATTGAAGCACTCAATACCTATCCGGAGAAATTCCAGGCCGAAGAAACGTGGAATACATTAGGCCGTCCGGCCATTACGTTGGCTGACTATGCACGCGCTGTAAGTTGATTACATCAAGGTTCACTTTATAAATCTTCGAGCTCCCAGTTTTTAGATGCATCGTACCGGATGTGCCCCTGGCTTACCTGGAGTGGAGACGCTATATTATTTTCATAGATAGCACCGGTACCTAATCCTTGTGGCATCGTTAATGGATAGCTCGCAATAAACTGACTAATAGCATTTAGTCCTATACTTGACTCAAGCGCAGATGTTATCCACCATCCTATACCCAATTGCTCTGCTATAGCAATCCACTCACGGCATCCTTGCATACCACCATGCAACGTTGGCTTTAAGATAATATAGGCAGGCATCAGTCGCTTCAGTAAGGCTTTTTTTGCATCGCCTTCTATACCGATCAACTCTTCATCAAATGCAATAGGTATTGGAGATTTACTACAGAGCTCTTCCATTTCGGGTAAGCCCGGTTTTATGGGTTGCTCGATGGAGTGTATTTTAAACTTGGCAAGTTCAGCCAGTTTAAAAAGTACTTCATCGGTTTTAAATGCTCCGTTGGCGTCCAGCCGTATCGTTAGTTCTTCACGGAAGAAACGCTTGCGTATATATTCCAGCACATCGCATTCTTTGTCGAAGTTAAGGCCGCCTACCTTCAGCTTAATGCAGGTGAAACCCTGCGATACTTTATCGCTGATCTGGTGCAGCATAAAATCAAGATCGCCCATCCAGATCAAACCGTTTATCGGAATAGATTTACCCTTCACAAAATCATTATCGAAGATCACACGCTTGCCTCCGTTTTGCAGGTCGAGTAAAGCTGTTTCGAGGCCGAACGTGATGGAAGGATAGCCGGGAGGGGCAATGTGTTGGAGTGTTGAGGTGTTGAGGTGTTGAGGTTGAAGAGACATTAGTTTATCAAGCGTCTCTTTCAACGTTTGTTCGAAGTCGGGTTTGTCATCGATGCTGAGGCCAGGGAGTGGACCACATTCGCCTATACCCACGATGTGCGGGGCGGTATCATCCCATACTTTTATAAACCACGAAGTCTTTTCACGCATGAGTCCGCGAGAGGTGCGGGCTTTGAAATTGAACTGAAAAGTTTTCTTCTGATACGATGCCTGTAGCGCCATGATAAAAAATGAAAAACGAAAATAAGGTTTTCAGATTAACTTTGAGCGCTTATGAGAGAACTGAACATAAACGATTTTACGTACGAGTTGCCTGCTGACCGGATTGCACTGTATCCGCTGGAAAAAAGAGATCAGTCCAAACTGCTGGTATATCAACAAGGTAAGATCTTACATGAACGGTTTCGCTCGCTCGTTGATTTCCTGCCCGACAATACACTGCTATTTTTCAACGACACAAAAGTAATTCCTGCCCGACTGCATTTTACAAAAGACACAGGCGCGGTGATCGAGATATTTCTGTTGCATCCGGTTACACCTTCATCGCTCGTAGCAGAAGCCATGCAGGCGCACACGCAGAGTTCCTGGAAATGTACCATCGGAAATCTGAAGCGCTGGAAAGATGATGTACTGGTAAAAGAACTTGGCAACTCAACACTCGAAGCGCGGCTACTGAATCGTGAAGAAGGTATCGTAGAATTTCGCTGGACCGAAAACATTTCATTTGCCGAGATCATTACGCGCTCCGGTGAAACACCACTCCCACCCTACCTGAAACGTAAACCCGAAGGCTCCGACCGCGATCGTTATCAAACCGTATATGCTCATTATGAAGGTGCCGTTGCTGCGCCAACAGCGGGCCTGCATTTTACCGAAGAAGTGCTGCAGGCTTTACAAGCTAAAGGTATAGCTACCGATTATGTTACACTGCACGTGAGTGCCGGTACATTTCAGCCGGTAAAAGTTCAGAACGCTGCTGAACACCCCATGCATAACGAGCAAGTGCTGGTAAGCCGAAATAACATTACCAACCTGCTGCAAGGTAAATTTATTATACCGGTGGGTACTACATCGATGCGCACGCTGGAGAGTTTATACTGGTTTGGTGTTAAACTGCAGAATGCCCCGAACGCTATATTTAGCATTCAGCAACACGATCCGTATCAGTCCTATACATCACTTCCTTCAACACTACAGGCACTTGAATCTGTAGCGGCCTATATGGATCGCAACCAGTTGGATATACTTACCGGGGAAACTTCAATCTATATTATGCCGGGCTATACATTCCGAATCTGCAAAGGGCTTGTCACTAATTTCCATCAGCCCGGTTCCACGCTTATTTTATTGGTAGCTGCCTTTGTTGGTGATACCTGGAAAACTATATATGAACAGGCACTGACCAACGACTATCGCTTCTTAAGCTATGGCGACAGTTCATTGCTGCTACCCTAAAAAAAGACTGCCCGAAATGAGCAGTCTGTGCTTTAAAATATAGTCTTTAATATATAGCTATTACTTTATTTCGGCATTGAGGTCTACAATGCGTACCTCCACGCGTCTGCCTTCTTCTTTGGTGGTAGCAATATCTTTTGTTGCTCCATAACCTTTGGCAACAATACGTCTTCTTACAATGCCCTTGTGATTGAAGTAATCAAGAATAACAATGGCACGTTTGTTTGAAAGATCGCGGTTCATTTCTTCAGAACCTTCTGCAGAAGCAAAACCGGATATCTCTACACCTAAATCCGGATATTTACTCAACTCGGCGAGTACCGCATCCAGCTGGGCTTTATATTGAGGTTTCAAATCGCTCTTACCTGCATCAAAATATATTTTGGCCGCCTTGGTAAGCGCTGCTTTATCGAAGTTAGATTTTTTGCCAGCCAGTTCTTTCTGCTTCTTGGCTTCCTCGGTAAACACGAATGTAGGCAACGAGAATATAGTTTTACCGTCTACTTTCTTCTGCTCAAATTTACTTTCATCACTTTCATCATAATAGTACGTGCGGGTAGCTACTTCAATGCGCGAGTTTTCTTTTTCGTTAAAGTTTACATCTTCAATCGGGTCTTTCATCTGGATCAGATCCGTCAGGTAGTTTATACCATCTTTATCACCGGAAGCCATCAGGTCAAGCATCAGGTCGTATACATCTACATTTCCGGTTTGCACCAGTTTGGCTTCGTGCGTTTTGCGCAGGTTGCTCTTTACATCCTGATCGGTATCGTAAAATGCATTCTTAACCTGCACCTCTTGTCCTACCACTACATCAAACTGTTTTATCGTCTTCAGGTTAATCATCTGGTATAGCTCATAGAAGTAGCTCTGGTTCGGTATATTTACATTCAAGGTATACGGTAAAAATCCTTCTGACTCAATGACGATATCATAGTCTGTAGCCGGCGGAAGAATAACAAGGTAATTACCGGTTTCAGGATCCGGATCGTATACGAAATCAAGTTTCTTGTCTGTCTTGTTGTCAATAACATACAGTCTGGTTGGCATCGGCTTACCGGTCTCTGCATTCAGGATTTTACCCTTGATCATGGTAAGCGGAATGTTTGCAGACTCAGCAGGCAGGTCCAGGTAATATATATCCTGTCCGCCATGGCCACCTTTACGATCGGATGAGAAGTAAGCACGAGTACCATCCGCGATCAGCGTAAAGTAGTTATCGTTCGCAGTTGTATTTACCGGATAGCCCATGTTCTCCGGGTTGCTCCAGTTTTTATCAAGAAGTTTGGAAACGAATATATCGCGACCACCCATCGAGTTATGTCCATCGGAAGTAAAGAACAATGTCTTTTGATCGGGGTGAATGAACGGAGCATCTTCGTTTGCTTTTGTGTTAACAGGAGCTCCGAGGTTTACAGGGTTGCTCCATGTTCCGTTCGCCTGCAGGGTTGTTCTATATATATCGAGTCCGCCAAGACCACCCAACCTGTCGCTGGCAAAATATATAGTCTTGCTATCCGGAGTTATACTTGCTGTTGACTCGAGGTATTTAGGAGTGTTGATGTTGGGCGTAAGCAAACCTGGTTTTCCCCAGTTCTCACCACTTTTTGTGATTTGATATAGTCCACCGGGATCCGTTGAACCACCCATGAAAATGAGCATCTTCTGTCCGTCAGGCGAAATACCGGCCGTGCCTACGTTGTAATCGTGGGCAATCGGTATAACTTTTGGCTCACTCCATGATCCCTGATTATTATAGGTGATGTATATTTCTTCAATGAATTTATCGCCCGTGCGGGTTTTGCCCGTGTTAGGTCGCAACGCAGTATAGGCCATCGCGCTTTCATCGGCCGAAACCACCGGGTTGTATTCGGTATACTCTGTATTGACCAGCGGAGAGTTGAAATAATTGACCTTGAAGTTACGTGGCACCGACATGAGCACAACAGCGTTGTTGGCAGTCTGTATAGCATCATCGGCCATGGCCATCGCTTTTTTATCAGCCTTGTTACTTACTTCTTTAAACTTATTAAAGTTCTCCAACGCCTTTTGCAGGTTTTCATCTTTCAGATAAATAGAACCGAGTTCGTAGTAAAGCGTTGTGGGCCAGCCCTTACCGTTCTTAATAGCAAACTCGAAGTACGGAATGGCTTTGATCTGCTCGTTGAGCTCCGGAGATTTTTCATAGCAGACACCGGTCTTGTAATGAACCATCGGATCTTTTTCGCCTGCCTGAATTGCTTCCAGGAACTTGGGAAGAGCAGCATCGTAACTCTTTACACTGAAATACCGTTCAGCCTCCGCCAGCGCTTTGGAACCTTGGGCAAACGAAGCTGTTGCAAAAAGTGAGAATAGCAACACGTAAATGGTCTTCTTAATCATATGTCAACTGTATTTAACCTTCAATACTACAAAGATTATGCACGATTTATATACGGTTTTTAGCCGATACCTTACACTAACCCAAGTAATCACCCTCCTTACCCTACATAAAAGGGTTACTTAAGATGAATGTACTTAAAAAGCATAACGATTAGCAATTTAATAATAACCAAAATAATAGCAGTTTATAGGATTTTAGTTGGATAATCACCAATTTTAGGACTATTGGGGGAATTCTAATGAGGGCACAAATACTTCAATTTCTGGATGTTAAGAGTGGTGAAGGCACGCGGGTTGGTCTTCTCCTCATGATGAGCTTCTTTATGGGCTTTTTTCTTGCAACCATCAGCGTTGCATCCCAAACGCTCTTTCTGCAGCATTTTGATGAAAAAGCCGATTTACCCATGGCCCTCCTCGTTTCCGGAGTCTTCGGTCTTGTGGCTACAATCCTCTATAACTTTCTGCAAAATCGAATTCCATTCCAATCGCTGGCAATTCTTAGTTTACTGGTAATCACAGGACTTACAGCATTCATTGAGTTTGGTGAATCATTCTTCAGTGACTCGAACGCGATTTTCTTTTTCGGTTTTACCATGATCATCCCGTTCTCCTTTATGTTATACCTTAACTTCTGGGGAACGTTCAGCCGCTTGTTCAACCTTCGTCAATCAAAACGACTCGTGGGTACGGTGGATATGGGTGGATTGATCGCATCATTTATCGCTTTCTTTTCGATTCCACAGTTACTCAATCCGAAGATGTTCTTCGAAGGATCGCAAGGTCTGTCGATTGAGTCGCTCTACACTATATCACTCGTCTGTGCTATTCTCTTCCTGCTCACATTTATATTCCTGTCCGTAAAATACCTGAGCCAGGGCCGAACGTTTGCCGAGGAGAAAGCCATCTACCAGAAACTTCGCTTCAATGATTTCCGCCAGAACCGCTATATATTTTATATGTCGTTGTTCGTGGTGGCATCCATGATGGCACTTAACTTCGTTGACTACTCATTCCTGAACGTTACCACACTCTTCTTCACCGACCAGGAGCGTCTCGGTAGTTTCATCAGTTACTTCGAAGGAACCATTGTCGTATTCTGTTTTCTCTTTCAAACCGTAGCAACCGATCGCATCATCCAAGAATATGGTATGCGCGTGGCTATACTCATCAACCCCTTGCTCATTGGTTTGTTTACACTTGCGGCCATCGGGCTTGGTGTTGTATTCGGCTATTCGCCTGCCGATAATTCGTTCGTGATCTTCTTCCTGATGATCGCAGTCAGTAAGCTGTTTATACGCTCACTGAAAGACTCACTTGATAACCCCTCATTCAAACTATATTTACTCCCCATCGAGAGTCACATCCGCATTGATGTACAAACCAAAATTGAAGGGCTCGTAACAGCGTTTGCCAGTTTGCTGGCCGGTGGGCTCATCATTCTCATTAACCGCGTTGAGTTGTTCACCCTCCTCTATATATCCATCTTTACTTTCCCGCTGCTTATTATCTGGTATATCGTAGCCAATCGCATGCATGTTAACTACAGATATACTCTTCAAGACACCTTGCTGCGAAACAAATCCAGAATATCCGGACAGTCGGAGAAAAAATATACCGTTAGTACGGTGCTGGAAAAAGAGATTGACAGCACAGCCGAAGACAAAGTACTCTATGGCTTAACACTGATGGAAAAACTTGAGCCTGCTTTGTTTGAAAGTACCATTACGCGGTTAGCCAATAGCGAATCGCCACTGATACGCAAGTATGCACAGGAAAAAATACAGGCATTAGGACTTCAAAGTGATACACCCAAAACAGAAATACGTTCGCTGGCCGAGCGTGCATACGGAGAACTGGAAGACAGCGACCTGCTTTCCATTTCTCCTGAAAAACTGTTGAAGCTGAGTAAATCGGTGAAGCAGGGTGATCGTATACTCTCGGCTAAACTGCTGCGAAAACTCATCAGTCAGAAGACTATATTTATCTTGCTGGAATTGCTGCGCGATGCTGATCCAAAAGTTCGCTACGAAGCTCTCTATACAGCACGTAAAGTAAAGCGCCAGGAAACCTGGCCGGTACTCATTGAATTACTCGGCTCTCCTTCCTACAGCCACCATGCAGCGGCAGCGTTGAAAGAAGTTGGTGAGTCGGTATTGCCGACACTCGAAGCTGCATTCCATAAATCAGGACAGAGCGATCTGGTTATGCTGCGCATTGTACAGATCATGGGGCGTATAGGCGGCCGTTATTCATTGCAGTTACAATGGAAGAAGGCAGACTACCCGGATAAACGTATTGTCAAGCAGATACTATATTCACTTCGCTATCAGAATTACCAGGCGCGTGGCCGCGAAGTTCGCGATGTGATGAACCTGCTGGAGAATGAGATCAGTAAAACGATCTGGAACCTGGCGGCACTGGATGAACTTCCGGATACAAATGAATTCTTTTTCCTGAAGCAGGCTTTACAGGAAGAAGTATCCGAGAACTACGACCAGATATATATGCTGTTGTCTATTCTGTATGATCCGCAGTCGGTACAGCTGGTGCGTGAAAATATAGAGACACGTGATCCGGATAATATAGCGTTCGCGATGGAGTTGCTCGATCTGTTCATCGACCAGGAGTTGAAACCAAAATTACTTCCGTTGCTGGACGACTCTCCTACTGCTGTTAAGCTCAAGCATCTTCAATTACACTTTGCACGCGAAAGCTATAATCCAATACAGGTTATCAACTATATATTGAATCGCGATTTTAACCTGAACAACCGCTGGACGAAAGCGTGTGCTATACATGCCTCTGCTTTTATTCCGGATTTCAGAACCAGTCGCGGACTTGTAGCGCAGATGTTCAACTCGGATAAACTTCTGCAGGAAACTGCCGCGTGGGTAATCTATCATAAAGACAGTAAAACCTACCAGGCTATAGTAGAACGTTTACCGGAACGTGATAAAAAATTCATTGATGCCTCGATAGAAAACAACCAACTGCTGGATGGCTTGAACGATGGTTTCTTCCTTTGGATCGAGATGGTGATGTTTATTAAACAAATGCCAGCCTTTGCTGACATCCACGGTTCTCTGCTGGCCGACCTGGCAGACAAGATCACTCCGCTGGATATGGACCCGGGCGAGCGAATCAAGTTTAACCACGATCCGCACAACACCCCGTTATTATTAATGGCTTTTGGAAATGTTACCCTGAAAAACAATGGAAACGAGATTACCCGCATCAAGCAGGGAAGTATATATGGCGAGCTCTTCAGTGACGGTTATGTAGCACCGGTGCAGGAAATTGAAGCTACACAACGATCTGTTGTATTTAAGATCAACCTTATGGACTTCTATTTCGTAATGGCAAATCATCACGAACTGGTACAAGGCCTGCTGAAAAACGTAACACAAGAAAGTAAACAACTATCCTGACCTTTTTTTAAACCTAATCTACTTATATAACACTTTTATACCCTTACCGATGGCTTTTGATATTGACGTACTCATCGTATTCGCCGATCGCGACAATGAGACAACCGGGAAGAACGAACCGGGTTGGGTTTCGCATTTCAAGAAATTTCTGGAGCTGATGCTTACTCAAGTGTTGGGCGAAAAACCTAACATTATCCTGAAAGGAGAATACGATACCATGACTTCCCCGCAGCTTGATAACGCGGGTGTCCTGGTTCCTATACTCTCCAAAGATTTTATACAATCCGGTCAGTGTCTCGATCACGTAGAAGCTTTTTATAAAGCCATAGAGTCTAACCCCAAAAACAGGAACCGTGTATTCAAGGTTTTCCGTACTCCGCTGGGTGTGCAGGAACAACCTCCCCGCCTCCGCGAATTGTTAGGGTATGAAATGTACCAGCTCGATCCGGACTCTGGTGAGATACGCGAGTATACCGACTACTTCAGCACCGAGGCCGAGCGCCAGTACTGGATGAAGATGGTTGACCTGGCGTATGATATATATGAGATCCTGCTTTTCCTCAAGAATGCAAACTCTCCTTCCGAAGTAAAAACAATTTATAAGCGCAAGACTATATATCTGGCAGAAACCGGTCACGACTTGTCTGTGCAGCGTAACATCATCAAGCGTGAATTACAACGGCATGGCTATAACATTCTGCCCAACCAGACGCTGCCTGGAAATATAGCAGACCTCGAAAGACTGGTGCGCAAGAGTCTGGATGAGTCAAGTCTCTCGATACATCTGATCGGCAGTGCCTATGGAGAAATTCCGGAAGGTGCAGAAAAATCAGTGGTAGATATACAGAACAAACTGGCGGCAGATAAAAGTATACAAGCAAGGGAAAACAACCAGGAGTTTACCCGCCTTATCTGGATATCGCCTAACCTGACGCATGCCAGTGAACGACAAAAAGCATTCATAGAAAACATCAAGCGTGATGTAGAAGCACAGGAAGGTGCCGAGATATTACAAACCCCGCTTGAAGATTTTAAAAATATAATGCGTGAAGAACTCGAAGAAGCCGGAGAGAAAAGAGCTACACTCGAAACTGGTGGACGATCTATATACTTCATGCACGACAAGATTGATCACAACGAAGCGTTGCCGTTGATTGAAGCATTAAAAAAATCAGGCTTCGATGTTATGATACCCGAGTTTGAAGGTGAATTGCTGGAGTTAAGACAAAAGCATATTGAAAACCTGCGCAACCTCGATGGCGCCATCATCTACAAAGGAAAAGTAAATGAGCAGTGGGTACGCATGAAAGCGCTCGACCTACTAAAAGCACCAGGCTTCGGTCGCAAAAAACCGATCGTTGCAAAAGCGATTGTTGCTGCCGGAGGTTCCATGAATGCAGAGAGCTATAAAAGTCAGAACCTGCAGGTGATCGATGGCAATCGAAATGTATCAGAGTTACTCCAGAATTTTTTACAGGAATTTAAAGCCTAACCATGCGTGAGGTAAGTGTTAATACTTTAACCGCGAATCCGTTTCCGGGTTTGCGGCCGTTCAAGATAGAAGAAAGTCACCTCTTCTTTGGCCGCGAAGGCCAGAGTGATGAAGTACTGCTAAAGCTTTCAAAGAATCGCTTCGTAGGTGTTATCGGTCCTTCAGGAAGTGGTAAATCTTCCTTCATCTATTGTGGTGTAATGCCCATCCTCTACGGAGGTTTTCTTACCGATGCAAGTCCGAACTGGGAAGTGGTAGTGACACGGCCCGGTGCCGGCCCGATTGATAACCTGGCGGAAGCACTGCTCAAAAACAATCCGGAATATATAGCGGCTGAATCCGAAGAGAAGAAAATAAAACGTACCATCTTCTCTACGCTGTTGCGCAGTAGTTCATTGGGACTGGTAGAAGCGATCGAGCAGACGCGTAAAGAAGCCGATGTAAATTACCTGGTACTGGTCGATCAGTTCGAAGAACTCTTCCGCTTTAAAGAAGGTCATGATGCCAACTCGGTAAACGAAACACTCGCGTTCGTAAACCTGTTGATGGAGGCTGTTAATTATCCTGACGCCCCTATATATGTAGCGATTACCATGCGCTCTGATTTTATCGGAGACTGCGCGCAATTTCCCGAGCTTACCCGCAAGATCAACGATAGTCACTACCTGATACCACAGCTTACGCGCGATCAGAAACGCAAAGCGATTGAAGGTCCGGTGGCCGTGGGTGGTGCTACGATAGCGCCACGCCTTGTACAGCAATTGCTGAACGACCTCGGTGATAATCCGGATCAGTTACCGATTCTGCAGCACGCGTTAATGCGTACGTGGAGTTACTGGTCGTCCTATCGTGATTACGATGAAGAGTCAGTAGATCTAAAACATTACGAAGCTATAGGAACGATGTCAGAAGCTTTGTCGCAGCACGCGAACGAAGCTTATGACGAGCTGGATGAAGATCAGAAGCGCATCTGCGAACTGATGTTCAAAGCCATAACCGAAAAACGCGGTGAGAACTTTGGTATACGAAGACCAACTCGTTTAAGTGAGATCGCTTCCATTGCCGATGTATCTGAACAGGATGTTGTCGCAGTAATTGAATTGTTCCGCGAGCAAGGC
Organism: uncultured Chitinophaga sp.; assembly: GCA_902168205.1. Classification (GTDB taxonomy): domain Bacteria; phylum Bacteroidota; class Bacteroidia; order Cytophagales; family Cyclobacteriaceae; genus Ohtaekwangia; species Ohtaekwangia kribbensis. The sequence continues at coordinate 151,619 of CABHOK010000002.1, read as the reverse complement.
CGTTCGTTGCTTACACCGGCTCACGGTTCTGCTATATCTTCCAAATCGATGATCGATATATCGCATGAAAGTCTTATGCGTATATGGGTACGGTTGAAAAACTGGGTAGACGATGAAGCCGATGCCGTGCAAATGTATACCCGTCTTGCCGAAGCTGCTGCCATGCACCAGGTAGGCAAAGCTGGTTTGTGGCGTCCACCAGATTTACAACTTGCGTTGAACTGGCAAGCGAAGCATAAGCCGACATTGGTTTGGGGCCAGCGCTATAATCCTGCATTCGAGCGTACCATGATCTTCCTCGAGTATTCGAAGAAGGAATGGGAAACCGAGCAACGCATCAAAGAACTTGAGCAAAAGCGCAAACTTAAACGCGCGCGTATAGTGGCCCTTGTATTAGGTACAGCGGTAGTTATATGTCTCCTGTTTCTCATGTATGCCTTCGTACAAAAATCAGAAGCTGACAAGCAACGCCTGCAGGCTGAAGTCAACGCAGAGGCTGCACTCAAAGCTGAGAAAGTAGCAGACGAGAGACGTATAGAAGCTGAGAAAGCTACCCAAGCCGCACTTGCTGCAAAAGAAGCAGAAGCGAAACAACGTGAGCTTGCACAGGCAGCCGAACAAGCAGCTATTCAGAACGCAGAACTTGCCAAACGCAACGCAGAGGTTGCGCGCAAGAATGCAGAAGAAGCCCGCATCAACGCGCAACGTGCGCAGACTAACGAGAAGCTCGCGAAAGAACAAGAGCTCATCGCTATACGCAACGCTGCAGAAGCGTTACGTCAGCGCTATATAGCACAGGCCAAAGCTATGGCCGTGAAATCAAAAGAGTTGAACGATCCGGAGCAGCAATCACTCATTGCTCAGCAGGCATTCAAATTCAACTCCGAGCACGAAGGCTATGTATATGATAACGATATATACAACGGCTTGTATTATGCGTTGAAAAAGCAGGAGCATGCGCTTACCAAAAGTCTCGAAGCACACGAGCGCGGAGCAGCACGTGCCCTGGTAACACGTGTAAGCAGCAATACTATATATTCTGCCGGTAGCGATGGCAAGATCATTCGCTGGAGCGAACAAGGTAATCAGTGGAAATCCGAGATACTGGTAAACCAGGGTAACTATCAATACTATTCACTGGATGTAAGTTCGGATGGAAACTGGCTGGTAGCGGCTGGTTTGAACACGCAGAACGAGAAGAAGAACTACGTTGAGTTATTCAATCTCAACAGCATGTCTTCAGCTCCGAAGCGGATCGAAGGCTATACGTATGCCATCGAGAACCTGAACTTTACACCGGATAACAAAGGCTTCTTCGCACGCGATAATTCCGGTAAGAGTATACGTTACTCTGACCTGAACAAGAGCCAGGAAGTAATTACCTCTACGGTAAAGATCAACGCGATACACCTCAGCAGCGATGGCTCCAAGCTTGCCGGTGCCGGTGAAAACGGAAGTCTTTTCATTTGGGATGTGAAGAATAACTATAGCGTAACCGAGATTAAAGACCTCGGTCCGCACCTTACTTCAGTAACCTTCGCTCCGGAAGGAAGAAGAATTATAGTGGGAGACAACACCGGTGTGGTAAAGATATTCGACAGCCAGAGCGGTATAGTCGTGCGTATACTTTCTGGTCACACTTCATCTATCGAGCAGATCCGTTTCAACCACGCAGGTTCGTTCATGGCTACTGCCAGCAAAGACAAGACAGTTCGTCTCTGGAATATGAATCGTCTGAAAGAACAGCCGATCGTATTGAGCGATCACAGTGACTGGATCTGGAGCGTTGCCTTTACACCGGATGACGAGCAGTTGCTTGCCAGCGTACACAGCTCTACCGAAACGGTAAAGGGTATAGAACATACCATACATGCGTGGCCGACCAAGATACCGGTTATGTCTACCGTACTCTGCGAAAAAGTAAAACGAAATATTAATAAAGACGAGTGGGAGATTTTTGTGGGAGATGACTTGCCTTACGAATCAACCTGCGCATCGTTGCCACCGAATAATAATTGATACGAATGAAAAGACTTCTACCCTTTTTAATTCTTATACTGATCTCTTCCGAAAGCTTTGCACAGTTAACATCCTGCGCGCAGACGTTGCGCCTGGCACGCTCTACCTACGAGCAGGGACGATTACACGAGATACCGGCCCTGTTGGAGAAATGTCTCGCGGGAGGTTTCTCGCAACAGGAACAAGTTGAAGCTTACAAACTTTTGTGTTTATCCTATATATACCTGGAAGAACCGGCCAAAGCAGACGAAGCCATGCTGAACCTGCTGCGCACCGATCATTACTTTGAGATTAACCGCAGTACCGATCCTGCAGAATTCATTGCGCTTTATAACACCTTTCGTACAAAACCTATTTATCGCATCGGTGGTAAATTTGGTGTTAACGCGAGTAGCCCCAACGTTGTAACCGCTGTAAAAGCCAACGATGGTAAAAGTGAGTATAACTATAAAATCGGATTGCAGTTTCACGTAACCGCTGAAATACCGTTCGGCAAGAACCTGGTGTTAAATCCGGAACTTGGTTTGGTACAACGTAATTTTGAATATACCAACAACGTAAACTTCACCGATACTACCTTTTCCACCATTGCCGAAGAAAAGCAAACCTGGGCTTCACTTCCCATCAGCGTTCGTTACCAATTCAGTAATATAAAATTCAAGCCCTACATAGCACTTGGTGTTGAAGCGGATTACTTGTTGAGCTCGTCCCTGAGTGGCAGTCGCACACGCAAAGGGTACCAGTTCATTGAAGAGAAATCATTCGACCTGAAAACACAGCGCGAAAAATTTAACCTTAGCGGGATTATATCAGCGGGTGCACATTTTACACTCGGTGGTGGCTTTGTCACTACCGAAGTACGTTTTCTGTACGGCATCAGCAAGATCAACTCACCTAAAACCGCCTTTGGTGTAGACAGCAGTTTGCCGTTTGAATACGGCTATGCCGACAGCACTTATAAACTGAACTCGCTCTCCATAACAGCAGGCTATGTTCACAACATCTTTAACCCGAAAAAACTGAATAAAAGAAAATGAGAACGCGGATTTGTTTATCAGGGCTGTTGATGTGTTTGTGCTGGGGCTGTAATAATATTGAAGATGCAAAGCCGGAAGACCGGAGTACATTTATCCGGTTCTACGAAAAAGCCCATAATGTATATGGTATAACAGCGGAAGAAGTGGATGGCGGCTATGCCATTCTCGGGAATGAATCGCTGGCCAACGGCAGTCAGAATATTTTGTTTATACGCACCGATGAGCATGGCGATCGCCTTGCCGATGATGTTGTATTACCGGGAGGCCAGGCTAAAGCGCTGAAAGTGGCGACAGACGGTTACTACATTATTGGAGACAGTATAAAGTCAAACCTTGAATCCAGCGATGTGTCTGTATATGATCTCGTGGTGTATTCTGCCCGCTTGTTCAAGTTGAATCTAACCGGCACACTTGTGAATAAAGTAGTTATTGCGGATCGTAAAAACACTACCAACATCACCGATATTCACGGAGGTTCGGTAACGCTCTCCGATCAGAATGAAATTATCGTGCTGGGCTCTTTCAAGGCAGCAGGTTTATCAACAACTGAAAAGCCTTACCTGATTTCGCTGGATGCTGCCACACTGGATACACTCTGGTACAAGACCTACGATGTACTCGATCGCGACTATGTGAATTCAAAATCTGTACATATAGCGCCTTCCGGTAAAGTTATCTGGGCAACAGCATTGCTCAAAGAGAACCAGAACTTCTCACGCTCCTATTTAGGTATACCCTATATCCAGCAGAATTCAACATTTGAAAATTTCTCGCAGTTTGGTGAAGCAACCGATCAGCAACTCTATGCGAATGATATACAACCTTCTGAGGCTGTAGCATTCGGCTATGGTGTTATCGGCACGTATGCCTCTCCTACCGGAGCCAACAGTAATATGTTTTTTATCCGGGTGAACCAGCAGGGAAATATTATTGAAGGAAGCGAGCGCTACTTTGATGGCGAGCAAAACAGGGCCGTAGATGCCGGAGTATCTTCCAGTGAAGATACGGGCGATGCACTGACTTCCACGCGCGATGGTGGTTTTATACTGGCAGGTTCTGTACTAACAACTCCCAACCTCGGGAAAGGTGGTAAAGATATACTGCTGGTAAAAATCGACAGCCAGGGAAATATACTCTGGACGAAAGTAATTGGCGGAGCCGGTAATGAAACCGTTAACAGTATTCGTGAAACAGCCGATGGCGGCTTGCTGCTCTGTGGTTCCAACGATGTGTCTGGTTTGTCATCGATCTTTATTCTGAAGACTGATGCAAACGGTGAGCTTAATAACTGATAGCAGATATACCACACCCGATATTGTAAATACATCTTCCCGGCAGAAGATCCATATATAGTTTTATAGAAACCTCATTATTCAACCTATGAATAATTTTACCCGCAAACTATCATTTGCATTTATACTTTCTGTGATCTGGGCCAGTGCGTATGCACAGCCTACGAACCACGCTACCGGCTTTAACGCTACAACACTTAGCAGTACATCCGTTGAACTTACCTGGACAGGTCCTACCGGTGGCACGGTGCCTACCCATTACCTCATCCTTGCTCGCACTATTCCCGGGGGTACATTTGCTGCCGTTGCCGACAATTCGGCTGTAGCAGATGATTCTGATTTCAGCGATAATAACGGTGCTCATAATGTACCATACCTGGCCGGTGCGAACACCTATACCTGGACAGGACTTCCTTCCGGTGTAACGCTTGAATTCGTTATATATCCTTACCTCGCCACTGGTCCTGATTTCAAAACAAGTCCCGCTGCTCCAACCGATCAGGCATCTACACAGTTGCCTACGGTAACAACACCAACGGTGAGTGGTATAGCAGAGACACAGGCTACACTCGGAGGTACAGTAACGTCAAATGGAGGTAACACCTTAACCGAACGAGGTACAGTTTGGAAAACAAGTGCCGGTGTAACTATATCCGACAACAAGGTTGCTGAAGGAGGTACCGGTGTAACGGCCTTTACGCACAATCGCACAGGACTTCCTTCGGGTACACAGATCTTCTATGCTGCGTATGCAACCAGTGCTGCCGGAACTTCGCTTTCTCCGGAGTCGTCTTTCTTTACTTATTCAACATTTCCGGATGCACAGCCGGGGCCTATAACCGCTACTGCCGTAAGCAGCAGTCAAATCAATCTTTCATTCCCTGCGTTCAGCACCATTGGTAATACAAACGGGTATGTTATCCTCCGCAGAGTTGGTTCTGCTCCTGCCAATACAAGTGTGCAGGATGGTGTAGCGCCAGGATCTTTATCATTGGGAGCCAGTACACTGGTAACAACGGTGACAAGTTCTTCTACGACAACGTTCAACGATACAGGACTGACAGGAGGTACGGATTATTATTATGCTGTGGTACCTTTCAACTGGGACGGAGTAAATCCGGAGACCTATAATTACCGCGTGAGTGGTGGCTTTACAATTGATAATGATGTTACATTCTCAGCAGCATCCGATATAACATTTACCGGAGGCACAACGGCTTCAATAGCCTATAGAACATATCAAAGCGCAACGATTGCAAATGATCAATCGAACAGTCTTTCCATGGCTGACTTTACCATTCGTGATGGTGGTGCTTCATCAGATGCTGATGGTCAACCTACGATCGTAACATCCATCACCATACAACTAACAAACTATGCGAACGTAAGACAAATCGCTTTGTTTGATGATGATGCCAATACAGAGATAGCCGGTACAGAGCAATCCGTTTCAGGTAACACCGTAACCTTTACACCTACAACACCAATAACTGTTGCCGACAATGGTTCATTTAACATCAACGTGCGGGCTACCTTTCAGACGGCCGTTATCGATAAACAAACTATACATATTACCATAAGCGGAACCACTACAAATTCAGGTTCAGCCTTTGCCAGTGCCAATGCAGGTGGTGCCTCCACAACCACAGCCGGTACTACAAACCAGATCGCTGTAACAGCAAGTAAACTTGTTTTCCAGGCTAACCCGCCATCGACTCCGTTCAATACAAACTTTTCACTTGTTGTACGTGCTGTTGACTCATCTCCTTACAATAACATGGACCTTGACTATAATGGGCAGGTAACGTTAACAGCTTCGGGCGGAACAGGGACACTTACTGCCAATGGTGGAGAATCATTGAGTCCATCACTAAGCTCGGGACAATTTACATGGAACCAGCTTCGGATAAACCTGGCAGGTACCTATACACTGGAGGCATCTGATGACACACATGCCGATGTGCTGGCCGATGCTTCCGGAACCGTAACCATTACCAGTGCCGGTGTAAACATCACCAAGCCTGCAGCACTTAACCTGTGCTACGGTGGTGCGTTCCAGACGTTGGGAAATATAGTGATCACCGAAACAGACCCGAGTGATTTTGCAAACAACGGAACCGTATCTTTTTCGCTCGCGCTTCCTTCCGGTTTTGTTTTCGATCAGACTTATACAACAGCACCTACGGTATCGGGTGGCTCAGATATATCTGCACCTACAACGTTAAGTTATCAGGGTGAAAATATCGTACAGTTCAGCTATACCATTAGCGGAACAGCCAACATCAATACCATTACCATAGCAGGTTTGAGAATCCGCTACCCGCAATCTACGGCTCCTTCCGGTGGCTCTAACATTACGCGTATCGGTGGTACAGCTGTTATAGCAGGTGATGCTGCCGGTACTGTACACGGAACCGTTACAGCAGCATTGGGAACTCCGCCAGCAGGCCTTGGATTTACAGTTTCGGGTGATGCGCTTGTAAATCCGAACGAAACACGTTTCAATAAAAATTCAACCTCCGTACGATTGGATGGATCTCCGGCCGGTGGTGTATTTTCAGGACCGGGCGTTACCTTTAACAGTGGTGAGTATCGTTTTAACCCCTCTACACTTTCCGTAGGAAGCTATAATATAGTATATACCTATACCAGTCCATCGGGCCAGCAATGCCAGTTTACCTATACTAAATCCTTTGAAGTATATGTAACCAACATCAACAACCTGGAAGTGCAGTACTGCGATAATGACGATGAGTCTCCAGCACTATCCGTAAGTCCGAGCTATATTGCAAGCCGATACCCGGGCTATGCCTTCAAAAAGTTTGTATACTACGTGTATGGCACAGGCCAGGTTGATATGACAAGTCCGGCCACGAATATCTTTGATCCGAAGCAAGCCGTATATCAAAGCGTATATACCAGTACACAGGCAAATCAGGGCACGTACGGTATATATATAGGATTTGTTATTGAACACACCTTACTGGGCTTTGACGCGGTAGAGTGGCAGTTCGTAACGATCAAGCGTGCACCGACTGTAACCTTCCCTATATCGAAAACATTCTTCTGCCAGGATGAATCGTCTGTTATATTAACCGGTTCGCCAGCAAACTCAAACACAACAGCCAACGACTTCTTTACTGCGCCTGTAGCCTATCAACCATCAATCACCTCCGGTGGTAATCCCATCGTGTGGACATTCAATCCATCATCGGTTACGGGTGTAACGGTTGGAACTCCCGTGAGCTTCAATGTTACCTATACCTATACCGATCCCGCTACAGGTTGCCGCAATACATCCGCACCACAAACACTCACCGTAAGTGCGCGTCCATCCATTGTACCAGTTGGCAGTATCAGTCCCGGTACAACCGTAGAGATATGCCAGGGCACAATTATAAATCCATATACCGCAACCACCGTTGCCGGGACAACCTATAGTTGGTATACCAGCAATCCACCGGTAACACCAGATGCTACCGGAGATTCTTATCTTCCACCGGTAAACAATCTTATAGCAGGTACATCTACATTTTATGTAACGCGCACGATCAACGGTTGTGAAAGCAGACAAGCTCCGCTGGCACTTACCTTTACCGTGAAGCCAAGTCCTGCAGCACCTGCATCAGACTTCAGCCGCGAATATTGTGTTAATCAGACTGTGCCGAATAGCGACCTCGTTGTGTCTGGTACATCTGTGCGCTGGTATAATGGATCTACCAATACATTTATCACACAAACCAGTTCACCTACAGCTGCTGCACTGGGCATTGACAATACAGTTGCCGGATCATATTCATTCCTGGCAACACAAACTGTAAACAGTTGTGAAGGTGCCGCTACCAAAATAGCACTCACCATTAAACCATTACCAAGTCTTACGATACTCGCTTCCGTTACGGATGTAAACAAGATCTGTTTAACAGGCGGACCTGTTGTATTCGAAGCACGCGACCAGGGCTTGAGTGCACCGAACAGTGTGTGGTCAGGTTCAGGTGGTATAAATTCAGCATTGGTACCGAATCCTTCCGCTGGTACGGTACAACTCAATCCTGCATCACTTTCTCCGGGTAACTATAATTTACATGTAGTATATCAGAATCCATCCACTACCTGTTCCAATTCACAAGACCTGGGTATAACCTTGTTGCCAACCATCAGTCCTTCCATATCGATTGGTACAGCTTGTAACGGATTCCCGGTAGCAATTACCAATAGCTCTACCGTTGTACCAAACGGCTCGCCCACTACCATTGCCAGCACCAGCTGGGTGTTTGGTGATGGAGCTTCGCTTGTTGCCGGCAATGGCGCTATACCTGCCGGAACAAACGCAGGCCGAACTACAGGAACATACTATAGCCCGAACCATGTGTTCAGCGGACTCGGTAACTTCCTTGTTCAATATACCATGACGACATCGGACGGATGTGTGATTACTCCTCCACAAATTCCGGTTACTGTAAACCCGAATCCTAATTCAGCCTTTACCTGGGCCAATGTATGTCACGATCCGGTAACAGGCTCCAATACAGCATTTGCTGCGAGCACATCGAATATACCAGACGCCAACATTCAGTCATATACCTGGAACTTTGCCAAGGGCGGAACACTCACCGTAGGTTCTGCCGGCACTGGTAAAACACCGTCTGTTAATTATACTTCTGTAGGCATAGATTCAGCACAGCTTATTGTAACGACCAATGCCAACTGTAAGGATACCGTGCAGAAGCCTATATATATAGTGCCATCGTACCCGGCTATTACCGAGACAAATTCTTACACGCAAGACTTTGATGCCAGTGCTGATGGATGGATTGCCGGGGGTACCAATTCATCGTGGGCGTACGGTCATCCGGCCGGTGCCGTGGTGAATAAAGATAACTCTGCTACCGGTAATGGTAATGCATGGGACACCAACCTTAGCGGTAACAGTAATGTAAATGAACAATCATGGGTGCTGAGTCAGTGCTATAACTTTGCAAGTGCAGCACGCCCGATCATCTCACTTGATATATGGTCTGATACACCTGCCGGAAATGACGGTGCTGTGCTTCAGTATAACACCGATGGTAACATTGAAGATGATGGTAACTGGATTGTTATCGGACAGATTGGACAAGGTGCTAACTGGTACGATGAGAGTGGTATATCCAGTAGTCCCGGAAACCAGGCTGCCAACGACTTGGGTTGGACCGGTGTATATGGCGGATGGCGCAGGGCAACCTATAAACTCGATAACCTGATCGGGCAGTCGAAAGTTGTATTCCGGATTGCATTTGCCAGCAACCTGCCCCGCAGAGAAGGATTTGCATTCGATAATGTTTTCATTGGTGAAAGAACAAGAACGGTACTGGTAGAAAGCTTTACCAACTCATCGGCTGCAGCCAATACCAAACTTCACAACGATGCGTTCCGCGCGTTCTCAAACAGCAACGCTGATGAAATTGCCAAGATCGAATTCCACACAGCATTCCCGGGAGAAGATCCACTGAACAAGGCGAACGTTGAAATCAACAACTCTCGCACTGCGTTCTACGGTATAACAAACGCTCCGATGTTTGGTCTCGATGGTACAGTGGTAAGTACAACGGCCGGGCTACTCGATCTCTACAACAGTCGTGTGCTCACACCTTCACCGATCCGCATTACCACGAACCTGGTAAAGGATGGCGAGCTGGTGAGAATACAGACTTCCCTTACCAACGCAACTACGCAAACGCTTCCTGTAGCGGGAGTAAACGTATTTACTACAATTGTAGAAAAGAGCATCACCGACCCTTCTATGTTAGGCGCTAACGGTGATCCTGAATTTGTGTACGTTGCCAAAGAAATGCTGCCTACTGCAGCCGGTATAAAACTGACACAAGACCTTGCTCCTCAACAAACCGTAACAATTGAAGAAGTTGTCTGGAGCAACCGTAACCTGATTACCAGTGGCAACGGTGCCGTGGTCGTGTTTGTACAAGGTATAGAAGGCGGTAATAAAAATGTATATCAGGCCAAGGTACTCGATGCTTCGGTTGAACCAGACCTGGTGACAGGTATAGAAACCGGTTATGCAGCACAGGTTGCTATATATCCGAACCCGACTCGCGGCCAGCTTAACGTTCAGTTACCAGCAGCAGCAAGCCAGGCTTTGCCGGTAAGTCTGATCGATAACTTTGGGCGCGAAGTATATACCAATCAGTTTAAGACCGGTGAGAAAAACAAAGTTATCAGCACCACCGAATTTGCCAATGGTATATATATACTACAGTTGCGTTCGGCCAAAGGCGAGCTGGTACGCAAGAAGATTGTTGTAGCAGGCAACCCATGATATATAGGTTAACCTGAAAATCTAGAGGCTGTCGCATAACGCGGCAGCCTTTTTTATTGATCAGTTTTCAAAGGGTGGCATGGCATCCAGTACGCGCGTGGTGTTGTTCAGCCAGTCGGTTTGAAAGAGAAAGTGCCGCATGCCATTCGTCACCACCAGGAAGTTCGCTTTTAGTGTAGCATTATACATGGAAGCCTGGCGCACGGTGCTTTCAGTAATGGCTATATCCGGTGCCTTACATTCAATGATCATCCAGGGTTTACCATTCCGGTCGAACACCACTATATCTGATCGCTTCGAGAGTTTGTTGTACGACAATCCGCCTTCAACCTTTATCAGCGTTCGCGGGTATTGCATTTCATTTACCAGGTAGTGCACAAAATGTTGCCGCACCCATTCTTCCGGAGTTAGCACCAGGTACTTCTTCCGCAACACATCAAAGATCCAGTGTTTGCCATCAGCCTGCTTTATCTGATGTTCAAATGCCGGAAGGTTGAGTTGAATCATACGGCAAAGAAACTATTTTTAGGCAATTTTATTTATACAGGTAGTAAAAGACGCAGATCGAACACGTCTTGACAATTAATAACAATTCAAAATTAAACTACCTGTCATTACCAATCGCCAATGATTTGGTATTTTTAGAAGCATGAAAACAAAACAAGAAATAGTAGAGAACTGGCTTCCCCGTTACACTGGTCTGCCACTCAATCAGTTTGGTAAATATATACTGCTGACCAATTTCGACAATTATGTAAAAATGTTTGCTGAGCTACACAACACCCAGGTTGTGGGCCTTGACCGCGCCATGCGTTGCGCTACTGCCGAAGGTATTACTATCATTAACTTTGGTATGGGTAGTCCCAATGCCGCAACTGTTATGGATTGCCTGAGTGCTATACAACCAAAAGCTGCGCTCTTCCTCGGTAAATGTGGCGGACTGAAAAAGAAAAACAATCTCGGAGATCTTATCCTGCCGATTGCTGCCATTCGCGGTGAGGGTACATCCAACGATTATTTTCCAGCAGAAGTACCTGCGTTACCTTCGTTCGCTTTGCAGAAAGCAATCTCAACAACCATTCGCGATTACAAACAAGACTACTGGACAGGCACGGTATATACTACCAACCGCAGGGTGTGGGAATGGGATGAAGAGTTTAAAGAGTATCTGCGCAAGATCCGCGCACAGGCTATCGACATGGAGACTGCCACTATATTTAGCACGGCATTCTATAACAAGATTCCTGCCGGTGCATTGTTGCTGGTGTCTGATCAACCGATGGTGCCCGAAGGTGTAAAGACTGAAGTGAGCGATGGTTCTGTTACCCAGCAATACGTGGAACGCCACCTGAAGATTGGTATTGATTCATTGCGCCAGTTGATTAATAACGGAGCTACTGTAAAGCACCTGCAATACTGATGATTTATACTGCAGCATTCACTTTCCGAATGCTCGCAGGCTTCACGGTAAAAAGAATCAGCATACCTATAATAAAATACAGGGCTAGGGTAAGTGCGCTATAGCGCATACTGCCCGTGATGTGATCGATGAAGCCATACGAAAATGTTCCGGCCACGATCGATAAATTATAGGTCACATCATAAAAACTGAAGTACGAGGTGTGATCGATCGTATCAACCGGAATCAGTTTGGAATACGTGGCCCGCGACAGTGACTGAATCCCTCCCATCACCATGCCCACTACAAATGCCAGCGCATAGAACTGATATTCAGTTGCAACGAAGTAGGCACCTATACATACTCCGATCCAGAGTACAATCATAACTACAAGCGAATATAGGTTACCCTTTACCTGCGATACACGCGCAAACAACCACGCGCCTATAGAGCCCACCAGTTGAATGATCACAACGGTCATGATGAGACTGTCGGTCTTTAAATGCAGCACATCGGTACCAAAAAGTGTAGCGAGATACATCACCGACTGCACACCTCCATTATAAAAGAAAAATGCCGCCAGGAATCGTTTCAGGTCTGGCGATTTTTTTAAACTCCTCCACACCGCTCTGATCTCTTCATATCCTTTCGTCCAGATGTTATCAACGGGCTTGCGTGCGTATGGATTATCCGGCAATATCGCGAAGGGTATCATTGAGAAGCCAATCCACCATACACCTACCAATAGAAAAGAAAAGCGTGTGGCTTCACCATCTGTTGCAAAGAAGAATAATTTATAGTTCATGATGATGATAGAGCAGATCACCATCAGTATAACACTTCCATAATAACCCATGGAAAAACCTTTCGCACTGGTAACATCATACTTATCGTGCGTTACGATCTCGGGTAAAAATGCATTGTAAAAAACAAGACTCCCGGAGTATCCTATACTGGCGAGTATAGAACAGGCAATGCCCCACTCCAGTGTATGTATATCTTCAAAGAAATATAGTCCCATGCATGAAAGACTTCCAAGCCACACAAAGAATTTCATGAAAGCTTTTTTGTTGCCGGTATAATCAGCAGCACCGGAGAGTAGCGGAAGTATAGCTGCTACGATGAGAAATGAAAAGGACAAAGCATAACTATATAACACGGAGTTCTGAATGGAGATACCGAGGAATTGGACAACATCGCTGCCGTTGTTCTGCGCAACAGCTTTATAGTAGATCGGAAAAATAGCCGTTGTTATAACAAGCGAATACACTGAATTGGCCCAATCGTACATATACCAGGCCCGCACGGTTTTCGGATTATTAAGTTGTGCGGCAACACTCACACCTTCCATAATGCAGTCTTTTGATTATACAAGATTAGGAATTCGCCCGGCAAAACAAAGCTCGTGTATTGAAAGTAAAGTGTTTGCTGATTTCCTATTGGACACGGGATGACTCCCGAATAATCAGGCTGCTTTTAATGACCCGTTTCTCCGGTTTCATGTCGTGGTGGCGAATGTGGTTGATGAGCATCTCCGCAGCACTCGCCCCTATATCATGAGCCGGGTGATCAATGCTGCTAAGCGATGGCTCTACAAAACGACAAAGGTTCTCGTTGTTAAAACCCAGCACGGCAACATCCTGTGGTATACGCAAGCCGTTCTTCTTCATGATGTGTATCATTTCAAGTGCCGCATAGTCGTTGATGGCAAAGATAGCATCAGGCCGCTGCGGCAGGTTGAGCAGGTAACGTGTATACTCTTCTACTTTATCGCTGCGATAATGTGAGTGTACTATATAAGAATCTTTCACCTGCAGGTTGTGTTTACGCAATGCATCGAGATAGCCATTGAGACGCGCGCGACTGTTAAACAAATGCTCCGGCCCGGTAACGAACGCTATACGTTTACACCCTTGCTCTATCAGGTGCTCTGTTCCTTCCATAGCAATTTCATAGTTGTTGGTAACAACCTGCGAGGCCACTATATTTTCAAACACGCGATCGAAGAATACAAGTGGTATACCTTTCTCTGTTAGCGAAGCAAATTGATCCGAGCGATCGGTCTCCGTAGAGATTGATACAATGATACCATCTACCCGGCTTGAGACAAGCGAATGTAAATTCTTCTTCTCGGCTATATAGGACTCATTCGATTGGCAGATCATAACATTCATACCCGCCATATCAGCCTGCTTTTGTATACCTCCAACAGCACGTGCAAAAAAGCGATTGATCGTCTCGGGCACAATCACACCAATCGTATTGGTTTTTTGTTGCTTGAGATTTATAGCGAGTGTATTGGGTTCGTATTGCAACTGACTGGCTAGATCAAGAATCTTCTGCTTGGTTTCCGGATGTATATCGGATCGTCCGGCAAGCGCGCGCGAGACTGTTGACTTGGAAATGCCCAGCATGCGGGCGATGTCTTTAATAGTGACGACTTTTTTCTGCATAGTGCTACAGGATAGAATCAGGATCCCATAAAAATAATGTTTCGACCCCGATCCCGGGAACGGTCTCGGAAAAATATTTCGAAAATTTATACAAATAGTGCTATTAATGATTGAAAAAAGTTGAAAATTAGAACAATCAATCGATTTCGTTTATGAATAAGTCTATACCCGTTTCAACTATTCATTCGGAAAGCAGCCCAAAATTCCCGGGAATTATCCACGGACCGTCCCAGGATATTAACTCCCTCATGAATCGGATCCTCCAGGATGACGATTATACGGCCTTTCAGAAATTGTTTGCCGATATGTATTCTCCATTGTGTGTGTTCTGCGTAAGATTCGTGCACGTGAAAGAAGTTGCTGAAGAACTGGTCAGTGATGTGTTTTATACCATCTGGAAGAACCGCCAGCAGATCGTTATCACATCACCCAAAGCCTACCTGTTTGCCGCGGTGCGCAACCGCGCTTTCGATTACCTGCGTAAAATAAAGAAGACGGTATGGTGCGACCTCGAAGCTGCCATGCAACTGGCCGCAGAACTAACGGACAGCCAAGACCTGCTCATTGAACAGGAGCTTAACCACCACGTGGAAAAATCCATTGCAAGCTTACCACGCCAATGCAGGCTTATCTTTGAACTAAGTCGAGAACATGGTTTGAAGTATAAAGAGATCGCCAGTAAACTGAACATCAGCATTAAAACGGTAGAGACTCAAATGAGCCGGGCGCTAAAGCACCTGCGCGGCTCACTGCAGATAACCGGGTAAATGCCGCTAATACACTTTGTATAAAAAATTCAGCAAGCTTTTTGATCAGGGTAATGTGACTATAAATTCGTCTTTTCAATGTATACAGCATGTCGATGAAAAGACTGAACACGCAGGAATGGTCACTCATAAAACGGTATCTGAAAGCAGAAACCAGCCTGCAGGATTTAGCCAAGCTGGATATACTCTGGGCTGAAAACCCAACCCTCAAATCAGAAATCGACATGCTATATGGTAAAACCCCGTTACCATCACCGGAAGAGTTTGACCCAACCCAAGCCTTCGAAAAACTCCACAATCGCTTCAAACGCGAAGATTTGATTTAGCTATATATACTTACATCAAAAGCTTCAGACATATTTAAAGTTTTATCTTTAAAGCTCTTAACCTGCTTATGATAAAACTTATCGCAACCTGTGTCACGATAGTAACTTTCTCTGTTACCTCGCTGGCTTGTTTAAACGAAACACATGTACTACTGAACGGTAAACAAATTCATGGCGATCGATTTACTGCCGATGAAATGACTCCGACCGGAAAAGATTTTGCCAAACTCAGAGATGAGTATACCATCGAATTAAAGAAGCTCGACAGCCTTTGGAAAGCAACCAAGAATATTGAATATTATTCTGACTACGGTGTTGTATTGGTATACCTTGGACGCTATGCAGAAGCGAAAGATATATTTCAAGAAATCGAAAAGACTGCTCCTGGTCGTTATGCAACAGCCGCCAACTTAGGAACAGTATATGAATTACTGGGTGACAATATACAAGCATTACACTGGATAAAGAAAGCAGTGAAGATTGATCCAACGTCACATGACAACTCAGAATGGCTGCATGTAAAAATTCTTGAAGCGAACATAAAGGGAGATAGCTATGTTACAAGCGATTTTCTTATCGAGACAAACTTTGGTAATGATGTTAAACCAGCATCGTCATTGGATAGCTTAGCGCTTTTAAAATTGCAAGAAGCTCTGTTTTATCAACTCAATGAACGAGTATCATTCATTAAACCAAAAGACAAAATCGTAGCATTACTGTTGTTTGAGTTGGGAAATGTATACGCACTTACAGCGGATATTACTATGTCTGTACGTTTATACGATATGGCAAAAGAGTATGGCTATTCATCAGAAGTATTCGAAAAAAGATATACCTTATTCAAAAGCATGCACAAAAATCTGAGCCATGTACTTCCTGAATCTGACGAATCCATTACATATCAACCACCAATCCTGACAGAAGCTGATACAGAAAACAATTACATGACGCTGGGAATAAGCTTATTTTGTATACTGGCTATAGTCGGCTGGAACGCCATACGTCACCACCGTAACAACTAAGGAGTAAGATTTATTCTTACTTCTTTTTTTGCTTCTTGCTTCTTACTCCTTACTTTCTTGTTGTTCCTAACCAAGTCACCCCATCCAAAACAAACTTGTTCTGCACCTCATTCTGAAAAGTATACGACAACGTTCCATTCGTGCCGCCATAGTCCATATCGTTATGTCCCATGTTGATATAGATCATTCTATATTTCGTGTTCGTCCATGCTACCGGGTAATCACCGCTGTGCCAGATCTCATGTGGCTTCGGGCCGGTGCCTAATGGAAAACTTTTCGCATCGATCGAGAGTAGTATTTTTATATCCGGATTTTTACGCAGATCATTCTTCCAGCTATACCATTCGTTTGGTGATGATTTGAAAGTTGCCGGTATATGTTTAACGGAAGGATGTTTCTTATCCTCCACGCGAAGTATAGCACTTGTCGGTCGCCACGTATTTCCTCTATACTCACCCGCGCCTAAAAATGTATTGTGATACCAGTCCCAATTCTGCGGATAGGCAGATGATGTAAGTGCAAAGCCCGCAAAATGAAACCCCATCCAGGCACCACCCTGCTCCATATACCTTTGAAAAGCTGCACGCTGCTCCAGTGAATCCGGACGCGTATCCAAAAAAAGTACCACCTGGTAGTTGGCAAGGAATGAAGCATTGAGGTTGTTCCAGTCATTCGTAGAATCGTACTTAAAATTATACTTCGTGGCAGCTTCAGCAAAGAACCGGTTAGCTTCATGCACATAGCTGATGTGAGCAGCGTCATGCCTGGCGGTATAAAAACCAATCACGTTAAATTGTGGATTTCGCTGCTGCGCCAGAACTTCAACCCCCACGTGCATATATAGTACAAGAAACAGCGCGGCCAACGCGTGGCTATGTATACTTCTAGTATGAATCATCCTGTTATAAAATTAGTCGCGGTATAATTTAGGTGCGGCATTCAAAGCCGGAAACTGGCGCTGGTGCCAGTACGGGTATATAACTGGCACTTCGCTGACAGCATCGAGTCGCTTCACCTGTTCCAGCGTAAGGTTCCATCCTACTGCACCGAGATTTTGCTTGAGCTGCTCTTCATTTCGCGCACCGATAATAATGTTTGCTACCGTTGGTCTTTGCAACAGCCAGTTGAGTGAAACCTGTGCTATACTCTTACCTGTTTCGCGGGCAATCTCGTCCAGTACATCAATAATATTGTAGAACACTTCGTCTGACACAGCAAAGGCTGGCACCGGACTTCCTCCCTGCGCGATGCGTGCATCTTTCGGCATGGGTTGGTTGCGTCTGTACTTACCGCTCAATCTTCCTGCTGACAATGGACTCCATACAATGGTACCAACATGTTGATCAATTCCCAGCGGCATCAACTCCCATTCAAAATCACGGTTTACCAATGAATAGTATGCCTGATGCGCTATATATTTCGCCCAGCCGTAACGTTCGGATATAGAAAGCGATTTCATCAGATGCCATCCTGAAAAATTAGAGCAGGCAATATACCGTACTTTGCCACTCTGCACGAGTGTATTCAAGGTGTTGAGCGTTTCCTCCACCGGGGTATTGGCATCGAAACCGTGCAGGTGGTATATATCAATATAATCGGTTTTAAGACGCTTCAGACTTTCTTCACAGGCTTTTAGCAAATGATAGCGTGAAGAGCCATACTCATTCACACCTTTGCTCATGGGAAATGTAGCTTTGGTAGAGATCAACACCTGGTCACGTTTGCCTTCAATGGCTTTGCCCAGTATTTCTTCTGACATGCCGGTAGAGTATACATTAGCGGTATCGAAAAGATTTACTCCGGCATCGAGACAAATGTTTACAAGGTGGCGGGCTTCTTCTACTTGTGTTGCTCCCCACGCCTTAAAGAATTCGCCATCGCCTCCGAAAGTTGCTGTACCAAAACTCAATACGGGAACGCGTAATCCCGAGCCGCCCAGTTGTCTGTATTCCATGATGTCTGTAATTTTTAACGTAACACGATTGCCCAGCAAAATGCCGATCGCATGAAGTTAAAAATTATCAGACATAATTAATACAGATATTCGTACCAAGGGGGCAAGCCGATATATATCCGGTACATGACTTTGTCTTATTCGTCTTTGAGACACTTGGCAGGATTAACGCGCGCGGCTTTGATAGCCTGTGTGCCTACTGTGAGCCATGCCGTAAGCAGTGCCAGCAAACCACCCAGCGCAAAGTACCACCACGTTAACGGAATGCGATACGCAAAGCCGCCCAGCCAATACGTTATCAACATGTAGCTGGCCGGTATAGCGATGACAACTGCCAGCACCACCATTTTAGTAAAGTCGCCCGACAACAAAAAGATTATACCCAACTCGCTTGAACCAAGTACTTTGCGTATACCGATTTCTTTCAGTCTGCGTTCTGCCGTAAAGGCTGCGAGCCCGAACAACCCGAGGCATGATATAAAAATAGCAAGCCCGGCAAAGTATTTTGAAAGTATAGCTACGCGTTGCTCGGCTGCATACTGCGCCTGGTATTCGGCATCCAGAAATGTATACTCGAAAATAAAACCGGGATTAAACTTGAGATATAGTTTCTGGATCTGGTCCAGTGTTTCTTTCTCACGACCTGCAGCAAGGCGTGTCATTACAATATGAGTGTCTTGTGGAGCCAGACGGAAGAACACCGGTTTGAGATTTTCATGCAGCGACTCATAGTGAAAATCTTTTACCACACCAACAATCTGCATGTCTTGTCCCCACAACTGCACCGTTTTACCGATCGGATCTTTCAGCCCCATGAAAGCAATAGCCTTCTCGTTGAAAATGATCTTCGAACTATCGCTGCCGAACTGCTGTGAAAACGTACGTCCTTCGGCCATCTTCAGGTTCATCATCTCGATAACATCATAGTTCACCGTAAAATTTTCGAACTCGGTGGCGTCATCCGGATCTTTACCTTCCCACTTCACACCATAGGTACCACTCATGTGCCCGGTAAAATCATGATTAAGCGTAGACGCCCCGGCAACCCCCGGTATATTTCGGAGCTCTGCTAAAAAGCTTTCCAGGGTTCCGGCATCCCACAGTTTACCCTCGCGTCCAAAATACAGTATATTATCTTTGTTATAGCCGAGGTTGCTGGATTGTACATACACAATCTGTTTATATACCACCAGTACTGAGACAATAAAGATCACCGAAAGCGAAAATTGAAAAACAACGAGTCCCTTGCGTGCCCACAATTCTCCTACGACCGTGTTGATCTTGCCCTTTAACACCGTAGCCGGATTGAATCCAGAAAGGTATAAAGCCGGGTAACTGCCCGCTATAATTCCGGTAAAGAGTGCTATGCCGGTAAAGGCCAGTATCAGGTTAGAATCAAAATCAAGGGTAAGACTCTTATTCGTAATCGTATTGAAGTGAGGCAACGCTATATCCACTACCAGCAACGCCACCATCAATGACAAGAAGCTCAGCAATAACGATTCCCCCAGGTATTGACTGATCAATGTTCTGCGTCCTGCTCCGACCGCTTTTTTAATGCCCACTTCTTTGATTCTGCGCGATGCCTTGGCAGTAGACAGGTTCATGAAATTTATACAAGCGATAATGAGTATAAATACAGCAATAACACTAAACAATTTTACATACGTAATTCGTCCGCCTACAAGCACTCCGTTTTCATATTTACTGTAGAGGTATATTTCCGAGTATCGTTTGGCGAACATCGTACGATGCGTTACGTTGTTATCGGTCTTCTTCTTTACCAGGTCTTTTATCTTCTCGTTAAAGGCAGCTACTGATGCATCCTTCTTCAGCAGCACGTAGGTAAGCGCAGATGTACTTCCCCAGCCTGTTAGCCATTCTTTACCCTCTTTGAATTTTTCGAACGACCACACAAAGTCAAACTGATCAGATGCATTGCCTGGCATCTTCTTAAATATACCCGACACATGAAGCTGCAACTCATGATCGAGGTCGATGGTTTTTCCAATAATATTTTCGGTTGTCTTGAACAATCGCATTGCCAGTGCATCCGAGATCACGATCGAGTTTTTATCCGCGAGTACTTTATCCTTTTCTCCGACTAAAAGCGTATGCGAAAATATCCTGAAGAAGTCCGTACCAACCGGTTTACCCACCTCGCGCAAATTCGTATCGTCTACCGACACCGTTGATTTACCAACGCGACCTACCGCAGCCGCGTATGCAACTTCCGGCATTTCATTTACCAGTGTCTCGGCCGTTGGTCCGGATGTAGTATAGGCCGTCCAGATACCATCCGTCTTTACACGGTGTTCCATTATCTCATACAGCCGATCGTCATTCTCAAAGAATGAGTCAACATTCAATTCATCCTTTACCCAAAGGTATATCAGCAACGTACAGGCGAGCCCCGTTGAAAGCCCGAGCAGATTGATGAAAAATGTACTCTTGAATCTTTTAAAGTTCCGGTAAATGAGAAGCAAGTTGTGTCTCAACATAGTTGTATGAATATAGTGATTACGCTCACACGACCAAGTATAATTGCCTGCCGTGTAATTCCCGATCACCTGAACGAAACCGGTGCCACAATAAAAAATGCGTTTTCCGCTGCTGAAATGGCTTCTATAGCCTGGCGGATAATCGAAGTGCCCATTCATAGAAATGCAACTGCTCACTTCTGAACAGTTGCATGCTATAGATGTGGTTTAGTAGTATAGGTCTTGACACAACGTATGCCAATGGAGCACGTTAGCGGCTTCCGTTCGAATCCTGTTTTTGCTGAAGCTGGCGCACCAGCATCTCTTCACGCTCTTTTAATTTTTCCAACGCATTGGCTAATGCCTGGTTCCTGAGTTCATTCTCCTGGTTGAGCCTCGCCTCCTGTCGCAATTTTAGCTGCAACACTTTTTGCTCTTCTTCCAACTGTAATATGCGTTGCGCTGCTTCCTGCTCTCTTCGCTGTATCTCTTCCTGGGTAGAATATAGCTCTTCCATGTTTTGCCGCATCTCTTCTTCCTGCGCACGCATGGCTTCGGTTTGTTCCTGTGACGTGCTCAGCAATGTATGCATCCGCTCCGTTGTTCTTACACCCTGTACTGCGGCAGCCACAAACTCACCTGCCTTCTCCAGAAATGCTATTTCATGTTCTTCAAATTTCTTCAGGCTAGCCAGTTCAATGATCGCTTCGATCTTGTCATTATACTTCATCGGCAATATCAATACACACGATGGTGATGTTTCGCCTATGCCTGACGTAATATAGGTATATCCTTTCGGAACTTTGGTGAGCAGTGTAGTTTCACCTTCCAGGTAAGCCTGTCCGACCAGTCCTATACCGATATCAATTTTGCGTTCAGTAAATTTTTTACGGTCGTATGCATAGCATGCCTTCAGTTCCAGGTAAGGCTTCTCTCCTGTGTCATTGAGTATAAACAATCCGCATTGCTGCGCCTGCAGATATTTGGACAGGAACCGTACAATTTCATTGGAGAGTTCTACCAGGTTTTGCTGGTGGTTGCGTACGATCTCGGAAAACTTAGTGAGACCTTCATTGCTCCACAATCGCTTCTCTTCTTCCTTTTTGAATTGCCGCAGCTGATCACGCATTTTTGTAAGACGCCCCGCCAGGTTGTCTTCATTCAGCGACTGATTGCCTTCATTGAGCTCGGGCCATGTTATAGTATATTCGCCATGCGATATACTATCAATAAACTCACTCGCATTCTGGAAATTCCGAATGGAATGTTCGATCACTTCTTCCTGCGAATGAAACTCAACCTGCTCGCCCGGGTTGAAAACATACTGACGATTATTAAGCTCGAGTTCCTTCAGCAACCGGATACGTTCGCGGGTATCTTTCTTGATTTTGGTGATAACGAACATCAACGTTGGCAAACCGATCAGCAGAATAAAAAACTGCAGGTATAGATTATTGTCCAGGGCGGCCTGATATTCGTTCTCCGCCTCTTTGTTCATTTTCTTTTCGAAGTTGATGATCTTCACGCCTATATCATTCCAACGCAACCACACGCGCAAGCCTTCATTTTTACTGAGCATCTCACGAAATGTTTTCATGCTGTCCACCTTCACCAAGGCAGCCATTTCCAGGCAATAGTCGCCATACTTCTCGAATTCTCGTTGCAGTTCGCGCAGTTCAGTAACATCATACGACTGAGCCTGCAGCCCCACCTCCAACGTATGGAACATACTGTCACGATCGACAAGCGCAGCCTCCATCGGTCCTTTCATCTCTTCATCTCCGGTTGCTCCGTAAGCGCGTATGCCCAAATCCAGATTATGTAAATAATAGCTTACAAGCGCATTGGTATAACTAACAAGTGTGTCAGACTCTTTGCGGATGATGTTGTTCCGGATAACTGTTTTACGATTCTGAAAAATCGAAAACGTACTCACGATCAGTAAAGTACCTACAAGCGCAATGGCAACCGTGATTATATTTCTTCTACCAAACTCCTTCATTTTCATAGATCTGTTAAGCCCCGCTACTGCACTGCTATAGTTATAGTGTCTTACAAAGATGAAGGGAAGCACAGGATTGAAGACCCTGCATTAATCGTGATTAACTTCTGGATTATTTACAGAAAAAGTATTCCGTATTTATACCGAACGGTTATGGGGTATACAGATGCAAAAACAGTCATTCACATTTTAATTTTTATGGGGATGTTTTCCACTTTAATGTTTAAACTCACAGCAGATTGTCATCCAGCTACTTATCGATGAATTTGAATTTTCATCACAAATCATCCGCAGCAATGGTATAATGCTGAAAATATCTCTTTTCATTTCGAAGGCAGATTGTTAGATTTAATAAAGTTGCCTGTTGAGCCTATTAGGGCACGTAACGACAACGGTAGAGATTAACCATTTACACATTCGCACCAAACCGGATATAGGTATACATAGAAATATACTTATACCGTTTCAAGAATATAAAATGGGGAATTTTTTACGCTCAGTTATAACTCCGTTCAAATGAAATTTCTCAGTAACCTTTCTGTTCGCAATAAATTAATCCTGTTAGCTATACTTCCTTTTTCCGTAGTACTTTATTTCCTTCAAAAGACAATCGCCATTCAGTGGGCACACCAGGAAATAAATGCCCAAACTGCGCAAGACCTGGAAGCTATTGAAAAGATTGCCAACCTGATACACAACATACAGA
Organism: uncultured Chitinophaga sp.; assembly: GCA_902168205.1. Classification (GTDB taxonomy): domain Bacteria; phylum Bacteroidota; class Bacteroidia; order Cytophagales; family Cyclobacteriaceae; genus Ohtaekwangia; species Ohtaekwangia kribbensis. The sequence goes on along the minus strand of CABHOK010000002.1, from coordinate 127,846 downwards.
AAGAACAGGGCCTGGCTACCATACTGACAACCACACTACAGGGAGATAAAACGGAGATCCTTCGCCTGCAGGAACAGACCAACCAATCGCTGACAGACCTGGAGCAGTTCTTTTATCACACCGGGCCTTCCAACAAACGAATCGATTCGCTGCTCCGCACAATCAAACAAAGAGACCCGTTGCAGATAGTCGGAAAAGATACACTCATCCTGGCGCTGCTCAATGAAATAAGCGAAGTATGGCGACATGCCTCCAACATGGAAATAAAAAATCAGCAGGAGTGTACGCTGTATGTACTATATGCCCGTGAATTTTTGTCCATCATACGCAACGATTTATACCGCGTTATTCAGCACCAGGGTTTTCAAAAAAATGAATATGGATTCTTCGCGGCCACCAAGGGGAAGTTTGATATAAACCTGCACAAATTCAGGAACTACACAACGCCCGCGCTACTGGACTATTTCCAAAACACCTATAGCAAAAATCCGGCAGTAATACGCATGCAGGCTGCCATTGATTCCGCGTTCATGCGAGGCCACATTACCGGAAGCCTCACGGCAGAAGAATGGCAACGACAAACAACGGCTGCGATCGGTGCCTTACATACCTGCGACCTGCGGGCGTTCGATATGATGCGCACCAGTATCCAGGCAGAAGCCAAAGATATAGCGGCTGCCTATTTCCGGAATATACTTCTCTCCGGCATTGTCATTATCGTACTCATTATCATTTCAATTCTCTCCATAAAAGAAATAACCAACTCCGTGAACCGGATGAAGGAAGCTACCGAGCGCATTACCCACGGTGATATAGATTTTACATTGGATATAACTTCCAAAGATGAAATGGGACAGCTCGCCCGTTCGTTCAATAACATGATTACTGTGTTTAAAGGGTATGTCCAATTAGCAGAATCCATTGGCAAGGGCAACTATCAAACCGATGAAGCGATTCGAAGTGAACAGGACACGTTAGGCAAGGCGCTTGTTAACATGAAAACAAACCTGCTGCTGCTGTCGCAGGAAAAAGAAACACGAGCATGGCTTCTGGCCGGTAATCATGAACTGAACGCTATACTGCGTGAAGAAAAAGATGTTCGCAACCTGGCCACCGATGTTATCGGGCACGTTGCCGCATACCTGAAGGCACAGGTGGGAGCGCTATATTTAGCAGAGAACGGGCAACTTTACCTTACCGGAAGTTATGCAATGGAAAATGCAGCAGCCCGCGAATCTTTTGCTTTAGGACAATCGCTGGTAGGACAAGCTGCACAAAGTAAGAAATATATATTGGTGGAAGATGTACCGGAAGACTATATCAAAATTACTTCTTCCACCGGGCAGGGTGTACCGGAAAGTATACTCGTATTCCCTTTCTTTTATATCAACAAAGTGAAAGGTGTAATCGAAATCGCGGCTACACATTCATTTACGCCACTTGACATAGAATACTTGCAGATGATCGGCAACTCGATCGCCATTGCCTTTAACTCTTCACAATCGCGCGTGCGACTGAAAGAGCTGCTGGAAGAAACGCAACATCAGGCAGAAGAACTCGAATCACAACAGGAAGAGCTGCGCCAGTTCAACGATGAGTTGCTGGAGAAACTGGAGTCCATTGAAAAATCAGAAGCAGAACTCAAAGTACAACAGGAAGAACTGCAGGAGTCTAACGCATTGCTGGAAGAAAAAGCCAACCTGCTTGAAAACGAAAAACAACAACTTGAAAAAGCGAAGGGCGAGATAGAAGCGCAGGCACAGGAGTTTGAATCGTTGAGTAAATATAAGTCCGAGTTCCTGGCCAACATGTCGCATGAACTGCGCACACCGCTGAACAGTATACTTATACTCACGCAGCTGTTGCTGGAAAACAAAAACAACTCGCTCACTGAAAAAGAACTGAAGTATGCCAATGTAATCTATAACTCCGGCAACGAACTGCTCACCCTGATCAACGATATACTCGATCTTTCCAAAGTAGAAGCCGGCAAGATGGACATCGACATTGACAAGTTCACATTCGTGGAAGTGAATAATGATGTAACCATGATGTTCTCGCAGGTAGCGAAGAGTAAATCCATCAATTTCAAAATTGAAGTTCTTCCCGGCTATAACAAAGTTATTGAAAGTGATAAACAACGCGTAGTGCAGATCCTGCGAAATTTACTGTCCAATGCATTCAAGTTTACACCGGCCGGTGGTGAAGTAAAACTCGGTATACATCCCCCTGCTGCCAACGTACGCTTGCAAAATATACCCTGGGATAAGACCGCTGACGTTGTAGCATTCTCGGTTTCAGATACAGGCATTGGTATTCAGAAAGACAAACAGGAAATGATCTTCGAAGCGTTTCGCCAGGTAGACAGTACGGATAAACGTAAATACGGAGGCACAGGTCTCGGCCTTTCAATCTGCCGCGAACTCTCCGGGTTACTCGGAGGCGAGATTCACTTGGAAAGTGAAGAAGGTAAAGGAAGCACCTTTACGCTCTACCTGCCGCTGATATATACCGGGGGCAGACAGCAACCGTCTACGGTACAAACATCCACCACGGAAACAAAACCGCGTATACCGGAATATATACAGGAACTGCCAAAGATCGACAAGCGATCACTCGAACAGGAAGATATACCGGAAGACGATCGCTATACCCTGACAGAGAATAGCCGCAGAGTATTAATCATTGAAGACGATAAAGAATTTGCGCAGGTGCTACTCGCTTTTGTGCGAGAGCGAAATTACAAGGGCGTCATTTCACATCATGGCAATACCGCGCTGCACTACACCCATGCCTATAAACCCGATGCTATACTGCTGGATATGAAATTGCCAGACATGGATGGTACGGAAGTGATACGACAGTTGAAGAGCGATCCGGAGCAGCGCCACATACCGATACAGATCATCTCCGGCTATAGCATGAAACGCGAAGCAATGAAACTCGGAGCGTTTGATTTTATTAAGAAGCCAATCCGCAAAGAGGACCTTCAACATGTATTCGACAAACTCGAAGATTTTGCCAATCGGAAATACAAGCGATTGCTGATCGTAGAGAATAACGAGTTCGATAACCAGGCCATGCGCGATATGATCGGCAACGGTGATGTGCATTGTATAGCGGCATACTCCTGCACACAGGCCTATGATATGATGACCGAAAATGCTGTGGACTGTGTTATTGTAGACCTGGGTCTACCCGATACATCGTGCTTCACCTTACTCGAAAAAATAAAAGCCAACGAGCAGCTCAATGCTATACCGGTTATTGTATACGCTGCACAAGACCTCACCGAAGAAGAAAACAAAAAACTGACGCGCCTCGCCAACACGGTAGTTTTAAAAACCGTATACTCCTACGAACGTCTGCTCGATGAGACAACTTTGTTTCTGCATCGTGTGGAAGCAAACCTGCCGCAGGAGAAACAGAATATAATCCGCAAGCTGCACCGGTCGGATGCCGTGCTCGATGGTAAAACCGTATTGATTGTAGATGACGACATGCGAAATATATACTCGCTTACCAACGTGCTGGAAGATGAAGGACTTACTTGTCTCACAGCCGAAAATGGAAGAGAGGCTATTGAAGTATTGAATGCAAACCCATCGATCGATATCATTCTGATGGATGTGATGATGCCGGAGATGGATGGATATGAAGCCACCGTAACGATTCGTAAGTCGGGTAAATATACTCGCTTACCCATCATCGCCTTAACCGCGAAAGCGATGAAAGGAGACCGAGAAAAATGTCTGGCAGCAGGTATGTCAGACTACGTTACCAAACCTGTAAATACACGGCAACTGCTTTCGCTGATGCGCGTGTGGTTATACAAATCATAACAGGATCTATATGCGCGCAAGCTCAGACGAATTCAGAAAGTTTTTTGAGTCAATCCACTCAGACTATGGATACGACTTTACCAACTACCAGGAGTCTTCGCTTATGCGGAGAAGTATATCCTTCATGGATCACCAGAAAATAGATTCACTCGACACGCTGGGGAGCATGATTAAGGACGATGAATATATACTCGAAAAATTCATACAGTATCTGTCGATTACGGTTACGGAAATGTTTCGGGATCCCTCCTTCTACTACGCACTGCGTAAAAAGATCATGCATGCGCTCACGGTATATTCCACCATCAAGATCTGGATTGCCGGCTGTGCTACAGGAGAAGAAGCTTATTCGATAGCCATTCTGCTGAAGGAAAATAATTTACTGGATCGCACGATCATCTATGCGACCGACATCAATCAGCAATCACTCAAGATAGCACGTGAAGCTATTTACCCCGTGGCAAACATGAAACTATATACGGCCAACTATATAACATCGGGTGGCGAGCGTTCTTTTTCAGAGTACTATACAACGAAGTATAACTTCAGCATGTTTGATAAATCACTACGGCACAATATTGTATTCGCGCCGCATAACCTGGCCGTTGACCAGACCTTTGGAGAATTTCAATGTATACTTTGTCGCAACGTACTTATTTATTTCAACCAGCAATTGCAGAACAGGGTTATCGACCTGTTCTACCAGTCGCTCAGCAACGCAGGGTTCCTGGGGTTAGGTAGCAAAGAAACGCTTTTATTTACCGACAAAAAGGAATATTTTAAGGAGATTGATGAGAAAGAAAATTTATACATGAAAGAAGAGTGTGCCAGCAATGGCCAAGCATAACGTGCAACATAAAAACTGGTTCCCTATGGAGGTGCTCACAAATAGAACTGCTGCTATTCTTCTGGTAGACGACCGCCCGGAAAATATACTGGTAATGGAAGAGTTGCTGGCGAAAGACGGAAGAGTATTCTTTAAAGCCAACACCGGTAACGAAGCACTGAAGATAGCTTTACAACATGAAATTGATCTCATTATACTCGATGTACAAATGCCCGGTATGGATGGCTTTGAAGTAGCCAACATACTGAAGTCTAAAAAGCAAACCCGCGATATACCCATCATCTTTGCTTCCGCAGAAAAGAAGGGCAGCAATTTTATGATTAAAGGACTGGAAGAAGGTGCCGTTGATTATCTCTACAAACCTTTAGACCGAGCAGTTACCCGCGCAAAAGTAGATGTGTTGCTGACACTATATCTGCAGAAAAAAGAACTGATCGAAAAGAATAACATACTCGAAAAGTCTGCATTGCTCATCAACAACTGTGTAGACATCATCGGTATCATGGATGCCGCTACGTTTAACATTGAAGAAGTAAATTATGCTTTTACCAATCTGCTGGAATATACTCCGGACGAACTTCTGGGCACATCGCTACTCACGCTGGTATCAGAAGAAGACCAGCATCGGCTGAGACAACTGCAGACACAAAATGATGAACGTATTCTGTTCGAGACAAAGTCCTATAGCAAATCGCAAAAGCCCGTGTGGCTGCAGTGGAATGTTGCGAACAAAAAAGGTAAATGGTTCTTCAATGCACGCAACATCACGGCTATCAAAGAATCAGAGAAAATACGGAATCACCTGGCTACCATTGTAAAGCAGTCGAGAGACGCTACCTATATTCACAACAGCAACGGAGATATACTTTCGTGGAATGAAGGCGCGCAGCAAATGTATGGCTACTCGGAAGCAGAAGCACTCACACTAAAAATATGGGAACTGGTGCCCTCTGATCTGCAACACGAATCAGAAGAACTGATGCACTATGTATTGAACGGAGAAAAAATAGAATCGCGTGAAACCAAACGCATCACCAAATCCAGAAATATACTGGATGTTCTTCTTTCATCTTCTCCCATCATCGATACAACCAGCGGTGAAGTATCGGTTGCCATAACAGAACGCGACATCACCAACGAAAAATTAACCGGTGAGCAAATACGACAACTTACCATACGGCTTCAGAATAATATAGTTCAACTCGAAGCCGCGAACCAGGAGCTTGAATCATTCTCCTATTCTGTATCGCACGATCTGCGGGCACCCTTGCGCGCAGTAAGTGGCTATACCAATATATTGGAGGAAAGCTATATTCAAAACCTGGATGATGAGGCCAGAACCATTTTCAATACCATTCAGAAGAACGTTAAGAAAATGGGACAGCTCATTGATGACTTGCTGGACTTTTCAAGACTGGGTCGAAAAGAAGTGCCGAAGCTTTCGGTGAATATGGTACAATTGGTAGAGCGCGTTATCGCTGATATCAATCACAATACTACACATAGCGCAACGATACGACTGGGCGCGCTGCATTCCAGTTATGGCGATCATGCCTTACTCACGCAGGTATGGATAAATCTTATTACCAATGCCATCAAGTATTCCGGTAAGGCCGAATCACCGGAGATAGAAATTGGCTCTACCAAAGGCGATCACGAAACTATATATTTTGTAAAAGACAATGGTGTTGGATTTGACATGCGATATGTTGATAAACTCTTTGGTGTTTTTCAACGACTGCATAGTGTGCGTGAATTTGAAGGCACCGGTATAGGACTCGCCATCATTAAGCGCATCATCACCAAACATGGTGGCAACGTGTGGGCAGAGGGTGAAGTAAATAAAGGAGCATCGTTCTATTTTTCGTTACCGGATAAAGCCCCCGCCACTTCATCATGGTAAAGTTAAGTATACTGCGTTGCGAATTGTTTCAGATACTCTACGGCATCCTTCTCGTCTGTGAATAAACGACTCGGAGTAATGGGTTTATTCAGGCCGAGGTAAATATTGCCAATGATCTTTGACATGGGACTATCGACTACTACGGCTACGGCACGGGCGTAAGAAGAACCTTCTTTGGCAAGGTAATTACGTGCTTCTTTATCAGCACTCTTCATGCCGCGTATATCACAATATATCGGGAAGTCTTGTTGCTTCTGAAATTTGATGCGGTCTTCAACAATTTTCCTGGCCGCTTCCAGGCTTACAACTGAGTTGGGTTTATAAACGAAATATACAATGCCTGCTTCAATCCAGAAACTGGCATATTCATTTTCAAACCGTGATTTGTCCATAGCATTCTTTAACTCTTATAAAGATAAAACTTTTAGTCAATTTTCCATTCGTTGCGAAGTTATATGCGAATTATACTTCCCTCGTTAAAAGATCGAATCATTCTGTTGATTTACTCTGAAGATATGCTATATGGCATTATCTTTAATATAGTTCAGACACCACCATCCATACCTATCTATGGCTAAATTCAAGCACAATAATTTTCTGGACACCGTTGACGAAGTATTCACCGATGCCATGAAAAGCGGAGTTCTTCATTTATACTCCGAAGACGAACAGTTTACCGGCAGACGCATTCGCATAGGCGATCGCGATCTTTTCCATTTTGGTACAACGGGGTACCTGGGGCTCGAACAGGACCCGCGACTTAAACGCGCAGCCATCGAAGCGATCGAGAAATACGGAACACAATTCCCGCTTTCCAAATCGTATGTCTCATTTGTGCTGTACCGCGCGCTGGAAGAGCGACTCTTCCAAATGTACAATAACCCTATCGTTGTTACCAAGAACAGTACCCTCGGCCACATTGGCGTAATTCCGTGTGTTGTGCGCGATGAAGACGCTGTGATCATCGATCACCAGGCGCACTGGAGCATGCACAATGCCTGTCAATTACTAAAACCACGTGGTATACCTGTAGAATTAATTCGCCACAGCAACCTGGATATGCTCGAAGACAAAATCAAAGAGCTCAGTACACGCTGTAGTAAAATCTGGTACCTGGCCGATGGTATATATTCCATGTATGGAGACTGTGCTCCCATTCCCGAGCTGATGTTTCTCTATGAAAAATACCCGCAGCTGCATTTGTACTTCGATGATGTACACGGCATGAGCTGGGTTGGTAAAAACGGAACAGGCTATGTGATGGACCAGTTGAAAACACTCCCCGATCGTGTATTACTCTTTGGCACATTAAGCAAATCATTTGGTGCGAGTGGAGCTGTTCTCGTCTGCTCCAATGCCGATATGCACCGGAGAATAAAAACATTCGGAGGACCGCTCACCTTCTCGGCACAACTTGAACCTGCCTCTGTCGCTGCAGCATGTGCATCGGCAGATATACATTTATCCGAAGATATATATGTTATGCAGAATCAACTCGCAGATAACATTCATTACTTCAACTCCCTGCTGAGTCGTACAGACCTGCCGTTGATCGAGAAGAACAATTGTCCTGTATTTTATATAGGCACCGGCATGCCTGTTACCGGCTATAATTTTGTGAACCGGTTGATGAAGGAAGGTTTCTTTGTAAACCTTGGTATATATCCCGGTGTACCGGTAAAAAATACAGGTGTACGCCTTACTATTTCACGGCACAACCAGCGTGAAGAAATGAAAGCCCTGGCAGAAGCCATGGTATATCATTATCCGAAATCATTGGAAGATACCGCCACTACACGTAACAAAGTAAGAAAAGCATTTAATCTACCGATTGAGCCGGTAAAAGATCAGGAAGATATAGTGCCGGTAAAAGAAGACCTTACGGTACAACACGAAACTTCTATACACGCACTGAATAAAGATGAGTGGAACAAATGGATGGGCGGTAACAGTGTGTTCGACTGGGATGGACTTCGTTTCCTGGAGGAGACATTTCATAACAATGAGCGGGATGAACACAACTGGTCTTTTCACTATATCATCATTCGCGATAAACAACAACACGTGGTACTCGCTACATTTTTTTGTCAGGCCTTATGGAAAGATGATATGCTGGCACCCGCGGCTGTCTCCAAACAAATTGAAGAAAAGCGAAAACAAAATCCCTATCACCTCACATCATCGGTGCTGGCAATGGGATCGCTCTTTACCGAAGGAGAACAATGCTATATAAATCGTGAGCACGCAGCCTGGAATGATGCCCTGCGATTGTTACTTCATCACCTCGAAGTGCTGGATGAAAAACTGGATACATCGATGCTGGCGCTTCGTGATTTCAAACAGGATGAAGAGCTTAATGAATTCTTTCACAACCGGGGATTTATAAAAGTAGATATGCCTGAATCGTGTATCGTTGAAAGTATAAACTGGAAGACACCGGAAGAATACCTTTCTACATTATCGGCCCGATCACGCAAGCACTTCCGAAGTGATATACTACCTTTTGAACAATACTTTGATATCGAGTATAAACAAAACGCAAGCGAACAGGATATCGATATATTTTATACACTCTATGAAAATGTACGGTCGCGAAACTTCGACCTCAACACCTTCTCGTTTCCGCGAAAGCTTTTTGCTAACATGGCGAAAGATCCGAACTGGGAGTTTATCGTTGCCTATTTGAAAAAAGAATATAATCCGCATGAAGAACGTATACCCGTAGGCGTAATGTTCTGCTACAAGAATCTCGGCATCACGTATGTACCTTCATTTATAGGCATGGACTACGAGTATATCCAGCAGTACCAGGTATACCGGCAGTTGCTATACCAAACGATCAAGCGTGCACAACAACTCGGGTTCAGGAAAATTGATTTTGGTATGACTGCTTCTTTCGAAAAGAGAAAAGTAGGCGCCACCATTATTCCAAAAGTTGCCTACGTACAACCGAAAGACAATTTTACATTAGAACTAGTAAGCGGTATACAAAACAACAACGTGCACGCATAGTATATCTGCATATTGAAAAGCACAGAAAAAAGAATCCGGTAAATCCACCGGATTCTTTTTTAAACACTTTGTAGCATATTCACCCCGCAATCATCTGTATGTTTCAAAACGGGGAAAAGCTTACGAAATAAAAAAAGAATGCCAATCTCCTTAATCTTTCAATCTTCCAACTTTCCAATTTTCCAATTTATCCGGGAATAAAATCTACAAGCGACCACAATTTCCAGCCAACTATACCGGGCACCGATTTTTCACCTACGCTGTGATTTTAAACATCAACTTAAAATATACATGCTATGAAAAAAGTCTTTGGTTTTATTCTCGTATTTGCTGTACTCAGCAATGTAGCGTTCGCACAGGACCCTGGTATTGTTACCAGTAGCAAACCCGGATGGCACAAGATCGGTGAAGTAAAAGCTGATTTCAAAAAAGAAAACGAATCCATTGTAGTAATGGGAGCTGATCAATTCAAGTCGATCAAATTAAAAGTTACGGATGCCCCGATCAACATCGACAAGGTAATTGTATACTATGAATCGGGCGCAACGCAGGAGCTGGCTGTTGCCAACCAGTTGCAGGCAGGTGGTGAAACAAAATCTTTCGATCTGAAAAATGCTAACGAAGATTTAAAGAAAGTTGCCTTCACTTATAAAACGCTTCCGAATTACCGCGGTGAAAAAGCGCACGTTGAACTCTATGGTTTAAAATAACGAACTGTTCATTTGCTTTATAAAAGCAAAAAGGTTGGCATTCGCGCCAACCTTTTATTTTTGATATCTATACTTTTACGGATTGCAGAATCTGCCCCGCTATTTTACCTGAACAACAAAGCCGCCATTGCCTTTTATAGTGATGGCCAATGAACCGGCATCATCTACAGCAACTTCCTGTTGACTGAAAGACCGGCTATCACTTCCTTCGGTTGTAAGTACGCCCCTGGCTTGTTTAAGGAATGGAAGATTAAGCGCTAATGCTCTGTCTGCCGTTTCACCATTTATACCGGCTATATACCAAGTGTCTTTGACCTTACGCGCCATCACTACATATTTACCAGGATAACCATCTACAAATTGAGTCTCTTCCCATGCAACGGGGATATCACGCATCAGTGTTTGTATATAGTCCGGTACAGCGCGCATGCCTTCCGGTTTTTCGGCATAGTGCTGAACCCCGGAATGGAACAATATCGCGAGAGCAAGTTCAAATGCCTGTGTTGTTTTTCGTTGTACATTAGGTATTTCCGAGAAATATACCGGTGTAAAATCCATCGGGTCATATACATTGCGTGTAAACGGTAACATGGCACAATGATTCGGTTGCAGGTCAGCATCTGCCTGGGAGAATGTTACGAACTCCATTCCTTTCACCGCTTCCATACTTACCAGGTTCGGATATGTGCGCTGCAAACCACGGGGCAAGGTAGAACCATGGCAGTTCACCAGTAATTTATGTTTCGCTGCATCTTCAAGTATATCCTGGTAATACGCCATCACCGATTGCCCATCACCACCGAAGAAATCAACTTTTATACCTTTCACGCCCATCGTGGCAATTCGTGAAAATTCCTTTTCGCGACCTTCTTTCGTCAGTAACAGATCGCGTGGATGATACTTCACGGTATTCCAGCTGCCAGCAGAATTATACCAGAGTATAATTCCGACATGTTTCGATGCTGCATAGTCCACCAATGCTTTGATACTGTCGTAACCAATCTTGGTGTCCCAGTTCACATCAATGAGACAATACTCCCATTTCATATCAGACGCATAGTCTATAAATCGCTTCTGCACATTGTATACAATCGAATCATCCTTCAACGATACCCAGCTCCACGAAGCTCTTCCCGGTTTAATATAGTCTGTATTGGTATCTATAGCAGGCTTGGCGAGGTCGGTTCCAAGTGTCGATTCAACAATAGTCTTCAAAGACCCGATGGCTATAATTCTCCACGGTGTCTGCCATGGTAATTTGGACTGTGGATATACCGGACCTCCGGGAAAACTTTCTACCGCTTCCGGAAAACCGATCGCTAACTCTCCCGCATGTTCGCCCCGCAGCAAACGCGAAGCACAATAATCGCGGTCGGGAGCTGTCTCTGAAATAAGAATCCAGTTGTCACCTTCTTTAAACAGTGCAGGGAATATCCAGCCTGTCTCGGATGTGCCAAGTGTATTTACAGTTGTGTCCTGAAGATAATGCTCTTCGTATGAAGGGTTCGAAGACTCCCAACCTGATTTAGCTTTTGCCCGCGGCTGTATCCAGGCGCGACCTTCATCAGAGAAATAAAACGATGTTACTTCCTGCGTGATTTTTTTCAGATCTTCAGAAGCATCCGGGAAATAATAGCGAAATGCTACACCATCATTCGAAACCTGAAAAACTATATCAAGCTTTTGATGATTGCTGTTTTCGAAGTGGTATACTTTCTTATTGGCATCATAGCTATACTGATTCTTCTTGCCATGTAACATGGTATAGCTGTCTTTTACCGGTTCAGTCTCCGCTATGCTTACCAATTTCATATTTACAGAAAAGTCTTCATCTTCGCGAATAAGTCCCAGTCTCGAAGACTTCATTACCGGACTTCCGTTTCGATGGAGGGTATAGTATATAGCACCGCTATCCGCAAGGGTTATCGTTACCTGTAGTTTTCCATCCGGGCTTAATAAAGTTGCATCCTGCTTGCTCGTGCAACAGGTGATACAGAAAGCTGCCAGTATAGCAGCCAGGGCATTTAGAAACGTTTTCATTGACGGTTGTATTTCAAACTGAATATTAATTACAGACTATAGTTTACAGAAGAAGGGTTGCACGGTGCTAAAACTTCATCCTGAGCTTCCACTGCGCTGCCAGGCGATTGGCTTCTTCGCGCGTGAGGTGAATCACAGCGCCATGTTTAGGTGATGAGAAATTGGTAGCCTTCATAACGCCTTCGTTAAAGTGGCCGAGGTTCTTAAAATTCTTAAAATCCAATGTCTCACTGAACCCGAAGTTATGCGGCTGTATACCATATATATCGTAGATCAGCACCCACTTGTTTTCACCAATACGCTTGAATACGGTAGGAGCTTCACATACTTTTGGTTCCGGATCATACCACGCAGAATCATACACATACCCGCTATGGATGGATTTAGACACTGCCTGCTTAATGCCGGGAGCACCATCGTGCGGCACATAGAACATGTGATATTGATCGCCCACTTTTGTAATATCCGCATCGATATAGGTTACATCTTTCGGATATTGAAACAACAGTTCGGGTGCTGTTTCCATTTGCGTGAACGCATCGTTCATATAGCTATAGTATAGCTTGTTGTTACCATTGCCGTACCGCATGGTAAAATATAGCATGATCTTTTTCTTCTGTGCATCATAGATCATTTCCGGGGCCCACGCACAACCGATATTCTCCAAACCGGGAAACGCCTGGTCTACACGCAAGTTGGTTCGCGACCAATGTAGAAGGTCGGTTGATCGCATCAACACCAGCGCACGATTATTACCCCACCCATAATCTTTACCATCACGCTCCCACTCTGTATCGCGCAAGCCGGCCTTCTTTGCAAATATGTGCAGGTCAGTCATCGCGAGGTAAAAAGTGTTATCGGGACCGCGCATAATATAGGGATCGCGTATTCCTTTTTGAAGAGCAATGGTATCGCCTCCAATCACCGGTTCGCCATTATTGATATCGGTAAATGTATAGCCATCGGCACTCAACGCCATGTACAGGCTATGCGTATCATCTTTAAAATATACCAGCAGGTAAGCGTGCATATCTTTTTCGCCCGGAGGCGTAGCTTTCTTCTTTTGCGCAGTGGCTGTAACCACTATAAGCATCAGAAGTGCCAGACAGGAGAGTACTCGATTCATACTTGAACAGGATTTGACTATACCAATATATCCCGCTAACAAATATAAGTGTATTAATTACATTTAAAAACATTCAAACAACTTTCCACAATCCACCTAAAAAGACATGACAGTCCTGTCAGAACTGTCACGTTAAAAATTTATTTCACTGTAACCTCAACAATGCTTGTCTTTAGACCCGGTGACGAAATTGTGATCTTCACCACGCCTGGTTTCACTCCCTGTATATAGGCGAGTAGTTTTCCGTGATATACTTTTCGCTTGCTGGCTTTGTAATCTTCGTGACTTGCAAGATCTCCGCTTTCAAGTCCAATCAACTTGCCAGGGCCATCGATGCTGATCGTAACTTCATTGTCAGCAGCCGGTATTGTTATGCCGCTCTCATCCGTAACATGAATAGCAACGTGCGCAACGCTATGGGTATTCGCCGTTATGGACGCATGGTCTGCGACCGCGCTTACCTGACTGGCTTTGGCCGCTGTCTTCAATGAATAATTTGCAACAACCTTTCCATCATTATACCCTTTAACCGAAAGCTCCCCGGGCTGATAAACGGTTTTCCAGACAATCACTTTGTTGGATGCATCACTCAGCTTTTTACGTCCCAGCGATGTACCGCTGAGGAACAATTCTGCTTCCGTTGTATTGGTATAGCAAACTATATTTACGGAATCGCCTGCTGTATGGTTCCAATGAGACTCTGCCCATCCGCCTCGCCTGCGTTCACCTGAAATTTTAACAGATGCAAGATATACCATTGGTTCCGATGTCCACAGACTTTTACGATAGTAATATTCTGTTTTTGGAAATCCGGCCAGGTCAACAAGCCCTGCTCCACTGGCACGTACGGGCCAGGCTCGTGCTTCGCCTATAAAATCTATACCGGTCCATAAATATTGTGCAGCAATATAGTCATTGTCCGCCACAGCAGCCCATGCATCATACGATTTACCATTCTCACTTCCGTAGATGATGCGCTTGGGATATTGCTTGTGATCATCCGGGTAACGATACTCCTGGTAATTATACCCGACTATATCCAGCGCTTCCGGATAGGTTGTCATATTGGACATTACCACGCCTGCCAGTGCTGCTGTAACCGGACGTGTTGTATCATATTGCTTCACTACCTTCACCAGGTTCGTTGCTATTTCTCCCAACCGACCGGCCGGTGGATTGCCCGCCTGATATCCTTTGCCATATATCTGCGGATTTCTACCGGTGTTTAACACTTCATGTGTATAGGGGTCATTCGGATAATCAATCTCGTTTCCTATACTCCACATAATGATACAGGTGCGATTACGATTACGCAAAATCATATCGCGCACATCGCGATCAGCCCATTCTTTAAAATCTTTGTTATAGCCATCTTTACCCGGCGTGCCAACATTCCAGCCTTTGATCCATTTATTCTTGCCAACTTCCCATTCATCAAAGGCTTCGTCTTGTACCAGCAATCCAAGTTTATCGCACAGGTCATACAGGTAATCTTGATGCGGGTTGTGACTCATGCGAATGGAATTACATCCCATCTCTTTGAACGTCTTCAACCTCCGCTCCCATACATCGCGCGGTACTGCAGAGCCGAGTGCCCCACCATCATCGTGAATGCAAAGACCTTTCAGTTTTATATTCTTGTCATTGAGGAAAAAACCTTTGTCTGCGTCAAAACGAAACGTTCTGAAACCAACCTGTTCCGTCACAACATCTATCTTCTTTCCTTTACTATATAGAGTGATGCGCAATTGATATAGTGCAGGATCTTCTACTGACCACAACGATGGTTTTGCTACGGTAAAGTTTACAACGGCATCAGCAGCTTTACCAGCTGCAACCCGCACATTGGTTTCGGTCGTAGCGGCAACTTTTCCACTGGCATCCAGCAATTCCGTTACAACGCGCGTATCCGCTGTGCTCTTTGAGTTATTTTGGACATTGACTGATACCCGAGCATCAGCACGCGCTGCGGATACCGATGGCGTTGTAAACGTTACACCCCATATAGCAGTGTGCACAGGCTCGGTTGCAACAATATATACATTACGGTTGATACCGGAGCCGCTATACCAGCGTGAATCTGCAAAGTCGGTATGGTCTACTTTCACCGCGACAACGTTCGTACCTTTCGGGTTCAGGTGACGTGTAATATCGTAGTAAAAAGATGCGTAGCCATTGGGACGTTTGCCGACATATTGTTCGTTTATCCAGACTTCGCTGTTCTTGTATACACCGTCAAAATATAGGTATATAGTTTTGTTCAGCTGCTCCGGTGTTAAACTAAATATTTTTCTATACCAGCCAATACCGGCCGGCAGATAACCAGTACCGCTGGCCCATTCGTCACTGAAGGGACCTTCTATACTCCAGTCGTGCGGCAAGTCGAGTGTTCGCCACGCTTTATCGTCCAGCGTAATTTTTTCGCCCCGGGTAACATCGCCTTTGTTGAATTTCCAGTTTGCATTAAACAATACGCTGCGGGAATCCTGTGCATATACCTGGACATAAAAAATACCGGCTGCCATAACAGCCAGTATATAGTTTAAAAATTTCAGTCTCATCGAAACAGTGTATATAGGGTTTGGGATATCTATACTACTATTTGTTCAAATCGCTTACCAGTGTGATGACGGATTTCTTCGGGAACGCGATCACATCATCACTGCTCACTGCGGAAAGAGGTTTCAGTGTCTCGCCATCTTTTCCGGAAGTGATATAGGGCTTGAATGTATCCAGGCTATAGCCCGGCACTTCCAGCTTGCACGATACATCATTGTTGCTATAATTAATCGCCACGGTAACAAGTTTGCCACTCTCCTCATGAATATAAGATGATACCATGAGACCACGTGCATTATTTATATCAACACCTTCTGCCGTTACACCAACGCGCACCGAACCGGGGCGAACAAACCGGCTATAGTTTCCAAGTGCCCAGAGCAGGCGCGTTTCTTCTACATTGCCATTGGTTTTATTTTTCTCTACATATACCAGTCCGTCTTTATAGTCGTAGGCTGAAAGTGATGTCCACCAGTGCCATGCGGCTGCATTCGCTACAGTAAGATCATGATGAATGAGGCGTGCTACATATAGTGCGGTAGTCATGCCGGTATCTTTACCGGGACCAGGAATCTCTTCCTGGTCGCCCAGTACACAATATTCACTCTGCCATAATTCCAACGGTATGGCTGCCTGTTCAATTTTCGCAGCCAGGGTTTTCCGTACAGAGATTACGGTTTCCATGGGAGCAGAAGTAAAATAACTATGTGCGGAAATGATCTTGTCTACATTCGGAAAATTACCCATATACCGCGGTGAACTTTGAGTGAAGAAATCTTCAATCTGGTTTCCGCGTGTTGCTTTATCAGCAAGTTCATAGAGGTAATTCATTTTAGCAGCTTCTGCTATTTGTATTTTTGTATCAAGCCCCTGTGCCGTGATAACAGAATCAAGCTTCTTCGTTATATCATACAGTTCCTGGTTGGTATAGGGTGTACCTTCCTGGTTATTGCCGGTCCAGTCCCACTGCGGTTCGTTAAATGGGCTAAGGTAATTCAATGCTATACCCTGATCGCGGAAATGTTTTACAACATCTGCCAGGAACACGGTATACTTCGTATAGTTTACAGCACTGATGTTGGCACGTTCACCATCACTCGAAAAAGCTTTTCCATTTTTAGTAAGTTGTACCGGAGGGCTATTGACAAAACCAACAAACTGATTTACACCGCGCTGCTTGGCAGCCTGTATAAACCATTGTTGCCCGGCTTGCTTAGACCAATCGTAGGTCTTATCGTCTTTCATAAAACCTTCTGCTCTCCTCCACTCATCGGATATATTATCTTGTGCTGCACTCCCTCCACCGATGTTAAATCGCCACAACGACAGGCCTATACCTTTTGGTTGTCCGCTGGCATCTTCTTCCATGCTGAACAACCAGTCTGCTACCTGGTTTCTTTTTTCATCGGGCCACTGTCCTACAAACTGACAAGCCCATGCATCCGATCCGCCAAAATTATGAATGGTCTGCTTTCGTTCGGCAACATGAATGGTTATTACCTGTGTATCGTCTGGCACAACGGATGTACCGGAATCATTTCGGGAGCAACTCCCGATGATCATCACCGGCACGATCAATAAATATTTTAAACGCATAAAATTATTTTCTTAAACTAACATTATATATACTACTATCAAACCCTGCAATCAAAGCAGTAGCATGCTGGTCTGATAAAGTCAATATATACCTGACTTCAGCAGGCAATATATTGAACAGTATGTATACCAGCCGGAAATAAAAAATACCGGGAGCACTTTTCAGTGCCCCCGTATTCTTATTGTAAACGATTAGTAATTCGGACTCTGTTCAAGCTTGTTTCCGGAAGACTGGATTTCAGCTCTCGGTATAGGAAGCCAATAGTGCTTCTGCTCAAACTTGCGGCCATCCAACGCCACTTTCCGTTCGTAGGTAAGTGTGTTTCCGCTCTTGGTGATATTTATACCATAGGCGGGTTCGTTTTCAGTTTCCATCGCGATCATCCACCTGCGCACATCGTAGAAGCGATGCTCTTCGAACGCGAGCTCTACCTGGCGCTCTCTGCGTATAGCGTCACGCATTTCGCTTTGTGATAGTCCTGCCGGAAGTTCAGGCATATTGGCACGTTCACGAATGGCGTTAATCGCTTCGTATACGGATGCATCCGGACCAACGGCTTCGTTCTGTGCTTCAGCATAGTTCAACAAAATTTCAGCATAGCGCAGGTATATCCACGGCTGGATACCGGCAACGTCCCATGGGTTGTTGATCGGTAAATCGTCATCGATGAATTTACGCAGGTAGTATCCGGTCTTGGATGCATTCCAGTTGTCTTTACCATCCTTGCTGTCCTGACCGCCTGGTGTGAACGTTTCTACATTACGGCCGCGGTATTCGGCACCGTTGTAAAGTATACTTGCATAGAAGCGAGGGTCGCGATTTTCATACGGAGCCGTAGCATGTGTAGTATTGTCCCAATCGAATGGTTCAGCTGTATCATCATCCACTTTTACTTCATACGCATCTACAAGGTTTTGCAGCGGTGTATTACCTGCCCAGCCACCGTAACCATTCGGACCATTTGATATTTCGAGACATACGTGGCGTGCACCGATCACATATAGTCTTTCGAAAATGATCTCACTGCTGGATGAAGTCAAAAATAATGATTGATAATCTGGGTGCAGTGAATATCCCATGTTCATCACAGCTTTGGCAGCATCCGCAGCAGTTTGCCATGAACCAGCGTTATACAACGGACTGGCCGCATACAAAAGTATTCTTGATTTCAATGCAAGCGCTGCGCCTTTGGTAGCGCGCCCCAACGCCCAGCTGCTGCTGTTCGATGCAGGAAGACCTGCCGCAGCTTCATCAAGCTGTGCTACTATATAATTGATTCCATCGGCAATCGATGATTTTTGAAAGAGTGCATCGTCTGTCAGATCATCGCCCAGGTTATATACCTTATCACCCATCAGCACAACCGAACCATAGTTTCGCACCAGGTCATGGTAGCGGTATGCACGAATAAATTTCAGCTCAGCTGTAAGCAGATCTTTTCTCGACTGCGTCATTTCAACTTCTGCCATTTGCTCCAATGCATAGTTACATTCGCGAATGCTTCTATAGCTGCGCGACCACAGAGTACCGGCTATACCTGTATTTTCCGGAGCCAGCAAACCACGTTGTATTACCCACGTGTTGTCATCGTTGTTATAAATTGCTTCGTCTGTAAGCGTTGCCCACAAGGCATACTCAAAGCCTCTTCCGAAACCGGGAGGTGTTCCCTCCGCTTCTTTGTCCTGAAGACGCACGCCCATATAGCGGTTGATCACATAATCTTCAAAGAGTGAAGAATCCGATACAATCGCATCATCTGAAATTCTGTCTGTAGCGGTTACATCCAGAAAGTCACTATTACAACCGGCAAGCATACCTGCTAATCCAACGGCTCCTGCCAGTATAGTATATGTTAATTTGAATCTCATGATCGTGATTTTTTAGAACTGAATGTTTACGCCCACGTTGATAATGCGCTGCTGCGGATAGAATTGTCCGCTCTCGCTGCTTCCTTCCGGATCGTAATCTTTCACCTTGGTGATGGTAAACAAGTTGAATGCATTTGCATATACACGCAAGTTGGAGAGATGCAACTTAGATGTAAGTGCACCCGGCACGTTATAACCAATGGCTATATTTTTAAGACGCATAAACGAAGCATCGTTCAACCAGAAGTTGTTTTTGTTTAACCCTCCGTTGATAGAAGCTGATGCACGTGTATCAACACGCGGATAGCTGCCGTTCACGTTCGAAGGACTCCAGCGATTGTCAGCCCAGGTGCTGTAGAAATTACCTACGGTGCCTGATTCGGCCAATACATACTGGCTTACACGCGCCTGCCCTGCGAAGAGTATAGATATATCGAAGTTCTTCCAGCCCGCGCTGATATTCAAACCATAGGTAAGTTGAGGAATGTTGCCATACTTGGTTCTTACCTGGTCATCGGCTGTGATCTTTCCATCCTTGTTATAGTCTTCGTAGATCAAATCACCGAGCTGTGCATTCGACAGGTGCGGGTTGTTGTCCAGATCGCCTGTTGTTCTGAATATACCAATGGCATTATACAGCAAATATGTATTTAACGGGCGGCCGGTTTGTCTTTGATAATCCAGTACGCTGGAAGCTTCATCGATAAATACGATTTCACTTTTTGCATACGTCATGTTCGCGGAGATGTCATACCAGAAATCACCCTGGTGTTTATATCCCACCGTTGTTTCGATACCTCTGCTTTTAACTTTACCGATGTTCTCAGAAGGCACCAGCGGATCACTTCCATACGGGTTTACAATACCGGATACCCCTGGTATAGATGCATTCCGTGCCGCTAGTATATCTGAGCGATCCTGCATGAAGTATATAAATTCAAGTGTAAAGTTTCGCATTACTACAGCATTCAAACCGATATCGGTTTTCTTGGCAACTTCCCAGGTGATGTTGGTGTTGGCAAGTTTTGTCAGGTCGATACCCGGATGTTTATCGCTTCCGATAACATAGGTGTTATTAAAAGAGTAGTTATTGAAATACTGGAACTGGTTTACGTTGTCATTTCCTAACTGACCGTGCGATGCTCTGATCTTTAAATCGTTAATGAACGAAACGCTGTTGGCAAACCATCCTTCTTCCGAAATTCTCCAGCCTGCAGAAACAGCAGGAAAATATCCATAGCGATTGCCACTCGGAAATGTAGATGAACCATCTACGCGCATTTGCACTTCTGCGAGATACTTCTCTTTAAAGTTATAGCCTATGCGGCCGATATAGCTTCTGCGGGTATAGTTATAGCTTGAGCCGGAGTTATCGCGACTGGTGGCTGCCGATCCGCCCTGTGACAGTTCAGGCGTTTCAACTGTTGGGTAATTTAATCTCGAAGCACCAAATGTCTCACGGTGTGTTTTGCTTTGCTCGTACGCAACAAACGTGTTGATATAGTGATCACCGAGTTGTCTTTCATAGTTAAGCTTTAAGTTTTCTGTGATCATCATGTTGTTCTCCTGCGATTCGGTAAGTTTAGCGGCACCAGACGATCCTCCGGTTACGATTGGAGTATATGCATCATCAGCACTGTTATAGCTGTAAAGTGTATAGGGCTTGCTAAAAGCTTTGGAGAAATTCCAGGTTTTATCCACAGCGTAGAATCCATCTACCGACAATCCTTTTACGTATGGTATAGCATAACTTGCTTTGAGAATTCCATTGAATACGTTAAGCGGATTCACATTGGTACCACCTACATCTGTAACCATCATCATCGGGTTGTTATTTTCCACACCGGTAGAAGGGAGTCCGTTTGGATAACGGTCTATAACGGTAGGATACGCTCTGTATATTGAGCGGAATATATCTCCGGCTCCGTATATAGGATACTTGCGGTCTTCCTGGCGGCCTGCGATCGAGAGAGATACTTTGAAATCTTTCGTAACGTTCGCATCAATATTCGAACGGAAGTTATACTGGTTGTATTTTGTTGCTCCGTTTTTGTAGAGGCCGTCCTGGTATATTTTACCAAGCGACACAAAATAGCGTACATCTTGTCCGCCTCCGCTGATGGAGAGGTTATGCTGATTCTGCAAGGTTACTTTCTTCAGTGTAGCATCAGCCCAGTCGGTATTGGGATAATTAAGAGGATCAGAACCATCACGGAATTTCTGAATCTCGGCTTCACTATAATGCTGGTTCATGCCACCCGCCTTGTTGTTATAGTAATCAATCTCATTCTGAATGGTAGCATACGTGGCAGCATCTGCCATATCCGGCAAACGCGTAGGTGATGAAAAGCCTTGATTGAAGCTATAGTTTATCGTAGGCTTTCCGGATTTTCCACGCTTGGTTGTTACCAGAATTACACCGTTCGCAGCACGGCTTCCATATACTGCAGCCGATGCATCTTTCAGTATAGATACACTTTCGATGTCGTTTGGATTGAGACGTTCAAGACCTCCCAACTGCCCCGGTATACCATCAATTACCACGAGTACATCGTTGTTACCGGTCGTTGCTAAACCACGAATGTTATAGCTACTGCCATCATATCCGGGTTCACCACCGCGGTTGTTGGCAATCACACCTGAAAAACGTCCGGCCAATGTATTGGATACGTTTGGCTGTGGACTCTTTACAAGATCTTCACCTTTTACCTGTGATACTGAACCGGTAAGTGTTTCTCTTTTTTGTTCACCATATCCTACCACAACTACTTCCGAGAGTGTCTCCACATCAGACGTGAGTGGCATATCGATCGTGGTTTGAGCGCCCACTACAACTTCCTGTGTTTTATACCCGATGAACGAAAACACAAGCACTGCGTTCTGATCGGGTACACTGAGTGAATACTGTCCTTCCGCATCGGTTGTTGTTCCGATCGAAGTTCCCTTTACAACGATGCTAACACCTGGCAAACCAGCACCATCATCCTGTGATGTAATCTTTCCCTTCACAGTAATGTTCTGGGCAAACAGCGGAATCGAAGCGTACAGGCATCCGAGCAATATCATGGTGACGATGCGCGGTGCCATGGTTCTTTTTAGTAAATGTCTAATGATCATAAGTTCGGTTTTGTTTGGATGTTTTTTGTGAGCCCTTGCGGGCGATTTGACGTGCAAGCGAACCCTGCTAACCTGAATTGAAGATCTCTTTCATACCGTAGCGTTGGTTTAGGATTTTTATTTAGGCTGATAGCCAATTGGACTGGCGCAAACCTTTGCAAAGGTGTCCGAAATCGTTTTCTACAAGGAGGGAGAAATCTATACTTCGTGAGGGGCAGATGTATTTTGCCCGTGGAAACGCTGTAAACAGCCTGATTTCAGGGATAACTCCGGCAATTTTTCTGATCAACAGGATTTGTCCTGATAAGGGGGGTAAATGTCAATCTGCGGATTCGCTGCCTTTGAGAAATTCGGAAGGTGCATAACCGAACTCTTTTACAAAGCACTGGCGGAAATACTTCAGGTCGGAGAAGCCAACCATGTATACCACTTCAAAGACTTTATACTTTTTGGACTTGAGTAACTGTGCAGCTTCCTGCATCCGCAACGATCGCAAATACTCTACAGGCGAAAGACCCGTGAGCATCTTTACCTTTTTATATAAGAGTGAGCGACTCATGTTAAGCGACTCGCAAAGTTCGTTGACGTTAAAGTCCGGATGGTCGAGGTTAGCTTTCAGAATATCGTAAATAGACTGCAGAAATTTTTCATCGGGCGAGTGCGCTTCAGGGGCGGCTGCTCCGTTTCCGTTAACTGTAAATAAATTCCGATAGAAGCGCTTCAGATTCTCGCGCGACTGCAACAGGTTGTTCATGGTGAGCGTGAGCATCTCCGGGCTGAACGGTTTGGTAATATAGGCGTCTGCTCCTATTTCTATACCTTCCTTGTGGTGCGTGAGCGAAGTCTTGGCGGTAAGCAGAATTACCGGGATGTGACTGGTACGAATGTTACTCTTCAATGCTTTGCAAAAATCTATACCGTTCATCTCCGGCATCATGATGTCGCTGATGATGAGGTCGACATGATGTTCCGCTGTCAGCGCTAGTCCTTCTTTACCATGGCTCGCTTCGAGTATCCGGTAACTGCGTTCAAAGTATTCTTTCAGAAACAGGCGAATGTCTTCATCGTCCTCTACAATCAGCAGACTGCGTTGTCCTTTCTTTCCGGTAGTCTCTTCTTCTTCATGATCATCCAACACCATGGCAGTTGGTGGCGTTATGGCTGGACTCACGTTTCCGTTCAGTAAAAATTTATCTTCATTGGTAGCGATCACGATCTCGTTCGGCTTGAAATGATCTTTGCCCAATGGAATTTTTATACTGAATGTAGAACCGCTGCCTTCCACACTCTCTACATATATTTCGCCTTTGTGCAGGTGTACCAGCTTCTTGGCCAGCGCGAGTCCTATACCAGAACTCATCGGGCCGGAGCTATCGCCTTTATAGAACCAGTCGAATATACTTCCCAGTTGCTTTTTAGGTATACCTATACCATTGTCTTTTATACGAATATATATTTTACCCTGCGGACATTTCTCCGTTACCTGCTTGCGAAGCGAAATGCTGATCTCATTACCCTTCCCAATATATTTGAACGAATTGGAGATTATGTTATTCAATACCATCTCCATCTTTTCTTTATCAAACCACGCCATCAGTGAAGGCTCGTCAGCATGAAAGTTGAAGGCTATATTTTTTCGAACGGCCAGTTCTTTAAATGTTATATAGATTTCTTCGGTAAAGGCCACGATGTCATCTTCGGTAACCTTTAGCACAATGTTTCCGCTTTCTATTTTACGATAGTCGAGGAGTTTGTTAATCAGGTTAAGAAGCTTGTGTGCATTGCGGTATACCATTTTCAACTTGCGCCCGGTGGGTGTATAACTTCCCTCCCGCGTTACCATTTCTTCCAATGGGCCGATCATCAATGTAAGCGGAGTACGAAACTCGTGCGATATCTCCGTAAAGAAACTCAGTTTCTCCTGTACCAGTTGTCGTTCGCGCTTGCGTTGTGCTTTTTCTATTTTAAGTCGCTTGCGCAGTGTTGCCTGTTTTTTGCGAACCGCCATTACCGCGAAACATAATCCACCGATAACAATAGTATACAGGAAGTACGCGAGCGGTGTGCGCCAGAAAGTAGGCAATATGGTAATGCCTATACTGGCATAATCATCACTCCATGTATTTTCCTGGTTCGAAGCTTTTACTTTAAAGGTATAGGTGCCGGGTTCGAGGTAACGATATGTAGCAGAGCGCTGATTGCCCACATAGTTCCAATCGTGATCGAGGCCTTCAAGCTTATAGGCATATTTATTCTTCTCCGGGTAACTATAGTTGAGACCTACAAACTCAAAGGTAAATACAGATTGATCGTGCTTCAGTGTAATCTCTTTTGTAAGACTGATAACTTCATCCAGCGCGAAGTCATTCTCATTTTTACTGTTCACTTCAACCGGTTTATTGAACAACTGGAAACCGGATATCATTACCTTCGGTTTTTTTAAATGCTCAACAACCTGGTCGGGGTAAAATATATTCAGGCCCATTGTTCCACCAAAGCACATATAGCCTGCTATATCATTATAGAGTGCAGAGGCGGGGTTAAACTGTCCTTCCTGTAAACCATCGTTCACATCGTAATTATAGAATTGTCCTTTTCCGGTTTCGTACTTGGATATACCTTTGTTGGTACTGATCCACAAGTTATCAGCATTATCAGCAAGTATAGCGTAGATGGTGTTGTTGGCGAGTCCATCCTTTTCACTGAAGCGTGTAATTATTTTAGCAGTCGGGTCGTAAGCGCTGAGTCCTCCCCCACCGGTGCCAATCCACACTTTTCCCTTTCGATCCAGGCACAAAGCAAATACTACATTGCTCTTTAATTGATCATCGGTCTCTGACGTATGGAAGTACCGTTGTGACTTGCCGGTAGTTCTGTCAAAATAATGTAGACCATCACCATAACATCCGATCCACAAACCTCCTGTTTTATCTTCGGTAATGGCACGGATATCACCTTCACGAAGTATACCTCCCGAGCCGGGTACATTTCGATAAGTCTGTGTGCCTTCATCTACAAGGCAAAGTCCACCGCGGTTTGTTCCGATCCATAGATTGTGCCTGGAGTCTTCAAAGATCACACGCACATCTTTACCTCCCGACTGATCACCGACATAGCGATAATTTATAAATGCATCGTGCTGTGCATCATATTTAAAAAGTCCTTGTGAGTATGTACCGAACCAGAGGTTGTTATGATGATCGCGCAAAGCAGTCAATATAGCATTGTCGGTGAGGCCGCGTATGCGACCGTCAGCTTTATAATGCTTTACTACTTCACCGGTAATTCTTGATTTATATATACCATCGCCATCAGTGCCTAGCCACAGGTTTCCGCTTTCATCATAACACATACCATAGTATTGCACAAAGCTTACCGATGCATTGGTATACTGGCGGGTTTGTACTTTTATAAACTTCTCCTTTACACTGCTGATCATGTATACACCATCGCCAAATGTACCGGCCCATAAATTTTTATCTTTGTCTTCGTATAGCGACAGAATGGTACGTTTGGAAATATTATAGTCGTTGAGGTTTTCGATGTGTTTGAAAATCACATCATCTAACGCGCGGTTGCTGAACTGCCGCAGGTCCAGCGAATAGAGGCCACCGCCCTGCACACCGATCCATAAATTCTCATGACTGTCGGCCAGCAGGGTAAATATACTTTTGCCTGCTATACCGGAGTGACTGGAGTTGAAAGTATAGAATTTATTTTCCTGGCGTTTGTACAGTACCAAACCATTGGCTGTACCGATCCATATATTACCCGAAACGTCTTCTGCGAAGCAGCGAACGTTCATGGAGGGCAACAGATTTTTACCTGATAAACTTTCATGCTTCTTAACGATGGTACCTTTACTTACTTTAAAAACATCTATACCACCGTTCTGCGTACCTACCCACAGCAATCCGAATTTATCTTCCAGCAGTGTGAGCGTTTGCGTACTGCTTAACTGCGGCAGCGTGTGGTCATCGTAGGGCGTAAATGTATTAGTCTTTTTATTGAACGAAGCAAAGCCACCGCCATACCAGGCAATCCATAAATTACCGGCACTGCCCTCGGTAATAAAACTCACATCGTTATTAGGACCTGCGCTGGTTGCCGGGGCCGGATGTTTAAAGAGTGTGAACTGTTCTTTGCGTTCATCAAAGCGATGCAGACCTTTTCGCGATGATACCCAGCATATACCTTCCGAATCCTTAAATATATTTTGAATGAAGTTGTCGGCCAGGCCGAGGTTGTTATCCGGATCGTATTTGAAAACTTTAAAAGAGTAGCCATCAAAACGGTTAAGACCATCTTCAGTGGCAAACCACATCAGACCTTGATCGTTTTGCATAATGCTATTCACCACACCCTGCGACAGGCCATCCTTTATACCATATCGTTTGGTGCGACTCTTCGGTTCCTGCTGTGCAACAGCCGATGTTACCAGCAGCAGTAGCAGCAGTCCTGAAAGTTTGAAAAACAAATACTCTTTATGCATCCCTTGTCCTCAAGTCTGAGAATAAATTCCTTTTACATGTATTTCTGTTAAAAATGGCCCCGAACCATTCATAGGGTCGAGTCCTAACAAGTCCTTCTCAAAGAACCATAACACAACAGCGTTTTTATGGGGGGATTTGTGTAAAACGTGGGGGATACTTGAAGATTAAATCGTTTTCGGTAGGTCTATTTTGCCAAAAAATACCACGCGATGTCCGTGTGTGCGTGTTTTTTGGCAAACCGACTGATCGCATTTTCAGATTTTCATGCAATCGATTTAGCCCCTGCTTTTTCCGTATTTATCCCCCAGTCACGAGCAACAGGGGCAGTAAGTTAAGCCTGTCAAAAATTCTTAACAAACCAAAACTTATTAAATGTATGATTAAACATCTAAATTATGGAATGGCGTTATTGATGGCGCTGGTATGCGCGTGTCAACCGGAAGAACCACTCACTGCACCGTCCTCAACAGCCGTTGTTACCGGAACTGTCGACAATGCCGACAAACGTCTTGGAGCCGGTGGCATAGCCGGTGTAAACTGGGCCGATGGCCGCGATAACTTCGTGGATGGCTGGGTAATTCCTTCCGGACTTACAGCCTCCGATAATTACGCTACCGTTACGGCAAAGGCAAATTCAATTCTGAGCGGATTTCAAACCAACATGCCCGGTGTTAACACGGTACGCCTGCCGATCAATCCTAACAGCGTGCTCGAGTCCTGGTGGAGTGCCTATACCGGGGCGATTGATGCTGCGCTCGGCAAAAACATGAAAGTTATACTTGCGTGCTGGGAGTCTGCCTCTTCGCGCAACGGTCTCATTGATGACACTGCACAGTTCTGGAGCATGTGGCAAACCGTGGTGAACAAGTATGGCAGCAACAGCAATGTATACTTTGAAGTGTTTAACGAACCACACGGCTATACTTTATCTCAACTCACTGCTATATATGCAGAGTGGCTTTCACGCTATCCCTCTGTTCCGCAGGGACGAATTCTGTTGGGAGGAACAGGCTACTCTGAAAATGTTACTGCCGTAGGTGCGGACAGCCGTTTTACAAATTGTTTACTGGCGCTGCACAACTATGCATTCTGGACATCGCACAGTACTGCGCTGGAGTGGGAACAAGACTGGCAGAACCGCATTGGGAATTACGCTAGCCGTACCGTTGTAACCGAGTATGGCGCACCGATGACAACCGGTAAAAATTACACCGGTGCCATTAATGGCGATAACGAAATCGCCTATATACAAGGCTCTACCAATAAATTCAGAAACAGCAACATTGCCAGCGTATACTGGCCCGGCCTGCGCGATGGCGACAGCTATAGCATACAGACACGCGGTGGCAGTGGAAACAACATTACCCTCACCACCACAAACAACTCAGGGGTTACACGCATTCGCTACGGCTGGGGCTATGGAGGTTTTGATCCTACCGGTTACTATCGCATTGTGAATCGTAACAGCGGCAAAGTAGTGGATGTAAACGGAGCCTCCACTACCGATGGTGCCAGTGTTATACAATGGACCTGGAGCGGTGGTAACAACCAGCAATGGCGCATTATCGATATAGGTGGCGGATACCATCGCATTATCAATCGCAACAGTGGCGATGCACTGGATGTGAATCAGGCTTCTACCGTTGACGGTACACCTGTGATTCAATGGCCCTGGAACGCGGGCAACAATCAGCAATGGCAGATCATTGACAATGGTAGTGGCTATTATCGCATCATCAATCGTAACAGTGGCGATGCATTGGATGTGAACCAGGGCTCCACAGCCAACGGTGCTACTATTATTCAATGGCCGTGGAATGGCGGCAATAACCAGCAGTGGCAAATCATCGCGCAGTAACCAAAGTATCCTTCTAAAAAAATATTTTGAAAGCCAGCACGCTTGCTGGCTTTCCTTTTGTCGTTTACGCGTATACAACGGTACACCTACACGAACGTTTGCAGTATATACTTCATCGCTACGCATGTGTATACTTTTACCCATACACTAAAAAATGATAAGAGAAACACTTAGCTTTCGTCAGAAAGCCTCCTAAAATCTATCCTCCAAAAACGCAACAAAACACTTCACTGGTAATTTTTATAAATCAGGTGTTCACTGATGCGCACAAACTAAACTAGACTCAACTTTGCAACATGAAAAGCAGGTATATATATGCCTGAAATCTTTATGCAAGAGTCTGCCACCAACGTATTACAAGCTGCACATCACATCGACCGCATCAGTGAAATCATGAAAGATGGTTTGTTGATGCTGGATGATCAGAATAACATCATCACAGCCAACGAAGCTGCGTTGCGCGATATTCTCGGAGTTTCCTCGTGGGATGAAATCCGTGGAAAAAAATTCACCGACTTATCAATCGGTGGTGATGAAGTTGAATCGATAACAGCAAGTTTCGCGCTTCACCAGGACTTCCGTGATAAACGCATCAGCTATATACATTCTTCCGGACAGATTCGCATTCTGCTTTGTTCGGTATTGCATACAAAAGATGCAGCGAGCAAAACAGCAACGAAGCTTGTATTGCTGCACGACCTTACGCGTGAAGAATCAGCCTCCGAAAAACTTTCTGAATATACCCGCAAGCTCGAAAAGAAAAATAACGAGCTTGATCAGTTTGCTTATATCGTATCGCACGATCTGAAGGCACCGTTACGCGCCATCAGTAACCTGGCAGGTTGGCTGGAAGAAGATCTCGGGCCATCACTTTCCGGTGATAATAAAAATAATCTGCAACTTCTGCGCAACCGTGTTGTACGCATGGAAGCACTCATTAACGGTGTTCTCGAATATTCCAAGATCGGTCGCACGCAGATCGAACAGGAGCATGTAGATGTATATACCTTACTGAAGGAAGTAGAAGAAATGCTGGCGCCACCGGCTGCTATAACTATAGAAATAATTGAACCCGTACCAACGGTTATAGCACCGCGCACCATGTTGTTGCAGGTGTTTGCAAACCTCATCAGCAATGCTATCAAGTATAATGACAAGCCTCAGGGCCTGGTACAAATATACTGTACAAGCAAAGACAAGTATTTTGAGTTTGTAGTGGAAGACAACGGTCCGGGTATACCTCCTGAATCGTACGAAACTATATTCGTGATCTTTCATACGCTGCAATCGCGCGACAAATTTGAAAGCACCGGTATAGGATTAACTATTGTTAAGCGCATACTGGAAGAAAACGGAGGTCGCATCTGGGTGGAGTCAGAACCTGGCAAAGGAAGCAAATTCAAATTCCTGTGGCCTAAACAAAGTTAGTAAAGAAAAACAACCACACTATACGGATGTATATATAGTATGAATGGCTTAATAAAACTATTGGTGATTGATGATGACGCTGCAGACAGACTCCAGTTAAAACGAGCCCTGAAAAACTGCGGCTTCACATACGAGCTCTCTGAATACGAAGCGTTCGACATCACGATAGATTTCAGTGCCTTTGACTGTATATTTCTCGACTACTTGTTGCCTGGCGAAAATGGATTGTCGCTTCTGAAGAAGATACGCGATACCGGTATAAAAACTCCCATCGTAATCTTTACCTCGCAGGGTAATGAAAACATTGCCGTGGAGTTGATGAAAGCGGGGGCATCGGATTATATAGTAAAGAATGCGATCACCAGTCAGTCAATGGCGCAGGTGCTGCGGAACATGCTCCAGATCGGAGAAATGATCCGCAAAAAAGATGAAGCGGAAAAAGCACTCTGCATCAGTGAAGCCAGGCTGGCCGAAGCACAACACATTGCCAAGTTCGGTAACTGGGAATTTGATACGATTCACAACCGCGTGCATTTCTCCGAAGAAGTGTATAATATACTGGAGCTCGAAAAGCACGAGGTTGTTCCAAGCCTGGATCTCTACCGAAATCACATTTACGAAGAAGACAAAGCTTTTGTTAAAGCCAACATTGCGCAGGCACTGCGTGGAGCCCGTGTCAATTATGATCACCGCATACAAACGCGCGCGGGAATAAAATATATCAATATACAGATATACCCTTCACAGGGACAAGACGGTACACTTCAGAAATTTATAGGCATCATCCAGGATATAACAACCCGCAAACGTGCAGAAGAAGAAATACTGAAAGCACGCGAGCTCACGGAAAACCTGATGAAAGTAAAAGAGATCTTCCTGGCCAATATGAGCCATGAGATCCGTACGCCCATGAACGCCATACTTGGCTTTACGCGATTGTTGTTTGAGACTAACTTATCCCAGGAGCAAAAGAGCTTTGTAGATGCCATTCATTTTTCCGGAGAGAATCTGCTGGTTATCATCAATGATATACTGGACTTGTCCAAGATACAAAGCGGCAAAATGACCATTGAAAAATATGAATTCAATGTTCATGAACTTGTGAAGGGAATCATTAAGGTCATGCAGCCGCGTGCGCAGGAGAAAGGTCTTACCCTGATTGATAAGATTGATGCACAGATCATACCTATTGTAAAAGGCGACCCGGTAAGACTAAACCAGATCCTCACCAATCTTATTTCCAACGCAATCAAGTTTACGGAAAAAGGCGGTGTTACCGTAGAGCTTTCTTCACTGGCGAGCGAAGGTATATATGAGCTGTTCGAATTCAGAATTCAGGATTCCGGCATCGGTATACCGGAAGACAAGCAGTCGGTTATATTCGATGACTTTGTACAGGCCTCTGATGATACTACGCGCAAATATGGTGGCACCGGCTTAGGACTTTCCATCGTAAAGAAGCTGGTAACGTTGCAGAAAGGAAAGATTGCCTTGCAAAGTACACCGGGTATAGGATCTACATTTACGGTACATCTCACCTTTGAAAAGGTTAATATAAAGGAGTCTGTCTCATCAGCAGCCATACCATCACTATCCGATTTTGCAGAGAAACTTCGCGGTACAACTGTACTCGTTGCGGAAGACAACACCCTGAACCAGGCGCTTGTAAAAAAAATACTGGAGAAAGCCGGCTGCCAAATGGATATAGCCTCCAACGGGTTGGAAGCCATTCACTATCTGCAAAACAAAGTATATGATGTTGTGCTGATGGATGTGCAAATGCCGGAAATGGATGGCTATGAAACCACGCAGTATATACGCAACGAAATGGCAGCACCGCAATGCAACATACCGATTATTGCCATGACTGCCCATGCTTTTGGTGATGACGTATCGCGGTGTATTTCGGCTGGAATGAACGACTATATATCCAAACCGTTCAAAGCCGAAACGCTGTACCTCAAGCTTTTGAAATATACCGAGAGCCCTGATAAAAGCGAAGCTAGTTTACTGTCGGAGCAGGTTATAGCCAGTTATACCATGGATTTCTCGGTAGATAAATTTATAGCAGACAGTCAGAATTTACCAGTAGATTTTTTCGAGATTCTCGAACATGAGACACCGGTATATGTCGCAGCGCTGCAACATGCTGTAGAGAACCGCGACTTGCAATCCGTAAAATCAATCTGCACCCAGATCAAGTCATCCTTCAGTTTATTGAAGATTATACAACTGGATCACCTCGTAGATGATCTGATCTTCCTCATGGAAAATGGACAGACCAACGCATTTGAAATCATTCACAAGCCACTGGATGTGCTCATATCACTTCTGGCGGCTGTTAACCACGCACTGAAAAACAATTTGAAAAGGAGCCGTTAATCATGCTGAAGAATCTTTCCATACGAATCAAGATCATAATCGGCCAGGTGTTTCTCATCGCGATGGTATCGGTATTTATATACAGCTACTATCCGCAACAGCAGGAACAGCTCGCGATCCGTGCTATTGAATCGAAGATCCAAAGTATCAGTAATATATTCTCGATTGGTGTCGGTATTGGTATGGGTGAGACAGACCTTGTTGCTGTATCAGAAGCCATGGAATGGGCACACTCCGATAGCGCGGTGGTATATATCTCGGTACGAAACGATCAGAACCAGGAAATTACCAGTCTCAACCTCCTGGATAAAAACACAACGCCTGCCCTATCCACTATTGCCAACTATAATGAGCGCGTGGAGATCGATGGCGTAATATACTATAAGAGCAATATCGTCTATCAGAATACAACTTTCGGAACCTTGGTCATTGGTTATTCCCTCAAGCCGATGAATGCCATGATCGGTTCACTGAAACGCACCACCAGTTATTTCTGTCTCGCACTGTTTACACTCGGAGTATTACTTGCTTTTACAACCAGTAACATGATAACGGCTAACATTCTGAAGCTTGATCAAACCGTGCGTGCTATATCCAGCGGAGCTGAACAGGTATATGTAGATGTTACCACGAACGATGAAATCGGTAAACTCGGCCGCGCTTTCAACCACATGCTTCACCGGTTGGAGAAGTCGCATCTTGAACTGGTACGTTACTCGGAACAACTGCAGAGACAGAATGAAGAACTGAACCAGTTCAGCTATGTTGTTTCGCATGATCTGAAAGCACCGCTTCGCGCCATCTTCAAATTATCAGAGTGGATTGAAGAAGACCTCGGTCCTGCTATACCGGCTGAATCAAAAAAGAATATGCAGATTCTCCGCGGACGTGTATTCCGACTCGAAGCCCTGATCAACGGCTTACTTGAATACTCGAAAGTTGGCAGACTGGAAGTTCCGGTAGAGCGCGTGGATGTATATACCATGCTGAGGGAAACAACGGATCTTCTGAATCCTCCTGCGCATATCAAAGTAGAAATCGTGAATGATATGCCCGTGTTGAATACGAAGAAATATTTACTGCAGCAGGTATTTATTAATCTGCTCGCCAACGCCATCAAATATAACGATAAGGAAAATGGCAAAGTAATTATCTCTTCGCACGAAGCTGGCGACTTTCATCAGTTCACAGTTGAAGACAACGGTATCGGTATTGCTCCGGCCTATCACGAAAAAGTTTTTGAGATGTTCCAGACACTGGAAGCTCGCGACAAGGTAGAAGGTACTGGTGTAGGACTGGCGATCATCAAGAAAAGTGTTGAAGATATGGGAGGCAACATCCGGCTTGAATCGGAAGAGAACAAAGGCGCACGCTTCATCTTTACCTGGCCCAAGGCCGCCTGATAAATAAAATAGTATAAAGACCAAACGCATAAAATCTGTATGACAAACTTAATCCACATACTTCTGGTAGAAGACGATGAAGTGGACATCATGAATGTACAACGGGCTTTCAAGAAAAATAACATCAGCAATCCGCTGCACGTTGCGCGCAACGGTGTTGAAGCACTCGATATGCTGCAGGGTAAACATACGGATAAAGTTATACCGACACCGCGTGTTATCCTGTTGGACATCAACATGCCGCGCATGGGTGGTATAGAGTTTCTTACCGAACTCCGAAAATTACCAGAACACAAATCGGCCAGCGTGTTTGTGATGACAACTTCTAACGAGGAAAGCGACAAGGTCGCTGCGTATAACCTGAACGTTGCAGGTTATATTCTGAAACCACTTTCGTTCGAAGGATTTACCAGTGCCGTATCCATCCTGAATCACTACTGGCATTTGTGCGAAATGCCGCAAGTCTGATCTATGGTTTACCGCGCTATGTTTCGTAAAATCCGATTCATCGTTCTCGCTGTGAGCTTAGCCATGTGCATGCATGCTTCGGCATGGGCACAGACCTCTGCTTTTGATGAGTTACAGGTAGCCTATATATTCAATTTTGCCAAGTACGTGAAGTGGCCGAAAGAAGGTTCTGCTATTGTGATCGGCATTTACGGTGAAGTAAAGAATATAGACTA
This sequence comes from uncultured Chitinophaga sp., assembly GCA_902168205.1. GTDB lineage: Bacteria > Bacteroidota > Bacteroidia > Cytophagales > Cyclobacteriaceae > Ohtaekwangia > Ohtaekwangia kribbensis. The sequence goes on along the minus strand of CABHOK010000002.1, from coordinate 92,978 downwards.
TTGGACTCAGCTGCTATCAGAAAAGAAAGTACGTAATAAACCGCTGCAGTTAAAGCAAATTGAGACACTGACCAACCTGGATGATATCAACATCATTTATGTTCCGGAAAGTGGCTCGGAAGATTTTAAGCTGCTTGCGGCTGCAACAGCCGGCAAAAGTATACTCCTTGTTACAGAAGAAGATCTCATCAAACGGGGTGCTGCCATCAGCTTTGTGGTGGAAGATGATCGTTTGAAATTCAAACTGAAACAATCGGCTCTTGCTGATATAGGTTTAACGGCAACAGAAGGTTTGTTAAAGCTGGCCATACTGAAATAGAAAACCAATCCGCTATATATAGACTAGTCAATGTACTTAAACATCAAAAAATCATCATGAAAAAAATCATTACAGCACTCTTACTTGTAATCTGTGCAGGGCCATCGCTGCTTCTGTACGGGCAACAGGCAGATACTGTTAATACGCAGGATTATTTTAGTCTCAGCCTGGAAGAGCTGATGAACATTACCATTACCACAGCATCAAAATCGGAAGAGAGTTTGAAAGATGCTGCCGCGGTTGTAAGCGTGATCAGTGCCAAAGACATTGAGCGCTACGGTGCTAAATCGCTAAGTGAAGTATTAGACCGTGCCACCAATATATACTTTACCAGTGGCTATATGTATCGTAACAACATGGTGTCGATACGCGGCAACGTTACGGCAATTGCCAATACCAATGTGCTGATACTTGTGGATGGTCGTCCGTTCCGTGAGAGTCTGGACAACGGCATGAACTCGGCTATCTATAGCGCCTTCCCGCTGAATCGTGTTGAACGCATTGAGATTATACGCGGACCCGGATCGGTGTTATACGGTACATGTGCCCTTACCGGTATCATCAACATCATTACAAAAAAAGTTTCCGAAACTGCACCGGTTTCCGCCAGCGTATCATACGGAACTTTCAATACCAAACAGGCGCAGGCGAGCGCTGCCAGACGTATCGGCAAATTGCAAATTGCTGGTGGTCTAAATTACCTCGATAGTGACGGATGGGACTTCACTGCGTATGGAGAACCTGAAATTGCTTTATATCCGGATGGTACTTCAGGGCAAGCTCCCGCTCAACAGAACACAATCAAGATGTACGAAGAATCACTGGGTGGTAACCTGAATCTCTCCTATGGTGACATCAAGTTGCTGACTAACTATATGCATACTACGCAGGCAAACATGGGCTCATTCCCGATGTGGCTGAACAGTACTGCAGGCACTGACGAAGCGCTTGACTTCAGCACTACTGTAAATCGTTTCCTCGCAGATATAGGATATGAAAAGGCGTTCACTAAAAACTGGCGCACAACGTTCAACATTACCTATAACGGCATGTACCGCGAGAAGAAAATCCCTTACCTGCCCAACATCGGTGAAGATGCACGTTCGAATGATTACCTGGTGGAACTGACTAACTATATCAAACCTCTCCCGAATATGAACCTCATCATCGGGGGGTTAACCAATACACAAACCGGTAAAGCATATACCTATACCAAAATTACAAACACTGAATCGCCCCTGGGTTACGATGTATTAAATCCGTTCGACTACAGTATCATCAACACGACACCTTACCAGATCGTTAAATCGTACAATCAAACCTGGTGGAGTATATATGCTCAAGGGGACTATACCATCGGTAAAGTTGTAAAACTTATTGCCGGTGCACAAGGTAACAAGGTTACTGGAAATGACCTGTATATAGCACCACGCATCGGAAGTATATTTTATACCAGTGCCTCTACCGGTATAAAAATTCTGTATGGAAAAGCTTTCCGTTCACCCACGCAAAATGAACGCCTGGGCAGCAACGTTCCGGAAATATACCCGAACCCTGATCTGAAGCCCGAAACCATTGGTACATTTGAGACACAGCTCTTTTATACCAAGCCTTCGTTCGAAGCTTACCTGACGTATTATTACAGCAAACAGGAGAATATCATCCGTCAGTCCATTAGTGCCGATGAAAGAATAGAAGTTTCGTTTGGTCCGGGGCTGACATTCCAGGTGCCTACTTACCTGAACGGTGGTCACCTGCATTCACAAGGTGTAGAGCTTGAAACAAAAACACTTATTACCAAAGCGCTTTCACTTACTACAGGTTTCAGCTACCAGACTACCATTGATGATATGGACAATCGCGATGACCTGGGCATGCCGAAAGTTATGTTGAAGGCAGGCATTTCGTATGCCCTTCCTTTTGGTTTGCAACTGGGTATCTATAATTCTTACTTCGGCAAAGGTGGTTCTACAAACCGCGATTATACTGTTAACATCAATCCTGAAGTTACAGCCTTCAATTACCTGAGCACAAATGTGCAGTACAAAATCAACAAGAACCTGATTGCTGGTATATATGCAATCAACGTTTTGGATGAAGACGTTTATTATCCTGAATATCGCAACCGTAACATCAACTCACTGCCGGGCAGAGGCGGTAGAGCTATCAACGGAAATATAATTTTCAAACTCTAATCTGTCCAATTACCTTTATGCTGATCGGGCACTGTCACACCACGACAGTGCCCCTCAGTATATGTACCTTTATCCAAGTTTGCTTTCCGCCAGGGCAGTGCCCTCCACACGCGCTTTGATCTTGGCAAATGCTACTTCCCGTGCTGTTGACACATCGTCTGCAAAAGGTGAGAATCCACAATCATCCGTAGTGCCCAGCTGATCGGGCGATATATAGCTAGCAGCTTCCTGTACCAGGTCACAAATCTCTTCATTACTTTCAACCCGCGGGTTCAACACGTTGGTTACTCCCAGGTATACCCGTTGTGAAGGTTTGATCAATCGCCTGATCAGCTTCAGTATATCTTTTTTATTTTTCTCTGCAGCATACTCAAGATAAAAATTACTGACGCGCAGGTTAAAAAGATCGGGCAGCAGATCAGCATAATCTACATCCGCACTGTGCGTGGAGTCATGATCACCTCCCGGGCAAGTATGTACACCTATGTGAATGCGCTCTTTGGCTGTGAAACGATCGAGCACCTGATTGTTCAAGTCTATAAGCATTCTTAAAAGCGCTCGCGATGGATCGAGTTTAACCGCAAGCCTTGCTTCTGTAAAATCGATTTGTACCGTATGCGCGCCATCCTGCAAACACATGCGTATATCCGATTCAGCTTCATCGAGCAGATCGGCAACGAACTGATCACGCGGATAGCCGGCAATTCCATCTGCCGGGTATAGCAGGCTCAGCGCTGATGCCGATATAACTGCCTGCTTCACGGGTAACGTGGTATATGCCTTTGCCTTGTTCAAATACCGGTTGGCATGTATACTATATTTGAATCGGCCACCGGTGAGCCGCGGTAACTGTCGCGTATGACCATCGGCAAACGGAATCACTATACCATCGCTGGCAAGCTGAACCATTCCTTCCAGCGGGTAGGTAACGAAACTGGATTTAGACTGCTCACCATCGGTAATAACCGGAGAGCCCGTCTCTTCAAATTGACGAATGGTATCAATCAACGCCTGATCCTGTGCACTCAGCAGTTCTTCGTGCGTGATCTGGTTAGCAGCGAATGCGCGCATGGCGTTTGTGAGATAGACAGGACGTGGTATACTTCCAATCGGTTCTGTTGGGATTTTCATAATCGTTAAGTTGGAGGGTGAATAATTAATATATAGCATCGCGCAATACCGGCAGAACAAAAGTCCGCAGGCTATATATAGCCAATGCAACAAGGTATACTATCATTAACCCTGCAGCCTCGGAGGCCATTCGATGGAGGGCGCAAAGGAAGGAACAAGAATTTTACAACAGACAGACCTTTGCAGGTTCATCGTCCAACCGGAAGTATACTCGTGGAGCAATGTTGATGTTACTATATATTCCTTTATAAAGGATATCAAAACTTTGGGTGCGGGATTTTGAGAATGAGTCTGCCCGGAAAAAGTATGTGCCACTGTTCCGAATACATCATGAATCTTCCGGATTCCTTCATCGCGAATACAAACAAGAATTAAAGTATCCGAAGAAAGTTTCTGTTTTACCAGCCGGTAAAATGAACCATGATGTTCAAACGTTCCATCTACCCTGGCAAACTCGGGTGAGTCAAAAACATACGGTATGGCGATGGGAATTTTCAACGTTCGCAGCTCTTGTTGCCGATATCGTTCGCCATCCAGCCGGGCACGCATACCGGCATCATGCCTGTACTTCCAGCCGATGAATAAGCCATAGTACCCTGTGGTGTTAAACAGGATGATACAAAGGAACACGTAAGAGAAGATTTTTCTTATCATGACCCGAAACGATGGTGTAACAGAAAGCTAAACACAAAATTGATACAGAACAATGATGATCAGCTTTTTATCGCCTCTGCAAACGATGATGCATGGCCTGCGAGCCTTCACAGAGGATGTTCTGAAAAAAAATCGCTCGATTGGAACAAATTTTTAGCAGAGATGTACAATATCCGTAGGAAAAAATCGACTATATATGCAAAATCATTTTCCGATTACCCCAAGATCGAGGATTGAAATTTTAAGGTACTGGACAGGATCGGTTTTTCTCAGTTATTTTCTGAAGTATATTCATAAAAATATACTCACAGCTTTACGCGACCAAAACGCTCGAAATAGCTACGTACTAATCTATCCTTCCTACCAACGGCTGTTTTGTACCGACAAAAGTTCAATTATTCATTGAACCGTTTTATACCGCTATACAAATGTATAGTGGTAAATATACCGGTGCATTTGAATTTTTAAAACAGTATAGTTGTTACAGCACCACCTATACTCAAGATTAACGATTGCAAATAAAAAATTGAATCCGGAAAAATGTTTTGATGCATTGAAACGTTTTTATGATTCGAATTGACAGGGGAAGGAACTGATGATCATGCAAACTCAAACCTATACGCTATCGGAAGATTTTACGGACCTCCGTGATTTTATACTCACACTTCCTGGAAATTTCGATGCCGTTGGCACTGTTATTCAGGATAACCGGAATGTTGTAAAAACTATTTCTACACCACATGGCCTGGTGGTAGTAAAGAAATTCAGCGGCATGTATTTCTTTAATCGCCTGGCCTACTCACTGTTCAGAAAGTCCAAAGCCGCCCGATCTTATTTATACTCCAGGCAACTGAATGAGAAAGGTATCGCTACACCGCCACCCATTGCATGGCTCGACTGCTATAAGTATGGACTGCTCAACGAAAGTTATTTTGTAAGTCTGCACGAACCTGATAAAACGCTTCGTGAGATGACAGCGGTGAACGGAACGTTCAAAAGTATTCTATACAAACCATTAGCATCTTTCGCGCTTACCTTGCATCAACTTGGTATTTACCACGATGATTTTTCATCGGGAAATATTTTGATACGTGAGACTGAAGATGGCTATGATTTCTCTATGGTAGATCTGAACCGTATCAAATTTCAAAAGGTAAGTTTTGAGCAAGGACTTCGGAATCTTTCCAAACTGGCTTTAACGGATGAAGAGTTTAATATACTGGTCAGTGAATATGCCCGTATACAAAATCAATCGCCCGAAAAATCCTGCCAGTTATTCTGGAGCTATAAACGCAGGTCATCTTTTATCCGTAAGATCCGGAAGAGACTCCGGAAATATGTACTAACACCTCTTGAAAGTATATTTACCGGTAAGCGGGTATTATTCCTGATGTTTATCGAAGACATGCTTTGGTTCTGAGGTATATTTTATGCTATACATATATACCTGTTTGCTTGCCTTTACTTTTCAAGTAACGTATCTTCACCCGAATGAGCATTAAGAAAAGAATCAACAGGATACGCGGTGCGATAACGCGTTCGTTAACCCGGAACATTGGTACATCGGTCCAAAATAGTATTGGTAATGATTTGCCGAACAAACCCGATATCCGCAGGGTTCTTATCTGTCGTCCAAACCACCGGCTTGGTAATTTGTTGCTCACGACACCGTTGGTACAGGAGATACAACAAACTTTTCCGAATGCGCGCATCGACCTGTTTATTAAAGGTGGCGCTGGGTCGTTGATATTCAAGAACTATAAAAGTATTGATACGCTCATTCAGTTACCGAAGAAACCATTCAAAGATCTTTTAAAATATTTAGGCGGCTGGCTGCACATTCAGAAGACCCGTTATGATATAGTGATAAATGTAGTGTCCAACTCATCATCAGGTCGTCTTTCCACTAAATATGCCAATGCGAAATTCAGATGCTTTGGTGATGTTGATAGCACTATACTGAGTAAATATCCGGATGCCGACCACATGGCGAAGTTTCCGGTATATAGCTTCCGGAATTTTTTAACTCAGCTTGGTTTCCCGGAGAACACGAACGCTGTGGCTCCGATGAATATGGAGCTGAGTACAGCCGAAATTGCCCATGGAAAAAAATTACTTATAGATATTGTCAAGAACAATCGCAAGACAATCGCGCTGTTTACCTATGCTACGGGTGATAAATGTTACTCAGAAAGCTGGTGGCAGGAGTTTTACACTAAACTGAAAGCCATTTATCCTGATTATAATATTATTGAAGTATTGCCGGTTGAAAATATATCGCAGCTCGCATTTTCAATACCGAGCTTCTACAGTAAAGATGTTCGCGAAATCGGATCGTTCATTACCAACACCAATCTTTTTATAGGAGCCGACAGCGGCATGATGCACCTGGCCAGCGCATCCAACGCCCCCACCGTTGGCCTGTTCAAAATAACGAACGCCAAAATATACGCTCCCTATAATCACAACAGCATGGCCATTGATACGAGTGAGAAGAGTATAGATGAGTGTATCGGGATTATTCGAAGCATTGCGATTTAACAAAAAGCTACTTTTGAAAATGTACAACATGCAGGATGCAGGGGTACAATTGTTTTTGGAAGGACAATCGCTATTCGATTTGGTTAGAAAACAAATTGTCATGAAGAAAAAACAATCAAAAAACTTCGAAGAGCTTGATGGCTTGATTTTAGCTCAAGAAATAGACATAAAAGAAGCCGAACTTAGTCTTTTCATCAACAATCATTATAAGATTGGAGATACTTCGAATAATAATATACCCGCTAACTGGTGGTATAAGCTCATAGAGAAGGAGAAAGAACATTTGATTGCAACCAATAGAGAGTTAAGGAAAGAGCAAAAAAAATATGTTCATAGAACCTTGGAAGTCAAGGTATAGGTATAAACAAATCAACACGCTACTAAACAAAAACCCCGATCCTTTACGAACCGGGGTTTTACATTTAATCATTGATGCGGAGAGGGCGGGATTCGAACCCGCGATACCCTTTGGAGGTATACACACTTTCCAGGCGTGCTCCTTCAACCACTCGGACACCTCTCCTGGTTGAAACGGGGCACAAAGAAATTAAGAATTTAGGGGCTTTGCAAATTATGTTGTTAATTCTCCTGCCAGCGATAAGCTCACCAGTTCTTTCGTCCGCGTAGTGCCATACTCCCCAAGCAATAACATGAGCTTTGTAAGCGCTGCCTCAGTAGTCATATCCGCTCCGGAGATTACACCGATCTGCTGAAGTTTCTTGCTGGTTTCATAGCGGCCCTGCAACACGCGTCCACCCGGACACTGCGAAACATTTACGATAATAATATCGCGCTCGATGGCTTTCTTCAACTCTTCAATGAGCCACGGCAGCGTTGGAGCATTGCCCGACCCGTACGTTTCCAGTATAACCGCCTTAAGACCAGTGGTATTTAAAATAGCCTGCACAACGCCCTGGCTAATGCCGGGAAAAAGTTTGAGAATAGAAATGTTATCATCAAACTTCGCGCGCAGGCGCAGTGTATCGGCTTGTGACGGCTTGTTTATGACTGAGAAATTATAGTCAATCTTTACACCTGCCTTGGCTAGTGGCGGATAATTACCGGAGTCGAACGCATCGAACCGAAGGCTCTCCACTTTTTTGGAACGATTGCCCCGAAGAAGTTCGTAATCAAAGTAAATACACACTTCCGGCACCAGCGCAATACCGTCTCTGCGGGCAGACGCTATATCCAGTGCTGTGATCAGATTTTCGCGGGCGTCTGAACGAGGCTCACTGATCGGCAACTGTGCCCCGGTAAAGATGATAGGCTTGTTCAATCCTTCCAGCATAAAGCTGAGTGCTGAAGCTGTATGAGCCATCGTATCTGTACCATGCAATACAACAAAACCATCGTTCTCCTGATAGCAATCGTGAATGATCGATCCGATCACTTTCCAGTGTTCCGGCTGAATGTTGGATGAATCAATCGGTGTTTCAAAGGATACGACCGTAATCTCCAACTGAAGATTTTTGAGTGAAGGTAAATGCTCCAGTATCGAAGCAAAGTCAAAAGGTATCAGTACACCATCTTTATCGTACGTCATACCAAAGGTTCCCCCGGTATAAATGATGAGTATACGCGACCGGGGTTTTCCCGGCAAGGCAGTGTTGATACTGATTTTTTTTAAATTCATAGGGCGGTGGTTGTATAGCTGTCTGGTTGTTTTATCAAATATGCATGCGGGTGTCTTCAGGATGCAAATAACTTCAGTGCGTTACTCGAGGTAACAGACTTTATCTCATCGATGGATATCTTTTTAATGTCTGCAAGTTTATGTGCAATGAGCGGAATATAGGATGGCTCATTCCGTTTGCCCCTATAGGGAACGGGCGCCAGGTACGGACTATCCGTTTCCAATACCAAGTGCTCCAGCGAAACTTCCGGCAGAACTTTATCGAGTCCGCCATTCTTGAATGTAGCTACGCCTCCTATACCGAGCAAGAAACCAAGTTTTGTAATACGATGAGCCTGTGCGGCATTTCCTGAAAAGCAGTGAAAGATTCCTTTCAGTTTACCATCCGCCAGTTTCTCTACCAGTGCAATGGTTTCATCTATACTTTCGCGACAATGAATAATGATGGGCAGATTGTATTGCTTCGCCCAGTTTACCTGTATAGTAAACGCTTCCTGTTGTTGCTCCCAGAATGTTTTATCCCAATACAAATCGGTGCCAATCTCTCCTACCGCAGCAAACTTTCTCTTCGACAACCATTCTTCCACGAGGTATAATTCGCGCTGGAAATCTTTCTTTACATAACACGGGTGCAGCCCCATGGTAGCAACACACATCGGTGAGCGACTTTCCAGTTCGAGCATGCTATCGATAGAGGTGTGATCAACGTTGGGCATATAGATCCTGCGCACGCCTTGCTTTTCGCTTTCGGCAAGCATATCTGCGCGGTCAGCAGCAAAATCATCCAGGTATATGTGAGCGTGAGTATCGATGAAGTAATCCATTCCAAAGGTATTGTACGGCTACCGGAGCTTATCCGATAGTTCAGTTTCAAAAATAAAGAGAATGGAACGATGTATTGACAGAAATGACGGAACAATAACAGAAAGAATTACAAGGAAGACAATGTGAGCAGGAGGGGTATATATACTCCGGATTACAACGGAACAAATTCTGCCGTAATCCGGAGTAACCGGATGATTTCAGGAACGTCTTTGTCCGAGTACCATGATAACGATTCCGGCAACAATTAAAATTCCTCCGGTTACCGGTGACCAGTATATGGGAGTTTTTTCTTCTTTGTTGATCTCAAGAGGCCCTACATCAACCACTTTTTTCTTTGTAACCAGGTTGAAGCCTGTAAACACAGTCATCAGGATACCAATTACCAGTACAACTACTCCTATAGCTTTCATGACATTTATAGTTTTTTGTTTTATACCCAGGCAATTTGCCAATTGATTTACCGGGATTAAAGGAAAAAAAGTGCCTGCCGGATTTCTTTCAAAACCCCGGATAAAAAACAGATGGATGCGATAAGTGGGTAGTTACTTCTACGTTTCAGATGTCGACATGATAGACATCGCGTTCGTTTCGCCGAATGCCTTGTATGAAAAAGCCACCCGGCTGTGGTATCTCTTCAACCAGGTCGAAATGGGTACACGACTTGGGCAGCGCTGAAAATACAAGCAGAAAATTATAGGTTGCGTTATCCGGAATCAGTGTCCACAACGGAGCGAAAGTAATGTTCTCGATATGGACCAGTTCAGAACGCGAGCTGGAAGAACGATCGATAAGGTATGTAGTTCTCCAAATACGGATCAACATATCCTTCGTTGTGTTTTCAAAATAACAATGCACGTACACAAACGAATCTTCCAGGAACTCAGTCGCGATGGAAGACAGTACTTCCGTATCAATCTTCGGTTTGGTTACGGGTGGAAGTACCCCGGGTAATGTTTTTGAAAAACGGATGGATGGTGTTTTAGTCATAGCGCTCAATCGGAGCATCAAAAATTTTCTGGTTTGGAAACAGATTGACAGCAAAGATGGAGGCAAAGTTAACATGAGACCGTTACAAAATCAAAGATGTTTGCGCCTCCCTGCCGTAGTTGTTGTTTTTAAAATGCGCTACGCTTTTTTCGCTTTGGCCTGCTGTCCGCTCAGCGCTCTTGCTTTTGCTTTCTCAGCGATCTCGAGCGCACGTTTAATACGACTGTCCGAATTCTTCACAGACGTTATATAGTATACCAGGCTTCGCTGATATCCCTGCGTAAATGTATCCCATACTTTTCGGGCTTCATCGTCTTGCTCCAGCACCGCTTCCATCTCCTCGGGTATAACCAGCTTGTTGGGGTCGGTGAGATGAAATACAACGGTAACCCTATCCCCTTCCTTCACACGGGCTGCTCTTCGTAATATACTTCCCACAGAGAAGTAACGGCTTCCGTCTTTTTTATACTGCACGGCCAGGTCGAACGAAGTACCATTTATAGTACCCGGCTGTGCGTACACGACCAGCAGGGAGTTTCTTTACAATCGCTTCCGGGAGGAATATCACGGTTGCCTTCATGGTTCCGTGAATGGTTTCGAGCGTAGCTGTAAACTGGTAACTTTTTATCTTTCATAGGGGGTTTACAAATTTAAGTACACTGGCGCTGCCAAAGTAGCAATGTTCATGATAATGTATAAATTGCGGCACACTTAACCACAGGTATACTACATGAACAAACTGGTTATTGGAAGTTTCAAAGAGTTTGAACAATATGTTGGAAAAGAACTCGGTACTTCAGAATATTTACAGATAACCCAGGAGCGCATCAACAAGTTTGCTGACGCTACGTTGGACCACCAGTGGATACATACCAACCCGGAACGCGCAGCCGTTGAGAGTCCGTTTAAAAAAACAATCGCGCACGGCTACCTCGCGCTCTCGGTAATACCGTATCTCTGGGAACAGATTGCCGAGATCAACAACATAAAAATGCTGATCAACTATGGCATTGAAAAACTGAAATTCAATCAGCCGGTTCTGGTAGATGATGAAGTGAGACTCAAAGTAACGCTGGAGTCACTCACTGACCTGCGTGGCATAACCAAAGCGCAACTGCTGGCGGAACTGGAGATCAAGAACAACAAGAAGCCTGCATTTACCGCTACTATTATTTTCCTCTACCACTTTAAATAGTGCGGCTGAAAAACCTGTCTCATCCTCTATGCCTGTAACGTATATTATCATTGGTATTACCGTACTCATCAGCTTTGCTGCCTACAGTAACAGCAACCTGATGCGACAGTTCATGATGAACCCCTATATGATCAGCAACCGGCAACAATACTACCGGTTTATAACATCCGGGTTTATCCATGCAGATCATGTACACCTGTTTTTCAACATGTTCTCGCTATATTTCTTTGGTACTACCATCGAATATATCTTCGGCATTATATTCGGATCAGCAGGTACGCTGTACTTCATTACGCTATATATTCTCGGCATTATTGTCTCCGATATACCCTCTTACATGAAACACCGGAATAACCCTGGCTACAATGCATTGGGAGCATCCGGAGGTGTAGCTTCGGTTATCTTTGCTTCGATTATTTTTCAACCGCTTGCTGACATCTATATATACTTCATACCTATTCCGGGATTTATACTCGGTATAGCCTATATCTTCTTTTCGTGGTACCAGGGTAAAAAAGCAAACGACAACGTAAACCACGATGCTCACCTTTACGGGGCTGTATTTGGCGTTGTATTTTGTGCCGTCCTCTATCCGCAATCACTGCCTCAGTTTGTTGAGCAAATCAAAAACTGGGAAGTATTGAATCGATTTCTCTGAGATTTATTCCGTAGCATTCTCATCGATGTTCAGGTCTTTATTCTCCTGAATGATGAAGTTCATTTCACGTTGCACGGAACGATACGCTATGCGCGTTTCCAGAATGAAGAGTATCGTGCTATAGAACAATACCGAGATGCCTATCATACCGAGCACAGCCGGTATCCATATATAGTTTATCTGTGTAACTTCAATAATACCAATCGACATACTTGTTGCCACAAACAACGCCAGCGCTACACATATAGAACTGATCGCGCGTTGCAAAAGCCAAGAACGTTTGGTTGCCGAAACAATCTGTGTTGATAAAAGTTCTTTACGTGCCTTTGAATACGTTGCCATGGTCTTGACGTTCGAAATCAGATCTGATATGGCACGTGCACGATCGATCGCGCGGTTGAGACGCTGCGATGTAGTAAGCAACAACGATCCGGAAGCCAGTATCAAAACGGCTGGTGTGATCATGGCAGAGAGCACAGTAAGAACAGCAGATAGTTCGCGCATGATTAAATAGCAGGATTAGTTACTACCGGAATTTAACCAATATTTTTGATAGCGGATATACCTGTAATAACTATGCCTGCCAATGCAAAGGTTCCCGTATCCTGATCAATACAACTCGTCAGCCGGCACTTCGCGTTCCAATGTATAATTCCAGAAACCTATATTACCATTTGTACCATCGCCTTTTGTGTTTTCAACCCATTCGCTATAGTTGTCTTCGACATACGCGGGCCAGCCATCCAGTATCTCTATACTCGTATCTACAAATCCGTTAAACGACACGATATGCCACGACCATGTACGATTCTTCAGCAAATCTTTATTGAGACTATACTTCTCGTTCGGATCGTTTGATATTTCCGCGAGTATAATCTTCTTCTCGTTGTTCGCAATAATCGCGCGGGCCTCTGCTATAGCTTCGGCATCTTTTAACGGCAATATATAGGAGTCGCCATGCTCTACATCGGTTTCTGTTACCAGGAAATACACCAGTGCCGGATCAGCCTGTGGTTTTTCATCATCATCATTACTACAGGAACATAGCACTGCTACCATGATTCCCAGGAGAGTTATCATTTTCATACATTTAAAACGTTTGTCTTTTTCTTTTAGACCCTTCATCTACAAACATGGTTGGAACAGCACCATCATATTTTGCACACGTCTATGAAGTTATCTGGGGTTATACTTTCTTTGCAGCGATGAATAAATTCTCTGCGAGCCAGGTTGTTACCGGCTTACTCTTTTCCATGCTCTGGGCCTCTGCATCGGTAGCCGGTAAATTTGGTCTATATTCTGCTGAACCGTTGATATTATTCACAACGCGATTTTTTCTCGCAGGCTTTGTCCTGTTGGCCTTCACCTATGGTATACAAAAAAGCAGGTTACCAGAAGGAAAGGAATGGCTGCAGCTTACAATCTTCGGAGCGTTTAACACTACGCTATATTTAGGACTGTTTGTGATAGCCCTGCAGTATATTATGCCCGGTATAACATCGCTGGCGATAGCATTAAATCCATTACTCATCAGTGTTATGTCTGCCGTGTGGATGAAGCGTAAAGTAAAAATGCAGGAATGGCTCAGTATACTTTTAGGAATCACGGGAGTTGCTGTAGCTGTATATCCGCTGCTACAAACAAGCCATGCTTCGGCAGAAGGAATGATATTGTTGTCGCTAAGTATGATCACGTATTCATTCGGCTCGGTATATTATGCATCCGTTCCTTGGAAGTTGCCGCGCACTACGATCAACGCCTGGCAGGTATTTATAGGCGGCCTGCTCCTCGCGCCTTTTGCTGCGATGATGGGAACCGGCACGAGCAATTTCGATCTTCGATTCTGGCTTTCCTTGGCATGGCTTGTTTTCCCTGTATCTATACTTGCCGTGCAGCTGTGGCTTCGGTTATTGAAATCGGATGCTGTACAGGCATCGCTGTGGCTATACCTTTGTCCTATATTTGGGTTCCTGTATTCAACGCTGCTAATGGACGAGCCCTTCACGATCTATACTTTTGCCGGCACCGTTATGGTAATGTTCGCACTTTATATAGGACAACGTAAGAAAGATGTTGGTCAGAAATAACGTTCTATAGTAATACCATACGTTACCAGCAGATTTTCTCTTCCGGTAGCACTCAACTTGTTATACACAACCGCTGACGTAAGACTAAGCCATTTCTTAAGTTTCACCGACAAACTTGTATTTGATTTTATAATATAGTCTTTACGATCAGACAGAGCGTGTTGCAAAAAATCGGAACCTTCAATCACCACAATTCCACGAATGATAAAGCGGAACTTGAGTCGAAATGAGTTTCTGAAAATTTCATATTCATTATTGCCGGTTTCCGGACCATCATACAAGTCACCCTTTTCATAGAGTATACCATCGCTTAAAATCACCAACGCATTTTTCCGGTTCACCAGGTTATACCCAATTCCGGCACCGGTCTGTAAGCGGTGATTGATTTTAAGTGACACACTCTTCTCGTAACTTCCCAATCCCCAATAATAAAAGTTGTACAATGTTTTATAGAGATTGAAATCGAGTCCTGAGAAAAAATCGTTGTTGGTGAGATTCCCCAGCTGCTTGCCATACATCCAACTGTTGGTTGTGTTCAGGGAAATCGATTTTTTACTGATGCTATACCGGAGGTTGTTGTTCAACAGGTAAGAGGTGCCATCGTTGGTCTTGTTAATGTTACCGGTAGATGCAAAGTTTATGTAGTAATTGACCGTGTCACTGAACTGCCCCAGGCAATCAACCGCACCCAACATCAATGTCACAAGAAATGCGAAACCATAAACGCGCGACTCTGCCATTGCAACAACCGATTAAAAAAAAATGCCTGTGCTAAGGCTGTCGTATAAATTGCGTAAACGTTACTACTTTTCCATATTCGTCAAAACCATATTTACGCATCATGCTATCCACAGGAAGGTAAAGCATATATAGTTTTGTATTGGTATTGAAATATATACCGGCATCTTCCCAGCCGTGATAAAGCTTGTCGCGCTGCAATGTTTTTTTAAGTTTTTTTGGAACCTGGTTTTCCTCCAGTCGCACACTATCACGAAATGGCTCAGTGTCTTTCGGCAATTCCGAATTATAAAAACTTTCCGGATTGGTGAAGTTACGCTCATCATGCCGCACCGTATCCTTCTGAGCGCAAACCTGAAGAGTAACCCCCAGTGCCAATGCCCATGTGATGATAAAACGTTGCATGATGGCAGGGGATAAGAAAGTATGCCGGGAATGGTTACACGTGTTTAGGTGTGGGGTGTGTAGGTGTTTACTTTTTGTTGAGGCGTTGGAGTTCGTCTTGACAAAACGAAGCGGTGCTTCACCTAAAATATCAACATCTGAACCATTAGCACGCCAACACCAATCCACTCAAGCACTACACACGTAAACACTTGAACACGTAAACACTTAAACACGTAATCCATACCACTTGTGCGTGGATGACAAAGTGCTGATCGGCTGCGCTGTGTAAACTATTACACGAAATGAGAATACATCCGTATACATGTCCCAAACCACAATTGAGAAAACCCGACCGGAAAACAGGTGTGGTTTTTTCTGCACAGCGTTCTGCAGACTCAAACGGAACCTCATGACCCTGTATACTCACGGAACGCGTTGGCTTGTATCTATTATTCTTCTTTTCAACAATGCTATACTGTATGCGCAGGAAAAGAATAAAGCTCAGTTGTATGACAGTATCGAACATGAAAAGTTCATGTTTCTGATCAATGCCAATCGCGAGCAGAGTTACGTTACTGTAACGGAAGGTTTTGGAAACCTGGAACCGTTGCTGATGGAAGCCAAGCTCTCGCCTAGTTATTTCTTTTCACGAAAGAAAAAGACATGGGCATTGCTTTTAAATCCGCAGGTTCAGGTCAGGATGCAAAACACACCTTCATGGCCGATCAATACACCGAGTTATAAAGCGCATCTTACATACTTCCACTCAATTGACTTCTGGCAACGAACTTTTCTGAAGAAACTATTTTTCGAAAACGCACTGTGGTCTGCCACCATTGGACATCATAGCAACGGTAAGGCTGGCAGTTTTTACAAGAACGACTCTACGGATGTAATTGATATGGAAGATGGTAACTTCGCTACCAATTACCTGATTGGAAGCATATCTACGTACAAAGCAAAACGTGTCCGTAAAAACGTGGTGGCATTCCGCTCACTGAAAGCTTCTGTAGAAATTCATCCACGTTCGTGGTCGGTGGAAGAGATCAGGAATATATATGGCCGCTATCGCTTTTATGGATCCTTGGGCATTGGGGGGCCATGGCGCGAGACAAAGAAGACATGGATCAATCAGTGGCTTCAACAGTCGAGCCTCGAATTACAAGTAGGCTGGATAGCAGGTAAAATGATACCTAAAAGTCCGTTGGATGTAAACAAGCGCCTGATCGTAGATATACGCTATCAATATTACCCGGAGTGGTTTGATGAGATTGCCTTCTTTTTACGTTACTATCGCGGACAGGATTATTACAACCTATATTTTGTCAATACAATTTACGTAGTAAGCTTCGGTCTTACTTCAAATATTCTGAACCCACAACAGGCGATCAAGTTCTTCCGGAACAAAAATAATTACTAATCCATACAAAAGGACATGCTAATCATGTCCTTTCAACTCATATATATAGTACATCAAAGTCCCGTTTCCGCAATAAGCGCTTCGTCTTCCGGTGTAATAGCAACGAGCGAATAATTTTGTGTATTTGTTATCTTTATTTCGTCCAGCACATCTACCAGGTTCTTATAGCGCGATTGTCTGGCAGGTTTGACCATGACATACATTTTATCTATTTGCGCCTTCTTCTCTTCCAGCACCTTTCGAATTCCTTGTGCAGAATAATTGGTGACTTTTATATCCGGATCCTGAACTCCCTGATACCAGTATATTTTGTCCTTTTCACCCAATATCACCGTTATAAGCTGCGTTGGTTTTATTACCGGAGCGGCAGTTATGTTACTCGCTTTCTCCGGCAGCGTAACCTTCATAACGTACGATTTGGCAAGAGTTGTCGTAAGCATAAAGAATGTTATGAGTAAAAACGCAAGATCAACCATTGGAGTCATGTCTATTCGCGGCGACATTTTTCTGCTGCGTCTTTTACCGCGTTGATTGCCGGAAACGGGTTGTGCTATTGCTGCCATAGTGTTGAAGTTTAGTAATCCTATAATTCAACGGGCATGCAATAGTCACATCAGCATCCACATATTTTCAGGCAGGCACCTGGTTTCGAATATATACTTTAAAGGTAGTACCAATACCGGTTGCACTTTCCACTTCAATTCTGCCACCCAGCGAATTGGCCTGCGTCTTCACTAAATATAGTCCCATCCCCTTTCCTTCTACATGCGAATGAAAACGACTGTAGAGCGTAAAGATCTTTTCTTTATATAGCGAAAGGTCCATGCCCAATCCGTTGTCTCGAACTTCGAGGCAAATCAGATCACCTTCAACCACAGAACGTATGCGTATAACGGGCGGTCTTGACGGTTGCCTGTACTTGATCGCATTGCTGATCAGGTTTACCAGTATACTGTCGAGGTAAGGTTTTAAAGTATATATAGTATTGATCTGCGAGAAATCCTGATCGAACACGGTATGTGTTTCCTGAATTTCTTTTTCCAGGTTGATCTTGATCAACTCCAGTTCTTCTTCCAGGTTTATCTTCGTAATTACCGATGTGTTATTCTTTCGAAGCTCCAGTACGGTGTTCAAATCTTTCACGACACGATCGAGTTCCTGTGTGGTAAAGATGATACGATCAATGATCATATTTACTTCTTCCGGTTTATGTCGTGTAATCTCCAGTACATTGCCCAGGCCGAGTATACGGGCTACCGGTGCACGCAGGTTGTGCGCTGAAATAAAAGCAAACTGCTCAAGCTGCTGGTTATACTCTACGAGGTCGCGCGTACGTTCTTCTACTTCCGCTGCCAGTGTCTCATTACGAAGTTTGATTTCGTTGTTCTGCTTTTCGATGATCTCGCGTGCAAACTGCAACTCATGGTTCTGTGCCGACACCAGATCTCGTTGTGATGAAATCTCTTCCTGACTCTGAAGTAACTCTTCATTCTGCAGTGCCAGCTCTTTTGTTCGTGCCTCTACCAAATCTTCAAGTCTATGGTTTTGTCGTGTAACAGCCCCCAGTCGTACTTTATAGATCACAACGGTCAGCAGCGCCACCAGCACAGCGGCCAGCGATCGTACCCACCATGTTTTCCACCACGGAGGGAGAATGTGAATAATGAGTAAAGCACCTTCTTCATTCCACAGGCCATCGTTGTTGCTTGCTTTTACTTTGAAAATATAGTCGCCCGGATCGAGGTTTGTAAACGTTACTGCGCGTTGGTTGCCAACATAGTTCCATTCGTTGTTAAAGCCTTCAAGCTTGTATGCATATTGATTTTTATTACTCGCTGTAAAATTTAACGCCACATAATTAATTGTAAAGAAATTATAGTCTGGAGGAAGCGATACTTCGAGTGTCTTGCCGATCTGCTGCGAAAGTATACCATCTTTATCACCAACCTTTACAGATTTGTTAAGCAGTTTCAAGTCGGTAATAAAGACCGGTGGCACGTGCGGGTTGTCTTTAATACTATCCGGGTAAAAGAAATTTATACCTTTACCACCAAAGAAGAATTGTCCTTCCTTGTTTTTAAAACACGCATTCGGTTTAAACTCGTTGCTAAGCAAACCGTCATTCACATCGTAATTTTTGAACGTCTGCTTCTCCGGATCAAACCGGGATATACCATTGGTTGTACTAAGCCAGAGATTCCCCTTACGATCTTCCAGTATGCCACTGACAATGTTATTGGGGAGGCCATTTGCTATGGTATAGCTTCGGATATGTTTCTTGTTAACGATAAGATGTAATCCGTTGTTGGTTCCTACCCAAATGTGTCCTTTCCTGTCTTCCATTATGCAATTCGAAAGACCATCTATTTTCATAGAGTCACGATCATTGAAAGAATCAAAACGCACAATCTTTCTCTGATGGTTATCAAAGAACGTTAGTTCTTCAATGGTGCCAATCCACAAATTACCTTTGCTGTCTTCCAGTAAGGTTCGCACATAATTATTAAATTCGAACTCCGGTTCGTTATAGCGTTGAAATATACCTTGCTTCTCTTGGGTAAGAATGCTAAGACCATTATACGTGCCGGCTACTATAGCACCCGTTTCACGAAGTTGTGTGATCGCAAAAATATCAGAGCTTGAAAGACTGTTGTGTCTTTCAGGATTGTGAACATAGCTTACAAACGAGTTTGTTTTTTCGTCATATCGATTCAATCCGCCATTCCAGGTTCCAAACCACATGCGTTGTTTGTCATCTTCATATACAGAAATTATAGGATTGGCTGTTAGACTTCCCTTCTTCAGCGAGTGTCGGTAATGCTGTATCACATCACCATGCTTCATCACAATACCATCTTCAGTACCAATCCAGAAACGCTTTTTAGAGTCCTGCCAAATCGTGTTTACGATATCATTCTCAAGCGGTATATCAACTTCTGAAAACTTCTCCTTCAATCTGTCAATTACACATATACCTTTGGAATATGTACCGATCCATATTCTTCCTTCATGATCTTTATATATAGCCCATATCGAATTATCGGGTAATGACGTGGGATCGTGCTTATTGAAAACAAAATTATCATACTTGCCATTCGTCATATTAAAACGAAAGAGTCCACCGTTCTCTGTGCCCAGCCACAGGTACTCCCGATCGATACAAAGATTGAGAATGTCATTAGCGAGTGAGATATTTTCTTTTACCGGTACGGAGAGTATATAGTTTGTAAAAGTCTCTTGCTGTGTATCAAATTTGCTAAGACCATCTTCTGTACTTATCCATATATTTCCCTGCGCATCTTCCACGGCTTTATGGACATGATCGCTAATGATGCTTTTAGCATTTTTGGGATTTGCAGGATACTTTACAATCTCATTTGTCTTTACATTCCACTTAAAGAATCCAACGGTTCGCACACCTACCCAAAATGATTTATCTGAAGCGCGCGCTAAAAACTGAACAGGTGCTTTTGATGGGAAGAGTGTATGACGCTCCAATGTTTTACCCGATGTCTTTGAAAGTTTATCAACAAACGCATGATACGATCGTACACCACCTACCCATATATAGTCCCGGTCTTCATAGAAGGCTCTTATCTCGCAATCAAATGCATATTCGTGGAATCTTGTGAAATTATCGAGATCGTTGTTATAGCGATGCAGACCGCCGTTGGCTGTACTGATCCAGAGCGCTCCGCGGTTGTCTTCGTAAATTTGTAAAATAGAATTCTTGGCAAGACTGGTTGAATCGGAAGGATCATTTCGGTATACTTTAAATTCGTATCCGTCAAATCGGTTCAATCCATCTTCAGTACCTACCCATAGAAAACCATCGGAGTCTTGCAAAACGCATGTTACCCGTGAGTTGGAAAGTGTTGCTGCCGGATCAAGTTTTGAAAACTTTACTTTTTCAACGGCCGTCTGTGAAAGAGCCTGATTAAAAAAAATACATAACAAATAACAGCACCAAACACGCTTCATATCTCCCCTGATTAAATGATTCCTATAGACTATTTTCAGAAATAAATCTTTGCAGATTGCCGATACAATTCAACACGAAGCCAAACGTGTTTATCCTTGTATGCTAAATAGTTTGAACCGTAAAGATGGCAGAGGCTACTGAAACTGAAACTCTGTGATTTAGGAGGAGTGCGTGTCAATAAAATACGCAATCGTATATCCGTATTTCTACTGACATTGGGAGATTGCGGGGGGAAATTGCAGGATTGTAAGATTAGAAGATTACAATGCAACCAATGCTTTCCGTTAAACCTTGGAATTTTTCAATCTTCTAATTCTCTAATCTTACAATCCTGCAATCTTTTATTCATAATGTTTTACATCTTTCCAGGCATCTGCCAGGGATTGCTTTAAATTTCGACCCAGAAATATCTTCACGTTGTTCTCATAAGGCATACAATACGTGCAGGTAGAAACGGCAACCTCCTCACAACTTTCAAAATCATCACGATGATCTTCCAGTGTACCACCCAGGATGATTATAACTTCACCAGTATAGTTTCGGGGTCCCCAGATCCAGTAATTATTATGAGATCCTATGGACGGAGGAAGTCCATATTGCTTACCTAAGAAATCTATAGCACCACATCGTCCGTAGTTGTTGGAATATATAGCACATTTACTTTTCTCAGCCTCCGTAAGAGTGTTATATACTTTGGCTACATCCCGGGCTTTTTCCTCCCATCCGAACATGTCGGCATAGAATTGGGGCAGCTCAGAAAGTTTTTTATTCTCACTGGATGTTGGCTCCATACCCAGTGCCTTGCTATAGATTATATATTGCTGAACAGGTAGCACAGGTATCACCAGCGGTACAAGTATAACTGCAGTGGTTATAAGAAGTGCCGGGTAAATATACCGGAGCCATGCCACTGCCGGTGATGTTAATTTTTGCTCAAAGAAGATTCCGGCCGCAGCAAACAAGCATGCGTAGGCAGGAGCCAGGTATTCGCCTTTACTGGTGGGATTTACTACAAGAATGACGAGCGCAGTAATATAAATCCATCCCATGATCCGATAAGGTTTTAAAAAGTTATAGAAGAATAGCGCCAGTAAACCTGCTATCCATATTGGAGTACTTAACGGGTTAAGAAACAGAAACTGATCGGCAATAAAATCCAGCCGGTTCCTTCCGGAATATTTCTGAGTTGATGCATTGTGTATAAACTCCAGGTGCGCCTGATCATGACTTATGTTCCATAAGATATAGGGCAGAAACAAAAGCGCTGCGAGTATACCTGCCGCATAGGGCCACCGTGTTGTAAGCCACTTCGGATTGGTAAACAGTATACCTGCGAAAATACCTGCACCGAGAAACAGTACGCTGATCTTGTTGAGTAGTCCAATTCCCAACACAAGTCCTAACACAATCCAGTAACTTTGCTTCTGTGTATTAATAATCTTTACGATACAATAAATCGCCAAAGACCATATAAAGATGTCAATGGAATTCATGGAGTATATCACAGACATCCCCAAATGAATCGGAGACAACAACACAGCAAGACAAGCCAGAAAAACAGCAAAGAGTTTTCCGCCCATTTCTTTCACAAGAAGACCTGTAAGAATGATTGTACCCGCATGCGCCAGGGCCGGTAATAATCGGATAGCCGTCAGACTATCACCAAAAATGATTCGACTGATCTTAAGAAGGTATAAAGAGAAAGGAGGCTGATCCACATAGCCCCATGCCAGGTGCTCGCTGCAGGCGATGTAGTAGAGTTCGTCTCTGAAAAAACCGTATGCACCATTCAGGTTAACGATACAATGCAGCAGTACGGTAACGAAGGCTAAACCTCCTACAACCATCTTTTCAGAGCGGGTAAAAGTAATAGTGCTCATGAGTTAAAAAGTTAAGTCTCAAATATCAGAAGAACGAATACTGTTCAGGTTAAAACCGATAAACTGGACGACCGACTTTATAAAAACGCACTAATGACCACTGGCAGCACCGTTTCGTTGCATGGAAGTGGATGTTCGAAGGTAAATTTCCGCAAGCACAAGGTTCGGCACCCAACTGAGCCAGGCGAGTGTAGCATAGGCCTGTGGCACACTCAGGTTATACGAGTACGATGAAATGAAAATGTAAATGCGTAGCGTTATGGCCGCAAAAGTTAACGCATAGCTCCTCCACATCCATTGACGATGGCCTGCAATATCTTTTTTACGAATACGGCCGAAGGCCCGTGCTGTAAACAAAAACCACAGACTTCCCTGCAATAAAAAACTGGCTAACACCCACGGGCCACGGTCTACAAACAGGCTCATCACAATACCTCCCGGAGCTGCAAAGAATAAAATACCCATCACGTAGATATACCCGCCTATGCGATGAAGTTTCCGGAAACGTATGGACTTCGGATGAAGTTGAAAGAACCCCACCATCAGGATAATACCTCCTATTAACACATGCGAGTAATAAGCAGGCAGATACCACCCCGTAGCTACTGCCTGCTGTTTGAGACGAAGAAAACCATACTGAGGATCAAAATTACTATAGGTAAGTGCATTGGTTGCCAATGCAAGTGCCAGCAGCACCACGATGCCGAGAAATACATTTCTGAACAACGTGATGGCCAGTCGCATTAAACCGGTTTACTTTTCAGCATCTCGATCATTCTATTCAGGAAGTCCAGGTTGTGACGGTCTTCGTCACTGAGCTGTTCCTGAAAATCTTCAACCTTATCATACTGTGGCCTGTACCAATTATAGTATTTGAAGCGCTCCTGCGTTGTTGCATCTGCAAAACGGAAACCGTAATCCGCTAAAATTTCGTCACGCATATAGGTTATAGTTGCCAGGGAGAGGAACTTGGATTCCCGTTCTCCCTCCTCTGTCCATACTTTGAAATTGCCGGAGAGGTATGTGCTGTCCAATTTAACAAACTGCGACTGCGGGAAGCTTCGATGTGATGTATATGAATTTACAGACAGATCTTCGCTCATGGAAAAGTAAGTATATACCGGCATGTTGTACTCATCAAACTCGCTTCCCTCCGGACTATCCTGATCGCATTTCAATTCGAGCAATGAGTCGTTGAGTTTACGGAATACAATTTCTCCGCTGGTATAAAAACTGCTTACAGCCAGCGTATCTTGTTTACCATCTACGAGGGTAAGACGATTATAGGTATAAAACTCTTCGCGTCCATCGATATAGCGTTCTGTGATCGTAGTGATTACAGCATTGATCTTATCTGTAACGGCTTGGAGCAATGTTCCTTTAGTCTCCACATAATCCGTCCATCCGTTAAGAGGAACAGGGGTAGTAGATATACCGCCTACGATTTCACGGAATACGCCAGTCGTTACCAGGTACGATGGTGGCATGATGATACCATACCCTGCACCTTGTTGATTGGGAATTTCACAAAATGTACGGGTATCACTTTGAAGCTTCAGATTCTTTGGAAGGAACTCAAAGCTCTTTACCCAGCGCGCTGAATTTTCAGAAGGGAAACCTTCATGATATTGATACGTGCGATCAATCCAGCCATATATACTGTCTTGCTTTACTATCGCAAATGAATTGTCTTGTGCGTAAGGAATGATCATATCATACGCTGCGGGTATTACCAGTTGGCGGGTTTCCAGGTTGAAATAACCTGCTTTACCCTCTTTCTTGATCTCTACCATGCCGGGCACTTCGAATGCAAGAGTCCCAATCAATTCATACTCCACCGGTATAATTACCTCTCCCGCTTCATCTACGAGGCCCATGGTATAATCTGATGATTTGGGATTGTCATCATAAAAGTAATTCGTCCAGGAGCCCTTCACCACATAGTAATAATTCTTCTTCTCGTGTGTAGCAAACCATATTACAGAATCATAACGTTGCTGAAGTTCAGCCGCGCGAGTATATATCTGCTCTCGTTTCTTTAATTCACGAATGCGCTCTACACTCCACTCTAAGTTACCACGAATGCTCGCGAAAGATTTATAGAATTCTTCACCTTCAACTTTTGTAATAACAAATGAATCTTTACCGGGCTTCAACCAAAACGTGATGGACGTTTCTTCGTGAAAGTCTTCCTCGATATTCTGAGGCGCAAAAGTAACAGGTATAACTACTTTTATACCAGTCTCCTCTTTCGATATCTGAGGCTGATTGTACAATGCCGTGCAAAGAATAAACTCGTGCTCCTTGTTCTGCAAAATTTTAACTACAGAGAGAATGGACTCTTTGGATTGCTTTGCATCAAACAAATCTAAAATTGCCTCATCGGGCTGACTTAATGTATTCTGAAACGTGGTGAGAAATGCTACGATTTCTTTTTCGGGGTCTTCTTTCTTTAAGACACTGCACGCTGCAGTAAAAAGTAATACTCCGAAAGCAAGTTTAACGAGGAGATAACGAGAAAACATACAGGATAAGAGGTTAGTATCCTGCAAGGTACAAAAGTCGCATAAACTTTCACGAACGGTTTCAGGCGAAACCGTGACCCGGTGATTGCCAGGTCATTGGGAACAAAAAAGGGCCGGATAGAAATCTACCCAAGCCCCTCTGTTAAAAACCAAAATCTTTGTCCTATCGCTGAACGATTACTTTCTCTTTAAATACTTTTCTATTGATTGTCACCTCAACGATGTAAAGTCCATCCGGCAGACCTGTGGTGTCCAGTACTTTTCCGTTATCACCATCATATATTCTTACAGGCACTTCGTCACCCCAGTTGTTCAATACGGACACTGATGGTGATTCTTCTGTACCTAAATTTATATAGACTGTATTGCCCGCAGGATTCGGGTATATCTTTAATTTATACTCTTCCAATTCGTTGTTTACAAAGCAAAGGTCTGAATACTCCGATTTTCCATCTAGATCAATCTGTTTCAGGCGATAGTAAGCCTTTCCCGCGCTGGGGTCAGTATCTACGAAAGTATACTTTACGGCAGTTGTGCTATTTCCTGCAGCTTCTTTTTTACCAATTGATTCAAAGCTTATTCCATCATTTGATTTCTCTATCGAGAAGTAATCACTGTTTGATTCGCTGGCGGTGATCCATGATAATTGCACTGTACCGTTGCTTACTTTGTTACAAGAGAAAGATGTTAACTCCACCGGCAACGGGTTGTTGGAAGTTGTTGATCCTAAAGCAAACGGACTGAAACTGGTTACGGCTGCACTTGATGTTACAGTTCCTGCTGCTGCGTTACCAGTAGTGCCTCCGTTGCCATGACTTACCCACGCACTGCCATCCCAGCGAGCTACTACGAGCGTGGCCGGATCTGTTACATAAGCATCTATAGGGCAATCTGACGAATTCCATCCAAGTGTAACAGAAACCGCGGATGTTCCAGTTGTTCTGTCCAGTATCCAGAACTCACAGCCACTTACAGTATAGAGTGGCGAAGAAAAAGTAGCACTGTTACCATACGATTGAGGCACTTTAAAAAACTGCGCAGTAAATGCGTCTGTTGCAGTTGTAGGTGCAGTAATGGCTATAGGTCTGTAGATAGCATTATCTCCCGTAGGAAAAGTAAACGCTGTGCTACCAGTTTTACGTACAGGTCCGTCAACGAAACTGGAACTGCTTGCACCTGATACAGAGCTACCCGAGGCAAAGTTGAGATAATTAGTCGAGGTAGTATTTACTATACCCGTTGTAAACGTTGCAGAATTACCGATAGTTACCGGAGTATTTAATGTAACAGAATTTGTGTTGGATGTTTTGTTAACGACTAAGCGCTGAATAACCGGAATTGAACTCGCTGATGTAATCGTCTGGTTATTGCTTCCACTCAACTGTACTATACCTGTCCCCGTACCAAATGTAATGGGCGTTGTACTATTGATAATTATATCGCCATACATTGAGTTTGTGCCGGCATAAGACGGCTGCAACGCACCCGTTGAAGTTTGGGTAAATGTTACCGCTCCATTGAATGTGTCAGCTGCAGAATTGGCTAAAGCCCATTGTGCTGCACTGCTATTTGTAAGTACTGTAGTGCCGTTAAAAACATTTCCCCCCGTACACAAGTTTGCTGTTGCCCCGTCCTTTTCGATGTGCGCCTCAGCATTGTATGTGGCTCCATTGAGATATACTTGTGGTGAAGTAAAGGTTGCATTACCATTAAATGTAGTTGACGGGCCGACTGTTAATGCTGCATTTCCGGTGAAAGTTATAGTTTGTGCTGTTGAACCGGTTTGAGTAAATCTTTGCAGGGTTAATGTACCGGTTGTAAAACCTGTAGCTCCTGTAGTAATCGTTTTACCACTGGCCAGGGTAGCTGAGGCTGTTGTGTTTCCGCAGAACGTTATACCTGCTCCTCCTGTACTGTTAACAACTATATTTCCGTTAAAAGCAGAAGAGCTGTTATGTGCCGCATATATAATGGACGAGGACGTTCCAATGTTAGAGTATGTCACATCACCATTATAAGTACCGCCATTCGTAAACTCCAGTGCTATACTGCTACTACCACTGTTGGTAATAGCTGTTGTTCCATTAAAGGTGTTATTTCCAGACGTCCAGACATAACCGCTCCCACTATTAACAATGGATGCTGTTGTAGCGAAAGTATTGCTACCCGTGCTCAGGTTATCTGTTGCACCTGTCTTCTCAAGATATGTTATACCGTTATAAGAACAACCGTTTATATATAGTTGAGGTGCCTTAAAAGTTACAGCAGCATTAAAGGTTGACGTAGGTCCAATCGTTAATGTACCTGTACCTGTAAAAGTCATCGCTTGTGCTGTAGATCCTGTTTGCGTAAATCGCTGCAAGGTTAATGTACCGGTTGTAAAACCGGAACTGCCCACGGTAATCGTCTTTGTGTTGGCAAGCGTTGCTGTTCCAGTACCTCCGCAAAAAGTAATTCCAACCCCTGCTGTTGAGTTTACGATAATATTTCCATTGAAAGCATTGGCTCCATTGTATGCTGTCCATATTCTTGATGAAGATGAACCCGAACTTGTAAATGTTACATCACCATTGTATGTACTTGCCGTTGTATATTCAAGTAATATATTACTGCTTCCTGTATTCGTAATAGTCGTTGTTCCATTAAAGGTATTACCACCATTAGTTCTCAAGAAACCACTGCCACTATTTATAATTGCAGCCGTACTATTAAACGTGTTGCCACCTAACGTTGCCAGATTATCTGTAGCACCTGTCTTTTCCAGATAAGCAGTACCGTTATATGTACAGCCATCCAGGTAAAGTTGTGGTGATTTGAAAGTTACATCACCATTAAATGTTGAGAGGTTTCCTACCAATAACTGGGCAGTCCCGGTTAAGGTTAACGTTTGAGGTGTTGTTCCATTTTGAATGAACCCTCTGAGGCGAAGGCGGCCTGCAGTAAATCCTATACTGCCTACTGAGATGGTTTTCCCACTCGCCAACGTACAAGTTACCCATGAGTGTGGTCCGTTACCAAATGTTACTCCAGCCGAGTTTGTACTATTAGTAGAGTTTACAATAATATTCCCATTGAATTGAGTTCCAGTAGCATCATCTGACAAAGCAACCCAAGAACTGCCTGTATTGGTTGCTGTTACATCGGCATTAAAAATATCAGGAGAAACGTATGCTGTCGCAAAATAAGCACTTCCTGAATTTACTAGAGTTGTTGTTCCATTAAATGTGTTTCCACCGTTGCCAAGGTTTGCGGTCGCTCCTGTTTTTTCAATATAAGTGGTACCATTATAAGTACATCCCTGCAAGTACACCTGTGGCGACTTAAATGTAACACTTCCATTAAATGTTGAGGAAGGTCCAATCGCTAAATTTGCAGTTCCTGTTAATGTTAGTACTTGAGCGGTACTACCTAATTGAGTAAATCTGAACAGCCCCAAAGTTCCAGTTGTAAATGAAGTCCCTACTGTAATTGTTTTTCCACTAGCTAACGAGGCTGTAGCAGGGCTGTTATTACAAAAAACAATACCAGAGCCTGCTGTTGAATTAATAATAATATTATTATTAAAAACATTACCTGCTGCTTTATCCGCAACATAGAGACCACTAGTGCCCGAGTTGGTTAGCGTTAATATTCCATTAAATGTATCAGGGTTGTTATTTGCGGATGTTAATACTCCACTGCCCGAATTTACAATAGTAGTAACTCCATTAAAGGTGTTACCTCCGTCACCTAAATTATGAGACCCTCCACTCTTTTCAAGATAGGCAGTACTGTTATAGGTACATCCATTCAGGTACATTTGAGGTGCTTTAAAAGTTACACTTCCATTGAAAGTTGACGTGGGGCCAATCACAAGATTACCCGTACCGGTTAACGTTATTGTTTGAGCAGTGCCTGCGGCCGTTGTTCCTTGCGTAAACCTTCTTAAATAAAGTCCACCGGCAGTGAACGTACCGGCCGTGATTGTTTTACCTTCTGCTAAAGTTGCAGTCGCTGACGTTGAACCATTACAGAAACTGATATCTGCACCAGAGGAATTTACAACTATATTACCATTAAACTGATTACCGGCCGAACCATCAGCGATTGGAATCCCTGCACCGGAATTAGAACATGTAAGCGTAAGGTTGCCATTGAAAATATCATAGTAGTTATTGGCTGTCTCAAAGGTTCCACTTGTGGCTGTATTGATCAATGATGTGGTGCCGTTAAACCTGTTTCCTCCCGTACCTAAGTCATTGCCTGTACCAGTCTTAGTAAGTGTAGTGGTACCATTGAATGTATTGACAGAACTGGTAGTTCCGTTTAAAAGTATATTCGCTGCGGAAAGCGTTACCGTTCCCCCGAATGTTGAACCACCGCTAAATGTAATACTACCAGCTGTTCCCGTAATATTGGGAGATATAGTCGTGCCATTAAAGGTAGCTGAACTCGTGGTACTTAATACTACTGAAGCTGTTGCTCCGCTATTGCTTATCGTGCCGGAAGAAAATGTTAAAGCGGTTGAACCGGAGATAGTCAGACTGTTTCCATTCAGATTTATAGTACCGGTATATCCACTGACGGATATACTTCCAATGGTGGGTGCCATATCCAGTGTACAATTTCCTGTACCGCTACCGTTAAATATAGCCGCTACTCCGGCTCCGGGAACAGAAGCTCCGCCTGTTCCACCTGAAGTTGTTGACCAGTTCGCAGCGTTATTCCAGTTTGATGCCGTAGTTGCCACCCAGTACCTTTGACCAAAGGTGGTATAACCAATAGAAGCGAAAAGTAAAAGAAGACAAACTTTTCTCAACGCTACGAACCCGTTGACACTGATCACCTTCTTAGGTCCCTCAAACATACCTTTTTTCATGCGTGATTTCTGTTGCCAGAATGTTTTGATTAAACCAATCTATTTTTACCGCGAAAGTTACGCTCGATGTTTGGTTTGAAAGGTCAGTGCATATAGTTATACGTATATAGGTTCTTCATGGATTAGCATGTCCGTATTTTTACATAGCAACTACTCCGTATTCAAAAAGTAAAAGTAAAAAAGAGGCGAATCTGCTCAAATTTCGCAGATTCGCCTCTTTCAGTATTCGTTACGTATCAGGTACGATCTATGTGTTATGAAGGTTCACGGTGAACACCGGACGGCCCACTTCCTTCACTACTCTGTCAGAAAAATGATGGGAGAATAATCTGAATCCACTACCACTATTTTTTAGAACTGTAATCAATCCGGCACTTACCTGACGGGCAAAATCGATTATCCGTTCCGCAGGATCATTTCCTTCCAGGATAGTAACAGAGAAATTTTCCAGGTTGGCGATTCGGGCCATCTGATTAAAATATTCTGATTGTATAATTTTATTATCAGACGCTGTATCATGAACATGCACGAGGTGTATATGTGCATCGAAGTATTTTGCCAGCAGCCTGAGCGTCTCCAAACCACGGGCACTTTCGTTACCCGGAATTATGTCTACAGCCGCCACTATATTTGTGAACTGCTCGATCCGGAAACCATCACGAACAGAAATTACCGGGCATGACGAAACCATGATAGCCTGTTCGGTATGATTTCCCGTGAATATCTCTTTTACATTCTCTTCACCAGACGTACCCATCACAATGAGATCTATATTTTCACTTTTCAGATACTCATCAATACCGGATTTGAAATCATCATCCACAATAGAAGAAGCTATCATAACATTTCCTATACTATAGCGTGCGGCAAGATCTTCCATTTTTTGTTTGGTAGCATGCAGCAGTTGTACCGTATATAGATTAGCCTCTTCATCTACTTTCAGATTTATATCACCTGTAGCAGAAAAACTTTCTCCGATCGGGTGTCGGGTAAAATTCACCAGGCTGATAACAGCATCGGAGCGTTTCGCAATCTCCACCGCGAGCTTCAAACCAAGCTCAGCAACAGGAGACAGATCAGTTGGAACAAGAATTTTTTTCATAAGCATTGTTTTTATATAAGCTTCGGACACTGCTATCAACAGGAATGTGAGTGTGTGTGATTATCGCGACCTCCACAGCAGGATATTCCGTCTGCAAAAGATCTATATCTGAAAGAATATTTTCACCACCTTAAAAAACATAAGTGAAATATTATAGGATAGCAGTGGCAGATATAACTTCGTTCTCTTTACAGCTATAGTATTCTCTCCTTCTTTGGATGCTATCATATCAAAATCGTCACTGCGTTCCATAACACTGCGCATTAATTTCTACAAATCATTTTAACAATTGCAGGAAGGTAGGCTGCGGCTCGCTAATGCTTTTATAATACGCGTCCAGTATAAACGATACAATGGTTCGCTTGTCCAGATCGTCTTCCATCACAGAATGCGTCAACAAACCGTCTTTATAAAGAGAATAATGACGCTGACCTGAAGTCAGTCGGTTCATTTTAAAATCGTAGGCCTGGCCCTTATAGTATACTTTGTTCATAGTGGTAATCATTTGTTATAAATGCCTGAAAAATTTGATGCCAACCCAAAAAAGTCTTTTATGGAGTTTTCTCTGCAATCGAAAGAGGGAACTTTTCATCAAGGACTCCTCAAAAAACAACAACTTGTATATATACACGATGCCCGTGTTTTAGTACATTGGCTTATATGAACCACTCCTCACCTGAAAAAGTAGCATTAAAAAAAGCGCTTCGCCCGATACACCTGTGGGCACTGGCCGTTGGACTCGTTATCTCCGGAGAGTACTTCGGCTGGAACTATGGATGGGGTGTAGCCGGTACAATCGGATTCCTCATCGCCACACTCGTCATTTCTGTAATGTACATCACATTCATTTTCAGCTTCACGGAACTCACCACAGCTATACCGCAGGCGGGAGGTCCGTTCGCTTATTCACTTCGGGCTTTCGGTCCGTGGGGAGGATTGATAGCCGGATACGCTACACTCATTGAATTCCTGCTGGCTACACCAGCCATTGCTTTTGCGCTCGGGAGTTACGTTCACTTTATTTATCCGTCTGTTCCGACTTTATATACTGCCGTAGGCTGCTATATACTTTTTACCTTGATCAATATGCTGGGAATAAAAGAATCGGCCATATTCTCATTGATTGTAACCTTACTTGCTGTTGTGGAGCTGCTCATTTTTATGGGAATCGTTGCTCCTCATTTCGAAACTGAGAATTTTATCAGGAACGCCACTCCTATAAACTGGATGGGTGTATTCGCTGCACTTCCATTCGCTGTCTGGTTTTACCTGGCCATTGAAGGGGTAGCCATGGTGGCAGAGGAAGTAAAAGATCCTAATCGAAATATACCCATTGGCTATATATCCGGAATTCTTACGCTCATGCTCCTGGCACTCGGTGTCATGATTCTTTCAGGGGGCGCTGCCGATTGGCAAATGCTCTCGGTAATTGACTACCCTCTACCCGAAACGATTGGACAGGTGCTCGGCAAAGACAATAGCATCACCAAGTTATTTGCCGGTATAGGACTATTTGGATTAGTAGCATCGTTCCATGGTATTATCATCAGTTACTCACGACAAATATTTGCCATGGCGCGCAGTGGTTTTCTGCCGCCTGTACTTTCCAACGTGAACAAGCGCTATCAAACACCGCATTGGGCATTAATAGCCGGAGGAATTATAGGTATACTGGCGCTATACTCCGGCACAACCGATAAACTGATTATCCTCTCCGGATTAGGAGCGGTAGTGATGTATATTATCAGTATGCTAAGCCTGTTTGCTTTGCGTAAAAAAGAACCCATGCTCGAACGTCCGGTACGAGCACCGTTGTATCCATATTTTCCCGGCATCGCCCTGGTATTATCGTGTCTATGCCTGGTGGCGATTATATACTATAACTTCTGGCTGAGTATATTATTCATGATCGGATTCGGCATTACCGCAATACTGTTTGCCTGGAAGAAAAAAGATACGATTCCTGTGAATGATCCCGACTTAATTCCTTCAACCGAAACCAACTGAAGGTATATGGCCTATCGCTATACTATACGGAATCTCACCTATACATTTGACAACCTTCGGATGTTGCTTGCCAAAGCGTCTCCGTTTCGATCTGGCGATGCATTGGCAGAATTGGCCGCAGAACGCTACGAGGAACGTGTAGCTGCACAACTGGCACTGGCAGATGTTCCGTTAAAAAGATTTCTGGACGAGGTCGTTATTCCATACGAGACTGATGAAGTAACCAGGCTTATCATTGATTCACATGACAAAGCTGCATTCCAGTCAATCAGTAGCCTTACCGTTGGTGAGTTGCGCGACTGGCTTCTCTCCGACTTAGCTGACACAAAAACATTGCAAGCAATCGCGAACGGGTTTACTCCAGAGATGACAGCCGCAGTGTCCAAAATCATGCGTAATCAAGACCTGATTACCGTTGCTGCCAAATGCGAAGTCGTAACGCGCTTTCGAAATACCATTGGGTTGAAAGGACGTCTCTCCACGCGGCTGCAACCCAACCATCCAACTGACGACTTGAAAGGTATAGCGGCAAGTCTGCTGGATGGATTACTCTATGGAAGTGGTGATGCTGTTATTGGCATTAATCCGGCAACCGACAATCCTGCAACTGTATCGGCATTGTTGAAGATGATCGATCATGTACGCGAGCGTTTTACTATACCCGTACAATCCTGTATACTATGCCATGTTACCACAACGCTCAGGCTACTGGAAAATGGCGCCCCGGTAGATCTTACTTTTCAGTCCGTCGGAGGAACCGAGAAAACAAACAAGAGCTTTGGTATATCACTATCCATGTTGCAGGAGGCGTACGAAGCAACGCTTTCGTTGCAACGCGGTACCATGGGTAATAATGTAATGTACTTTGAGACCGGACAGGGAAGTTCGCTTTCAGCAAATGCCCATGACGGTGTGGATCAGCAAACCTGTGAAGCGCGTGCTTATGCTGTGGCCCGGAAGTTCAATCCATTGCTGGTAAATTCTGTTGTCGGATTTATAGGTCCGGAATATTTATTTGACGGTAAGCAGATCATTCGTGCAGCATTGGAAGATCATTTCTGCGCGAAGCTGTTGGGCCTGCCCATGGGCATGGACATTTGCTATACCAATCATGCCGAAGCTGATCAGGATGACATGGATAATTTACTCACACTGCTCGGTGTAGCGGGATGTAACTATATCATGGGTGTGCCGGGCGCTGATGACATTATGCTGAACTATCAATCAACTTCTTTTCACGATGCACTCTATATCCGTAAAGTATTAGGACTTCGTGCAGCACCCGAATTTGAAAGCTGGTTACAGCGACAGGAGATTATGGATCCTGCCGGGAATCTGATATCCGTACCGGCATCA
This sequence comes from uncultured Chitinophaga sp., assembly GCA_902168205.1. Taxonomy (GTDB): domain Bacteria; phylum Bacteroidota; class Bacteroidia; order Cytophagales; family Cyclobacteriaceae; genus Ohtaekwangia; species Ohtaekwangia kribbensis. Next base: position 58,495 of record CABHOK010000002.1, on the reverse strand, counting down.
CATCCGCTGCTACAGGAAAAGTGGTAAAGTAAAATAACCGAAAGTACACTGTCATCTGCTGGGTAAATGTCTTATCTTCATGCTACCACCGATCCCAACCCTACTCCTATGCAAGATGATGATGAACTGATCTTCAGCAAGCTCTGTAAAATATCGCCTGTAAGTATTGAAGTAGTAGATGTTCAGAACAGAGAGTTGATCTGCACCAGCGAGTGGACATCGCAGCATTTGGGATATACCGAAGAAGAGTTTTTTACACTAAGCAGAAATCTGTTTGAGAAGATTGTTCATCCTGACGACCGGATGATCCAGTTGAATACTTTTGAATCACTATTCAACGAACCTGAAGCTCCGTTCAAAGAATGCACGATACGCGTATTGCGCAAGGATAGCGTTTATCAATATATACAATTGCGCATTGCTGTGCTGCGACTAGATGAACACAACAAACCGAAGACTGTACTCACCATGGCATCAGACGTTGGTGAGGTAATGGACCTGCGCGAGAAAATCGAAATACAACTCGATAAACTCGATATCATATCGTATAAAAACAGTCATGAGTTGCGCGGACCCGTTGCCACTATTCTCGGATTGATTCAATTGATCGAACACGATCATTTCGATGGCAGCTTCTCAAAAGAAATTATTACCTGTCTCAAACGAACCGTCATCAAGCTGGACGAGGTAATTCACGAGATCAATCAACATTCGGTCGACAATTAAAGATTCGGATTGGACACAAACCAATATATAGTCTCCTGGGAGTAACTGTGACTTTTGCATAGCTTCTGCATCTTAAGAAATACGGATGGAAGGACATGCATATACCCAGAAACCTTCGCTTGCTAATCACTGCTGTTATCATAGCTATCATGATGACGTCCTGCAGCAGTCTACGCGTTGTTCGTCACGCGCCCCTCATTGTACAAAGTACATACTGCGCACCTGCTACAAGCTATTCGTACGATATAACATACCTGCCACTAACCAACATTGATTCATTATTACAGCGCAATCCCCAGATTAAAAATATACTTAACGATCACGATATTCAGATGGCGAATGCCATGGGTATACTTCCCTTTACTCAGCAATTATTATCACTTCAGAAGGATTCATCCATTCAGCGTACATTCCAAGTTGAACACACTGTAACAATCATTCAAAACAGATTGTTGGTGGCTTCTGCTGAAATAGAAGGGATTGCGGCCGAGCTGGATTGTGAAGGCGAACGTGCCGATCAACTGGCCAACTACCTGGACGGTATAAATCGGAAAAGAAATACAGTCCTCACAGGAGCATCCGTTATACTTGGGGCAGCGGTGACAGTTGCTGCCGTGGCTGTAAGTAATGACGATACACAAGATGCTGTCAGTTTAAGTGGTGGCCTTGCTGCTGCGGCACTGGGTGCTCTGCTGCTTGATACATCCGGCAAAGAAATTCAAATGGACTTCAGCAGAAATATACTGGGAGACATCTGGTTTCAACCCCTGCACTCTGAAATATACTCTCCATTCACATGGTATGTCTTAAATGAGAAAAGTTTCAGCAACAGCCACACAATCTCATTGGTACAAAGTATAAAAAAACGTTGGATCGCATTCGAACTGATCAACAAGGTTTCAGATAAAACAGTAGCACTATATTTCAAGCAAGGAGGACTCTATAATGCTGACCGGCTGCATACCCGTGCATCGATGCTGAACCAGCTTCAATCCACCATACGCTCCATTCACCAGGATATGCAAAGTTTAATTATGGCGGTGGATAAGTTTTCAGTAAAAAAATAAACCTGGACTGCCGCTGCCAGTATACTCGTAACATAAGATTAATTCCAGGCTTACAACTTTACAGGAGATGTTCGTGTCTGTATTACAAACCCTGTCCCATGAGTTTTCGATACTTGTTGTCAGTCGCCTGCATGGCCTTGCTTTTTCTCGCTTGCACCGAAGATGAAAAAGACGGCATCATAGAAACGAATTCATACCTTCCACTACGAGTCGGTAATTATTGGGATTACGAAGTTGTTACCTATAAGTCATCGTATATAAGACGCGAATATGTACGAACCACCATAAAGCGAAATGGTGATCGCTATTATGAAGTAGTTGGCGGACCGCTTGCCGTATCGGCCAGTATTCACTATGACACTGCTTACTATCACATCGATAACAATGGTTATGTCTATTGCTGGAGAACAGGTTGGGAGAACGAAGAAAACTTATATAGGCTTTTTGCGAGCCACGGTGACCAATGGTCTTTCAAAAGTAATTTCGGTGATAGGGCGACCGTCGAAAGTTTTTATACAACAGTCGAGATTGGCGAAAAAGAAATACCGGAGTGTAAAGGATACTTTTATGACGTGCCCATGATTGTTGACGAGGAGAGTACCGTCTACCTGGCACCAGGTATAGGCTGTGTAGGTACAACAAGCATGTGGCAAGTAAAGGTTTTAAAGAAGGCGTTCGTGAACGGCATCGAGTATACTTTTTAGTATATATCAGTCCATTACATCGACTCTTCACTTGCCTGCTTCAGGTAGTCAATCAGATCGTTCAGCTCTTCATCGCTAAATCCCTCAAATGAAGTATGCGGCAGTTGATTGTATTCATTATATACCGTTATAGCCAGTGTATCACCCGACTTTATCAAGTCATTCGCATTCCTGATCATTTTTCCAAGCCAAACGGAATCACGTACTTGAATACTATAACTCAACGCTGGCCCTATCAGCTTTTGGTTCAGCCGATGACAGGCCATACAATTGCTTCTGAAAATGGTATAACCTCTAAGACCGCTCATGGTTTCTATATCGCGTGTGTCACATACTTCTGTGGCCAAAGTAGCACAACCAAATTGATCGGTATTACTAAATTCATCGCTGGCTATAAATGTAAATGCAAAAAGTCCAAGTGTAAGCACCGCGATAACATTTGCCAGTTTACGTGCTGTATCAAGACTTTGCATGTGTATTGCAATTTTTATGTCAGTTGTATATACAGAAAATTGACCGACAATCTACTTAACTATTTTATACCCAAGTATTGCTTTGCTGTTTAAATAAATGTACAAAAAGGGCACATATCTATTGGGCATGCATCGAAACGTTATTGTATCGCCTTTCTTTTCGTATGCTATACTTTTAGAGAATTTGTCACCGGCCCAGCATATCGTAATCTCCGGGTCGGGCACATCAGTAGAGAATTGAAAATCGATACTATCTCCATTCCTATACTTTATTGTTCCGTCATCAGACTCCACATCCTGAATCTTGTAGCGGATTGATCCTGAGTAAAAATGCGGACGCTCCATAAACTTCTTCTTCGAAACTTTTCCACCTAAAAACCATTGCTTATCCTCGGGAAAGTGACAATACGCAAACAACTCCGGAGGTGTACAGAAATAAGAATCATTGAACTCAAACGTAAATACTTGTTTCTCTTCAGTAGTATTCCCGGCCGCCCACGTTACATCACACAAATACCATTCATTTTCAATTCGTATAGCGCTCCACGCATGATTTGTTTTGTTAGGAAAATCCTTTCCGATTAATGTCCTTTCTTTTGCCCAACCTGTAATGGTTACACACTCCAGACCTGCCTGTTCACAAAGTGTTTTGAACAAACTGCTATACCCCGCACACACAGCTTTGCCGCGTTTGATGATTTTCTCCGGGTCTGTTTCTCTTAGCGCAGGCTTGCGCAATGCTTCCAGATCATACTCGATATGATGGGCTACCCAGGTAAATATAGACCTATATTTACTGACATCGTTATGACAATGGTCGGTGAGTTCTGATACCAGCTTTTTAAGATTGCGCCTCGGTTCAACAGCCTTAGCAATAGAATCAATTTTCGAATAATCTTTTTTCCAGAGCTCGTTAGCGAATGTATTGAAACTACATATCAGCGAGACAAAGACTACAGTTAATCTCAATTTCATAAATACAAGAATCCTACAGGTAGAATGAATTCCGTGCTAAAGATGATTCAAAAACAGGAAAAGTTTGATATGGATAGACTGTTATTATATAGCACGTAATATTTTAGTAAGATTTATAGTACAATTATACCAGGTGCAATTTCATTCCCTCATGCGATGGCTTGAAACCGAGTTTCTGATAGAACTGAATCGCTTCCGGACGCTCTTTATCAGTAGTTAATTGCACCATGTGTGCACCCGCTTTTCGCGCGTGCTCAATAGCCCATTCAAAAATTTGCTGGCCAATGCCGGCACCACGCATATCTTCACGCACACGAACGGCTTCAATCTGTACACGGATACCTCCGCGATACGTTAGATACTGAAGAAAGCTCAATTGCAGTGTACCTATAATTTCAGCAGCATCATTCTCCACAACAATTAACTGTTGATTAGCATCAGCATCGATCTTATCGAAAGCCGTATAGTATACTTCGGGCAACGGATTATGATAGTCCTCTCGTTTTGCTCCGAGTTTATCATTTGCCAGAAGTTGCACGATGAACGATACATCGTCACGAACGGCTTTCCTGAATCGTAGTGTCACAAGTTCTGAGTGCTTCATTGGCTTGTCCGAATCGATACTACTAAAAGTGATATAATGAAATATAAAATCGAAACTATATAGTAACTTTATTTTTTTAGTCGAGACGAATGACTCCCGAAAAGAAATCAGCAGTAATAGCGGATCCCTGGCAATCCCTGCAATCCTTAACCGCAGCGCGAATTGCCCTGGGGAGAACCGGTGTTTCAGTTCCATTGCAAGAGGCGCTCAATTTCAAACTGGCCCACGCGCATGCACGCGATGCTGTATACTCATCGCTTGATGTTCATGCTTTACATACAGCACTCGAATCATTCGACCTCCCCATATACCATCTTAAAAGTGCTGTTACCAACCGCGAAGAGTATTTAAAGCGGCCCGATCGTGGCAGAAGATTAGACACTACATCTGTAAATACGTTGACTGCTATCGAACATAATCCATCCGATGTAGCATTTGTACTTGCCGATGGATTATCGGCCACCGCCATCAATCGTCATGCTATACCCGTCTTGCAAAATACGATAGCTGCATTGCGAGGTGCAGCGATTACCCTTGCTCCGCTATGCATTGTTGAACAAGCGCGTGTAGCGATTGGTGATGCGATAGGACAACTGCTCTGCGCTAAAATTGTTGTGATCCTGATTGGTGAACGTCCCGGACTGACATCACCCGACAGCATGGGGGCCTATATAACGTATAACCCATCCGTTGGATTAACGGATGAATCACGCAACTGCATCAGCAATATACGTCCGGAGGGATTGGTATATACAGACGCTGCTACTAAAATAGTATATCTTGCTCAGGAAGCTTTACGACTTAAATTGTCGGGTGTGGAATTAAAGGATAACAGTATTTTATCAGGAGCTGCCGGCCACCAGCTTCCCTCCTCCGGAAACCAGTAGCCAGCGTCCTGAAGCTTATTCAGATCGGAGTATCTTCGCAGGGTTTGTACCTGCACCTCGCAAAATGTGAATACTCACCGTGGCCAATGCAATGATGGCCAGTATAACTCCGGGCACTACGAACAAATCCCAGGTGAGATCGATGTGGAAGGCGAAACCTCCCAGCCAGCGATCTATACCATACCAGGTTATCGGTATAGCAATAATGGTAGCGATCAATACCAGCTTCATAAACTGGCTTGATAAAAGCGACATGATACTAGAAGTTGAGGCACCCAATACTTTTCGAATACTGATTTCGCGTAACTTCTGCGTTGTAGTAAAGCTGGCAAGTCCCCAGAGTCCGAGGCAGGCAATAACAATAGCGAGTCCGGCAAACATACTGAAGATCTTTCCGAATTGCTGATCGTCTTTATATTGTTTATCGAAGAAGTCATCAAGGAAATAATAGTCAAACGGATTGCCGGGAAATACTTCGCTATATTTCGCTTCAATCTGCTTGATAGCGTCTGGTATATTTCCGGATAATCTTACCGAATAATGTCTGCGTGAAATTTTATCATGCGCCAGCAGAATAGGTATATGTTCGCTCTTGAGAGAGTTCCAATGATAGTTCTTCAGTACACCGAGTATATTTACCGTGTCATCACCTAATATAATTCGTTCTTCCAGTGCGTGCTCTGCATCGCCCAGACCGAAAGCCTTCAGTGCAGCTTCGTTTACCAATACAGCCTGACGGTCTGATTCACGATCACCATCCCATTGTCTTCCGGAAGCAAGCTCCATTCCGTAAGTAGCTAAAAAATCCGGATCAACCCACGCAACATTACCACTCTTGCTTTGATTCTCATCTGTTCCGTCTTTACGCATACCGGTTCCCCAGTTAAATCCTCCACCGGGTATAGATGCAGACGTTGCTACATTCTGGACAGCGGCTATCTTTTTGATTTCATTCTTCAACGTGATCAGACTCTCCTGCGCTGTCTCATGATTGCTGATAACGCTCGGGCCGTTAAACACGAGCATCTGCTCCATGTCAAACCCTTTGTCCTGGCTGCGCATAAACATCAGCTGACGGTATATAGCAAATGTACCAGCTATCAATATCAATGATGCCACAAACTGAAATACAACCAATGCCTTGCGTAACGAAAAGCCTCCGGTAACTTTATCCACGCCACCTTTCAACACGGTCGTGGTATTGAACGATGAAAGCACAAAGGCAGGATAAGCGCCCGACACCAGCGAACCGGTAACAAAGAGTATCAGCAATATGCCCCATAGTCTCACATCGGTAAAATCAAATGCAAAATCTTTTCCTACAATATCGCCCAATACAGGCAATAGTATCAACGCCAGTAACACTGCGAGTACAATACCAATAAAATTTACCAGCACCGATTCAAAAATGAATTGTGTTATAAGTTGAGTACGGAATGCACCTATAGCTTTCTTGATGCCTACTTCACGCGCACGTTCTATCGCCCGCGCAGTAGACAGGTTTATATAGTTCACCCACGCTATCGCCAGAATAAAAATCGAAATAACGATAAAGAAATATATCGTATTAACACTCATCGTTGAGCTTGACTCATTGTTGAAGCCCGGTGTTAAATGTATATCCCGAATGGGTTGAAAAGTCAATACCTGTTTACTGTTGGATTGCGCCAGGTCTTTACCCTGGTATTTTTCAATGAAGGGAGGAAGTTTCTTTTCAACTTCTTTCGGATCAGCACCAGCCTGTAATTCAACGTACGTTACGAAGTTATACCATCCCCATCCATTATCATTTTTATACTGTCCATTCTGCATGATGTTCTGAAATGAAAAGAGAAAGTCGAAAGGGAAATGCGAGTTTTCAGGAACATCTTCAATTACCGCAGTTACCTGGTATTCACCATCTGCCCAACCACCGGAAACGGTCAGACTTTTTCCGACTACATCCAGGCTATTAAAATATTTTCTGGCAGCAGTTTCCGTAAGCACTACCGAATTAGGTTTATCCAGTGCTGCCGATAAATTTCCGGCAAAAGCATGATAGGTAAATACATCAAAGAACGTTGAGTCTACAAACTGTATACTCTCTTCGTGAAACCGTTTTGAATCACTACCGCCTGCCTCATTGCTCACCACGGCACCACCGTACATGGGATGCGTGCGTACGTATGTTTTCACTTCCGGTATATCTTCAACCAACAATGGTCCCTGCGCATAGCCCGAGAGTGGTCCTGCACCGCGAAACTCTCCGTTGGTATAGGTTGACGTTACCGTACGGTAAATATTAGCGGAGTTCTGATGGTAGTTATCATAGCTCAACTCAAAGTCAACATACTTTAAAATTACCAGGCAAACCGCTACGCCTATAGCCAGGCCAGCGATGTTGATGAAGGAATACAATTTCCGTTTGAAAAGATTTCGGAAGGCAAGGGTGATATAATTTTTGAACATACGGGGTTGGTTTTGATAAAACTGTTCTCGTTAACAGGATGATTGTTTTCGGAATTTAGTTGCGTCACCGTATGCAAAATCACAGCGGTGACCACAGCAAATACCGCGGAACCGTCCAAAGGTTACAAGAAAGAGACCAAGTCAACGTTCTCCTAATAAGTGTTAGGGATTATCGCGGTTCTGTGTATTTTTGAGCAATCGAATACCATTGCAAATGAGCACGGAAGCTATTTCACCCGCTAAAAACGATCACAAAACGTCCTTAGCCGGACATGCCGCACCAGAGCCTTACAAGCCCAAGAACAAAGTCCGCATTGTTACAGCCGCGAGTCTGTTCGATGGTCATGACGCTGCTATTAACATCATGCGCAGAATTATTCAGGCCACAGGTTGTGAAGTGATACACCTTGGTCACGACCGCAGTGTTGAGGAAGTTGTTAACACCGCGATACAGGAAGATGCGCAGGCTATTGCCATGACCAGCTACCAGGGCGGACACAACGAATACTTCAAGTATATGTATGACTTGTTGCAGGAGAAAGGTGCAGGTCACATCAAGATATTTGGTGGCGGTGGCGGAGTGATTCTTCCCGAAGAGATCAAGGAACTGATGGACTACGGCATTACCCGTATATATTCTCCCGATGATGGTCGTGCTTTAGGACTTCAGGGAATGATCAACGATCTCGTAGAGAAAAGTGATTACCCCACCGGTCTCAACGTTGAGCATGCTATAGCATCACTGAATACAAAAAATCATGTACCTATTGCGCAGCTCATTTCTGCTGCCGAAAATTACTACGATAAACACAAGAGTATATTTGAGGCTATCAACCAACAAGCAGCGACATCAAAAGCTCCCGTACTGGGTATAACCGGAACAGGGGGCGCGGGTAAATCTTCTATGGTAGATGAATTGGTAAGAAGATTCCTGATTGACTTCAAAGATAAAACAGTAGGCATAGTCTCTGTCGATCCTTCCAAACGGAAAACAGGAGGGGCACTGCTTGGAGATCGTATCCGTATGAATGCGATCAACAACTCGCGGGTGTTCATGCGATCACTTGCTACGCGTCAAAGTAACCTTGCGCTCTCTGCGTATGTAAAAGAAGCTATACAAGTACTTAAGGCTGCAGGATATGATCTCATCATTCTTGAAACTTCCGGTATAGGACAAAGCGACACGGAGATACTGGACCACAGTGATGTATCGCTCTATGTAATGACTCCTGAATACGGTGCTGCCACGCAGTTGGAAAAGATCGACATGCTGGACTTCGCTGATGTTATAGCGTTGAATAAATTTGATAAACGCGGTGCCCTCGATGCACTGCGCGATGTCAAGAAACAATATCAACGCAACCACCAGCGCTGGACGAGCAAGGTAGAAGACATGCCGGTGTTCGGAACCATCGCTTCACAGTTTAACGATCCGGGTACCAATCAACTCTACAAATATATACTTGATACGATTGTAGAGAAGACCGGAGCTTCACTCCAATCCACGTTCGAGATCACGCGAGAAATGTCGGAGAAGATTTTTGTTATACCTCCGCATCGTACACGTTACCTCAGTGAAATATCCGAGAACAACCGGAACTACGATGGCTGGGTAAAAGATCAGGCAGCTATTGCACAGAAGCTGTATGCTATAAAAGTATCGATTGAGACAATACAACAGTCTTCTGTTGAAGATAAAGATCGTCTTGTAAAAGGATTACAAGAACAGTACGAAAAACTGAAACTCAACCTCGATCCGAAGAACTACAAATTGATTGAAGAGTGGAAACAGAAAACACTACAGTATAAAGGACCACTTTTCAAGTTTAAGGTGCGAGATAAGGAACTTGGTATACAAACACATTCCGAATCGCTTTCGCATTTACAGATTCCGAAAGTATCGCTCCCTAAATATGAAGCGTGGGGAGAACTACTGCAATGGAACTTGCAGGAAAATGTACCGGGTGAATTTCCATATACAGCCGGTATATATCCTTTCAAACGCGAAGGCGAAGACCCCACCCGTATGTTTGCCGGTGAAGGCGGACCTGAGCGAACGAACCGCAGATTTCACTATGTAAGTATAGCGATGCCTGCGAAGCGTTTATCCACCGCGTTTGATTCGGTAACGCTCTACGGTAATGATCCTGATTACAGACCCGATATCTATGGAAAGATTGGTAACTCCGGAGTTAGCATCTGCTGCCTGGACGATGCCAAGAAATTATATAGTGGCTTTAACCTGGCAGATCCAAAGACATCGGTATCCATGACGATCAACGGTCCGGCTCCGATGCTGTTGGGATATTTTATGAACGCTGCGATCGATCAGCAGTGCGAACTATATATCAAACGGAATGGTCTGGAGGAAGAAGTCAAAAATAAGATCAATGACCTGTATACAGCACACGAAGGTGAACGCCCCTCCTACCAGGGAACACTGCCTAAAGGCAATGATGGTTTAGGATTGATGTTACTAGGCGTAACCGGAGACCAGGTATTACCTGCTGATATATATAGCAAGATCAAAGCCGAAACATTGTCTCAAGTACGGGGCACAGTTCAGGCCGATATACTCAAAGAAGACCAGGCACAAAACACGTGTATATTTTCAACCGAGTTTGCGTTGCGTTTGATGGGCGATGTACAGCAATACTTCATCGACAAGAACGTACGGAATTTCTACTCGGTATCTATTTCAGGATATCACATCGCTGAAGCGGGCGCGAACCCTATTACACAGTTAGCCTTTACGCTGGCGAACGGTTTTACGTATGTAGAGTATTACCTGAGTCGCGGCATGAACATTAACGATTTTGCTCCGAACCTGTCGTTCTTCTTCAGCAACGGCATTGATCCGGAGTACGCTGTTATCGGGCGTGTAGCCCGCAGGTTGTGGGCCAAGGCGATGAAGAATAAATACGGAGCCAATGCCCGCTCGCAGATGCTCAAGTATCATATCCAGACTTCGGGTCGCTCGCTGCACGCGCAGGAGATTGACTTCAATGATATACGCACCACGTTGCAGGCGCTCTATGCGATCTATGATAACTGTAACTCGCTTCACACCAATGCTTACGATGAGGCTATAACAACACCTACCGAAGAGAGTGTGCGCAGAGCAATGGCGATACAGCTTATCATCAACAAGGAATTAGGATTGGCGAAGAATGAAAATCCTTTGCAGGGATCATTCATCATTGAAGAATTAACCGACCTGGTAGAAGAAGCTGTGCTTTCGGAGTTCGATCGCATTACTGAACGCGGTGGTGTACTCGGTGCGATGGAAACCATGTACCAGCGCGGCAAGATACAGGAGGAGAGTTTATACTACGAGACACTAAAACATACCGGTGAGTATCCGATCATTGGTGTGAATACGTTCTTAAGTTCGAAAGGCTCACCTACAATTATACCACAGGAAGTAATTCGTGCTACAACCGAAGAGAAAGAGTACCAGATAAAAATGTTACGCAATCTGAACGCTTTCCAAGATAAAAAATCTGCGATGATGCTGGAGCGTGTGCAGCAAGCTGCAATTCAGAACAAGAATATATTTGAAGAGCTGATGGAAGCCACTAAAGTGTGCTCACTCGGACAAATCACAAAAGCGCTCTTCGAGGTAGGTGGGCAGTATAGACGAAATATGTAGTTTTTATTTCCCGCAGAGGATGCAGACGTACGCAGATAAATGCATTTTAAATTTCTGCGTCTATTTGCGATTTCTGCCGGGTTTGATTTTTTTTCACGATGATCAGAGTTGCCTCCCAAGAAGATTTTCCTGCTATAGCTCAACTCGCTGCTATGCTATGGCCGTCAGAAGATGAAAATATACTTCTCGGTGAGTTCAAAGCGAACCACGGATCATCCGATCATGCCCTCTATATTTGCGAAGAGAAGAATGAAGTAATTGGTTTTGTAGAGCTATCGCTTCGTAACGATTATGTTGAAGGTACCTCCTCTTCTCCTGTGGCGTATATCGAAGCGATCTTTGTGAAAGAGCAGTATAGAAAGCAGCATATAGGTATAGCGCTAGTGCAGCGGGCAGAAGAATGGGCACGCGAAAAAGGATGCCGTGAATTAGCCTCCGATACAGAGATCTCCAATATAACCAGCCAGAATTTTCACAAACAATGCGGCTTCGAAGAAGCTAACAGGATTGTTGCGTTCGTGAAAGCACTTTGATTTCCCACAGAGGACGCAGATGTACGCAGAATTTTAAATGCATTTATCTGCGCAAATCTGCGCCTTCTGCGGGACCTGTATTTAGTCCGCTCCGTAGCAATACTCTTTCAGATAATCCGCGGCATCATCGAAGCCGGCTTCGAAGGCTTTGCGTAAGCAGCGACAACCTTCTTCGAGTTTGTCGGTCTCAGTCAGTGCTACTCCTTTGTAGAATAGCAATGTTGTATTGGTTGGATCAACCTGTAAACCTTTATTGATATACACTAACGCTAATGCATACGCACCTTCTTCTATACACAGCGATCCAGCATAGAGGTAGGGTTGTAAAAGAGAAGGCTCCTGTTTGATCACGCGATCAAACACAATCATGGCGCTATCCAGGTTGCCGAGGTAATAGTATGTCAACCCTAGAAACGATTCAATTTCCGGATCAGCTCGCTGAGTCAATAAGCTCTTCAGGTCTCGCTGTGCTTCTTTATACTCTCCGGCATCCATTAACACCGAAGCGCGAAAGCGGATGATTTCAGGATTACCCGGACTCTGCTTGAGAAAATCATCGAGGTCGGCAAGCTGTGCTTTATGATCACCGAGTCCCTGATTAATGTATATGCGCAGTAATTTTGCCTGTGGATCCGGTATGCGTTGCAGGTATTGATTTATATCTTTCAACGCATTTGTAAAATCCTGTGCACCAAAGTATGCATAGGCACGTTTGTACAATACACTATAATCATCGTCCTGTTTCAATCCCGATTTCTCGATGATATTGTTGTACAGTTTAATAGCACCTGCAAAATCTTCGCGGGATGCCAGTGTATCAGCATACGTTTCCCAGGCTGCGGCTTCATTTACTTTTGCCTGGCCGGCTACAAAAAAAGAACTCATCACCATAAGCATGGTGATGAGTCGCGATATACTTTTTATCATTTGTTATGACTGTTTTCCAAAGCGTTTACGATCGGTCTCATTCAAGTAGATTTTACGTAAACGAATAGATTTAGGTGTCACTTCTACATATTCATCTGACTGAATATATTCCAATGCTTCTTCCAATGAGAATTTCACCGGAGGTGCAATGCGCATTTTTTCGTCAGCACCCGAAGCACGCATGTTGGTGAGCTTCTTGGTTTTGGTAACGTTTATCACAAGGTCACCGCTGCGGCTGTGTTCACCAATTACCTGACCTTCGTATACAGGCTCTCCTGGATCAATAAAGAATTTACCACGATCCTGCAGGTTGTTCAAGCTGTAGGCAATGGCTTCACCTTGCTCCATTACGATCAACGAACCGTTGATACGTCCAGGTATTTCACCTTTGTAAGGTTGATATTCCAGGAAGCGGTGAGTAACAATAGCTTCACCAGCCGTTACGTTCAATAAATAGTTGCGCAGACCAATGATACCGCGTGAAGGAATGGTAAACTTCAGGATCATGCGATCGCCCTTCGGTTCCATATTCAGCATTTCACCTTTGCGTTGTGATACAGTCTCAATCGCTTTACCGGCATCAGTCTCCGGAAGGTCGATTGTCAACTCTTCCACAGGCTCGCTCTTCACACCGTCAACCTCTTTGAAAATTACCTGAGGCTGCCCGATCTGTAATTCGTAACCTTCTCTGCGCATGGTCTCAATGAGTACAGACAAGTGTAGTACACCACGACCAAACACCATGAATGAATCAGCCGAACCAGTATCGCCTACGCGAAGTGCCAGGTTCTTCTCTAATTCTTTATCAAGTCTTTCCTTAATGTGACGAGACGTAACAAATTTACCTTCCTTACCATAGAACGGTGAGTTGTTAATGGTAAAGAGCATGCTCATTGTAGGCTCATCAATAGATATAGCCTTCATTGCTTCCGGCTTTTCAGGATCCGCTACGGTATCACCGATTTCGAACCCTTCCAATCCTACCAGTGCACAGATTTCACCGGCTTTTACTTCGTCTACTTTTTGTTTTTCGAAACCTTCGAAAACATATAAATCTTTGATACGTGATTTTACTAGTGTATGACTTTCACGTTTGATCAACACGATCGGCTGACCAGCTTTGATCGATCCGCGGTGTACACGACCGATCGCAACACGACCGATATACGAAGAGTATTCAAGCGAAGTGATCAGCATCTGCGTAGCACCTTCTTCAACTTTCGGAGCCGGTATATATTGAATAATACCATCGAGCAGCGGAGTAATGCTGTCGGTAGGAGTTTTCCAGTCTGTACTCATCCAGCCTTGCTTTGCCGAACCATAGAAGGCTGGGAAGTCGAGCTGATCTTCGTTTGCATCCAGCTGGAACATGAGTTCGAAAACCTGCTCATGTACTTCATCCGGAGTACAGTTCTTTTTATCAACTTTATTAACAACAACAATTGGTTTGAGACCAAGTTGTAATGCTTTCTGTAATACGAAACGGGTTTGTGGCATGGGGCCTTCAAACGCATCTACCAGCAACAAACAGCCATCGGCCATGTTGAGTACACGTTCTACTTCACCACCAAAGTCACTGTGACCCGGTGTATCGATTACGTTGATTTTGTAATCTTTGTAGCGAACTGAAACGTTCTTGGCAAGAATAGTAATACCACGCTCACGCTCCAGGTCGTTGCTGTCCATGATCAGCTCACCAGGGTTCTCATGGTCTTTAAAAAGTTTACCAGCCATGAGCAGCTTATCCACCAAAGTGGTTTTACCGTGGTCTACGTGGGCAATAATCGCGATGTTCCTGATCTTGTTAACGTCCATAAATCCTCAAATTCCTCGTTTTTCTTGAATTGAGGCGCAAAGATAGCCTTTTTTACCGCACTCTCTATGTCTGACTCGCAACAGTTTAAATTTTAGATGGGGTAACGTAACTGCATAACCGACATAAATACGATGCAGATGCAGTAATTTGATGCGAAATGAAACATTATTGGGACAATTACGATATGGCTACTATTAATTATTGTTAACATTTTTTTCATTTTACGAATGACCAAACGCGTTAAATTCGATTTCGAAATTTACTTCACCAACGGCGGTGGAATAAAAGGCGAAGACTTCCGGCTCGATATTGCCGGTGATGACATCGCTGACCGAGAACTAGCCGACTACCTGGTGCAGGACATGCGCCTGCTGATGGTTGGCGAGACAAAGATTCTGAACAAGGAAATTATCTCGGAACCTCACAAGCGAAAACCTTTTAACGCAGACAAAGCCAAGAGTCTGTTCGTAGACCTGAGTCATACCATTGAACACGGACTCGTTACTTATAAAGGACTTCCCGCTCCTATCGTATGCGACTACCTGAGCCGTGAAGATTCAAAAAAGTTTTACGATGAAGGAGCACAGTTCCAGATTGGAAAAATAGAAATGGTTACGAACACGGGAACGTATATCGATTGTCCGTTTCACCGGTTCGAACATGGAAAAGATCTTTCGGAAGTAGCCTTGGAAGCTTTCGCGGATCTGCCCGCCGTTGTAATACGGGTGCCCTACACGCAGACACTTGCCGTTACGGTAGATCATGTGAAAAATTACGAGATACGAAATCGTGCCGTACTGATCCATACAGGGTGGGGCGATGCTCATTGGAATACCGAGAAGTATTACGAGAACCATCCGTTCGTTACCAAAGAAGCTGCGGAATACCTGCGCGATTGTAATGTAAAGCTCGTGGGTATAGACTCGCACAACATTGACGACACGCGTGGCAAAAGCCGACCGGTACACACTACGTTGTTAGGAGCCGAAATACTGATCGTAGAACACCTGTGCAACTTATCGCTTTTACCGGATGACGATTTTACATTCAGTGCTGTGCCGCCTAAGTTTAAAGGCGTAGGTACATTTCCGGTACGTGCCATGGCAAAATTAAAAGCGATAAACCAATAACCATTTTTAATCTATATATACATGAGGCAACTATTTTTTATCATCGGCTTTCTGTTTTTACAAGCTGCTGCTGTGGCGCAGCCGTTTGAGGGAAAAATCATTTACGAAAACAAGTACAAAAGCAAACTACCCAATGTAACCGATGAGCAACTCACGGCCATGATGGGAGGCAAACAGGATTACTTTGTAAAAAGTGGAAATTATAAGATCGCTACCAGCGGTAGTTACTTCCAATGGCAGATATATGTTAACAAAGACAACAAGCTCTATAATAAATTAGCGAGCTCTGAGTCGATATACTGGATTGATGCCGCTTCTAATCCGGATGCCGTTATTAAAGCCGATATCAAAAAAGCAGCAACGGAAATATTGGGCTATACCTGCGATGAAATAACTCTCACCTGTAAATCAGGTGTGCAGAAGTATTATTATAGCTCGAAGCTGAAAGCGGATGCGAAGTTGTTCACCAACTTCAAGTATCAGAACTTCTACGAATATATTTCGCGTACACAGGCGCTGCCTTTGAAGATGACCATTGAGACACCTCAATTCTCACTCGAAAGTGTAGCAACAGAAGTAAAGCCAATGACACTGGACGCTAAATTATTTACGATACCGGCTGATGCCAAACTTGAGAAGAGTCCTTTCTAAACCATAGTACAATCTATATATAAAGCAGGGCCTACAATCCTGCTTTATTTTTTACTGCGTATGGTGGCATGATTATCGGAGAGCAGTTCGGGAATAAACATACTCTCCACAACCTCTCCTACCGGCTCTACATTTTCATAATGCAATCCGAGGAAAGCTCCTGCTGTTTTGGCAATTTGTTTTTGAAAATACTGTCCTTCGTTTTTCATTTCACCGAGTGCAGGTGTATCCGGACCAATCACAGCAAACCACATCTGACTCGACCCGGCAATTAGCCTTCCATGACCTTTCCAACCTTTTTTACCGGCATATCCACGACCGTGGTCGGTAGTGATGAGTAACGTTGTTTTATTCTTATACTGTTCGTCTGACTGGATCCAGTTCCATAGTCTACCAATCATGTCATCGGTGCGATGTGCTGCTTTCAGATATTCATCATATCGGCCGCCATGTCCGTGTTCATCGGTTTCATCGAGACTGATGAAAAGTACCCGCGGACGAGCCCGCTTCAAATACTCAACGCCATACTGAAAAGTAAAAGCATCGTACCGCGCGCCATATGGATTTTTTACAACGCGTTGTAAATCGTTAAGGAGTTTTTCCTGTTCAGACAACATCGCACCGCTTGCGCTTTCCTCACCTCCATTGGTATATATACCGGAAGATTGCTCGCGCACAACGGCCGGGATAACATCCCACGTAGAAAATACGGCAACGCGGTTGGTGAAAGCCGGCTGATCATATATATAGTTCAGCACGGTATAGTTTGGATTCGCGATTTTGTTGTTGGATTTGATGCGTTTGTCAACAAAGCCCACGAGCATTTCGCTATAGCCGGGGTACGAGAACCAATACGGGTTGGCACAATTTACACGATTACCAAAATTACGGTTGCCGTATAACTGTCCTTCAACGCCAATCACCTTCCAGAAAAATGGCAAGAGTTTCTCTCTTCGCACAACGGGAGATGCATCCCAAAACTGACTCACAACATTCCTATCGTGCACAAAATCTTTACTATATATTAAAGCAGAGTCTGCACCTTCAAACAATTCAATCCAACGGAAACCATCAAGGGTTACGAGTACCAGGTTTTCTGTCTGGCGTTCCTGCGCAAACACGCAGGAACAACAACCAACCAGACAACACTGCAAAAACCTTTTAAACATGCACGAAGATGCAACAACAGTATTACCTCATGATGAGTATAGATTTATACTACTGTTATAGAATAATGACGCAAGTATGATGCAGGTTATAATTTCTTTAATCCGGCAAGTGCTGACCTTAAAAAAAATGTGATTTGTTATAAAGAAAACAACCCGAGTATTTACCCGGGCTGAATTCTAAAGCTTAAGCTTTTATCTTTAATACTTCAATCTTCTAATCTTTCAATCCTTAATTATATAGATCTCCGCATTCTTGCTATCACCCATCGCTCCGAACTGACTTTGTATAGCTTTGTCCAGATTCTCGGAGTTGGTTGTCTCTTCCGAGCTTGGGTATAACCAGCGTTTCGGAATTACACCGTTGTTACCAGTACCCGTCCCTTCTGCGAAGGCAGGTATACCGGTTCTGCGCTGGTTATAGTATGCTTCCAGTCCAGAGTTCTGGAAGAAGGCAAGATACTTTTGTGTGAGTATCTGCGTAAGTCCGGTTGCATTGTTACCGGCATACTTTACTGCAGCGTTATCCAGGTAGTCAGTAACCGATGGTATAACTTCACCCAACACAACATCATCCGCGGTTGTTACCTTCAGGGATGATCCGTCCTTTATACCATATACTTCCATGGAAGCGATGATCCCGTTGTTATAATACGTTGCTGCATCACCGGTGATCCATCCGCGGTTGATCGCTTCTGCTATCGCAAAGTTCTGCTCAGCATATCCTAACATCAGCGCAGGTTCAGGACCAGCATACGTACCGTAGTAACGTAACTGGTTGGCATACGAGTATTCACCTTTACCCGCTTTTGATGACATGTCGTCAAGACTTTCTGCTGAGCTTGCTCCTACATACGCATCAAAACTGTCAAACGCTATACCTGCTTTTAATTTTGCTTCCGCAGGATTACACGTTACAAACACGCGCGGATCTTCCAGGTCTGTCAACGTTTTTACATACATCTCAGCCATATTATAACGGCCTTTATCAAGACCACGGCTGCCCGGGTTGGTTGGGTATAAACTGGTTGAACCGTTATAGTATATCTGCAAATTATCAGCTGCACTCGCCAGCAACGGATACTTGGCCGGGTTTGAGACAATAGCATTGAAACGGTTTTTGATATTCAGATCAGCATCGCTTTCTTTCTTGCTCAGGCTGATCAGCACACGCAGCGTAAATGCATTTACAATTTTCTGCCACGCCTGCAGACTGTTACCGAGGTATATATCTCCGGCGAATATATCTCCCAGGGGAGACGTTGGTGCCGGAGTACCTGCTGCGATCAATGAAGCCAGGTCATTGTTGGCTCCTTCCAGCCATTCCAGTGCTTTCAGGTATATATCTTTCTGTGTAGCATAAGCAGGAGTTGTATTCTCCAATCCCTGCAACGCTTCTTCCAGCGGCAGATCGCCTACCTGCTGCGTCATGCGTACATAGAAGTAGGCACGGAAAAATTTACCAAGCGCTGAATATGGGTTGAGTGCTTTCGCGCCTGTATTCAGAGCTTCCTCTTCCATCTTCAAAACATTTTTCAATGTCTGAAACTTCAGCGTAGCATTGGTCCAGCTATACTCATTATTACCATAGTAATTATAATTGCAGCACCAGTATTGATTCCAGCGGTGTTCAAGTGACCACGGATCTTCCAGCATATCGTTTTGTATACCGGTTAATATCAATGACGGAGGTGCCGTAATAGTCTGGTTCGGATTCTTTTCGATCTCATCAAAATCCTGGCATCGGGTAAATATCACCAGGAAGGCAAGTGCCAGTAAGTATCGTATATTTTTCATGATGCGTGAATTAGAAAGTGATGTTGATGTTTATACCGTAACGTCTTGTAGTAGGTGTCTGCAAGGTGGAATACCCCGACAGGTTGTTACCGTACTGATCGATATCAAGATCTTTACGTTCTGCAAAGTATAGCAGGTTACGTGCTATCAGTGATACCGATGCATTGCGGATAAACGTACGCTCCAACATAGCAGAAGGGAAATTATAGGTTACTACTACTTCTCGCAGCTTGGCATACGAACGGCTCACGAGGTTAGCTTCTTCTTTTGAGTAATAGCGACTGATCCAGTCTTGTAAAAATGTAGCCGTTGTATTCGGTGTAAATTGTAACTCATCGTAGTTAATGATGTTACCGTTATCATCGGTCTGGATGTTTCCACCCGCTACACTTACGCCAGGACCAACCCACGATTTGTTACCCAGGTAATCCTGGTAGCGGGCTTCGCCCATAGCACCTTCAGTTGTATTGATGTGGCGACCACCGCGATACGTCTGACGTTGTACGTAGTCAACAATCTTACCACCGATGCGTCCGTCAAACTGGAAGCTGAAGCTGATATTTTTATAGCTGAACTTGTTGTTGATACCCCACACCAGATCAGGATTAAGATTACCGAGATATTGTGGTATAGGATTGGCAATCGGTCTTCCGCTATCATCGTTGATCAGATTTCCCTGTTGATCTTTCAGAAACACTTCACCATAGTATTTATCGATGCGATCTCCCTTGTATATAAAGCTGTTGTTACCATTTATACTTCCATTGAAGAAGCTCGCTTCAATACGATCGATGCCCGGAGCAATTTCATTCAGGTACTCTTTATAGGTTGATCCGTTCACCAATACATTCCAGGTGAAACCTTCGTTGGTTTGTATAGGCGTACCGCTGATGGTAACTTCCCAACCTTTGCGAAGTGTTTTTATACCATTAGACACGATGGTTGTATAACCACTGGTTTCAGATATCTGCTTGTTAAATATACCCGGACCATCCAGACTCTGGAAGTAGGCTACGTCAAATCCTAAACGGTTCTGTAAAAACTTGATGTCCAATCCGGTTTCCCATGTAGAACTGAATGATGGTTCCAGGTTTTCATTCGACAGACGATCGCTATAGTATGCCCCTGGTATATTATTGAATAGTTTACCGCCACGATATGCTTCTGTATTTACGAAGCTTGGTCCATCGTAAGGAGTATAGTATTCAGCACCGTATCCCAACGGACTCTGTCCATCGCCTGAGTATATATAGGACGGAGCAATGGTAGACGTTGTAAGGGCACCACCCACGCGGGCATACGATCCTCTTACTTTCAGGAATGATATAACCTCCGGTAAAGAAATTTTTTCCGAAAGTATAGCACTCAACGAAGCCGATGGATAGAAGAACGAATTGTTTCCTTTTGGCAAAGTAGACTGTTTATCCATACGACCTGTTAGGGACAATGCCAGGAAGTTTTGATAGTCAAGATCGATATAGCCATAACCGCTACCCACCTGCATGGTAGAATTGAAGTTATACGCACGGATCGGGTTCAGTGAGTTTG
The DNA here is from genome assembly GCA_902168205.1 of uncultured Chitinophaga sp. Lineage (GTDB taxonomy): Bacteria > Bacteroidota > Bacteroidia > Cytophagales > Cyclobacteriaceae > Ohtaekwangia > Ohtaekwangia kribbensis. The sequence goes on along the minus strand of CABHOK010000002.1, from coordinate 37,391 downwards.
TAAAGTTGTAAAGACCGGGAACGCTCAGGTAGTCCGTTGTGGTATAGCTTGAACGGTAAGTAAACGTACGCAGGTTACCACCGAGTGAAGCCTTGAGTGTAAAATCAGGCGTGATGTTCTTGTCGAACGTCAGCATGATATCAGTGTTATTCTCGAAGAGCTGACGCTTGTCTTCGCGGTAATCACCTTTTGCCTGTTCGCGTCCGTATACAGTTGCCGAGTATGGGAATTTCTCTGTGCGCAGAAGATCATACGTATTGATCTGCGTGCGTCCCATTACTTCAAGTCCGGGAGCGATTTCAGCTTTCAATGACATATAGCCATATACATCGGTCTTGTAGTGTCCTCTTAACCAGTACTTCGCCAGAAACCACGGGTTGTTATAGCGGGTATATTCTGCATATACCTGCTGGATACCTTCTTTACCAGGTTGCCATATTTGCTTCATGTCGTCAACATCCCAATCAGCACCGCCCCACAGAATAATGTTATAGATCATACTGTTCGGACCGTAGTTCACATCGGGTATATTTTCGGTGTACTGACGGTTGTAGTTGATGTTGGATTCGAATTTGATTTTCGGAGAGAGATTTACTCCGGCCGCTATATTAAAGTTATCGGCATTGAGATCCGTGTTCGGCACGAGTCCGCGCTGATAGTTGTGCGAGTAAGAAAAACGAAGATCGTGATTCTCTCCGGAAGTTGATACCGCCAGGTTGTTGGTTGCCACAACTCCGGTTTGCAGAAAGCGTTGCAGGTTATCTTTACCGCGCGCTACCCACTGTGTAGGTCTTATATTACCGGTATAGGTTGTACCATCGGCAAACGTAGTAGTATATTCCGTACCCGGAGTATATTCGCCATCGTATTGAGGGATCAGCTGTCCTTCAAATTTAGGTCCCCAGATATCATAGTCAGAGTCATTCTTTCCTCCGCCTTTACCATTGCCAAACGCATATTTACCGTGATCGCCAGGACCATACTCGCTTTGTACTTTCGGTATAGTAAGAAAACCATTCTCCACCATGGTAGAAGAATTGAACTCTACCGAAAAACCACGCTTGTCTTTTGAACCGCGTTTCGTGGTAATTTGAATAGCACCATACATACCGCGTGAACCGTACAACGCAGAGGCTGCTGGTCCTTTTAATACCGTATAGCTTTCAATATCATCGGCACTGATGTTCCAGGTATCCGACTGGATCGGTACACCATCAACAACAAACAAAGGCTTCTTACCGCGCAGGTATAATTGCGGAGCGCCCAGTATTTCTGCAGACGGAGCAACTGTTAAACCGGCCACTTTTCCTACCAGGGAGTTAACCGGGTTGGGTTCTCTTGCCTTTACCAGGTCTGAACCTTTTACATCCTGAACGGCGTAACCAACTTTAGCTTTGTCTTTTTCAATACCCAACGCAGTAACCACTACTTCAGAAAGTTGGGTGGCATCGGTTGCCAATACTATATCTACAGAAGTTCTTCCGGCAAGCGGAACTTCCTGCGAGATATAGCCTACAAAAGAAAATACAAGGGTAGCATCAGTCGAAGGCGCATTTATACTATACCGGCCTTCAACATCGGATATCGTTCCGATGGATGTTCCTTTTACCAGGATGTTCACTCCGGGCAGCGGTGAAGAGTCTTCACCGGAGGTAATGCGACCGGAAACGGTTGTCTGTGCATACGCACCTAAAGCAAAAAGCCACGCGGCCAGTATAAGCGATGCGCGGCTCAGTGCTGTTCCTAAAGAATTTGAATTCTTCAGTAGAGTTTGATTCATACGTTTAAAGGGTTAGGGGTTGTTAATCCACAGGTGCACGGCCTATATATAGGTATATACACTATAGGTATAGCATGCACTTAAAATTCTGCATCAAAGGTGAGTATTCTGATTAAAGTAGCGTTTAGACAAACGTTACGTATGAATTAAACTTTCTGACAAGAAATGAAACTTCTATTAACGAAATCAGGATTTACAAATACGAAACCCCGAAATATACCTGTGACAACCGTTTCGGTAGGTAACATTGATTTAATAAATGCCAACAGCGATTTTCGCACGGTTCAACAACGATGGGATATTTTATATGTTTACAATCAGTAAACATTCCCTGGTATGATCGACAATGAAGTTGTATCGCGCATAGCACAAAAAATACGAGCCACACGACTCGAAAAGAATCTCACCATACAACAACTCGCCACACGCTCCAATGTAAGTAAAGGACTGCTGTCCAAAGTAGAAAACTCGCGTACCGTTCCTTCGCTCCCGGTATTTGTCAGTATCATTCAATCGCTTGACATCTCGTTGAAAGAATTCTTTCAGGACATGGTATTGAGCAACGGTAAAGATTACCTGCTGGTAAAGAAAGATGCCTATACACCGATGGAACGTGAAGGCCGCCACGGATTCAATTACCAATTTATACTGTCACAAAACGTTACGAACTGCACGATGGAATCGGTACTGCTGACGCTTGAACCAGGCGCTACCGGCAAACCTACCACCACCGATGGCTACGAGTTCAAATATATCATCAGCGGAAACTGTGAATATCACATCAACAACGAAGTAATTATACTTGAAGAAGGTGACTCTATATATTTCGATGCAACCGTACCCCACCTCCCCATAAACCGCTCGAAGAAGAAGGTAGTGATGCTCGTGCTATACTTCATCTCTTCGAAATTGTAAGATTGTAAAATTGGAAGATTGGAAGATTAGGGGAATTAGAAGATTAGAAAATTGTAAGATTGAAAAATTTATTAAAGACAATCCAATTTTCAATCTTCCAATCTTTGAATCTTCCAATTTTTAAATTTTCACAATCTTTCAATAATTTCCTCCGCGAGGCCAAAGCTCAACGACATGCCTGCGCCTCCGAGGCCGTTGATGATGGTTACGTTGGGTTCGGGCTCTACTACGAGACTGATATTTCCTTGTAACTTGGGATATATACCGTGCCAGCGTTCGGTAATTTTTAAGTTGCCGAGGTTGGTAAAGGAATTCAGATAATTGATGATAACATCATTGACATGTTCGGAGTCGAAAGGTTCTACGGTTTTGCTGTAATGATGCGAGTCTCCTATAATCAGTTCACCGGCTTCGTTCTGGGCCAGTAATACATGTATACCATGCTTTTTAAATTCTTCGGATTGCTGATCGTAACGGGCATCGAGTTTTTTCAGTGACGGGCATTTTCCAAAGGCAGCGTAATGGCGTAGCGTGAGACCGGCACACAACGTAGGGCCTATGCTCACAGGCTTTTCCGTTACGGCCTTCATCATTTGCAGCTTACACTTGGACAGCGGGTGTTGATCATATATAGCCGGATATAGTGTCTCAAAATCAGCACCACTGCATATCAATACTTTTTCGGCACGCCAGCTTTCACGCGCGGTCTTTATATGCGGCACATCAACTTCCGTTACTACATGTCCGAAGCGCAGTATCAACCCGTATTTCTCCTGCAGCCACAACGGTATTCTTCGAATGGCTTCGCGTGCATATACTGTTCCCTCGGTCTCACTCCACAAGCCGCCATATAGGTTGTCTTTACGAACTACCGGAGATTTGTCCACCACCTCCGATGCATTCAGCAAACGACATTGATAGCCTGTGTCTTTGTAAAGTTCCATGAACTCTTGCAACACACTCCATTCATCCTCATGGTAAGCGAGGTGTAATGATCCATTAGACTTTATCCAGAACCCGGCTTGTGCCGCTACTTCGTGCCAGTGCTGACGCGCCCGCAACGCACGGTCCAGACCAACACCGGGCTGCTGTCCGATCGGCCACACCAGTCCGAAGTTCCGAACCGAAGCGCCCACAGCAAATTGTTCCCGTTCAAATAAAACAACCTTATAGCCTTTACGAAGTGCCATATAGGCATGCGCGAGTCCTACGATGCCTCCACCTACAATAGCAATATCTGCTGAGCGATCCATAGTCAGTTAATTATAGTCTTCTTCAAAATTTTTGTTCTGCATCAAAGGTTGATGTTTGGATGGATTTACGATCCATCACCAGGTTTATCATTTTGTTAAGGTTGCGCTTTATTGTTTTTCTTGCAACATTTAACAATAAACTTTGAACGCTAAACCTGTATATGTGGTCTAATTTTCATACACACAACGCATACTGTGATGGTAAAGGTCCGATACAGGATTACATCCGCAAGGCTGAAGAACTGAATATGATCAGTCTTGGTCTTTCATCACATGCTCCATTACCGTTTCCCTGCAAGTGGTGCATGAAACCTGAAAGTCTTGATGCCTACCTGCACGAAGTAAATGCCTTCAAAAAAGATTCGCGCACGGAAATATATACCAGTCTTGAGATCGATTTTATACCCGGGGTGATTTCACCGAATGATTTCCGCGATAAACTTGACTATACCGTTGGCTCTGTTCACTTTGTTGATCAGCTGCCGGATGGAACACGCTGGGAGATTGATGGTACGCACGCATTCTTCCAGGAGGGTTATGAAAAGATTTTCAAAAACAACATTCGTGATACACTGGTACGTTACTATGAACTTACCCGCGAAATGATCGCGACCGCCTGCCCTACCGTTGTAGGACACCTCGACAAGATCAAGATACAGAATATAGACAGCAAACTTTTTAATGAAAACGATGCGTGGTATCAACACGAAGTAAAACGAACGATTGATACCATTGCCGCAAGCGGAGCCATCATTGAAGTAAACACCCGCGGAATCTATCAGAAAAAATCTTCTACTACCTATCCCGGGCCGCGTATACTCGAATATATACTTCAGAAAAATATACCTGTTACCCTGAGCAGCGATGCACATCACCCCGATGACCTCGTTAACCAGTTTGCCAACACGGCTGTTTTGTTAAACCAAATCGGATTTAAAACTTTAACCATTTTGCATGAAGGCCGCTGGCAATCTTTCCGCTACAACGAGCAAGGTATCATCCTCCGGTGAGCATCCTATAACACAGTGGCTTCGGCAGGCCAATGGTTTCTGGTTCACCATCTATACCTCTATTGCTGCATTCTGTTTATATACCTGTGTGTATGCATTTCGGAAAACTTTTGCAGCAGCTTCGTTCGAAGGAATTTTCTATGCCGGTGTAAGCTATAAAGTATGGCTGGTAATTTTCCAGGTGGTGGGCTATGGCATGTCTAAATTCATCGGTATCAAAGTGATCTCAGAATTAAAAGCACATTCTCGCTCGGTTGGTATATTAATTCTAGTGAGTATAGCCGGTGCTTCGTGGTTGCTCTTCGCTATAACGCCAGCTCCCTATAATATCATTTTCCTTTTCACCAATGGTTTACCGTTGGGTATGATCTGGGGCATGGTATTCGGTTATCTCGAAGGAAGAAGAATGACAGAAGTACTGGGGGCCTCGCTTTCCGTAAGTTTCATTTTTTCCTCAGGCCTGTGTCGTTCTACCGGGGCCTATCTGATACGCGACTGGGGTGTATCGGAAACGTGGATGCCTTTTGTTACGTGCTGCATCTATAGTATACCGTTACTCGTGTTTTTATACCTGCTCGATAAAGTTCCTCCGCCTTCTGCACGGGACGAACAACTGCGAACCCGCCGGCAACCCATGGACTTATCTGAACGAAAAAAATTCATCACTACATTTTTACCGGGTATAATTCTGTTTGTACTCGGCTATATGTTGCTTACCATCTTTCGCGATTTCAGGGATAACTTTTCAGCGGAGGTATGGAAGACATTAGGCTATGGCAATTCGCCCGAAATCTTTACGGCTACCGAAGTACCCGTATCCATTGCCGTACTTATAATTATGGGCAGTATCATGATCATACGGAACAATCAACTGGCGCTCATGATCAATCACGTAATTATCATAGCCGGCATGATCCTAATTGGCATCAGTACATTCCTGTTCGAGCAACACATCATCACACCGCCGGTATGGATGATCCTGATCGGTCTCGGTCTTTATATGGGTTATGTTCCTTTCAACAGTATCTTTTTCGACCGGCTCATTGCGGCCTTTCAATATATCGGCACCGTTGGATTCATTATGTATGTGGCCGATTCGTTTGGCTATCTGGGGAGCGTCAGTATACTTTTCTTCAAAGAGTTCGGCTATGCATCGGTGAGCTGGCTCAAGGTCTTTATCTATTCAGGCTATATTATCTCCGCGGCCGGCACACTTCTGATTGCCGGTTCCATGCTCTACTTCCACTTTAAACACAAACGCATGTACTAAGGGCGTATGTTAAAGCGTAAAACTTTCTTTATCCATTCTTTTAAAAAAATTTTATTTGTGCCCGCCAACAGCTATAATTTTTGTATTTTGAAGGGTTAATTCAGTATCTCAAATGTCTATAATTCCAAAGAAGCGGCAGTTCCAGTGGAAACTCTTGTCGCTATCGTTGACCCCCGTTTTGTTAGTGATCATTCTCCTCGTCTACGTCACCACACGGAATACCGAAAAACTTGCTACAGAAAAACTCGTGGTCACCGGCATCGCTGTGTTGCTGCTGGTGGGGTACTGCATGCTCCTCGCTTCCTTCATTAAAAAGACACGAGCACGGATTTTCGGGATACATGAGACAATCGCCGACCTCGCCTCGGGTAAATTCAGAACCAACGCCACCGTTACCGGGCGTGATGAACTGGCAGATATAGCCTCATCGCTGGGCACACTGAAAAGCGACCTGGTACATAAAACCAATTTTGCAGAAGAAATCAGAAACGGAAACCTTGAAGTATCGTATCAGCCGGAGAGTGATGATGACCAGCTTGGACATGCGCTGCTGAAACTGAAAGATAACTTGCGTGTTGTAAAAGAAGAGGATCAAAAACGCAATTGGACAACCGATGGACTCGCGCGCTTCGTGGAAGTTCTTCGCTCGAATAAAAAGATTGATGCACTGGTACACGACATTACCAAGAACCTGGTAAATCTGCTGCAGGCAAACCAGGGTGCCATATTTGTATTGAATGATTCCGAGACCGGGGATCAATACCTGGAGATGATGGCATGCTATGCTTTCAACCGCACTAAATATCTTACAAAGAAGGTTTCGCTCGGTGAAGGTCTCATCGGCCAGACATTTCTCGAAAGACAAACTATATATCTGAAGGAAGTACCGGATGATTTTGTACGCATCACTTCCGGACTTGGTGAAGCCAATCCGCGCAACCTGCTGATCGTACCGTTAAAAGTAAATGAAGATGTAGTCGGTATCGTAGAGCTTGCATCGTTCAAAACATTTCAGCCGCACGAGATTGCCTTTGTAGAAAAGATCGGGGAAAATATAGCACATACTATACTTTCATTCCGTACCAACGAACATACACAACGCCTGCTGGACGAATCGCATCAGCAAGCTGAAAACCTGCGCGCGCAGGAAGAAGAGCTTCGGCAGAACCAGGAAGAACTGCAGGCTACGCAGGAAGAGATCAGCCGGAAATACAATGCATTGTTCCAGCAATTGACTGAGCTCAACCATCAATCCAAATTTGATCAGCTCAAGTCCATTAACTCTACCAAGAAACGTAACGTAGAATATTACTTCGACATTATCCGCAATCAGATCCGTACGTTCTCGGAAAATAAAATGATCATCGATGCAGTAAAGTCATTCCGGAAAACTTTTGCCGCCATACAGCAGGGTGTAACGGACGAGGAACTGCAAGCGATGAAAGCAAACCTGCAGCGATACTATGCCGATGAATTTATACCACGCCTGAAAGAGAACACCGATCAACTGGAACGTGTGGAACATTATTTCCCGAAGGAAGTACAAGCTGATATTTTACAGTATCACTATATATCAAACAACCCCCATCCTACCGGCCAGAAATCATTACTGGACGATGCCGGTGATGGCAGCGAGTATAGCAAGATACACGCGTACTACCATCCGGTAATGCGCAGCTACCTCGAGAAATTCGGGTACTATGATATATTCCTCATCGATCCTGTTACAGGCGATATGGTATATAGTGTGTTTAAAGAAATTGATTTTGCTACCAGTCTTGTTACAGGGCTCTATAATCAAACGAACTTTGGTCGCGTGGTGAAAGAAGCGATTCAAAGTACCGATAAAGACTTTGTAAAGCTGGAAGACTTTGAACCGTATGATCCATCGTATCGTACACCGGCATCGTTTATAGCATGCCCTATATATGATGGCGATGAAAAGGTGGGGATACTCGTGTTCCAGATGCCGATCAACAAGATAAACCAGATTCTTACCGGTGATAACAACTGGCGCGATGACGGACTTGGCGAAAGCGGTGAGACACTGCTTATCGGCAGCGATTACAAATTGCGTTCGGTAGCGCGTCAGTTACTGGAAGATAAACGGAAGTATCTGAACGGACTCAAGCGGATCGGGTATAATGAGAATATTATCCGGCAGATCGATAAAATGAATACCAGTATATTGCTGGAGAGTATAAAACTCAAATCTGTGGAAAGCGGCCTGCACGGAGAAACCGGAACCACGATTGAGAAGAACAAGCATAACGTGGAGATGCTCAATGCATTTGCACCGCTGAATATACCGGACGTTCACTGGATGATTCTTTCTACGATGGAAGAAGAGGAAGCCTCTACACGCATCAACGATCTGCGTAAAGGCGCGTAAACTATATAATTCAGGATTGATCAGCGTTTGGTGGCGAGTGTCTCATCACTCAGCACAAGCGCATTGTAATACTGCACCATGCGGATGGCGTGTGCGTCATCATTCGGGTTCAAATGCTGTTCAAGCACAAACATCGAGAACTGAACACCTCCCGCCTGCAGAAGGGCCGGGTATATTTGTTTGCGAAATGAACGGAGCTGTACCAACTCACCTTCCGTATAGATATAGTAGATAAAACTATCTGCATCCGAATATACAGGAGATATATTGCGTTTCTCCCTGCGCACGATAGTGACTGATCCTTTCACAACCACTTCATATAAATGGCAACGCCTCCACGTTCCATGCTGCAGCGATATATACTTCCGGTTGATGTTTGCCTTGCTATCAAAGAAATGAAGCGATTGAACACGGTGCGCAGGGTATATATATACCTGGTCACCTTGCTTGTGTAGCACAATACCATGCTCCGGCTCTATACCAATTGCACCGGTTAGCACCTCTTGTGTCTGTAATACTATGGCTCCGGTATACCATTCACGATCGTATGCTGCAAGTTTACCAACAGTAAACAAGATCAGCCAAACTAGTATAGTGTGCTTCACCTCATGTTAAAAGTTGATTAACATGAAGTTAACATTTACTTAACGAAACATCAAAAGTGCTGTGCTATAATTTCAGGTATATCCAGTAAGCTACTGACGAGATGTGTATGTTTCTCTTTTAAAAGTTGCTCGCGCGAAAAGGCTCCTGTCGTAACACCAATCACCAGTGAACAACCGGCTGCATTTCCCTCCTGAAGATCGGAAGCTGTATCACCAACTTTAGCAACAGCACGTGCATCGCGTACACCTGTAAGTTCCATCGCGCGAAAGATCATATCCGGATAAGGTCTGCCACGCGGTACCTCATCGCTGGTAACACTCGCATCGATGAGATTTGCTTTTTGCCAACCAAGACGATCCAGCAAAGGTGTAGTTATCGGTCGGTCGAAACCAGTGTCCACCACTACCTTCAGTTTCCTCTCCTTCAACATTCGAAACGTATCGCTTGTCCCGTCTTTCTCACCTACCGATGAATCATATTTATAAAAATCGATCATCTGCTGAACAAATATGCGGTGTATCTCATCGATCCAGTTTTCAGTGATGGACTTCGTTCCGGTATAGCGTTTACGCAACAACTGCTCGATGGCTACAGGTTTCGGAATCCCCATAACATCGTTGGCATCTTCAATGGAGATAATAACATCGTGCTGTTGAAGTGCCTGCTGCAATACGCGGTGTACATCTTTATTATCTTTCACGGTTGTTCCTGCCAGGTCGAATACTACCAGTTCAATAGCCATAGTTTCATTTTTTGTGAGAAAGATAAAGTACTTGTCCTATTCCTGTATCACCGTTCAAAACGAAACACAGAAACTTAATGCGATGATAATACATATCTTCTTACCTTCGGTATAAATCTTACCCTTATGAATATACCGGCTGTTATCGAAGAAGTTTTCGGGCTCTATCAAAAGTATGGTGATGCGGATTATATCGGAGAGCCTGTATCGCAGCTGGAGCACATGTCGCAGGCGGCTGACCTGGCTATACAGGAAGGATACGATGATGAAGTTATACTCGCGGCATTCTTTCACGATATAGGACACATCTGTGTAATGATCCAGGCCGATAACAACATGGGTGGCTATGGTATAAAGAGTCACGAAAAGATTGGTGGTGATTATTTACGGTCGAAGGGATTTCCGGAGCGCATAGCGCGACTTGTGGAAAATCATGTACAGGCGAAACGTTACCTCACCTTCAAGTATCCTGAATACTATGAACAACTAAGTGAAGCCAGTAAAAAGACACTCGAATACCAGGGTGGTGTTATGCTTGCTGAAGAAGCGAATGCCTTCGAGCATGATCCGTTGTTTGAAGTAAGCATCCGTATGCGCAGGTGGGACGAGCTGGCCAAGGAGATGCATATACCGATTACCGATATGGATGCGCTTAAGAAGAAAGCGCTCGCAGTATTATCTCAATAGCGTTTTGCTTCCCTGAATCATTTCCTATCTTGGAGCTTTTACAAGAGTGAAATGATTAAGAATATACACAACATTGTCAAACGCCTCAACCTTTACATTCACGATACACTATCTCCCCGTCATTTCTTCATCCTGTCCAGTATAATTGTAGGTCTCTCTTCCGGACTTGCCGCTATTGTCCTCAAGTATTTTGTACACAGCATCGAAAGCATTGTTACATATTACTCCCATAATTATGAGGAGTTCTTTTTATTCACGCTCTTCCCGGTAATCGGTATAGGGCTTGCCGTATTTTATGTTCAGCGCTTTTTACGCGGCCACTTTCGAAAGGGCAGTGCAGAGATTGTATATGCCATCACCAAAAAATCAAGTATACTTCCTTCCAGTCAGATGTATACTCACCTCATCACGTCAGCACTTACGGTAGGTTTTGGAGGTTCCACAGGGTTGGAGTCACCCATGGTATCGACTGGTGCAGCGATTGGCTCGAACTATGGCCGGGTATATAATTTATCGTACAAGGAAAAAACAATTTTACTTGCCTGCGGTGCGGCTGCCGGTATATCTGCAGCTTTTAACTCTCCCATTGCCGGAGTGCTTTTTGCCGTAGAAGTGTTGCTCACCGATGTAAGTGCTTCTGCATTTATACCGCTGATCATCGCAGCGGCGTCTGGCGCCCTCTTGTCAAAAATTATACTGGCCCAGGGTGTCATTCTTTCCTTTGCATTGCAGCAGCCTTTCAACTATCACAACGTTCCGTTTTATATACTGCTGGGTATACTAACCGGGTTCCTGGCATTATACTATGCACGTACGTTTGAATGGATCGATGCCAAAATTAAATTGGTCAGCAATATCTGGGTACGTGTTCTCACGGGGGGCATTCTTCTCTCGGTGTTACTGCTTTTGTTTCCACCGCTATTCGGTGAAGGATATGAGACAATCAAGACAGTCGCAAACCTGCATGCAGATGAACTGACTCAAAACAGTGTTATTCAAAAATTTATTTCGTCTGAATATAGCCTGCTCATTTTTCTGGGTTGCCTGGCATTCCTTAAATGTATAGCAGCAGCGCTTACGATTGGCAGTGGCGGCAATGGCGGAAGCTTTGGTCCGTCTCTTTTTATGGGTGCCTATATTGGTTATGTGTTTGCCCGCATCGTTAACATGCTGGGTATAGCCTATATACCGGAAACCAATTTTACACTGGTAGCCATGGCAGGTATGCTGAGTGGTGTTTTCTATGCTCCGCTCACTGCTATATTTCTTATCGCAGAAATTACCGGTGGTTATGAATTGATGATACCGCTCATGCTTGTCTCAGCCATCAGCATTACTGTGGTAAATTACTTCGAACCACTTTCGATGGAAGCTAAAAAGCTTTCCAATAAATTAAAGACACCAGTTGAAGATCGCGACAAGCATTTGCTCAGCCGACTCGACCTTACCGAACTGATCGAAACCAATTTCTCAACCATTGAACCGGACGCTTCTTTACAGGAACTGGTGAAAGTCATTTCAGGCTCCAAGCGAAATATATTCCCTGTGTTGAGTAACGGTGAGTTGAAGGGACTCGTCTTTCTGGACAACGTGCGTAACATCATCTTCAAACACGATCAATACGACAAAGTTTTTGTAAAAGACTTAATGACGGCACCACAGGCTGCCATTCATCCGAATGAAAGTCTGCACAGCATTCTGAAAAAATTCGATGAGACTAACCAGTGGAATTTACCTGTAGTAGACAATCGTCAGTATATGGGCTTTGTGTCCAAATCCAGTATACTTACCAAATACCGGGAGGAGCTTTTAAAATCGGTATAAACTTAACAGTACATGTTAGCTAAAAGCTATAGCATGAGTGCTATGTCTTTACCGAGATCGTCATCGGAACGAAATACTTTTTCGGTGTATCGCACACGTGGCAGGTATAGCTTTCCGGAAGGTCTTCGAAGGAAATACCCGGAGGAATGTTCGCGAGCGCATCACCATACCTTTTATCATATATAGAAAGACAGTTGCTGCATTGGTAACTGGAAGCAACGGTTCCTGTTTTTTCCTCCTTGTTCTTCTCGGCTTGCTTCTCGCGTTCCGGGTTGAGCTGACGATAGTACATCTTACTCAGCTCAATGAGCAATGCCGGTATAATTTCTTTCTTTACATCGCGCGCGTACGTGAGGTATGCAATCTTGTTCGGATTAAAATCTTTCGCATAAAGTATATTATACCGCTCGCTTGCCTCGAGTGATTTATTGCGTTCGATCACAATGGATGTAAAAAGGAAGCTATCTCGTTTCATCTTGATCGTAAACGTAAGACCGTGCGTAGATATATCCTGCTGATCAAGTTCACGAACAAGGAAGCGTTTCAACTCAAGCGCATCTGCATCAATTACCGGTAAATGCCAGTTCAATTCCAATGAGGAGTGTCGCCCGTTGATACCAAATTTACCCATGAGCTTTTCCCAGCGAATGCGATCGGATGCTTTTATACCTTTGATGATAAAAGCTTTCCACGGAATGATGTTGATCTTACCAACATTAGTTTCCTGGCACAACCGGCAGGCTGCGCTCATGAAATCTATATCATATTGATTGTTGCGCCAGTATAAACCCAACCAGTATTGATTGTTGAGCATGGCGTTCAATCCTTCGTAGTATGGAAATGTACTGTCGGGGTACTTCAGTTTCTCCGCAATGGCACGATAGTTAATGCGCATCTTCCCTTGCAGAATTACAAACAACTCATCTATACCAAAAGGTTGAAAATTCAGGATGAGTTCTTCCAATGCTTTGGACACCTTCGCTACGTCCTGGCTGAAGATCAGTTTCGGCCAGCTCTCCACGATGTTACCCTTGCGTGGATCACGAATGTATAAGTACCAGTAATTTTCTTCGCGTGAAGCGATAAAGTTCAGTTCACCGGTAAACAACGGAACTATACTTTGCACCGGGTCAACAATGTTGATTTTGATTTTCGGCTTATAGTCAAAGTTGTCGATAACGAAATGGTACGTATCTTCCTTTACCCAGTTGGTAGTCTCAACAACATTTACCGCTATATATGAGCTTACTATATTTTGATATACCGACTGATCGCTGCCCAACTCATAATCGAAATGAATATCACGAAAAGCGTGATCGATCATTTTTTCATCTGCACCGTTGGAAGGAAACATGATGTCCTGTCGCGAGCCGAAGAGTACAAAACCATTTCCCAGATCCTGGGAGATGTCCATGATCTTCAGCAAATCTGCTGGCGATAGAATTCCTCCTTTTACAAAGGCCCGTATTAAATCACTCTTTTTGGTTTCCATTCCCTGTCAAGCTTGCGGCATTATAACTGTATGCCTTCTTATTCAAGTATAAATTTACAAAGTTTTCGTCTGGCGGGTCTTAAAATCGTGCGCAGCAATAATTATAGCCCTCCGGCATTAAGCTTTCTGCTTCACCGCCACTTCCTCTTCTTTCAGCAAACGTTGAATTTCCGGCTTACAACTTCCGCAGCCCATACCGGCACCCGAAGTCTGGCAAAGTGTGGGTAACGAACGGCAACCGCCTTGTATCAGTTTACGAATATTACCTTCGCCCACCTGGTTGCACGAACATACTAATTTACCGAGCATCGGCTCTGTCTTTTTACCGGAACGTAAAAGCTGCAGTCGCCTCTCCGATAATTCGATCTGACTTTCAATCAACATTTTGAAATCAGCAAACTCCGACTTATCACCTACCAACACAGCGCCTACCAGTTTATCATCTTTTACGATACACTTCTTATAGTATCGCATCGATTTATCTATGAACAGAATCTCATCGTAGCCTTCGCTATTTACCGGCACCTCTGCTATACCGATCGAGCAGAGATCAAGATTGGAGAACTTCAGAATGTTCATCGGCACAGAACCTTCGTATGTACTCTGCACATCGCCATTGAGATAACGCGCCAGCACATCGGCCTGTTGTTCGGCTGCAGAAGTTATACCGAGTAGCTTACCACGGTGTTCTGCAATCTCGCCCATAGCAAATATAGCAGGGTCGCTGCTTTGCATATAGTCGTTCACAACTATACCGCGTGCGCTTTCTACTCCGGCTTCGGTCGCAAATTCTATGTTGGGCCTTGTACCTACTGCATATACCACGGCATCTACCTGCAATGTTTTACCGCTCTTTAAAAAAGCAGCCAGCCTTCCCGTTGCATCATTCAACGACTCCACGCTTTCAACCTGGTCGTTCAGGTAAACGCGAATATCAATCTCTTCTACAAACTCCAACAGGAGTTGTCCCGAAAGGTTGTCCAACTGACGCTCCATCAGGCGACCGCTCAACTGGATGATAGAAGTATTTACATTCATCTCGCGAAGCGATGCTGCAAGTTCAAGCCCCAGCAATCCACCACCAATGATCAACACATGTCCTTCAGGCTTCAGAAACTTTTTCAGTTCATCTGCGTCTCTGCGCGTGCGCATGGTAAATACACCGGGCAAATGTACCGGTGCTTCCTTCGGAATAAAGGCACGGCTTCCGGTGGCCAGTATAAGTTTATCGTATAAATGTTTTTTACCATGAACATCCACCACATATTGTTGTGTACGGTTGATCATGACAATCTCGTTCTCGTTATGCAGGGTTGCATTTAGTTCTTCAAACTCTCCGGACTGAAATTTTTGAAGGCGCTCCCACGACAGTGTCTCATTCACATACTCCGGTAATAATACGCGGTTGTAGAACGGATCTTTCTCTTTCGAAAACACATGCAGTTCATCACGTTGGTTCAGCGCACGGTAACTTTGCAGGAAGCGATACGATGCAGCACCCGCACCTACTACTATAATTTTCTCTACTGGTTTTTCATACTTACGGACTTCAACCGCAGAGAATTTAAAATCTGGTTCTTTAGACACCGGGTCCACCAGGTCGCTGGTCAAATTGTTTGCGCGACCTAAATCTTTCTGCAATATCTTTCCCCAGTGCATCGGGATAAAGATCACCCCCTTCTTAACATCTTCCGTTACCCGGGCACTCACACGAACCGAGCCGCGGAAGTTATCAACCTCCACGATATCTCCGTCACTGATGTTACGAAGCATGGCATCGTGCGGGTGTATCTCTACAAAAGGTTTATCAATATGCTGACGAAGTTTATTTACTTTACCTGTCTTCGTCATCGTATGCCATTGGTCGCGTATACGTCCCGTTGTGAGGATCAACGGAAGGTCTTTCGTTACCGGCTCTGATAAATTCTGCGGATCATCGAGCGCATGAAATTTAGCTTTGCGCGAAGGTGTAAAGAACTGGTGATCGGCAAAAAGACGCGGTGTACCTTTATGACCTTTCTCTGGCACCGGCCACTGCACAGTTCCTTCTTCCTTTAAGTATTGATACGTGAGCCCGCTTACATCGAGGTTGGTTCCTTTGGTAAGACGTGCATGTTCTTCATATATATCACCAACGGATGTATAGTTAAATCCGGAGAAGCCCATTTCATTGGCAAAACGACAAAGTATATCTACATCGGGTAACGCTTCACCCGGTGCGTCCACTACTTTGTTCAGAAGACTTACTCTTCGCTCCGAGTTCGTCATCGTTCCTTCTTTCTCAAAATGTCCTGCCGCCGGCAGAATCAAATCCGCAAATTCAACGGTATCAGACTTGCGCGATATATCCTGCACCACTACAAAGCGCGCTTTCTTCAACGCAGCCTCTACACGCCTGGAGTCTGGTAAACTTACCAATGGGTTGGTACAAATAATCCAGATCGCTTTCAGATCGCCACGCTCCAGCGCTTCGATCATTTGTGTGGCAGTAAGTCCCGGCTTTTCAGAGAGTGATGGTACGCCCCAGAAGGCAGCAACTTCTTCGCGATGTTTTGGGTTTGCATACGAGCGGTGTGCCGCTAACATCGTAGCCAGTCCACCAACTTCCCGTCCGCCCATTGCGTTGGGTTGTCCGGTTAATGAGAATGGTCCTGAACCGGGTTTACCGATGTGACCGGTGATGAGGTTGAGACTGATGAGTGCTATATTTTTATTAACACCAATCACACTCTGGTTAAGTCCCATGGCCCAGAGTGTAAGAAATCCTTTCGATGCAGCTATATAGGAAGCAGCTGTGTGTATATCATTTACCGGTACGTCACAATTCAGTGCAGCTTCTTCAACAGTATATTTGAAAACAGAATCGCGGTATTTTTCAAAATCTTCGGTGTGCCTGCTGATGAAGTCATAATCCACTTCTCCGTTCTCAATCAATATACGGGCTATAGCATTATACAGGTATATATCTGTACCGGGTGTAATCTGCAAATGAAGATCGGCCAATGCGCAAGTCTGTGTTTTGCGCGGATCCACTACAATGATTTTCACATCGGGATTGGCCTGCTTGTGTGCTTCTATTCTTCTGAAGAGAATCGGGTGGCACCATGCCGGGTTCGCGCCTGCTATCAGAAAGCAATCTGCCAACTCTATATCTTCGTACGAAACCGGAACGGAATCCTCACCTAATGTTTTTGCATAACCTGCCACGGCACTGCTCATGCACAGACGCGAGTTGGTATCAATATTATTGGTGCCTAAAAATCCTTTTACAAGTTTATTAACAACATAATATTCTTCTGTGAGACACTGACCTGAAACGTAGAAACCTACGGAGTCTGGTCCATAGGTTTGCGTGATGGATTTGAAAACTGCGGCCGCCCGTTGTATCGCCTGGTCCCACGTGACGCGCTGATACGGGTGACTCCTGCTATAGCGCATCTCCGGGTACAAAAGGCGATCGCTTCGGTCTTGCATGGCATAGTGAAGATTCATTCCCTTCGAACAAAGCATACCTTTATTCACCGGGTGATCTTTATCACCTTCCACCGTAATTTTTCCTCTACGGTCTTTCTTCACCACCATGCCACATCCTACACCACAATAGGAACAGGTTGTCTTAAAACTTTCTTCAGGTCGTCTGGTCACAGTTGAAAACTTTTATATATTAATTTGTGCTTGCTTACGGAAGCTCTGCCGGGCATCAGGCTGCCTTCTCTTTGTAAAAATCTTTCTCGTCAATCTCCACCTTGTCCATCAGCAGGTTCAGAAGACGTTCGCGTATAATTTTATACTCTTCCAGGTTTACAATTTCTTTCTTGTTGCGTGGTCGCGGTAAATTCACTTCTTCAATCTCGCGAATCGTTGCGGCCGGTCCGTTGTTCATCACAACAATACGATCCGACAGAAATATAGCTTCCTCTATATCGTGCGTTACCATCACAATCGTTTTGCTTTGCTGTGTAAGGTTCCACATCTTGAGTAACTCAATGTGCAACGATCCTTTTGTGAGTGCATCGAGCGCACCAAAAGGTTCATCGAGTAACAATACACTCGGGTCGATAGCAAAGGCACGTGCTATAGCCGTACGCTGCTTCATACCACCGGAGATCTGCTTCGGATATTTTTCACGGTGCTCCCACAGGTTTACCATGCGCAGGTATTTAGCGACCAGTTCATGTTTCTCCGATGTAGGCTTGCCTGCCAACGCAGCATCTACTGCCTGGTATACATTTTCCTCAACGGTAAGCCATGGAAGCAAAGAGTAATTTTGAAATACGATGCCACGATCAGGTCCCGGTCCCTTTACTTCCGAGTTGTTCAGCAATACTTTTCCTTTGGTAGGGAACAGCATACCGCTGATGGCATTGAGGATTGTTGATTTACCACAACCGGAATGACCAATGATGGATACGATCTCTCCCTGCGCTATATCAAGGTTTATATCTTTCACCGCGGTGAATTTACCTCTCGGTGTGTTGAATGATATTTCTATATTTTGAATCGAAATCATGTTTTACATGTTTAAGTTGGCACGTGTGTACGTGTTTATGCTAGGATTCGTAGGTTACTTTCTTTTCGATCCAGGAGAATCCTTTGTCGAGGAGTAATCCTACTATACCAATGATGAGAATGGCGGAGATAACTTTTTCAAGACTCAACGCATTCCAACTGTCCCATACGAAGAAACCTATACCGAGTCCTCCGGAGAGCATTTCGCCGGCTACAATTACCAGCCACGCTACACCTATACTTAACCGCAGCCCGGTAATGATATGCGGAAAGCTATAGGGCAATAACACTTTTGTGAGATATTTCCAGGTAGAAAATCCAAATGCTTTCGCTACATTTTTGTGATCCTGTGGTATAGATGCAACACCGAAGGCCGTGTTGATCAACGTTGGCCAAAGCGATGTAATGAAAATGATGAAAATGGTTGCTATACCGGCTGATTCAAATACAACCAGTCCTATCGGGAACCATGCTAATGGAGATACAGGCTTTAATACTTGTATGATGGGGTAAAACATTTTCTTGCAAAAGCTGCTGGCACCGATCAACAGTCCCATCGGTATAGCAAACACAGCACCCAGCGTAAAACCGGTAAATACACGTACGATGGAGCTTGCCAACTGAAGGCCTATACCTTTGTCATTCGGACCGTAATCATAGAATGGATCTTTGATCATCTCCCACAATACAGCAAATGTAGCTACCGGTGTGGGCAGTGCATTATCGGTAAGTATACTTACGCCATACCAGATGCCTATCAATACGCCAAAGCCGAGTATATTAAATAACAGGCCGGTCAATATATTCAGTACCCTTGACAGCGCTACATTTCCCATTTCATTATTTCCACTGAGCAGGTCGCGGGTTGATGACAATGTTAGTGCGATTGTTCTTCTCATGTTTAAATATTTTTGATATATAATTGTGAGCGTTGTGCTCTCCTTCCGGATTGCACAACGCTTCTTATAAATTATTTTTTAGCCAGTTTCAAATATTCGTCCGGCTTGTTTGGATCGAACGTTACCTTGTCCAGTGCAAGCACAAAAGGCTTCATATCGTCCGCGGGTACTTTTATACCCATACTTTTTGCTACCTCCAGGTAGAGATCCTGCATAATCAGTTTATCTGCTATTGCTTTATAGTCTGGAGCTACCTGCAAATAATCAAAACGAACAAACTGCGTCATAAACCATATAGCATGCCCCTTGCGTGGCAAATTGGTTTCACCACTGCGGTGGAACTGCATATAGTCATCAGTATATATCTGCGTACCAAGGTCGCAACCCAGGTTATAGTCACCCATCAAACGTGCTTCAATCACATCAGCCGGTGCATTTACATATTGAGGTTTACCAATGATTGCTGCTGCCTTCTTACGATTCGCGCGGTTGTCAAGCCACTTGCAGGCTTCGAGTACAGCTTTCATTACGTTCTTGAGATCTTCTCTTCTCGCTTCGCTGAATTTTTTATTCACCACCAATGCTTTTTCAGGATGATGCTTCCAGATGTCCTGTGTAGAAATTTCAGTGAAGCCTATATTTTGTTTCACGGCTAAACCATTCCACGGCTCCCCTACACAATAACCATCCATGTTACCAACTTTCATATTGGCAACCATCTGAGGTGGTGGTATCGTTATGATCTTGGAAGTACGTTGGCTTACTCCGGCTGCTGCCAGCCAGTAACGCAACCATATATCGTGCGTGCCTCCGGGAAATGTCATCGCGAATGTTACTTCTTTATCGGCTTTGAGTTTTGCAGCTACTACAGGGGCTACTTTATTGGTTTGCTTGAAACCTACCTTGCCACAAAAGTCTTTTGACAAAGTGATAGCCTGTCCGTTGTTGTTCAGCACCATCGCGATCTTCATCTCCGAACCTTCTTTACCGCCTACACCGGTATATACCGAGAAGGGCATGCTGAAGAGACAGTGTGCTCCATCGAGTTCGCCTGTCAGTATTTTATCACGCACGTTTGCCCACGATGCTTCTTTGGACACTTCTACTTTAACACCATATTTTTCAAACAAACCGAGTTCTTTTGCCATTACGAGAGGCGCGCAGTCTGTTAAGGGAATGAATCCAAGTCGTATCACTTCCTGGCTTCCCGTACCCTCTCCGTTGGTTACGGGCATAGCCGAGGTAAGCATCAGCAGGGCGATGGGAAGAAGCAGCAGGGTATATATTCTTTTTATATAAGTTTTCATGGTGATTCAGCGCTTTAGTTTTTGAAAGTAAATTCAGGTTTGATGGAGATCATCAGGTATGCCCAGTCTGAAAAGTCTGCGGCACGGTTAACGTTCTTTACTTTGGCAGATGCCATGGTTGAAGTAGAGAACATGGTTGAATAACCACCTTCGATTGTCACCGTCTTCGTCATAGCATAGTTAAATACAAAGTCGATTTCGGTACCTAAACTTTTCTTCATGGTAGAGCCATCGTTCGCTATTACCGCAGTCGGTAACACAAAGCGATGTCCATCGAGGAAAAGGGTGAAGTTGTCTTTCAGTTTATACTTCGCTTTCAGATAGTAGTCCACAAGTCCGTTAGCGCCAAAGCCATCGGCCACGTAGAAGTAATCCATATAGCCCCAGAACTTGTGCGGCGTTCCATAGAGCGGATCGAAGCGCTGAAATCTTTTTGTAGGATCAGAACCGTTGTTACCGGAAGTTATGTCAACACCCGGACCAACGCTTAGTTTTCTGCCCACAGCATATTGTGTTGATGCAGAGATCAGGTATTCACTCAGTGAAGTGCCTTCGCGATACTTCCCGCCCTGGTAGAATGCACTGACCGCAAAACCTAATTTCCGCTTTGCTGTACCGAACAGGTTCGCCCCCATTGTATAGCGGCTCCATACGCCACGATCATATATAGGCGTTGTTTTGTTTACATCCGCTGCGGCATAGTGAAATTTACTGAAGTCATCTTTAAAAAAAAGAACGGATGAATTGCCAAAGAAATGTTTCCGGCCGAGGTATAAGAACTGCATGGATTTATACATGGCTCCCATACCGTTGGTACTGGCTGTGTAGCCGGTAGGCACTCCGTTGTATATAGTATTTGATTTGCGCTCCGCATTCTGATTGTAAGCAGCACCGAGATGTGCTGTCCAACCGTTGTGTTCAAATTTTAAAAGCGCAGCATCGTGTCTTCTTGCCTGCTGCAGCCAGTCCAGGTTTCCAAGTAATCGTACATCATCATATACCAATTCCTGGCGACCTATCTTCAATGAAAAATTCTTGATTACTTTACCGGTGTCTACGAGGCTGATCTCAGCCCATGCTTCGTGCAGCATAAACCCATCATTCGCATCGGTTGTTACACGGTTGATGGAAGAAGCATCTTGTCCCCACACGCGTACATCTTGCACAGATGCATATAATTTAAAGCGATAGCCTGAATAACCGAAGTTGAGGCGCGTACGTTGCGATGTAAATAAAGCACGCGCGGTATCTTTCACCTGCAGTGTACCCTGACCGTTGCGAAGCTCTGTACGCGTGCGCAATTGTCCTGATACTGTAAATTGCGCAAACGCCTGCTGCAGGCCCGGCAGGCAAAAAAGCACAACTAAAATTGGTAAGTAATTTTTCTTATACATAAATTTGAAGGTTTAGTTTCGACTAAATACTAGTCCCCTGGAAGAATGTCGCAGTTCATAAAGGGGACTTCTCTTTTTTATGCAAGCACTACCTGGTAGTGCCTACAGGGTTGATGGTTTATATCTTTATATACTCTTCGCTATATATATACTGGGTTGTGAGTTAGGCAGCTTTTAATTCAGGCTCAGCAAGTGTTTCAACCTGGTTGACCTCTTCATGTTTCTTCATGGCACCAAGTACAAGTGATAACACGGATACAACCGTAACCGCTATCCCAATGGTGAACAAACTATCGCGATAGGACACATCGTTGGATGTAAACAGAAACCCTGCAAGCACAGCGCCTACATTTCCTCCGGCTCCAACAATTCCAGACACCGCTCCTATAGCTTTCTTATTTATGAAAGGAACAACGGAGTACGTTGCTCCATTTGACATCTTGAGGAACAATGCAAACAACAACATGGTAGCAATCGCCCACGGCAGTACATCCATCGTGGAGAAGATCATAATGCCTATACCTTCGAACAGCAGAAATATACCAAGCACGATGATGCGTCCTTTGAGACCAAACTTTTTACCGGCCTTATCACCAAATATACCTCCGAGTGCGCGGGCAAAGATGTTCATCATACCAAATGTACCGGCAATGATTCCGGCTTCTCTTAAACCAAGATTGAAATTATCGACAAAATATAGTGTTGCTATATTATCAATGGTGATCTCTATACCGAAGCATGCACCGTAAGCAAGAAATAAAATCCATACGCGGTAATCGCTGAGAGCTTTCAGGAAGCTTCCTTTCTCATCGCCTTTCTTTGCTTTGAAATGTGCATCTTTTTTACGGAGATCCGATAAATTGCCTTCGGGTGTATCCTGTGTGCAGAAATAATATACAAAGCCCATAATGAACAATCCTATACCGGGTACCATCATGCTATACCGCCATGCTATTTCGCTGGTATAGCCTACACCTACAAATGCTGCGAGCACCAAAGGCATCACCATCAGCGTAACACCTCCGCCCATGTTACCCCAGCCGGCTACTGTTGCATTCGCAGTACCCACTACGTTGGGTGCGAACATAACCGAAGTATGATATTGTGTAATAACAAAAGAAGCTCCGATCACACCAATGGCAAGACGGAACAAGAGAAACGATTCGTAACTGTTGCTCAAACCAATGAGCATTACCGGCACCGAGCCAACAAATAATAATATAGTATAGCAAATACGCGGACCGATCTTATCGCACAACCATCCGAACACGAGGCGCGCGAAAATGGTAATGGACACAGAGGCTATAATAATGTTACCTACCTGTGCCTGTGTAAGTCCGAGATCTTTGCGTACCACCGGCATGAGCGGTGCAATACCAAACCAGCCGAAAAAACAGAGGAAGAACGTGATCCACGTAATATGGAATGCACGCATGGAGGGCGATTTAAAATCAAGAAGGTTGATTTTGGTGGCTTTAGCCGCGGGTAAGTTCTGATCCATTTTTTACGTATTATTTACGTACTAAACTTACGTAAATGGCTTCATATATTACGTATTAATACGTAAAAATATTCAGAAAAGGATTGATATACGTAAAAAATCGTTTGCAAAATAAGGCCTACGTACGACTTTTTTACGTGCCTGGCTAACATTGATTAGCAACTTATGCAGATCGGG
Organism: uncultured Chitinophaga sp.; assembly: GCA_902168205.1. Taxonomy (GTDB): domain Bacteria; phylum Bacteroidota; class Bacteroidia; order Cytophagales; family Cyclobacteriaceae; genus Ohtaekwangia; species Ohtaekwangia kribbensis. Next base: position 13,633 of record CABHOK010000002.1, on the reverse strand, counting down.
AGGCAAAGAGACGTGATTTACCACTCGTGACGAACAGAAATGTGCTTCTGTGAAATAGGGTTTGATCTTAGTTTTTTCCACAGTAGTATAGCAGCCCATTAAAAATTATCGCTACAACAACACTATCGAATGAAAAGATTATTACTCACATTATCATCCATTATACTCTTATCGTGTGTGGCATTTGCGCAGGGAGAGATATCTGGAAAAATTACCAACGGTGACGCACAGCCGTTGCAAGGCGTTACGGTACATCTGCTCAACACAAATTATGGCGCTGTTACGGATGCATCTGGAGCCTTTACGATTATCAATGTTCCTTCCGGAGAATATACTCTATTTGTTTCTGCCGTAGGATATGCCAGCATACAACAACCGGTAACTTCCGGTGCATCGGCATTGTCCATTACACTTACTGAATCGGTGACGCAACTTGACGATGTTGTGGTAACGGCACAGAAAACAGAAGAACCTCTGCAACGTATACCGTTCAGCATCAGCGCACTTTCTGCACGCAAGGTAAATGAGTATCGCCTGTGGAACGTGAAAGACATTACTGCCATAGCTCCGAATGTATTTTCATCAAATCCCGGAGATAACCGAAATGTTACTTCGATCCGCGGCATTACGTCAACCTCATACGATCCGGCAGTTGCTACGTATATAGATGGTGTTAACCAATTCAGTTTGGACACCTATATCGCACAGCTCTTCGATGTTGAACGCATCGAAATACTGCGCGGTCCGCAGGGAACATTGTATGGACGCAACGCTATGGCTGGTGTAATCAACATTATTACCAAAGAGCCGGGCAATACTACGCGCGGTTTTGTTGAAGCCAACATCGGTAACTATGGCCAGCAGCGTTATGGCTTCGGCGTTCGCACGCCACTGGTTGCCAACAAACTTTTCCTGGGTGTAGCCGGCATGTATGATGCCAACTCCGGTTTCTACAAAAATGATTTCAACAATTCTGACTTCGACAAGAAGTATAACATTACCGGTAACTATTACCTGAAGTATCTCGCTACTTCGAAACTGGCAGTAACGCTGAATGTAAAGCACAGTATAAATCGTAACGATGGTGCCTTTCCTTTGGCAGGCTCAGTAGAAGGTGCGTTGAGTGAACCTTTCAAAGTAAATCAGAACGCTACTACTACGTTGGTTGACAATGTATTCAACAGCTCTTTAAATATTAACTATGCAGGCGATGTGGTGAACTTCTCTTCACTCACTACATATCAGTCTAACGATCGCATTTACGATGATCCGATCGATGGCGATTTCTCTCCTATCGATGGCATCACCATTATTAATGATTATGGCAAAGACTGGAACAACGTAAAGGTATTTACGCAAGAGTTTAAAGTATCATCGCCAGCGGCAAGTACTTCTCCGTTGAAGTGGACAGCCGGAGCTTATTTGTTCCACCAGGACAATCCTGTTAAGCAGGCAACACATTTTGGCGAAGACGCTGCCTATATCGATGAAAATGCGATGCCTTTCTCCGCGATACTCAACACATCAGACGGTAGCAGCAAGGGTATAGCTTTCTACGGACAGGCAACCTATGCATTCTCTGATAAACTTGACCTGACCGCCGGCGTGCGCTATGACTATGAAAAGAAGAAGCAAAATGTACACGGAGAATTTTTGATCGATGGCATGAACGAGCCTGTATTTGAGACACAACCTGATACAGCGGCATCAACATCGTTCAGTGCTTTCTCTCCGAAACTCAGTCTTGCGTTTCATCCTACACCGAATCACACTATATATATTACAAGTAGTCGCGGATTCCGTGCGGGAGGTTTAACACAGCTGTCATCCGATCCATCGCAGGCTCCGCTATATGCCTATAAACCGGAATATAGCACCAACGCAGAACTTGGTTTCAAAAATTCATTCCTGAATGATCGCCTGCAGGTAAATGTTGCTGCCTACTATATTAAAGTTACCGATGCGCAAGTACCGACACTCATTCTCCCGGATGCCATTACGGTAACACGCAATGCTGGTGAACTCAGCAGCATTGGCGCAGAACTGGAAGTTTCAGCAACACTGGTAAAAGGACTTCAACTTGATTACGCTGCCGGTATCAACAAAGCAACGTATGATGACCTGGTACTTCCACAAAATGGTGAACAGGTAAATTTCGATGGCAACCGCCAGATCTATACACCACAGCACACTTCGATGCTTGCCGCACAGTATAGCTATACTTTGAAATCATCCGGCATTACCCTGATAGCACGTGGAGAATGGATGAATCTTGGCAAACAATACTTTGATCTTGCCAACAACATCAAACAATCCGGATATAGTATATTTAACGCACGTGCCGGTGCAGCGTTCCGTAACTTTGAACTGATGTTCTGGGGACGCAACCTGAGTGACGAAACCTACATCTCCTATGCGTACGACTTTGGTGCAACTCACCTTGGCAACCCGCGCAATTATGGTGCTACGTTTAGGTGGAACTTTTAATTAGCTGCGAGCCGCGAGCTTTGAGCTGCGAGATTAAAAAAGTTGCAAGCTGCCGGCTTCTGGCTACAGGTTGTTTTTCTGATGGTAATGTGATGCCAGTAAGTAGTGAACGATTCATTACTGAAGACTTTCAGTAACCAGCAGCCTTTCCTCGCAGCTCGCAACTCATAACTATTTCAAACTATGGAAGCAGAAAATGCAGTGCCCGATCCGGATATACTTCGGGGGATTGTTTCGATGAGAATGCCTTTTGGCAAGTATAAGGGTACGGTGCTTTGTGATCTGCCGGTATCTTACCTGGAGTGGTTTGCGCGTGAAGGGTTTCCGCCTGGTAAATTGGGCATGATGCTCGCAACGCTTTTTGAGATCAAGACGAACGGGCTTATGTACCTGTTGGATCCGCTCCGAAAGTAAATTTGATAATTGATTATACAATAAAGGTATATATGCGATCATATATACCTTTATTGTTTTAGTGTTCTATAGCATTATTCTATACCCGTCAGGCTGCAGCCTTTTGAAAATTCTGTTTTGATTTCCGTGCTACATACAGGTGAATGGAATACAGCATGGCTGCTGTTATTAAGCTGGTACCTACAACGGTATAACCTAGTATATTGTAGTTTTCAAGTTTACCGGATGAAGTTTGTATAACGATCAATCCTGCTATAAATGTAGCGATACCACCCGATATCTGTTGAACAGACGAATTTATACCCATAAATGCTCCCCGGTCGGCTGGTTCTGGTACGGCTGTCATTAATGCTGACGATGATATGATACGGGATGACACGGCCATGAACATAATTATGCTGACGATGATAACGGCCCACAGTGGCGTGACACCTAAATTAGAATATATCACCACTATTACACAGCTTACCAGTGTTCCCCAAACGAACACGGTATACTTACCTACAGAATCACTCAATTTACCAATGAGCGGTCCGCTGGCCATGGAAAATATACCGGTAAACATATAGAGCATCGGAAGTTTATCAACGGATATACCGAGATTGTTTACACTAAATGCACTCGCAAAAGGCATGAGCATAAATCCACCCGTTGCCAGCAATGTTGTGGCAGCAAATGCACGCAGGTAATTCCGGTTTGATACTACTTTGCCAAGGTGTGTAAATGCATTGCCGCGGGCCTGCGTAAACAGGTGAGCATTCACAGGCTTCATATATAGTACAATGAATATACCGGTAACAACGCTTACGCCTACAATGAGCATGAACGGTGAATGCCATCCCCAGAGATTCGCCAGGTATAATCCTAACGGAAGGCCCAATACCTGACTGCTGGCAAACGACATTTGTATAAAGCCCATCACGCGTCCGCGTACTTCCATGCGGAAGAGGTCGGTAATGATCGCGTAACTGATGGAGCTGATTACACCACCAAATATACCAGTCACTACTCGCGCTGCAAGCAGGAAATTATAGTCGGGCGCTATACCGCATAAAAATGTTCCGAATACAAAACCAACATAAAAGAACAATAGTAATTTTTTCCGATCGAACTTATCGGCAAAGCCGGCCGCCAACAGTCCGGATATACCGGCACTGAATGCATAAGCCGAAACTACCATGCCGAATTGTGCCGGAGTAATTTTCAAGGTAGGCATCAGTATGGCGCCTAGCGGAGAGAGCACCATAAAATCAAGAACAATGGTGAATTGCAGGATCGTGAGGATCACAATCACAAATACATCATATTTGGAAAATATCTTTTTCTCCATGCTTCGTTTTTAAGAGAGTGAAACTAAATGACCAACTGAAATCAGTCCGGTAACTCTTCACACCGATAGCCTGTCCGTTGTACGAGCGCGATCATCTCCCAGGCTGTGAGTTGATATGCTTCTACGCGCAACACACGATCTACATCACCACAATCAACGCTCCATTTGGTAACGCGGGGTTCCAGTAACATGGCCACTGCGATATCAGGTATATCCTGCTCGCGGATGTTGGTTTTGAAGATGAGTATATCGGTCAGTAAGTTTTGCATGGGGTTGGGGTTATTGGTAATACAAAACGCTACGTGGGTCTGAGTGCTTTTAACACGAGCTTCAAAGTCATATTCATGGTCTTCTCATCGAGCACGAACTTCTCTGGTCCGCTATGCATGCCTCTGCCAGTAATATGCATCTTTACCAGCTGATATAGTGGAGCAAAAGCCATTGACCAATACACTTCAATCGGCAGCTTCACCAACTCTTTCCGTTTGATCGCATTATGAGCAAACTTCCTCATCATGTCCAGGAAATTATTATCCAGCCTGGTGAGAGAGACGTGGTGATAGGGAGAATATTTTATCTGCTCCATAAATTGCATACTCAATGGATTCTCGATCAGGTATCGTGCACGGTTCATCCACTGCACTCTCAATCCCTCTTCGAACGAAGCTTCCGGATCGAAGTTATACAGTATAGCATCGCTCATGTTCTTCATCTGAGTTTCCCACAGTTTCATGATAAGATCATCGCGATCTTTGAAATAGATATAGAGTGTACCTGGCGATACGTTGGCTGCCTTCGCCAGTTTTTGCATACTAAAGCCATCAAAGCCTTGCTCTACGATCATCTCGAGCGCTTTTTCACGAATCGTGAGTTCTTTCTGTTCGTCCCGGGTTCTCATTTCAGTGCGGCAAATATAAATGAATGTTCATTCATTTATAAAATATGCCATATTATTTTTTTATGAAACTGGAAATCCACTTGTATTTACATCAACCCGCTACCTTTCATCACAAGTCGTGTGCCGTACGTTCCAACATTTTATATCTTCACTTTCCACAACCAAAAAAATATGAAGATTCTCAACTGGATGTTCCTCGTGATGGTAACGGCTACCATCAGCCTTGCCGCACCCCCCAAGCGTGCTTATTATGAAATCAAGATCTATGAGTTTACCTCGCCCGATCAGGAGAAGCTGATTGATGATTATCTTAAGAATGCCTATATACCGGCACTGCACCGGGCAGGTATAAATAAAGTAGGTGTATTCAAACCGGTAGAAAAAGATACGGCGTACTATGGAAAACGTATTTATGTATTAATTCCGTTTACTTCACTCGACCAGTTTGCATCGCTGCACGATGTATTGCAAAAAGACAAACAGTACCTGGCTGCCGGTAAAAATTATATTGATGCTCCCTATAGCGCGCCTCCGTTTACCCGACTGCAATCTATTGTATTGAAAGCCTTCAGCTATATGCCACAACCGGAAGTGCCTACACTGAAAGGACCACGCAACGAACGTATATATGAATTAAGAAGCTACGAAGGACACACCGAGAAAATATACCACAACAAAGTACAGATGTTTAACGAGGGTGGCGAGGTAACACTTTTCAAACGCCTTGGTTTTAATGCTGTGTTCTATGGAGAAGTGCTGTCCGGAGGTCGCATGCCCAACCTGATGTACATGACATCTTTCGAAAACCAGGCATCGCGCGATGAACATTGGAAGGCTTTCAGTAATGATCCGGAATGGAAAAAACTTTCTTCGATGCAAGAGTATCAGAACAATGTTTCGAAGATCAATATATACTTTATGTTTCCAACTGAGTATTCCGATATATAGGTTGGAAGATTAAGAAGATTGGAAGATCTATAAAAACAAAAAGATTATAAAATTAAAAAGGACACTTTTTTACGGTGTCCTTTTTTAATGCGACCACAATTCGTTTAATAATTTGAATTTGGATACGGTGTACCCCAATATGTATTCACATCATTAAAGTAAGAGTGATCGTTGGTATCCGGCCAGTGAGTTTTATCAAAGCCCGGAATTGTTTTCAGGTAATCCTTATCGCGGTTGAGAATAAACAATTCGCGATCGGGATCCAGGCGTAGTTCTGCAAATGGAATTGCGTATAGTTTACCGCCTATTCCCAAGAACGAGCCGAAGTCTATTACAGCATATTCAATATGGCCGCTGTGCAGGTTCACCATCAGGTTATCGATCTTTCCAAGATTTTCACCTATAGGATTTTCAACACGGTCGCCAATGATTGATGTTGCTGTTAATCTGCGTACGGGTATATTCGCATCAGGACCTTCGTGATTAAGACCTGTACGATTATCTACTTCATAATTCTTTTCCAGGATAGCCATAGTACCTCCTTTTTGTTTACGTGAGACATATGTTTTCGCCGGTAAGAAATTAAATAACTATGCCGGTGGCGATGCGCCTGTACAATGGAAATAAGCAGTGAAGATGAATGACAACGTGCTGAGTATTTTTTTACTCAGCGTGTAATTTTCACCAACGTGAAGTTTGTTTATACAAGGTTCTCCTTAACAGCCTTGTTTACCATATCGATCGCGTTGTTGACGCCTAACTTTTTCATGATGTTGAAACGATGTGTCTCAATAGTACGAACACTTTTACCGGATGCTTCCGCGATCTGTTTATTCTGTTTCCCATCAACAATCATTTGAAGAATTTCTTTCTCTTTGCGTGTAAGACTATAGCTGTCTTCTGCTGGTTCCGGAACGGCAGGCTTACTTGTTGTGAACGGCTTGGTATTGAGCAGACGGTTGGCCAACACGTTGGATACAGCACCACTGAAATATTTGTTGCCGTTATATATCTGCTTCAGTGCTTTGATAAATTCATTACGGTCTGTGTCCTTTAGCAAATAGCCATACGCACCGGCATCGAGTGCCTGCAGTACATATTCTTCGGAGTCGTGCATGGATAAAATTACCGCGCGGGTGTCAGGTGAATATGCGCCAAGTTTAGCAGCGGCTTCGAGACCGTTCATCTCGGGCATGCGTATATCGAGTACGAGTATATCCGGGTGTAATCTGCGGGCGGTCTCAAGCGCCTCAACTCCGTTATTGGCTTCGCCTATAACATCTATATCGGCATCTGACTCAAGCATCGCTTTTATACCATTGCGTACCAATACATGATCGTCTGCCAGCACTATATTGATCTTGTTCATACTGTTTATGCTACTGTTAACAATGTTTTCACCGGAACGCGTAATACTACGGCAGTTCCTGATCCGGGCGTTGAACGTATATCGAGCAATCCGTTTATATACTCCGTACGCTCATACATATTAAAGAATCCTCCGCCCGACTCTATATTTACACTTCGCGCCTCTACCAGTTTTTCATCGAAGCCTTTGCCATTATCGCTTACCGTTATTAACAAATCGGCTTCTGTCATTTCCAGTTTTACTTCTATGCGCGATGCCTCCGAATATTTTATAGCGTTGTTGATTGCTTCCTGTATAATTCTGAAAATGTTATTCTCCACTTTTTGCGGCAGGCGGAAAGCACTGTCACCTTCCATAGTATATACCAACTCTATATCGGTTAACTTCCCAATCTCACGAATGAAAACGTTCAGTGCAGCTGGTAGTCCGTAGTCGCCCAACACCGTTGGTTTGAGGTTGAACGTCACTCTGCGTACTTCTTTTATTACCTGCTTGATGAGTTGTTGTATCTCGGATAATTTATGTTGTGCTACACTTTCATCATGCTTCAGATCGATGGACTCAATCTGGAATTTCAATGACGTAAGCATTTGTCCTATACCATCGTGTATATCCATGGCCAGGCGTTTGCGTTCTTCCTCCTGCCCTTCGAGAATAAGTACTGAACGGAATTTCTGCTGATTAATTTTCTTCTCGATCTCGGCTTTACTCTTGGCGCGTATATTTTTCTCTGCTTGCTTCTGCAATGTAATATCGGAACCCAGTACCAACCATTCTTCTACTTCCGTTTTTTCATTCAGTGCCGGCACGATCATAATGTCCGCCCAACGATCTTTTTCTTTACGATCCTGGTAATGAATTACACCCTGCCATGCATTGCCCTCTGAAAGCTGATCGATCACTTCTTCCATCCACTCATCATTCAGGTTTGATGCAGGGAAGAGATCTTTCAATGGAGACGATTTAAGAGATAGTTCTCTGCCACTCAGTTCGGTGAAGAGATCGGATATGAAAATTACATTTCCCCCTCGATCGGTCTTCGCATAGATCTTGGGGGTTTCGACCGGCACATTTACGTGCGATAATTCTTCGTACGATTTTTCAAGCGATGAATAGAGCGCACCAATCTCCTTCGAAAGTTTCTTGGCATTCTTCTCAGAAGCGATGAGTTGATTTACCGTTTTATTTACCTGCAACGCAGTTGGTCTGAATACAAACAGTATCTCGAGTATAATTACTACGATGGATATAATCAGCAGTGCATATTCCAACGTGCTCAGGCGACTGATCTTTTGTTTGGCTTCATGATCGTATTGAAACACGATCGCGTTCATGCCGTCCAGAAAAGCATGCTGATGTTCTAATATACCTTCGATAAAAGGTCCGAGTGTATCATAGGAAGCGTCCGGATCTTTACTCAGTGTCTCAATGATGGCTGCAGCATTCGTGCGCATAGCCAAGTGGTGGCTGTTGATCTGATCGAACATGGCCGTTACCGCGGTGCTGTTATTGCCCGGCAGGCGGAGGCTGTCATTTCCTTTTTGAAGACCGTTGTGTGAAATTGTCCAGAGCTGTAAAGCGCCTTTCATTTCGTTGAGTATCTCAATACGCTGACTGCTGTCTTGCACGGGCTTCAGTAACAAGGCGCACTTGGTAATACGCTGACTGATCATACGCTGACGACCGGCTACGTTAATTACGTGCGAGTCGCTAAGCTGATTGTCCAAATGATTCTGGATCAGGAATTGTCCGACAATCGATACGGTTGCTATTACGCTGAGCGCGAGGATATACCACATACCCAACTTGCTGAAGCGGTTGAATTTCAGTTTACTTTCAGAATTAAATTCCAGGGTCATTTACGTAGGAAATTTACGTAATAAATACGGTGAAATACTAATTATACTTTGGTGAGTTTGCACTCCTGGTTTTACAAAGATCTTTAAAAGGAAAAATGCCAGGCATGGCGACCTGACATTTACCTAACTAACCTAACTTGTGAATTGGAAGGAAAGATCTTTGTTATCGCGTAAAACCTATATGTACATATCCTTCTTCTACTTTTACAGGGAACACAGCAATGTTGCACTCTTCAGCATTGAGACATTCGCCTGACTTCAGTGAAAAAGTTTTCTTATGAAACGGACACGCTACTTTCGGTTCGCCATCTTTTGAACCGATCATACCGCGCGACAGTACCATCTGCATTTTATGCGGACATAAATTCTGACAGGCATACCACTCGTTTCTTCTTGTAAAGTTGAACACCGCGATCTGCATATCTTTATACTTAACACATGCTCCGCCATTCTCCGGAAAATCTTCCACGCGGGCTGCTTTAAACCATATTGAAACTTCTGCTTCGGCAGCAGGAGTAAATGTCTTTATCTCGTTGTGTAATTCCATAAATCGTTTTTTACAAAATATTCGGGGCGTCTGACTATATATATTTCTTCTGTCTACACAAACTATATTACTTGTTCCAGTCTATCGGAGCTTTTTGTCCACGCATGTCAACATACTGAATGGTGGCATCTTCTTCTTCCGAGTTGATAAAGTGCTTGAACTTGGCGCGAAGCTTCGGATCTTCCACAACCTTCTTCCACTCGCAGTGGTAGTTGGCGATCAACGCAGCCATGTCTCTTTCGAGTTCTTCTCCTATACCCAGAGAATCGTTCACCACTACATCGTAGAGATACTCAAGGCCACCTTCCATTTTGTTCAGCCAGGTTGCTGTGCGGGTAAGCGGATCAGCGGTGCGGATGTAGAACATGAGGAAGCGATCTATATACTTGATGCAGGTGTCGGTATCAACATCGGCTACGAGTAATTTAGCATGCTGAGGTCTTGCGCCTCCGTTACCACATACATACAGGTTCCATCCTTTTTCCGTAGCGATAATACCGAAGTCTTTTGACTGAGCTTCTGCACATTCGCGGATACATCCGGATACGGCACCTTTGAGTTTATGCGGAGCACGCAAGCCTTTATAGCGTTCTTCTACAAACACCGCGAATGAAACTGAATCCTGAACGCCATAACGACACCATGTAGAGCCTACACAACTTTTAATTGTGCGCAGCGATTTACCATACGCGTGCCCACTTTCAAATCCTTCGGCAATCAATTCTTCCCATATATCCGGGAGCTGATCAACCCTTGCTCCAAACATATCAATGCGTTGTCCACCGGTGATCTTGGTATATAGATTATACTTCTCCGCGATACGTCCTATAGCCGAAAGTTTTTGTGGCGTAATTTCTCCTCCGGCAATGCGCGGCACAACGGAGTAGGTACCGCCTCGTTGAATGTTTGCCAGGAAGCGATCGTTGGAATCCTGGATGGTATCTTCTTTCAGAATTACATCATTCCAGATACTCGCGAGCAACGATGCTACGGCAGGTTTACATACTTCACAACCATCCCCTGCGCCATGGGTATTCAAAAGCTGGTCGTAGCTTTTGATACCCTTCACTTTAATAATATCATACAACTCTTGTCTGGTGTAGTTGAAGTGTTCGCAGAGTGTTTTCTTTACCGTATGGCCAAGTGATTCCAGTGTAATTTTCAACAGGTCGTTTACCATCGGTGTACAACCACCGCATCCGGTACACGCCTTGGTAGATTTCTTCAGGTCGTCTATTGTTCGCGCACCGCAGGATGTTACCTGTTCTACAATAGCACCTTTGGTAATATTTTCGCATGAGCAGATCTGCGCTGTATCCGGTAAACCTTTTACACCGGCTGCTTCATCATTTGCTTTACCGCCTCCACCAACAATGAGTGTCTCCGGATTTTCAGGAAGCGGCATTTTATTCATCACCATCTGGTGAAGTATATTATACTGGCCTGCATCACCTATGAGTATACCACCGAGTAAATATTTACCGTCTTCTGAAATGTTGATTCGCTTATAGGTGCCTTTGTGTTTATTCTTGAATACGATCGGTATATGCGGTGTTGCATCGCAGAACGGATCACCGAAGCTTCCTACATCTACACCAATCAGTTTCAGTTTGGTAGACATATCAAAGCCGGTAAATGATTTGGATGAATCGCCTGTAACCTGACGTGCCACTATATCGGCCATATCATAGCCCGGAGCAACAAGTCCGTATACCATGTTGTTGTGGACAGCTGCTTCACCGATGGCAAAGATACTTTCATCGGTGGTGCGCATATAGTCATCAACCACAATCCCTCCACGCGGATGAACATTTAGCAACGTTGCCTTTGCCAGCTCATCGCGCGGACGGATACCTGCTGAAATGACAAGCATTTCAATATCGAGTTTGGTATCATCAGCGAACAACAGTCCTTCCAACTTACCATTGCCTTCTATCTTTTTGGTACTTTTACCGGTATGTATAGTAATACCTAACTGCGATAATTTACCGGCCAGTATATCTGAACCTGCATCATCAATTTGTCTCGGCATCAGTCGTGGTGCAAATTCTACCACGTGTGTCTCAAGACCGAGATCAAGCAATGCTTTGGCGGCTTCGAGTCCTAATAAACCTCCGCCCATCACAGCACCACGCTTTACTTTTTTTGCATACTCGGTGATCTGTACGAGGTCTTCAATTGTACGATATACAAAAACACCATGACGTTCTACTCCTTCTATAGCCGGAACAAATGCGCTTGAACCTGTAGCCAGTACGAGGTAATCATATTTATCAGAGCGACCGGTATGTGTACGAATTGTCTTATCGATGCGATTGATCTCGGTAACAAGTTCACCGGTATGTAACACTATATTATTATCGGTATACCATTCGGCTGGTGCCATGAGCAGGTCTTCGGCTGTGGAGCCGGAGAAATAGCTACTCAGGTGAACACGGTCGTATGCAGGCCGTGGTTCTTCTCCGTATACTACAATGTCTACAGTGGTGGAACGGTTACGTAGTTTTTCGCAAAACTTGTATCCTACCATTCCATTTCCTACTACGATAATCCTCTTCTTCATTGCAATCGTTTTAAGTATTTCGAAGCCAAATTTTAAGTAATTATACGTAAATAAGTTCAAGCAGCAAGTATATTCACGAATATTTTACGTATAATTACGTATAAATTTTAAGTACATGCGAGAGAACATGCAGAAAACCCCGACCGTTACGATGGTTGGCGCTGGCCCCGGAGACCCGGACCTGATCACCATGAAAGGGATTAAAGCTTTGCGGAATGCTGACGTGATTCTTTATGATGCACTGGTTTCTGCAGAATTACTGGAACTCGCCAAGCCAACGTGCAAACGTGTATATGTAGGAAAGCGAAAAGGTAAAAAGGAATTCTCGCAGGAAGAAATCAATCAACTTATTGTATTCTACGCAACACGCTATGCTAATATAGTACGCTTAAAAGGTGGCGACTCGTATGTATTCGGACGCGGCCACGAAGAACTGGAGTATGCGATGAGACGCGGTGTGAACGTAGAAGTAATTCCCGGTGTGTCCAGCGCGTTGGCTGCCCCGGCTTCGTGTGGTATACCTTTAACAAAACGTGGCGTTAATGAAAGCTTCTGGGTTATTACCGGTATGCTCTCATCAGGCGAGATGTCAAAAGATATAGCGATTGCAGCACAGTCGTCTGCGACAGTGGTCATATTGATGGGAATGACACACCTTGAAAAGATAGTGCGTTTGTTTGAGCAGGAACGCTCTGCTTCCGAGCCAGTCGCAGTAATTCAATATGCTACTACACCGATGCAAAAAACTGTTAGAGGTACCGTTGCATCGATAGCCGCACTCGCACAAGAGCAACAGATCAGCTCACCAGCAGTAATTGTAATCGGAGCCGTAGTGAATGAGAGCTACCTGGTGGATAGTTTGAAAGTAGCGGTGAGCTGCGAGTCGCTGGATTAGAAGTAAGAAGTCAGGAGTAAGAAGAAAAAGAAGTGCTGCTGGCTTCTGGTTACTGGCTGCAGGAAGATTGCGTTGAGGTATAGATATACTTTACCCAAAAACGCCTAACAGACGGGAGCTGCCGTCAGCGTCTGACAACTTCTCGCAACTCCCAGCTCACGGCTCGCAGCTGTCAGTCCCTGAAATAGGTTGACCACAAAAGGTTAACTTATGACAAAGCGAATTACATTAGCGAACAGACGTCTTTTTAGCGAAGAATTTAAACAGACAGTCGTTCAAGATTATGAACGTGGCCAGTTCAGTGTTTTGGAATTGGCTAAGCT
>CABHOK010000001.1 GCA_902168205.1 uncultured Chitinophaga sp. | reverse complement strand
TCATAACGTGATCTCCTATAACTATGATTAAAACGCATTCCTGCCACTTGCAATGAAATACACCGTTCACCATTTAGCATGATTGTTTTGGACTATCAAGTTAATAGTTTTGTGGGTAAACTTAAACTGGTATCCATGACTCTGATGCTTCAAGGTACAAAGCCTTAGCTATACTATGGCTGTTCCTGATCATAATACGTAGCATCACGTATAATCTTCCCGTCTTTAAACGTAAGCACCGAAACAATTGGAAGTTTGAAAGATATACTATCGTTCATGCTGCCTGTGGCGATAAACTCTATCGTTACTTTATCTCCGGAAGGATAAAGTCCTACAACCTCATCGTGCAGATCAGGAAACATTTTTTGAAGCTCGCTATATTTGGCAGCTGTTTCCTGTTGCGTTTTTGTTACGTAATCTTTTCCGAAAGCCGGATCAAGAAATGATGCGTTCCCCGTGTAGTATGATGCCATCGCTTGCCACTCATGCTTGTTAAATGCCTCGAACATTTTTTGTGTAAGTGCTATATTTTGTTGTTGCTCGTGATCTGACGAACTGCATGCCACACTCACTGCCAGTGTAAGCAGGTATAGGTGTATATTTTTCATAGAATAATGATATGGTAGTTACAGGTTGCCAGATAACGTGCTGGAAAATCTGACAACCTGAGAATTTCTTGTTAAGGAGTAGGTAAGGGTGAACCTACATATCAAACTTCATAACCTCGCGTACTTCTACGCTTCCGTTATAATCGTAGTCCGGGCATTCTTTTGCTATCTCGGTTGCTTCGTCCAAACTCTTGGCGAGTACAACAAAGTATCCCCCAGCAATTTCTTTTCCTTCGGCATACGGGCCGTCCGTAACAGTTTTCTTTGCGCCTGATACGGTTTTGCCAACGGGCAGCAACGCTTCACCACCAGCGTAGCGTTCAGCTTTGGTTAATTTTTCTACCCAGGCAAACCACTTTTGCATGTGCGCCTGCTGTGCATCCGGTGATAAATGGCTTACATCTCCACCGCGAAATAAAAACATGTACTTTTCCATGATTGTTAAAGTTTAAGGTTGAACAAAATTTACACGATGACGGGCGAACATCTTGGTTCCGGACAAAGAATCTTAAAATTTTTTTAAATATTTATCGCGACCAAAATCGGGTGGCGATTGCAGGGGTGTAAAAACCGAAGTAATTTGACTTCTCTAGTGGTATAGCATGCAGAAACATATTTCTATAAAGGTATCCGGTCGTGTGCAGGGAGTATTTTATCGCGCATCCACGCACGATGAAGCGCAACGTTTAGGTCTGAAAGGCTTTGTGAGGAATGAGCCGGACGGGTCAGTTTACATTGAAGCGGAAGGTGATGAGGCTGTATTGGATGCTTTGGTTGCATGGTGCAAGCAAGGACCACCTGCGGCCCGGGTAAGCAACGTTGAAATTCACGAAGGAATCTGGAAAGGATTTACTGAATTTGTCGTGAAGCGATAACCATCTGTTCCATCGAATCGTATTCTGCCTGATGCCATATCATATCGATCTCTTTGCTGTTTTTATTTTGCTGGGTGTTGTCCAGGCTATCTTTTTGTCTTTTTTCTTCTTGTCGAGAGAGAACCGGAAGAACGATGTTAACTTCTTTCAGGGGTTGATGTTGCTCTCCATGGCAGCATGTATACTGGAGATATTTCTGATGTATACCGGGTATATAGTAGACTGTTTGTTTCTGGTTGATTTTTCTGAGCCGTTCGCGTTGGCTATCGGGCCATCGTTTTACCTCATGATCCGAAGTCTTATTCATGGTTCGGTATCACGAAAAATGCAATTGGTGCACTATATATTCCCGGTGGTTTACTTTTTCTTGCTGATTCCGTTTTTGATACAGTCAAACGATTTTAAGTATAACTCATGGGTATATGCGTATCATCCCAACCTGCCGTTTCGAGATGTTTCGGTTGGCTATGACCCGAGATGGCTATGGGTAACGGATCATCATACGCTGATGTCGCTGGTTAGTATAGGTATATATTTTTTGTTTGGACTGGTGGAAGTTATACGCGCTTTTAAAGAGAAGCGTGAATCATTTTTTGCGCCTGTACATTCCGTTCTTAAAAAGTTACGATCCGGCATTTTACACATGACGAGTGCTACCGTGATAATATTTGTGGTGAAGTATCTTAATATTGATGATACAGGCGATCACCTGTTTGCGGCCTATATTTCGTTTACTATATATCTTACCAGTTTTAATGTAATAAGTCATTCAGGTTTCTTCAGACAGGTTGCCCTTAGCGAACCGCAGAAGTATAAAAGTTCAGGCGTAACAGCAGATGCTCAAAAAGAGTTACTGGATAAGTTAGCGATGTTGATGACGCGTGATAAGCCTTTTCTTCAGTCAGGCTTTTCATTGCCGGAACTCGCTGGCAAATTAAATACCACGGTGCATGTATTGTCGCAGGTGATTAATGATGGTTTAGGAAAGAGTTTTTTTGAAATGGTAGCGGAGTATCGCGTAGAAGAAGCCAAGCGACTACTGAAAGAACAACCTCATGTTAAAGTAGAAGAGATAGCGGAGCAGGTTGGCTATAATTCCAAGTCGTCATTCAATACAGCGTTTAAAAAGATATCCGGTAAAACTCCTTCTGAATTTCGTTCTGCGTGATCGCTACATCATTACCGATGTTTCTTTTTCTGATGCATTTTTCCGCGCGCGGTATCGCACGGTGCCTTTGCCGACACCTAGTATAATTAGTCCTGCAAAACCACAGGCAACCATCATTCCTACCATGGGTACAGCTGTGTTGTTGTGCAGTGCACTTACGGCAGCAGAGGCAAGTCCGCCAACGCCCATGCGTATACTTCCCTGTATAGCGGCAGCACTTCCGGTTAACTTTGTGAACGGTGCGAGGGCGAGGGCTGTACTGTTCGGGCCGGTTAACCCTTGTCCTATCAAAAACAGAAACATCATGCCTACGAGTTCATATTTACTATACCATCCCAATGCCGTGCCGCCTACCAGTACAATGCCCACGAGGCTTTGTACAATCAACGTTGTCTTGATGATCTGCTGGCTGCTATATTTCTTTAAGAGTATATGATTTAATTGTGTTGACCCGATGATGGCGGATGCAACGATGGTAAAGATCCAGCCGTATTCCTGTTCACTGGTGTGATACAGGTTGATGAATACGTCAGACGATCCGGCTATAAATGCGAAGGGTGCAGCGGTAGCGATACCACCGGCAAAAGCATAGATCAAGAATTGCTGTTGTTTGAGCACCGTCATGAAATTAGTCATAACGGCTTGTGGTTTCAGCGATAGTGATGCATCGGCACTTCTTCCTTCTGGCAGGAAGAAATATATACATACCATGATGAGTGCCATTACGGAAGCGAGTATGATGAATACATAATGCCATCCGAATCCAACGGTAACGTATCCTCCGATAGTAGGCGCAATGAGTGGTGATACAGCAACCACCAGTGTGAGTGATGAAAATGCCTGAGCTGTTTTATTGATCGGGAATAAATCGCGCACCAGGGCCTGCGATGCCACCATGCCGGCACATCCGCCAATGGCTTGCAAAAAGCGCATGGTAATTAACGCATGAATGGAATTGGTCATGGCACAACCAAGCGATGCTATAATGTATACCGTCAAACCTGCATATAGTGGTAAGCGCCTTCCAAAGCGATCGAGCAGCGGACCATATAATAACTGGCCGAGCGCAATACCCACCAGGTAACTGGTTAAGGAGAGTTGTACCTGGTCAATAGTAGTATTGAGATCTTTGGCAATAGCCGGAAACCCTGGCAGGTACATATCAATCGAAAACGGACTGATGGTTGAAAGTGCTCCCAGGATCAAGATAACAACGATGTGTTGTTTACGGGTCATAATTGTAATTGGGCGCGCAAGATACAACGCCACGTATAGTGCAAAAGGCTTTTCATCAATAAATGGTTCAGAAGTTTTTTCTCAACCGGTTTCTGAATACATAAAAAAAGCAGCCCGCACTTTCGGATGCGGGCTGCTGTTAATGCTGGGATTATCTTTCCTAATTCTTGGTGTTGAGATCAGGCAGAACAAAGTCGTCCAGCGCACTGGGTTGTTTCATCAACGCTTCAATGTCTTCTACCTTGCGTGGTGCAGCGATTGACAAATGTTCGTAGCCTTCTTTGGTGATGAGGTAATCGTCTTCGATGCGCACAGCAATTCCCCACCAGCGCTTGTCGCAATTGGCATTGTCAGGAATATAGATGCCGGGCTCGATGGTAATTACCATGCCTTCCTGCAGTTTGTCATACGGGCCGCGATCGTGTACATCAAGTCCGATGTGATGGCAGCATCCGTGTGGATAGTAAAGATGTCTTTCGTTCTCATTCTTAATGATTCCCAGATCTTTCAATCCTCTGTTGATGACGACACGTGTAGCTGCTGTCAGATCCTGAAATGTAGCGCCAGGCTTACATACTTTCATACCTTCTTCCTGTGCTTTCAATACCAGTTCGTAGATCTGTTTCTGCTCAGGCGAAAATTTACCGGACACCGGTATAGTACGTGTTATATCAGCAGTATATCCATGGAACTCGGCACCGAGGTCCATCAATATCAATTCCTTATTGGTGATGTTCGGTTTATAGTTGTCGATATAGTGGAGTATACATCCGTTATGACCGGCACCGACTATAGATGGATACCCAAGATCTTCAGCCTGGTATTTTTTGAAAACAAATTCATGTATACCCTGTATCTCGCGTTCAGACATACCGGGCTTTATAGCTTTCATTACTTCGCGTTGTCCCATGCAAGAGATGCTTACCGCTTTCTTAATCATGTCTACTTCTTCTTTGGTTTTGAAACCGCGAAGTCCTTCCATAATGGTTACAAGCTCGGTTGTATTAAGATTGTTTTTCTCCGGCTCGCGTGTAACGCTAAGACCTTTTTCCTGGGAAGGGTACTTTACTTTTACCTTGAAGTCTTCGATCATACTGTATAAATCAGAAGAGTCACGCGGATCATCGCGTACATCGTTCAGAAAATCGAAGAAGAGTATCTTGTCGAATTTAGAAAAATCAACATTATACTTTTTAAATTCCTTGTTGTTGAAAGCCTGCTCGAAGCCGAGTTGATTTTTTACTCCGGCATCGCCAAGTCTGCGGCCTGTCCACATCTCTGCCTGGGCACTGCGGGGCTGCACAAAAATAATCTCATCGTACTGCGTTTTGTTCGCAGCCGTTTGTTTGTCTTTGAAGATAAACAATACAGCGTCTGGTTCTTTATACCCGGTGAGGTAAAAAAAATCGGGGTCCTGGTGGTAAACATAGTCTACATCGTTAGATCGGTTACGAACCGGGTTCGCGAAAAAAACCGCTACTGAATTGGCTGGCAATTGTTCGCGTAGTTTGGCTCTGCGTTCTTTATGAAATTCCTTGGTAAGGAAATCTGCCGGCATGTCCGGGTTCTGCGCGAATGCCGGTATAGCCATCAGCATAAAAATGAATAAACTGAATCGTTGCATGAGTAGGTTGATCATTGAGTTATATAAGCATTATGAAGGTACAGGAAACATTTTTCTGAAATGTAGCCAGAGTGGATGTCCGGCAATGCAAGAGGGCAAGTGGTATACCGGTTAGCGTTCGTCAATTTCTTCCAGTATAAAATCTTTACCTTGTCCATACCGCACCAGCTCTTTCAGGTGGTATCGTTCCAGCGTAAGCAGGTCCTTTACTTTGAAATCACCATTGCCCAGAATATTTTCAATGATAAATTCATGTCGCTCGCCAAAATTGATGAGGCGGTATTTTTTACCAGCCCGAAGTACATCAAATGAAAGTCCTGCCATAGTTAAAAATGTTAAAATAGTATCATCGGGGAAAAAATATGCCGATGTATAAAATTGCATTTAGTTAGAGAGATTACAAATCCTCTTCACGTTCCAGCATCAGTATAGATGCCTGTGGAACAATAAAATACTTTTCTTCCTCGTATATAACTTCGATTGCGCCCTTTTGCAGAAATATGGCGAGGTCACCTTCCTGGGCCTGCAGCGGTAAGTACTTCACGGTGTCCTCTTTACCTTTCCATACTTCATCTTCATCGGCCGGCAGTGGTAACGGATAACCCGGTCCGACCTTTATCACGTAGCCACTTTGTATCTTCTCCTTCTCCTGTACACCCGGAGGCAAATATAGTCCGCTGGCCGTCTTGTCAGTTTGCTTGGTAGGTTTGATAAGCACGCGGTCGCCAACAACAATCAATTTTTTAAGTTTATTGTCTGGTGTAATCTTCATTGTATTGAATCCTTTATTTTGTTTTCTTTTCCGCAGCAAATATCCTAAACAATACTAATTCCGTAAATGCATTTATTAATTTCAGTATGCTTAATTAAACCCAAATGAAAAAAATCTGCTCATTAACTCTGTTGTTCAGCCTGCTGGTTCGTGTGTTGCCGGCGCAGATCGATGCAGCCTTGCTGCGCTATCCGGATGTGTCGCAAACACATATCGTATTTACCTATGCCAATGATCTTTGGATCGTGCCCAAAACCGGTGGCCTTGCCTGGCGCCTCAGTTCACCGGCTGGTGTAGAAGTATTTCCAAAATTTTCACCGGATGGTAAAACCATTGCCTTTACCGGTAATTATGACGGGAATGAAGATGTATATGTTATACCGAGTCTCGGAGGTATTCCCAATCGCCTCACGTATCATGGTTTGAATGATCGGATTGTTGACTGGTACCCGGATGGTAAACAGATACTCTTTGCCTCTGGTCGCGAAAGCGGACGTGAACGTTTCAACCAGTTTTTCAAAACAACAGTAGCCGGTGGGTTGCCTGAAAAACTTCCGCTGCCGTATGCTGAGTTTGGCTCTGTATCGCCCGATGGTAAACAGCTTGCATTGACCTTCCGCACGCAGGTGTTCAGAACTTGGAAGCGTTACCGTGGTGGATGGAATGCAGAGATACATTTGTTCAACCTCGAAACACTGGCCTCTGAAAATATATCGGTAAACAATGATGCGGCCGATGAGCTGCCGATGTGGCACGGCAACAGTATATTTTTCCTCTCCGATCGTGGTGCCGAGAAACGCATGAACCTGTGGGAGTATAATCTAGCTACCAAGGCATTTACACAACTCACTACCTTTAAGGATTATGATGTACACTTCCCTTCGCTCGGGCCTGAAGATATAGTATTTGAGACAGGTGGTAAATTATACCTCTATAATCTTGCGGCACGAAAACACCAGGAAGTAAAAATAGAAGTAGTAACCGATGGTGCCGGACTGAAGCCTACTATTG
Organism: uncultured Chitinophaga sp.; assembly: GCA_902168205.1. Classification (GTDB taxonomy): domain Bacteria; phylum Bacteroidota; class Bacteroidia; order Cytophagales; family Cyclobacteriaceae; genus Ohtaekwangia; species Ohtaekwangia kribbensis. The sequence goes on along the minus strand of CABHOK010000001.1, from coordinate 108,373 downwards.
AAGCTGCGAAAAATATTGAGCATGCGTCTATAGCGCCTGATGGAAACCGCGTGCTGGTGGAAGCGCGTGGTGAAGTATTTAATATACCAGCCGAGAATGGTTTTGTAAAAAACGTAACGCAGTCGTCTGGCGTGGCAGAGCGTAATCCAACGTGGTCGCCTGATGGTAAATATATAGCGTACTGGAGTGATCGTTCCGGTGAATATGAACTTACGGTTCGCGAAACGAAGAACGATGCTGTAGAGCGTAAACTTACGGCATACGGTGCAGGCTTCCGCTATAATTTATACTGGTCGCCCGATGGAAAGAAAGTTGCTTTCATCGACAAGGCAATGCGCATCAAGATATACGATGTGTCAACCAACCAGACTACAGATGTGGACCGTGGCATGCGCCAGATGCATTATAACCTGGAAGGCTTCTCTGCGAGTTGGTCGCCTGATAGCCGCTGGCTGACGTACGACCGCGATCTTGACAACGCACATCAGGCTGTTTTTCTATACGATTATCAATCTAAAAAACTCACACAGGTAACAAGTGGTTACTATACCTGCATGGAGCCTGTGTTTGATGCTGAAGGTAAACATCTCTTTATGTTAACCAATCAGTTCTTCCAGCCAACCTATAGCGATATTGATAACACGTTTATTTATCCGAACAGTACCAAGATTGCTGCTATAGCGTTGAAGAAGAGCACACCTTCTATACTGGCTCCGAAGAATGATGTGGTGAATATGAAGGAAGAAAAGAAAGAAGAAGAGAAATCGGACAAGAAGAAAAAAGAGAATGGTGATAAAGATAAAGCCGATGAGAAGAAAGATGAAAAAGTAAAACCGGTAGATATAGACCTCGATGGTTTGGAAGCACGACTGGTGATGTTGCCCATTGATCCGGGTAATTTTGGAAGCCTACAGACCGTAAAAGGTAAATTGCTATACCATCATTTACCAAACACAGGTTCTGACGGCAAGACCAGACCTCTGAAATATTTTGATTTCGAAAAACGTGAGTCCAAAACAATTGTAGACAATGTTGATGGATATGAAGTATCTGCCGATGGTAAAAAGATTCTGGTGCGCAAGGATCAGGGCTTTTATATCGTAAAGGTTGAGGAGAATCAGAAGACCGATAAGAAACTTCGTACGGATGAAATGCAACTGCTGGTAAATCCGAAAGAAGAGTGGAGACAGATACTGGTTGATGCATGGCGCCTGGAACGTGATTATTTCTATGATCCTACCATGCACGGTGTAAACTGGAATGCCGTGAAAGATCAATACCTGAAGATGCTGGGAGGTGCATTAACACGTGAAGAAGTAAATTTCGTGTTGGGTGAAATGATTGGAGAGCTGAACGCTTCGCATACTTATCGCGGTGGTGGAGATGAAGAAAGCAGCCGTCAATTATCCGTTGGATATTTAGGTATAGATTGGCAGGCCGATGGTCAATACTATAAAGTAAAGAAAATTATACGCGGTGCTCCGTGGGATGCCGAAGTACGCTCTCCACTTGATCAACCGGGTGTTGATATCAAAGAAGGTAATTATATACTTGCCATCAACGGTGTAGCGTTAACAACAGCGCTTGAGCCGTTTGCTGCGTTGCAAGGTCTGGCCGGGAGAACGGTGGAAGTTACCTATAACACTTCGCCTTCCTTCACAGGTGCGAAGACTGCTGTAGTGGAAGCGTTGCGTGACGAGTCTCGCCTGCGCCACCTGGCCTGGATTGAGCAGAATCGTAAGCGGGTTGAAGAAGCTACGGGCGGAAAAGCCGGGTATATATATGTACGCAGTACCGGTATAGATGGACAGAATGAATTGATCCGTCAATTCAATGCACAGCTCGATAAAAAGTCATTGGTAATTGACGAGCGCTTTAACAGTGGTGGACAAATACCGGATCGCTTCATTGAATTGTTGAACAGACCTCCTGTAGTATACTGGGCTATACGCGATGGAGCAACGTGGCCGTGGCCTCCAGCAGGTCACTTTGGTCCGAAGGTTATGTTGATCAACGGCTGGAGTGGTAGTGGCGGTGACGCGTTCCCGGATTACTTCCGCAAAGCTGGTCTTGGTCCGCTGATCGGATCACGCACGTGGGGCGGTTTGATTGGTATCAGTGGTGTGCCTTCACTCATTGATGGCGGTAGTGTAACGGTGCCAACGTTCCGCATGTATAACCTGGATGGAACGTGGTTTAAAGAAGGCCATGGTGTTGATCCGGATATAGATGTACCGGAAGACTTAACACAAAGCGCGAAAGGTGTTGATGCACAATTGGAACGTGCTATCGTTGAAATTCAAAATCAACTGAAGACAAAAACGTTTAATATGCCGAAGCCACCGGCTTATGAAGTACGATAGGTGGTTCTTCGTGATATATATACTTGAAAATATAGCCTGTTTTGCAGGCTATATTTTTTTGTGTTGATGTGTTGACGTTGCTGGAATTAACTTGACTTTGCTTCGAGCATGCTTTGCTCTCTGCGGTGTGTCCACGGAGGGATTGGGTTGTCTTCTTTCCAGAGGCCTTTGCGTTTTTCCTGGGCGCGCGTGCGGTGGTTTTCTAAATCGGGATCCGGATTTTTTTCGGATGTCCAGGCCAAACCTTCTTTCAGAAGATCGATGCGCAGGTCGGTGTCTCCTTTTACAAGGATGACTGCGAGGTAATTTCCTTTGCGATCTTTACCCTGGAAATTTACCGTTACGGTTTTATTCAGGGCAGCTTTCTCCAGATGTTTTTTGGCAGACTCTCCAAACGACTGTGTCAGTTCAGGGCAATCTATACCGGCCAGTATTACTTTATAGGTTTGGGTATCATCACTCAGTATCTCTACGGTGTTACCGTCTATTACTGTAATTACTTTGCCGGTTATGCTATTGTTGGCCATGGCAGTATATATACCAGCCAAAAGCAGTATCAGCGACAGGTTGATCGTTCTCATTTTCACTATTCTCCTCATGTGTTAAAGTTGAATAATCTTCAGATGTGTTGAAGATGAATTATACCGGAATGCTTCCGTATGTAAGATTTGAAAAAGATAGAAGCAAAAATTTTACCAATAGTGTATAGCTGTATTTCTGCTTTAAAAACGAAGAGCTGCCTCGTCTGAAGCAGCTCTTTATTTTTGTTTTGGGATATACGAAAGCTCAGAATGAGATCGTTATTTACAATACGTGTCGATTTGAAACCGTGCTTTTGCATCGCCAAACTCAACGGCTTTGCGCCAGTCGAAGCAGGCCTTTTCTTTTTCGTTCATCTGGTAGTAAAAATTACCGCGCTGTTTATAGTACGATGCATTCTTGGCATCGATTCGGATCGCTTCATCCATGTCGGATATACCAGCACCGTAATCTTCTAATTCTGATTTACAGGTAGCACGGTTGTAAAATGCTATAGCATCATTGGGGTTGATCTGAATTACTTTGTTGTAATCAAGTATAGCACCTTCAAAATCTTCGATCGTTTCCTTTATATACCCTCTGTTGAAAAGTGCATTGGCATTTTTAGGATCAAGTTCTATAGCCTTGTTCAATTCGATGATGGCTGCCTTTGTATTTTCCAGTGCGATGTGAGCGCGCCCTTTATTTACAAATAATATTACCGAGTTCTCTCCGGCTTTCTGTGCATTGTCGAAATCGCTTAATGCTTCCTGGTATTCACCGGCTTCAAGTTGCATGAGGCCGCGTCTTAAGTATGCATCTTTATCTTTTACTCCGGCTGCAATCAGTTTGTCGTAGTAATCGCGGGCCGGTACAAAACGTTCTGTCGCGTAATAACCATCGGCCAGTAATTTATATAGTCCGGGCTCCGGCTTCTCCGACATCTTTTCAATAACCCGGAAGTCGCGTACACCTTCATCATATTTTTTCAATGCATAGTATGCATGCGCGCGATTTTCATACGCTTTTAAATAGTCGCCTTTGCGTTCAATGGCTTCGGTAAAATCAGCAATGGAAGCCTGGTAATTTTCCTGCTTGAAGTATGCTTTACCGCGGTTGTTAAAGAGTACGGCATCTTTCAATCCGAGCGTAACGGCTTGCGTATAGTCTTTAATAGCTTCCGGTAAATTGTTTGTGCTGAACTTGGCATCACCCCGGTGGAAGTATGCCGTAGCAAGCTTCGGATCTTTTTCTATCGCAAGATTAAAATCACTGATGGCTGCTTCCAGGTTTTTAGCATCGTAACGACAATGTCCACGCATATCATATACTACAGCGGTATTAACCCCTGATGTGATCGCTTTCTCAAGATCAGGAAGTGCGCCTTTAAAATCGCGTTGATAATATTTTGATGCACCGCGTTTATAGAAGAGAGTTGCATCGGTTGATCCGCCTGCTATAGCCTTATCGAAATCAGGTATAGCTTTCTCATAGTCTTTCAGTTCATAGAATGAATTGGCGCGGGCGGTATATAGGTTGGGATCTTTACTGCCGGCATCAATGGCCTTGGTAAGATCAGTTGATGCGCCCTGGTAATCTTTCAGACTATATCTGGAAAGACCGATCATAGTCAACTCATCTGATCCGGCCTCGTTGCGTGCCACAACAATCGCGAGATCAGTAATAACGCTGGCATATTCTTTTAATTGATAGCGTGCTGCAGCACGATTCTTCAACGCCTGTGTATAGTCTTTCTTCAAACCCAGGGCACGATCGAAATCTGAAATAGCAGACTGCGGATTGCCCGCATTTAATTTGGCTTTACCACGGTTGTTGTAAATGATCTCGTCATTCGCACCGGAAGCTATAGCTTTATCGTAGGCTGCAATAGCACCTTGAAAATTACTTTGCTTGAAGCGCGCATTGCCGAGCTGATAGTATATTTCTTTGTTCTTGCTGTCGAGCGATGCTGCTTTTTCAAGATGCGGCAGCGCTTCTTTTTCTTTTTGTGATGCCAGGTAGGAGAGTGCCAGGGCTTCGTACGCTGACAGATCGGCTTTACCTTTCTGTACGGTTTTCTCCAAATCTATTATTGCAGTTGTATACTCTTTTTGCTGATAGGAAGATTTACCGCGCTTTAACGGTATATCATCGTCTTTTTCACCGGCCATCTCCGCAGCAGTAAGTGCCTCAACGGTTCCTTTGTAATCGCCAGCGTCAAAGCGCAGGTAGCCGGCATAGAGTGCAACCTTACCATCTTTTACGCCTGCTTGTAAAGCTTTGTCTAGATACGGTTTGGCTGCATCTTTTTTACCCAGTATATAATTACCAACACCCAGCATCTTGAGCATGTCAGGTGTTTCGCCTTCAGCAGTTTTCGCTTTCTCAAGATCGGCTATAGCGCCTGCATAATCTTTTAAAGTATATTTAGCTGTACCGCGATTTAATTGTGCTTTGGTATAGCTCGGGTTCAATTGTATAGCTTTATCAAAGTCTGCCACGGCACCAGTCAGATCGTTGGTGTTCATCTTGGCTTTACCGCGATTGTTAAAGAGTATAGCATCGCTGGACCCTGCCTTCACTGCGTTGTCGTAATGCTTGATGGCACCGGCAAAGTCGCTCTTCATGAATTTGATGTCACCGAGATTCTTGAATGCCTCTGCATCATTTGCGCCTAACGACACGGCCTTCTCCAGATCAGGAAGTGCTTTGTCGTAATCTTTCTGTGCAAACTCGGCATTGCCTTTATACAGATATACTTCTTTGGTTGCGCTGCCCACGTTGATCGCGCGACTTAATGATTCAATAGCACCTGCATATTCCTTGCTCTTATACTGGCATGTACCCAGTTGGGTAAATACATCTTTATCCGTAAGCCCTAATGATACGGCTGCGGATAATGCTTTAACGGCTTCGCCACAATTGCCGGCAGCGGCCATGCTGAGCCCCAGCATTCTGAATACCTCTTTATCTCTTACACCTTTTTGTACAGCCGTATCAAAAGCTTCGGCTGCACCTTTATAATCCTGTAGTGCATATTTAGCAGAACCTATCTTTTGGTAGAACTCAGCATCGGCTCGGCCGCTGGCAATAATTTTTTCGAAGTCAGCTATAGCACCTTTCCAATCCTGAATCTGGTAGCGGGCTTCTGCGCGATTCTCCAGCGCTTTATCATATCCTGCACGAAGCTCCAATGCTTTATCAAAATCAGTGATCGATCCTTTATAGTCTTTAAGAATAAATTTTGCTTTACCGCGATTGTTGTAAAGTATAGCATCGGCTTTGCCGGTAGCAACCGCTTTGTCGTAGCTGGTAATAGCTTCGCGGTAATTCTCCATTCTGAATTTTCCGTTGCCGAGATTCACATACGTTTCGAAGCCCGTGGCGCCCATCGTAATGGCTTTCTCCAGATCCGTAACAGCGCCTTGATAGTCGTTGAGATTATAGCGCGCGTTACCGCGATGCTCGAACAGCTCAACAGTGTTGATACGCGCTTTTACCGCTTCATCAAAATCAGCTTTGGCTTTGTCGTACTCCTTCAGGTTGTAGTACGCAACGCCTCGCTTAACATATACTTCTTTGTTCGGGAAGTTGGAGTTGATAAGCTGCGTGAATTGCACAGAGGCATCGTTGTGGTCGCCCGCTTTTAACTTTTTAAGGGCCGTTTCCCATTGTACCTGCAGCAACGAATCGGTTTTCTGCGCAAAGGAAAAGGTGATAGAAAAAAGCAATGAGGCAACAGCCAAACAGGTTCTTCTCATGGATTCAAAATATTGTCCAGAACAAATTTATTAAATCTGCTCGTGATTCATGGAATTACCTGATCAGCCTTCTTTTTGATCGTTAAATGTGGCTAAACGCGAAATCGCGACTGGATTATTCCAAGGCTGTTGGTCGGAGTTGTCCCTAAGATTTTGTCCGGCATGGTGAATTAAAAATCAGTTTAGTCTTGCGTGATAACGAAGATCGAAACCAAACTTACTTTCTGACAATAAGCAGAAGATCGAGTGCGTTGGTGGCATCGTCTACTACGATATAGTCTTCGTGATGAATGTCGGTTACAAGCTTGTTGTCGGATGTCTGAAGTTTATTCCTGTTCCAGCGGTTCAATACTTCGTAGGGCAGGCGTAGCACAGAGGCAGGTAGTCTGTACTGAAGATTTAGTATATCAAATCGCGTAATGCGCTCAACGGATTTCTTGTTCTGTTCGTAATACGCCATTACTTTTTCATTGCCGGTAATGCCTTTCATTTCGGCATGGCTGAATATTTTTTGTGCCAGTGCTTTTAATTCTTCAGGCAGGTATTCGCGCACGTGCCACGGGTTCCGTGTAAGCGACATCTTACGGTTAGGGGTTGTAAGCAATGCGATACCGCCCGGCTTTAATACACGGTGTATTTCCTTCAGGAAAAGAAAATCATTTTCAATATGTTCAATCACCTGGAAGCTTACGATGCGATCGTAGGTGTTGTCGGCAAGTCCCCCCAGCGGAGGGATGTTCATGCTGATAAACCTGCCGGAGGGGAACCGTTGCTGAAGTGTATCAATAACCGGCTTGATCTTGTCTACCGCTGTAAAACTTTTGGTGAGCGGCAGCATGGTTTCAATGCCGCGGCCTTCGCCACAACCTACTTCGAGCACATCTCCCTGAATGTATTCTTTTGCTACAACATACGCTTTGAATAAACGTTGATGGATAGGATTATCGGAAGCAATCTGCTCGCTGGTAATTTCGGTTGTATATACTTTAGCCATATCGGCCGCAAAGATAAGGACGATTTGCGAGGTACGAACGATTTAATGGATTTAGCATAGTGCTGAATTCAACCTCTGCACTTCGTTCCTCGTACTTTTATATTATTTTCATCCAATGAAGCGATTAGTTTTACTGTTTGTTGTTGTGAGCTCTGTTGCCTGTGCGCAGCCTCTTCGTGATATCAATTACCGTTACCTGTATGATCCTGATCAGCCGATCTTACTCGATATCAAGCCGGTACGTGTCGGTGCGAGCTGGGAGATATTCTATAAACTTCAGAAGCGTGATACCATCACCACGGGACTTTCGGCCGAGTGGAGTACGCGCAATACCCTGGGCGACAGGGAAGGCACTGCGATCAGTTCGGTGACCGGTAACGCTGAAGCCGGGAAAATTACATTGCCGGTATCAGCTTCGGTGCAGGTATTGGTTGCCAAAATAATAAGTAGTTCTACCAATAAGGCGTGGTACTTCTATAAAGTACTGGATCCTAAATATCCTGTTAACGGCTGGCTTTCGGCAGCGGGTGAACCTGTGCCGGGGCAGTATATAAAAGGAGGGAATGTATATACCGTGCACGGTGCCGGCCAGACTAAAATTATATCGTACTACCGTGATACATTTCCAGCGGCAGTGCCCGCGTTCTCGGAAGCACTGGGCAGGGTATCGCCGGCTTTAAAAGTTGATTCTACTTTTAGTGTCACAGGCGATGAAGGTGTTACATTCACGCAGCAAGGTCTATACCTCGTGCAGGCTGATACAACCTCTTCGGAAGGGTATGCTTTCCGTGTGCAAAATGATTACCCGCGACTAACCAAACTTGAAAGTCTGGCAGATCCTTTCATATATGTCTGTACACGTCAGGAGTTTGATCGGTTAAAAGTTGCCCGTGGCGATAAGAAGGCGTTTGATAAAGTAATTCTGAATGTTACCGGAGATGCTGAGCGTGCAAAGAAATTTATGCGCAGTTACTTCAGACGGGTAGAGCTGGCCAACCAGTTTTTTACTTCGTATAAGGAGGGGTGGAAGACTGATCGCGGGATGATCTATATAGTATTCGGTGTGCCGGATGAAGTATATAAATTTAATGAACGTGAAGTCTGGAACTATAAGAACAGTTCGTTCAAAGCGTCCTTTGATTTCGTGAAATCGCCAACACTTTTCGATCCGGAGAACCTGGTATTGGTGCGTGAACGCAAGTTCCAGGAAACGTGGTATGAAGTGATTGACCTGTGGCGCAATGCGCGTTTCTAAGATATATATACCTATAAAACAAAAGCCGGATGAACTCCGGCTTTTGTTTTATCTATCGAGTTACTCTGTAGCAGAGCGGCTTATTTAATTTATATACCAATGATCAGTTTCTGCCCAGGCTGCAGTTTGTTGTCGCCCAGGTTGTTCATTGATTTGATCTTGTCTACTGTAAGACCTTCAAACTTCCGTGATATGTGCCACAGCGTATCGCCAGGCTGTACCGTATATGTTTTGGAATCAGGTATAGCAGTTGGTGTTGTGTTGGTCTGCTTTGCTGATGCAACCATCGTGGTAGAACGTGGGCTTCCCTTTAACCAGATGTTCAGGCGCTGACCTACACGAATGGTGTTGCTGCGCATGTTGTTCCATTTCTTCAGGTTTGTTACGCTTACTCCGTGGCGTATCGCGATGGAGCCAAGCACATCACCGCTTCTTACTTTGTATACGATGCGATCGCGACCGTACGTACTGCCTTCTGTTTTCTTCGCTAGCGCCAGGAGTTCATTGCGGCCTACTTTAGAGGCAGAGTCCAGTATAGCATAGCGGTTTAGTGCAAGTAAGTCTTTGGATGCTTTCGGAACATACAATACATATGGCTTGTGTGTTTCCGGCAGTGCATTGTGTTGTATCGATGGATTCAAGCGCTGCAAGTCTTCGATACACGCATTGGTAAGATTGGCAAACGTTTCGAAGTGCAGGTATTTGTTTACATGAAGCGTATCCGATGTTACCAGTTTCTCTTCGCCTTCATTATAGAAGTTATGCTCATCGAGATAGTTCATGGTATAGGTGATCGCTACGAACTGCGGAACGTATGAGCGTGTCTCGCGCGGAAGGTTCGGGTATATTTCCCAGAAGGTACGCTTGTAGCCTGATTTGCGTATAGCACGCTTCACGTTACCCGGACCAGTATTGTATGCAGCGAGTGCAAGTTCCCAGTCGTGAAACATGTTGTACAGATCGCGAAGGTAACGACATGCAGATTCTGTTGATTTTTCAGGATCCATACGCTCGTCTATAAACCAGTCGTTGTGCAGGCCGTAGTACTTGCCGGTAGCTGACATGAACTGCCACAGACCAACAGCACGCACACGTGATATAGCACGCGGGTTCAAACCAGACTCGATAATGGATAAATATTTTAATTCATCCGGAAGGTTGTATTTAGCCAGGTATTTTTCGAAGATCGGGAAGTAAAGATTCTTCCTGCGCATGATCATCTTGGTATATTCACGATCGCGTACTGTGAAGTAGTTGATGAACGCGTGAATACGGTCGTTGTACACGAGCGGAATTCTCTTCGAGATACACGCGAGGCGATCCTGGATAACAGCGGGATCATCATCCCCCGGAACATATTCCAGTTCAGTTGGTAAAGCGAAGTATACGAAGTCTACTGTATCTTCTTTATACAGCATTTCTTCTTCTGCTTCCGCTACTTCAAGAGAGTCCACCACTACAGAATCAGGTTGTTGTACAATCTGACCGTACGTTAAAGTTGAAAAAGTGATGAAGGCTGCTAAGAGAATTTTTTTTCTCATGTCAGTTCATGTTTGTTAGTGCGTTTGAAAAATGTAACAGTTTCGATTCTTCAAAATCATCTGCAATTACTTGCAGGCCGATGGGCAATCCTTGTTTGTCATTTCCACAGGGTATAGCAATGGCAGGTACGCCTGCTACATTGGCCTGCACAGAAAATAAATCTGCCAGGTACATCTCCAGTGGATTATCGGTATGCTCCCCTAACTTAAAAGCCGTGGTAGGGGTAATGGGCATCACGATAAAATCGTATTCTTTAAAAATCTCTTTTGTCTTGTCGCGGATAATGCGTCTTACCTTTTGTGCCTTGGTATAGTACGCATCGTAATAACTCGCGCTCAGTACAAAAGTTCCAAGCAAAATTCTTCGTTGTACTTCTTTGCCGAATCCTTCTGACCGGCTCTTCTTATAGAGCGAGTGAAGATCTGATACATTCGAACTTCTATACCCGTACCGAACGCCATCGTATCGCGAAAGGTTCGAGCTCGCTTCAGCAGTTGCCAGTATATAGTACGTAGGTAATACATACTCCTGCAACGGAAAATCTATAACATCAACGGAGTGGCCAGCGGCTTTAATCTGTGCAATCTTGTTTTTAATTGCATCGCGTATTTCCGACTGTAATCCTTCCGATGAATCGATCTCGCGTACATACGCTACTTTGTACGCTCTACCATTGGCGTTTGCAAGCTCCTGCGTGTAGGCAGGCACCGGCTTGTGCGATACGGTACTATCCGTATCATCGCCACCGGCTATAACTTCGAGTACAAGCGCTACATCTTCAACAGACTTTCCGAATATACCAATGCAATCAAATGACGAGCCATACGCTACTAATCCGAAACGGGAGATGCGCGAGTATGTAGGTTTTAATCCTACGAGTCCGCAGAATGCAGCAGGCTGGCGCACCGAACCTCCTGTATCAGAGCCAAGGGAAACCTGGCACATATCTGCCTGAACTGCTACGGCCGAACCTCCGGAAGATCCTCCGGGTACGCGTGTGTTATCAGCATCGTTTAACACCGGACCAAACGCTGAGTTCTCATTGGAAGAACCCATGGCAAATTCGTCACAGTTTTGGCGACCGATAATGATGGCATCTTCATCGATCAAACGCTGAACAGCAGTAGCATTAAATTGAGAAATGAAACCATCCAATACACGGCTGCTACCCTGTAGTGGATGATCTTTATAAGCCAAAACATCTTTTATACCGACTACAAGTCCGGCTAATTTTCCTGCTTTGCCTTCTTTAATTTTTTTGTCAACTGCAACGGCACGTTCAAGCGCTTCTGTTTCAAACACACTCAGAAATGCGTTAAGATGCGCTTTGTTTTTTATGTTGTTGAGATGGTATTGCACCAGCTCATGACAGGTAATAGTACCGTGCTGCAGATCGTTCTGAAGTGCGCGAAATGTAGCGTACGTTTTCAATACTATTTGCCTTCTTCAATTTTGCCAGTAGTACCAGCGTCCTCAACTTCCTTCTTCACGTCTTTTACAGCGTCCTTGAATTCTTTCACGCCTTTTCCAAGACCTTTCATGAATTCAGGGATTTTCTTGGCTCCGAAGAACACGAGAACGAAAAGACCAATGAGAAGAATTTCCTGGAAACCAACCCCACTGAGAAACAATAATGTAGCGTTCATGGCTTTATGATTTAATCGAATTACAAAAGTAGGGCAAAAAACGGTACGATCAAACGCATACAGGGGGTGGTAAAAAGCGTATGGGGCCCGTGTGTTGAATAACACGGGCGTGTGATGGTTATCAGTTGGCTTTCGGTGTGGTTTCCAGTGAATTTAAGCCTGAACACTACATGGCAACCGTAGGAAGTCGAATAGCCGGTCTGGCCTATCAAAAAATCATTCCATAGGTTGAAAAAGCGACTTTTTTAAATTTTTGCAACGGAATGATGCGCGCGCAACACCCGTTTTCTTGTACGCCTGAAAGTGATGGGTAAATATGTAGGTTGTAAGAAAATATAGATGTGCCGATAATTATCGACTACATATTTTTCAACCATATCTGCGGATCGAGTGCCGTGGTGTTTTTGAAGATCTGAAAGCGAAGTTCAGATACACCGTCTGTGTTTGAAAATACTTTGCCGATCTCTTGGTTGGTGCTCACCTTCTGGCCTGACCGTACAAAAACTTCTTTGAGTCCTGCATACACTGTTAAGTAATCACCGTGTTTGATAATCACGGTGTTACCCATGGTTTGAATAAAGGCTATGCGACTTACTTCTCCTTCGAAGATGCATTTTACTTTTTCATCTTCTCTGGTTTGTATGTTAACACCATTGTTATTGATTATGATACCTTTTAATACCGGGTGATTTTGTCTGCCGAACTTCTGTGATACGAACCCGGATGATACAGGCCATGGAAATTTATTTTTGTTCTGCTCAAACGATGATGACAGTGCTACTACAGCTTCCGTTGTTTTTTTGGAAGAACGCGCTGCACGTTCAGCCTCTTCACGGATGATTTCTTCAATAAGCTTATCAAGTTCGGCTACAGCTTTTTTAGTAGCCGCTAAATCTTTCTTCAGCTTTTTCTCTTCTTTCTCGAGCGAGCGTACAATGGAGTTCTGTTTCTTACGAAGATTGTCGAGGCTTTCATTTTCTTCTTCCTCTTCCGTGAGCAGTTTGTTCTTTTCAGTTCTTCGTACTTCAATCTCGCGTACCTGGCCTCCGAGTGCCTCGGCTACTTTTATAATCTGATCGGCCTGGAGCTTTCGGGTTTCTGAATATTGCTCCATATACCGCAGGCGCATGATGAGCTGATCGAACGACTCGGCCGAGAATAAAAATGTTAAACGTGTAGTACTGTTGTTTGCTTTCTGTGCAGCAAAGAGCATCGCTGCATATTCTTTTTTCAGTCTGCGCAAGTCTTCTTCCAACGCGCGAATGATGTCGTTATTCTCGCCAATCTCAGAATCGAGAATATTCATTTCACCTTTGATGGATGTAATGAGTTGCTCCTGCTGCCGAATGCGTTGCTTCACAGCGTTGAGTTCACCAATCGAGTTTGTTTTTTTAGTAGAGGTTTCTGAAAGAATCTTTTCAGTCTCTTTTATCTTTTCAAGGTTCTGTTGCTTTTCTTTCTGAAGCTGACTTTTATTTTTCTGAGCTACCGCCTGAAAACAACATAGAGTGAGAATACCGATTGCTGCAAGTTTACCTGCGCTCATAACGTTTCGGAATGTTGAACGGGAACTTGAGCTCTTTATCACCTACTTCTGCTTTGTTATACTCAAAGATAATGGTTGTATTCAGTAGGCCACTTAAAGCTTTATAAAACAGGTTAATTGTTCCGTTGTAGGGAAATACTTTGTCGCCCACTGGTTGAAAGTTCGAGTAATTCATCACAAGCGAATTGCTGGTGTTCTCTTCTTTCATCTCCACCTTTTCTATTTTCATGCTGGCAGCATTCACAAAATTGGTAACGCTTACCGTGCCTGATTGTTGCTTGAGTAGAAATACCGATGATTCCTGCACGATGCTGTCGTCATCTTTACGTTCCTGGATCAGGTTGCCGAGCAACGCATTTTGAATTACACTATAGTTGATCGGGAAATTATAGCGCTTGGTGAGTTCGCTATACTCAAATACATAGTATTCTTTATCAACGTTGCTTACAATGGTAATCGAATCTTTATTGATCAGTGCTTTGCCGCCCTGCACACCAATCACCGAAAAGGTCATCCAGATAACGCTGTCTTTACGCACGCGAATGTTTGCTTTTACTTCGCGTTCCTTTTTCGAATCGCGCAGTATCATGCGGGCTTTACCCTGAAAATATTCAAAGTCAATTTCTTCTATGGCCAGTGTTGGCCGTGGAGGTGTAATAGTAGTAGAAGTGGTGGTGGTAATTTTTTTGCTGCACGACATCGTTACGATGCACAAACCGATCAGCAAAAATATTATAGGTCTATTCATAGATCTTCCGGTTCGCAATTTTCTTGTTTAAGATTTCACTATTGGCGTTCATGCCGCGGGCTTTCTCCCACTGCTGCACAGCTCCATTCACATCGCCCAGCTTAAAAAGAATATCTCCATAATGCTCAAAGTGAGTTGCCGTTGCTTTACCTGTACTAATGGCCCGCTCTATTACTTTGCGCGCATCTTTATATTTTTCGCGCACGTACAGTACCCATGCATAGGTATCAAGAAACGTTGGATTGTCAGGATTATTTTTAATCAGCAGCGCAGACATTTTTTCGGCCTTCTCCAGGTTTGTTTTACGCAGCGCGAGGTAGTAGCTATAGTTGTTCAGTACAGTGCTGTTATCGGGATTGAACGCCAGGGCTTCATCGTATGCCTTGTCTGATTTGTCGTAATCTTTGTTGGCATTGTAAGCATCGCCCAACATGCTGTTGATTTCACTTACAAATGATGTATTAGACGATGATAAACGTTTGGCCTGATCGAGTGATACAATGGCTTCCGCATAATTACGTTTACGCAAATGAGCATAGCCATTGAAATAATGCAGCATGCCCTGGTTCGGGAAAGACTCCAGTGCCTCTTCTGCATGACTGATCACTTTATCCCACTGGCTGTTTTGTGTTTCGAGGTATAGCAGGTTCTTCCATACTTCGAAATTTACTTCACCAAGTTCTACAGCCTTTTCATATTCCTGCTGTGCTTCACGATTCTTGCCGGTAGATAGATATAGGTCTCCACCAACAATGTGTACGCGCGGATCATTACCGTGATTCTTTTCAAGCTTCTCAAATAAAGAGAGAACAAAATCTTCTAGACCTGCTTCTATATTATTTTTTGCTTTGCGCTGGGCAAGCTCGGTGTTATAGGTTCCCATCATGATTAGCTTGCTGCTCAATTCCACGGATGGATCGTCAAATAAACTCAGTAATATAGGCCGACTTTTTTCTTCCTGTTGTGTTTCGCGGTATAAACCCGCCAGCAACATTCTGGCGTTTCCGGCTTCCGGATTTTGCTGTATAAATTTTTCGAGATAGCGGATCGCTTCCGTACGAAAACCATTTTGCGAAAGCACTTCGGCAAATCCCATGACATACCTTTCTTCATCCGGAAAAGCATTGATCAGTTTTTCGCCCTCGGCAATGGCTTCTTTTGTTTTTCCCTGCTCCAGGTATAGCCGTTGCTTTTGTATAGACGAAATATCGTTTATACCCAATGCAGCTTCTGCGCGATTGTAAGTTTTTATAGCGTCATCGGGTTTGCCGGCATATTGATATACTGCGGCCAGTTCATATAAATATTCCTCTGTGCCTTTTACTTCGCGGATCATTGTCTCGTATGTCTCAGCAGCCTTGTCAAATTTTGTGAGGCTGTTATAGATATTGGCCGCGAGTAAATAAAAATATTTGTTTTGGCGCTCCAGCTTCAAAGCGTTTTCAATACTCAATGAAGCTTTAAAGAGATCTTCCTGCCGGTTGCTGCGGGCTAATACTTCGGCAATTTTATAATGAACGGTGGCATTCTCAGGTGTGATTTCCAGCGCACGCTGGTAATAAAGAAGTGCTTTGGCGTAGTCTTCCAGGATGAAGAATTTTTCGCCTTCCGTAAAATAAAACTCGGCTTCGCGCTGCTTGATGCTCGAAGCCTGAGGTTCATCCTGCGTTTTCTTTTTTCGCTGGCTGTGTCCTGTTACAGGTACTAACAGTATCAATAACAGGACTGTATAAAGGACAATATTGATTTTGTTCGAAGTCACGCTATGGAATTGAAGTCACCCACACTTAAATCAAGCGATGAGCCTTCAAAAATAGCGAAATTCCCCAACATGCTGTTATCAAGTATAGCACGTGTAACCGTTGCTTCCCGCTGAATGATGGAACTGGTGATCCGGCTGTCGATAATGCGTGTTTTTTCACCGACTGATACATGCGGACCTACGACTGAATTTTCAATCACTGCTCCGGCTCCGATAAAACACGGAGGAATAACAACTGAATTTATAATTTTTGCCTGATCGGATACGAGCTTCTGATCTTTTATGAATTCAAGGTAGCGGCCGTTGGTCTGCACCGTTACATTTTTATTTCCGCAGTCGAGCCATTCTGTTACCTGGCCGGTCATCAGCTTGGCTCCTTTTTTCTGAAGACCTTGAAGTGCCGATGTGAATTGATACTCGCCTTTTTCTTTGATGTCGTTATCGATCAGGTATTGCATTTCTTTGGCAAGTGCTTCGCCATCTTTAAAGAAATAGATACCAATGATGGCAAGGTCTGAAACGAATGAACTTGGTTTTTCCACCAGGTCAATAATCTCATTCTTCTCATTCAGTTTAACAACACCAAATTGTGAAGGATCTTCTACGCGTTGCACCCAGATGATTCCGTCTTTGGAAGTGTCGAGTTTAAATTCTGCTTTGAACAACGTATCCGCAAATGCTACGATGATCTTGCCTGTAAAAAGTTCTTTTGCAAAGAGTAAAGCGTGTGATATACCGAGTGCACTCTCCTGGTAGTAAATCTTGCCGACAGCACCAACCTCTTTTGCAATTTCTTTGAGACTCTCCTCAACTTCTTTACCGAAGCTTGGATGGATGATGAAACCGATGTTATCTATTTTTTCAGGACAAACCTTCGCGATGTCTTCAACAAGTCTGTGTACAATAGGTTTACCTGCTATAGGAAGTAAAGGTTTAGGAACGGTTAACGTATGAGGGCGTAGACGTTTACCCAGCCCGGCCATCGGTATAATAATATTCATAACAATTATTGGGTTAAAAACTTATCAGCGAGAAAGTTCGGTAGATAATATTGTGGCAAAATAATGAAAAATCAACGTAAGGCTTGTCTGAATGATTTTCTTTCGAGTAAAAAAACTATTATCAAATAAACACCGATAACGAGTGCATGAAAACCGGTAGCGATCCATTGATTCTCTATAGTTATTGATCTGACGATATAGACTATCGCGATCGTAATAAAAATGTATGCCAGCCCCGCAGTAACTCTATACGGTATAGGATAGAATTTTTGGCCGAGCACATAGCACACAGCAGTCATGGAAAAATAACAGACAACGGTAGCCCAGCTACTGCCTACATACCCGGCTATAGGAATAAGTATATAATTAGCAGTAATGGTGATAACGGCACCGCCTATTGTTATAATAGTTCCATAGTGAGTCTTGTCTGTTAATTTGAACCATGCCGATAAGTTATAGTATACGCCCAGAAATAAATATCCAAGTAATAATATAGGTACGATCTCCAGTCCTTCCCAATAGGCCGGACGTTTCAGAAAATACTTCAGAATATCAAGGTTGATACTTACCCCCAGGAATAACAGGCAGCACACAATGATGAAGTAGTGATTAACACGTGCAAAAAGCTGTGGCGAATTTTTATCGGATGCGTTGGAGAAAAAGAACGGCTCTGCTGCATACCGGAATGCCTGTATAGCCAGGTTCATCAAAATGGCGAACTTGTAACAGGCACCGAATATACCGAGTGCATAGTCCGAGCTTTGTCCCGGATAAAAGTTTTTCGGGAGCCACCATTCCAGTGTAACACGCGAAAACATTTCGTTGGTCATACCAGCCAAACCCATCAGCATAATAGGATAGGAGTATTGAGACATGGTTTCGAGCATGCTTCGATCGTATGCCGGTCGCCATTGTAATAATGTGCGAGAAAAGAATACGAGGTAAAAAGCATTGGCGATAAGATTGGCAAGCACTACAAAACCAACGCCTCGTGCCGGGTCAAACGCTATATATAGGAAGTATATATTAAGTCCGACAAGAATGGCAATGTTGATGAGTTTACCAGTAACAAACTTAACGGCATTTCGCTGCAAGCGCAGGCGTGCGAACGGAATGGCTACGATGGCATCAATAAATAAGATAAGCGCAAGCCACGTTACAAAATTTCCTTTACCGGGTATATCAAGCAACTCGGCAATAGGGTTGGCAAAGATCACAAAGATGAGCGAGAGACCTGCACTGATCGCGATGATGATGGTTTGAGCGATGTTGAATATTCTCTTCTCGTCAGCACCCTCTTTGTTCGCGAAACGGAAATACGCGGTTTCCATTCCAAACATAAAAATGACATTGATAACAGCAGAGTAGGCGAAGAGCTTGGTGATAACTCCATAATCTTCAGGAGCAAATACACCGGTGTGAAGACGAACTAATAGAAAATTAAGAAATCGGGGTACAATGCTGCCAAGTCCGTATAATACAGTATCGCCTGCTAAACGTTTTATTTTGCTCATGTTCTTTCGTTACCTGTTACGGGTATCCGTCATTTTTTCTATACCACCGTGCATGGCGGATTTCCAATAACGATCAGCGGCCGGTAAAGTTTGCTTTTCTTTTTTCAATAAAAGCCGTAGTGCCTTCCTTAAAATCTTCTGTAGTGGTGCATGCCGCAAAAAGTTCTGCTTCAGCGGTATACCCGGCATTTTCAAAACTATACCCCGCATTTACACTTTTGATGGCGTTGGCGATTGCTATCGGCCCTTTGCTCACGATTCGTGTCATGATCTTGAAAGCAAGTTCCATAAGCTCTTCGCGTGTAGCCACTACGTGGTTCACCAAACCGATTGCCTTGGCTTCCTGGGCGGTGATCATATCGCCCGTTAGAATGAGTTCCAACGCTTTGCCTCTGCCCACAAGTTGCGGTAATCTTTGGGTTCCGCCATATCCCGGGATTAGTCCCAGGTTGACTTCTGGTTGTCCAAATTTGGAATTTTCCACGGCCAAACGGAAGTGGCATGCCATCGCCAATTCACATCCTCCACCCAGGGCGAAACCGTTTACTGCCGCGATCACCGGTTTTTGTAAATCTTCAATGAACTTGAATAATTGTTGCCCTTTTCGCGATAATTCAAGTGCTTCTTTGGAATTTAAGGAAGAAAGTTGCTTTATATCTGCGCCCGCAACGAATGCCTTATCACCCTCTCCAGTGATAATAATTCCCTTCGTGCTACCGTCATGGTCGGCTTCTTGTATTACCCTCAGCAACGCATCCAGTACATCGGCATTCAAGGCGTTCATTGCATCAGGTCGAGAAATGGTTACGACCAGGATTCCGGAGGTACTTTGAGTTTTGATGGGTGACATAAATAATACGATAAGTTGACTGCAACTTATCGAGCTTTTATAAAGGCGCAAAGTTTTTTTTATGAATAAGAGATGGGGATTGCTTTTACTTCTGTTCGTTACGCATACAATCTATGCGGCAACGTACAACACCACAACAACAGGTGGTAACTGGGCCTCAACGGGTACGTGGGTAGGTGGATCAGTTCCGGCTAACTGGGCATCCAACACGGTAAACATTAATGGTAACGTATCGCTTACCAGCTCAACAAATTCACTCAGCGGATTTACACTGATCTCATTGGTGAGCGGTAAATCATTTACCAGTGGTACATCATCATCTTCCAATAGTCTTACGCTCACACAAAATACATTTAACTCCGCAGGTACTATTGTTATCTATGGTGATCTTACTTTAAATGATACAGACCTGAACCTTACTGCGGGTAGTCTTGTAGTTACCGGATCGTTAAATATTAACTATAGCAGTACCGTAACGATCTCGTCAGGAGTAAATGTTACGGTGGGTACACTCAATATTAACAACAACAGCGATGCTATATTGAATAATAGTGGTACGTTAACCGTATCCAATGATGTATCGCAGGGTGGTGTTCTTAATAACCTGAGCACCGGTACGATTACGGTTAACGGAAATTTTAGCTCAACAGGTTCCGGCTCATCCGTAACAACCAACAGTGGAATGTTGAATGTTAAGGGTGCTATGGATTTTCCTTCTTCAGGTAAACTATATGTTAATCCTGGCGGACAAACTTATGTTGATGGTAGTGTTACAATTAAGAGTAATGAAAACCTTGTTATAGGTACCAGTGTAAACCCTCCCCCTTATGCCGACATGGTAATCAGACAAAACCTGATATCGCAGGCCAGTGGTGATGTGACTATAAACAGAAACGGACGTCTTGCTGTGTTTGGTAATGTTAGTGCCAACGGTGGTGGCGTGCTCTTCACGATAAATGATGGCGGCCAGGTATATGTTAATGGCAACATAGGTTTCAATGGAGGAGGAAGTGTTATTGCTAACAACAATGACGGTGTTCCTTACGGATTCTATGGCGATGGAAGCGTAACACTTAACGGAGGTGGCTCTTCTGTAACTGGTCAGGCTAAACAAAGTGTTGCCATTATGAAAGCGGAAGACAGGCCTTTTTATGATTGGGTTGCAGCTATAGCAGGAAGTCCTTTAACACCACTGCCCGTAACGTTGCTATACTTTAAGATACAGGATGTATCAACCAGTGGTATAGAACTACGCTGGGCAACAGCAACAGAAAAGAATTTCGAGTACTTTCAGGTTGAACGTGCCGGTAGCGATCTTAACTTCGAAGCAATTGGAAAAGTAAACAGCGCGGGTGGAATAAACGTAGTGACATCCTATACATACCTGGATAATACTCCACTGAATGATAAAAATTACTATCGCTTAAAGATTGTAGACTTA
The DNA here is from genome assembly GCA_902168205.1 of uncultured Chitinophaga sp. Classification (GTDB taxonomy): domain Bacteria; phylum Bacteroidota; class Bacteroidia; order Cytophagales; family Cyclobacteriaceae; genus Ohtaekwangia; species Ohtaekwangia kribbensis. Next base: position 87,431 of record CABHOK010000001.1, on the reverse strand, counting down.
GATGGATCATTTGAATATACCGGGGTAATTGTAGCTGAAAACACTGGAGCACCACAAGCGGATGTAAGAGTATATCCGACCATCATAGACAATTCATTTACCGTTGAACTTAATGGTGAGTTTGCTATACCAGTAAAGATGACCTTGGTAGACGCTGCTGGCAATACCATATATCAGGCGAATCTTGAAACTTCAACGGCAACAGTTGATGTACCTGTTAACATGAAAACCGGTACATACCTGGTGAGACTTTTCACTTCTGAAGGACAGAAGGCTGTACGGGTTCTGAAACGATAAGCAATTCCCTCTCTAAAACACAAAAGAGAATCTGAAAGGATTCTCTTTTTCTATTTGTCCGCTTTCGATTTCGGTGGTGGAACGTTCAATCTACTTGATATAATTTGTTGACTTTTTACCGCTATTGGTGCTATAGCTAACTTTATTTCCGGTTTGTGAGTAATAATTTACCCTATTTGCAGGGATTTCGGTAAATTGCTGTTTTAACATCTTTCGCATGAAAGTTCCTGCGGCAAAATTGGCTTGCTTTATACTCGTAGCGTTCTCTCTTCTATCGGCAAGTGCTTCTTCGGCTCAATGTACCATTGTCTCAACAGATGGTTATTCCGTTACGCTCTCGGTATCACCTGTTGCCATTGTGGTAAGCTCAACGGATTGTCCGTGGGGATATAACTATAATGTTACGCTAGACTATACCATTACATTTTCAGGCTCAAATATACCCGCCAGTTTATATACCTTGCAGGGTACAGTGCGTTGTAACACTTCTTCATCTACCACCACCGACATGTTTTTTGATTTACCCAACAACGGTGGTACCGGTTCGATAACAACAGGAGTAAATCCATTTGTGAATGTTACCGGAAGTATAGCCTATAATTATGTGGGTATACCAAGCTGTACGGCAGCAACGCCTGCCTCATTGAATTGCCTTTCCAACAACCTCGCTATACAAATCAACGGTCCGGGTATACCGGATCAGATCGTGAGCTGTGCTCAGACATCACTGCCGGTAAAATTGATTTCATTTACAGGAAAAGAAACGGCAGCCGGCATACAGTTAAACTGGACAACAGCCACCGAAGAGAACTTTGATTACTTTGAAATGGAACGTGCAGATGAGACACTTGCATTCAACACAATTGCCACTGCTATAGCGGGTAAAGGTGATGTTAATGTTTCAGCTTCCTATACCTATACGGATCACACTCCTGTGCAGGGAAAAAACTATTATCGGTTGAAGAATATAGACCTTGATGGTTCGGTTGAATATTCCGATGTTATTATGGTATATACCAGCGCAAGTGACAATACGATTAAACTCTATCCTAATCCGAATGACAGAATATTTACGCTTGAACTGCAAGATGACATGGGGCTGCCGGTAAATCTTTCACTCGTTGACCGACTAGGCCGAGATCTATACCAGGAAGTTATTTCTTCGAACACTACGCAAATACAATTACCCGCTACGATTGAAACCGGTATATATTTCGTTAAACTCTCGTCTGCCCGCGAGCAAAAAGTGCTTCCAATCGTAGTAAAGTAAAAAAGTAATAGACGTTACAGCAGTGCTGGCAGGTTGGTGATGATATCCTTCGTCATCCTTGTCAGATCAAAATCAGGTTCCCACCCCCAGTCTATACGCGCAGCCGAATCATTGATAGAGCGTGGCCATGAGTCTGCAATAGCCTGGCGGAAATCCGGATTATAGGTGATCTCAAATTCAGGTATATGCTTTTTAATTTCAGCAGCAATTTCTGAAGGGCAGAAACTCATCGCTGATATATTATAGCTCGCACGTTCGTTGATTTTTTCTGCCGGGGCTTCCATCAGATCGAGTGTAGCTTTTACGGCATCGTCCATGTACATCATCGGCAGGTATGTGTCGGGCTTCAGGAAACATTCGTATTTTTTATCGGTGAGTGCTTTGAAGAAAATATCAACAGCATAATCAGTCGTGCCGCCACCGGGTTTAGTCTTGTAGCCAATCAGTCCCGGGTAGCGTAAGCTTCGTACATCGAGGCCACGATTTTTATAGTACCATTCGCACCAACGCTCACCCGCTTGTTTACTGATACCATAGATGGTGGTTGGATCCATAATCGTATCCTGCGGAGTTTTAATCTTGGGTGTTGTTGGCCCGAATGATGCGATGGAACTGGGCCAGTAAACTTTTTCTATTTTATATTCAACAGCAGCATCCAATACCTGGATGAGACTGTTCATGTTGAGATTCCAGGCGAGCTTCGGATTTTTTTCCCCGGTAGCCGAAAGTACAGCAGCAAGGTGGTAGATCTGGGTGAAATTATTTTTACGGATAAACTCGTTAAACTCTTTCTCCTTGAGCACATCCAGTATTTCAAAATTACCCGTGGCCAGTATGCCCTGGGCTTCTTTAATATCAGTAGCAATTACATTCTCTTTACCGTGCAGGTTCCAAAGTCCTTGCGTTAGTTCAGAGCCTAATTGTCCGCCAGCCCCAATGACCAGAATTCGCTGTTTACTCATTGCTAAAAAATCAATAGATATAGTAGTGATGCGTTTATTATACACTTCTTCCATCTTCCTTAATTGGTGAGCTGGCGTGAAACAGCTACCCGGAGTTTTGGTGAAAGCGCGGGCGAAATTACCAAAATTTAGCAATCACCTATCTTCTGTTAGGAATGGTTTTACATTAACTTAATTAACTTAGCACCGTGAACTTTGAAGCGTATTTATCTTCCAAAAAAATTGACTCGGCTGCTTTCAAAAAAGCAGAGCCCGTGCTTTGGGATGCGTGGAGAAAAGAATTTGAAGAGCTTCATCCAAACAGTTTTACGGCGCAGAAACTTTACCTGATCAATCCGATCCGGAGAAAATATCACCAGGCTATAGAAGCATTGCCGGAGGTTTTGAAGTCGGTGGAAACAAAATTACCGGCAGCCCCACCGGCTAAGACTATAGAAGCTCCGACACAAGGCACGGACACGGAGCCCTCTAAACCGAAGCCTGTTGTACCGCGACCGATGATGAAGCCTAAACTTCCAACAGCAGCGCCATCAACCCCGGGTGAAACAGCTTCGGCTGAAATGCAACCAGCACCAGCAAAACCTGTTGCAGTAAAACCGGTAATGTCGAAGCCCGTAATAAAACCGAAGCCCGTAGCCGAGCAAGGTATAAATAGCGAGAGCCACTCCGTTACAGATATACCTGCTGCAGAAGCATCGACAGAATCAAAAACAGAACAACAGGCTCCGGTTAGTAAACCGATGGCTAAACCTGTTATACCGCGGCCGGTCATAAAGTCAAAGCCTGCAGAGCAAAGTATAGATAATGAGAGTGCTCCTGTTGCAAATGCACCGGCGGCAGAAGCATCAGCAACAGAACCAAAAACCGAACAAGCTCCGGTTAGTAAGCCCATGGCAAAGCCTGTTATACCACGGCCTGTAATAAAACCAAAAATGCCTGCACCCGAAGTTGAAAAACGGCCGGAACAGACAACGGAACCCCTACACGACAACACACCCGTTAACACAACACCAACAGACGAGACATCGCCTGCCAAGACAGCCAAGCCTGCTATACCCAGGCCGGTAATTAAACCCCCAAAACCCAAAACGGATTAAGCATGTATAAAAAAATTCAACCTGTTTTAGAAAAGGAGTTACAGAATATTCGTGAAGCAGGACTTTTCAAAAGAGAACGGATCATTACCACACCACAAGGTGCCGATATCAAGACAAGCGATAATAAGGAAGTAGTAAATTTTTGTGCGAACAATTACCTCGGCCTTTCATCACACCCACGGGTAATTGATGCGGCCAAGCGCGCCATCGATACGCACGGTTTTGGTATGTCGTCTGTTCGGTTTATCTGCGGTACACAAGATATACACAAGGAACTCGAGCAGAAAATCTCAGAATTTTTAGGTACCGAAGATACTATACTATATGCGGCAGCTTTCGATGCCAATGGTGGTGTGTTCGAGCCGTTGTTCGGTGCAGAAGATGCTATCATTTCAGATGAGTTGAACCATGCTTCGATCATCGATGGTGTTCGTCTCTGCAAGTCTATGCGCTATCGTTACAAGCATAACGACATGGCTGATCTAGACAAACAACTGCAGGATGCAAAAGCGGCCGGGGCTAAACAAATTGTTATTGTAACGGATGGCGCTTTCTCTATGGACGGAACGATAGCTCAGCTTGACAAGATCTGCGACCTGGCTGATAGATACGAAGCACTTGTAATGACGGATGAATGTCACTCCTCTGGTTTTATAGGAAAGACCGGAAGAGGTGTACCGGAATATAGAGGTGTTACCGGCCGTGTTGATATCATTACCGGTACACTGGGCAAAGCGTTGGGAGGAGCTTCCGGAGGTTTTACTTCTGGCAGAAAAGAAATTATAGAAATGTTACGCCAGCGTTCACGCCCGTATCTTTTCTCGAATACGCTGGCACCTTCTATCGTTGGTGCATCCATCGAAGTGTTCAACATGCTTTCAGAAACAACAACCTTGCGCGACAAGCTGGAGCAGAATACGAAATACTTCCGTGCAGAAATGACGAAGGCAGGTTTTGATATAAAACCGGGCGAACATCCTATTGTGCCTATCATGCTATATGAAGCTCCGCTGGCGCAGAAGTTTGCAGACCGCTTGCTGGAGAAAGGTATATATGTAATCGGATTTTTTTACCCGGTGGTAGCAAAAGGACAGGCACGCATCCGTGTTCAGATTTCAGCCGGCCACGACAAGCACCATTTGGACAAAGCTATACAGGCGTTTACGGAAGTGGGGAGAGAGCTTGGCGTGCTGAAATAAAATAGCTGTGAGCTTTGAGCTGTGAGATTTATGGGCTTCTGGCTGCTAAACTTCTGGCTACGGGCTGAAGCTCGGTGTATTACCATTCTTCCTATATTCTACTCATAGCTCATGGCTATAAGCTCGTAGCTATTTACTTTATGCCGAATTCTTTTTTGCGTTTCTCTACGATCTCGCCCATTTTGGAAGTGTCTTTACTGAGGAGACCAAAGGCAGGGTCTATATTTTGAGAAGGGAAGAAGTATATACTTCCTTTTTTACCTTTCACTTTCAGCTTATACAAATTGAGGTACGGAACGATCTTCAGCGATTTAACTTCGGGCCACTCGAAGCGTACATTGCGATGACCTTCGAGTATTACGATTTTATTTTTGCCAACGGCTACGCGTCTGATGCGATCGGTGATGAACGAAAAAATAAAAAGAGAAATCAGCCCGATTGTGAAGAAGATCAACGACACGAAGAAGCTCTTCGCGTTGAACTCATAATTAATTACAATTATTCCCCCTACAATCCATTGTATGAGGGCAAGCGCCATGAAGAAATACTTGGCCAGGTAAAATTTAACGGGACTAGCTTCTACCATCGTTATCCTTTATTTAATCAACATCACGTTCAAAATTACGAGAGAATTTAAGTAAAAGTTTCTTAACAAGAAACTTTCCTCTCAGATATACTTTCTAGGGGTCAATCACCACCGGAAAGTCCTGACCTCTGCTAAAGGTATACGGATACTGCGGTTTACCTTTTAACTGGCGCGTCATCTCCGGCACTTGGTCGTCAATGTATGACTTCAATTCATAGATGGTAACCTTGCCATCTTTCGGTGCGCCATCAGCATCACCTTGCAGCGCTTTGAGCAGCACGTATGTAAAAAGTCCGTGCCCGAGTTGCGTAAACTCGGTAGCAAACTGTTCGCTCCCGGCAGACGCCATCACATGTATACCGGCACTGCGCGAGAGCTGTGCAATCGCTTTCTCTTCGCTCGCACCACGTGTAGCCAGCAACTCTACGGACCCTCCTGATTGACACGCATCCATTACAATAAGTTGCTTCAGTGCTTTAATGTGTTTCAGTTTCTCTTGTAACACGCTCGCTTCGATCGCTTCTTTTTGTAACGAAGACGGATCGTACAGCCGCAGATTTTCAGTCGGTATAAAATAGAACTTGTCGTCTACCATGCTGCCATGACCTGCATAGTAAAAGATAAACACGTCTTCCGGATGAATATTGTTGCTGAGCTCATCAAGTTTGCTGAGTATCTGCTGGCGTGTAGCGTTGTTGTCGTAAAGTGTATGAAGCTCGATGTTCTTGAAGAGTTGTGCACTTTTCTCGTCCAGTGTTTTACTGAACGACTCCGCATCGGGCTTGGCGTAGTTCAGGTTCAGCTTGCTGTTTTTATACTGGTTTATACCCACTGCCAGAATATGACAGGTACTACTGCGCGAAGGATGTTCAGAAAATATTTCAGCGGTGTGTTGATCGGACTCTACATTGTCTTTGTTACTCGCCACCGCTGAAAATGTATTGGTGCCACCCACCAGTTCGATAACTTGTTTATAAGTAGTTGTTTGTCCTTTTGATGAAGGAAGTTTCAAGTCTTCGCGATTGATGACGATGCTTTTTCCATTGTGGAGCAGTCGTAACTTTTCAACACCGGCACCATTGTCCGTTATCCTTACAAAGAGTTCAGCTTTACCTTGACCGGTTGGCAGCACGGCAACTTTTACAGTAGGAGGAGGCGAGTTGTTTAATTTACCCTGTACGCCTTTTTTCTCTTCGCCTCCGCGGTTATGAAAAATTTTAGGAAGCAGATCAGGACGATAGAAGTCGTGGAAGAACTGATCTACCGAATAACTCTTCAGTCCGTTTACAAAATGTATATACTTTCGAGCTTCGTCCGTTCCATTAAAATAACCATCCGGATTTTTCACCATCCAGTCTTTTTCCCCCAAGTGAATATGTTCAAAGAATTCTTTGCCGGTACTTAAGTCCCAAAACTTCGTTACACCATCTACACTGTGACTGATGAGCATTTTGTTGTCAGGACTAAACAGTAACGCTGTTACTTCGGCTTTGTGTCCATCCAGTGTTCGAACAACTTGTGAGGAGGCAATATCCCACACGCGAATCACACGATCGGATCCGGCAGAGTATATCTGTTTGCCATCAGCACTATAGATCGCTGTATGTATCGCACCGCGGTGTCCTTTCAGTTTTTTAGTCATCAATCCGGTGCCTATATCCCACAGGCGAATGCTGCCGTCCCAGCTGGCACTCATTAGTGTTTTCTGATCGTTGCTTAACCGGATCGAAGAAATCACATCGGTGTGACCTACAAAATTCCGTACTTCTTTACGGGTATCAATCTCCCACATCTGCAATGTGTTGTTGAGTCGTGCCGAGATGATATATAGGTCTGACGGATGAAACAGAATGTTATAGGCAGAGTAATTATCCAGGTCGAAGTATGTAGTCATTTTGCCATCGGCGAGATCGTGAATTTTCATCGTTCCATCCCAGCTGCTGGAGGCTATCTGTTTTTCATCGCTGCTAAAATGTATATCGAAGATCGGTTCGCGATAACTTTCCATTACCTGGAGCGAATCTCCGGTTTGCAGATCCCACAGCATAATCTTGCCATCGCCACCACCGGTAAGAAGCCTGCGGCCATCACGCGAAAGATCGTAGCACAATACACCTTTCTTGTGCCCTACATATTCCATCACCGCTTTACCGGTAGCTATATCCCAGCGTTTTACTTTCGTTCCGAATTTACCTTTGATCAGTGTCTTGCCATCATTCGAGATTAACAGTGAGTTTTTAAAGCGTACAAACTTGGCAATGTTAGATTGCCAGTAGAAATTAGGATCGTAGTTCAATCCTCCTTTATCACGCACGTTCAGAAAACCCGTTAACTCTATATCTTTCTTTTTATTCTTCCAGTCCCAGCCGAAGGCCGTGTTGTTATCGCATGAAACCAATACATGTTTACCATCGTGGCTGAATGTAATTTCATGAAACTCCTCTTCTGCTACGAGCGTAGCCACTACGTTGCCTGCGTCATCAAAAACAGTGAGGTCTTTTTCCGTAGCGCGTGCCAGCTTCTTCCCGTCAGGACTTATTGCTATACCGGTTAAGTCCTCTTCGTTTTTCGAATACTCGCGTGCAACCGTAAAGGCAGGTATACTATAGGCTTTACCATTGCCATTGTGTGGAATGGCGTAAAATGTCTTACTGTCGCTACTAAAGGCAATACGTGTTCCGCATCCGCCACAAAAGCCTTCCTCCATCAATTCCTTTGTCAGTGTCCACGTGTTTACATCATATATACTGGCTTTACGATTGTCTTGTCCGAAGGCAATCCATTTACCATCGGCACTGATCGCTATATCTACACCGCTTCCAAGTCCTTTGTCAGGATCAACAGCCAGTTTGGCAATTGGCTTGCGCGATTTAAAATCGTATACCACGGCTGTATCGCCCCGGCCGGAGTCGTTATAGCCGGCATGTACAAAGAAACGCATCAGCGGGTCTATCGCTATATCCGTGATATAGTCTGGCGTAGCGATACTATATAATTCTTTGCCTGTCATCACGTCCCATAGGCGTACCGTTTTATCGTAGCTGCCGGTAACAAGAATTTTTCCATCGCGTGAGAACTCGAGACTGCTCACACTTGCCTCGTGTCCCAGAAAGCTTCGTATTTCCCGGCCTGTAGAAATCTCCCAGAGCTTGGCAGATTTATCTTTACTCGCGGTAGCTACATAATTACTGTCAGGACTCGTTGCTACGGCAATGACTGCGAGCTCATGTCCTTTCTGGACAACCGTTTCGAGTGATTGGGAAAATGAAAAGAATGATGTGAATACGAGGAGGTAGGTTGCTGTCAATCTCATGCCTGTGCACTATTAGAAGGCATGAAGGTAATAAGTTTTATGCTTTTGCTTCTGATGTTTCTGCAGACTCCTGTTCTTCCTCTTCTTTTTCTTTGAACTCTTCCCAGTTCATAGGTTCATCATTCCGAAGGTAGGCGAGTATACGTTGCTCCACTTGCTTGAGCTTGAGTGCGCGTAGGTATTTTCCGTTACGAGCCAGTATAAGTCTTCCGGTTTCTTCAGATATAGCAAGCACCAATGTATCAGTACTTTCAGACATGCCGACTGCGGCACGGTGACGCAAACCAAAATTAGGGGGGAGGTGATCGTTCTCACTTACCGGTAACACACAACGTGCAGCCCGTATACGCCCCTTGTGTATAATAACGGCACCATCGTGCAAGGGAGAATTTTTATTGAAGATAGAAATGAGCAGGCGCTTGTTTACCTGTGAGTCGAGCGCATCACCTGTTTGTGCGTAGAACTTTAATTCGGTATCGCGCGAGAAAACAACCAGTGCTCCGGTCTTGGTGGCCTTCAGTGTTTTCACAGCTTCAATCACCTGGAGTATATCAAAGTCATCGTGATACTGATGACGCCAGTTGGAGATTGTCTTGAAAATGTTTTCCCGAAATTCTGTACCGCGACCAATTACAAGTAGAAACTTGCGTATCTCCGGTTGAAAGAGAATGATCATGGCGAGTACACCAACACCCATAAACTGCCCGAGGATGGTGGAGAGTAATTCCATCTGTGCTGCGCGCACAATCAGGTATACCAGGTATAGCGCCAGTATACCCAGAAATATATTCACGGCAATACTGCCCCGAATGAGTTTGTAGATTTGATACAACAGAACACTAACCAGTGCTATATCAATTAGATCAACCCAGCTTACCTCCAGAAAACCTATTTTGAAAAGAAAAATCATGCTATAACAAAAGTAAATAAAACTAAGTGGCCTCCCTACCGGTTCATGACTTTTAGCCGGTGAGCGAACCGTTTATCAGTTATGACCGGTTGAAATTTTTTCAATGAGTTTAATAGCTTCTGCAGCTTGCTTTACATCGTGTACACGCAGCAGTGAAGCACCCTTCAGTAATGCTACGGTGTTAAGTGATGTTGTCCCATTCAGCGCTTCTTCCGGAGTTATACCCAGTGTGCGCCAGATCATTGACTTCCGCGAGAGCCCTGCCAGTACAGGTTTACCCAGTATGTTAAAATGATCGAGCTTACTCAATAACTCAAAATTCTGTTCAACGGTTTTAGCAAAACCAAATCCCGGATCAACAATAATATCTTTCGCGCCCAGCTGCTGCAGGGTAAATATTTTCTCATGAAAGAAGTCCATGATGTCTTTCAGCAGGTTCTCATATACCGTAAGCTTGTTCATGGTCTGTGGTGTGCCGCGCATGTGCATCAATATATAGGGCACTTTTAGTTCGGCAACGGTTTTGAACATGGCGTCATCCAACGAGCCGCCTGAGACATCATTTACAAGGTGTGCGCCTGCATCTACCGCTGCGCGAACAACCTCGCTTCGAAATGTATCTACAGATATAAAAGCGTCAGGAAACTCATGAGAAATATTTTTCACAGCCTTCAGCACTCTTTTCTGTTCTTCTTCTGCTGAGATTTCTTCGGCACCCGGTCGTGTGGAATAGCCGCCCACATCAATAAACATGGCGCCATCCGACAACATTTTTTCAACTTGTTTCAGTATGTCTGCCTCCGAAGTGTAGCGATTCCCATCGTAAAAGCTGTCGGGAGTAACATTTAATATCCCCATAATCCGGGGCGTACGCAGGTCTACAAGCCTTCCGTTGAGGTTCAGTGTTTTGTTTGTTGAAAAAAAATTATTTTCGAAACTGGATTTCATGCCCGTCATTGATGGAATTGTCATTCAAATTAAGAAGTTTGCGGCCTAAAGTATTATACCCTTGATCGAAAAAACATCGCAGGAATACAAAGCAGTAATTGCTACCTGCAAATCACTGTTTGAAAAGAAGACTCGTGACTATGGCACTGCCTGGAGAATTTTACGGCTGCCATCCATTACGGATCAGATCTATATCAAGGCGCAGCGCATCCGCAGCATCCAGGAGAAAGGCGTGCAGAAAGTAAACGACCCGATTAAGGATGAGTTTGTCGGTATCATCAACTACTGCATCATTGCGCTGATACAGATCAGGCTCGAAGGATCTTCGGCTATGGATGTAAAGTTTGAAACGCTGGAGCCGCTATACGATGAAGCTGCCACGGAAACGTTCGACCTGCTTCAGAATAAAAATCATGATTATGGTGAAGCCTGGCGCGAGATGCGTGTTACTTCGATCACGGATATTATCCTGATGAAGTTGTTGCGTGTAAAACAGATCGAAGACAACCAGGGTAAAACACTGGTAAGTGAAGGTGTGAAAGCGAACTACCAGGATATGATTAACTATTCGGTGTTTGCACTGATCAAACTGTCGGAGGCTGCCGCATAGATTTACTATAGTCGCGAATTAAAAAAATATAGAGTCCGTTACTATCAGGTGTAAAGACGGAATAAAAACTATCAGGACATGAGGAAGATCATCGATCAATTTTCAAGATTTTTTGTTGGCGCGCTGTTTATTTTTTCAGGTCTGATCAAACTCAACGATCCGATCGGGACGGAAATAAAGATGGAGGAATACTTCGAGGTATTCGCGGAAGATTTTGGCTCATTCTTTATGTTCTTCAAGCCGTATGCACTGGAGATTGGTTTTATACTGATTGTGCTGGAAGTAGTGTTGGGTATAGCATTGCTTATTAACTATAGAGTACGGATTACTTCGATTATACTCCTGGCGTTGATCATCTTCTTTACGTTCCTCACGTTTTACTCTGCATATTTCAATAAAGTAACGGATTGTGGTTGCTTTGGCGATGCTATAAAACTTACTCCGTGGGAGTCGTTTACCAAAGATGTCATTCTTATTGTATTTATTCTGCATATATTCTGGTATCGCGATAAATATCAACCGGTGCTGCGCACGCGCGAAGGGCATGCCGTAATTATAGTCTCAACACTGGTGTGCATAGGCTTGGGTATATATGCTATACAACATCTGCCGTTCATTGATTTTCGTCCGTATAAAATAGGTAACAACATAAAGGAACAGATGCAGCCACAGGAACAGCCTGTGTTTGAATATGTATTTCAGCGTAAAGACAATGGTGAAGAAGTACACTCCGAAAAATACCTGACGGATACATTGGTCTATAAATACATAAGCGTTCGCCAGACGAATGAAGATAAAACCAAAGCAAAGATCACTGATTACTCCGTAAGCAGTGTGGAAGGCGAAGATGTTACCGAGAATACATTTCAGGGAAATAAACTACTCTTTATAGTATACGATGCCACCAAAGCATCCGGAGAAAATATGGACAAGATCCGTAAGCTAACCGAAGACCTGGATGGTAAAGTAGAGATGATGGCCTTTACAGCATCAAGTTCGGAGCAGTTCGAAATATTCAGGCATGAGTATCAACTGGCCATTCCATACTACTTTGTTGATGCAACCGTACTGAAAACAATAGTACGCTCCAACCCTGGCATAACTCTCTGGAAAGACGGCACGGTGAAAGGCATGTGGCACCATAATGATACACCGGAGGCCGCTGAAGTGCTGGAGAGATTGAAAGATTAGAAATTATAAAATTGAAAGATTGGGGCTTTACGTTTTTGTCATCACCAATCTTTGTAATTAGAGAATCCTAATATTTCAATTTTTAAATTTTACAATTTTCCAATCTTCCAATTTTATAATTAAGGAATGAAAATATACCTCATCGGAATGCCAGGCTCTGGTAAATCTACACTCGGTCGGCCGCTGGCTGCTGAATTGGGTATACCGTTTGTTGATCAGGATAAGGAAATTGAAAATCGCGAAGGCAAGGCGGTTAAAGATATATTTGCACAGAACGGTGAGGATTACTTCCGCCGGGTAGAAGCAGAAGTATTGCGCGAGTGGGCAGCGTCTGAAAAGAGTTTTGTGATGGCTACCGGTGGCGGTGCTCCCTGTTTTTATGAAGGTATAGATGTTATCAGGCAGTCAGGGCTAAGTATATACATCGATGTATCGGTTGCTGAGTTATTGAAGCGTGTGTCGCTGAATAAAGACAGACCTTTGCTGCACGCCAATGATTTGAAGGAAAAAGAAGATCGGCTCGCGGAGCTATATAAAAAACGCCTGCCGGTTTATCAGCAGGCGCATGTATCATTGCATCAGCCTTCCGTTCGGAAATTATTGGAAGCTATACAGCTTAGAAAGTAAACCCGAACGTAAGCATCGAAGTAAGCGTTTTGTTCTCCATCTTCACAACAGGCTCAGATCCATCGTTTAAAGTATATGGACTATAGAAGTTGTCGAATGAACGATTGATCAGTGCAAAGTCTGCATAGAATTTTTTCAGGCGCACCCCCACACCACCACTTATCGTGGTGATTTTGTTATCAAGGTCTTCGTTCTCAAAACTGCTGCTCTGAATATTATAGCCGGCACGCAGGCGGAAAATTTCATAACGGAACTCAGCTCCTATACGGTAATTATTCGTAGCACGGTAAAGCGACTTGATCTCATCATTTTCAGATGAAAAAGATATACCACTTATATCCGAGCTATAGCGTGCCTTGGCCGGATTCGTTCTCTCAATATCAGCCGTGATAAAACCGAACTTGGATATAAATGCTACACCGGCACTGATCTTCAGCGGTGTGGTAAGGTTATATTCAGAAGTAACAATGTCGGTTGATGCCGACTGATCATTCAGGGTTATATTCTTGCTTCCATCCCAATAATCATAATTGTTCCAGTTCGTACTCATGGAAGCATCATAGTTCTCTGTGATCTGGTAGTAAGTAGGAGAAGTGAATGATGCACCTAACTGTATAAAGTCTACCGGTCTTACAATGGCACCGATGGTTACATTAACGCCTGATCCGCGAATGCTCAGGTTTTCATTGAGCTGCATGCCATCGATGATATCGGTATCAACGTATGATTCGCTGAACGTCTTTTGTGATTTATAGCGAAGCGTAGATATACCCAGTCCTCCACCTAAAAAGAACTTGTCTTCAATGTTTGCACCGTACGAGAAATTCCATTGATAGGAAGTTCCTTTGGTAACTATCTCTTCCTGTTGGTCAGATTCTACCGGGGCATCGGTAAAGTATTGATCATCGGGCTTGTTCGGATCGGTTATGGATTGAGGACCGATCAGGTAATTATAATAGGCTAATCCTGTAGGCGTATTGTACTGGTAACTATCAAACTGACTTGGTGTGTCACCGTTCGCCTGCTCCATGAAATAATCCACGATCGAGTTTGTCGTGTTACGACCCCTATATATAGTAGAGCGGTTAAAGTCGTTGATACGCGAAAAGCTTATACCCAGCGAACCTCCACGAAAGCTGCGCTCGTCATCGTCACGTCCCATGTGCATCACGTAGCTGATTCCCGGTATATTAAACTTGGATGTACTTTCGTCTGTAGACGTACCGTTAAATTCGGACTTTGTATCATAGAACGAAAGTGCAGGAGAGAATGTAAACTCTGAACGGTTATACATACCCAGTCCGGCCGGATTGGATAATGCTGAACTATAGTCTCCACCCAATGCAGTTTGCGTTCCGCCCAGTCCTAATATGCGCGCGCTTCCTGCCGGTTGAGTTCTGCTGAAAAGTAAAGCGGATTCCGAGTAGCTCTGTGCCCACAAAAAATTTACGGACAATAGTATAACACTCAGGGTTGCCCCAAAAAAAATTCTCATCACAAAAAATGAATTTCAGTTGTTATAAATCAGTTTCTGGTTCTGCCGCGTGATCCACCGGATGATGAACCTCCTGAGCCAGTACTTCTGCTACCACCATCAAAAGATGAATTGCTTCTTGATGGAGTATAGGAATTGTTGGAACGTCCACCGTTGTCATTGCTTCGGGTTGGATTGCTCCAGCTATTGTTATTATCAGTAGACCATGATCTGGATGGTGTACTTTGTGTATTCCCTGAAGTATTTGTCGTGCTTCTGCTTCTCCACTGTCTGTCGTAGTAAGCATCGTTGCTGTTGTTAGACAAGGTCGGACGTGTTGTTGTTGTCATGCGACCATTGGTACCACCCGTTGTGCTGGTAGAACGTTGTGTTGTTACAGCTGTAGAGCGAGTACGTGAAGTATTATAACGCTCGGTTGTTACTACGCTGCTGCCTCTGGTTCCGCGTTTACCATAACTTACCGGCCGGCCATTAACCTCACCGTTGTTAACTACTACGATGGTTGACGGATATCCATACCAGCCTCCGTAAGACCATGAAGGACCCCATGCAGATGACCAGCCGCCTCCGCAGTATGGTCTGTTCCAGTAGTTATAGCCTCCGCCCCAGCCGTAGTTCCAGGAGTTACCCCAGTAGTAGCTGAAAGAAGTAGACCAACCGTTGTAATTCCAGTATGGATCATACCATGGGCTATAGTATGCACTGTTGTAGCCATAGTAAGGTGTGTTCCAGTTATTGATACCCGAACCGAAGTATGCCGAGTTGTACCAGGGGTTGGAATACCAGGAGTTGAAATTATTATTCCAGTTATTCAGGTTGCTGGAAGTCTGGTATTGATAGTCATTCAGAAAATAATCCTGGTTATCTACCTGAGCAGTTTCAGCGTTGGAGCGAGCAGCATATTCCGGGTTCACATTGCGTGCAGAATAACTGTCAGTAGGGTTGATGTTTGTTTCATCTTCCACCGAAACCTCCTCCATCTTCTTCGTCTTTTTTACGCTGACGGCATAAGCCTGCTGCTCAGCGGCCTTTTGTTCACGAAGCTTCGCGCGGTCCTTGCTGTTAAAGTACATATCGTCACCTTCGCTCTGCGCCAAAGTTGCAGTAACAGAGAAGGCTATGAGTGCTAAACTTAATATTATCCTGGTTTTCATAGTGCCTTATGGGTTGAATCTCTAATCCTAACAATCATTTAACGGCAAACCGTTCGGATTTGTGTTGATAAAGCTACAAAAATTAGCCAGTATTTAACCCGGTAAAATTTATATTTGCCGTTCGATAGAATTTTAAACAATAATTATACCAGCATGGCGAAAGAACTCCCAAGCCGAAACGAAGATTATTCCTTGTGGTACAATGAATTAGTGAAGAAGGCGGATCTGGCCGAGCACTCAGACGTGCGCGGCTGTATGGTGATTAAACCCTATGGCTATTCCATATGGGAAAAGATGCAGCAAGCTCTTGACAAGATGTTCAAGGACACCGGTCACACCAATGCTTACTTCCCGCTGTTCGTGCCCAAGAGTTTGTTTGAAGCAGAGGAGCAAAATGCTGAAGGCTTCGCGAAGGAGTGTGCCATTGTTACGCACTACCGCCTGAAGAGTGATCCGCAGAATAAAGGAAAGTTGATTGTGGATCCGGATGCACAGCTCGAAGAAGAGTTAGTGGTGCGCCCTACCAGCGAGGCGATCATCTGGAGCACCTATAAAAAATGGATTCAATCATATCGCGATCTTCCTATACTTGTTAACCAGTGGGCGAACGTTGTACGCTGGGAGATGCGCACGCGCTTGTTCCTGCGCACGGCTGAATTCTTATGGCAGGAAGGTCACACTGCACACGCGACAGCCGACGAAGCTGTAAAAGAAACTGTGCAGATGCTGGATGTATATGCAGACTTCGCTGAAAACTTTTTGGCGTTACCGGTGGTGAAGGGAAGAAAATCAGAAGGTGAAAAATTTCCGGGAGCTGTGGACACCTATTGCATCGAAGCAATGATGCAGGATGGTAAAGCACTGCAGGCAGGTACATCGCACTTCCTCGGACAAAATTTTGCGAAAGCATTTAATGTACAGTTCACAAGCCGCGAAGGTAAACTGGATTATGTATGGGGAACTTCATGGGGTGTGAGTACACGTTTGATGGGTGCACTCATCATGGCACACTCGGATGATGACGGACTTGTACTGCCTCCGAAACTTGCTCCTATACATGTAGTGATTGTGCCGATCTTCAAGACCGAAGACGAACTGAATAAAATATCAGATAAAGTTCAGGAGATCTCAATAGCTCTTCGCAAGCAGGGATATAGTGTGAAATTCGACAACCGTGATACACACAAGCCAGGCTTCAAGTTTGCAGAGTGGGAATTGAAAGGTGTACCGGTGCGCCTGGCGATCGGTCCGCGTGATATGGAAAACGGAACGGTAGAAGTAGCGCGCAGAGATACCAAAGAGAAGCAGGTAATGAAGCTCGACCAGGTTGCTATAGAAATACCAAAGCTGCTGGATGATATTCAAAACAATATTTACCAACGCGCGCTTTCATTCAGAACCAGTGTTACTACGAAAGTAGAAACATACGAAGAGTTCAAGAAAGTACTTGAAGAAAAAGGCGGTTTCATTTCTGCACATTGGGACGGTACCCAGGAAACCGAAGCAGCGATCAAGGAAGAAACAAAAGCAACGATACGTTGTATTCCCTTAGATGCAAAAGAAGAAGCAGGAACGTGCATGTATTCCGGTAAACCTTCTTCT
Organism: uncultured Chitinophaga sp.; assembly: GCA_902168205.1. Taxonomy (GTDB): domain Bacteria; phylum Bacteroidota; class Bacteroidia; order Cytophagales; family Cyclobacteriaceae; genus Ohtaekwangia; species Ohtaekwangia kribbensis. The sequence continues at coordinate 70,170 of CABHOK010000001.1, read as the reverse complement.
AAACGCGTATTGTTTGCCCGCGCGTATTGATTTAAAAAATACAGATGCCTGGATGTGCGGATTGTTGCTGAATAATCCGCACATTAGCATATAGATGTCTATACTTTCCCGGTTATGCTCATGTGGATTATTATACTTGCGCTTTTGGTAATAGGGCTTGGCCTTGTTATCGTAGAACTGGTATTTATACCGGGCACAACCGTGGTTGGTTTGTTAGGGCTGATATTTACCGGCACCGCTGTTATCATCAGCTATAATCACTTCGGTAGTGACGTTGGCTTTTATGTACTCATGGGCACGCTTGTGGCAACACTGGTCGCTTTGTTTTATAGCTTTCGAACGGGAGCGTGGACTAAATTCTCGCTCAAATCATCAAACGATGGTAAGGTTAATGAAGGCTTATTAAGCGATCTTCATATTGGAGATGAAGGTGTAACCGTATCTACGCTAAGACCTATTGGCAAAGCAGAGTTCCGTAACCGGATATTTGAAGTAAAAACGTTGGGAAGCTATATCGAGCAGGGACAACCTGTAAAGATCACACAGATATACTCTAATCAAATTGTTGTAGAACCTATTAATCAATAAATATACCCTTATGGAAGCAGCTGCTTTACTCATTATGGTTTTTGGCGGGATCATCCTGTTCTTTATTTTCCTCTACTTCGTTCCGGTAAACCTATGGATCACCGCGCTCTTCTCCGGTGTAAAAGTTGGTTTGTTTGAACTGGTGTTCATGCGCATCAGAAAGGTGCCGCCAAGAGTAATTGTTGAATCACTCATTACTTCTACCAAGGCAGGTCTTCAGCTTACAACATCAGAACTGGAAACTCACTACCTCGCAGGTGGTAATGTACCAAATGTAATTCGTGCATTGATCTCTGCCGATAAAGCAAACATCAGTTTGAGTTTTAAACAGGCTACAGCTATTGATCTTGCAGGTCGTGATGTATTTCAGGCTGTACAGATCTCGGTAAATCCGAAAGTGATTACAACGCCTAAAGTTGCTGCCGTTGCTGCCGATGGTATACAGTTGATTGCTGTTGCACGTGTAACGGTTCGTGCCAGTATAGCGCAGTTGGTAGGTGGTGCCGGTGAGGATACAATCCTTGCGCGTGTTGGTGAAGGTATCGTTTCATCCATCGGTTCGGCTAAATCACACAAAGAAGTATTGGAGAGTCCTGATAAAATTTCGAAACTTGTATTGTCTCGCGGACTGGATGCCGGTACTGCATTTGAAATTCTTTCCATTGATATAGCAGACGTTGATGTTGGAGCTAACATCGGTGCTAAACTTCAAATCGATCAGGCTACTGCCGACTTGAAAGTTGCCGAAGCAAAAGCGGAAGAGCGCAGAGCGATGGCGGTTGCCCTCGAACAGGAAATGAAAGCAAAAGGACAGGAAGCACGTGCAAAAGTAATTGAAGCTGAAGCTGAAATTCCGAAAGCTATGGCGGAAGCTTTTGTAAGGGGTAATCTCGGGGTAATGGATTACTATAAAATGCAAAACGTACAGGCTGATACAGAAATGCGTCAGGCTATATCGGGCACCGGTAAAGGAGGAACCCAGCCATCAACCGGCCCCGGCCCTCAGAAGAAAGACTAAGTATATATTTAAATACAGCTATATATGCAAAATCCCCGGAGTATTCATTCCGGGGATTTTTTTATTGCTTGAGATTATAGTGTTGCTATATACTCAGTTCCTGAAATCAACCCACAACGATTTTTTCTGTGCGATGAAGAACTGGTTGAGTGGATCAAATTGAATATAGTCGTACATGAGCGGAATGGTGCTGATGCCTTGCAGGTTAATCACACCATATTTACCATCGCGTTGTACAATAGCGAAGCCGTTGCCTACATCTTCCAGGCGTTGATACTTGGGAAGAATAAGGATTTTTCCCGATGCATCAGCCAGTCCTTGCTGATCGTTGATCTGGATCAGAAAGTTTTTACTCGGCAATAATTTTATTTGCTGATAGCGAACCGGCAACAGGATTTTTCCGGTCTTGTCAATCAATCCCCAGTTCTGTTGCAGGCGCACAAAGGCAACTCCGTTTTTAAACAGGCTCACTTCTTCGTACACCGGTTGAATGGCTATTTGATCTTGTCGGTTGATAAAACCCCACTTCCCTCTGATTTTTGCCGGGGCAAGATCTTCGCTGAACAGACCAACACCTTCATAACGGTTGGCTATACGCAGGCGACCCTGCGCATCGATAAAACCAAATTTCCCGTTTTTGAGTATGCCGCGCAGCCCTTCGCTCTCTTCAAATATTTTTTCAATGCCATCGTTCGGGTACACCTGGCGGTCTGCAATGCGTCCGTTCAGGTCTATTTTCCAGATCGTGCCCGAGGGTAAATATTCGAGTATATGATCGGGAGAGATGCTGATCGGGTTATCCGTAAAGTAAATTACACTGCCGTTGGTTTGTTTAAGTGATTTCCGTGGTGAAGCAGTCTCGATATACTTGTCCGGAGTAAGGATGGTGAGTTTGCTGTTGCGTGGTGCCACTACCCACTCTTCTTGGGTATTCACAATTCCATACTGCCGGTGAAATTTTACAACGGCCAGATCGTACGATATCTGAAATATAGAATCATATACACAGGCAATCACTTCCTGTCCTTTTATATTAATAGCGCCTGCAAAACTTTTGTTGCGTACAGAGAAATACTGATCGTTAAAAGGCCAGAGGTATTCGTATGTTTTTGATGTGATACGTGTACCAATACTATCGAGTAGTATCCATTGATGTTTCTGGCCTTGACGCTGACTTGCCAGCATATATTTGTCATACAGGATTAACGAATCGTATTGTGGCTGGATAATAAATTTACCCTTGCGATTAATGATTCCCGCTTTACGGTTTACAGTAACAACGGCCTTGTTATGCGTAAAAGGACTTATTGTAGAGAACAACGTTGAGGCTATTGGTTTTAGCTGCTGATCGGTTAATTCAATCAGATCGCCTTTTGTTACTTTCAGCAGGTCTTTGTCCAGCGGTACAATGGAATCAGCGAGGTGCTTCTGGATTAGTTTATTTTTACCGTCCAGGAATTCCCACGAATGTGGTTCGCGGATTTTTATTTTTCCGTCTTCAAGTATGGCGATGGATTGATATTTAGGGGCGACAATGATTTGTCCTTCGCGATTCACAACGCCCTGCTGTTCGCCCTGGTAAATCACCGCGTAATTTTTTGTGAAGGGTGATATCTTGTCAATTACAAAATCGGTTATCTGTTTACCGGATTCAGAGAACAGCGCAATCTTGTTCTCAAAATTTTCAACGGCAAAACGCAGGTTGCCGATCGGGTATATGTTTTGATATTGCTGCGGAAGAATCGTATGGTTGTCGAAATCGATAAGTCCGTATTTATATTGATTGCCAATCTTTGAAAAGACAATCGCGCGCAGCGAGTATAACTTCATTCCGTCATACTCAAACGGAATTACTTCTTTACCCGAGAGGCTTACGCAACCTGTTACAATCCGAAGTGAATGCGGGGAATTTTTGCGGGCGATAAGAAGGGCTCCATCACCGGGAACGAGGTCGTCATAATCATTTTTAGTGACACGATGATTGTGTGTGTTGATCAAACCCCAGCGGCCATTGAGTTTATAACCGGTTACATTTTCAATAACCGAGAACTTGCCATCACTCCAGCCCAATGCATCGTACTGTGCCGGTATAACAATTTTGCCCTGGCTATCTTTTAAACCTGCCTTACCATTTTCTGTAAATACAATGTAATTACCGAACGCTGAAAAAAAAGTGATCAGCAAAAAACAAAGTGAACAACTCGCTGCCTTCATCGCATGCAAAGTTAGAAAGCCTGACCGTAAACAGATTGCTTTTTACATGGGATTATTCAAGCTTCTTATGAAAATATAAAGTGTGGCTGGGCAACAGATCAGGATGGGCGATTTTTACCAGGTCTTGCAGAATAATATCGGGGCGCAAATAACCCAGTTCCATAAACTCGCTTCCGCCTTTGGCTCCCTTGCGTGCATCGTAAGTATATACTTGCTTTTGCTGGTAAGGTTTGAAGCGTGTATACCGTTCGTCAGCTTCATTTATTTCGTTGAGCGTTGTGAATGAGCCTGTCCCAATCCAGAGATCAGCCAGGTTGGCTTTTTCGTAAACCGCTTCGAAGCTCAGTTCCAGGTATCCGTTGGAAGTATCTTCACCCCACAGGTACTGGCAGCCCGCATCTTTTAAAATGCGCGATGCATAATTTTGTCCACCCGGAAGAAACCATGCGTCACCATATACCACACCACACAATACGGTGGGCTTGTCTTTTACACGATCAGCAACTTCTTTGGCTGCTATATAATTCTTCTTCACAACCTGGAACACAGAGTCTGCCTGTTTCTCTTTGTTAAAAAACACGGCCATGAATTTAATCCACTCGGCACGTCCCAGCGGATGTTTCTCCAGGTATTCTGCATTAATGATTACAGGTATACCCAACGCTTCAATCTTTTTGAATTGTCCATAATCACTGCTTAGAGTATAGCCCATTACCAGGTCAGGTTTCAGCATGGCCAGACGTTCCATATTTATACCTTTATCGATACCGAGTTCTGTTACTTTGCCGGCATCAATACGGGCGCGCATTTTTTCGGAGCTGATAAAATCAGTAGTGGTAAAGCCAACGAGCTTATTGGTTTCGTCAATGTAGTCCAGCAAAGGTATATGTGTAGTGGAGGTACATACGATGGAAGATATAGGCGTGCGGATAACCCGTACGTTGGCTTCGTGTTCGGGTACAGTTTCTCCCTGGGGCACCAGTAAATATTTATAGCCCGAAGTAGCTCCCTGAAAAGGATACAGCACCTCTACAATTTTGATGTTGCCATCGTAATGTACTTTAAAGCCTTCGGCATAGTCCAGCGACAAGGAATCCTGTTTGGTTTGAACAGCTTTGTCAGTAGGCTTTTCGGTTTGACAAGCCCAGCAGGTGAGGAGGAGTAAAGCTATACCTGAAATCTTTTTCATCATGCAAGTGTTTCAATAACGAAGCAATTTAATGACTTTCCATTGGCAAGCGACTGCTGATATATTTTATGAGTCATTAAATTTTTAAGTTTGTTTTCATTCAAGGTATATGGCCGATGCAAATCAACCGGGTAAAGAAGATGACTTCAAGAGCTCCATCTATCACTATATGGAAAATGGATTGATTGTTTTCACGGAAGCCTACCATCTTAAACGCGGCTACTGCTGCAAGAGTGGCTGCCGACACTGCCCGTACGGATTTAGGAAGAACAAGGATAGGGAACAGAATGCGAAGCCGTAGCTATATATAGCTATGAGCTGTGAGTTTTTAGAGTTGCTGGCTGCAGGCTTCTGGCTACAGGAAAAAACAGCCGGTACCCTGAAGCTTGTAGCCAGGCAGCGGCCCTCTCATAGCTCACGGCTATTTCGTATCGCTTCGTGGTATGCTTCGAGATATTGCAGTGCGGCTTGTCTGGAAGAGAGTTCGTGGTTGCCTACGGCTTTTGCTAATTTCCGGTTGATGTCGTGGAGTGACGTGTGTTTTTGAAGATCGTCTTTTAATAGTTGCTCGAAGTATTCCTGGAACCAGGCTATATTTTGGTGGCTCCGGTTTTTATCGAAGTATCCGGAAGCGGAGGTGTGTGCCTTGTATTTTGTGATCATGTTCCATACATCACCTATACCTTGCCCGGTATGTGCTGAAGAAGTAAGTACTTGTGGTGTCCAGCCGGATTCTGCTACACTAAAAAGATGAAAGGCATGTTTATATTCGGCTTGTGCTTCGGTAGCATGTTTAATGTTGTCGCCATCGGCTTTGGTAATAACCATTCCATCGGCCATCTCCATAATTCCTTTTTTTATACCCTGCAGTTCATCACCGGCTCCGGCCAACATCAACAGTAAAAAGAAATCAACCATGTTCTTTACCGACACTTCGGATTGTCCTACGCCTACTGTCTCGATAATAATAACATCGTAGCCTGCAGCTTCACAGAGTAACATGGCTTCGCGTGTTTTATGCGCAACACCTCCCAGTGTATTACCGGAGGCCGTAGGACGAATAAATGCACCCGGATTTTTAGACAACTCTTCCATCCGCGTTTTGTCACCCAGAATACTTCCCTTTGTGATCTGACTGCTCGGATCGATCGTGAGTACAGCAAGTTTTTTTTGCTGATCAATTACATATTTACCAAACGCTTCGATAAATGTACTCTTGCCAACACCGGGTACTCCGGTTATACCGATACGAATGGCGTGACCTGTTTTTGAAATGATCCGTTCTAGCAGTTGTGCTCCTGCACTTTGATCTGCAGCGCGTGTGCTCTCGATCAATGTTATAGCCTGGCCGAGAATAACGCGGTCGCCACGGAGAATGCCCTCTGCGAATTGATTAACGGTGAGTCTGGGTCTGAGCGAAGCCTTCAAAGTTGTTATAGATATTGAACGTTTAAATTTCTAAATTTACTTGATACTACGACTACCTGTATGAAGAAATTCCTGATAAACAGTTTGTTTGCTACGCTCTTTGTGTTTGGATTCATGTGGTGTATCTCGAAAGTAACAAAGCTCGAACTGTTCAACGCGTTCGATCCTATAGCGCAGGCTCTTTCTGATTTTGAACTTACTGATTATGCGTTCTCTAATTTACGCCAGGATCCGCTTGTTGATGAACGTATCGTACTGGTAAATATAGGAGGCTTGTCACGAGGACAGATCGCTCAGCAACTCTCTATCATTGCTCAGCATAAACCCCGCGTTATTGGTATCGATGGTTTTTTTAATTGTGAAGGCGGACTTCGCGATACAGTAAATTGTCCGCAGTTACTGGATACGTTGGGGAATCTGATGTTGAGCAGCGCAATACAGGAGGCCGGTAATGTGGTGCTTGTATCCAAGTTGTTGCAGTCTGATTCACTTACCAAAGCCGATGCCGTAGAAGTATATGATTCGATCGAATATTCGGATGAATTATTTCAGAGCCAGGCTCAGCATGGATATGCTAATCTTGTTACCGGGGCGCGATACCAGGAAGATGTAAAGATCTGTCGTTCGTTTATCCCGAAGACAACTTCCAATGGAAAAGTTGAGTATGCATTTGCTGTAAGACTTGCCATGAAGTATGACCCGGTAAAGACTGCGAAGTTTCTGAGCCGCGATAAATCCGAAGAGATCATTAACTACCGTGGTAATATTGATATACAGGATGTAAAAATAAAATCACTTCGTGAGCAGGATCTTGGTACAACGCATTATCCCGTTATGTTCTACGCACTGGATGTATACCAACCTTTTCGGGGTGAGTTTCTTCCGGAGATGATCAAAGATAAAATTGTGATCTTCGGTTATCTCGGAGATTATTTAGGCGATCCATCCTGGAGTGATAAATTTTTTACTCCGCTCAATAACAAAGTGGCTGGTCGTGCAAACCCCGATATGTTCGGGCTGGTGGTGCATGCCAATATTCTCGCCACTATTTTAAATGAAGACTATATTAACGAGCTTCCTGAATGGGTTACGTATTTGATAGCATTTCTGTTTTGTTTTTTCAATGTGGCATTGTTCTACGCTTTGAATCATCGGTACCCATTATGGTTTGACAGTGTTTCGCTGGTTATTCAGATCGCACAAATCGTGTTGCTGGTAGGATTTTCCGTATGGTTGTTTTCGGAGTCGAACTTCAAACTCGATCTTACGTTAACACTGGCCACCATTGCTGCGGTAGGTCCATGCTTTGAATTTTACTTTAACGTATTCAGACCGGGAATGGCACGTCTTTGGCTAAATATAATTCGAAGATTACCTAAGCCAAGTCAGGAGTATTAACGCACAAAGATTTATACTGTGAATGCAAGATTATGAAAACTAAAATCCTCACCCTCTTATCCATTACATTCTTCTACGCTGCCTCTGCCGTTGCCCAGGATTACGCTTTTAAAGTGTTGGTTAACAAAGGCTCCAACGAATTGAAAAACGGAGATGTGTGGCAACCTATCAAAACCGGAGCATCCTTAAAATCAGGTGATGAGCTGAAACTTTCTGACAATGCTTATATCGGTCTGGTGCATGCCAATGGTAAGCCCATCGAACTTAAACAGGCTGGTAACTATAAAGTAGCAGACCTTGCTGCGAAAGTAAGCGGCAGTGGTTCAAGCGTTCTGAATAAATATACCGACTTTATATTGAGCAGTAATTCTGCTGAAGCCAAGAAGAACAGACTGAGTGCTACAGGAGCTGTACACCGTGGTGAAGCTACCGCGATACAAATTCTTCTGCCTGAAAATCAACATGCCGATGTATATAATTCTTCCGTTGTAATTGCATGGGATGCCAACAAGATTGAAGGTCCATATATAGTGGTGATCAATAATATGTTTGGTGATGAACTTGCAAAAATAGAAACACCTGAATCGTCTTTACGCGTAGACCTGAGCGATGCAAAATTTGCTTCAGAGAATGCCGTGCTCGTACAGGTTTCAGCGAAAGCAGATCCTAATAAAAAGTCTGCCGAGAAGCTGGTGAAGAAAATGGCACCTGCACAGAAAGACAAAATCAAAGTATCGCTGGGTGAAATTCAAAGCAATGTAGCCGAGCAAACAGCACTCAATAAATTGTTCCTCGCAAGTTTCTATGAAGAAAATCGCTTGTATATAGATGCAGTTACTGCGTATGAAGAAGCGATCCGCCTGGCTCCGGATGTAGCCTATTACAAAGAATCGTACGAAGATTTTCTGATCAGAAACGGCATGAAACGTTAATCTTCCAGTAAAAAATAGTAAAAAGAGGCCGCCATCGTGCGGCTTCTTTCGTTTATGGAAAGAAAATTGCAACGCATGTTCTACTTTTGGAAAGTAAAACCCTTAACCCTATAGAATGTCATGAAAAAGAAGTTGGCGCTGTTCGTGTTTGCCTTGATCGGATTTGTACAGGCAATAGCCCAGGACTATACCTTTAAGGTTCTGGTAAATAAAGGTAAGAATGAAATAAAGGCAGGTTCTGGCTGGCAGGTTATTAAGGTAGGTTCAAGCCTGAAGTCTGACGATGAACTGAAGGTTGCAGAAAATGCATACGTAGGTCTGGTGCACGTAAGTGGTAAACCTATAGAAGTAAAACAAGCCGGAAAGTATAAAGTTGCTGACCTTGCCAAGAAGGTAGGTAACGGCACAAGTGTTTTAAATAAGTATGCTGATTTTATACTGAGTGCAAACAATCAGAAAGGAAGCAGCATGCAGGCTACCGGAGCGGTTCATCGCGGTTCAGTTATACCGCTGTATTTGCCAATCGCTACGCAGAACCCTACTATTTATAATGATGTGATTATCATCAACTGGGATGTTGAAAAAATACCTGGCCCGTATGTAGTGAAGTTCAAGAGCTTGTTTGATGATGAGCTTGCTACACGCGAAACAGGCGAGAGCAGCATCCAGGTAAATCTGGCGGATGCAGATTTTGCCAACGAAGACAATATACTGGTAACCGTAGAGTCGAAGAACGATCGTAACAAGGTTTCTGAAAAGTATACCTTGAAGCGCTTGTCCAAAGCTGATAAAACCCGGATCAAGACATTACTGAATGAGATCTCCGGTGAAACACAGGAAAACACCGCGATCAATAAACTGATTCTGGCAGGCTTCTACGAACAGAATTCGTTGCTGATAGATGCATCCACGGCTTTCCAGGAAGCGATAAAACTTGCTCCGGACGTGCAGAGCTATAAAGATTTATATAACGAATTTTTAATACGTAACAATTTAAAGGACAGACCTTTGAATACGAAATAACCCAACCAAAAGGCTGCTGAAAGGCAGCCTTTTGTATTCTAGGTTGGTTTGGTTGATAGCTTTATTCTCCTATTTTTGTGCTGCTTAAAAATCAACGTTCATGAGTGTACTGGTTAATAAAAATTCAAGAGTAATTGTTCAAGGATTCACAGGCTCGGAAGGTACTTTCCATGCCGGACAAATGATAGAGTACGGAACCAATGTAGTAGGCGGGGTAACACCGGCGAAAGGTGGATCGGAGCATTTGGGAAGACCAGTATTTAATACCGTAAAAGAAGCTGTTGATAAGACAGGTGCAGATGTAACCATCATTTTCGTTCCGCCAGCGTTCGCTGCTGATGCGATCATGGAAGCTGCTGATGCCGGTATCAAAGTAATTATCACGATCACCGAAGGTATACCTGTAAAGGATATGATGGTGGCGAAGAAATATATCAAGGATAAGAATGTAACGCTGATAGGTCCTAACTGCCCGGGTGTAATTACACCAGGCGAAGCGAAAGTTGGTATCATGCCAGGCTTCGTTTTCAAAAAAGGTAAAGTTGGTATTGTGTCTAAATCAGGAACACTTACTTACGAGGCTGCCGATCAGATTGTAAAAGCAGGGCTGGGTATATCTACTGCAATTGGTATAGGTGGTGACCCGATCATTGGTACACCTACTAAAGATGCTGTAGAGTTATTGATGAACGATCCTGAAACAGACGCGATCGTAATGATCGGTGAGATCGGTGGTAACTACGAACCTGTGGCTGCCCGCTGGATCAAAGAAAACGGAAACAAGAAACCTGTTGTAGGATTTATAGCTGGCCAAACAGCGCCTCCCGGAAGAAGAATGGGGCATGCTGGTGCAATTATCGGTGGTGCAGATGACACTGCGGCAGCAAAGATGGCTGTAATGAAAGAGTGCGGCATTCACGTAGTAGAATCACCAGCAGAGATCGGTGAAACAATGCTGAAGGTGCTTTCGAAGAAATAACAGACAACAAGCAGTAAAAATAAAAGGCCAGTCTTAAAAGCTGGCCTTAAATTCTCTCTCGAGATAATCGTTCAGGTTATTCAATCCACGGAGCATATTCAATTGCTCAGCTTCATCATTAGCATTGTCATTTTTATAGCGTACTTCAATAAAGAGATCGCGCAGCATATAGATGTGAATCTTGCGGCCATTCTTTAAACGTGTTCCAAGCATTATACCCTTTTTCTTCAGATAACGAGCTTGTTTTTGGAGAGACATCTGCCTGAAAATAAAACGAAGTATCATAAAACTTAGTGCGGTTTGCCAAACAATGGCGAATTGCGCGCCAAAACAAAAAATCCCTGAAATCATGTCGATTTCAAGGATCTTGTTCTGTCTAAGTCTTAGAATGGGAACGAAAATTTCTGAATTTGAAAAAATATCAGAAGCCATTCTTTATCCCTACAGGAGTTCGTTGGCCAGGTTTGCCAGTTCGGAACGTTCGCCTTTCTCCAGTGTAATGTGTGCATATAGCTCATGATCCTGAAGACGGTCGATAAGCGTTGAAAGTCCATTACTTTGTGAATCGAGGTACGGTGTATCAATCTGGTATATATCTCCGGTAAAAATGATCTTCGTATTTTCTCCGGCACGGGTAATGATCGTCTTTACTTCGTGTGGTGTCAGGTTCTGTGCTTCATCTACAATGAAACATATATTTGAGAGACTCCTTCCGCGGATATAGGCCAGCGGTGTAATGACGAGTTTCTCCTGGCTTACCATCTCGGTAATTTTGGAGTACTCTTTATCCGTTTCGCTATATTGATTTTGTATAAACTTCAGGTTGTCCCACAGCGGTTCCATATAGGGGTTTACCTTCGATTTGATGTCACCGGGTAAATATCCGATGTCTTTGTTACTGAGCGGAACGATAGGCCGCGCCAGGTAAATCTGTTTATACTCCCGCTTCTGTTCCAGTGCCGCTGCCAGTGCGAGCAAGGTCTTACCCGTACCCGCCACACCTTGAATGGAGACCAGTTTTATTTCAGGTTTTAGTGCAGCATGAATGGCAAAGGTCTGCTCCGCATTACGTGGCTTGATGCCGTATACCGACCGCTTCTCCACATGCTCCAGCATGCCGTTGAACGGATTGTAGTAAGCCAAGGCCGACTTCTTGCCACTCTTCAATATATAGTAGTGATTCCGGAGCGGGTTTAATTTACCCAGCAGATCTGCCGGCTGGCAATAACCTTTTTCGTAAAGTAAATTAATGAGGTTGGCATCGATGTCTTCGATGATCGTGCGGCCGGTATATAGCGAAGATATATTCTGGACTTTACCCGTGGTATAGTCTTCTGCCTGCAACCCGAGCGATTTAGCTTTCAGCCGTAGGTTAACATCTTTCGAAACGAGAATAACGCGCTTGCCTTTATCTTCTTTCTGCAGTTGTAAAGCTGCATTGAGTATACGGTGGTCTGCCTTTACTTCGTTAAATACCTTGTTGGCATCTACGGCACTGTTGGTGTCCATTAACACCTTAAAGTTACCCTTACCTTTTCCGTTGATCGGGTTCCACTCCTGAAGCATGCGGTCTTTGGCCAGCTTATCAATAAGCCGTATAAATTCGCGCGCTTCAAAATTTTTAGTGTCGTTGCCCTTCTTGAAATTATCGAGTTCTTCCAGAACCGTTATTGGGATACCAACGTCATGTTCATCAAAGTTGAGGATAGAGTTGTGTTCATAAATAATGACAGACGTGTCGAGTACGAAGATTTTCTTCTCCTTCTTGGGTTTTGCCATGCTTCACAAAGAACATTAGGTTTAGCGTTGAACAGGACTGCAGTAGAATTTACTCCTTCAGGAAATTTCATGCGATGGTGTTCTCGGCTTCAAATGGATTTCATGTGTGTTACTAAACTATTTCATAAGGGACACATGGAGTTCGCGTATGGCTCGTATCATTTCACTATGAAAAATACACTGCATCACGATTTCAAATGAAATCTAAAAAAAAGGTTATGATTTGAGAACATGCAGGAAAGAAAACTTTTTTCATAACTTTACGACCCCGTTCGGGAATCGTTAACCGTTAGTAGTTATTCGTTAACCGTGAGTTAACATTCTGAAGGAGTAATAATCGAGATGTATAATAGGAGAATTAAATGCGGGAGTAAATATCTCCGCGCTCATTAGGTGCTACGCGAAGTACATCGGCTAATACTAGCAATACTAATTTCTTTGAAGCATAGAATTTTTTGAGCCCGCTTATTTCTATAAACTTCTTTAGTGTTATAGTATTATTCGCATCCAGGTATTGCATAAGCAGGTGTTCGTACTCACCATAGTTAAAGCGTATATCTTTTTTATGCTGCGCACGCTTGGCTATCTCGCGCACTTCACGACTCGCTTTTATACTTTTATCTTCTACCCGTACAAAACATTCTTTGTTGTCTTCGCTGTGAAATATATAGTGTGGCTTCCGGTTGCTCTCGGGTATCTCATATTGAATAACGGTCCGGGCATTGCCAACGGGTATATATTCTTCTTTATATACTAACGCGGGCTTGCATTTCTTTAGCGCTTGTTTGATTACGTGCGATTCGTCTTCGGGATGTTTCAAGCCCGGTATAGTCAGATCATCGCCAATGCCTACTAATAGTATTCCTCCTTTTGTATTGGCGAGGGCGATCATTTCGCGTACGATCTTTTCCGGAAAGGCAGCCTTGCGTTTAAATTCAAGCGTAAGTCCTTCGCCCTGTGCCACCAGCTTTTTAAGCTGCTGCACTTGCTGCGGGTTGAAGGTGACTGACTCCTGAAGTTTCATGGTATATATGGCTGAAACGAGAAACGTTAAAACTAACGTGTTGCTGTGAATATTTTTATGCCTGCACCCCGGAATTATTTTTTCGAAGAATGAGACAACTGTGGTTCTTCTATAAAACAATAACTTCCTGCATGCACAGGAAGTTATTGGTAAGGATGTTTTATTTATTAAAATTTCCCTCGCGCGAATTCATCATCGTCATCTTCTTCTTCGCCTGGTCGCGGCAGGGTAAACATACTGCTGAGCAAATCTTTAAATTGAAGACCTGCTGTTAAATTATGTTTGCTGATGAGACTATATTCTGCCAGTCCGTGCAAAGCAAACTCCATCAGAAATAGCTTGGTTGCTGCATCCTGGTTTTTATGAAATTCATTTACCAGCTCCGATAGACCCGGAACAGATTTCAACGCTTTCTCAAATTCATTCTGCTGCATGTTGTGAAGCAGGTCTACGGTGTTGCCTTCACCAAACCAGTCGGCTACTTTTTTGTAGGGACTTTTTTCCTTCTGTTTTCTGAACTTGTCAGGATCCGGGAAGTAATTTAAGAATTGAGTACGCAAGGCTTTACCAATCAGGTTTTGTGCTACGATGCCGGGCCCTTCCTGTTCGCCTTCGTATACCAGTTCTACTTTACCGGTTATAGCGGGTACTACACCAATAAAGTCTGCAACACGAATCGCGGTGTTCTTCTCCTGGTTAATGATGGTTCTGCGCTCGGCAGCCGCCACCAGGTTTTCGTACGCAGATATAGTGAGGCGTGCAGATACTCCACTCTTGGCATCTACATATTCACTCTTGCGCGCTTCAAAGGCAATCTGTTCGATTAGGTCTTTTGCGATTTCATTTACCGTTACAGCACTTCGTTGCTCTTCTTTGAGACGCGCTTCCTGTTGAGTAATGCGTTTGCCTATATCCAGAGTTTTTGGATAGTGTGTAATGATCTGGCTGTCGATACGGTCTTTCAACGGAGTGACTATGCTTCCGCGGTTGGTATAGTCTTCCGGGTTGGCCGTGAATACAAATTGTATATCCAGCGGCATGCGCAGTTTAAAACCGCGAATCTGGATGTCGCCTTCCTGTAAAATGTTAAAGAGCGCAACCTGGATGCGCGCCTGCAGGTCGGGCAATTCATTAATAACAAATATACTTCGGTTCGAGCGCGGTATTAATCCGAAGTGTATCACACGCTCATCTGAATAGGGTAGCTTTAATGTCGCTGCTTTTATAGGATCAACATCACCAATCAGGTCAGCAATAGAAACGTCAGGTGTTGCCAGTTTTTCAGTATAACGTTCATCACGATGCAGCCATGCTATGGGGGTAGCATCGCCCAGTTCCTGAACCTTGTCTCTGCCGTAGCGAGATATAGGTTCCAGCGGGTCATCGTTCAGTTCAGAGCCTTCTATATACGGTATATATTCATCCAGCAGTTTTACCATGAGGCGCGCCAATCTCGTTTTGGCCTGTCCGCGTAAACCGAGCAGGTTAACATCGTGGCCGGCCAGTATAGCACGTTCCAGATCGGGGATTACGGTTTCTTCGTAGCCCCATATACCTTCAAATACAGTTTCCTTATTGCGGAGTCTTTTGATCAGATTTTCGCGAAGCTCTTCTTTTGTTGAGCGCGTTCTATAGCCAGTCTTCTTTAGTTCTCCGAGGGTTTTTACAGATGTATGATGCATAGTATATGTAATTCTAAAAAGGGATTAGCCGAAACTATATATCGGCAGTTGATTATAAATTCTTGGTTCTGTTTTTTTTGAAATCTTCAAAGACGAGATTTCCCAGACCTTCCAGGCTGCTATAGTAGGCATTGCCATTGTTGGCCTTCGTAAATTCGCGCACAAATGATTTCAGGTAAGGGTCTGTGGCTATCATAAAAGTAGTAACGGGTATTTTTAATTTTCTGAGTTGCCCGGCCAGGTTTAGTGTCGTGCTCAAAATTTTCTGATCAAGTCCGAAAGCATTCTTGTAATACTTTATACCTTGTTTGATACACGTTGGCTTTCCATCCGTGATCATGAAGATCTGCTTGTTGGCATTCTTGCGTCTGCGCAAAATATCCATCGCCAGTTCAAGGCCTGCCACAGTGTTGGTGTGATACGGCCCAACCTGCAGGTATGGTAAATCTTTGATCTCGATCTGCCAGGCGTCATCACCAAACACCAATATATCAAGCGTATCTTTCGGATACTTCTTGGTGATAAGTTCTGCCAGCGCCATGGCTACTTTTTTGGCAGGCGTGATGCGATCTTCTCCATACAAAATCATGGAGTGCGATATATCGATCATGAGTACGGTGGAAGTTTGCGTTTTATACTCACTCTCCATCACTTCAAGATCTTCCTCCGTCATGAAGAAATTATCGAGACCGTGATTGATCTGCGCATTGCGTAGCGAATCCGTTACGGATATCTGTTCGAGTGTATCACCAAACTCATAATCGCGTCTTTCGGTGGTCTGTTCATCACCGCGGCCGCTGTGGGATGTATTATGTTCTCCCTGTTTTGTCTTTTTTAGTTTACCAAATATCTCTTCCAGTGCCGACTGACGTAAGTTTTGCTCGCTCTTGGCTTTGAGCTTAAACTCACCACGCGGACCTTCATCGGTGATGTAGCCGTTTCGTTTTAAGTCTTCTATAAAATCACCAATGCCGTATTTATCATTGGTTAAACCGTATTGCCTGTCAACTTCCGTGAGCCACTGAAGGGCTTCAGAAACATTTCCTGAGGTGATCAGGATGAGTTGCATGAAAACCTTGAGCAGTTTTTCGAAGTCGCTTTTACCGGAATCCGGTGGGGGCGCGTATTTTGAGAATCTGTATCCGAGCATATCTGACTGAGTATACTTCTCTAAACCATTAATTTCGGGTTTCTGTTTCGGCTTCAAAATTTAATTTTCCAAAAGATTCACCGTATATGTAAGAATTCTGCGGGAATCGAAAAGTGCCGTTAAACCGACTTATATACCTTTGAACAACATTTAATCCTGACTGTATGAAAAAATCTGTAGCAGCATTCACGGTTCTGGCTATCGTTCTTTCTTCCTGTGGTTTCCATACGTGCCCTACGTATGCGAAGAAGACTCAGAAGAAAGAGGTTGTAAAAGTTACAAAAGAAACTCGCATTTAACGCTTATACCTTTACCTGATCATTTACCTAAACAAATAAAGAAGCCATCCTGTAATCCGGGATGGCTATTTATTTTTTTAGCGATTACGTTATGAAGGACGTTTATCGCGCATCGTACCATATATATAGTCCCAGAACGGAGATGATACGCCAAACACAACCTCTCCATCTTTATAGTGATGTACACTGTGGTTTATCCATAACACTTTAAAGAAATTTTTAGGTGGCTGATAAGCATGCACCATATAGTGTACCGATAAGTACGCTGCATAGCCTACCAAAAATCCGGGTAGGAATGCGAAAACAAAATCGCCAATCACCAGTCTTAAAAGCAATAGCAATACTGTTGCTATAGTAATGCTTAACAGCGGAGGCATTGCCAGCCGGTCTTTGTCTTTCGGAAATTCGTGGTGTACACCATGCAATGTATACTGTAGCTTTTCACGAAGCTTGGTGTAGGTTTGCATGTGAAAAAGGTGGCGGTGTGTTATATACTCCACCCATGTAAACGTTACTACACCCAAGGCAAATAACCCTACCGTTGTAATAGCATTGAGCGATGTGTTGGTAATACTCCAGTATAACAGGACAGATGAGTACAGAAAGAATATAGTAAGCGGAACTGATATATGTGTGCGAGACAACTTCTCGAGTATAGGATTTTTAAAAAGCTGTTTTGTTCCTTTGTTCTTAGGTAGTACCTCTGCTTCCATACCGTTAGTCAACTTTTTGTGCGAAATTATAACCACAGAATTCTCGTACAAATATATTTAACGGTTATACTGTGGATTTTGCTGCGGATTTCACCAGTATTTTTTGATAGTAGTTTTCATATACCGGCAATATTTTGCTGATATCAAATTCTTGTGCCCGCTTCAATGCGTTCTCTTTAAAGCGTGGAAGGTTGGCAGGATCGAGGACAAAAAGAGATTTACGTGTCATATCTTCCACATCTCCCACAGGACTCATAAATCCGGTAACGCCTTGTACGTTCAGTTCGGGCAGACCTCCCGTGTTGGTGGATATAACCGGTACTTCACAAGCCATTGCTTCAAGTGCTGCCAAACCGAAGCTCTCTTTTTCAGAAGGCATCAGGAAGAGGTCAGCTACTGATAATACTTCTTCTACGGCTTCAAGTTTTCCGAGGAAACGTATATCGTCACATATACCCAGCTCGCGACACATCTTCTCGGCATGATTACGTTCGGGACCATCGCCTATCATTAACAACTTTGCGGGTATCTCTCTGCGTACATTGGCAAAAATCTGTATAACATCGGGTATACGTTTAACTTTGCGGAAGTTGGAGGTATGTACAATGAGCGATTCACCGTTGGGACAGATTGCTTTTTTGAAATGATCTTTCTTCTGCTTCTTGAATTTTTCAAGATCGATGAAGTTGGGAATAACTTCGATTTCATTTTGAATCTGAAAGTGTTGAAAAGTTTCGAGCTTGAGATCTTCAGATACAGCGGTTACTCCGTCTGACTGATTTATACTAAAGGTAACAACGGGCTCGTATGATGGATCTTTACCCACCAGGGTTATATCCGTACCGTGCAACGTAGTTACTACCGGTATATAGATCCCCTGCGAGCGTAATATCTGCTTGGCCATATAGGCTGCCGATGCGTGTGGTATAGCATAGTGTACGTGGAGCAGGTCCAGCTTTTCATTCTTTACTACACTTACCATTTTACTGGCCAATGCCAGTTCGTAGGGCTGAAACTCAAAGAGCGGGTATGAACGGAAATCGACTTCGTGGTAATAGAGGTTTTCATTCAGAAAATCTAACCGGGTTGGTTGCGAATAGGTTATGAAGTGAACTTTGTGACCTTCCTGTGCGAGCGCTTTTCCTAATTCCGTAGCTACCACGCCGCTTCCCCCGAAGGTAGGGTAACATACAATGCCAATTTTAATTTGTTCCACTGGTGGTTGGTTTTGTTACATGCATTAACCTTTTTCAGATACCGTAAGTTTCTTACATTTTGTTAATTTATTGTGAATGCACGCAATAATTGAAGATTGATTGGTAAATAACATCCTGTATACGTGATCGTATGTTGCTGGAGATTAGTCTCGTGTTACGATCGGGGTATACACGGTTCGACAAAAATATATAGACCAGGTCAAACTCCGGGTCTATCCACATACAGGTGCCGGTAAAGCCGGTGTGCCCGTAGGTTAGCGGAGATGCCGTTAGTGATGTAGGACTGTTCCATTCACTTTGCACGGGTCTGTCCCAACCGATAGCCCTGCGCCCTTTATACATCTTGGTCGCGAAGGTGCGTACGGTCTCCGGTTTATAGTATTGATATCCACCATATTCACCTTCCTGTAAAAGCATTTGGCCGAGCTTGGCAAGATCCAGCGCACTGCTAAAGAGCCCGGCATGGCCGCTTACACCACCCATCATGGCTGCGCGTTCATCATGCACGGTACCGGCTATTAATTTTTTACGGTATATCTTATCGAATTCAGTAGGTGCTATAGCTTGTACAGAAAGCTGATTGTCTGTCGGGTTGAAACGTGTCGTATGGGCACCGAGAGGTTCGTAAAAGTTCTGCGCCAGAAAATCATCCAGCGGTTGATTGAGTACACGTTCAGCTATATGCTGCATGATCATTAAGCCCAGGTCGCTATAGCGATAGGTATAGGGAGTGCGCGGAATTTTGTCTGCCATCTTCGACTGAATGATCCATGACCACACTGAATCCTTCATCGCCTGCGAACCATATAGGCCGGGAGCTACCGGGAAGGGATGCACTGCATCGCGCTTGCGACTATAAAACTGCGGAAGAAACGTAGTGTCCTTCATTGTCTGCGGCCATAGCGGTATAAAGGGAGCGAGGCCTGCCTGGTGCGTAAGCATGTCAATGATGGTGATATCTTTCTTGTTGCTGTTGCGCAGCTCCGGTAAATAGAACGATGCTTTCTTGTTCAGGTCAATCAAGCCCTTCTCATACATAAACATGGTAGCCTGCAACGTTGCCGATACTTTGGTAAGCGAGGCCAGGTCATATATAGTGTTCTCTGTAACCGGTGTCTTCTTCTCGTACGTTAAATACCCGAACGATTTATCATATATAACTTTTCCATGACGGGCTATCAGCACCTGGCATCCCGGTGTTGCCATATTGCGAATGGCTTCCTTGGCAATGCTGTCGATCTTGCTGAGTATACGGCTGTCCATGCCGGCATCTTCCGGAGTAGAATAGATGAGCCTGTTTATAGCAGGAACTATATTTCCGGTGCCGCTTTGTAATTGGTCGCTTATCTTCATAGGCAACTGTGCATCGGCCGTGAGCCCTCCGAAAATTACCTGTGG
Source organism: uncultured Chitinophaga sp. (assembly GCA_902168205.1). Classification (GTDB taxonomy): domain Bacteria; phylum Bacteroidota; class Bacteroidia; order Cytophagales; family Cyclobacteriaceae; genus Ohtaekwangia; species Ohtaekwangia kribbensis. The sequence continues at coordinate 50,139 of CABHOK010000001.1, read as the reverse complement.
CATAGCCTCCAGCATTTCCAACGTATTCGTATAGGCTGTTATTACAGTAGGATACTGTGCGGCTGTGCGAATAAATTCCTCATTGCCAAAATCGCATAAGATTACATCGTGCTTACGGAACAACTCCAATAATTTTTTTAAGTCAGCCAGCTTCTCCGATGCTGTTTGTGGATATATACCTATAATACACGTAAGCGGTTGTTTGCCGGCTGCCAGCGCTGTCAGTTCACTTTGCTGATGCAGCGCATAACGATCGGCATGTACATAGCGCGATACATAGTGAAACAGTTCATCAGGCTTCTGTGTGGTATCGCTGGTGATGTATATAAATCGTTTATTGTCCAATACCGATACCGGCAAAACGTTGTCACTGTTTTTTAAAACCGTTATAGCGGCCTGCTGTAATTTTTTATTGAGGAGGTATGCTTGTGGCGAGTTAAGCTTCAGTAAAAGATTATCAGTGTTGATGGTGTTTTTCTTCCACAGACCGGCATCGTATTTAGCAGCCAGAATTTTCTTTACACTGTTATTCAGTTGTTCTTCCAGTTGTTTATCTCTGCGTACCTGTCGTCTTATTTTTCGAATAGCAATGTTTATATCCTTTGGGTATAGAATTATATCGTTACCAGCTTGCAGTGCATACAGAGAAGCGAGTCCTTCGCTATTCTTTTCCTGTATAGGTGGTACGTTGCGCAGGTCTGCAAAGGCAAGGCCCTGGTAATTCATATTTTTCTTTACCCAGTTGCCTATAAACAATGACGACAGCATTTGTGATGAGAAATTGTTTTTACGCGCCAGGCTCATGTTGGTATAGAACAACGGCAAGTCAGTGCTGCCGGGAACAAAACCCGTCAACCGGTTTTCAAAAAGTTTACGGAAAGTATATACCTGGGCGGTGTCAACGGTAGGTTGAATAACGGGCCAGGCTTTTTGTACATCCGTTACAGTTATACTCTGCACCGGGAAATTCTTCACACACGCCAGCACCTGTTGATCCGTCATGCCTTTCATAAAAGCGATGGCCTTGCTGGTGATGCGATATTTATTTTCTCCGAAAGACTGATAGCGAAGTGTAGTAGAGGCATTCAATTCTACCGTAGGAGCAAAGCTCAGATTTACACCCACCATCTTTAATTGCTGCGCTATAGCTTTGCCGAGTTCATACAACAGCGAGTCGTTTCGTATTGCACCCAATACGAGGGGCGAAGGGTATGTAACCGTGCTATCTATACTCATGCCGAGGCCACCTTCAGCATCTTGCGAAACAAAGAGTGGTATATCGGTTTGCTCCTGGAATGTGCGCACCTGGTTGGCGAGTTGTAACGGATTACCCCCGGTAAGGATAATTCCGCCTACTTGTTCGTTTTTTACTTTTGAGCGAACTTCGTTCAGTGCGGCAGCATCGCCTTGTATGGGTACGGGCAGCATAAACAACTGGCCGATCTTTCGATTGGTGTTCAGTGCATTGAACACACTATCCACCCATGCTTCGCGACTAAGCTGAGCAAATGTTGAAACGAAACAAAATAAAAGCGTACACAGACTGAGAGTCTTCTTTATCATCCGGTTATAGAAGTTTAAAAAATGGAGGGATAAGCCAACTTTCGTGAGCGAAGTTAATGGTTAAATTTTTAACGGTAAATTCTGTGCAACATTTCACCGGACAGATATAAAAATCTGGCGAATCCTTTTATAAAATTTACCACCTTTGCAATTCCACAATTTGCAAGATTGCGTTCATGCCCGACATCATTCAGCTATTACCCGATTCCATTGCAAACCAGATTGCTGCTGGTGAGGTTGTGCAGCGTCCGGCATCTGCTGTAAAAGAATTGATGGAAAACTCCATTGATGCCGGGGCAAAAAATATCAAGCTCATTATTAAAGAAGCCGGCAAAACTTTGTTACAGGTTATTGATGACGGCATTGGTATGTCGGAAACCGATGCACGTATGAGCCTGGAGCGGCACGCAACTTCCAAGATCCGAAAGGCTGAAGATCTTTTTGAACTGTATACCATGGGCTTTCGTGGTGAAGCACTTGCTTCCATCGCGGCCGTAGCGCAGGTTGAATTAAAGACGCGGCCCGCAGACCAGGAGTTGGGAACATGTATAGTGGTAGAAGGATCGGATATAAAAAAACAGGAGCCCGTTGCCTGCGAGAAAGGAACAAGCATCAGTGTTAAAAATCTTTTCTATAATATACCGGCTCGCAGAAATTTCCTGAAGTCGAACCCGGTCGAGTTAAAGCACATCATCGATGAGTTTCAACGGCTGGCATTGGCGCATCCGGAAATTACATTCTCGTTTATTCAGAACGATGAGCAGGTATATGATCTACCGGCTACCAAGCTGAGTCAGCGGGTAGTGAATCTTTTCGGAAAGTCATACAAGGAGCAACTCGCTACCTGCCAGGAAGAAACTGAAACGGTAAAGGTAACGGGATATGTAGGCAAGCCAGACTTTGCCCGCAAAACCAGGGGCGAACAATTTTTGTTTGTCAATCGCAGGTTCATCCGCAGTAATTATTTGAACCATGCGGTGATGAATGCTTTTGAAGGATTGATTGCCGAGAACAGTTTTCCGTTTTATGTGCTCTTCATCGAAATCGATCCGAAGCATATAGACGTTAACGTTCATCCTACCAAAACCGAAATCAAGTTTGATGACGAACGCGCGGTATATGCTGTAGTGCGCGCTGCCGTGCGACAGGCCATTGGCTCACACAACTTAACACCGGCTATAGATTTTAATGCCGATGTTAACTTTATTTCGAAGCTGAACAATGCCAACAGCCAGTCGAAGCAGGTTTACTTTGAAGAACGTTTCAGCACAGCCTTGCATCGCTCGAATAGTGAGAACTGGGAGAAGCTATACGAAGCTCCGGAAGCAAAGCCTGTGGTGATAAAACAACAGGACGTAATTGAAACACCGGGCGTGCAGACGCTGCGTTTTGAAAGTGCAATAAATCAATCAACCCCTGCGACTGCATCAGAAGAGAAGGCTTTGTTCCAACTTCATGCACGATACATCGTTAAACAGGTGCGGTCTGGCATGATGATTATAGATCAACAGGCTGCTCATGAACGTATACTATTTGAAAAGTTTTTGAACCAGCTTAAGAATAAATCCGGACAAAGTCAGCAAAGTTTATTTCCGCAGGCCATTACATTCAGTGCTGCCGATTTTGCGTTAGCGCTGGAGATGCAGCAGGAGATTGAAGCGCTGGGATTCCGGTTCGATGTGTTTGGCAAAAACACATTGGTAGTAAATGGTGTGCCGGCCAACGTGCAGGCCGGTAATGAAAAAGAATTGTTCGAGGGATTGATCGAGCAGTTTAAAGTAAACCAGTCGGAGCTCGCATTACCGCTGCAGGAAAACCTGGCGCGTGCGTTGGCGAGACGTGCTTCGATTAAAACCGGACAGCCGCTGGTGCGCGAAGAAATGCAGGCGCTGGTAGATAGTTTGTTTGCGTGTTCAACATCGAACTATTCACCGGATGGTAAACCGGCATTTTTTATTTTTGAATTGAATAAAATAGAAAGTTATTTTCGATAACCCTGAAATAGGAAACGGGGTACTACAGGATTAATTAAGATATACTATATGCTCAGACTCACACCGGTTGTTAGAAGTATCATTATTATAAATGTTATTGTATTCATAGGAGAACTGATTGCCCCTAAAATGAATTTTGGCGATTGCTTTGGAGGCGGCATGGGATACGATGTACAGAATGACATCATAACAGGATTCTTGTCGATGTGGAACACTCGCACAGATTGTTTCAAACCTTATCAGCTCTTTACCTATATGTTTGTGCATGGTGGCTTTATGCATATATTTTTTAATATGCTGACACTCGCATTTATGGGACCAATGCTGGAATCGGTTTGGGGAACCAAACGCTTCACGATGTTTTATATGGTTACAGGCATTGGTGCCGGAGTATTTAATATCATCGTAGATCGATACCTGGGTGTAGGTACCTATGGTATAATGTTGGGTGCCTCAGGAGCGATTTATGGTGTACTCATGGGATTTGGTATGATGTTTCCGAATATGGAGATCATGCTGCTGATACCGCCTATACCGATTAAGGCAAAGTATCTGGTTGTATTATTAGGCGGCATGAATTTCTTTATGGATAAAAGTGGAAACGTAGCGCACTTCGCTCACCTGGGAGGCGTGATCTTTGCATTCCTGCTCATAACAGCCTGGCGAAAACGAGGTGACTTGAGTTGATGGAGCAGGGTATAATAATTTCGAGATTTGCGATAACAGCAGCAGTATATGTTTGACGAATTTAAGAACGCGTTTAACCGGTATAACAATGCCCACGTACAGTTGATCATTATCAACGTTGTGGTGTTTTTGGTAATGGCGGTGATTACCGTAGTTGCTACTATAAGTCAGTTTCCTGAAATAGCAGACTGGCTACACCGGCAGGTGGCGATTCCGGCTCCGTTCATGGCATATATCGTAAAGCCCTGGACGATTATTACCTATGCATTTGTGCATGATCTGGGAGATATATTTCATATACTCTTTAATATGCTGTTCCTGTATTGGTTCGGTAAATTGTTTGTAGAATACCTGGGCAGCGACAAGCTTGTGGCTGTATACGTTCTGGGTGCGCTCGCGGGTGGTATAGCGTATCTGCTGGTATATAACTTTATTCCTTTCTTCGTGGAGCGATCTCCATTGCTGGGAATGATCGGAGCATCGGCAGCAGTATATGCCATTGTTGCAGCGACTGCTACCTTGTTACCTGACTATACTTTCTTCCTGTTGTTTCTCGGACCGGTGCGGATTAAATATATAGCCGCATTCTATATTGTAGCTTCTTTCGTAGGAACCATTTCATCAAACGCTGGCGGAAATATAGCCCACCTCGGTGGAGCGCTTATCGGCTTCGTATATATCAAACAACTGCAAGCGGGCTCGAACTGGGGAAGCTGGATCACAGCAACGATCGATTTTTTTAAAGGACTATTCAAGCCGCGCCTCAAAGTAAAGGTGTCGTACCGTAACGAAAATACAGCTGGTAAATCTTCAGCTCAGCCCAAGGGATCCTCTATTTCACAGGCGGAGATCGATGCTATACTGGATAAAATTTCAGATGGCGGCTATGAGAGTTTAACCAAAGAGGAAAAGGATAAACTCTTCAACGCCAGCAAAAAACAATAGTCATTAGCGCATAATCAGTGCGTTGGCTACCCATTGGTAGATAAGTACTCCGAAGATAAATACGTTGGCCAGTGTTCCGGTATTGCCTGTTACGATAAACTCATACATGGCACCAATACCAACCAGGGCTAACCCGATGGTATAAATAACAAGTATAGTTCGCGAGCTCTGCTTCTTGGCGTTGTACATAGACGATAGCGGAATCATCATCGCTATACCATAAATGCCGAGCATAACAAACAGCGCGCCACCGGTAAACAATGCAGCAATAAAACCGATTACACTTAATCCGAAGGCTATACCTACAAAATTAGAGGACTCTGTTTCGTCTTTTGTAAGTGCATAGCGACCGTATACATTCAGTCGTAGAAATAGATTAGATAGCGGGGTGATAACCCATGTAGAGATCGCGAATGCTGTATAAAGGTATATGATCGGGTATAGAAAAACTCCGAGCTGCGGATTGTTTTCGGCAGCACCTCGTAATACACGTACGCCTATATATAGGCCTATAATAATCGCCCACTGCGCCTGTCCCTTGAAATTCGAAATCCAGAATGCATACTTCAGGAAGATGCGATAAAACCAGTAGCGCGCTTTCAAGCCTTCTACAAGGCCGGCTTTAGCATAGCTATAGTTAGGATTGATTTTCAGTGCTTCGCGAAAATGTTCGAGCGCTTTTTTATGATCACCCTTTTCAAGCAGGCTCCAGCCGAGGTTGGTGTGCGTTAATTCATTCTCCGGATTTTTATTTAACGCTTCCTGTATCGTTGAATACGCTTCGTCTTTTTTATCGAGTTTGTATAGAGCGGTGGAGCGTGTGTTGAGACACTGCAAATTATCCGGATCACTTTCGAGTCCTTTGTTTGCATACTCAAGCGCTTCGTTCCATTCTTTCTGGTTGATTTTAATGGCTGCGAGTAGCCCGAAGTAATCAGCGTTGTGCGGATCGTATGCTATAGCATTGCGGATAAATTTCTCAGCCTCTTTCATGTTGTCGGCTTTGAAATAAAACAACGACTGCAGGTATAGCAGATAATCATTATCAGGTTCGCGACTGATGGCATTCTGAATTACCTGGAGTGCTTCCTGCTGTTTATCAAGTTCTGATAAACATATAGCGAACAGTGCCAACGCAAGCGTGTTGTTCGGTTCGCTTGCGAGTACAGATCGAAGTTCAGCTTCAGCATCTTTATAGCGTTGCTGGTTAACAAGCTGTTGCGCTCTTTCCAATTGCGGATTAATCATTTCTTGATTTTTAAATACTCCAGAATTTCATCGTACAGACCTGAATCATTTGCATACAACGCATAGTTACGAGCTGTATTAAACCATTCTTTGGTTGATGGCTTAACTTGTTTGAGTGACGCGAGCAGATCTTTGGTGCGTATAGGCTGGGGGATACCTTTTTCAAAAGACTCTCTCAGTTTTTCTTCGATTGCTATATCTATTACTGCGCGCAAATCCGCTCCTGAAAAATCAGCGGTTTGTTTAGCCAACGCAGCGTAGTCAACATTGTCAAGCGGCTTATCTTTCAGTAATATTTTCAGAATGGAATCTCTTCCTTCTACATCAGGTGGCTGTACAAAAATGATCCGATCAAATCTGCCTGGTCTTCTGAACGCACCATCGAGATGCCACGGTGCATTGGTAGCACCGAGTATAAGAACGCCATCGTTAGAGGCATCGAGTCCGTCCATCTCGGTAAGAAACTGGTTGATAAGTGTCTTGCTCGAAGAGTGTCGCATATCCGAGCGACTTGCACCCAGTGCATCAATCTCATCAAAGAATAAAACGCAGGGAGTTCTTCTTCGCGCCAGTTCAAAAATCTGGTGAAGTTTGCTTTCACTCTGTCCCATCCACATATCGAGCACATCGTGTATACCCACCGATATAAAGCTGGCATTGATCTGCCCGGCAGTAGCACGCGCCAGGTGAGTTTTACCACATCCGGGAGGGCCATATAGTAATATACCTCCGCCAACCTTTTTGCCATACGCTTTGTATAGCTCCGGGTGCAGCATGGGTTGTATGATCTTTATCTTGATCTCTTCCTTTACTTTGTTCATGCCGCCCACATCATCAAAATTTATAGTGGGGCGCTCCATGTTACGTACTTCTCGTTCTATAGAATCAAGAAGTTCTTCTACTTCTCCCTGCGGAGCTGTAGAAGGTTTTCGCAGGTGCTGATCGAGTTCTTCATCCAGCAACGAAGGATTTAACTGCAGCGCCTGTTTATAGTAATCCATAGCTTTGTTGCGTTCGTCATTTCGTAGCAGCGAACGACTCAGCAGCATCAGCAGGCTTACATCATTAGGCTTTAACTCAATGAGATCTTCCAGTATAACAATGGCTGTGGAGTATTTCTGCTGGGCAAAGTAAATTTTAGCAAGACCTGATTTGGCCTGTATATTTTGTGGCTCGGCTTCGAGTACAATTTTATACTCGGCTTCTGCCTCTTGCATCAGATTGTTGTTTAGCAGGGCTTCTGCCAGGGTTAAACGTAAAGGTATATTTTGTGGAGAGAGTTTAAGGGCTTCCCGTAAATTCTGAATGAGTTCTTCCTGCATATATGAGCACAATTTGACTGAAAGATGCAAAGATTGATCAGCTCGCGCAATACACTATATGGAATATAACATTTGCGTGCTTACGACTTATTCGCTAACTGTCCGCAGGCAGCATCTATATCTTTGCCGCGGCTCTTGCGTATGCGTGTAGTAATACCGTGGCTCTCGAGCAGGTGCATATACATGTCCAATACCTCCGGAGTGGCCTGCTGAAATTCGCCATCATCGATCGGGTTGTATTCGATGAGATTTACTTTGGAAGGAACGATCTTGCAGAACTTCAACAATGCCTTGGCGTGCTCTTCAGTATCATTAATGCCTTTCCACACAACATACTCGTACGTAACTTTTCGTTTGGTTTTATCATACCAGTAACGGAGCGCATCGCCCAATTCATCCAACGGGTTGGTATCGTTAATTGGCATGATGGACGAACGCGTTTTGTCCAGCGCAGCGTGTAGTGATACGGCCAGGTTAAACTTTACACCATCGTCAGCCATTTTCATAATCATCTTGGCAATGCCCACAGTAGAAACGGTAATTCGTTTCGAAGCCATGTTCAATCCTTTCTGCGAAGTGATCTTGTCGATAGCCGAGATTACGTTGCTATAGTTCAGCAAAGGTTCGCCCATACCCATGAAAACTATATTGGTAAGGGGACGGCCAAAAAATAATTCTGATTGTTCCTTGATGGCCACTACCTGGTCGTAGATCTCGTCTGGTGTCAGGTTGCGCTGACGCTTCAGTCGTGCCGTTGCGCAGAACTTGCATGCAAGACTGCAACCCACCTGTGACGATACACAGGCCGTGATGCGTTTCTCCGTAGGGATAAGTACAGACTCCACCACCATGCCATCAAAAAGTGTTACTGCGTTTTTAATCGTGCCATCAGCACTGCGCTGCATGTGGTCTACCTTGATGTGATTGATGGTGAAATGCTCCTTCAGCATATCGCGCAAGCCTATGGAGAGGTTGGTCATCTGGTCAAAACTCTTGGCCGATTTATTCCAGAGCCATTCGTAAACCTGTTGAGCCCGGAACGCTTTTTCCCCATGCTGCACGAAAAATTCTTTTAATTCGTCCAGTTTAAGCTTTCGTATATCGCGTTTAGAAACTGTCTCCATCATAACGGGTGCAAAGGTACGCAAGAAAAATATTAACCTTTCATCTGTGTAGGATTCTGGCGTGAATCAAAAATATCTGTTATGTAAATCGTGTTGTCAGCTACGTAATAGATGGTTTTGTAAGGACCCTTGGGGCCTGCGATGGTGTTTGGATTGTGGTCTTAGGTATCCTTCGTGTTGTCCTAAAAAATGTTTTATCTGCCAACGAATCGATCCTGAACAGAAAGTTTATCTGCTATTTCTTCGATTTTCTCTTCTTGGATACCTCGGACTCTAAGGAAGTTAATGGATCGTTGTAAATTTTCTTTTGCCTGTAACGTAAAAATAACCTTCACTCTCTAACGCTTCTGTTTTATATAGTCTTTGATAAAGTTTTAAAATTCCTCAGATGAATAAACTCTACCAGCTTTAATATCCTCTTCCGCTTTCAGAGCGCCTTCAATTATCGCTTCTTTGATGCGTGCTTCCTGCTGAGTCTTCTCCAGAATCTCATAAACGTTGTTAAGTATATCAGGATTATTCTCGGTCTCCACCAGCTTCTGAATTTCGTTTTTAATCTCTGCAACTTTTCATAGCTGTAACGATATCATTTTATTCTCACAAAAATTTTGGTCTCGCATGCGCGCGATGCGTTGGATATGATCAGTGAATCAGCTTCGAATTTCTCTACCGTAAAACTCTCCAGTATCGTACGCGATTTTTTATCCAGGAAATGCAGCGCATCTCCGCTGAATTTATAGAGCAACGACTTGGAGTTGTAAGATTTACTTTTGCTCACAATGCGCGTACTCTCTTCGGCTACATTTTTTTCTTTGAATTGAAGAACCTGTGGTGTAGCCCCCGACATACTTTTCATATCATCAACCACTTCTTCAATGCCGGTCTCTTCATTGCTATCGAGGTTTTCATCCAGGCAACTGGTTTGTTTAACGAGCTGCCATTTGCCAATAATAGATTGCGCCTGCGATGTAGCATAGCTTAAACATAAGGCCAGGGCCATCAGGAAAAGGGCTATACGAGCATTCATAAAACGTCAGGTTTATTTTCAAATTTACTCAAAATTCAAGCCACTCGCTTTCATCATCGATACAGCTTTTGAAAACTCACTTTATTGCGCGAAATTCCGGCCCTTCAGAAAGCTAAATCAATATGACAAAAAGTAACGCAATTGTACTTACCGGTGGATTCCTCGACACCGGCAGCTCTAAGACTGCGCACGGATTGATCCGCGGCACAGATCGCTTTACGATCGTTGGTGTCATCGACAGTAAACACCCGGGTAAAGATGCCGGTGAAGTGCTGGACGGGCGTAAAAGAAATATTCCGATCTACGCCTCCATCGCTGATTTTGTAAAGAACGCTCCGGTAAAAGCTACCCATTGTGTAGTAGGGGTTGCTACCAAAGGCGGTGTAATTCCGGATTCGCTTCGTGCCCTGCTCAAAGAAGCTCTTGACAGCGGGTATAACCTGGTAAATGGATTACATGAATATGTGTCGGATATACCGGAGCTGGCAGACCTGGCCAAACAAAAAGGCCTTGAAATAATTGATGTTCGTAAACCTAAAAAATTCAGAGACCTTCATTTCTGGACTGGCAAAATTAAGGAAGTGAAGTGCCCGAAGATAGCGGTGTTAGGAACCGACTGCGCTTTAGGTAAACGCACCACAACACGATTTCTAGTAGAGGCTATGCGCAGAGCAGGCTATAAAGCGGAAATGATTTATACCGGGCAAACCGGTTGGATGCAAGGCGCTAAACATGGTTTTGTTTTCGATTCAACCCTGAATGATTTTATATCAGGAGAGATGGAGCATGCCGTTGTAACCTGCTACAATGAAGAGAAGCCCGATATCATTTTTATTGAAGGGCAATCATCGCTGCGCAACCCGAGCGGACCAGCTGGAGCAGAGTGGATTGTTTCTGCGGATGCCGATGCCGTTGTGTTGCAGCATAACCCTGCCCGCAAGCAATATAAAGATATGGAATATTATCCTGCCTACATAGCTGATCCCAAGGATGAGATTGCTTTGATCCGTATATATGGTGCGCCTACCGTGGCATTAACTATAAATACTGCCAAGATGAACGAGCAGGAAGCACGTACGTATGCGCAGCAATATGAAGCGCAGCTGGGTATACCGGTAGTACTTCCGTTGGAAGATGGTGTAGACAGTTTGGTACCTGTATTCGAAACACTGATCAAGAAAAGTCTTGCGCAGGTTTAACCTATAGTTCGATTTTCAAATTAACGATACATGACGAAGATTAAAGAAGTAAAAGTTTGGAGTGTAGACCTCGGCAACACCAAACCCTATACCATTGCTTTTAAAACAGTAGACGAAGTGCGGAATGCTTTTGTCGAAATTACACTCGATAACGGTTTAACCGGTATTGGCTCGGGCAACCCCAGCGAATATGTGGTGGGTGAAACGCTCGATCAATGCCTGGAAGCACTGGAAGAAAAAAATCTCGAATTCCTCATCGGCCGTGATATACGCGAATTCAATCAGCTGACATTCGATGTATGGAAAAAATTTCCGGAGAACCCCTCTGCACGTGCAGCACTGGATATAGCCCTGCACGATGTGTTTACGAAATACCTGGATATACCGCTGGTTAAATTCCTGGGACAGAAAATCAAGAAGCTCCCTACTTCCAACACGATTGGTATAAAGAACGTGGAGGAAACGCTGAGGGAAGCAAAAGACTATATCCAGCGCGGCTTTAAAGTATTGAAAGTAAAGCTTGGCCACAGCCTGGATGAAGATGTAGAACGCCTGATGAAACTGCGTGAAGAACTGGGCAATGGTGTGGTGATACGCGTGGATGCAAACCAGGGATATACCGTACATCAAACCATTGAACTGTACGGGCGTGCTTACGATCTGAATCTCGAATTGATCGAACAACCCTTACCTGCGCATGATATAGCAGAGATGAAAGGCTTGCCGAAAGAAGTGCGAAAAGTTCTGGCTGCCGATGAATCGCTCATCACTCCGGCGGATGCTATCGAGCTGGTAAAGCCTCCAAAAGCGGCAGCTATATTTAACATCAAGCTGATGAAATGTGGCGGTATCAGTCAGGCGTTGAAAATTGCAGATATAGCGCTGCATGAAAGTATAGATCTCTTCTGGGGATGTAACGATGAAAGTATTGTAAGTATAACTGCTGCATTGCACGCTGCCTACTCGTGTGCCAATACCAAGTATATCGATCTGGATGGAAGTCTTGATCTGGCGCGTGATGTGGTGAAAGGCGGCTTTATTCTGAAAGATGGCTATATGTATTGCTCGGATAAACCAGGACTTGGTGTAGAGCGTATTGGATAGATATAACTATACTTCGCCCGAAGTAACATTTACTTCGGGCGAAGTATGTGTGTAACATCTTATGACGTTTTCGCTGCCAACGGATGCGCGTCTTGTATATTAATCCTCGTTTATATAATTGAAATTCCCTTCGCCACCCATATACTTATTGTGTAGTTTTTGATATTTGCTCTTGTCGGAACCCTTGATCTCTTTGCCGTTTATTCTGATAGAACCGTCATCACTCCAGTTTATCTCTCTTATCTTCTCATCTGTTTTGATGTAGCCGTCTTTCACTAATTCTTTGCTCAGCTCAGCTTCAAACTTTTTCATGTTCTCTTCCTGCGTTTTCAACTTCAGTTCGATACGCTGCATTTGCTGTTCGTGTTCCTTTTCCCAACGCTTCATACTTTCTTCCTGAATGGCCATTGCTTTTTCCATCGCGGCCATTGCTTCTTCACGCACTGCCATTTCCTTCTCAACGGCAGCCATCTTGTGAGATAGATCTATTTCATCCACTTTTGCCCGAAGCTCGTCAAGATGTTTATCGTCATATTTACTTTTCAGTTCTTCCATCATTTTTTCAAAGTCAACTTCATGTGTTTTATAGAACTCACTGAATTTTTCTTTGAATGTTCTTTCGAATTCCTGCGCAGCTTCTTCCCACTGATGATCGTTCCAGGCAGGAGCAGCGGGAACTGGCGGTATACTGTCGAGTAGCAAATCTATATTCATCATCGTCGGAAATGCCGGGAAGTCTGGGAATGCAGGAATAGAAGGAACGTCTACGGTAACATCCATGGGCGCCAGCGGAGCCAGTATATCTTCATCGCCTTCGCGGCTCTCGACAACTTCTTCGTGTGTATTACCATTTTCATCTGTTGTGGTAATTACCTTTCGGGAATAACTCGCAGATTTATTTTTGTTTTTGATGATGGTATCAGATTGAAGTTGTTTTTCATCGTCCGCTATATTTTGAATGGTTGCTTTTTCCGAGCGACTCATCGTTAACCACGATGCACACATCAAGCCCACTACCAGAAGTGCAACGGGAATGATCCGATCGCGACCTGAATAATTTTTTGCAGATTTTTCCATAAGTCTTTTGATTCGTTTGAGTAATAGATTTTTATTGTCAGCAAGCGATAATGCTATACCTGCCTGGCTAAGTCTTGTCTCTTCCAATTGTACCAATGCTGTTGCATATAGTTTTGCATTGCCCGTGCGAGTGACGACAGCATCATCACAACAATGTTCGCGCTCGTTGCGAATGATGGTGGATAGTATCCAGACAAATGGATTAAAGAAGAGGAATGCTTCCATGAACATCTGGAACAAATTCACGAGATAATCATGTCGTTTGATGTGAATAAGCTCATGCAGGAAAATTGCTTCGAGTTGGTCAGCAGAAAGCCCGCTGAGCATACCCGTAGGTATAATAATTAGTGGCTTAATATACCCTAATACAACCGGGGCGTGTACGCGTGCCGATTGCGCCAGTGCTATAGGGCGCTGAATCTTAAGTTGTGCAGCCAATGTTTGTACGCGTGCATTCCATTCTTCTGCCATATATAGAGAATCCCTGCGCAGCATGGATACATATATACTGCCTCCGGCTACCCGCAGTAAGAAGAAAATAGCTCCGGCAAACCAGCATACAATAAACCATTGCATGTTGGCGTCCATAAACTGCCTGATTGTTAATAATAAACCACTGTGAGTCTGATTAGCAATATGATAATTGTAGTCCTGCGTTAATGTCAGCGTATGTATCGCAGTCGGTATACTCTCCGTAGTATATAATTTCGTAAAGGTAATGCCGATGGCTATTACCAATATTAAGAGTCCTGCCAGCGCAATAGTATACCGATAGTTCGAAGCGCGCGAAGGTATAATTTTGAGTAACAGCGCAACAATGCCTGTAATAATGAGACCTTGCCAAAGCGAGTGAACAAGTGTCCATCCCAATGCTTCTGCTATCGATGATGAAAGAAAATCAGGTGCGTTCATGATTCACCTCCTTCGAGTTTTTCCAGGTATTTTTTGATCTCGTGAAGTTCTTCTTTGGAAGATTTTTTATTGCCGAGGGCACTCATTACCAACTGCGCTGCTGATCCCTGAAACACCGTATTGATCATCTTGTCAAGAATCTGCTGCTGCGTACTTTCCAATGATGGCACTGCTTTATAGAGATGCAGCTTGCCGTTCTTTTGGCGTGTTACCAATCCTTTTTCGTGCATGATCTGCATAAATTTCAGAATGGTGGTATACCCGTTGGCTCCTTCACCGCCCATCGCTTCGTGAACCTCACGCACCGACACAGCTCCCTTGTCCCACAACACTTGCAGGATCTCCAACTCTTTTTCAGTTGGTTTTATGTTTTTCTTCGTCATAGTACGAACTTTTTCGTAGAACAAGTTTAAGGATGATCAATCACTCCTGCAAGTCTTTTACGAATTATTTCGTAGATGGTTTCGAAAAAATAGAGATGCCGTTCAGGACATCTCTATATATTCAGGACATCTCTATATATTAATGACTTGTGCGTATTAAATACCGGCTTCGATCTGGAAGCGAAGCTGCCAGTTGTTATGATTAGCCGCACTGCCCGCCAGCCAGGTGTTTTCTTCGTATGTGAGATCGCTTTGCAGTTTGAGGCGATGGCCACGTATATATTTTGTAACGCCCACGGTATACTGTTGTATTTTCTCTTCGAGCGTTTGAATATCATTGTCAGGCCTTACTTGTGAGTAACGTCCTACTACTTCAAAATTGTTTTTGAAGAGATAGCTTCCTTGGAAATTTTGTCCGTGCCCTACATATACAAAGCGTTGGTCGCCATCTTCGTTGGTGGTGATGGGATTGGCAGCCGTACGTCTCAGGTACTCAGCTGCAAATGACCAGCCGTTATACTTCAATAGAAAATCAGCCATGTTGGTTTGTATATCGCGCGATGCGTACAAAAATTTTCCCAACTGTCCACCCGTGCGTATAGCATTCTGGTTGTTTGAGTAGGTAATACCAAACGATACCTTCGGCTTGGGCTCGCGCGCCAGGTCACCTTCAAAGTAGTCGCCACCATTGGTGAATTTACCGAAGGGTAACAATTCAAGGCGCCCTGTATAGGCAAGCCCGCGATCGGATGAAGTTATATTACGACCATCACCGGAAGATATAGCGGCACGCAAAACATAGTTCAATCCCTGCAGCGCATTGTTGTAGTAGAACTGTACTCCAAAGTCGCGATCGATGTTGAAGGTTGAATTTACAATCGAGCGATCCGGAAGTTGTAAGTCACCGGAAGAATTAACACGCTGACGGTTGCCGGGGAGTTTAGTCTGGCCGAGCCCGATCGAAAAATGTTCGTTAACACTATATTGAATCATAGCATCACGAATTACATTGGGGAAACCGGTATCATCGTAATCCATATCCGCTCGTGAAAAAGCAAGTTGAATGAGATACGTAAGCCGGGTGGTATAGATAAAGCCATCGAAGCGTAGGCGTAGTCTGCGGGTTCTTGCTTCAACACTTTTTATATCAAGATTACTTTCACTTTCCGAAACAAAAGCCAGCCGGTTTTGCATTCGGAAGCGAATGTTCAACATAAAAAGACTGTCCGGAGAAATAATGCCGAGCCCTTTTCCATACGTAAAATAGGGAGACGGAGAGATGACGGGTTGTTGCGCCTGTGCAAATCCTGTCAACTCACAAAAAAAAATAAACACGATCGTCCAGACACCCGACTGCAGTTGTTTCATAGAGGTAAACTTTGGGCGCGAAGATCACGAAAGAATAATGGAAATAAAAGTGATTATTCTTTGGCCGCGTAGAGGTGATCGTACTTGCGCTTCAGCATGGGGTAAGTCGCTACAGCGCCCAGAATGATGAGTGTACCGAGGTAAAAATTTACGCCCATTTTTTCCTGGTTGCCGAATACGATCACCGCCATGATAATGCCATAGAGAGGTTCCAGGTTGAGTGTGAGCTGCAACAGAAATACGCTGATCTTCTTCATTAACTCCACGGCAACGGAGTATGCGTATACCGAACATACACCCGCCAGCAAGCCTATATATAGCAGGTCCATCCACGATGGTACCAGATGCAACGTATTATCAGTTGCCCATGTATACTTATATACCGGGAGAAATAATCCGATGGAGAGGAACACTCCGATCATTTCATAAAATGTAATGGTAAAAGCCGGAATGCTGCGCACAAATTTTGCATTGAACACGGAGAACAATGCAGAGGTAAATCCTGCGAGTATACCCAGCGCTAATCCGAGTTTATACTGGAAGTCGAACGAGAAGATGATATATAGTCCGATGATAACAACAAGGCCCAGCAGCAATTCGAATTTCTTAATGCGTGTGCGGTTAAACCACGGTTCGAGTAAAGCGGCCCATAGGGAATTCGTTGCAAAGCCTACTAAACTTACGGATACGTTAGACACACGTGCTGCACCGAAGAACGCCATCCAGTGAATGGCTACAATAGCACCAATGAGCAGAAGTCTCATCAACTGAGTGCCTGTAACTGCGAACGTTCCTTTTGTAGCAACGATCACTATACCCATACCGATTACAGCCATGATGGCGCGGTAAAAAACCATTTCAACAGCCGGTATAGTTACCAGCTTACCTATTATTGCAGAGAAACCCCAAAGAAAAACTATAAAATGCAGTTTCAGATAATCGTTACGCGATGCCATTTAGCGGGGAACGTATTTATACATGATGAGTGATATGATACCAAAGATGATGTTGGGTATCCACACCGAAATCTGAGGAGGCATGGATCCGTTTTCTGCGAAGGTACGGAAGAGTGTAAAGAACAAAATGAAGATGAAAGATAGCAAGAATCCGAGTGCGATCTGCAAACCTGTTCCTCCACGACTTTTACGTGACGATACAATCACCGCCATAAACACCAGTATAAAAATGGTGAAGGGCGCAGTATAGCGGGTATATTTCTCAACCTCGTATACTTCAATGCCGGTGGAGCCACGCGAACGAAGTGTCTTTATATACTTGTTCAGTTCGTTCAGTGTCATACCATCGTATTTGCGATAGTCGCTTTCAAATTCTTTCGGGTGTATAACAAGCGCTGTATCCAATGTAGTGCCGCTTTTGATGGAGTCCGTGGTAACAACACGTTTGGAAGTTTCAAAGCCGGGTTTTGCTTCAGGGCTGGATGTTGTTTCAAATATACTCTGCACATTATGGATGCGCCAGTCGCGCAGCGTCCACTTTTGTTTGGCCGTGTCCCATTCAACACGACTTGCCGTAAGTTTCTCGATCATCTTGTTATCCTGGAATCGCTCGAGTGTAAACTGGTAGCCGGTGTTGTTGGTATTGTTGTAGCTTTTCATGTAGAGGTATACATCGGGAGCTACCTGTATATGTATATTCTGTTTGTCGTAGTAATATTTATTCTTGAGGTACTGTACTTCAAACGCAAGTTTTGATTTGTTGGAGTTGGGTATTACCCAGCCGTTGAGTATGAAACTGAGTATTGCAATAAAGAACGATCCGATAAAATAGGGCAGCATCATTCTTCTGAAACTGATGCCTGCACTTAATATAGCGATTACTTCGGTGCGACCAGCCATGCGCGAGCATACATATACCGTAGCGATAAAGATGGTAATGGGTGTTACAAGACTACCGATCCACGGAATGAAGTCGAGGTAGTAACCAAAGATCTGCCCGGAAGTTAACTGTGCTTTCGCAAACTTGTCCATCTTGTCGGTCATATCAATAACGGATATAACTGCCAGCAGAATTACCACCACGAAGAAGAATGTGCTGAGGAACTGTTTGAGAATATATTTATCCAGTAGTTTCATATCTATAGTCTATAGCATACAGCGGAATGAAGTACTATTTTTATACTGCATACTGCGGTGGTCTTTATAATCGTTGCGAAACCGTTTTAACCATCTTATTTTTCCATTCGGCAAACGTCCCTGCCACTATCTGCTTGCGCGCTTCCTTCACCAGCCAAAGGTAAAATGTAAGGTTATGGATCGAAGCAATTTGCGCGCCTAAAATTTCTTTGTTGATGATGAGGTGACGTAAATAAGCTTTTGAATGAAACGTACTCACGTAGCCACCCAGTGTAGCGTCAATCGGTGAAAGATCATCCTTCCACTTTTCATTCCGGATATTTATAATTCCCTGCGTTGTAAAAAGCATGCCATTGCGCGCATTGCGTGTTGGCATTACACAGTCGAACATATCTATACCCAGGGCTATACATTCCAGAATGTTTTCAGGTGTGCCAACGCCCATCAGGTAGCGTGGTTTGTACTTCGGAAGAATGCCGCATACTAAACTTGTCATGGCATACATATCTTCATGAGGTTCACCTACTGACAACCCACCGATGGCATTGCCAGGTTGATTCTGTGAAGCTATATATTCAGCCGATTGCTCGCGCAGATCTTTATATACACTGCCCTGTACAATGGGGAAGAGCACTTGCTCGTATCCGTATTTAGGTTCTGTAGTTTGAATACGGTTCACACATCGCGTTAACCATTGATGCGTGAGCTCCATGGATTTTTTTGCATAACCATACTCGCATGGATACGGTGTACACTCATCAAATGCCATAATGATATCGGCACCGATGGAGCGTTGTATATCCATTACATTTTCAGGTGTGAAGTGATGACGTGATCCGTCAATATGTGATTTGAAGGTAACGCCTTCTTCAACAATCTTACGGTTGGCTGCGAGCGAATATACCTGGTAGCCACCGCTGTCGGTGAGGATAGGATGATTCCATCCGTTGAATTTATGAAGGCCACCCGCTTGCTCGAGCACGCCCAGTCCCGGACGAAGGTATAAATGATATGTGTTACCCAGAATGATCTGGGCCTGTACATCATTCTCCAGTTCGCGTTGATGAACGGCTTTTACCGATCCTGCTGTGCCCACAGGCATGAAGATCGGTGTTTGTATTTCACCGTGATCGGTTTGTAAAACGCCCGCCCGTGCAGATGACTTCGGATCGTTTGCTGTTAATTCAAATTTCATAGCGCAATTGCGCTGCAAAAATAGAATAATCGGCCCGACTAGCTACTACGTTTCGGGATAAGGAATTTTGATGAAGTACGCTTGTATGTTTTTTAATGAATACCGGAGCCCAGGTATGAATCAACGTTTTGCTGCGTAATCACTTCCAGCGGGAAAAGATCCGTGCCTGGAGTTCCTTTCTTGAACATCAGGTGGTTTACCAGGTGACTGATACCTAAAGATGCTTGTCGCTTGGGATTCTGATTGATCAGAAAATCGATGATGCCGCTCTTCAGGTATCGTAAATTTTCGTCCAGTATATCGTACCCTACCAGGCGAATATCTTTTTTGCCATGCTTCTCCAGCAAGGATGCTGTTACGGAAGTTCCTTTGGATGTACTCACGAAGATGCCGCGCAACGCAGGATCTTCCAGTAATTCTTCGAGTTGTTTTTGGAAAGAAGGATCTTTTGGATTGAGAATAAAGTCGATGATCGAAAAGTTGATCTTGCCTTTATCTTTAAAGTATTCGCGGAAACCTTTTTCTTTTTCCAACAAGTGAACCGAGTCGTGAATGTCTTCGTCAATGTGCAGCACGGCTAATGTGCCGGGTTGATGCTGGCCAAAGTATAGCAACTCAGCACCTACTCTTCCGCTTTGATACAGGTTTTGTCCTATAAAACTCAGTGGAGATGCCTCCGGTATATTGGTGTTGAAGAGAACGTACGGTATATCCGTTTCGCGGAACAGTTCGAAGATTGGTAAAGCTTCGTGATAGAATATAGGGGCGATTAATATACCATCCGGTTTAGCGAGGTATACTTCGTGCGCCATTTTCTGAAATGAGTTTTTATCAAGCAGGTCGAATAAAAACAATTCTACTTGTATACCATATTGAGCCCACTCGGTTTGTGCCTGTGTTATACCCAGATTTGATTGCGCCCAATATGGATCTTGTTTCGGATCGGGGAGTAACGCGGCTATTCTGTAATTTTTATTGGAGCCCAGTGTGCGGGCTATCAGGTTTGGTTTGTAGTCAATCTGCTCCATTACTTCGGTAACCTTCTTCAAGGCTTCCGGTGATACTCTTCCGCGGTTGTGTAATACGCGGTCTACCGTACCTACAGATACACCGGCCAGTTTGGCGATGTCTTTAATGCGAATGTTCTTATCAACCATACTCTAAAATTTCAGAATTGCCTTTTTGTGCGAAAACGTTACCAAAAAGGCGGTTTACAAATGTTTTCGAACACAAATTAAATGTGTGCGCACACATTTTAAAAATTTTCTTGCTTTTATTTCTTTCATATTCTACTTTGGAGTTATGATTTCGCTTCTGGAATATTTTGCCGGACGCGTTTTCACGCAAAAGAAAGTTTTTATATCCAAACCAAAACCAAAATGAAAAATGTTCACCACCACTGCCAAGCTGCCTGTACGGGCAACAAAGCAGGCAACGGCTCTTCGGTAGCCTCAGATTCTCCTTAAGTACTTTATACTCTCTTTTAATCTGACGAATGAAGTTCTGCGGTACTTCATCGAGATAGATGCGGAAGGAGTATAGATGGTTCAGATATTCACAATGACTTGCCAGTGTCACGCCCTGGTACGTCGTAAAAAGATACTCAGTGTACTCGTTATAGGTTTAAGAGTACATTTGGTTTGGTTGAGTTAGTAGGGTAGGTCCAGCCTGCCCTACTCTTTAAAAAAATAAAGTATATACTCAGTCAGTATGTGAATCCTGAATTCTCAGAACAGCCTATATATTCTTTTCATTCTATTCCTGTGCAGGGTAAAGCGTGGCAGCCGCCATGCCGATCGATGAAAGGTAACTGAAAGTTATTGCATACACAGACAGTTATTTTATATGTAGCGTACAGTAAAAGTTGTTTTGCTTATGGCTGCATATAGTTTAGGAATAGTGAGGTTGGAGTCTCGGTTTATTCAACAACTTTTCTTTCGGGTTTCTATTTTGTTTTATAAGGTAATTGCAGCTGACGTTATAGATCGGTATATATAGCCGGTATATAGCAAGGGGTAATTGCATGAATCCAAGAACTGTGCTTGCTCATCTTCCACCATATCAAGAAAACGATGTGCTACAGCAGCTAGCCCTCGGAAGCGAAACAGCTTTTAAACAGCTGTATGATCGCTACTGGCATAGCATCTATAAAGTAACAAAGCGGTATACCCGGTCATCTGCGTTGGCGGAAGATATTGTTCAGGAAATATTCTCTACGCTGTGGAATAAACGATCCGAGTTTACAGAAGTACTTCACCTGGAGTATTACCTGATTACCATGGCGCGAAATCTAACCTATAAAACACTTCGCAAGCTGGCGTATGAAGAGCACGCGAAAAGTAAATTTACGTTGGAGCGCACCCTGGTAGATGATAGTCTCGATGATTTTCTACTGGAGAAACAGTACGAGCAGCTCGTGCAGCAGGCCGTAAAATTATTGCCCACGCAGCAGAAGCAGATATTTCAAATGGCGAAAGTTGAAGGACTGAGTCATGAAGTAATTGCGCAACAACTGAATATATCCCGATTCACGGTAAAAACGCACATGGCCAAGGCGCTGCAATTTATTCGTCATTACCTGCAGCCGCATGTAGGCACCTATGTATTGCATTTCATCATGTTTAAAATGATGATGATGCTATAGGACACGATTTTCTTTTTTTCAATGAAGTATAAGCCGTGCCGGATTTCTTCCTGCTGTTATACTTCTATATACCAAGCTGAATAAAATTTTAAACACCATTACGGTGTTGTGGCATGTTGTTGCCGTTCAGTTTTCTGTTGCCAATTAGTTTCTGATAATCTCGAAAAAAAAATATTTCACATTTTTTTAACATTGACTACACCTTCCACCTTCCTCAGGTACTCTTTACCTATAGAAGGCAGAAATATGACTACAACTATAGATGCCACTATTTTAAAATGAACATGAACAACCTGGACGACCTGATACAACGATACCTGAATAATACAGCTTCTGATGAAGAGCGCGCCACGTTAATGGCGATGATCCGGTCAGGGCAGTATGAAGATGATATTAAAGACATGATCTCGGAAGAGCTTCGTGCTGAATTGCTGCACAACCAGACGCCCGATCTTGTAGCACAGGCAAAGTCTGAGGTGATCTTTAAAAAGATACTGGACGCTCGTACACCCGAGTCTGAAAAAATGTGGATCGACCGTAACGATCAATCGCCAACAAAATTCAAAAATGCCTGGAGATTTATCGGCTACGCTGCAGCTTCCTTGCTGTTATTGGCAACGGCAGGTATACTGCTATATACACAACGTTCGCAGCCTCAAACTGAAACGGCTTTTGAAAAGCAGCCCGATACCAGTTGGGTAAAGATATTTAACGGGCAGACACACGTTGAGAAAATTACTTTAGAGGACGGCAGTATAATATCGCTCGAACCCGGCAGCGAAATACAGTATCCTGAAAAGTTCGGTGATAAACGCGAGATATGCCTTACCGGTGAAGCGTTTTTTGAAATCAAGAAAGATGCAGCACATCCCTTCCTGGTATATACCAATGAAGTTACAACCAAAGTACTCGGTACAAGTTTTCGTATCAAGGCACATCAACAGTCTAAGGAAATTATAGTTGCTGTAACAACCGGTAAAGTATCTGTATTTGCAAAGCCCGATGCAAGTGCAGAAAAAATACAGGAGGTTACACTTACACCCAATTTGCAGGCCGTGTATGACCGGATGCAGCAGAGTGTGGTGAAGAAAATTGTAGAGCATCCAAGCATCATCAAACCGCCATCATCCAAAAATTATTATACCAATGTAAAAGTGATAAACCTGTTAAGCGCGCTGAGCGAGAGCTATGGTGTTGAAATAAAATATAGCGAAGCGATGCTGGCCAACTGCACGCTTACTACGGATATTATGGATGAAGAAGGTTTGTACGACCAGCTCGAAGTAATCTGTAACGCACTGGGCGCCCGCTATGCCATGGAGGGAGCCACCATCGTAATTGAATCCAATGGCTGTGAAAAAAGTAATGTTAAACCTTAACCTGCTGTGCCTATGAGATAAGCCTACAGAAATACATATAAAAAAAGAGGCCGATGATGTTACGAGCATCACCAGCCCTTTTCCAGGTGGCATGATGGAGATCATGCAGCCCAATAGTTTTTGCCCTTGTTCAAAACAAAAACATTTCAATTTATGAATAAACCTAAACCGGTTCAAGAAACATTATTGTTTCTTATGAGAGTTACATTGATCCATATTCTCCTGACAACCTTCTCCGTAGCGTTCGTGTATGCAGTGGACACTATGGGACAAAAGGTGCTGGATAAAAAAATTACACTGGATGTTGAAAGTGAAGACTTCCAACAAGCGCTCATCAAGATCAGCGAGCAGGCTAAAGTAAAATTTGCTTATAGCCCCGAGCTGGTAGAAGATCAGAAACGTGTTACCCTGCACGTGAAAGATGCAAAACTCGAAGAAGTACTGGCTGCCTTACTGGGGCCGGATGTAAACTATAAAGTTGTTGGCAAACGTATTGTACTTCGCCCGGTAAACCCCGATGGCGAAGATGCGAGTAAAAGCGATGCAAACACTCGTGCCATACCTGATCCCATTACTGTATCGGGTACGGTTAAGGATGGTGCGGGCGCACCGATACCAGGCGTGTCGGTGTTGCTGAAAGGTACATCGACTGGTACGACCACCGATACCGATGGTAAATTTACCATCACGGTTAATTCTGAAAATGATATACTCGTTATTTCCTTCATCGGTTTTGCTACGCAGGAAGTTGCCGTGCAGAACAGAACTACCATTGATGTAGTGTTGGCAGAAGATGTTACCGAACTGAACGAAGTAGTAGTAACAGCATTGGGTATTGAGAAAGAAAGAAAGTCGCTGGGATATTCTGTTACCGAAGTAAAAGGCGAGCAGTTTACACAGGCACGCGAAACCAACGTAGCAAACTCGCTGGTAGGTAAAATTGCCGGTGTTAACGTAAGTTCTGTAGCGGGTGGTCCGGGTGCATCAACCAGTGTTATTATACGCGGTGCATCGACACTTACAGGAAGCAATCAGCCGCTATATGTAATCAACGGTGTGCCGATGAGTAACGAGAGTGCTCAGCTGGTAGGTCGTTGGGTGAATGAGACAGACCGTGGTGATGGTATCGGAAATATAAACCCGGATGATATCGAATCTATATCGGTATTGAAAGGTGCAGCCGCAGCTGCGCTATACGGATCACGCGCAAAAGCCGGTGTTATACTTATTACAACGAAGAGCGGTAAAGGTGCCGGTACAATTGAGCTGAACTCAAACTATGTAGCCGAGTCTGTTATGGATTTGACTGACTGGCAATATCAATATGGTCTCGGTTCCAACGGAACCAAGCCTGCTACACAACAAGCTGCATTGGATGCTGGTAACAGCAGCTGGGGTGCGAAGCTCGATGGATCGAACGTAATCAACTTCGATGGTGTATCACGCCCCTATACTGCGCATAAAAATAACATGGAAGATTTTTATCGCACCGGCAGCACATTTACCAATACACTTTCTTTCAGCAAAGGATTTGACAACGGAGGTATACGTTTATCAGCAAGCAACCTGAAAAACAATTCCATCATTCCAAATGCAGGTTTGAAAAGAAATTCATTCAACCTCTCGGTTAACTTTTCACCTGTTAAGAGATTTACTGTTGATGCTCGTGCAAACTATGTAGTGGATGATGTAAAGAACCGTCCGTTACTTTCTGACGGTGCCGGTAACGCAAACTTCCAGGCTATGTTCCTGCCAACCAGCATGAACATTAATGATCTGAAGCCAGGTACAAAAGAAGATGGTTCCGAGTTATCATTCTCCAATAACACATACGCAACCAACCCATGGTTTGCTGCCGAGAAGTTTATCAACAATACCAAGCGTGAGCGTTTCATCGGATCGATGACGATGCGCTATACATTTGATAACGGCTTCTTTGTTCAGGGACGTGCCGGTCGCGATTCATATACCGATCGCATGACAAACGTGTTGCCTTCCGGTACAGCCTATTTACCTGTAGGACGTGTTACGGAAACAACAACCAAGTTCTACGAATTGAACGCAGATGTACTCATTGGAAAACAATTTAAAGTAGGAACCGATTTTGTTATCACGCCAAATTTAGGAGCGAACCTGCGCAAGCAGGAAGCTGAAATGTCACAGCTTATCGGTAATGATCTGGCAGTACCATTTACCTATAGCATTACCAACGCGAAGAACAAGACTGTTAACTATACCGACTTTAACCAGGAGATTCAATCTGTATACGGAACACTTGAACTTGCGTATAAGAATTACCTGTTCTTGACTGCTACGGGGCGTAACGACTGGTTCTCTACCTTGGCTGTGCCCGGTGTAAATCTGTCGGCATCAGCGATGGATATATTCTATCCTTCTGTAAGTGGTTCATTTGTATTCTCAGAACTATGGAATCTCGGTCAATCATTTACCTTTGGTAAACTGCGTGCCGGTTATGCTAAAGTAGGACAAGCTACAGATCCGTATCAGACTGTATTGAACTATGGTATAGATGCCCGCACTATAAACGGATATCCGATCGGTACAATCATCAACACGGCTATACCCAACAGCGACCTGAAACCTTCAGAAGCAACGGAAGTAGAAATAGGTACTGAATTAGGTTTCCTCGAAAACCGTGTGCGCTTAGATCTTACGTGGTATAACAAAAAATCTACCAACGAAATTGTAAAAGCTCCTGCGTCAATCACGTCCGGATATACTTCGGTGGTGTTGAACATTGGTGAGTTGAAGAACACCGGTTTGGAAATGTTGCTGACTACAACGCCTGTTAAAAAGCAGGACTTCCAGTGGGTGTCATCACTCAACGGTTCTGTTAACAACAACGAAGTAGTTAAACTGGCAGACGGACAGAAGACGCTGGCAGTAGGCGAGTCACGAAGTGGTAACGGCTTTACACAACATATAGTAGGTGAGGCTGCACACCAGATCATGGCGTTCGATTACCTGCGCGATGCGAATGGTGAAATTGTAGTAAACGCAAATGGAGTTCCGCAGCGTGGTGATCTGAAGTCATACGGTTCTGCATATCATAAGTGGACAGCCGGCTGGAACAACGAATTCTCCTTCAAGCAATTCTCCATGTCATTCCTGATCGATGGTAAATTTGGTGGCAAGATATTCTCCGCTACTGATTACTATGGTTACCAGTTTGGTTTGCATAAAGCAACGTTGGTTGGTCGCGAAGAAACATTCGGAGAGAACAATGCTTCGTCACAACGTTACTATGGCGATTTCTCCAACAACGTGTCATCAACGTTTGTTCATGATGCAAGCTTCATCAAGTTCCGTCAGTTTACATTGGGATATACTATACCGGGCCAGGTGCTGAACAATGTAGTGAAGAGCGCTACTGTTAGTTTTGTAGCACGCAACCTGTTTATACTGATGAAGAAGACGGATAACATCGATCCGGAATCTAACTTCTCGAATTACGCTCCTGGTCTTGAACTGGGCGGTGTACCTCCGGTAAGAACCTATGGTTTTAACGTGAATGTTAAGTTCTAAAGAAGTATCCACTATTACCGATTCAACTTATGAAAAGAAAATTTCTGACCTATATATCATTGGCAGTTGCAGGTGCAATGATTTCAACAAGTTGTACAGATGACTTCGCTGAAACCAATACAGATCCTACCGCCTATAGCCCCGCCAACTATGAGCCTAACTATTTGTTAACCGCTTCGCAACTCATGTATACCGGAAGCTTTGATAACGCGTATGAAACATGGCGCGGTAATCTGATCTATGCTTCTACCATGATGCAACAGCTCTCTACCGTTATCGGGTATTGGGCTGGTGATAAATATATACTGAATCCCGACTATGCTTCTGCTTATTGGGACAAGGCATATCCTGACCAGGTAAAGCCTGTGGTAGAACTTGTGCAGTTTACCAAAGACAAAGAGAAGTATAAGAACCTTCACCAGGTGGGAAGAATTATGCGTGCTCTTATTCTACAGCGTATAACCGATCTGTATGGCGATGTTCCATACTTCGATGCCGGTATGGGTTACTACAGCAAAAACTATTTCCCGGTATACGACAAGCAGGAAGATATATATACTGACCTGCTGAAGGAAATAGAAGAAGCTACCAATGCACTGGATGCAAGTGCTGATAAGCCTATCGGTGACATGATCTATGATGGCGACATCGAGAAGTGGAGACGCTTCGGTAACACGCTGTTGCTGCGGACGGCCATGCGCCTTACCAAGATAGATCCTGAAAGAGCGAAGCAGTATGTAACCAAAGTTGCCGGTAAAACCATGCAGAGCAATGATGATAACGCTATCCTCCAACATGATGCTTCCGGGGCGTGGACAACACAAAACAGAAACAGTATCGTATTGCTGAAAGGTCCGGAAAATCAGAACGTAAAACTGTCGAAGTCTTATGTTGATTTCCTGAAGAACAACAATGATCCTCGTCTTGCTGTTATAGCCGTTACCAATCCTACATTTGATCCATCGGGTAATGCTACCGGAGGAAACGCAGATCCGGCTGTACAGAAAGGTATGCCGAATGGTTATGATCTTGGAGGCGTTCGCCCGATAACCGGTGCCCCCGGATATACTACTGTAGGCGATTACTCAAGTCTTAGTCCAAGTTTGTTAAGTCTTGCAGGTCCTTCCTTTATACTTACCTACGCCGAGTCAGAGTTATTGCTGGCCGATGCAGCACAACGGTGGGGTGTTGGTGGCGATGCAGAGACACACTATAACAACGGCGTGAAGGCAGGCATCACATACTTCAGTCAGTATCCAAATGTAGGCAACCTCGATGCTGCTGCTGATGATTACCTCGCAGATCATCCATACGATGCAGACAACGGTCTTGAAATGATCAATACACAATTCTGGGCAGCAACGTTACTCAATGGTTATGAAGCATGGTTTAACTGGAGAAGATCAGGCTTCCCGAATCTCACGCCTGTAAACTACCCGGGCAACGCAACCGGCGGTGCTATACCCCGCAGATTTCCATACCCGGTATCAGAGGCAAACAACAACCCGACTAACTATAAAACAGCGCACGATGCTGTGCCGGGAGGCGACAATCTCTCCGGTCATGTTTGGTGGGACAAACAATAGTAGCACTCTCGTATAAATTTGGTTTAGAAGAAGAAGAGGCCTTGGTTTTTACCGGGGCCTTCTTTTTAGCCGCGAGCTTGAGTTATGAGCCATGAGGGTGCTGCTGGCTGCTGGAAGCGGCTATGTATTTTTCTCCTGTGGCTATGAGCCAACGGACAAGCTACCGGCCGCCGGCTTACGGGCACTGGAGAAGAAAAACAGACAAACCTCCAGCAGCTAGTAGCCAGCCTTTTTTTCTCGCGGCTCACAGCTCAAGGCTCGCAGCTATTTCAAGTTGTAACTGCGGTCGGCAGGTTAATTTCTCCCGTTCCCTTTTATCCTAAAACAGTCGTTTTATCTTTGTGACTTCCATAAACAGAAGTCGCTTGCAAATCATATTTATTATTTTTTCAGTTCTTGCAGGAATACAGGTTATCTATCTTTTGGTATTTCTAATTGGCCTTTCCAGGAAAAAGGAAGATGCAACGCGAACACAATCTTTGCCGGTATCCATAGTTATTTGTGCGCACGATGAAGAACAGAATCTTCACGAGCTGGTGCCGCAGTTACTGGCGCAAGACTACCCGGAGTTTGAGATCGTAGTCATTGACGATCGCTCCAACGACAGCACCTTCGACTGGCTCCTGGAGGAAACCAAGAAAGATCATCGCCTGCGCATGGTACACGTTAACCGTACTCCGCCTCATGTTAATGGTAAAAAATATGGTATAACATTAGGCATCAAGGCTGCAAAGTACGAATGGATATTGCTGACCGATGCCGACTGCCGGCCACAAAGTAATCAATGGCTTAACACCGTAAGCTCACAGTTCAGTGAGTCTACAAACTTTGTGTTGGGTACATCTCCTTATTTAAAAGTGCCAGGCCTGCTTAATTTTTTCATTCGCTTTGAGACACTGCTTACGGCTATTCAATATTTTTCTTTTGCGCTTCTGGGTAACCCTTACATGGGTGTTGGCCGTAATATGGCCTATCGGAAATCTATGTTCCTCGACAAGAAAGGATTTAATAATTATCTGAATGTTACCGGCGGTGATGACGACCTGTTCGTGAATCAACATGCTACTGGTAAAAATACACAGGTTATCATGGGGTACGACTCACTTGTATTTTCGATTCCCAAAACCACGTGGTCATCTTTCTTCAGGCAGAAAATCAGACATTTATCCGTTGGCAAGCTCTATAAATTTAAACATCGCTTTTTGTTAGGACTCTTTACATTAACCTGGATGCTTACCTGGTTTGTGGGCATTCCATTGTTGTTTGTGCCAGAACTAACATACCTGGCAGCAGGAATATTAGTTTTTCGTATCGTTTTGCTAACTATTCTGGCAAATTATGCATCTAAGAAGTTGGGACATCGGTTTGAGGCATGGATCGTACCGCTTTTAGATTTTATTTATGCCTTTTATTATCTTGTCACCGGCCTCACAGCGTTAGTGTCCAAAAAAGTACGATGGAAGAATTAGAAGAAGAAGAAAGTAGATTCTCGTCAAAAGCACTGGAAGATTTCCGTTTGATTGATATGGCCGTAGGAGGCGATGACAGCTCCTATGCCAAACTCATGCAACGGTATAAGCGCCCGGTATACCACATGATTCTGAAAATGGTTCGTAATGTTGACGATGCAGAAGATCTTACCATCGAATCTTTCGCGAAGGCTTTTCGAAGTCTGCACCGCTTTAAAAAAGATTTTACATTCAGTACATGGCTCTTTCGTATTGCTACTAACAATACCATCGACTTTATACGCAAGAAGAAGCTGAACACCCTCAGCATTGAAAATACGTTTACAGACGATGATGGTCAATCCGTTTCCATCGATGTGGAAGATGAAAATCTCGATCCGCAGGAAGAAACCATCAAGTCACAAAAGGCCGAACTGATCCAGGTGTTTGTTGATAAGCTTCCGGCTAAATATCAGAAGCTGGTGCGCCTGCGCTACTTCCACGAATTATCGTATGAAGAAATAGCAGAAGAGCTGGATGCACCGCTCGGTACCGTAAAAGCCCAATTGCACCGCGCGCGCGAACTCATGTTCGAGATGGTGAAGAACAAGCGCGATCATATATAGTATATTTCTTTTCATTTTTGATTTCCGCATATAGCCTTGCAAGGAGCTGAAATTATATTCCATTATTTTCCTGACCTTTCGCAGAAGCAGAAAGATCAATTCGCGAAACTCTTCGATCTCTATAAAGATTGGAATGATAAGATCAATGTTGTATCCCGTAAGGATATAGAGAATCTGTTTATCAACCACGTACTGCACTCGCTGGGTATAGCCAAAGTTATGGCCTTTAAGCCTGGAGCTTCGGTGCTCGATGTGGGTACTGGAGGAGGTTTTCCCGGTATACCGCTTGCTATACTTTTTCCGGAGACTAATTTTCACCTGGTAGATTCCATCGGTAAAAAAATAACGGTGGTGAAAGGTGTTGCGGAAGGTATAGGACTAAAAAATGTAAGAGGTGAACAGATTCGTGCCGAGCAGATAAGGGCGCAATATGATTTCATTGTGAGCCGTGCCGTTACGCGTATAAAGGAATTTTACGGCTGGATCCATAACAAAACCAAGAAGCAGTCCGTGCATTCGTTGGATAATGGTATACTATATTTAAAAGGTGGCGACCTGGACGAAGAGCTCGCGGAGCTCAAAAAACTCCACCAGGTTTATAATCTTTCGGATTATTTCACGGAGGAATTTTTCGAAACCAAAAAAGTGGTTTACGTTCCGCTATAGCCTGTTTTGGAATGCCAATCGCGGCCAGGTACTATAGAAAACGGTTTCGCCCGTTGTTTAATTAAACTAAAATTCATATCTATGCAGTAGCCCCAAGCTCTGCCCGTGAAAAAGATTGTATCCATAGCCTTCATTTTTCTCCTGCTCTTCAATGTGCTGGGGTACTATGGATTGTTCTTCGGGCTGCATTACCAGAACAGGCAGGAACTCATTCAGCGATTCGATGCTGAAAATTATAATGAACTGGAAACTGTTACCATCAAGGTTCCGCTCGCAGTACCATACGCAAACGACTCGCAGGAATATCAACGTGTAGACGGTGAGTTTGAGCACAATGGTGAGTTCTACCACATGGTGAAGCAACGCCTTTCTCAAGATACACTATATATAGTATGTGTTAAAGATCAGCAGAGCAAGCGCATCAACCAGGCCCTCACCGATTATGTCAAGACTTTTGCTGATAAATCGCCCGATGGTAAAAGTCATTCCACCACACTGCCATCGTTTATCAAAGAATATTTAGTTGGCACTTATACAATCAAGTCCTCGTCTGAGGGTTGGTCACAAAACGTAAGTCCGGAAAGCGTAACCGTTGTGTTTATACAGTCTTTCTGTGCGTCTATTATACATCCTCCTGAAAGAGCTTGATCAAGCTTCTGTTATTCCTTTTACGTTAGATCTGAATTTATTTTAGCAGAGCATCTCATTTCCACGGGATATATTATATCTCAAGGAGTATTGATATGCTGTCAGCTATAACCGGATGCTGCGTAACGCAAGGAAGAGGAACTGCTCTTTGTGATTCTTTTTAATCACATCCTTACAAGGAAACCTTATTACCCAAATACATATATGAAGAAAATCTACCTGCTAATGCTGGGACTTGTTCCCACTCTCTCTTTCGCTCAGAACCTGACAGATGGGTTGATGATGCAGAAGAAAAGTCTCTGTACCGGATTCATGTATATGCATGACCGCTGGACTGACTATTGGGAAGGAGAGCTGAAACGTGAAAATGGAAACATCGGGCATGTAACGACACAGAGCCTGACGTGGGTCGGTACGTATGGTATAACCAACAAAGTAAATGTTATAGCCATGGTACCGTATGTGAAGACAAAGGCCAGCCAGGGAACCCTGAGTGGCATGGAAGGCTTGCAGGATCTTTCGCTCGGAGTAAAGTATAATTTCTTCGGAAAGAAATTTGAGAAAAGCGCTTTCAATACGTTTGCCGTGTTGAACTTCTCAACACCACTGAGTGACTATACGCCCGATTTCTATCCGTTGGCATTGGGCGCACACACTACGAATCTTTCATACCGCCTCACGGCTTATTATAAAATTCAGCAAGGCTGGTTTGTAAATGCGTCAGGGGCTTATACCTGGCGAAGCAACACAACACTTGATCGCCCTTCTTACTACGATGGAAATGAATTCGTGATGAGCGATGAAGTAAAAATGCCAAACGTATTTGATGTGTTTGTAAGCATGGGCTATCAAAAAGGTCCGCTGCAGGCAGAACTGAACTATATACAACAGAATACATTGGGAGGAGGCGACATCCGCAGACAGGATATGCCGTTTGTTTCCAATCGCATGAACATGATAAAAACAGGTGCACTGGTTATGTACTATTTACCAAAGCCGCAGGGCATGGCTGTGAGAGGTTCGGCACACTATACGGTGGCCGGTCGTAACGCAGGGCAGTCTACAACACTGATGGCTGGCGTACTCTACACAATTAAATTTGATAAGAACCAGTAATCTATACCTATATATGAAAAACCGGAATATATACATAACCGCATTTTTTGCTTTTGCATTTGTACTCGGTATAGTAACGAGCTGTGATAAAGAAATTGCACTGAGTGAAACGCTTACGCCACTGCAGCCGGCGAGCCTGGATGAAGATGCTGCCAATTGGACACCCATAGATGCCAATACGATAACTACTGAAAAGATTGTAAATATAGTGGAGAACTCAACTCCTAAAGTTTTCAACCCGCCAGCGGATATAACTTCTGATGCCTATAAAGCAGAACTGGCAACCATAAAAGATATCCAGAGCAAACTTACCAAAGAGCAAAAAGATATCATCGAGTATTGGAGTGGCGGAGGAGTGCTTCGCTGGAACCAGATACTCCGCGGATTAGTAGCACGCTTTAATTTACCTCCCGCTCCGAAAGCGGATGATACATATCCCGTACCGGATGCCGAGAATCCATTTGCTGATCCTAATTTCCCGTTTGCCAATCCTCCGTATGCAGCACGTGCCTATAGCTATGTAAGCGTAGCACAATATGAAGCACTGAAAGCTGCATGGCACTATATGTACCAGTATGACCGACCATCACCGTATAAAAATGATTCGGGTATACAATCGCTTATGCCGGAAACGGATCTTCCGTCATATCCTTCATCCGATGCTGTGTTATCCGGAGTAACGGCAGAGATGTTAAAATTACTTTTCCCTGCTGCCGTAGAAGAAATTACTTTGAAAGCTGCTGAGCAACGTAATGCAGCACTGTGGTCAGGCAAAGCGTCAACCAGTGATATAACTGCCGGACTAGCATTGGGTAAATCTGTAGCAGCATTGTTTGTTACACGCGCTCGTGGCGATGGTATGGGAGCTGCCGGTGGTAACAAAGCATTATGGCAATCATTGGCTGATGGTGCTACTGCAAAAGGTGAAATACCATGGATCAGTCTGGAGACACCGAAACGTCCTCCCATGTTACCGGTATTTGGCAAAGTAAAAGCATGGGCTATGACAGCCGATCAAATTGCAGCGGGGCGTCCGGCACCGCCACCGTTAACATCATCTGCCGAGATGAAGAAAGAAGTTGATGAAGTAAAATGGTATGCTGATAACCTGACGCGTGAGCGCCTGGCTATTGTACACAAGTGGGCTGACGGTGCCGGTACCTATACACCTCCCGGACACTGGAATGATATAGCAGCTGAATATATACGCGATGCAAACTATAGCGAAGTACGTGCAGCAAGAGCATTTGCTTTGTTGAACATGGCACTGCACGATGCTGCAGTTTGTTGCTGGGAAACGAAGTTCTATTATTTTAACCCACGCCCGTCACAGATGGATGCATCCATTAAAACGGGAACGGGGGTACCAAACTTCCCGGCCTTTACTTCGGGCCACTCAACATTCTCCGGTTCGGCAGCTACCGTGCTCTCGTATTTGTTCCCCGCGCATACCGACTATTTCCATGGCGAAGCGAGTGAAGCTTCTGCGTCAAGGCTATATGCCGGCATACATTACCGTTCGGATATAGAAGTTGGTTTACAACAAGGTAAAAACGTAGGTGGCTTTACGGTAGCCTTTGCGCAAACCGATGGTGCTGAATAAAATTTGATTGTTAGATATAGTGTAGATAAAGATTTTTGATTTGGGCTAGATCCGGGAGGTGTTCGCTCCGCCCCCGGATTTTTTTTTATCTCTATGAAAATTAAGATTCTCACGATATTGATTGTATTGTTAGGTGTAGCGCCTGGTATATATGCACAGGTTGATTCAACGGCAGCACGCGAACTGAAGGAAGTTACGATACAATCACACCGCCTGGATATGGAACGGATGCCTGCGGCACGCGGTACCTTCCTGAACAGCGGAAGAAAGAATGAAGTGATCAATGTTCAGAATATGAACTTCAGCATTGCCGAAAAAACTCCGAGACAGGTATTCTCCAAAGTGCCCGGAGTGTTTGTGTATGATATGGATGGTTCCGGTAATCAAACCAATATATCAACGCGTGGTTTAGATCCGCATCGCGGCTGGGAGTATAATATTCGAAAGAATGGTATCATTACCAACTCAGATATATATGGCTATCCGGCAAGTCACTATAGCATGCCGATAGAAGCAGTGGAACGTATTGAACTGATACGCGGCACCGGTTCACTTCAGTATGGCGCACAGTTTGGAGGTATGCTGAACTATGTTTCGAAGGTACCTGATACCGTACGGGCTGTAACCTTTGAAAGTATAAATTCGATTGGCTCCTTTGGTATGATGAGTACCTATAATGCTTTGAGTGGAACAGTTGGCAGGTTTCAGTACTATGTTTATTATAACAAGCGTGTGTCAGACGGTTACCGCGATAACAGCGATACAGATTTTGATGCGCAATCGGTAATGCTCGCGTATGCTCCGAATGATAATGTTACTATTAAAGCAGAAGTAGCGCGGTCTAATTATGTATACCATATACCTGGACCGCTAACCGATAGTATGTTTAATGCTGATCCGAAACAATCAACGCGTTCGCGAAATTATTTCAATCCTGAAATATATGTTCCTTCGCTTTCGCTGGATTGGAAACTTGGTGATCGCACACAACTGTCGTGGGTAGTGTCGGCTGTATTGGGCGAACGTAATAGTGTTCAGTTTGATAAGCTGGCTACGGTTAAAGATGTTATCGATCCGACTACACTAAACTATACATCGCGCCAGGTTGATGTTGATCATTTTAACAGCTATACCAGCGAGCTACGTCTGCTGCATCGCTATACTCTGGGTAAAACTGAAAATGCATTTGTAGCGGGTGTGCAGATGTTTAATAATGATTTGCATCGTCAGCAATTAGGGAAGGGTACCACTGGTACTGATTTCGACTTGACGTTGATCGATCCGAACTGGGGACGCGATCTTCATTTCAAAACAAAAAATATAGCACTCTTTGTTGAGAATAGTTTTCGTGTGCTCCCTAATTTAACCATTACGCCCGGTGCGCGGTTAGAGGTAGGAAAATCAGATATGAGTGGAAACATTTCTTACTATGACCCTGGAAATTTGCCAACGTCTATCAATCATAAATTTCCACTGTTCGGAATCAATGCCGAGTATATAACACGGAAAGGTAACGCATTCTACGCAGGTTGGACACAATCGTATCGGCCCGTAATTTTTAAGGATATTATTCCTGCCTCGACATACGAGGTTGTTGATAAAGACTTGAAAGACGCTACCGGCTATAATTTGGAAGCAGGCTATCGCGGCACATGGAACGCCCTGCGTTGGGATATAGGTCTCTTTCAATTAAAGTATGATAACAGACTCGGAAGTCTCGAAGAGAAGAATGAAACAGGTACAGCCTATATATATCGCACCAACATCGGTAACTCGATAACGCGCGGTGCTGAAATATTTCTGGAATATAGTGTTCGTGCCGGTGAGCATGCCGGGCTTACATTGTTTACGTCCACAGCTTTGTTTCGTTCAGAGTATGTTGATGCCTTTGTGAAATCAGGAAGCAACACAGGTGATAATATCGATATATCGGGTAACCGAATAGAATCTGTTCCATCGGTAATTACGCGCAATGGATTTACAGCCCGGTATAAAATAGCCAGTATATCGTTCCTGTATAGCTATACCGGGGAAAGCTATGCTGATGCTTTGAATACAAGAACGCCTTCGAAGAGTGGTGCGGTTGGACTGGTGCCTTCGTACGGATTGCTGGACATCAATACGTCTGTGCGTATATCCAGCCAGTTAATGGTGCGGTTTAATGTGAACAACGTTACCGATAAACAATACTTCACGAAGAGACCTGCGTTCTATCCCGGACCAGGCGTGTGGTCGTCTGACGGACGCTCGGTGAATTGTTCTGTCGGGATAAAAATTTAGATATAGTGTAGAAAGAAAGTATTTACAAAGATTTTTCGCTCCAACGAGGTAATCCGGATAAGGTGAATGTCATACAGCCTTTCCGGATTTACTTTTTAGTACAGTTCTGAATATATACTATGTCGGATTATTTTTCCGACTCGGCTATAATAGCATCGGGTGTATCCAGTAATCTGCGTTCTTCGGAAGTCAGATTCAGGTCTTCAGAAATGGTAGCAGGCGTGGGGCGTAGTAAGAAAAATACTACAGCTATAAAAATCGGTATCAGTAACAGGTAGAAATTACCTGTCATAAAAAACACAATTGTAGCAAGCAAACCGGGCAACTCCAGACACGCCGAGCGCACCAGTAATACACCAAGATACTTCGGCATCTTCTTTTGTAACGACAGGGAACGGTCGATTCGTGATAATTGAAAGTTATAGAGGAAATGTGCAGCTGAAAACCCTGCTATAACAACGAGTACCAGCGTGTAGGTAAACAATTGCGTAGTCTCGTTCTGGCTTGTGGCCATCTTGCCAAAGTATACCAACGCAAAAACAACTGCCGTAAAAATGAGCATGACGCCTGCCTGCGCAAAGTATATCAGGTTGAGTTGTGTGAAGTATTGTTTGGAGGTAAAGGTTTTGCTCATAGATAAGTTATTGTTGCAAGTTACGAATTATCAGACTTTCCATCTGCTTGAAAGTTTTTTCCTTGAGAGCCGGTATATCTGCACTGGTTAATCCGGCTGTTTCAATTTCATCGCCTACATAGATTCTTATTTTTCCGGGTCGCAGATTTATTGTGCTGGGAGGCATCAGTCGTCCGGCTCCGATTACTACCATCGGAAGTATAGGTTGTTGAGTATCGATTGCTATACGGAAAGCACCATCATGAAAAGGCTGCAGCACTTCTTTGGATCGATTTTGTGTTCCTTCTGCAAAGATCAGAATAGATATGCCTTGTCTTAAAAATTGTTTCAGGCGATCTATACTCTTCTTACGACTCTCCGGACTTGAGCGATCTACAATGATGGTTGCTGCTTTCGCGATCCATCCGAATACCGGAATCTTCAATAACTCTTTTTTGGCAAGCGGTCTGAACTGGCCTGGGATGATCATACGTATCCCCGGAATATCCAGGAACGAAGTATGGTTGCTTACATAGATATATGATTTTCCTTTTATGAATTTTTCACGACCGTAGAACTTGTAGCGAATGAACGTGAGAATGCTGAACGTCCACGACCAGAGCCATAAAAAGAAATAACCAATGTTGCCAAAGCGTTGTCCCAGCATAAACGGAATCAGGATGCCGGGTAAATACAGGATCATAAAAACGGTGAACACCAGGAATACCCACACTTTGAAGAGGGTGAGAAGAATGGTCTGTACGATTTTCAAGATGATGGTATTAAAAACTTTCTGCGAAAATTCTGAAAGTTAAGAGAAGATGCAAGAACAAAAAAGCCAGCGGTTCATGGCTGGCTTTTCGGAATGAATATGAATAAACTTATAACACTACGAGATCGAGAATTTGGTAACGCCCGGTGTTGCTACAGGATAAAATCCGTTGGCATCCGGTTTAATCGGAGGCTGCGCATCCCATGCAAATGTGGATGGCATAATGTTGATGCCCGAGTTGAGAGCCTTGTCCCAATCAATAACTTCTCCGGTATAGGTTGCCAGTCGTCCCATAATAGCCGTCATGGTAGACTTCGCACCATTCTCTGCATCAGCAAATTTATACTCACCTTTGGCAACGGCTGCAAAGAGTTCATCGTGTTCCGTTTGATACGGGTTGTTCTCTCCCTTTTTATCATACTTATATAGCGACTTGCCTTTACTGCTGATTTCGGCTGCACCACATTTAACAGAGCCTTTCGTGCCTACTAAAAGCTCATCCACTTTTGCATACGTGCCTTTGATGTGACGGCACTGACTGTTGAGTATAGAACCATCTGCATACTCGAACTCTACATAGTGGTGATCGAATATCTCACCGTATTCTTTACCCGTGCGCACCTGACGTCCGCCCATACCTTGCGCTCTAACAGGGTATGCACCTTTAAACCAGTTTACCACATCGATGTTATGGATATGTTGCTCGTTGATGTGATCGCCACAAAGCCAGTTAAAATAATACCAGTTACGCATCTGGTATTCCATTTCAGTTTGTCCGGGCTGGCGCATCTTTACCCATACACCATCATTATTCCACCACGCTTGTGCCGAAGTAATCTCTCCGATCATACCATCCTGCACACGTTTATATAGCTCGCGATACGAATTCTGGTAGTGACGCTGCAAGCCTACTACTACATTCAGTTTTTTAGTTTTTGCTTCAGCAGCAGCAGCCAATACTTTTTGTACACCGGCAGGATCAGTTGCTACAGGCTTCTCCATAAATACATGCTTGCCTTGCTTGATCGCCTCAGCAAAATGAATCGGACGGAAGCCCGGAGGTGTTGCCAGAATCACAACATCTGCCAGCGGTATAGCTTTTTTGTATGCATCGAAGCCAACAAATTTTGTTTCTTCGGTTACAGTAATTTTTGCTTTTACATTTCCTTCGTCAGAGTTCTCATCGGTCAGTGCATTGAAGCAATCATCCAGGCGATCGCGAAAAGCATCGGCCATCGCAACCAGCTTTACATTTTGCTTAGTGAGCAATGCCTGCATAGCAGCACCTGTACCACGACCTCCGCAGCCGATCAGCGCTACTTTAATCGTGTTGTCCATGGAAGTAAAGTATCCTGCGTTGGAAAGAAATGGCATCGCCATTAATCCCCCGGTGGCAATAGCAGAGTTCTTTACAAAATCTCTGCGGCTGATCGTTGACTGGTCTGTTGGTTTCATAGAGGTTTATGTTTTTCGTCTGGAAATTATATACACGTTCGCCTATATAAGTAAAGACAGTTTACAAGGGCATTTCCCTGAACCGCTTATCACTATTTTAGATAGGATGCGTAAAATTTTTCAATTTCTTCTTTCGATGGCTGTTGCAACGGGCGTACGATGCGGAATCCCATATACATACCATCGGTTAACCACCAGCGGCTCTTGGGTATTTGCGGATCGCGCTTGTTCCATTCTGCACTTGAAGAAATACGATTCGTGCAACGCAGTACTTCGGGGTCATCCAGGTATGATCCACCCCGTGCCACACGGGGGTATTTACCGGCTGGCGGTGTCGATGGATTTTTAGCTCCGTCCGATAATTTTTCATAGGCAGCAGGATCGTATTGATCAACGGTCCACTCACTTAAATTACCGAGCATATCGTAGAGTCCGAAAGCATTGGGCTTAAGCTGCATTACTTTATGATATTTACTGCCGCTGTTTGCCTTGAAGAATCCATATTCCTGCAAGGCTTTCGGATCGTTGCTAACGGTGTTGCTACTGCCTGCGCGACATGCATATTCCCATTCAGCTTCTGTGGGTAAGCGATAGAAAAATCCGGTTTGATCAAAGAGCCATTTGCAATACATGATACCCGCCTGCTGACTCATGCTGTTGGCAGGTTGTTTCGGATCGCGCCCCATGCCCCACGTCAGGTCTATATATTGTGCTGTAGGACGTGATACAGCATCAACAGCGATAGCTTTTGTCTGCGGTATATCCATATTCTTGAAGAAAGCATCCCACTCGGCAAATGTTACTTCGTGTTCTTCCATCCAGAAAGCGGAGAGTTCTACTTTTTTCTGCGGAGTTTCATCCTGCTCTTTCCGGTTGTCGCCTGGTGTACTTCCTATAGTAAACGATCCGGCCGGTATAGCTACCATTTTGAATTTTACTTCCGTGCCGGGAATAGTTTGTTCGTAGGTTTGAAAGGGTTGCGCATATACATTTATGACGCAAGCCGAAAATAAGATGCAGCAAGCTGCAAACTTGTTTTTTAACATGATGGTGATATTTTTCTTCAAGGTTTATTTTAACAAACGCTGAAGATAGAGAATGCAGCGCGTTCAGGCAACACGTATTATACCGCCACCTCTATGCATAATGAAATATAGGTTTGTTGTGATCGCTACTTGGTTGCCACAATAGCATGCATGGGATGATACTCATAACGATTTATCTGAGAGGCAGGATCATTCGCAATGAGTTCTTTTACCTGCGCTTCATCGTCTACAGCAACAATGCCAAGACCATAGGTTTCTTTCGGATCAAACACGGGGCCGAATACAATTGCTACGCCTTTATTCATTTGATCAGTCCAGTAAGCGACATGCTTTAACATGATCTCGCGCTCTTGTTCAGTCATCGTTGCAGCAAAATCGGAACGTGTAGGTAACAGGTACAGGGTATAGTATTTTTTATTCATAATGTTGATAAGCTACCAGAATTGATACCACTTCTTTGGTTCAGCAGGTTTAGGTTTAAGGTTGGTATTCCAATGCGCAAAGGTATATATAGGCTCGAACCATAATCCTTTTATTCTTTCGGTTTGAAGTTTCTCCCGCGTTTCACTTCCGACTATCATTATCGGATTTTTACTGTTGTCGCTTCCAAAGAGCAGATCGGATGCAAAGAAGCCATTGGGTATAGGTTCTTCGTTTTTCAGAAAAGCAGGCGTTGCTCCAATCACTTCCTTATACCGGTGACAGTGTTTACATTTTTTAATGAATTGAATTTTTCGTTTTACAACATCCAGTTCAATCTTGTTGTCGATAAAAAGCTGATAGTTATTCTGTAAAGCACGAAAGTCGCTAAACCGAATGCCGGTATAATCATGACGTATGCAGAACTCTTTTAACCTCAATGAGACAATAATGCCCAGGTCGTAACAATGACTGAGATCAAATGTAGCTCGTCTTAGTTTGAGGTCAGGATTGTGATATTCAAAATTCAGCAACAGCCCGCATGCATGACAAATTTCTGCTTCGGAAAGATTTACACCATCCAACATATAACTGTCATTGTCGGGCCCTGTAACAACGTAACCAAGAATCATAGTCAGGGGGGATAACCCTATAAATATACGCAGCACTTGTTTACATTATCAAGCATCTCGCATATAGAAAACCACTAGACGGCCCGTTGATGTATAGCTATTTCTTTACGGCTACAACAATTCCGGTAGACCATACCTGTTTCGTAAGGTGAAGGTCGCTTCTCATTTCAAGATACTGAATAAGCTTGGTGGCTTTTTCGTGATGACCATCCGGCCAGTTCGGTTGTGGAAGCATGTCATCAATTATATATAGGCCGCCCTGGTTGAGCATGGTCAAAGCTTCAGCCAGCAGTAAATATTTACCATGCCAGGTATCGGCAAATATATAGTCGAAGGTTTGTTGCTTGTTATCGTTGATCCATTTCTCTCCGTCAGAGCAAACGAGATCGAGGCGATTATCAGTGCCCAGAAATTTGTTGGCAACATCCAAAAGTTTTTCATCGTAGTCGACCGAGATCAGTGAAGAAGTGCTGTCCATTCCGTCCAGTATCCATGCCGTTGATAGACCGGTGCCCGTTCCTAATTCCAGAAATTTACCTCCCGGTTTAGACGCAGCCAGTGTTCGAAGCAGTGAACAGGTAAATATATCAGAAGCCATGGTAAAACCCATTGCTTTGGTAGCCTCATCAATTTTTGCATAGGTCTTGGGAATCGGCTGATTAATTTCCGCAGTCATGATTAGTTGTGGGTTGGGGTTGCGATAATTTAATGAACAACTAAATATACGTGATGCGGGTATAGATATACTTCGATATAGAAAAAATATTATAAAAGTATACTTACTAACGTTTTGGAGGTTATGTTATTCAAGTACGAGTTTGAAGCCGTGCTGTTGAAAAATGGCGAGTATTATATCGAAGTAATGATCTTCCAATACTTTAGCTAATTCTTTATGATGTTTAATCGTTACCGTTGCGCCTTGCTCAACAACAATTTTTGAGGGCTCTCTCATTCCAATTTCAATAAAGCAATCCTCAAATGCATCTATGCCTCCTCCAAAGTAGCCTTTATATCCAAAGAACACTTCTCCTATTAAACAATAAAAATCAACATCATGCGTCACTTGATTTCCTTCAATTATATAGTTGAAGGCAGGTATAGTACGATTAGGAATGCCATAATGGCGTATGCAGGCTCTTGTCCATTGATATTTCTCCGGTACTGTTAAAGGACGCCAATCAATTTCTTTGCCCAACTTCCATGCGTTTAATATATCATCAGCAGTCAGTGTTTTTTTAGTTTTTCTCATTTGCAAAGCAGAGAAGTATAAATAGTGAGGTGAGGATGTACTACATCATTGTAGTATTGCGAAGATACCAGCGTCCAATAATAAAATCAATAACCCGGATCTTTAGACAATATCCTTCACAATCGGAATGCGAACGAGTAATTCAGCCGCGACAAAAGATATCGCAATAGCTGATATACCGGAGATGACAAACTTCAAAAGCGGAGCTATTGATAAGTCCTTCAGAAGGATAGAAATACACACCAACACCAAAGGATGGATGATGTAAACGGCATAGGCACTCCGTGATAGGCTTTTAAAAAATCTACCTTGGTTGTTCAAAGTATACTTGCCAATGCCAAGCAATGCGATAATAATTGATATCCCCAGCAATTGTTCCCACATCGCATTTACAAATGACTGAATTGTGAAACCTCCGAGGAAAGTATTGATCTCACTATGTGTTACTGTTTTCAGAAGATAGATACCCGGGAAACCTGCTACGATCAAAGCAACTGCTGTCCACAGCCAGACTTTGCCTTGTTGATAAGATAGCATTGATATCCATTGATTCCGGTAAGCGATAATACCAATACTAAATAAAGC
Source organism: uncultured Chitinophaga sp. (assembly GCA_902168205.1). Taxonomy (GTDB): domain Bacteria; phylum Bacteroidota; class Bacteroidia; order Cytophagales; family Cyclobacteriaceae; genus Ohtaekwangia; species Ohtaekwangia kribbensis. The sequence goes on along the minus strand of CABHOK010000001.1, from coordinate 6,584 downwards.
TATATACTGCGGAAAATGCGCCAACTGAAATCCAAAAGGAGATAACGTCCGGCCAATTGGAAATACTATTCTAACGAGAAATGAAAAGATGCCAAGTATAATGGCGAAGATGAATATGGACCTGTTGCCTGGAAATTTTGAAGTGCTTATAAGTTTTTTGTGGAAGACATACTGAAGCCATGCAAAAGCAGAAGTAAAGATGAGTAAAGCAGCTGTAAACCATAGTACCCCCGTTTCAATCCAATGATCACGATTTACGTAATAGTCGATGAAGGTTAGTGCCTCATACTGATGCGCAATAGCTATATAAATAGTAACAGGTGAGAGGACCAGCGAGTAGAAGACAAGTGGTATACCCAGTCGCTTTAGACGATCAAGTAAGAACTGACCTGCGCCTTTTCGTTCGTAAGACGGTGTTATAAAATATGAAGAAAGAAAAAAGAAAAGTCCCATGAAGAACGACTGGTTCACAGAAACAAATACCGTGAGCGATAATTGTGTAGCTAAATCACTGGCCTCTTCTTTATAGTACCACCCGCCCGGAGCTCCATAGGTAACTGCTGCATGGTGCAATACAACAAGCATGGTGAGTAACACCCGGATGTTGTCAATGTAGTTTTCTCTTTCTTTCACTCACTTTTCTTTTATTGACAATAAGAATAACCGAAGGTTGCATTAGCAAAGGAACTGGTGCAAGTCTTTCGACTTGTACCAAAAATTATCCAGTCTTCTGACTGGTGAGTTGGATTTAAGATTGTATCTGAATGCTGTATTTCAAGTCTGAAGACTTGAAATAGGATAGGTACAAGTCGAAAGACTTGCACCAGTTATTCGGCTGCAACTGCTTCAACTTCAAGCTTCCACTTTGTCTCCAGCAATTGACAGCATATTACTGTTAAAGCTGGCTGGTGATCGCCTAAAAACTTTTTTCGGAGTTCTATATTCTCCCGGTCATATTCAGGACTTGACAGATAGGTTCGTACGGATACAAGATTGCTATATGTCATGCCTGCAGACTTTAGTATTTCGCCTAAATGTTTCCAGATCAATACTCCCTGCTCCCAAAATGATTCCGGCATCGAATGTCCATCTAGTTCGTAGCCGTTTAGTCCGCTGATGAATAAATGTCGTGAACCGCTAGTTGTTTCTATGGCATGACTATAATTCTTGTATTGAGGGAATATAGTGGATGGGTTGTGTTTGATGATGGACATGCGTGCTGGTTTTCGATCTGCTTAAATATAGTATATTCGTTTCAAGTCCGAAGATTTGAAACTTTATTGGTACAAATCGTTGGACCTGCACTGTTAGCGTTCAAACATTGCCAGAAATTGCTGCTTCTTTTCGGCAGACATTTCCAGTTCTTTATTGTTCTTCATCGTAACCGTTCCTCCTTTCCCTTTGGCATAGCGAATAACATAATCAGGGTTGATGAGGTAGGAGCGGTGGATGCGCAGAAAACGATGATCTTTTAATATCTCTTCAAAGTACTTTAGCGTTTTGCAGATCAGAAGCGATGTGCTGTTGTTGTCCAGGTAGAAACGTGTGAAGTTGTCGGCAGCTTCGCAGTATAAAATGGTGTTGATCGTAACAATCTCAAATCCTTCCATGGTTGGAAGCATGATCTTCTGATTGACCGGAGTGCGTATGTTGTCCAGTAATATGTTTGTGTGTCGGGTATAGTTTACGTCTGCTCTTTCTTTTTTTATTTTTTCTACAGCCTTAATTAATTCGTCAATGTTAATAGGCTTTAGCAGGTAGTAGGCAGCACTTTGGTTTAGTGCCTGTATAGCGTAATTGCCGAAGGCTGTAACAAAAACAGTTTCAAAAGCAATGTCATCGATACTGTCCAACAGATCGAAGCCGTTGCCGTAGGGCATTTCAATATCAAGAAATACTATATCAGGATTATATTTTTGAATAGCATCTTTGCCGGTAGCTACCGATTCACCGAACCCACAAACCTGTACATCCGGACAATATTTAGTCAGGTAGTTCGCCAGTATCTTGCGGCTGTCTTCTTCATCGTCAATAATTACGGCTTTCATCGTATGATTTTATTTTGCTGTTGATAGGCATATATACACGTACGCGTGTTCCGCTGTTGTCGGTACGATCTTCAATCACAACACGATAGCTTACTTTATACACTTTGTTGATAATTGCCAGTCGTTCTTCTATATTTTTTAACCCGGTGGAGTTGTGTTTCTTCTGATTCTCGGTTTTCAATTCAGCGGAGCGTTTTCGCCCTATACCATCGTCTGTAATTTCTGCAACCAGACTTCCATTTTGCTTATAGAAGTGAAGCGAGAGTTTTCCTTTATCATCTTTATACCGCAGACCATGCCACACTGCATTTTCAATGTAGGGCTGAATCAGCATAGGCGGAATCTGTATTGCTTCGGTGTTAATCGATTCGTCCGACTTAATTTCATAATCGAATTTGTCGCGAAAGCGGTAATGTTCCAGTTTGAGATATAGCGATAGTATCTCCTGTTCTTTTTGAAGTGTGATGAAGTCTTCCTGCGAATGCTCAAGTACCAATCGCATAAGTAACGCAAACTCGGATAGGAAACGGTTTGCTGTTCGTTCGTCCTGCTGCGATATAAATTGATTAACCGAGTTGAGTGCATTGAAAATAAAATGCGGATTCATCTGTCCACGTAATGATTTTAATGCGAGTAATCGGTTGGCTAATTTACTGGCTTGCGCATTTTTGAAGATGAAGAACGAGGTAATGGCAATGATGAGAATGATGGCCAATAAACCATAAATAATAAGTTGCTGTCTGAATACGGTTTCTTCTTCAATGGTTTCTTCGCGCTGGCCTATATATACATTCTTGGTATACTCTTCAATGTCTTTTTGTTTTCGAATGAGTTCAGATTTTTCCGTCAGCATACTTTCGTTCAGCTTTTCATTCTTACTTACGGCTTCACTATATTTCTTAAATGCAATCAGCGCCTTGTCGGGTTGACCATTCTTTTCATACAAGGTAGCCAGTGAAAGAAAGGCATTCGCCTGCTCTTTCGGATTGTTTATGGTGTCGGCTATGGAGGCCGCTTCTTCAGCTTCTTTTATAGCAGCTGATGTTTCTCCTTTTGCATCCAGACTTTTACTGATGGCAACTTTGTCTTTACTTACTTCGGCAAGATTTTTCGTCTCGAGATTATATTCAATAGACTGCTTCCGTAAACCTATTTCTTCATCGTATAGTTTGTTCTCTTGCAATGCATCGGAGATCTCTTCTTTAGTTTCCTGTACCGCTTCCTGTTCTTTAGGACTTACACTTTTTCCACTGCGAATTGTGTTGAGTGAATTGCCATATATATTCTGTGGTTTGTCCACTTCGTTCATCCGCACTTTTACTTTCGTTATTAAATTTTCTACCTGCTGGTCGTATCCTTTCGGACTTCTTAGTGTCTCGAGTACTTTCAGTGCTTCCTGGTAATTTCCCATCTGATAGTATACTTCCGATTTGCCAATCAGAAGTTCTCGTTGCCCGGTTCCAGACAATCGCATCGATAAGCCTTGTTCGTAATATTTCAATGCGGCATCATAATTCTTTAGTTCAAGACTTGTGTTGCCTAGACCTTTTATGGTTTTTATATACTCTTCGGTAACGCTGTAGGCTGATAGTTTTTCCTGTGCACGCAGATAGTTTTCGTAAGCGAGTTTCCATACGAAAATTCCTTCGTTGATTTCGGCTAATAATATATAGGAGCGACCTTCGGTGAAATCGTCATGCTGCGCTATACTCATCGCTAAGGCCTCCTGTACTTTGTCAAGTGCTTCATCCGGATTATTATACTTTAATGTTTCTGCTTCCTGTAGCAACTGTTCAGCTTCAGTTCGGGTCGACCGCTTCTTGAGACTTTTATATGATTCTGCCTTTTTCTGAGCAAAGCAATTCATGCCCATCAAAAGAAAGGTAGTGATGACAGAGTATAACAGAAGTTTCCGGCTCATGTGTGGCTTGACATCGGAAAGTTAACATTATAATTTTTATCTCTTTTGAGACTGGGAGGCAAGTTTTGCCGGTTTACCCAGTGGTTTGTGATCCTCACTAAGCCAATATTGTCCCCTACGGAGTTCAGGTGCCATCTCAACTTTTTTCATGTAAAATTTACTGAAACAAAAACGGAATTATGAAGCCTATAATCTACTTCAGCATTTTGCCGAAAGCATTTGTGTTTTCGGTTGTGGTTTTCCTGATGGCATTTACGTCAGAATCTATAGATGAGCAGGAACCAGCAAAACCTCAAACGATCATGTTAGCACTGCTGCTTGATACCAGCAACAGCATGGACGGTCTTATTGATCAGGCGAAAGCGCAGCTATGGAAAATTGTAAATGAACTGGCAGCCGCTAAATGTGGTGATGGCTCGCAACCAGAGATAAAGATTGCGCTATATGAATATGGCAACGATGGTTTGCCTGAATCAGAGGGATATATCCGGCAGGTGAGTCCGTTGTCTGACGATCTTGATGTTATCTCTGAAAAGTTATTCTCGCTTCGTACCAATGGTGGTAATGAATTTTGTGGGCATGTTATCCGAACATCATTGAACCAGTTAGCCTGGTCAGCCTCGGATGCAGATTTGAAGATGATCTTTATTGCCGGCAACGAGCCCTTCACGCAAGGATCAGTGTCGTATCAACTGGCATGTTCGCAGGCTAAAGAAAAAGGTGTTGTCGTAAATACAATTTTCTGTGGTGACTTTAATGAAGGTATACTCACCAACTGGAAGAGTGGCGCAGATTTAACAGGTGGTACATTTATGAGTATCCAGCAGAATAGTAAAACAGTATATATACCAACACCCTATGATGATAAGATCGCTGCGCTGAATGATCAACTGAATACTACCTATATATACTACGGTAAAACCGGATCGTATAAAAAGTCACAACAGGTTGTGCAGGATAATAATGCCGAAAGCTACGGTAAGGCAAATAAAGCTGAACGAGCTGTCTCCAAGAGTTCACATGCCTATAAAAACTCCAGTTGGGATTTGGTGGATGCTGCCAAAGATAACGATAAGGTAATTACTGAAACAAAAACAGAAGATTTGCCAACGGAAATGAAAAGCATGACTATCGAGCAACGCAAGGTATATGTGCAGCAAAAGTCGCAGGAGCGTAAGAAGATTCAGGATGAAATACTGTCGTTGAATAAGCAACGCCAGGAGTATATATCAAAAAATGCATCGCAACAAAGCAAGGATGCCATGCTGGATGCATCGATGATGAAATCGATCAAGCAGAAAGGCACAGCTAAAAATCTGAAGTGGGAGTAGTTGGTTGATGGTTTTTTGCCGGCAACGTACCTGTTGGGTGCGTTGCCGCTTGGCTTTAGAATAAATATTGGCTTAATGCGGATGGTTGATATGAAATATACTTTAGTTGTGATTTTAAACTTGATCAATTCAATTTTGGCTTTGGCTCAAAATGATTCGAGTAAGGTGCTGCTGGAGGCTATTAAAAGATCGAGAGTGTATTATGTTGATCTGGGTAAAACAGATGCGCTTGTTTTTGAGATGGGGAGCTACTACGGGGCCGCACCAAGAGGATATAGAATTGCTAGTGTCGATACGCTCGTTTGGCAATCAGATAGTACCTATATCGGTAAAAAAGTTAAGATCATTCAGAAGGATGGCAGCTTGACACTCATTCGAGACTCTAAAAAAATGAAGAGGGAAGTGTTGTTGATGCCTGTGGTAAATACTGCTGTGGCAAACGAAGAGTTAAATAATGCTTATTATTTGGATCGGTATAGTGTGGTGAATACAGAAGTGGATCATTTATTTCGCATGTATAGTCATCCTTTTGAAGATAGGTATGATTCGTGGGAGAAGCTCAAAAATAAGAGGATGAATCATAGTGAATTCAGGATATTCACGGATGCAAGGATAAAGTATATCCGCGATAGTACAGTTGAGCGACACAATCGATATCTTGAAATAATGAATTATCTTATTCAAAATATATCCATCATAGAATATGCCGTATTGAGAGATAGTCTTGCAAAGCTGCCTATGGATGATGTAAATTCATATTATAAAAGAGTAGTATATGAGGTAGCGAATAACAAGCCTGAATTCTTCTTTAGACTTGTGGAAGATCATACCTTCACTAAACAGAACTATTTGTTTTACTCTATTGGTGCGAGAGATAAGGAAGTCTTGAAAAAACTTGAATCGGTAGCGGGTCACGACAAGATTAAAAGAGATTTTTTTAGGGATATAAAGTCCAGAAAGATAATGCCTGTTGCAGGTATGGGTTTAGCGATCATTGAGCTTGCAGGTTTTATAGCACTTATGTCGGTTATATTTTGATGAAGATACTTTTTGCAATGGCGTTAGTTAATTGCTCGCCTCCCCATCAGAGTCACCGGTCTCCGTTTAAGTTTACCCACAAAATATTATGTCGAATTAATTCCATGTTTATATCCTTCGACACTGCCTAAAAAAGTGTGTAAGCGTCTAAGCAACTGCGTAAAGGGATTATATTTTGCACCGCTCTCCGAAGATGTTGATAAATTGATTCACCACCAAACTCCAGTTGCGTACGGGCAGCGTCCA